>NZ_RCWJ01000001.1 GCF_003668565.1 Mycetocola zhadangensis
AGTCGGGACCTAAGGCGAGGCCGACAGGCGTAGTCGATGGACAACGGGTTGATATTCCCGTACTGACGAAGAACCGCCCAAGCTAATCCAGTGATGCTAAGAGTCTGAATCCCACTGATTGATCCCTTCGGGGTGAGACGGTGGGCCTAGCGCTCGACCCTATGCTGGTGCGGTTAGCGTATTAACAGGTGTGACGCAGGAAGGTAGTCGGTCCTGGGCGATGGTTGTCCCAGGCCAAGGTTGTAGGCCGAGAGATAGGCAAATCCGTCTCTCATATAAGGCTGAGAACTGAAGGGGAGCCCGCAAGGGCAAGATCCGATGATCCTATGCTGCCAAGAAAAGCATCGGCGCGAGGTTCAAGTCACCCGTACCCCAAACCGACTCAGGTGGTCAGGTAGAGAATACCAAGGAGATCGAGAGAATCGTGGTTAAGGAACTCGGCAAAATGCCCCCGTAACTTCGGGAGAAGGGGGGCCTGACACGTCAACGGATTCACTCCGGGAAGCGTGGTAGGGCCGCAGAGACCAGTGGGAAGCGACTGTTTACTAAAAACACAGGTCCGTGCCAAGTCGCAAGACGATGTATACGGACTGACGCCTGCCCGGTGCTGGAAGGTTAAGAGGAACGGTTAGCCGCAAGGCGAAGCTGAGAATTTAAGCCCCAGTAAACGGCGGTGGTAACTATAACCATCCTAAGGTAGCGAAATTCCTTGTCGGGTAAGTTCCGACCTGCACGAATGGCGTAACGACTTCCCAGCTGTCTCAACCGCGAACTCGGCGAAATTGCACTACGAGTAAAGATGCTCGTTACGCGCAGCAGGACGGAAAGACCCCGTGACCTTTACTACAGCTTGGTATTGGTGTTCGGTGTGGCTTGTGTAGGATAGGTGGGAGACTGTGAAGCTGGCACGCTAGTGTCGGTGGAGTCATTGTTGAAATACCACTCTGGTCATATTGGATATCTAACTTCGAACCGTAATCCGGTTCAGGGACAGTGCCTGGTGGGTAGTTTAACTGGGGCGGTTGCCTCCTAAAAAGTAACGGAGGCGCCCAAAGGTTCCCTCAATCTGGTTGGCAATCAGATGTCGAGTGTAAGTGCACAAGGGAGCTTGACTGTGAGACTGACAAGTCGAGCAGGGACGAAAGTCGGGACTAGTGATCCGGCAGTGGCTTGTGGAAGCGCTGTCGCTCAACGGATAAAAGGTACCTCGGGGATAACAGGCTGATCTTGCCCAAGAGTCCATATCGACGGCATGGTTTGGCACCTCGATGTCGGCTCGTCGCATCCTGGGGCTGGAGTAGGTCCCAAGGGTTGGGCTGTTCGCCCATTAAAGCGGTACGCGAGCTGGGTTTAGAACGTCGTGAGACAGTTCGGTCCCTATCCGCTGCGCGCGCAGGAAATTTGAGAGGATCTGACCCTAGTACGAGAGGACCGGGTTGGACGAACCTCTGGTGTGTCAGTTGTTCCGCCAGGAGCACCGCTGATTAGCTACGTTCGGGATGGATAACCGCTGAAAGCATCTAAGCGGGAAGCCGGCCTCAAGATGAGATTTCCATGCCTTCGGGCGAGAGGCTCCCAGCTAGACTACTGGGTTGATAGGCCGGATGTGGAAGAGAGGACTAAAGACTCTCGGAGCTGACCGGTACTAATAAGCCGATAACTTACCAATCATCCCACCCCCGTGGTGGAGCATGAGTTTTGAAGGTAAATCGAATTTCGTGATCGAAAAAATTCACGATGCGTAGCGTCCACTATGTGGTTCTCGATGTACGGTCGAGAACCGAACACACACATTACTGTGTTGTTCGATTCAACTATTGACTACACGTCAACAAGTGTTTCGGCGGCCATAGCAAGAGGGAAACGCCCGGTCACATTCCGAACCCGGAAGCTAAGACTCTTTGCGCCGATGGTACTGCAGGGGGGACCCTGTGGGAGAGTAGGACACCGCCGGACTTAACTTAGAAGAGCCCACCCCACACCGGGTGGGCTCTTCGCATTTAACCCACACACCACAACGACGACAGAGCCCGCCTCCCAGCGGGCTCTACGTATTTAACGAGACGTTCCGTAGGCTGGGCCTGCCACACATCCGAAAGGGAACCATGCGTGAGTTGAGCGAAATCGACATCCGGACATCATTCATGAACTGTTCAAAAGGCGAGGCCTTCAGGATCATGGTCCCCGCCGGTCTCGAGCATCTGGACTGGGACCGCCGCGACTATCTGGGCTGGCATGACCCCAAGGCACCGCAACGTGCTTACCTCGTCACCTGGCGAGGTGATGAGCCGGTCGGCATCGTCCTGCGCCGAGCTGATCCGGCTGCTGCACGTGCGCGCTTTCAGATGTGTTCTCTGTGCCAGACGCCACAGCCATCTGACAATGTCGCGCTTTACGTTGCTCCGCGTTCCGGGGATGCGGGACGCAACGGCAACACGATCGGCACCTACCTCTGCGCCGGTCTGAACTGTTCAGCGCATGTGCGCGTCGCGCCGCCGGTGTCCGAAATTCAGCCGGATCCGGCCGTCGTCGTTGAGACTAAGATCGCCGGGCTTAAGAGCAGGTTGGATGGGTTCGTCGCGAAAGTCGACAGCGTCTAAAGGACGGAATTCAGGTTTGGCAGCGAGGGCACCAGTAGCTGTCACGAAGCCGGGTCGGGTCTGCTCCGATCGATCCGGAACGGATTCTGGTTCCACAGCGGCGGCACGGTTTGCCGCCGCGGCCGTATACCCACACCTGACGGCCGGCACGAGTGTCGCCCGTTGTTGTGCGTTCGGTACGGTCGCGGTTCGCGACGATGAGCTTGTAGGAGAGGGCGACCATCGCCGGGATGTCCGTTTCGCCGATGGGCCGGGTCGGCAGTATGCCGCGCAGGAAACACAACTCGTTCGCGTACACGTTGCCAAGGCCGGCGAGATTGCGCTGGTCGAGCAGCGCGACGGCCGCGGGAACCGACCCGGCTTCACTCAGCCGGGAAATCGCCTCCGCGACATTCCAGTCGGGCCCGAGGAGATCGGGACCGAGGTGTCCGACGACCGACTCCTCATCCGATCGCGGAATCAGTTCGAGCACACCGAGCTCGAATCCGACGCTCACCCAGTCGGCCGTCGTGAGCACGGCACGCGCCTGGAACGCGGGACGTTTCCAGGGCGAGCCAGGGCGGTATAGATGCCACGACCCTTCCATCTTGAGGTGGCTGTGCAACGTGAAGTCGCCGACCCGGTGGAGCAGGTGCTTGCCGCGGCTAACGACGTTGTCGATGCGTTCGCCGGTGAGATCGGACGTTGCGAACGCGGGCACCCGGAGGTCCCAGCCGGTGAGGGTCGCACCTTCAAGAGCCTGATTGAGGTGAGCGGCCGCCCGGTAGACGGTGTCGCCCTCAGGCATGCCGCATCCTCAGGCCGCGCGGTGTTTCGCTGAAGCCCGCCTCTCGGAGTGCAGCGGCAACCGGCGTTCCAAGGAGGAACTCGCCATTGACCTTCTCGACCGCGAGTTTGTCGATGGCCCCACGCTTGACGAGTGTGCCGACCGATGTGGCGGCCGCGGAGAGCTTCGCTTCGTCGTCGGTGAACGCGAGGAGCGTTTTCCCGCCGCGTTCGAAGTAGAGCACGAGTTCACCGTCCACCAACGTGACCAGCCCACCGGCCTTGCGGCCGGGACGGTGCTTGGTTCCTTCTGTCTCGAGTACTGGCCACGGCAGTGCTGCGCCATAGGGGTTCGCGGGATCGCTTGCGGCTAGCGTGACGACATCGACCGGGCCCTTCGGCTCATCGTCATCGGCGCGAGTGAATCCGCGGAGGCGGTCGACGGTGCCGGCCAGAGAGAACTGAGCGGCACCGAGGCCGTCAATGAAGTAGCCGCGACGGGCCCGGCCTGAGTCCTCGAAACCGCTGAGGACGCGATAGGTCAACGCGAATCCGCCAGGTACCCCCTCGGTCATCACGGAGCCGCGGGTGACGACGCCGTACCGCTCGAGCAGGATCTCGGCCGTTGCTGCGCCGCGGATGGTTGCGTCCTGTTCGGCGAGGGGCAGGATCGACCACCGGCCGCCGAGGATGGGTGCGCCCACCCGCGTGGCCATCGTGGCTGGCCGAATCGGGCGCCCACGGTACATCCGGGATCGCGGCACGGCCCGGGTCGTGCGGTGAGCGCCTTTCCCGTGGCCGGTAAGTGTGCGGAGCGGGGCGAAGGTGTCGTTGGTGATGAGGCCGGCCCAGACGAGGTCCCACAGCGCTGTGACGAGGGACGCGTCGTTTTGGGCTCCGGTCGCTTCAGCCAACTGCGGGAAGAAGAACGCACCTCCGCCGCCGAGCGCGAGGAGCACCTCGCGTTGCAGTTCGTCTGGCTCGGCGTCTGCGGGAACCGGGAGGGTCAGTGGTGCCGCCTCGGCGAGGTGAAGTGTGACCCAGCCATCGTTGCCTGGCAGTGAGCCAGCGCCAGCCCAGACAACCTCGCCTGTCGCGGTCAGCTCATCGAGCATCGCCGGGGAGTAGTCGGTCACGCGCTGGGGCAGAACGAGGGATTCCCATGCGGAGGCGGGGAGGGCAACTCCGGCGAGTTGGTCGATGACGGTTGCAACGCCGTCGACACCGCGCAGGCGGCCTCCGATGTGTTGCCACACCGGGAGGAACCTCGCGAAGGCGGCTTGCTCGACAGGCTCAACCTCGTGTCGAAGGGCAGCGAGCGATCGCACCCGCAGGCGGCGAAGAATTTCACTGTCGCACCACTCGGTGTTGTCACCGATGGTCTCGCGACCCGTCGCCAGGAACTCACCACGCACGACCCGGCGAGCGTCGGCCAGTCGGACGAGCGTGTGAGCGGCGACGGCGCTGCCCAGCCCGAACCTGTCGGCCACCTGCTGAGTCGTGAACGGGCCGTGGGTTCGAGCGTATCGGGCGACGAGGTCGCCGACGGGATCGGTGACCGGCTCGATGAACGCAAGCGGAACACCAATGGGCAGGGGAACGCCGAGGGCGTCACGCAGTCGTGCGGAGTCTTCGATGGCGGCCCACCAGTTGGTCCCAGCGAACGACACGGCGATGGCGCGTTTAGCCTGGCCGAGGCCGGCGAGGTGCTGGGCGGCCACGGCGAGTTCGTCGGTGGTTGGTGCGGGTCGTGGGGTTGTCGTTTCAACGGGCGCCTCGGTGGGCTCGCCCCCTTGGTCCGCTGTGGTTGTAGTCGGCGGGGCAAACTCGAGCCGTTCGGCGACCTCCTCGACGGTGAGCGGGCCGAGCATGCGCAACAGGTCGGCAACGCCCTCAAGCCCCTTGGCGCGGCGTGAGGCAGCGAGCCGCTGAAGCTCGGACTCGGTTCGGCTGATGACGCCCGGGTCGAGGAGCTCGCGCAGTTCGACCTGGCCGAGGAGTTCGGCCAGCAGACCGCTGTCCAACGTCAGCGCTGCTGCCTTGCGTTCAGCGATAGGACTGTCGCCCTCGTACATGAACGCACCGACGTAACCAAAGAGCAGCGACTTGGCGAACGGGGACGGCAGGTCGGTTGTGGTCTCCACGATGCGGATGGCGCGGCTGGCGAGCTTTTTGGTGATGCCCAGCAGAGCGGGAAGGTCGTATGCGTCCTGCAGGCACTCGCGAACGGTCTCGAGGATGATCGGGAAGGACGGGTACTTGCGTGCCACGTCGAGCAACTGTGCTGATCGCTGGCGCTGCTGCCACAGCGGAGCGCGTTTGCCAGGCGAATAGTTGGGGAGGAGCAGCGCGCGTGCGGCACACTCGCGGAAGCGTGAAGCGAACAGGGCAGAGCCACCGACCTGCTCGGTGACGAGGGCTTCGAGTTCGGGTGCGTCGAAGACGAACAGCTCGGCGCCGGGTGGTTCGGTCTCGGTGTCAGGAATCCGGACGATGATGCCGTCGTCACTCGCGACAGAGGCGCCGTCGATGCCGAAGCGTTCCTGAACCCGGGCGCTCACCGCCAGAGCCCATGGGGCGTGTACCTGCATGCCATACGGGGAGTGCAGGATGACCCGCCAGTCACCGAGCTCATCGCGGGTACGTTCGACCACGAGTGTTTTGTCGGACGGGATGTGCCCCGTGGCTATGCGCTGCTCGGTCAGGTAAGCAACGAGGTTTGTTGCAGCGCGCGAATCGAGACCTGCCCCGCGAAGCCGCTCCGTGGCATCCGCTTCGTTTCCACTATCGATCTCTCGCCTGAACGCTCCGACGGCCTCACCGAGTTCGGCGGGACGGCCGAGACTGTCGCCCTTCCAGAACGGCAAACGTCCGGGCTGGCCGAAGGCGGGAGTGACGAGGACGCGGTCGTGCGTGATCTCCTGGATCTTCCAGCTGGTGGCTCCGAGCGCGAAGACGTCGCCGACACGGGACTCGTACACCATCTCTTCGTCGAGCTCGCCGACGCGTGAACCTGGGGTCGCGTCGCCTGACACCATGTACACGGCGAACAGCCCACGGTCGGGGATGGTGCCACCGCTCGTGACGGCGAGTCGCTGTGCGCCGGGGCGACCGGTGAGGGTGCCGGCGTCGCGATCCCAGACGATGCGGGGGCGCAGCTCGGCGAACTCGTCACTCGGGTACCGGCCGGCGAGCAGGTCGAGGGTGGCTTCGTACGCTGAGCGGGGGAGCCGTGCGAACGGGGCGCTGCGCTTGACCTGCTCGAACCACTCCTCGACGCCGATCGGTTCGAGCGCTGTGGCCGCGACGGTTTGCTGGGCGAGGATGTCGAGCGGGTTGGTTGGAACGGCAAGCGATTCGATCTGGCCGGCCACCATCCGTTCCGCCGCGACGGCGGAGTTGACCAGATCGGACCTGTGCTTCGGAAACAGCACGCCGCGGGACGTTTCGCCGACCTGGTGGCCGGCGCGGCCAACGCGCTGCAGCCCGCTTGCGACGGACGGTGGAGATTCGACCTGGACGACCAGGTCGACTTCACCCATGTCGATACCGAGCTCGAGACTCGACGTTGCCACAACGCAGCGGAGCCGCCCGGATTTGAGGTCGTCTTCGATGAACGCGCGCTGTTCTTTCGACACGGAGCCGTGGTGTGCGCGAGCGAGCTGGGGCCCGTCGTCGGAGGTTGGCTGGGTTTGGCCGCTTCCGCCCATCAGCGCCGCCGGTGGACGAGACTGGGCCGCGGCAGTGCCGACCGCTGTGCTGGCAAGCTCCGGCTCAACCACCAGCGCTTCTGCCTCGAGCCGTTCTTCGTAGATCTCGTTGAATCGTGCGGTAAGGCGTTCGGCTAGACGGCGCGAGTTGGCGAAAACGATGGTCGATCGGTGGTCGAGAATGCGGTCGACGATGGCTTCTTCGACGTGCGGCCAAATCGAGCCAGTGCGTTCGCCGTCGAGCGCGCCCGAGGTTGACCCCTCGGGGATGGCTGGCGCGCCTGAGGCCAGGTCGGTCATGTCGTCGACGGGCACAATCACACTGAGGTCGAACTTTTTTGAAGAGGGAGGAGCGACGATCTCAACGGGGGACGACCCGCCGAGGAACCGTGCCACTTCTTCGCGCGGACGAACGGTCGCGGAGAGTCCGATGCGCTGGGCCGGTTTCGCCAGGAGAGCATCGAGTCGCTCAAGGGACAGCGCGAGGTGGGCGCCGCGCTTGGTCGCAGCGACGGCGTGTACCTCGTCGATGATCACCGTCTCGACCGAGCGGAGGGTTTCACGAGCGGCGGACGTGAGCATGAGAAAGAGCGACTCGGGTGTGGTGATGAGGATGTCCGGCGGGTTCTTCGCCAGGGAACGGCGGTCGGCCGCTGGGGTGTCTCCCGAGCGCACCCCAACCGAGATGTGCGGCGGCTCGGCGCCGAGCCGAAGAGCGGTCTGGGTGATGCCGGTGAGCGGAGCGCGCAGGTTGCGCTCCACGTCGACACCGAGCGCCTTGAGCGGGGAAATGTACAGCACCCGGGTGCCGGTGTCTTCGGTGCGTGGCTCAGACATCAGGCGGTCGAGCGACCAGAGGAACGCGGAGAGCGTCTTGCCTGACCCGGTTGGAGCTACGACGAGGGCATGCGAGCCCCGGGAGATGGCGTCCCAGGCACCGACCTGGGCCGCAGTGGGTTCGGGGAATGCCCCGCTGAACCACTCACGGGTGGCTGGCGAGAATCTATCGAGTACGTCACGCACGGTTCCATCCTGCATGACGCCACTGACAGCATCCGTTTTTCGGGGTTAAATGCCCGAGGGGTTTACAACTGGCGTTCGATGAATGCACGGATGTCTGCGAGCTCCTGCTGGGAGATCGAGTGGTCGAGACCCTCGTAGATGCGGCCGGCGAGCTTGGTGTGCTCGGGCAGCCAGGCCACGGTGCGGGCGACGGCGGACGCCGGGATCACCTGGTCGTGGGTTCCGCGTCCCCAGAACACAGGGGGACGGCGCTCGGCCAGGACGGCATCGCCGTTGACAACGCCGGGGGAGACGTAACCGGAGAGGTTGACGGCGTACGCGAACCGTTCGGGCGCGTGCCGCAACAACTGCATGGCCATGGCCCCGCCCTGCGAGAAACCAAGGACACCGATCGTCGTCGGCTGGTTGGGCAGCGTGTCGAGCCAGTCGAGAATGGCCTGCGTTGCGCCGTCGACGCCAGCTTCATCGGGTTTGCCCGGCGCGTCGATCGGATACCAGGAGTATCCCTCGACCGGCCACGGTGCATCCAGCGGCGCCCGAAGCGAGGCGATCACCGGCTCAAGCGGCAGGTACGGCGCGAGGCTGAACAGGTCGGCCTCATTCGAGCCGTAGCCGTGCAGCACGAGAAGCAGCGAGCGGTCGTCCTGGTCTTCTTCTGCGGCCGACCACAGAACAGCGTCGCGGTCAATCGTGGGCTTTGTCATGCGGCTGTTCTCTTTCATTGGGGCCTTCGGTCAAGCCTACAGAGGGGAACGCTGGTAAGAATGGACCATGAGCGTTCGCACTCCCGACCCAGACCAGCCGCAGGAACCGTCGTCGAACCCGACACCGGGCTGGCTCAGCGACATTGAACTGGCCGAGGTGCGACGACGCCTGCCGCTGCTTTACGTTGAGGCCGTGCCGGTTCGTGTGGACGGACTCGGCATTGTCACCGAGGTTGGCGTGCTGCTGCGTGCGACGCCGACCGGGCAGATGACACGAACCCTGGTCTCGGGCCGGGTGCTCTACGGCGAGACACTGCGCGACGCGCTGTTCCGTCACCTCGAGAAGGACCTCGGGCCGATGGCGTTCCCGCTGCTTCCTGCGTCGCCGACCCCGTTCCACGTTGCCGAGTACTTCCCGATGCCTGGGATTTCGCCGTACACCGACGACAGGCAGCACGCCGTCGCCCTCGCGTTCGTCGTTCCGGTGACCGGTACGTGTGACCCGCGCCAGGACGCGTTGGAGATCACCTGGATGACTCCGGATGAAGCCCAGACGGATGCTGTCAGCGACGAGATGGAGGGCGGACGCGGGACTCTGCTTCGGCTCGCGCTCGCTTCTGTTGGCCGACTCAGGTAGCACCCGCGCTTTTTTCACGACACAACGGCTGAGGTTCGCGAGGACCTCAGCCGTTGTGCGTGGCGTGATGCGGTGCTTTGGCTAGCGGACGTACCGCACTTCGTGGATCTCTTCACCGAGGAACGGCTCGGTGTGTTCGGCGCCGTCTGCCACGAACCCGTTCTTCTCGTAGAAGTGCCGGGCGCGTGCGTTCGCGGATGACACCCAGAGGTATGCGGGGGCGTCGCCGATGGCTGCGTCGAACAGTTTCTGGCCGGTACCTGTGCTGCGGTACTCGGCGAGCATGTTCATGAAGTAAAGCTCGCGGTCGCGAGGGGCGTCGTCGTCGCGGGCAGGTCCTGAGCCAACGAAGCCGATGATCTCGCCGTCCATGACGGCGGCGAACTGCAGGTACTCGGGACCCTGATTCATCCAATGCGTCCAGAGTTCAGCCATGCGCCTGGGCGAAAGGTGCTCGAGTGCGGCCTTCGAGATGAGTTCGTCGTAGGCCTCATGCCAGCACTGGGCGTGAACCCGGCCGAGTGACTCCGCGTCAACATCGCGGACGGGGCGGATAATGACGTCGCGGGTAGGGGTGACGGTAGCATCGGTGCTCATACCGCGACCATACCGCGTGCGGTTCGTCATGAGAAATCCTCGAAACCGATTTGACATGCTTCCGCGCAGCTCCCGTGCGGCCACAAAAAACACCGGCCGGTCGACTCACCCAGGAGCTGGGGAGCCGGCCGAACCGGTGTTCTTAGACGTGCTGGTGCTTAGCTGCCGCTGGAAACGCGGCGGTTCGTGCGCTGTCCGCCCGATGCGGCAGGGCGAGCCGCGCGATCAGGCCGGGACTGAGCGGGGCGAGCCGATGCGGCGCCCTCATGGCGACGGCCCGAGGTGCCGGCCGACGACGTCGAGTAGTCGCGCGAGCTCGAACCCGAACGTGAACGTCCACCAGCCTGGCCGTCGCGAGCGACGCGCTTGCGCTGTGCGTTCGCGCCCTGTGAGCGTCCACCACCCTGCGCCTGAACGATACGAGGAACCGGCTTGACGTATGCGGCGACCTCACCGACGAGAGCGGAAACTTCGGTGCTCTTCGCTGTGACTGCGACAGGTGTCACCTTGATGTCGGCCTTACGGAGAAGGACAGCGAGGTCCTTCTTCTGGGTCGGGAGGCAGATGGTGACGACGTCTCCGGCGCTGCCAGCGCGGGCGGTACGGCCCGAGCGGTGCAGGTATGCCTTGTGCTCCATCGGCGGGTCAACGTGGATGACGAGTTCAACGTCGTCAACGTGCACGCCGCGAGCCGCGACATCCGTTGCCACGAGAACGCGGGCGGTTCCGTCGCTGAACGCGGCGAGGTTGCGGTCACGCTGCGGCTGCGAGAGGTTACCGTGCAGGTCGACGGACGGGATGCCCGAGTCGGTGAGCTGCTTGGCGAGCTTCTTCGCGTGGTGCTTGGTGCGCATGAAGAGGATGCGGCGACCGGTCCCAGATGCGAGGGTCTCGATGAGCTCCTTCTTCGCGTCGGGGCCGTTCACCTCGAACACGTGGTGGGTCATCGCGGAGACGTGGCTGGTGGCCTCGTCAACCGAGTGCAGAACCTCGTTGTGCAGGAAACGGCGGACGAGCTTGTCCACTCCGTTGTCGAGCGTCGCCGAGAACAGCAGACGCTGTCCGTTGGACGGCGTCTTGTCGAGGATGCGGGTGACGACAGGCAGGAAGCCGAGGTCGGCCATGTGGTCGGCCTCGTCGAGCACGGTGATCTCGACGGCGTCGAGGTTGACGAAGCCCTGCTTCATGAGGTCCTCGAGGCGGCCGGGGCAGGCAACGACGATGTCGACGCCGGCCTTGAGCGCGGTGACCTGGCGGGTCTGGTTGACGCCACCGAAGATCGTGGTGGTGTTGAGTCCGTATGCCGCTGCGAGCGGGTTGAGCACCGCGGAGATCTGCGTGGCGAGCTCGCGGGTCGGTGCGAGCACCAGTCCGAGCGGGCGGCCGGGGCGGCGCTTTCCACCGGCGAGCTTGCCACCGAGGCGAGCGACCATGGGAATGCTGAACGCGAGCGTCTTGCCAGAGCCGGTCTTTCCGCGGCCGAGAACGTCGCGTCCGCCGAGGGTGTCAGGGAGCGTGTCGACCTGAATCGGGAAGGCGAGGGTCTTGCCGTCAGCGGCGAGAGCCGAGACGAGGGGCGCGGGAACGCCGAGTTGAGCGAAAGTGGTGTCTGGGACAGTTTCTGACAAGGTGGTGCCTTTCACAGCATCAATCTCCCGTACGGATCTCGACAGGCGAAATCACTGGAGCGGGGAGTAAGTGGCGAAGGTGGCGAAGGCCACATCCGTTCGCCGTATGAAGAGTCATCGACCCGAAACTCGGTGAGTTTTTCGGGGAGAGAGGAAGCGTTCTACGACGCAAGGGGCACGTAAATGGGCCCGCAAGTTTTTCCAGTCTAGCGGATGCCACGGGGTGGCGACTGGCAGGACGCCGTGAGCGCCTAGTTTTCGGGGTTATTCGCTTCTGCGGCAGGTTGAGGCTGCACCGGTTCGGGTTGCACAGGTTCGAATGCCCAATGCGGCGCCATCTGCGTCAACCGGAGTCCCCGCCACTGCCACATCGTCCAGAGTGGCATCCACAGCGCGACCGCCGCAGGGCCGGTGATGTCGAGCCTGTCCCTGTACAACGTCTTGCCCGGGTTGCCTGGCGCTGGAGCGACGGCCATGCGGTGGTGCCAACCGTCGAGGAGGGCGAGCGGGCCGCTCAGCGGTCGACCGTTGTCGACAAGAATCCGTACCCCTGGCATCCGCTTCAGGTCAAAATCGAGGTCGATCAGCTGACGCCCGACCGAAACGACACCTGCGCCCTTCATGGTGACGTGCATTGCACCCGGCTCCCACAAGGTCGGCATTGGTGAATCGGGTGCGAGGGTCAGCAGGGGCCCGTAGAGCTCCTGCAGCACGGTGGGGGAGCGAAGCGCCCGCCAGGCGTCGTCGGGTTCGCAGTCGAGGATGAGCTTGAGTTGAACTCGCATACGCCCAGTCTGTACCTGTTTCGCCGCCGCCGAGCTGAGAGGCGCGCGTAGCGGGTCGGTGGGATGCGCTAAACAGGGAACATGGCGATTCGGTACTGGCTGGCGGTGGCATCGCGCGACCACGTGCACAACGCCGTTGACCTCGGCATTGCCCAGGTCAACCATGGGCAGCGCGGCGGGCTCGACGTGATGGGTGAGGCAGACGGGCTCGTCTACTACTCCCCGAAAGCCGAGTATCCCGACGGCGAGACCATTCGCGAGTTCACTGCGATCGGCCGGATAGCGGCCGGCGCGCCGTACCAGGCGCTGTCGCTCGACCGTCGGCCGTGGCGCCGCCGTGTCGAATACGAGCGCGACGCCGAGCCAGCTCGAATCCGGTCGATGCTCGGCATGCTCGACTTCACTCGCGATTCGCCGCAGTGGGGTTACCAGCTGCGGCGCGGGCTGATCGAAATTTCGAGGCACGACTTCGATGTGATCCGGCAGGCCATGCAGCGCCCGTCAGCTGACGACCGCAGATTTCCCGAACCGCGACGTTAGACGACGTAACATCCACTTTTTCGAACGGATGCCACGGCTAGCCTTGATATCATGCCCGAACTTCTCGCTCAGAACGCGCCGACCGCCCAATCGAAATACCAGGTGCGGTTTGACGTCGGTGTCGACGGACTGACTCGGATCGGTGCGGCAGACATCGTCATCTGGGTGGACTCGCTTGCGCTGAGCGACACGAGTGCAGTGCTCCAGACGCTCGACCCGTCGACGAGTGTGGTTGTGGCCGACCTGACGAACCGGACCGCTGTGGCCCAGTGGGTGCTCGACACGCAGGTGCAGCGAGGGCGCCGGGTGTCGGTCGCCGTTGTGGCCGCCGCAACCGTCGGCGGGTTCGCGAGCAACGATCTCCTCGCGTCCGGTGCGGTCATCGACGCGCTTGTCGCCCTCGGCATCGACTTCACCTCCCCCGAAGCGGCCGTCGCCTGCGCGGCATTCGAGGGTCTGAGAAACGCTGTCGGCCACCTGTTCACCGCGTCGGTCGCCGGGCAGGAGCTCATCGCCGCCGACCAGCGCGAGCGGGTTACCTCTGCGGCGAAAATTGATTCGTCGACCGAGGTATCGGTTCTGCGTACCTCCGCTTGAAATCTGGAAGCTCCCTGCGAACTCGTGCATCAACGGCCGGTTCCCCGGGAGTCGAAGATAGGGTCGTGCGCATGAAGGCTACCTATCAGGACACCGTAATCGCCGAAGCCCCGACCGATGACCTCGTGAAAATCGAGGGCAACTGGTACTTCCCGCCGTCGAGCGTCGCTGACGATCTTCTTTCGACGAGCCCGACTCCCTATACCTGCGCGTGGAAGGGAGCCTGCCAGTACTGGAACGTCACAGTGAACGGTGTAGAGAAGAAGGACCTGGCCTGGAGCTATCCGGAGATCCACCCGAGCGCTGTGGACAGGGCTGGTCTGGACTTCTCCGGCTACATTGCGTTCGACCGTTCAGTGACGTTTAGCGAGTAGCCGCTTCGCGTGCGCGATGCGCACGAACCTTGTGCCGGTTGCCGCACCGCTGCATCGAGCACCAGCGACGGTTGCCCGCCCGCGAGGTATCGAGATAGATGAGCGAGCAGTCGTCGGCGTCGCACTCACGGATCCGACCGAGCGTCTCACCGGAGAGCAGCGAGACGGCGTCGCGTGCCACCGTCGATAGTGCCTGCGCCGTGCGCGGTGCGGTGCGGCCGGCCTGGACGGTGCCACCTGAGAGCCGCGGCGGGATATCGGGAGTTGCCGCATAGAGGTTGAGCAGGTCGATGTCGTGGGCGTCTGGCTCTCGGGCGGCGCTCGCCGCGAGCGCGAGCCGCGCGATTGAACCCCGAAGCATGAGCGCGTCCTGCAGGTCGCGGCCTGTTGCGGCGACGCTCGGCAGACGGTTCGAGAGCCAGGCAGTGAGGTCGGCTGGGCCTGTGAACGTTTCGCTCTCGGAATCCTCACTCGACACGTCGCTGCTCACCGGGCCGGTGTACGCGAAATCGAGGGCGAGCGAACTGGTGTCGAACCACCAGCGCGTCCCATCGGTCACCAGCCACTGGCCGGTCGAACTCTGCGCCCCGGTGCCGGGTCCTCGGATCTCGCGAGTCGTGCTGTGCGGGTTGGAGGGCGTGCCGGTTGCAGGCGAATCCTGCGCTGTGAGGTGCATGTAACCATGGTAGTGAGTTACCCGTAGCGCGAATTCCGGTGCGAGCGGCGGCATCTCCGCAGGCGTCGGAAGGTACGTTGGGATGCCATGTACTTTCTCACGGTGGACGGATAGCGCGCGATGCCTGACTGGACGGAACACGTCATCTGGTGGCACGTGTACCCACTGGGGTTCCTCGGAGCTGACACGACCGGCCACGACCGCACGGAGGTTCACCGACTGGAAAAGCTCGAGCCCTGGCTCGATTACCTGATCGCCCTCGGAGCGAACGGCCTGGCCCTTGGTCCCGTGTTCCGATCGAGCACTCACGGATACGACACGATCGACTACTTCGAGATTGACCCACGGTTGGGTACAAACGCCGATCTCGATCACCTGATCGCCGCAGCTCACTCTCGCGGTATCCGCGTTATTCTCGACGGCGTCTTCAACCACGTCGGGCGTGAGTTCGCGCCTCTTCAGACAGCGTTGTCGAACCCTGACGCACCGGAGAACGCGCTGTTCCGATACTCAGGGAATGGTGACCTCGAGGTGTTCGAAGGGCACGGTGCGCTCGTGGCTCTCAACCACAGCAACCCTGAGGTCGCCGAGTACGTCCGTTCAGTTCTGGATTTTTGGCTTGACCGCGGTATCGATGGGTGGCGATTGGACGCTGCATACTCGGTGCCGACGAGTTTCTGGGCCGGGGTCCTTCCGCGAGTGCGGGAACGGCACCCGGAGGTCTATCTCCTCGGCGAGGTGTTGCATGGCGATTATGCCGGGTTCGTGCGTGACGGCGGGCTCGACAGTGTCACCCAGTATGAGTTGTGGCAAGCGATCTGGCACAGCATCGCCGACTCGAATTTCTTCGAACTTGACTGGGCGCTGAAGCGGCACAACGGGTTCCTCGAGTCGTTCGCGCCGTACACCTTCCTGGGCAACCACGATGTGACACGCATCGCGACCCAGATCCCGGACGCGCGGCACCGGGAGCACGCACTGGTGCTGCTGTTCACACTGGGCGGGACGCCAGCGGTGTACTACGGGGACGAGCGCGGGTTCGAAGCGGTCAAGGAAGAGCGGTTCGGCGGCGACGACGCGATCCGCCCCGCCTATCCCGACTCTCCCGCAGGTCTTCCTTCCGATGGTGAGAGGGTTCACGCCCTCCACCAGGAGCTGATGAGCGTTCGACGCCGCTACTCCTGGGTGCACCGGGCCACTAGCACGCCCCTCGAACTCACCAACACCTCCTACGTGTACGAGGTCCGGGCGGGGTCGGAGCGGCTTGTGGTCGCTCTCAACCTGGGCGACGATGCAGTCGTGGTTTCCGGATCGAACACTCCCGGTCTGGCGCTCGTCGCCGGATCGGCCGACCGAGGTGACAACGGCTGTTCGGTGCCGCCGCACGCGTGGGCCATTTTGGCCTGACCCGGCGGCCGATCAGGACTCCACTGGATCCCTGGCGCCAGCGACCGGCACGGCGGCCGGCGATGCAGCTGAGCGGAGCCGGCCGCGGACCAGCTGCACGGAAATCCATAGGCACGGCACGAGCATGAGAAGGTTCGGAACCAGAGCCGACGCGGTTGCCGGCAGCGGTATGAAGGTCACCAGAAGCGGCAGCAGGAACAACAGAGGAACAACGATCGGCACCACTCGGCTCCGCCAGAGGGCGAACGCGAGAATCAATAACGCCACCATGAAGCCGCCGAGGCCAACGAGGAGTGGGATGGTGAACGCAGGCGAGCCGTATAGTTCAACGGCCAATGCCACCGCAGCGTCGGTACCCATGCTGGACGAGATCAGGGTGACGGCGACAGCCGTCTCGAATCCCAACACCACCAGAATCGAAATCGCGGCGACCGCTCCCGTGACCAAACCGATGATGCCGAGTGTTCGCCCACGACGCCGCGCGATTGTGAGTCCGCCGATCCCAAGCGCAGCCGCCATCAGAGCCACCGCGCCGGTAATCTGCATCACCTGTCCCGCGTATCCGCCGGTGCTTCCTTCGGCGATCGCCCTGAACTGGTCCGCGGGAGTCGCAAAGTTCTGCGGGTACATGAGCAACGGAATGAGGAACACGCAGAGCGGAGCGAGCGTAATGCCGATCGCACCCACCCAACGCATCACCGAATCAAAACCAGGCATGATGACCTCCGAAACAGCGCCGGCCCCTTCCTCGAACGTAGCCCGGGTCATACGGGGCCACTATGCGTAGTTCTACGTATCTGCCGGCGACGGCTGAGCCCAGCAGTTGCACGGGTCAGGTTTCGACTGGCGACGAGGCGACAACCCCCGCGAGGGTGGCGAGGCGAACGGCCGAGACGCGGTCACCCACCCCAAGTCGGGTGTAGATGTTCTCCAGGTGGCGTTCAACGGTTCGCGATGAGATGTGCAGCCGATCACCGACGGCACGTGAGGTCATGCCATGGGCGACCAGGCTGAGAACGACAACCTGCCGTGAGGTCAACCGCGCTTCCTCGGCTGCCAGGTATGCACCGGTAGGGAGCGGATGATCCGCCACCCACTCGTCGAGCACCTGCCAGTGACGGTGCATCGCGACGATGACTCCCTGCGCCAGCACCGCCAGTTGCAATGATCGCTCGTCGAACGGCTCGGCCGGGCGGCATACCCCAACGACGAGAACACCCGAGTCGCCCCGGTCGACGGGGATCCACACGTGGTTCTCGATCTGGAAGGCGCGAAGCTCGTCCTCGTAGGCTCGCTCGTCGGGCCCGGCGGAAAAAGGGACCTGCAGCGTACTGAGAGGCGCCGTTGTGGCATGTGTCGAGTAGTAGCGCGCCAGCGGATGCGCGGCCGGTGCGCGCCCGGCGACGTCGCGAAGGTCAAACCAATCCGGGAACGGGTAGGCCATCACAATGCCGTGGCCGTGCGTGTCCCAGTGGAACCTGCCTGTGACCGGCGCGTTGAGTTGGCCCCCAAGCAGCCGACACACCGGGTCCCAGGGAAACGGCCTGCCGAATCCGCTGAGCGCATCCGTGATCACGTCCAGCCACTGACTGCGAGCGAACTGCATGGATTGCCTCATCTGTGTGCCCTCGAACGCCCCGGTCCATCCAGTATGGCCAGTGTTCGTGCGAGAGGCTAGGCCTTGTCCGACGGTGCGGACGATGATGCAGCAAGCAACGCGCACGCGGCGAACGGACAGCCGGCTCGTTGGCCCGAGCGCACCGATTATGGTTCGCGGCGTACTCGCACGACCGTGTCGACGAGTGTCACGGTCTTCCCGTCGGCCGAAGAAACAGGTCTGTCGACCACCCCTTGAGTCTCGACAACCCATCCGTCGGGAAGGTGGAGGTTGGCGAGCACCTCATCAGGCGTCGGCAACGCGGGTGCATCATGGGCATGTTCGGTGTGCCCAGACCCGGGAGGGAAGGCTCCGTGTCCGACAACGAGGAGCCGACCACCCGGCGCGACGGCCGAGGCTGCCCGCCTCAGAATCTCCTCGCGAGGGAGATGGACGGTGGAATGCAGGAACGCGGCAGTCACGAGATCGAACTCGCCGGACGGCTCCCACATCGCGAGGTCGGCTTGACGCCAGGAGATGTGATCCGCGAGTCCGTCCTCGACTGCCCTCGCGGCGCCGACTGCGAGTGCGGTCGCCGAAATGTCGACTGCCGTCACGGTCCAGCCGCGGGCAGCGAGCCACAGCGCGTCTGCTCCCTCCCCGCATCCGAGTTCCAACGCGGCGCCGGGAGCCAATCCGCGCAACTCGTTTGCGACCGTCGCGTTGACGTGGCCGCTCCACACCTGTCCGTTTTCGCTCCGGCCAGTACGGTAGTGCGCCTCCCAAAACTGGGCGGGGTCAGCAAGCTGTCCATTTGTTGAATGCGTCATGGCGATCAGTTTCCCGTCGGGTTGGTGGACAAGAGGGGAGCGAGAGCGGTGTGACTCGCGCTCCCGCTGAACATGGTGAGAACTCGCTCAGTCGCTGTCGCGACTTCCTCGGCCACGAGTTCTGCATTGAGGGCGAGTGCCGCGGTGGCGCCCGCCCCAGCCGCGATGGGAACGAGTGCGCTCGGATTGCTCGTGTTTCCGACCGCCCAAACCCCCTCAACGCTTGTTTTGCCCGCCGCGTCCACGGCGGTCCACGAGCCGAAGGGCGTGTCGGTGCGTTCGACGCCGAGCTGTCGTAACGGTTCGTCCAACGCGATGGGAGTCGCCTCCGCGAACACCACATCGATCAGCGCGACCGTCCCGTCATCGAGGCCGAGGCCGGTGATCGCGCCACCTTCGGTGATGACGCGCGTAACGGCGCGATCTTCGAGTCGGATACCGCGCTGTTCCAGAACGAGCCTGTCGACATCTGGGATCGCGCCGGCCAGTGCGGTGAATACGGTGATGTCGGTTGAATAGGGCGTCAGCATGTGTGCCTTGTGCAGACCCATGACGGAACCCGCGAGTACTCCTATTGCGCGACCGCTCGATTCATACCCGTCGCAGTAAGGGCATGCCACGACACCGCGGCCCCACTGCTCGGCGAGGCCGGGGATGGCGGGCAGTTGATCTCGGTTTCCGGTTGCAACGATGAGGCGGCGCGCGGTGGCACGCGCGCCCTTATCGGTCACCACCTCGAATCCATTGGCTGTTGCGTGAGTTTCGATTACACGGGCGTTCTCAATCACGCCGTCGACTGCCCGTACTTCGCGATATCCATCCGCGACGAGATCGAGCGGCGAGTATCCGTCACGGCTTAGGACGCCGTGCATATGTGCCGCGAACCGGTTGCGCGGCTCCTGCGCATCGAACACGAGCACGCGTCGACGAGCGCGAGCCAGGATGAGCGCGGCGCTGAGCCCGGCAGCGCCGCCGCCGATGATGATGGCGTCCCACTGCTCGGGAGAAATCGAGGCATCGAGGAGCGAGTCGGGTGTTGCTGAGGAGTCTTCGTGACGTGTCATGACGCAATCGTGCACTCGTGCTAGTTTATTAGCAACTAATGATGCTGAATTAGCAAGAAGCGAGCGACATGCAGGATGACTCTTTGACCTTGATCGGCCCGCGCCTGAAAAGCTGGCGTGAGAAGCGCAGCATGACTCTCGCTGAACTTTCGGAGACCACGGGGATCTCATCCAGCACGCTGTCACGCCTTGAGGCAGGTAAACGAGCCCCAAATCTCGAACTCGTCATTCCCATCGCCCGGGCGCTGAGACTTGAGCTCGACGACATCGTGCCGAGGGCAACCCCGGACCCGCGCGTGACGCGCACGACCAAGCACGTCGGCAAGGTTCAATTCGAGACGCTCTCCCCGGAATCAAGCCCCGTTCAAACCTATAAGGTCACGTTCCCGGCGAATCCTGTGGGAGTTGTCGCGGTTCCTGACCCGAAAGTGCACGATGGCCACGAGTGGCTCTACATTCTTTCCGGGCACCTGCGGCTGGTAATCGGGGAGCAGGAGGTTGTCCTCGGGCCGGGGGAAGCTGCCGAGTTCGACACGCGTATTCCCCACTGGCTCTCGGCGACCGGCGCCGGACCGGTGGAGATGCTGTCGATTTTCAGCAAGGAAGGCAAGCGCATCCACTTGCGCGCTAGCCCGACGACCAAATCTGATACCTCAGCGGGTAATTGAGCTGCTCGCTGACCGACCCGCTCGCCCGGCCTGGTGGCTAGAGCAGCTTGCGCAGGGTTCTGAGGTTTCTGGTTGTGGTCACGACGGACGCCTTGGGTCGGGCGGTGCGTTTCGAGAACGCGCTCTGCGTCGACTGGCCGCGACGCACCTCCCAATAGAGAACACCGTCGCCTTCCGCGATCCGCTCAATCGACTCGTCCAAATCCTCGACCGTCGCGCCCAGCTCGTCAAAGATGGTCGGGTCTGAGGCGAAGACCACGTACGGCTGCTTCTCGTCCACTTCGTCGAAGGGATAAGCGGCGACGACGTCGGCGAGGGCTGACCGCCGCACAAGAATGACGCGTGCTTCATATCCGAACTCGTCGGTCAGTGCCTTCTCGATGCGAGACGTCAGCGTCGACGGGTCGACGTCGTTCGTGGTGAACAGTACATTGCCAGACGCGAGGACCGTTCGAACGTCATCGAACCCGAGTTGGCGAAACACCTCGGCGAGCGGAGCGGATTTCACGGTCACGCCGCCGACATTGACGCCGCGGAGCAGGGCGACCCAGCGTGTGTCTGTCATAGCCCCGGTGCCGCTGCCCGTCGCCGCATGGACGGCGTGATTTCGCGGTGCTGCCAGTTGATGCGGAACCGCTCATCGAAGCTGCGGGAGCACACACCGCAACTCGTCACGTGACGCGGCTTGCGGTAGCGGTAGAGGGTATGCCCGTTCGGGCAGGCGCCAACCCACGGCGCCAGCTCATCGGCCGTTTCACCGTGGTGCAGCCGGGAACCGACATAGCCCAGGTCTTCAGCGGTTGACCGCCACGTCGGGCCGTGCCCGGCTCTCGGGCCGGCCAGGGCGTGCGCGACCTCGTGGAGCAGGATCTGATGAACCTCATCGTCGTCATACCGGGCGGCGAGGTAACGTGACACCGTGATGCGCTTGGTGTTGAAATTGCACAGACCAGCGCGGCGTTTGGCATTGTCGAACCCGAACGTCCACACGGCCGGGTCAAGATGCAAGCGAATCAAGGAATCGGCCCAGAGCCGAACCTTCACCAAATCTGACATGCCATCACGTTAGCGGCTGGCTCTGACATTGCGGGATTCCCCAGTTCAGGCCCTGTTACCGACAAATGACTCTGTCACCGCTACAGCAATCAGAGCCGACTCGATTTGATCATCGGATGCGCCCAGCTCGGTTCGAAGGGACACGGCGGCCCTAAAATCAGCGAGCGCTGATTTGAACTCCCGCTGGTCGAAATACACCTTGCCGCGGTGCTGGAGGGCGAGAGCCTCGTGCAGCTTCCACTCGTGCGTGTGAGCTTCGTCAATAAGAGAGGACAGTTCGTGAATGGCCTCGTCGTAAGCGCCACGGAACTGCAGTACCTGCGCCCGAAGCATCCGTGGCTGCATGAGTCCTTTGCGGTCACCGGTGAATCGCGCAAGGCGAACGCACTGGTTGGCGACGTCGAGTGCGTCGTCGAGTTGCCCCGCGACCTTGAGCAACCAGGCCTTCTCGCAGAGCGCGTTGAGGCTGCGCATATCGCCGAGTTCCTCGAGGCGTTCGCCCACAGCCTTGAGGTCTACTTTTTCGCGCAATGTTTTGGCGTCGTAGCCAAGAATGATGCTCAGGATGTACTCCAAGGGTGGTGCTGCCCGGTGTCGCCGATTTCCCCGGGGCTAATGTCGACTTTAACCCTCGACGAGCGGGGAGAGGGTGACCTCGATCAGCCTGTCGTCATCCGGCGTCGGATTTCCCCTGCCGTCCGTGTTGTTTGTGATCATCCAGAGCGACCCGTCCGGCCCGGGAACGACGTCGCGGATGCGACCGAACTCCCCCGCGAAGAACGGGTTGGCGGTGATCACGCCCTCGAGGCCCTGGCTTCCCTCTGGGACGTGCACCCCGTCGAGGATGGACCAGAGCTTCTCGCCGCGGAGCGCTGCCATGAACAGGGTGTTGTCGACGACGGTGAGGCCGCTCGGGCTGGCGTCGCTCGTCGACCACTGGTGCACAGGGTCGACGTAGTCCGCGTTTCCGCCGTGTCCCTCGACGATCGGCCAGCCGTAGTTCGCACCCGGTTCGATCAGGTTGAGTTCATCCCAGGTGTTCTGCCCGAACTCGCTCGCCCACATTCGACCGTCTTCAGTCCATGCGATGCCCTGCGGATTGCGGTGACCGAGTGAGTACACCGGCGACGCGAACGGGTTGTCCTGCGGCACTTCCCCGGTCGGAGTGATCCGGAGGATCTTCCCGTTGAGAGATTGGGGATCCTGCGCGCTTCGCGGGTCGCCGGCATCGCCGACGGTGACGTAGAGCATTCCGTCGGGTCCGAACGCGATTCGGCCACCGTTGTGGTTGCTCGCCTTTGCCAGCCCTGAGAGCACGACCTCCGCTGTTCCCAAAGTGAGGGAGCCTAACTCGCCAGCCAGTGGCATCCGAATGATGCGGTTATCTGTGTCTGTGGTCAGGTAGGCGTAAATCCAGTTGGTCTCACCGGTTTTGCGTGACGCCAGGCCGAGGAGACCGCCCTCGCCTCCCGCGTCGACATCGGCGATCACTGCGACTTCGCGCAGGTCGCCCGCGATCGTGCGTTCCATGATCTGGCCGGTGTCGCGATAGCTGATCAGTGTGCTGTCGCCGAGAGGGAGGATCGACCACGGCGCCTCGAGGCCCGTGGCGAGCACAGCGGTCTCGCCCGTCGGTGCGACCGGACCCGCTCCAGCCGGCATGGCGGGTGCCGGTGTTGTCGCCGGTGAACCCGTCGGTGCCTGCGTTTGCGGCTCGCTCTTGGTGCAGCCGGCCAGGAGCAGCACAGCGGCGAGCGCCGCGACGGTTGGCCGTGCAATGTGGCTGGTCATGTCAGCTCCCGGACTTCACCTGAAAAATGCTTTTGGCCGGAGGAGGAGACGGGATAGCCGTGGCATCCGTCATCACCGGCGCGCCAGCGACGAACTGCTTGAGTTCGCTGCCCGCGATGGCCTTCGCCGGGTGTGGCCCTCCGGCGAGCAGGCGCGGGAGGAAATCCATCGGCAGCTCGGCGTTGGATCCAACGAGCACGAGGTTGCCGAACCGGCGCCCCTTGAGTATCTGCGTCTCCGCCAGCACGGCGACGGTCGAGACGGCCGCACCGAGCGTCGCCACCTGGTTGCGGGCAAAGGCGAGGCCAGGCCCGTCTGCAACGTTGACAACGATCACACCGTTTGGAGCAAGAAGAGCGGATGCCGCGCGATAGAACTCGAGGCTGGTCACGTGGGCGGGGGTGCGGGCCCCGGAGAAGATGTCGACCACAACGAGGTCGACGGTTCCGGCGAGCCCGCCTGGCAGTCGGCCGAGCACCTCACGAGCGTCGCCATAGCGAACACGAATGGCGGCGCGCTTGGGCCAGGGCAGGTGCTCACGCACGAAGTCGACGAGGTCCTGCTCGATCTCGATCACCTGCTGGCGGCTGCCAGGCCTGGTGTCCTCGATGTAACGGGGGAGGGTGAGCGCGCCGGCGCCGAGGTGAACGGCGGTGATCGCCTTACCCGGGTCGCGGAACTCGTCGATGACGTGCCCGATCCGCTGGATGTACTCGAAGAACAGCTGGCTCGGGTCTTCAAGGTGAACGTGCGACTGCGGAGTGCCGTCGACAACGAGCTGGAAGCTGCCGGGGTTGAACCGGTCGGCCTCGATGACCGCCTGGAAACCGCTCAGGGCCAGTTTGATGCTGGGGTTGTCGGTTTCGCGTGATGCCATGGTTCGAGCCTACCTTTGAGCCTCCCCTCGAGCAGCGAAGGGCCTCACGCACTCGGGTGCGCGGCGCTAGCCTGAGATCGTGCGCGTTGACCTCAATAGTGACCTCGGCGAGACGGTGGATGGTTCCCCGACCGCCGACGACGCCGCCATGTTTCGGCTCATTTCCAGCGCCAACATCGCCTGCGGATTCCACGCCGGTGACGCCGACTCCATGCTCGTGTCCTGCAGGCTCGCCGTTGAGAACGGAGTGAGCGTCGGCGCCCACGTCTCCTACCGTGACAGGGCGCATTTCGGTCGAGCCGACCTCGAGGTCCTGCCAGCCGTCCTCACCGATGAGGTGATCGAGCAGCTCACGGCGCTCGCCGAGGCGGCTCGCAACGCGGGCACACGCATCCGCTATGTAAAACCGCACGGAGCGCTGTACAACAAGATTGTCTCCGATGATCGCCGAGCGGATGCTGTCGCTCGCGCGATCGCAGAATTCTCACCCGGTTTGCCGCTGATGGGTCTGGCCGGGTCGGCGGCTGAGCGTGCCGCTTCACGGTTCTCGCTTCCGTTCGTGCGTGAGGCGTTCGTCGATCGGGCCTACCAGCACAATGGAACGCTCGTGCCCCGAAAACTGCCGGGTGCCGTGCTGCACGGTGCGTCGGAGGTGGCCGAGCGCGCGGTTGCCATGGTGACCGATGGCACCGTTCGGGCTCTCGACGGGCGGCTGGTGCACGTCGAGGTGGACTCGCTGTGTGTGCACGGCGACACTCCGGACTCGGTCGAGATGGCGACGGCGGTTCGCCTGGCGCTCGCCGCAGCAGGTGTTGAAGTGGGAGCGTTCGCATGAGCCGGGTCGTGAACCCTGTGGGGGACCGCGGCGTTCTCATCGATTGTGTGTCGCTCGACGAGGTGCTCGCCGTGGCTGCGGCGCTGTCCGTGAACCCGCCGGCAGGCGTGATCGACATCGTGCCGGCCGCACGCACCGTCCTCATCACCGTCGACCCTGCCGTGCTGCCCGTCGACCGGGTGACCGCCTGGGCTCGGGACGTCCCGTCCCGACCCGCACAGGCCGCGGATGCGGCAGACGTTGTGTTCGTCGACGTGGAGTACTCGGGAGAGGACCTCACCGACGTGGCCCGGTTTCTGGAGTGCACCGAACGCGAGGTCGTCGAGCGGCACACCGTGGCCAGGTGGCGCGTGGCGTTTGTCGGGTTCGCACCTGGCTTCGGGTATCTCGTGGCCGACGACGCAGGACTGACCGTTCCGCGTCGTGTCTCACCGCGCACGAGCGTGCCGGTCGGCTCGGTCGCGCTCGCCGGTGAGTTCACCGGGGTGTACCCGCGCTCGTCGCCGGGTGGCTGGCAGATCATCGGGCGCACCGACGCCGTGCTGTGGGACTCGGCCGCGGACGAGCCAGCTCTCTTTGTGCCGGGGCGTGTGGTGCGGTTTCGGGAGGCGACATGACGAGCCTGCGCGTCACCACGGCTGGGCCGCTGTCCACCGTTCAGGACCTCGGCAGGCCCGGCTTCGCGGCCGTCGGCGTGAGCCGCTCAGGTGCGCTCGACCGGGGCGCGCTTGCGCTGGCCAACCGACTCATCGGAAACGCTGAGGGCGCGGCCGGCCTGGAGATCACGGTCGGCGGGTTCTCGTGCGTGTTCGACGCCGACGTCTGGATCGCCGTGACCGGGGCCTGGGGGCGAGCCACCGCGGGCGGGCAACCGATCGACATCAACCAGCCGGTGCGACTGGCAGCTGGCACGAGCCTCGAGATCGGCATGGCCGAGGCGGGACTCCGTTATTACCTGGCGGTGGGTGGGGGAATTGAGGTGCCACCGGTGCTCGGTTCGCGCTCGACGGACCTCCTCTCGGGCACCGGCCCGGCCGTGCTGAAAGACGGAGATGCCCTGCCGCTTGGACACCCGCACCCTGAGGCGATGCGCCCCGTCGACATCTCCCCGTGGGGACCGCCCGACCTTGGGCCAGTCACCGTTCCTCTTTATGTGGGGCCGCGGGCGGACTGGTTCACCTCAGCCTCGCTCGAGACCCTGTTCACCACGACCTGGAAACTGAGCCCAGCTTCCAACCGTGTCGGAGCTCGTCTCGACGGCATCCCGCTCCAGCGGTCCGCGGAGGCCCTCGGCCGGGGTGAACTCCCGAGCGAGGGGATGGTCGCCGGTGCTCTGCAGGTTCCGCCGTCGGGCCTGCCGACCGTGCTGCTCGCCGACCACCCCACCACCGGTGGGTATCCGGTGATCGCCGTCGTGGCGTCCGCCGCCCTCGACCGGTTCGCGCAGCTGCGTCCGGGCCAGGAGGTTCGCTTCCGGCACGGGCGCTGACTTTCGGCTGAGGCGCGCGGTTGCCTTCGTGCGGCGGCCCCTCGCTCGCGCCGCGAGGTTCTGAGTATGTGGGGTGCGTGGCGGGTGGACCCCGCAAAGCCAGCAGGTCGTGGGAGAGGTGGCCTGCCGTGGTTGGCCGCCCTCCGCCCGAGCCGCGAAGTGCTGAGTATGTGGGGTGTGTGGCGGGTGGACCCCGCAAACCCAGCAGGTCGTGGGAGGTGTGGGCCTGCCCGTGGGAGACGTGGCCTGCCGTAAGCATGTGGGCTAGCCGTGGTTGGCCGCCCTTCGTCCGAGCCGCGAGGTGCTGAGTATGTGGGGTGCGTGGCGGGTGGACCCTGCAAAGCCAGCAGGTCGTGGGAGAGGTGGCCTAGCCGTGGTTGGCTGCCCTTCGTCCGAGCCGCGAGGTGCTGAGTATGTGGGGTGCGTGGCGGGTGGACCCCGCAAAGCCAGCAGGTCGTGGGATATGTGGGCCTGCCCGTGGAGACGTGGCCTGCCGTAAGCATGTGGGCTAGCCGTGGTTGGCCACTCTCCGCCCGAGCCGCGAAGTGCTGAGTATGTGGGGTGCGTGGCGGGTGGACCCCGCAAAGTCAGCAGGTCGTGGGAGAGGTGGCCTAGCCGTGGTCGGCCGCCCTCCGCCCGAGCTTGGGCGTTCGAGGCGCGGGCCTCGGGCCGCAACCACCGCCGCGCGGAGTCCCTACGCCACCGGCGTGCGCGCCAGATGCTCCCGAACCTGTTCGATCACACCGCGCGGGTCCTTGAGGTCGGCCTTCGACACTCGAATCACAGTCCACCCCGCCCGCTGCAGCAGGCGGACGCGCTCAATATCCCGTTCCCATTGGTCGGCATCGAGCAAATGTTGCAGGCCCTCGTACTCGATGATGAGGCGGTGCGCGCGGTACATCAGGTCAGCCCGAGCGAGGAAGACACCCCGACTGTCGTACACATCGACGTTAACCTCGGGGGTCGGCAGCCCGGCCAGGACAAGCTCCACCCGCAGTATCGACTCCTTGGGTGACTCGGCGCGGTCGTTCAGTAGCCCGAGTGCCGCGCGCAGGTTCTTGGCACCGCGCTGCCCCGCGCACGATTCGACCGCCCGCGTCAAGCGTTCGATCGACGTGAGCGGGCGATTTCGGCGGATGAGGTAGTCGCCGGCCGCGACGAGGTCCTTCAGCTCCAGCCACCGCGCGAGATCACACCAGGTTCGCTCGGGAGCGGTCAACGGCCCCGCAGAGCTTGACACCACCTCGGCCGGATCGACGCTGAAACTGTGGCCGATCGCGCCGACGGTTTGCACGGCTCGCCGCTCCGGCGGAAGACCGACGTGCAGGCGCCGATCCGCCGAAAGCCGGTACGGCAGTGGAACGCCATGAAGAAGCGCAGCCGTAGGGCCGCAGAAAAAGCCGCCACGTGGCATCCGCAGTGAATATGCGGCACAGAGCTGCCGGTTTCGACGCTGGTGTGCGGTGAAGATAGCCAGCCACTCTGCGTCGGACGTCGGAGGGCGGACCGCCGAACCGGAAGGAATACGGATGCCGCGAAACGGCTTCTCAAGATCGGCCGCGGCAAGGCGGCCCGGGCTGACACCGAGAGCAGATGCTTCAGCGCTGGTGAATGCTCGGCCGATCAGTTCGGCCGGCAGCGGGTTTCGCCTCGTCATTCCTCCAGCGTCGCGCCAGTGCTTCTGGCCGTGTTCCGCTGTACGAATTCTGTGAATCAGAGAACGCCTTCTGAGCGCTGGGGAGGACCGAGAAATTGGCTCGACGCGCGGGATTCCGCGGATGTTAGGGATCCGTGAGAATGCGGTGCTGCGGGTTGCCCGGCTTTATACCGCAGCGGTCGAACTCAGTCAACCCAGATCGCTGGACATGGCGTAGGGGAAGGCATATAGTAGACCTTTGCGCTCCCAGACGTTCCCCATGCCTTCATATTGCGGTCGGCCCAGTGTTTCTTTCTCAAGAAAGACGCACCATTTTTGATGGCGTTTGACGAGTTCTCCATTACTACCAGTAACTAGAGCCTGTACGAGGGCCCACGGAGGTTATTTCCTTGGCTGCTGCGCGCAACGCATCCACCAACTCACCCAAGAACGGCCGCGACGCATCGCGTCTGTCGTTCGCGAAGATCACCGACACCCTGACGGTTCCGGATCTGCTTGCTTTGCAGACCGAGAGCTTTGACTGGCTCGTGGGCAACGACGTGTGGAAAGCACGCGTCGAAGAAGCCACGAACGCTGGTCGTCAGGACCTGCCGACTCACTCCGGCCTTGACGAGATCTTCGAGGAGATCTCTCCAATCGAGGACCTCGGCGAGACGATGCAGCTGAGCTTCACCAGCCCGTTCCTGGAGCCGGAGAAGTACTCGATCGATGAGTGCAAGGAGCGTGGCAAGACCTACGCTGCTCCGCTCTACGTCGAGGCCGAGTTCATGAACCACCTCACCGGTGAGATCAAGACTCAGACCGTGTTCATGGGCGACTTCCCGCTCATGACCGAAAAGGGCACATTCATCATCAACGGCACCGAGCGTGTCGTTGTGTCCCAGCTCGTTCGTAGCCCGGGTGTGTACTTCGACCGCAACCAGGAAAAGACCTCCGACAAGGACATCTTCTCCGCTCGCATCATCCCGAGCCGCGGTGCATGGCTCGAGTTCGAGATCGACAAGCGCGACCAGGTCGGCGTCCGCATCGACCGCAAGCGCAAGCAGTCGGTCACCGTGTTCCTCAAGGCCCTCGGCCTGACCAGCGAAGACATCCTCGAGCAGTTCAAGGGCTTCGAGTCGATCGAGCTGACCCTCGAGAAGGACACCATCCTCACGAAGGAAGATGCGCTTCGCGACATCTACCGCAAGCTCCGTCCGGGCGAGCAGGTCGCCGCTGAGGCAGCCCGCGCGCTCCTCGACAACTTCTACTTCAACTCGAAGCGCTACGACCTCGCGAAGGTCGGCCGTTACAAGATCAACAAGAAGCTCGGTCTTGAAGCACCGCTCAGCGACAGCGTCCTGACCGTCGACGACATCGTCGAGACGATCAAGTACTTGGTTCGCCTGCACTCGGGTGAGACCTCCTTCACCGGTCTCCGCGACGGCAAGAAGGCGGAGATCCGCCTCGACATCGACGACATCGACAACTTCGGTAACCGTCGTATCCGCGCCGTCGGCGAGCTCATCCAGAACCAGGTTCGCACCGGTCTGTCCCGCATGGAGCGTGTCGTTCGCGAACGCATGACCACGCAGGACATCGAAGCGATCACCCCGCAGACCCTGATCAACGTGCGCCCCGTCGTCGCAGCGATCAAGGAGTTCTTCGGAACGTCGCAGCTCTCGCAGTTCATGGACCAGAACAACCCGCTCGCGGGCCTCACCCACAAGCGCCGTCTCTCGGCTCTTGGCCCTGGTGGTCTGTCGCGTGAGCGTGCAGGTGTTGAGGTTCGAGACGTTCACCCGTCCCACTACGGCCGTATGTGCCCGATTGAGACGCCTGAAGGCCCGAACATTGGTCTGATCGGTTCGCTGGCATCGTTCGCACGCATCAACGCATTCGGTTTCATCGAGACCCCGTACCGTCGTGTTGTCGACGGACTGGTCACGAAGGACATCGACTACCTCACGGCAATGGAAGAGGACGACTACATCGTCGCCCAGGCCAACGCTCCGCTGAAGGACGATGGCCGCTTCACCGAGGACCGCGTTCTCGCCCGTCGCAAGGGCGGAGAGGTTGACCTCTTCCCCGCTTCGGAAATCGGCTACATGGATGTTTCGCCTCGTCAGATGGTTTCCGTCGCGACGAGCCTCATCCCGTTCCTCGAGCACGACGATGCAAACCGCGCACTCATGGGTGCCAACATGCAGCGCCAGGCTGTTCCGCTGCTTCGCTCGGAGTCGCCGATCGTCGGAACCGGTATGGAGGGCTACGCAGCCATCGACGCCGGTGACGTGATCACCGCTGACAAGGCAGGTGTTGTCGCCGAGGTTTCCGCTGAGGTCGTCACCATTCAGCTCGACGAGGGTGGAACGCAGGAGTACTACCTGCGCAAGTTCGACCGCTCGAACCAGGGCACCAGCTTCAACAACCGCGTCATCGTCTCAGCGGGCGACCGCATTGAGGCCGGCGAGGTCATCGCTGACGGTCCCGCAACGGAGAACGGCGAGCTCGCACTCGGAAAGAACCTCCTCGTGGCATTCATGTCATGGGAGGGTCACAACTTCGAGGACGCGATCATCCTGAGCCAGAACCTGGTGAAGGACGACACCCTCTCCTCGATTCACATCGAAGAGTACGAGGTTGACTCGCGCGACACGAAGCTGGGCAAGGAAGAGATCACCCGTGACCTTCCGAACGTCAGCCCCGAGCTCCTCAAGGACCTCGACGAGCGCGGTATCATCCGTATCGGTGCTGAGGTTCGCCCCGGCGACATCCTCGTCGGAAAGGTCACGCCGAAGGGCGAGACCGAGCTCTCAGCCGAAGAGCGCCTGCTCCGTGCGATCTTCAACGAGAAGAGCCGCGAAGTTCGCGACACCTCGCTGAAGGTTCCCCACGGTGAGCGCGGCACGATCATCGCTGTCAAGGAGTTCAACTCCGAAGATGGCGACGACGAGCTCGGCTCGGGTGTCAACCGTCGCGTTGTCGTCTACATCGCCCAGAAGCGCAAGATCACCGAGGGTGACAAGCTCTCTGGTCGTCACGGCAACAAGGGTGTTATCTCGAAGATTCTGCCTGTCGAAGACATGCCGTTCCTCGAAGACGGAACCCCGGTCGACATCATCCTCAACCCGCTCGGTATTCCGGGTCGAATGAACTTCGGCCAGGTCCTCGAGCTTCACCTCGGCTGGATTGCCCAGCAGGGTTGGAAGGTTGAAGGAACACCCGACTGGGCAAAGAGCCTCCCGGCGCAGGCTCACGAAGCTGCTCCAGGAACCAAGGTTGCGACCCCCGTGTTCGACGGTGCTTCTGAGGAAGAGATCGCTGGTCTTCTCGACTCGACGAACGTCACCCGTGACGGCGACCGCCTCATCGGATCAAGCGGTAAGGCCCGCCTGTTCGATGGTCGCTCCGGTGAGCCGTTCCCGATGCCGATCTCGGTTGGCTACATGTACATCCTCAAGCTGCACCACCTCGTCGACGACAAGATTCACGCTCGTTCGACCGGACCGTACTCGATGATCACCCAGCAGCCGCTCGGTGGTAAGGCACAGTTCGGTGGACAGCGCTTCGGTGAGATGGAAGTGTGGGCGCTCGAAGCTTATGGAGCCGCTTACGCGCTCCAGGAGCTGCTGACGATCAAGTCCGATGACATTCTTGGCCGCGTCAAGGTGTACGAGGCCATCGTCAAGGGTGAGAACATCCAGGAGCCCGGCATCCCCGAGTCCTTCAAGGTTCTGATCAAGGAAATGCAGTCTCTCTGCCTGAACGTTGAGGTCCTGTCAGCTGACGGAACTGTCGTCAGCCTGAAAGACACCGACGACGACGCCTTCCGCGCTGCGGAAGAACTCGGCATCAACATTTCCTCCAGGTTCGAGTCCTCGTCAATTGACGAGATCTAAGCCTGGCCAACTGAAGACCTCAGAGAACTTTCTTTAGGAGAGAAATTGCTCGACGTAACAACTTTTGATGCGCTTCGCATTGGCCTGGCTACAGCTGACGACATTCGTCGTTGGTCGTACGGTGAGGTCAAGAAGCCTGAAACAATCAACTACCGCACCCTGAAGCCCGAGAAGGATGGTCTGTTCGGCGAGCAGATCTTCGGCCCGAGCCGTGACTGGGAATGCTCCTGTGGCAAGTACAAGCGTGTCCGCTTCAAGGGCATCGTTTGTGAGCGCTGTGGAGTCGAAGTCACCAAGTCGTCCGTGCGCCGTGAGCGCATGGGTCACATTGAGCTGGCTGCACCCGTCACCCACATCTGGTACTTCAAGGGCGTTCCGTCGCGCTTGGGTTACCTGCTCGACATGGCACCGAAGGACCTCGAGAAGGTCATCTACTTCGCCGCTTACATGGTCATCTCCGTCGACGAGGAAGCTCGTCACGAAGACATGCCCGGCCTTGAGAACGAGATCCGTCTCGAGATCAAGACGCTTGGCGACCAGCGCGACACCCGTATTGCTGACCGTCTGAAGAAGCTCGAAGACGACCTGGCTGCCCTCGAGGCAGAAGGCGCCAAGGCTGACCAGAAGCGTCGCACCAAGGACGCAGCTGAGAAGGAGATGAGCCAGGCCCGCAAGTCGTACGACGAGCAGATCGCTCACCTCGAGCGTGTCTGGGACGACTTCCGCAGCCTGAAGGTCGGAGACCTGAAGCCTGAGGATGCTGTCTTCCACGAACTGCAGGACCGCTTTGGTCTGTACTTCGAGGCGTTCATGGGCGCAGAGGCCATCCAGAAGCGTCTGTTGAGCTTCGACCTGGCCGCTGAGTCTGAGCTGCTGCACACGCAGATTGCCGAAGGCAAGGGTCAGAAGAAGATCCGCGCCATCAAGCGCCTCCGTGTCGTCAACTCGTTCCTCTCGACCGGCAACTCGCCGGCCGCGATGGTGCTTGAGGTTGTCCCGGTCATCCCGCCGGAACTGCGCCCGATGGTGCAGCTCGACGGTGGCCGCTTCGCGACCTCCGACCTCAACGACCTCTACCGTCGTGTGATCAACCGCAACAACCGTCTGCGTCGACTGCTTGACCTCGGTGCCCCCGAGATCATCGTCAACAACGAGAAGCGCATGCTTCAGGAGGCTGTTGACGCACTGTTCGACAACGGTCGCCGTGGTCGTCCGGTCACAGGAACGGGAAACCGTGCCCTCAAGTCCCTGAGCGACATGCTCAAGGGTAAGCAGGGTCGTTTCCGTCAGAACCTGCTCGGAAAGCGCGTTGACTACTCCGGTCGTTCGGTCATTATCGTTGGACCGCAGCTCAAGCTGCACCAGTGTGGTCTGCCGAAGCAGATGGCTCTCGAGCTGTTCAAGCCGTTCGTTATCAAGCGCCTGATCGACCTGAGCCACGCTCAGAACATCAAGGCAGCGAAGCGCATGGTTGAGCGCAGCCGTCCCGAGGTTTGGGACGTTCTCGAAGAGATCATCCGCGAGCGTCCGGTCATGTTGAACCGAGCACCTACGCTCCACCGCCTCGGAATCCAGGCGTTCGAACCTCAGCTCGTTGAGGGTAAGGCCATCCAGCTGCACCCCCTCGTCTGTGCTGCATTCAACGCTGACTTCGACGGTGACCAGATGGCTGTTCACCTGCCGCTCTCGGTTGAGGCGCAGGCTGAAGCTCGCATTCTGATGCTGGCATCGAACAACATCCTCAAGCCGTCTGACGGACGCCCGGTCACCCTGCCAACGCAGGACATGATCATCGGCCTGCACCACCTGACCACCCTCAAGGAGGGCGTCGCCGGTGAAGGTCGTGCGTTCTCGTCGATCGCGGAAGCAATTCTCGCGTTCGACCAGAAGTCACTCGACCTCAACGCCAAGGTGCGCATTCGTCTTCACGACATCACTTTCGCGAAGGGTGAGGGTCCAGAGGGTTACGAAGGCACCGGAGTTGCACTTGTCGAGACCACACTCGGTCGCGCCCTGTTCAACGAGGCGCTTCCGGCCGACTACCCGTACGTCGAGGCAGTTGCCGACAAGGGCAAGCTCTCCGCGATCGTCAACGACCTCGCAGAGCGGTACCCGAAGACAGTCGTAGCCGCGACCCTTGACAACATCAAGGACGCTGGTTTCCACTGGGCAACCCGCTCAGGCGTCACCGTTGCACTGAGCGACGTTCTCACCCCGCCGAACAAGCGCGAGATCGTTATGGGCTACGAGAAGCTTGCAGCCAAGGTGCAGGGCCAGTTCGACAAGGGTCTGACCACCGACGCTGAGCGTCGTCAGGAGCTCATCAAGATCTGGACCGAGGCGACCGAAAAGGTTGCTGAGGCGATGCGCGCCAACTTCCCCGAGGACAACACGATCAACCGCATGGTGTCGTCTGGTGCTCGTGGTAACTGGCTGCAGATCCGCAACATCGCGGGTATGCGAGGCCTGGTGAACAACCCGAAGGGTGAGATCATCCCTCGCCCGATCATCTCGTCCTACCGCGAAGGCCTGAGTGTTGCTGAGTACTTCATCGCAACCCACGGTGCTCGTAAGGGACTTGCTGACACGGCGCTTCGTACCGCTGACTCGGGTTACCTCACACGTCGACTCGTCGACGTGTCGCAGGACGTCATCATCCGCGAAGAAGACTGTGGAACGACCAAGGGCCTCGAGCTCGCGATCGCCGCTGTCGACTCCACCGGAACTCTCGTCCGTGACGCCAACGTTGAGAACTCCGTGTTCGCTCGTTCGCTCGCTGCTGAAGCCGTCGACCCGAAGGGCACCGTTGTTGCGGAGGCCGGTTCGGACGTCGGAGACGTTCTCATCGACAAGCTCGTCGAGGCAGGTGTCGAGAGCATCAAGGTGCGCTCGGTGCTGACTTGTGAGTCCGCTGTCGGTGTGTGTGCAGCCTGCTACGGCCGTTCACTTGCAACCGGAAAGCTCGTCGACATCGGAGAGGCCGTCGGCATCATCGCGGCCCAGTCGATCGGTGAGCCAGGAACGCAGCTCACGATGCGTACCTTCCACACCGGTGGTTCGGCATCAGCAGACGACATCACGCAGGGTCTTCCCCGCGTTCAGGAGCTCTTCGAGGCTCGTACCCCCAAGGGTGCGACACCGATCGCAGAAGCTGCTGGTCGCGTCAACATCGAAGACACCGACCGTAGCCGCAAGGTCATCCTCACACCGGACAACGGTGACGAGCCCGTGATCTACCCCGTGCTCAAGCGCGCGACCCTCCTCATCGAGGATGGCCAGCACGTTGAGCTCGGACAGCCGCTGCACCTCGGTGCCGTCGACCCGAAGGAAGTTCTCCGGGTTCTCGGTGTTCGTGAAGTTCAGAAGCACCTCGTTGGTGGCGTCCAGGGCGTTTACCGCTCGCAGGGTGTACCCATCCACGACAAGCACATCGAAGTCATCGTCCGCCAGATGCTCCGCAAGGTGACAGTGGTTGACCACGGTGACACCGGCCTCCTGCCGGGTGAGCTCGTCGACCGGATGAAGTACAACGAGCTCAACCGCGCTGCGCTCACCGAAGGCAAGAAGACCGCTTCGGCTCGTCAGGAAGTCATGGGTATCACCAAGGCTTCTCTCGCGACCGAGTCGTGGCTCTCTGCCGCATCGTTCCAGGAGACGACCCGCGTTCTTACGCAGGCCGCCATGGAGGGCAAGAGCGACCCGCTCCTTGGCCTCAAGGAGAACGTCATCATCGGTAAGCTCATCCCGGCCGGAACCGGACTCGGAAAGTACCGCAACGTCACAGTTGAGGCAACCGAAGAGGCCAAGGCCGAGCGTTACCCGAACCGTATCTTCGCAACGGATGGTGCATTCGATGAGGCCGACCTCGGCTTCGTTGACTTCGACACCTTCTCGAGTGACGATTTCACCCCTGGTACCTACAACTAGGTAGCTGGCACAGTCGCTTCGGCGGCTGACACGCACGAAAGGTCCCGACTTTGAGTCGGGGCCTTTCGTCGTTAAGCGGATGCCACGGGGCGCGCTGGCGACGCAAGCGACAGCATCCGTTCTCAATTTCTTATGCAGCCGGGGCGGTGACCGGCTATCGATCGGCGCCGACCCGTCGATATGCTGACGGTGAGGGGCCCGTTCGATCGAGGGGCAACCATGCGGAGCGTCGCCACAGGGCTGCGGCACGGGGTTCTGCTCCGTCGGCGACGTGCGTTGCGTCTCGCCGCCCTTGGTTTCGTGCTCGCGGCGCTGGCCGGCTGTTCGACGAGCGGGCAACCGACCGGTTCGTCACAGCCTCCGGCAACTCAACGCCACCCCTCGACCCCGCTGCCCACCCCGACGCCGCCGGTCGCCGATCCGATGCCGAAGAACTGCGAGGGCGCGTACAGCCCGGCGCTGTTCGCCGCCCTGCAGGCCACCCGGGCGCCGCTCAACGACGTGTCCATGGTCGACGTGACCTTCTCCGACATCCCACGGCTCGACGCTTCGATTCGGGCGGGACGACCGCTGGTGTGCACGTGGGGGACTGCCGGGCCAGGCGCGATTGTCACCGCGGTATCGCGCATCACCGAGCAGCGGGCGGCCGCAGCGCACACCGCAATGCAGGAGAGCGGGTTCGCCTGCACGGCGACGGCCGAAGCCGTCACCTGTGTGGGCCAGAATGAAGAAGAAGACGGCATTCCGGTTGGCGAATCACACTACCTGCGCGGAACCATCGGGCTGTCGACTCGGTGGATCACCGCTCCGGTCGACGGCTACACCGAAGGGATGGTCGCGGCGCTTTGGCCGTGACGGCCGTTCGCGGTGTTATCCGAATCGTGACCTGCGCTCCGACACGAGCCGGTCGCTTCCCGGTAGTTTGTGGGGAAAGCCGCGCGAAAGGAACGCCATGTCGATCGAAAACGGTGTGCCGAGCGACGGCCCTGGTGAGGGCTTCGAAGAGGGCTCGCCCCAGGCGAGCGAAAAGCGCCGCCGCCGTATTGTCCTCTGGACGTCCCTCGGCCTTGTAGCCGCCGTGGTGATCGCGCTGATCGTGTTCTGGGGCGTGCGCAACACGAGCGGCTCGGAGGGGCTTCCCACCCCGACGGCGACCGCCTCGGCGAGCCCGAGCCCGACGCCTTCTGCAACGGCAACGCCAACGCCGACACCGCTCGACCCTGACTCGATCGCCCTGCCGGACGAGTGCGACGAAGCTTTCAGCCCCGCCTACTTCGAGTTGCTCCTGTCGTATGGGTTGCCTCTCAACGACCCGACGGTGGCCGAGTCGCCAATCACGAAATCCGTGTCGGTAGAGCGGCTGCGCGCGGTCCTGCCTCACCTTCGCTGCACCTGGGGAGCGGCCAGCGAGACCGGCATCCTGTCCGCCGTGAACATCGTCACCGAAGCCGAGCGCAACGCCGCGATCGCAGCGCTCGGCGCCGACGGCTACACCTGCGCTGACGAACTCGGTGGCACCCACTGCACCATCGAGTTTCTCGACGACACCGGTGAATTCGCTGCGGCGGGCGAATCCCACTACCTCCGTGGCAACGGCTGGATCTCGTCTTACTGGACTCAAATCGACTTCAGCGGCTACACCGAAGACATCATCGGCACCCTCTGGGCGTGATGATCGAGCAGAGCGGATGCCACGCCTCGTGCGGCAAAGCGGCGTTGCGTTTCGAGCAGTCGGACAGATGCCCGGTGCGTGCTGACATGGGCAGTCAGCTCGAAAAAGTCCGGCTACGCGTCGCGTACGTCGGAGCAATTGGGGGTGATCGTCCGAGTTTCGGGCGGCGCTTCGGAGCTCGGAGGCGGAGTCGTGCGGATCGGCAATCGATTGCCGAGCGTGCGAAAACGCTGAAAAATCACCCCCAAATCTAGGGGGCATCGGATCGCGAACCGATCGGAGCAGGAGAAGCATCGGTGACTTTATAAAGGTCAGACGTCCCATGATTACGCGGTTCTATGGCTTTGAATGGAAAATTACCCATGTGTGATCCGGCCCTGGGAGCAATTGAACGGTGTTGAACAAGCCTCACTCCCGGTTGTAGATCCCAGTACCCTTACGGCGACGATCAAATTCTGCCCGCCCCTGACTATTTGTCAGATCGTCGATTCACCGCGGGCCGACGAGGAATCCGAATGCAGCGAAACGCTCCCCGCCAGAAACGCCCACTGTTTCCCAGACTCGCAACCACGACAATCGGAACGGTCCTTGTTTTCGGACTTGCCGGTTGCTCGATGATGTTGCCGACGAGTCCGGTCAACCAACCAGTTGGGGCTCCAGCACCGAGCCCAGTGGAATCGACACCGGAACCGAGCGTTGAACCGACGACACCCGTGTCGCCAGCACCCGAAACCTCCGCGCCCGCTGTGCCGCCGACAACCGCACCGGTTCCGACCCCGGATGCCAACGCGCCCAAGCCGAGCACACCGCCGAAGAGCCCGACGAAGCCGGCTCCGAGTCCTGCACCGAAGCCGAATACTCCCGCTCCAGCGCCGAAGCCGAACACCCCCGCCCCTGCGCCGACGACTCCTGCTCCGGCGCCGAAGCCCACGACGCCGGCTCCAGCTCCGACAACTCCCGCTCCCGAGGCAACGACTCCGGCTCCGAAGCCAACCCCGACCCCGGCTCCGAAGCCGACTCCGGCGCCGAAGCCCACCCCGTCTCCCGAGCCGACCCCGGCGCCGAAGCCCACCCCGACTCCAACGCCGACCCCTGCTCCAGAGCCGACACCGACACCCGAGCCCACGCCAGAGCCGACCCCCACACCGACGCCCGAGCCGACGCCAGCGCCAACCCCGACGCCGACTCCGGCGCCGAAGCCGCCGGTTGACAACACGCCCGCCGTGCTCCCGCTCGACATCGCGGGTTTCTACGACACCGACTCGAAGGGTGACAAGCGCGAACTCCGCAATGACCTCGCCGGCGATATCAAGGGCCAGGTCCAGTTCGCTCAGAGCCACACAGTCGACCCGAGCGGCAACGCGAAGCTGAAGATGCCGACTCTCGTGACGAACAGGGCCGCACTTCTCCTGTTCTCACCTGTGGGCAAGGCCAAGAGCGCGACAGTCACTGCCAAGCTCAACGGAGCCGAGAAAGTCATCCAGCTCGCGCCTCCCGCTGAGATTCCCCGCTCCGACATGAACATCTCGGGCAACCGTCCGGACGTTGCATACTCGTCGACCGCATGGACGACAGAGCTGCCGTGGAACCTGATGCAGCCGGGTCTTGAGTTGACGTTCACGACCAACGAGGGCACCGGAGTTCTCGGGTCCGACAAGATCGAGTTCGCGGCACCTGCCGAACTGATCATCAGCTCAATCGAGCTCGGCATGCTGACCAGCTACCCCACGGGCAGCGGACACTACATGTTCAACCAGCCGGAGAAGTCCGGGGCCGATTACTTCCAGACGATTCCCGTCTCGAAGCTGACCATGGCTATCTATGAGCCGGTGAAGCTCGACAAGGTCATCGTTTCGTCCGGAGTGATCTACACCGACAAGAGCGCCGTGAACGGCGACGTGTACTCGGGCGACATGCGCGAGAACGTCGGCAAGGCCCAGGTGAGCACCGGAATCAACCTGGCCAACTTCGGCACAACAAGTGGTCCGATGGATCAGAAGCAGCCGGCAAACTTCAACCAGCGAATCATCCACCACTCCGCCGGAAGCTACGCCAATGGCGTGCACTCGCACGGCCTCAGCGGTGGCAACGGCATGGCGACCCTGTACGACTCGGTCGGCAACGAGCTGAGCCACGAACTCGGCCACTCCTACGGTCTCGGGCACTACCCGGGAACCGACAACTCGAAGCAGGGCAACGACAAGGTCCGTTGGGCCAGCCACCACGCCGACAGCGGCTGGGGCTACATCGCCTACCGCGACCGGATGCGCTCCAACCTCGTGGCGGACTCCGGGTTCGATCCCAACGGCCTCGACCTGAGCGCCGGTCGGTTCACCGAGAACTACATGGGCATCTACAACTTCCACCGCGACACGATGTCCGGCGGATGGGGCTCAAGCAGCCTGTCCCGCTACACCCACGTCACCGGATACAGCACCGAGATCACCCAGCGTTCGCTGAAGACACTCGTGCCTGACGTCTCCTACCCGAGCGGTTACCGTGACTGGGATGCCAAGGCGGGCAAGTACGTCGACGCGAAGGTCAAGAACCCCGCGTTCGCCCTGCCCAAGCCGTCGAAGGTCGGCGTGCCGGTCTTCACGTTGCTCGGGGGCTACAACCCGGCGAAGCCGGAGCAGACAGTGCTCTACCCCGCGTTCCGCAGCAACTACGGCAACGTGTTTGACCTGCCGCAGGCAGACACCACGTCCACCGATGCCGCGCGTCGGTGCTGGGTGGAAGTCACCTTCGAGGATGGCCGTGTTCAGAAGAACACCCTGCTCGCTAACGACGGTGTCAAACAGTTCAACATCAACGTCGCTCACTCGGACCGTCCGACGGGTGCATCGATCTCCTGCCGGGCAAACGGCGAGACAACGAAGCTCGGCAACTCCATCGAGATCGCGACCAACCTGGAGCCCCTGCGGCCCGCGGTTGTCATCGGTCAGGACGCCGGCTACGAAGCGTTGCGCGCTGTTGAACTGCCTGAGCTCGAGGCGAAGCTGAAGGCTGTCGCGAACAAGCCGGTTCCGGTGCTCGACACCAACGGAATGGTTCTCCTCGAGAGCTGGAAAGACGACCTCAGCGGACTGAGCCCGGAGGCCCAGGCGGTCGCCGCCAAGGTGCAGGCTCAGACAGCTGCATCGGCATCGGTCGATGCGTTCATCGAGCTCAATAAGAAAGAGCTCGAAGCGAAGGACGCAGACACCACTGCCGAGCTCGCGAAGCTCATGACATCGCTCGGCCTGGTCGAGAGCCCAACCAAGGTGCTTCCGCAGGGCGGTCGCGTGCTCGTGAACGGCGGACACTGCCTCGTGCTCGGGGAGAATCTCGGCGTTACAGTGCCTGGCGACAAGGCACTCTGCGCTGACACACCGAATCAGCGGTGGTTCATGGATGCTCGGGGAGCAATCCACAACGAGGAGCGCCCGGACCTGTGCCTCACACCAGGCACACCCGTTTCGGTGTCGGCATGTTCCGTGACTACGGCATCGCAGGTCTGGATCGCCGAGGCTGATGGCCACATCAAGGCCGCAACGTGGAACTACCTTGACTTCCACGTTCACCAACAGATCGCAGGAATGTACGGCAAGACCACAGGGTCGAACCAGATCTGGAAGGGCCTGACTCAGGCCACCAACCCTGCACTCGCCACGTTGAAGGCCAGCAGCATCAAGACGCTGTACAGCCTCGACTTCGGTAAATAACAGAACACTCCTGGCACACGGCTCAGCACCGTGTACCGGGAGGACTGTGCCGGTCGGGTTGCGTGAACACATCACGCGAATCCGACCGGCACAATCACGCCGTCTGAAAGACGGTATTCGCTGCGGGAGCCCGGCTGGCACAAGCTATTGGGTTCCCGAACGGGGGTGTTGAAATCCCCAATGGGGGACTGTGCCAGCCGAACGTTCGAAGTTAGTTTTGCAAGGCTGCCTATTCCCCGGAGGTGATCGAGATGGCGTCCATCATGGAGACTTTGATCCTCCAGGGGATCCTCCCGTTCGACCAACTCGAAAGAGTTTCACGCAACCAAGGCGATGACGAGGCGACACTTTCCGGCCTCCTCACCCAGGGTTTGGTAACACCAGTTCAAATGACGCGAGCGCGTGCCGTGCAGGCAGGCATCGAGTTCGTTGAGCTTCTCGAGTACCCGGTCGATCGCACGGCGGTCACCCTCGTACCCTCTGCTCTCTGCCGGCGCCACGACGTGCTGCCGATCGGGCTCGACGACAAGGTGCTCAAGCTCGCCATGGTCGACCCGGGCGACGTCTTCGCGATCGACGATGTGCGTGCGTCGACACACCTGCAGGTGGAGGCGGTCCTCGCTGAGGAAGCGGATCTTCACGCCGCCATCGACAGATACCTTCGCGCCGATGGTGAGCTCAGCGACCTCACCACCACGCTCGAGGAAGAATCGGCACCGCAGGAGTCTGACCTCGCGATCGGCGACGCCCACGACGATGAAGCGCCGATCGTGCGCTTCGTCAACCTGCTCGTGTCGCAGGCCATTCAGGACAACGCGTCGGATATCCACATCGAACCGGGGGAGTACGAGCTCCGGGTGCGGTACCGCATCGACGGCGTGCTGCACGAAATGCAGAGCGCGCCCAAGAGCATTCAGAACGGTGTCATCTCCCGGCTCAAGATCATGAGCGAGATCGACATCGCCGAACGCCGCAAACCGCAAGACGGCCGCATGTCCGTCATGCACGGCGGACGTAAGATCGACCTCCGTGTCGCCACCCTCCCAACGGTGTGGGGCGAAAAGGTTGTCATGCGTATTCTCGACAACTCAAACACGAGCCTTGACCTGCGCGACCTGCAGCTGCTCGAGCGCAACTTTGAGGCGTACAAGGCTTCCTACACAAAGCCGTACGGCATGATCCTCGTCACCGGTCCGACAGGATCCGGAAAGTCGACGACGCTCTACACGACGCTCAACTCGGTTGCCCGGCCAGAGATCAACGTGATCACTGTTGAAGACCCGGTCGAGTACCGCATGAAGGGCATCAACCAGGTCCAGGTGAACCCGAAAGCCGGCCTCACCTTTGCGAGTGCGCTGCGCTCGATCCTTCGGTCCGACCCCGACGTTGTGCTCCTCGGTGAGATCCGAGACCACGAGACCGCGCAGATCGCCATCGAAGCGTCGCTCACCGGCCACCTCGTGCTGTCGACGCTGCACACCAACGACGCGCCGAGTGCGGTCGTCCGCTTGACCGAGATGGACATCGAACCGTTCCTCGTCGGGTCCGCACTCGACTGTGTTGTTGCCCAGCGACTCGCCCGCAAGCTCTGCGACCGTTGTAAGGAACCAGCGGACTACTCGTCCGAGGACCTCGCGAGGCTGCGCTTCCCGCAGGTCGAGATCAGTCGACGGATGCCAGGACTCTTCAAGCCTGTCGGCTGCCAGCAGTGTTCCAACACGGGGTACCGCGGACGACTGGCGCTTCATGAGGTCATGACGGTTACCGAAGAAATTGAGCGCCTCGCCGTTGCCCGCAAGTCCAGCGCGGAGATCGGCCGCGTCGCCCGAGAGCAGGGGATGTTGACCCTTCGCGAAGACGGCTTCACGAAGGCGACCATGGGGCTGACCTCGCTCGAAGAGATCCTGCGGGTTGTCGTCTAGTGACATCCGTTGTTCAGATTTTTCTACTCGCAGTACACGACTGCGCCCAGCAAAAAGCACACAGAGGGAGTGACGCTTGAGCGACCCAATTTATGAAATCCCGGTCCTGTCGCCAGGAACGAACGTCGACGGTTGGACGCCAGGCATCCGCCGTCGCAGCCGGGCAGAGGCCGCAGCGGCGACCCCGGAGGAGGACTTGTCAGCTGTAGCGGCCGAGTCTGAGCAGGAGTCAAGCGCAGATGAGGCGCCAACAGCCAGCTTCGACATCGCCGAGCCGGTCTCCAGGCGGAGTCGGTTCACCGAGCCCGCGTTGCCGGAGTCGTATCGAGCCGAGGCGCCGACCGAAGCTATGCCGCTCGCAGAAGCTTTGCCGTTCGCGGAAACGTTCCGCGACGATTACACCAGCACCGCGCCGAGTCTCGCGATGTCGGATGAGCCGACGACCCTGCTCGACACAGACCCGCAGTCGGATGCGCGCCCGTACACCTCGCGTTTCGGCCCCTCGCAGCCCGAGCACATCGCGATGCGGGACGTGACCTTGGCCGAAGCTCTTCATATCGTCGTGAGCCTCAACGCGTCGGACCTCCACGTGACGGCGGACGCGCCGCCGATGATCCGCGTGAACGGTGGACTCGTCGCCATTGAAGGAGCGCTGCCCTGGTCGCGCGAAACGATCAATGCCGAACTCCGGGCGATCGCCGATGAGCGTCAGCTGGCGATGTTCGAGGAGAACCTCGAGCTCGACTTCGCTCACACGCTTACGGAAGAGAGCCGTTTCCGTGTGAACTATTACATGCAGCGCGGTGCGATCGGTGCGGCATTCCGTCTGATCCCGACGGAGATCAAGCGGCTTGTAGACCTGGGTGTACCTGAGTCGGTCACTCGTTTCGCGGCGCTGCCTCGTGGACTTGTCCTCGTCACCGGCCCAACAGGTTCCGGTAAGTCGACAACGCTGGCTGGCCTGATCGACCTCGTCAACCGCACCCGTGCCGACCACATCGTGACGGTCGAGGACCCGATCGAGTTCATGCACAAGAACCAGAAGTCGATCGTGAACCAGCGTGAGGTCGGCGCTGACACGCACAGCTTCGCGAACGCACTCAAGCACGTGCTGCGCCAGGACCCCGATGTCATCCTCATCGGTGAGCTCCGCGACCTCGAGACGATTTCCGTCGCCCTCACCGCTGCTGAGACAGGTCACCTCGTTTTCGCGACCCTGCACACGCAGGACGCCGCCCAGACGATCGACCGTGTGATCGACGTGTTCCCGTCCCACCAGCAAGACCAGGTGCGCACGCAACTGGCCGGAACGTTACAGGGAGTCGTCAGCCAGACGCTGGTGCCGAAGGCAAGCGGCTCGGGCCGAGTCGTGGCAACGGAGGTCATGGTTATCACTCCAGCGCTGTCCAACCTCATTCGTGAGGGCAAAACGTACCAGATCCTCTCGGCCATGCAGGCGGGTAAGGAACTCGGAATGCACACGATGGACCAGCACCTTGCTGAGCTCGTGAACAGCGGACGAGTGACTCAGCAGGCCGCCGAGGCTAAGGCGCACGATCCCGAGGGTTTCCGACGGATGGTGAATGGTGTCCAGTCGCCGACCGAGCAGGCCGCGCGTGCCATGCAGGCGTCCGGAATTGACTTTGGAGATTCGTACTCAGTGAAAGTAGACCGATAGATGGCCGCTTCAGTCGGCTTCGCGTACAAGGGCCGCGACGCGGCGGGCAAGATCGTCAAGGGTACGTTGGACGCCACGAGTGAGGCGGCCGTCGCGGCTCGCCTGCGCACGATGGGCCTGTCACCTGTCTCGATCGACGCTGCCCCTGATGGCACGGGTCTGAGCCGAGAGATCACCATTCCTGGTCTCTCAAAGGGTGTTGGGCTCAAGGACCTCGCGGTCATGAGCAGGCAGATGGCCACAATGACGAGCGCGGGACTGTCGCTCATGCGGACCCTGTCGATCCTCTCTGAGCAGACGGAGTCCAAGCCGTTGGCAAGGATCCTCGGTACGGTACGCGACGATGTCGAGACTGGCGTGTCGCTCTCCGACGCGATGCGCAAGCACGACCGGGACTTTCCACCGATCATGATCAACATGGTCAAAGCGGGAGAGACCGGCGGATTCCTCGATAAAGCGCTCGAAACTGTCGCCACAAACTTCGAAAAAGAAGCCGAGCTCAAGAACACCATCAAGAGTGCCATGACCTACCCGGTCGTTGTGGTCGGCATGGTGGTGATTGCCGTCGCCGGCATGCTCATCTTCATCGTTCCGGTGTTCAAGGAAATGTTCGAGGGTATGGGCGGGAGTCTGCCCCTCCCAACTCAGTTACTTGTCACGATGTCTGAACAGATGATCTGGTTTGGGCCGCTGGTGCTGGTCGGGTCGATCGTCTTCTCGATCTGGTGGAAGAAGAACAAGCACACCGAAGCCGTTCGTAAAGTGGTGGACCCGGTGAAGTTGAAGATCCCGGTCTTCGGTGGTCTCATGACAAAACTTGCGGTCGCGCGGTTCTCGCGCAACTTCGCGGACATGATCGGCGCAGGTGTGCCTATTCTGCAGGCGCTCCAAATAGTCGGCGAAACTTCGGGCAACTATGTGATTGAACGATCGCTCAAAGGCGTCGCTGACTCTGTGCGGCAAGGAAAGTCGATTGCGGCGCCTCTGGCAGACGAGTCCGTGTTCCCACCCATGGTGGTCCAGATGGTGGCCGTGGGTGAGGACTCGGGTGCGCTGCAGCAGATGTTGGACAAGATCGCCGACTTCTATGACCAGGAAGTCAAGACGATGACAGATCAGCTCACCTCCCTCATTGAGCCGCTGCTCATCGCCTTCCTCGGCATCGTGGTCGGCGGCATGATCGTCGCCCTCTACCTCCCGATCTTTAACATCGCCACAGTGATGCAATAACGTGAGCTTGCCTCAGCTAAGTGCACAATAGCCCCTACTCTGGGGGCGCAGAATGCTCATTTCACCCCCGTATGCGTGTCTTCCTTTAGCAATTTGCACCCCTATAGTTCTATCCGGCAGGCCTTTCAGGCGAGCCCAAGCCCCACCAAATACCCCCCCCAATCAGAAGGAAAGCCTCATGGTTTCTCGCATCACCGCCGCACTCGCGGCTCGTTACAAGGCCATCCAGGAGAAGGAAAAGGGCTTCACCCTGATCGAGCTCCTCGTCGTCGTCATCATCATCGGTGTCCTCGCCGCGATCGCCATCCCGGTCTACCTGGGTGTGCAGAGCAACGCGAAGGACAGCGCTGTAAAGGCCGACCTCACCAACCTCAAGACGGCAGCGATCGCGTTCCAGACGGACTCTCCCACGCAGGCGCTTCCGGCGAACATTGCAGCCCTCACGGCAACGGTGAAGGTCGACGCGGGCAACTACACGACGCAGCCTGTGTTTACCGCCGCGGGAACGCCGGCAAAACCAACATTCTGCATCCAGGGCACCGCGACAAATGGCAAGACGTGGAGCGTCACTGAGAGCTCCTCACCCGTCGCTCGTGCCTGTGGCGTGGCTCCGTAGCCATTAGCGCTTGGTGAAAGTGAACGGGGCGGTGCGAGAGCAGCGCCCCGTTCGCAGGTCCAGACCAGAGCACGACACGAGAACCGAGGTGACGCAACGATGTTGAAGTCAAGAATCAACCGAGTGATGGAAGATCCGTCCCGCGGCGTCGGGCTCATTGAAGTTCTCGTAGCGATGATGATCTTCGCCCTCGTCTCCGTCGGCATCGTTCACTCGCTTCTGGCCGTCACCATTCAGGTGCGGGATTCGAAAGCACGTGAGATCGCGACGAACCTGGCCTCGCAGGAGATCGATTCTGTGCGATCCACCGACAACCTCTTCACCCTGCTTGACGAGACATACACCCCCGATCCGATCGGGGGCCAGAATTTCACGGTCACGCGATCCGCCCAGTGGGTTACGGATCCAGACGCAGATTCTGTGTGCGGCGGAGTCGCGGGAACAACAGCGCGAGACCTGCAGTACAAACTCGTGAGCGTTACAGTCACGTGGGACGGTATGCGCAACCGAGCGCGACCCGTTTACGCCGACACGTTGATCGCGCCAGGGGCCCGGGTAAGCGGTCCCCAGCAAAGCACCATTCTCGTCTACGTCGAGAACCCGTCTGGCGGCGGCACTCCGGGGGTCACCATCGAAACAGACCCAGCCGTCACCCCGGCCCCCACTCCTACCGACGCGCAGGGATGTAGCTACATCCCCAAGGTCACTCCCGGCACATACAAAGTGACCGTCACGACCCCCAACTTTGTCGACGCGGAGCAGAAAAAGCCCCCGACACAGACCGTCACGGTGCAGGAGGGCGAGTCCGGCGCGGCCTTCTTCCGAGCCGCCCCGCAACAGCCCCTCGAGGTCACGTATGCGAGCAACTACACCGACCCGGCAGTCGTGCTCCCTGACAACCTAACGACGAGCTTCATGCACGAAAGCGATCCGATCTACAGTGTCGATGGTGGCAATTCGAAAACTCTGACTCACAATCTGTACCCGTTTGCGGAGCCCTACAAAGCCGTCGCGGGTCGCTATGTGGAAGCCAATGACGGCACCGCAGGTTGCCGGTCGACCAACCCAGCCGAATGGCCCACGACCGTTGTCGGGGCCGAAACGCTGGAAAGCGCGCCACTCGAATCCGCCGCGCCAGGCACCGGAGCAAAACTCTCTGTGCCGATGGGGGTCGTGTCGATCGCTAAGGAAAGCGGGATCCGAACCATCACCGCCGTGTCTCAGAGCGCAGGCCCGGCTGGCACCGCCGATCCGGGATGCGCGGCACTCACAATGACGTACACCTTTACGGTGACGAATGGCAACAGCACAATTCTCGCGGCGCTTCCGTTTGGATCCTGGCAACTTTATAAGGGCGACTCGGCGGCTTCTCCTGAATTCCTTGTGGGTCTGACCCCGAAGACTCGAGGTTCAGTTTCGCTCGGTGGGATTGTGACGCTTGACCCTCGGGACGTGCTCTGATGCAAAGGATCATCCAGGCATTCAGAAAGCTGAGACGGGCGAAAGAATCGGGCATCAGCCTGGTGGAGCTCCTCGTCGCCATGGTCCTGCTCGGAGTGGCCAGCACCATCGTGATCGGGCTCTTTCTAAGCGCCACACAAACTGTGTCGATGGCCAGCGCGATTCACAACGACACCGGTACGGCCTCCAACGTGATGAACGCGGTCAGTAAGGCAATCCGCTCGGGGACTACCGTCCGTGTGTCCGGGGCTCCAAACGCTCCTGCGCTCATCACCGCCACCCCGACAGAGCTGGTGATGTATTCGCTCGCCGATTCCGACGCCGTGGATCCCCGACCGGTGCGAATCGAGTTCACGCGCGACCCCACCTCGTTGCAGCTGGTAGAAAAGCGATGGGCTCCAGCCGCCGCGGCAAACGGCTTCTGGGACTTCACCGCTCCCACCCTCATCTCCTCGAGGACCTTTCCTGGCGCTCTGACGAACGGAAACGTCTTTACATACAACACGGCCGCCGGCGACGCCGTGCCCGCTCCGACCGCGGCCCAACTCGGGTTGATCGCCAGTGTGACGGTGGAAGTCACCGTGCACGGGGACGCGAGGGCCAGCGGGACTCCGGTCATCCTGAAAAATACTGTTGGCATGCCGAACTTGGGCTTCTCAGAGACGGAAACACCCTGATGAACAGAATTTCCAAATTGCTCCATGGGTCCGACCGAGACAGCGGATACGCGCTGGTGATGGTACTCGGCATCGGAATGTTGCTGACAATCATGGTGGTCACGGCTATGTCGTTCTCGACAAGCGGGATGAAGAAGAGCCGCCAGGATCAGGACGCCAGCGGAGCCCTCGCGGCGGCGTACGCTGGCGTCGACGAGTACAAGAGCCGTCTACTCGCCGACAGCACCTACAGCAAGTATGGGAACGGTGAGTCTGCGTTTACTCAGGCGACAGGCAGTGTCGTCGACCTTCCCATCGGGGCAGACGTCAACCCTGCTTTTGGGGTGGGCGCGGCCGGGAGTTGGGCGTCCGTCGGTGACACGGACAGCCCGGCGAAGTTCAGATATGAAGTGGACAACTCTCAGCTCGGAGAATCGGGTGTTCTGCGTATTCGATCAACCGGAAAAGTGGGCAAGGAGACGCGAAGCGTCGTCGCAGATCTGAAAGCTCGTGGTTTCATCGACTTCCTCTACTTCACCGACTTCGAAATTCAGGATCCCTCGCTTCGCGTGGACGCAGACGGAAACCCCACCTGCAAGGACTTCAAGCACGAGTGGGAGCCGGATCCAAACAGGCTGGGGTGCACGGGCATCACGTTCGACGGCGATGACAAGGTCGACGGACCTGCCCACTCGAACGACACCGTACATATCTGTAAGGCAACCTTCACCGGTAAGGTCACGTCGGCTGACCCGAATGCTCCCTTCTATTCCCCGCGTTATGCAAAGAACGCGGCGGGTGGCTCGGCCGGCAGCTGCACCCAGCAAAAATTTGACGGTGGTGCGCCCAGCTACGACAGCAACGTGCCCATGCCGGTCTCTAACCTTTCGATGCTGCGCGAGACACAGGCCGACATCCCGGATGACGTTCCTCGACCGGGTTGCCTTTACACCGGGCCGACTCGCATCACATTCCTGGCCAACGGGAAGATGACGGTCTACTCACCCTGGACGAAGAACGTGCACGGCGGAACCGGAACCATCTCTCCTGGGGTCACAGTTCCGAACTGCGGCACCCCGTCCGTCGTGGGTGGACAGACCGGTCTCGGTGCGGTGGGTGGTCAAACCGTAAATGTCCCCGACAATAACCTGATCTACGTTCAGGGCGTGCCTGGCACGGTTGGCGACCCGAACTACTGGGCAGCAGACGCGCGACCACACAACCTCACGTGCAAAGGCACGGACGGGACGACCGAGGGCAACGGAATCGGTTTCCCGTCGAGTCGCGTCAAGCCAGCTGTTCCCGGAGGGTGGGGGTGGCCGGGTACCCCAGCAAAGACCATTTCTGAAGCAGCACCCTCGTCATCCTCATATGGTTGCCGCAGCGGAGACGTTTTCGTTCAAGGCACGCTCAAGGGCAGGGTCACCGTTGCAGCGGGCAACTTCGTCTACGCGACAGGAGACATCACCTATGCGGACACGAGCCTCGACATGCTGGGTCTCGTTGGAGGAAAAGCTGTCTGGGTCTGGAACCCGAAAGACACCGAGGGTGCCCTAATGGATACCACGAAGAACCGCACGATACACGCCGCGATTCTCTCGGTCGAGAACACCTTCCTCGTTCAGAACGTAACGACGTCACCGGCACGAGGTGAGTTGCGAATTCTCGGTGCGATCGCGCAAAAATATCGCGGGATCATCTCCCAGGGAGGCGGCTATACCAAGCGTTACGACTACGACGAGCGGATGAAGGAGACAGCACCGCCGAAGTTCCTCGCTCCCGCGGCGACAACATATGGCGTTACCTCCCTCGCCGACGTCGGTGACGCGTTCAACGCGGATGGCTCATGCGCCGTGAAGGCCGCAGGGGACTGTCGATGACGTTTCCCCAACTGAGCGTGGAACTGGGAATCGGCGTCGCTTTCGTCGGTGTCCTGGGACTCCTGATCGGTTCCTTCCTTAATGTCGTCGTATACCGACTGCCCAACGGAATGTCCGTCGTTTCTCCGCCGAGCGCCTGCCCCGGCTGTGATTCTGAAATCAAGGCATTCGATAACGTGCCTGTTCTTTCCTGGATCGCGCTCGGGGGCAAGTGTCGCGATTGCCGCGAACCGATCTCGTCGCGCTACCCGCTGGTCGAAGCGGGAGTCGGAGTGTTCTTCGCTCTTGTAGCTTTCTGGCTGTGGCAGACCCTTCCGCAGATGCCTCTCGCGACTAACGAGGTGGTGGCCGGGATTCTGGCTCTCGTAGCTTTCCTATGGCTCGCCGGCGTCAGCGTCGCCCTTGCCCTCATTGACCTCGACACTCACAAGCTTCCAAACGCGATAGTCCTACCGAGCTATGTGGTCGGGGGAGTGCTGTTGGCTGTCGCAGGGGTCCTGTCCGGCGACACTGAAGCGTTGGTGCGCGCGGGCGTTGGGATGGCGGTCATGTGGCTCGCCTATTTCCTAATGGCAATGCTGTACCCGGGCGGCATGGGCTTCGGCGACGTCAAACTCGCTGGCGTCCTCGGCCTCTATCTCGGATTCATTGGCTGGGGTGCGCTGGCCGTCGGCGCGTTCGCGGCCTTCCTCTTTGGCGGTATCTATGCCATCGCGCTCGTGCTCCTCAAAAAGGCGGGGCGTAAGAGCGGAATTCCTTTCGGGCCCTGGATGCTCGCGGGCGCCTGGACCGGCATCTTCGCCGGCAACACACTATGGACTTCCTACCTCGCGCTGCTCGGTGCGGCCTAGGTACGGGAAAGCAAGGAGAATCATGTCAACAAGCGTTGTGGGTATCGACATCGGTAGTGTCGCGATCCGAGCGGTCGAACTTCGAGACCCGGACAAGGCGAAGCCGACGCTTATGCGGTACGCGGAGCTCCCGTTGCCGGCTGGTGCCGTTAACCGCGGAGAAGTAATCGAGGCGAACACTGTTTCCTCTGTGCTGAAACAACTCTGGTCCACCGGTGGCTTCAGCTCGAAGAATGTCGTTCTCGGTATGGGGAACCAGCGCGTGCTGGCTCGTGACCTCACGGTCCCAAAGATGTCGCAGACGCGCATCCGGGAAACCCTGCCATATCAGGTGCAGGAGTTTCTTCCGGTGCCCGTGAACGAAGCCATTCTCGATTTCTACCCGGTTTCGGAAGAGACAACCGACGCGGGACCGATGGTTCACGGTTTGCTTATCGCCGCGATCAAGGACGCGGTGCTCGGCAACGTGCGCGCCGTCGAGAAGTCCGGACTGACGACGACCGGCGTGGACCTCATCCCCTTCGCTCTCTCTCGAGTCCTGCTTCGCGAGAGGCATGCGGCCGGGACCGTCGCGATCATCGACATCGGTGCGAGCGCTACGACTGTCGTAATCGCGACCAACGGCGTACCGCAATTTCTCCGAATCATTCCGGCAGGCGGTGACGACGTCACAACCGCCCTCGCACAGAGGCTCGAGATCGAGACAGCGCATGCCGAGAGCCTCAAGCGCAGCGTCGGCCTGAAGACTCGCGTCTCGGACCCAAAATTCCAGCGACCGATGGAGATCATCAACGAAGTAACGAGTGAACTCCTCGGAAGCTCACGGAACACCCTCGACTACTTCGCACAGTCGCGACCGGAATCCCCCGTCGCGCGCATCCTCTTGACCGGCGGTGGCGCTCAGCTGGACGGACTGCCAGACGCTCTGGCGGAATTGACCCGTACGCCCGTCGCTCCCGTCGACCCCTTTGCAGGATTGACGATCTCAAAAACCTTGCAAATCGAAGAACTCCGTCAAAACCAATCCGCCATTCTGGTGGCCTTGGGTCTCGCCCTTGGGAGCGCAGCATGAGCAAAGCAGCAGAAACACTAGTCGTCGGCGGGACTCCTCGTGCTGACCTGCTCCCTCTGGAGATTCACAAGGAGCACAAGGGGCGCCAGCTCCGCCGGAAGATGATCCTTGGCGTGTTCGGGGTGATTATTCTGGTGATCGTTGGAACCGGCACCAGCTACTTCCTCTCACTAACCTCTGCGATGCAGCTCATAGCGGCTCAAGAGCGCACGACCGAACTTCTCGCTGAGCAACAGCTCTACAGCGAAGTGCGCGTCGTTCAGGACGAGCTCGGAAACGTCAGAGCCGGCCAGCGGGTTGGCGCAGCCACCGAGGTCGACTGGAAAGCCTATGTCGAATCTATCGAAGCGAGCTTGCCAGCCAACGTCACGCTCGAAGAGGTGACTGTCGACGCCGCATCGCCTTTGACGGACTACGCCCAGGCAGAGGCGCCGCTTCAGGGTCTGCGCGTCGCGACGCTCACCTTTGGTGCTTTCACTACCGCACTGCCCGACACCGATGCCTGGCTCGTCGCGCTGAGCGGCCTCCCCGGCTTTGCAGACGCAAACCCGGACTCGATCAAATTCAACGAAGAGGAACAGCTGTACGAAACGAAGGTCACCATGCACATCGATGAGAGGGCCTGGTCTGAGAGATTCGTTCCCGAAGAGGAAAAGCTCGCAAACCAAGAGAAGGACGCCGCTGAGGAGACCACGAACGGTTCCGAAGCAGCTACAAAGGAGAACGACTGATCATGGACAAGACAAAGATCTGGGTTCTCGGCTCCGCGATCGTGATGATTGGAGTGCTCGCCCTCGGGTGGTTCACTGGGATCGATCCTCTGCTTCAGGCGAAGGCAACGACCGACGAGCAGCGTGTCGCGGTCGAAGCTCAAAACCAGGCCACCGAGGTTGTTATCGCCAAGCTCAAAAAGGACTTCGAGTCGATCGACGAACTTAAGGTCGAACTTGCGGGTTTGCGCAGCTCGATCCCGGCTGACGGGCAACTTCCCGGCTTCCTGAGTCAACTCGACAGCCTGGCAGCGGGCAGCGCCACGAAGGTGACGGACCTGACCGTTTCTGAAGCGATCCCGTACACGGCGCCAGCTACCTCGGTCGTGGTGGTCGAGGAACCCGTTGAGGGTGATGCTGAGGCTGCGTCCACCGAGGGTGAGGCGGATGAGGCCGTCGAGGCTCCGGAAGCGCCGGCCGCACCTTTGGCACCCCCGACAATCACGGACCCGCGTATCACGTCAGAGAACTTCGTCGCGATTCCGGTGGACGTCACGGTTGAAGGCGACCGTGCCGGAGCGCGGGCTTTCATCGATGGCCTGCAGCACGGAACACGGCTGTTCATGGCCACGTCGATCACGATGAAGCCCATGGATGACAAGCCTGGCCAGTACACCACCCAGGTGGCCGGGTACGTATACACGCTCCTCAATTAGGCATTAGCTCCGTCGCGCACCGTCCGCCTCCACCGTCGACACACGTCATTTCAGACATCGATGGTGGAGGCGGGCATATTTTTGGGCCACTCCGCGTTGCACCCCTCGTAACAGCACGTCACGCGAGTTCGCGTGCGAGCGGGGGCAATCTAGGGTCGTAAGGCGGAGCATCCGCTGGATCCGATCGATCAGCTGCTTCCGCGCTCTCGAAAGGAACCCTTCAGCATGAATTCACGCCGCCTCACAAAGGTGCTCGCCGCAACCGTCGCCGCCGGCCTCGCCGTCGCCCTCTCGGCTTGCTCGGTCGACGCAGGAGGCGGAGGAGCTGAGAAGGAATCGAGCGGAAGCGCACTCGAGCGCGTGACCGAAGCTGGGAAGCTCGTTGTCGGAACCGAGGGCACGTACAAGCCATACAGCTACCACGAGGGTGGAGCAGGCGAACTCACCGGGTACGACGTGGAGGTCGTGACTGCTGTCGCCGACAAGCTCGGACTCGACGTGAGTTTCGAAGAGACCCAGTTCGACGGCATCTTTGCCGGACTCGAAGCCGGCCGGTTCGACATCATCGCCAACCAGGTGTCGATCAGCCCCGAGCGTGAAGAACAGTACACACTCACCGAGCCCTACACCGTTTCGCCCGGCGTCGTTATCGTCGGTAAGGACAACACTGACATCGCCTCGGTCGCTGACCTCAACGGCAAGACCACTGCCCAGTCGCTCACGAGCAACTGGTACACCATCGCTGATGAAGCCGGCGCAAACGTCGAAGCCGTCGAAGGTTGGGCGCAGGCTGTTGAGCTGCTCGAGCAGGGCCGCATCGACGCGACTGTCAACGACAAGCTCACCTACATCGACTACATCGGAGAGCACCCGGACGCCGCCATCAAGGTTGTAGCCGAAACCGACGAGGCCTCGCGCAGCGCTTTCGCCCTCAAGAAGGGCAGCGACGACCTCGCAGACGCCATCAACGACGCACTCGTTGAACTCGGCGAAGACGGCACCCTGACGAAGCTTTCCGAAAAGTACTTCGGCGAGGACGTAAGCAAGTAGCCCTCGCGGCTGCGATACTGCCCTCATGACCGAGTGGCAATTTCTGAGCACGTCGCTGTCGGCCGCCGCGCCGACGGCGACGAGTGATGTGGTCACGGAGACGAGCTGGGACCTGTTCGTCAGTTCATTCTGGCCTCTGCTGTCTGGAGCGATCACCGGAACGATTCCGCTCGCGCTGATTTCGTTCGCGATCGGACTTGTCCTTGCGCTGTTTGTCGCGATCATGCGGCTCTCACGCAGCCGCATCGTGTCGAGCATCGCCAGGATCTACATCTCGATCATCCGTGGGACGCCGCTGCTCGTTCAGCTGTTCGTCATCTTCTACGGCCTTCCGTCGATCGGCCTCACCATCGACCCGTGGCCGAGCGCGATCATCGCGTTCTCACTGAACGTTGGCGGCTACGCGGCCGAGGTGATTCGAGCGGCGATCCTCTCGGTGCACCAAGGCCAGTGGGAAGCGGCGTACACGATCGGCATGTCGCGCTCGCGGGCGCTGCGCCGGGTGATTCTGCCGCAGGCGGCCCGGGTATCGGTGCCTCCGCTATCGAACACCTTCATCAGTCTCGTGAAGGACACGTCGCTCGCGTCGCTCATTCTCGTGACCGAACTGTTCCGCCAGGCGCAGAAGATTGCCGCGTTCACCTCCGAGTTCATGCTGCTGTACCTGGAAGCGGCGCTCATCTACTGGCTGATCTGCCTCGTGCTGTCGTCTGGCCAGGGCCTGCTGGAAAAAAGGTTGGACCGATATGTCGCTCACTAACCCCACCCCCGGTTCGGGCGAGAAGCTCCTCGACGTCTCCGGACTCCGCAAGGCGTTCGGCTCGCACGAGGTGCTCCGCGGCATCGACCTCTCGATCGAACGCGGCAGAGTGCTCGTGCTGATCGGTCCATCAGGCTCTGGCAAAACCACTGTGCTTCGGTCAATCAACGGCCTGGAAATTCCGGAAGCGGGTGTCGTGACCGCGGCAGGCGGCATCCGTGTGGATTATGCGGCGAAGCCCGCAAAAAAGGACATTCTCGCCCTCCGCGACCGCACGGCGATGGTGTTTCAGCACTACAACCTGTTTCCGCACATGACCGTGATCGAGAACATTATCGAGGGCCCGACGCAGGTGCAGGGCGTGAAGAAGGCGCAGGCGATTGCCGAGGCGGAGGCGCTGCTCGAACGCGTTGGCCTGGCCGAGAAACGTGACGTGTACCCGTTTCAGCTGTCAGGGGGCCAGGCGCAGCGCGTCGGCATCGTGCGGGCGCTCGCGCTCAAGCCAGACCTGCTGCTGTTCGACGAGCCGACGAGCGCGCTCGACCCCGAACTCGTCGGAGACGTGCTCGCCGTGATGAAGGAGCTCGCCGACGAGGGCTGGACCATGCTCGTCGTCACCCACGAACTCGCCTTTGCGCGCCAGGTTGCCGATGAGGTGCTGTTCATGGACGGCGGGGTCATCGTCGAGCGTGGTGCGCCCCGCGACATTTTCACAGCTCCGCGTGAGGAGCGCACGCAGCAGTTCCTGCACCGCATTCTTCACCCGCTCGATGACGACTAACACCCGCGCGGTTCCCCGAAACCCGCGCTTCCTCGCGCTAAAGTGACCACACTGGGGCACACAACGCCCTGATCGACGAGGAGTGCCACCATGAGCAACACCACCCCGGACTCGGGCAACGACAAGCTCGACCCGAACGCGCAGAACACGACACCCGTCGCATTTGATCCCGAGAGCGACACCGCCGTTGCGCCGACCGCGCCGCCCGCGGACGCCGACCGCGAGATCGTCATCGATTACGACTCCGCCGTTGATCCTGAGCCCGAGAATTCTTCGAGCGAGACGGATGCTGCTCTCCCCGTCGCGCATGAACACCACGTTCCCGAGGTGGCTGACAAGGCATACGCGGAAGAGCCAGACACCCACGTGCTGTCGGCAACAGAACCGACCGTGCTCACTCAGGCTGACCTCCGAGAAGCCGAGATCCGCGACGCTGAGGCCGGAACCGGAGCGGTCGGCGCCGAGCAGACCGTCGCCCAGCGGGCAATGGCCGAGCGGGCCGAGGCAGATCGCGTCGAAGCCGAGCGGATCGAAGCCGAGCGGATCGAAGCCGAGCGCGTCGAAGCCGAGCGTGCTGAGGCCGAGCGTGCCGACAAGGAAGCGCAGCGCGCAGCCGAAGCCCGTGCCGCGGCTGACGCGAACCGCACAGAGGCCGCATCGCCAGCGGCCCCCGTACGCCAGCCGATCTACGTGCAGGCGCCGTCGAAGCCGAAGCCGAAGAGCAACCGCGGCTTCGGCATCCTGGTGTCGCTCCTCGCCACCCTGGCGTTCGCCGTGCTCTACGCCGGCATCCTTGCGTTGATCCTCCTCGCGAACAACGGTTCGGTCGACGTCGTCGGCGACGTTCTCGCCCGCGCCCCGTACTGGATCCCGGTGCTCTTCTTCTTCCTGGCGATGGCGCTTCTGGTCGCCATCGTCAACCGCGGCGGCTGGTGGGCATACGTCCTCGGCGGCTTCGCCGTTGCGGCGATCGTCTACGGCTCCTACCTCGGCGGTGTCCTCATCGACGTTGCCACAACGATCACCCCCGCCCAGGTCGGCGACACCGTGCGTCGGGTGCTGCTCTCACCCGCAGCCATCATCGCGTTCCTGGTCGCCCGTGAGGTGCCGATCTGGTTCGGCGCATGGATCGCAGCGCGCGGCCGCAAGGTGCGTGAGCGCAACGCCGAGGCGCAAGCAGAATACGAGCGGGTGCTCGAGCAGGGTCCCGTCGTCGCCTGATCCGGTGAGCTCAGTTCCATCCGATCCTCGGCGCCTGCGTGTCGCGCTGGTCACCGCAGGGGGTCTCCTTGTCGTGCTCATTGGCACAGCGGTTCTCACCGGTTCGCTGACCTCTTTTCTCGAAGCGGATGTTTCTGGCTGGCTCCTCGGGGCGATGATCGTTGGGGCGTCGGCTGGGTATCTGGCCGTCCTGCTGACGCTTGGCGAAGCATCCGCAATTCTCACGTCGATTGTTCTACCAACGCTTGGCGCTGTCGCGGCGTTTCTCGTTGTCGGGGGAGTGCTCTTCGGACTGGGGTCGGGTGATCCGCTGCGCGGACCGACGTTCGTTCTCATGCAGTTCAGCGCACCGGGCGTCTACGTCGTGGCCGTGCTGTCTGCGCTTGCCGCCGTTGTGTTTCGGATGGGGACTCCTCCACATCGCGACGCCGGTTCGCGCTCGGTAGGGTAAGTGGACCGGTCCTGGCGATTCTCTCGCCGGGACCGACGTGTGACTAAGGGACGAACATGCGCCTCAAACTGACCTATGCCCGCCCGACGGGTGCCCGCGACGACATCATCGTCACAACGGATGCCGGAGCGACCATCGCCGAGGTTGCCTCGACAATCGCGCGGGTCGACCCCGCCGAAGCGTTGCCCAGGGATGGGAACTACACGCTTCAGGCGGCGCTGCCGGGGCACTCGGAGTGGTTGGCGCTTCCGCCGGACGCTCCCGTGGGGGAGTCATGGATCGGCTCGGGTGCAACAGTGCACATCTCCGACGCTGGCAAATACTTTTCCCAGGCGAAAACGGGGCACGCGCCGACACTCGCGACGATCACGGTGCTCTCCGGTCCGGAGGTGGGCCGCAGCATCCCGCTCACCGCAGGCAGTTGCACGGTCGGTCGCGACGAGTCCTGCGAGATTGTTCTCGACGACAAGATGGTCTCGAAAAAGCACGCGCGGCTTGAGGTCGGAGACGCCGTTGACGTCGTCGACCTGGGGTCGGCGAACGGTGTCGAGGTAGACGGCGGTATCGTCGCCCGGCTGCGTGTCACCGAGACGGAGACGATTCGCCTCGGCGACACGGAACTGCGAATCGCCCTGCACGAGTCCGTCGCCGAAGCCGGGGTCGCTCCGAAGGCCGGACCCATCTTCTTCAACCGGTCGCCGAAGGTGGAGCAGCGGTACGCCGGCCAGGAGTTCACGGCTCCCGAGGTGCCCGCCGAGAAGGAACCACAACCGTTCCCGCTGCTGGCGATGCTCACCCCCATGCTCATGGGTGGTGCGCTATTCATGCTGACCAAAAACCCGATGTCGCTCATCTTCGTCGCCATGACACCGCTGATGCTCATTGGTAACTACATCACCAGCAAGCGCCGCGACAAGAAAGCTCTCAAGAAGGCGATCGCCAAGTTCGACACTCGGCTGGCAGACCTCGACGAGCGGCTGCAGAAGGAGAGCGTCACCGAGCGCGTGCTGCGCCTCGCCGAGGCTCCATCAACGGCTGAAGCGCTTGACGGCGCCATGCGGCGCGGCTCGCTCCTCTGGACCCGACGTCCGGAGCACTGGTCCTTCCTCAACGTGCGGCTCGGCGTCGGGTCGATGACGTCGCGCAACTCGATCAAGTCGAGCGAGCACGGAGACCTTCTGCCCAAGTTCCAGGAACGACTTGAAGCACTGATCGAGAAGAATAAGTACGTCGCCGGCGTGCCCATCATCGACAACCTTCACGACTCCGGTGCCCTCGGCATCGCCGGTTCCCCCTCGGCCGCGATCGGCTCGCTCAACTCGATCCTCGTGCAGCTCACCGCTCTGCACTCTCCGTCAGAACTCGCGGTCGCCGCCATGGTGACCCCGCAGTGGTCCGACCAGTTGGCCTGGCTCAAGTGGATCCCGCACACCTCCTCACCGCACTCGCCGATTGAGGGCATTCACCTCGCTGACAGCGCCGGTAGTGCGGCCAACCTCATGTCGGCTCTCGAGGAGATCATCCAGTCTCGTATTGCCGAGCAGAAGGCCAAGCTGCAGCGCCGAGGTGCCATGGCGCAGAAGGCCGCTGCGCTCGAACGCGGCGCCGATGTGGGCGAGTCCAAGGACGAGGGCTTCCAGGCTCCGCTTCCTGCCATCGTTGTGCTCATCGCCGACGACGTCTCGGTCGACCGGGCACGACTCGTGCAACTCGCCGAAGTGGCAGCGGATGCCGGTGTCTACCCGATCTGGATGGCTCGCGACGTCCCAGCCCTTCCCGCCGTCTGCCGCACGTACCTGTCCGTGCCAGACGATGACGGCTTCGCAACCGTCGGCTATGTCCGCATTGGCGAGGCGATCACCGATGTGGTCACGGAGCTTATCGACCCGCAGACGGCGCTCGACTATGCCCGCCGGATGGCGCCCGTCATCGACGCCGGTGCCCTTGTCTCAGACTCCAGCGACCTGCCACGTTCCGTTTCCATGGTGGCGCTTCTCGGCCATGACCTTGTTGAGCACAGTGACGCGGTCATCGACCGTTGGCGCCAGAACACCTCGATTCACGACCGCACCCCCGGTGTCGAGCCGAAGAAGCGCCGTGCGGGCAAGCTCCGCGCGACCATCGGTTCGGCGGGCGTCGATGCTATGCACCTCGACCTCCGCACCCAGGGGCCGCACGCCCTCGTGGGTGGAACCACCGGTTCCGGTAAGAGTGAGTTCCTTCAGGCCTGGGTTCTTGGCATGGCCGCGGAGTATAGTCCCGACCGCGTCACGTTCCTTTTTGTTGACTACAAGGGCGGATCCGCTTTCGCCGATTGCGTGAGCCTCCCGCACTGTGTTGGCCTCGTCACCGACCTGAGCCCGCACCTGGTGCGCCGCGCACTGACCAGCCTCCGCGCTGAATTGCATTTCCGCGAGCACCTGCTCAACCGGAAGAAGGCCAAGGACCTGCTCGAGCTCGAAAAGCGTGGCGACCCAGACAGCCCGCCTGCCCTCGTCCTCGTCATCGACGAGTTCGCGGCGCTCGCCGGAGAGGTCCCGGAGTTCGTCGACGGTGTCGTCGACATCGCCCAGCGCGGCCGCTCGCTCGGCATTCACCTGATCATGGCAACCCAGCGTCCCGCCGGCGTGATCAAGGACAACCTGCGCGCGAACACCAACCTGCGCATCGCCCTTCGTATGGCGGACGAGTCTGACAGCACCGACGTCGTCGGCGTCAAGGACGCAGCACACTTCGACCCGGCCATCCCAGGTCGTGGTCTCGCGAAGACCGGTCCGGGCCGCCTGCAGACCTTCCAGTCCGCCTACGCTGGCGGCTGGACCTCACGAGAGCCCGAACGCCCCGGCATCGATGTGACCGAACTCCGGTTCGGCGCGCAGGCCCGCTGGGAGGAACCCGGTCGCGGCGATGTCGACGAATCGCGCGACCTCGGTCCGACAGATCAGCAGCGGCTCGTGGCATCGATCGTCCAGGCCGCCGACCAGGCTCGCATTCCCGCCCCGCGTCGACCATGGCAGGATGAACTCGCGCCGGCGTACGACCTTGGCAAGCTGCGCCAGCGTACTGACGCGCAGCTGTTGCTCGGCGTGAGCGACCTGCCCGAGAAGCAGCTACAGCTTCCGGTCTATTTCTCCCCGGATGTCGATGGTCACCTCGTCATCTATGGCACCGGCGGCTCGGGCAAGAGCACGGTCCTTCGAACGCTGGCGACCGCAGCGGCAATCACCCCCCGCGGTGGACCTGTCGAGGTGTACGGACTCGATTTCGGTGGCGGAAGCCTGCGCATGCTGCAGGACCTCCCGCACGTCGGGTCGATCATCAATGGGGACGACACCGAGCGGGTGATCCGCCTCATGCGCCAGCTCAAGCAGGAACTCGAGGCCCGCGGACCGCGCTTTGCCGAAGCAAACGCCTCCTCGATCGTCGACTATCGACGCCTCGCCAATCGACCAACCGAAAGACGAATCCTCCTGCTGATCGACGGGTTCCAGAACTTCCGCTCTGAGTTCGAAATTCCGGCAGGTCGATCGCAGTGGTACGGGGTGTTCTCCGACATCATCTCTGGCGGACGCCAGCTCGGCATGCACGTCGCCTTTACAGCGGACCGCACCGGCTCTGTACCCAGCTCGATCAGCTCGAGCGTTCAGCGTCGTGTCGTACTTCGGCTCGCCGACGAGACCGCGTACGCGATGGTCGACGTGCCCGGAGACATCCTCTCGACATCGTCGCCAGCTGGCCGCGCCATTGTCGACGGCGAGGAGACCCAGATCGCCGTCCTCGGCGGATCGTCGTCGCTCTCCGACCAGTCCGTCGCCACCAAGGGACTCGCAGCGGCCATGACCCGTGCCGGTGTGATTCCCGCTCAGCCGGTGCGTTCGCTGCCGAAGGAATACCCGGTGAGCGACTTGCCCACCCGAGTCGGCTCGTTCCCCGCCATCGGCATCAGCGACGAGGACCTCGGACCAACAGGTATCGAACTCGTCGGCACTTTCCTCATCTCGGGCCCGCCGGCGAGCGGTCGCACAACGGCGCTCCGAGGAATCGTCCAGTCGATCGCGCGGTTCGATCCAGAGGTGCGGCTGTACTACATCGGAAACAAGCGATCGCCCGTCTCTCGTGACCCGCGGTTCATTTCCGCAGCTGTGGCTATCGAGGATGCGGCGACGCTCGCAAAGGAGCTTCTCGCTGCGATTGTCGACCCAGACACCGAGGGCACCATTGCGGTCGTTGTCGAGCAGATCGGTGACTTCCTTCAGACAGCGGCAGACAACCCGATCGTCGATATGATCCGGGCGATCAAGCGCAGCGACCACTTCATCGTGGCCGAGGCCGAGTCGAGCTCCTGGTCGAGCTCGTGGCCGTTGCTCGGCGAGTTCAAGAACGCGCGCAGAGGACTCCTGCTGCAGCCGGAGACCATCGATGGTGACATCGTGCTCAAGACGAGCCTGCCGCGGATGCAGCGTGCCGAATTCCCGCAGGGCCGTGGTGTGCTGGTTTCGGGCGGAAAGTTTGCCCGAGTGCAGCTGCCGCTCGCGGTCGAAGAGGCAGAGAAGGCTGATGGGGAGTGGTCCCCATCGACGAGTGGGTTCGTCCTCAGTTAGGTTGTTCACGTGGGGACGATCCAGACGGGATCTCCAAACCAAGGATTGGACTATCACCATGGCAAACATCAACGTAACCTTCAACGACCTCAAGGCTGCTTCCGGTCAGATCATCACGGGCAAGGGTGCGCTCGAAGACAAGATCAACGAGCTGCAGCGCCTCGTGACCGACCTCGTGTCGAGCGGCTTCGTCACCGACCAGGCGTCCGGCGCGTTCCAGGAATCCTTCACCACCTTCACGCAGGGTGCTACCCAGGCAGTCGGCGGTGCACAGGGCATGGCTGACTACCTCACCAAGGCAGCCAACTCGCTCGAAAGCGCAGACGCCGAACTGGCCAACGCCATCCGCGGCTAAGGCCTCACAGCTTCTTCGGGGAGGGTCGGCGCTGCCGCCCCTCCCCGAATCTCTTTCACTTTTCTCCAACTCTCCGGGGGTTTTTCATGAGCGGGCAGCTCATCGTCAAGGGTCAACTTCTCAAGCAGACGCAGATCGACCTGCAGTCGATCCTGACCGAGTTTGAGGGGGCCGAAAAGTTCAGCGAAGCCGTCGCGGACCTGACGGGTCACCCGCGCCTCGCTGGCCGGGTGAGAGACTTCGCATCGAGCTGGAACATCAAGCGCGATGAAACGATCGAATCGGTGAAGGCAATCAAAGACAGCGTCGGCTCGATCGCTGACACCTTCACGCAACTTGACGCGGACCTGGCCAAGGCCCTGACCAAGACCTCCGGAACGCCGATTCCGGGCGTGCCAAGTGCCTCCTAGCGGCCACCTTTCGCTTTTCCCCTCGACAGTAAGGTCGTAAATCGATGTCCTTCCCTGAAATCACAGGCGATCCAAGCCAGCTGAAGGTGTACGCCACCCGCTATTTGAATCTGGCTGATGCCATTCAAAACGCGTCCGCCACGCTGAAAGCAGTTGGCGAAAACTCCGACGGAAACAGGTCGAAGGCTGTCGACGAAATCCGGGTCCAAGCCAAAAAAAGCGCGGAGAGCATCGGCAAAGCGGAACGCCGCTACCGTACGACCGCGACGGCGCTGAGCACATACGCAACGGCACTCGAAGACGCGCAGGCCGAGGCTGCCGAAGCTCGGGTTGCCCATGAAGGCGCAAGTCAGAATCACGCTGCAGCACAGGCGAAAGCCGACGAATTTGCGGACAAGGCAGCGATTCCGGGCGAAGCTCAGGCAGCCGACAGCCACTCGCAGACGGTGTGGAGTGGGCAGGCAAGCACTTTCGCGGCAGCGGCTTCGTCTGCCCAGTCGAAGTACGACCAGGCCGTCGCAAAGAAAGAGGCCGCAGGCAACGTCGCGGCGAACGCCATCGAAGCGGTCGTCTCTGACGACGACCTGAGCGACAGCTGGTGGGACCACCTCGTTGACTGGGTCGAGAAGTGGGGTGATTGGATCGCCATCGTTGCGCTTCTTCTGTCGTGGGTGCCCATTCTTGGCCAAATTCTCCTCGCGGTCTCAGCGCTAATCAGCATCATCAAACTCATCGATTCGCTGATGAAGTTCACACGCGGCGAGATGTCGCTCGGTGAAGTCATCGGTGCCGCTGTCGGCGTGGTTCTCAGCCTCATCGGTGGAAAAGCCATCATGGCTGCCATCAAGGGGATTCGTGCCGCTCGGAGCGGACGTGCGCTCTCTCGAGCGAACGCTGCTCGGGACAACGTGCTACGGAACGCTAACGCGCAGACGCCGTCTCGCCCCGTCACCCGGGCACGGAACCTCGCGGACAGGAATCACCGCGAGAACATGAACGATCTGAGGAACACATTCGCTCCGAAGACCTTGGGCAAGGAGTTGCTGGAGAACGCGACTAAGCCATTCACGGATTTCAAGGACGCGTTCAAGGGCCCGGAAGCATCCGAGTTCCTCCGGTCGCTCGCTGAAGGGAAGAATGGCAAGATCTGGAAGCTGCTTCAACAGGGCGACGTGACCGACTTCTCCAAAGCGCTCCAGTCGATGGACTGGTCCGATATGCCTCCCGAGCTCAAAGCGGAAGTCATCCTTGAGGGTGCAAAGGTGTTTGGCGAAGCAGCTGAGACGATTGCTGCGCCGTTCACCGATGTGCCGCTCACCATCGATTCCCTCATCGGCAAGGGAACCGACGCTGTGACATCCAGCCTGAGCAATTCAATCGATGCCCGATAGTGGAGCGACGAATTTTCTCACACCAGCCCGGCTCTGTAGGGTTGCGTAAGTGACTGCATCAGAGATCGTCGGGGTTCGGCTCAACCTTCCTGAGGACTGGTACGACGTCGATCTCGAAGCGGAAAGCCCGGCTGAGTGGATCGCGTCCCTCCCCGTGAAGTTCGATGGCAGCGTCGACCAGGAACTGTTCGCCGGATTGATGGCCTCGCTGCGGGAGGCGATGCTCGTTGACGAGGTCGATGTCGCGGCCATTCAGCTGAAGTCACCGAACCGAGGCAATGTCGGCGCGGCGTTGCTCTTCGAACTGCTGAATCGTGGCCCACACGACACACCGGAGAGCTTCCTCGAGTTCGCAGAGTCTCATAAGGATTTGCGCACCCCTGAGCTCGACATCAGTTCCTTCGTGTCCTGGACCGGCGAGCACCCATCCGGCCCGTATGTGGCTTTCACCTATCTCGCGCTGGTCACCACACCTGGACGCGAGGAGAGCGCCCTCGAAGAACGGGCCGTCTACACACTCTTCCCCAAGTCGGCCACTCAACTCGTTCAAATCACATTCCGGACCGCGCGGCTCGGTGTTTTTGACGACATCGCCGAAGAAACGTCGACGATGGTCGGAAACATCGAACTGGACCTGGAGCCGGCATGACCCGCAAAGTGATTCTGACCGGCGCCGACCTGTCGCTGATTCTTCCAGGGTCATGGGCTGTGGTTCCCTTGACCGACCGTGACGCCGCCCAGGCGCGGATCACGGCGCTCATCAAAAAGCAGATGGGGAAAAACGATCGCTTGGCGAGCGTGCGGCGCGAGCTTAAGACAAGCCTCGTTCAAGCTGCGGAGGAAGCCATTACGTTTGGCGCGGTCGGCCTCGCGATCTCGCTTGAGATTCTCCCAGGAGTCCCGTTTCCTGCGTCCCTGATCATCATCCCGGTCAACTGGCCGTCTGCTTTCGAAAACGACGACAGCACCCAGACGGAACGGCTTCTTGCCACCTACCCGGGCGCGACACTGATAGACGAAGAATCGGACCGGCCGATCGTTCGGCGCCACGAGGTGGTAACGACAACTTACGAAACCGAAACGTCCACGGACTTGCGCATCAACTATTGGCTGCCCGCCGGGGACGGTTCGCGGCTGGCTCGGGTACACATCAAGGCGCCGATGGCCCACACCCCTGCGTTGTGGCTTGAGTTGTTCGACGCGATTGTCGGTTCCCTCGGCTGGCTGAATCGAGCGTCGCTCGAAGATGAAGGAGCAAAGGTTGTCTAACGGCGATTCCTGGAACGTGGAAACAAAAGACCGGATGGCCGAAGCTCCTCCTTCGGGAGAAAGCGAATCGTCAGCTGGCACCGAGCGCGTTCGCAAAATCGTCGCGGTGGTCGGCAACAGCATCGGCGCGGTTGCACTGGCCGTCGCGATCGCCGCCCTCGTTGCCATCCTGTGGTTCACCCGAGAGGGCGTCTCCATCAGCGACGTCTTCGAGGACGACCGGTCCGGATCGACGACAACGTCGTTCCCGATTCTGATGCTGTTCCTGTCGATGATCGGGTTCTTCTTTGGCCAGTTCGCCAGCCGTGGACGCTGGGGAGTTGGCGAGAACATGTCCGCCTGGAGTAGCGGCACATTCCGGATTGTCCTCAACCCGACGAGCGTGGCCCTCCATACGACGCTGTGGCTGCTCGCCATTCTCGCCTGGGTTCTCGTCTTGCCGTTTCCGGTCTATCTGGACGTCGTCGGCAAACTTGCACTCGAGGACGGTTCGTCGTCGGCCCGGCAGTTCTGGTTCGCCGCCATCGCCTACGGGGCCATTGCTGGAGCGATTGCTTCCGTCGTTTTTGTCTCGCTGCTGAAGAAACTCACATACAACCGGCTGTTGGACCGCAATCGTGCGTCAATCGTCGATGGGTCAGCGACGCAGGTTGCCTGGCGTCGTTTCTCCCACATCTGGCGTGGTGAGCTTATGGTGGCAGCCGTCGCCGGAGGGGCGCTGGGCCTCGCGCCCGTCGGCTTCCATGTGGACAGTTCGGCTTATGTGCTCTCGTTCGCGGCGGCTGGAGTCGGGCTGCTGATCGCGTCCATTGTTATGGCACTGAACGCATGGCGGTCAGGGCTGCCTGTCGAGCGCGTCGAGTCGTACACATAGGACGATTAATTCGGACGCCGGGTCCCGGGGTGACGGCTCTCGAAGTCGTGACAGGCGGGCGGATGGCTACACCGCCGACCCGTAAATTGCTAGCGTAGACGCCTATGGCAACAGGCTCTCACATCACAGGCGTATCACTCACCCTCCCCGAGAACTGGTTCGACGTCGATCTGGAAAGCGCAGATTCGTCAGAGTGGATCGCCGGCCTCGACATCGAGTACACGGACTCAGCGGATGTCGACCGTGTGTCGAGCGCGCTCGACTCCATTCGGTCGAAGTTCATCGCCGACGGTGTCGACGTCGCCGCGATCATGCTGCCCGAGCCAAACGGCGGATTCATCGCCGCCGCCATGGTGCTGCGTGTTCTCGAGCTGGACCCGGACGACAACCCAGAGACCTACCTTGAGTTCGCGGAATCGCACCGCACCCTCAGTTCGACTGAGTTCGCTGTGAGCCGGTTCACCTCGTGGCGCGGCACCCACCCGAACGGAGAACTCATCGGTTTCAGTCATCTCGCGCTCCTGACCCAGGAGGGTCAGGACCACGGTGAGCTCGAGGAGCGCGCTGTCTTTGCGATTTTCCCTCCCGGCGCTGAGGAGATGGTGCAGATCACATTCCGTACGGCGCGCCCAGACGCGTTCACCGATATGGCCGCGGAGACCGCACTGATCGTGGACGCTGTCGAACTGGAGCTGGCCCCGTAGCGGGGAGGGCATCGCCGTCGACATGACCCGGCTCAGCGGTGCCCATCGCATCCGCGGCCGTCGGATCTCCCGCGTCCCGTCCCACGGGCCGATGGGCAGTGCTGCCCATTGGTCGTGTCTCACTCAACTCCTAGGGTGGGAAGCGTGAACCTCCCCCAACCTGCAAACCGGTGGCACCGTGTACGGCAACTCTGAACAGATCAGGAGCCGCGCCCTTGAACTGCGCGGTATCGCGACCGACCTGAGAGACCAGGCGGCGGTCATGCTCAGCGCAGCCGACGCGGACTGGGTGTCTACGGCTGCGGCGAAGTACGCGGAGGAAGCTCGACAGAAAGCCGTGCAGCTCCGCGCGCTCGCCGATGGCGCTGATGATGCAGCCCAGGCCGTCGACGACCACGCGGCGGCGGTTGACGCCATGAAGGCCGCGATTGAAGACGCCGCCAATTGGCTTACCGATCGATGGAACGCGGCAAGCAATCTGGTGAACAACACAGTTGAGAGTCTCAAAGAGGGCGCTGTCCGAGTCTTCGAGTTCCTCGGCAGGGAAGTTCCCCCTTCTCTCGTCGCACAGGCGAAGAACCTGGTTACCGGTGTCCCGCGTCTTCCCGAACAGGGTTCGGTCGAATGGCTCGACGCTGCAGCTCACACCAAGAGGAACGGATGGGCCGAATGAGCGCACCACACACAGAGACGCGGCGCACCCGCATTCTTCTCTCGGCCGACGAGTGGCACCTGCTTACGTCGCGTATCGAAGCGATTCGTGTGCCCGTCGAGTTCGTCTCCGAGTGGGGCGACACCGTTGCTCCTGCCGAGCGGCAATTGCGGGAAGAGGCAGCGCTCGCCTCTCTCCAGCGCCGCCGGCTGGTCAACGACAAGGCGGTGGCCGGCGATCCCGACCTCACCGAAAACCTCCGCCCCGCATTGGGCGCTGTGCTCTCTCTGCCGCAGGTCGCAACGACGGTGATTGACATCGCCGCATGGGGGCCGTCGCGAAGTGTCCTCCAGTCGCTTTCAGTGGCTGGCTCTTTTTGCCTTGGGCTCGCGCGCACCCAGCAGGTGCAGAGTGAAAATACAGAAACGGATGCCACGCCTCGCGTTCTCGACGAGAACTCGGTCGAGATCACCGCGTGCGGTACCAGCGACCTCATCGACGAGGCACTTCGCTCTCTCGATCTGGTCGACAACAGTCCTTCAACCGGGTCGGAAGCGGTCTGCACTGTCTCGCTGGCTGACGCGTCCGCACTCGTTCTTGCGGCGCGAACCGGCAACCAGGACGTGGTGCGGGAATCCCTCCGTCGAGTGGACCTTGACCCGGACAACACGACCTTCGCGAAGCTCGCTGCGACCATCACCGGCGGGTTCGTTCTGCGAATGCACGACACGCTCACCGGCGAATCCTGGGCGCCCGCCTGGTTCTTCTCCGATGAGGGTTGGATCCGACTCGGCGTCGACATCGGCACACAGCCGGTCACAGCCCACGACCTCGTCGAAAGCGGGCGAGTGAGCTGCCGGACCGTTTCCAAGACCGCGATCACGGCAGATGTCACCGCCGCGCTCCTGACCCGGATGGGGTACTGAGATGAGTGGGATCACAGTCTCGGGTGGTGTTGGTGGCGTCGGTGCCAACCTCGACGATATGAGCAGACAGGCCGGGAAGCTTCGTGACCTTGGCGGGCTTCTCGTCGACAAAGGGATCGAATCTGGCCGCGTTTTGCTGGACGGGGACTACCTGGAGTCGGTCGTGCTCTCTCCGATCACCGCATCGCTTGTCGGAGCCAAGGTCGCGGTGGTCACGGGTGGCCTCGCTCTCCTGGCGACAGAGACGACGGTCATCGGCCTGTTCCTCGATGGAGCCGTTATCGCCTATCGGCTCGCCGATTCGACCCTGGCCGCTCTTGCCGAAGGGCTGGCGAACGCTGGCACCTTCGCCGCCGGAGTATTTGCGGTGCCACTCGCGATCATCGGCGCTGGCGGTGCCCTCATTTTCACAGGAGCGGCCGGCGTCGATGCCGCCGTCGATGAAGCCGTGAGTGCCGTTCAGGCGGGTCTGGCCGGCACCGCTGTCCTTCTCATCAAGAACCCTTGGCTTGCCGGCGACCCTGCTGCTCTTCTGGCCGAATTGGCTCGGCGCACCGCAGCGAACTTCTCGGGCGACGATGTGGCGGCCGACTTCACTGACACGATGACCGACGCCATGCAGGACCTCAACGAACTCGCGGGTGATCAGAGTTGGTTTGTCGACGTCATCGCCAACGGTGCACCAGGGCTCCTCTCCGGGCTGACCTTTCCTCTCGCTGCGCTGCTCGGTCCCGATGAGGCCGGTCGCTTGCTTTCGTCGATCACCGGCGGACCGTGGCCACCGCGCTCCTACGAAGAAGCGATTCAGGCGATTTTGGGCGGCGGACAGAAGTTCGGCCAGTTCGATGACGGCACGGTGACGATGTTCGATCCGGGGCCCCCTGACACTGCCACCAGTCCAACGAGCATCGCCGACCTCATGCACAACTCAGGTGAGATCGACGATCGGGACGGCGATGGCTCCTTTGCTCGCATCCGAATTGTCGAAGCGGGGGGAGAGCCACCACACTGGGTCGTGCAGATTCCAAGCACACAAGGCTGGGCCACCGAAGCTGGTTCAACGCCGAACGATGTCACAAGCGATTTGCACGCTATGGCTGGGTACCCGACTGCGCTCGCCGATGCGGTGAGGCAGGCGATGGCCGAAGCGGGGATTGGTGCGACAGATCCTGTGATGCTTGAGGGCTTCAGCCTCGGCGGTATCACCGCAGGGATGATGGCCGCTGACAAGAGCCTGCCTTTCAACGTCACCCACGTGGTGACGGCCGGTTCACCCATCGCCCGGTTTCCTATTGACCCGGACATTCAAGTGCTGGCGCTTGAGCACTCCGAAGATCCGGTTGCGCGGCTCGACGGACGGGGAAACCCAGTTGGTTCGAACTGGACAACCGTGCAAACCGATGCTCCCTGGTTGGCAAGCGAGGACCAGGCCCCTGGCATCGCTGGAGCCCATAGCGCTGAGCGTTACGGTATGACCGCTCAAGCGGCCGCCACACAGGGCGACCCGAGCTTCGAGCATTTCGTCGACTCGGCCTCAGGCTTTCTCAGGCCAGACGGAACCGTCGTCGACTACGGAGCGAAACGCCCATGACCGGCCGAACCGTCGTAACGCGCACCGTTTTGCTCTGTCTGACCGCTCTGTTTGCCTCGAGCATGCTGGCCGCCTGTTCGTTCGGGGGGACAGGCCGAGGCTCATCCGAGCCCGCTCGGGCGGAGTATTCCCATGTCCAGGCGGCTGAAGCTGTCGCCCAGCTGCCGGGGATCACCTCCGCGGAGATCGCGACGTCGACCGACGGGCTTCCGAGCCAGGTAAAACTCCTCGCATGGGTATCGGCTGAAGCCGGGTATTCTGCGAATCCCGCCGAACTGCTCGAGTACATCATTCGGCAGGCGTGGTCCTCAACGGATCAAAGACCAACCACAACGGTTCGGGTCGAACTCGGCATTGAGGGCCAGGACCTCGACCTCGTCGCACTCGCAGCGGAAATCGGACTCCCAGGCACGGTCGATCAGAACAATAAGAATGACTGGAGCGTGCGCATCCCGGTGGATGACGTTGCTGCCGCATACGGAGCGTGGCCGGGTGAAATTCCTCCGCCTCCCGCCTCGCTGGGCGTCAGTGAGTGACGCCCCTCAGTTTCTGGTCATCGACGGCGACGTGGTTCGATGGGGACTCCTCCCCATCGAGACCGCCAGCCAACATCCATAGAATTGCATGAACATGCCTGCCCACGTAGAAACCATCACGACTCCCCGCTCGAAGGTGACGGTCAGCGTCACCGGGCGGAGTGAGACCGGACACGTCCGCGCCCACAACGAAGACAGCCTCATCGCTGAGGCACCGATCTTCGCTGTCGCCGACGGAATGGGCGGCCACACCCGTGGTGATCTGGCCAGCCAGGCCATGGTGCACCAACTGTCGTACAGCATCCGCCGGGGTGAACCGACAACACCAGAAGCGGTATTCACGGCGATCACCGCGGCCAACTCGCTCATCGCGTCGTGGGCCGAAACCACAGGCATCGCCGGAACAACGGTTGCCGGTCTCGCCCTCGTCTCGCTCTCAAGCCAGGCCGACTGCCATTGGATGGCGTTCAACATCGGCGACTCGCGGGTGTACCTCTGGGATGACCACGAACTGCGCCAGGTCACCGTCGACCACTCGGCGATCCAGGAACTGATCGACGCAGGCTCGATCACACAGTTCGAGGCGCTCACTCACCCCGAGCGCAACGTCGTCACCCGGGCGGTGGGAGTCGAGACCGACGCCGACCCAGACGTGTGGCTCCTGCCGGCGTCAGACCACCAAACGTTCCTAATCTGCTCTGACGGGCTCACCCGCGAGGTCTCCCCAGAGCAAATCGAAGCGGTTCTGCGCTCAGGAGTCGAAGACCCGGCCGACCGACTGCTGCAACTCGCTCTCGACGCAGGGGCTCACGACAACGTGACGATCCTCATCGTCGATTCCACCAGCGTCGATACGACGCCGCCGCGCCCGGGCTATCATGAAAATCGGTCGCTCGGATTCCTCGAGCAGACCCTGCCGAGGATCTGAGGGTGGCATGACAGGGTATCTCTACGCCGACGCGCCTGAACACGACTGGCTCGCTGTCGCGACGGCCGGCCGCGTGCTTGTCGCCCGGGTCGGCGGCGATTCTGAACGTATCGCCCAGGTTGCTGCTGCCGGTGACGCAACAGCATCCGTTCAAAATGTTCTTGAAATGCTTACCGCGAAGGGGCTGTCGAACGTCGGACCGTTCGCCCTCGTCTTCTGGGTTGACGGCGCCATGAGGAGCAACGGCCTCGGCGTCATCGTGCGCGGCGGTGCGACCGTCAGCGTGATCACCGACGACGACACAGTGGTCGTCTCGTCGCGCGGCGTGACGACCTGGACAGAGCAGGTGATCGAGAACGCGGTCAGCTTCACCGTCGAGACCGGTGGGAGTAGCGCGACGGATCAGTTGCTTCCGCTGTCGCAGGGCGCAGCGTGGGTGTCATCGATTCGGCTCGACAACGATGCACCGCAAGCGGTGACGACGGATGCCGTGAGTGCGGCAGTCTCGCCCGAACCGGTTCCGCAGCGCCCCGAGCCCACTGTCGAACCGAGTGTGCTCGCCGAGAGCACCGAAGAGACTCGCGTCTTTCACACCACGACCGGGGTTCGGGCCGAAAAGGTAAGCCACCAGGGTGAACCTGAAGCCGACGGATACGACTATCTCTTCGGAGCAACAGTGTTTCGCACTGTCGGTTCCGCCGCGGTCGAGGAAGCCGAGAGCGACGACAGCGATGCCGCTGCACCTGCTGCACCCGCTGCGTCGGTCCCCGCCCCCGCGCAGGCAGCGGCGCCGCCGCAGCAGCCCGCGGCCCCGACGCTCGGCGATCACGACGGACACACGATGCTCGCCGCTGACATCCTCGAGGCTCGCCGTCGCGCCAAGGCGCAGGCTCCGGCCCCGCAGGCACCGCCGGTGCCGACCGCTCCGCAGGCGTCGAGCGTACTGCCTCCGTCGCACGCGTACGTTCTCGAGCTCCCCGACGGCGGAAGGCAGGCGCTCAGCGCTCCCGTCATACTGGGCCGCGCTCCGAGTGTGTCGAACGTGCCGGCATCCGTTCTTCCTCACCTCGTCACCCTCGTCGGTGATGACATCTCGCGCAGTCACCTGCGAGTCGCTGTTGAGGGCGGCACAGTTGTTGTGACCGACCTGCACTCGAGCAACGGCACCCATGTGATCGCGCCCGGCAAGCCACCGCAGTTGCTGCGCGCTGGCGAGCCGACACCGGTGATCGTCGGAACAACCATCGACCTTGGCAGCGATATCCTGCTGCGCATCACGGAGGCCTAAGGTGGCGGGTCGCTCGGTCGCCACTCCGCCAGAACTGCCCGGCCTGCACTACGTCCGTCCGCTCGGAGCCGGTGGTTTCAGCGACGTCTACCTCTACGAGCAGGAGCTGCCGAAGCGCAATGTCGCCGTGAAGGTTCTCGCGTCTGACGACCTTACCGACAGCACGCGGGCTGCGTTCGTCGCCGAAGCGAACCTCATGGCGCAGCTTTCGGCTCACCCGTACATCGTCACGATTTACCACGCCGCTGTTGCACCGGACGGGCGCCCGTACTTCGTGATGGAGTACTGCTCGGGGCCGAGCCTGGCCGAACAGTACAAGCGCTCCCGGTTCAGTGTGGCCGATGCGCTTCGCACGGGAGTGCGGCTCTCCAGCGCGGTCGCCACCGCACACGCCGCTGGCATCCTGCACCGTGACATCAAACCGGCCAACGTGCTCACGAACGGTTACGGCTGGCCTGCGCTCACCGACTTCGGCATCTCGAGTGCCGTCGACATCGAACTGCCCGTCAACACGACGACTCGTGAGGCTCTGAACTCGTCAGGAGCGACAGCGACTGGCTCGATCGGCATGTCCATTCCGTGGTCACCGCCGGAGATGTTCGACGACAACCCGCAGCCCGACGTGCGCAGCGATGTTTTCTCGTTGGCCGCCACCCTGTACACGCTGCTCGCCGGTCACACGCCCTTTGAAATCCCGGGCAAGCCCAATGGAACTGTCGACCTCATTGGACGGATCGAGCGGGGGAGTGTCACACCGATGGAGCGCAGCGATATCCCGCGCTCCCTGACGACGATCCTCGCCAAGGGCATGTCTGTGCAGGCCGACAATCGGTTCGCAACGGCCATCGACTTCGCGCGGGCACTGCAGCGTGTGGAGATGGAACTCTCCTATGCGCCGACCGCGATCGATGTTCCCAACCTCACGGTTCTCGACCGCCCAGGCAACGCAACCGATGATTCGGGCGACAAAACGCGCATTCGCGGTGTCGCAACCGTTCACGCCCAGCCGTCGGCGCCGATTCGTCCGCCGACAGCTGCCCCGAGCCCGGCGCCGGTGTCTCATGGGGCCGATCCGACGGTGATTCGGAGAATGCCGACGGTGCAACCGCAGGGCGCTACGGCGCCAGCGGAGGCGCCGGAACACACGGTTCTTCGCCAGCGCCCCCAGGCGCCGGTCGCGGAGGAAACTGCGCCGCCAGCCCCGACACGCAACCGTCTCGTGCCGATCCTTGGCGGAGCCGCGGCCGTCGTCGTGCTCGCGGGGGGACTCATCGCCGCCATCGTGCTCGGTCCGGACGCGCAGAACCCGAACGCCAACCCGACTCCCAAAGCGACCTCAGACATTGTGACGACCGGCGTGCCCACACCAGAGTCGGTTTCCGTCGCCCCGATCGGCGATGGCAGCAGCGTGACATTCACCTGGTCGAACCCGGAACCGGAAGATGGTGACACATTCCAGTGGCGCCGCACCGGCGGCACAGCTGATGAGATGCCGACCAGCACCAAGGAACCGACGGTGACGCTGGACTCTCTCGCTCCGGGCAGCCAGGTTTGTATCGAGGTCGCCGTTCGGCGAAGCTCAGGGAAAGTATCGGGGGACCCTTTGGAGATGTGCACATCGTGAAAGCTCCACGCGTTGAATTCTGTGGCGAGTGGTATGACATCACGCCTGGGCAGCCGTTCTTCGTCGGGCGCGAGTCCGACCTGATCATTGACGAGAACCCGTTCCTGCACCGCCGATTTCTGTCGATCAGTGATGAGAACGGGCTGTGGTGGTTGTCAAACGTCGGCAACCTCCTCTCCGCGACCGTGACAGACACGACCGGTCAGGTTCAGGCGTGGCTCGCACCTGGGGCACGCCTTCCCATCGTGTTCCCCGAGCTGACAGTGATGTTCAGCGCCGGCTCGACCACTTACGAGTTCACCATCCACGCTGAAGCCGAGTACTTCGGCACGAACGACATGACGGCACTGTCAGCGGGAACCACGACAGTCGGACCTGTGCACCTCACGAGCAGCCAGAGGTTGCTCATCGTCGCTCTGGCAGAGAACGTCCTGCGTCAGGACTTTCCGGGCCGAGGCGAGATCCCCGCTTCGGTCGACGCCGCCGCGCGACTCGGCTGGACGCAGACAGCATTCAACCGCAAACTCGACAACGTCTGCGACAAGCTCGATCGCATCGGCGTGCGTGGGCTCCGCGGTGGACGAGGCAAGCTCGCCACGGGCCGCCGGGCGCGCCTGGTCGAGTACGCCGTTTCGTCACGACTCGTCGACGCGAACGACCTCGTGCTCCTCGATCGCGAGAAGTTCGAACGCGAGTCGGCTGAGGCAGCCAAGGCCACGTCCGACAATGGGGACACCGGGATTGTTCACACCGGTTCAGCTGCGGCCGAAGACAGCTCACCACGGGCGCTGACTCGGCCATAATTCTCACCACTGCACCGTCCATGCGAACGCATGAGATCGCGGTGTTCCGCACATGCTAGCGTTGCTTGGGTTTCTGTGTCACCTCGATGAGGGTCGAGCGTTGTAGAACCCCACAACTGTGTCAACCCAGGGGGACAAGAACGTGTTGAAATGGCTTAAGGGTCGCAAAGTCACGGCCTCGGTCGTCGCACTTTCCGTTCTCGTCGCCGTTCCGGTCACCGTCGCGGTGCTCCACGAAGGCTTCCCCGTCACCGACGTCGACCTCAGCGCGCGCGACGTCTGGGTGACCAACGGCACCGAGCTCATGGCTGGCCGTCTCAACCGTCAGATCGAAGAGCTCAACGCCTCGGTCGCCACAGTGTCGAACGACATTGACGTGCTGCAGAACGGCGAGGACGTGCTGCTGCACGACAGGTCCGGCTCCACGGTCGAGCGCGTCGATTCGGCGTTCACCACCCTGATTGAGCGTGCAGACATGCCGCCAGGTGCCGAGCTCTCCCTCGGTGACACCAAACTCAGCATCGTCGATCCAAAGACCGGCGAGCTGTGGATCACCAACACCGCAGGCGAACTGCGGTTCTCCACCGTCGACACCAAACCGCTGGCGAAGCTCGGTGACAACGCAAAGGCCGTTGTTTCCACCGATGGCACCACATTCGCTGTGTCGCCCGAGAAGAAAAAGCTTTACGCCTACCCGGCCGGTGGGGGAGACCCGACAATCACCGAGCTGCCGAAGCTCGACGACTATCTCCTCACCGCCGCGGGTGAGCAGGCGGTCATTCTCGACCGCGACAAGAACCGAATTTTGACGGATGCCACAAGCTCCATTTCGCTCCCAGATCAGGGCGTGAAGTTGCAACAGGTCAGTGCGACAGGAGGTGAGGTGATTGTTGCGACAGGATCCTCGCTGCTTCGCGTCCGTCTCAACGACGACTCACCGCAGACCATCAAGGCCGAGATCACCAACCCGGTGACGAAGGCCAACGAGATCTCTTCACCGGTCAACCTCAACGGTTGCGCGCACGGCGCATGGTCTGGCGCGAGCAAGTACCTCGCGGTCTGCGGCGAGGCATCGCCGTCTCGCCAGCCGATCGAGCCGCTGGCCGAGGGAGCGACCCTCGAATTCCGTGTCAACAAGAACGTCATCGCCCTCAACAACCTGCAGACCGGTGACGTCTGGCTCGTCGACGCCAACATGCGCCTCGTCAAAAACTGGGAAGAGGTCACGCCTCCCCAGGAAGACGACGGAGAAGAGGGCGACGAGAAGGCGTCGACACAGTCATTCGAAGACACGCTGGCTGACCGAACAGAGCAGAACCGGCCGCCAATCGCGCGCGACGACGCGCTCGGTGCTCGTCCGGGCAAGAGCACAATCCTTCCGGTGCTCGACAACGACACAGACCCTGACGGTGACGTGCTCACCATCGGTGAGAACCTGCAGGGCCTCGCCCCTGAGTCCGGACTCATCGAGTTCATCGACGGTGGCCGTGCCCTTCAGTTCACCCCGAACCCAGAGCAATCTGCCGGAACCATCTCGTTCCGCTACTCGGTGTCAGACGGCCGCACCGGCGGCGTTGCCGAAGCAACGGTGAGTGTCACCATCATGCCGATGGAGACGAACGCGCCTCCGGTCGAACAGCGCAAGGGAGCCGTGAGCGTCGAGGTCGGACAGTCGATCTCGTACAACCCGCTCATCGACTGGCGCGACCCCGACGGCGACGACGTGTTTCTCCAGTCCGCCGTCTCCAACAACGGCGATCTCGTTCGGTTCTCGCACGAAGGTTTCGTAACCGTAACGCACACCTCCGCCCAGGAGGGCCCTCGGGACATTGTCTACGTTGTTTCCGACGGCTACGAAACAGCATCCGGAACTTTCACTGTTGATGTGAAACCGTCGGGAACCCTCGGCCCGATCGGAACACCCGACCACGTTCAAACATTCGTGGGTGAGCCGATCGATGCGTTCCCGCTCGACAACGACCTGTCGACGAACGGCTCACAGCTCGCACTCCTCGGTGCAGAGGCGCAGAGCGGTGGCCTCACCATCACTCTCAAGCCCGACTCGAACTCGATGCAGCTCGTTGCGGGTAACGCCGGTGTCTACTACGTGCAGTACACACTCGGCGCCGGCGCTGCCACCAGCATCGGTATGCTGCGGGTCGACGTTCGGGACGCGCCAACCGAGGTGCAGAAACCGATCGCCGTTCACGACACCGGGTACCTGCGACCGAACGAGCCGACCTCGCTCAACGTGCTCACGAACGATGTGGCGCCCAGCGGTAACGTCCTCGCCATTCGCTCGCTCGACATCCCTGATGAGTCGCGGGTGCTCTCGATTGAGGTGCTCAACTCCTCGGTGATCCGGGTGACTTCATCCGGAGCGGTGACCGACCAACTCCAATTCAGCTACACCCTCTCTGACGGCACGAACGAAGCGACAACAACCGTTTCGATAGTTCCGGTGCCGCCGCTGACGAAGCACCAGGCGCCCATCGCCGCCGACGACACCGTTACCGTGCGGGCGGGAGATATCGCGAGCGTTCCGGTGCTCGAGAACGACGTTCACCCCGACAACGCGGTGATGGTTCTTGCTCCTGACCTCGTCGAGCCGTCGACAGGCGGTCTTGCCTTCGTCACGGACGACCGAGTTCGTTATCAGGCTCCGCGGGACCCTGGTGTGTACACGGCCGCCTACATGGTGACGGATGCGTTCAAGCAGCAGGCGGTCGCACGGGTGACCTTCAATGTGGTCGGGGCCGATAAGGACAAGAACGAGGCCCCTGCTCCCAAGACGCTCACCGCTCGCGTTTTCGCCGACTCGTCCGTCGAAGTTAACGTGCCGCTTGACGGGCTCGACCCCAACGGCGACTCTCTCGTCTTCGACGGGCTGGCGAGTTCGCCGGCGCTCGGAAGTGTGACCGACTCGAACAGCACAACCTTCACCTATACGGCGGCTCCCGGTTCGGCGGGAACCGACGTGTTTTCCTACACTCTCAAAGACACCTTCGGTGCGACCGCGATCGGAACTGTGCGCATCGGCGTTATTCAGCGCGCGGCGCAGGACTCACCGCCCATCGCCGTCGATGACACCATCGAGGTTCAGCCGGGCCGCGTCGCCACCGTGCCGGTCCTCGGCAACGACTCAGATCCCAACGGGTACGAGATCGAGGTCGTGAAGGCGCTCAAGGAAGTTCCGGAGGGCGTCGTCGCAACAGTCAAGAAGAAGCAGTTCGTCGAGATTGAGGCGCCTGAAGAAGAGACGACGCTGTCGATTCGGTACGAGATCACCAACAACAACGGTGGAACAGACACGGCGTTCGTTCAGGTGCGGGTGACGAAGGAAGCCACCATAGAGCCACCGACACTGATCGACCACATTGTCGAGGCCGGCGACGTGGTGGGTGAGAAAACCGTCGACATCGACGTGCTCAAAGGCGCGAATAACTCCGGCGGGCGCACGGAAGACCTCGAAATTTCGATTGAAGGACCCAACGCCGCAAGCGCCGAAAACCTCGGAAACGGCAAGGTTCGAGTCACCCTGGTCGACAACCGCATGGCGATCACCTACCGACTGACCAACACGATCGACGACCTCAGTTCAGCGGCGTTCATCGTTGTACCGCCGTTCTCCGACGGGCTGCCTCCGGTGATGCGCGACTTGCCGACGCAGTACGTGGACAAGAACGCCACCCGCACGTGGAAGCTCGACGACATTGCGATGTCGCCAACCGGCAAGAAGATCAAGATCACGGATGCCAAAAAGGTCACCAGTGCGAGGAGCAACGGCGCATCGAGCTTCGTGGACAACCAGACGCTGACCTTCACACCGGCTCTTGATTACCGGGGACCCGCCAACATCACCTTTGAAGCGACCGACGGCTCATCGACGGGCGTGGCGACACTCGTGCTTCCGATCATTGTTGGCGACCCGGAGATGAAGGACGAACCTCCAACCTTCACGCCCCCCAACATGACGATCGAAGCGAACGGAGAGCCACAGACCCTCGACCTGCGGGCAGCGAGCTTCCACCAGAACCCGGAAGTTCTCGCAGATCTGGCCTATTCGGGACTCGGTGGCATGGCCGGCGGGATCACGGCGGACCTGTCGGGGTCAACGATCACCGTCTCTGCGCCGTTCGGCACGCCGACCGGCACAGCAGCAACGCTCACGTTCCAGGTCAAGTACCGCGAGTTTGTGATCGATGGCTCCGTGAATGTTCGTGTTGTTGCGTCGTCACGGCCGATGCCGTCGACGGTGGACGACTCGGAGCCGAATGGTCGCAGCAGCAAGGCGGTGACGCTCAACGTTCTCGGAAACGACTACAACCCTTTCCCGGGCCAACCGCTCACTATCGTCGATGTTCAGCTCAGCTCGGGCAACGCGTCGTACACGATCTCCGGATCGAACCTCATCATCACTCCTGGTCCCGAAAAGAGCCAGCAGATCAGTTACATCTACACGGTTCAGGATGCGACCAAAGATGCCACCCGTCAGGCGCAGGGTCGCGCGGATGTAGTTGTGACCAGCGCGCCGGACGCGCCTCCAGCGCCTACGCTCGACGGGTCCAGATCCGAGAACATTAGTGTGCTCGTCAAGCCGTCGCCGTCTAACAACGGTGCACCGATCACCGAATACATGATCACGCGAACCGGTGGTGATAAGGGCTCGGTCACGGCAAGGGGAAACCTGGGTGCGCCGGTCAACTTCGCTGGCGTCAACGGAGTGAGCTATTCGTTCACCGTCACCGCGAAGAACAATGTCGGGCTCAGCGCCCCATCGCCTTCCGCGTCGGCCGTTTCGTACGGCGTCCCGTCCAAGCCGGGTGTTCCAGATATGAGCCGAAGCGGGCGTTACGAGGGCTCGTCGGTGACGATGGAGTGGGCAGCTTCGTCCGACAAGGGTGGTGACCCGACGTTTGAATACCGCTGGTCGATTACTGATGGATCGAGCGGTAGCGGGACTCGAACGAGCGCTACGGTTTCGAAGGCCAAGGAGGGCACGTACTCCGGTACTGTTCAGGCGTGTTCTCGCGTGGGTTGTAGTGACCCGGTTCAGGCACGAAACAGCGTGGCGATCGAGAAAGAGCCGCCTCCTCCGCCTCCACCCCCTGTGGAGCCCGAGGACAAGCGCACCCTCTCGCTGAAGAAGGGCCCGGATGCGGGTGGCGGAAAGTTCTTCTATCACATCACCATGACCAACTGGGCGCCCAACACCTCATACAGCTGGAGCTGTTATGCAAACGGCAGTGTCTTCCGTACTTATTCCCTGACCACGAACGGTAACGGTGGCTTTGATGAAGCCCCAAGAACTTGTTTCTCGGGCTTCCCGGACACCAAGGTGATCGTCGCCGACAAGGAATCGAAAATCGTTGATTTCCGTCCATAATCTTGAACAGAAAGTTGCAAAGTGAGCGTCACACAGGAACAGTCAGCCTGGTTTGCGGGAGCGTTCGATTCGCTCGTGAACAACGTGGGCCAGGCGATCCTCGGCAAGGAGGAGACGATCAAGCTCGTCATCGCCGCCATGCTGAGCGAGGGCCACGTGCTGCTCGAGGACTTCCCGGGAACCGGAAAGACGGTGCTGGCAAAGGCACTCGCGAACACGCTCGAGGGAACGAACTCGCGCATCCAGTTCACGCCCGACCTGCTGCCGTCGGACGTCACCGGTGTCACGATCTACAACCAGGCGTCCAACAAGTTCGAGTTTCACAAGGGACCGATCTTCTCGTCTGTCGTGCTCGCCGATGAGATCAACCGTGCGTCGCCGAAGACCCAGTCCGCGCTCCTCGAGGTAATGGAAGAGGGAGTTGTCACCGTTGACGGTGAGAGCTACCCGGTCGGAAAGCCGTTCATGGTGATCGCAACCCAGAACCCGGTTGAGCAGGCAGGTACCTACAAGCTTCCGGAAGCTCAGCTCGACCGCTTCCTGATCAAGACGTCGCTCGGGTACCCGGACCGCACCACTGCCGTGGACCTTCTTTTGGACGCCGCTAACCGATCGCGTTCGTCGAAGATCAGCCCGATTATTGCGGCACCTTCGCTGCTCGCGATGTCTCAACTGGCATCCGAAGTTCATGTTGACCGTTCGGTGATGGAGTACGTGACCGACATTGTGCACGCAACCCGCTCGCACAAGGATGTCGCGCTCGGCGTGAGCATGCGCGGCGGTCTCTCACTCGCCCGCATGATCAAGACATGGGCGCTCGCACACGGTCGCATGTACGCGACTCCCGACGACGTCAATGCTCTGGCGATCCCTGTGCTTGCGCACCGTCTGATCGTCGACGCCGAAAGCGAGTTCGCCGGAGTTAAGGCCGAGGACATCATCGCCGGCATCCTGGTTGACCTGCCCGTTCCCGCTTACCGCGCCGCCTAGGCGCACGCACTCCCAATGACGACCAGCCTCGACGCACCTCCGATCGCGATTGAACCAGACGCGGACGTTGCTCAGGCGACCCCGGAATTTGTGCTGCCTCCCGCGAAGGAGAAGCGGCTCAGCGGCCTCGCGCCTGTAGCGGCGTCGTTCCGCGCTGGCGCTCAGATCGGTGCCAGGGCGACAACGCGGGTGGTGCGCGCGGGCTGGGGCCTTGTCGCGCCATACGTTGAGGTCGTTTCAGGGCTTGGTGCTCTTGTCCTGCTCTCAGGGATCGTTGCGCTGGTTCTCGGACTGCTGCTGGGCTGGCCGGAACTCACGTTTATGGGCATCGCGCTGCTTGTGGCCGTTCTTGTGGCGTTGCTGTTCCTCATCGGTCGGTCGACCTACTCCATCGACATCGAGTTGAATCCTCGACGAGTGATTGTCGGCGACCGTGCGATTGGTCGAGTGCTGGTCACGAACATTGGCAAGCGCCCGTCGACGGCCACCACACTCGAAGTGCCCGTGGGGGAGGGGCTGGCGGAGTTCGCCATCGGTGGGCTCCAGCCCGGCGAGAACACCGAAGAGCTCTTCGCTGTACCGACCAACCGCCGCGCAGTCATCCTCGCGGGGCCGGCAGTCTCGGTGCGAGGTGACCAGCTCGGTCTGTTCCGACGAGCGGTCCGGTGGACCGACCAGATCGAGTTGTTCGTGCACCCCATCACCACCCGGCTGCACCCGACCGCTGCCGGCCTTGTTCGTGACCTCGAGGGTCAGATCACCAAGAAGATCACCAACAACGACATTTCCTTCCACGCCCTTCGCGCCTACGTCACAGGCGACGACGTGCGTTATGTGCACTGGCGCACGTCCGCCCGAACCGGGCAGCTCATGGTGCGTCAGTTTGAAGAGTCTCGCCGCAGCCAGCTGACCATCATCTCCTCGAGTGACACGCGCTATTTCGCCAGCGACGCCGAATTGGAGCTCGCGATCTCGGTGACAGCATCCATTGGGTCACAGGTCATCCGCGACGGAACCCAGATCAGCGTTGTGACCGAGAACCGGGTGCTCAAGACCCATTCGGTTACGTCTCTGCTCGATGACACCTGCCGGATCGAGCCCCTCACCGGGTCAACGGCAACGGCCAGGGACTTCGCCCGCGAAGCGACGAAACGCCTGCCGCCACCCAGTGTCGTAGTCATCATCGCCGGGTCGCTCATGGACGCCTCCGACTATCGCGCGATCCAGCGCCTGTTCGGCGGGGAAACCAACGTGATGGCCCTCCGGATCGAGGAAGGTGCACGCGCGCGTATCCAGGACGTCGCTGGCCTCGCGATTGTCACGATCGGCGCGCTCTCCGATCTGCCTCGAGTGATGGCGAGGGCCGTATGAGTGAGCCGATGAATACCCCTAACTCTCAGCCGGGTAAGACCCCAAAGCCGACCAAGCCTGCCAAAGCACCGCGGGCGCCCAAGGCTCCGAAGGAACCGAAAGCGCCGCGCGTGCCGAAGGAGCCGAAAGTGCCGCAGCCTCCGCTTCCGCGCGGAACTGTTTCTCGGGCAACCTGGCGAGACCTCGCCGTGGTCACCGCGTTGTCTCTCATCGGCGTATGGGGTTTCGCCCCAGCGTTCGGCGAACGCGGCTACCTGCTCGCCGGAATCGGCGGCGTTCTGATTGGAACCGGCGCCGGGTACCTCTCACACCGGTTCCGTCTGAACGCCTTCGTCACAGGGCTCGGCGCCATTGTCGTCTACTTCGTCCTCGGCAGTGCTCTCGCGATGCCCGGCTACGCGCTGTTCGGGGTGATCCCGACCCTCACCACGATCCGTGGCCTCGCGCTCGGAGCCGTCTTCGGCTGGGCCGACATCGTGACCCTCGCCGCGCCGGTGGGAGCGCCCGACTACATCACCGTGTTGCCGTACGTCGCTGGCTGGATCGTTGGCCTCGTTTCGGCGGTGTTGGTGCTGCGCTGGATGCCGCGCCACGACCGTACCCCCGGCAGGCTCGCCGTCCTTCTCATTGGGCCGATCGCGCTGTACGTGCTCGGCGTCCTGATCGGGACCCAGACGCCGTTCCTCGCTAGCGTCCGCGGCATCGCATTCGCTGTCGTCGCCCTGATTTGGCTGGGCTGGCGCCGGGGATCGGCGACAAACGCGAGCCTGCAGGAGCGCAAGGGGCTCAACAAGAACAAACTCATCGGGACTGCCATCATCGCTGTAGCGGCTGTCCTCGTCACCGGTCTCGCCGGCTCCGCGCTCGTCCCCGCATCGGAGTCCCGGTTCGTGCTGCGTGAGAAAATCGTGCCTCCGTTCGACCCACAGGATTACCCGAGCCCTCTCGGTGGGTTCCGAAAGTACACCAAGGACCTCGGCGAGTCCGAACTCCTCAAGGTCTCAGGCCTGAAAGCTGCAGACAAGGTTCGTCTCGCGGTCATGGACACCTATGACGGCAGGCTCTGGGATGTCGCTGGTCCCGAAGCCCAGACCGGAGGATCCGGTTCGTTCACCCTCGTCGGTGAGACCATGCCGGAGGCGCCGCTGCTCAAGTCGGGATCGACGCGCTCCGTCTCCGTCTCCGTTGAGGCCTACTCGGGGGTTTGGCTCCCGGTCGTCGGCTACCCCAGCCAGCTTGCTCTACCCACCGAGCCCGAAGACAAAACGCAGGACCTTCGATACAACGCAGCCACCGCCACAACGGTCCTCACCTCTGGCGTGAAAAAGGGATACAGCTACAGCTTCGATGCCGACATGCAGGATGCCTATTCGGACGACGCACTGAAGAACGTTCCGACAGCCGACGTCACGCTTCCCGCCGTCGACCGTGTTCCCGACGTCGTCGCCGCCAAAGCGGCGGAATACGTCGGAACCGCAACCGATCCTATTGGCCAGCTGCGCGAGATCGAGCGCCAGCTCAAGGTCAACGGCTTCCTCAGTCACGGGCTCGCGTCCGACGCCGTCCCGTCACGTGCCGGCCACGGCGCCGACCGGATCGAAGAACTCTTCACCCGCAACCAAATGATCGGTGACGAGGAGCAGTTCGCTGCAGCGTTCGCACTCATGGCGCGTTCGCTCGGTTACCCGGCGCGCGTCGTCATGGGCTTCGCCCCCGAGAACGTCGAAGAAGGCGAAGCGGTCACCATCACGGGTGAGGACGTCACGGCCTGGGTCGAAGTGCCGTTTGAAGGCATCGGGTGGATCTCGTTCCAGCCGACGCCTGACGAAAAAGAGATTCCGCAGGACCAGAACCCGAAACCCAAGACCGAGCCCCAGCCCCAGGTGCGCCAGCCCCCGCGTGCCGAGAAGCAGGCCGAAGACCTGCTCACCAACGTCGATATCAACGACAGCGACGACGACAAGAAGGATGACGACGAGTTCGCCCTTCCCGGGTGGCTGGTTGCTATCCTCTGGATCGTCGGCATCCCGCTCGTTCTCTACCTTGTTCCGCTCCTCATCATCGCTGCGCTGAAGGCGAAGCGCCGCACTCGGCGGCGGGAGGCCGCGACGGCTGACGCCCGCGCCGCCGGTGCCTGGGACGAAGCGCTCGACAGCTACGCCGAACTCGGTTTCACTGTTCCGCCTGTCGGCACCCGCGGCATGCTCGCGCGCGATCTCGGTGCGCAGGTTTCGGCGACGACGACTCTGGAACGTGAGAGAACGGATGCTGCGCCAAGCGCACCCGAGTCAGCTTCCGGCTTCCTGACCCGGCTCGCGACGGGAGCGGACGAGGCAGTGTTCGCCGGTGTCGACGCGCCAGACGACCGCGTCGACGACCTCTGGTCGGCATCGGAGAGCTCCTCCAAGATCGCGGCCTCCGCTGTAGGCTGGTGGCGTCGTCAGCTCAGTAAATTCCGCATCAGTTCGCGGCCAACGAACTCAGCACGCAAGACGACACCGACCGGGGGAACGCGTAAACGCCGAAGGGGGAGCAGCGACAAATGACGAACAACTCCGACCTCCCCGCTGACTGGAACGGCACGTCGATTCCACCGCGGCCCCCGCTTCCTCCCACCGGCGCCCCAACTGACGCCCAGCCCGCCCCCGAGCCGCCGAAGTTTAAGATCGGGATGCCGCCAGGCATGGACGTGAACCTCGACACGGTCCCGTCTTCGGATCACGCCGTACCGATCCCCGTTGCAAAGCCTGAGTTTGGCCCTGCGCCCACCCTGTATGGCCGGACGCCGACCCCACCGCCCCCGGCAGCACCGGCCCCGGTGCAAGCTCTTGCCCCAGTGCAAGCGCCGGCTGCACCGACGGGGCCCGTCGCCCCGGTGGCACCAGCCGCTCCGGACATCGGCCCCAGACTCGTGCTCCCCGACGGAGTTGTGCTTCCGCTCACCTCCGGCCTCATCGTCGGTCGCGACCCTCAGCAGCAGGACGGATACGGCGTGACCGCGCTCGCGCCGCTTCACGACATCGAACGCAGCGTCTCCAAAACGCACGCTGTGCTCGGCGTCTCCGATGGCCGCGTCTGGATCATCGACCTCAACTCCACCAACGGCACATACATGGTCGCCGCGAACGGAACACTCACACCCTGCCCGCCCGAGGTCGCCACCCCGCTCGAGCCGGGTGCTGACATCCGTTTTGGTGAATATCGCGTCCGCGTCGCCCTCGACTGAGCGAGCGCACCATGCACGACACCGAGCCAGGGAACGACGGCTCACAGCCGGTCGCCTACTCGTATGTGCTCGCCGTTTTCGCGACCTTCACCTACTTCGCCCTCGTCGTCTGTGCCTTCGGATTCATCAGCCTGCTCACCAACACCGACGTGGTCTCCCAACCTGACGCTGGCCCCCTCGTCGGCCCAGCGGCGACGGCCAGCGCCGTCCTCACGGTGCTGCTCGCGTTGCTCCAGGGGGCACGAGGCTACGAAGCCTCGGTCGTCCGGGCCAGGGAAGCGTTGATTGGTGACCCGGTTCGCGTGCCCCTCGGTCGCGCCATCACAACGGGCGTCGTCGCATTCTTCGCGTACATCCTGATCGGCTCATTCCTCTACGGGGAAACGGTTGGCCAACTGTTCTCAGGACTTCTTTTCGCAGCGGATGCCATCCTGCAGCTTTACGCTGTGGCCGTCGGTCTCCTGGCGGTGCTGATTTACCTCGCTTTCGCACTGATCCTCGCAGCGGGTGGTTCGCACCCGGCGCGTCCACTGTGGCCGTGGGAGAAGTAGAGAGGTACCCTCAGAATCATGGATCGGTCGCTCGACACGAGGGTCAGCCAGGCGGTCGACGCGTGGCTCAAGTGGCTTCCTCGCTGGCAACCCTCGACGCACCAGGGCCGAACGCGGCTCTGCCGCCGCTGCTTCGGATCCCCCGTGATGGCTGCCGTCGGTCTTGACCACGACGTGCCGCACGCCGTGCAGCACGGACTGTCCACCCGAATCAAGTCGATCGTCGACGATGTTGTCGACGAGTACACGGTGCGCAACCTGCCCCTGCTTCAGCGTGAGCTCGACGCGGCCGAGGAGCGCAAGGCCAGGTCGTATCGGCCAGACCGTGGGCTCGACCCGGAGTTTGACGGCCTGCCGGTCGACCCTGACCCGGTGCCAGGTGAACCCTACCTCTTCACCCTGGCCGGTCTCGCCGGAGCGGAGGAGCCCGTTGCCGAAGACCTGCCGGCGCCGCTCACCGAAGAAGAGAAGGCGGCACTCCGCACCGAGATTCGGCTCGCCGACGAGTGCGCCATCCACGCGGGTAAACTAGTGTGCTTGGCCATTGAGCCGCACCGCGAGCGCATCCTCGAAGCCGTCGCGCGTTATGTCGAACCGCAGATCGAAGCGCTGCTTGCCGACCTGACACTCGAGCTCGACGCTCCTCCGTCCTGGTAGCTCGCGACTCGTCAACGCACGTCAGTTCCCCGGCCCGCGGCATGGGGAGTTCTCCCCAGCGACCGGGCGCCGATTGCTCAGTAGGCTGGCGCTACCGACGCCAGCACTCGAACCCGGGGGATACATGACTACCGACCACACAGGCCCACACGAGCAGAATCCGTGGCCTCCGGTGCCGAACCCATGGGGACAGGCGCAGCAGCCTTCAGGCGACCAGGCTTCCACTCAGCAAGCTCCGGCTCCGGGGCCGACTCACCCGCCATATCAGCAGCCCGCCCAGCAGCATCCGTATCCACAGCAGCTACCCGCTGCCGCCGTGCAGCCAGGGCAGTACCCGTCGGCTCCCGTGCAGAACACGCCGCAGCAGCCAACTCCCGCACAGCAGACCGAGCAGTATCCGCAGCAGGCGGTGCCCACTCAGCAGACCGAGCAGTACCCGCAGCAGCCGGTCCCCGCGCAGCAGGCACCGCAGTACCCGGTCCCCGCACAGCCGACGCAGCAGTACCCGCAACAGCCGGTCCCCGCGCAGGCACCGCAGTACCCACAACAGTCGGGTGCGTACTCGCAGCAGGCGACAGCCGCGTACCCCGCCCAGCCCAACGCAACGGGTGGCTACCCTCCACAGCCGCCCGCCGGCGCATACCCGGCGGGCTCGCAGACACCTCCGGCGAACCCGAAAAAGAAAAAGAGCCTCGTACCGTGGATTGCCGGTGGCTCCGTAGCTCTGCTCTTGATCATCGGTGGCGTCGTCGGCTTCAGCCTCGGCTCCGCAGCTCACGCGCCTGAGCTGCAGGTAAAGGCGTACCTCGACGCCCTCAAAAAGGGCGATGTCGCCGCGGCGTTCGACGTGTCAGGGACGAAGGTTGAGAAGACCGATCTCCTGCTCACCAAGAAGGCTTATGCCGAAGCGGGTGACCGCATCACCCGGTACACCCTCGGTGAGGTCACGACCGAGGGCGAAACAGCGAGCGTCACGGCAAGCATCACCCAGGGCGGCGAAAAGTACGACCAGGAGTTCACACTCACCAAGGCTGGCAAGGACGCGGTCTTCTTCGACAAGTGGAAGCTGGAGTCACCTCCGATCTCCAGCATCGCCGTCGGGGCAAACGCACCGGACGACACTCCAATCGATGTAGCCGGCGTCGACGTCTCAACGCTCGAAAAGGTGGGTGGTGTCTACACCCTCCGCGCCCTTCCCGGCACGTACCCCGTTGCACTCGGGGGAGACGCAGACTGGTTCAGCGCAGAGGAGCTTGAGGCGTCAGTGCTCGGTTTCGGAGCTGAGGCAGACGAAGCAGACGCGCAGGTCCTGGAGATCGCGATGACCGAGGAAGGCACAGCGGCCGCGACAGACGCCGTCAATGCCTGGCTCGACGCCTGTATCGCTGCAACCGAACTCGCTCCGGCAGGATGCCCGTTCGCGACCACGAACCCGCGCAACTTCGAGTTGAGCAACATCAAGTGGAACGTCACGAAGCCGACCTTCTCGATCGGTGAGTTCGCCGATGGCGTCTGGCCCGTCTCCACGGACGCTGAAGGCTCTGCCGAACCAACAGCCGACGGCCGCGACCCAGCCACGGGTGAGACCTTCCCGACATCAACGCCTCCGTTCAACTTCGATATCGACGGCGTCATCGAAGCGTTTGGGGAAGACGGAGCGATGTTCGTCTACGCCCCGTAAGGCGCATTCACAGCCTCGGTCATCGAGCGTGGCAAAGGCCGCAGTTCCGCGTGAACTGCGGCCTTTTCCGTACCAACAAAGGGACCGGGTGGGTTGCGTCGGCTGAGGTGAGCGACGGGGCTTCAATCGGCGCCTCGTTCGCTTGACCGCAGCCTGACCCCCGGGTAGTATTTCACGGGTGTGCGCTTTGTCGCGCTCTTAACTCGAGCCCGAAACGGTCCGCTTGAGGTTAGGCAACTCTCACACACCGGGTCGGATAGCGAAAGCGCCGACTCCCACGGCATACCCACCACACCAAAAGCTGCGCTCCTCTGCGCAGCCGGTGGGTCCATTGAACTCGCCTCGCGCGAATGCTAGCAACATTGCCGCTGTCACCGTGCAGCACAAACAAGGAGAAGTAGTGCCAACTATTCAGCAGTTGGTCCGTAAGGGTCGCACGCCGAAGGTCACCAAGACCAAGGCTCCCGCTCTTAAGGCCAACCCCCAGCAGCGTGGCGTATGCACCCGTGTGTACACCACTACCCCGAAGAAGCCGAACTCGGCGATGCGTAAGGTCGCTCGTGTGAAGCTCTCCAACGGCACCGAGGTCACCGCCTACATCCCAGGTGAAGGCCACAACCTCCAGGAGCACTCGATGGTCCTGGTTCGTGGTGGACGTGTAAAGGACCTTCCGGGTGTCCGTTACAAGATCATCCGCGGCGCTCTCGACACGCAGGCCGTGAAGAACCGCAAGCAGGCTCGTAGCCGCTACGGCGCAAAGATGGAGAAGAAGTAATGCCTCGTAAGGGACCAGCACCAAAGCGCCCCGTCGTCGCAGACCCCGTCTACGGCGCACCCATCGTCAGCCAGCTCGTCAACAAGATTCTTGTTGACGGCAAGAAGGGCCTCGCAGAGCGCATCGTTTACACGGCGCTCGAAGGCGTTTCGGCTAAGAACGGCCAGGATGCCGTCGTCACACTCAAGAAGGCGCTCGACAACGTTCGCCCGACCCTTGAGGTTCGGTCACGCCGCGTTGGTGGTTCGACCTACCAGGTGCCGATCGAAGTCAAGCCGCACCGCGCAAACACCCTGGCACTCCGCTGGCTCACCAGCTACGCCAAGGGTCGTCGCGAGAAGACCATGACCGAGCGTCTCATGAACGAGATCCTCGACGCCTCAAACGGCCTCGGTGCCGCGGTCAAGCGCCGCGAAGACACGCACAAGATGGCCGAGTCGAACAAGGCATTCGCACACTACCGCTGGTAGTCGCGTCGGGAGGATGCCTCGGCAACTGTGCCGGGGCATCCGCCTGCCTGTTCACCCTCATCTCACCAAACTTCCTGGAGGAACCCAGTGGCACTTGACGTGCTCACCGACCTGAACAAGGTCCGCAACATCGGCATCATGGCTCACATCGATGCCGGTAAAACCACTACAACTGAGCGCATCCTGTTCTACACGGGCGTCAACCACAAGATCGGTGAGACGCACGACGGTGCATCCACGATGGACTGGATGGAGCAGGAGCAGGAGCGTGGCATCACGATCACCTCCGCCGCTACCACCTGTTTCTGGGGCGACAATCAGATCAACATCATCGACACCCCCGGCCACGTTGACTTCACGGTCGAGGTGGAGCGTTCGCTCCGCGTCCTCGACGGCGCTGTCGCAGTGTTCGACGGCAAGGAGGGCGTAGAGCCCCAGTCCGAGACCGTCTGGCGCCAGGCCGACAAGTACGACGTCCCGCGCATCTGCTTCGTCAACAAGATGGACAAGCTCGGCGCTGACTTCTACTTCACCGTCGACACCATCATCAAGCGCCTCGGCGCCAAGCCCCTCGTTATCCAGCTGCCCATCGGCGCTGAGAGTGACTTCGAGGGTGTTGTTGACCTCGTTGAGATGCGCGCGCTCACATGGCGCGGCGACAGCAAGGGTGACGTCGAGATGGGCGCCAAGTACGCCATCGAAGAGATCCCGGCCGACCTCGCTGAGAAGGCTGCTGAGTACCGCAAGCTTCTCCTCGAGACCGTCGCCGAGACCGACGACGCACTGATGGAGAAATACTTCAGTGGCGAAGACCTCACCGTTGCTGAGATCAAGGCTGCGATCCGCAAGCTCACGGTCAACAGTGAGATCTATCCGGTTCTCTGCGGCTCGGCGTTCAAGAACCGCGGCGTCCAGCCGATGCTTGACGCTGTCATCGACTACCTGCCGAACCCGCTCGACGTGCCGGCAACCGAGGCTCGCGACCCGCGCGACGAAGAGAAGATTATTCTCCGTCACCCCGACGCTGCTGAGCCGTTCGCGGCTCTCGCGTTCAAGGTTGCCGTTCACCCGTTCTTTGGTCGTCTGACCTACGTTCGCGTGTACTCGGGTCACCTCGACTCCGGCGCCCAGGTCATCAACTCGACCAAGGGTAAGAAAGAGCGCATCGGCAAGATCTTCCAGATGCACGCCAACAAGGAAAACCCCGTGGATTTCGTGACCGCTGGTCACATCTACGCGGTTATCGGCCTCAAGGACACCACTACCGGTGACACCCTTTGTGACCCGAACAACCAGGTTGTGCTTGAGTCGATGACCTTCCCTGAGCCCGTCATCTCGGTTGCAATTGAGCCGAAGACGAAGCAGGACCAGGAGAAGCTGGGAACAGCTATCCAGAAGCTTGCTGAAGAGGACCCGACGTTCCGCGTTGAGCAGAACCAGGAGACCGGCCAGACCGTTATTCACGGAATGGGCGAGCTGCACCTCGACATCCTCGTCGACCGCATGAAGCGTGAGTTCAAGGTTGAAGCCAACGTGGGCAAGCCCCAGGTTGCTTACCGCGAAACGATCCGCCGCGCGGTTGTCAAGCACGACTACACCCACAAGAAGCAGACCGGTGGCTCCGGCCAGTTCGCGAAGATCCAGTTCGGCCTCGAGCCGCTCGAGATCACCGCAGAACAGACCTACGAGTTCGACAACAAGGTCACCGGTGGACGTATCCCTCGCGAATACATCCCTTCCATCGACGCTGGTTTCCAGGACGCACTTCAGGTCGGTATCCTTGCCGGGTACCCGCTCGTCGGTGTCAAGGCGATCCTGCTCGACGGTGCTGCTCACGATGTTGACTCGTCAGAAATGGCGTTCAAGATCGCGGGTTCCATGGGCTTCAAGGAAGCCGCACGCAAGGCTGACCCGGTTCTCCTTGAGCCGCTGATGGCCGTTGAAGTGCGTACCCCCGAGGAGTACATGGGTGACGTCATCGGTGACATCAACTCTCGTCGTGGACAGATCCAGGCGATGGAAGATGCTGCCGGTGTGAAGGTCATCACCGCCAAAGTTCCGCTCTCCGAAATGTTCGGATACATCGGCGACCTGAGGAGCAAAACCTCCGGCCGTGCCGTGTACTCGATGGCGTTCGAGAGCTACGCGGAGGTTCCGAAGGCTGTCGCCGAGGAGATCATCCAGAAGAGCAAGGGCGAGTAATCGCCCTGCGGCTGGGGATAACACGAGCACTCGTGCGATCCCCAGCCGCGACCTAGTAACATAAAGAACATAAATCCCCGTAGTAAACCGGTTGCAATCCAGTGCCCGGCGTCGCTACATCAGTCCTGAGGAGGACCATAGTGGCTAAGGCCAAGTTCGAGCGGACCAAGCCGCACGTAAACATCGGTACGATCGGTCACGTCGACCACGGCAAGACCACCCTTACCGCCGCCATCTCGAAGGTGCTTGCTGACAAGTTCCCTTCGGCAACGAACGTTCAGCGCGACTTCGCGTCGATCGACTCGGCTCCTGAAGAGCGCCAGCGCGGTATTACGATCAACATTTCGCACGTTGAGTACGAGACGCCTAACCGTCACTACGCTCACGTTGATGCACCCGGCCACGCCGACTACATCAAGAACATGATCACCGGTGCTGCACAGATGGACGGCGCAATCCTCGTGGTTGCTGCTACCGACGGCCCGATGGCCCAGACCCGTGAGCACGTCCTGCTCGCAAAGCAGGTCGGCGTGCCGTACCTCATGGTCGCACTGAACAAGTCCGACATGGTTGACGACGAAGAGATCCTTGAGCTCGTTGAGCTCGAGGTTCGCGAGCTCCTCTCCAGCCAGGGCTTCCCCGGCGACGACGCTCCTGTTGTTCGCGTCTCGGGCCTCAAGGCTCTCGAGGGCGACGAGAAGTGGGTCAACGCTGTTCTGGAGCTCATGGAAGCTGCTGACGCAAACATTCCTGACCCGGTTCGCGACAAGGACAAGCCGTTCCTTATGCCGATCGAGGACGTCTTCACGATCACCGGTCGTGGAACCGTTGTTACGGGCCGCGCCGAGCGTGGAACCCTCGCACTCAACTCCGAGGTCGAAATCGTTGGCATCCGCCCGACGCAGAAGACCATCGTCACGGGTATTGAGATGTTCCACAAGCAGCTCGACGAGGCATGGGCCGGCGAGAACTGTGGTCTTCTTCTCCGTGGCACGAAGCGCGAAGACGTTGAGCGTGGACAGGTTGTTGTGAAGCCGGGTTCAGTTACCCCTCACACCAACTTCGAAGGCACCGCCTACATCCTGTCGAAGGAAGAGGGTGGACGTCACAACCCGTTCTACGCGAACTACCGTCCGCAGTTCTACTTCCGCACCACGGACGTCACCGGCGTCATCACGCTGCCCGAGGGCACCGAGATGGTTATGCCTGGCGACACCACCGCTATGACCGTTGAGCTGATCCAGCCCATCGCCATGGAAGAGGGCCTCGGCTACGCAATCCGTGAGGGTGGCCGCACCGTCGGTGCAGGTACCGTCACCAAGATCATCAAGTAGTTTTCACTACTGACGATTCCTCAAAGGGGTCGGGCCAGCAGGCCCGGCCCCTTTTTTGGTGCCCGAAAGCGGTCACCCGAACTGGGGGAGCCTGACGCGCGTCTCCATATATGACGAATCCTCAGGTAACGATAGAGTGAAGTCCACCGTGACAACACCCCCCTCGGTCACGACCACCGGCGGCCCCACCCCCCTCAGGGGCCGCCGGCTGGGGAACCTCCCACGCGCACAGGCGATGATTTCGCTCGCGATGTGAGTTCTGGCATCCGTTCTTCTATTCCTTTGCATCGGGCTGACGCCAGCAGGCAGAATGTTTGCGGGCCCGAACAGGCTGAGACGAAAGCCGGGTAGAGGAGAACGCACATGGGATTCAACGATTACACGAAGAAGGCGCAGGCCTTCCTTCAGAGCGACCAGGTCAAGGACGCCCTTAAAAGCGAAAAGGCGGAGGGCGCGAGCGACAAGCTTCTGGATTCGGTGGCGGATGCAGCCAAGAGAGTGACGAGCGGAAAGTTCGACGGGCAGATCGACAGGGCCCGTGACGGTGCCGACAAAGCCGTCGGGAACGAATAGGGCGACCTCGAACGGAAGCGGCCGGTCCGATCGGATCGGCCGCTTCGTCGTTCCCCGGAATTCCGCCACGCCCAACGCGACACGCCCGGGTTGCATAAACGGCATCCATCTGTCAGACTCGTCTAGTTCAACATTTCCGTGCCTTCGCGCCGGAATCACTGCCAGGTAGTGCATAGATCACCCTCGTTTCGAGAGTAGAGCTAGGCCGCGGGCAGCAGAGCATCGACTTGGTCGACAATCCCAACACTGGCAGATGAGCCACAGACGTAGAGCATTGCTGTGCGTGTGGCCCGGCAGGCGGCGGGGGAGCGACAAAGACTTGACAGAAAAATAGTGGTGCGACAGCAAGTGGTGCCCAGCGTTGAAAAACGCTAAGAAGCGCGTCCAATGCGAAGCAATTCGTAAGACGCAAGACAGAGAGTGAGTCAAACATGGCGGGACAGAAGATCCGCATTCGACTTAAGTCATACGACCACGAGGTCATTGACACCTCGGCGCGCAAGATCGTCGACACAGTAACCCGCGCGGGTGCCACGGTAGTTGGCCCGGTGCCGCTTCCGACTGAGAAGAACGTGGTGTGTGTCATCCGTTCACCTCACAAGTACAAGGACAGCCGGGAGCACTTCGAAATGCGCACCCACAAGCGTCTGATCGACATCATTGACCCGACGCCCAAGGCCGTTGACTCGCTCATGCGACTCGACCTGCCTGCCGACGTCAACATCGAGATCAAGCTCTAAGGGAACGCATGTCTACGCAGAACAAGACCAGCAAGGGTCTGCTCGGCAAGAAGCTTGGCATGACTCAGGTCTGGGACGAGAACAACAAGCTCGTGCCCGTGACCGTAATCGAGATCACCCCGAACGTTGTGACGCAGATTCGCACGCCAGAGGTTGACGGCTACAACGCGGTTCAGATCGCCAACGGCCAGATCGACCCTCGCAAGGTGAACAAGCCGGACGCAGGACACTTTGACAAGGCAGGCGTCACGCCTCGCCGCAACGTCACCGAGGTTCGCACCGCTGATGCATCGAACTACACACTCGGCCAGGAGCTCACCGTTGAGGGCACCTTCGAAGCCGGCCAGAAGGTCGACGTCGTTGGAACCAGCAAGGGTAAGGGTTTCGCCGGTGTCATGAAGCGCCACAACTTCAAGGGTGTTTCCGCATCTCACGGTGCACACCGTAACCACCGCAAGCCCGGTTCCATCGGTGCTTCGTCGACCCCGAGCCGTGTCTTCAAGGGCATGCGCATGGCCGGTCGTATGGGTGGAGAGCGCGTTACCGTGCTGAACCTGCACGTCCACTCGGTTGACGCCGAAAAGGGCCTGCTGCTCGTCAAGGGTGCCGTTCCCGGTGCTCGTGGCCGCATCGTTTTCGTCCGCAACGCAGTAAAGGGAGCGTAGTCACATGACCGACGCAACTCGCATCGCAACGGTCGACGTTCTCGACACCAAGGGAAAGAAGACCGGATCGGTCGATCTTCCCGCCGAGGTGTTCGACGTCCAGACCAACATCCCGCTCATCCACCAGGTCGTTGTTGCTCAGCTCGCAGCAGCCCGCCAGGGAACTCACAAGACCAAGGGTCGTGGCGAGGTTTCTGGTGCAGGCCGCAAGCCGTTCAAGCAGAAGGGAACCGGTCGCGCTCGTCAGGGCTCGATCCGTGCTCCTCAGATGCGCGGCGGTGGCATCGTCCACGGTCCAGTGCCCCGCGACTACTCGCAGCGCACCCCCAAGAAGATGATTGCTGCTGCACTCCGCGGCGCACTCTCCGACCGCGCACGCGGCGAGCGTATCCACGTTGTGGAGACCTTCGTCGTCGCCGAGGAACGTGTCACCAAGGCAACCACCGAGTACCTGACGCAGATCGCCAACTCGGAGAACGTTCTCATCGTTCTCGAGCGCGACGATGTGCTCAGCTACAAGGCTGTCCGCAACATCCCATCCGTTCACGTCATCAACTTCGACCAGCTGAACGCGTACGACGTTCTCGTCTCGGACGACATCATCTTCACCAAGGCCGCGTTCGACGCTTTCGTCGCCGGTCCGGTCAAGGGCAAGTCGGTCAAGGCAGTTGCTTCGTCTGCTGACGTCACTGAGGAGGCCTAGTCATGTCCAACATTCACAAGGACCCGCGCGACATCATCATCTCGCCGGTGGTCTCCGAGAAGAGCTACGGCTTGATCGACGAGGGTAAGTACACCTTCGTTGTCGACCCCCGTTCGAACAAGACCGAGATCAAGCTCGCTATCGAGAAGATCTTCAAGGTCGAGGTCGCGTCCGTCAACACACTGAACCGCACAGGTAAGACTCGTCGTACCAAGTTCGGTATCGGCAAGCGCAAGGACACCAAGCGTGCGATCGTCACGCTCAAGTCCGGTTCCATCGACATCTTCACGGCTGTCGGCTAAGGGGCGTAAGGAAAAACTATGGCTATTCGCAAATACAAGCCCACGACACCTGGTCGTCGCGGATCGAGCGTTGCTGATTTCGCTGAAATCACCCGCTCGACCCCGGAGAAGTCGCTTCTGCGTCCGCTCTCCAAGACCGGTGGTCGCAACAACCAGGGCCGCATCACGACCCGTCACATCGGTGGTGGCCACAAGCGCCAGTACCGCGTTATCGACTTCCGTCGTAACGACAAGGACGGCGTCAACGCCCGTGTCGCTCACATCGAGTACGACCCCAACCGCACGGCGCGCATCGCGCTCCTGCACTACGTTGACGGCACCAAGCGCTACATCCTCGCTCCCAACAAGCTCTCACAGGGCGACGTTGTCGAGTCGGGCGCAAGCGCTGACATCAAGCCGGGCAACAACCTGCCGCTGAAGAACATCCCAACCGGTACCGTCATCCACGCAATCGAATTGCGTCCGGGTGGAGGCGCCAAGATGGCACGTTCAGCAGGCGCATCGGTTCGTCTCGTCGCCAAGGACGGCCCCTACGCGCAGCTCCGCCTGCCGTCGGGTGAAATCCGCAACGTCGACGCACGCTGCCGCGCAACCATCGGCGAGGTCGGCAACGCCGAGCAGTCGAACATCAACTGGGGTAAGGCCGGCCGCAGCCGCTGGAAGGGCATCCGCCCGACCGTCCGCGGTGTCGCCATGAACCCGGTCGACCACCCGCACGGTGGTGGTGAGGGCAAGACCTCCGGTGGACGTCACCCGGTCAGCCCGTGGGGTCAGAAAGAAGGCCGCACCCGCCACCCGAACAAGGAAAGCGACAAGCTCATCGTTCGTCGCCGTACCGCCACCAAGAAGCGTAAGTAGGAGTTGTAGAAGATGCCACGCAGTCTTAAGAAGGGCCCCTTCGTTGATGACCACCTGCTCCGCAAGGTGGTTCGTGCGAACGAGGCCAACAGCAAAAACGTCATCAAGACCTGGTCGCGCCGTTCGATGATTGTCCCCAACATGCTTGGGCACACCATCGCGGTGCACGACGGTCGCAAGCACATCCCGGTGTTCATCACCGAGTCGATGGTCGGGCACAAGCTCGGCGAGTTTGCACCCACCCGCACCTTCCGTGGACACGTGAAGGATGACAAGAAGGGTCGTCGCCGCTAACGCGGTGACGAAAAGGAGGAGAGAAATGGTGGAGTCAGTCGCACGAGTGCGTCACATCCGCGTCACCCCCATGAAGGCCCGCCGCGTCGTCAACATGATCCGCGGAAAGCAGGCCACCGAGGCCCTGGCCATTCTGAAGTTTGCACCTCAGGGTGCGTCAGAGCCCGTCTACAAGCTGGTTGCTTCTGCTATCGCGAACGCTCGCGTCAAGGCAGACAAGGACAACCAGTTCCTGGACGAGCAGGACCTGTACATCGCCAAGGCATACGTTGACGAGGGTGCAACCCTCAAGCGTTTCCAGCCGCGTGCACAGGGCCGGGCATTCCAGATTCTGAAGCGCACCAGCCACATCACTGTTGTGCTCGCCACTCCTGAGGAGGGTACGAAGTAATGGGTCAGAAAGTAAATCCATACGGCTTCCGCCTCGGCATCACCACCGACCACGTGTCGCGTTGGTTCGCCGACAGCACCAAGCCTGGCCAGCGCTACAGCGACTACGTTGCTGAAGACGTCAAGATCCGTCGCCTGCTCGGCACCTCGCTTGACCGCGCCGGTGTTTCGCGCATCGAGATCGAGCGCACCCGTGACCGCGTCCGCGTCGACATTCACACCGCCCGTCCGGGTATTGTGATCGGTCGCCGTGGCGCTGAAGCGGAGCGTATTCGTACCGACCTCGAGAAGCTCACGGGCAAGCAGATCCAGCTGAACATCCTCGAGGTCAAGAACCCCGAAGCTGACGCTCAGCTGGTTGCACAGGGCATCGCCGAGCAGCTCTCCGCACGTGTGGCTTTCCGCCGCGCGATGCGTAAGGGTCTGCAGGGCGCCCAGCGCACCTCGACAGTCAAGGGTGTCCGCATCCAGGTCTCCGGCCGCCTCGGCGGCGCCGAGATGAGCCGTTCGGAGTTCTACCGCGAAGGCCGTGTGCCGCTGCACACGCTCCGCGCGAACATCGACTACGGCTTCTACGAGGCAAAGACCACCTTCGGCCGTATCGGCGTGAAGGTCTGGATCTACAAGGGCGACATCACCAACAAGGAACTCGCTCGCGAGCAGGCAAACGCTAAGTCGAGCCGTCCCGAGCGCAGTGACCGTCCGCGTCGCGCACCTCGTGCAGACGCACCGGTTGCAGAAGGGGCTACGGCTTAATCATGCTTATTCCACGTCGTGTCAAGCACCGCAAGCAGCACCGTCCACACCGCACTGGCCAGGCCACCGGTGGAACCGTTGTCAGCTTCGGAGAGTACGGCATTCAGGCCCTCACACCCGCTTATGTGACCAACCGTCAGATCGAGTCCGCTCGTATCGCCATGACGCGTCACATCAAGCGTGGTGGAAAGGTCTGGATCAACATCTACCCCGACCGTCCGCTCACCAAGAAGCCTGCTGAAACCCGCATGGGTTCCGGTAAGGGTTCGCCCGAGTGGTGGGTCGCTAACGTCAAGCCCGGCCGTGTGCTCTTCGAGGTTGCTGGTGTCCCCGAGACACTCGCCCGCGAAGCACTGACCCGTGCAATCCACAAGCTGCCTCTCAAGGCACGCATCATCAAGCGCGAGGAGGGCGACGCATAATGGCGATCGGTTCCAAGGAGCTCACCCCCGTTGAGCTCGACACATTTGAAGACGAACGTCTTGTCGACGAGCTGCGCAAGGCCAAGGAAGAGCTGTTCAACCTGCGCTTCCAGTCGGCTACCGGCCAGCTCGAGACACACGGCCGCCTGCGCGCTGTAAAGCGTGACATCGCTCGCATCTACACGGTTATCCGTGAGCGCGAGCTCGGCATTCGGGCCACCCCGGTTGCGGCCCCTGCTGCGGCTCCGGCCAAGGCTGCGAAGAAGACCAAGAAGAAGGATGCCGTTGACGCGGCACCCGAAACCGAGACTGAGGAGGCCAAGTAATGGCTAAGTCTGACGCTAAGGGCGCAGCTCCCGAGGTCGCCGCAGCAGAGGCTGAGGCCGTTGTCCGTGGCTACCGCAAGACCGCACGTGGCTATGTCATCAGCGACCGCATGGACAAGACCATCGTCGTTGAGGTCGAGGACCGCGTAAAGCACCCGCTTTACGGCAAGGTCATCCGCCGCACCTCCAAGAGGAAGGTGCACGACGAGCTCAACGGCGCCGGCATCGGCGACCTCGTCCTGATCAGCGAGACCCGTCCGCTCAGCGCTACCAAGCGCTGGCGCCTGGTCGAGATCCTCGAGAAGGCCAAGTAAGCCCCCGCGGCTTGCTTGAGCGAAGGAGTAAAAAGTGATTCAACAGGAATCCAGAGTCAAGGTTGCCGACAACACCGGCGCCAAGGAGCTTCTCACCATCCGCGTTCTCGGTGGATCCGGTCGTCGTTACGCCAGCCTTGGCGACACGATTGTCGCCACTGTGAAGGACGCGATCCCGGGCGGAAACGTCAAGAAGGGTGACGTCGTCAAGGCGGTCATCGTTCGCACCAAGAAGGAAGTTCGTCGTCAGGACGGCTCCTACATCAAGTTCGATGAGAACGCAGCAGTGATTTTGAAGAACGACGGCGACCCCCGCGGTACCCGTATCTTCGGACCGGTCGGTCGCGAGCTTCGCGACAAGAAGTTCATGAAGATCGTCTCGCTGGCACCGGAGGTTATTTAGTCATGGCGAAGATCAAAAAGGGCGACCTCGTCCAGGTCATCTCAGGCGCAACCCAGGCTCGCGGCGGTTCACGCGGCAAGCAGGGTCGTGTCCTCCAGGTCCTGGTCGAGAAGAACCGCGTCATCGTTGAGGGCGTTAACTACGTCACCAAGCACGTCCGCCAGGGTCAGACCCAGCGCGGAACGAAGACCGGTGGCGTCGAGACACACGAGGCTCCGATCCACATCTCGAATGTGGCTCTCGTTGACCCCGAGACCAAGAAGCCGACGCGAGTTGGCCACCGTAATGAGCAAGTAACGAAGAACGGCGTCACCAAGACGGTCCGCGTTCGTTACGCCAAGAAGTCAGGTAAGGACCTTTAATGACTGACACGGCAGTGGAGGCTGGCAAAATCCAGCCCCGCCTCAAGCAGAAGTACAAGGCAGAGATCCAGCAGCAGCTGCTCAAGGACCTCGGCCTGACCAACGTTCACCAGATTCCGACGCTCACCAAGATCGTCGTGAACATGGGTGTCGGCGAGGCAGCCCGCGATGGCAAGATCATCGACGGTGCAGTTGCCGACCTGACCAAGATCACCGGTCAGAAGCCGCAGGTTACCAAGGCACGCAAGTCGATCGCACAGTTCAAGCTGCGCGAAGGACAGCCCATTGGAACCCACGTAACGCTTCGTGGCGACCGCATGTGGGAGTTCCTCGACCGCCTGCTGAGCCTCGCGCTTCCTCGTATCCGCGACTTCCGCGGCCTGAGCCCGAAGCAGTTCGATGGCACGGGTAACTACACCTTCGGTCTGACCGAGCAGTCGATGTTCCACGAAATCGACCAGGACAAAATCGACCGCGTCCGCGGAATGGACATCACCGTTGTTACGACGGCGAAGTCCGACGAGCAGGGCCGCGCGCTTCTCAAGGCGCTCGGATTCCCCTTCACGTCAACAGACTCAGCAAAGTAGCGGTAGAGTGGGTCGGTTGCTTGCAGCCGGCCCACACTGCGGTCGCTGACAACTGAAGATTTTTCTCGCACGGCTGCGCCGGCACCTTTTTGGCAACAATCAGGTGTCCGGCGCACTCGAGCGTGGAGATCAGGGGGGCGGAGCATCCGTTTCTCCCCTAACCACCACAGGTCGTCATTCGTGTAACGGGTGAACGAAACCTGGTGAACAAAGGAAATAACACATGACAATGACAGATCCGGTCGCAGACATGCTGACCAGACTGCGCAACGCGAACTCGGCGCACCACGACACCGTGTCCATGCCGCACTCGAAGCTCAAGAGCCACATCGCAGACATCCTCACCTCTGAGGGATACATCGCAGGGTGGGAAGTTGCTGACGCTCGCGTCGGACAGACCCTCACGCTGAACCTTAAGTTCGGCCCGAACCGCGAGCGCTCCATCGTGGGCATCAAGCGTGTTTCGAAGCCCGGCCTCCGTGTCTACGCAAAGTCGACGGAGATCCCCAAGGTTCTCGGCGGCCTCGGCGTCGCCATCCTGTCCACCTCCTCTGGTCTGCTCACAGACCGGCAGGCTGAGAAGAAGGGCGTGGGCGGAGAAATTCTCGCCTACGTGTGGTAGCCAGATATGTCGCGTATTGGAAGACTTCCCATTGAGATCCCTGCAGGGGTCACCGTATCGGTCGACGGCTCAGCTGTCACCGTCAAGGGCCCGAAGGGTGAGCTGGCACTGAACGCAGCTAGCCCCATCGAGGTCAAGGTTGAGGATGGCCAGGTTCTGGTCACCCGTCCCGACGACGAGCGCGAGTCGCGTTCGCTGCACGGACTCACCCGCACACTCATCAGCAACCAGATCATCGGCGTCACACAGGGCTACACCAAGGGCCTTGAAGTTGTCGGAACCGGTTACCGCGTGGCACAGAAGGGCAGCTCGGTTGAGTTCGCCCTCGGTTTCTCCCACCCGGTCCTGATTGACCCGCCTGCCGGCATCACACTCACCGTCGAGGGCAACAACAAGCTCACGGTGTCTGGTATCGACAAGCAGGCCGTCGGCGAGGCTGCTGCCAACATTCGTAAGATTCGCAAGCCTGAGCCGTACAAGGGCAAGGGTGTGCGTTACGCCGGCGAGATTGTTCGCCGCAAGGCCGGAAAGGCTGGTAAGTAACCATGGCCGTAAAGTCCAAGTCGGCTGCCCGTGACCGTCGTCACGCGCGCCTCCGTAAGAAGATCGAGGGAACAGCGGTTCGTCCGCGCCTCGTCGTGACCCGTTCGGCTCGTCACGTATTCGTGCAGGTCGTTGATGACAGCAAGGGCTTCACCCTCGCATCGGCATCGACCCTCGAAGCTGACCTCCGTACCTTTGACGGTGACAAGACCGCCAAGGCCAAGAAGGTCGGTGAACTCGTTGCAGAGCGTGCGAAGAGCGCCGGTATCGAAGAAGTCGTTTTTGACCGCGGTGGTAACCGTTACGCGGGTCGCGTTGCGGCAATCGCTGAAGGTGCTCGAGAGGGTGGGTTGAACCTGTGAGTGATGTACAGAAGACCGAAGTTGCGGCTGCTGCAGAACTGCCAGCCGTTGAGAAGCCGGTCGAAACCGCTGCTGGAACCGAGAGCTCGGGTCGCACCGACTCACGTGACAGCCGCCGTGGTGGACGCGGAGAGCGCAATCAGGGCCGCGAGCGTAACAGCCGCGACGCTGACAAGAACCAGTTCCTCGAGCGCGTTGTCACCATCAACCGCGTTTCCAAGGTCGTCAAGGGTGGTCGTCGCTTCAGCTTCACCGCACTCGTCGTCGTCGGAGACGGTAACGGCATGGTCGGCGTCGGCTACGGCAAGGCTCGCGAAGTGCCTCTCGCCATCTCCAAGGGTGTTGAGGAAGCGAAGAAGAACTTCTTCCGCGTTCCTCGCGTCGGCTCGTCCATCCCGCACCCCGTCCAGGGTGAGGCAGCCGCAGGTGTTGTTCTCCTGCGTCCGGCCGCTGCGGGTACCGGTGTTATCGCCGGTGGTCCTGTCCGCGCCGTCCTCGAGTGCGCAGGCATCCACGACGTTCTGAGCAAGTCACTCGGTTCGTCGAACACGATCAACATCGTTCACGCCACAGTTACGGCGCTGAAGATGCTCGAAGAGCCCCGCGCCGTTGCCGCACGCCGTGGCAAGGAGTACGACGAGATCGCTCCTGCCAAGCTGCTGCAGGTCGAGGCCCAGGCCGCTGCTAACGCAGCCGCAAAGGTAGGTGCGTAATGGCGTCATTGCGAATCACGCAGATCAAATCCAAAATTAGTGAGAAGCAGAACCAGCGCGACACACTGCGTAGCCTGGGACTGAGGCGCATTGGTGCTGTTGTTGTCCGTGAGGACAACTCGCAGAACCGTGGCTACGTCAACACTGTTGCTCACCTCGTCAAGGTTGAGGAGATCGACTAATGGCTGACAAGAACGACGTCACCGAGGAGACCACCAAAAAGGCTCCCGCGAAGAAGGCCGCTGCAAAGACGGCTGACACAAAGGCGCCCGCTGCAAAGAAGGCTCCCGCAAAGAAGGCTCCGGCCAAGGCGGCTTCCGCCAAGGCTGACTCCGCAGCCGCTGACGCCCCCGTGGCCAAGGCTCCTGCGAAGAAGGCCCCCGCCAAGAAGGCTGAGGAGTCCGCTCCTCGCCCGCAGGTGCTCAAGGTGCACCACCTTCGTCCCGCTGAGGGCTCGAAGAAGGAACGTACCCGTGTTGGTCGCGGTGAAGGCTCAAAGGGTAAGACTGCTGGCCGTGGTACCAAGGGCACCAAGGCACGCTACTCGGTTCGCCCCGGCTTCGCCGGTGGCCAGCTGCCGCTGCACATGCGTGCTCCGAAGCTGCGCGGGTTCAAGAACCCGTTCCGCGTCGAGTACCAGGTCGTCAACCTCGAGCGCCTCGCCGAGCTCTACCCGACGGGTGGCGACGTCACAATCGCCGACCTCGTCGCCAAGGGTGCCGTTCGCAAGAACGAGAAGGTCAAGGTCCTCGGAAACGGCGACATCGACGTGAAGCTGAACATTTCGGTTGACAAAGTCTCCGGATCAGCTGAGCAGAAGATCGTCGCTGCAGGCGGCTCTGTAAAGTAAAAAAAGAGACGCCGGTCGAGCGCTCGCACTAGCGAGTAGGTCACCGATTGTTCGACAGGCCCGGTAATCGAGTAGATTCGATTGCCGGGCCTGTTCGATACGGGGCCATCAACCGGCATTAAGAGCCGAAATTGTCGGTTCGAAAACCAGGAGGCCTTTTTTGTTTAGCGCCGTTGCGCGGATCTTCCGCACTCCAGACCTTCGACGGAAGATCGGGTTCACACTGGGCATCATCGCCCTGTACCGCCTCGGTTCGTTCGTTCCCGCACCGTTCGTCGACTTCGGCAACGTCCAGGCCTGCCTGGCGCAGAACCAGGGAACCTCCGGTCTCTACGAGCTCGTCAACCTCTTCTCAGGTGGCGCGCTTCTGCAGCTGTCGATCTTCGCGCTGGGAATCATGCCGTACATCACGGCCTCGATCATCGTGCAGCTGCTGCGCGTGGTGATCCCTCACTTTGAGACGCTCCACAAGGAGGGTCAGTCCGGCCAGGGCAAGCTCACCCAGTACACCCGGTACCTCACCATCTTCCTCGGCATCCTGCAGTCGACGACGCTCATCACCGTTGCCCGCTCCGGCGCGCTGTTCGGTACGAACGCGAGCGCCGAGTGCAGCCAGCTGCTGACGAACGACACCTGGTACGCCGTTCTGCTTATGGTCGTCACCATGACAGCAGGAACCGGCCTCATCATGTGGTTCGGCGAAATGATCACCGAGCGCGGCGTCGGCAACGGCATGTCGTTGCTCATCTTCACGTCCATCGCAGCCACCTTCCCGAGCTCGCTCGGCGCCATCTGGGCCGCAAAGGGCTTCGAGACGTTCCTCCTCGTTCTGGCCGTCGGTGTCGTCATCATGATGCTCGTGGTCTTCGTTGAACAGTCGCAGAGACGCATTCCTGTTCAGTACGCGAAGCGCATGGTCGGCAGGCGGACCTACGGCGGGAATAACACGTACATCCCGATCAAGGTCAACATGGCCGGTGTCGTGCCCGTTATCTTCGCCTCGTCCCTCCTGTACCTGCCCGCACTCATCGCGCAGTTCAACACTCCAGCCGCAGGTGAAGAGCCGGCCGCCTGGGTCACCTGGGTAACCAGCTACCTCGTTCAGGGCGATCACCCGCTGTACATGGCGCTGTACTTCCTGCTCATCGTTGGCTTCACCTACTTCTACGTCGCGATCACCTTCAACCCTGAAGAGGTCGCAGACAACATGAAGAAGTACGGCGGGTTCATCCCCGGTATTCGTGCAGGTCGACCGACCGCTGAGTACCTCGACTACGTGCTCACCCGAGTCACGCTGCCCGGTTCGGTATACCTCGGACTCGTCGCGTTGATTCCGCTCATCGCTCTCGCCCTGGTCGGAGCGAACGCCAACTTCCCGTTCGGTGGCGCGTCCATCCTGATCATCGTCGGTGTCGGCCTTGAGACGGTCAAGCAAATCGACTCGCAGCTGCAACAGCGGAACTACGAAGGGCTGCTCCGATGACCCGCCTTTTGATCGTCGGTCCGCCCGGCGCAGGTAAAGGAACCCAGGCGGCGATCATCGCTGACACGTTCGGCATTCCGGCCATCTCGACCGGTGACATCTTCCGCGCGAACATCAAGGAAGAAACCGAACTTGGTCTCAAGATTCAGGAGATCGTGTCCTCGGGCGGATACGTTCCCGACTCGCTAACCAACGAGATCGTTCGCGATCGTCTCCAGCAGCAGGACGCTGTCGATGGCTTTCTCCTCGACGGATACCCGCGGACTGTCGACCAGGTGTCAGAGCTTGACTCGATCCTCGCCGAGACCGGCGCTGAACTCGACGCCGTCGTTCGTCTGGTCGCTGACCCAGACGAGGTCGTCGCCCGCCTGCTCAAGCGGGCTTCAGAGCAGGGCCGCGCTGACGACACCGAAGAAGTCATCCGTCACCGTCAGGACGTGTACCTCGACCAGACCGAGCCCGTGATCGCCGCATACGCCGAACGCGGACTCGTTGTTGACGTCGACGGGCTTGGCGCGGTCGACGATGTCGCCGCGCGCGTGCGGGACGCTCTCGCTGCCCGCGGAATCACCGTCGCCGTCTGACGTCCTCGCTCACGCGACGAACTACAAGAAATACAACACATGCTGCGCAAGTCCATCTATAAATCACCCGCCCAGCTTCGCCTGATGGTGGAGCCAGGACTCGCAACAGCAGCATCCCTCGTCGCTGCGCGCAAGGCCATCGCGGTCGGGGCCTCAACGCTTGAGGTCGACGCTGCGGCTGAAGCGGCCATCGTCGCGCTCGGCGGACAGCCGAACTTCAAACTCGAGCAGGGCTACCACCACACCATCTGCGCTTCCGTGAATGAGGAGGTCGTTCACGGCATCCCCACCTCTCGTGCGCTCCAGCCAGGCGACATCCTCTCGGTCGACAGCGGTGCCATCCTCGGCGGCTGGAACGGCGACGCCGCGATCAGCGTCGTGCTGCCCGACCCGACACGTCCGGAGCTCGTCGCCGAGCGTCAGAAGCTTTCGGACGTCACCGAAGGGTCGATGTGGGCAGGCATCGCCCGCCTGGCCCGCGCGAGCCACCTCAACGAGGTCGGCGAAGCCGTGCAGGAGTACGTCGAGAAGCACGGCACGTACGGAATCCTCACGGACTACGTCGGCCACGGAATCGGTCGCTCCATGCACGAAGCACCTCCCGTGTTCAACTACCGGGTGCGCCAGAAAGGCCCCGAGGTGAAGCCGGGGCTCGTCGTCGCGATTGAACCGATGGTTGTTCTCGGCGGCATCGACACTCACATTCGTGACGATGACTGGACGGTCGCGACAGACGATGGTCTCGCCGCCGCGCACTGGGAGCACAGCGTCGCCGTGCACAAGGACGGCATCTGGGTGCTGACAGCCGAAGATGGCGGAGCCGCTGGACTCGCCCCATTCGGCGTGAAGCCCACACCCATCGCCTGAGCCGGCCGGTCGACCGCGCTAGTGTCTTTCCCATGACCTCGCTCGTGCTGCTTCTCGACCCGCTTCCTGCCGACACGACCCCGACGCACGTCGAACTCGAGTCGACGATGCGTTTCGTTGCGGCGAACGAACCGATCCTCACCGCCCTCGACGCCGGTGCCGGGCGCGGCGACGGCATCTTCGAGACCCTCGGAGCGCATGACGGGCAGGTTCGCGGCGTCGACGCGCATCTCCAGCGCCTCGCCGCCTCGGCCGAGAAACTCGATCTGCCCGCACCGCATTCCGACCAGTGGCGCTCCGCCATCGTCCGGGTGATGGCCGAACTTCCCAGCGACGGGCAGGCCTCGATCCGGCTCACCATCACCAGGGGAACCGACGCGGCTGGGCCTACCTGCTGGGTAACAGGTACGGCGATCACCGCCGAGTTTCCCGAGCGCACCGCCGGCGTCCGCGTCGTCACCCTGAGCCGCGGCTACGCCAACGACGTGGGGGAATCCTCACCGTGGTTGCTCGTCGGCGCGAAAACGCTGTCTTACGCGATCAACATGGCTGCTCTCCGGGAGGCGAAACGTCGCGGAGCCGACGACGTCGTCTTCACCTCCACGGACGGCTTCGCCCTCGAAGGGCCGACCTCCTCCCTCCTGGTGCGGAAGGGCAACACCATCAGCACCCCGGCCATCCAGTTCGGCATCCTTGCCGGCACCACCCAGGCCGACCTCTTCGGCTTCCTCGAGGGCGAGGGCTTCACCTGTGACTATCGCAAAATCAAAGTCGAAGAATTACACCAAGCGGATGCCATTTGGCTGGTTTCAAGCGTGCGTCTCGCCATTCCGGTGACCGAGGTTGACGGACAAACGATCTCGACCGACCTGGGCCTGACCGGCCGGATGAACGCGGCGCTGCTGTCCTGAGTCCGGTCAGGAATCCATGGTGTGCACGAGCTCATCGATAAACGCGGGGAAGCTCGTCGACCTTCGGATGATGCGCTGCACATCCTGACGTTCCGAAAACACTTCGACGAACTGGTCGAAGACCCGCTGGAAGCTCGCGCGCCCCGCCTCGCTAAACGCGATGAGCGCGACCACGTTCACCCGGTTGTCGCCCCAGGGCATGCTGGACTCGTTCACGGCGATGGCGATGGAGGTGCTCGTTGCGGTCATGGCCATTGCGTGCGGAACCGCCAGGGAATCGGTGAACGCGGTTGACGACATCCGTTCGCGTTCGATTGCACCCTCGATGTAACTGTCATCGATCACGCCGCGCTCACGCATCAGCTCGCCGAGAGCACGGATCATCGACTCCTCGTCTTTCGCGTGGGCGTTGCGAAGGAAGAGCGCTCCGTCGAAGTACTTGAGCACCTCATCCTTGATGAGGGCACGACGTCGTACCCGTTTGAGCCGTGCGATCGCCTGCCGCACCCGGTCGGCGTCGGTGTCGGTGAAGAACGGCTGCACGGTGAGGATGGTTTCGGACGGCACCGGCGGCTCGATGGTCGTCAGCACGAGGTCGGCGTCGAGGTCCGCCCACACCACGTCGCTGCGCGTGACAACCTTGACCACCTCAAGGGCGTCACCGAGCAACACCATGACGCGGTCGCGCAGCATGAGGTGCATGTCGTAGTAGTTCGGGCAGACAATTACGCAGCGCATCAGTTCATCGCTGCGCACCTGCTGCTGCAGGTGAGCGCCGACGTGCATGGCGATGTAGGCGATCTCGTCGTCGTTGATCTCGATCGAACCCTGCCGCTGCAGCTGGCTGGCGATGAACACGGCGAGCTCATAGATCATCGGGTACGACGTCTTGATGCTGCGCGCCAGCGGGTTGCGCGAGTAGGAGTGATCCTGGGCGCGGCGGAGGAGGTTCTGCACGTGCAGGGTGAGCCGGGTGATGAAGTCCTCATCGCTGAGGTCGACCAGGTACTCCTTGCCAGCCGAAAGCACTATCGAGCGCACTGTCTCAAGGTCCGACGAGTCGAGGTAGTCGGGGCGTGCCCCAGACCCGTCTGCTGGGCCGGGCGCCGCAACGCCGCGGGTGGCGAGGAGGTAGGCCAGGTATTCGACATCTGCCGCGCCCAGGCGGGTGTCGAGGTGGGTCTCGATCAGGTCGCCGAGACGACGGGTGAGTTCTGTGGATGCGAGGTGCGGCTCGGTGCCGACCTCTGGCACCAGCCGGTCCTTCGAGACACGATCGACGGCGATCGCGACGTGCAGAAGCACATTGTCGATGCCGTAGTCGTTGAGCAGGTAGCCGAGGTCGGTGAGCATCGACAGCAGTGCCGTTTTGAACTCGCTCAGGCTGTGCGATGAGAACTCCCGCTGGATGGCCTCAAACTCGATCAGTCCGCGCTCGGTTTCGTCGCGGAACATCCTGCTGAGCAGGCGACGGCGGGCAAGCTCGGTGCCGCTCAGCGTCACGGTGCTGCCCGAACGAACGAGGGTCAGTTCGGCTTCCGACAGCAGCAGTCGCACCCGTGACAGGTCGGCCTCGAGTGTTGACTCCGAGACGTGCAGCGCCGATGCGAGATCAAAAACGTCAAGGCCGTCCGGGCTGTCGACGAGTCGGCGGACGATTCCGTAGAGCCGGTCGCGCGGCGTCTCGGTCGCCGGTTCACCAGCTCCCTGCCGAAATTCGGCCCACGCGTCAGGCGACAGGCGGTAGCCGTTCGGGCCAGCCGTGATCAGGTCGAGCCCCGCCGCGCGTTCCTTAAGCGCCAACACGTAATTGCGGATGCTCCGAGTCGTCACCCCGAGTGCATCTGCGAGTTCAGCTGCGGTCACCCAGTCGCCGGCGCGCGCCAAGTACGACCCAATGCGGTCTTGTCTCTCGCGTGTCACTTGCGCTCCCGTCGGACCCCGAGCTCACGGCCACCGGTTCCGACTCGTGTTGTCGTTACACCGAGTCAATCATCTTCCGCCGGTTTCCGCGGGACTTCCCCGGCAGGTTTCCTACCGGGCGGAAGAGAACATGTTGGCGCAGGCTGACAAGTGCAGACAGAGTAGTGAGGCTGGGCATTCCCCGGCACAGAACCACAGCAACGGCACCAAGTCTTTCGGAGGCGGATCAATGAGGATCCTCGTGGTATGCGGCGCGGGAGCGTCAAGCACGTTCGTGGCCCAGCGTGTGCGCACAGCCGCGAAAAGCCGCGCCATCGATGTCTCAGCCCAGGCATGCCCACTCAGTGGGCTCGACTCTCAAATTGCCGGAGCCGACGTGGTTCTCGTCGGGACACACCTCACAACGCAACTGGATGGCATCCGTTCGCTCGCGCGTGGATTTGGCGTTGCCGTCGTCGCGATGCCAGCCTCAGTCTTCTCGTCGCCTCGAGGCGATGAAGCCCTCGACCTCGCTCTCACTGCTGCCGGAGCAGGGGTCGCTCGAGGGGAAACACACCGGCACGCGACGGAGGACACATTTCATGGCTGAACGAACTGTTCGAATCGGATCATCACACGGCCTTCACGCTCGCCCAGCCAAGCTGTTCACGCAGGCTGCTGCGGCGTCAGGCGCGAAGGTCACCCTGGCGAAGGGCAGCGGCAAACCGGTGAACGCCTCAAGCATCCTCGGTGTGATCTCACTCGGTGTCGACTTCGGAGACTACGTCACGCTGACCGCTGACGGTGACAACGCAGACGCTGTACTCGACCAGCTCGTCGAACTGCTCGTGACCGACCATGACGAATAACAGCACTCAGCGCCGAGGAGGGCACTCATGAGCGACACAGCAACCCACAGCACGCTGACCGGAACTGGCATCGGACAGGGCGTCGTCGTCGGCGTCGTCGCACGCATGTCCGATCCGCTTCCCGAGCCACAGGACACCCCGAGCAGCCGCACGGTCGACGAAGAAACCGAGCGCGCACGGGCGTCGCTCAGCGTCGTCGCACGAGACCTCGAAGCCAGAGGCAAGACCGCGGGTGGAACAGCCGCCGACGTGCTCGAAGCGCAGGCCATGATGGCCGAGGACCCGATGCTCTCCGAGATCATCGACGAGAGCCTCGCTCGAGGCACCACAGCCGAGCGCGCCGTGTTCGAGGCGTTCGCCAGCTTCCGTGACCAGCTTGCCGCCATGGGCGGATACCTGGGGGAGCGCGCAGCCGACCTCGACGACGTCTCGCAGCGGGTGATCGCCAACCTGAGTGGTGTTGCCGCTCCAGGCGTGCCAAACCCCGATCACCCGTTCGTGCTCGTCGCCCGCGACCTGGCGCCGGCCGACACGGCGATGCTCGACCTCGACAAGGTGCTCGGCCTCGTCACCAGTGACGGCGGCCCAACCTCCCACACCGCCATCCTGGCGCGCGAGAAGTCGATCGTCGCTGTTGTTGGTGTGACGGATGCTGCGACGCTCGCAGACGGGACGACTGTCGTTGTCGACGCGGCGGCAGGCACCGTGACGGCGGCTCCGAGCGACGACCAGGTCGCCGACGCCGAGCGCCGCATCGCCGAGCGCGAAGCGGCAGCGGTCGCACCGGTCACTCCGGGCGCACTCGCGGACGGCACAGCGGTTCCACTGCTCGCCAACCTCGGCTCATCGGCTGGCGCCCAGGCCGCAGCTGACGCCGGAGCGGAGGGTGTTGGGCTCTTCCGCACCGAGTTCCTGTTCCTCGACGCCGGCGGATCGGCTCCGACCGTCGAACAGCAGCGTGAGCACTACACCCGACTGCTGCAGGCATTCCCCGGCAAGAAGGTTGTCGTGCGTGTGCTCGACGCCGGTGCTGACAAGCCACTGCCGTTCCTCAACGACGCGCACGAGGAAAACCCCGCACTCGGGCTTCGCGGACTGCGCGCTCTTCGGGCAAGCGAAGACATCCTGCGTGAACAGCTCACAGCGCTCGCCGACGCCGATAAAGCCACCGAGGCTGACCTGTGGGTGATGGCACCGATGGTGTCGACCGTTGAGGAGACCAGGTACTTTGTCGAGATCGCCCGCGAGTACGGCATCAAAACGGCCGGCGTCATGGTCGAAGTGCCGTCGCTTGCGCTGCTTGCACCCCAGGTGCTCGCCGCGAGCGACTTCGCGTCGATCGGAACCAACGACCTCACCCAGTACACTCTCGCGGCCGACCGCATGCTCGGATCCGTCGCTGCCCTGCAGGACCCGTGGCACCCAGCCGTCCTCCGACTCGTCGGTGAAGTGGGAGCTGCAGGCGCCGCAACCGGAAAGCCGGTCGGAATCTGTGGTGAAGCCGCAGCTGATCCACTGCTCGCCGTTGTCCTCGTCGGCCTCGGCGCAACCACCCTGTCCATGTCCACCCCCGCGCTCGTCGACGTACGAGCGTCCCTCCTGAAATACACCATCGACGAGGCACGACAGCTCGCCGAGATCGCCCTGGCTGCCGACGGAGCAGCTGAATCCCGAGCAGCGGTTGCCGCCGCTGCCCTCACCCTGAAAGAGGCTCAATCATGACAACGACGACGACGTCGACCACGACAAAACCCGGGGGTGCCCGCGTCCGCGTCCAGCGGTTCGGCACGTTCCTCTCCGGGATGGTGATGCCCAACATCGCAGCGTTCATCGCCTGGGGCCTCATCACCGCATTCTTCATCGCGACCGGCTGGCTGCCCAACGGCATCCTCGGCGGGTTCGGCGACGCCGATGCCATCGGCTGGCAGGGTGCTGCAACAGCGCTCGCCCAGACCGATGACGGCGCAACATTCCAGCAGTACGTCGGACTCGTCAGTCCGATGATCACCTACCTGCTTCCTCTCCTCATCGCCAACACCGGCGGACGCATGATCTACGGTGAGCGCGGTGGTGTTGTCGGAACAATTGCAACCATGGGTGTCATCGTCGGATCCTCGATCCCGATGTTCATCGGCGCCATGATCATGGGCCCGCTCGCTGCATGGCTGATGAAGAAGATCGACGCTCTCTGGGAAGGCAAGATCAAGGCCGGCTTCGAGATGCTCGTGAACAACTTCTCGGCAGGTATCCTTGGCGCGATCCTCGCGATCGTCGCCTTCTTCGGTATTGCACCGATCATCACGACCCTGAGCTCCTGGCTCGAGGGTGCCGTGAACTGGCTGGTCAGCCTTTCGCTGCTTCCTCTCGTGAGCATCTTCGTTGAACCAGGCAAGATCCTCTTCCTCAACAACGCGATCAACCACGGTGTCTTCACTCCGCTCGGAGTGCAGCAGGTGGAGGAGAGCGGCAAGAGCATCCTGTTCCTCCTCGAGTCGAACCCCGGCCCCGGCCTCGGTATCCTGCTCGCATACTCGTTCTTTGGGCTCGGCATCGCCAAGGCGAGTGCTCCAGGCGCGATCATCATCCAGTTCTTCGGTGGCATCCACGAGATCTACTTCCCGTACGTGCTGATGAAGCCGATCCTCGTCCTCGCGGCGATCGCTGGAGGTATGACCGGTGTTGCCGTCAACGTGCTCTTCCAGAGCGGACTGCGCGCACCGGCCTCGCCAGGCAGCATCATCGCCATCATCATCCAGACGCCGTTGCCGAGCATGGTCGGCGTGATCCTCTCCGTGCTCGCTGCAGCAGCTGTGTCGTTCGCCATCGCGGCGGTCCTCCTCCGTGCCTCTCGCAAGCGTGACCTCGCCTCGGGCAACGCCGGCGACATGAGTGCTGCTGTCGCAGCAACTCAGGCCAACAAGGGCAAGGAAAGCTCGGTGCTCGGCGGCCTCGTCGCCGAGGGGACAACAGACACCGGTTCGGCAACGGGTACCGCAACGGCAACCCTCGTGAAGAACATCGTCTTCGCCTGCGACGCCGGAATGGGCTCAAGCGCCATGGGAGCATCGGTTCTCCGCAACAAGATTAAGAAAGCCGGCGTCACCGACGTGAAGGTGACCAACCAGTCCATCGCCAACCTCACCGGCGACGCTGACCTGGTCATCACCCACCAGGACCTCACCGAACGGGCCCGTGACAAGTCACCGAACTCGCAGCACATCTCGGTGGACAACTTCATGAACAGCCCGAAATACGATGAAGTGGTCGAACTCGTCAAGCGCAACCAGGGGGTAACCGAATGACAGACAACATCCTCACGCCCGAGAACGTCGTAGCCGCTGGCTCAGCGACCACGAAGGACGAGGCGATCCGCGAGGCGGGCGCGCTGCTCGTCGCCGCGGGTGCCGTGAAGCCCGAATACGTCGACGCGATGCTCGAACGCGAAGCTTCGGTGTCGACCTACATGGGCAACTTCCTGGCCATCCCGCACGGCACGAACGAAGCAAAGGACGCGATCACGCGGTCGGCGCTCTCTCTGGTGCGCTACGACAAGGCCATCGACTGGGACGGCGAAGAGGTTCGGTTCGCGGTCGGCATTGCCGGCCTGAACAACGAGCACCTCGAGATCCTCTCGAAGATCGCCATCGTGTTCTCAGATGAGGACGAGGTCGCCAAACTCATTCACGCCGCAGACGCGAACGAACTGTTCGCCCTGCTCGAGGAGGTCAACGCAGAATGAAAGCAGTTCACTTCGGCGCAGGCAACATCGGACGAGGATTCGTCGGTTTGTTGCTCCACGACGCCGGTTATGAAGTTGTCTTCGCCGACGTGAACGCGGAGCTCATCGACGCGCTAAACGCATCGCCGAGCTATGAGGTGCACGAGGTCGGTGACGGTGGGGGAGTCCGCACCGTCACCGGCTACCGTGCCGTCAACAGCGCGACGAGCGAGAACGAGCTCATCGCCGAAATCCAGACGGCCGACGTCGTCACGACCGCCGTCGGCCCGAACATCCTCAGGTTCGTGGCCCCGGTGATCGCACGGGCACTCGCCCTTCGCGACTCCGGTCTCGCACCGCTCGCCGTGATGGCCTGCGAGAACGCCATCAACGCCACCGACCTGCTGAAGACCGAGGTTCAGGCGAGCGTCGGGCCCGACGAGTGGGACGCGCTCACGGCTCGAGCGGTCTTCGCCAACACCGCTGTCGACCGCATCGTGCCTGGCCAGGACCCGGCAGCTGGCATCGACGTCACCGTCGAGACCTTCTATGAGTGGGTAATCGAGTCCACTCCGTTCGGCGACGCCCGCCCCGAGATCCCCGGCGCCACCTTTGTCGACGCCCTCGGCCCGTACATCGAGCGCAAGCTCTTCACGGTGAACACGGGCCACGCGACAGCGGCGTACTACGGCTTCGCGGCCGGCATCGACAAGATCTCCGACGTGCTGCAGAACACCGAGGCAACGGATGCTGTCCGCCACGTTCTCGAGGAGACCTCCAGTCTCCTCGTGGCCAAGCACGGCATCGATGCCGAGGTGCAGCGCGCGTATCGGGAGAAGATTCTCACCCGCTTCGCTAACCCACACCTGCCGGACACTGTCCAGCGGGTGGGGCGCCAGCCGCTTCGGAAGCTCAGCCGCGACGAGCGGTTCATCGGCCCGGCAGCGCAGCTTGCCGAGCGCGGCCTTGGCCACGCAGCCCTCGTGGACGCCATGGGCAAAGCCCTGCAATTCGACGTGGCCGATGACGAGCAGTCGACCGAGATGCGGGCCATGCTGGCCGATCTCAGCCCGACCGAATTCGTTGAGCGGGTCACGGGACTTGCACCGGAGCATCCGCTCTTCGAAGAACTTGTCACTGTCGTCTCCGCCCGATCGAACTAGGGCAGGCGCCAGTTGGCGAAAAGGCGATAAATACCATAAGATTGTCTGTTGGTGCTTTGTGCACGCTTCTGGCGTGTCATCCACAAGGACTTAGATGCACCAAAATCCACCGCACGACCAGTGCAACTATTTTTAGCGACAGTGAGGCTATGGCCAAAAAAGACGGTGTCATTGAGATCGAAGGCGCAATTGTCGAAGCTCTGCCCAACGCGATGTTCCGCGTTGAGCTGACCAACGGCCACCGCGTTCTTGCCACGATTAGCGGCAAGATGCGCCAGCACTACATCCGCATCCTCCCCGAGGACCGCGTCATCGTAGAGCTAAGCCCCTACGATCTGACCCGCGGCCGGATCGTTTACCGCTACAAGTAAGGCGCACTGTAAGTAACGGCCGCGTTGCGCCCGTTCGTACACTCCTGTGTTCGAAACGAGCGAACTCGGTACGACGACAGCGAGAGAGAGAAATTCATGAAGGTCAAGCCAAGCGTCAAGAAGATTTGCGACAAGTGCAAGGTCATCCGTCGCAACGGACGCGTCATGGTCATCTGCGAGAACCCGCGCCACAAGCAGCGCCAGGGCTAATTCTCCGCTCGTCGGAGAACACGCAGTACCAGCACAACGCAGCATTCGCTGCACAATATCGGCAGTTCCAGATCTCATTCGAGGGACACCTCGGGTCGGAGGCCCGGGCACAGGAACTGCTCCACACCTCCACTAACTCCTAGGAGAAGCCACCATGGCACGTCTCGCCGGCGTAGACATTCCTCGCGATAAGCGCGTGGAAATCGCACTGACGTACATTTACGGTGTTGGACGCACGAGGGCTCTGAAGACCCTCGTCGACACCGGCATCAGCGGAGACATCCGCGTGAAGGATCTCAGCGACGACCAGTTGGTCCTGCTGCGTGACTACATCGAAGGCAACTACAAGGTAGAGGGTGACCTCCGCCGTGAAGTTCAGGCCGACATTCGCCGCAAGGTTGAGATCGGTAGCTACGAGGGCATCCGTCACCGTCGCGGCCTGCCCGTTCGTGGACAGCGCACCAAGACCAACGCTCGTACCCGTAAGGGCCCGAAGCGCACAGTTGCCGGCAAGAAGAAGGCTCGCTAGGCCCCGGCCTTCGAGCTCTTCGCCGAAAGATTTAGGAGATATTCATGGCTGCACCCAAAACGGCTGCCCGCAAGCCGCGTAAAAAAGAGAAGAAGAACATTGCTGTGGGCCAGGCCCACATCAAGTCGACCTTCAACAACACGATCGTTTCGATCACCGACCCGACCGGCGCTGTCATCAGCTGGGCTTCGTCAGGTGGAGTTGGCTTCAAGGGTTCGCGTAAGTCGACCCCGTTCGCCGCTCAGCTTGCTGCAGAGTCCGCTGCCCGCCAGGCACAGGAACACGGCATGAAGAAGGTTGACGTCTTCGTCAAGGGACCCGGTTCAGGCCGCGAGACCGCGATCCGTTCACTTCAGGCCGCTGGCCTCGAGGTCGGTTCGATCAACGATGTCACCCCGCAGGCGCACAACGGTTGTCGCCCGCCGAAGCGTCGCCGCGTTTAAGCACTTTCGATTCTTGACGATTGAGCGGCGCCGGATCTCTGGTGCTGCTCAATCGTCGGCTCGGACACAACTTCATACCTCGTCATTGCAAGTGTCATATAGCGGACACTTAGCCGAAAGGAACACATAGTGCTTATTGCACAGCGCCCAACGCTCACCGAAGAGAACATCTCAGAGTTCCGCAGCCGGTTCGTGATTGAGCCCCTGGAGCCTGGCTTCGGTTACACCCTCGGTAACTCGCTTCGCCGTACCCTGCTGTCCTCCATCCCGGGCGCTGCTGTAACCAGCATCCGCATCGACGGTGTGCTTCACGAGTTCAGCACCATCCCCGGTGTCAAGGAAGATGCAACCGAAATCATCCTGAACATCAAGGGTCTCGTTGTCTCAAGCGAGCACGATGAGCCGATCACCGCTTACCTCCGTAAGACCGGTGCAGGTCAGGTCACCGCCGCAGACATCTCGGCTCCGGCCGGTGTCGAGGTCCACAACCCGGAACTCGTCATCGCAACGCTGAACGACAAGGCGAAGTTCGAACTCGAACTCACCATCGAGCGTGGCCGTGGCTATGTGTCAGCGACGCAGAACCGCAACGAGTTCTCCGAAGCCGGCCAGATCCCCGTCGACTCGATCTACTCGCCCGTTCTCAAGGTCACCTACCGCGTCGAGGCAACTCGTGCCGGTGAGCGCACCGACTTCGACCGCCTGGTCGTCGATGTCGAGACGAAGCCGGCCATCACGCCGCGCGACGCCATCGCATCCGCCGGTAAGACCCTCGTTGAACTGTTCGGCCTCGCTCGCGAGCTGAACAACGCAGCAGAGGGCATCGAGATCGGCCCGGCACCGGTTGACGCCGTTCTGCCCGGCGAGCTCTCGATTCCGATCGAAGACCTCGACCTGTCGGTTCGTTCCTACAACTGCCTCAAGCGCGAAGGCATCAACACGGTCTCCGAGCTTGTTGCTCTGAGCGAGACTCAGTTGATGAACATCCGCAACTTCGGACAGAAGTCGGTTGACGAGGTTCGCGACAAGCTCGTGGAAATGGGCCTTTCGCTCAAGGATTCGGTTCCCGGATTCGACGGCGCCCACTTCTACTCGGGCTACGACGACGAGACAAGCAACTAAGGCTCGTCCCCGGACGCCCTTTCATTTTTTGATACTGGAGATACAACATGCCTACGCCCACTAAAGGCCCCCGCCTCGGAGGCGGCCCAGCGCACGAGCGTTTGATGCTCGCCAACCTGGCCGCTGCCCTGTTCACGCACAAGAGCATCAAGACCACCGAGACGAAGGCCAAGCGCCTCCGCCCGGTCGCCGAGCGGCTCATCACGTTCGCAAAGCGGGGCGACCTGCACTCACGTCGTCGCGTCATGCGCACGATCGGTGACACCTCGGTTGTTCACGAGCTCTTCACCGAGATTGCTCCGCTCGTCGCAGAGCGCGAGGGTGGATACACCCGCATCACGAAGCTCGGCTTCCGTAAGGGCGACAACGCCTCGATGGTGCAGATCGAGCTCGTTCTCGAGCCCGTCACCCCCAAGGTGAAGAAGTCGAAGCCCGCAGCGGCTGAGACTCCTGTCGTCGCAGAAGAGACCGCTCCTGAGGTTGAGGCTGAAGAGCCCGCAACCGAGGCCGCTCCCGAGGCAGAGGCTGTTGAAGCCGAGGCTGAGGTCGTCGAAGCTGAAAAGACCGACGAGAAGTAGCATCCGTTTCGTTCGAAGCCCCCGCCATCTTTTGATGGCGGGGGCTTCGTCGTTGGCGCATTCGATGTCAGGTGACGGGTGGCGGTTCAGCCCGCCGAGCGCCTCCCGGGAAGCCCGATAAACTTTCGAGGTGGACCCCGCCCCAACCAGCACCAGATTTCGGCTCGACATCGCCTATGACGGCACCCACTTCGCCGGCTGGGCAAAACAACCAGGGCTGCGAACCGTCCAGGGTGTGCTTGAAGACGCCATCACCACGATTCTTGGCAAGCACGGTGATCGCATTCTCGTTGCCGTCGCCGGGCGCACGGACACGGGCGTCCACGCAACGGGCCAGGTCGCCCACCTCGACCTCGACGAAGACCGTGCCGCGCGGGTTCGCCGCGGCAGGCCAGCAAAGGATGGCCTGCACCCGACCGGGAGCGCCCTGCGGCGCAAAGTAAACGGCGTGCTCGGGCAGTACCCGGATGTCCTCATCACGAATGCTCGGCCGGCCGCGCCAGGGTTCGACGCCCGTTTCTCCGCGATCTGGCGCCGCTACGAGTATCGAATCAGCGACAGCATCTCGTTTCGCAACCCGCTTGAACGCGCGCAGACCGTGTGGCACCCCTCACCGCTCGACGTCGACAGAATGAACGCCGCCGCTGAGTCCCTCGTCGGCCTGCACGACTTCGCAACGTACTGCCGGCCCAGGGAGGGCAGGACCACGATTCGAACCCTGCAGCGCTTCGGCTGGACCCGGGACTCCGAAGGTGTACTCGTTGCTGACGTCCGCGCCGACGCGTTCTGCCACAGCATGGTTCGCGCGCTCGTCGGCGTCTGTGTTGCCGTGGGGGAGGGCAAGCTCGAAGTCGCCGATGCCGAGCGGCTGCGCGCCGAAGTGACTCGCTCCAACGAGTTCGCCGTGATGCCAGCGCGCGGCCTGACCCTCGCCGAGGTCGGCTACCCAAACGACGCCCTGCTTGGCCAGCGCGCGGCGCTCACACGTCAGCGACGATCGCTCGACGACGGGCGTGATCCTTTCGCTGAGTTTGACGACGATGATGAGGCCGGGTAAGGTTGCTCCTTGGTGTCCACACTCCCTGCAGTGCGGCACCCGAAGTTGAGCCCTCCACCTGCGGCGTTCTAATCAGAACTCCCAACGGAGCGGGATTCACGACCAACCAACTTACGACAAGAAAGCAGCACTACTGTGACGCGCACTTATTCCCCCAAGGTCTCTGAGATCCAGCGTGACTGGTTCATCATTGACGCCACCGACATTGTGCTCGGCCGTCTGGCCAGCCAGGTCGCCATCCTCCTCCGTGGAAAGCACAAGGCCACCTTTGTGAACCACATGGACACCGGTGACTTCGTCATCATCATCAACGCCGACAAGGTTGCCCTCACCGGCCAGAAGCTCCTCCAGAAGAAGGCATACCGCCACTCGGGTTACCCGGGCGGAATCAAGGCTGTCACCTACGCCGAGCTGCTCGAGAAGAACCCGACCCGCGCGGTGGAGAAGGCTGTTCGCGGCATGCTCCCCAAGAACTCCCTCGGCGCCGCCCAGCTGCGCAAGCTGAAGGTATACACCGGTAACGAGCACCCCCACGCTGCACAGCAGCCTAAGACGTTCACCCTCGACCAGGTCGCCCAGTAAGCGCCCGGAATAGAAATAAGGATTCCTACAGTGGCGAAGATCGCAGATTCCATTTCAGAGACCCCGGAGAGCTTCTCCACCGAGACGCCGGCCGAGGCAGCCCCCAAGGCAGCACGCCCCGCATTGAGCGTCCCAGGTGCAGCAGTCGGCCGTCGCAAGCAGGCCATCGCCCGCGTGCGCCTCGTCCCCGGCACCGGCACAATCACGGTCAACGGCCGTGAGCTCGCCGAGTACTTCCCGAACAAGCTGCACCAGCAGCTCATCAACGACCCGTTCACCATCCTCGACCTGGCTGGCGGCTACGACGTCATCGCTCGCATCTCCGGCGGAGGCCCCTCGGGCCAGGCCGGTGCACTGCGCCTCGGTATCGCTCGTGCGCTCAACCAGATCGACGAAGAGAACAACCGTGCAACCCTGAAGAAGGCCGGCTTCCTCTCCCGTGACGCTCGCGTCAAGGAGCGCAAGAAGGCTGGTCTCAAGAAGGCTCGTAAGGCACCTCAGTTCTCGAAGCGCTAATCGCGCCTCGGATCCGGACTGCTTTTTATGCCTCGTCTGTTTGGTACTGATGGTGTTCGCGGCCTCGCGAACAAGGACCTGACGGCAGACCTCGCTCTCGGCCTTGCCCAAGCCACCGCTGTGGTGCTTGGGCAGGGCCGAAGTGCTGAGGCCCGTCGTGCCGCAGGTAAGAGGCCTGTCGCCGTGCTCGCACGCGACCCCCGTATTTCCGGCGAGTTCCTGTCAGCGGCTGTTGCCGCCGGTCTCGCTTCATCCGGTGTCGATGTTCTCGACGCCGGCGTCATTCCGACTCCAGCCGCCGCGTTCCTCATCGCGGACATCGACGCCGACTTCGGCGTGATGATCTCCGCGAGCCACAACCCGGCCCCTGACAACGGAATCAAAATCTTTGCGCGTGGGGGCACGAAACTCCCCGACGCCGTCGAAGCGCGAATCGAAGAGCACCTCGACGAACCGAACTGGGCTCCGACAGGAGCCGACGTCGGCCGTATTCGCCGCTTCGCCGACGCAGAAGACCGCTACGTTTTGCACCTGCTTGGCAGCTTGCCGCACCGGCTCGACGGCATTCACGTCGTCCTCGACTGCGCTCACGGCGCAGCCGCTGGAGTGTCGCCTGAGGTCTTCCGCGACGCTGGCGCCCGTGTCACCGTGATCGGAAACGATCCGGACGGCATGAACATCAACGACGGTGTCGGATCGACCCACCTTGACCTCCTGGCTAAGGCCGTGCTCGAGCACAAGGCAGATATCGGCATCGCCCACGACGGCGACGCGGACCGCTGCCTCGCCGTTGACGCAGCAGGCAAGATCATTGATGGCGATCAGATCATGGCGATCCTCGCGGTGTCGATGAAAGAACGCGGACACCTGACAGACAACACGCTCGTGGCCACAGTGATGAGCAACCTCGGCTTGCGCATGGCCATGGAGAGTCATGGCATCTCGATGGTTCACACCAAGGTCGGCGACCGATACGTCCTCGAAGCGATGGACGGCGGCAAGTTCGCCCTGGGCGGCGAGCAGTCCGGTCACGTCATCATGAGCGAGTTCGCGACGACGGGCGACGGCATCCTCACCGGGCTTCACCTTGCCAGCGAGATGGCCCGCACAGGGAAGACCGCTGCTGAACTTGCCAGTGTGATGACCGTGTACCCCCAGATCCTCGTGAACGTGCGCGATGTTGACCGCGAGGGAATCCACAAGGACGATGTCCTCGCTGAAGCCGTTCGTACCGCTGAGGCGGAACTCGGCGACACCGGTCGTGTTCTGCTTCGGCCAAGCGGCACAGAGCAGCTCGTTCGAGTCATGGTTGAGGCAGCTGACCAGACAACGGCGGACCGGCTTGCACACCAGATCGCTGACGTCGTCCGGGTCCAGCTCGCTGTCTAAGGCGTTCGTGGTTCAACCCCGGCCGCCGCAGGTTTACACCTTGCGGAGCAAAACCGAACTGACCTGATGGTTGGACGCCTTACGCAGGACGAGCTTCGCGCGTGCTTTGGTGGGGCGGATGTTGTTGATCAGGTTCGGTTCGTTCACTTCGCGCCAGAAGTATCGGGCTTTTTCGCGCGCCTCATCATCGGTGAGGTCGGCGTACACGTTGAAGAACGAATTCGGATTCGTGAACGCGCCACGCTGCAGCGCCATGAAGCGTTCCTCGTACCAGGACGCAATGTCGCTCGTGCGGGCGTCGACGAAGATACTGAAGTCGAACAGGTCAGCGACCGTCAAACGGTGCCCGTTTCCGGCGGGCTGCAGCACGTTGAGGCCTTCAACGATGAGCACGTCAGGGCGGCGGACCACCACCTGGGCATCGGAGACGATGTCGTATTTGAGATGGGAGTAGAACGGCGCCCGTACCTCCGGCGCCCCGCTCTTCACCGCACTGACAAACCGAAGCAGCGCGCGCCGGTCGTACGCCTCGGGGAAGCCTTTGCGCTCCATGATGCCGCGACGCTTCAGCTCCGCGTTCGGGTACAGAAAGCCGTCTGTGGTGATGAGCTCAACCCGAGGGGTATCAGGCCACCGCGACATCAGCTCACGGAGAAGGCGGGCGACCGTCGACTTGCCGACGGCGACAGACCCCGCAACGCCAATGACAAACGGCGTCTGCTCCGTTGACTCACCGAGAAACGCCATCGTCGAGTCATGCAACCGTTTCGCCGCGGCAACGTACAGGCTCAGCAACCGACTGATCGGCAGGTAGACCTCGGCGACCTCGGTCATATCGAGTCGGTCGCCCAGGCCGCGCAGCTGCACAATCTCGGAGAGGGTCAGCGGAGATTGGGTCGTCGGCGCGAGTCGCGCCCAGTCCGACCGGTCGATCTCAACAAACGGTGTGTTCTGGGTGCCGTTGTGGTGGGCGTCTCCGTGGTCAGACATAAGGTTCCCAGTCTATTGCCGCTATTCTTGAGCCCATGTGTGGAATCGTGGGATACGTAGGACTCAATGACAGCATCGATGTACTTCTGGGTGGATTGAGCCGACTCGAATACCGCGGTTACGACTCCGCTGGCGTCGCCGTCATCGACGAAACCGGCACCATCCGCACCCGCAAGCGTGCTGGCAAGCTGGCCGTTCTCGCCGGAGATCTGAAGTCAGGAGCGATGGAGACCAGCCACACCGGCATCGGTCACACCCGCTGGGCTACCCACGGTGCTCCCACCGACGGAAACGCGCACCCGCACCTCGGCGACGACGGCAAGTTGGCGCTCATCCACAACGGGATTATCGAGAACTTCTCACCGCTCAAGCAGGAACTCCTCGATGAGGGCTTCGCCTTCGAAAGCGAAACCGACTCCGAGGTCGCCGCCGTGCTGCTCGGCCGTGAATACCGCAAAACGAACAACCTCCGCGAAGCGTTCCAGAACGTGGTCGCCCGTCTCGACGGCGCATTCACGCTCCTCGCCGTGCACGAGAACGAGCCGGGCCTTGTTGTCGGCGCCCGCCGTAACTCGCCGCTGGTCATCGGTCTGGGTGACGGCGAAAACTTCCTGGCCTCCGACGTCGCCGCGTTCGTCGAGTACACGCAGAATGCCCTCGCCATCGGCCAGGACCAGATCGTCTCCATCACCCCCGACAAGGTCGAGGTGACCGACTTCTTCGGCGCACCTGTTGAGGTCGAGCCGTTCGAAATCCAGTGGGACGCCAGCGCCGCAGACAAGGGCGGATGGCCCAGCTTTATGGCCAAGGAAATTTCCGAAGAACCGGATGCTGTCGCCAACACCCTGCGCGGGCGCATTGATGCAGACGGCCAGGTGGTCATCCCGGAACTCAACGGTCTCGATGAGCTGTTCGTTGACATCAACCGCGTTGTCGTCATCGCCTGCGGAACCGCCGCGTACGCGGGCCAGACCGCGAAATACGCCCTCGAGAAGTGGGCCGGGATCCCGGTCGACGTCGAACTCAGCCACGAGTTCCGCTACCGCGAACCAGTCATCACGCCACAGACACTCGTCGTCTCGATCAGCCAGTCCGGCGAGACCATGGACACTCTCATGGCCGTGAAGTACGCCAGCGAGAAGGGCGCGAAAACGCTCTCCATCTGCAACACCCAGGGCGCAACCATTCCCCGCGAATCCGACGCCGTTGTGTACACCCACGCCGGACCCGAGGTCGCTGTTGCATCGACGAAGGCATTCGTCGCTCAGATCACGGCGCTCTACCTGTTTGCCCTGCACCTCGCCCGCGTGCGCGGCACGCAGTCGGCGGAGGTCCTCGCCGAGCAGTCTGCCGAGCTTCTCGCTGTTCCCGCCAAAATCGCGACCATTCTCGAAGAGAGTGGCGTCGTCGAAGAGCTGGCTCGCTGGATGAGCGACTCCCGTGCCGTCCTGTTCCTCGGCCGTCACGTCGGCTTCCCGATCGCACTTGAGGGTGCGCTCAAGCTCAAGGAACTCGCGTACATTCACGCCGAGGGCTTCGCGGCCGGTGAGCTCAAGCACGGTCCGATCGCCCTGATCGAACCGGGCCAGCCCGTCTTCGTGGTCGTCCCGAGCCCACGCGGCTCGGCAATGCTGCACTCCAAGGTTGTCTCCAACATCCAGGAGATCCGGGCTCGCGGCGCGAAGATCATCGCGATCGCTGAAGAGGGCGACGCCGCGGTTCTTCCGTTCGCAGACACCGTCATTCGCATCCCGCTGGCCGCACCGCTTTTCGAGCCGCTCCTCGCCGTGATTCCACTGCAGATTTTTGCTATGGAACTTGCGATCGCGAAGGGGCTCGACGTCGACCAGCCACGCAACCTCGCCAAATCAGTCACCGTCGAATAGCCCGCGGTCGCTATTCGGCCGGAAAGGACCAGCGTGATCGTCGGAATCGGCGTCGACCTTGTCGATCTTGCCCGTTTCGAACGGGCCGTCGATCGCACTCCGAAACTGCGCGACCGCCTCTTCGCTGAGAGCGAACGCGACAAGCCGCTGCGGTCGCTCGCCGGTCGGTTTGCCGCTAAGGAAGCGTTGATCAAGGCGCTCGGCAGCTCAGACGGCGTGCACTGGCTCGACATCACCGTGTCCAACAGTGCCGAGGGTGACCCTCGGTTTGAGCTCTCCGGTGAAACGGCTACGGTGGTCGCCACTCGCGGCATCACAAGCCTGCACCTGTCGATGAGTCACGACGCGGGGGCAGCTATCGCCTTCGTGGTCGCCGAACGCGGCGATGAGGCTCGGGCAACACAGAGCGAGGAGAGCGCATGAGCGGGTTCCGCGAAGCGATCATCGACACCGATGCGATGACCCATAACATCCGTCACCTTGCACGAATTGTGAAGGTCGACCACATCATCGCAGTGGTGAAGGCTGACGGCTACGGACACGGCGCGGTACCGGCCGCCCGCGCCGCACTGGCCGGTGGGGCCGACTGGCTTGCAACTGCCGACCTCGATGAGGCTCTCGCGCTCCGTGACGCTGGGATCACCGCGCCGCTTCTCTGCTGGTTGCACGCACCCGACACGGACTTCCGGCCGGCTCGCGAGCGCGGCATCGACATCGGCGTCTCCTCCCTGAACCAGTTGAACGCGGTGATGGATGCAGGTGGCGACACCCAGGCGCAGGTGCACCTCAAACTCGAAACCGGGCTCTCACGCAACGGCATCGACGCTGCAGAGTGGCAGGCCACTTTCGCACGCGCGGCTGAGCTCGAACGCGAGGGGCACATCCACGTACGCGGGATCTTCTCGCACCTGTCCAACACTTCCGACGCCGATGACCTCGCCGCGGCGACCGAGTTCGCCGCGGGTGTTCGCCTGGCTGAGGAGAACGGACTGCGGCCCGAACTGGTGCACCTGGCGGCAACCGCAGCGGCCATCCGGCTGCCGCAGACCCGGTTCAACACGGTTCGGATCGGCATTGGGCTCTACGGCTTGTCGCCGTTCGATGACGCTGACTCCTCCGACCTCGGCCTGGTGCCGGCCATGACACTGCGCGCTTCGGTCGCTGCCGTCCGTCGCGTGCCGGCCGGTAAGGGCGTTTCGTATAGCTACACCTACCGCACGACCGAAGAGAGCACTCTCGCACTGGTTCCACTCGGTTACGCCGACGGCATTCCCCGCCAGGCATCCAGCGCGGGCCCTGTGACCATCGGAGGACAGCGACACACGGTTGCTGGCCGCATCGCCATGGACCAGTTCGTCGTCGACGTTGGAAACTCGGCGACGGCACCTGGCGACGACGTCGTGATCTTCGGCGATCCGAGTACAGGGGTGCCGAGTGCCACCGAGTGGGCCAACGCCGCGGGAACCATCAACTACGAGGTCGTCACCCGCATCGGCGCACGCGTGCCCCGCGTCTATCGGACGAACTCGTGATCGCGCTGCCGTTCGACGAGCCCGTCGACAGTCCAGAGGCCATGCACGACCTCGGCATCCGGCTGGGACGAGACCTCCGTGCTGGGGACCTGCTTGTGCTCACCGGGCCGCTCGGGGCCGGAAAGACCACGCTCACCCGAGGCATCGGCGAAGGCCTCGGTGTTCGCGGGCCCGTCACCAGCCCCACCTTCGTGCTCGCTCGCACCCACCCGAACCTGACCGGCGGCCCGCCGCTCGTGCACGTGGACGCCTACCGGCTCTCCAGTGCAGCCGAACTCGATGATCTCGATATCGACTTCGCGGGCAGTGTCGTCATTGTCGAGTGGGGACGGGGAATGCTCGACGGTATCGCGACGAGCTGGCTCGATGTCGAGATCGAGCGGCCGACGGGCGCGGGCGCCCTTCATGCTGCGAACGGAATATCAACGGATGCCGTGAGCACCGTTCTCGAGGACGGGAACAGCGAAAACGTGGAGGAGACCGACGAACCACGACGGGTGCGCATCTCGCGGCACGAGTCGGCACGAACCGCGTAGGCTTGAGCCGTGCTCCTCGCCATTGATTCATCCACGGGAACGAGCGTCGCTGTGGTCGATCGCGACGGCGGTATCCTGGCCGAACGTACGATCACCGACACCATGAGCCATGCCGAAGTCGTGGGGTCTTCGCTTCGTGAGGTGATGCAGGAGGCGGGAGTTGAAGCATCCGCTCTCTCGGGCGTCGCCTGCGGAATGGGGCCGGGGCCGTTCACCGGCCTGCGGATTGGAATCGCGGCCGCTCGCGTCTTCGCTCTCGCTACAGGAAAGCCGCTCGTGCCGCTTGTGAGTCACGATGCTGTTGCGTTTGATAAGTACCGCTCAGGGCATACAGGTGGGCTGCTCGTGGTCACCGATGCTCGGCGACGTGAACTGTACTGGTCCGCGTACTCGGGAGCCGACCAGAACGGCATTCCGGTTCGGGTCGAAGGGCCTGGGCTGAGCAAACCGAACGACCTGGGCCACGCCGACCTGGTTCGGGTTGACGCGACGACGGTGTCCGCAGGCGCGCTTGGCATGCTCGGTGAACTGCTCTACGCCACAGGCGGAGCGTTCGCTGCCGACGAGGCCCTCTACCTGCGGTCGCCAGACGCTGTGCCGTCGACCGGCGCAAAGCGGGTGACCGCGTGACCTGGCAGATTCGCCGAGCCACCGTTGCCGACCTCGCGCACATTCTGGCGATCGAGCAGACGACGTTCGGCACTGACGCCTGGTCCGAAGACCTGCTGCGCTCTGAACTCGCCAGCGAGAACACCTACTACATCGTCGCGACGCCCGCCGGTGCTCCCGAGATCGTGCAAGGGTATGCGGGCCTCATGGTGCCGCCGCGGGCCGAGGAAGCCGACATTCAAACCATCGCGGTCGCCGCTGAGGTTCGACGGATGGGGCTCGGCCGGGTTCTCGTGCGTGCCCTGCTCAGTGAGGCGCGAAAACGCGGAGCACGGCAGGTGTTCCTTGAGGTGCGGGCAGACAATCCCGGAGCGCAGGCGCTGTACCTTGAGCTCGGATTTGAAGAGATCGCCGTGCGACCGGGCTACTACCAGCCAGACGACGTCGACGCCGTCGTGATGAAGCTCGTTCTCGCGCCGCGTGTGCCTGGGCCGGCAGTAGGAGTGTCGTGAACGACGTTGTGACTAACCGCTCGAACCCGCTCGTGCTCGGGATCGAGACCTCCTGCGATGAAACCGGCATTGGTATCGTCCGCGGTTCGACGCTGCTCAGCAACACCATCGCCTCGTCGATGGACGAGCACGCCCGATACGGCGGCGTTGTGCCCGAGGTCGCTGCGCGCGCGCACCTCGAAGAAATGGTTCCGGCGCTCAACCAGGCGGTCGCCGAGGCGGGCATCAGCCTGAATGACATCGATGCTATCGCCGTGACCACGGGGCCCGGCCTCTCCGGGGCGCTCATGGTCGGGGTCGGGGCGGCCAAGGCGCTCGCCGTTGCGCTCGATAAGCCGATCTACGCCGTCAACCACCTCGTTGGGCACGTCGGTGCCGACATCCTCGACCCGTCAGGGACGCCGTTCGAGTACCCGACGATCGCTCTGCTGGTCTCCGGGGGACACACCTCACTGCTTCTCGTTCGCGACCTGGTGAGCGACGTCGAGCTGCTCGGCGAGACCATCGACGACGCCGCGGGCGAGGCGTTCGACAAGGTCGCCCGCATCCTCGGCCTCCCGTACCCCGGCGGGCCGCAGATCGATCGTGTGGCTGCGGCCGGTGATCCGAATGCCATCCGGTTCCCGCGCGGGCTCAGCCGCCCGAAAGACATGGAGAAGCATCGGTACGACTTTTCCTTCTCGGGGCTTAAAACAGCCGTCGCACGCTGGGTCGAGCAGAAACAGGACGCCGGCCTCGACGTGCCGGTAGCGGATGTCGCGGCTGGCTTCCGAGAAGCCGTTGCGGATGTGCTCATCACCAAGGCCCTGGCCGCGTGCGCGGATCATGGAGTTCCGCGACTCCTGCTTGGCGGGGGAGTGGTGGCGAACGCGCGCGTGCGCGAACTCGCCGCGGAGCGGGCGGAAAAGGCAGGCGTCGCTCTTCGCATTCCGCCCCTCTCGCTCTGCACCGATAACGGTGCCATGATTGCGGAACTCGGCGCGCAACTCATCATGGCCGGGCACGCACCATCCACTCTCGACTTTTCGGCCGATTCGACACTTCCAGTGACGGACATCCAGGTGCGCTAGCACCGCGACCACAGGAGACGCTTATGTCTGATCCTTCCCGCCCCGACGGAACTCCTCCGGTGCCGTCGCTGCCGCCGACTACGCCGGGCGAGCCGACAGAGCCCGCTGGACCGACGCCGCCGTCGGAACCGGCGGTACCGTCCCCGGCTGAACCTTCGGTGCCGCAACCCGTCGAACCGACCATCCCCTCCCCGTCAGAACCGCCCGCGAACCCGTACGGGTTTCAGGGCGCGCCTCCCGCAAACCCGTTCGGACAACCTGCAGCCCCGGCCCCGGCACCACAGCCAACGGCGTACCAGACCCAGGGTTACCATGCACCGCAGCAGCCAGCACCGAACCCGCCTCAGGGCGTTCCTCCGACGGGATATCCGCAGCAGCAACAGAACTGGCCAGCCCCGTCTGCCCCCACACCGAGCCACCCGCACGCCCCACCCGCTCAGCCCGCGTTCGCCCCCGCGGGGTATGCGGCTCCAACGTACTCGCAGCCTGCGGCGCCCGCACAGGGTGCGGAATACGTCGCTACGACGACGCTGCACCCCGGCCAGCCCGGCTATCCGGCCTCACCCGATTATTCAGCGCAGCCCGCATACCAGGGACAACCCACCTACCAGGGACAACCCACCTACCAAGGACAATCGACGTACCCAGGACAGCCGGCCTACCCCGGGCAGCAGGGATACCCGGACCCGACGCAGGTATACCCCGCATACCCGGGTAGTGCACCGTCGCCGAAGGCGCCGCCGAAGCCTAAGAAGGGTCTGATCGGCCTGATCCTCGGGATCATCGGAGTCATCGGTGGTGTGATCTTTGGCTGGACTTTACCTCTGTCGATCGCGGCCGTGATCCTCGGGTTCGTTGCTCGCAAGAAGGAAGTCGACACGCCGGGGCGCTCGCTCGCCGCAATCGTGACCGGATTGGTCGGTGTGCTCCTGTCGCTCGGCTGGCTTGCGTACAGCGTCATCACGATCGCTGCTCGTGCTGCTGGCTAACGCAACTCCCGTGCGCACATCGAGGAGCGAACGCCTGCCACGGCTGCTGTTCGCCACTGCGGCTGCGAGTTACACGGCCAACTGCGCGCTCGGCGGAGGAGTTGCGACCGGCGTCGTGCACACCGGCAAGTTCCGGTGGATCCACCACGCGCTTTACATCACAACGGTGAGCACGAGCCTCGTCGCAGCAAGTTCGCTTCTCTGGAGTCGTAACCGGGCAGGGCTGTTTCTCCTGCCGGCCGCCGTCCCGCTCGCAATCATTCCGCGTGCGAGCGCGCGGTCGAACAAGCACGTACGAATCGCGCTCTCGGCCGCACCGTTTTTTGTTCTCAGTGTGATCAAGGCCTGGAGGTAGGCGTGGAGTTTCTCGATGTGGTTCGCCGACGGAAGACAACAAATGGTCCGTTCCTGCCAGACAAGGTCAGCGAGGAACACCAGCGTCTCCTGATGGAAGTAGCCGGTCGCGCTCCCTCGCAGCTGAACAGCCAGCCCTGGCGGTTCGTGGTCATCGATGACCCGGCAACCATTGACACGATCGCGACCATCAGCGGCGACAGCATGACCGAAGCGATGTCGAACGGCACGTTCTTCGAGCGATACAAACCGTACTTCCGGTTCAGCGCGAGCGAGATGGCCGAGAGACGGGACGGGATGCTGTTCGACAAGCTTCCCGCAGCGCTGCGACCGTTCACGACCCAGGTCTTCACCAAACGCGGTCAGAAGCTGATGAACGCGATGCGGGTGCCACAGAAGCTCGGCGAGGAGAACCGAAAGCTCGTAGCAGGTTCACCGCTTCTCATCGGAGTCATGCTTGACCGCTCGGAGTACCGCCCAGGCGAGCTCAGCTCGTTCTACTCGGTCTTCAGCATGGGGGCTGCCATGGAGAACGTGTGGCTGACCACCGTTGAGCTCGGCATGGGTATTCAGTTCGTGTCGTTTCCCATGGAGGTCCCTGGGATGTGGGCCAAGATCGAGAACCTGCTCGAGGTGCCCGATTCGCTCGAGCTGATGGCTGTGTACCGTCTCGGCTATGTGCCGACCGAACAGCGCCGGCCAGCAATCGACTGGACGAGCCACGAGCGCAAGTTGCCGTCGCAGTACGTCTTCCGCGGCACATGCAAAACGCCGCAGACCGGCTGGGACACTCCCGCTTCCGCGGGATAACCCGAACCGCCCTGCGGCGTCCGTTCCTCAGCGGTCAGCCGAGGGTGCACAGTCTGGGAGTCAGCGACCAGTTGCGTCAGGCGCACGGTCGACGGAACCGCGCCAGGCACCGGTTTCGAAGCCGTTGGACTCGATGAGTTCCTTGAACTTCTTGAGGTCGTGGCCGATCTGGATGTCGTCGACCTGAAGCAGGGCGCCCGCCTTCTCGATGACGCCCTGCGGGGTCCAGTCGAGTCGCAGGGAGATGCGTGTCTCGTTCTCGCTCAGGCGGTGGAACGACACGACTCCGGCGTGATCTTCGCCCCCGGTGCTCGTCCAGGCGATGCGGGTGTCAGGAATCTGCTCGCTGATCTCTGCATCAAATTCGCGCTTGATCCCGGCGATCGACACCTTCCAGTGCGTGTGGGTGTCGCTCGTCTGCGTCACCTCGTCTACTCCGCTGAGGAACTGGGGGAAAGATTCGAACTGAGTCCACTGGTTGTACGCAGTGGAGACCGGGACGGTTACGTCGATGTCTGAATTGACTGTGGCCATGAGTGTTCCTTCTTTCTAGAGGTTTCTTCAATGGGATAACCTCAGGCAAACACATCGACCTTGGGTGAGGCAGGGGGTTGCGCCCGCCGGCCTCAACTGCCTAACCTCTCGCGTGGTTGCGCTTCATCACACCCGCTCGCACAGCAACGCGGCGTGTTTGTTGTCGACACGCGTCAGGAACAGCGTTGCGCTCTGCGAGCCGCGCAGCGCCATCTTCTTGCGGAACACCGCCGGGTCGATGTCAGCGCCGCGTTTCTTCACTTCAAGTGTTCCGATTTCGCGCTGGGCAAGCTCGCGCTTCAGCGTTCGTTCATCGAGCGGGAACCGCTCGAGCACTCTGAACGCTGACGCAAACGGCGTGTGCACGTGCTCATTTCCGGTGAGGTACGCGATCCCCGGGCTGAGCATGCCCGCGTTCAACGAGCGCGCGACATCGCCGATCAAACGGGCCCGGATGACGGCACCGTCCGGCTCGTAGAGGTACTCGCCAAGAGGCTGTACATCAACGTCGTCGCTGTCTTGAGCCGCCGCGAGTTCGTGGGTGCCGTCAACGTCAATAACGAGCGCGGAACGTCGAACGCCCGGCCGGGCAAGGGCACCGAACCAGAGGCCGAGTTCGACGACCTGTCCGTCGACACTGACCCACTGGGCTTCGCAGTCAGCGGGGATCAGCGACCGATCGAAGCCGGGCCCGAGTTTCACGCCGACCGGCATCGTTTCGGCGCGATGGAACACCACGTCGAGTGAAGGACTGTAGTCCTCCGGCCTCGTCAGTCGTGTTGTGTTTGTGTGCCCGGATGTGCGCCGAGCCGGGTCGAAGTACAGCCCGTCAAACGCGCTGGTGTCCACATCTTCAGCGCGAGCGTGCCTGACCTCAGCGGTCGGGAACGGAGCCAGGTTGTAGCTGGCGACCGTCGCGGTCACCTCGTCGGCGTCGACCGCGGTCACGTCGAGGTCCATGGCAGCCATGGCCATCGCGTCCCCGCCGATTCCGCAACCGAGGTCCGCCACCCGGGAAAGGCCAGCGGCCCCGAAGCGCCCAGCGTGAAGCGCCGCGACGCGCAACCGGGTGGCTTGCTCGAGACCCGCCTCGGTGAAGAGCATTCGCGAGGCGAATTCGCCGAACTTCGGCACTGCCTTGCGCCGGAGCCTGGCCTGCGTGAGCACGCCAGCGACCAGCGAAGGAGAGTGCCCGTCTGCGCGCAGTCGCGAGACGACTCCGACAACGTTTGCCGTGGCATCCGTCTCACTCACAGAGTCAATGAGGGTGAGCCCTTCGGGAGTCAACAGTTCGACAAGTTCGGCTCTTTCCATTCCGTAAATCTATCGGACCGGATGCCGGCGGCCGGGGCACCGTTGGCACTCACGTTGCGAGAGTGCCAACGGATCCCTACACTGGCATTAGCACTCTCGATGTGAGGGTGCTAACTCAAGTCTTAGTTCAGAAAGAGGTCAACCGTGTCGGTCAGCATCAAGCCGCTCGAGGATCGCATCGTCATCAAGCAGGTCGAGGCAGAGCAGACTACTGCTTCAGGTCTCGTCATTCCTGACACTGCCAAGGAAAAGCCCCAGGAGGGCGTTGTCGAAGCAGTCGGCCCCGGCCGCATCGACGACAACGGCAACCGCGTTCCGCTCGACGTCGCCGTCGGCGACAAGGTGATCTACTCCAAGTACGGCGGAACCGAGGTCAAGTACGACGGCCAGGACTACCTGGTTCTCTCGGCTCGCGACGTGCTCGCAGTTGTGGTTCGCTAACTTCAACGAACATCGAGAAACCCGGATGGTGATATCACCACCCGGGTTTCTCTGTTTAACGGCCGGCGTTTCCCGGAATCGGGTCTGAGCGCAACGCCGGAGTAGCATTCTCTGGTGCACACCCCTCCTCACCAGCCAGACGTCGATGCGGATTCGACAGGCCTGGCGGTCGTGCCGCCGGGCCAACTGAGCCGACCGGGGCTGGCATACGCCGTCACCGCGTACACCCTGTGGGGCGTCCTCCCGCTGTATTTTCTTCTCCTGGTTCCCACCGGACCGTTCGAGCTCGTGGCGGCGAGGGTATTGTTCTCTCTCGTCTTCTGCGCGCTGCTGCTCACCGTCATGCGCGGGTGGAAGCCGTTCCTGGCGCTGGTTCGAAACCGCCGGGTGTCGCTCACCATGGCGCTCGCCGGGCTGCTGATCTTCGTCAACTGGCAGACCTATGTCTATGGCGTTCTCAGCGGGCAGGTCATCGAATCGGCGCTCGGCTACTTCATCAATCCGATCGTCACAGTGTTCCTCGGCGTCTTCTTCCTTCGCGAGCGGCTGCGGGTCGTGCAGTGGATATCGGTCGGACTCAGCATCGTCGCGGTCTTCGTCCTCGCTATCGGCGCACACGGTGTGCCGTGGATTGCTTTGATTCTGGCGTTCTCGTTCGGGCTTTACGGATTCATCAAGAAGCGGGTCGGGCCCACCGTTGACGCGGTTTCGGGGCTGACCCTCGAAACTGCGTGGCTCGCGCCTGTGGCGGTCGTTCAGCTCGTCGTTGTGGGGGCGACAACTGGCCTGACAATCGGGCAGGTAAGTCCGCTCCACACGGCGCTCCTGGTCGGAACCGGTGTGATCACCGCTGTTCCTCTGCTGTTCTTCGCGTCGGCGTCTCGTCGACTGCCGCTGATCTACATGGGTTTCATCCAGTTCTTCGCGCCGGTGATCCAGTTCCTGGTCGGTGTGCTTGTGCTGCACGAAGCGATGCCCCTCGAGCGCTGGATCGGGTTCATCCTCGTCTGGATTGCGCTCGTCGTGCTGACCGCGGACACGGTCATCGCCGCGCGGCGTTCGACCGTTCGACGCAACAAAACTGCATCGCAGCCCGTTTGAGCGCGAAATCGGCTCAGGAACTGTAACGATTGCGTCGCCGTTACACGGATGTAACCCTGATGTATTGTTCGGTGACGAATGCTCGAATATGTTGGCACCACGACAGTATCTAGCGCTGTCTTTGGATACACGACACAGCATAGGAGCAACATGGGCGTCTTCACCCGGGCTACGGCCTCCCGCTCACGCACCCGCACGATCACTCTGAGTGGCCTTGCAATCCTCGGAGCCAGTGCACTGGTTCTCACCGGTTGCAGCAGTTCAGGTGGCGGCGAAGGTGAAACCACCAGCAAGCCAGCAGGCGACCTTACCCTCAAGATCGGAACCCAGCTGCCTCAGACGGGAAACCTCGCATTCCTCGGCCCGCCCGAAGAAGCGGGCGTCGGTCTGGCGGTCAAGGAGGTCAACGACGCTGCCCTTGGCATGGAAATCGAAATCGAGTACGGCGACTCTGGCGACACCGATAACAAGGCATACGCCACTGAGGTACCGCGACTTCTCCAGGAAGGTGTCTCCGCCATCATCGGCGCTGCATCCAGCGGCGTGTCCCGGCTCTTCATCGACGAGGTAACCGGCGCTGGCGTAGTCCAGCTTTCACCGGCGAACACGGCAGCGGACTTCACCACGTGGGATGACAACGGACTGTACTGGCGTACGGCTCCGAGCGACACTCTCCAGGGCGAAGTTCTCGGCAACCTCATTGCAGAGGACGGCAACGAAACGCTCGGCATCCTGTACCTGAACGACTCGTACGGAACCGGCCTCGCCGAGTTCACCACAGAGGCGTTCGAGGCGGCAGGCGGCGAGGTCGTCGAACAGCAGTCATACAACACAGGTGACACGTCGTTCGACGCTCAGGTCAGCGCACTCAAGGCGGCTAACCCTGACGCGATCGCCCTGATTGCTTTCGAAGAGACCAAGACCATCGTTCCGGCGATGGCTGGGTTCCCGTCCGACAAGATGTACCTCGTCGACGGAAACCTGTCCGACTACTCGGCTTCGCTCCCGGCTGGGGCTCTCAACGGCGCCAAGGGCACCGCGCCTGGGCCCAACACCGCTGAGGCCGGCGACTTCGTCGAGCGCCTCCAGGCATTCTGGCAGGGCGAAGGCAACGCCGAACTGAAGGACTTCACCTACTCGGCTGAGTCCTACGACGCAGTGGTTCTCCTTGCGCTGGCCTCCATGGCAGCGGGCTCAACTGAGGGTGCCGACATCGCCGAGAAGCTCCAGGAAGTCTCTGGAGGTTCAGGTGACGGCGAAAAGTGCACCTCGTTCAAGGAGTGTGCTGAACTGATCAACGACGGCAAGACCGTCAACTACGACGGAACCTCCGGACCGATCACGTTCGACGAGAACGGCGACCCCACCGAGGCAACCATCGGTATCTTCCAGTACAAGGAAGACAACACCTACGAGCGCATCGCTAACTAGTTCGTACTGAAATAAAGCTGCAGGGCCACGGGCAACCGTGGCCCTGCAGCCGTTTATCTGGCAGTCAGGGTTCCGCGGATCGAGGATCGCAAGCGACAGGTAGTGACGCAGGCACTCAGAAGCGGGCCGACATCGTGCCGACCGCTAGATGGAATGCTGTCTGGCCGCGTCGGCCTCCCCGCGAGAGTGGACGAGGCCAGCCTCGTCGGCCGTTATGAGGCCACACTGGATGCCGTACGACCAAACGGTCGCCGTAGTGGCTTGCGTTCGCTGAGGCTGGCGCACAGCGGTGCGGACTGGCTCGCCTTGGCGGTCGGCGCCGCCACCCGGAGCCGCAGGCTCGGATTCGCCGTCGCTGCTTACCCCTCCCAGCCCCTGTTTCGTAGCGCTCAGCAAGAAACGCCCCACCGAAAAGGTAGGGCGTTTCCTGGTAAAAGGGAGCGGTGGTTCAGTCGTCCTGGCCGAGCGTGCCCAGGTACAGCCCGATCACCTTGTCATCGTTCAGCAGTTCACGACCGGTTCCGGTGTACGCGTCGGTTCCCTGATCGAGCACGTAACCGCGGTCGCAAATTTGCAGGCACCGACGGGCGTTCTGCTCAACCATGATTGTGGTCACACCCGCCTTGTTGATGTCGGAGACGCGAATGAACGCGTCATCCTGGCGGACGGGGGAGAGGCCAGCGCTCGGCTCGTCGAGGAGCAGGACGGCCGGGTCCATCATGAGAGCGCGAGACATCGCCACCATCTGGCGTTCACCGCCGGACAACGAGCCAGCGCGCTGCTTGAGGCGCTTGCCAAGTTCGGCGAAGATTCCGGTGACGAACTCCAGCCGCTCTGCGTAAGCCTTCGGCTTCTGGAACAGCCCCATCTGCAGATTCTCTTCGATGGTGAGGCTCTGGAAGACGTTGTTCGTCTGCGGTACGAATCCAACGCCGCGCGCGACAAGCTTGTCAGCCTTGAGACCCGTGATGTCGTCACCGTTGAGGCGGATCGAGCCCTCGCGAACCTTCACCTGGCCGAAGATGGCCTTGAGCAGCGTCGACTTTCCGGCGCCGTTCGGCCCGATGATTCCGATGAGTTCACCCTTGGCGGCCGTGAGATTGGCGCTGTTGAGGATGTTAACGCCCGGCAGGTAGCCGGCCGTTACGTTCTCCACCTGGACGACGACCTCTGGAGCGATTGTTGCGGTCATTTGATGTCCTCGTCCTTCTCCGGGGCCGCTGCCGTCGGCTGGTCAATAGCGTGATCGACACCGGTCTCGGCGTCGATCTCCTCGAGGAGCTCCTCAACCTCGGGGGTGATCTCGCCGGCCACTCGTCCGGTGACAACGCCGAGGTCGACATCCTGGTGCGATCCGAGGTAAGCGTCAATAACGGCCGGGTTCTGCATCACGTCCTCGGGCGGGCCCTCGGCAACGACGCGACCCTCAGCCATAACCACCACCCAGTCGGCGATATGGCGGACCATCTGCATGTCGTGCTCAACGAACAACACACTCATGCCCTGCGTTTTCAGGTCGAGGATGTGCTCGAGCAGCGACTGCGTCAGTGCAGGGTTGACGCCTGCCATCGGCTCGTCGAGCATGACCAGTTTCGGCTGGCTCATGAGGGCGCGAGCCATCTCGAGGAGCTTCCGCTGGCCGCCGGAGAGGCTTGCCGCGAAGTCGTCCTTTTTGGTGTCGAGCTTGAACCTCGCGAGGATATCGAGCGCCCGCTCCTCAATCTCCTCTTCCTGCTTGTTCCACAGCGGCTTGATCAGGCTCGCAAAGATGCCCTCACCTTTTTGCTTCTGTGACCCGAGCTTCATGTTCTCGAGCACGGTGAGCAGACCGAGCGCCTTCGTTAGCTGGAAGGTGCGAACCTGACCCATCCGAGCCACCTTGAACGCGGGCACCCCGTTGAGCTGGGCACCGTCAAACACCCAGGTTCCGGTGTCCGGCTTGTCAAAGCCGGTGAGCAGGTTGAACAGAGTGGTCTTGCCAGCTCCGTTCGGACCGATGAGCGCCGTGATGGCGTTCCGCGGAATTTCGAGGTGCTCGACGTCGACAGCCTTGAGTCCACCGAACTGACGAGTGACGTTGTCGGCAATGATGATCGGGTCGACCTTCGCGACGCCTGGAGCGGCGTCTCCAATGTGCAGTCCCGTGGATTTGACCGGCCTGAGCGGTGCAGCGTTGCTACTTGACAAAGGTCAGCTCCTTCTTGTTTCCGAGGATGCCCTGCGGTCTGAAGATCACAATCAGCATCAAAGCCAGTCCAACCAGGATGTAGCGGAGCGTCGCAGCCTGCGTTGTCGACATGAACGGCAGAACACCGCTCGATGCGAGCTCGGGGAGCACGTTCGACAGGAAGCCCATGATCACCCAGAAGATCACAGCACCGAGCAGCGGTCCGAAGACCGTCGCGGCGCCTCCGAGGAGAAGTATCGTCCAGATGAAGAAGGTCAGGCTCGTGACGTACACACTCGGCACCACAGCAGACGGTAGTGCGAACACCACACCACCGAGGGCGCCGAACACACCGCCGACCATAAGCGCCTGCATCTTGTAGGCGAACACGTTCTTGCCGAGCGCGCGCACGGCATCCTCGTCTTCACGGATGCCCTTGAGCACGCGGCCCCACGGGCTGCGCATGAGCAGCCACACGAGGAGGACGGCGACGGCCAGCAGACAGATACCGAAGACGCGAACCCACCAGCCGTTCTCGTTGTATGTCCACGGGCCAAACCCGTATGTTCCCTCAGGGAACGGGTTGGCCGCACGGAATCCGGCGTGGTAGTTGCCGAGTCCGTCTGCTGAGTTGGTGACCTTGTCGAACACCTGCGTTGTGAACAGCAGTCGAACGATCTCGGCCGCCGCGATGGTCGTGATAGCGAGGTAGTCCGCGCGAAGTCGGAGCGTCGGAATACCCAGAATCAAAGCGAAGACGACGGATGCCAGGCAGCCGACGATAATTCCGGCCCACCACGGCAGACCAAACGTCAGAATCGAAATTGCGTACCCGTATGCGCCAAGCGCCATGAAGGCGGCCATACCGAAGTTCAGCAGTCCGCCGTATCCAAAGTGGACGGCGAGGCCGAGGGCGGCCAATGCGTAGGCGATCGTCTCAGGGCTAATCAGCCAGGAGGCGGTGTTTGAAAGAATTGATCCCCAGTCCATGGCGTCCTCCTATCCAATTCTCTCTTTGCGGCCCAGCAGTCCCTGGGGTTTCACGAGCAGGACGCCGATGAGCACGACAAGTGCGCCGACGTACTTGATGTCCGATGGGATCCACAGGGTCGACACCTCGACGAGGAGGCCGACGATGATCGCGCCGATGAGAGCACCGAACGCTGTTCCGAGTCCACCGAGCACGATGGCGCCGAAGACGAGGAGCAGAATCTGTGTTCCCATGTCCCACTTGATACCCGGGCGGAAGTACGCCCAGAGGATTCCGGCCAGACCGGCGAGTGCGGCAGCCAGGATCCAGACGGTCCTGATCACCTTGTCGACGTCGATACCGCTTGCGGCGGCGAGTGACGGGTTGTCTGAGATGGCTCGCGTCGCCTTACCGGTGCGCGTGCGGAGCAGCCACCAGGCAACGGCGAGGAGAACCACAACCGAGACGCCCATGCTGACCATGTCTGTGACCGACAATGCGACCGTGCCGAACAGGGTGATCCGTGCTTCGCCTGCGCCGGGCAGCTGATAGGTGCCACCGCCGATGAAGTAGAGGAACACGTAACGAATGAGCAGTGACAGACCGATGGAGACGATCATCACCTGAACAATTCCGATGCCTTTCCTTCGCAACGGTTTCCATAAGCCGGTGTCCAGAGTGAAGCCGAAGAGCGCACTCACGATCACAGCGGCGACCAGCGCACTCCACAACGGCCACTGCAAGACGTTGGCGAAGACGTACGCCATCACGGCACCGAACGTCACCATTTCACCGTGAGCGAAGTTCGAGAGTCCTGTTGTTCCGAAGACCAGAGAGGCGCCAACAGCGGCCAGGGCGAGCAGGAGCCCGAAGTTCAGGCCGTTGACAATGCGTTCCGCGAGTTGATCCCAGAAACTGGTGGTCTCGCGCACCCCCTCGCCGAGGAAGTAGTTCACGATCTTGGAGTTGGTGAGTTTGATCTCAGCCTCGACGCTGGCTGATCCTTCGGCGACGATCACGCCTTCCGGCAGTGTCTCCTCGTTCAGGGTCACCGTGTACGTGCCCTTCTCTGGGACACCGATCTTCCACTTGCCATCCGCCGCTGTGTCGACTTCTGCTTCGTAGCCATTGCCCTCGACGAAAATTGTTACGCCTTCGAGTGGCTCGCTGTCGTACTTCACGTTTCCGGCGAAGTAGAACTCATATTCCGTTCCTACTTCATCGGCTCGTGCAGACGTCGCCGAAACCGTTTGCAGCAGGAGAGCCGCAAACAGAAATCCGAGGAACAGCAAAAGGGTGCGCTTGAGGCGCGGGGCATGGGCTGAATGAGTGAGACTCACTGCACCTCCAGAACGGGACCGCCAGGTCCCTCGAGTGAAGAGACCGCCAGGTCTCCTTGTGGTTCTTCGCCGAACGGCTCCGTTTGACGATACGACCCGATTATGACCTACATGTTTCGTACATGGGTATTCCTCACATCAATGTCGAACCGCACGGGCATAATCGTTACCTTTCTGCGGTTAGCATTAACTACCGGTCCGATGCTCGCTTTTCGGTGGCATCCGTCAGCTACAGACGCCGGTAATCAGCGCTTCTGTGAAGGGATGCAATGGAAACCTCAGACCCATTTGGCTTCGTCGGGCTCACCTATGATGATGTGCTCCTGCTCCCAGGGCACACCGACGTCATTCCAAGTGAGGCGGAGACTTTTTCGCGCCTGACTAAGCGCATCACCGTCGCGACTCCACTGCTCTCGAGCGCCATGGACACTGTGACTGAATCGCGCATGGCCGTCGCGATGGCACGCCAGGGCGGAATCGGCATCCTGCACCGCAACCTGTCGATCGGCGATCAGGCCGAACAGGTCGACCTCGTCAAGCGCAGCGAGTCCGGGATGATCACCAACCCCGTGACCACGACAGCCACAGCGACGGTTGCCGAAGTCGATGCGCTGTGCCGCAACTTCCGTGTCTCCGGTCTTCCCGTGATCGACTCGGACGGTGTTTTGGTCGGCATCATCACCAACCGCGACATGCGGTTCGTTGCTCCGCAGGAAAAGGCGACAACGCCCGCAAGCGCCGTCATGACCCGCATGCCTCTGATCACGGCACCTGTCGGCATCACGCCGGAAGACGCGATCGCGATCCTGGCCGAGCACCGCATCGAAAAGCTGCCCCTCGTTGACGCTGCAGGCAAGCTCAAGGGCCTGATCACCGTGAAGGACTTCGACAAGCGCGAGAAGTACCCGCTCGCCACCAAGGACGACTCCGGTCGACTGCGCGTTGGGGCGGCCATCGGGTTCTTCGGTGACGCCTGGCAGCGTGCCGGCGCTCTCCTCGACGCCGGAGTCGATGTGCTCGTTGTGGACACGGCCAACGGAGACTCGGCTGGTGTCCTCGACATCGTGCGCAAGCTCAAGGCAGACAGGGCGTTTGCTGGCGTCGACGTGATCGGCGGAAACGTGGCGACCCGCGACGGCGCCAAGGCCATCGCTGAGGCTGGAGCCGACGCGGTGAAGGTCGGAGTCGGCCCAGGTTCGATCTGCACCACCCGCGTTGTCGCCGGTGTTGGAGTGCCGCAGATCACCGCCGTGTACCAGGCTTCCCTCGCCGCTCGTGAGTACGGCGTTCCGGTCATCGCGGACGGCGGCCTGCAGTACTCGGGTGACATCGCCAAGGCGCTCGTCGCTGGTGCTGACACGGTCATGCTCGGCTCTCTCCTCGCCGGTTGCGACGAGAGCCCGGGCGAGCTGGTCTTCGTCAACGGCAAGCAGTTCAAGATGTACCGCGGAATGGGATCGCTTGGCGCACTCCAGACCCGTGGCGAGAAGACGTCCTACTCGAAGGACAGGTATTTCCAGTCCGACGTTCCGAGCGACGACAAGTTGATCCCCGAGGGCATCGAAGGACAGGTGCCGTACCGCGGTCCGCTGTCGTCTGTCGCGTACCAGCTCATCGGCGGCCTCCGCCAGTCGATGTTCTACGTTGGTGCGCGCACGATCGAGGAGCTCAAGAGCAAGGGCAAGTTCGTTCGGATCACGTCGGCCGGCCTCAAGGAATCGCACCCGCACGACGTGCAGATCGTCGTCGAAGCGCCGAACTACAGCCGCTGATAACCCGATTCCACAAACCCGCACGCGTCCTGGACGCGTGCGGGTTTTTGCGTGTGCGCCAACCCGTGCCGGCTTGCCGGTTCCAAAATTCGACAATCCAGCGCCGCGACGACCGAGCGAGAAAGCAGCGAACGGTAGGGTGGAGGGGTGAGTATGGAAACTGAGATCGGCGCATCCAAGCGCGCACGCCGGGCATATGCCTTCGATGACATCGCGGTAGTCCCGTCCAGGCGGACGAGGGACCCCGAAGACGTTTCGGTTGCCTGGTCGATCGACGCATACTCCTTCGACATTCCGATCCTCGCGGCGCCGATGGACTCGGTGGTTTCGCCTGAGACCGCCATCATGATGGGCAAGCTCGGCGGAGTCGGTGTGCTCGACCTCGAAGGTCTCTGGACGCGGTACGAGAACCCTGAGCCGCTGCTCGCCGAAATCCGTGGGCTGCACGCCGACAGTGCGACCGCCCGGATGCAGGAGATCTACTCCGAGCCGATCAAGCCCGAGCTGGTGACCCAGCGCCTCGCGGAGATTCGCGCCGCCGGTGTCACCGTCGCCGGAGCACTATCGCCGCAGCGCACGAAGGAACTTCACGAAACCGTTGTCGCCGCGGGAGTTGACCTGTTCGTCATCCGTGGAACAACCGTGTCGGCTGAGCACGTCTCCCGGAACCAGGAGCCGCTCAACCTTAAGGAGTTCATCTACGAGCTCGACGTTCCGGTCATCGTGGGAGGCGCAGCCACATACACGGCAGCACTTCACCTCATGCGCACCGGAGCAGCCGGTGTCCTCGTCGGTTTCGGCGGGGGAGCGGCATCGACAACCCGCGCCACCCTCGGTATCCACGCTCCGATGGCCACAGCGGTCGCCGACATCGCCGGCGCTCGCCGCGACTACATGGACGAGTCAGGCGGACGTTACGTGCACGTGATCGCTGACGGTGGTCTCGGCACAGCCGGTGATATCGTCAAAGCCGTTGCATGTGGAGCGGATGCTGTCATGCTCGGCACCACCCTCGCTCGCGCCACCGACGCGCCTGGGGGCGGGTACCACTGGGGTACCGAGGCGTACCACTCCCAGCTCCCACGCGGAAAGCGTGTCGAGGTTGGGCAGATCGGAACCCTCGAGGAGGTCCTCTATGGACCGGCTACCGTCGCTGACGGTAAAGCCAACCTCGTCGGAGCGCTTCGCCGCTCGATGGCAACCACCGGGTACTCGGACCTTAAGGAGTTCCAGCGGGTTGAGGTTGTGCTCGCCCCGTACCGCTCCAACTAGGCGCACCACCGGGCGAGCGGAACCCCTACTTCAGGATCCGCCGCACGACGTTGGTGTGTGCAAGGTCGACGAGCTCCTCACCGCGCCCGGACAGAACAGTGCGGATGGCGTAGAGGGTGAAGCCGCTCGCCTGCTCTGCGGTGATCGTCGGTGGGAGTGAAAGCTCCTGCCGTGCCGTCACCACATCGATGAGCGCAGGCCCGTCATGGGCGAACGCCGCACGGAGGGCGTCTGGCAGGTCGTCCGGCCGTTCGACGCGCTGACCGTGGATTCCCATCGCCTTCGCCACGTCGGCGAAGTTCGGATTGGTGAGTTCTGTACCGTAGTTGACCAGCCCAGCCGCCTTCATCTCCAATTCGACGAAGTTCAGCGACGAGTTGTTGAACACGACCACCTTCACAGGCAGTTTGTTCTGCGTCAGGGTGATCAACTCACCGAGAAGCATCGTGAGTCCGCCGTCGCCAGCAAGCGCGACCACTTGCCGGCCAGGGTGCGATGCCTGGGCGCCGATCGCCTGCGAAACGGAATTGGCCATAGTGCCGTGGGTGAACGAGCCGATCATGCGGCGCTTCCCGTTCATCGTGAGGTATCGGCATGCCCACACGACGGGTGAACCGACATCCGGAATAAAGACAGCATCATCGGTTGCCAGCTCATCTACCAGTCTCGCGAGGTACTGGGGATGTATCGGCGCTCGGTTCCGATCGTTTGTGGCTAATTCGTCGAGGCCCTTCCGCGCCTTGCGGTAGTGCTTCACCGACGAGTCGAGATGCTCGCGATCATCCTTGTGCCGAACGAGTGTGACGAGGGCTCGAGCTGTGTCGCGCACCGTGCCAACCAGGCCGAGGTCGAGAGGTGTGCGCCTGCCGAGCTGTTCGCCGCGCACGTCAACCTGAATTTTGACGGCTCCGTCAGGAAAGAACTGCTGGTAGGGGAAATCGGTGCCGAGCATGAGCAACGCGTCGCAGTTCTCCATGGCGCGATAGCCCGAGCTGAAGCCGAGCAGTCCCGTCATCCCCACATCGAACGGGTTGTCGTACTCGATGTGTTCCTTGCCGCGGAGGGCGTGAACGATCGGGGCGCCGAGGGCCTCAGCCAGGGCAAGAACGTCGCCGTGCGCTCCGGCGACACCCGCTCCCGCCAGGATGGTGACCTTGCTGGCATCGTTGAGGAGCCTGGCGGCTTCGGCCAGCCCGTCGGCACTCGGCAGCACGGAACTCTCGGTGGGCCTGATCGCCGCGACCCGTGTGTTTTCCGCTTTGGCCTGGAGGATGTCACCTGGAATCACCAGAACGGCGACGCCTTTCTTTTCGACAGCTGTACGCATCGCAATCTCGAGCATGCGAGGCATCTGTTCGGGTGAACCGACGAGCTCGCAGTAGACGCTGCATTCGCGGAAGAGTTCCTGCGGATGCGTTTCCTGAAAATAGCCGCTGCCGATCTCACCGCTTGGAATGTGCGCGGCGATGGCGAGCACTGGGACCCGGGATCGCTGAGCGTCGTAGAGGCCGTTGATGAAGTGAAGGTTGCCAGGTCCACAGCTCGCAGCGCAGACGGCGATCTGCCCGGTGAGCCCGGCTTCGGCGGACGCGGCAAGTGCGGCAGCCTCCTCGTGGCGCACGTGCACCCACTCGGGTTTGCCTTCACCACGAAGCGCCTCGGTGAACCCATTAAGTGAGTCTCCGGGGATGCCGTACACACGTTGCACTCCGCTGGCCTGAAGCGTATCGACGATGTTCGCTGCGATTGATGCCATGAGATTCCTCGCTTTTGGACATACGCGCCTGACCAGGCGCTGTTCCTCGAGTCGAGCACAGAGCATCGCCGATGTTAAGGGGGTGGCGCTCGCAGATCAATCCATGGTGCAACCTGTTGTCAGCACCGAACGGGTGCATTAGCTTCGAAGGAAGAGGTGTGGCGTAGCCTGTCGGTGCCACCCACCAATGCGGGTCCGATGATCGTGACAGGCTCGGTCGTCGGGGGAGATCACAATGGCCAATTCGAACACCGTTTCGCACTCGACAAAGCTTGGCCCTGACGAGCGGGCCGCAGCCATTCAGGCTCTCAAAACAAAAGAGCTCGACGTGCTCGTGGTTGGCGGTGGCATCGTCGGAACGGGTGCGGCACTCGACTCGATCACCCGCGGACTCTCCACCGGGATCCTGGAAGCACGTGACTGGGCGAGCGGAACCTCGAGTCGCTCATCGAAGCTCGTTCACGGTGGAATCCGCTACCTCGAACAGCTCGATTTCCGGCTCGTGCGGGAAGCCCTGATCGAACGCGGCCTTCTGCTGCAGCGCATCGCGCCGCACCTGGTGAAGCCGGTTCGGTTCCTCTACCCCCTGAACCGTCCGCTCTTCGAGCGCTTGTACATCGGAGCAGGAATGCTGCTCTACGACATCTTCAGCTACACGGGTGGCCGGCCGCCCGGGGTCCCTCATCACCGGCACCTTCTGAAACGACAGGTCCAGCGCGCGATACCGTCGCTGCGCAACAACGCCTTCGTCGGCGGTATCACTTATTACGACGCCCAAGTCGATGATGCGCGCTACACCTCAACACTCGTGCGCACGGCATCGTCGTATGGTGCACACGCGGCCAGCCGGGTCCGGGTCGAAGGATTTCTCAAGGTCGGTCAGCGTGTCGTCGGTGTGAAGGCACACGACCTGCAAACCGGAGAGCGCTTCGAGGTTCGAGCAAAACAAGTCGTCAACGCGACGGGCGTCTGGACCGATGACACGCAGGCCATGGTCGGCGAGCGTGGCCAGTTCAAGGTGCGCGCGTCAAAGGGTATCCACCTTCTCGTGCCGCGCGATCGATTCCAGTCCACCATGGGGCTGCTGCTGCGCACCGAGAAGAGCGTGCTGTTCGTCATCCCGTGGGGTCGACACTGGATCATTGGCACAACAGACACCGACTGGGACCTCGATAAAGCACACCCCGCGGCGACCGCAGCGGACATCGACTACCTGCTCGAGCACGTGAACAAAATTCTCGCCGTACCCCTGACGCGCGATGACGTCGAGGGTGTCTACGCTGGCCTGCGTCCGTTGCTCGCAGGCGAGAGTGATCAGACGTCGAAGCTGTCCCGTGAACACCTCGTCGCGCACTCGGTTCCCGGCCTCGTGGTGATCGCCGGTGGTAAGTGGACGACGTACCGCGTGATGGCCAAGGACGCGATCGACGCGGCCGCGGATGCGCTCGACGGGAAGGTTCCCGCCTCAACGACCGAGAACATTGCTCTCATCGGTGCCGAGGGATATCAGGCCGCATGGAACAAGCGGGCCAAAATTGCCAGGGCCTTCGGTGTGCACACCGTGCGGATCGAGCACCTGCTCAACCGTTACGGAGTGCTGACCGACGAGCTGCTCGACCTCATCCGCGAGCGTCCGGAACTCGGCGAAGCGTTGCCGGGAGCCGATGACTATATCGGAGCCGAGGTCGTGTACGCCGCTTCACACGAGGGCGCTCTGCACCTGGAGGACGTGCTCGCCCGACGCACCCGAATCTCGATCGAGGCATGGGACCGCGGAGTGTCGGCCGCGCCCGTTGCCGCGAAACTGATGGCAGGGGTGCTCGGCTGGGACGATGAGCGCGCGGAACACGAGGTCGCTGTCTACCTCAAGCGAGTGGCGGCCGAACGCGCGTCGCAGGAGCAGCCCGACGATGAGTCGGCCGATCGGATTCGACTGGAAGCACCTGACATCGTCGCTCGGTAGAGCAGGCATCTGTTTCGATGCTCGGACTGGCCCGTTCACGCTGTGGACGGGCCAGTCGGCTGTGAACGGCGATCCCGTTAGCCTCTGAACCGGCTTCGGCGCTCCGATAGACTGGGCGGACTTCCCACAACCCTAGGAGTCCGGCAATGGTTGACGTTCGGCGGGTAAAACTTCCCGGTGTGGGAGTGCTGCATACCTTCATCACCGCCGACGGGGGCAAGGTCGGTGTCATCGCACACCGCTCAGGACACAGCGACCTCATCACGTTCGCCGATGATGAGGACGGCTCTGACGCCAGCAAGGTATCGCTGCGGCTCAGCGAAGACGAGGCGCACACCCTTGCCGAACTGCTTGGCGGCACGCAAATCACCGAGTCCCTCACCGCGCTCGACCAGATCCCAGGGCTCAGTATCGACTGGTTCACCGTCGATTACGACGACCATATTGCTGGGCAGCCCCTCGGCGATCCCGCTGACCGGGGCATCGTCGGCCTCACCGTCGTCGCCGTTGTGCGTGGTGAATCGGCGAACCCGGCACCGAGCGTCGACTTCCGTGTGTTCCCGGGAGACACCCTTGTCGTTGCTGGCAGCCCGGAAAAGGTCGCCAAAGCTTTCGCATTCTTCCGCACCGGTGCGTCCCGGCTTGGCGGTTCCGCTGACGGTCCGCCGGGAGTTCGACCCGCATGATCACCGCAGCAGCAGTCCCTGATCTGGGAACGAACCTCGTCGTTCTCGGCACCCTGCTGATTGGCGCGTACATCCTGGGCCGGGCCGGCAAGACCATCGGCTTGCCGGCGATTCCGATCTACATGGTCGTTGGTTTTCTGGCGAGCCCGAACAACGGGTGGTTTCCGCTCAACTTCCGCAGCGACTACATCGAACTCATCGCGGTCTTCGGTCTCCTTCTCCTGCTCTTCAATCTGGGGCTCGAGTTCGATCAGGACGAGTTCTTCGGTAATGCGGGGAAGCTGCTGATCTCCGGCGGTTCCTATTTGGTGCTGCTGATGGGTGCCGGCCTGATCTTCGGGTTTGCACTCGGTTGGGGAACCAAGGAAGCGCTCATCATCGCCGGAATCATCGGCACCTCCTCGAGCGCAATCGTCACGAAGCTCCTCATCGAGCTGAGGCGTCTCGCCAACCGCGAGACGCCAATGATCCTCGGCGTGACTGTCGTGCAGGACATCTTCCTTGCGATCTACCTGGCGATCGTGTCTGTCATCCTGAGCGGCGAGAACGAACCGTGGCTCGTCGCGGGCAAACTCGCCATCGCCTTCACCTTCCTCGTTGTGATGTTCACCATCGCACGTTGGGGAGGCGCCTTCGTCGGGCGGCTATTCCGCACCAAAGACGACGAACTGTTCACCATCCTGTTCTTCGGGCTCGCTGTGCTCTTCGGCGGACTCGGCGAGGTGCTGGGCGTCAGCGACGCGATTGGCGCGTTCCTCATCGGGCTCGTGCTCGGCGCCACCAGGTACAGCGCCAAGATTGAACACGTCGCCGTGCCGCTCCGGGATGTTTTCGGCGCCTTCTTCTTCCTCAACTTCGGTCTTGGTCTTGATCCAACGGAGTTCCCGCTCGTGATCTGGCCAGTGATCGTTGCGGTGGTTCTCACTCTTGTGCTCAACGTCGTTGCCGGGCAATTCATGGCGAGGCTGTACGGCTTCAGCGCCCAGGCCGGCATCAACGCGGCGGCGATCCTCATGAACCGAGGCGAGTTCGCGCTCATCCTGGCGATCCTCGCTCTCACCGCCGGACTCGACCCGCGCCTGCAGCCGTTTGCGGGGTTGTACGTTCTCGTCGTCAGTGTGATGGGCCCGCTGCTCGCCTCGAACTCGGAGCGCATCGGTGCCGCTGTTCTCCGTACGAAACGCAAGACACCGGCCCGGCCCGTTGACCCGATGCTTGCCGAAGAAATCGCGCTCGTCGAAGCGGCGACGAGCGGTGACGCGGCACCAAACCCCACAAAAACGGCCCGTGTTGTCGATCGCATCGTGGAACAAGCCATGAACTCGACCGACACGAAGCCAGATCCGACGAAGCGAGACGACGATTACTAGCAACACCCCGGTGCCTTCGGGCACAGTCGAACCCCCGAAGACGCTATTCCGCACCATGCTCGAGCCGCGCTGGATCGCGATGCTGCTGCTTGCACTCCTCGTCTCGGGTGCGTTTGCCTGGCTCGGCCAGTGGCAGCTCGAGCGGGCTGTGATCTCGACGGAGACCGTCGACCAGCCGACCGAACGAACGCGCGCCCTGGAAGACGTCGCCGAAACCGGTGGTTCGCTGAGGGACAGTGTGATCGGCCAGCTCGTCGAGGTCACCGGAACCTATGTTCCCGGTGACTTCCTCGTGGTGTCGAACCGAGTGAACCTTGACCGAACAGGGTATTGGGTGACAGGCCACCTGGTCACGGAAACGGAACCAGAGGCCTCCATTGCTGTCGCACTCGGCTGGACCGAGGAGAGGGAGGTGGCTGACGAAGTGGCAGCCGACCTCAACGCCGGCGCCGAGGCATCCGCAGTCAAAATTGCGGGCCGTTTGAACGCGTCTCAGGCTCCGGAGCTGCCTGACGAGGACAGCGACCCGTTTGAGCTCACCACGATGTCGACGGCCGCGTTCGTCAACATCTGGAGCGAGCTCGGCGATCGGCCCGTCTATAACGGGTACGTTGTCTCGGACGATGCGCCGGAAACCTTGACGGTTATCGACGCTCCCGCTGTCGTGGAGGAGGTCAGCCTCAACTGGCTCAACATCTTCTACGCCATCGAGTGGATCGTGTTCGCCGGGTTCGCGGTGTTCGTCTGGTTCCACCTGGTGAAGGACGCGAAGTCGCGGCGTGACGAGGAAGCCGAGCTCGAACGCACAGGAAACGGGCACGTAGACTAGAGCCATGCCACTAGAACCTCGCGAGAGCGATTTACCGCGAATCGCCGGCGCGCTGAAGTTTTACCAGATCGCTTCGATCATCACCGGTGCCATGCTGCTCGCGCTCTGCGCTGAGATGGTGATGAAGTACGCGTTCGGGCTGGAACTCGAGCTCGGAGGTGCCTACGGTTTCCTCGCGTTCGTGCCGACCGGAACCGCGCAGGCCGTGAACCTCTCCACAGGTATCCTCATCGCCCACGGTTGGTTCTACGTGCTCTACCTGTTCAGCAACTTCCGGCTGTGGAGCATGATGCGCTGGGAGTTCCCGCGCCTGCTCCTGCTCGCAAGCGGTGGCATCGTGCCCGGACTTTCGTTCTTCCTGGAGACACGGATTGCCCGGGAGGTGCGGACGTACCTCGCCGCGCGTGCCGAGCGAACAGCATCCGCATCTTCTGCTTCACCATCATCGAACTCTGTGGAGGCATCTCATTAACGAGCAGGCAACCAACGCCCGCCCCGTTCTCGTCGTCGACTTCGGCGCCCAGTACGCCCAGCTCATTGCCCGCCGCGTTCGCGAAGCGGGCGTCTACTCCGAGATCGTGCCGCACTCGATCAGCGCAGCGGAGGTCGCCGAGAAGAACCCGGTCGGCATCGTGTTGTCTGGCGGTCCGTCGAGTGTCTACGAAGAGGGCGCTCCCGCCCTCGACAACGACATCTTCGACCTCGAGGTTCCCACGCTCGGCATTTGCTACGGCTTCCAGGTGATGGCTCGCGCCCTCGGCGGCGAGGTCGCCAACACCGGTCTTCGTGAGTACGGATCGACCGACGCTGCCCTCGTTCCTGATGGTGGTGTTCTGCTCGACGGGCAGCCAGCCGATCAGACCGTGTGGATGAGCCACGGCGACTCGGTCGCCAAAGCACCCGAGGGCTTCACAGTTCTCGCATCGACCGCGTCGACCCCGGTTGCGGCGTTCGGCAACGACGAGCGCAAGTTCTACGGCGTGCAGTGGCACCCCGAGGTGAAGCACTCAGCGTACGGCCAGAACGTGCTCGAGAACTTCCTGCACCGCGCCGCCGGCATCCCGTCCGACTGGAATCCAGGCAATGTCATCGCCGAGCAGGTTGAACGGATCCAGGCTCAGATCGGCACAGGGAAGGTCATCTGTGGCCTCTCCGGTGGAGTCGATTCAGCTGTCGCGGCCGCTCTCGTGCACAAGGCCGTCGGCGACCAGCTCGTCTGTGTCTTCGTCGACCACGGTCTGCTGCGCCAGGATGAGCGCAAGCAGGTTGAGGAAGACTACGTCGCAGCCACAGGCATCCGTCTTATTACGATTGACGCCCGCGAGCAGTTCCTCAACGCGCTCGCCGGAGTCAGCGACCCCGAGACCAAGCGCAAGATCATCGGCCGTGAGTTCATTCGCACCTTCGAGAAGGCCCAGGCCGACCTCATCGCCGAATCCCTCGAAGATGACGGCGACCCGATCGCATTCCTCGTTCAGGGCACTCTGTACCCCGACGTCGTCGAGTCCGGTGGAGGAACCGGCACCGCGAACATCAAGAGCCACCACAACGTCGGTGGCCTGCCAGACGACCTCACCTTCGAACTGGTCGAGCCGCTGCGTACCCTGTTCAAGGACGAGGTCCGCGCGATCGGCCGCGAACTCGGCCTGCCCGAGGTCATCGTCGGCCGCCAGCCCTTCCCCGGCCCCGGCCTCGGAATCCGCATCGTCGGTGAGGTCACCGCTGAGCGTCTGGAATTGCTTCGCAAAGCGGATGCTATCGCTCGCTTCGAACTCTCTGCCGCCGGTCTCGACAACGAAATCTGGCAGTGCCCCGTCGTACTTCTCGCCGACGTTCGCTCGGTGGGCGTGCAGGGCGATGGCCGAACCTACGGCCACCCGATCGTGCTTCGTCCTGTCAGTTCAGAGGACGCCATGACGGCGGACTGGACGCGCCTGCCGTACGACGTGCTCGCGAAGATCTCGAACCGCATCACCAACGAGGTGGACGGCGTGAACCGCGTCGTGCTCGACGTCACGTCGAAGCCACCGGGAACCATTGAGTGGGAGTAGAGGTGGCGGCGGAAAGCCGATCATCCTCTCCTGAGCTCAAACACTGACGCGAAAAGGGCCGGCTCACTGAGCTGGCCCTTTTTCGGTGCAACGGGTCAGGGGCGAGACAAGGAAAAAGGGCCGAGAAAAGGACGCGTGCGCTCCGTTCGTCCTTCTGTGGGCGCGATGTCCTTATCTCGGCGTGACGCGATTCGTGCGCGTGGTCGCCGCAGCTGGCGTGTAGGTGTCGGCGCGCACGAGGATCACTCCGATGAGGATGCCGAGGCCACCGAGCAGTTGGAGGACGCCGGGCAGTTCAGCCAGCAGCAGCCACGACGCCAGCACGGCGAACACGACCTCCGACAGTCCGACGAACGACGCGATGCGGGTGCCGAGCTTCGCTGTTGCGAGGATTCCTGTGACGTACGCCGCGGCCGTGGAGATCAGGGCGAGCGACAGTATCGGCACGAGCCACGACATCTGCAGGCTGAGCATTGTGACGTCGGCCGCCGAGAACGCGAGTGGCAGGAGCCCGATCACTCCGCACAGGCCGACAACGACGGTTCCAACCACGAGTCCGCCGCCTGCAAGCACAAGCGGAGGAAGATCGTCGCTGATCTTTGTGCCGAGCACGAAGTAGGTGGCGAGGGAGACGGCGGCGAGCAGCGCCCACGCGACGCCGATGGGGTGCACGGTCTGCGCGCCGGTGAGGTCAAGCACGAGCACCATGCCGAGGATCGCGATCACAGTGCCGACGATCGTGCGAACGCCAGGGCGACGTCGGGTCTGCGCCCAGACGAGGAGGACGAGCAAAACCGGTGCCAGGTACTCGATGAGCAGCGCAACTCCGACCGACATGTAGGAGACGGCGTTGAAGAAACCCACCTGGGCACCGGCAATTGCGATGGTGCCGTAGAGGGCGATCACCTTGCTGCTTCGACGGAGGGTGCGCCAGCGACCACGGAGCGAGAGGATGGTCGGCACCAGCAACACGAGCGCAGCTCCACCGATTCGCACGAGCACGGCGGCCCCCGGCGACCAGCCCGCATCCAGAAGCGACTTTGCGAATGGGCCGCTCAGCGCGAACATCAGTGCGCTCGAGAGTGCGATGGCGATACCGGTCGCCTGTCCTCGCCGCGCGAGCCGAGTGGCATCCGTTGTCATGGTGTCCGTAGAAGAAATTGTCATTATGTGAGCGTGACCGCGGGAGAGCCACTTCTTCCTGTCAGGAGTAAACTGGGTTATGGTCATGACACTAAACCCGGGTGCTGTCAGGAGTCAACATGCTTTTTGCCTATGACACCGAGGTGTCTCTTGTGTCGACGGCTGCGCTGATCAATACACTGCCAGGAGCCTCGGCCAGTGGAAATGACGAGCTATCGACAGGAGAGCAGCTTGTCGCGTTCCTCGACAGGGTAGAGTTCACCGGCTCGCGCGCAGGGGACACGGCGGAGCTTGAGGAGATGCGAGCGCTGCGTTGGCGGTTGCGGGGATTCTGGACCCGCGATGAGGTCGGGGTGGTCGATCTCGTCAATGAACTTCTTCGTGAGGCGAGGGCGCTGCCGCAGCTGGTGAGGCACGACCACTGGAACTGGCACGTGCACGCGACCGAGGCGTCCGCTCCTGTCGCCCACCGGGCGCAGGTTGAGACGGCAATGGCCATCATCGACCTCGTTCGAACGAAGGAGCTCGAGCGGCTGCACGAGTGTGCGGCCGATGACTGCACGGCGGTCGTCGTCGACCTGACCCGCAACCGGTCCAAGCGCTACTGTGACGTCGGCAACTGCGGCAATCGTATGCACGTTGCCGCGTACCGCTCCCGGCAGCGACGCGGTGGCGAGAAGGTCAGCTGAACGGGCTACCCCTCCACCAGGATCCCCAGGTGGGTGGCGAAGAGTGGCGCCAGCTCGCTGAGTTGATACTCGCTCACCGTGGCGCCCTTGAGCCCTTCAAGCCCGTGGATCGCCTGGAACTCGAGTCCGCGCAGGTCGACGTGGGTGAGCGCAGCTCGGGTCAGGTCCAGCGTCTGAACTCGAGTGTTGGTGAATGCAACGCGGGTAGCCGTTGCGCCGCCGAGATCGAGCTCGTCGATGGTGCAATCCTCAAACAGCACGTCGGTGAGGGATGAGCCGCGGAGATTGACGTAGCCGAGCTTGCTGACAGAGATGCGAACGGACTGCCAGGTTGCGTCGAAGAGTTCGCCTGAGCCGATTCGTGACCGGTTCACCATGACGTCGCGCCAGGTTGAGCGGCTGGATCGCAGGATCGGGGCGTTGATGCCGGTGAGCACGGTTTCGATCACTCGCGACCCGCGCAGGTTGGTGTCGGTGAGCGTCACATCCTCGAGCGAGCATTCGCGGAGGGTGATGCCGGACAGGTCCCTGTCGCTGAGGTCGATGCCGACGAATTCCTCGAGCTCGCGGTCATCGTCGGTGTCGAGGCTGTCGGCGTCGCCTGGTGACCGCTCCACAGTGCGAAGAGTGTCGAGACGCGGGGGATGGGTGGATGGTCGACGTGCCATGGTGCCTCAGACGTGATGATTGCGGGGGAAGAAGAAAGCCCCTGGATCACCGCAAAACGGTGGCCCAGGGGCTGTCGGATGAACGTTGTTACTCGCGCGTGATGGCGAGCATGCGCAGGATCTCAAGGTACAGCCAGATGACCGTGACCATGATGCCGAATGCGCCTGACCAGCCGAACTTGCGAGGGGCGCGGTTCTGCACGCCACGCTGGATGAAGTCGAAGTCCAGCACGAGGGAGTATGCACCCATGATCACGCAGAGCACACCGAGGATGAGGCCGAGCGGGATACCCGCAATTTCAGCGCCACGGAGGCCGAACGGGTTGTCGGTCAGGCCGAACATCTGCATGCCGACGTTGACAAGCGAGAAGACGAGGTAACCGACCATCGCGATGAGGAAGATCTTCGTGGCCTTCTTCGACGCGCGGATCTTTCCGCTCGCGAACAGGGCGAGGGTCACACCGACGACGACGAGCGTGGCGACAACGGCCTGGACGACAACGCCGGACCACGTCTGCTCGAAGATGTACGAAATGCCACCAACGAAGACACCCTGCATGGCAGCGTAGGCAAGGATCAGCGGAGCGGACGGTTCCTTTTTGAAGGTGTTGACCAGGGCGAGGACGAAGCCGATGATCGCCGCCCCGAAGACGAGAGCTGGCATTGTTGCACCGAGAGCCCAGCCGGCGACAGCGCCGACGACCAGGATGCCGAACGCGATAGCGCTCTTGACGATGGTGTCTTCGATGGTCATCCGGTCAGCGGTGACGGGGCCTGCTGCCGGACGGTTGTACATGTCCTGAAGTTCGGACGCGCTTGCCGTCTGCGCGGCCATCGCGTTCGACTGGGTGAATGCCGGGTTCTTGAACGCCGGATTGCTCGTTGCCATGTCTGTGGTTTTTCCTTCTCAGTCGTAACGGCTGGAATGTGTCGGTACCGCTGCGCGGAACTTGCGTCCCAATCTAGCGGTCTTTACTGGGAAAATCCGAGGATTCCGGGCCTGCATGGAGGTCTGCACTGTGATACGCGGCTCTCGAATAGGCTCGAACCATGACAGTGTCCCGACCGGCAGGCCCGCTTCTCATCGGTCACCGCGGTGCCCCAGGCTATCGCCCGGAACACACCCGGTCCTCGTACGAGCTTGCGTTCGCGCTCGGCGCCGACGCTGTCGAGCCCGATGTCGTTGCGACGAAAGACGGCGTTCTGGTGCTTCGGCACGAAAACGAGATCTCCGGAACCACCGATATTGCGTCCCGATCAGAGTTCGCCGACCGCCGCACCACGAAGAACATCGACGGCACCGAGCTGACCGGATGGTTCACCGAAGACTTCACCTGGGCGGAGCTCGCCACCCTGCGCAGCCGTGAACGCATACCTCAGCTTCGGCCGTCGAGCGCCAGCTTTGACGGCTCCGCCGGAATCCTGCGCCTCACCGACCTGCTCGAGATCATCGACGAGGCGTCTGAAGCCCAGGGTCGACAGCTCGGGCTCGTGGTCGAGATCAAACACGCGACCTACTTCGACAACGTCGGGCTTCCTCTTGACGACCTCGTGGCATCCGCTCTCTCGGGCACGTCCTGGTCGAACGGAGCCGGCCTCGTTATCGAAGCATTTGAGAAGTCGGTGCTCGCCAGGATGCACGCGCGCGGCCTCGCCGCTCGCTACATCTACCTGTTGGAGAAGAAGGGCCGACCGTTCGACGAGGTGGCCCGTCTCGGCAGCAATGCAACCAAATATGCGGATGTCATCACGAACGCTGGTCTGGACGCCCTGTCGGCAGGCGCAAACGGATTTACTGTCGACGGCATCAGTGTCGACAAGGCAATGCTGTTCGCCGGAGCGCAGGACGGGCAGACCAATGACCTTGTCTCGCGTGCACATCGGCGCGGCCTCGATGTCTTCACCTGGACGCTCCGGCCCGAAAACAAGTTTCTGAACAAGAGTTTCCGCACCGAGGACGAGCCGTCAGCTTTCGGCCATTGGGAACGGGAGTTCGATGCCATTCTGGCGACGGGAATCGATGGGATCTTCTGTGACCACCCCGATCTCGGGTTCACCGCAAGGCAGGCTCGACGCGAGCTTGAGGGTTAGCCGCCAACTGGAGCCCACTGTCAGACGCCCCGCCTAAGCTTGAGGGTGATATGGCGAGCACCCTAGAACCGAATCCGCAGTCCGCGACCCCCGTGATCGTCGACGGCTGGCACACCGCCACCATTCCGACGAGCGACCCCACCGAGTCGCGGAGTGAGAGTCGACTGCTTTCCGGGCTCAACCCGCAGCAGCGGGAGGCCGTCCTCTACCGTGGGCAGGCGCTTCTCATCGTCGCCGGTGCCGGTTCGGGCAAGACGAGTGTGCTCACCCGCCGCATCGCGAGCCTGCTCGAGAACCGAGAGGCGTGGCCGAGCCAGATCCTGGCCATCACCTTCACGAACAAGGCTGCCGCCGAGATGCGCGAGCGGGTCGGTGCCCTTGTCGGCGCGGCGTCAGAAGGAATGTGGATCTCAACGTTCCACTCCGCGTGCGTTCGCATCCTCCGCCGAGAAGCCGAAAACTTCGGGTTCACCAAGAACTTCACGATCTACGACTCCTCAGACTCCCGGGTGCTCATCAAGCGCATCATCAAGGAGCAGGGCGCCGACGTGCTCGGCTTCACCCCGGGCAACGTTTCTGCAAAGATCTCGAAGCTCAAGAATGAGCTCGCAGACGTCGACAGCTACTCGCGCAACGCGAATATGGACGACCCAAACGAGGCGGCGTTTGTGCAGATCTTCCGTTCGTACACGCGGGCTCTCACCGCGGCGAACGCTTTCGACTTCGACGACCTTATTGGCCAGACCGTGTATCTGTTCCGGGCGTTCCCGCACGTCGCCGCGACGTACCAGAACCGGTTTAAGCACGTCCTCGTCGACGAGTACCAGGACACCAACCACGCGCAGTACTCGCTGATCCGCGAACTGACCCGTCCGCCAGCACTCGATGACAACGCACTCATCACGACGTCGCCCGGCGCTTCGCTCACCGTCGTTGGTGACTCCGACCAGTCGATTTATGCGTTCCGAGGCGCAGACATCCGCAACATAGTTGAATTTGAGCGCGACTTTCCTGGCGCGAAGGTCATTCTGCTCGAGCAGAACTACCGCTCGACGCAGAACATCCTCACCGCAGCGAACTCGGTCATCGCAAACAACTTCGATCGCAAAGACAAGAAGCTGTGGACCGCCGTTGGCGACGGCGAGAAGATTGTTGGTTACACCGGGTATTCCGGTCACGATGAGGCGCAGTTCGTCGCTGACGAGATCGAGAAGCTGCACCGCGAAGGCACGCCATACAGCTCGATCGCCGTGTTCTATCGCACCAACGCACAGACCCGCGCACTTGAGGAAATCTTCATCCGCTCAGCGCTGCCGTACCGAATCATGGGCGGCACCAAATTCTACGAGCGAGCGGAAATCAAGGATGCCATGGGCTACCTCGTTTCCGTGGCGAACCCGCAAGACACCCTCGCGCTTCGACGCATCCTCAACACTCCCAAGCGAGGAATTGGTCCAGCGACGGAGACGCAGCTCTTCCGATTCGCCGAAGACAACGGATTGAGCTTTCGCGACGCCATGCGCGAAGCCGCGGCGCTCGGCCTCGGCCCGAAGGTCACGAACGCGATTCTGTCGCTGTCGGCACTGCTCGATGAGGGTGCTGGCCTGGTCGCGGAGGGCAAGGTGTCCGAAGTGATGAGCACGCTCGTCACCAAGAGCGGGCTCATCGAATCGCTGCGCCGCAGCCACGATCCGCAAGACGAAGCACGCGCTGAGAACATCGAAGAACTCATCGCCGTCACCAAGGAGTTTGAGCGGAACAACCCCGATGGCGAGCTGGTCGACTTCCTCACTGAGGTGTCGCTTGTCGCAGCGGCGGACGACCTCGATGACTCGAGCGGAACCGTGTCGCTGATGACGCTGCACACCGCGAAGGGACTCGAGTACGACGCCGTCTTCCTGACGGGCATAGAAGAAGACCTGCTTCCGCACCGGATGAGCGCGTCCGAACCCGGTGGTCCCGCAGAAGAACGTCGACTGTTTTACGTGGGGATCACCCGGGCGAAGAAGCGGTTGTTCCTCTCACTCGCCATGACCCGCGCCCAGTACGGTGAGACGGCTGTTGCGATGCCGAGCCGCTACCTGCAAGAGATTCCCGGCGAGCTCATCGAGTGGCGCCAGTCTCCTGGAATGGCGAATTCGCGTGGCGGCACCCAGCCGCGTGCGCTCAACGCCAACCGCACCAAATGGAATGGCACCGATCTCGCGACGAAGCCGCTGACGGAGAAGCGGGACTGGCCGAACCGCATCACCAACCAGGTTCGCGACAATGGATCGCTGGAACTGGCCGCTGGTGATCGCATCCGTCACAGTGATTTTGGTGATGGTCGCGTACAGACGGTGACAGGTGAAGGCGCCAAACGCATCGCGCACGTCCAGTTCGAATCGGCGGGCTTCAAAAAGCTGCTGATCAAAATCGCACCGATTGAGAAGTTGTAATTTCATGCTGCGCACCATGTTCACCGCGAAGATTCACCGTGCGACGGTGACCCAGGCCGACCTGCACTACGTCGGATCGGTCACGGTCGACCTCGACCTGCTCGACGCTGCAGACATCCTGCCGGGTGAGCTGGTGTCTATCGTCGACGTCACCAATGGAGCTCGGCTTGAGACCTACACGATCGCCGGCGAGCGGGGGAGCGGCGTCGTTGGAATCAACGGTGCCGCTGCGCGTCTTGTTTTCCCGGGAGACACGGTCATCCTCATCGCGTACGGGCAGATGACCACCGAGGAAGCGCGGGTGTTCGAGCCGAACGTCGTGCACGTCGATGCGAACAACCGCATCGTCGCGGTCGGCAATGACCCGGCCGAGGCTCTCGTCGGTGACGTCGAGACGCCGCCGCACGCCCTGCTTCGCTGACCTGTTTCACGCGTTGTCACGTTCGGTTCCGTAGACAAGGCCGCATTCGAACGCGAAGATGACCGCCTGCACGCGGTCCCTCAATCCGAGCTTGGCGAGGATGCGAGTCACGTGGGACTTCACTGTTGCTTCGCCGAGGAAGAGTTGTCGCGCGATTTCCGCGTTCGATAGGCCAGTCGCGAGCGCGCGATACACCTCGAGTTCGCGGGTGGTCAGAGACACCACTTCTCGAGGGGTTCCTGAGACTGGGGGTGGGTGTCGGACGTAAGCATCGATGAGTCGATGTGTCACCGACGGCGCGAACAACTGCCCGCCACCGTGACACATCCGGATAGCGGCAGCGAGTTGCGATGGGGGAGTTGTCTTCAGCAGGAATCCGCTGGCACCAGCGCGCAGGGCCGTGACCACGTATTCGTCGAGGTCGTACATGGTCAGCACTAGGGCGCGGGCCTCCGGCCTCATTTCGGCCAGAAGCCGAACACCTTCGATTCCGTCACTTCCTGGCATCTGGATGTCCATCAGGACAACGTCGGCTTTCAAAGCCTCTGCTGCTCTGGCGGCAGACACGCCGTCGCCCGCTTCGCCCACCACGACGAGGTCGTCCTCAGCGCTGAGAATGGAACGGAGGCCGCTGCGGATCAGATACTGGTCGTCAGCGATCAGTACTCGTATCCGGCCCTCCGGCGCTGTCGTCATGATCGCGGTGCCTTCGATTCGATGGGGATGTCTGCGACAACCTGGAAGCCACCCGGGCCGGTCGTCGCCGCAAACTGTCCACCGGCATCCTGCACACGTTCGCTCATACCGGAGAGCCCGAACCCTGCCGCTTCTGTGCGCGCGCCTTCGCCGTTGTCGGTCACCCTGATCGTGAGCGTTTGCTCGGTAGCGCGCACCTCCACGGTCACCCGTGTCGCCTTCGAGTGGCGAATCACATTGGTGAGCCCCTCACGGACGACATGGTAGGCGAGGTCGATCAGCGCGTTGGGGGCATCGTCGGCGTCGATCTCCACGTCCAGGCCGAGCGCCCGAACCCGGGAGGCGAGAGCGTCGAGCAGTTCGAGAAGTGTTGATCCCGGTCCCGCGTTGTTCTCCGCTGCCTCAAGTAAGGACACCAGCATGCCGAGCTCAGTCAGGGCTTGTTCCCCTGCCGTCTGAACCGTGAGCAGGGCGTGACGGGCGGCGGCTGGATCCCGCCGGAGATTCGCTTGCGCCGCCGACGCCTGCAACACCATCACGCCGACGGCATGGCTGGTCACGTCGTGAAGGTCACGCGCGATCCTGAGCCGCTCGAGCCGGACAGCCTCGTGAATATGCTGGTCCAGCTCTGACTGTAGGCGGTCGGCATGAGTCGATGCACTCAAACGTTCGCGGTTGCGAAGGCTCCATTCGGAAGCGGCGAAAGCGGACAACCCGAGGATCGCGAGGCTCATCGGGATGTTCTCGGGACCGAAGGTAGCGAACCATATGATGGTCGACCCAAGCAGCGCTGCGTATGCGGCCCACGCGTGCCACTGTCCCGCTGCGGCCGACGACCATGACAGAAGGATGAGTGTGACGAGTCCCGCGGCACCCCAGCCGGTGAGAAGGGGTGCGGGCACCAGCACCATCAGGATGACGATTCCTGCCGCGCTCGCCGCAGCAATCGTTGGACGGGGTCGTCGCAGCACGACCGTGAGCGGGAACGAAATCGCGAGTGCCCACCCCAGTGGGCTCATCGAATGCCCCGATGAAATCAGCTCAGCCACGGCGAGCAGTACGAGCGCCGCCGCAATTCCGAAGTCAGCCCACGGGCGCGTTAGGCTCGGTCCGATTCGCGGCGATGGGGCCGACGCTGGTGAGCGCAGAATGCCCAGCAGCCGTCGCAACTGTTCCACCGCTATGGAACCTCGGTCGACGATGGACTGAATTCGAGCAGGGTCCAGGTCGTCCATTGCTTGAGTGGCCTCAGCTCTCATCACATCCACCGAACTCCGGATGATCTCGAGCGCCTGTGTTCCCAGCCGTATCCGTTCACGAGCCACTATCGACTCCGCCAACTGTTCAGCGTCAACGCCGGACAGAGCCGCTTCTACTCGTTTCGCCCGGGCAGCCGCTTCCGCGCGCAACTGAACGAGACGCCCAAAAGCAAACATTCCTGCGAGAAGAGCTGCCGCGAACACCAGGGTGGTTGCGTCACCTCGGTCAGCGATCACCTCGACGAGGAAGAGCGCGCCGACGGGCGCTCCCCACCGGAGCGGGGCATGCCGGCCGAGGTAATAAACGGCTATGAGCAGCGATGCCAGTGCTGCCGGGTTGTCCGCGGTCGGCCCGGTGAGGACGAGGCCGGTTTGCAGCAGCGCGAGGGTGATCGCCCCAATGATCGGCCGCTGTGGAAGAAGAAGGATAACAATGGCCCACACCAGGGCGATCGGTGCGGCCCATTCGCTCTCGGGGAGCAGGAACACGACAGTCCAACCGCCGCACGCGACGGCGATGGTCCACTCACTCAATGTCGGCTGTCGAAGCCTCATAATGCCGAGGGTAGACCGCGGGAGAGGAGCGCGCTTCCCCCAAAGGTCGGAGGCGCTGTCGCCTTGATGGCTGCAAGCAGAGCCGAGCGGGGAACGACAATCGACCGCAGGCGGATGCGGCGTCTTCCAAGGCGGATGACGATCACATTATCCGGCGCACCCCGCGCCGTCATCGAAAGGTCCCGTCATGAAAATCCTTCCACTAGCTGCCCTGTGCGGTGCGGCATCCCTTGCCACGATTGCTCTTACTGACGCGCTGTGGCGCGCCAATATGCCGGACACTCCATCGGCCTGGAGTCTTGAGGACGGTCCGGAGTTCATGCTTCGCGGCCTCGCCCTCGCTCACGGAATCGCCTACGCGCTGTTCGCCGCGGTCCTGATCCGGGGCGGTCGCACGATTGACGGGGGCCGCCGGTTTCCGCGCATCGTTCGATGGGTGATCGTCAGCGGTTTCGCGGTGTTCGGCATCCTCTACACCGGGCTCGGGTTTCTCGACGTGCGATACGCACCGACTGGGATTTTCGAGATCGCCACGACCGCCGCATTCATCGCGACGCTCCTGGTCCCGGTGCTTCTGGGCGTCGCGCTGCTCCGGCGAAGAGAGTTCCGGGTGCCCGTGGTGTTCCTCCTGTCACCCGTCGCTGTCCTGCCGCTCACGCTTGTTCTCGCAACTGTGTCCACCTGGGCACATCCGGCGTACCTCGAAACCGTCGTGAATTCTGGTGTTGCGCTCCTCGGCATCGCGGCCATCGGTGTCGAAAGCACGCCAGCGGTCAGCGGAGACGCACCATCGTCGATGAACCGGGAGTCGAGGCTCCAGGGGGCGGGGTGACCGAGGGCTTCGGTGCGCCTTGATCCACAGCTGGGCCGGTCACTCGCATGACCGGCCTCCTGCCGTCCCGGCTTTTGGCAGCGTCGGGCGTCAGCGTTCGTCGGGTGCTGCCCGCAATTTGTGCAGATAGAAAGAACACGCGGCAAAGCGGATGCCACGGGGCAGCTTCGGCCACACCGCTCGGGTCACGCCGAGAACCCTGCCGAACCGCCGCTGTTGCCTCGGCGTCCAGCGCAACCCGTACGCCGCTCGCAACTGCGATGGGAGCAGACCCGCCGTCACGAGTCGAACCAGCGGCATCCCAGCGCGAAGCCATGCTGGCAAGGACTGCCCCGACAGAAGCTGTCTACTGACGGCGCGGGCTTCCGGGGTGACCTCGAGCCGCGCGGTCTCAGCTTCGAAGTAGACAGCGAATTCTTCCGGGCCCGACGGCCACAAGTCCTCAGGCATCTGGAGGGCGGTGCCCAGCACGGCATAGTCGTCGTACACCTGCCTGGCCGCTTCCGGACCCAGCGGGCCGTAAACGAGCTCCCGCACGCGGACCGCCGTGTCGTAGAGGGTCGCAGCGACCCATAGTTGGAGAGCCGGATCGAACGCAGAATACCCAGGTGCGTCAAGTGTGGCTTCGGCCGAGACCGGTGCGTGCGCCCGATTGACACGGCGGGTCACCGCGCGTTTGTCAGCGTCCGTACCGAAAGCCTGGGCGTAGACGTACGTCAGCGTCGAGTGCAACCGATCAAGCGGCCGTGACGCGAAGTCGCTGTGCGCCGCCACACCGCGACCAACACCCGGGTTCGCGATCTGGAGAAGAATCGCGCGCCCGCCTCCGGCGACCAGAAGAGCGTCCCGGCCGACGTCAGAGAGTGTGGTCACGGGCCCACAGTAGCCCACACTCCTCCAGCGCAGAGCAGGGGAGCGAGTGCGGGTACGCTCGGAAGAGACGAAGTAGAGTGGTAAAGGCTTTTCTCTCGGCGTCGAGATACCTGACGCTGGGGCCGCCAGCAACTGCGCACATCAGTAATGCACTAAGCAGAAACGGAAATCCACGTGGATCTTTACGAATACCAGGCACGCGACCTGTTCGAAAAATACGAGGTCCCGGTCCTGCCGGGTATCGTCGCTGAAACGCCAGAGGAGGTGCGCGCCGCAGCCGAAAAGCTTGGTGGTGTCGTCGTCGTCAAGGCTCAGGTCAAGGTCGGTGGCCGCGGAAAGGCTGGCGGCGTCAAGGTCGCCAAGACGCCTGACGAAGCTTTCGAAGCAGCTCAGGCCATCCTCGGCCTCGACATCAAAGGCCACGTCGTCAAGCGCGTCATGGTCGCGGCAGGCGCTCGCATCGCCGAGGAGTTCTACTTCTCCGTGCTGCTCGACCGCGCCAACCGTTCCTACCTGTCGCTCACAAGCGTCGAAGGCGGAATGGAGATCGAGGTTCTCGCCGTCGAGAAGCCTGAAGCGCTCGCTCGCATCGAGGTCGACCCGATCGAAGGAATCGACGCTGCCAAGGCTCGCGAAATCGCCGTAGCTGCAAACTTCCCCGCTGAGCTCGTTGACAAGGTGTCCGACGTCTTCGTGAAGCTCTACAACGTCTACAAGGGCGAGGACGCGACGCTCGTCGAGGTCAACCCGCTCGTCCTCACCGAGGAAGGCGACATCGTGGCCCTCGACGGCAAGGTCTCGCTCGATGAGAACGCCGGCTTCCGCCACGCTGCACACGAGAAGCTCGAGGACAAGGACGCTGCTGACCCGCTCGAAGCGAAGGCCAAGCAGAGCGACCTCAACTACGTCAAGCTCGACGGTGAGGTGGGTGTCATCGGAAACGGTGCAGGACTCGTCATGTCGACCCTCGACGTTGTCGCATACGCCGGTGAGAACCACGGCGGAGTGAAGCCAGCCAACTTCCTCGACATCGGAGGCGGAGCATCCGCTGAGGTCATGGCCGCCGGCCTCGACGTCATCCTCGGTGACCCGCAGGTCAAGAGCGTCTTCGTCAACGTCTTCGGTGGAATCACCGCGTGCGACGCAGTCGCCAAGGGCATCGTTGGCGCGCTCGCCGAACTCGGCTCCGCAGCGAACAAGCCGCTCGTCGTTCGCCTCGACGGCAACAACGTCGAAGAAGGCCGCCGCATCCTCAACGAGGCCAACCACCCGCTGGTCACCCTCGCCGCAACCATGGACGAAGGCGCCGACAAGGCCGCCGAGCTGGCTTCGAAGTAAAAGGACGAACGAAACAATGTCAATTTTCCTCAACAAGGATTCCAAGGTCATCGTTCAGGGCATCACCGGCGGTGAGGGCACCAAGCACACCGCACTGATGCTCAAGGCTGGCACCAACGTCGTTGGTGGCGTGAACGCACGCAAAGCCGGCACCACTGTGCTGCACGGCGACGTCGAACTGCCCGTCTTCGGAACAGTCGCAGAAGCGATGGAGAAGACCGGCGCTGACGTGTCGATCGCCTTCGTGCCCCCGGCATTCACCAAGAACGCCGTCATCGAGGCCATCGACGCTGAGATCCCACTGCTCGTCATCATCACCGAGGGTGTTCCCGTCGGCGACTCGGCCGAGTTCTGGGCCTACGCGCAGCAGAAGGGCAACAAGACCCGCATCATCGGTCCGAACTGCCCAGGCATCATCACCCCCGGTGAGGCCCTCGTCGGAATCACCCCGGCCAACATTGCGGGCAAGGGACCGATCGGACTCGTCTCCAAGTCAGGAACCCTGACCTACCAGATGATGTACGAGCTGCGCGAAATCGGCTTCTCGACCGCCATCGGTATCGGTGGAGACCCCATCATCGGCACCACGCACATCGACGCACTCGCGGCGTTCGAGGCGGACCCCGAGACCAAGGCCATCGTCATGATCGGTGAGATCGGTGGAGACGCTGAAGAGCGCGCCGCTGATTACATCAAGGCTCACGTCACCAAGCCCGTCGTCGGTTACGTCGCCGGCTTCACGGCGCCGGAGGGCAAGACCATGGGTCACGCAGGTGCCATCGTCTCCGGCTCGGCCGGAACCGCTGCTGCCAAGCAGGAGGCCCTCGAGGCCGCAGGCGTCAAGGTCGGTAAGACCCCGTCAGAGGCCGCACGCCTCATGCGCGAGATCATCGCTGGACTGTAGTCCGAACCGGTTCCACAGCGAAGGGCGGCAGGAAACTGCCGCCCTTCGTCGTGCGTGGCGTGGCACGCCTGACCGCCCGCACCCGAGGGCTAAACTTCGAGTCGAATGAACCGCACAACTCTTGCCCTGCTCGCCGCTCTCGAGGCGCTCATCACCGTCGCCATCGGAATCGCAGTGACCCTCGTTCCGTTGAGTGTGCTCTGGGCCACCGACTACGGGTTCTCCGTCGACTGGCTGGTGTTCTGGCGCGCCGCCGTTGACATCTGGCTTCTCGGCAACGGGGTGAACCTCACCGTTGCCCTCCCTGGTGCGATCGTCGCGGCGATCGGTATTCCAGAGGCAGCAACACCCTTCGTCGTCAGCATCGCGCCACTGGCTGTCGCCGGGTTCACAGTGTTCATGGGCGCCCGCACCGGCGCACGCGCCGCTGGCACCCGACTCTGGCCGACGGGCGTCGTTGCCGCCCTCGTCACGTTCATCCTGCTCACCGGCGCCCTGGCGCTGACGGCCCAGGACTCGGCCGTGCGCCCGTCGCTGTGGCAAAGCTTCCTGATTCCCGGCATCGTGTACGCACTCGGTCTCGCGATCGGCGCACTGCGCGTTTTGTGGCGAGCGGATGCCGCTGGTCAGGTCGGCGATCGCGGTCTCGTTTCACGCGTGACCGACCGTTTTGACGACACGGCCCTCGCCGTCATGGGGGCATCATTGCGTGGCGGTCTCGCCGTTGTGCTCGCACTGATCGCTGTCGCCGCCACCCTGCTCGCAGTGCTCATTGTCGGTAACTTCGGTGTCATCACCAGCCTGTACCAGAGCTCACAGCTCGGCGTCTCCGGCGGGATCATGGCGACCATTGCCCAAATCGGATTCCTCGGCAACTTCGTGATCTGGGTCGCGGCCTGGCTGATCGGACCGGGGTTCGCCCTCGGTGCCGGAAGTTCGATCTCACCGGTGAACACGCTCGTCGGCCCGGTGCCCGCACTGCCTCTGCTCGGTGCTGTTCCCAGCGGCGATCTCCCGCTCGGATTTCTCGGACTGCTCGTTCCTCTCGCCGTCGGCTTCCTTGCGGCCGCTCTCGTACGGCCCCGTCTCGTCTCCGACCTGCGCGGTGGACCGCTTGCCAGCCGCCTGGCTCTCGCGGCAGTGGGCATCGGCGTCGTCTCCGCGATCGTTCTTGGCCTGCTGGCCTGGTTCTCCGGAGGGGCGGTCGGCCCGGGGCGCCTGGTGTCCGTTGGCCCGAACCCGTTGATGATCGCCCTGTTCGCCTTCGTCGAAGTCACTCTGGCCGCTCTGATCGGGATGGCGTCCGGCAAGAGCGACACCGCCCAGCTCGACGTCCCATCGGGCCGAAGCGCGTCGCGCGTCGGCTGAGGGCTCCAGCCCCACCGCCGGGCAACTGTAGGATTGCCCCGTGCTGAATATCGTCGTGCTGATCTCGGGCACGGGGTCCAATCTCCGTGCGCTGCTTGAGGCGTCAGCCGACGCTGAATTCCCCGCTCGTGTTGTCGCGGTCGGAGCCGACCGCGAGGCCGATGGACTCGCACACGCCGAGGCGTTCGGAATCCCGTCGTTCATCGTGCCGTACAGCTCTTTCGCGTCACGCGAAGAATGGGGTGAGGCGCTGCTCGAGCAGATTCAGGTCTGGTCCCCAGGCCTCGTTGTGCTCAGCGGACTCATGCGCCTCCTCCCGCGCTCCGTCGTCGACGCTCTCGCTCCGCACCTCATCAACACGCACCCGGCGTACCTGCCCGAGTTCCCAGGCGCACACGGTGTCCGCGACGCTCTGGCAGCTGGCGCGACCCAGACCGGGGCATCCATCATCGTCGTCGACAACGGAGTCGACCAGGGTCCGATCATCGTTCAGGAACGTGTTCCGGTTCTCCCAGGAGACACCGAACACGAACTGCACGAACGGATTAAACCCGTCGAACGCCGACTGCTCGTGCAGACGGTTCTCGACATCGCCAACGGGCTCGACCTCGCTTCCCTCTAGCGTGACCGGCCTCAAGACCCGAGTTTCCTCGGCTTTAGAAGGAGCACACCATGGCAGGTCCAAGCCACGACAAGAGCCTCTACCGCGAGCGTGACGTTGTGCGCATCTCGCGCGCACTCATCTCCGTCAGCGACAAGACGGGTCTGCTCGACCTCGCCCGTGCCCTCGCAGGCGCCGGCGTCGAAATGGTCTCGACCGGATCGACTGCGCAGACCATCCGCGACGCCGGCTTCGACGTCACAGACGTCGCCAACATCACCGGATTCCCCGAGTCCCTCGACGGCCGTGTGAAGACCCTGCATCCCTCAGTGCACGCCGGACTGCTTGCGGACCTGCGCCTCGAGTCCCACGAGCAGCAGCTCGATGAGCTCGGCGTCGAACCGTTCGAACTCGTCGTGGTCAACCTCTACCCGTTCGTCGAGACGGTGGCCAGCGGTGCCGTCGGCGACGACGTCGTTGAGCAGATTGATATCGGTGGCCCGGCCATGGTCCGCGCTGCCGCAAAGAACCACCCCAACGTCGCAATCGTCGTATCGCCGGCCAGCTACGGCGAGATCATCGATGCCGTCGCGCAGGGCGGAACCACCCTCGTCCAGCGCCGCGAACTGGCCGCCCGAGCCTTCTCCCACACGGCCGCGTATGACACCGCTGTCGCAGGCTGGTTCACCGACACGGCTGAGGGTTTCGGCGCCTCACTGACGATCCAGGCCGAGCTGGCCCACGTGCTCCGCTATGGCGAGAACTCGCACCAGGAAGCCGCACTCTACCTTCGCGCAGGCGGACACGGCATTGCCCAGGCAACCCAGCTCAACGGCAAGGAGATGAGTTACAACAACTTCGTCGACGCCGACGCCGCCGTTCGTGCAGCCTACGACTTCACGGTTCCGGCGGTCGCCATCATCAAGCACGCAAACCCCTGCGGCATCGCGGTCGCTGCGCCCAAGGCTCCTGACGCCATCGCATCGGCTCACGCCAGGGCCCACGCCTGCGACCCGGTCTCGGCGTTCGGCGGTGTTATCGCCGCGAACCGGATGGTGACGCTCAAGATGGCCGAGACCATCAGGGAGATCTTCACCGAGGTGCTCGTTGCTCCCGGCTTCGACGAAGACGCGATCGATGTTCTGCGCACAAAAAAGAACCTCCGCATCCTGCAGCTTCCGGCCGACTTCGCCCCTGAACCGCTCGAGGCGAAGCAGATCTCCGGCGGCATCCTCGTCCAGCAGGCCGACCGGTTCGCGCCCCACGGCGGTGTCACAAGCACCTGGAGCCTCGCAGCCGGAGAAGCAGCAGACCCGGAGACGCTCGCCGACCTCGCCTTCGCCTGGACCGCCTGCCGTTCGGTGAAGTCCAACGCGATCCTTCTTGCCAAGAACGGCGCGTCGGTCGGAGTCGGAATGGGTCAGGTCAACCGCGTTGACTCGTGCCACCTCGCCGTGACCCGTGCAGGTGACCGTGCGGCCGGTTCCGTTGCGGCATCCGACGCGTTCTTCCCGTTCGCAGACGGACTGCAGGTCCTGCTCGACGGCGGAGTGCGCGCCATTGTCCAACCGGGTGGTTCTGTCCGCGACGAAGAAGTCATCGCCGCTGCGCAGGCCGCCGGCGTCACCATGTACTTCACTGGCGAACGTCACTTCTTCCACTAACAGTCCGCCATCGAGAACGCCCGGACCCGGAAACGGCTCCGGGCGTTCTTTGATGAGAACGGATGCCATCGGCTGGCTTCCTTTCCGTGCTCTCTGTACCGGCGGGGGAGTTGCACAGCGGGGGAGTTGCACAGAGCGGACAGGGCGACAGGACGCGGTTCGCTCAGACACTAGGCTCAAGTCATGAGTGTTTCGTGGGGCCGCAGGCTCGTTTCGTCGTTCCTGGCCGCGCTGTCGACAGTTGTCGTCACCCACGCAGCGAGCGTCTTCCTCTTTTTCGTCGCACAGCAGTACCGGTTCGAGGTGCTCGCGCAGGTCAGTGAGTACTACTTCCTCGGTAGCCTCTTCGCTTTCGTTCTTGTGTTTGTTCTGGCTCTTGTCGGAGGACTGCGGTTCTGGTGGACCGCGCTGATCTCCGGTTTGGCCGCCGGTATTATTGCGGTGCTCGTCGGAACAGGCATCGCCACAATCGCCGGCGGATTCGCCCTCGACGGCGACGTCATTCGCTTCCTTCTCGGCACACTCGTCAGCATCAACGGTGTCTACGTTGTCGTCGCGACGATCATCACGGCCACCATCGGACGCGCGGTGTACGCCAGGGCAATGAACTGGAAAGCGTCCTCGGCCCGAGCTGGATCCCGGGTAGCCCTCGTGCGCATGCCGGCCTCCAACCTCTCGGACGGTGTCGTCACGCACATCGGACGCACCGCCGTCGACTCCGAACTGGCCGACAAGCAGTGGGACTCGTACACCAAGGCGTTCGAAGAGCACGGCTGGACCACACGCGAAGTGGCGTTCGCCGACAAGCTCGCTGATTCCGTCTTCATCGAAGACGCTCTCGTCGTCCTCGGCTCCGTCGCTGTCGTCACCCGCTCAAGTGTGAACAGCCGTCGCGACGAAGCCGAAGCAGCCGAAGAAGCGGCACTCTCGCTCGGGCTGACGATCGAACGGATCATGGATCCGGGAACGCTCGACGGTGGCGACGTGCTCGTGATCGGCAAGCAGGTTTACGTTGGCCGCGGTGGACGCTCCAACGCCGAAGGAATTCGCCAGCTTCGTGTGATCGCGGCCGCTCAGGGCTACCGTGTCACCGTGGTTCCGGTCAGCAAGGCGCTTCACCTGAAGACAGCGATGACAGCCCTTCCTGACGGAACCCTCCTCGGCCACCCCGACCTCCTTGACAACCCAGGGTTCTTCCCGCACTTCGTTGCAGTGCCCGAGAAGCTGGGCACCAACGTCGTAGCGCTCGACGACCACACCATCCTGGTTTCGAAAGCGGCGCCGGCGACAGCTGAGCTCATCTCGGATTTGGGGTACACGGTGGTGTCTCTCGACATCAGCGAGTTTGAGAAGCTCGAGGGCTCCCTGACCTGCCTCTCCGTGCGCGTTTCCTGAGGCGCACCGCTCAAGAATTTCCTTGCATCCCGCAGCCCTTCAGCCCTAGGCTGAAGGGCTGCATTGGCGGGAGGGGGCAACATGATCGGATCACGCATCACGCAGGCCGGAACCCGGGTCTCCACGCACTGATCGCCCTGCCCTGGATCGCCCGGCAGGCCGCTGTTTCAGCACGGCTTCCTGGTTCGGGGAATCCGCTGCCACCCACCATCGTTTAGTGACAGTAGCGACGTCCGTCGCCTGTCTGCCCGGTTCACGGGCCAGTTCCGTTTGAAAGAGAAGTCCCCGCTATGGCGCGCCAGTCCAACGACACCCCAGTGTCGAACCACACGTCGACGCTCGGTACATTCCGCTCGCTACTGCGTATATACCCCTACGCCAAGTCCGCGCTGCCGCGCATCTACCTCGGGATGGGAGCTGCGCTCGGCGCCGGTCTGGTCGCGCTCAGCATTCCGCTGGTGCTCGAGGCGCTCGTTGACGGACCGCTCTCGACAGGGGACTCCTCGCAGATCTGGTGGGCCGTCGGAGCGGTGCTCGGGCTCGGAGTGCTCGAGGCCGTCTTCATCGCGCTTCGGCGTTGGTTTGTGTTGACCCCAGGCACCCACGTTGAGGCAGCGATGCGTAACTCGCTCTACAGCAGGCTGCAGGACCTTCCGGTGGCGTTCCATGACCGCTGGCAGTCCGGCCAGTTGCTGTCGCGCGCGGTGAGCGACCTCCACCTGATCAGGCGCTGGCTGTCATTCGGACTCGTGCTGCTCGTGGTCAACACGGTGACCATCGTCATCGGGGCTGCCGTGTTGTTCTACTGGCACTGGCTCCTCGGCACGATCTTCCTCGTGCTGGCCGTTCCAATCTGGGTGTACGGCTTCGTCTTCGAGAAGAAATACTCGATCATCGCAAGGCGGAGCCAGGACCAGGCGGGAGATCTCGCGACGGCCGTCGAAGAGTCAGTTCATGGCATCCGTGTTCTCAAGGCATTCGGCCGTGGCAAATACGCGCTTCGCAACTTCGAATCGCAGGCCGAGAGCCTGCGCGGCACAGAGATCGAGAAGGCGAAGGCCATCGCGGGGATCTGGCTGTGGTTGCTCCTGCTTCCAGATGTGGCGTTCGCCCTCTGCCTGTTCACGGGGGTGTGGCTCGCGTCCGCTGGCGAAATCACCGTCGGTCAGCTGTTCGCGTTCTTCGCAACCGCGACCGTTCTGCGGTTTCCGATCGAGTCGATCGGCTTCCTGCTGTCGATGACATTCGATACACGCACGGCAACCGACCGGTTCTTCGAGGTGCTCGACACGACCAACACCATCACAGATCCCGAGAACCCGGCGACGATTCCGGCTCCGAAAGGGCGGCTGCGGTTCGAGGACGTGCGCTTCCGCTACGCGGATTCACCCGAGGGGGTTCCCGACCTGCTCGACGGTGTCGACCTCACCCTTGAACCGGGGGAGACCATGGCGCTCGTCGGGCTCACCGGGTCGGGCAAGTCGACACTGACTGCGTTGCCCACGCGCCTGTACGACGTGACGGGAGGGCGAGTGACGCTCGACGGTGTCGACGTTCGCAACCTCAGCCGCGAGGAACTTCGCCGGCACATCGCCATGGCGTTCGAAGACGCGACGCTCTTCTCTGCGTCGGTTCGCGACAACGTGCTTCTCGGCAGGGACGACCTCGATCCGACAAGTCCCGAAGCGGATGCCACATTGAACGAAGCCCTGGACATCGCGCAGGCGGGCTTCGTGCGTGATCTGCCAGACGGCGTCGGCACCACGGTTGGCGAGGAAGGGCTGAGCCTGTCCGGCGGTCAGCGCCAGCGCCTGGCCCTGGCTCGGGCTGTCGCTGCGAAACCTGCGGTGCTCGTGCTCGACGACCCGCTGTCTGCGCTCGATGTCGACACCGAAGCGCTCGTTGAGGCGGCGCTTCGGCGCGTGCTCGCCTCGACGACCGCGCTGATCGTGGCTCACCGCCCGTCGACCGTGATGCTCGCCGACCGTGTCGCGCTGCTCGAAAATGGCAGGATCACGGCTGTCGGGCGACACAGCGAACTGCTTGCGAGCAGCGAACACTACAAATTCGTCATTTCGAGTCTCGAGGATGAAGAGAAGCGCGAAGCGGCTGAGCAGATCGATCGAGCCCTCGCCGATGACACTCGCGAGCAGGAAGAGGTGAGCAAATGAGCTCGGCAACCGTGACAGGCGTCGAGGGTGAAGAGCGCGACGACTTCACCAAACAGGAGAGCGCGCAGATCCGTCGACGGTCGCTGACCCTTCTCGGGTCGTTGCTTGCGCCGCTCAAGCTGCGGGTTGTGCTCACGATGCTCGTCGTTGTGATCTCGACGGCTGCTCAGGTTGCTGGGCCTGCCCTCATTGCGTTCGGAATCGACCGCGGGCTCCCGGCTGTGCTCGACTCCAATGACTGGATGCCCGCATTCCTGATCGTCGGTCTCTACCTGTTCACCGGCATCGTCGGCGCAGTCCTCATCGCCTGGTACACCGTGCTGAGCGCGCGGATCAGCCAGGCCATCCTGATCGACCTGCGCAAACGCGTGTTCCTGCAGACCCAGAAACTCAGTCTCGAGTTCCACGAGAACTACACCTCCGGTCGCATCATCTCGAGGCAGACCAGCGACCTCGATGCCATTCGGGAACTCCTCGACTCCGGTATCAACCAGCTCGTCTCCGGCTTCCTCTACATGCTGTTCACCGGCATTGCGCTGTTCCTGCTCGACGGCATCAGCGGGCTCGTTTTGCTCGGTTCGCTTCTTCCGCTGTACTTCCTCACCCGCTGGTTCCAAAAACGGTCGCAATCACTGTTCAGGCAATCCCGCGTGGCATCCGCCAAGGTCATCGTCCACTTCGTCGAGACGATGACCGGCATCCGCGCCGTGAAGGCGTTCCGCAAAGAGAAGCGGAACGAGGAACACTTCGGTGGCCTCGTCGAGGACTACCGCGGAGTCAACGCGAAGGTGATCCAGCTCTTCGGCGTCTTTGACCCGGGGCTCGTCTTCATCGGCAACGTCACAGTGGCTATCGTGCTGCTTGTCGGCGGATTCCGTGTCGTCGACGGTTCACTGGCGATCGGTGCGCTGCTCGCCGTCGTGCTGTACACCCGCCGTTTCTACGACCCGATGGAGGAGATGGCGATGTTCTACAACTCCTACCAGTCGGCGGCCGCGGCGCTGGAGAAGATCTCGGGTGTACTCGAGGAGAAACCCACGGTTCCCGACCCCGTCCAGCCCATCGACCTGTGGGCAGCGCGCGGCCATGTCCGTTTCGACAACGTGCGCTTCGCCTACAAGGGTGACACGGTCGTGCTTCCCGACTTCAGCCTCGACATCCCGGCCGGACAGACCATCGCCCTCGTCGGGTCGACCGGTGCTGGCAAGTCGACGCTGGCAAAGTTGATCTCCCGGTTCTACGATCCGACGGCGGGAACTGTGACGCTCGACGACGTCGATCTTCGAGACCTGCACCCGAAGGATTTGCGTCGCGCGATCGTCATGGTGACGCAGGAGGCTTACCTGTTCTCGGGTTCGGTCGCAGACAACATCGCGATCGGTAAGCCCGAGGCGAGCCTCGATGAGATTCAGGCGGCCGCTCGCGCCGTCGGTGCCCACACCTTCATCGAGTCCCTTCCGAACGGCTACGACACCGACGTGAACAAGCGCGGTGGACGTGTATCAGCGGGGCAGCGTCAGCTCATCTCCTTCGCGCGCGCGTTCCTCGCCGACCCGGCTGTGCTCATCCTCGACGAGGCGACCGCCTCCCTCGACATCCCGAGTGAGCGGCTCGTGCAGGAGGCACTGCAGACCCTGCTGGCCGACCGTACAGCCGTGATCATCGCGCACCGCCTGTCGACGGTCGCGATCGCCGATCGGGTCCTCGTGATGGAGCACGGCATCATCGTCGAGGACGGCACCCCTGCAGATCTCATTTCGGGCACAGGCCGCTTCGCCCAGTTGCACGCGGCGTGGAGAGATTCGCTGGTTTAACAGGACATCGCACGATTTTCAGGTCGTTGTGCTCGTGAGGGGCCTGGAAATCGTGCGATCGCCTGTATGTGCGGTTATCAGAGAAAAGCGGATGCCGCGACGCGGTATCCGCCATCGGCTCGCGTCACGAGGGCAGTGCCTTCTGCGTCGTAGTGCTGCCGTGCTTCGTGGTCATGACCGTGTGGCGGCAGCCCGCCCGCTCGAACCACCCGCCACCACGGAACCTCGCTTCCGTGCAACGCCATGATGCGGCCGACGCCGCGCGCGGACCGCGAGCCGAACGTCGCGGCGACCTGGCCGTAGCTCATCACCCGACCGGGCGGAATCGACTCAACGATGTCGAGAACTATCCCAACGACGTCGTCAGGGCCGCGATCAGGCGAGTCTTCCTCAGCCATCGCGGGCTTTAGAGCTTGCGGATGCCGATGGTCTCGCCGTACGGCGTCTCACCGACGGGCTCAAAGCCGACGCGGAGGAAAAACGCCTCGGGGCCGGACTCGCCGGGCTCATAGATCACGTTGACGTGGTCGAATCCGCGCTTCGCGGCCTCTTCGCTGAGGGCCTCGACAGCGAACGTTCCGACTCCGCGTCCCTGGTCCTCTGCATCAACGTTGATGCGCCACAGAATCGACCGGAACTCGTCCTGGCCGTCCTCGTCGAAGTTGGCCTGCACGAAACCGACGACCTCGTCGCCGTCGACGACGACGCGCTGCCAGGTGGTGGACGGGTCAAGCACAGTTGCGGCGACCGAGTAGGAAACGGGAGCGACGAACTGTTCCTGTCCCGGCTTCAGAGTAAGCGCATTGACAGCAACGATCGTGGATCCGGACAGTTCGACGAGCTTCAGTTCTGGCATGGTGCAAGGCTAGCCCGAACGGGGGGAACTCGGGTAGCGCGCCCGTCACCGAGCGTTAAATTCATGCGCCGTTTGCTCGGAGTTGGCCCGTACCATCGGGAGCGGAGGTTTGAACATGTCGTCAGCACCGTCAAATTCACGGCTCGTCGCGAGCAGCGGAACCCAGCTCACCGGGAAGGAACTTCTGACACGAGTGCTCGGTCGGATGGACAGCGAGCTGCCGTGGTTCCGGGTTGTTCCGATCGCTCGGCGAACCGCCCTCGAGTCGATCATCTCGTCCCTGATTGACGCATTCGTCTCATACTGCTCCCACCCCGACCCGTCGGCGGTTCCGCGGGTGTTCAGCGAAGCGCCGGCCGAGCTTGTGCGTTCGATCAGTCTCGAGCAGACACTTCAGCTGATCCGGTCCTCCGTCGCGGCCGTCGAAGACAGTCTCGTTGGTCCAGAGGCGGCTGCCTACCGCGAAGCGAGCCTGGATTTCTCCCGCCAGCTGGCCTTTGAAGCTGCCGAGCTCTACGCGATGTCGAGAGCGTCGTCTGGCCTCTGGGATTCGCGGCTCGAGCAACTGGCGATCGATGCCGTGCTGTCTGGCAGGGGACTTGCTGAGATGGCCGACCGGCTGCGCGCCGTCGGCTGGCGTGGCGGCGGTCAAACAATCGTCGTCGTGGGTGCCCCTGGCGACGAGGTCGACGAAGACAAGCTTCGACGGCTCGTGTGGAACGCCGGTGCGGACGCGCTCGCCGGAGTTCGCCAGGGCTCCGTCGTGCTCGTGCTCTCGATGGCGGGCGATGCGCTCCCAAGAAACGGAGACCTGCCAGAGGGAGGGACGGATGCCGCGGATCGCCTGGCCTCTCTCGCTCGCGACGTCGTTTCAGAGGTCCTGACGAGAACTGCCGTGTTCGGCGACGTCGTATCGGAGCTCGGTGACGCCGCCGCAAGCGCCCGCGCCTCGATGTTCGGCGCCCGTGTTGTGCACACGTGGCTGCAGGCGCCGACGATGGTTCGCGCGAACGAGCTGCTGCCAGAGCGGGCACTCAACGGTGACGCCGACGCACGCGCGACTCTGGTGCAGCGCATCGTGGTTCCGCTTGAGGACGGCGCGTCCGACTGGCTCGAAACCGTGGCCATCTACCTCGACAACGGGCGATCGATCGAGGGCTGTGCGCGAGCGCTCGATGTGCACGCCAACACGATTCGGTATCGGCTCGCGCGGGTCTCGGAAACGCTCGGTTTCGATATCACGGTGCCGCGAAACGCGTTCGTTGTGCAGTGCGCGCTGAGGCTCACAAGCTGACCCGTTGCATCCGTATTTCTCTCGATATCAAGAGAGTTGCCCTCCTCGGGTAAGCTGGACCGCGGCCCGTAAGGCCCCACAAGCTAGGAGCTTTCTATTGTCAAAAATTAAGGTTGAAGGCACAGTCGTCGAGCTCGATGGCGACGAGATGACCCGCATTATCTGGCAGTCCATCAAGGACACGCTGATCCACCCGTACCTCGACGTGAACCTCGAGTACTACGACCTCGGCATCCAGAAGCGTGACGAGACCGATGACCAGATCACCATCGATGCTGCTCACGCCATTCAGAAGCACGGCGTTGGCGTCAAGTGCGCAACGATCACGCCTGACGAGGCACGCGTTGAAGAGTTCGGCCTCAAGAAGATGTGGAAGAGCCCGAACGGCACGATCCGCAACATCCTCGGTGGCGTCATCTTCCGCGAGCCGATCATCATCTCGAACATCCCGCGTCTGGTTCCCGGCTGGAACAAGCCGATCATCATCGGTCGTCACGCGTTCGGTGACCAGTACCGCGCCACCGACTTCCTGTTCAAGGGTGAGGGAAAGCTCACCGTTGAGTTCACGCCGGACGACGGATCCGAGCCTCAGAAGTTCGAGGTCTACCAGTCCCCGGGTGACGGTATCGCGCAGGTTCAGTACAACCTCGACGCGTCCATCCGCGATTTCGCCCGTGCGAGCCTCAACTACGGCCTCACGCGCAACTACCCGGTGTACCTCTCCACGAAGAACACCATCCTCAAGGCATACGACGGCCGGTTCAAGGACATCTTCCAGGAGATCTTCGAGGCCGAGTTCAAGGAGCAGTTCGACGCTGCTGGCCTGACCTACGAGCACCGCCTCATCGACGACATGGTTGCATCAGCCATGAAGTGGGAGGGCGGATACGTCTGGGCCTGCAAGAACTACGACGGAGACGTGCAGTCAGACACCGTCGCGCAGGGCTTCGGCTCGCTCGGACTGATGACCTCTGTCCTGGCAACGCCGGACGGAAAGGTTGTCGAGGCTGAGGCTGCCCACGGAACGGTGACCCGTCACTACCGTATGCACCAGCAGGGCAAGCCGACGTCGACGAACCCGATCGCGTCGATCTTCGCCTGGACCCGTGGGCTGTCGCACCGCGGAAAGCTGGACGGCAACGACGCTCTGATCGAGTTCGCGGCGACCCTCGAGGACGTCGTCATCAAGACCGTCGAGTCCGGCAAGATGACCAAGGACCTCGCGCTCCTGGTCGGCCCAGAGCAGCCGTACCAGACCACCGAGGAATTCCTCGCTGAGATCACGGCGAACCTCAAGGCTCGCCTCGGCTAAACCCGAACAAACGAGAAAACGCTCCCTGGCCTTTCGGGTCGGGGAGCGTTTTTTTCGTGTCTGGGTTGGCTACAACGAACCGGTTAGCCCTTGCAGGCTTCCTGCAGGTCGGTGAATGTCGACTGGACATCGGCGACGGCGTCGCTCAGCGCTGTGGGGTCAGCGCTCGCCGGGTCGGAGGACGCCTTCTCCATCTCGGCCGCGAAGGCGTCGAGCGCCTCTGTCGCCTTGGTGCTCTCGGGTTTGACGTCACCGTTGCTGATCTCGCCGTTGGCGTCTGAGAAGCTCTGCGCGAGCTTGTTCACGGCCTCTGAGCCGGCCACCGGGTCATCACCGAACGACGAGACACTCTCGGTAAGTTCGGTCTGCGCCTTCTCGAGGGTGTCCTGCACGATGGTGCAGGCCTCAGCTCGGGACTGTCCACCCGAGCATCCGGTGAGGAGGAGGCCAGCGACGGCGAGAATGCCGATCGCTGATGCGCGTGCGGTTCGGTTCCTTGACACAGGTTCCCCCTGGGAGAGTGGGCTCGGTGAGAGCGATGAGTGAATTGTTTCTCGACTTTATCAGTGGCACCCCTCGAAGGAGGGGTGTCATGGCGAGCTTCACAGCCACTTCGGCGGTGCAGCGGCGTGGCAGACTGGACTCGCTAATGCTGACCCCGTACCGAAATGTGAGCCCATGGCTGAAGTTGTAATCGTCAAGAATTCCCGTGCAGCAGGCGAGCTGGTGGCTGACGCCATCCTGTCGCTCGTCGCCTCGAAGAAGAACGCAGTGCTTGGGCTGGCAACGGGCTCGACACCGCTTCCGGTGTACCAGGCGCTCGCCGAGCGAGCCGTTGGCACCGACTTCAGCCAGGTCTCGGGTTTCGCTCTTGACGAATACGTCGGCCTCCCGGCGTCGCACCCTGAGAGCTACCGCTCGGTCATCACCCGCGAGGTTGTCGAGCCGGTCGGTCTGGTGCCAGAGCGCATTCGCGTCCCAAACGGAGCGACGGAGACCATCGAGACGGCTGGCGCCGACTACGAAAGAGCGATCGAAGAGGCTGGCGGTGTCGACCTGCAGATCCTCGGCATCGGAACGGACGGTCACATCGGGTTCAACGAGCCCGGCTCATCGTTCGCGTCACTGACCCGAGTGAAAACCCTCACCGAACGCACCCGCGCCGACAACGCGCGATTCTTCGACTCGCCAGACGACGTTCCCATGCACTGCATCACGCAGGGCCTCGGCACCATCCTCCGGGCACGGCACCTCGTTCTCCTCGCTTTCGGTGAGGGCAAGGCGGATGCTGTCGCCGCAGCTATCGAGGGACCTCTCGCCTCGATCCTCCCCGGCTCCGCAGTGCAGCTGCACCCGCACGCGACCATCGTGCTCGATGAAGCCGCAGCGTCGAAGCTCAAGCTCGCCGACTACTACCGATACACCTACGACAACAAGCCGGCCTGGCAGGGGATCTAGAACACCTTGCCCGGGTTGAGGATCCCAGCCGGGTCGAAGACGGTTTTGATGCGGCGCTGAAGGTCGAGCTGGGTTTCGCCCAGCTCGTCGCCGAGCCAGCGTTTTTTGAGGATGCCGATGCCGTGCTCCCCTGTGAGGGTGCCGCCGAGCTTCAGCGCCGTTTCAAACAGCTCATCGGCCGCTCGCCAGATCAGGTCGGGAACCTCTGTGCCCTCAAAAACGAAGTTGGGGTGCAGGTTTCCGTCCCCGGCGTGAGCGACCGTTGGGATCCGGATGCCGTATGCCTGCTCGATCCGGACGATCTCGGCGAACATGGCCGGAAGTGCGCTGCGCGGAACTGAGACGTCTTCGATCAGTGTGGTTCCGAGGCGTTCCATCGCGGGATGCATGGCACGGCGGACCGCGAGCAGCCGCTCACCTTCGACCGGGTCCGTAGACAGTTCGGCCCGACCGCCGAACGACTGGATCACGGCGAGGGCCTGTTCGGCCTCAGTCGCTGCGGCTGGTCCGTCGGTTTGAACAACCAGGTGAGCCTCACCCGTCGAGACGCCCGGCACTTGCAACAGCGTTGCCGCTGCCTCGAGTGAGGCGGCGTCCATGATCTCCATCACGGCGGGTTGGATTCCGGCGGCCGTGATTCCTGCCGACGCTGCGGCGGCATCCGTCACCGTCGGAAAGAAAGCGGCGATGGTCGCGACGGTTCCGGCGACGCGGGGCCGGATGCGCACTGTGGCTCCGGCGATCACACCGAGGAGGCCTTCCGAGCCGACGAACAGTGCGGTCAGGTCGAGACCTGTGACACCTTTCACGCTGCGGTGGCCGAGTTCGAGCACCTCGCCGCTCGCCAGGACGACCGTGAGCCCGAGGACGGCGTCGCGGGTGACACCGTACTTCGCGCAGAGCAGCCCGCCGGCGTTGGTGGCGATGTTGCCTCCGACAGTTGAGATGGCCTTCGATGCCGGGTCAGGAGCGAACCAGAAGCCGTGCTCGGCGAGGATCTCGTTGAACCTGCCGTTGAGGATGCCCGGTTCGATCACCGCGAGCTGGTCAGCCGGGTTGATCTCCAGGACCCGGTTCATGGCCAGGGTCGAGAGAACTATCTCACCGCCGGCCGCGATGGCCCCTCCGGCGAGCCCGGTGCCTGCACCGCGCGGAACGACGGGGGTTTGTGTGGCGCTGGCGATGCGCAGGGTCGTCGAGATGTCGGCGATCGACGTGGCATTCACGACGGCGAGCGGGGCGGATGTCGACACGTGCCCCGATTTGTCGGCTTGCGTGAGCGCGAGAGCCGTTGCGTCGGTGACGACGGCGGGCCCGAGGGCCGCGATCAGCTCGTCGACGACACTCATCTGCTGAACTCGCGCCGTCCGTTCAGGACTCCGCTGATCACGGCGACGATCGCGAACACGAGGGCGACGTAGGGAACCCCGAGGTCCCACCACGCGAGGGCGGCAGCACCCATGACGAGCAGTTCGATCAGGGCCTTGGCGTACGGGTCAACGTGGAAGACGGCCTTGGGGGAGCGAAACAGCGCCCAGAGCAGGATGCCGATGGCCGGTGCGCCGATGCCGATCACAAAGTTCCACGGCATCGACCAGCTCAAAAAGCCCCAGATGCCGAGGGACACGATCGCGAAGAGTTCGAGAAAGAGCCGGAGGATGTCGTTGGGGGTTACTGAGGGCTGCGAGGAATCTGACACAACACCAGCTTAGAGCGGCGTGTCTGCGGCACTCGGCGGCAAACCGGCGAGTGGGTGATTTCGGTGGACTCTTTTGAGCGGAGTCTATTTGAAGATGATGGTGCGGGCGCCGTCGAGCAGCACCCGGTCTTCGGCGAACCACTTCACGGCCTGGGTGAGGGTGCGGCTTTCCTCATCCTGACCGATGGCGACGAGTTCGCTTGCGCTGCGTGAGTGGTCGACCCGAACAACGTTCTGTTCGATGATCGGTCCCTCGTCCAGGTCGCTCGTGACGAAGTGCGCGGTCGCTCCGATGAGCTTCACACCGCGGGCGTGGGCCTGGCGGTACGGGTTCGCCCCTTTGAAACCGGGCAGGAAGGAGTGGTGAATGTTGATGGCGCGGCCGGCGAGGCGTTCGCAGAGTTCGGGGGAGAGGATCTGCATGTAACGGGCGAGCACAACCAGTTCGATGTCGAACTCCTCGACCGCCTCGAGAACGCGACGTTCGAAATCGGCTTTGCCCGAAGCATCCGTCACCGGAATTGACTCGAACGGAACACCGTAGAACGAGGCGAGGTCGCGAAGCGTGCCGTGGTTCGAGAGAACAAGGGGAATCTCAACGGGAAGCTGTCCTGCGCGCTGGCGGAACAGCAGGTCGTTGACGCAGTGCGCTGCTGTGGACGCGAGTACGAGGGTGCGCAGGGGGCGACCGACGACGTCGAGCTGCCAGGTCATGCCGTAGGTCTCAGTGACGGGCGCGATGGCCGCCTCGAAGTCCTGGCGGTTCGCGGGTGACTCGACCTGGAGGCGCATAAAGAAGCGTCCGGTGTCTGAGCTGGAGAACTGCTGGCTCTCGGTGATGTTGCCTCTCGCGGCGACGACGGCGCCACTGATCGCGTGCACGATGCCTGGCTGGTCGCTGCAGACGAAAGTGAGAACCCAGTGGTTTCGGGGCTCGGACTGTGCGGGAGCTGTGTTCACCCTCCAAGGTTAACCGGTGACGGATGCTTCGCCGTGCGTATGGCGAACGCCTCACGTTTTTTCCCCGGTTTACTGTCGGGGTGGTCGGGTACACTGACGAATGGTCGGACGCGTTCCGTGCGGCCCTGGGCGCGCACATCAGCGCGTAGACGAACTCTGATCCTGCTCACGCGGCCGATCGAGTGAACGCCATCATTGGATATCCCCGATGACCACATCTTCTGTTTTTCCCGCGCGGGAAGCCGCGTCCACACCACGACCCACCCCGTTTCCGTGGGTCGGTCTGATCGCGCTCGCCGCGACGGTCTTCCTCTCCGTCTCGAGCGAGATGATTCCGACAGGGCTCCTGCCCGAGATGAGTGCGTCGCTCGACGTCACCCCGTCGCAGGTCGGGCTGCTCGTCACCTTCTTCGCGTTCACCGTCGTGATCTCGAGCGCACCGCTGACGGCGGCGACGGTCAAGCTTCCTCGGCACGCGCTCATGGTTGGGATTCTGCTCGTGCTCGGGCTGAGCAACCTGCTCACCGCGCTGTCGCCGACCTATGAACTCGTTGTCGCGTCTCGAGTGCTCGGCGGGCTCGCACACGGACTGTTCTGGGCGCTTGTTCCTGCGTACGCCGCGCACCTCGTGCCGAAGGAGCAGATCGCTCGAGCCGTGTCGATCACCCTCGGTGGTGGGACCCTCGCGTTTGTGCTCGGTGTTCCACTCGGCACAGTGCTCGGCCAGTCGATCGGCTGGCGCTGGGCCTTCGCGGCGATCGCCATCGCGTTCGGCCTCGGTGCGCTCGCTGTCCTGCGCTGGCTGCCGAAGGTGGACAGGGTCACCCACGCGGCCCGCTCCGAATCTGAGCCACGTCGCGATCCGACGGTCCTGCCGGTTGTAGCCATCTGCGTGACAACGGCCATCGTCATGATCGGCCACTACGCGCTCTACACCTTCATCGCCCCATTCGTGACTGACAGCATGCGGATCGCGCCCGAGTACCTGAGCGCTGCCCTGTTCATCTATGGCGGAGCCGGCGCGGTTGGGCTGATCCTCACCGGAACCGTATTCGCGAAGAGGACATCACTTGGGCTGATCCTGGCGCTCGCGACCACAGCGGTTTCTGTGACGGTGATGGCACTGTTTACGTCGACGCTGTGGCTATCAGGCCTTGCCCTCGTTGTCTGGGGTCTCGCCTTCGGCTTGATCGCCCCTCTGCTGCAGACACGCATGCTGCACACGGCGAGCCCGCGGATCCGTGACACGGCCAGCGCGTTCTACACGACCGCATTCAACGCGGGGATCGGCGGGGGAGCGCTCGTCGGTTCACTCCTTCTCGACTGGAAAGGTGTGAACGTCCTGCCGGTCGCCGATGTCGCTCTGACGCTGCTCGGGCTCGTCATCATTGTCGCAACCATTCGGCTTTCGAAGCGGTCACGAAGTCGTTCGGAGTCCGTTCGAGTCTGAGCCGACGTGTGGGTCGGTTAAACTGGAACCCAATCGATCGATAACCCGAGAGACCTCATGGCGCTTTTCCTGCTGGCCTTCCTCGTTGTTTCGTGCGCCACGCCGTTTCTGACACGTTGGCTGTCGACCCGGGTTTTCTACGTGATCTCGGTGCTGCCGTTCAGTGCGTTCGCGTACACGCTCACCCAGACACCGACGGTGCTCGCAGGTGAAACGATCACCGAGTCGATCCCGTGGATTCCCCAGCTCGGAGTCGCGCTCTCCTTCAGAGTGGACACTCTCGCCTGGCTCCTTGCGCTCATCGTCACGGGCATCGGCGGGCTCGTTTTGGTGTATTGCGCTCGCTACTTCTCGAGGGACGAACCCGGCCTCGGCCGCTTTGCCGGCCTGCTCCTCGCGTTCGCCGGAACCATGTACGGACTGGTCACCGCAGACGACATCATCGTGATGTTCATGTTTTGGGAGATCACCAGTGTGTTGAGCTACCTGCTCATCGGCCACTACGTAGATCGCAAGGAAAGTCGTGGAGCTGCGCTCCAGGCGTTGCTCGTCACGACGTTCGGTGGCTTGGCGATGCTCGTCGGCGTTGTCATGATCAGCGTGCAGGCCGGAACGACGTCGCTCGCGTCGATCGTCGACCAGGAGCTCAGCTCGCCTGCCACGACCGCGGCCATCATGCTCATCCTCGTCGGCGCGCTGTCGAAGTCCGCGATCGTTCCATTCCACTTCTGGTTGCCTGCGGCGATGGCCGCACCGACGCCGGTGAGTGCATACCTGCACGCCGCCGCCATGGTGAAGGCCGGCATTTACCTGGTCGGACGGCTCGCTCCCGGCTACGCGGAAACCCCCGGTTGGAGGGAAGTTCTCGTTGTTCTCGGCGTCTGGGCCATGCTCGTCGGTGCGTGGCGATCGCTGCGCCAGTACGATCTGAAGCTTGTCCTCGCCTACGGCACGGTGAGCCAGCTCGGCTTCCTCATGGTCATCGTGGGGTTCGGCGGTTACGACGCTGCGCTCGCCGGTGCAGCGCTGCTCCTCGCCCACGCCTGCTACAAGGCAGCCCTCTTCCTCGTGGTCGGTATCGTTGACCACCGCGCTGGAACCCGTGACTGGCGCAAGCTCTCGGGCATCGGTCGTCAGAACAGGGTGCTCGCGGGAATCACCCTCATCGCCGTCGCTTCGATGGCCGGGATTCCGCCCCTGTTCGGATTCGTCGCCAAGGAAGCGGTGTTCTCCGCGTTCCTGCACGCTGCAGAGGACGGAGATGTTTGGGGTTGGGTGGCGCTGATCGGTACCGCTGTTGGTTCCGTTCTTACTGTGGCGTACAGCATCCGTTTCTTCTGGGGTGCTTTCTGGACCCGACCGAATACTGAGCCGACCAAGCTGCACTCCGACGGCTGGGCTATTCTCATTGCGCCAGGAATCCTGGCGGCTGTCACCGTGATCTTCGGGTTCGGTGCGTCGGTGATCGACCGCTTCCTCGTGCCATATGCCGAAACGATGCCGGGTACGGGTGACTACCACCTGGCGCTGTGGCACGGGTTTGAGCCGGCGCTCGGCATCTCAGCCGTTGTCGTTTTGCTCGGAGTGATCCTTTTCATTCGGCGCAAATGGGTGGCCAGGCTCCAGGACGCCGTTTCCCCAATGATGGACAGTTCCCGCGGCTACTGGTTCATCGTGCAGCTCATCGACAGGCTCTCGGCGCGCACGACGATCTTCGCCCAACGCGGGGGACTGCCCCAGTACCTCGGAACAATTCTCGTGGTGTACGTGCTCACTCTGGGCGTCGCGTCATCGATGAATCGCACCTGGCCCGACAGCATCCGTCCCTGGGATTATCCGGAACAGGTGCTCATCGCCGCCGCTATCGGTATTGCTGCTGTGATGGCTGGACAGGCGAAGCAGCGGATGAGTGCTGTGCTGCTTGTGGGAACCACCGGCTTCGGAATGGTTGCGCTCTTCGCATTGCACGGCGCGCCGGACCTTGCGTTGACTCAGGCGCTCGTCGAGATGATCACCCTTGTTGTGTTCGTGCTCGTGCTGCGTCGACTGCCGACGCGGATTGCGCAGCGAAACAAGCCGGTGAAGCGACTGGTTCGTGCGAGCATCGGCGTGGCCGTGGGTGTGATTATGGCTGTCGTCGCCGTGATCGCTCTGGGTGCGCGCCAGGAGGAGAGCATCGGAACCGAGTGGCCTCGACTGGCTGTTGAGGGCGCGCACGGCATGAACATTGTGAACGTTGTGCTCGTCGACATTCGCGCGTGGGACACCATGGGTGAGATTTCGGTGCTCGTTGTTGTTGCGACTGGGATCGCCAGCCTGCTTTTCGTCACGGGGCGGGCCGGAGCAATTCCGCGACTGCAGGGGTCCAAGCAGCAGCGGCGCGGGCGCAATCGCCGTCGTGTCATCGTCGACCCGCTTGCACCGGGCGCCGAAGCGAGCTCCAACCGGATGAGCTGGCTGCTCGCAGGCCGCACCCTGGCTCGCGGACACCGTTCGGTGCTGCTCGAGGTGTTGGTGCGACTGCTGTTCCACCCCGCAATCCTGGTCTCGGTGTACCTGCTGTTCGCCGGACACAACGCGCCAGGCGGTGGGTTCGCGGGTGGATTGCTTGCCGGTCTGGCCCTCGTGGCGCGGTACCTCGCGGGTGGGCGGTACGAGCTTGCTGAGGCGATCCCCGTTGATGCGGGCAAGATCCTCGGTACAGGTCTCATTCTCGCCGTCGGCACGGCGATCGGGGCGATGTTCTTCGGCGGAGTAGCGCTCCAGTCGGCGTACCTTGAGGCCGACGTTCCGATCCTCGGTCACTTGTCCTTCGGCACATCGACGATCTTCGACTTCGGGGTGTACCTCGTCGTTGTCGGGCTCACCCTCGACATCCTTCGCAGTCTCGGTGCTGAAATTGACCGTCAGCAGGAGCAGGCCGACCTGTCGGAGGAAGCTCAGGACGACTTCTCCGAAAGTGAGGCAGCGCGATGACCGTCTCAGCGACCCTGGTGATTCTCATGGCGGTGCTCTACGCCGTCGGAATCACCGTCATGCTCGAGCGCTCGCTGACACGGGTGCTCATCGGCTTCATGCTCGTCGGCAATGCCACAAACCTTCTGATTCTGATCGTCAGCGGTCCGAGCGGAAGCGCGCCTATCGTGACGGGAACGGCGTCGGACGAGTCGATGGCTGATCCGGTACCCCAGGTGCTCATGCTGACGGCCATCGTCATCAACTTCGGCATCACAGCGTTTGTGCTCGCCCTGATCTATCGGTCCTGGTGGCTGGCCCAGCTGGGTGACCAGGGAGACAGTGTGCCAGACCAGCACACCGAGGACACCCACGCACAGACGGAAGCCATCTTCGATTCTGTCGACCTCGACGGTGAGGCCCTCCAACAGGCGCTCGCTGACAGCGACGAACACCCCGACGACGATGAGAAGGAGAAGCGCTCATGACCGCGATCCTGCCCCTCATCGTCCTGATTCCCCTGTTCGCGGCGGCGCTCGCCCTGGTCCTCGGCGCCTACCGGCGGGCGCAGGTCACCGTGAGTGCCCTCGCCCTGACATCGGTTTCGGTTCTCGCCGCGATTCTCTTGGTTCATGTCGACAGGCACGGCACCGTAGTTGTTGACGTCGGAGCGTGGGACGCTCCGTTCGGTATTGTGCTCGTGGCCGACCGGCTGGCCATCATCATGGTGCTGATTTCGGCGCTCATGCTCCTCGGCGTTCTCCTGTTCGCGGCCGGTCAGGGTATCGCGGACGGTGACCGGGACACACCGGTGTCGATCTTCCACCCGACGTACCTGGTGCTGGCGGCCGGACTTTTTGATGCCTTCGTCGCCGGTGACCTCTTCAACATGTACGTCGGCTTCGAGATGCTGTTGTCAGCGAGCTATGTGTTGCTGACGCTCGCAGGCACAGGTGCTCGCATCCGAGCCGGTGTGACGTACATCATCATCAGCCTGACGTCGTCGATCATCTTCCTGGCGTCGATCGCATTCATCTACGCGGCGACTGGGACGGTGACCATCGCGCTGATTGCTGAGCGCGTTCGCGACCTGCCGGCCGACGTGCAGCTGATTCTCTGCATCTCGCTGCTTGTCGCGTTCTGTGTGAAGGCAGCCGTCTTCCCGATGTCGTTCTGGTTGCCGGACTCGTACCCGACAGCGCCGGCGCCGGTCACGGCAGTGTTCGCCGGTTTGCTCACCAAGGTCGGCGTATACGCGATCATCCGCACCGACACCGTGATGTTCACCGACGTGAACATCGATGTGCCGCTGATGGTGATAGCGCTGCTCACGCTGCTGATTGGTGTGCTCGGTGCGTTGGCGCAGGCGGATATCAAGCGACTGCTGTCGTTTACCCTGGTGAGCCACATCGGGTACATGATCTTCGGCATAGCGATCGGCAGCCAGGCAGCGCTCGCCGCAACGATTTTTTACATCATCCACCACATCTCGGTGCAGACGACCTTGTTCCTCGCGACCGGGCTGGTGGAACGCATCGGCGGGACGACGTCGATTAACCGGCTCGGCGGCATCCTCAAGGTTGCGCCATTTGTCTCCGTACTGTTCTTCATTGGAGCTATGAACCTGGGTGGTATCCCACCATTCTCCGGATTCCTCGGCAAGGTCGGCCTCTTCGAAGCAGGTGTTGATCTCGGGACGCCGCTTGCATACGTGCTGATCGGCGCAGGAGCGCTCACATCGCTGCTCACCCTGTATGCGCTCGTGAGAGTCTGGAACATGGCATTCTGGCGGTCTGAGAGCGAGGTCGAGGGCTACTCGTCTCCTCTGCTCAACTCGCTCGCCGAAGATCCTGAGGATCAGGGGCTCACCGTGAAGGCGAAGCGGGTTCCTGCGCTCATGCTCACCGCCTCGACGGGTATGGTCGCGCTGACGGTCTGCCTGACCATCTTCGCAGGCCCGCTGTTTGACCTGGCCGCACGCACAGCATCCGATTTCGAAGTGTCGTCCACCTACGTGGACGCCGTGTTCCCTGGGGGTGTCCAGTGAGTCCCGAATCCGGACACCGCATCAGTGCGCGGAGCCAACTGGTGCTTCTGGCGGGCCTGGTCATTCTGTGGTGCCTGGTGTGGGGGCAGGTCACTCCGCTGAGCGTACTCACCGGTGTCGTGCTCGCTGTTGTGATCTCGACGCTGTTCTACCTGCCTGCCATTGACCTCAGCGGCCGGGTCAACCCGTGGTACGTGCTCGTCTTTTTTGTGCGACTCATCGTTGACATTGCCCGTGCGTCGATCGAGGTGGCGTGGCTGGTCATCGACCCGAGGTACAAGCCGTCAAGTGCGGTGATTGCTATTCCCCTCGATACCCGAAGTGACCTGATCATGATGTTGACGGCTGAGGCAATCTCACTCGTGCCGGGCTCGATTGTGGTGGATGTTGACCGGCAGGAATCCGTGCTCTACGTGCACGTCATCAACGTGCACGATGACCAGGATCTTGCTGAGTTCCGCGAGGAGGTCTTCGCCACAGAGAAGCGACTGGTCATGGCGATCGGCTCAAAAGACGATGTCTGGCGGGTACGCCAACCCAACCATCTGACCCGATCGAACACAGGAGGGGCCGCCTGATGCAGATTGCGATCATCATCGCGGGGGTGCTTTTCAGCGTCGGCGCCGTTGCGGCCCTCTATCGGGTCATTCGTGGGCCGAGCCTTCTCGACCGGGTTATCGCCTCCGACGTCTTCGTTGCGACGGTGATGTGCGTACTTGGAAGTGAGATGGCGTTCAACAAGCACACCGAGACACTTCCCGTCCTTTTGGTCCTCGCCGCATTCGCGTTCCTCGGGTCAGTGAGTTTTGCACGATTTATGGCGAAGCAGGATGAGACATGACGGGCGACGGAATTCGCGAGATCATCACCATCACCCTCGTGATGGTGGCCGCTTTGATGAGTTGTGCGGCTGGGATCGGTTTGTTCCGCTTCCCTGATGTGCTGTCACGCCTGCACGCGGCGACAAAGCCGCAGATCCTCGGCCTGATGTGTGCATGCGCAGCGGTGGCCGTCAACACGCCCCGTGTTGCGACGTTCCTGCTGATGACTGCGATCATCATTTTTCAGGGGCTGACGGCTCCGATCACCGCGCACATGGTGGCACGTGCTGCGTACCGTTCCAACCATCTGCGGCGCGATCTTCTCATTCGCGATGAATTGGCGGATCGGGTCGAGCGCATCGAGCGCAGCGAAGAATCGTCGACGTCGCCGAAGCAGTCTTAGGCGTCATTCGCCAGCATGCGGGTCACATATGAGGGATCAGGTCAAGGATCGCGTCCGTGACCCCCACCGGGTCAACGATCATGTGCAGGTGGCGGCCGCCAAGTTGAGTGACCGGCCAACCCAGGGCCTGTGCGCGAGCGGTCTCGGCGGCATAGGTGTCGCCGAACGCCAGGTAGCTTGACGGTGTTCGGTCCCAGTCCGCGTCGATACGCAGCACTCCGCGCAAAAACTTCAACGGTAGCTGCGGCTGCTGCGCCTCTATGTGGAAGCGCATTGCGGGGCTGGGGAACAGTGTGGCGATCTGTTGCTCGTCGAACCATTCGGTCCACGGTGGGAGTAGTCCATCCTCATCGGCGAGTGGCTCAAGCGTCTTGAGCAGTTTCGGCGGAGCGAGCGGCTGTTTTCCGGATGCCACAGGGATGGTTGCGTCGACAAAGACGACGCGAAGAACGTTGCGTATTTCGATCAGGGTGGGCACGAAGTTTCCGGCACTGGAATGTGGAATGAGAATGACCGGTCGGTCGGCAGGTGTTGCTGTCGCGTAAGCGAGGGCGGCGTCTGCTGGTGTTCGAGGGTCGACTTCATCCGCGGACGGTGCGATCACGACGTCCCAGCCACGGGAGCGGAGTTCACTCTCGACGGGCCCCCAGGCGGCGGGCCCGAGTGCGGCGCTCGCCATCAGAACGAGAACGGGCTCGTCGGGGATGTCGTTCGCCGTGATGTTCGGTTCAGGGCTCAGCATCGTCACCTCCGTTCTCGGTACGCTACCAAGCCATCGGCGGTCGCGGAGGTAACCGCGCCTGCGCGCGCGGAATGCACGGACATCTGTCCCTGATCGGCGTGCCCGCGCGCTGGCCTTTTCGAGTGTTCGGATCACGGGTAGGGTCGCCGTATGGTCGATCCAAAAGGCATCAAGGGGGAGCACGACAACGAGCCAGTCGTAAAGTCTGCGGATCCGCCGTTCCAGGTGTTGTTTCCCAACCTCGACAGGGTCTCTCGAGAGTCGTTCCGTCCGGGCACGGTGAGTAGACGCCGCATCAATCGGGCGCTCGGCTTCTTCGCCGTTGTGGCATTGATCGTCGTTGCGCTTGTGTGGTTTACCGACGTGTTGTTCGGCCCAGGCGGACTGCTGCGCTAGTCGAGCGACGAGGCGGCCGCCGCCTGGGCAGTTTCTTCGAGTCGCGCCACGTACTCGGCCCACCAGATCTCGTCTTCGTCGGGCAGGTTCGACACGTTCGCTCGCAGGCCGGCAGCGCCGTCAATGAGCTCGCGAACGATATCGGCGTGGCCGGTGTGACGATTCGTTTCCTCGATCATGTGCACGAGGATGCGGTGCAGGGTCGTCTCGCGTCGGTCCTCGGCCCACCAGGCGACGGAGCCGAGGGCACTCAAATCGAGGTTCTCGATAGTGGCGTCAGAGTGTGCCCAGACGCGTCGGTAGAAATCGATAATCGACTGACGTGACTCGTCGACCGTCGCCCACATGTCTGCGTTGGGCTCAGCGTCGTCGTCGAGCCATGGCAGTGGTTCAGGGAATGGGCGTCCGAAGGTTGCGCCGAGGTATCCGGCTTCGACGATTGCCACGTGTTTGACGAGCCCGAGCAGGTTGGTTCCGGTCGGAACGAGCGGTCGGCGGACATCGTATTCAGAGACCCCCTCGAGCTTCCACAGCAGTGCTTCTCGTGCTCGCTGCAGATAGCTGTGGAGATCGTCTTTGGGATCGCTGGCTGGCATGCGCCCAGCTTTGCATACGTGAGCGGCCAACGCACTAGCTCAAAGACAGAAAGATCTTCGGATGTTCAGGGGAGCTGGTGAGAGTTCAATAGAACGGATGTCAGTGGTCGGGTATTGAATAAATGCATGGACGAAGAAGACCACAACGCTGAACCACCTCCGTCGGGTGGCTCGCCCGATGAGGCCACCGACCACCCGGTCCAACCTGCCGGATCCGCTGATGCTGATGCTGATGCTGATGCTGAGAACGAGGCTGAGGCTGAGGGAAGTGCTGGTGCTGATGCCGACCACGAAGACGAGGCTGAAGGAAGTGCTGGTGCTGGAGTTGATGTCGGCGATGAAGAACCGATCGAAGCCGAGCCCACCCAGATGGCTCTCAACGCTGACGCGCAGTCAGCGATCGTTGATGGCGTCGTGGCGTTGGCCGCACTGATATCCCACGCGCAAGCGAGCATGGCCCAACTGATCGACCAGGCTCGTGAATGGAACGAGCTGACCGCGCACTCCGTCGTCATCCCGGGCGAGCCTCGCAGCGAGTTTGAGGTGCAACAACTTGCCTTCCGCTCTTTCGTCTCCGAGATTGCCTGCGCACTGCGAATTCCGGAATCGACGGCGAGGGCTCTGATCAATGACAGCGAGATGCTGATTCACGAGCTCGGTGGCACCTTTCAAGCGCTCGCCGACGGTGAGATTTCCTATCGGCACGCGCAACTCATGATCGATCAGGCGCTGACTCTGGGTCCCGAATCGCGAAGCGACTTTGAAGACGCTGTGCTTGAGTCGGCGAAGACACTGACGCCATCAAAGTTCAGCAACAAGGCTCGCAAACTGCGCGAGCGACTCCACCCGGAATCGATTTCCGTGCGTCGCACGGAAGCGTTCGAGCGTCGGCGCATCGAGTTCCAGCCGGACCTTGACGGCATGGCCTGGGTCAGTCTGTACCAGCCAGCCGAGACCGCAATGGCGTTCTACAACGCGGTTCGCCAGCAGGCGATGCGGTTGCAACGTAAGGATGAACCACGCACCCTTACGCAACTCAGTCTCGACGTCGCTGTAGACGCCATGCTTGAGGGCGTTCAGGCGAGCACGTCCCTGGGTAGCGTTGCCCCGCTGGAATGTGGATGCCCCGGAGAACAACCAGAAAGCGGGGGAGTCTCCGGTCGGGTCGGGCGCGCCCCTTTCCGATTCGGCGCAAAAGAGTAAAAAGCGCCGGCGTCGTCTGCGCGGCATCAGACCCACGGTCATCGTTACGGTTCCTGTTCTGACCCTGATGGGGAAGGGTGATGAGCCGGCGCAGTTGGACGGGTACGGCCCGATTGACCCCGAAACCGCAAGGGAACTTGCCGGTGAGGCCACCTCATTCATCCGGTTGCTTGTTCACCCCGAGACCGGTGTGCCTCTCTCGCTCAGTCGAGACCGATATGCGGTTCCGAAAGACCTGCAACTCGCGCTTAGTATTCGTGACGGCACCTGTCGCGGGTACGGCTGCAATCGGTCAGCGGCGACATGCGACATTGATCACACGGTCGCTTGGCAGTTCGATGGCCCCACTCACTTCGACAACCTTGCCTATCAGTGCCGACATCACCATCGTTTGAAACACCAGACGACGTGGGAGGTACGACAAATGGGTGACGGGTTCATGGAATGGACGTCGCCGCTGGGCCGGAGGTACGTCACGGCGCCAGAGACGTTCTTCCCGACGGCGTCCTCGAGTCCGACGAGGTCATCGAGTTCGACGACGTCCTCGAGTCCGACAAGGTCCTCGAGTCCGATGACGTCTACGAGTCCGATGACACCTTCGAGTCCGACGACGCCCTCGAGCCCAACGGCACCGCCGGCATCAGAGCCACCGAGCACGCCACCGTCCGTGGACGACGTCCCTCCGTTCTAAACCCGCACGCCTGCCGCCCACACCGAGACCACACCAAACTCCTCGTCGAGGAGCACGGCATCGGCAGCGAATCCCGCAGCAAGCTGCCCGAGGTCACCGGCCCGACCGATCGCTCGCGCCGGCGTGGATGTGAGCGCTGTGATGGCATCCGTCAGATCAATTCCAACCTCAACCACCGCACGACGCAACGCCTCATCAAGCGTCAGCGTCGACCCGGCAATCGAGTTACCTTCGGTAAGTCGAGCGACACCGTCCGTCACGGTGACAGACAGTGAACCGAGCTGGTAGACGCCGTCGTCCGAACCCGCGGCAGCCATGGCATCCGTGATCAAAGCAATTCGTCCGGGAGCGGCAGCGAACGCCAGACGCACCACCTCCGGGTGCACGTGAACACCATCGTTGATGATCTCCAACGTCACGGACGGCGATGCGGCAGCAGCCAGGACCGGACCCGGCGCCCGGTGGTGAATTCCATTCATAGCGTTGAACGCGTGCGTGAGAATGCTCGCACCAGCGTCGAATGCTTCCAGCGCACCATCGAAGTCTGTGTCAGTGTGGCCAACCGCAACGACGACACCAGCATTCACAAACTGACGGATGGCATCCAGACCACCGGGAAGCTCTGGTGCAAGCGTCACCTGGCGCAGCGTTCCTCGTGCGGCGCTGATGAGGCGGTTAACGCTGCCCACCGCGGGGGAATGCAGGAGCTCCGGATCGTGAGCACCCTTATGGCCCACATCGAGAAAAGGTCCCTCAAGGTGCGAACCGAGAATCGTCGGGTCACTCGCAGCCAGATCGGCAATCACACCAACACGCTTCTCGAGATCGTCGACCGACGCTGTGACGAGCGAAAGCACCGACCGAGTCGTGCCATGCCTGCGATGCACCTTCAGAGCCGAACGGATGCTGTCAGCCCCGTCATCGAAGGAGCTCGCGTTTCCGCCGTGCCCATGGATGTCGATAAACCCCGGAACAAGAGTGAGGCCCTGCGCGTTCACGACCTCGCTCGGATCAAGCTGTGCCCAGTCATTCCCCGTGCCGACGACAGCAATCGTGTCGCCAGCAAACGCGACGAAAGCGTCTGGAGTTTCGATTCCTCCTGACACGAGTCGAGCGGAGTGGATGACGATGTCGATGGGAGCGGGCCGATTTGCCGTCAGATTTACTGTCACGAAGCAACGATAACGTCGATGCCGTGATCGATGAACGCATGTTTCTGTTCATCAGAAATCCCCGCATCGGTGATGAAGCTGGCAAAGATGTCAGCACCCCCGACGCTGGCGAACGTTCGCACACCGATTTTTGCGGAGTCCGCAACGACAATCGCGCGCGTCGCGCGGGTGGCCATCAGCCGGTTGACCTGGGCCTCAGACTCGTCATTCACCGACGCACCGTGCACCGGATCGATTCCATTCACTCCGATGAATGCAAGGTCAAGAGCGATTCCCTGCAGAACCATGTCACTGTACGGCCCGACCAGCTCATAGGACCGCTGGTGAACAACGCCACCGGTCACAACCACCTTGAACTGTGGTCTCACCGCCAACTGCGCCGCAATATTCACTGCATTCGTGACGACCGTCAGGCTGGGCTCGGGTGACGGCTCCATCAGATCCGACCGGGTGGACAGTACCGAGGCGATCGCCGTTGCCGTCGTCCCACCACAGAGCCCAACGACACTTCCACGGTGAACTAGCGCGCTCGCCGCCTGCGCAATGCGCTGCTTCGCGTCGGCGTTCGACTCGTTTCGATATCGGATGGGCAGGTCATAGGCCACGGAATTACCCACCGCTCCACCCCGTGTGCGCGTGAGCAACTGTTGCCGTGCCAGCGTGTCAAGGTCGCGGCGAGCTGTCGCCGGTGACACGCCGAGTGTCGTCATGAGGTCCTCGACCTCGACCTGTCCGTTTTCGGCGAGCAGGTCAAGTACAGCCGTCAGTCGTTCATCACGATTCATTCGACCCACCTGTACCGCGGGCAAAGAGCACCAGCAGCCTCTCTGCCTCGAGGCTCAGCGCTTCCCGCGCCGGAGTGAGGTACTTACGAGGATCAACGATCGCCCGATCACCGTCAAGAACTTCGCGGGCAGCCCGAGTGTAGAACCCGTTGAGGTGAGTCGACACATTGATCTTTGTCATACCGGACCGAACGGCAGCCACGAGCGTGTCGTCAGCCACCCCCGAGGAGCCGTGCAGCACAAGCGGAACATCGAGCGCCGCGCGCAACGACGTGATGAGGTCAAGGTCAAGCGTCGCCACTCGATCGGTCATCGCATGCGACGAACCAACGGCGACGGCGAGGGCATCCACTCCGGTATCGGCCACGAAGGCCCGCGCTTCGACAGGGTCGGTGCGCACTCCTGGTGCGTGTGCGCCATCCTTCCCGCCGATCTTGCCGAGCTCAGCCTCAACAAAGACACCGGCCGCGTGGGCCGCCGCCACGATTCGCTGGGTTGCCGCAACGTTCTCTGCGAATGGCAGTTTGGCGCCGTCGTACATCACCGAACTGAACCCGAGGTCGATTGCTTCGAGCGCCAATGCCTCATCCTCCGCGTGGTCCAGGTGCACAGACACCGGTGTGGCGGCAGATGTCGCCATAGCGAGCACTGCTTTCGCCAGCGGCGCGAGCGAGCCGTGATAGCGGGCACAGTTCTCGGAAATCTGCAGGATTACCCCGAGCCCTGCCCGTTCGCTCGCAGAGACGAGCCCCTCAGCGGTCTCGAGCGAGACGACGTTGAAAGCACCGATGCCCGTCCCCGAGCTATAGGCCTCGTCAATGAGCGTGCGAGTTGCGGTGAGGGTCATGATCTTCTTTCAACGGGTCGGACGGGTGCAGGCGGATCGCTGGGGAATGTCGTGGTGGAAAGCTCCGCCTCGATCTCGGCCGCCCGCTCCGGATTGATGCTTCCGGCGAGTGGCTCGAGGACCGCTGCAGCCGACCAGGCCGTCGCCCGCAAAAGGATGGCCCTGGTGTCGAGGGTGAGGTAGAGACTGAAGTCGGAGTCGGAGTCGGAGTCGGAGTCGGAGTCGGAGTCGGAGTCGGAGTCGGGCTTGAGGTTGGGGTTAGCGTCGATGCCGAGCTTGGTGTTGGTGTCGGCGGCGATGGCGAGCTTGGTGTCGATGTCGATGTCGATGGTCTGGTCGGGAGAGGAGCTGCTCGCAGGAACCGGCACCTGGCCCCTGTCGATCAGCGAAGCCACACCAGCCACCCCCGCATCCCCAGCACCCGTCGGGTTGCCGGTGAGCACGCGGCCGAGCCGCGCGTGAAGGACCGGCTCGTCGATATTCCGGGGAACAGCGATCATGCCGTCCTCCCCGAGCGAAACAAGAACGAGGCCGGCGCCGAGCGCCTGGAGCTCGCGGGCCCCGGCGACCGGATCTGCTTTGCCCGTCGTGTCAGCGAGCTCACGAGCATTGGGTTTTACGACCGTCGCTCCGGCTTCAGCCGCCGAACGAAGCGCGTTCCCCGTCGCATCCGCGATCACCGGGATGCCACGGGCACGTCCGAGCGCAACGAGCTGACCGTACAACGACGGCGGACAGCCCGGCGGAATGCTCCCCGAGATCACCAGGCACCCGGCGTCGACGAGCTGTGCTCCCACCGCATCGAGGAGGGCTGGCCACACCCATTCCGCCAACTCAATACCGGTCTCATTGAAGATTGTCGTTTGACTCGGCTCCACCAGCGCTGTCGACTGCCGCACGTGTCCCGAAACCTCGAGGAGAGTCGACGGCACAGCTCCGAGGTCATCAGCGAACCACTCGCGATCAGAAGATCCGACCGGAGCGATCGCGACAGCATCCGCCCCCATGGTTTTCAGGACACGAGCAACATTGATTCCCTTGCCACCAGCACGACGGATGCCCGCGGGGACCCGGTGCGTCTCTCCCGGATTCAGACGATCCACGGTGACGGTGACGTCGATCGCGGGATTCGGGGTGACCGTGACGATCATGACGCGGTCGTCGGTTCGGTCGTCGGTTCGGCCGTCAGGATGCGGCGCGCACCGAGCGCTGCTCCGACGAGACCGGCGTTCTCACCGACGGTGGCCGGAAGAAGCACAGGTCGCCTGTGGAAGGTGAGAAAGGAGTTCATTCGCTTCTCCACAGGCCCGAACAGTGCGTCGCCCGCCTGGGCGAGTCCACCGCCGATCACTATGGCTTCTGGAGCGAGCAAGGCGACGCTCTGTGCGAGAGCCAGCCCGATGGCATCCGTCGCATCTGACCAGACTTTCTGCGCTCGAAGGTCACCCGCCTGCGCCCGTTCAAGAACCTCACGGGCTCCGATTGCGTTGTCTACCGGATCAGCAGTGCCGAGCCCGGCACGGTAGAGGCGACTGATGGCGCCAGCAGATCCGATGGCCTCCAGACAACCGTGGCCGCCGCATGCGCACAGAACCCCGCCGGGGTCGACGACTGCGTGGCCGATCTCGCCGGCATATCCGTGAGCGGAGTACGGGCGACCGTCGACGAAGATCGCGCTCGCGATTCCCGTGCCGATGACGACAACGAGCACGTTCGAATACTGCCCGGCGCTGCCGAGGGTGTACTCAGCGGCACCCGCCGCTCGGACGTCGTGAGTGAAATACACCGGAACGCCGAGCCGCTCGGAGGCGAGGTCACGAAATGGCACGTTCTTCCAGCCGATGTTCTCGGAGAACACTCCGATCCCGGATTCGTCATCGACGAGGCCAGGAACTATCAGGCCTGCCGCGCGGATATCGATGGTCGGGTGCGCCGCACGAAAGCGTGCGGCCAGCGCCTCGACCTGCGCGAGGACGGCATCGCCCGTTCCGTCGACAGAGAGCGGGGTAGGAACCCGAACCGTGTCGAGCAGCGCCCCTGAGGTGTCGACGAGCGTGGCTTTGGTGTCTGTTCCGCCGACGTCGAAGGCGAGGACTGCTGCTCCCGGCCCGAGGTGGACCGGCGAGAGAGGTGCGATCATGCGTCGAGGATGACCGAACGGGTGAGGTTGCGCGGCAGGTCAGGGTTGAGGCCGGCACGCAGCGAACGCTCGAGCGCGACGCGGTGTGCCCGAACCAGGTCGGCCATCGGGTCGAGTGATGAGTGCTCGAAGTGGGCTCCGGTTGCTGCGACGTCTCGATCGAGACCGGACGGCAGTTCGCCGAACAGCCACACAGCACGACCCGGTGCTGCGATGGCCAGCGGCCCGTGTCGGTACTCCATGGCCGGGTAGGACTCTGTCCATGCCTGCGATGACTCGCGCATCTTGAGTGCGGCCTCGTGTGCGAGTCCCACGGTCCAGCCGCGCCCCAGGTATGTGATCTGCTCGGCGGCGACGAGCTCCTCCGGCAGGTCCTCGGCCAGTGCGGTCTCGGCATCGGCGATCGACTGGGAAACGTCAGCTCCGGTCGACGCACGCAGGAAGGTCAGCGCCGTCGTTGCAAACCGGGTCTGCACGACGCTCTTCTCGTCGGCAAACGGCAGGGCAACAACGTCGTCCGCGGCGTCGACGAGCGGGCTCGAGGTGTCTCCGACGATTCCGATTGTGCGGATCCGCCCCTTCACGGTCGACAGCAACTCGAGGACCTCTGACGTCGTGCCCGAGCGCGTGATGGCGATCACCGCGTCATAGTCACGATCGACGAACGCCTCAGACGCGGCGAACGCGTCAGTGACTCCGAGCCCCGCCTTCTCGCGCAGTACTGCATACGACTGGGCCATGAACCAGGAGGTGCCGCAACCAACGACGGCTACCTTGGCTCCGGCGCCCGGCAGGAGCTTCCGCTCGTTGACAAGATCGACGGCCCGCGCCCAGACGTCGGGTTGGCTTTGGAGTTCTTCGGCCATGTATGCGCCGGCGGTCTGACTGGTCACGGATCTCCGATGTTCTGAGTGATCAATATTGATTGGAAAAAGCTCGTGCAATCATTATCGATCATGACTCGGGCTCATTGCAAGGCTCCGGTCGTCGCCCGGTGGACGCGTTAGGTGGAGACAGTTCCTCCCGGCCGAATCCCCAGTGCGTCGAATCGCGGGCCAAATGCCTCGAGCCGGGCAGCGAAGTCCGACCAGGCGCGGCGCGTTGATTCCGACGGCGCCACGGACCAGGCAATCTCGGCGACTGCGAGAAGCCGAGGAAAGACGAGGTAGTCGATGTCGGCCCTCGAGCGCACGGTCTCGGTCCAGAGCGGCGCCTCGATGCCCAGTATCGCGCTCGCCGCGTCGGGGAGGATGTTCGTCGGTTCCCACTCGTACGCCTCCTGAACCGACGTCGACCCTGCCGCCCACGAGAGCCCGATCGGGCTCGATTCGTCGTAGGTCATGTCGAGGTACGCAACATCGGCGGGGGAGAGGATGAGCGACCCGCCCTGCCGAACGAACGAGAGTGCCCGCTCGGCAGAGTCGTTCTCCGGGATGAGGAAGCTCCAGTACTGCCCGACGGTGCCAGGGGCCAGGTCGGTGCTGATCCCTGCCTCGTGCCAGGCAACAGGGATCTTGCCGTGTGACGCAACGAGCCGACTCGCCCGAGCGACGAACTCGCGGTAGTCCGCAGGGTCTGTGGCGTGTGACTCGTCGCCGCCGAAGTGCAGCCACGGCCCCGGCGTCTGCTCAGCAACCTCGCGAATCACATCGTCGAGGAAGGCCCAGGTCGTCTCGCTCGATGTGTCAAGGCTCGAGAAACCGACCTCGGTGCCCGTGTATGGTGCTGCGGCCTTCCCGCTCGGGTTCAGCTCCGGCAGTGCGGAAAGTGCCGCGTTGGTGTGGCCGGGCACATCGATCTCAGGAACTATCGTGATGAACCGTGCCGCCGCGTGCTCCACAATCCGCGCGAAATCGTCCCGGCTGTAGAACCCCCCGGGGCCACCGTCAACCTCATTAGCACCGCCGACCTCCGCCAGTTCCGGCCGGCTCTCGATCGCCAGACGCCAGCCCTGGTCGTCGGTCAGGTGTAGGTGAAGAACATTGATCTTGAACAGCGCCAGGTCGTCAAGGAACGCGCACACCTCTGTCGCATCGAAGAAATGCCGTGCAACGTCGAGCATCGCACCGCGGTACCGAAAACGCGGCCGATCGACGATCGACGTTGCGATCGCTTCCCAGGCCCTGGACTGCACCGAATGCTCCTCCAGCTCGGCAGGGAACAGTTGTCGCAGCGACTGCACACCGTAAAACAGCCCTGCCGCCGTCGGCGCCGTGATCAGCGCGCCGTTGGCAGACGTTTCGAGGACATAGCCTTCGTCGCCCACCTCGGCTTTATCGTCGGAATCGAGCAGCAGGGTGATGTCATGCCCGCTCTGGTCGTTGTTGCCAGTGCCGGCGGCTGAACCCACGCCCTCAGCGGTCACAACCGGAACCGAAAAGCCGGTCGACTTGCGCAAAATGGTGGCGAGATACGTTGAAACGGATGCCACGGCATCCGTCGCGTAAATTCGCGAAGCGCTGGTCAGGATGAACGGTGGCGCACCCGCGGGCACGTGCTGTTCGGTCGGCAGGGGGAGAATGCTGCCCGTCGGGTGTCTCATTATGTGTTCCGTTTCGTCGGACTTTTGAGCGTGTTTTGTTCGCGACACTACTCGCCCGAAGCGTCATTCAGCAGCAACGTCGATGCGGTTTCCGTGTCTCGCTGCGTCATCGGTCAGCGTCGCTGGCGGGTTACAGGCGACGAGAGCGATGTGGCGGGTCCCTGATACCATTGCCGTGTCGCAACTGGCGTAAAGGTTTCCGGCTCGAACCAACTGACTTCGATCAGCGGGTTGAGGGTCGGGCTTGGATGGTCACCATCAGGGAGCGACTGACACGGATTCGGCCGAACGCCTGGGTCGATACGGATTACCTCTTCTGTCCGCCGCTGTCTTAAGGAGCCAGTTTGTCTTCCACGTTCAATGCGCCTCTCTCTGAGGTCGACCCCGAAATCGCCGCCGTCCTCGACAACGAGCTCGGCCGCCAGCGTAACTACCTCGAGATGATCGCGAGCGAGAACTTCGTGCCGGTCTCCGTTCTGCAGTCCCAGGGCAGCGTTCTCACCAATAAGTACGCCGAGGGTTACCCGGGACGCCGCTACTACGGCGGCTGCGAGTATGTTGACGTCGCCGAGTCACTCGCCATCGAGCGTGCCAAGAGCCTGTTCGGTGCTGAGTTCGCCAATGTCCAGCCGCACTCAGGTGCGAGCGCCAACGCCGCAGTGCTCTCTGCGATCGCGACACCCGGTGACACGATCCTCGGCCTCGAGCTCGCCCACGGTGGACACCTCACCCACGGCATGAAGCTCAACTTCTCCGGCAAGCTTTACAACGCCGTGTCCTACGGCGTGGACCCCGAGACCTTCTTGGTCGACATGAACGTCGTTCGTGACAAGGCGCTCGAGCACAAGCCGCAGGTCATCATCGCCGGCTGGTCTGCGTACCCGCGCCAGCTCGACTTCGCAGCCTTCCGTGCCATCGCGGATGAGGTCGGCGCGAAGCTCTGGGTCGACATGGCTCACTTCGCCGGACTCGTCGCCGCCGGACTGCACCCGTCACCGGTGCCATTCGCCGACGTCGTGTCGTCGACCGTGCACAAGACGCTCGCTGGCCCGCGCTCTGGCTTCATCCTCAGCCGCGACATGCAGCTCGCCAAGAAGCTCAACTCGAACGTCTTCCCCGGCCAGCAGGGCGGACCGCTCATGCACGTCATCGCCGCAAAGGCCACCGCGTTCCTCCTCGCGGCACAGCCCGAATTCAAGGACCGCCAGGAACGCACCCTCCGTGGAGCACACATCCTCGCCGAGCGCCTCACCGCCGACGACTCCCGCGCCGCTGGCGTCGACGTACTCACCGGTGGCACCGACGTTCACCTCGTGCTCGCAGACCTCCGCAACTCCGAGATCAACGGCCAGCAGGCCGAAGACGCTCTGCACGAGGTCGGAATCACGGTGAACCGCAACTCGGTACCGTTCGACCCTCGCCCACCGATGGTCACCTCCGGCCTGCGTATCGGCACCCCGGCGCTCGCGACGCGTGGCTTCGGCGACGCCGAGTTCACCGAGGTTGCCGACGTCATCGCCACGGCTCTTCAGCCTGGAGCCGACATTGAGGCTCTTCGGACCCGCGTCGCGACGCTGACCGAGGCGTTCCCGCTGTACCCGGGCCTCACCCAGTAATGACGGCGCAGATCCTCGACGGCAAGGCCGTCTCGTCGACCATCAAGGCTGAGCTCAAGGAGCGCGTCACCGCCCTCCGTGAGCGAGGCATCGTGCCGGGACTTGGCACCGTTCTCGTCGGATCCGACCCCGGTTCGCAGTGGTACGTTGCTGGCAAACACCGCGACTGCGCGGAGGTCGGTATCGAGTCGATTCGTCGCGACCTGCCCGAATCGATCACCCAGGAAGAGCTTGAGGCCGTGCTCGACGAACTCAACGCAGACCCGGCCTGCACCGGTTACATCGTGCAGCTGCCGTTGCCCGCCCACCTGGACACCGACGCGATTCTCGAGCGGGTCGACCCGGAAAAGGACGCTGACGGATTGCACCCGACGAACCTCGGTCGCCTCGTCCTCAATGTGAACCGGCCGATCTCGACCCCGCTTCCGTGCACCCCGCGCGGCGCGATCGAGCTCATGCAGCGGCACGGTATCGAACTGGCAGGCAAGCACGTGGTTGTTGTCGGGCGAGGTGTCACCGTCGGTCGCGCCATCGGCCCGCTGCTCACCCGTCGCGAGTTCAACGCGACAGTGACGCTCACGCACACCGGAACCGTCGGTCTTGACGATCTGCTTCGCACCGCTGACGTGATCGTCGCGGCCGCGGGTGTTCCCGGAATCGTGAAGGCCTCGGCCGTGAAGCCCGGCGCCATCGTCCTCGACGTTGGTGTGAGCCGAGAGACCGACCCGGAGACAGGCAAGAGCCGTGTCGTCGGGGATGTCGATCCGGCCGCTGCCGATGTTGCGTCGTGGATCTCACCGAACCCGGGTGGAATCGGGCCGATGACGCGGGTGCAGCTGCTCACGAACGTCGTCGACACCGCGGAGCGCCTCAACCCGTAGCGCCGCGCAGGCCTCAGCCCGGATCGTCGCACGGGCTTGTTCTCGATGTCGGCGTCCAGGCGTGTGTTCGGCAGCGATTCGTCCGATAGGGCTGTTCAGAGTGAATCTGAACAGCCCTATCGGCCGACTCAATTTCGCGAACGACCCTTTGAGCCCAATCGATTGGCCGAACGTCCCTGGGCGCGATCGACTCCCGGAGCGGATCTCAGCGCGACCGATGCCCGGAGCGATTCTCAGCGCGACCGATCAAACCGCGAACCCTTTCGCTAGGATCTCGGGCATGACGGAGAATCCTGCCGGCCACCCCGCGGTCGACCAAGTGCTCGGGAAACTTCGCGCCGGCGGAGCTGGTGGCGACGTTCGCTGGTTCGACGACGCCACCCCGACCGCCGTTCACGCCGCTGAGGCGCTCGGTGTCGACGTCGGCGCGATCGCGAACTCGCTCATCTTCACCCTCGACGGTGAACCCGTTCTCGTACTGACCTCCGGCGCTCACCGCGTGGACACAGCGTGGCTCGGCGAGCAGCTGGGAGGAAAACTGAAACGGGCTGATGCCGCAACTGTGCGGTCGGCAACCGGGCAGGTCATCGGCGGAGTCGCCCCTGTCGGTCACCCGCAGCCCGTGCGAACCTTCGTCGACACCGCGCTCGGACAGTACCCGGAGGTGTGGGCCGCGGCCGGGCACCCGAACACCGTGTTCCCAACGTCGTTCGAGGAACTTGTGCGCCTCACGGGTGGCACGCCAACCGCCGTCGAACCGACCGAGGGTTGAACGGCAAACGGGCCAGCCGTTACACGGTAACGTCTGGCCCGTCTGGCCTGTCTTGTACGACTCCTACTCGACCCGGCTCGCTCCGTCAGCTGCAGTGACGGTAAAAAGTTCGGGTTCTGTGAACGCGGCATCCGCGAATGCGCGAGTGACAGCATCCGACACCGTTTGGAGATCAGCTGAACGAACGAGCGCGATCGCCGCTCCACCGAAGCCGCCACCGGTCATTCGGGCACCGATTGCGCCGGAAGCCAGGGCCGTGTCGACGGCGAGGTCGAGTTCGGGAACCGAAATCTCGAAGTCGTCACGCATGGAGACGTGCGATGCCACAAGCAGATCGCCGATCGCCGTCGGTCCCTCGAGGCGGAGGGTGCGCACTGTGTCGAGCACGCGACGGTTCTCGGTAAGGATGTGCCGCACCCGGCGCAGCGTTTCGTCATCGAGCAGCTCGGTCGCCCGGGGCAGGTCGTCGACGTCGAGGTCGCGCAGCGAGGAGGCACCCATTTCGGCGGCCCCGCGCTCGCAGGAGGCACGGCGAGCTGCGTAACCACCTGTGGCGTGCGCGTGCGACACCCGGGTGTTCATGACGAGAAGGACGAGGCCTGCCGCTTCGAAGCCCAGGTCGATCACTTCGGCGTCGAGGCTGCGGCAGTCGAGGAACACCGCGGCATCCTTCTTGCCGAGGAGCGATGCCGACTGGTCCATGATGCCTGTCGGCGCACCGACGGCCTTGTTCTCGGCGAGCTGGCCCACCTTGGCCAGGGTCTCGCGGGAAAACTCGAGGGCCCAGATGTCGTTGAGGGCGACCGCGACAGCGCACTCGATTGCTGCGGATGACGACAGGCCAGCGCCGATCGGCACATCCGAGTCGATAAACGCGTCGAACCCGGTGGCTGTCGCGAGGTTCGCACCGAATTCACCGAGCGCCCAAACGACCCCAAGCGGGTATGCCGACCAGTCGGACAGGGAGTCAGGGGAGATCGCATCGAGCTCGACCGTGACGATTTCGTCGCTGAACGCCGAGGTGACGCGCACAGTACGGTCGGCGCGCGGGGCAAGCGCCACCACTGTCGACCTGTCGATCGCGAACGGGAAAACGAATCCGTCGTTGTAGTCGGTGTGCTCGCCGATGAGGTTCACCCGGCCGGGCGCCTGCCAGACACCGGTGGCGCTTGCGCCATCGAAACGTGCGGCAAATCCGGTGCGAGCGCGTTCGGACAGCGCGGTGATGTTCGTCATACGGGGGTCTCCTTGTCGGCGAGAGCGATCGCCTCACGTACTCGTTGTGCTGTCTGCTCCGGCGGAATGTCGCCGATCCAGGCTCCCATGGCCGCTTCAGAACCGGCAAGGTACTTGAGCTTGTCTGACGCCCGGCGAGGCGAGGTCAGCTGCAACATCAGGCGGATGTCATCGCGCCCGACGTTCACCGGCGCCTGGTGCCACGCGGCAATGTAGGGCGTCTGCGTGTCGTACAGCCGATCGACTCCGCGCAGCAGGCGCAGGTAGAGCACCGCGAGCTCGTCCCGCTCCTCGTCGGTGGTGCCGGCAAAGTCCGGCACGTGGCGGTGCGGAAGCATGTGCACCTCGACAGGCCAGCGCGCCGCGAATGGCACGAACGCCGTCCAATGCTCACCCTGAAGAACGACACGGTCACCGGCCTGTTCGCTTGCGAGAATGTCAGCGAACAGGTTCGGACCGTAATTCTCGACGGATGCCATCAGCCGCTGCGTGCGCGGGGTCACGTATGGGTACGAGTAGATCTGTCCGTGCGGGTGACGCAGTGTCACACCGATCTCGATTCCCCTGTTCTCAAACGGGAACACCTGCTCGATGCCGGGCATCGCACTGAGCGCCGCCGTGCGTGATGCCCACGCTTCAATCACTGTGCGCGCACGCGAGCGGGTGAGCGATCCGAAGGATCCCTCGTGCTCGGGGCTGAAGCAGACGACCTCACACCGCCCGACAGAGGTGCGGGTGCGTCCGATACCGATCTCGGTCAGGTCGTCGAGCCCACGCGGAGCGTTCTCGTCTTCAAGCAGCGGGCCGAACGACGGCGACCGGTTTTCGAAGACGGCGACGTCATAGTTGCTCGGCACCTCTGACGGGTTGGTCTCCGTCTGAGGCGCGAGCGGGTCGAGGTGAGCCGGCGGCAGGAAAACCCGGCTCTGGCGTGCGGCCGCGATCGAGATCCACTCCCCGGTGAGCGGGTCCTGGCGCATGCTTGCCGTTGCCGGTCGGTCGGGCAGGTCCCGCGCATCCGCCGACCGCTCGGGCCCGAGCGTCGAGTCAGCGTCGTCGAAGTAGATGATTTCGCGCCCGTCCGCGAGGACGTGGGACTGCGAGGTGATGGAGTTCATAGGTGTGCCTTCCGCATGCCCGACTTTCACAAGTGCAAGTAATTCTAGGCTTCGCTTGATGTATTGACAAGAAAACGAAACTAACTGAAGATGAGCGCATGGGTGATTCGAGTGCGGGCAGCGGCGCAAAGGGTGACACCGTTCCGGCCGTTGTACGGCGCGAACGAATGGCCGACCTCATCGCGTCCCGCGGATTCCTCCGAGTCTCCGACCTGAGCGAGACGTTCGGTGTCAGCGAAGTCACCGTCCGCAGTGACCTCGCCGCCCTTGATGACGGCCACGCGATCCGCCGGGTGCACGGAGGCGCTGTGCCACGCGGCCAGCGCGTTCGCGAAGCCAGTTTCGAAAAATCGCTCGAGGCATCCGCTCTCGCGAAGCGAAATATCGGCACCAACGCCGCCGTCCTCGTCAGCAGCGGACAGAGCATTCTTCTCGACGTTGGTACGACCGCGCTCGCCGTCGCCCAGGCGCTCGCCGCCCGCGAGGACCTCGAGGACCTCGTCATCATCACCAACGGGCTCAACATCGCGCTCGAGCTCGAAGCGCAGATTCCCCGGTTCACGGTCATCGTTACCGGGGGAGCGCTTCGGCCGCTCCAGCACTCCCTCGTGCACCCGCTCGCCCGAACCGTTCTCGACCAGGTGCACGCCGACATCGCGTTCATCGGCTGCAACGGTGTCGACCCGGTCGCCGGTGTGACCAACGTCAACCTGCCCGAGGCCGAGGTCAAGCAACTGATGGTGTCTTCAGCGGACCGCGTCGTCGTTGTGGCCGACGCGTCGAAACTCGGCCAGGTCAGCCTCGGCGCTGTCGCTCCGATCGGCGCCGTGGACGTCCTTATTACCAGTGACGGTGCGGATGCCTCGGTGCTGGCCGATCTTGCGGCCGCCGGCGTCGAGGTGGTCACCGCGTGACGCCTCCCGGGCCGAACGCTACGCTTTTCTGCACACCACAACGAGGAGCGTGAAACGCATGACCGCAGTCACCGGTGAACAGTTCGACCTGAGCCTGGAAACCTCATCGGGCGGGATCGTCGAGGCCACGATCACACAGGTGGCCGCAGGCATCCGTCGACTGAGCGTTCACGGAATCGACATCGTTCCGCCATACGACGCGAATGTGCAACGCCCGTACGGCAGCGGAATGGTGCTCGTGCCCTGGCCGAACCGGATTCGCGACGGCAAGTGGATGCTGAACGGGCAGGAGCAACAGCTCGCTCTCACCGAGCCCAAGAAGAACAACGCGTCCCATGGCCTGCTGCGTTTCGCCCCGTACTCCGTTGCGGCCCGCACCGAATCGACGCTCAAGCTTGAGGCCCGCGTTTTCCCGCAGTCGGGGTATCCGTTCCTGCTCGACACGGCGGTCACCTATCGGCTCGTTGATGCCGGTGTCGAGGTCACCCACTCGATTACCAACCTGTCGGATGCCTCCGCGCCGGTTGCGATCGGAGCCCACCCGTACTTCACCATCGGCGACGTCGAGCCCGAGGACCTGACCGTCACGGTTCACGTCACGACGCGCATCGAGATTGATGATCGGTCACTGCCGACCGGCGAGAAGACCCCGATCGAGCAGACCCCCTTTGACCTGCGGAAGGGCGTTCGCCTCGGCGACCTCGACATCGACGCTGGTTTCAGTGGTGCCCGGATCGTCGACGGCGTGTCGGAGCACTTCGTGACCGCGCCGGATGGTCGCTCGGTCACGGTGTGGGGTGACGAGAATTTTCGGTACTGGCAGGTGTTCACGAACGAGGTCTACCCCGGCCAGTCCAAGGTCGTTGCCATCGAACCGATGACGGCGCCCGCCGATGCCTTCAACTCGGGTCAGGATCTGCGCTGGCTCAAGCCGGGTGAAACCTGGGAAGCAAGCTGGGGTGTGCGCGCCGACGGATTCGCGCCGGTCTAGCTCGCGCGCGGTCGACCGTTCCGGTTTTGCCTCGTCGCGTTCGCACGTTGCCGCCTTTTACCTCGTCGCGTTCGCACGTTGCGCCTTACCTCGTCGCGTTCGACGCGCTTCGTTGCTCGGTCGAAGATGGCTGGACTTTTCGCGAAACTTCGACCGTCATCGACCGAGCAAGCATTGGGTCGACCGTTTCCGACCGAGCCGGGTCTCGCGCGACCTAGCTGGCCGCTCCAAGCCGCCAGAGTGAGGTGACCTCGGCCGCGCGGGCCGCGTGCAGCGGGTCCCTCGTGTCCGTGGCCCGAGAGTGCGTCGGCCGAGTGTCCATCCGCGCAATCACAACGAGGCCAGCGTCGTCGATGGCATCGAGGAGCTCTCCGCGTGAGCGCAGGCCGAGTCGTTCGGCGATGTCCGATATTACTAGCCATCCCTCGCCACCCGGTGCCAGGTGGTCGGCGAGACCGGACAAGAACCCCGCGAGCATCCGCCCGCCCTCGTCATAGACGGCGTAATCCGTTGCGACCTTTGGGGTGGCCGGAATCCACGGCGGGTTGCAAACGACAATGTCGGCGCGCCCGTCCGGAAACAGGTCGGTTCGCTCGACGGTCACGGCGCCCGCGAAGCCGAGTCGATCCAGGTTCTCCGTCGCGCAGGCCAGAGCGCGCGGATCCTGGTCGGTGGCAACAATCGAACGGATGCCACGGTGGGCGAGAAGCGCGGACAGAACGCCGGTCCCTGTCCCGATATCGAAGGCGGTGTCGGCGCCAGCCGGAAGCGGAGCGGTCGCCACCAGATCGAGGTACTCGCCGCGGACCGGCGAAAACACACCGTAGTGCGGGTGGATCTTCGCCCCGAGCGCTGGAACGTCGACCCCGCGGGCACGCCATTCCTCTGCGCCGATGATGCCGAGCAGTTCACGGAGGGAAACGACGGATGCTTCGGCGGACGTACCCCAGGCATGTGCGGTCGCGAGCCGGACGTTCGGGGAGCGGCGCAACGGGATAGTGCCGTCCGCCGAAATCGGCACCAGCAGCATCCCGAGGAAAGTCGACCGGCGCAGCGCTTCGTTCCGGGAGCGAGCAAACGCAGCGGTGATGTCGTCGTTTCTCGGCCGCGCAGACGGGCCCAGGCGTTTGCCCATGGCGGCAAGGAGTTGTTTCGCGTTGTGGAAGTCGCCGGTCCACATGATGGCCGTTCTCTCGGACGCCAGGCGCAGTGCTGTCTCGGCGGTCATCGACTCGTCACCGGTCACCACCGATGTCGGCGCGGGCCAACCGCTTTCTGAGCGCCACACATCGGATCGGGGAGTGTCTTCATCGGTCCACACGACCCGTGCGAGGTCGACGGCCGTCGTGCCGGGGCTGTCGTTCGTCGGGTCGGGCATGGTTCTCGTTTCGCAAAACTCCGTCGGGTGGGGATCGCCGTTCAGTATGACAGGGACAGTTCTGGGAGCTCGGGCGTGACAAAGAACCGGGCCTCTGATCTGGGCCGGTAGTACTTATCAAACGCGCGCTCGTTGGGAATCCACACATCGTCCCAGAGCGAGTCGTGATTCCTGCCGAGGGACCGATCTCGACGTTTACCGCGCTCGGCCGCGATGTCCAACTCAACATCGACCCACACCGTGAGGTCGAGAGCGGGCAGGGTGTCCGGGTGAAACAGTCCAATTGCATCAACGACCAGCACGTTGGCCTGAGGGAGCGGCTCAAGATCGCCGAGTTCGCGGCGAGCCCAGTCATATCGGCGAAACTGCGTCGCCTGCGAGGATCTGAAGGGTTTGAGGACATCGCGGGCGAGTCGCTCGCGATCGACACCGTCCCAGTCGTTGGAGCGGACATGCGATCGGGCCGGATCGAGAAAGTCGTCGCCCCGCATGCGGATGCTGCCGGGCAGATCGTTGAGGAGCTGCCGAGTAATCGTCGACTTGCCCGAACCGCAGTATCCCGAGATGCCGACGGTGATCGGGCGATCGAGCTGGAGCGAGCACTCGCTAATGCTCAACCGGAGATCATGAGTCGTCATCATCCGTTAACACTAGGTGGCCGTGACACTCTCAGGGGCTTGACGTCCTTTTGCTTGCGGCGTGCTGAGCGAACCATATTCGTGCACATTTGTGACGCAATGCGTGCGGTGCGAGCTAAGAATTTCCGACTCTCCCGGGGTGCTTCTCCCGATTGACTTTATCGAAGATGTGTTCGACTATTAACCCATGTCCCTGGCTATCGCACCCTCCCGACCTCCGGCATTTGCCGCTGGTTCGGCTGCTGTGGCGAGCCAGGTTGCTGAACTGCAGGCCCGCATCCGAGGAATGCAAACCACTCGGATAGATTCACACGGACTACCGACATCGCCCGGTGTTGCCGAACTCCTGCCTGGTGGAGTGCTTCGCGCTGGCACGGCATACGCAGTACTCGAGTCGACAACTCTCGCCCTCGCGCTCCTCGCCGGTCCAAGTGCAGCTGGAGCATGGTGCGGCGTCGTCGGTGTGCCATCGCTCGGTGTCGAAGCGGCTGCGGCGGCAGGCATTGATCTTGACCGACTGGTTCTCGTTCCTGAACCGGGTGATCAGTGGTTGCAGGTCACCGCCGCATTGGCAGACGTCGTAACCGTTGTGCTGACGCGGCCACCGGCATCCGTCTCTCCCGCAGAAGTGTCACGCCTGAGTTCACGATTGCGCCAGCGCGGCTCAACGCTCGTCACGCTCGGCGACTGGCCGCAGAGCGAGGCAACGCTGCGAGTGACAGACGACCGTTGGATGGGTCTCGGTGACGGCCACGGCTACCTGGCCGCGCGTCGGGTGACCGTCGCTGTGACCGGTCGCACGCTCTCGGGAAAGCCGCGACGCAAACAAATGTGGCTGCCCGATTCTGAGCAGGCCATCCGTTCTGCCGGTCTTGCCGGGGTGCCGACCGTGCACCCCACGCGACACGACGAGGCGGCAGCATCATGACCACCGGTCCCGTCCGCACCCTCCTGCTCTGGTGCCCCGACTGGCCGACGAACGCTGTCGCAATCGAACAGAACTTCGGCATCGATACCCCGCTCGCCCTGATCGAACGAGGCGAGGTGTTTGCCTGCTCGCCGACGGCTCGACGAGACGGTGTTCGCCGCGGACTTCGCGTGCGCGAGGCGCAGTCGCGCTGCACCGACCTGATTGCCCTGCCTTACGACCCGGTGCTCGATCACCGGGCATTCGAGCCGGTGATTGCCGCCGTCGAAGAAATCGTCCCAGGGGTTCAACTCTCGCGACCGGGTACCTGTGTCATGCGAGCACGCGGCCCGAGCCGGTATTACGGCGGTGAACGGCAGGCAGCCCAGGCACTGCTCGACACCCTGGCCGGAGTGGGCGTTCGCGATGCCCGAGTGGGTATCGCCGACGGCCCGTTTGCTGCAGAACAAGCAGCGAAGCTCCAGTCGGTTCGAGAAGCGGATGCCATTCGCATAGTTCCCGCAGAAAGCTCACCTGAGTTCCTTGCCCCGTTTGGCGTCGATCTTCTGAATCGACCCGAACTGGCCGTCCTGCTGCAGCGGCTCGGCATTCGTACCCTCGGTGAGTTCGCCGCGCTCGACCTCCTGCAGGTGCGTGATCGCTTCGGCCCGGACGGTGTGCTCGCGCATCGGCTCGCCTCCGGATTCGACCCGAGTGACGTCGACGCACGAGTGCCTCCGGCTGATCACTCCAGCGCTCTCGAATTCGAACCGCCGCTCGACCGTGTCGACCAGGTGGCGTTTGCGTTCCGCACCGCCGCCGATGAGTTCGTTGCGCGGCTGCAGTCTTCCTCCCTGGTCGCGACGGCCATTCGCATTGAGGTGAAAACAGAGAGCGGAGACTCCCGGTCACGCACCTGGTTGCACCCACGCTGGTTTACCGCCGGCGACGTGCTCGACCGCGTGCGCTGGCAATTGCAGGGTGCCGGTCAGGCCGAAAGTGGCCTGAGCAGCGCCATTTCCTCCCTCCGCGTCGAACCCGAAAGCGTTGACCCGGCCGGAAACCACGAAGCCGGGCTCTACGGCGGTGCAACAGATGAGCGCATCCACTCCGGTCTGTCCCGTGTGCAGGGCATGGTCGGGCACGCAGGCGTGCTCACCGCTCGCATCGCTGGTGGCAGGCAGCCGTCCGAACGTCGAGTCCTCGTTCCGTGGGGAGACCTGCCGCCCGGGGGAGAGGCTGCTGTCCAGGCCTCATCAGCACTGCCCTGGCCGGGCAAGCTGCCTGGCCCGCCGCCAGCGACGGTTTTCCCCGAAAGGCAGTCTGTCACCGTGCTTGCTGCGCACGGTCGTGATGTTCTCGTTGACGACCGCGGCGAACTCACCGACGCGCCCGTTGAATTTGCCGCCCCTGGGAAGGCAACGGTCCCGGTCAGCGCCTGGGCCGGGCCGTGGCCGGTCACCGAACGCTGGTGGGACGCCGGTGGCACGCGACTTCACCGTTTCCAGCTCGTCGACGACAGCGGGGCTGCATGGCTGCTCGTGCTCGACGACTCGGGCTGGTGGGCGGAGGCTCGTTATGACTGAACGAATGAGGGACGAACAACGGAAGGAGGGCGGCGCACATGGGCTGGCATAACCCCCCGGTTTCCTGGTCTGAGTTCGAGCGCACCCTGACCGACCTGTCCCGACCGGAGCAACAACCGGCGGGTGCCGACGGAGGTGACAGTCCGGCCTGGTCACGCAAGCGCTCGCCGTACGTTCCGACTCCCGTCGAAGCGCCGCCCGTCGACACGGTTGTCCCGTACGCCGAGTTGCACGCGCACTCCAACTTCAGCTTCCTCGACGGTGCCTCCTCACCAGAGCAACTGGTGGAGGAAGCCGTGCGGCTCGGACTCACCGGACTCGCCCTCACCGACCACGACGGTCTCTACGGCATCGTTCACCTGGCCGAAGCTGCCGAGGCGCATCCGCAACTCCAGACCATCTTCGGTGCTGAGCTCTCGCTCGGCCTGAGCAAACCACAAAACGGCGAACCAGACCCCGAGGGCACCCACCTTCTGGTGCTCGCCCGTAAGGAGGAGGGCTATCACCGGCTGGCCGGCGCGATCACCAGGGCGCAGCTCGCTGCCGGAGCGGAGAAGGGCAAACCGAGTTACAACATTAAGGACCTCGCGTCGGCCGCGAACGAAACCTGGCTAATTCTGAGCGGATGCCGCAAGGGCGCCGTTCGACAGGCCCTCGTTTCCGAGGGCGAAGCGGGCGCCCGTCGCGAACTCAGTGAACTGGTCCGCCTGTTCGGTGCTCGCAACGTCGTCGTCGAACTTTTTGACCATGGCAACCCACTCGACACAGCGCACAACGACACCCTTGCTGCGCTCGCCGCTGAACTCGACCTTCGAGTGGTTGCAACCATGTCAGCGCACTATGCCACCCCTGCGCAGCACCCGCTCGCTTCGGCGCTCGCCGCCGTGCGTGCGCGTCGAAGCCTCGACGATCTGGATGGCTGGCTACCGGCATCCGGATCTGCCCATCTTCGAAGCGGAGCGGAGATGGCCCGACGGTTCGCACGGTACCCGGGTGCCGTATCACGCACCGTTGAGATTGCCGATGAGCTCGCGTTTCGGCTGCGCAGTGTTAAGCCCGGGCTTCCGCTTCAGGAAGTGCCTGAGGGTCACACTCCGATGAGCTGGCTGCGCCAGCTGGCCTGGGAAGGTGCCGCTCGCCGCTACCCGAACGCCGACGCGTCTGTGACCGATCGCATCGCCCGTGAACTCGACGTCATCGAGCAAAAGGACTTTCCTGGCTACTTCCTCATCGTCCACGAGATCGTGCAGTTCGCTCGCAGTCGCGGCATCCTGTGCCAGGGCCGGGGATCCGCCGCGAACTCGGCGGTCTGTTACCTGCTCGACATCACGGCCGTCGATTCGATCATGTACGGGCTGCCGTTCGAGCGGTTTCTGTCGAGCATGCGCGAGGAAGAACCCGACATCGATGTCGACTTCGACTCCGACCGGCGTGAAGAAGTGATCCAGCACGTCTACGAGAAGTACGGCAGGTTCAACGCTGCCCAGGTCGCGAACGTCATCACCTACCGGCCGAAGTTCGCGGTTCGAGACATGGCCAAAGCGCTCGGACACAGCCCGGGACAACAGGACGCTTGGTCGAAACAGGTGGAACGTTGGGGAACGCTGAACTCAGACGACGACCACGACATCCCAGAGCCGGTCATCGACCTTGCACAGCAAGTGCTCAAATTTCCGCGGCACCTCGGCATCCACTCCGGTGGAATGGTGCTCACCGATCGGCCTGTCGGAGAAGTGTGCCCGATCGAACACGGACGGATGGGCGGCCGGACCGTGCTGCAGTGGGACAAAGACGACTGCGCCTGGATGGGACTCGTCAAGTTCGACCTGCTCGGTCTCGGCATGCTCGCCGCCCTGCAGTACTCCTTCGACATCGCCGACGAGCACTGCGGTGAACGGTGGGATCTGCAGTCGATGCCGAAGGAAGAGCAGGGCGTCTACGACCAACTCTGCCGCGCAGACAGCGTCGGTGTGTTCCAGGTGGAGAGCCGGGCACAGATGGGCATGCTGCCGCGGCTCAAACCGAGATGCTTTTACGACCTGGTGGTTCAGATCGCCATGGTGCGGCCAGGCCCGATCCAGGGTGGCGCTGTGCACCCCTACATCCGGAGACGAACGGGTGAAGAGCCTGTCACCTACCTCCACCCCGACCTGGAGCCGGTGCTCGAACGCACCCTCGGCGTTCCGCTGTTTCAGGAGCAGCTGATGCAGATGGCTATGGTCGTCGGAGGCTGCACCGGTGAAGACGCCGACCTGCTTCGCCGGGCAATGGGGTCCAAACGTGGCCAGGAAAAGATTGGCTCGCTCAAGGGGAAGCTGTACGCAGGAATGGCGGAAAACAACATCACCGGGGAAGACGCAGACACGATCTACGCAAAGATTCAGGCCTTCGCGAACTTCGGCTTTGCCGAGAGCCACTCGATCAGTTTCGGCCTGCTCGTCTACGCGAGCGCGTGGATGCGCCTGCACTATCCGGCAGCGTTCCTGGCCGCTCTGCTCCGTGCCCAGCCGATGGGGTTTTATTCACCGCAGTCTTTGGTGGCGGATGCTCGGAGGCACGGGGTCGAGACGCTTCGGCCTGATATCCAGCTTTCCGGTGTCGAAGCGGGGCTCGAACCGCTCGACGGCGTCGCCGCCGGAATACACACGACCGGAAACGACGCGTGCATCGAGCGTGAGCAACCGGCTGTGCAGCCTTTCGATCGTGACGCACCGTTCGATTCGGACGATCACCGTCGTGACGGCGCGTATGCCGTGCGATTGGGGCTCGCCGAGGTTGCCTCGATCGGTAAACGCAAGGCGAAGCAGATAGTTGCGGAGCGCGAGAGCGGGGGACCGTTCCGCGACATGCGTGACCTCGCCCGTCGGGTGGGACTCAACTCGGGTCAGCTCGAGGCGCTTTCGGCAGCCGGCGCGTTCGACAGCATGGGACTGTCACGACGTGGGGCGCTGTGGGATGCCGCCCAGGCGTCCCAGGAACGCCCCGATCAGCTGGACGGAAGCCACATCGCCGTGCAGCCACCCCTTTTCGCCATGCTGACCGACGAAGAGCAGGTCATCAACGACCTTTGGTCGACCGGGGTCACACCGGACGACCACCCGATTCGCCATGTCCGCTCTGAGCTTGCCGAGCGCGGGGTGCTGAGTGCGGCCCAGCTCAGGACGGCTGAATCGGGTCGTCGAGTCGAGGCGGGAGGTGTTGTCACCCATCGGCAACGTCCTGCGACGGCAAGCGGCATCACCTTTGTGAACCTCGAAGACGAAACCGGACTCGTCAACGTGATCTGCAGTGTCGGCGTCTGGGGTCGCTACCGGCGTGCGGCACGTGAGGCGCCAGCGATGATTGTGCGTGGCATCCTCGAACGATCACCGGAGGGAATCGTCAACCTTGTCGCCGACCGGATCGAGCCGTTGAGGCTCAGCGCCCGCACCCGATCGCGGGACTTCCAATAACCGGCGCCGGTTTCCCGTACTGATCACGGCGGTCGCCAGCCCGGTGAGCATCACGGCGCCGCCGAGGATTTCGGTCACGGTCGGGACTTCTCCCTGTACCAGCCACGCCGCTGCGATTCCGATGACAGGGACGAGAAGGGTGAACGGAACGACAGCGCTTGTTGGGTACCGCGCCATCAGCGAGTTCCAGATTCCGTACCCGATCAACGACGCTGCGACCGCTGTGTAGAGGGTGCTTAGGATAGCGAATCCCGACAGGTGCGTCAGTGCGAGCCAGACGACATCAGGGCCGTCGAGAAGAACCGCCAGCGCGGCGCTCGGGAGCGGGACAACGAGCGCGGACCACACCACGAGAGATAGCCCGGACGCGGCCTTCGCGCGTCGACTGAGGACATTGCCGATCGCCCAGGACAGGGCGGCACCCACTGTGATGACCAATGGAACCCACGGAGCGACAATGCTGTGTCCGACGATGACAACACCGAGCCCCAGCGTGCCGACGATCACGCCGATCAGCTGCCTGCCGCTGGGCCGCTCGCCTAGGAGTCCAGCGGCGACCATGACCGTGAGGATCACCTGGGTCTGAAGAACGAGGGAGGCGAGTCCGGCTGGCATACCGAGGTGAAGCGCCAGGTACAGCAGAGCAAACTGCCCGAAACTCATAAAGAAGCCAATGGCCACGACGTTGCGCCAGCCGATTTGCGGCGGCTTCACAAAGAAAATGGCGGGGACCGCGACCAGAATGAATCGGAGGGCGACGAATAACAGGGGTGGCACCCCGTCAAGACCTTCATCGATGACGACGAAGTTTAGTCCCCAGAGCAGGGCAACGAGGAGCGCGAGCGCGCTGTGTTTGAGGGTCACGTCTTCCATCGTGGCGGTGGCCATCATGTAGGACAAGCGATGCTTTCTTCGCGCAATCACGTAGCATCCGTTTATGATCGATCTCGACAATCTCCGCGCACTCATCGCCGTGCGCGACCACGGCACAGTTATCGCGGCATCAGAATCGCTCGGTTTCACACCGTCTGCTGTCTCGCAACAGGTGAAACGGCTGGAGCGTCAGATCAATGCAAAACTTCTTGAGCGGGTCGGACGACGTGTTCTCCTCACTGAACACGGGCGACTGCTCGCTGAGAAAGGAGTGGCGCTCCTCGGAAACCTTGAAGAGCTCGAGAGTCTGGCCCAGCTTCCGGATGCGCCAATTCATGGGACCCTGCGCATCGCCTCCTTCTCGACGGCGAACCGGGGGCTCATCGCACCGCTTCTCGCTCGACTTGGCAAGGTCGCGCCGGATCTCACCCTCACGCTGATCGAGCTCGACCCGTGGGACAGCCTGGCGCTTGTCGAGCGGGGCGGTGCCGAACTTGCTGTTGTTCATAACTGGAGTACCGTCTCACTCGACGTCCCTGCGTCGCTCACCTCAACGGCGCTCTGCGAGGATCGGGTCGATGTTCTCGTGCATCGGGATCACCCGCTCGCCTCCCGGAAGGAGATCAGCCCGGCCGACCTCGCAGGTGAGACCTGGGTGAGCACGCCCGTCGGCACAATTTGCCACGAAGGGCTCACGCAATTATTCGCCGGGGCAGGGCACCGTGCGAGGATCGCGTACTACGACGGCGACTTCTCCACCCACGTCGCCGTCGTCGAACATCAGGCGGCTATCGCGCTCCTGCCTAGGCTCGGACGGGACTTGCTGCCGTCGTCAGTCGTTGCAGTTCCGGTCGTGGATCCAATCCCTTACCGACAGGTGGAACTTGCCTGGCGCCGGTCGACCACGGCGAACCCTGGCCTGCAACTCGTGCGTAGGCAGATTGAGTCACTCGTAGCCGAAAGCTACGACGGCCGGGAAGGTGCCCGAGTCGGGAGGGAACTTGGCTAGACTGAGCACATGGCTTTCGCGTTCTCACTCGTGCTGTTCATCGTCGGCATTTACCTCTTCGGTCTCGCGTTCACGGTGACGAGCTTCCAGGCCATCATTTTCTTCGTCGGTATCATCGCCGTTTCGCTCGCTGTCGCCATCCCAGCGCACGTTCTCGCCAAGCGCTGAGACAACCCACACCGGAGAGCGCCGTAGATCGGCGCTCTTTTGTCGCGCCGGAATGGTCTGACTAGACAGAAGCGTCGCACGTGTCCGCCCTGGTGCCGCGGGGTAGCGTCCTACAGGGGGCGTCCAGCCCGCAGAAACCGAAATCGGACGGCGTGCGGCAACGGGCTCACGTCGTGGGTTTCGTTGAGAGAACCAGTCGCTGTCGTCCCGAACGAACGACGACGGACGGACCGTAGACGCCCCGGCTCATCCACGATGAGTTGCAGGGCGGACCTGTGTCGATCGCCGATGTTACCTCGCTGCGAAACTCGATTCATGCTGACACAGCACCTGGCACACCCTTCGAGCGCCACGCTTCACAACGTTCAGCGTCCGAGTCATCGGCAGAAGTCGCCCAGCGACTGCTTTTCAGATTGCTCGTCGTTCAGACCCGAGTGGGAAGGCGATGACCCAGCCCGATGGATCCGGCGTATCTGGGCTCATCCGTATTTCGCTCTAACACTTGTGCTCACGGATGTAGCAGTCCTACTATCGTCCGTATCAGTTCTACGGAGGCGATATGTCGGCTGTAATCGAGGCCAAAGGCCTGCGAATGAGTTACGGCAACCGGGTCGTTCTGAATGGGATCGACCTGACAGTTGAGCGAGGCGAGCTGGTGGTGATGCTCGGGCCCAACGGCGCGGGCAAGACAACAACCATCGAACTGCTCGAGGGCTTCCGGAAGCGCGACGAGGGCACGTTGCGTGTGCTCAATGTGGATCCTGCGATGAGCGACGACCGCTGGCGAGCCCAAATCGGCGTCGTCCTACAGTCGTGGCGCGATCACTCTCGATGGACGGTCCGACAGTTGCTCGACCATATCGGCCAGTTTTACATCGCATACTCGGCCACAGAAACGCGGCGCATCGCAACAGGCGACGTCATCGAGATGGTCGGCCTGCGAGACAGGGCGAATGCTCAGGTCCGCTCCTTGTCGGGAGGTCAGCGGCGCCGTTTGGACGTGGCGATGGGAATCATCGGAAGACCGAAGGTTCTTTTCCTTGACGAGCCCACTGCCGGCTTCGACCCGCAGGCGCGGCGCGACTTCCACGAGCTCATCCATCAACTGGTCGATTTTGACGCGACGACCGTGCTGCTGACCACACATGACCTCGCCGAAGCGGAAATACTCGCCGATCGCATCGCAATCCTCGACGGCGGCCGCATCCTGGCATCCGGAACTGCGGAGGAACTGGCACGCTCCGTCGCGGGGGCCACCGAGGTGAGTTGGGTTCTCGATGGCACACGCCATGTACACAGCACGAGCGATGGAACCGCTTTCGTTCGAGATCTCATGGCACGCCATGGGAGAGCAGTGTCCGAGCTCCGGGTGAAGGAACAGACGCTCGAGGACACTTACCTGGCGATGGTCGCACGACATGAATCTGCCGAACAGGAGGCGGTCCGATGAACCCGCAATGGAATGCAACAAAGATCGGGATCAGGCGTGGCTGGCGTGAATGGCTCATTTCCCTGCGGAATCCTGGTGACGTGACGTACACGATCCTGGGAATCGTGGTTGGGATCGTGGTGGTCTACCTGTATCGCGACGACACGCCTCTGCCCGGCGTGGCAACACCCATGGCCGTCTATGTTCTGGCGAGCATCCTCGCGGTGCAGGTGGTATTCACGTCGGCCTACGCATTGGCCACCGTTCTCTCGACCGAACGCGAGGACGGTACCCTGCTGCGAATGAAGTCCCTGCCATGCGGACTGCGTGCATACACAACAGGCCTGATAGTTCGATCGCTCCTCGAGTTCGCGGCGACCGCGGCCATAACGATCCTGCTCGCTGCTGTCATCCTGTGGCCGGGCTTCGCTCTCTCAGCGGTGGACGTCCTGATTCTGCTCGGCGTACTGAGCCTTGGAATCGTGGCGCTAACTGCGTTCGGCTTCGTAATCGGATCGCTCTTCCGCAGTCCGCGGGCGGTTGGCGGATGGGGCCTTGTCGTTGCCGGCGCCCTTGTGTGGGTTTCTGGCCTCATTCAGCCGCTCAGTACCATGGCTCCATGGGTACAGATTCTCGGGCAAGCATCCCCTCTTTACTGGATGGGATTGGGAATTCGCTCGTCCTTACTGCCCGACGAGTTCGTAGTCATCGAGATTGGCGACGAGTGGCGGCTCGGCTTGGTGTTCCTCGTACTGATCGGGTGGGCCGTTGCAGGGCTCATTCTGGCGCCGGCGCTGCTGTCGCGGATGGCACGGCGTGAGACCGTCGCCAGCGTTGAGCAAGGTCGACAGCGGGCCCTCCAACGTGTCTGAGCCGACGGGACCCGGCGGTCAGATCGATGCGGTCTATAACCGGCTCGCCATGCTGCGGGCGGAGCGCCGAGTGTCTCGCCGAGAATTGGCGGACGCGCTCGGGGTTCACTACCAGACGGTCGGCTATCTGGAACGAGGCGAGTACAACCCGAGCCTGCACCTGGCGCTCAGAATCGCGAGGTTTTTCGATGTGCCGCTTGAGTTTGTGTTCTCAATCGAACCATTCCCACGAATCGGTCCAGATTCACAAGATCGGTGACCCGGCGGCCGATCGCTCCCGCAAGGTGCTCGATACCTTTCAGGACGAGCTGCGCACGAATTCAGCCGGAACACCACTCTCGAGAACTGAACCCGAAGAGCGCTTATCGCGAACGATGGCTGCGGAGGGTGGGCCCCGCCGGGCTCGAACCGGCGACCCGCGGATTAAAAGTCCGATGCTCTACCAACTGAGCTAGAGGCCCCAACCCTTTTAATCTACCGGTTCCCGCTGAGTGATTTGACCACTTACGCTCACAGAGCGGCGAGTACCGTTAACCCTGGCGATTAGAGAGGCGGATTCAGATGGCAGAAGATTTCCACAAGCCAACGAAGTTTCCCGGGCGCGTCTTCGAATCGTTCCAGGGCGGCATCGATCCAGCCGAAACGAGCCGGATCGCCCACGAGACGGCTCTGGCCCTTCTTGCGAGGGTTCGCAACGACCCAGACCCCGGCGTCATAGACAGGCTCGTGGCCTATACAGAGGAACACGGCATCGACGCCATTGCTGAGCTGTGGTCGCGGGCGACTCCGCGAAGCCTGCCAGGCGCACTCTGGCGCATCTATCTACTTCAACTGATGATCAAGGAAGATCCGCACTCGGCCAGCTACCTGTTCACCCGGGGCACCGAAGTGATGCACACCATCGACCCCGTCGTCGCTGGCGCACCCATCCCGGCCGGACCTAACGAGATCGTCACGCTCGCCGACCAGATTCTCCGCGGGCTTTTCGAGGGTGACTTTGCTGTTGCTCTGGAACGGGCGGCTGCATTCTGTCGGGTCTCGGCGTCAGGCGCTGCCAGCGTCGCGGACGATGCAGACGCCGCCGAGCCGGTCAGGTCACTCGACCTCACCACGCGAGCTCTTCGACTCTCAACGCTCGCCCACGACCTCACCGGCTGCGCCCGGTTGTGGCGTCAGGAATCGCTCGACTGACGAGGGTTGCCCCGCGGAGTGGTGCATCGAACAGTGCATGACGCCGGAGTTACCGAGAAAGACCCGCCGCTATCGGGAAGCGGCGGGTCTTTCGTGAAATCGCGGTTCAGAAACCGGCGAGATTTACTGCTTACTCAGCAGGCGGCATCAGTACCGTGTCGACCAGGTACACGGTCGCGTTAGCTGTCTGAACGCCACCGCAGATCACCGAAGCGCCGTTGACCATGAGGTCATCGCCCTCGCCAGTGACCTCAACCGTTCCGCCCTGCACGGTCTCGTGCATTCCGGGGATTGCGTCAGGAGCAACCTGGCCTGGGACGACGTGGTAAGTCAGGATCGAGGTGAGCAGAGCTGAATCAGTCTTAAGCGTCTCGATCGTGGCAGCGTCGATCTTCGCGAACGCGTCGTCAACCGGTGCAAAGACCGTGAACTCATCGCCGTTCAGCGTGTCTACGAGGTTGACGTCCGGGTTCAGCTGACCGGAGACCGCAGCGGTCAGCGTGGTGAGCAGTGGGTTGTTCGACGCGGCGACCGCGACAGGGTCCTGGCTCATGCCGACGACCGAACCGGCTCCGTCCGGAACCATTTCGGCGTAGCCTGCGCAGCCAGCGCCGACGAGGTCAGCTGCCGGGTCCATTTCCTCCATGGACGGTGACGAAGACTCTGAGGACTTGTTCGACCCGGAACCCGAGGCAGGATTCTGCTCCATGGTCGAGGAACAAGCAGTGAGGCCGAAGGCCGTGACTGCCAGAAGCGACAGTGCTGCAAGTGTGTTGCGCTTGGTTTTCATGAGCTGGTTCTCCTTCAGTTGTGGCCGGTGACCCGACCCCCAATGCCACGTGCTGTGCGGCTGTGAAAAGCTCTTCGGAGCGGGGTGCGAAATGGTTTGGAACTTTCTCAAAAAACTTTTCGGCTCCGGATTCCGAGCACTTTCCCATCCCTTTCGCTCATCGCTCCGAACAGCCTTCAACCATTTACGGAGGCTCCATGTTCACGCTCGCTCTCATCGGCTTGCTCGGCGGATTGATCACGGGTATTTCGCCCTGCATCCTTCCCGTTCTGCCCGTCATCTTTCTTTCCGGGGGTGTTCAGGGGGCTCGAGACACCGACGAGAAGGGCAAAGTTCTGGCCCGCGGCCAGTCCCTGCGGCCCTATCTGGTGATTGCCGGGCTTGTCGTCAGCTTCAGCCTCTTCACGCTGCTCGGATCCCTGCTGCTCGCCCTGCTCAACCTGCCGCAGGACTTCCTGCGCTGGGCTGGCATCGTCGTTCTCGTGCTCATCGGAATCGGCCTGATCGTCCCGCAGTTCCAGCACATCCTGGAGAAGCCGTTCTCGAAGATTCCACAGAGAAACGTCGGAACCGACCGCTCAGGATTCGGTCTCGGAATCGCCCTTGGCGCTGTCTACGTCCCCTGTGCCGGACCCGTTCTTGCCGCGATCACCGTCGCTGGGTCGACGGGCCGTATCGGTGTGGACACCGTCGTTCTCACGCTGTCATTCGCTCTCGGCGCCGCCATCCCGCTTCTGGTGTTCGCGCTGGCCGGACGCCGCGTCGGTGAGCGAGTCAAAACGTTCCGCAAGCACCAGTCGGCCATTCGGCTCACCGGCGGCATCGTCATGATCGCACTCGCCATTGGCCTCGTCTTCAACGTTCCGCAGCTGCTCCAGCGCCTCGTTCCCGACTACACCAGCGCCATTCAGAACCAGATTAACGAGTCGGACGAGGTACAAAAGGCCCTCAACCTCGGCGGCATCGTGACGGACGAGAACCGCGACCTCGACAAGTGCTCGAACGGCGGAATCGAGCTTGAGAGCTGCGGCACCGCTCCTGAGATCACCGGCATCACCGAGTGGTTCAACACCAAGGACAACGCCGCAGTCTCTCTCGACGAGCTGAGAGGCAAAGTCGTCCTGATCGATTTCTGGGCTTACTCCTGCATCAACTGCCAGCGCTCACTCCCGCACGTCACCGCCTGGTACGACGCCTATGAAGACGCCGGCCTCGAAGTGATCGGTGTACATGCACCCGAGTACGCCTTTGAAAAGGAGGTCAACAACGTCAAAGCCGGAGCGGAGAACTTCGGTATTGATTACCCGGTGGCAATCGACAACAGCCTCTCCACCTGGACCAATTACCGCAACCGCTACTGGCCGGCCTCCTACCTCATCGACGCCGACGGCACTGTGCGCCACATCAAGCTTGGTGAGGGTGGATACGACACCACAGAGAAGCACATCCGCGCACTTCTGAAAGATGCGAATCCGGATGCCACGCTGCCGGCAGCAACGGACGTCGCGGACGACACCCCCGAGAGCGGTGCGACGACTCGGGAGACCTACCTCGGTTCCACGAAAGAGGTCAACTTCGTCGGCGCCGAAAAATACACGAAGGGACAGGCGGACTTCCGGCTTCCCAAACAACTTCCCGCAAACTCATTCGCGCTGTCGGGAGGGTGGGATATCGGAACGCAAAGCATCACGCCGACCGGCACCGAAGCATCCGCTCGCCTGAACTACACGGCGAGTGAAGTGCGGATAGTGCTCGCGGGGGAGGGCACAGTCACGCTCACAGTGAACGGGAAGACCCGGGAAATCACTGTCACCGGCACCCCGACCTCGTACCAGCTGGTTGAGACCGGGTCTATAGAGTCGGGCTCGCTCGATGTCAAGGTGGGGACAGGTGTCGACGCTTTCTCGTTCACCTTTGGGTAGACTGGTGGACGGCCGGGCCGCAGTAACCCCGGGCTCCAATATTCGCCGCTCTGAGCGGCCTCACGCCGAGAGGCGTTCTGCGGCCCGGTCACTTTCATGTATGGGTGCATGTGAGAGGCTTGGACACGTGCCAGAAGAAGCTGAAGCGATCGCGACGACGGAAGTCTCCGACGACGATCGCGCGACCGCCTTGCTCAGCTCTGTCGCTGACGGAAGCCAGGAAGCGTTCTCTGAACTGTATGACCTGCTCGCTCCGCGGGTGTTCGGTTTGATCCAGCGCATTCTGGTCGACCGTGCCCAGGCTGAGGAAGTCGCTCAGGAAGTATTCCTCGAGGTTTGGCAAACCGCTACGCGCTTCGCTCCGAATAAGGGTGGAGCACGCGGTTGGATTCTCACAATGGCTCACCGAAGGGCCGTTGACCGTGTACGTGCGTCGCAGGCCGGTCGAGACCGGGACGTGCGCATCGGGATTCGCGACCGGAAGGTGGAATACGACAGCGTCTCAGAGGATGTTGAACTCAAACTTGAGTCGGAACGGGTCGATCGGGCGCTCCGTACGCTCAGCGACATCCAGCGTCAGGCGATCAGCCTGGCGTACCACGGCGGTCTCTCGCAGAGCGAGGTCGCTGAACGACTTGGAATCCCGCTTGGGACTGTGAAAACCCGAATACGGGATGGAATGATCAAACTGAGAGAGGAATTGGGGGTGGCCCTGTGAATGACACGAACCGTGACGACGACCTGACCGTCGGCGAGCCTCACGACGACGCACCAGCCACACTCGCTGCGCTTTCCGCTCTCGGCGCTCTCGACGACGGCGAAGTAGCCGAATTCGAACGCTACCTCGCATCTTCAGACGAGACGAAAGCAGATGCTCGGAGTTTCGCTGCAACCGCAGACCTGCTGGCCAGTGACATCGAACCACCGGCATCGCTCAAAGCGAGCATCATGTCGATGATCGCCACGACTCCGCAGTTGCCGGCTGACGCTGCCACAGCACCGGCGAGCTCGGAAGCGCCGACAGCTGCCTCGTCCGCGCCGGTGGCCCCGGTCGCTGCCGCTGCACCGTCCACACTCGCCCCATCGTCGCCCACCACGAAGGCCTCGAACGCCGCCCAGACTGCTCGCACCTCGAAGGCACAACAGAAGGCGAAGAGTCGCTGGTATTCGGGGCCAGCATCAGCCCTGGTTGCAGCCGTCGCTCTTGTCGCCGTTCTGCTGGGAGCCAACGTTCTCACGGGTGTGTTGAACAACGGCAACGGACTGCAAGAAGCGCTACGGCTGGCTCACATCAATGCCCAGCCTGACGCGATGCGCGAAACCATTCGTCTCACGAACATCAACGACGAGAAGCAGGTCACGGCGACGCTTGTCTGGTCCGGTGCGCTCGCCGAGTCGGTCATGATCGTTGACGGTCTTGCGAAACTGCCCAACGAGAAGACCTACGAGCTCTGGTACATCGGCGAGGACGGACCCATTTCGGCCGGTGTCTTCAACACTGACCGGGTCGGGGAGAGCTGGCGCGTGCTTGAGGGAGCCATGAGTGCCGGCGACGCTGTCGGTGTGACCGTCGAACCTGCTGGCGGCTCTGAGCAGCCGACAACCGATCCGCTTATTGTCATTCACACGAGCTGACCCGATCGACCTCACAAAATACGACAGCCCGCTCGAAACTCGAGCGGGCTGTCGTATTTGTGGTGCGGTCTAGCCGAACCGACCCGAGACGTAGTCTTCCGTCGCCTGCACGCTCGGCTGCGTGAAGATCGTGTTGGTGTCGTCGTATTCGATGAGCTTGCCTGGCTTTCCGGTGCCAGCGATGTTGAAGAACGCGGTGCGGTCAGACACCCGTGATGCCTGCTGCATGTTGTGCGTGACGATGACGATCGTGTACTCGTTCTTGAGTTCCTCGATGAGGTCCTCGATAGCGAGTGTCGAGATCGGATCGAGCGCTGAGCACGGCTCGTCCATCAGGAGGACATCGGGGGAGACGGCGATGGCCCGCGCGATGCAGAGACGCTGCTGCTGACCACCGGAGATGCTGGATCCCGGCTTCTCGAGCCGATCCTTGACCTCGTTCCAGAGGTTCGCACCCCGAAGCGACTTTTCGACGAGATCGTCGGCATCCGTTTTGGTGATCTTGCGGTTGTTCAGTTTCACGCCTGCGAGCACGTTGTCGCGGATCGACATGGTCGGGAACGGGTTGGGGCGCTGGAAGACCATACCCACCTGACGACGCACCAGCACGGGGTCCACTCCCTGTGCGTAGAGGTTGTCACCGTCAATGAGCACTTCACCCTCGACACGGGCGCCCGGGATCACTTCGTGCATCCGGTTGAGGGTGCGGAGGAAGGTGGACTTGCCGCAACCGCTCGGCCCGATGAACGCGGTGACCGTTCGCGGCTCGATGGTGAGGTTGATGTCTTCGACAGCCAGGAAGCTGGAGTAGTAAACCTTGAGGTCTTTGACCTCGATGCGTTTGGACACGAATGCGTTCCTTCGGGTTGAGGTTAGCGGCCCAGTTTGGGCGAGAAGATGTTGGCGATGAGCCGCGCAATGAGGTTGAGCGCCATCACGATAAGGATGAGCGAAAGGGCGCCAGTCCAGGCTCGGTCGATGTATGCCTGGGCGTCGCTTCCCTGCTGGGCATACGAGTTGTAGACAAATGTTGGCAGCGCCATCATGCGGCCGTCGAAGAGGTTGTAGTTCATACTCTGGGTGTAACCGGCGATGATGAGCAGTGGCGCCGTCTCTCCGATCACGCGGGCGACCGAAAGCATCACACCGGTGACGATTCCGGCGAGCGATGTCGGGAGCACCACTTTGAGGATGGTCAGGTACTTGGGGACACCGAGCGCATAGGAAGCCTCACGGAGTTCATTGGGGACGAGCTTCAGCATTTCCTCGGTCGACCTGACGATGACCGGGATCATCAAAACGCTCAGCGCGATCGCACCACCGATACCCAGGCGCACTCCTTCACCGAAGAAGATGACAAGAAGGGCATAGGCGAACAGGCCGGCGACGATCGACGGAATGCCGGTCATCACGTCGACCAGGAAAGTGATCCATCGGGCGAGTTTCCCTCGCCCATACTCGACAAGGTAGATGGCGGTGAGGATGCCGATCGGTACCGAGATGATGCTCGTGGCCAGCGTGATGAGCAGCGTGCCCGTGATCGCGTGCAGCGCTCCGCCGCCTTCGCCAACGATGTTGCGCATCGACATGGTGAAGAAGTCGACGTCGAAACGGGCAGCGCCGTTCGTGAGGGTCGTGATCGCCACCGAGATTAGGGGGACGAGCGCGATGAGGAACGCGATCACCACGAGGCTCGTCATCAGGCGGTCCTTGGCCTTGCGGGAACCTTCGACGAACAGCGAGAGCAGCCAGTACGTCACGACGAACAGCACTGCTGTAACGATGAGGATCCCGGCGACGTTGACGGCGCCGAGTATGGCGAAGACAGCCGTTGCCACCGCGAGCGTGCCGAGGATGATGTAGAGGGGCGTGAACCTGTGGAGCTTGCCCGCCTTGAGAGCGCTCGTTATCGGCGCCTGGGTGATAGCCATCAGTTCGCTCCGGAGAATGCTTTGCGGCGGTCGACAATCGCTCGCGAGATGAAGTTGACCACGAACGTGATCACAAAGAGGATCAAGCCGCTTGCGATGAGAATGTTGACGCCGACCCCGTGAGCTTCAGGGAAGTTCAGAGCGATGTTCGCGGCGATCGTGTTCGGGTTCTGCGACTGCAGCAGGACCAGACTCACGATCAGGCTCGGTGAGAGCACCATGGCAACGGCCATGGTCTCGCCCAGGGCCCGACCGAGGCCAAGCATCGACGCTGAGACAATTCCCGGTCGCCCGAACGGGAGGACGGCAATGGTGATCATTTCCCACCGTGTGGCTCCAAGAGCGAGTGCGGCTTCCTCGTGCAGTTTTGGCGTCTGGAGGAAGATCTCACGGGAAAGTGAGGTGATGATCGGGAGGATCATGACGGCGAGGACGATTCCCACCGTGAGGATGGTGCGGCCGGTTCCGGACACCGGACCGGCGAAGAGCGGAAACCAGCCCATGTTCTCGACGAGCCAGCTGTAGACCGGCTGGACTGCAGGGGCAAGAACACCGATACCCCAGAGGCCATAGACGACACTGGGGACTGCAGCGAGCAGGTCGATCACGTAGCCGAGGCTTTGCGCGAGCCGTCGAGGTGCGTAATGGGTGATGAAAAGTGCAACCATGATGGCGAGCGGCACCGCGATGACTAGCGCGATGAAGGCCGCCCAGACCGTACCGAAGACAAGCGGCCAGACGTAGGACAGGAAGTTTGTGGCGTCGCCCTTGATGTCGCTTTCGTCCGCCGTGAAGGCAGGAAGGCTCTGTGCGACCAAGAAGATGGCGACAGCGGCGAGGGTGACAAGAATCAGGATTCCGGCGGCGAGCGTTGATCCGCTGAAGATGCGGTCACCGGGCCGCTGAACGACCTTTGGCGGCACCGCGGGCACCTCGGGCTTGCCGGGGCTTACGGGCTGCACCGGCGTTGCCGGCGGCTGCGCTGTTGTGGTCATGTGCCCTTGTCTTTACCCTTGTGTGGTTTATGGATTCGAATGAACCCAGTTGCTCGCCCGGCGGATGCATGCATCCACCGGGCGAGCTGAAATGGAATGAGTTACTTGATGGACTCGATGGCCGTTGCGACCTTTGCGCTCAGTTCGCTCGAGAGCGGTGCTGCTCCCGCAGCATCGACCGCGACCGTCTGGCCTTCCTCGCTGGCGATGTAGGTGAGGTACTCCTTGACGAGTTCGGCGTCCTCAGCGTCAGCGTACTCCTGGCAGGCAATTGCGTAGCTCACGAGAACGAGTGGGTAGTGGCTCGGGTCCGTCGTCATCCGGTCGAGCTGGATTGCAATGTCGTTCGCCTCGCGCCCCTCGGCCATCGGGGACTCTTCGACGACTGCCGCTGCGGCTTCGGCGGTGTATCCGACGAACTCCTCACCGACCTTGATCTTTGCGGTGCTGAGGTCGCCCGCCTTGGATGCGTCTGCGTAGCCGATGGTGTTCGAGCCGTTGCTGACAGCGCTCACCACACCGGAGGTCCCCTGCGCACCCTCACCACTCTGGAACGGGAAGGTGTCGCTCGGTTCCTCGGCCCAGGCGTCAGGCGCCGTCTTGTTGAGGTAGTCGGCGAAGTTCTTGGTGGTACCTGAGTCATCTGAACGGTGCACAGCCGTGATCGCAGCGGACGGAAGCGACGCGTCGGGGTTCAACGCCACCAGTGCGGGGTCATCCCAGCTGGTGATCTCGCCGGAGAAGATTTTCGCGAGGGTCGCGGAGTCAACGTTGAGTTCGTCCACACCATCGACGTTGAAGATCACGGCGATGGGAGAGATGTAGACCGGAAGATCGATGGCTTTGGTGTCTGGGGCGCAGCTGGCGAAGTCGCCGGCCAGTTCGTCGTCGCTGAGCAGCGAGTCCGAACCGGCGAACGCTGCGGCACCGGAGATGAAGCTTTCGCGCCCGGCCCCTGAGCCCTGCGGGTCATAGTTGACGGTGACGTCCTGGTGGGCGGTCTGGAAGCCGGCAATCCATGCTTCCTGCGCGCTGCCCTGGCTCGATGCGCCGATGCCGACGAGTTCGCCGGAGAGTGTGCTGTCCGAGCTGCCTTCGCTAGCGCCGCTTTCGTTTGCCGCACAGGAGGTCAAAGAGAGGGCTGCCACAGCTGCGATGACCGCAACGCGGCCGACTTTCGAGAACTTCACGGAATTGTTTCCATTCATTGTGATTTCGGGACGGGCCGGTGCAGGCCCACGAGAAACGTTAGGCACGTGGCCTTACGAGACTCCCTCATCGTGGTAAACGGAAGGTTAACGACTCCTGAAACCCCGGGCGCTCAGGCGCGGGGCTCGTGCGTTTCGATAGAGATAATTCCGGAGCTCGGGTTGGTCGCCGAGAGGTGCACCACGCTGAATGCGCCCGTGGTCAATCCCGCAGCACTCGAGAGATACGAGCCCGTGATGCTTCCCGTCGCGAGGGCGATCTCACGGAGGATGTCGGGAAGCACGGGGCCGTGACTGCAGAGCACCGCGGTCTTGCCCGATCGAACGCGCTTCCCGACGACCTTTCGCACGTCAGACGTTCCGGACTCGTATGCGTCCTGGCTGATCAGGTCGGTGCGGCGCACATCGATCCCAGCGGCCGCGGCCAGCGGGGCGACAGTTGTGGCACAGCGCACCGCGGTGCTCGTCACGATCCGTCGAACACCGAACGCTTGGAGCGTTCCGACAATCTCGTTGGCCTGCTCGACACCGCGCGAGGTGAGCGGCCGAGACGCGTCATCGCCCTTCCACGAGGAGGGGGAAACCGCTTTGCCGTGACGGAGCGCGATGAGCGCGAACGTCGATGTCACGCCTTCGTTCACGAGCGTTGAGAACGTCTCAAGAATCTCGACGTCGTGTTCGTAGCTCAGGTAGCTCCGCGCGCGTTTCAAAGTGACCCACTCGAGGGCGGCCACTTCGCCGTTTGGCACGAAAGTCGACGCACGCACCGCAGCATCCGTCACCTCGCTCGCCCAGTAGTGCACGACTTTTTCCCGACCGCTCGACAGGGTGTACGCAGAAACGCCGAGCGGAACCCCAAGCGACACGGCGAGGCCCGTCTCCTCGTGCACTTCCCGCACAGCGGTCTGTGGCAGGGATTCGCCAGGGTCCACCTTGCCCTTGGGTAACGTCACGTCTGCATATTTCGTGCGATGGATGACGAGTACGTGTATTTTTCCGTCGATCAGTCGCCAGCAAACGGCGCCGGCCGCATAGACGGCCGTCGTCACCGGCGGCTCCTCGGTCGCCGTCGCAGACTCGTCTTCAGCATCAGTCGGTCCTGAAGATCAACGAGCGGCTCTCCGTTCGAGTCGAGGCTGTGGCGTTCCCAGCGCCCGTCGGTTTCGAGGTGCCATGAAGAGGTTTTGTCATCCATGGCGACATCGAACAGGCCCGAGATCTCGGCGAGGTGAGCGGGCGAAGAGAGCCGCACGAGCGCTTCGACCCGGCGATCAAGGTTGCGGTGCATCATGTCAGCGCTGCCGATGAAGACGTGCGGGTCGCCGTCGTTGACGAACGAGAAGATGCGCGAGTGCTCAAGGAAACGTCCGAGGATGGAGCGCACCCGAATCGTCTCGCTCATGCCCTCCTGGCTTGGCCGCAGGCTGCAGATGCCACGCACCCAGATGTCGACGGGCACTCCCGCCTGGCTTGCACGGTAGAGACCATCGATGATTGCCTCATCGACTATCGAATTCACTTTGATCCGGATGCCACTCGGCTTACCTGCCTCGGCGTTCCGACGTTCCTGGTCAATGTGTTTGAGCAGGCCTTTGCGCAGGTGAAGCGGAGCGACAAGAAGCCTCTTGAACTTCTTCTCGATGGCATAACCGGACAGCTCGTTGAACAGGCGGGTGAGGTCCTTGCCCACCTGCGCGTCTGCGGTGAACAGGCCGAGGTCTTCATAGGTCCGGCTGGTCTTGGGATTGTAGTTTCCCGTGCCGATGTGGCTGTAGTGCTTGAGTGTTCCCTTTTCCTCACGGATGACGAGGGCCAGCTTGCAGTGGGTCTTGAGTCCAACGAGGCCGTAGACGACGTGAACGCCTGCCTTCTCGAGCTTCCGCGCCCACGAGATGTTGTTCTGCTCGTCGAAGCGGGCTTTGATCTCGACGAGAGCGAGCACCTGTTTGCCGGCCTCTGCCGCGTCGATGAGCGCCTCGACGATGGGGGAGTCGCCTGAGGTGCGGTACAGGGTCTGCTTGATGGCGAGCACGTGCGGGTCGGCTGCAGCCTGCTCGAGGAACGCCTGGACACTCGTTGCGAACGACTCGTACGGGTGGTGCACGAGAACATCACCGCGGGAGATGGCGCCGAAGACATCGGCTTTGCCGTTCGGTTCGGCCGGCTGAAATTCGAGAACGGTCGTTGGCACTCGAGGTGGGTACCGCAGGTCCGGCCGGTCAATACCTGAGAGGCCGAAGAGCCCGCCGAGGTCGAGCGGTGCAGGAAGGCGGTAAACCTCCTGCTCGGTGACATCGAGTTCGCGAACGAGGAGGTCGAGCGTGACGTCATCCATGTCCTCGGTGATCTCGAGGCGAATGGGCGGACCGAAGCGTCGGCGAAGCAGTTCCTTCTCGAGCGCCTGGATGAGGTTCTCGGTTTCGTCTTCTTCGATCTCCACGTCTTCGTTGCGGGTCACCCGGAAGACGTGGTGCTCCACGATCTCCATTCCGGGGAACAGGTCACCGAGGTGGTTGGCGATGAGATCCTCAAGCGGCAGGTACTGAACGTTGTCGAGGGTTGTTGACGGGTCGACCCGCACAAACCGGGGCAGCATCTGCGGGACCTTGAGCCTCGCGAACTCCTGGCGCCCGGTCTTCGTGTTCCTCACACGCACGGCGAGGTTGAGGGAGAGCCCTGAGATGTAGGGGAAGGGGTGTACCGGGTCAACGGCGAGTGGCATGAGCACAGGGAAGATCTGTCGTGAGAAGTACTCGGTCAGGCGGGACTTATCGTCCTCGGCAAGCGAGTCCCAGGTTACGACGCTGACGCCGGCTTCGGTGAGGGCCGGCTTCACGGCGTCGCTCCACACACGGGCGTGGCGCAGCTGCAGTTCGTGCGCCTTCAGGGAGATGTCGTCCAGAACATCGCCGGGGGCCCTGCCAACGTTGGTCGGCACCGCGAGTCCGGTGAGAACACGGCGTTTGAGCCCTGCCACCCGCACCATGAAGAATTCGTCGAGGTTGGAGGCGAAAATAGCCAGGAAGTTGGCTCGCTCGAGGGCGGGAACCGTTGGGTCCTCCGCGAGTTCGAGCACCCGCTGGTTGAATGCCAGCCAGCTCACTTCGCGGTCGAGATACCTGCCCTCTGGGAGCGCAGGGTCATCGCGCTCGAACGCGGGATCGAAGTCGTCGTCGTCCCATCCGAGTCCGGAGTCCTGGGCCATGCTGTCTGGTGCCATTGCAATATCTTGTCACCTTGAGCAAACGACTGCGTGCTTTGCCGGTAAACAATCGGGGCGGTCTATGGCGTCCGATTCAGCGACAACGGCGCCCGCCGTCACGCTCCGAGCTGGTACTGCACGTCGATCGTGTGGTCGGAGAATCCGAGTGAGCGGTACAGGTGAACTGCCGGCTCGTTGTCGGCCTCAACGAACAGTGCTGCCGTTGAGCATCCCCTGGCGCGCATTCGTTCGAGCCCCGCGAGCATGAGCGATTTACCGAGGCCCCTGCCGGGTGCTTCCACACCGATGACGTAGATCTCGCCGAGGTCTCCTTCAATCTTGAGCCAGTTGTAGCCGACCATTCGGCCCTCTTCGTCGCGTGCGATCAGGAAATCGTCGTTCTGGAACCACGGTTCTGCTCGGCGCCGGTGCAGATCATCGACGGTGATGCTGCCCTGCTCGGGGTGAGAGGCGAAGATCCGTGCGTTGAGCGCGACCCATTCAACGTCATCTGTTCCAGGACGGAAGCTATCGAAGACGGGTGCTGAATTCGGGGAGCCGGCCAGTGGCATCCGCAATTGAAGAAGGGTGCGGATCGGGGTGAAGCCGAATCGGCTGGCCAGTGCCCGAGCCGCGGGGTGATCGCCGTGTGACCACGCCTTGAGCCCGGGCGACGCGTCAGCGATCAGCTCAGCGACGGCGGCGCGGCCGTAGCCGGAGCCCCGCCATTCCGGGTCGATGACGAGTTCAAGTTCGTCGGTTCCGAGAATGGCGGCGCCGACGAGGTGTTCCGCGGCGCTCGGTGATTCCTGCAGCTCAACAATGAAGTCGAGCCGCCGTGCGCCGCTCTCAGCGTCGAGGAGCGCCTGGTCGTTGAACGGCCCCTGCCCGTCGACGGTGATGGCCATCCGCACGAGGCGGGTGAAGGCACTCCTGGACGCCGGGTCTTGAAGGCTACGCGTGCGTAGAGTCGGTGGGCGCACTGTCCTCCTCGTAGACGTTGAAACGGTAGCCGACGTTGCGGACGGTGCCGATGAGCTGTTCGAGGTCACCGAGTTTGGCGCGAAGGCGTCGGACGTGAACGTCGACGGTTCGGGTGCCACCGAAGTAGTCGTATCCCCAGACCTCGCTGAGCAGTTGTTCCCGGGTGAACACGCGGGACGGGTGAGTGGCGAGGAAGCGCAGGAGCTCGAACTCCTTGTAGGTGAGGTCGAGCGGTTTGCCCTGCACCTTGGCCGAATAGCTGGCCTCGTCGATGACAACACCGGACGTCTGGATTTTGGTCGTCGTCTGCTCGAGCGCCTGTTTGCCGATAGCAAGTCGAACGCGTGCGTCGATCTCGGCAGGGCCGGCGTTCTCGACGATGACATCGTCAACACCCCAGTCAGCGCTGACAGCGGAGAGTCCGCCCTCGGTGAGGACGATGAGAAGCGGGACGGTGAGCCCGGTCGTCCGGAGGATCTTGCACAGCGACTTGGCGCCTGCCAGGTCGGTCCGAGCGTCGATCAGGATCAAATCACTCGAGGGCGCGTTGACGAGTTGAGCCGGCTGGGCCGGTATCTGACGCACACGGTGACTGAGTAAACCGAGGGAGGGGAGCACGTCATTGTCGACCCGTGAGGTCAGAATCAACAGTTGCGCCACGTATGACCTCCAGTGATATCTGCGTCAATACTAGCCACAGCACTGCGCCGCCCTTACCTCATGCGAACCGGGTGGAGTGCACGTGCGACGAATCGGGCACAATGGAGAGGTGACCGATGCACCCATGACCGCCGGACGCACCTGGGGCGGTATCGCCTCCGTGTGGGCCCTCGCCGTTGTTGGCGCTGTTCTCGTCTCCGTTTCTTCGACCGGTGATCTTCGCTTTTCCCTGCTGGCGCTCGCGCTCGCCGCGTGCTGCCTGGTCACATTCGTGATTCAGCTGGCCACCACCCGAAAGGTCGGATTCATCGACCGGGTCGGTGCAAGCATCGTCGGCGCTCTGGTGATTCTCGGGGGCACCGGCCTTTACCTCAGCATTGTCGCCCTTTTCGGGGGATAGACTGTTCGCATGGATCTCGTAGCGCTTGAACTCTTCTTTGTCGGATTGCTCGCCGCAGCGAGCCTGGCCATCGGGTTCATCTCCGTCGTGGTGCTCTGGAACCTGTTCCGCGGCCAGCGCTAGTCTTTCGGGTCGATCATGATCGAACTGCCTCTCGACCTTCCGGCTGAGCTCGTTCCGCTGTCGTGGCTGCTCGGCGTCTGGGAGGGTTCGGGCGTCATCGACTACACGGTGAACGATGAGCCGATCAGTTACGAATTCGGCCAGCGCGTGAGCTTCAGCCACGATGGTCTGCCGTACCTCAACTACAGTTCGTACACCTGGCTGCTCGACGACGAGCACACGCCACTCGTCGCGGAGTCCGGTTACTGGCGACTGCACAGGGTGCAGCAGGCGGGAGACCCTGGCCCGGCCATGCTCCCCGGTGTGGGCGAGCGACCGTTCCCTGACGCCGAAAGCGTCGAAGCGCTCCGAAACGCCGACGGCGGGTTCGATCTCGAAGCAGCGCTCGTTCACCCGGGTGGAGTGAGCGAGCTGTACCTCGGCCAGGTCAAAGGCCCACGCATCGACCTCGGAACTGACGCCGTCATGCGCGCGGCCGGCGCCAAGGATTACGCCGCCGCGACACGCATGTACGGACTCGTTGACAACCACCTGCTCTGGGCCTGGGACATCGCCGCGCTCGGGCAGGACCTCCGCACCCACGCATCCGCTCGGCTTGGCAAGGTCGACTGATGACTTCGTCACCGTTCTTCTCCGTCGACGGTGCCGTCCAGTTGCCAGACGCCGTCGACGCGGGTGTTCCGTCGCACTACGGCAGTCCGAACATTGAGCAGCGTCACCTGGTTGCTGGCTCGGCGATCGTTGACCTCTCCAACCGCGGTGTGCTCTCGGTTGCCGGGCCTGACCGGCTGACCTGGCTCAACTCGATCACGTCGGCCGAACTGCGCTTTGTGCAGCCAGGCGAATCGAGCGAAACCCTGTTCCTCGACCCGCACGGGCACGTCGAGCATGCAGCCGGGCTGTTGGACGACGGCGACACCGCCTGGCTGTTCGTTGAGCAGGCCTCTGTCGAACCGCTTGCCGCCTGGCTGAACCGGATGAAGTTCATGCTTCGGGTCGAGATCACCGATCGCACGCCCGAATTCGCCCGAATCGGCTTTCTCGCCGAGACGGTCCCCGCTGACCTCCCCGTGGCATCCGCTCAGAATATTCCGCTGGTCTGGAGCGACCCGTGGCGAACCGTCGGCGCCGGCGGCCACCAGTACGCTGCCGGTGAGCACCCGGGCGCGTCCTGGAACTGGCACGAGGCGCTCGTGCCGCGGGACGCACTCGCAACGCTGAGCGCAACCCGCCAGCCAGCGGGCTCCCTCGCCGCCGAGGCGCTGCGTGTCGCCGCGTGGCGACCGCGCTTTGCCACCGAGGTCGACGAGAAGACGATCCCGCACGAGCTCGACTGGCTACGCAGTGCCGTTCACCTGTCGAAGGGCTGCTACCGCGGGCAGGAGACCGTGGCGAAGGTGCACAACCTCGGCCACCCGCCGCGTCGCCTCGTGATGCTGCACCTCGACGGATCCGACTCGGTGCTGCCGGCAACCGGTGCCCCCGTTCAGGGCGAACGCGCGGGCGAGCAGGTCGACGTCGGCAGAATCACAACGGCGGTCATTCACCACGAGCTTGGACCTATCGCCCTCGCCGTCATCAAACGATCGGTGAAAGCGGATGCTGTCCTGACAGTGAACGAGGACGGCCAGCTGATCGCTGCAGCGCAGCAGGTTATCGTGCCCGCCGACGCTGGCGCCGTCGCCGACGTTCCGCGCCTGCCGCGGCTCGGCGCTGTTCGCCGTCCCTGACATGGCGCTGCCGAACCTGATCAGTTCGGTGCGACAGAATCCCACGGAACGGTAAGTTCGCCGAGCCGCCACCGTGACCGGTCGCCCTGTACGGGCCAACCAGCCGTGCGAAGCCCCGCGACCGTCGCCAGCCAACGCTGAACCGGGCCGTACGCGGCGAGCGGCGCGCTGTACTGCCACTGCCGGTCGAGTTCGACCATGAGGTCCGCGATCCGCTCCCCGGGAACGTTGCGGTGAATCAGGGCTTTGGGCAGTCGCTCAGCGACGATCGACGGCCATTCCAGTTCTGCCAGCCGCAGCGACAGGGTGAGCGACATCGGACCGTCCGCCGAGACGGTCACCCAACTGGAGACGCGGCCGATCTCGTCGCAGGTTCCCTCAACCAGCACACCTCGCGACTGGAGCCGTGAGACCATCAGGCCCCAGGCATCCGTCACCGCACTTTCGTCATACTGACGCAGCACGTTGAACGCGCGGATCGCGGCGGGACGGCGCCCGTCGTGCACAGGAACCTCGAACCCGCCCCGAGCGAAACTCACGAGCGCGTCCGCCGCGAACCCGGTCTTGCCGGAGCGAACGGCGTCGAGCTGCTCGGTCGCCGAACGCACGCGCTCCTTGTCGATCTCGAGCCCGAGCACCTCGACGCCCGGCCGGACCTTGCTGAGGCGTGCGTGAAGCTCAAGACTCGTGACGGCGCTCGCCCCGTAGCCCAGATCGACGACGAGCGGGTCTGCGCTCGAGCGCAGCACGGGAAGCGTCTGCATGAAACGATCGACCCGCCGCAGGCGATTGGTGTTTGTCGTCCCGCGGGTGATGGTTCCAATGGGCATTGGTTCATTCTTTCAGCAGTGCGGCTGACCATTTGCTGACCGCGCCCGCCCGCTCGATAGAGTGGAACCATGTCTTCGCCATACACTCTCATCCTCCTGCGCCACGGAAACAGCGACTGGAACCAAAAGAACCTGTTCACAGGCTGGGTCGACGTCCGACTGAGCGACCAGGGCGTCGCCGAAGCCACTCGGGCCGGCGAACTGCTCACCGAGTCGGGTTTGACCCCTGACGTGCAGTACACCTCGGTTCTCACACGTGCCATCCAGACCGCGAACATCGCCCTCGACGTCGCCGACCGCGCCTGGATTCCCGTCAAGCGCAGCTGGCGCCTCAACGAGCGTCACTATGGTGCGCTGCAGGGCAAGGACAAGGCACAGACGCTCGCCGAGTACGGCCCCGAGCAGTTCCAGACCTGGCGTCGTTCGTTCGACGTTCCGCCGCCCGAGATTGACGACGAGAACGAGTATTCGCAGGCCAAAGACCCACGGTACGTCGGTATCGACGGCGAAATCCCGCGCACCGAATGCCTCAAGGACGTTATCGATCGGATGCTTCCCTACTGGGAATCAGACATCACCGGTGACCTTGCGGCTGGCAAGACAGTACTCGTCACCGCCCACGGCAACTCGCTGCGCGCCCTCGTGAAGCACCTCGACGACATTTCGGACGACGACATCGCCGAGCTGAACATCCCGACCGGTGTCCCTCTGGTTTACCGCCTCGACGAGAACTTCCGTCCGACCCAGCCGGCTGAATACCTCGACCCCGAGGCTGCTGCAGCCGGTGCTGCTGCTGTTGCGGCTCAGGGCAAGAAGTAACACCAACTTCCGCTCCACACAAAAGCTGCCCGCCTCGACCTTCCGGTCGGGGCGGGCAGCTTTTTGTGTGAGCGAGGGTTACGGCAGATCCGTTTCAGGGATCCATTCGCCCGTCGCGAGGTACTGAACCTTCTTGGCGATCGACACAGCGTGGTCGGCGAAGCGCTCGTGGTAGCGAGAGGCCAGCGTGGCGTCGACTGTCGCCAGCGGCTTTCCCTTCCAGGTCTCGCCGAGAACCTTGTCGAAGACACTGACGTGCAGCTCGTCGATCTTGTCGTCCTCGTTGCGGATCTCCTCTGCGAGGCGTACATCCTGCGTGCGGAGGAGTTGCGTGAGCTTCTTGGCAATCTCAACATCGAGCCGGCCCATCTCGGCGAAGGTGGAGCGGAGCCCCTTGGGCACGGCGCGCTCGGGGAACCGGTAGCGAGCGAGCTGGGCGATGTGCTCAGCCATGTCACCCATCCGTTCGAGCGATGAGCTGATCCGCAGTGCGCTCACAACGATGCGCAGGTCACGGGCGACGGGCTGCTGACGGGCGAGGATGTTGATGGCCAACTCGTCGAGTGCCACGGTGAGCTCATCGATTCGAACGTCGTTCTCGATGACCTCTTCGGCGACGCTGACGTCTGACTCGTTGAAGGCACGAACGGCGTTCTCGATCGAAATGGCTACGAGTTCCGAGATGGCGATCAGTCGTTCCTGGACTTCAGCCAGTTCCTGCTGGAATACATCGCGCATGTGCTCTCCGTTTCTGTTTTCTGGGTGCGTTGGGCACGGCACCGGCGTCCCACAGGACCAGCTGCAACCATGCACGTCGCAGGTTAACGTTTGGGGGCGAGTAGTTGAACACCACTCAAAATCCCCTGATCACGCGACTGCGGCGCCTCACCGGCTCCTGTGGTGCATCTAATCTAGTCGTATGGACTCCGCCTGGTTGGTGCTTGCGTCTCTGGCACTCGGCCTTCTCGTCGGTGCCGGATTCACCACTCTGCTCTATGTAGCCGCAAAGAGAGGTCAACGCGTCGCGAACGTCGTGACACCCCGGGTGCCCGACGGTGTGTCGCAGGTGCTCGACGCGCTGGAAAGCGCCGGGATCGTCGTCGACCCATCAGGAAACGTGATCAAGGTGTCGCCGGGGGCACTGGCTCTCGGGCTCGTGCGTGACGGCGTCCTCGTGAACGAGGAACTCCGGCTCCTGGCCAATGAGGTGAGGGACAACGGCGAACCGATCACCCGCGAGTTTGACCTCAGCCGCGGGCGGTTCGGTGATGTCAGCATGCACCTCGACGTCCGGTGCGCGAGGCTCGGCACCCGGTACGTTCTGCTCCTCGCCCAAGACCACACAGAATCACGACGACTCGACGAAGTTCGTCGTGACTTCATCGCGAACATCTCGCACGAACTCAAAACGCCGATCGGCGCCGTCGGTCTGTTGGCTGAGGCCCTGGAGCCCGCCGCAGACGATCCGGTCCAGGTGCGCAAGTTCGCGAATCGCCTCAGCGCCGAAGCAGCTCGGCTCGCCCGCATCACCCGCGAGATCATTGACCTCTCCCGGCTGCAGGCGGCAGATGCGCTCACGGCGCCTGAACTGCTCGACGTCGATCGCATCATCGCACAGGCCGTTGACCAGAACCGCGTCGCTGCTGAAGCGACAGGGGTGACCCTCACCGCGGGCGGAAGCAAGCGTGCCCAGGTGTACGGAGACGAAGCGCTTTTGGTCGTCGCTGTGCACAACCTCATCGCGAACGCCATCACCTACTCTCCACCTGGTGGTCGCGTCGGAGTCGGCGTGAGCCGCTCGGGCGGTCTGATTTCCATCGCCGTCACCGATCAGGGCGTCGGAATCCCAGAGGAAGATCGCGACCGCGTCTTCGAACGGTTCTTCCGCGTCGATCAGGCCCGTTCGCGCCACACGGGCGGAACGGGGCTCGGCCTCTCGATCGTGAAGCACACGGTGCAGAACCACGGCGGCGAAGTGAAGGTGTGGTCCAAGGTCGGGCACGGATCGACGTTCACCATCCGCCTGCCCGAGGCCGCCACTCCACCGCCATCGACAGAACAGATTGCCCTTCCGCGAGCTGCAGAGCCCGCCGGATCCCACAGTGAGGACACGCCACATGACACGCATCCTGCTCGTTGAAGACGAAGCGGCGCTCAGCGAGCCGCTGGCCTACCTGCTCGAACGTGAGGGCTACGAGGTCGAGGTGGCCGCTGACGGGCCGACCGCTGTCGCCGCATACACGGCATCCGAGCCGGACCTGGTCCTGCTCGACCTGATGCTGCCAGGCATCCCTGGAACCGAGGTGTGCCGCCAGATCCGCGCCGTCGCCCAGACGCCGATCATCATGCTGACCGCGAAGGATTCAGAAGTGGACATCGTCGTCGGGCTCGAGCTCGGCGCCGACGACTATGTCACGAAGCCCTACTCCAGCCGCGAGCTGCTCGCTCGAATACGGGCCGTGATGCGCCGCCGCCAGACAGACGAGACCGACGAGACCGATGCGGTGCTCGAAGCCGGCTCGGTACGGATGGACATCGAGAGGCACACCGTCGAGGTGCGCGGAACAGAAACAGCCATGCCGCTCAAGGAATTCGAGCTGCTCGAGCTGCTGCTGCGCAACGCTGGCCGTGTGCTGACGCGTGGCCAGCTCATCGATCGGGTGTGGGGGAGCGACTACTTCGGTGACACCAAGACCCTCGACGTGCACATCAAGCGGATTCGCTCGCGCATCGAGGAGAGCCCGTCTGAACCGAAGATGCTCGTGACCGTTCGAGGCCTCGGTTACCGGTTCGAGGCCTAGGCAACCGGTTCGAGGCGTAGGTCCGCCGCGGGTCGATTCGGCGTCGAGTTGAGGTGGGTCGCCTGTCGACCGATGGCATCCGCTCGCCTGTTTTCAAAAAATCGGTCGCACCGATACCACCGGGCGGGCCGCGCTATTCGGCTGTCGCTGCCTCGGGGATGAACTCGTTGTAAGGCTCGATGCTGCCGTCGAGAACAGGAACGAGGACTTCCTTGCCGGTCTCGTTGCCGTACTGCACGAAGATGGTGGTCATCGAACCCGGTGTGGCGTCGATGCCGGTGAGTGCGATCGGGTCAGCGTCTTCTCCGCCGAACACCGTGCTCGAGTTGCCGTCGATGACCGTGTTCACTGTTGTGTCGTCTTCACCGAACTGGATCGAGAGCGAGTGAGCGCTTCCGGTGTTCACCGCGGTGAAAATGAGGTTTCCGTCTGTGCCGTCTTCGGTGACGACGATCAGGTTGCGCAGTCGAATGTCGCCGAGGTTGGCGCTGACTCCATCGCTGGGGTCGTACTCCTTGGTCGTTGCCTGCGGAGAGACCAGGTTGCACCCGGTTGCACCAAACACGACTGTTGCCGCCAACGCTACGGATGCGATCAATCGCGCCTTCACAGGTCCTCCAAGAAAAACTTCGGACGCAGGCGGGCGAGAGCGCTCGCGTGCGGGGATACGACTTGAGTTTAGCCTAGCCAGCCAGCGGCTCCGGGCACGGTGGCCGGCCACAGCATAGTGCATACCGCTGTGGTAAACTGACAGACGCTGAAAGGATGCGTTTCATGCTTTTTGAGGTCGGCGAGACAGTCGTTTATCCCCATCACGGAGCGGCAACGATTGCCGAAGTGAAAACTCGGCTAATCAAGGGCGAGGAGAAGCTTTACCTGAAGCTGCGGGTCACCCAGGGCGACCTGGTCATCGAGGTGCCGGCCGAGAACGTCGACCTGGTCGGGGTTCGCGACGTCATCGGTGAAGACGGACTCGAACATGTTTTTGACGTGCTGCGCGCTCCGTTCACCGAAGAGCCGACCAACTGGTCGCGCCGGTACAAGGCCAACCTCGAGAAACTGGCGTCTGGCGACATCATCAAAGTGAGCGAGGTTGTTCGCGACCTGTGGCGTCGCGACCAGGATCGAGGCCTCAGCGCCGGCGAGAAACGTATGCTCGCCAAGGCGCGCCAGATCCTCGTCTCCGAGCTCGCGCTGGCAGAGAAGACCGATGAAGAGAGCGCCTCGATAGTTCTCGACGAGGTCCTCGCCTCCTGAGTGCACCACCCGCTCGGCTCCGGCCAGCGGTCGTGTTCGTGCTCTACGCTCGAGAACTATGAGTCCGAACGCGCCAGGTCCGAAGGTTTCGAGTGCGACGGCAGCCGGAGGGCGTGCGCCGATTGTCGGAGTCATCGTTGTTGCCGCCGGAAGTGGCACGCGGCTCGGAGCCGCCCGCCCGAAAGCGTTCGCGCCCCTTGCCGGCCGCACCATCCTTGAGCACTCGCTGGATTCCGTTTTCGGTATGCAGCGTGAGTCGCAGGTCGTCGTTGTCGTTCCGTCGGCTCTCGTCGACGAGGCCGCATCGATGGTGACGGATGCCGCCGGTGCGGCACACAAATACGTTCGCGTTGTGGCGGGCGGTGCGACACGCCAGCAATCCGTTGCACTCGGACTTGCGGAGCTTGACGCGTCGGTTCGTATAGTTCTCGTGCACGACGCCGCGCGCGCACTCACGCCTTCGAGTGTGTTCGACGCGGTCGTCACTGGCGTCGCACAGACGGCCTCGGGAATCGTTCCTGGCGTCGCGGTGACCGACACCATCAAACGGGTCGACGACGACGAAAGCGTCGTCGAAACCGTCGATCGCGCCGAACTGCGCGCGGTTCAAACCCCGCAGGCGTTCCCTCGCGCCGCCCTCGACGCCGCATACGCCGAAGCCGAGCGTGAGCACACCGACGATGCTGCCCTGTTCGCGGCCGCAGGCAACACAGTGTCGATCATCGACGGCGACGATCGAGCATTCAAGATCACCACACCCTGGGACCTCCGCCGCGCCGAAGGACTGCTCCGCGACACCGCCGCCCCCACCGAGGGACTTCGCACCGGCATCGGCACAGACGTTCACGCGTTCGACGACAGCTCGGAACTCTGGCTCGCCGGTCTGCACTGGCCGGGTGAGCGGGGGCTCTCCGGGCATAGCGACGGCGACCCGGTCTGCCATGCCATCACTGACGCCCTGCTCTCGGCCGCTGGCCTCGGCGACATCGGCTCTGTCTTCGGCACTGCTGACCCGCAATTCGACGGTGCGCACGGCGACGTCTTCCTGCGGGCAACCCTCGAACGCCTGACAGCGGCCGGTTTCACCGTCAACAACGTGTCGGTGCAGATCATCGGCAACAGCCCCCGGTTCTCGCCGAGGCGAATGGAGGCCGAGGGTCTTCTCAGCGGCATTCTGGACGCCCCGGTCAGTGTCTCGGCGACCACAACAGACGGACTGGGTTTTCCAGGTCGCGGTGAGGGCATCTGCGCGATCGCAACGGCGATCGTTTCGCGCCAGTACGCTTAAGCCGTGGCAATTCAACTCTACGACTCCCGGGCACAGGCCCTCCGCGACTTCGTCCCCTTGGATCCAGGCAAAGTGGGAATCTACGTCTGCGGACCGACCGTCCAGTCCTCGCCGCACATCGGGCACCTGCGTTCAGCCCTCGTCTACGACCAGCTGCGTCGCTGGTTCAACTACTCGGGCTACGACGTGACCCTCGTCCGCAACGTCACAGACATCGACGACAAGGTGTTGGCCAACGCTTCGGAGTCCGAGAACTGGTGGGCGCTTGCCTACCGCATGGAACTCGAATTCACGGCCGGCTACCGTGCCCTCGGGATTCTCGCACCCACATACGAGCCCCGCGCCACCGCGAGCATCCAGCAGATGCACAGCATCATCGCGACGCTGATCGAGAACGGGCACGCTTACCAGGCAAATGACGGCTCAGGAGATGTCTATTTCGACGTTCGAAACTGGTCGAACTATGGCGAACTGACCCGCCAGGCGATCGACAACATGGAAGCGGCGACGGATGCTGACCCGCGCGCCAAGCGGGACGCTCGCGATTTCGCACTGTGGAAGGGCCACAAGGCCGACGAGCCAAAGTCCGCGACCTGGCAGAGCCCATGGGGCGACGGTCGGCCCGGCTGGCACATTGAGTGCTCGGCGATGGCGTCACGCTACCTCGGCGACCACTTCGACATCCACGGCGGAGGCCTCGACCTGCGCTTCCCGCACCACGAGAACGAATTGGCTCAATCCACAGCAGCGGGCCAGGGGTTCGCGAACTACTGGGTGCACAATGGCCTCGTCCACGTGAACGGACAGAAGATGTCCAAGTCACTTGGCAATTCGATTTTCGCTGCCGAGCTCCTCAGCGCGGCGCGGCCGATCGTCGTCCGCTACTACCTGGGGCAGGCGCACTATCGATCGACCATCGACTTCCACGATGGCGCGTTGACCGAGGCCGAAGCGGCCCTCGATCGCATTGAGAGCTTCCTCGACCGCGTCGCCCGCCGACTGTCGGGAACCCGATTCGCCGGGACGGGTACCGTCGAGATTCCCGACGCTTTCGCGGCTGCCATGGACGACGATTTGTCCGTCCCGCAGGCCCTCGCGGTATTACATGACACAATAAGGCAGGGGAACTCCTGGCTGGACGGGGAAGACCTCGCGCTCGCGGCGACTGCTCAAGGCCAGGTTATGGCCATGACAGAGGTCCTCGGAATCAATCCGCTCTCCCCGGAATGGTCCAAAACCCAGGACATGTCGGTGCACGCAGCACTGACAACACTCGTCGACCAGCTGCTCGACCGCCGCCAGCAGATGAGGGCTTCGCGTGATTTCGCCGGAGCCGACCAGATCCGTGACGATCTCGCTTCCGCGGGCATCACAATTGAAGACACCCAACAGGGTGCACATTGGAGTATTGATGGCAGCCAGTAAACAGAATCGCTCAGGCGCGGTTCGGAAGACCAAAAAGGGCCCAGCCAAGGGCACAGGCGGACTGGGACGACGCTCGCTCGAGGGAAAGGGTCCGACGCCGAAGGCTGAGGACCGTACCTACCACGCGGCCGGAAAGCGCAAGATCGCCAAGGACCGCCTCGCGGCGACCCAGGCGAAGACCGGCGGCGGTCGCCCCGCATCGACCGGTCCTGCGATCCGCAAGCCCAAGCAGAAGCAGTCGGACGACTTCGAAGTGGTCACCGGCCGCAACTCAGTCGTGGAAGCGCTTCGCGCCAAAATCCCAGCGACCGCGCTCTACATGGCTACCCGCATCGAGTTCGATGACCGGGTGAAGGAAGTCCTCGCGCTGGCAACAGCCCGCGGAATCCCGATTCTCGAGGTCATGCGCCCGGAGCTCGACCGTCTGGCCGGTTTCGACTCTGTGCACCAGGGCCTCGCGCTCAAGGTGCCTCCGTATGAGTACGCGCACCCCAACGACCTGCTCGAGACGGTTATCTCGCGTGGCCAGAAGCCGCTCTTCGTTGCACTTGACGGCATCACCGACCCGCGCAACCTCGGCGCCATCATTCGTTCGACCGCTGCATTCGGTGGACAGGGCGTCATTGTTCCCCAGCGTCGATCGGTCGGCCTCACCGCATCCGCGTGGAAGACGAGCGCCGGCGCCGCAGCGCGCACCCCAGTCGCCATGGCCCCGAACCTCACCCAGACACTCAAAGCGTTCAAGGCCGCCGGTGTTTTCGTGATCGGGCTCGACGGAGGAGGCGACACTGATCTGCCGGGTCTCGAACTGGCTGACCGCCCCGTCGTCATCGTCGTCGGCAGCGAAGGCAAGGGCCTGTCCCGCCTCGTCACCGACACCTGCGACGCGATCGTCTCCATCCCGATCAGTTCAGCGACTGAATCGCTCAACGCTGGCATCGCCGCGTCGGTGACCCTCTACGAAGTGTCAAAGCTTCGTGAGGCAGCGAAGGCCGCGAAGAAGAAGAAGTAACCGCGGCGGTTGTCGCACGATTGGCGCGATCGGGTCTAGACCCGGTCGCGCCAATTCGTTTGTGCCTCGTCCGCGTCGATAACCCGGTTGGGCAGGGTGATCGTCCCGGTGAGCGGCGCGATCACCGTTGCTTCATCACGGCGGTGGCGAAGCACGGAGTTGATGTATGAGGTGAGGGCCTCAGCGAGCGGGATGCTCCGCGCTTCGTTCTGCGACATGAACCAGCGGTGCTCGAGCAGTTGGTGGAACATCTCGGCAGGTTCGAGCTTGCCCTTGAGGTCGCGGGGGATCGATTTGATGACCGGTTCGAAGACCCGACTGACCCACTCGTGAGCCACCATCTCCTCATCGAGGTCACTCTTGCCGTGTGTCGCGGCATACGAGTCGAGGTCGTTGAGCAGTCGGCGCGCCTGGTTCTCGCCCGCGTCGAGCCCGGTGAGTCGGAGGAGCCGACGCTGGTGGTGCCCGGCGTCAACGACCTTGGGCTGGATGCGGACGGTTGTTCCGCTCTCATCGGTGCGGATCGCCAGTTCTTCAATGTCGAAGCCGAGGCTGTTGAGGCGTTGAACGCGTTCACTGATGCGCCAGCGTTCGTTCGAGGCAAACGACTCGGAACCGGTGAGTTCTTTCCAGAGCGAGCGGTATGCGGCGACGATGCCGTCAGACACGCTGATCGGGTCAAGCTCGTCATCGACGCGCCCACCCGCCTCCAGGTCCATCAGCTCGCCGGCAATGTTGACCCGAGCGATCTCGAGATCGTTTTCGCGCTGCCCGTTCGACAAACCACCGTCGTACAGCTGGCCAGTCTCAGCATCGACGAGGTACGCGGCGAACGCGCCGGCGTCGCGACGGAAGAGGGTGTTCGAGAGCGAAACGTCACCCCAGAAGAAGCCGGCAATGTGCAAACGCACAAGAAGAACGGCGAGAGCGTCGACGAGACGGTTCGCCGTGTCAGGGCGCAGGGTCTGTGAGAACAGAGCGCGGTAGGGGAGCGAGAACTTGAGGTGCCTCGTGACCAGCACGCTGGGGAGCGGAGCGCCGGACTCTTCTGCACGCCCGGTGATGACCGCGACGGGGTCGACGCACGGTATGTCCAGCTTCTGCAGGTTGCGCAGCATGTCGTATTCGCCGCGGGCCATCTCCGTGGTGGTCTCTTTGACCGCGACGACGTAACCGGAGAGGTTAGCGAAGCGAACGAGGTGGCGGGAGATGCCCTTGGGTAGCGAGGCGATGGTGTCGCTTGGCCAGGCCTCCAGGGGGAGCTCCCACGGGAGGTCGAGGAGGGCGGGGTCGACCGTTGCGGCCGTGATGTTGAGTGATGCGCTCATGGTGGGTTAAACAGTAGCGCCGGCTGACGGGGCGATACCCCGTCAGCCGGCGCGATGCTGTTAGTCGGCGACGACAGCCTTGTTGCCGAGGCGCAGGCCCGACTCGACGTCGAAGACGTGCACGTGGCGCGGCGTCGGGATCAGGAAGACCTTCTCGCCTGCGTGGGCGTGTGTGCGTCCATCGACACGAGCGACGATGTCTGTGCGCTTGCCGTTGACGTCTGCGTGACCGTAAAGGTATCCGTCAGCACCGAGTTCCTCGACCAGGTCGACCTGGACCTCGAGACCGTTGCCTGGCTCAGTGGAAACCTCGATGTCCTCGGGGCGAACACCAACGGTGACCTGACGAGCGCTGGTCTCGCTCAGGGTGTCGCGGTCAACCGGAACGACGCGAGCGCCGAACTGGATGCCGCCGTCAGCGAGGTCAGCGGTGAGCAGGTTCATGGCGGGTGAGCCAATGAATCCGGCGACGAAGACGTTCTGTGGCTTCTCGTACAGGTCGCGCGGGGTGCCAACCTGCTGCAGGATTCCGTCCTTGAGGACCGCGATGCGGTCACCCATGGTCAGTGCCTCTGTCTGGTCGTGCGTGACGTAGACCGTGGTGACGCCGAGTCGACGCTGGAGCGAAGCGATCTGCGTGCGGGTCTGAACGCGGAGCTTGGCGTCGAGGTTCGACAGTGGCTCGTCCATAAGGAAGACCTGAGGCTGACGAACGATGGCGCGGCCCATGGCGACGCGCTGACGCTGACCACCGGAGAGAGCCTTCGGCTTGCGAGTCAGGTACTCCTCGAGGTCGAGGAGCTTGGCGGCCTCAAGAACGCGAGCGGCGCGCTCGTCCTTGTTGACGCCGGCGATCTTCAGGGCGAAGCCCATGTTCTCAGCGACGGTCATGTGCGGGTACAGAGCGTAGTTCTGGAACACCATGGCGATGTCGCGGTCTTTCGGCGGAACGTCGGTGACGTCCCGGTCGCCGATGAGGATGCGACCATCGTTGACCTCTTCGAGGCCGGCGAGCATGCGCAGCGAGGTTGACTTACCACAACCGGACGGCCCGACCAGGACGAGGAATTCGCCATCGGCGACCTCGAGGCTGAGCTTGTCAACGGCGGCGCGTGTACCACCGGGGTACAGGCGTGTGGCGTTGTCAAAGGTTACTGATGACATGGGTACTTCTCCTTCACCGGCAGGTACGTGCCGGACGATCCGAGTGAATGGATTCATGCGCCGCATGCTGCATTGCATGCTCCCGGGTGCCGGTCAGGCATACGAGAGATCATCAGTATGACAGATTCCCGCGAGGCTCGTCCTTCAATGGTGCGATTTCGCACCGGGCGCGCCGAGGTGCCATCCAGCATCCGTTTGGGAATTTCACAGTCAGGGCAACTACGATCGATTCGTGTTTGGCGCCTGAAACGTGCCCGCAACCCGACATACACGAAGCGAGGATCCATGACGAACGGCGGACCTGAGTCCAGTCCGACGAAGAACCAGCGACGTGAAGCAACCCGTGAGAAGGCGAAAGAACTTCGCGATGCTCAGCGCAAACGGGACCTTCGCAACAAGATCTTCCTTCAGGGTGGACTCGTCCTCGCTATCGTCGCCGTCGTCGTCGGAATCACCTTTGTGATCACGAGCGCGATCCGACCGCCGACCGCTGGGCCGAGCAACATGGCGTCTGACGGAATCGTCGTCGGTCAACAGCTCAAGGCGGCACAGACGTCTGCGATTCCGGCCGGTTCCGACCCAAAGCCCACGCAGATCGACCCGAACGTTCCCAACATTCGGATCTACGTTGACTACCTCTGCCCGATTTGCGGCGAGTTCGAAAAGGCCAACTCGGAGCAGCTGGCAACCTGGGCTGAAAACGGCACGGCCACCGTTGAGTACCACCCCATCGCTATTCTGACCGGCCGGTCCGCAGGCACCCAGTATTCGCTGCGCGCCGCAAATGCCGCAGCGTGTGTTGCGAACTACGCGCCGGATTCGTTCTTCGTGTTCAGCACGCTGCTCTTCGACGATCAGCCTGAGGAAGGCACAGAAGGTCACAGCGATGACGAGCTCAGCGCGATCGCCAAGACGGCACTCGGGTCAGGGGAAGAGTCGCCGGGCGGTTCGACGCTCAGCTCGATCTCCAAATGCATCGATGACGGCACCTACAAGACCTGGGTGCAGGAATCCACAGATCGGGCGACAACCCAGCCCGTCCCCAACTCCAATCTCGAGAAGGTCAAGGGAACGCCCACGGTCCTCGTGAACGACAAGCAGTACACCGGCTCCATCACTGACCCGAAGGAGTTCCAGGCGTTCGTGCTCTCGGTTGCCAGTGAGACATACGCCCAGTCGTCCTCGACAGCCACGCCCACGCCGACCGAGATTCCAGCAGGCTAGATCGTTTCGTCCTGCTTGCGGCTCAGCCGCACCTGAACTCCCATGAGTGGTCCAACGAACCGGCGCTGAATGCGGCGGGCTGGGCCGAGCAGGCTCTGGACGACATACTGTCCGAGCAGGGTTCCAGCCGCCAGGGCGACCGCGACTGATGCGGCTTCGAGCATGCTGAGAAGTCCGTCGATGGACCCGGCGCTGAGTTCGAGAAGACCTCGGAACAGGATCGCGCCTGGCACCAGGGGCACCAGCGCCGAAACGACGAGGGGGAGCGGGGGCACCCGCGCGGCTCGGGATGCGAACGCAGCGAGCACGCCGACAACAAACGCGGCGATCCCACCACTCCACGCCATACCGAAGTCAGAGGTGAGTGCTGCCGTGAACACCAGGTAACCGAGCACCCCGAGCACGCAGACCGCCCAGAAAGCCCGCGGAGGCACTTCGACACCCAGCGCGAAGCCGACGACGATGACGACGCTGCCGACGAGCGCCAGGGTGATCCCCTCGAGGGTTGGCGGCACATAGGGTTCGATATTGAGCAGGATTCCAAACCGCGCGAGCAGCATGCTGGTACCAGCGACTCCGGCGACGAGCCCGCCCGTGATGAGCAGAGCTTCGAGTACCCGTGCGGTTCCGGTGACGTAGAACCCGGAAAGCACGTCCTGAACCGCGCCGAACGAGGTGACCCCGGCGAGCAGCATGATGATCGTGGCCACGACGACGAGAGACGAGCTCGCGTCGGGATCAAGAACGTGGACGAGCGCGGCGACCAGTGGACCGATCGCTCCACCGGCAAGGGTTTGGTAAAACACCGAGATGCGGGTGCGCGCAAGCGTGCTGGTCACCAGGTCGACAACGAATGTGGCAAAAAATGCCGCGCAAATAACGAGCAGGCCGCCGCCGAGCAGGAGAGCGGCACCGGCACCAACAAGGCTCCAGCCCACCCGCCGGACGACGGTTGGGTAGATCGGCTTGGCGCGGATGATCGCATCCACGCGAGAGCGGGCCTCGACGACAGAAACCGGGGTGTGCAGCAGGTCGCCGATCAGGGTAGACGTGTTGGTGAGGCGGGTGTAATCGAGAGTGCGGTACTTGACGTTGCGACTCTTTGTGATTGTGTCGCCCGAGTCGGCGTCGTCGTAAGTCAATGTGATCACCGTGTGCGTGACATCCGCTTCGCAACCGCGAAGACCGTACGCGCGGGTCACAGCGAGCATGGACGCTGTCGCGTCTTCGGCGCTGGCGCCGGATGCGAAGATCACCTCGCCACAGCGAATAGCGAGGTCGAGAATGGAGCGGCTGGCGTTTGTTCCGCCGGCGGGCGCGGGGAACGCGAGTGCCATGAAATCCTTCAAGTTTGTTACTTCAAGGATGCCACGCGTTTGAGGTCTCTCCCGGTGGCACGAAACGCCCCGTCGGTTCGTTATGATTGACAGGTCCACGCCGCCTTAGCTCAGTTGGCCAGAGCAGCGCACTTGTAATGCGCAGGTCGTCGGTTCGAATCCGACAGGCGGCTCTCAGGAGAGATGCTCGGCACTCTCCCCGTGATGTGCGTTCCGTGCAGAGATGAGACCCTGCAGTGCTGGATTCTTCCCCATCGCGCCGGCTCCCGGTTTGGTTGTCGCTCGTGCTCGCCGCTGTGTGCGGCGCTGGGATCGCCGCGCAGACCCGGATCAATGGGGCGCTCGGTTTGGCCCTCGGCGACGGCTTCACCGCTGGTGTGATTTCGTTCGGTTCCGGTCTTCTTATCCTGCTGGTGGTCATGGCGATCGTCCCGAAAGGACGGAGGGGGCTCGGCGTCGTCGTTGCGGGCCTTCGCGACCGCAGCGTGCCGGTGTGGAGCGTTCTCGGTGGTGTCGCCGGAGCGTTCTTCGTCCTGTCGCAGGGCGTCACCGGAGCGGTCATTGGTGTGGCCCTCTTCAGCGTTGCGCTAGTCGCCGGGCAAACGATCTCGGGCCTCGTGCTTGATCGCAGGGGCTTTGGCTCGCAGGCGCACGTGGGGTTCACCTGGCCGAGGCTCACCGGCGCCGCGCTCACCGTCGTGGCGGTTGCGATCTCCATGTCGACGCAGCTGCGCTCTGATTTTCCGGTCTGGATGCTGCTCATGCCGCTCATCGCCGGCTTCGGCAGCGGGTGGCAAAGCGCCGTCAACGGGCGTGTGCGCGCTCGGGCCGGCAGCGCGCTGACAGCGACGTTCCTCAACTTCCTCATCGGAACGACGGCCCTGGTTCTCGTCGCAGTGGTTCGCAACGCGTTCGCGGGCTGGCCGACGAGTCTTCCTGCGGAGCCGTTGCTTTACCTCGGCGGTGCGATCGGCTGCGTCTTCATCGGAGTCAACGCCTTCCTCGTCAGCCACACCGGGGTTCTTGTACTCGGACTTGGCACAGTGACCGGCCAATTGCTCACCTCGGTCGCCATCGATGCATTCGCGCCTGGCGATAACCCGCTTGCTGCGACGACCGTCGTTGGGGCGCTGCTCGCGCTTGTCGCTGTGGCGATCGCGACACTGCGGGTGCGCCCCAAGCGGCTCTAGGGGAGCACGCTGAGGAACTGCTCGGCGTCAATCGGTTTGCGGTGGCCTGCTTTGCTGTTCTCCGGAATTCCGCCGACGTAGAGCCAGCCCAGAAGCTGCTCCTTCTTCGAAAGGCCGTGAAGTTTGCGAACGGGCTTTGATCGGGTGTAGTGCCCCGTGCGCCAGATCACGCCCCAGCCCGCGTCGGCCAGGAGGAGGCTGAGGGTGTGCGCCACGCCGGACGCCACAGCTTCCTGCTCCCAGCCGGGTACTTTTCCGCTCTTCTGTTTACAGAAGACAATGGCGATCAGAAGCGAGGCGCGAAGAGGCTTCTGTGACGGCTTGTCGTCGTGTTCTGCCCGCGCGATCGCCTCGCCCAGGCGAACCCTGTCGTCGCCCCTCAGCTCGATCAAACGCCATGGATGGAGTGCTCCATGATCAGCGACGCGAGCGGATGCTGCGACGAGCGGCAGCAGGTCCTCGTGCGTTGGGGCTTTCTCCGTGACGCGCGAGTACGACCGTCTGCCCTCGACGGCAGCGAGTACGTCCGGCACGCCTAGTCTTGCGCCTGAAAGTTCAAAGCAATGGAGTTCATGCAGTAACGATCACCGGTTGGTGTTCCGAATCCGTCGTCAAACACGTGGCCGAGGTGGGAGTCACAGTTTGCGCAGCGAACCTCGGTGCGAACCATTCCGAGTGTTTTGTCCTCGATGAGCTTGACCGCTTCCGGTCGAACGGACTCGTAAAAACTCGGCCATCCGCAGCCGGAATCGAATTTGGTACCGCTCTGAAACAGCTCAGCCCCGCATGCGCCACAGGTGTAGACGCCCGCCCGGCTCTCGTCGAGCAGTTCACCTGTCCACGGTCGTTCCGTCGCGGCCTCGCGAAGCACCGCATACTGCTCAGGGTTGAGTTCGTCGCGCCACTGCTCGTCGCTCTTCTGGACCTGCTCTGTCATGTTTCTCTCCTCAGCAAAAGTATTCGTCTCCCATTTAACCCGCGATGCGTTCCGGATGTTCCCTTGTGACGGAATGCTCGGGAAAGGCTGAGCATTCAGTTGCCAGGATTCCGTGTGGCCTCGCCGGACGCACAGTCCTGCAACGTTAGGATTGCCAGCGAACAGCGGGCTTGCCCGCGCGGATTGGAGGAGGACACGTGACCGAGAACGGTATTCCTTCTCCCGCGGCCGACATTGAGTCCCACCATGAACAGGGCGACCTTTCGGAACGCGACCTTGCGATCCTCGAGTTCGAGAACCGGTGGTGGCAGCACGCGGGGCAAAAGGAAGAGGCCATCCGGGACGCCTTTGCGCTTTCACCCACCCGCTACTATCAGTTGCTGGGTGCGGTGATTGACACTCCGGCCGCTCTCCGGCATGACCCAATGCTTGTGAAGCGTCTTCACCGGATGCGAGATGCCAGGCAGGCCACCCGCCGCGCACGCGCTCGGGGCGCCGCCGACTGACGAGCTACGCCCGATAACCGGGGTCACGTAGCCGCCAACACGACACAGAGGACCAGACAAGACCACATGGCCGATCGCTACGCCAAGGACAGGTTCGACGATATTCCGGAAGACCTGAAACGCGTTGGTGCCCACCGTGCACCGCCGAAGCCTGGCAGGAGATGGATCATCTTCCTCTGGGCGGCGCTGACGACAATTGTCCTCGTCGCCATCGGAATTCTCGGGCTGTTCGCTCTCAGTGACAATGTGAACTTCGCGGATACCTCAACGACGCCTGCGACCGCGGTGCCCGAACCGACCGAAACGCCGACAGCCGAGCCGACGATCGACCCTGAGTCGATGGTGACCGTTCTCAACGGCACAGCAACGAAGGGGCTCGCCACCCGCGCTATCCAGCAGTTGAACGCGGCAGGCTGGACTCAGAACATCACGCCGGGCAACGCCAGCGCCAAAGATGTGGAGAGCACCGCCGTTTATTATGAGGACGCCTCCCAGGAAGGCGCAGCCCGTGGGCTCGCAGAGGCTCTCGGAGTGGCCGATGTGCAGCTCTCCACTCAATTCCAGATCCCCGTCGCTGAGGGCGAGGAGCCGATCCTCCAACTTACCGTCGTGCTCGGCGCGGACTTTGTGCCGCAGGAGTAATCCTTCGCGGCCGCGTCATGTTTCCGAGGTGTTACGCGTCTATTCACGCTCGGTAACATCCGATGATTTGCCAGAAAAACCTGTTGCGCGGGGTCGTCTGTTCATTAGTATCTGGAACTGGTCGAACATTTTGCTCCGCGGCCCTCGCCTTTATCGGTGTGGCCAGGGGTCGGCACGATGGCCACGCGGTGGCATGACCCCAGCCAGCACAGGCCTGGGTGGAGTGGAACACAGCAACTGGGAGTGACAATGGCGAGTGGAACCGTGAAGTGGTTCAACGCTGAAAAAGGTTACGGCTTCATTACCGATGACGGGGCAGGGCAGGACGTTTTCGTCCACTACTCCGCTATCGACATGGGAGGCTACAAGGTCCTCGAGGAAGGCCAGAAGGTCGAGTTCGAGGTCGGCACCGGGGCCAAAGGCCCACAGGCGGAGGCGGTACGCCCGGTCTGATCTCGCCGGGCAATCCCAACGCTATCCAACAATGCCGTCCGCTGGCGCGGGCGGCATTGTGATGTCCGCGCGCACTGGCTTGCACTCGCAGGTGGAGAGTGCCAGAATCGGATTAGCACTCGCAATCATTGAGTGCTAACTACGTTCATCACGTCCGGGAGGGACGAAAAACCACATGGCAAAAATCATTGCTTTTGACGAGGAAGCCCGCCGCGGCCTCGAGCGCGGTCTGAACATTCTGGCCGACACCGTGAAGGTCACGCTCGGCCCACGCGGTCGCAACGTTGTCCTGGAGAAGAAGTGGGGCGCCCCCACGATCACCAACGATGGTGTGTCCATCGCCAAGGAGATTGAACTCGACGACCCGTACGAGAAGATCGGTGCGGAGCTCGTCAAGGAGGTCGCCAAGAAGACTGACGACGTCGCCGGCGACGGAACCACCACGGCAACCGTGCTCGCTCAGGCGCTCGTCCGCGAGGGCCTGCGCAACGTTGCAGCCGGCGCAGACCCGATCTCGCTGAAACGCGGCATCGAGAAGGCCACCGCCGCTGTCATCGCGGAGCTGGTTGAAAACGCCAAAGAGGTCGAGTCGAAGGAAGAGATCGCGGCAACCGCGTCCATCTCTGCCGGTGACCCCGAACTGGGTGCGATCATCGCTGAGGCGATCGACAAGGTCGGCAAGGAAGGTGTTGTCACCGTTGAGGAGTCGAACACGTTCGGCACCGAACTTGAGCTCACCGAGGGTATGCGTTTTGACAAGGGATTCCTGTCGGCATACTTCGTCACCGACCCGGACCGCCAGGAGACGGTGTTCGAAGACCCGTACATCCTCATCGCCAACTCGAAGATCTCCAACATCAAGGACCTGCTCCCCGTTGTTGACCAGGTCATCCAGTCGGGCAAACAGCTCCTGATCATCGCTGAGGACGTCGACGGAGAAGCACTCGCAACCCTCGTTGTGAACAAGATCCGTGGCATCTTCAAGTCCGTAGCCGTCAAGGCTCCTGGCTTCGGTGACCGCCGCAAGGCTCAGCTGCAGGACATCGCCATCCTCACCGGTGGTCAGGTCATCTCCGAAGAGGTCGGCCTCAAGCTGGAGAACGCAACGCTCGACCTCCTCGGTCGCGCACGCAAGGTTGTCATCACCAAGGACGAGACCACAATCGTCGATGGTGCAGGCGACGCTGAGCAGATCGCGGGCCGCGTTGCCCAGATCCGCAAGGAGATCGACAACACGGACAGCGACTACGACCGCGAGAAGCTGCAGGAGCGCCTGGCCAAGCTGGCCGGCGGCGTTGCAGTCATCAAGGCCGGCGCAGCGACCGAGGTCGAGCTCAAGGAGCGCAAGCACCGCATCGAGGACGCCGTTCGCAACGCGAAGGCTGCTGTTGAAGAGGGCATCGTCGCCGGTGGTGGCGTTGCGCTGATCCAGGCAGGCAAGACCGCCTTCGAGAAGCTCTCGCTGACGGGCGACGAGGCAACCGGAGCGAACATCGTTCGTGTTGCTATCGACGCGCCGCTCAAGCAGATCGCACTCAACGCTGGCCTCGAGCCGGGCGTTGTCGCGGACAAGGTGCGCAACCTGCCCGTCGGACACGGCCTCAACGCCGCGACCGGTGAGTACGTTGACATGCTCGCTGCTGGCATCAACGACCCGGTGAAGGTCACCCGCTCGGCTCTGCTCAACGCAGCGTCGATCGCCGGTCTGTTCCTCACCACCGAGGCCGTTGTCGCTGACAAGCCGGAGAAGAACCCGGCACCCGTCGGCGACCCGACCGGTGGCATGGACTTCTAAGTCCACACAGCTGCATCACACTGGGCGTCTCCTTCGGGAGGCGCCCAGTGTGCTTTAACCGGGTGCTGGCGGAGGCGTTCATCCCATTCGGAACAGGTCTGCATTCCCGCGTTCGACCTCCTGGTACTGCGTACCGGCCCGCGCCAGCGCCTGATTGATGGTGTGGATGCTCTCCTCGACCCGCTGCTGCGTCGCGCGCCAGTCGGCGACGACGCCCTGGAACGCCACAGACGCTTCGCCGGTCCACGTGCTCTGGAGCTCCGTCAGCTGACGCATCAGCCCAGCCACGTCGCTCTGGATGGTGTCAATGGTGCCGCGCACCCTCGCTGTCGTCCCCATGACGATGTCACTGTCTACCTGATACCTGGTCATCGTGCCCTCCTCGATCTTTCGACTCCCGCCGGGAAGCGGCGGGAGAAAATTCGACAGTAAATGGTTCAGACTCCAAGCCACGTGGCATCCCCTCGACTGGGGAACCACCCCATGAGCATCTGCGCTGTGAGGGAGTGCGTCCGCTATGCCCCGACGGCTGACTCGGCAGCGGTGGTTATGTGCGAAGCGCTGGCATCTTCAGGTGACGGACGTGGTGGCGAGTACAACGGGAGGCTCACGCGGAATGTGGCGCCGCCCCCTGGAGTGTCCGTGACGCTGACCGTGCCGTTGTGCGCAGCGACGATGGATGAAACGATGGCGAGGCCGAGGCCGGATCCGCCGGTTTCACGCGCCCGGGACGAGTCGGCTCGCCAGAACCGCTGGAAGATCTTCTCGCGGATCTGGGGCGGGACTCCCTCACCGTGGTCGATGACGGAGATGGTTGCCGTGCGAGTGAGCGGGTTCGCTGACACGCCGATTTCGAGCGGGCTGCCTGCCGGGGTGAAGCGCATGGCGTTGCCGATGAGGTTGGTGACAACCTGGCGAAGCTTGTTCTCCTCGCCCAGGACGACCGCGGGCACCTCTGGCAGGGGTGACGGTTGGATGGCTGGCAGGTCACCGGTCAGCAGCACGCCGTCTGCGCCTTGTTTGCGCGGGCGGCGGCGAAGGCGCGCCAGAGTGGCGCCAGCGAAAGCGATGGGGCCTGTTGCCGCGGATTCCTCGGCGGACGGAGCCCTGGTCACAGGTTTGGACGGGTCGGTCTTCTCCGAGTCGGTCGCGGGAAGAGGGGCGACCGGCGGGCAATCGACGACCGCGCGGACGATCCGGTCCGGGGCGGAAGCGCTCGCGTCGAGGGCCGCGTCCCTGGCAATGGGGGAGAGGTCGACGGGGGCCATGACCATGGGCTTGGTTTCGTCGAGTCGAGCGAGTTCGAGGAGGTCCTCGACGAGGCCGCCCATCCGGATGGCTTCCTTCTCGATCCTGTCCATCGCCTTTGCGACGTCTTCGGGTGTCTGAAGAGCGCCCATCCGGTACAACTCGGCGTAACCCCGAACGCTCACGAGGGGCGTCCGTAGTTCGTGGCTGGCGTCGCCGACAAAGCGGCGCATCTGCTCGATGGTGCGGGCGCGATCCGAGAATGCGCGGTCGATGCGGGCGAGCATTGTGTTGAGGGACCGGTTGAGTCGGCCCACTTCCGTGTTGGGGGTTGAGACTGCGAGACGTTGGCTAAAGTCACCGTCGGCGATGGCCGCGGCTGTGTACTCCACCTCTCGCAGGGGATGGAAGGTGCTGGTGACCAGCACCCGAGTGAGGAGGGCGCCGAGGATGATCACGCCGAGCCCGAAGCCGAAGAAGATCGTGAAAAGGGTGGCGATGATGGTGTCGGTCTCGCGCATGGAGACGGCGACGAGCACAACTCCCATCGCGCCTTCGTGATCCCACTGGTAGGGGACGATGACTGCGTGGAACAGTTCTTTCTTGTCCGCGGTGCGGAGTTCGAACACGTTCTCGCCCTGGCGCAGCGCATCGGACACCATGACCGTCGACGGGATGGTCGGCAGGTCGGATTTGTCGCGGTTCTGCCAGGTTGCGGCCCGGAGCTTCCCGTCTGCATCGTAAACGGCGGTGAAGTAGTCGGAGGAGACAGCGTCCTGCACCATCTCGCCCGCGTCATTGTCTGCGCTTGAGTCGAGGTCGAGGAATCCGGGCGGCGTCGGAGCCTGGGCCGCAGCAACGAGGTCAGCGTTGACCTTTCCCTCAAGCGCAGGGCGAAGCATGGTCATGGTGCCGACTCCGGCAACAACGAGTCCGAAGGCAAGCACGAGAACCGTGACGCCGGTGATCTTCGTCCGCAGTGAAATCGCGTTCCACCACTCGGCTACTGAATCGTGCATTACACCGTTCGTTTATGCCTTCGCTGTTTTCAGCATGTAGCCGAACCCGCGCTTGGTCTGAATGAGAGGTTCTGTCGAGAACTGGTCGAGCTTCCTGCGGAGGTAGGAAATATAGCTCTCGACGATGCCGGCGTCACCGTTGAAGTCGTACTCCCACACGTGATCAAGGATCTGCGCCTTGCTCAGGACCCGGTTGGGGTTGAGCATGAGGTAGCGGAGCAACTTGAATTCGGTCGGGCTGAGTTCAATCGGAGTCTCACCAACGAGTACCTCATGGGTGTCCTGATCCATGGTGAGCTCGCCGGCACGAATGACAGCATCCTCATCAGCATGCATTGTGCGCCTGAGGATTGCCTTGATGCGGGCGACTATTTCGTCGAGGCTGAACGGCTTGGTGACGTAGTCGTCACCTCCGACGGTCAGGCCCATGATCTTGTCTTCTGTGTCGTCTTTTGCCGTGAGGAACAGAATCGGGGCTGTGTATCCGGCGGAGCGGAGGCGCTTGGTGACGCCGAATCCGTTCATGTCGGGCAGCATGACGTCAAGGATGATGAGGTCAGGCTCTTCTTCCAGAACGGCGGAGATGGCCTGGGCACCGTTTCCAACGGCTCGCACGGCGAAGCCAGCGAAGCGGAGGCTCGTGGTGAGCAGGTCGCGGATGTTCGGTTCGTCATCGACGATGAGAATGCGTGGTCCAGTCATGGCCCCAGTATCTGCGTGTTGGCTGAAATGTTCCTGAGTGTCGCCGGTGTGGCTTCATTGGCGCCCGAAAGAGCTGCAGCGGCCCGGGGTGGCGGCATCCGGAATGTCAACGACGACACCGGGAACCTAGGGTCTCGAGCTCGGTTCGCTGATCCTGTAAGCCTCGCCCAACGAGCGTGCCGATCACAGATCTCTAACCCCGTGCGGCACGATGGTCTACATGACTGCATCCCGGCCGACCCGGCCCACCGGCTCGCTGCCCGAGAACACACCGATCCGAACGCTCGGCGCGCACGCCTTCGATTTCTCGAAGCGCGTCGCCGTCATGGCGGTCGTGAATCGTACCCCTGACTCCTTTTACGACCGCGGCAGCACCTTCGGTTTCGACTCCGCCGTTGCCGCCGCGCTCGCTGCGGTGGCCGATGGCGCAGACATCATCGATATCGGAGGAGCCCCGTTCGCGCCCGGACCCGAGTTACCCGTCGCAGACGAGGTCGACCGGGTAGTTCCGGTCATCGCTGCGATCCGCGAGTCGAGCGATGTCGTCATCTCGGTGGACACCTTCCAACCGGAGGTCGCCCGTCGAAGCATCGAAGCGGGAGCCGACCTCATCAATGACACGACCGGGCTGCGGAACCCCGAGATGGCGACCGTCATCGCGGACAGTTCCGCTGGGATTGTGATCACCCACAGTCTGGCCGCGCCCCGCACGGTCTACGCGAAACCGAGTTACCGCGACGTCGTGGGCGAGGTCATCGAGTTCCTCCGCAGACAGGCGAACATGGCCATCGACGCGGGAATCCCGCCGGAACGCATCATTCTCGATCCCGGTCACGACCTCAACAAAAACACCATGCACTCGCTGGAACTGACTCGTCGATTCTCCGAAATCGCCGCGCTGGGTTACCCCGTGCTTGCCGCGGTCTCCAACAAGGACTTCGTTGGTGAAACTTTGGATCGGAAGCGCGACGATCGCGTGGCCGGTTCGCTCGCGGCAGCCGTGGTCGCCATCATGAACGGCGCCCGGATCATTCGGATGCACAACGTACGTCCCGCTGTGGACGCTGCCCGTATGACCGAAGCCATCCTGGGCTTCCGGGATCCCGCATACCTTCGCCACAACATGGGTGAGCGCAATGACTGAGCCTCGGATCGCTCTCCTGCAACCATCCGCCGATGCCCTCACCGATGAGGACATCCTCGGCCTCTACGCGGTTCCGGACCGATCGTCACCCTGGCTCAGGGTGAACTTCGTCTCGAGTATCGACGGGGCCGCTACGTCCGAAGGGCTGAGCGGCGGGCTTGGCTCGGCAGCAGATCGACGGGTGTTCGACCTGCTGCGTCGGCACTGCGACGTCGTCATTGTTGGCGCCGGAACCGTGCGCGCAGAGGGATACGGCCCAATGCGCCTCGACGATGATGCGGCTGAGTGGCGGAGGTCCGAGGGGCTGGCTCCGCATCCCGTCTTCGCCATCGTTTCTGCGTCCCTCGATCTGGACCCCGGGTCCGCAATCTTCGCCGAGGCCCCTGCTCGACCGCTGGTGATCACTGTGGACGATGCTCCGGCGGACAGGCTGAAGGAAATCGCTCGTGTTGCGGACGTTCTCGTCGCCGGCCAGTCCGAGGTCGACACCGGGCTCATGCGGCGACTGCTCGCGCAGCGCGGGTTGCTCCAGATGCACAGCGAGGGTGGTCCGAGGCTCCTCGCCGACCTGATCCGAAACGATGCCGTCGACGAACTCTGCCTGACCGTCGCTTCTGTGCTCGAGGGACCAGGAGCACCCCGAATCGTCGCCGGACAGCCGATTGACGTTCATCGCGCATTCGAGGTCGCCCACGCCTTGACGGCCGAGGACACCCTGCTTCTTCGTTACCTGCGCAAGGACGCCGCGATCAGCTGAGGCCGAAGTCAGGCGGCGATAGCCGCGGCATCGAGGATCGTGTAGCTGTACCCCTGCTCCGCGAGGAACCGCTGCCGGTTCTGTGCAAAGTCCTGGTCGACGGTGTCACGAGCCACAAGCGTGTAGAAGTTCGCGCTGAGCCCGGATTCCTTCGGTCGGAGGAGTCGGCCGAGTCGCTGTGCCTCTTCCTGACGGGAGCCAAACGACCCCGAGACCTGGATGGCGACCGTGGCTTCAGGAAGGTCGACGGAGAAGTTGGCGACCTTTGAGACCACAAGGACCGTGATTTCGCCGAGCCGGAACGCCTGAAACAGCCGCTCCCTCTCGTCGACCGGGGTTGAGCCGGTGAGCTTGGGCGCGCCGAGCTCCTCAGCGAGTTCATCGATCTGGTCGAGGTACTGGCCGATCACCAGAATGCGTTCACCCTCGTGCCGTGCGACCAGGCTGCGCACGACATCCAGCTTCGCGGGCGCTGTCGCCGCCAGGCGGTACCTTTCGTCGTCAGCTGCTGCCGCGTAGGTCAAACGCTCGGACTGCGGCAGGTCGATCCGGACCTCATAGCACGTGGCGGGGGAGATGTAGCCCTGAGCTTCGATCTCCTTCCACGGGGCGTCGAACCGTTTGGGCCCGATGAGACTGAACACGTCGCTTTCCCTGCCGTCCTCGCGCACCAGGGTGGCGGTCAGGCCGAGTCGGCGGCGAGCCTGCAGCTCGGCCGTGAGCTTGAACACCGGTGCTGGCAGCAGGTGCACTTCGTCGTACACGACAAGACCCCAGTCCATGGCGTCCAGCAGGGCGAGGTGAGCGTACTCACCCTTACGTTTGGCCGTGAGGATCTGGTACGTGGCGATGGTGACGGGCTTCACTTCCTTCACCTGGCCTGAGTATTCGCCGATCTCTTCCTCGGTGAGCGTTGTCCGTCGAAGGAGTTCGTCTCGCCACTGGCGGGCCGACACCGTGTTCGTGACGAGAATGAGGGTGTTCGTTTTGGCCGTCGCCATTGCGCCGGCGCCAACGAGGGTTTTGCCGGCACCGCAGGGGAGAACCACGACGCCCGAACCGCCTTCGAAGAAGTTGTCGATGGCCTTTTGCTGATAACCGCGGAGCTGCCAGCCTTCCGACTGAAGGTCGATGGTGTGTGGCGTTCCCGGGGTGTAGCCGGCCAGGTCTTCGGCAGGCCAGCCCAGCTTGACGAGTTCCTGCTTGAGCTGGCCACGCGCCCACGTGTCGACGAGATAGGTGTCTGGCGTCGGGTGGCCGATGAGAAGCGGGGCGATCTTTTTCGCACCGGCGATCTCGGTCAGCACTGCTTCGTCAGTGGAACGAAGAACGAGCTGGTTGTCTGCGTCGCGCTCGATCACCAGGCGGCCATAGCGCGACACGGTCTCAGCGATGTCGAGTGAGACAGTTGTCGGGATCGCGAACTTGGAGTATTTCTCGAGGGTCGCGAGCATGTCGTCCGAGTTGTGGCCGGCGGCTCGCGCGTTCCACAGGCCAAGCCGGGTGATCCGGTAGGTGTGAATGTGTTCGGGGGCGCGCTCGAGTTCGGCGAAGACTGCAAGGTCGTGTCGGGCATCCTCTGCGAGGGGATGGGCAACTTCGAGCAGGACGGTGCGGTCACTCTGGACGATCAGTGGGCCATCAGACATAACTAGAAACCCTATCGCCGCTGGCTGGGAACGGAGTCTGTTCGCTACTTGAGTTCGAGGATGCTCGAAAGCGGAAGCGTGCGTTCGATATCCGCTCGCTTGTCACGGGCCCGCAGGCGCCCACCAGACACTCCGGTCGGCTCAAGAACGAACTCGAGCGGCCCCGAACCGGGCACCTGCACCGTCACGGTCACGGTCTGCTTCGCACGGATGGCTGCGTCGAGTTGGCGCGCAACCCACGCCTGCCCGGAATCCCCTGCGGACTCCGCCTCCGCGGCGCGGAGCTCCTTGAGCAATTCGGAGTGGTCCGGCGCGGTGCTGTGCACCGGCACCGAGGTAACGCGTTGCCGACGCACGCTGAGAAGCGACCCGTCCGGGTTCTCGGCGGCAACCGGATACCGGGCATCACTGAGCGCCCAGAACACCACCTCAAACTCGAACCGGCTCACCAGCCGAAGCGAACTGTGCGGGCGCAATCCGATCGGGCCGATGGCCTGATCCACCTCGAGCAGCCCGATCATCGAGCTGTCCGTCGATCGCACATAGCTCTGCGCGTCACCGACGTCGGCGGTACCGGCGGGAATCAGCCCCACCCGGACGGTTCCGAACCGCGCAGCGGCCTGCGAGATGAGATAGTGCACCGGCTGGGGGATGCCGGTCAGTGACAGCTTCTCGAGGAAAGCGAGCATCTCCTCAGCCGACCCACCGGCAGACAGTGCACGATTCACGCTCTCCGGCGAGAGCCGGTAACTGTACGCCTGTGCCCGGGTTTCAAGTTCAGCGAAGGCCCTGAGCTTCAGGTCGAGTTCGGGGTGCAGTGGGCCAGGCGCGATGATCGACAGGTCATGCTGCAGGTAAACCTGCCGAACGTGGGAAGGGAAGAAGTGGGCCATCGCGCTCGCCGCTGCCGTGGCATCCGATGTCAGAAGAAGAGAGCCGGGAGTGCTCAGCAGCTGCTCGGCAGGCGACGGTCCGCTCGTGATTCCGAGAAGCGACGCGTGCGTGGCCACTCGATCGACAGCCTCACGAATCCACTCACCGCCGGCCGGATAGAGCCAGTGCGCGTACGCGTGCAGAGCATCACCCCAGCTGGTGCGCTCGCTGAGCACCGAACGCACCTCAACCGGGATCGCCTCGAGCCACGCGGTCGCGAGCGCCGCCCAGCGGTCAGCCGTCGTCTCGCGCAACCACGCCTCGCCGGTGGCCGTCGGATGCCAGCCGCCAGGTTCGTGCGAGGCAAGCCCACTGCGAACGGCCAGATCGAGATACCGGTCGACGGTTGGCTCGTTGACCTGCATGGCGTGTGCGAGGCGGCGACGTTCGGGAAGCGCCGGTCCGCCTTTGCCGAGTTCGCGAGCGGGGTGAGCAAGCAACTCGACGATGAGCTCGGCGGTGGCCGTCGTCGTGGCGAACGCATGCTCCGCTGCACTCGGGTCGATCGATGAAGCGGATGCCACGGGGTGCGGATGTGCAACGGCTGGCGGTCGTTCTGTGGACAGCTCGACGAGGCCGGGCAGCCCAGCCTTGGGCCAACCATCGAGCACCCCTGTGACTGCGCTCAGAGCCGCGTAACCGTTCGCGGTGCGGGTGAGCAGAGCGACATCGACGGCGTAGTCTGCGCGTTCAGCGACATGGTCGGCGCCGAGGGTCTCGAGCCGGTCAGCGAGTTGTTCAGCGCTGAGCGGCTCGTGTGTCGACGCCGCCAGCACTGCGAGGGTGTGCCGATCGAGGTGGGTGAGTATTGCGCGGATGCTGACCGGGTCGAGCAGCGCCTCTGCGAGGTCGAAGAAGTCTTTGACCCGACCGCGTGTGGTGAGCGGGCGACGGGTGAGGAGAAGTTCGAGTGCTGCGTCGTCCCGCGCGCGAAGGCTGCTTGCGAGGGTCATTATGTCCGTCATGAGCAGCCCGGGTATCAGCGCTGGGTCGTGGTGCGCTGGTTTTCGCGGGACCGCTTGACGGCGCTCGTGATCATCAGGGTGATGAGGAGCACAAAGGCCAGGGGGAGGCCGATGTACGGCACCATGACCACGCCCGGCCAGATGCCACCGGCGAAGTCGCTCGAGCTCATTCCCTGCCAGGTGCCGACGATGATCGCCACGAAGGTGCCGACAGACAGGAGGACGAGGCCGAGCAGCATGAACGCGAGGATGCGTTCAAAACGGCTCACGTTTGCGGTGTTATTGGCGGTCACGCTCCTCAGGATATCTCTCCGAGCTGAATCCGGCAGAACTGGCCTCATGCCCGACGCTCTAAGCTTGAGGGGAGCGGGCCGGATGCCCGCTTCTCGTTCGGCTCCTGCCGCGACGATTGCACCACTCGCCGGTTCGCCGGCGTCGAGTTCACTGCGAGGTTGAGTCCATGCCCACCGGCAAGGTTAAGTTCTACGACGACGAGAAAGGCTTCGGCTTTATCTCGAGCGATGACGGCCAGGAAGTTTTCCTGCACGCGTCGGCTCTGCCCGCCGGTGTGACCTCGGTCAAAGCCGGCACACGACTCGAATTCGGCGTTGCCGATGGCAAGCGCGGCGTTCAGGCACTGTCCGTGCGCGTGCTCGATGCGCCCCCGAGCCTGGTCAAGATGAAGCGCAAGCCCGCTGACGACATGGCGATCATCATCGAGGACCTCGTGAAACTGCTCGACGGCCTCGGCGGAGATCTCCGCAAGGGTCGCTACCCCGACAACGCACACAGCCGGAAGGTCGCACAGCTGCTGCGCCGGGTGGCCGACGAACTGGACGCGTGATCGCCGCGCCACGTTGGGCCCGCCGTCTTTTCACAAGGAGCACTCCGATGAATACCGCCGAGAACTCCACGACGGACCCGTCAGCAGTTGAGGTGTCCACGCCGGACGCCGTCGCTCCCGTTGCTGCGCCCGAAGCCATGACCGCCGCCCCGGCCGTCGACGCGACACAGCGCGAGGCACCGCAGGTTGCTGAGGCTGAGCAGGTCCCGTCCTTTTCGAACACGACGACAACGGATGCTGTTGTGTCGGCGGATGCCACCGGTTCCGTTCCGAGCGATATAGCTGTAGCGCCGGAACACGACGCCGTTCAGGCTGACGTGCCAGAACCCGAGGTACCGAAGCCCGCGCCCGTCGCCGACGACGTCCTGTTGGCCGCAGTTGAGGTTGCACGGGACGCGCTCCTCCAGGTCACGCCGGCATCCTCCATTGGGGAGCCTGCCGGACACATCGTCGAGGACGACCACGTCCTGTCGCTGCTGTTTGAGACCACCCTCCCCGGTTACCCAGGTTGGAACTGGACCGTAACACTTGCTCGCGTCGACGGTGGCGCTCCCATGGTCCTCGAGACCGAGCTGATGCCGGGCGAGAACGCCCTGCTAGCGCCGGAGTGGGTTCCGTGGTCGGAGCGACTCGCTGACTACCGAGCCAGCCAGGAAGCCGCCGAAGCGGAGTCGCGTGCGCTCGCCGAAGCGGCAGCCGAGCTCGACGACGAAGAAGATGACGAAGACGAGGGTTACAGCATTCTTCATGCCGGTGACCTTGACGGTGTGGACGTCGACGAGATCGACGAGTCCGACGACGATGACGAGTCTGATGACGATGACGAGTCTGATGACGACGATGATGATGATGATGAGTCCGACAACGACGATGAGTCTGACGACGACGACGACGACGACGACGACGACGACCACGATGATGATGACGATGAGTCCGACGACGACGATGAGTCTGACGACGACGACGACGACGACGATGATGACGATGAGTCCGACGACGACGACGACGACGATGATGACGATGAGTCCGACGACGACGACGACGACGAAGAAGCCGAGCGCAGCTACTGACCTCGCTTCCCCTAAACACAACGACCGCCACTTTTCACAGTGGCGGTCGTTGTGGTTAAGCCGGAAACCGGCGCACGAGCTACAGCGCGTCGACGACGAACTCGATGCTGCGAGTGAGCTGGCGGATGTCCGCCGGGTCGATCGCCGTGAATGTGGCAACGCGCAATTGATTACGTCCGAGCTTGCGGTACGGCTCCGTGTCCACAATGCCGTTCGCGCGAAGCCCCTTGGCGACGGCGCTCGCGTCGATGGCGTCATCGAAGTCGATAGTGACGACAACCTGCGAGCGGTCAGCGGGGTCCGAGACAAACGGTGTCGCGTACGACGTCGACTCAGCCCACTCGTACAGGTGTGATGACGACTCGCGTGTGCGTGCATCAGCCCAGGCGAGACCTCCGTTTTGTGCGATCCACGAAATCTGGCTGTCCAGAAGCAGAAGCGTCGAAAGAGCGGGGGTGTTGAGCGTCTGGTTAAGGCGCGAGTTGTCTACAGCGTTCTTGAGGCTGAGGAACTCAGGTATGTACCTGTCGGATGCTGCGACCCGCTCCACCCGCTCGAGGGCGGCGGGGGAGAAGAGCGCGAACCAGAGTCCGCCGTCTGACGCGAAGTTCTTTTGAGGCGCGAAGTAGTAGACGTCGGCCTGGCTGGCGTCGACCTGGACGCCACCCGCGGCGCTTGTCGCGTCGATCACCGTCAGAGCCCCGGCATCTCCAACAACGCGCGTCACAGGCGCCATGACTCCCGTTGACGTCTCGTTGTGGGTCCAGGCGTATACGTCGACTCCATCGACAGGCTCGGCAGTGGAGCGCGTGCCGGCGGGGGCGTTCCGCACGTCAGGGGCCTCGAGCCACGGCGCGGACGCGGCTTTCGCAAACTTCGACCCGAACTCACCGAACGTGAGGTTCTGACTCCGGCGCTCAATCAGGCCAAACGAGGCGGCATCCCAGAACGCCGTCGACCCGCCGTTGCCCAGAACGACCTCGTAGCCGTCCGGAATCGAAAACAGGTCGCCAAGTCCATCGCGCACGCTCCCGACCAGGTTCTTCACCGGGGCCTGGCGGTGTGACGTCCCGAGAAGCGCGGCGCCCGCCTCTGCGAGAGCTGACACCTGTTCCGGACGGATCTTGGACGGGCCGCAGCCAAATCGTCCATCGGCGGGCTTGAGGTCATCGGGGATCACAATGTCAGGCATGATCCGATTCTAGAACTGCGTCGGCGGGCGCACCGTTTCGTGACGCTCGAAGACGCCGGACCGTCTTCGATCGCACAGTAGGCTTGGGTCTATCGCGCTGAACCATGGGAGACGTCAATGACTGATCTGATTGACACCACCGAGATGTACCTTCGTACCATCCTCGAACTCGAGGAAGAGAACATCGTGCCTCTCCGTGCCCGGATCTCCGAGCGGTTGAGCCACTCGGGTCCGACAGTGTCTCAGACCGTCGGCCGTATGGAGCGGGACGGGCTGGTCGTCGTCTCCGACGATCGTCACCTTGAGCTGACCCCGACCGGCCGAAGCAAGGCTGTGCACGTCATGCGAAAGCACCGGCTGGCAGAGCGTCTCCTCAGCGACGTCATCGGACTCGAGTGGGAGTACGTTCACGAGGAAGCCTGTCGCTGGGAACACGTCATGAGCGAGCAGGTGGAGCGCAAACTCCTCGCCATGCTCAACCACCCGACCGAATCGCCCTATGGCAACCCGATCCCCGGGCTCGAAGAGCTCGGCGACACGCCTGCGGGTACATTCGCCCACGGCGTCACAAATCTTGTGGAATTGGTTCGCGGCAAGGGCGACGCGGTCACCGCCACCATCCGGCGCCTCGGAGAGCCGGCGCAGGTGGACCCAGAGTTGCTTCTCCAGCTCAAGCAGGGCGGCATCATGCCCGGTGCTGTCGGCGTGTTCTCACCGGCTGGTTCGTATGTTTTGGTTCAGGTCGAAGGATTCGGAGCAGGTCTTGAGCTTCCGAACGAGGTAGCTGGTCACATCTTCGTCGAAACCCCGTAATCACGCCGAAGCACGGCCTTTCCGCGAAGACAGATTCCTCGTGCCGCTGGGTCATTCGCCGGTCCTCCCGTTACCAATTCGTTAAAAACGGCTCTCAAAAGGTGACAAATTGGTAACGGTCACGTACGCTCGGACACGTCCAAAGGTCAGAACTGACCGCAGGAACCCGGTCCGAGGCGCCTCTCCCGCTCGTCTCCTCGGTCGTGAAACCCGAATTTTTGTTGTAGACGAGACCCATCCCTAGCGTGGTGTCGAGGCGCCGGAGGTTCACACTTTGGCCGTAAACAGTAACCCGGAGCCGTTCGACGGCGCGTCGGAGAACATCGACCCGCTGACGTTGCACCAGGTGGCTGTCTCCCCGTCGCGCTCCGTTCGTTCGTTCCAGAGACCGGTTGCAGCGGGAACACCCCTGACGCGCTCAGCGAAGCCCGTTCCAAAGGAGAGCGTCTGGCGCAAGTTCCGGTCGACGGCCATAATGGCGCTCGTCGTGCCCGGTCTCTTCGGCACGGTTGCTCTGCCGGCGTACGCGTTCTCGCCCACCGCTGAGGACACAGCATCCTCGTCCTCAGCACTGCAGACCCTCAAGGAGTCCGGCGCGCAGTCGCTTTCCGTCGACGAAAGCGCGACGGCAGCACCCGTGGTCCGTGACGGATACTCGGCGACGACGGCCGCAGAGCTGGCCAACGCCCGCGCGGTCGCCGAGGCAGCCGAGGCAACGGCGAGACGCGCCACCTTCGCTACCCAGCAGACCTCGTTCTCGGGACCGAGCGCATCCGATCTTCTTGCCAACCCGCCTTACCCGAACTTCAGCCTCGACCAGGTCTTCAACGTCGCGTTGCAGTACCAGGGTGTCCCGTACGTCTATGGCGGCGCGACGCCTGCCGGGTTCGACTGCTCCGGTTTCGTTAAGTATGTCTACGCCCAGTTCGGTATTGACATGCCGCACTCCTCAACGGCGCAGGGCAACATGGGCACTCGCATCGCGGTCGAAGACGCCGTGCCAGGCGACCTCGTTGTCAGCGCCGGTCACATCGGTTTTTACGCGGGCAATGGCATGATCCTGCACGCTTCACGGCCTGGGACCCCGCTTCGAATCGGCCCCATCTACGCGGACAACTGGTGGATCGTCCGAATCGGAATCTAAGGTTCGGATCTGTCCCGCTGATGTCCAGTGAGTGACATTCACCTGCGAATGGCGCGCTTCCCTGCGGAAGTGCGCCATTTGTGCGTTACATTAAAGCCCTGACCTCAGGAAGAAGTAGCGGGAAGCTCATGACTCGACAAGCCGGTATCCACACCACGGATGCGTGCGCTTGCCCGGGACGCGGGCATTTCGGTTCACTCTGTCTCAGCCGCGATGGTGGTTGGGAATAGGCGCAGTCTGCACAGACTGCGCCTTTTTTGTTTCTCCGGATCCTCTTTTCTGCCTCCGGTCAGAACGCCGAATAACCGCGAAGCCGTCGCGGCCGTTTGAGAGGAAACGCACATGCGCACACTTGTGTTGAATGCCGGGTATGAACCCCTCGCCATTGTTTCGTTCCGCCGGGCGCTTGTTCTGGTCATGAACGACAAGGCGGCCATCATCGAGGTCGACGCCGGCCACCCCGTGTGGGGAACGGATGGTGCGCACGAGAGGCCAGCGGTCATCGTGCTCAATCGGTATGTGCGGATTCCGAATTCGAGACGCGTGCCGGTCACTCGCCGGGGTGTTCTGCGGCGCGATGCGAATCGTTGCGGATATTGCGGAAAGGCAGCTGCGACCATCGACCATGTGATTCCGCGGTCGCGCGGAGGCGAGGACTCGTGGGAGAATCTCGTGGCCTGCTGCCTTCGCTGTAACAACGCGAAAAGCAATAGGACCCCTGCCGAGATGGGGTGGTCGCTGCGCACCAAGCCCCGGATGCCGCACGGCCCGACCTGGGCGGTCCGCGGAGCGGAGAAGGCACTCCCCGCCTGGGACCCGTATCTCACGCCTGCCGCGGCGTGAGGGGCTACTTCTTGGCCTGGGTAAGGCAGATGTAGTTGCCTTCGCTGTCCTTGAACCAGGCGCTGTACTCGGTCGCGAAGTCCGCAATCCCGTCGACTGTGCGCGTGTCGCCGAAGTCATAGTCCTCGAAGGTGACGCCTTTGCCACGAAGCTCGTCCCGAGCGGCTTGAATGTCAGGCACCGCAAAACACATCTGCGTGTTTTGCGCGGTACCGGCATTCGTCGTTTGGTAGATGAGCAGGTCGGGTGACGCTTCCGATCCGTACATCAGGTTATCTGTGGAGTCGAGAAAGGGCTCGAGACCCAGCTTGTCGAGGTAGAACTCCCGCGCCCGGGCGATATCGGCCGCGGGAAGGACAGTGAATGAAGAAGAAGAGGTGACCATGATGTCAACTCCAGAAGGATGAGAACGATGTGAGGTCTCTGAGTCTGGGGGCGAAGGGTGGGTTCGACCTGGCGCTCAGGAATGGGGATGCCACCGCGAGTAGGTGCGGCTGGAAGCGCTGTTCTGTTTACTCCGCATGCTACGCGTGCCCGGATGTGTCGCACAGGGGGTGAAGGGATTCCGCTAAACTTCTCTGGTCAGCCTCTGTAGCTCAACGGAAGAGCACCTCCGTCCTAAGGAGTTGGTTGGGGGTTCGAATCCCTCCAGGGGCACTTTCGGTTCGCGGTGCGCGATCCCTGTCAGCATTGCTCTCGCTCACGCGCCGTCGACACGATGCCATGCAGTGCTCATTCGTTCAGACGAACGCACGCACCTGAGGGCTGGCATCGAAGGCTTACTTCGACGCCAGCCCGAGCGTGCGCTGTTGCTCTAACGGAAAAACGGCAGGCCCAGAAACTGGTCGCGCAGTTCTTCCTTTTCTCGTTGGGCTTCGTCCGCTACCGCCGTGCGCCGGCGTAGCTCGCGAGGGTCAGCTTTGACGGGACGACGCCCCCATTTGACCAGGGCAAGGCCAAGGCGCAGCGCCGCACGGTCGAGAGGGCCGACGCGTCGCACGGGGTTGGGCTGAAGATCGGGCGTGGGTTGTGGTGGGTGGTCTTGGCGAACGGGAGTCGTCGCCAGTGTCGTTTTCATGGTTGGTTATGTCCTTAGCTGGGTGCGACCGGGCACGTCGAGAACGCGTTCGGGGTCGCCGAAGAGATGATTGCCGCACGATGCGACGGGGGAGTGAGAGCGGATGCCCTCACTCACGGTGTGATTGGCCGGAAGCTGTGCGCAGAAACCTGCGGCTACTGCCGAACCTGACTTCGAGAGCGTCACCACCGTCTGGAGCGGTGGGAGCTACCTACCGATTCAGATGGAGACGACGCCGACGAAGCCTGCGGTTCGTGATGCGATTGCACAGTTTGAAATAAACACGCTGGACTCCTTTCGTCATTTGTGGCGTTGGCAACAACGTAGTGGAGCGACGTGGAAATGCGCAACAACTTTTTTTCGGGAGCACCCACGCAGGGCAGAAACGAATCGACAGGTTAGTCGCGGAGTCGGGGTCGGCACCGTCGACGCGAACCCTTCCAGCCAGAGGCAGGTCTCCTCCTCCACCCGCAGCGGTGCCTTTGCCATGCCGGAAGGGCAAGATCATGACCGACTCGGCGAAAAACCGGTGATGCTACCGGCGATTGGGCGTCACAGAGCTTAGGGTGTGGATGTGTGGCGGCTAGACAAGAAACCAGAGACGCGCGATTCAGACATCGCTGACGTCGATACTTCGCTTGCGCGTTCAGTCACCAGTCCCACTGGTTTGAGCGTTGGCGACCCCAATTACACGGTGGGCAACGTGGCTGACGAAACCCGAAAGCGGTGGCGCGAGCAACTCGCGACCGTCGGTGGACGGTCGCCTCTGCTGCACTTTGTGGATGAACCACGCAACCGCATCGAGTTAAGTTCCACTCACCCGGGCGGTCTGCCGCAGTTCATCACCGGGCACTCGACCCTGCTGTCGAACCTCATTCGTGATGAGCTGGCGCTTCGCGGAGCCAAGGCTGCCGCAGACCAGATCACCGTCAAGGGTGTCGAATTGCGCACGGTACGCGGAATCGAGGCCGTGCACCTCGCGATCGGGTTGGCCCAGTGGCGTTACGGCGAGGAAGAGTTCTCGGCTCCGGTTCTGCTTCGCCCCGTCGCTATTCGCCGTTATGGTCGCGACTTTGAGCTGAAGCTCAAGGGCACTCCCTTCCTCAACCCTGAACTCGCACGCGCATTGCATGAGCAGTTCAAGATCACCCTCGACGCCGAGTCTTTTGAGGCACTCGCCGTAACCAACGGTGCGTTCAAGCCGCAGCCGGTCATCGACAGACTGCGCGGTCTGACCCAGCACCTCGAATGGTTCAGCGTCCAGCCGCGACTTGTCGTCTCCTCGTTCGCTGACATTGGCACATCGCTCGCCCGCGACGCTCGCGACCTCGATCACCCCGTTCTCAACGCCCTCGCAGGCAACCCCGGGGCTCGACGACTCGTCGAAGGACTTTTCAGCCCGGTGGATGCTGTCGGCCAGGACGACAGACCGCCGACAACAGACACGCTCCTGCTCGATGCGGACACCGAGCAGGAGAACGTCATCGCGCAGATCGCTGCGGGGCACTCCATAGTTGTCACCACACTTCCTGGCACAGGCGGAACACAAACCGTGGTCAACGCCATCGGCAGTCTTGTCTCCCAACACAAGCGCGTTCTCGTCGTGAGCGCTCGTCGATCGTCGCTTGATGGCATCCGTCACCGTTTTTCCAAGGTCGGGCTGCCCGGCTTCACCGTTTCGCCAGCGACGATTCGCCGCGACCTCATACAGGCCATCTCCCGCAACGAAAAGGCCGTCGCCCCTAAGGTCGCCGACGTTGACGACGCGCTCGTGCGACTGCGCAAGGTGTTGCTTGACTACCGCGGATCGCTCAGCCGTGTCGACAGCGGCCTCGGCGTCAGTGTCATTGACGCACTCCAGGCGCTGACGCGCCTCGGCAACCTGCAGGACCAGCCGACCACGACCGCGAGACTCGATTTGCCCTCGCTCGAGAAGCTCGCAGGCAACCGCGAAATCATCGCGCGCAAGCTGGCAACGGCTGCGGCGCTCGGTGAGTTCCAGTACGGTCCGGACGACTCGCCGTGGTACGGCGCACAGTTCGCCAGCACGAAGCAGGCCAAAGCGACGCACGACCTGGCGAAGAAGCTGCACCGCACAGAGCTGCCTCGCCTGCTTGAACGTGGATACGAGCTCATCGGCCAGACCCGGATGCGTGCTTTCGAGTCCATCGAAGAGCTCGGCATCTACCTCCGTCTGCTGCTCGACATCCGTGAGACGCTCGACAAGTTCCAGCCGAGCGTGTTCGACCGCTCCCTTGGTGAACTCATCGCCGCGACGAGCGCACGCCGCGACGCGCCAAGCATGACCAGTGCGAACCGTCGGCGACTCAAGAAGCTCGCTCGCGAATACGTGCGCCCTGGCGTGCACGTCACAGACATCAACGCAGCCCTGCGTCGGATCCAGCAGCAGCGGACTCTCTGGCAGCGCTACGTCGCCGCAGGCGTGAACCCTGAGGTGCCGCTCGGCATCGCCGACGTTCAGGTTGCCTACCAGCGTGTCGTTGAAGACCTCGCGTCGCTCGACAAGCCGCTCAGCCGCACGGCCAAAGCGCAGTCGCTCGTCGGAATGCCCGTCAAGGAACTGGTCAGGCTGATGTCTGGTCTGGCTGCTGACTCGGCAGTTATGGAAAACCTTCAGGAGCGCACAACCCTCATCGCGGAACTCCGCGAAAAGGGACTGGCGCCCCTCATCACCGACCTGTCGGTACGCCACGTGCCCGAGGCACGCGTTGCCAACGAACTCGAACTCGCCTGGTGGCAGTCCGTGCTTGAGCACATGCTCACGACAGACAAGGCGCTGCTTGGTGCAAACACGAGCGTGATCGATCGGCTCGAAGCAGACTTCCGCCTCGTCGACGAGGCTCACGCCTCGGCATCCGGCGCCCTCCTCGGCGCCCTTCTCGCAGAGAACTGGAAGATCGGTCTCGTCGACTTCCCAGACGAAGCGTCCGCGCTCAAGAAGCTGCTGCGCACCGAGAGTACGAGCCCAGCGAAACTTGAGAGCGCAGCGCCGCACCTGTCGCGCGTGCTGTCTCCGGTGTGGCTCACCTCCGCATACGAGGCGCACCTCATTCCTGAGAGCGTGCGATTCGACACGGTCTTCCTGGTTGATGCCGGAGCCACCACCCTGGCCGAGAATGCCGGCGCTATTCGACGCGCCCGCCAGGTCGTCGCGGTCGGTGACCCCGTCACCCAGAGCCCGACCCCGTTCACCGTTGCCATCGGAGCACCCGCTCCCGCGGCAGAAGCAGACGACGTCGATGCTCGCCACGCGGACTCCGCACTCGCAAGGCTCTCCGGCCTCCTGCCGACACTCACCCTCACGCGCAGCTACCGCGCCGGAGGAGAAGACCTCGCCGAACTGGTCAATCACCGGTTCTACGGTGGTGAGATCGAGTCGCTGCCCTGGGCCGGATCGTTCCTCGGCCACGGCAGCCTCACGCTCGACTATGTGCCGAACGGACACGGCATGCCCGACCCGGACACCGGGGGAGTGGAAAGCGTCGACGCTGAGGTGGCTCGTGTGGTCAACCTCGTGCTCGAGCACGCGATCAACCGACCGCGCGAGTCGCTCATGGTTGTCACAGCGAGCGAGAAGCACGCCACCCGGGTTCACCAGGCCGTGATCTCCGCCTTCGCTATGCGCAGCGACCTCTCCGACTTCATCCTCAAGGAGCGCCCCGAGCCGTTCACGGTGCTCACCCTTGAGCAGTCTGTCGCCGAGAGTCGCGACCGTGTCATCTTCTCGCTCGGCTACGGCGTCACGCCGCACGGCCGGGTGCTGTCCAACTTCGGCGCACTAGCACGACCGGGCGGCGACCGCCTGCTCGCTGTCGGCATGACCCGCGCCCGCCGCTCCATGGTCATCGTTTCCTGCATCCGCCCCGAGGACATCGACACCGGCCGCATGCAGCACGGAATCGGCGCCCTCGCCGAGATCCTCAAACAGCCAGTCCAGCACGTTCCCGCTCCGCCGGCTACGGACGGCGCAGAACCAATGCTGATCGACCTGGCCGAACGTCTCTACCGGCACGGCTTGTCCGTCGAAGTGGGGTACCGGGGCAAACTCGCGCTCGTCGCGGCTCACGAGGGCAAAGCGATCGCCGTCGAGTCAGACCCCGAGGTGAGCAGCGACTCGTTGCGCGAATCACTGCGGTTGCGCCCAGACGTTCTGCGCCGGCTCGGGTGGCACTACCTCCGCGTGCACAGCTTCGACCTGTTCAGCGACCCGGACGGAGTGGCTCGGAAGATCCTGACGATGTTGGGCGTGCCCGCTGTCGTCAGCGCGGAGGATTCCGACACAGCGAATGAAACGGATGCCATTTCCACCGGTATCGAGGAACCGGTCGATCCCAGCACCCGCGCGTAAACTGATCCAGTGGTGAATAACGCGTTACCCGACGGCGCAGAGCCTGAGGAATCCGGTTCCGGCCGAAGACCCGACGCTCAGCGGGTGAGGCGTGTGCCCGGATCACGCCGAGCGGTCCTGACCCCAGTGCCAGGAACCGACCCGACACCGCAGGCTCGCCGCGAACCGATCCTGGCTGCGGAAGACAACGAGCAATCCTGGGGCGGTCGACCGGCTACCCCACAGAAATCCGTCGGCGCTAACGACGCGCAGCTGCTGGCGGATGTTCCGCCCCACTGGGGCTGAAAACGCGCACTTAACCACAACGGCCGCATCCCACTGAAGTGGAACGCGGCCGACGTGCGACGCGGGTTATTGCTTAAGGCTGTTTCTCGCCAGCAGGTCGCGGATCTCGGTGAGCACATCGATCTCGGTGACCGGAGCCTCCTCCTCGACGATGCCTGCCTTGCGCTTCGCCTCTGCGTGCTTCTTCATCGTGTTGATAGGAAGGACGAAGACGAAGTAGACGACAGCGGCGACGATGAGGAACGTGATGACCGCCCCGAGCACGGCCCCGAGCTTGATCTCAGCGTCACCGACCGGAATGTCGAGAGCATTCTTGAGGTCGTCCGCCTGGAACAACGCTCCGATCAACGGGTTGAAGACGTTCTCCACGATCGAGTTCACGACAGCGGTGAACGCGGCGCCAACGACCACCGCGACGGCAAGGTCGATGACGTTGCCCCGCATGATGAAGTCTTTGAATCCCTTGAGCATATGGTTCCCCCTTGCCTATGACGCAGCGGCGCCGGTCGACGTGGCCGTCGACGTGCTGGATGATGACGATGATGACGATGACGATGACGATGATGATGATGATGGCGTCGAGGCCGTTTTGTCGCCGGATGGCTTCGAGTCCTTCTTCGTCGAAGCTGAAGAGGAGTTCGCTGCGGCGCGAGAGTCGTTGCGGTAGAACCCTGAGCCGTTGAACGAAACGCCAACGGCGCTATACAGCTTGCGGAGTTTGCCGCTGCATTCGGGGCACTCGGTAAGCGAGTCGTCGGTGAACGACTGCTGGATATCGAAAGCTGTCGCGCAGATAGTGCATTTGTATGAGTACGTGGGCATCCAAAATTCCTGAAGTGTTGGCGGCGTTACCGCCTGGGGTGTCGAGTTGAGGAGTTAAAACTCGAGGATCTGAGACGGGGTGACGACACCGTTCACCCGTTGGTCATGCTTTTCGTGCGGCACGTCTGGCTGAACCTCGGTGTCGAAGACTATGGCGTAAACCGGAGGGCATTTCTCCATCGATCCGAGGGTCTTATCGAAGAACCCACGGCCCCATCCCATGCGCATTCCATCGGGGCTGACGGCCGCTGCCGGAACGAGGATCAGATCCACCTCGTTGATGGCGATCGGTCCGAGCGGCTCACCGACGGGCTCGGGCATTCCAAAGAGCCCTTCGACCTCGGAGCCGGATTCTCCGACTGTCCAGTCAAGCAGGCCGTCTTCCCGACTAATCGGAAAGAGAACACGGATGTTCTCGGCCAGCGCCCAGTTCACAAACGGCCGTGTGTTCGGTTCGTTCGGAGACGAAAGGTAGCAGGCGACGCTCGATGCGCTCAGGCCGGTCACGAGGGCGACCAGGTTGTTCGTGATGCCGATCGTCGCTTTTTCGCGTTCCGAGGCGGTCAGGTTCTGGCGCCGCTCGCGCAGCTCGGCTCGGAGCGCGCGTTTTTGATGGTCCACCTGGCTGGGCATGACCCCATTGTAAGCGGGCGTTGCGCGAAGGCCGACATTGCGCGCTTTTGAGGATCGTCGAGCTGAGGGCGATGTCGCACCACCCGCTCGGCGTGCCCTCCCGCTACGCTGGATCCATGTCTCAGCCCGTACGCAAAGTCGTTATTCCCGCCGCAGGTCTTGGTACCCGGTTCCTCCCGGCGACAAAGGCACTTCCAAAAGAGATGCTTCCCGTCGTCGACAAGCCGGCAATCCAGTACGTCGTCGAAGAGGCCGTGAGCGCCGGACTCAACGATGTTTTGATGATCATCGGGCGAAACAAGAACGCCCTGGCCAACCACTTCGACCGGGTGACCGAGCTTGAGCTCGCGCTTGAGGAGAAGGGCGACGAGAACCGGCTTCACCGGGTGGTTGAGTCGAGCGAACTTGCTGACATCCACTTCCTGCGCCAGGGCGACCCCAAGGGACTCGGCCACGCTGTGCTTCGCGCGCGCCGCCACGTGGGCAACGAACCGTTCGCCGTTCTGCTCGGTGACGACCTGATCGACGCCCGCGACCCGCTCCTGACGACCATGATCCAGGAGCAGGAGAGCCGCCAGGCCACGATCATCGCCCTGATGGAGGTCGACCCCGCGACCATCTCGATGTACGGCTGCGCGGCCGTCGAGGCCACAGACAACCCCGACGTCGTCAAGGTCACCGACCTGGTCGAAAAGCCAGCCCCCGAAGACGCTCCGTCGAACCTCGCCATCATCGGCCGATACGTCCTCCGCCCGGAAATCTTTGACGTCCTGGAGAAGACAGAGCCAGGCAAGGGCGGCGAAATTCAGTTGACGGATGCCATGCAGGTGCTGGCAGCGGACGACACGATCGCAGGCGGCGTGTACGGAGTTGTCTTCCGTGGTCGTCGCTACGACACGGGTGACCGCCTCGACTACATCAAGGCCATCATCCAGCTCGCGTCAGACCGTGAGGACCTGGGACTCGAGCTCAAGCCGTGGATCAAGGAATTCGCCGCAAAGCTCGACTAGGCTCGCCGCAATTCATCGAGAGGAAATCGCGGTGGCTTTACCCATGCCCGTGCTGACGGACGGTCACATCACCGTCCGCCAGGTTCGACTGCGCGACGCACGAGCAATGGAACGGGAACTGCTCGCGAACCGGAACTGGTTGCGGCCATGGGAAGCGACGAGTCCATACGCTCCCCGGTCTTTCGACATGCGTGCAAGCATCCGTTCTCTGCTGTCTAATGCGCGCTCGGGCGGGGGGCTTCCTCTCGTCATGGAATACGACGGCGAATTGGCCGGCCAACTGAACGTGTCCGGGATCACCTACGGCTCGCTGTCGTCAGCGACCCTGGGCTACTGGGTGTCTGAGCGATTCGCTGGGAAAGGTGTGACACCGACGTCCGTCGCGCTCGCCACCGACCACTGTTTCTCCCAGCTCGGGCTGCACCGGATGGAGATCTGCATCCGGCCCGAAAACGGGCCGAGCCTGCGCGTGGTGGAGAAACTCGGTTTTCGTTACGAGGGCCTTCGACGCCGGTACATCCACATCAACGGCGACTGGCGGGATCACTTTTGTTTTGCGCTGGTGCGCGAGGAAGTGCCCGATGGTGTGCTGCGGCGCTGGAAGAACGGCCGGGTCCCGGCGGGAGTCGCCTCGATCCCCGACGCAGACCGGCGAGCGTCCGAACTGCCGCTTGTGCCTCCTCCTGCGCTGTTTTAAACCTTCAACCTCAACTTTCGGGTGACACACCCCCCGCAATGCGGCGTGTCATGCCGACAAACTCGTACCGTTGAGCCATGGCTGGCAGCGGACTCTTGAGTGGTGGGATCGTCTTTGCGATCGCCGCCGCGCTCTGGATCATCTATCTCATGCCGACCTGGCTGCGCAGGAACGAGTTCCTCGCCACTGAACGCAACGCGGTGCGACTCCAGCAGACGCTCCGAATCCTTGCCGAGACCGCTGAAGCGCCGCGCGAGGTGCACGTCGAAACGACGGCCCGCAGCGTTGCGGAACAGCAGAAGATTCTCAAGAAGTACGAGGCCGAAGCCCTGGAGCGCGCCCGGGTCGAAGCGCTCGCGCTCGTTGAAGCGCAGAAACGCGCCGAGAAGGCCCGCCAGACCGAGGAGGTGCGCCGAGCCACGATCGCCCGTGAAGCGCGTCTCAAGATTCAGCGCGCACGTCGTCGTGCCCGGTTGGCCACCACCCTTGTCCTCACCGCCTCTCTCGTGGCCTCGGCGTTCGGCGGATGGCTGCTCGCCACTGGCGGTTCCGCGGTGCTTCTCGCGATCGGTGCCAGCACCGCGACCCTGAGTGGCGCGCTGCTCGTGCGGATGGCACGGGTCACCGGACGCACCGGGGTTGCCGCTCCGGCAGCGCAGGCCGCGCCGGTGTCGCAGGTGTTCGAGCCTGTCGCGTTCGATGAGGTCACGCAGGTTGAGACGACCTGGACTCCGACTCCACTGCCGAAGCCCCTTCACCTGTCGCAGGGCTCAGCGGCCGCGGGCACCATCGCCCAGGCGGACGCACACGCCGCTCTTCGCCGGGCCGCTCTCGCTCAGGTCATGGCAGAGCGTGCTGCACAGCTCGAACCGCAGCTGCCGACAATTGCGCCCATAGCTCCAGCCGCGCAGGAGCCGTCCCCGCGTCGCACCGCTCAGGAAACCAGCCGGTTCGCCGGAATGGGTGTTGTCGACGAGGCGGAGATCGCTCCGGCAAACCTGTCGTCGCTGCTGCAGCGCCGCCGCGCAGCTGGTTGATGCGCTCGAGCGCCTCCCGGCGTGATAATCTTTTTCCATCAGGGCCTATGGCGCAGTTGGTAGCGCGCCTCGTTCGCATCGAGGAGGTCAGGAGTTCGAATCTCCTTAGGTCCACACCATCCCTGTTCCCCGCTCGAGGCCCTCGTGCCTTCCCGCCCGGAGGATAATCCCATGTTTGACAGCATCCCCGGCAGCTGGATTTTCGGCATCCTCGCTGTGGTCTCGATCATCGTTGTCCTCGCCCTGTTTGGTCGACGGCTCGGGGGCGCGTTCTCCACGTCGAGCACCGACCGGTTCGAGACGACCGAGATTCCGCCGCTGGATCCCGAGACCCGCGAGTTCATCGTTCGCGACGACCAGACGGGTTCCCGGCTGCAGTTCGTTACGCTCCATAGCCGCGGGCGAGTTGTCGAAGTTGTCGTTCCGCAGAAGCACCGCCGCAAAGGCGTGGAGGTGGATCTCTTTGAGGCCGCTCTGCCATCTGCGCCTCAGGTCGACGTCTGGACCTGGCCACCGACAACCCCGGACGGGTACGCAGCCCTGCAGATCATCGCTCGTCGAATGCCTGACGTCACGTTCCTCGACGCGAACGGCACGCGCGTTCTCTGAACCTGCCGTCGGTCTACCCGGAGGCGACGGGTGTGTCGCAGCGCCAGCACGCGTTCGCCGAGGCGTCGACGAGCGCACCGCACACATCGCAGACCCGGTTGAGCCAGCACACGGGCTCACCGCCGGGTGAATCGTCCGCTTCGGAGTCTGCCATCTCAGGTTGCCGAATCCAGCGTGGTTTCCGCCTCCTCGTATGCGTGGGTGATGAGTTGCCGCAGCACATTCGTGTCGACGTCCTCGAGTCGTTTGACGTAGACACAGCCCTTGCCGAGTGTGAACTTGCCGAGGCTCGCAAGCAGATCCTCGCTGCGCGGGTGCCCCTGGAGGCCGTAGAGGGTGAGAGCGGTCTTGCGCGGAGCGAACCCGACTCTCATGCTGTCGCCTTCATGCCCAGAGGCGTATCGATAGTGGAACGAACCGAATCCGATCATCGATGTACCCCATAGCTTGGGGTGGTCGCCAGTGGCCTCGGACATCAGGTGGAGCAGGTGCGCAGCGTCGGCCCGCTTGGTTGCGCTTTCGATGGCCTCGATGACCGCTTGAGGGTCGTTATCGTTCTGCGTCGTTTTCAGTTCAGCCATGCACTCATCGTGACACCCTGACCGTCGCCGGTCAACGATGCCGGCAGCGCGTATTCGGCCGCTGTCAGCCGCTGAACACGAGGGTGGCCACCGAGAAGATCGCCAGTCCGGCGAGGGCGCCGACGACGGTGCCGTTGATGCGAATGAACTGCAGGTCACGGCCGACCTGGAGTTCAATCTTTTCGCTCATCTCCTGTGGATCCCAGCGTTCAACTGTGTCGGTGATGACGCTCGCAATCTCGTGACGATAGGTGTTGACCAGGTACACCGCAGCATCCGTCACCCACGCATCAAGCTTGGCGCTGAGGCGAGCGTCCGTCGAGATGCGGGAACCCAGGTCGGCGATCGTGCGCGCGAGTTGAATGCGTAATCCGCTCTCCGGGTTTCCCAGCGATTCGAGCAGGGCAGCCTTCGTGGTGTCCCAGGTCGACGCGGCCAGCTCCCGCACACGTGGGCTGTCGAAGAGGTCAGCCTTCGCGTTCTCGAACCGCGCGATCATCAGCGGATCATTCTGCAGATTGGTGGTGATCGTCAGGAGGTAGTTGTCGACGGCCAACCGAGCCGGGTCGGTTTCGTCGTCCTTCATGCGGCGAATGAAACCGAGCGCCTCGCGGTACAGCCTGTCGTCGACAAGCCTGTCCAGGAACGACGGGACCCAGGACGGCAGGCGCGAGGACACGAGCCGGGCAAAGGCCTCCGGGTTGTTGCTCAGCCAGTCATCGATGCCGTCGAGGACCAGGTCGACGGCTGCGTGGTGGCCGCCTGCCGAGACGACGCTCTCACCCCAAGCGCCGATCGACTCGCTCCACGGTTGCTCAATGAGATGTGTGCGGGCGAGCTTCTCCAGAACGTCCTGGACGTCGGCGTCTGAGAGAAGGGCGAGCAGCCCTTTCGCCCCGACGGATGCCTCTTCGGCCAGTCGGGTCGCGTTCTCGGGTCGTGCAAGCCAGCCGCCGAGTTTATGCCCGATTCCGGCCGACTCGAGCTTCTGGCGGACGACCGGCTCGGAGAGGAAGTTGGACTCCACGAACTCGCCGAGGCTCGCGCCGATCTCGTCCTTCCGCCTGCGGATGATCGCGGTGTGCGGGATTTTTAGACCAAGCGGATGCCGGAACAGTGCGGTGACAGCGAACCAGTCAGCGATCGCACCAACCATGCCGCCCTCGCTCGCCGCGCGTACCCACGCGAGCCACGGGACCTCGTCCTGAAAGGCAAATGACACGCAGAAGACCACAGCCATCGCGACAAGCAGCGCCGTTGCGGTGCGCTTCATCGAGACCAGGCCCTGGCGTCGTTCGATGTCAGAGGGGGTGAGCAGCGGGATCGTCATTCGGCAATGGTACGGCGCGGCTTTCTTTTTCCGCCGTCACTCGGCGGTGTCTGGTTTTTGCTCCGAACTGGTGCTACGGGGCGTCTCGACCGGGAGCGATGGCCGCGGCGGGGCGGTGTCAGCGCCCTGGCCCGGGCTGTACAGATTGGTGTCGGATGGCTGCTTCAGTGCTGGCGAATTCCCGGTGCGGCGACGGCGGCGTCGAAGGATGAGGAGTGCGCCTCCGGCGATCAGCCCGAGCAGAATCAGCCACGGCAGGAGGATGCCGAGAACGACGAGCAGGCCGGAGAAGAAGCTGACCAGCGCGCTGAAGCCGATAACGATTCCGCCCCAGAAGTCACCGGGAGCCGCACCGCCAACCGCGCCGGGCGACGTGATCTCCACATCGACAGTCGCGTACTCGACGGCGTCTCCCAACGAGTCGCGCTGCGCCTCGAGGCTGTCGAGCTCTGCCTGCCTCTCGCTGAGCGCTGTCTCAAGCTCGATCAGGTCTGCCGTGGTCGAGGCGCCGTCGATCAGGGCGAGGAGGCGAGCGACAGAGGCGCGAAGGGCAGTAACACGAGCGTCGAGGTCTGTGACCTGGTCGGTGACGTCCGTGGCATTGAGCGAGGAGTGGCGCAGCTCGCCCGTTGACTTGATTTCGTCGAGGGCCTTTTCGAGGCGGTCTGAGGGAATCCGCACGATGAGCGACCCGGACGCGGGGGAGTCTGTTGTTGCTGGCGAATCGGTTCGAGTATCGACGCGACCGCCAGCATCCGTTGTTATCACGACAACCTGTTCGGTGACGTCTGCCGGATTCGGGGAGATGAGCGTGACGTATGCGGTGCTGACCACTGAGCGGTCGGCTTCTGTCCCACTGCTCATCGCACCGGATTCACCGGTTCCTGAATCGGCCCGTCGGATCTCCGGCGACGATTCGGTTGAGTTCGATGTTCCCATCGTCGTGCAGCCAGTGAGGGCCGTCGCGGCCGCGAGGAAGAATGTTGCGAAAACTATCGACCGCCGGCGACGCGAACTCGAGTGGGAAATGGGATGCGGGGGCAGGGTGCGTTCCATGGTGCAACTCTAGGAGGGCTGGACGTTCCCTGGACGGTGTCCATGCTCACGGATCGATCACGATTGACCGACGTCGAAAAGGGTTCCCGTGAGCGGAGCCATCGCCGAAGCAGAACGACGAACCGGAGTGTCCCATGCGGAAACGGCCCGTATTTGAGTGACCCTCAGGTATGGGGTACCCCCTTGGGGGGGTTGTGATCTTTTGGGACCGGGCCATGCTGGTACCAACGCAGGCGGCCCGCCCCAACCGCTTGTGACCCCGACCCTCGCGAGGACTGCTGCCCCCAGTTGTTCGCCGTTGCAGGAGTTAACCCGATGCACGAAACACCCGATGCACAACCCTCGAGCTCAAACCCGATCAGGCTCATGGTGGTAGTAGGAAGTGTGAGGCCAGGTCGCGCCGGATTGTCGGTAGCGCTGTGGGTTCACGAACACACATCTCAGATCGGCGGATTCGATATCGACTTCGTTGACCTCGCTGAACTCAACCTTCCGTTCATGAATGAGCCCAAACACCCGAAGTTTCAGGAGTACAGGCACAGGCACACCATTGCCTGGGCTGAGCGCGTCGAGGCGGCAGATGCCTTCCTCTTCGTCACCCCTGAGTACAACTACAGCTATTCGCCGGCGCTGAAGAACGCGCTCGACTACCTGCACTATGAGTGGTCGGGAAAACCTGTCGGGCTTGTCAGCTACGGCGGGCTCGCTGGCGGAACACGAGGGCTCGCGGCGCTTCGGCCGGTGCTGTCGGCGCTCGGCATGGCCGGCGTCGAGTCCAACATCGAGATTCCGTACATTGCGCGGCAGATCGATGACGGTTTCTTCCACCCGACCGATCGGCAGGTTGAGAAACTGACGCTGATGCTCACCCAGCTGGGTCGGAAGGCGCCGACGATCAGTGGCGCCAGGCGTCCTGCCCTCGTCGGCGTGTAGCCTCAGGCCGATTTCAGGACGTCAGTACCTGGATCGGCTCGGTGTCTGGAATGGGGCTGGCGTCCCTGCCGCGAAGGTCGGGGTGCCAGCGCTTGCCCAGGAGCGGAACGAGGAAGCCGACAAACGCGAGTGCTGAGGCCGCCCAGAACGCGCCGATCGCTCCGTTGCTGTCGATCAGAACACCGGCGACGGCCGAGCCGAGCGCAGCGCCGATGAGTTGACCGGTGCCCATCCAGCCGTACGCCTCAGCGGTGTCGCTGAATTTCACGCTCGACGAGACCATGGCGAAGAGCACGGTGAGCGCTGGGGCGATACCGATCCCGGCGACGAACAGCACTATCGACAGCGACACGGCGCCGTCGAAGAAGCAGGCGACTGTCGTTCCGGCAAAAACGATGAACATGCGCCGCGACAGAGCCCACGGACCGATGCCGATGTGGCCAAGGGCGAGGCCGCCAGCCAGGCTGCCCAGGGACAGGATTCCGAGAACGATTCCTGCCTCGAGGCCGCTGTGGCCGAAGGTGGCGACGACGCCGACTTCGAGGGCCGAGCACGCGCCAATGAGAAGGAACCCGACAACTGTGGCAAGCAGGACGGGCGGACGCTTGAGCACCTGGCCGATCTTGCGTTTGCTTCTCGGGATGCGAACCCGCCCGACCTCAGGTGAGGCGATGAACCAGGTTCCACCGATGGCCATGATCACCACTGCGGTGAGGATGCCCCACTGCGTGCCGACCTGGGTTGAAATAAAGGTGGTGATGACCGGGCCGAGAACCCAGATGATTTCCTGGGCGCTCGCGTCGAGCGAGAACAGGGGGGTCAGCTGCTTCGAGTTGACCATCTTCGGGTAGATGGTGCGAACAGCGGGCTGGATCGGGGGCGTCGACAGTCCGGCCAGGAACGAGAAGCCCATGTACCAGGGCACGCTCATCTCGACCTGGGCGACAGTGGTAACCGAGATGGCGCAGACAATGACGGTGAGGATCAGCACCGGGCGCATTCCCCAGACGCCCATCCACCTGCTGGTCAGCGGGCCGGCAAGCGCCTGGCCAACGCTTGACGCCGCTAGAACCAGTCCTGCGGCTGCGTATGAGCCGGTGACCTGCTCGACGTGCAGGAGGAACGCAAGCGACAGCATCCCGAACGGAAAACGCGCGACGAGCTGAGCGACGATGATTCGAGCGACTCCGGTGGTTCTCAAAAGGCTCGAATATGCACTCATACCTCAATTCTATTGACCGGCGCGAGCGGCTCTGTTCGATGAACGGATGCCACGGGGCGGCACGGTCGGACGACACGCCCACCGCGCATATCGCTCGCAAAATTAATGTCAGAGGGTCGGTTTAGCGTGGGGGCTGTGGACAACCTTCGATGCCCCGACCGGCGGTGGCGGAATTCCCTTGTTTTTGAGGCATCCGAGGGTGTGGACAAAAGGGTGGAGAAACGGTGGATAAGGGAAGAAAACAGTGGAATCGCTTGTTGATAACTACAGGCGTGTAACTACTACTGGTTGGGGTGCTCGTCAAAGCGACCAACTATATGTAGTATTGGACCACCGGCAGGCACTGCCGAGAAAACATCGAAATCTTTTTCAGGAAGGGGCCTAGATACATGACTATCACGGTCTACACCAAGCCTTCATGCGTGCAGTGCACTGCGACGTACCGCGCCCTCGACAACAAGGGCATTGAATACAAGGTTCTCGACCTTTCCGAAGACGAGAACGCACTCGAGGCCGTCAAGGCTCTCGGCTACCTGCAGGCCCCCGTTGTGATCACCGACGAAGACCACTGGTCCGGCTTCCGCCCAGACAAGATCAACGAACTGGCTTCTCGCCTCTCCTGATCTCCCTCGCCGTTCTTACGGCGTGACGACCTTCGATCTAGTGGGGCGTGACATGGCCAAGCTGGTGTATTTCTCCAGCGTCTCTGGCAACACCCAGCGATTTGTTCGCAAGCTGGGGGTTCCCGCTGATCGAATCCCGCTCCAGGCGAAGGAGCCGCACCTCACGGTTCACGAACCGTACATTCTCGTCACCCCAACCTATGGAGGGGGAGACGGAAAGGGTGCGGTTCCCAAGCAGGTCATCCGATTTCTCAACGATGAGAAGAACCGTGGCCTGCTTCGTGGAGTCATTGCCGCAGGCAACACAAACTTTGGTGCGGCCTATGGGCTCGCGGGAGACATTATTTCCGCGAAGTGCAAGGTGCCAAACCTGTACCGATTTGAAGTATTTGGAACACCGGATGACGTGCGCGTCGTCCATGAGGGATTGGAATCATTTTGGCTGGAACAGTAGTGACCGAGGTGCCGATGGACACCGGTATGGACTATCACTCGCTCAACGCGATGCTCAACCTGTACGGCCCGAACGGTGAAATCCAGTTCGACAAAGACCGTGAAGCGGCGCGGGAGTTTTTCCTCCAGCACGTCAACCAGAACACAGTCTTCTTCCACTCCCTGCGCGAGCGTCTCGACTACCTCGTTGAGAAGGAGTACTACGAGAAGGCTGTCATCGACGCCTACTCGTTCGACTTCGTCCAGAGCCTCAACGACCTCGCCTACTCGAAGAAGTTCCGCTTCCAGACCTTCCTCGGTGCTTTCAAGTACTACACCTCGTACACGCTGAAGACGTTCGACGGAAAGCGTTACCTCGAGCGTTTCGAAGACCGCGTCGTGATGACGGCCCTCGGTCTCGCCCAGGGTGACGAGAAGCTCGCGGTTGCCCTCGTGGAGGAAATCATCGCCGGCCGGTTCCAGCCGGCAACGCCGACGTTCCTGAACTCGGGCAAGGCACAGCGCGGAGAGCTCGTTTCCTGCTTCCTGCTGCGTATCGAAGACAACATGGAGTCGATCTCGCGCGGCATCAACTCATCGCTGCAACTCTCCAAGCGCGGCGGCGGAGTTGCGCTTCTCCTCTCGAACATTCGCGAGGCCGGCGCGCCGATCAAGCAGATCGAGAACCAGTCGAGCGGAATCATCCCCGTGATGAAGCTTCTCGAAGACTCCTTCAGCTACGCGAACCAGCTCGGTGCCCGCCAGGGTGCCGGTGCCGTCTACCTGCAGGCGCACCACCCCGACATCATGCGTTTCCTCGACACCAAGCGTGAGAACGCCGACGAGAAGATCCGCATCAAGACGCTGTCGCTCGGTGTCGTGGTTCCCGACATCACCTTCGAGCTCGCCAAGAAGGGCGAGGACATGTACCTGTTCTCCCCATACGACGTGGAGAAGGTCTACGGAGTTCCGTTCGGAGACATCTCGGTCACCGAGAAGTACTACGAGATGGTCGACGACTCGCGCATCAAGAAGACCAAGATCAAGGCGCGTGACTTCTTCCAGACGCTCGCCGAGATCCAGTTCGAGTCCGGCTACCCGTACATCATGTTCGAGGACACCGTGAACAAGGCGAACCCGATCGAGGGCCGCGTCAACATGTCGAACCTGTGCTCGGAGATCCTCCAGGTCAACACGCCGACCACGTACAACGCCGACCTGTCGTACGACGTCATCGGCAAGGACATCTCCTGCAACCTCGGCTCGATGAATATCGCGCTGTCGATGGACTCGCCCGACTTCGGCAAGACCGTTGAGACCGCCATTCGTGGCCTCAGCTCGGTCTCCGACCAGAGCCACATCCAGTCGGTTCGCTCGATCGAAGACGGTAACGACAAGTCGCACGCCATCGGCCTCGGCCAGATGAACCTGCACGGCTACCTGGCTCGTGAGCGCATCTACTACGGCTCCGAAGAAGGCATCGACTTCACGAACATCTACTTCTACACGGTGCTGTACCACGCACTGCGTGCATCCAACCGGATCGCCATCGAGCGCGGAACAGCGTTCGACGGATTCGCGAAGTCGACATACGCGTCAGGCGCGTTCTTCGACAAGTACACCGAGCAGGTCTGGGAGCCCGCGACGGCACGCGTTGCTGAGCTGTTTGCGAACTCGGCCGTCTCGATTCCGACACAGGCGGACTGGGCTGCGCTGAAGGCATCCGTTATGGAATTCGGCATCTACAACCAGAACCTGCAGGCTGTGCCGCCGACCGGCTCGATCTCGTACATCAACAACTCGACGTCGTCGATCCACCCGATCGCGTCGAAGATCGAGATCCGCAAGGAAGGCAAGCTCGGCCGCGTCTACTACCCGGCACCGTTCATGACGAACGACAACCTGGACTACTACCAGGACGCGTACGAGATCGGTGCAGAGAAGATCATCGACACCTACGCCGCTGCGACCCAGCACGTCGACCAGGGCCTGTCGCTGACGCTGTTCTTCAAGGACACCGCCACCACGCGCGACATCAACAAGGCGCAGATCTACGCATGGCGTAAGGGCATCAAGACGATCTACTACATCCGTCTGCGCCAGCTCGCGCTCGAGGGCACCGAGGTTGACGGCTGCGTCAGCTGCATGCTCTAACCTCGGCCTCTTCGACAACTAAGGAACACAATGATTGAGAAGCTCAAGCTGGTCGACCACGTCCAGGCGATCAACTGGAACAAGATCGAAGACGAGAAGGATGTCGAAGTCTGGAACCGGCTCGTCAACAACTTCTGGCTGCCCGAGAAGGTGCCGCTGTCGAACGACATCCAGTCGTGGAACACGCTCACCCCTGAGGAGCAGCAGCTCACGATGCGCGTATTCACGGGGCTGACGCTTCTCGACACCATCCAGGGCACCGTCGGCGCGGTCTCCTTGATCCCGGATGCTGTCACACCCCACGAAGAAGCGGTGTACACCAACATCGCGTTCATGGAATCAGTGCACGCCAAGAGCTACTCCTCGATCTTCTCGACCCTGTGCTCTACGAAGGAAATCGATGAGGCGTTCCGGTGGTCGGTTGAGAACGAGAACCTTCAGAAGAAGGCCGCGATCGTCATGGACTACTACACCGGTGACGACCCCCTGAAGCGCAAGGTTGCCTCGACACTGCTTGAGTCGTTCCTGTTCTACTCCGGCTTCTACCTGCCGATGTACTGGTCTTCCCGCGCGAAGCTCACCAACACGGCTGACCTGATCCGCCTCATCATTCGTGACGAGGCAGTGCACGGTTACTACATCGGCTACAAGTTCCAGAAGGGACTCGAGAACGAGACCGAGGAGCGCCGCCAGGAGATCAAGGACTACACGTTCAACCTTCTGTTCGAGCTCTACGACAACGAGGTGCAGTACACGCAGGACCTTTACGACGGCGTCGGTCTGACCGAGGATGTCAAGAAGTTCCTGCACTACAACGCCAATAAGGCCCTCATGAACCTCGGTTACGAGCCGATGTTCCCCAAGACGGTCACCGACGTGAACCCCGCGATCCTGTCCGCGCTCTCGCCGAACGCTGACGAGAACCACGACTTCTTCTCTGGCTCGGGTTCGTCGTACGTCATCGGCAAGGCCGTTGTCACCGAAGACGAGGATTGGGACTTCTAAGCCCCAAAGGAGTTTCTCACCCGAGTGGGATTAGGTTCAGCGCTCTCAAGGCGTGAGTGAAAAAGCGGGCACCATGTGCCCGCTTTTTTGCGTCCGCGAGACAGCTTTGCGTTGTTTCGCGCGCCGCGCAGAGGCCGCCGATCTGCGACCGCCGCCGTCGCTCAATTGCATGGGGGTGACATTCGCGCAGGGGGTGACGTCGCGAGTGACTTGCCCTATTCTCGGGGCATGCGAGTGCGCCCCGGAAGGGGTCGTCCTCGCTCCGGCATCACCCGAGGCAGCTCGAGTGTGCCGACCCACGAACGCCTTGGGTCAAGGTAGCGAAGATGCAAACGACGCAGAGATGAGTAGTCGGGTCGCCCCGGACCTCGCAGAGCTCGGGGGAGAAGGCCCGAAAACGGGAGCGCACGAGCCGCTCCCCGCTCCGCGGCGCCTCAAGCACAGGCACGCGGGCTCGAAGGACCATCGTTCGACGCGACATGACACTGCCGCACACAAATCCCATCCGGGCGAGCGCGCACGACACGTGCAAGTCCGCGAATTCCGTTGGGGTGGACTCCGGGCGGCGTTCGTCGCACTACTGGTGTTGCCAGGCATCTTCGGAATCCTCGCCCTCCCGAATCAAGGTATTCCGCCAGCCGCGGCAGGCGGAAGCGGCATTCCGAACACAACAGGAGCACAGTCGCTCGTCGCGGCTGATTGGAATCGGCCAGCGCTCGACCGCGATTTGTATGCGGCGACCAGCGAGGCTGAGCTCGCCGAGATCCGTGCGGCCGCGGCTGCTGCGGCAGCCGCTTTGCTTGCCGCGGCGAAGGCCGAGGCAGAAGCTGCCGCTGCCCTCGAGGATGAAACGTCCGAAACGGATGTGGACTCGTCAGAGGCGCGACCAAGCTACTCGCGGAGCTACGTCAACCGGAATGACAGCGAGCTGGCCGCATTTCTGATTGGTAGGCCAGGGGACTGGGTGCGACCGGTCGATGCTCCGGTCTCCTCGCCGTATGGACCCCGGAACATCATTTGCAACCCAGTGGGGTGCTCCACCGAATTTCATGAAGGGGTCGACTTCGGAGCGGCTTGCGGAACCCCTGTGAAGGCCGTTTCGGCTGGCCGCGTCGTTTTCGTCGGCTCGGCGGGCGCGTACGGAAATCGTGTCATCGTCGACCACGGCGGCGGCGTCGAATCGACCTACGGGCATCTCCAGGACGAGTCTTACCTGGTTGAGGTCGGTGACCTGATCGAGACCGGAACAGTTGTCGGGAACGTCGGAGCGACGGGAGTCGTCTCTGGCTGCCACCTCGACCTCAAAATTCAGAAGAACGGCAGCTACACGTCGCCTGTGCCATATCTGATTGAGCGCGGGGTTCTCATTTAGAGGACACCGCTACGCTTGACGCGTGAGGCCCGAACGACAAACAAACCGAACAGTGTTCAGAAAACGGTCTTCCAGTCGTCCTTGACGCTCACCACGGTCCAACCCTTTTCTTGCGCTCGTTTCAGGGCGCGCTCGGAGCCCGAGGTGTAGTCGAACTCGCGGTCGGGATCGTCGTGCAGAACAAGCAGTCGTAGGTACGGCTTGTCACTGTGCTGTGTGAAGTCCAGCATTTCGATGTCGCCATTGGAATTGCCTGCGGCGAGCAGCGGCCGCCGGCCGGCCCTGTCCCAAATGCGTATTGGCTTCTCGGGTCCATCGTCGAGGTAGTCCGCTGTCGCTCGCCTCGTGATCGTCCCTCCGCTTTCGTTAGCGGAGTACTCAAGTGCGACCGCACTGCCGATCACGCCGTCCCGCGGGACTCCGTAGAGCTCCTCGCTCACTGGCCTCATGAAGTCCCGACCACCACCGGAAGCGATGTATGTAACGAAGCCGTGTTCGCGGAGATACCCGAGGAGCTCAACCATTGGTGCGTACGCACACTGGAGGTAGCTCCGGTTCAGCGTCGGGTGTCGCGCGGTGTGAAGGAATTCCGCAGCGAGTTCCTCGAACCTCTCCACGCTGATGTCTGCATGTGCCGCAAGAACCCCGGCCGCGAGGCTGGCCAGATTGGAGTCGTCGCCGGCATAGTGGTCGTGGAGCACCGACGCCAACCATGCGTAATCGCGCTCGTATGCCGCTCGCCACGGCTCCTTCGAGCGCAATCCCGGATCTTCTTCGACCATGGCAACAAGCCGACGCAGGATGAAATCCAGCTGGATCGGCATGGGTTTTTCACACCACAGCGTCCCGTCGTTGTCGAACACTGCCACTCGCTGATCGACCGGAACCACGGAGGAATCCGCCGTGCACCGCTCGACAAAATCGAGAATGGCAGCCTTCGCTGGTCGGTCGTTCCACGTAGCCAGAGGCGTGTTCATCCGGTTCCTCCCATGTCAATCCTTCGTTCCACATCCGCCGGCCCATGAGCGGACCACTCGCATCGTGGACCGAATCGGCATGGGCCGCATCATCCGTGAGAGGTGAGCGGATCAGAAGATACGTACCCCGATCTCCGCGGGCGCGTTCAGCAGGCCTTCGATTTCGTCATCGAGCTTCACCAGGGTGAGAGAGAACCCGGCCATATCAAGTGACGTGCAGTATTCGCCAACGTAGCTTTTTGCGGCGGTGATGCCCTTCCCCGCGAGCTGTTGGTGAGCGTGCCGGTAAGCGATGTACAACTCACTGATCGGGGTTCCGCCGAGGCCGTTGATCATGAGTGCGACCCGGTCTCCGCTCTCAAAGGGCAGGTCGCTCACGACCGGCTCAAGGAGCGTGTCGACGAGCTCGTTCCCTGGAGCGATTTTGGCCCGTCGGCGACCCGGCTCTCCGTGAATTCCGACACCGATCTCAATTTCGTCTTCACCGAGTTCGAACAGCGGTGATCCTTTCGCCGGCGGTGTGCACGCGGTCAGCGCGAGCCCCATGGAGCGTGTCATCGAGTTGACCTTCTCGCCGATCCGCACGACCTCATCAAGGTCGGCTCCAGCTTCGGACGCCGCCCCGACGGCTTTGATTACGAAGAAGTTGCCTGCGACACCGCGTCGGCCGACCGTCCAGGTCGAGTCCTGCACAGCGACATCGTCGTCGATGAACAGGGTCTTCACGTTGACACCGTCGGCGAGGCTCATTTCCTGGGCCATGTCGAACGCCATTCGGTCGCCCGTGTAGTTGTTGACGAGCAGGAGCACTCCCTTGGAGGAGTTCACGAGCTTCGTCGTTTCGTAGACGTAGTCCATCGGCGGTGCCGCGAAGACATCGCCGGGGCAGGCAGCGTCGAGCATGCCTTTACCAACAGCCATGACGTGGGCTGGTTCGTGTCCGGAACCGGATCCTTGAACTATCGATACCTTGTCGTCTCGCGGAGCATCCGCTCTCATAATCAGGTTGTATTCGGGTACGTAACGCAATGTGTCTGGGTTTGCCAGAGCGAGGCCTTCGAGCATCTCGGGCACGAAGCGCTGCGGATCGTTGACGATCTTCTTCATTCGTTCATCTCCTGTGTTCGGGTGGTGCAACGGGTCAGCTGGTGCGATCTCTCTGATCCCAGTTCGCGGCGAGAGCTTCGACGATGACGGCCACCGCAACAGCGCCTGCGTCTGGCGAGCCGATGCTGCGTTCGCCGGTGTACGCAGCCCTGCCACGACGTGCGATCATCGGAGTGGTGGCATCAGCGGCCGCTCGCGCCGTCTGGGCGGAAGCGGCGACGATTTCGCTCGCGCCGCTTTCTCCAACGAGTTCCGCTTCGATGGTGTCGGCAACGGGAGCAAGGACATCGAGAAGGGTCTTGTCGCCGAGCTCCGCGTTGCCTCGCGCCATGATGCCTGCGATGGCCGCGCGCAGCATGGCGACCACATCGTTGCCGGTGATGTCGGTCTTGTCCCTAACGACCGCTGCTGCACGGAGGAAGGCCGTTCCCCAGATCGGACCAGACGTCCCACCGATGCGGCTCGTGATCGCGATGGCGACCTTCGACAGGAACGTACTGATGTCTGTCCGGTCGTAGGAATCCCAATCGCTCAAGACGATTTCGAAGCCGCGAGCGAGGGAATAGCCGAGGTCTCCGTCGCCCACGACGGCGTCCAGATCACCGAAGTACTTCTCGTTGTCCACCGCGGTCTGCGCGATGGTGCGCACGACAAATTCGACATCGGCCAGGCTGGTCATCGGTCCTCCTGCGCTGAGGGGCGGGAACTGTCGAGGATTGTTGTGAGGTCGCCGAGCGTGAACTCGGGTCCCGGCTGAAGGCCGAGAGGATCTTCGAGAACGCGAACGGCTTCGTCCGCATCGCCGAGCGAACTGACAACGAGAGCGGCCCCGGTGAAATCTTCGTTCGCGGTGTATGCGCTCACCGTCACGACGGTGCGCAGACCGGCGGCGAGTGAAGCCTGCAGCCCGTTTGCGCTGTCCTCGACCACAACCGTTTCGTCGGGGGAGGCACCGAGTTCGGAGAGTGCCAGCAGGTAGATGTCCGGTGCTGGCTTCTTGTGACGAACGATGTCGCCAGCGAATACGCGGAACTGGCTCGCTTCTTTCGGTCCGACGGCGTGCTCGAGCACGGCTCTGACCGATGGTTCAGCGGACGTGGACGCGACGGCAAGCCCCCACCCGGCGGATGCCGCCTCGGCGGAAATTCGGGCGATGCCCGGACGTGCGGGCAACGCACCGGTTGCGACAAGTTCGGTGTAGATCTCTGTCTTGCGGCGGTGCCAGCGGGCGAGTACCTCGCGTTGTTGTTCCTCATCCGTCGGTAAGTCGTTGTCCGCGACAAATTCGGGAGTCAGCAGGCTCGCCATTCGTTCTTTCCCGCCGCCAATGGTGACCTTCTCGGCATAGTCCGCATCACTCCAGGTGACGGGCAGTCCGAACTCGGCGAAGGTCCGGTTGAACGCGGGCAAGTGTCCATTCCGTTCGGTGTCGGCCAGAACGCCGTCGCAGTCGAAAATGAGAAAGGGCACGGTTACCACGCCTTCCCGGCGCTGCCGAATGTTCCCGCGAGCCCGGTCGTGAGATCGACGACGTGCTGGCGAACATTGGCAAACAGCGACGGCGGGTCCCATTTGTCGCGTTGTTCAGCGTCCTTCAGAAACGCGAGGCTCGACTTCATGAACTCAATCTTGAGAGCCGTCGAAATGTTGACCTTGGCGCATCCCCGAGAGATCAGGTCGCTGAACTGGTCATCCGTCATGCCGCTGCCGCCATGCAGGGCAATCGGGGTCGACGTTGCCTGTACGAGGTCGGTCACGCGTTCGAAGTCGAGATCGGGAGTTGCGGAGTACACGCCGTGAGCGTTGCCGATGGACGGTGCGAACACGTCGACGCCTGTCGTCTCGATGAAGTCCACTGCGACATCGAGGCTTTGCCGTCGAGTGGCAGTCTCCACACCAATTCCGTCTTCAACACCCTGTATTGCTTCGATTTCACCCTCGACGTGGGCGCCGTAGCTTCGTGCCTCAGCAACCACTTCGACTGTTTGTCGCTTGTTCTCGTCTACCGGCATGGTGGACGCGTCAAACAGCACGGAGTTCCAGCCCTGCTTGAGGCAGTCGCTGATTACCTGACGATCCGGGCAGTGGTCGAGGTGAAGGGTGACCGGAACGTCGATGTTCCGGGTCATGGATTCCCACATCGTGAACAGAACCTCAACGCCGATGGCCTTCACGGTCTTCACCGAGGTCTGCACGATGAGCGGTGAGCGCGCATCGACGGCTCCGGCCAGAACGGCCTCAAGCGTGAGGTCATTGACGATGTTGATCGCCGGCACACCATACTTCTCCGCGAACGCCCGATCGACGATCTCCTTGAGAGATACGACTGGCATGGCAACCTCCTTGACGCCGGTTCCCCGAGCGTAAGCATCGGAGGGAGTCCAGGAACATGCGGACTTTCCCTACCGCCCCGTGGGGAATCCCACTACCTTCCCGAATTCGTCGCGAGCCCGGCGAGCATAGTTCTGTTCCGAGCCCCGGTCTTTCGGAGAATTGAACCGACGTGTTTTTCGACGGTTTTGACGGAGATTCGAAGCTCGGTGGCGATGCGCTTGTCGGGAAGTCCCCGCTCGACGAATGCGCGCACTTCTCGCTCGCGAGGTGTCAGGGAATCCGTGGTTGCCCGGTCGGGTGAGGTGAACGAACGGAGAGTCTCGGCCGGAATGAGCGCGTCGCCTCGTGCTGCAGCGACGAGGGCCCGCGCCAGGGGGTCCGGTTCAACATCATTGGGAACGAATCCGACGGCCCCGATTTGCGACGCGGCGCGTACTCGCTCGTCGGCGAATGAATCGATGAGGAGGACGACGGCTGCGTTTGGATCGATAGCGCGGAGGTACGACGTGAGCTGCGGCCCGTCGATCCGGGGGAGCGCAAGGTTGCCAAGAACGACGTGTGGAGCAACGAGCCGAAACGCTTCTACCGCCTCAATTGCGTTCGACACCTCGCCCACGACCTGGATGTCTGGTTCAACCTGGCCCAGCATTCGAACCAGGCCAGCCCGCACGACCGCTCGCTCATGCACGATTAAGACCCGCCAGCGGGACCGAGCGATTGCTGGCTCCGCGCTCGTCGCATACGGAACGGCAGCGCTGATCCGTGTTCCCCAGCCCGGAGTCGACTCGAGCGACAACGTGCCTCCGAGCAGCGGTGCCCGCGCCGCGAGCCCTTGAAGCCCCAGGCCACGCGCCGTCCGTGTGCGGACGGACGAGAGCTTTGGAACATCAAAACCGATCCCGTCGTCCTCAACCATCGCCGCGACCTCCGACCTGCCGTAGACCAGTCCGACGCGCACCGACCGGGCCCGGGAATGCTTGACGACGTTGGTCAACGCTTCCTGAACGATGCGAAAGAGCTGGCGTGCTGTTTCGGGTGCGAGCGCCTCCGGTTCGCCCGAGACCACAAACCGGGTGTCGATGGTCGACGTGGATTGCACCCAGGCCAGCTCAAGCGCGACAGCCTCATGAAGCGAACGGCCGTCGAGCAACGATGGACCGAATCCAAGCACCGCGCGCTGCGCCTCAGTGAGCGCCGCCCGAGCGGCCGCCCGAGCGGCCGCCAGTGCATCGATGGGCTCGTGTGCCCGGCGAATCTCCCGTTCGGCAGCGTCCAGTTGCAACAGAACGGTCGCGAGGCCACGCCCGACTGTGTCATGGAGATCGCGCGCGACCCGCTCGCGTTCGGCCAGAATCGCCGCGTCACTCTCTTTCTCGGCTGCTCGGGCATACATCCGTGCGTTCGCCATTGCGATCGCGGCGTGCGTCGCGAACAGTTCGACCAGCATCACATCTTCGTCGGTGAACCGCCTCGCCGGTTCCTCGCTGAACACAACACAGGTGCCGATGATGCTGCCATCCCACCGGATGGGCACGCCAACGACCCCGTGCAGCCGACTGCGGTCCTCTGCACCGATGTGCCCACCTCGCACATCCGCATACTCGTCGAACAGCACGGGGCGCCGTGCCCGCACAACCTCGCCCGTGACACCCTCATCGAGCGGGAAGGTTCTGCCTGAGAGACAGCCGACTCCGATATCGACCTCCTTGCGGTAGGTGCCGGCGAGTTCGTCGACCGTGCAGATCGACCCGCTGGCGCACTGAAGGAGCGTGAGAGTGTGTTGCAGGATGCGCTCGAGCAGAGGGGCGAGGGCGAACTGCCCGGCCAGGTCGGTTGCGAGGGCGGCGAGCGAGCGCAGCCTCGGGTCGCCCTCGTCTGTCGCCGACGAACGGCCAGATGTGACGGTCATGTGCATCGATCCCCATTGATTGAGTGCCTTGAACCCCTCGCCAGCCCATCATGGCCCAGCACGCCGCGGCGCGCTAGAGTCGCATTGATCGGCTCCCCCCTCGTCGCTCAGTGCGAGGAACACGGCCCATTCAGGTGGTCGACGGCACCAACCGAAGCGTCGTTCGCGGAGCCTCCGGGCCAACAACCGTGTTCACGATTCGTGGCCCATACCTGTCGTATTTAGCGTGATACGCCGCATCGATTTCAGGTGAAGCGGATGCCTCGGCGTCGGAGAAACGGACGTTCTTCTCCAACGACCCAGCCCGGATTCGCCCGAAACCACTTCTCTTCGCGCGAACGAACCAGGGGTTGGTCGCGCCGTAGGCAGAGCGCACATAGACGCCGTCGCCGGACCGGACCACCCAGATCGTCACGTAGGGGCGCAGTGTTCCATCGGGGCGTCGCGACGAAATTTGCAGTTCATCCGCGTTCGCCAGTTGCGTCAACTCGTCCTCAGTCCATGAGTCCATCGGTGCCACCTTTTCTTCCGGAGGGCCTCACGCTACGCCGCGCGGCCGACGCGCGGGAGGCACCGGCGGTGCCTGTTTCGGCCATGTCGTGCCTGATGGCGCGGTTTCAACTTGATTCCGCGAGCGCGACGGCTTCCGGCGGTGAGTTAAGCTCGTTGTACCCTTTCGGTGAACGACGCCAGAACTAAGGAAAGAACTATGCGTAGAAAAGCTCTCATTGCACCCCTGGCGCTCGCCGCAGTCACGGCGTTCGTTCTCACCGGTTGTGTGAACAACGAAGAAGCTCCCACCGGTGGATCATCTGCCGGCGGCTCAGTGAGCGCTGACGAAAAACTCGCCGCGCTTGTGCCTGAGGACATCGCCAAGGCCGGAGTCCTGAAGATCGGCGTTGACGCCAGCTACGCACCGAACGAGTTTGAAGCAGGTGACGGATCGGTCACCGGCTGGGACGCCGAGCTTGCCGAAGCAGTAGCCGCAAAACTCGGCCTCAAGGTCGAGTGGGAGAAGTCACTTTTTGATGCAATCCTCCCGAAGGTTGCCGGCGGAACGCTTGACCTCGGCTGGTCGAGCTTCACGGATAACGCTGAGCGCCAGGCGCAGGTCGACTTCGTCGACTACTACAACGCTGGTCTGCAGTTCGCCAAGGGTAAGGACGCGGAAGACCGCACCGAGTGGTGTGGTGTCACGGTCGCATTCCAGGCGTCAACCACGTCTGAGCAGTTCGTGCAGGCCGCCAGCGACGCCTGTGTTGCCGAGGGCAAGGAAGCCGTTGACATGCTGAAGTCCGACAATCAGGATGAGGCGACCAACAACGCTGTTCTCGGTCGTGCCGACTACCTGCTCGGAGACTCCCCGATCGTCCAGTACGGCGTCGCGCAGTCCGACGATGCACTCGTTCTCAGCGGCGACGTTTTCGACTCGGCGCCATACGGAGTCGTGATCGAAAAGGACGGCGAGCTGGTCGAACCGATCCAGGCAGCATTCCAGTCGCTGATCGACGACGGCACCTACGAAGACATCCTCTCGGAGTGGGGCGTCGAAGGCGGAGCCGTCGACGAAGCGACAATCAACGCAGGCTGACGATAATGGACCCCACAACCGAACCCATCAAGGCGGTCAAGCTTCGGCATCCGGTGAGGACGGCGTTCGCCGTCGTGATCCTGCTGCTCGTCGTCCTGTTCGTCTGGGATGCCGCGACCCGCGACGCTTACCAGTGGCCGCTTGTGGGGCAATACCTGTTCGACCGCCGCATCAGCCAGGCCGCCGTCGTCACGCTGGCCCTGACCATCCTTTCGATGATCCTCGCCATCGTGATGGGCCTCGTTCTCGCTGTGATGCGGTTGAGCGACAACCCTGTTCTCAAGGTTGTTTCGTGGGTATACCTGTGGATTTTCCGGGGCACACCCGTGTACGTCCAGCTGGTGTTCTGGGGATTGCTCGGAACCATTTACCGTTCCGTGACCGTCGGCATCCCGTTCACGAGCGTCGAGTTCTTCACCATTTCGCCGTTCTCCGCGATCGACCTGTTCTGGCTGGCAGTGCTCGGTCTTGCATTCAACGAGGCCGCGTACATGGCTGAGATCGTGCGAGGCGGCATCCTCAGCGTTCCGCGCGGCCAGGACGAAGCTGCCCGCGCGCTTGGCATGAGCTGGCGACAGACCATGCTGCGCGTCGTTGTGCCGCAATCCATGCGAGTGATCATCCCGCCGACCGGCAACGAAGTGATCTCGATGCTCAAGACGACGTCTCTCGTCACAGCGCTGGGCTTCTCGCTCGAACTGTATGCGCGGACCCGGGCCATTTCGGCACAGATCTATGCGACGGTGCCGCTGCTCATCGTCGCGAGCATCTGGTATCTGCTCGTCACGAGCATTCTCATGGTCGGCCAGCACTATCTCGAGAAGTACTACGGTCGCGGCGTCGCCCCGCAGCGGGAACCGGAGGATGACCCCGAGCTTCCTGAGACGGAAACCGCCACCGAAACGACAGGAATTGCCGGTGGAAACGCCGAGGCGGTTCCACCGCCGAAGAGGGAGCACCAATGACCGACGTCCCTATGGTCCACGCCGATCACATCGTCAAGCGGTACGGCTCACACGAGGTGCTCAAGGACATCTCGGTCACCGTCAACCGCGGAGAAGTGGCCTGCCTGATCGGGCCAAGTGGCTCAGGTAAGTCGACGTTCCTTCGCTGCATCAACCACCTCGAGTCGATCAACGGTGGCCGACTGTCCGTCGACGGCGACTTGATGGGATACCGTCAGCGCGGCGACAAACTGTACGAAATGTCGCCCTCCGAAGTGTCACGCCAGCGCGCCGACATCGGAATGGTGTTCCAGTCTTTCAACCTCTTCCCGCACATGACGGTGCTAGAGAACATCATCGAGGCGCCCACGCGCGTCAAGGGAGTCAAGAAGGCCACGGCCGTCGCGACAGCTTTCGAGCTGCTCGACCGCGTTGGTCTGGCGCACAAAGCCAAGGCGTACCCGGCGCACCTGTCTGGCGGGCAGCAGCAGCGAGTGGCAATCGCGCGAGCCCTGGCCATGAGCCCGAAGCTGATGTTGTTCGACGAGCCGACGAGTGCGCTCGACCCGGAACTGGTCGGTGAAGTGCTCGACGTGATGAAGGGCCTCGCGCAGTCCGGCATGACCATGATCGTTGTGACCCACGAGATCGGGTTCGCCCGTGAGGTCGGAGATTCGCTGTTCTTTATGGACGGCGGTGTGATCGTTGAATCAGGCGACCCCCGTGAGGTGCTCACCAACCCGAAGCACCCGCGAACGCAATCGTTCCTCTCGAAGGTGCTGTAGGCATCCGCTTCGCGTGAAAAAGGTATTGGCCGAAACTATCCGGCCAGTACTTTGCGGATGCGCTGCAGCGACACAGTCTCGATGGCGCCAATATTCTGCGCGAACAGGCTGAGGCGAAGTTCTTCGATCATCCAACGGGCCTTGACGATGTGAGACGGTGCGAATCGCGCCGGCGGCAATGTTCCTCCCGCGGCCTCGTACAGCGCCGTGGCCGTCTGGACCTCGTTCATCCAGACTCGATCCCGGTTCGGGTTGTCGGCGAGTTTTTCAACCCGGTGCGTGATGCCGTTGAGGTAGCGGGGAACCTGTGCGAGTCTGAGCATTCCCGTCCGCGACACAAAGCCCGGATAGACGAGCGCAGACAACTGCTGGGTGGCGTCGCTCAACGCAGGCAGCAGAGCGAGGCTCGTCGCCTTCTTCAGGGACTTCTCGGCGGTTCGGGATGCTGTCAGCACCTTGGCAACCAACGAAACCGTGTCGAACATGGTGTTCATCATCGCGCCGGAGATGCGATCGCGAACGGTTTCGAATTCGGCACGCATGAAAATCGCGCCGTCTGGCTTCACCCGGTACAGGATGTCGTCGATGCACGCGGCCAGGCAGTCATCGAACAGTGCCTGCGTCGTTGGATACGGGCTCGTCGCGAGGGTGAGCTTCTCCGCGGAAGTGAGGTGCTGCTGCACGTAGGAGACGGGGGAGGGCAGAGCGAGCAGGAGCAGTCGGCGGACGCCGTCCGGCATCGCCTGCTTCTGATCCTGTTCGGTAGCCATGATGCGGATCGCCACGGAGTTTCCCTCGTCGACGAGCGCCGGGTATCCGCGAATCATGTTGCCGGCCTGGCGGGTGTCCACGTAGCGCGGCAACTCGTCGAAGTCCCAGCGTGTGAGTCCTGACCGCTCGAGCGCGTTCGGAGTGGCTTCGGCGATCTGGGCGACACTCTGACGAGTGCGAGCCTTGAGCCGCTGTTGCAGCTCGATCAGGTCCTTGCCGTTCGCGACGTGCCGGCCCTTCTCATCGACCACACGGAAGGTGACCTTGAGATGCCCGGGGACGCGAGTGAGATCGAAGTCGCTTGCCTCGATCTGCATGTACGACAGGCGTTTGATGGCCATCGCCAGGTGTGCGGTGAGGGTGTCTGCGTTGGTCGCCTCCGGCTCGGGCGGGCCGGCTGGCAGCTCGGCCATGAGCCGGCGAGCCCAGTCAGCTGCCGGCACTATGTTGCGACGAATCGCCTTCGGCAGTGACTTGATGAGCGCGGTGACGAGGTCGTGGCGAAGCCCCGGCACCTGCCAGTCGAATCCGGCGGGGGACAACCGGGCGAGCAAAGCCAGCGGCACCTGCACTGTGACACCATCGTCTTCGGCACCGGGTTCGAATCGGTAGCGCAGGCTCAGCTTCTGGTCACCCTGGCGCCAGACAGGGGGAAACTCCGCCTCATCCACTTCAGGCGCGTCGTCGGGCAGGAGATCTTCCTGCCGCATGGTGAGCAAGTCGGGGGTCTTTTCCTGCGCCGTGCGCCACCAGCCCTCAAAGGTTCTTGTGGAGAAGACGTCGGCAGGAATGCGCGAATTGTAGAAGTCGAAAACGGCCTCGTCGTCGAAGAGGATGTCCCGGCGCCTTGTGCGTTCCTCGAGCTCGGCCAGTTCCTTGCGAAGCTTCTTGTTCGCGCGGTCGAACGCCTGCGGCGAGTCCCACTCGCCCTCGACGAGAGCGTGCCGGATGAACAGTTCGCGCGAAAGTTCGGGGTCGATCTTCGAGTACTGGACGCGTCGGCGGGGGATGATCGCCAACCCGTAGAGCATGACCTTTTCCCAGGCGACGACAGCGCCCTGCTGCTTTTCCCAGTGCGGTTCTGAGTAGCTGCGCTTGACGAGGTCGCCGGCGATCTGTTCGGCCCACGCCGGGTCGATCGAGGCCGTCGTGCGTGCGAACAATCGGGACGTCTCGACGAGCTCAGCGGCCATCAGCGCGTTCGGCTGTTTCTTTGCGAGTGCGGAACCGGGGAAGATGACGAACCTGGTCTGCCTCGCGCCGATGTAGTCGCCCTTGCGGGCCGGTCCGGGCCGGTTGGGCTGCTTGCCGCCGCGCGCCGAGTTCGCGGCTGCCTGCGCGGCATCTTTGATTCCGATGTGTGAGAGCAGGCCGGCCAAAAGTGAGCGGTGGATGCCGTCGGAATTGGTTGTGCGCTCCGTCAGGGACAGGCCGAGGGGCTTTGACAGCTGTCGAAGCTGGCGGAAGACATCTTGCCACTCACGCACGCGCAGGTAGTTGAGGAATTCGTTTTTGCACAGTCGCCGGAATGCGCTCGACCCGAGTTCCTTCTGCTTCTCCTCGATGTAGTTCCAGAGATTGAGCAGCGACAGGAAGTCACTTGTCGGGTCTGTGAAGCGTGCATGCTTCTCGTCAGCTTGCTGGCGCTTCTCCAGGGGGCGCTCACGAGGGTCCTGAATGGTGAGTGCGGCCACGATCGCCATCACCTCGCGCGAGACGTTGTGCTTCTTCGACTCGATAACCATCCGGGCGAAGCGCGGGTCGATCGGCAGTCGCGCGAGGTCACGACCGACCCGGGTGAGGCGGGGTGACGCCGCGTCCTTGGCATCGATCGCTCCGAGCTCGCGCAGCAGGTCAAGTCCGTCCTTGATGCCGCGGGAGTCCGGGGGCTGCAGGAACGGGAACGCGGCGATGTCGCCAAGACCGAGCGAGACCATCTGGAGAATCACGGCTGCGAGGTTGGTGCGCAAGATTTCCGGTTCAGTGAACTCGGGCCGGGCGAGAAAGTCCTCCTCGGAGTACAGCCGGATGGCGATGCCATCACTCGTTCGCCCCGAACGTCCGGAGCGCTGATTCGCTGACGCCTGAGAAATGGCCTCGATCGGCAGTCGCTGAACCTTGGACCGAACGCTGTAGCGAGAGATGCGAGCCGTGCCAGCGTCGATGACGTACTTGATGCCTGGGACGGTGAGGCTCGTCTCCGCGACGTTGGTTGCGAGCACGATGCGCCGACGAACCCCAGCCTGAGAGCTTGGCTGGAAGACCTTGTGCTGGTCGGCTGAGCTGAGCCTGCCGTAGAGGGGCAGCACTTCCGTGATCCCCGCACCACCCTGCGAGTACCGCGCATTCAGGGCATCGGCGGTGTCTCGAATCTCGGTCTCACCGCTGAGGAAGACGAGGACATCGCCCATCGACTCCCTCGCGAGTTCATCGAGCGCCGCGGTGATCCCATCGATCGGGTCAAGGTCAGGCTGCACGGGATCGTCATCATCATCGGCATCTGAATCCTCGACGGCCTTGTCGGCGATGAGGGGCCGATACCTCACCTCGACAGGGAACGTGCGGCCGGAGACTTCCACGATCGGTGCGTCATCGAAGTGGCGGGAGAAGCTCTGTGGATCGATGGTGGCCGACGTGATGACGACCTTGAGGTCGGGGCGCTTGGGCAGCAACTGCTTGAGGTAGCCCAGCAAGAAGTCGATGTTGAGGCTGCGCTCGTGTGCTTCATCGATGATGATCGTGTCGTAGTTTCGCAGCATGCGATCACGATGCATTGCGTTGAGGAGGATACCGTCGGTCATCAACTTGACCTTGGTGTCTTTGCCGGCCTGATCGGTGAAGCGAACCTGATAACCCACGATTCCGCCGAGCTCGACGTCGAGCTCCTCGGCGATGCGTTCGGCGATTGTGCGGGCGGCGAGTCGCCTGGGCTGGGTGTGCGCGATCGATTCACGACCGAGCTCAAGGAGAATTTTGGGCAGCTGGGTGGTCTTGCCTGACCCCGTCGCGCCGGCAACAATGACGACCTGATGCTCGCGGAGCACCTCTTTGATCTCGTCCTTCATCTGGCTGACGGGCAGCTCGGGAGGGTAGGAGATCGTAAAAGACATAGCCCTCCATCGTAGGACACCCCGCCGTGAGATGACCGAGAGGGGTGCCGGATTGTGCGAGTTCCGCTGACGGCGAAGCGGGACGTGAAAGTTGATCGACGTTCCGACGGGATGGTTAGCTGGAACAATGACGACTTCGTGGACAGGACCGGTTCTTTCCCTCAACTCAGGTGCGACCATTCCGCAGCTCGGCTTCGGCGTATTCAAGGTCGACCCGGCTGAAACCGAACGCATCGTGACGGACGCGCTCGAGCTTGGCTACCGGCACATCGACACCGCCGCGATCTATGGCAACGAGGAGGGTGTCGGGCGTGCGATCGCACGAAGCGGCGTGCCTCGTGAAGACCTCTTCATCACTACGAAACTGTGGAACTCAGACCAGGGAACACAATCCGCGTTCGACGCCATCGACTCGAGCCTTGAGAAGCTCGGCCTCGAATCCGTCGACCTCTACCTCATCCACTGGCCGGCACCGGAACGGAACACCTACCGGGAGAGCTGGGAAGCTTTGCAAAAGATCCAGTCGGACGGCAAGGCGACATCCATCGGCGTATCAAATTTCCTCGTCGACCACCTGGAAGCGATTCTCGCCGACGGCGGAGTCGTTCCCGCTGTCAACCAGATCGAACTGCACCCCGCACTCCAGCAGCGGGGAGTTGTTGATTTCTCCCGCGCCCACGGCATTGCGATCGAGTCGTGGGGTCCGCTCGGACAGGGCAAGTACCCGCTCTTCGACGAGGCAAGCGTCGTGGAAGCCGCCGCCGCCCACGGGAAAACTCCGGCGCAGGTTGTACTCCGGTGGCACCTGCAAAACGGCAACATCGTTTTCCCCAAGTCAAACAGCCGCGAACGCATCGCCGAAAACCTGAACCTGTTCGACTTCGAATTGACCGAGGCTGAGGTCGCTGACATCTCGGCGCTTGAGCGCGACGGTCGCGTTGGGTCGCACCCGAGCGAAGTGAACTGACCGAGGATGACTTTCGTGGCATTACCTGACGCTTTTGATTCAAGCACCGACACGTTCACTTCCGACTGGGCGGCTTGGCACGAAGCCCGGGAGCGGGGAACATCATCACCGTTCGGCCTCGCGTCGCTTGTGGCCACCCACTGGCTCACCGGAGCGAGCGAAGAACTCGACGGGGTGTTCGGAACCTGGCACGCCGGTCTTGACGGCATTATCGGAGAAGGCCGGGAACTCGAAGGCCTCACGGTCCTTCAAGGCGGCCGTCCGGTTCGAGTAATCAGTGGAAACACCGTCACCCTCACAAGCGGTCAGGACATCGAGTGGGGCGACCGGAGGTTGCGATACTTCGAACGAGACGGGGCGCTCGCGCTTCGGATCCTGGACCCTGAGGCGCCCACTCGGGCACGGCTCCGCGGAATCGACGTCTTCGAACCCGATCCGCAGTGGGTGATCGAGGGAAGCTTCAGCCCGGCCGCACCCGATTCGCGGATGGAAATCACAGCGATCGACGGGCATGTTTCGGATGACACACCCGCTGGCACGCTCGCACTCGCGTTCCCAGACGGCCTCGAGACCCTCACGGTCGTCCGCGAACGCGGAGCCCTGCACGCGGTCTTCGCTGACGGCACCAGCGGCACAGAGACGTATCGGTTCCGCTTCATCGACATGCCGTCACCCGATGCAGACGGCAGTGTCGTGGTCGACTTCAACAGGTCGTACCTGCCCCCGTGCGTCTTCAGCGACTTCTACGTGTGCCCGTTGCCCCCGGCGGGGAACCGGTTGTCGCGGGCCATTCGAGCCGGTGAGAAGAACGTGCTGCTCGACTCATAGCCGCGTGACCGTTACGTCGTGTTGCATCGGAATCTCGTGAGCAAGCCGAATCGGCGTAGCGTCGCAGCATGGTCGAGAACGCAGAACAGCAACCGCTCCGTGTCGTCGCCGTATCGGGGAGTCTTCACACACCGTCCAAGACAAGTGCGCTCGTGAGCGCGATTCTCTCTCGCATCGCGGAGGAACAGCCGATTTCCGCGCACGTGATCGAACTCAGCGACATCGGACCCGCATTCGCCGGTGCCCTCACCCGCGATCAGGTCGCCCCAAGCGTTGAGACTGAGCTGCGCCGGATCGAGGACGCCGACCTGCTCATCGTCGCCAGCCCGGTCTACCGTGGGTCGTTCACTGGGCTGTTCAAGCACCTGTTCGACTTCGTCGGTCAATATTCGCTCGTCGACAAGCCGGTGCTTGTCGCGGCAACCGGAGGCGGCGAACGCCATGCTCTCATCCTCGAGCACCAGTTCAGGCCTCTGTTCGGTTTCTTTCAGGCGCTCACGCTGCCCATCGGTGTGTACGCGTCGAACACCGACTTCACGGAATACACGCTGACGAGCGAGGCCGTTCGCCAACGAATCGACCTGGCCGTCGTTCGCGGATTACCCTTCGTGCGCAGCCGGGTGCGCGATGCCGATTCAGTCTCCGACTACGTCGGGGCGTGGTAGCCGGAGGGCTCCACACGTAGGCTGAAGTATGGTCAACCGCCTCGCTTCAGCCATGAGCCCGTACCTCCGAGCCCACCAGGACAACCCTGTCGACTGGAGGGAGTGGGGACAGGACGCCTTCGACGAAGCCGCCGCGCGCGACGTCCCAGTCTTCATCTCCATCGGCTACGCGACATGTCACTGGTGTCACGTCATGGCCCGCGAGTCATTCAGCGATCCGTCCATCGCAGCCTTCCTCAACGCGCACATGGTGAACATCAAGGTGGATCGCGAGGAACATCCGGCCGTTGACGCCAGCTATCTGGCGCAGGCGAGTGCGTTCACCGGGCAACTGGGCTGGCCACTGAGCGTCTTCGCCACCCCGGGAGGTGCCGCTTTCTTCGCCGGAACCTACTTTCCGCCCGCGCCGGTGTCGGGACATCCGTCATTTCGTGATGTACTCAACGCAGTGATGGATGCCTGGACTCATCGTCGTGAAGCGGTGAACGCCAACGCTGCAGCCATCGGTGCCGCCGTGACGGCCGCCGCCGAGCACAATGCGACAGCGACCGTTCCGACCAGGGAACAGATCGATGCCGCTGTCGCCGCGCTGGCCTCGCACGAGGATCGGGAGTTTGGCGGCTTCGGTGGGGCGCCCAAGTTTCCGGTTGCTCCCATTCTCCGCTTCCTGCTGTCCATCCCGAGCGGGGCGCCCCTTGCTGTTCGCACGCTCGAGGCGCTGGCGCGATCGCCCCTCGTTGATCAGGTGGACGGCGGCTTCTTTCGGTATGGGACGCAGCGCGACTGGAGCGAACCGCACTACGAGCGGATGCTCTACGACAACGCCCTTCTGCTTGATACGTACAGTGAGGCATACCGCCAGGACACCTCACGCACCTGGGCTGCAGAGTCAGCACACGGCATCGCCCGGTTCCTCACCGGAACACTTCAGCTGCCGACCGGTGGGTTCGCCAGTGCGCAGGACTCCGAATCGGTCATCGATGGCAAGCGGTCCGAGGGCGGGTACTACGCCCGGAATGCTCAGGAGCGGGAAGGGCTCGCGCCACCGGCCCTCGACGAGAAGGTGCTCACCGGGTGGAACGGACTTGCCATTCAGGCGCTCGCGCGGGCGAGTGTGATCTTCGATCGCGCCGACTATCTGGAGTCTGCGCGCTGGGCGGCCGACTACCTCCTCGAGAACCACCGGAACCCGAACGACACCCTGGTGCGAGCGTCGGTCGCTGAACGTCGGTCATCGGCTCGCGCGACCCTCGAGGACTACGGCATGCTCGCAGGGGCTCTGCTCGAGCTGTCGCTGGCAACCGGGGAGTTGCCCTACGCTCAAGCTGCTCGGTCGCTTCTCGACCAAACGCTGGCTGCCGGCACGACCGTTGCGGTGTTCGGCGAGCCTGGCGGAGGTGATCCGGTGCTCACGGGTCGGGGAATCGCGCTGTCAGGGGATCCCTCCGAAGGTGCGTATCCCTCAGGCATCAGCGCGACAGCGACCGCCGCGTGGCAGCTCTACCTGGTGACTGGTGACCGGCATTACAGCGCAGCCGCCGAGGCCGCGATGGCGCCGATCGGCGAGCTGGCGTTGGCGAATCCCATGTCGTTCGGGGCGTCGCTGCGCTTGATGGCTGCCCTGTCTGGCTCGCCCAGGCAACTCGTCGTCGTCGCACCGGATGGTGAGAATTCGCCGGTGCCCGACGGCGTGAGACACAGTCCGGCCGACATCGTCACCGTCGTCTCCGAGCAGCAGGCGCGCGAATTCTCGGCGGCCGGCTTTGAGCTGTTTGATGCCAGGCTGGCCGTGAACGGTCGTCGCGTTGCCTACGCCTGCGAGGCATTCACGTGTCAGCTTCCCACACCGGTCTAGAACGAGGTTCTCACCGGGGTCAGCACTCGATGACGTTCACCGCGAGTCCACCCTCGCTTGTCTCCTTGTATTTGCTCGACATGTCGACCCCGGTCTGGCGCATCGTCTCGATCACAGCATCGAGTGAAACCAGATGGCTGCCGTCGCCGTGCAACGCCAGGCGGGCCGCGCTCACCGCTGTTGACGAGGCGATCGCGTTCCGTTCGATACACGGCACCTGAACAAGCCCGCCGACGGGGTCGCATGTGAGGCCGAGGTGGTGCTCCATCGCGATCTCGGCAGCGTTCTCGACCTGCGCTGGCGATCCGCCGAGCACTCCGCACAGGGCGCCAGCGGCCATGGCGCAGGCCGATCCGACCTCGGCCTGGCAGCCGCCGACCGCTCCCGAGATGGACGCGTTCGCTTTGAACAACGATCCAATGGCCGTTGCGGTCAAAAGGAAACGACGGATGCCATCGGCGCTGGCCCCCGGGACGAAACGCAGGTAATACGACGCGACAGCGGGAAGAATGCCGGCTGCTCCGTTGGTCGGCGCGGTCACAACGCGACCGCCTGCCGCGTTTTCCTCGTTGACCGCGAGTGCGAACGAGTGCAGCCACTCGGTCGGTAGCTCTCGACCGCTTTCGGCCTCAGCGATCTCGAGGTGCTCGCGAACGGCAGCCGCGCGTCGCTTCACGCGGAGGCCGCCCGGGAGCACGCCAGACGTGGCGAGGCCGTTGGTTACTGACTCAGTCATGGCCGCCCAGATGGTGTCGAGGCCGCTGTCAACCTCTTCGGGGCTTCGGGCGGCTTCCTCGTTGCGTCGTGCAACCTCGTCGATGCGCAGGCCCTGGCTTGCGCAGATGTCGAGGAGTTTGGTGGCGGTCGGGAACGGGAGCGGGTACTCCACGGAAGGCCTTCCGGCGGGGTCCTCGCCGTCGCGGCGGATGAACCCTCCGCCGACCGAATAGTAGGTTTCGGTCACCAGAGGGACGTCGCTCGTCCCGCTCCAGGCGGCCAGGGTCAGGGCGTTGGGGTGACCGGGAAGCCTCGTGCGCGGCTCGAACGTGATGTCGGCTTTCTCGAACAGGATGCTCCGCGTCCCGGCGAGCAGGAGCGTTGAGCCCGGTTCGAGGCGTGACCACGCCTCGCGCACCTCTGCAGGTTCGCAGGTTTCCGGCCGCAGCCCGCGAAGGCCGGCGACGATGGCGTCCGGCGTTCCGTGACCGATGCCGGTCGACCCGAGTGATCCGAAGAGGACGCAGGTGACCCGATCGACAGCGCCGAGGAGACCGGCATCCGTGAGTCGTGAACCGAAAAGAAGGGCGGCACGCATGGGCCCGACCGTGTGCGAACTGGACGGGCCGATACCGATCGAGAAGAGATCGAACGCCGAAACGTACGCCGTCATGATGCTCCTTGCGCGAAGTGCCGTCCTGTCACTATAGGCAGGCCAGCGCAGCACGAAACGGTGGGAGGCGAATCGCCTGGCACAGACGCAAGGTTCTTGCGGAAAGTTTGAGTTACAGCAGGTTAACTGCGGCGTTTAGACGAGCTGTTTCTTCGACGAGATCTGGCCGGTGTCGAATCCGAACAGGTTGAGCCCTCCGTGGAAGCGAGCATGCTCGACCTTGATGCACCGGTCCATCACGACCGTGAGGCCCTGCTCTTCGCCGTAGCGAGCGGCCTCCTCGTTCCAGATACCGAGCTGCACCCAGACGGTCCGAGCGCCGGAAGCAAGCACGTCGTCGATGACCGAAGGGATATCGCTCGCCTTGCGGAACACGTCGACGATGTCGGGCACCTCCGGCAGTGATGCCAGATCGGGGTACGCCTTGTGGCCGAGAATCTCATCGGCGTTCGGGTTCACGAAGTACACGCGGTAGTTGCTTGACTGCAGCAGGTACGTGCCGACGAAGTAGCTGGACCGCGCGGGGTTTGGTGATGCACCAACGATCGCCACCGACTTCGCTGCCCGAAGGATGTTCAGTCGCGTTTTCGCGTCAGGACCCACCCAGGTGCGCTGTGACTTGAGCAGCTTGGCGAGAGGCGAATCGGACGGCAGCGAGCAGGTGAGCCCGTTCTGCAGCTGGGTTGCAACGAGTTCTGACATGGCTTATGCCTCCACCGCCTGTGCGAGCGCCTGGTCGAGATCGTAAATGATGTCGTCGGCGTCTTCAATACCGACGCTGAGCCGCACGACGCCGGGAAGCACACCAGCGTCGAGCAGCTGCTGTTCGGTCAGCTGGGCGTGAGTGGTTGAGGCGGGGTGGATGATAAGCGTCTTGGTATCACCGATGTTGGCGACGTGACTGGCGAGGTTGACCGATTCAATCAGTTTCTGCCCGACCGCGCGTCCGCCCTTGACGACGAAGCTGAACACGCTGCCTGCACCCTTGGGCAGGTACTTCTCGGCCCGCGCGTGGTGCGGGTGCGAGTCGAGGCCGGCCCAGTAGACCGCTTCGATGCGCGGGTCCTGCTGCAGCCAGGTCGCGACGATTCGCGCGTTGTCGACGTGCGCCTGCATCCGGTAGGAGAGTGTTTCGACACCCTGGGCCAGTGTGGCCGCAGCGGTTGCCGAGAGAGCCGGCCCAATGTCCCGCAACTGCTCAGCGCGGAGTCGCGTGAGGAACGCGTATTCGCCGAAGTTGCCCGTCCACTCCAGTCCGCCATAGCTCGGCACCTTCTGGCCGAACAGCGGAAACTTGTCGGTGTGCCAGTCGAAGCGCCCGCTCTCGACCACAACCCCGCCGAGCGTTGTGCCGTGTCCGCCGAGGAACTTCGTGGCGGAGTGGGTGACGATGTCTGCGCCCCACTCGATCGGGCGGTTGAGGTACGGCGTCGCGATGGTCGAGTCGATCACAAGCGGGATGCCGTGCGCGTGGGCAACGTCAGCCAGGGCCTCGATGTCCGCGATCTCACCAGACGGGTTCGCGATGGTCTCAGCGAAGATCAGTTTTGTTTCGTCAGTGATGGCAGCGGCATAGTCCTCGGCGTTCGCCGACTGCACGAACGTTGTCTCAACACCGAAGCGGCGCAGCGTGACATCAAGTTGGGTGATCGATCCGCCGTAGAGGTTCGCGGACGCGACAATGTGGTCACCGGATCCGACCAGGCTCGCGAAGGTGATGTACTGGGCCGAGAGCCCAGATGCGGTCGCGACGGCGCCGAGCCCGCCCTCGAGGCTGGCAACACGTTCCTCGAAGCTCGCGACGGTGGGGTTCGCCAGCCGAGAATAAATGTTGCCGTACTTCTGAAGCGCAAAGCGAGCAGCGGCATCCGATGTGTCATCAAAAACAAAGGCTGTCGACTGGTAAATCGGAAGCGCTCGCGCTCCGGTTGCCGAGTCAGGGATGTTGCCCGCGTGAATTGCACGCGTGCGGAAGCCGTATTCGCGATCTGCCATGACATCACGCTACCCGAGCGCCGACCCCGGGGAAGCGGCGGTGCGTAACACGGCGCAACGAGCGACACTTTTCAGGAGAACAGGTGTACAGCGGCGAGAGCGAGCACCGCGATGAGCGCCCACGACAGCAGCCCGACGGCGAGCGCGCGCCACCCGGTCGTGACAAGGCGCCGCAGGTTCACGGCGGCGCCGAGGCCGAAGAGCGCCATGGCGAGCAGCGCGGTCTGGATGCCGTCGATAGTGGACAGCACCGGCTCAGGGATGACCAGGAACGTGCGAAGAAGGATGGCAGCGAGGAAACCGACAACGAACAGCGGCACCAGCGGCGGCTTCGCGGCGTCGGGGTTCGGGCGAAACCGTCTGCGTTCGACCACAGCGGCGACCGCGACAATCGGCGCAAGCAGAACCACTCGGGTGAGTTTGACGACGAGAGCGACGGCAAGTGCGCTGCTCCCGGCGATCTGGGCAGTGGCAACGACCTGCCCCACATCGTGAACACTCGCTCCGACCCAGTGACCGAACTGCAGGTTGTCGAGGGCGAGCGGATGCCACAGGGCTGGCAAAACGACGATGGCCAGCGTTCCGCAGAGGGTCACCAGGGCGACAGGGTGCGCCTGTTCTGAACTCTTGGCCCGAACGACGCCAGACATCGCACCGATGGCGCTCGCTCCGCAGATGGCGAACCCTGTCGCGAGCAGCAGAGGCTCGTGGCCTGGCAGCCGGAAGACCCGTCCGAGAAGCCAGGTTCCGCCGAACGTGATCAGCACGATGGCTACTGTGGAGAGAAAGACACCCCAGCCGAGCGAAGCGACGTCGACCAGGCTGAGTTTGAAGCCGAGCAGCACAACGCCGATGCGCATGAATCGCCGTGACGACAAGGCAAGGCCAGGAGCGAGCGAGCCGCGGAGGTGCGATTGGGCCGCCGGGAGTTGCGCAACCAGAATGCCAAGCACCACAGCAGCGGTCAGCAGCGGCACTGCGGGGAAAAGAGCCGATACCGCTAACGCCACTGCTGCCGCGCCAGCCGCGACGGCGACACCAGGCAGCCAGGCCGCGCGCGTCAGCGTCACACCCATGTAGACAGCCAGGAGTGCAGCGACCAGAACCAGAACGGCACTGTCGTCGCCGACCAGAGTGGGTACCAGAACGCACTGAGCACCGTGGCGAGCACCAGGAACACGGCTGTGACGCTCAACCCGCGGGTGCGTTCATACTGGCTGTCGCTTCGTTTGCCGAGGATCAGCCCGATCACGAAGGTGAGCGCGAGGAGCAGGTAGGGCAAAAATGCGATCGTGTAAAACTGGAACACCGTTCGCTCGGTGTACATCAGCCACGGCAGGTATCCGGCCGCGACGCCCATCAGGATGAGGCCGACCTGCCATTGCCTCGTGCGAATCAGCCGGTAGACGAGATACAGGGATGCGGCGACAGCGGCCCACCAGATCAACGGGTTGGCGATGGAGGTGATGGCCTGCGAACACGGGGCGAGCTCGCAGCCACTCGCGCCGGTTGCGGGGGAGTCGTACCACATGCTGGTCGGGCGGATCAGGGCCAGCCAGCCGAGCGGGTTGGCTGAGTACGGGTGCGGGGCCGCGAGCCCGACGTGGAAGTTGTAGATGGACTGCTGGTAAAAGAAGAAGCTCTGCCAGACCGATGGCACCCAGGAGAAGAGTCCGGTCCAGGCGTTGCCCGCCTGTTCGGCCCAGTTCCTGTAGTAGCCGTTGTCGGTGACAAACCATCCCGTCCAGCTGGCCAGGTAGACCACGAGCGAGACCGGAACCAGGAGGAGGAAAGTCGCCGGTCCCTGTTTGAGTACCGCAGCGGAGAACCACGCGTCGAGGCCGAGCCTTCGCCTGGCGAGAGCGTCGACGACGATAAGGTACAGCCCGAAGCCGGCCAGGAAGTAGAAACCCGACCACTTCACTCCGGCAGCGAGGCCGAACGCGACCCCTGCGGCAATCAGCCAGGGGCGCCACCAGATCACTGGGCCCCAGTCAGGCGATGCCCCGCTCGAGCGCGCCGCGTCGAGGCGCACGGCCAGGCGGCGCGCGTGCCAGTCCCGGTCGGCGAGGATCATCGCGAACCCGAGCAGTGCGAAGAACATCAGGGAGTTGTCGAGGATCGCCACCCGCGACATCACTATCGCGTGCCCGTCGATGGCGAACAGGAAACCGGCGATCACCGCGAGCAGTGTTGAGGCGAACAGTTTGCGGGCGACCAGGGTGAGTATAAGGACAGCCAGGGTGCCGATGATTGCCGTGGAGATGCGCCACCCGAAGCTGTCGGTTGCGCCGAACACGCCGAGGCCCAGGGCGATCAGCCACTTACCGAGCGGCGGGTGGACGACGTATGCCGGGTCAGTGAGGAACCCGTTCACCCGACCGGCGTTGAAGTCGGGATCCGACTCAGCCGGCCACGCTGATTCGTAGCCGTGGTGGAGCAGGGTCCAGGCATCCTTCACGTAAAACGTCTCGTCGAAGACGAGCGCGTGCGGTGTGCCCAGGTTCCAGAGGCGCAGGACGGCCGCGAGCAGGGTGACCAGGATCGGTCCACCCCAGTACCAGAGACGGCGCCGACCGGGTGTGGACAGAAGCCGGCCCCACCAGTCGTCGAGGCGTGACCCCCGCGGTTCGACGTCGATCGGACCGGTGGTGGAGGTCGTCGCGCCGCTCACCAGGTGAGAGAAGGATTCGCGGGGAGGCACGGGCACCTTGCAATGCTAGCGACACCACCCTTCGTTCCCGACCCCGCGAGGAAGGGCCGGGGGCGGCGCCCGGGGAGTGCGAGACTGAGAACATGATCATCCTCGCAGCCACTCCCATCGGAAACCTCGGGGATGCCTCGGCGCGACTCGTCGATGCCCTCGGTTCGGCCGAGGTCGTCGCCGCCGAAGACACGCGCACGACCATCAAGCTCCTCAAGGGCCTCGGCATTGCCCATAAGCCCAAACTGATCAGCCTGCACGAGCACAATGAGCGTGAGAAGTCCGCAGAGCTGGTCGAGTCCGCTCGGAACTCAGATCTGCTCGTCCTGAGCGACGCGGGCATGCCGACCGTGTCTGACCCTGGCTACCACCTCGTTGTCGCCGCGGTTGACGCCGGAGTGCCCGTCACGGTGATTCCAGGGCCGAGCGCGGTCATTACGGCGCTCGCCGTCTCGGGGCTCCCGACGGACCGCTTCAGTTTCGAGGGCTTTCTGCCAAGAAAGCAGGGGGACAGGCTGACCACACTTCGGTCGCTCGAGCATGAGCGTCGCACCATGGTGTTCTTCGAATCGCCCAACCGGTTGGCGTCCTCTCTGGCGGACGTGGCATCCGTTCTCGGAAAAGACCGCCGCACAGTGGTCTGCCGTGAACTGACGAAGATGTTCGAAGAGGTCAAACGGGGCACAGCTGCGGAGCTCGCGGAATGGGCGTCTGACGGTGTGCGGGGAGAAATCTGCATCGTCATCGCCGGAGCTGAGGAACGAGAGTTTAGCCTGCACGACGGTGTGAGTGAGGTGCTCGAGCGGGTGGCAACGGGGGAGCGGTTGAAGGACGCAGCCGGTTCAGTCTCTGAGGCGACGGGGTTGAGCAAGCGGGAGCTGTATCAGGCGGCGCTCGCCGTCAAGAAGTGACCGCGTCTCGCACGCGCTGTAACGGGACGGAAGCGGCATCGTCGCGGCCATAAGATTGACAGTATGGCCAGCGGTAATTCTTTCTACATCACAACGCCCATCTTCTACGTGAACGATGCTCCCCACATCGGGCATGCATACACGGAGGTGGCCGCTGATGTCGTCGCACGCTGGCACCGTCAGTCAGGTGACGACACGTGGTCGCTTACCGGAACTGACGAGCACGGCGAAAAGATCCTGCGCACGGCCACGGCGAACGGAACCACCCCGAAAAAGTGGGCCGACAAGCTCGTCACCGAAGCGTGGAAGCCGCTGCTCGAGACCATCGACATTGCCAACGACGACTTCATTCGCACCACCGACGAGCGGCACGAGTCGAGTGTGCAGTTGTTCCTGCAGCGGCTGTACGACGACGGGTACATCTACTCGGGCGAGTACGAGGCGCTGTACTGCGTCGGTTGTGAAGAGTTCAAGCCACAGTCGGAGATCGTCAACGGCACAGGTCAGTTCGAGGGCCAGAAGGTGTGCGCCATCCACTCGAAGCCCCTCGAACTCCTCAAAGAGAAGAACTACTTCTTCCGAATGAGCGACTTCACCGAACGCCTTCTCGCCCTGTATGAGGAGCGCCCGGACTTCGTGCAGCCGGAATCGGCTCGCAACGAGGTCATCCAGTTCGTACGACAGGGTTTGAGCGACCTGTCCATTTCCCGGTCGAGCTTCGACTGGGGTGTCAAGGTGCCGTGGGACGACAGCCACGTCGTCTACGTGTGGTTTGACGCGCTGCTCAACTACATCACCGCCGTCGGCTACGGCCAGGAGGGCGCCGACTTCGAGCGCCGCTGGCCGGCCACCCACATCGTCGGTAAGGACATTCTTCGTTTCCACGCGGTGATCTGGCCGGCCATGCTCATGGCCGCTGGCCTTGAGGTGCCCAAGCAGGTCTTCGGCCACGGCTGGTTGCTCGTCGGCGGTGAAAAAATGTCGAAATCGAAGCTCACCGGCATCGCGCCGACGGAGATCACCGACACCTTCGGTTCTGACGCTTTCCGCTACTACTTCCTCCGCGCTATCGCCTTCGGCCAGGACGGTTCGTTCAGCTGGGAAGACCTGTCCGCCCGCTACCAGGCGGAACTCGCCAACGGCTTCGGCAACCTCGCATCACGCGTCGTCGCCATGGTCACGAAGTACTTCGACGGAGTCGTTCCGACGCCAGCGGACTACACCGACATCGACATGGCCATCCACACGGTTGTGGCGAAAGCGGCGGAGGACGCCGACCGGGCGATCGACGCGCTGGCCATCCACGACGCACTCGCGTCAATTTGGACCATCGTCGACGAGCTCAACGGCTACATCACAGACTCTGAGCCGTGGGCCCTCGCCAAGGACCCGGCGAACGCCGCACGGCTCGGCACGGTGCTCTACACAGCTGTCGACGGCTTGCGCGCTCTCGCCGTGCTGCTCTCGCCTGTGCTGCCGAAGGCCACCGAGAAGCTCTGGGAGTCGCTCGGTGCAGCCGATGGCCTTGGCGCTCTCGTCGACCAACGCATCCGGGACGCCGGCCAGTTTGGCCAGTTGCCGGCAGGCAGCACGGTCTCCGCACTCCAGGCCCTCTTCCCGCGCATTGAGCCAGCGATCGCCTAAGCGGACGGGAAGGCACTCGGGCTTGACGTGGGGTACCGTCGAGACATGACTGATTCCGCTCACGTACGCGCGCGCGACGCAGGCGACCGTAAGGACATCAGCTTCCCTCCGCTTCCCGAACGCCTCGCCGTTTCGGTATACGACAATCACACCCACCTCGAAATAGCAGACGGCGATGTCGCCCTCGACTATCGCGAGCACCTCGATCGCGCGTCGAGTGTCGGTGTTCGCGGCGTCGTTCAGGTCGGTACAGACGTCGCTACGTCGATCTGGAGTGCGGAAACCGCAGCTGTCGAGCCGCGCATGCTCGCCGCAGTCGCCATCCACCCGAACGAAGCTCCCGTGCTTCACGGCTCCGGCACCCTCGACGACGCTCTGGCCACCATTGCTGAGCTCGCGACGCGACCGCGTGTTCGGGCAATCGGCGAGACCGGTCTCGATTTCTTCCGCACGGGTGAGGATGGCCGCGCAGCCCAGTACGCCGCGTTCGAGGCGCACATCGAAATGGCGAAGGAAAACAACCTCGCCCTGCAGATCCACGACCGCGACGCACACGCCGAAGTGATCGCGACCCTCAAGCGCGTCGGTGCCCCCGAGCGCACAGTTTTCCACTGCTTCTCTGGCGACCGCGAACTGGCCGAGATCTGCACGGAGAACGGTTGGCACATGTCGTTCGCCGGAACGGCGACGTTCAAAAACGCTGCCAACCTGCGCGACGCCCTGGCCGTCGCGCCTCGCAGCCTGCTCCTGATCGAGACGGATGCCCCGTATCTCACACCGATGCCATACCGCGGCCGCCCCAACGCGCCCTATTTGATTCCGCACACGCTCCGCTCGATCGCGGCGACACTCGGAACGGATCCGTCGATGCTGGCAGCACAGATTTCGTCGAACACGGAGTACGTGTACGGCCACTGGGACGACGAGCCCGTCGTCTCCCCGCCAAACCCCTATGAGGATGTACACGTATGACGCTTCTTGGCCCAGCCGAGATCCGCGACCTGGCTGAACTGCTCGACGTTCAGCCGACCAAGAAGCTCGGCCAGAACTTCGTCGTCGACGCGAACACGGTGCGTCGCATCGTCAAGGTTGCGAAGGTAAGCGCGGGGGAGCACGTCGTTGAGGTTGGCCCTGGCCTCGGCTCGCTGACCCTCGGCCTCCTCGAGATCGGCGCGAGCGTCGTCGCCGTCGAGATCGACTCGCGGCTCGCCGACCAGCTGCCGCGCACCGTCGCTCTCCTTCAGCCGGATGCCGACCTCACAGTGGTCAGCGCTGACGCCATGCGTGTCACCGAGTTGCCTGGGGACCCGACCCGCCTCGTCGCGAACCTGCCGTACAACATCTCGGTCCCCGTGCTTCTCCACCTGCTCGAGAACTTCGCGTCCATCAGCGCTGGCGTCGTCATGGTGCAGGCTGAGGTCGGTCACCGCCTCGCGGCGGAACCCGGATCCAAGATCTACGGCAGCCCCAGCGTCAAAGCATCCTGGTACGGTCACTGGCGAACGGCGGGCAACGTGTCGCGCCAGGTGTTCTGGCCGGTTCCCAACGTCGACTCGGTACTCGTCGCTTTCGAGAGAAGAGCGGATGCCATCGGCACGGAAGCAGAGCGACTTACGACGTTCTCGCTCGTTGATGCGGCGTTCCAGCAGCGACGCAAGATGCTGCGTCAGTCGCTGGGGCAGGTACTCGGTGGTTCGCAGGCGGCAACTGGCGCCATGGTGGCCGCTGGCATCGCGCCGACCGCGCGCGGCGAAGAACTGACGGTTCACGACTTCCTGGCCATCGCGCGGAACGTGACCGGAGCGAGAGAAACCCCCGACCCCGCCGGCCACTGAGCAGCACACCGGACGGTGGGCGCCTTCCTCCATCCCCGTCGGCCTCCAGCCCTGAACCGAAACCGCTCCGGACACGGTGCTCAAGGGATTAGGTTGGAGGTATGACGGATCCGGTATCCCCGCACTTCGCCCACGCCAGGGCTCCGGGCAAGATCAATGTCTTTCTCAAGGTGGGCCAGCTGCAGGGTGATGGCTACCACGAACTCGCCACGGCATTCCAGGCCGTATCGCTCTACGAAGACGTGCGCGCCTACCCGGCTGACGACTTTTCAGTGTCGTTCACCGGCAGCATCGACACGACCGGCCTGTCCACCGACGGTTCGAACCTCGCCATCAAAGCGGCCCGGCTTCTGGCCAGGCAGAGCGGGTATCGGGGCGGAGTTCGACTCGAGGTCGAGAAGAACGTTCCGATCGCCGGAGGGATGGGTGGCGGATCGGCAGACGCGGCAGCAACCCTCGTGGCCTGCGATGCGTTGTGGGGAACCGACGCGTCTCGCGAGGAATTGACGGCACTGGCGGCCAAACTCGGGGCGGACGTCCCGTTCGCGCTGTCTGGCGGTACAGCTATCGGCACCGGCCGAGGTGACCAGTTGAGCCCCGCGCTCGCGAAGGGCCGGTTCCACTGGGTGCTCGCCGTCGCCGAGTTCGGGATGTCGACGCCCGAGGTGTACTCCGCGCTCGACCGGCACCGGGAGGAACACGCTCAGGACATTTATCCGGCGTTGATGACACCCGCTGTCGACACCGACGTGCTCCAGGCGCTCCGCGCCGGCGACGCCCGCCAGCTCGCGGAGGCGCTCCACAACGACCTGCAGGCACCGGCACTGCGTCTCGCTCCAGGGCTGCATGAAATTCTCGAACTCGGCGAACAGTCCGGTGCGCTCGCCGGAATCGTCTCAGGCTCGGGCCCGACACTGGCGTTTCTCGTTCCCGACGCTGACAGCGCGCTGGAACTGCAGGTGGCGCTCGGTGCGTCCGGCCTGAACGCCCTGCGCGTCACCGGGCCCGTTCATGGGGCACGGCTCGTTCAGGAGTGGTGAGCACCCGCCCGTCTGGCGCATAGTCTTGAAGAGTGGCCCACCTACTCGGAGCTGAACAGCTTCACCTTGAATATCCGACCCGTGTGATCTTTGACTCCATCACCGCCGGGGTGAACGAAGGCGACAGGATCGGAGTCGTCGGTCGCAACGGCGACGGCAAATCGACGCTCCTGTCCCTCCTCGCGGGGCGACTCGAACCAGACGGCGGCCGCGTAACGCGCCGACGCGGCATCACCGTCGGGGTACTCGACCAGCGCGACGAACAGCCGGACGACCTCACCGTCTCCGCCGCCATCGTCGGAACCACCGAGGAACATGAGTGGGCCGGATCGGCGCGGATCCGCGACGTCATCGCGGGTCTGGTCCAGGACATCCCCTGGCATGCAACGATCGGATCCCTCTCCGGAGGGCAACGCCGTCGTGTCGCCCTCGCTGCGCTCCTCGTCGGTGATTGGGATGTCATCTTCCTGGACGAACCGACGAACCACCTTGACGTTGAAGGTATCGCCTGGCTTGCACGGCACCTGAAGAACCGGTGGGCGGCGAACGCAGGCGGACTCATCGTTGTCACGCACGATCGCTGGTTCCTTGACGAAGTGTGTACGGCGACGTGGGAGGTGCACGACCAGATCATCGAACCGTTCGAGGGCGGCTACGCCGCTTACATCCTCCAGCGGGTCGAGCGGGACCGCATGGCCGCAGCGTCGGAATCCCGTCGGCAGAACCTCATGCGCAAGGAATTGGCCTGGCTGCGCCGCGGTGCCCCCGCACGCACCACAAAGCCCAAGTTCCGGATGGACGCGGCCGCCGAGCTGATCGCCAACGAACCGCCGCCCCGCAACACTGTTGCGCTTGCCCAGCTCGCGACCTCCCGCCTCGGCAAGGACGTCGTGGATCTGATCGACACCGGTGTCGTCTACCCCGACCCGGAATCGGCAACCGGCACCAAGACTGTCCTCAAAGACGTCGAGTGGCGCATCGCTCCCGGTGAGCGCACAGGCATCCTCGGCGTGAACGGCGCAGGCAAATCCACGCTGCTCGGGCTCGTCACCGGCGAGGTCAAACCGACCTCAGGCACGGTGAAGCGCGGGAAGACTGTGCGGATCGCAAGCCTCACACAGCAGCTCAACGAGTTGAAGGAAATTGAGCACGAGCGCGTCTCGACCGTCGTAGGTATGCAGAAAGCGGCATATGTCTCGGGCGACAAGGAGCTCACGCCGGGACAGTTGCTCGAAAAGCTCGGCTTCACCAGCGCCCAGCTCTCCACGCCGGTCAAGGACTTGTCCGGTGGACAGCGCCGTCGGCTCCAGCTCCTGCTGATCCTGCTCGACGAGCCGAATGTTCTCATCCTCGATGAGCCGACAAACGACCTCGACACCGACATGCTCGCCGCCATTGAGGATCTCCTCGACTCGTGGCCGGGCACCCTCCTCGTCGTCTCCCATGACAGGTACCTGCTCGAGCGGGTCACTGACCAGCAGTACGCGGTGCTCAACGGACACCTGCGCCACCTGCCGGGTGGGGTTGACGAGTATCTCGCCCTCCGATCGGGCCAGGGCGCGGCTCCGCTCATTGCGCCGCTCGCGGGAGACGCCCCGCCGACCGCCGGCCACTCGCCAAAACTCGGGGGAGCCGACCTTCGGAACGCGCAGAAGGAGATTGCCTCGATCGAGCGCAAGCTCCAGAAAGCTCGCCAGAAGGTCGTCGACACTCATGAACTGCTGGCGAACGCCGACCAGAGTGACTACGTCGGTCTGGGCGACCTAACGGAGACGGTCAGCAACCTCGAATCGACCATCGTCGACCTGGAGACCCGCTGGCTCGAACTGTCCGAGCTTCTCGAGTAGAGGTTTTCGAACGAGCAGTGCCCCCGATTCGGACCACGCGTCAGAATCGGGGGCATCTCTCGTTTGCGCCGGTCGCGCGCGATCGCGAGGTCTTCGCGCGCGGTTCGTTTGGGCAGAAAAAAACACCGGCCCCTCCGGACGAACCATTTCTGGTTTGTCCGGCGGAGCCGGTGTTCAAAGAATTACGTGGGCGACCCTAGGGCGCCTGCGTAATAGTTTTAGTTACAGCGGGCGGATGTTCTCAGCCTGCAGGCCCTTGGGGCCCGTTGCGGTTTCGAATTCAACCTTCTGGTTCTCTTCGAGCGAGCGGAAGCCGCTGGAAGCGATGGCCGAGAAGTGAGCGAAAACGTCGGCGCTTCCGTCATCGGGAGCGATGAATCCGAAGCCTTTTTCTGCGTTAAACCACTTGACGGTTCCTGTTGCCATGATGATCTCCTTAGGAGTCTTGTGGATGACGACTGTCGTCATCCCAAATGCGGCGTACCTGTCCGCTCCTACAAGAAACGGCGGCTCTTCAGATGAAGGAACCGCCGTAAATCAATCACTGCGTAACACTACTACTGCGATTCCCACCGTAGCCGAGTGCTGAACGGAACGCAACACGGAGTTTCTCCTGACTGTGTATATGCCGAAACTCGCCTTATTTTCCGCTAGCGGCATGAACCCTGTCGTAGGGTCGGAGCATCCCGGGCATACGCCCGTACTTCATATATCACGGCTGGGAAGTCGGGCTCTACATCTTTTTGGAGGTGCCATGACAGCAACTGCAACCCTTGGCCCTATTCGTAAGACATCCGCACGCATCGACGGGTTGGAAAACCCGACGAATACTTTTTCGTCGCTGCTGAAGACGGTCCGCGAAGCGGGACTGCTTCAGCGCCGCCGCGGCTTCTACATGCTGAACCTCGCGGTTCTCACCATCGCCCTCGGTGGCTTGGCAACGGGCTTCGTCCTGCTTGGAGACTCGTGGTTCCAGCTGCTCATTGCGGCTGGCCTCGGCATCATCCTCACCCAGTTCGCCTTCGTTGCCCATGAGGCATCGCACCGTCAGATTTTCGAGTCGGGGCCGGCCAATGACCGCCTCGGGCGCATCCTCGCTGACGCAGTCGTCGGTATCAGCTACGCATGGTGGATGACGAAGCACACGCGTCACCACGCCAACCCGAACACGGTGGGTAAGGACCCCGATATCGAGATCGACACGATTTCGTTCATCGAGGAAGACGCAGCGAAGGCGAAGGGCGTCCTGGCCTTCATCACCCGGCGCCAGGGATACCTCTTCTTCCCTCTCCTCACATTTGAGGGAGTGAACCTGCACTTCCGTTCCATCGTCACCCTATTCACGACCGAGAAGGTCGACAAGCGTTGGCTCGAGCTCACGCTGATCGGGCTCCGCCTCGGAATCTACGTGGCCATCCTCTTCACCTTCCTCCCGCTCGGAATGGCGTTCGCGTTCCTCGGCGTGCAGATGGCTGTCTTCGGTGTCTACATGGGTGCATCATTCGCTCCCAACCACAAGGGCATGCCGCTCATCCAGGAGGGTGCCAAGGTCGACTTCCTCTCCAAGCAGGTCCTGACGAGCCGTAACATCCGCGGATTCGGCATGAGCTACTTCATGGGCGGACTCAACTACCAGATTGAGCACCACCTGTTCCCGAGCATGCCCCGGCCGCATCTCAAGCGTGCTCGTGAGATCGTCGTCGAACACTGCAAGAACCTGGGCATCCCGTACACGGAGACCACACTCGTGCAGTCATACGCGATCGTGATCGACTACCTCAACCGTGTTGGGCTCTCCGCACGCGACCCGTTCGACTGCCCAATGGTCAACCAGTTCCGTCGTCCATAGTTCCAGGCGCTTAGCGATACCCCCGCGAATTCACCACACGGTGTTCGCGGGGGTATTTGTCTGTCCCGGCGCGTTCGGCGATGGGGTGACTGGATGGGGTGACTGCATGACCTGCAGAAATTCACGCAAAGTCGATCTGGCTGTTGCTCGCACCGCTGATCTTTCCCGCAGGCGGGCGTTGAATGCAGGAAATTTCACGACATGATCTTCTGTTGGAGGATCTGTTACGAACGGTGACGCTTCGTGTCGCGTACAGCAGAAAACACAGCTACCGTAGCTCTGTGCCCCGGTGCTGGGAGCACGGATCCCCTTCCTGAAACGCTTCGCGCTGCGAAGCGCTGATTTCCGTGCCCCGCGCCCTCCCGAGTCGGCACGCGAACAGCGAAGAGGAAACACAGTGAAAAAATCATCCCTGAAGAGCGCGATCGCCGCTCTCGCCATCCTGCCGGTCGCCGCATTGCTGGCTGGCTGCGCCGGAAACGCCGGCTCCTCGAGCAGCGAAGACGAGACGGTCAAGATCGGCGTTGTCGGCGCGAGCGACCCGTACTGGGAGACCTACGTTGACGCTGCCGCTGATGAGGGCATCACGGTGGAGCTGGTCGACTTCTCCGACTACAACCAGCCTAACCCGGCTCTCGCTGAGGGAGAGGTTGACCTCAACCAGTTCCAGCACATCATCTACCTGGCCGACTACAACGAGGCAAACGGACAGGACCTCGTTCCTGTCGGTTCGACCGCGATCTATCCGCTCGGGCTGTACTCATCCCAGTACGACTCCGTCGAAGACATTCCTGACGGCGCCAACGTTGCCGTTCCCAACGACCCGAGTAACCTGGCGCGCGCACTCCTGGTGCTGCAGTCCGCCGATCTCATCACCCTGAAGGGTGGCGGAAGCGCGTACTCAACCCTGTCAGAGGTTGACGAGGCAAAATCACGGGTGAAGGTCACCGAACTTGACCCGACCCTGACCGCTACGTCGCTTCCCGACGTGGCCGCGGCCATCATCAACAACGACTTCATCGTCGATTCGGGACTCGAGGCTTCTGATGCCATTGCCCAGGACGACCCCTCCGACCCCAATGCGCTTCCGTACGTCAACATCTTTGCCGCTCGCGCCGAGGATAAGGACAATGAGACCTTCAAGAAGCTCGTTGAGATCTACCAGGACACGAAGGCCGTGACCGACGGTGTCATTGAGCACTCGGGCGGAACAGCAGTCATGCTGACGACTCCGGTGAAGGACCTTGAAGCTTCGCTGAAGACCGTTCAGGAGCAGATCGCCGAACAGGGTTAGGTTCCCCTGTCGCATATCGATCACAGCGACCGGCGCCGGAGCATTTGCTCCGGCGCCTGTTCGCGTCACCGAGAGGAAACACCGTGAGCATCGTCAGCATGACCGATGTCGTCAAGTCTTATCCGCCGTCCGAAAAGGGCGGCGCTCCCGTCGTTGCCATCGACAACGTCAGCGTCGACGTTGAACGGGGGGACGTTTACGGCATCATCGGCTACTCCGGGGCGGGGAAGTCCACACTCGTGCGTCTTGTGAACGGGCTCGAGAAGGCCACATCGGGCAGCATCGTCGTCAACGGCACCGAAATCACCTCGTTGAAGGAACGCTCCATGCGAGCGGTTCGTGGCGACATCGGCATGATCTTTCAACAGTTCAACCTCTTCAACTCGAAGACGGTGGCGAAGAACGTCGCGTACCCGCTCGAGGTCGCCGGTCGGCCGGCAGCAGAGATCGCCGCGCGGGTCGCCGAGATGCTCGCCTTCGTTGGTCTGAGCGACAAGGCGAAGAACTACCCGGACCAGCTCTCCGGTGGGCAAAAGCAGCGGGTCGGAATCGCCCGCGCCCTCGCCACGTCGCCGTCGCTCCTGCTCGCCGATGAAGCGACGAGCGCGCTGGACCCAGAGACCACGAGCGAGGTGCTTGCGCTGCTCGACCGGGTGAACCGCGAACTCGGTGTCACCATCATCCTGATCACCCATGAGATGGATGTGATCCGCAGCCTCGCCACCAAGGTCGCTGTCATGGACGGCGGTCAAATCGTCGAACGTGGCGACGTTTTCGATGTGTTCGCGCACCCGCAGAACGCGGCGTCCGCACGGTTCGTCTCGACGGTTGTTCAGGGTGTTCCATCTCCGGTCGAGGTGCAGACGCTCCGGGCACGCCACGACGGGCGGATCGTCACGTTCTCGTTCCGGGACGGGAGCGACTCGCAAGCGCAGGTCTTCCTCGATCTCGCGGCCGCAGGCATCCGTTTCGAAATTGTTTACGGCGGAATCAATGACATTCGGGGCCGCGCCTTCGGGCACCTCACCCTGGCGCTGCAGGGCGACGACAGTGCAATCACCGCCGCGCTGGCGAAAATCGCTGCCCACTCTGAAGTGACGGAGGCGCACTGACCATGGACAAACTCATCGACCTCTTGCCCCAGCTCGGCGAAGCCGCCTGGGAGACGCTCTACATCGTTGCGGCCAGCCTGCTCTTCGGTGGCGTCGCCGGCCTGTTCATCGGCCTCGGGCTGTACGTCACGCGCGCCGGCTCGATCCTCGAGAACCGCGCGGCCTTCACGACGATCAACATCCTCGTGAACATCTTCCGTCCGATTCCGTTCATCATTTTCATCGCGGCCATCCAGCCGCTCGCCCGCCTAGTGCTCGGAACCGGCATCGGCAACGGTGCGCTCATCTTCGCCATCTCCATCGGGGCGGCGTTCGGCATCAGTCGAATCGTGGAACAGAACCTGCTCACCGTGTCGCCCGGTGTGATTGAGGCGGCCCGTGCCGCAGGAGCAAGTCCGCTCTACATCATTCGCACGGTGCTTCTGCCTGAGGCGCTTGGTCCGCTGATCCTCGGGTACACCTTTGTCTTCATCGTGCTTGTCGACATGACGGCGGTCGGTGGCTACATCGGTGGCGGTGGAATCGGAAACTTCGCCATTCAGTACGGCTACCGGCAGTTCAACCCGGTGGTCACCTGGGCGGCCGTGCTCGTCGTGATCGTGTTTGTTCAGCTCATCCAGTTCTTCGGGAACTCGCTGGCGCGCAAAATCATGCGTCGCTAAAAGTCGGCTGACCCCGCCGCATCGAAGCCGAGGCTCAGCTTGCGCAGAAGTGACGCGAGCCTGTGCTGATCGGCGGGGGAGAGCGACGCGAGGATCTCGGACTCAGCGTCAACGAGCCTCGTGATCGCGGCGTCGACGCGGGTGAGTCCGGTCACGGTCATCACAACGAGGATGCCGCGGCCGTCACCCGGGTCTGCCCTGCGTTCGACCAGGCCGGCTGCGACAAGCCGGTCGATGCGGTTCGTCATGGTTCCGCTCGACACAAGGGTTTGCTGCAACAGCTGCTTGGGACTGAGGGTGTACGGCTTGCCTGCGCGGCGCAGTGCGCTCAGCACATCGAATTCCCACGATTCGAGCTTTGACCGGGTGAACGCCGTTTTGCGTGCGCGGTCAAGGTGCCGAGTGAGTCGGCCCACCCGTGACAGCACTTGCAACGGGGCGAAGTTGAGGTCTGGGCGCTCCCGTTCCCACGCGTCGACGATCCGGTCGACTTCGTCACTCTTTTCGGGCATTTCCTTATTATCCCGTCTGGGAGCGGACTGCCCGGCAGCCTTTATCTGGCAGACTTGACTCTTGCGTAGGCTTCGGCGTGCGCGGTCCGCCTTAGTGTAATGGCAGCACGGCAACCTTTGGAGTTGTTCGGTCCAGGTTCGAGTCCTGGAGGCGGAGCGGAACGGACGGCGTCGAGCCGGCGTGACAACACGAAGCACTTCGAGCCGAGCTCGACTCAATCTCCGGGGGAACCGTGGCAGACACCAAACTTGCGATTGTCGTTCTGGCTGCAGGCCAGGGCACACGAATGAAGTCCGCGACGCCGAAGCTTCTCCACCCGCTCGCCGGGGTTCCGATGGTCGGCCACGTCCTGGCCACGGCGCGTGCGCTCGACGCCCAGCATGTCGTCGCCGTTGTGCGGCACGAACGCGACAGGCTCGTCGAGGTCATCTCGGCCGAGCTTCCCGAGAGCATCATCGTGGACCAGGACGAGATCCCGGGCACAGGCCGCGCAGTCGAGCAGGCCGTTGCTGCGATCCCAGACGGGTTTGACGGCGACGTGCTCGTCATCAACGGAGACGTCCCGCTCCTCGACGCTGACACCCTGGCCACGCTCGTCGCCCGCCACCGCGCCGACGGTGCTGCGGCCACCCTGTTGTCGGCCATCCTCGACGACGCCACAGGTTACGGCCGGGTCATCCGCACAGCCAACGGCACAGTCGACTACATAGTCGAGCAGAAGGACGCCTCAGATGCCGAACGCGCCGTGGCCGAGATCAACGCAGGCGTCTACCTCTTCGCCCTCGGTTCGCTGCGCCAGCAGCTGGCCAGGCTGACGACCAACAACGCCCAGGGTGAGAAATATTTGACGGATGTTGTCGGTCTGCTTCGCGCGGACGGCCTCGACGTTTCGGCGCTCCCGGTTTCTGAGCCCTGGCTTGTCGAAGGCGTCAACGATCGCGCCCAGCTCAGCGCACAGGCGTCGCGCCTGAACAGCATGATCATCAGGGGCTGGCAGATGGCCGGCGTCACGGTGCAGGACCCGTCGTCGACGTGGATCGACGTGAAGGCCACCCTCGCACCCGACGTGACCGTCAAGCCAGGCACTCAGATCCTCGGTGCCACAGCGATCGCCACCGGTGCCGTCGTCGGGCCGGACACCACCCTTGTCGACTGCGAGATCGGTGAGAATGCCGAAGTGAAGCGCACAGACGCAACGCTCGCAGTGATCGGTGCCGGAGCATCCGTTGGCCCGTTCTCATACCTCCGCCCCGGAACTATGCTCGGCGCCGACGGCAAAATTGGCACATTCGTCGAAACGAAGAACGCAAAAATCGGCGCCGGGAGCAAGGTGCCGCACCTCTCCTATGTCGGCGATGCGGAAATCGGCGAGGGCTCGAACATTGGTGCCGGCAGCATCTTCGCGAACTACGACGGCGTGAAAAAGCACTCATCGGTCGTTGGTTCACACGTTCGCACCGGCTCGCACGGCGTCTTCGTCGCGCCGGTTAGAATTGGTGACGGCGTGTACACCGGCGCCGGGACCGTTGTTCGTAAGGACATTCCTGCCGGGGCACTCGCCATCAGCGTCGCTCCGCAACGCAACATGCCGGGCTGGGTTGAAAAGAACCGACCCGGATCCGCGGCAGCCGAAGCGGCAGCGGCAGCGCAGACCACCAACCCCCACCAAGAAAACTAAGCAGTACAACGCCGGTTCGGCCGGCAGGAAGCGGGCCATGTGTCTGGCATCAAAATGAGCGGAGAAAAGCGACTCGTTCTCGTATCGGGTCGTGCTCATCCACAACTGGCCATCGACATTGCTGCTGAACTGGGGTCTGAGCTCGTCCCCACCGACGCGCGCACCTTCGCGAACGGTGAGCTGTACGCGCGCTTTGACGAGAGCGTTCGTGGGTCGGATGCCTTCGTCATTCAGTCGCACACGGCTCCGATCAATGAGTGGCTGATGGAGCAGCTGATCATGGTTGACGCGCTCAAGCGTGCGTCCGCCAAACGCATCACGGTTGTTGCTCCGTTCTACCCGTACGCCCGCCAAGACAAGAAGGGCCGCGGGCGCGAGCCCATCTCGGCCCGACTGGTTGCCGACCTGTTCAAGGTCGCCGGCGCAGACCGCATCATGTCGGTCGACCTGCACGCCGCGCAGATCCAGGGCTTCTTCGACGGCCCAGTCGATCACCTCTTCGCCATGCCTGTGCTGCTGGGCCACTTCCGGGAGAAGCTGGATCCCGAAACGCTCACCGTGGTTTCTCCCGACATGGGACGTGTCCGCGTGGCCGACATCTGGAGCGACAAGCTCGGTGTTCCGCTTGCGATCATTCACAAGCGCCGCGACCCGCTGGTTCCGAACCAGGTTTCAGTGCACGAGATTGTTGGCCAGGTTGAAGGACGCGTTTGCCTCCTGGTCGACGACCTCATCGACACGGGGCGCACCATTGTCCGCGCCGCAGAGGCACTCAAAGCCGCGGGTGCGATCGGTGTTGTCGTCGCGGCGACTCACGCCGTCTTCAGCGACCCGGCCACCGAGATCCTGCAGAGCGACTTCATCGACTCGGTTGTCGTCACGGACACGCTGCCGATCCCCGAGGAGAAGCGCTTCGAGCGCCTCACTGTTCTGCCGATCGCCCCGCTGCTGGCCCGTGCCATCCACGAGGTCTTCGAAGACGGCTCCGTCACGAGCATGTTTGACGGCGCAGCCTAAGTCTCACGCCGTTGAGGGAGGACGGGATATCCCGATTATCCCGTCCTCCAAGACCCTCAGGTACAGCCCGACGTCCGGGTGCTCTCAATAGCACCTAAGCGAGCCCACTCGGGGAGGGCCTTCGAGTGCAATTCTAGGTACTTTTAGCGCGCCTGAACAGGGGTGGGCGCGCATTCACGCTGCCGTGCGCTCAGCCCGAATAGCCGTCGTTGTCCGACGCGGCAATGCGCCGTGCCTGGTCGAGCAGGTCGTCCTCCGAAATCGCAATTCCCGCGTCGGCGAATCGCTGCCGAAGAGCGTCAAGCACCTCCGCCTCGTCGTGGCCGGCGAGGTCTGCCTCCTCCTGAACGAGGATTCCGGCAACCTTGTCATCGAGTGGTTGCGGGTGCTGGTCCTGCACCGGTGCTGTGGTGTCCCTTGCTGTTGTGCTGTCGGCGTCCGACATATGCCCTCCTCAAATCGTTTCATCCATTCTGAACGCCGCGGCAATCCGCGCGACAGGACAACGAGCCTAGTAGAGGAATATTGTCAGCCACTCCGGGTTGTGCGCGTGCAGCAAAACCAGGAAGAGAATGAAATCGAAGAGCAGGTGCACGCTCACGATGTAACTCAGCGACTTGGTCTGGCGGAAGATCCAGCCCTGGAGCAAAGCGAACGGGTAAATGAGGAACGGGCCCCAAGAGTGGAAGCCGAGTTCCCAGAGGAATGATGTGAACAGCACGGCTTGCAGCAGGTTCGCCTGCAAGTCGGGGAGGTGACGGCGAAGCAACGTGAACGTCGTGCAGATGAAGAACAACTCGTCCCAGATGCCGAGAACGTTCGTGCCGAGGAACAGGCGTGCAATGCTCGCGGGGTCGGATGCTGCTGGCCAGTTCTCGTAAACACCCGTCGGAATCATGTACACAGGCAGAAGGAACCAACCGAGGATGACGACGGCGATCAGGTAGCCGAATTCAAAGCGCGTCCAGCGCTTGCCCGTCCAGACCGGGAATCGGATGGCGTGGTCCCGATAAACGAAGCGGGACACCAGATAGGGGATCAGCACCGCAGCTGCCAGGGCAGCGCCCATGAGGAGCATGTGGCCCCACTCGATGTCCGTGTTGATCGGCACCAGGCTCAGAGCGACCAAGCCGATGGCGATGAGGAGAAGGTCGCGGGCGAACGCGCGGTCGATGACCACAGCGGCAAGAAGAGTCGCCGCGAGAACGAGGTAACCGGCTGGGCGAGCCTCCAGTCCGAAGAGCAGGAAACCGGACAGCGCCAGGAGGACCCCTGGGAGCAAATTCCAGCTCGTCGTTGGCCGCGGCGGCGCCGTTGTGAGCGATGTGGTGTGAGTCATGACGTCGGAATCCTCGCTGGTCCTGGCTGTGATCTCCGAGATTACAGGGCTTTCGGTGGCGGGTATCGCGCTTCGCGCCTGGTTCGGCTGGTCATACCACCAACGGGCTTCCCGCGAGGTGCGGGAAGCCCGTCGGCCGGTGCGTCTTCGACGCGACGGTGTTTAGTGTGTGTCGGTTGCTTCGATTTCGGAACGGTCGCCCGACCACAGGGTGTGGAAGGTTCCCTCCGCGTCAACACGGCGGTAGGTGTGTGCGCCGAAGAAGTCACGCTGCCCCTGGACGAGCGCGGCCGGAAGACGGTCGGCACGGAGGCCGTCGTAGTACGAGAGCGATGAGGAGAACGCGGGCGACGGGATACCAGCCTGTGCGGCTGCGACGACGACGCGGCGCCAGGCGTCCTGAGTCTGTGACACGGCGTCGGTGAAGTATGGCGCCGTCACGAGTGCGACCAGTCCGGGGTTCTCGTCGTACGCCTCGGTAATACGGTTCAGGAACTGAGCCCGAATGATGCAGCCACCACGCCAGATTTTCGCGATGTCGCCCTTCTTGATGTCCCAGTCGTACTGCTCCGCACCGGCGACGATCTCGTCAAAGCCCTGGCTGTACGCGATGATCTTCGATGCATACAGCGCCTGGCGCACGTCCTCGACGAAAGCGTCTGCGTCGTCGACGGTCCATTTCGACGTCGGGCCAGGAAGGCTTGACGCCGCCGCGCGCTGCGCGGGCTTCGAGGAGAGCGAACGGGCGAATACGGCTTCGGCAATCCCCGAAACCGGGATGCCAAGATCAAGAGCCGTTTGTACTGTCCACGCGCCGGTGCCCTTCGCGCCGGCTTGGTCGACGATGACGTCGACGAGCGGCTGGCCGGTCTTTGCGTCAACCTGGCGGAGTACCTCCGCGGTGATCTCGATGAGGTAGCTTTCGAGCTCACCCTTGTTCCACTCGGTGAAGATGTCGGCTATCTCTGCTGGCGATTTGCCCGTTCCGCGGCGGATGAGGTCGTACGCCTCTGCAATGAGCTGCATGTCGGCGTATTCGATGCCGTTGTGAATCATCTTGACGAAGTGACCGGCGCCGTCGGTGCCAACGTGAGTAACGCAGGGCTCGTCTTCGGCGACCGCCGCGATCGTTTTGAGGATCGGGCCGAGGGTCGCCCACGCTTCAGCGGAGCCACCGGGCATGATGCTCGGGCCCTTCAGCGCGCCTTCTTCTCCACCGGAGATACCCGCGCCGACGAAGTTGATGCCGGTCTCGCGAACCGCCTTTTCGCGACGAATGGTGTCTGTGAACAGTGCATTTCCGCCGTCGACGATGATGTCACCCGGCTCGAACACGGTGGTGAGCTGGTTGATGACAGCGTCGGTGCCAGCACCCGCCTTCACCATAATGATCGCGGTCCGGGGCTTGGTCAGGGAAGCTGCGAACTCCTCGATGGTCTCGGAAGCGACGAAGCCCGCCTCGGGGAACTCACTGACAACAGTCCGAGTCTTATCGGCGGAGCGGTTGTAAATGGCAACCGTGTTGCCTTCGCGGCTGGCGAGGTTCCGAGCGAGGTTCGATCCCATCACCGCCATCCCGATCACGCCGATGTTTGCCTGTGCCTGGGCCATGTAGGTCTCCTCTAAATGTCATGCAGTGGTTCGGGAAGAAAGCTGAGGGAAATGGTGTCGCCGTTGCGAAGAGAATCGCTGAAGCAGGCAAAGCTGCCGCCTCAGGTCAACGCTAGCAAAGACCGAATGTCGGGTCGGTGAGATGACGGGCGCGTGCGGGTCAGAGACGAGTGCCGAAAGTGTCGCACCAGACGTTCTCATTGAACGTCCCGGTGAATTCGGATTCGCCGGTGATTTTGGCGACGGTCGCTGCGATGGCCTCCAGGCTGGGCGCATAGGAGTGAATGACCGTCTTCACCATGGGAACGTCGATGAGGTGGTTCGGCTGGGCGAGGGAGACGAATACGGTTGGGATCTCGGTGACGTACCACGGGATCTCGGCAGCCATCGGCGTTGACCAGTGGATGCGGACGGTGGCCTCCTGGGCGAAGCCGGTGACGTTCGCGAAGATGATCGCGGCGTCATATTTCTCGGCGTATTGCTCGTTGGCTTCATCGGCCATCACTGTGTGGAAGTACACGCCTTCTTCTCCGTCTGCCTTGCGCTGGAGTGCATCGCGGAACACGTGGACTTCGAAACCGGCGTTCTCCAGTTCCTGCCTGGCAATGTCGACGAAGCCGCTGGGGTCAGTACCGGTGAAGTCGGCCTGTCCGCTGATGCCGTACAAGCGAATGCGCTTATGGGTCTGAGGAGAGAGCGGGAGATTGTTCTGCGTGTCTTTGATCAGAGTGACATTCTTGTCGGCGACAGACGCGGCTATCGCGCGGTGTTTGTCGCTGCCGATGACCTGAAGGGCCTCGCGCCCCGGCACGAGTTTGTTTCGAGCAACCTTGTGCAACCCGATCGACGCTTTGAGTCCAAGGATGCGTAAAAGGGCGTCCTGGAGTCGAGTCTCAGTGATAACGCCGGAACGGTAGCCCTCCAGCATGTATCGGAAGTCCTCATCGGCGTTGCGGAAGAACAGGAACATGTCACATCCGGCGGCGATCGCGGCAGGGACGAGGTCCCTGCGCTTCATCGCCTGCGTCATGCCGATCATGGCTGACGCGTCGGTGAGGATGAGTCCGTTGAATCCGAGCTCACTCCGCAAAAGGTCCTGCAGGAGTTCGGGTGCAAGCGTGGCAGGCAAAATGTCGGCGTCCGCGATGCCCGGACGAAAGTGACGAGACAACTCCGGAGCGCCGATGTGACCGACCATGATCGACTGCACGCCGTGGTCGATCAGTTCACGGTAGACCCGGCCGAAGGTAGCGCTCCATTCGTCATACCCGAGGGTGTTGTATGTGGTGACGACGTGCTGGTCTCTTTCATCCATGCCGTCACCGGGGAAGTGCTTCATGGCTGCGGCGGAACCCGACTCGCTGAGGCCGTCGAAATAGGCCTTGGCCCGCTCGATCACGACATCCGCGGTGTTGCCGAACGAACGGGTGCCGATGACCGTGTTTCGCCAGTTGTAGTGGATGTCAACAATCGGTGCGAAAGCCCAGTTGCAGCCGAGTGCTGCCGTCTCGCGTCCGCCAACGTAGCCCAGGTCTCGAGCGATCGAGGCGTCCGAATAACTGCCTGCTCCGAGATGTGTTGTGACGAGGGTCCCGTCGTTGATGCTTCCGGCCCCACCCATTTCGGGGTTCGACGCCACGAGTAATGGAACCTTTGACCGGGACTGGGCGTACCGAATGTGGTCCTGGACGGTGCCGGACGCCGCACCCATGTATCGCATTCCGCCGACGTGGAAGTTGTCGATGACGTGGTCGAGATACGCCGGTTCGAACGACGTATTGAGGTTGATGAAGAGCTGGCCAATCTTCTCTTCGAGGGAGAGGGATGCCAGCGTGTCTTCGACCCATGCAACGCCGTCAGCGTCCAGATGGAACGGATGGGCTGTCAGATCAACCATGGGACGTCCTTGTGCTCGGGGAAAATCGGCGCGACTCATGAATGATCGCTTTATCTATGAGACACCGGAATCGCCGTTTTTGTCAACCGGTTGCCAAAAAGCTCGGAAGCCGCATAGAGTGGCCGTATGCCCGCGGATTCGGTTCCGCAGGGTTCCCAACGATGCGAACGCAGTAAGGCGGCACTGAAGCAATGACGACCGGAACAGACCCAGTCACCTGGACCCTCTCGGGCTTCGGAGACGAAATCGATACAGATCCCCGCGTCCAGGTCGCAGTCCTCAAGGCATTGGGAAGTGAACATATCGAGGTTCGCAGCGCCTGGGGGACCAACGTTGTGGACCTCGACGAAGATCAGTTGGCGAGCCTGGCCACGCTTCTGAGGAACGAGGGAATGAAGGCGTCTGCGATCGCCTCACCCATCGGCAAGGTCGATGTGACCCTCGACGCTGATCTGGAAGTCGACAGGCTTCGCCGCGTCATTCGTGTTGCGCATGCACTCGAAACCCCAAACATCCGGATCTTCTCGTTCTTCCGAGCCGATGGCGTTCCTGTCGAAGACATCCGTGATGGTGTGATGACACGGTTGCGCCTCCTGGCCGATGAGGCGGAACGTGAAGGCGTCGTTCTCCTTCACGAGAATGAGAAGGACATCTACGGTGACACGCCTGAGCGTGTACTCGACCTCGTCGAGTCGGTGGGGTCAAGCGCACTTCGACTCGCCTGGGATAGCGCCAACTTCGTTCAGGTCGGTGTGACAAACCCGCACGACGCTGGCTACGCCATGCTCCGCCCTTACCTCGACTACCTGCAGGTGAAGGACGCAGACGCGGCCAGTGGCTCTGTTGTGCCTGCCGGTCAGGGCGACGGCCAGGTGCTCGAGACCGTTACGGCGCTTCGTGACGACGGCTACACGGGTTTCGCGTCGCTCGAGCCGCATCTCGACGAGGCACACACCCTTGGAGGGTTCTCGGGCCCCGCCGCGTTCGGCCAGGCCGCGCGTGCATTTGACGGGCTGCTTCGCAGCATCGGTGTTGCCACCAAATGAGCGAGGGCATTCGCGCCGCGGTGATTGGCTGTGGCGATATCTCCGCCCTGCATCTCGCGGCAATCTCGAGCCACGAGAATGCGTCGCTCGTCGCACTCAGCGACATAGACCCGGGCCGACTGGCCGTCGCTGCAGACGTGCACGGGGTCCCGGGTTTCGCTGACCATCTCCAGCTGCTCGACGAGATCCGGCCCGACGTCGTTCACATCTGCACGCCGCACAACACGCACGCCGCACTCGCGATTGACGCCCTCGACCGAGGCATCTCTGTCGTCCTGGAAAAACCTGTCGCGCACACCCGGGATGAGGCAACCAGGTTGATGGAGGCGGCATCGCGGAGCAGCGCCAGGATCGCCGTGTGCTTTCAGAATCGTTACAACGCTCCCGTGCAGGCCGCGTTCGAAATATTGTCGTCCGGCGCTGCAGGCCAAGTGACCGGAGCCGCCGCAACCGTGATTTGGCACCGGTCGCCCGAGTACTACCAGGACCGCCCCTGGCGCGGTCGCTGGTCGACCGGCGGGGGAGGGCTGCTCATGAACCAGGCCATCCACACCCTCGACCTCGTGCAGTGGCTGGTCGGGCCGGTGGTGAAAGTGCGTGGCAGTGCGAGCACCCGCCTGCTCGATGACGTGATCGAAGTCGAGGACACAGCGGAGATGGTTCTGACGCACGAGAGTGGTGCTCGATCCGTGTTCTACACAACACTCGCGCACGTCGCCAACGCTCCGGTGTCGTTGGAGATCGTGGCGGAGAAGGCGACACTGAGTCTTCGCGGGGACCTGACGATCGCGTGGGCCGACGGGCGACGGGAAACAGTGAGCGAGCGGGCCCTTCCGACCGGTGAACGCGCTTACTGGGGTGTGTCGCACGAGCTATTGATCGCGGACTTCTACGCGCATCTCGACGATGGCGGGGCGTTCTGGATCGACCCGGAAGAAGCTCGCAAATCGCTCGACATCATTCAGGACGTTTACGACCAGTCTTACCCGGAACGAGCCGGGCGGACAGAGACAACAACAGAACGGAAAACCCTCACATGACGAACAAAGTTCGACTTGGCATCATCGGCCTGGGCACCCAGGGTTCGATGTACGCAAAGTTCATTTCAGATGGACTGGTTCCAAACATGGTGGTTACGGCCATCGCAGATACAGACCCCGCGAAAGCGGATGTGGTCCGGGAGACCTACCCTGACGCCAACTTCTACGAGGACTACATCGCGCTCCTCGAGAGCGGTGATGTCGACGCTGTCGTCACAACCGTGCCTCACTTCCTTCACCCCCAGATGGGTATCGACGCACTGTCGCGCGGTATTCACGCGCTGGTCGAGAAGCCGGCCGGTGTGTACACGAAACAGGTTAACGAGCTCCTCGCTTTCGCCGAGACCGTCCCGGAGCTCAGTTTTGGCATCATGTTCAACCAGCGCAACAACCCGCTCTACCGCCGCCTGAAGGAGATCGTTGACGCCGGCGAGATTGGCGACATTCGTCGTACCAACTGGATCATCACGACCTGGTGGCGCCCGCAGGGCTATTACGACCAGAGCGAATGGCGCGCCACCTGGGGCGGCGAAGGCGGCGGTGTCCTGGTCAACCAGGCGCCCCACCAGCTTGACCTCTGGCAGTGGATCTGTGGCGTACCCGAGAAAGTGTTCTCGAAGGTGGCATACGGGTTCCGACGGGACATCGCGGTGGAGGATGAGGTCACGGCCGTCGTCGACTACGGCAACGGCGCAACCGGGGTCTTCGTTACGGCGACGCACGACCTCGCGGGCACCGACCGGTTCGAGATTCTCGGTGACTCGGGCAAAATCGTGGTTGAAAACAGCAAGACCGCAACCGTGACGCGACTGAAGAAGCCTGAGCGAGAGCTCTCCGAGACGATGAGCATGCAGGAAGTCGGCAAGCTTTTCATGGGCCAGCTCGATCCCACCGAGTTCTACAGCACCGAGACCATTGAGTTTGAGTCAGTGTGGGGCGACCAGCACTCCGGCGTGCTCGAGAATTTTGCGGCGAACATTCTGGACGGCACCCCGCTGCTCGCACCCGGCTCCGACGGCATCAAGGGTGTGCGCCTTGCGAACGCTATTCACCTCTCCAGCTGGACAGGCAAAGAAGTATCGCTGGACTTTGATGAGAGCGAATACCTGGTTGAGCTCAACAAGCGCATCACGGATGAGGGTAAGTTCCCCGTTCGCAACTGACGCTGGCACGTATCTGAAAATGCCGCCCGTCTCCTGTGGGAAACGGGCGGCGTTTTCGGGATGGGCTCGAACCGTGAATGGGCGCAACCTCAGCTGACTTTCTTTCGATATCTGGCGACCGCGAACGCATATGCGACCACGAGGATGCCGATCAGCCAACCCAGCGCGACCCAGATCTCGTTCCCAACCGGCTCCTGGGCGAACAGGGCTCGGATCGTGTTCACAATCGAGGTCACTGGCTGGTTCTCCGCGAACCATGCCACCGGCCCTGGCATCGAATCAGTCGGGACAAACGCTGAGCTGATGAACGGCAGGAAGATCAGTGGGTAACTGAATGCACTCGCACCGTCAACAGTTTTCGCGGAGAGTCCCGCTATCACGGCGATCCACGTCAAAGCGAGGGTGAACAGAACCAGAATGCCGGTAACGGCGAGCCAGGCGGCCACCGACGCTCCCGTTCGAAACCCCATGATCAGCGCGACGCCGATGATGATTGCGATCGAGGCCAGGTTTGCCGCCAGAGAGGTGAGCACGTGTGCCCAGAGCACGCTTGGCCTCGAGATCGGCATTGACTGGAATCGTTCGAAGATGCCGCCCTGCATGTCAAGGAACAACCGATAGGCGGTATACGCGACGCCGGATGCAATGGTGATGAGGAGGATACCTGGAAGCATGTAGTCCACGTACGACTCCTTGGAGCCAGTGTCGATCGCGCCCCCAAATACGTACACGAACAACAACATCAGCGCGATCGGCGTGACCGCTGTCGTGATGATCGTGTCCGGGCTCCGGAGGATATGTCGCAACGAGCGCCCGGTCAGAACGCCGGTATCGGCGAGAACATTGGTAGTCATCAGAATTCCTTTCGTGCCGGGACAGCGCTGTCGGATGGGCCGTCAGGGCTGGTGTCGGTCTCGCCGGTTTCTCCGACGAGGGCGAGGAAGACATCCTCGAGCGATGGTTGCTTTTCGACGTACTCAACCTTCGCGGTGGGGAGGAGTTGTTTGAGTTCGCTGAGGGTTCCGTTCTGAATGATGGTGCCCTTGTGCAGGATGGCGATGCGGTCAGCGAGATACTCGGCTTCGTCAAGGTACTGCGTCGTGAGGAGGACTGTTGTGCCCTGCCCGGCGAGCTGTTTGATGGTCTGCCACACCTCTGTGCGCGCCTGGGGGTCGAGCCCTGTCGTTGGCTCATCGAGGAAGATGACCGGCGGGTTCCCGATCAGGCTCATTGCGATGTCGAGCCGACGTCGCATTCCACCTGAGTATGTCGCCACCCTGCGTCCTCCCGCTTCTGTGAGGGAGAAACGCTTGAGGAGGTCGTCTGCGATCTCGCGCGGATTCTTCAGATGACGCAGCTTCGCGACCAGTACAAGATTCTCCCGACCGGTAAGCACGTCGTCGACGGCGGCGAACTGGCCCGTCAGGCTGATGGACTCGCGTACGTCACCTGGCTTGGCTGAGACGTCGAAGCCGTGGACCGCAGCGGTGCCGGCGTCTGACTTCAACAGCGTGGACAGAATCCGTACCATTGTTGTCTTGCCTGCGCCGTTCGAGCCGAGCAGCGCAAAGATGCTGCCAGCTTGAACGTCGAAGTCGACTCCCCGCAGAACCTGCAGGTCTTTGAACGACTTCTCGATGCCCTGCACCCGGATGGCGGGGGCGAGGGTCTGGGTGGTGGTCATGTCTTCTCTCCATTTCCTGGGTTACTGCGTCTGGACGGAGGCTGCCTTGTCGATGGCGTCGATGAGTCGCTTGCGCTCCTTGTCGATCCATTCCTTACCGGAGTAAGACCGAGCGAAGGTCTCGGCAAATTCGACCGGGTCGTCACCGACGATCGCTCGAACTGGCGCGCCGTCGATCGCGGCGCGTTCCCAGAGGTCGGCGAGGTCGCCGAACATCCTCACGAGCGTGTCGCCCTCAGTCATGCCTCCGTAGTAAGTGAGGTACCGGTGGAGCGCTTGCGCCACGCTGGCGTATGGAGCGGGCAGCCCATCGATGCGTGCTTTGTCCTGTTTGTACTGCTTCTTCTGTTCGAGCGTGCCGGTGAGGGCTTCGATCCATTTGCTGGTCATAATCAATCTCCTTCTGTTTTCGTGTTGTCGATGCGATGGTGAAGCTGGTCGATCCTCTCCGAGAGGAAGCTCCAGGTGCTCCAGAACTCTCCGAGCGACTCGCCGCCGGAAGTGTTCAGTGAGTAGACCTTGCGCGGCGGCCCCTTCTCTGAGGGGACCTTCGCCACGTCGACGAGGCCTCGTTGCTCAATGCGCACCAACAGCGCATAGACCGTGCCCTCGACGATGTCGGTGAAGCCCTGATCGCGCAGTCGCGCGGTGATCTCGTAGCCATATGCGGGCCGTTCGGCGAGGATCGCGAGAACGATTCCTTCGAGAGTGCCTTTAAGCATCTCGGTCATTTGTTTGCCCACGGGACCCACCTTTTCCGTACCTAGTGTTGCTGACTACCACTAGATAGTAACACTGAATAGTGCCCGCGCAAGAGGGAATTTTTGATCTGTGAACAAGCGCGGACGGCGGGCTCCGCTGAGGGCATCCGGACCGCGAGAACAAGCGCACGGCCTCGGCGGGCCGTCGGTTTCCGGCTGAAACCGCAATCGCTTGCGTAATGGAATCTGCGGGAGGAGGGCACCGCGGGGTAACGATTTTGACAATCGGTTGCCAAATGAGGGAAAGCCGATTACTGTGGTGCTCAGATCGGCTGCGGGCTTTCACTATAGCCATGGCAACCGGTTGCACTCAGAGTCGAGCATCCCTCCAAGGAGACAACAATGAAGTTTGGTCCCCGTGCGACATCAGTCGCCATTCTCGCCGCGGCAGCCGTCGCTCTTTCCGGATGCGCGTCGTCCTCAGGTGGCTCGTCCAGCGGCGCTGCCACAGACACCCTCACCATCGGCTCGTTGTCGAACATCACCTCGTTCGATCCCGCCCAAGCGCACCTCGGACACCAGATGCCGCTCTACCAGGCGGCATACGACACACTCATCCTGCGGAAGCCGGACGGATCGTTTGCGCCGATGCTCGCCACCGAGTGGAAGTACAACGAAGACAACACGGTATTGACCGTTGACCTTCGTGACGATGTCACCTTCACCGACGGTGAGAAGTTCGACGCCGAGGCGGCTAAGGCCAACCTCGACCACTTCAAGAGCGCGAACGGGCCTGACGCCGCCCAGGGCGGGTCGATCTCGTCGGTGGACGTCGTCGATGAGGACACCATCGACATCACCCTCTCGGCAGCTGACCCCGCCATGGAGTACTACCTCAGCCAGGTTCCCGGCCTCATGGGCAGCCCGAAGGCACTCGGGACCGAGGAAGTAAAGACTGTCCCGGTTGGATCGGGGCCCTACGTCCTCGATGCCAAGGCCTCCGTGAACGGCTCACAGTTCGTCTACACGGCGAACAAGGACTACTGGAACAAGGACCTCCAGAAGTTCAGCAAGGTCACCATCAAGATCCTGGCTGACGTCACCGCTCGCACGAACGCCGTGGTCTCCGGCCAGGTGGACGCTGTGCTGCTCGATGCCAAGAACGGCAAACAGGCCGAAGGTGCTGGTCTCGAGCAGGTGTCGTACCCGGTTGACTGGAACGGGCTCTTCCTCTTCGACCGCGACGGAAAGAACACGCCAGCGCTCGCTGATGTGCGCGTTCGTCAGGCAATCAACTATGCGTTCGACAGAGAGACCATGCTCGAGCAGCTTTCGCTCGGCCATGGCGAAGTGACCGCGCAGATTTTCGGCAAGACAACGGATGCCTACATCCCGGAACTCGATGACGCCTACGCGTATGACCCGGCGAAAGCCAAGTCCCTTCTCGCCGAGGCTGGCTACGCCGACGGGTTTGAACTGACGCTGCCTATTCTGCCTGGGACGGAAGCCATCATGGCCATGGTCCAGCAGCAGATGGCGGATGTCGGAATCACCGTCAAGCAGGAAGCAGTGCCGCAGGCGAACTACGTCACAGACCTGCAGGCCGCCAAGTACTCCGCTGCCTGGTTCTCGGTCTTCCAGGGCGAGCCGTGGGTAGCCATCAAGCAGGCCATCGGGCCGCAGGCTGCGTACAACCCTTTCAAGACAACGACTCCTGAGCTTCAAGAAGCGATCGACGCCGTGCAGTTCGGTGGCGACGAGAGCGGTGAGCTCGCGAAGAAGGTCAACCAGTACGTGACCGACGAGGCGTGGTTCGCCCCCTGGTACCGCATCGATCAGATGTTCTACGTCGACGGCACAAAGATCGCAGTCGAACCACAGGCGCAGCAGGCAATCCCCAGCATTTACAACTACGCACCGGCGTCCTAACGCCACACCCGGGGAGAGCGTCGAACGCTCTCCCCGGGATCTCCACTCGCGGAATCGCATCACAACCGGAATGAGACCATGGTCACCTTCATCCTGAAGCGGATCGGATCGGGACTCGTCGTACTTGCGGCTATCTCCTGCCTGACGTTCTTCCTTCTCTACTTCTCCAGCACGAATATCGCCCGCAACATCCTCGGTGAGTACGCCACACCGGAGCAGGTCGCGGCGAAGCAGGCTGAGCTCGGCCTGGATCAGCCCATCTTCAGCCGTTTCCTCGCCTGGGTGGCTGAGGCTCTCACCGGCAACTTCGGAACATCATGGTTCACGAACGAATCCGTTGTGCAGGCCATCTCAAACCGCCTCCCCGTAACGCTCGCGCTCGTCGTGACCTCCATCGTCATCATCGCCATCCTCTCGACCCTTATCGGGGTCGCCGCAGCGGTGAAGCGCGGTTGGATCGACCGCGCGGTGCAGATCGCTGCCGTTATCGGTGACGCCATCCCGAACTTCGTGCTCGCCATCGTTTTCGTGACCATCTTCGCCATCCAGCTCGGGTTCTTTCCCGCAACCAGCAGCATCCAGCCAGGTGCCGACGGAGGAGCCTGGGTCGCGTCCCTCACCCTCCCCGTCATCGCCTTGGTGATCAGCGGCCTGACGAGCGGTGCGCAGCAAGTGCGGAGCGCCGTCATCAAGCAGCTCGAGAAGGACTACGTCCGAACTCTTCGCAGCCGCGGCATCTCCGAGGGCGTCATTCTCTTCAAACACGTCCTGCGCAGTGCCGCGCCAGCCGGACTCACCGTTCTCAGCCTCCAGTTCATCGGCATGCTCGGCGGTGTTGTCATCATCGAGCAGATCTTCGCCCTCCCGGGGATGGGCGCACTCGCCGTCCAGTCAACAACGCTGGGCGACACCCCACTCGTGATGGGCGTTGTGCTCTACACGGTCATCATCGTCATTCTCGTCAACCTCCTCGTAGACCTTGCGAACGGCTGGCTCAACCCGAAGGTGCGTGTCTCATGACCGAACCCGTACAAATCAACGCGAGCACAGCAACACTTGCCCGCACGAGCGTCTTCAAGCGCATCCTCAAGAACCCCATGGGCCTTTTCGCCATCGCTGTCCTGTCGATCATGATTCTGGTCGCGATTTTTGCCGGCTGGATCGCTCCCTTCGGTGAAAACACCGCCAACATAGGTAAGACCCTCGCCGGTGCGGACTCGGTCAACCTGCTCGGAACGGACAGCGCTGGTCGCGACACGTTCAGCCGCCTGGTGTTCGGTGCGCAGACAACCCTGCTTTCAGCGCTGCTCTGTGCCGCGGTCGCCATCTCGATCGGTCTCCCCGCCGGGCTCATTGCCGGCTACTACTCGGGCCCGTTCGATTCGGCCGCCAACTGGGTCGTCAACGTTCTCATGGCCCTCCCCGGCATCATCGTCCTGCTGACCATTCGTGCTGCATTCGGGCCGTCGGTCTGGATCTCCATGATCGCGTTCGGCATCCTGATCAGCCCCGGTTACTTCAGGCTCACCCGAACCGCCGTGCAGTCGGTGCGAAACGAACTGTACGTCGACGCCGCTCGAGTCTCGGGGCTGAGCGACTCCCGCATCATTACCCGGCACATCTTCTCCGTCGTACGTGCACCGATCATCATCCAGACGGCCATCGTCTGTGGTGTGGCAATCAGCATCCAGTCAGGGCTCGAGTTCCTCGGCCTCGGCGATCCGACGGTCGCCACGTGGGGTGTCATGCTCAGTGAGGGCTTCAAGAACGTTTACCTCACCCCAACGCTCCTGTTGTGGCCAGCACTCGCCATCGGCCTCGCGGTCGGATCGCTCGTCCTCCTCGGCAACGCGGTTCGCGACGCTCTCGAGGACCGTGAGAAGGTCACGGTCTCCAAGCGCAACGACCCGCCAACTGTGGCACTGCAGATGCAGCGCGGCCCGCGGAAAAGGACTGCAAGTGTCGAGGTCGGCACGGAGAAGCACCTGGTCAAGGTGTCGCACCTCGCCATCGGTTATCCGCAAGCCAACGGCACCCTCAAGCCGGTCGTGAACGATGTGTCGTTCACCGTGGACCGTGGCGAAGTTCTCGGGATCGTCGGAGAGTCCGGCTCAGGCAAGTCCCAGACGGCCTTTTCGATCCTCGGCCTGCTCCCGCCGGAAGCTCGAATCATTTCGGGAAGCATCCAGTTCGACGGCGAATACACCGTCGCGCCAGGTGAGGACATCGTCAACCAGTCCCGGCTCTCCGAGCTCCGCGGAAAGCGGATTTCGTACATTCCGCAGGAACCCATGTCGAACCTCGACCCGGCGTACACGATCGGCTCTCAGCTCGTCGCTCCCATGGTGAAGGTGCTCGGCATTTCCAAGGCAGAAGCCAAGAAGAGGGCGCTCAAACTGCTCTCAGACGTCGGCATCGTCGACCCCGCCCGCACCTTCGGCGCCTATCCACACGAAGTGTCCGGAGGCATGGCCCAGCGTGTTCTCATCGCAGGGGCGATCAGCTGCGAGCCGGACCTCATCATTGCCGACGAGCCAACCACGGCTCTCGACGTGACCGTCCAGGCTGAAGTGCTCGATCTCATCCGTGACCTGCAAAAACGCCTCGGCGTAGGGGTCATCCTCGTCACACACAACTTCGGAGTGGTTGCTGACCTCTGCGACCGCGTCGTGGTCATGCAGGCCGGCCGACTGGTTGAGGGTGGCGAGGTGCGGGAAATCCTCGGTACGCCCCAGGACCCGTACACGATCACGCTGCTCGACTCGATGCTCGAGAACAAGACACCCATGACGATGCTCGTCAGCCAGGGAGGAACCAAATCATGACCGATGCAGCACGAGGCGACCTGCTCGTCGTCGATGACCTCATTGTCGAGTATCCGGGCAAGGGGTTCCGCGCGAAACCGTTCCGCGCCCTGACCGATGTCTCCATTCGCATTGGGCAAGGCGAGACGCTCGGCCTGGTGGGGGAGTCCGGGTCAGGAAAGACCACACTCGGTCGCGCTGTCCTCGGCTTGGCGCCCGTCACAGGCGGACGCATCACCTTTGAGGGCGAGGACATCAGCCACGCGTCGCGCAAACAACGCCAGAAGCTCAGCCGCGACCTGCAGGTTGTGTTCCAGGACCCGTACACCTCGCTCAACCCGGCGATGGAGATCGGCGAGATCCTCGCCGAACCGCTCACCATCCAGGGCATCGGTCCGGCAGAGTCCAAGGCTCGCATCAAGGAGCTTCTCGACCATGTGAACCTGCCATCCGACGCTCTGCACCGTCAGCCGCGCGAGTTCTCGGGCGGACAGCGGCAGCGTGTGGCGATCGCTCGGGCGCTGGCGCTCTCGCCGAAACTCATCGTCTGCGATGAGCCCGTCTCGGCGCTCGACCTCACCACCCAGGCTCGAGTGCTCGACCTGTTCCTGCAGATCCAGCAGGACACCGGGGTCTCCTATCTCTTCGTGTCGCACGACCTCGATGTGGTCCGTCACATCAGCCACCGCGTCGCGGTCATGTACCACGGCGAGATTGTCGAGCAGGGGCCAGCGTCGCAGGTCACCGTCGCCCCTCAACACCCGTACACCCAGCGGTTGTTGCTTGCGTCCCCTGTGCCCGACCCCGACCGCCAGGAGGTCCGACGGGCCAACCGCCGCCGTCTGCTCGACGAGCAGAAGAACCCCGACCTTGTCGCCGCGGCTGGAAGCTAGGCACGCCGCCGTGCGCTACCGTAGAACTTCGCAGAGCCCGACGTCGGGCCGCGTGCCTCGTGCACGCCCAAAGGAGTAATCGTGTCGAGTGAAAGCGTGCGGGACCAGGCCGCCGACGTCGCGCCTCGAGCGCGGGCAACGGCGCGAGCCGGTCGACCAGCAAAGTCGGCCCCGACCATCTACGACGTCGCGGAGCTCGCCGGAGTGAACCCGTCAACGGTCTCCCGTGCGCTCAGTCAGCCCGGCCGAATCAACATCAAGACCGAAGAGCGCATCCACGCCGCAGCCAAAACGCTGAACTACCGGCTCAACCCGATGGCGCGCGCCCTGCCAACCGGGCGTACGAGCACGCTTGGCCTGCTGCTTGCCGACATCACAAACCCGATGATCTTCGGCATCGTGCGTGGAGCCGAACACGCGGCAGCCGAACAGGGCTACACGCTGGTGATCGCCGAGTCGCAGGAGTCCGGCGAGCGTGAGGCCTCGACCGCCGAACGCATCCAGCCCTCTGTCGACGGCCTGATTCTCGGAACGACCCGCCTGAGCGACACCCAAATTCAGCAGCTGGCCGCTCACAAGCCGCTCGTTCTCATCAACAGGGACGTCGACGGGGTTCCGAGTGTGCTCCCCGATGTCACGCCAGGCATCGACGGTGCGCTTGCTCACCTCGAGTCGCTCGGTCACCGGTCCATCGCCTACCTGTCGGGTCCGGCCAACTCCTGGATGAGCGGCACCCGCTGGGCAAGCGTTTTGCAGCAGGCGGTCGCCCGCGGCATGAACGTGGTCGAAATCGGGCCGAACATTCCGACCCTCGACGGCGGCCGGGCCGCGCTCACTCGCGTTCTCGCGTCAGGCGTGACGGCCGTTGTCGCGTACAACGACCTCATGGCCATCGGTCTCCTCCGTGCCGCAGCTGAGGAGGGCATCTCGGTGCCCGAGCGGTTCAGCCTCGTCGGCTTCGACGACATCTTCGGATCCGACTTCACCACCCCGGCGCTGACCACCATCCGAACGCCGCTCGCCCGAGCCGGTGCGCGAGCGGTTCGGCGAGCCCTTGCCCTGGTCGGTGGAAACATCGAGGTCGCTTCATCTACAGACGACGACGAGAAAATCGAGACCGAACTGGTCATCCGCCAGTCGACGGGACCTGCCGCACACTGATTCTTTTGAAAACGGATGCTGTCTCGCGCGCTGGCGAGACAGCATCCGTTTTCTTATATTGCGAAGTACGCATACGAAGAGGCGCCCTCGAAACGAGGGCGCCTTTTCCGTGAAATCTAAAGGTCTAGAAGAGGTCGCTGTAGCCGAGAGCCACGAGGTTGTCGTAGGAGGTCTGCAGGCAGTCGAAGACGTCCCTGCCGTAGAGGTCGTCCTGCTCAACAAGCAGGTACTGCACCTCGCTGGCGAGGCTCTCCTCAACGATCGCGCGGAAGTCGAGGTTGCCCTCGCCCACCTCGGCGAACTGCACGACACCGGTGAACGCGGCCATGAAGGTCTTGTGGTCCCCGGAAGCCAGGGCAGCAAATGCCTCATCGGGAATGTTGCCGATGCGGTAGTCCTTGAGGTGCACCATGGCGACGCGGTCGCGGTACTTGCGAATGGTGGCGACCGGGTCGAGCCCACCGCGCTGCACCCAGTGCACGTCGATCTCAAGTCCCATGTCAGGGGCGCGGTCAGCGATGATGTCGAGCAGGTGCTTGCCGTCGTACTTCGCGAACTCGATGTGGTGGTTGTGGTAGTAGAGGCTGATGCCCTCGTCGGCCAGCCGGCGCGCGATGGCGTTGGTGTCGTCACAGAACTCGAGCACCTTGTCAAGCGAACCCATGGCGTCGAACGGGAGCATCCCGATGCGCAGCATCGTGGTGTCGAGCGTGCGGCAGTCGGCAACGATCTTGTCGAAGTCCGTCGTCAGCGACTCGCCGGGCATGCCCGGTGCCACGCGGAGCGACGCTGACAGTGAGGCGATGTTCATGCCGAGTTCGTCGCGTGCGCGAGCGAGTTCGGCAACATTCTCCGTCGTCATCGGAATCTGCGACACCTCGACGGCGTGGTAGCCGATGTCGCTGATCTTCCGGAGCGTCTCGAACGGACCGACCTCCGCGAAGCTGTTCTTGAGCATCATTGCCTGGACGCCGATTGTGGCCACGTGAGTTCCTCCATTGGATCTGGAGCTTCCGTCCTTGGAAGCCGTTTGTTGCCGCGGATAACCCGAAGGGCACCCGCTGTCTTGCCCTCAGTCTGTCAGAGGGTTACGATGTTTGGCAACCGGTTGACAACATTCACGCAGCCGACGAGATTATCCATATGAAGGTGTGTCAATGAAGCTGCAACTCGATCCAGACCGACTGTTCCCCGCTGACCCCGCCACGCGGGCCGTCGCTCGGGCGCTCTTCGAGCAGGTGGAGAACCTGCCGATCCTCTCGCCTCACGGTCACGTCGACCCGGCGATCCTCGTCGACGACCGTCAGTTTCCAAACCCGGCCGAACTCTTCATCCGGTACGACCACTACGTCACTCGGCTGATGCACTCCGCCGGGGTCGACCTCAGCAGGCTCGGCATTCCGAACCGCCAGTCCGGCGAGCCGGTTGCGTCGCCCCGTGAAGTCTGGCGGACCTTCAGCGAGAACTGGCACCTGTACGCCGGTACCGCTTCGGGCTACTGGCTGCAGTCCACCTTCAACCAGGTCTTCGGTATCGACGTGCAGCCAAGCGCCGAGAACGCCGATGCGGTCTACGACGTCATCCAGGCGGCTCTCGATACCGATGACTTCCGCCCCCGAGCCCTGTTCTCGCGCTTTGACATCGAGGTTCTTGCCACAACGGACGATCCGATGGACTCACTCGCGCCGCACCGGGCGCTCGCGGCCGATCCGTCGTTCTCCGGACGTGTGCTCCCCACTTTCCGCCCAGACGCGTACCTCAACCCGTCAACGCCAGGGTGGGCTGACAAGGTCGCGGCCCTCGCCGAATGGAACGGCTCGGCCGTCAGCAGCTACACCGGCTACATTGAAGCTCTCGCGGGCCGACGCCGGTACTTCGTCGAAAACGGCGCGGTCTCGGCCGACCACGGTGTGTTCGAGCCCCTCGCGGTCGACCTCTCTCCAGCCGAGGCGAGCGCCCTGTTCGAGAAGGGACTCTCCGGCACCTTGTCGGCCGCTGAATCCCGGGCTTTCGCCGGCCACATGCTGCTCGAAAGCGCTCGGATGAGCACCGAAGACGGACTCGTCATGACCGTGCACCCCGGCGTCTACCGCAACCACTCGAGCGAAACGTTCGCAGCGTTCGGACCAGACACCGGACACGACATTCCCGTGACCACCACGTACGTTGAGAACATGCGGCCGCTGCTCGAGAAGTACGGCAATAACGCGGACTTCCACCTCGTGCTGTTCAGCGTCGACGAGACCGTTTACTCCCGCGAGGTCGCACCACTCGCCGGCTTCTATCCGAGCGTCTACATCGGTGCACCGTGGTGGTTCCTCGATGCGCCAGACTCGGTGCTGCGTTTCCGCTCGGCCGTCACCGAAACCGCCGGCTTCTATCGCAGCTCCGGTTTCATCGACGACACTCGCGCCTTCCTCTCTATCCCGGCTCGCCACGACATGGCCCGCCGGCTCGACTCGGCATTTCTCGCTCGCCTCGTCCGGGAAGGGCGAATCGACGAGGGAACTGCCGGCCGGATTATCGTCGACCTTGTCGACTCGCTTCCTCGAAAGGTCTTCAAACTGTGACGAACAATGCCTCCGCACCGACACTCACCCGCTCCAGCCACAGCGCTTCGAACAGGGAGGCTTCGGGCAGCGTTCGCATCGTCCACATGGGTCTCGGTGCGTTCTCTCGCGCTCACCAGGCCTGGTACACCGACGTGGCAGACGAAACAGGGGAGTGGGGCATCGCGGCATTCACCGGGCGGAACGCCACAGCTGCTGAAGAGCTCGCCCCACAGGACGGCCTCTTCACCCTGATCGAACGGTCGGCCGACAGGGACACGGCGACCATCGTGTCGAGCATCGTTGAAGCCGTCGACGGTGCGAACCTCGATCGCTTCGTCGACCTGCTGGCCGCCCCATCGACGGCCCTGGTCACCCTGACGGTGACCGAGGCGGGCTACCGCCTCACGGCGAACGGGCAGCCGAACCGCGACGACGCGGCTGTGAACGACGACATCGACTGGCTCAGCACCGCGCTGGGCGGTGAGCTTCCTGAATCATTTGCAGGCGGGCCCGTCACGACTCTGGGCCGCCTGCTGCTCGGCCTGCATGCTCGGCGCCTCGCCGGTGCGGGGCCTCTCGCCATCGTGCCGTGTGACAACATGCCAGACAACGGACCGTTCGTGCGATCGGGCATTCTTGCCCTCGCTCAACTGGTGAACCCGGAGACGGGCGCATGGATCGCCGAGGAGGTGTCATTCGTGTCGACTTCGGTTGACCGGATCACCCCGAAGACCACGCCGGCCGACGTCGAAACAGCGGTGTCCCTGACCGGCTTCGCCGACCAGGCACCCGTCGTCACCGAACCGTTCCGTGACTGGGTGCTCTCCGGTGCCTTCCCCGCCGGCCGGCCGCAATGGGAGAAGGCTGGAGCGCGGTTTGTGGACGAGATCGAGCCGTTCGAGCGGCGAAAGCTGTGGCTGCTCAACGGTGCGCACAGCCTGCTGGCGTACGCCGGGCGGTTGCGTGGCCATGAAACTGTTGCGTCGGCGATCGCTGACCCGGAGTGCCGCACCTGGGTCACCGAGTACTGGGATGCAGCGTCCGCCCACCTGGGTGAGGGGCTCGACCTGGAGAACTACCGCGCAGCGCTCCTCGAGCGGTTCGAGAACGCGCGTATCGAGCATCGCCTGGCCCAGATCGGCATGGAGGGCGTCACCAAGCTTCGTGTACGCGCCGCGCCGATCATCCTCGCCGAACGTGCCGCCGGCCGCAGCGGCCAGGCGGCAATTCGCGCCATCGGTGCGTGGGCTGCCCTGGTCATCTCGCGGACCGAACTCCCGGACGCGGCGGCAGCGGGCATCGCAGCCGCCCTCGCGTCAGAAGGGGACATCGTCACCGAGTTGATTCGCTTGATCGATCCGCGACTCGCGGAGGATGCGGCGGTGCTCGATGGCATCCGCTCTGTTGCCAAACAGGCTCTACCGACCCACGCCTGACCACGGGGCGGAGCGCTCGAATCGCGAGCGCTCCGCATCGGCTTGGCAACCGTTTGCCAAAATGCTGAAATCGTGCTTGACTGTACGTCATCACGGTTCGCAGGATTTCTCGCCTGCTCCATATTTTTCGCAAGGACGCGGTTCGCAACGAAGCGCAGAGGGAGCTCACATGTCGGCACAGTCCGCACAGCTGGCCCCGATGCCCCGTGGCATCCGCCGAGTCCTGAACCGGCGTGAATTCCACGCCGTACTTTTCGGCAACTCCGCTCTCATGGCGAGCACCAGGAACGGCGGAGTTGCCGATACTCACGACAGGGCAGTTCCGGTGAAAGCCAGTGCCCTCCTCGCATTCGCACCATCGGAAGAGCAGTAGCCGACGCGCTGCCCTTCGGGTAAAGGAGCCCCCATGACGAATACCATCAGCCCCACACCGCCAGCGACACTGGGAAAGCTGCCGAAGATCAGCATCATCGGCTACGGTGCCGGCGACGCGGCAAACAACCTCGCGTTCACAACAGCGACAATGTTCCTGCTGATCTATTACACAGATGTAGCGGGAATCTCGGCTGCAGCTGCCGGAACGCTGCTGTTGGTTGTGCGCGTTTTCGACGCTTTCGCGGATCTCTTCGCCGGCCGCATCGTTGACCGCACCTACAGCAAGCGGTTCGGCAAGTTCCGCCCGTTCCTGATGTTCGGCTCGGTGCCGTTGTTGCTGCTCAGCGTCGCTGTTTTCAGTGTTCCGCAGATCGGCGAGTCCGGCATGCTGCTTTACGCCTACCTCACTTACGCGGCTCTCGGTCTTGCGTACAGCCTCGTCAACATTCCGTACGGTTCGCTGGCAGGCGCCATGACGCAAGATCCGAGTGAACGAGCGAAACTTGCCAGCGCTCGCACCATCGGCGCCATGATCGTCGGATCTGGACTCGGCATCTTTGTCGCCCCCCTCATCACTCCGGAGAACGACCTCCAGTCGATCTTCACCTTCATGACTCTCGGCTTCGTCGTCGTCGGGACGGCGCTCTACTTTTTCACGGCCTTCACCGCGAAGGAGCGTGTGAGGCGCGATGTCCCGCACGTCACCATGAAGCAGAGCGCCGCGATCCTCAAGAACAACAAGCCGCTCGTTCTGCTGTGCATCAGCTCTTTCGTATTCCTCACCGGAATGCTGGCGCTCAGCACCGTGCAGCTGTACTACCTGCGCGATGTGCTCAACGCTCTTCCGCTCTACGCGCTGTTCTCTATCATTCAGCTCGTGATGGTGTTCGGCCTGGCCGGTTTCATCCCGAAGATCGTTCGCATCTTTGGCAAGCGCACGGCCTACATGGCCGGAGGCGGAATCATGGGTGTCGGCGGAGTCATCGTTTTCCTCGCACCGCCGAGCATGGTCTGGCTCGGGTTCTCCGGACTGGTTGTCTGCCAGCTCGGCATTGTGCTCGTCAACATGCTGGTCTGGGCGCTCGAAGCCGACACCGTCGAATACGGCGAGTGGAAGACCGGTGTACGGGCAGAGGGCATCGTCTACGCGCTGTTCTCCTTCACCCGGAAGGCGGGCCAGGCTGTTGGCGGCGCACTGGCCGCATACGCACTCGCCTGGGGCGGGTACGTCGCAAACGCGGCAGCTCAGAGTGAGCAGGCTGTGTGGGGCATCCGAGCCGGCGCAGGACTCGTTCCCGTCGCCGCCAGCATCATCGCCATCGCCATTATGTTCTTCTACCCGCTCACCGACGCGAAGCACAAAGAGATCGTCGCTGAGATCGCCGAGCGCCGCCTCACCCGCGGAGTCGCTGCGCCCATGGATCCGTCGTTGTCGACGGCCGCGTTCACGGTGAACCGGGGGCAGAACAGCACACCGCCGACCGAATAATCTGTATCGCAACCGTTCGCCACCGACAGTTCGCCGTCGCCACGCACAAGGGAAAATCATGAAAATCGAAAAAGCTGAAGTCATCGTCACGAGCCCTGACCGCAACTTCGTCACGCTCAAGCTGACAACGGAAGACGGAGTTACCGGACTTGGAGACGCCACGCTGAACGGTCGCGAACTCGCGGTTGTCTCGTACCTCTCCGAGCACGTGGTTCCCCTGCTCATCGGCCGTGAAGCGCACAACATTGAAGACACCTGGCAGTTTTTGTACCGCAGCGCGTACTGGCGCAGGGGCCCCGTCACCATGGCCGCGATCGCCGCTGTCGACGTCGCCCTCTGGGACATCAAGGCCAAGGTCGCCGGGATGCCGCTGTACCAGCTGCTCGGCGGTGCCTCACGCACAGGCCTGATGGCATACGGACACGCGTCGGGCAAGAGCCTGCCTGAACTGTTCGACAGCGTGCGCGAGCACCAGGAACAGGGCTACAAGTCCATCCGCATTCAGACCGGGGTTCCCGGCCTGAAGTCGATCTACGGCATCGCATCGAACGCGACGTTCGAAGCGAACAAGGGTGTTCGATACGATCACGAGCCCGCCCAGCGCGGTGCTCTGCCGAATGAGGAGGACTGGGACACTCGCAGCTACCTGCGCCACGTTCCTACGGTCTTCGAGGCAGTGCGTAACGAGTTTGGTCCCGAGATTCCGCTGCTCCACGACGGCCACCACCGCATGACGCCGATTCAGGCGGCAAAGCTCGGCAAGTCGCTCGAACCGTACGACCTGTTCTGGCTCGAGGACTGCACACCGGCCGAGAACCCTGAGGCACTCCGCCTCGTGCGACAGCACACCACGACGCCGCTCGCGATCGGTGAGATTTTCAACACGGTCTGGGACTACCAGCAGATCATCCGTGAGCAGCTCATCGACTACGTGCGCAGCGCCGTCACCCACACCGGCGGGATCTCGCACCTCAAGAAGGTGCTCGACTACGCATCGCAATACCAGATCAAGTCGGGCATGCACGGGCCGACCGACATTTCCCCCGTCGGCATGGCCGCCGCAATGCACCTCGGTATGTCGATCCACAACTTCGGCATCCAGGAATACATGCAGCACGGACAGAAGACCGACAGCGTTTTCGAGCAGTCATTCACCTGGAGCGACGGCATGCTGCACCCGGGTAACAAGCCGGGCCTCGGTGTCGAGCTCAACGTCGATGAGGCGGGCAAGTACCCGTACGAAACCGCATACCTGCCGTACAACCGTCTCGCCGACGGCACAGTCCACGACTGGTAGACGGTAGATTCGGCCGCATGTCACAGAACACAACAACTCCCGAGGGCACCCAAATTGTCGTGATGGGGGTATCCGGATCTGGCAAGAGCACAATAGGGGCGCTCATTGCCGGTGCCCTCGGGGTGCCGTTCGTTGACGGTGATGCACTTCACCCGCAGTCGAACATCGAGAAGATGGCTGGCGGGAAGCCGCTCAACGACGACGACCGCTGGCCATGGCTCACCGTCGTCGGCCAAACACTCTCGGAGGCGGGAGCGACCGGAACCGGGATGGTCATCGCCTGCTCGGCGCTTCGTCGTGCATACCGACAGGCCATCCTCGACAGCGCCCCCGGAGTTCGGTTCGTGCACCTTGACGGAACCCGCGACGTTCTCTCCTCACGAATCGAAGGTCGAAGTGGTCACTTCATGCCGCCGAGCCTTCTTGATTCCCAGTTCGCAACGCTTGAGCCGCTTGCCGCTGATGAACCAGGGATGGTGATCGACATCGATCAGCCTGTCGCCGACATCGTCTCCGAAACCGTCGCGAAGATTCGATCAACGACGGGTGTGCCGAACGCCTGACGAACGTTCGGTCCGCATCGATGCTGTAGACTCAACGATTGAACTTCGGCGAGGGATGCCACGTGCAGACGCACTGAGTGGCATCCGTTATCGACGCGGTGGGCAAGGCACCTACTTTTCTTACCCAAGAACTGGCTTTTCCTCACGCTGACATGCGTTCGAGTTGAACCGAAGCCGGTCCGCCGGCCTCGCACCAGACCACACGGAGCTGCGCTCCGGTAAGCGAAAGAGCTGTAAGGCTCACCAAAGGAGAAACACCATGTCTGACGACAACAAAGTAGTCGCAGAAGTCCGCACCAAGTTCGGTAAGGGCGCCGCCCGCAAGCTCCGCGCTTCTGGCAAGATCCCCGCCGTCATGTTCGGTCGTGGCACCGAGCCCAAGCACCTCGCGCTTCCGGCGCACCAGGTGAGCCTCATCATCCGCAAGTCGAACGCGCTCCTCGAGCTCGACATCGAAGGCGTCGAGAGCCTCGCCCTCGTCAAGGATGTTCAGAAGGACCCCGTTCTCCGCATCATCGAGCACCTCGACCTCATCGTCGTCATCAAGGGTGAGAAGGTTGTCGTCGACATCCCCGTTCACGTTGAGGGCGAGTCTGCTCCCGGCACCATCCACAACCTCGACGCGACCACGCTGTCGATCGAGGCAGAGGCAACCCACATCCCCGAGCGTCTCTTTGTCTCGATCGAGGGCCTCGAGTCCGGCACGCACATCCTCGCCAAGGACGTCGAACTGCCCCAGGGTTCGACCCTGCTCAGCGACCCCGACGTTCTCGTCGTTGCGGTCACCGAGCCCGAAGGCGACGAGGGTGACGACGAGGCAGCCGACGACACCACTGAAGCAGCCGAGTAACTCGACCGAATCGAACTGGGCCTGCCAGCCCGCGGTCGCGACATCGTCGCGACCGCGGGTCGGCAGGTTTTCGGCTTAAGGGGAACTGATGTGGTGGCGCAAGAAGAGGGAGCCGATCGTGGCTGAGAACACCTGGCTGGTCGTCGGACTCGGCAACCCCGGTCCCGGGTATGCGGGTAACCGGCACAACGTCGGTCAAATGGTCCTCGATGAGCTCGCGCGGCGAATCGGATCAACCTTCACTCGCCACAAAACACCAGCGTCCGTCGCTGAAGGTTTCCTCGCGCCAGGCGGTCCCAAGCTGGTCCTGGCCAAGCCAAACAGTTTTATGAACCTGTCGGGCGGCCCAGTTGCCGCACTGCTGCGTTTTTACTCGCTCGATCCGTCGAAGCTCATCATCGTTCACGACGAACTCGACATTCCGTTCGACAGCCTCAAGCTCAAATCGGGCGGAGGGCACGGAGGCCACAATGGTCTTCGCGACATCGCGAAGGCCGCCGATACCCCGGACTTCATCCGGGTGCGAGTGGGTATCGGGCGCCCGCCCGGGCGGCAGGACCCCGCCGATTTCGTGCTCAAGGATTTCGGGTCGACCGAGCGCGCCGCGCTCCCGACCCTCCTCAGTGAGGCGGCGGACGCCGTTGAACTCATCGCAACGGACGGACTCGCCGCCGCCCAGTTGAAGGTGCACTCCCGGAGCTGAGGGCGCAACCCCCGCCGTGGTGTCAGTGGGCGTGCGTAAACTGAACCAGTGATCCTTTCGGGCTTAATCGCAGCACTTTCGCGCGCCTCCACTTTCGACAACGCTCTCTCATACTCAAGCAGAGACGCTGATTTTTCCGTCACTGACGGGCTCCGCGCTCCACTCCTCGCCGGGCTCCTGAATGCGCGGAACGCTTCGGAGAAGCCAGCATGCCTCTTCGTCGTGACTCCAACCGGACGTGACTCAGAGCAGCTGCGCGCAGCTCTCGCCGACGTGTCACCCGACGCGGACATCATCGATTTTCCTGCCTGGGAGACGCTTCCGCACGAGCGTCTGAGCCCGAGCGCCGAGATCGTCGGCAAACGGCTCGCGGCGCTTCGCACCATGAAGACGTGGACCGGAGAAAAGCCCCTCATTGTGGTCGCTGCCGTCCGCGCCGCGCTCCAGCCGGTCGCCGACAACCTGACCGAGACCGACCCGATCGAACTCATCGCATCCACCCGTGGTCACGATCTCGCAGAACTCGCCGTCCAGCTCGTCGAACTGGCCTATTCGCGCGTGGACATGGTATCCAGGCGTGGCGAGTTCGCCGTTAGAGGTGGAATCCTCGACGTGTTCCCTCCAACGGCCGAACACCCGTACCGGGTCGAATTCTTCGGCGACGAGGTGGAACAGATTCGCGCGTTCTCGGTCGCCGATCAGCGATCGATAGCCGAGACGATTCCCAGCGTCTCGCTCCCGCCGAGCCGCGAACTTCTGCTCTCCGACTCCGTGCGCCAGCGCGCCAGAGAAATGCGCGACGAGTTCCCAAGCATGTCCGGGATGCTTGAAAAGATCGCCAATGGCATCCCAGTCGAAGGAATGGAATCGCTGGCTCCAGCGCTCCTCGATCGACTTGTTCCTGTGAGCCACTACTTTCCTGCCGGCACGGCTGTCGCCGTGATCTCACCCGAGCGTGTGGCCACACGTGCGATCAGCCTCGCCGAGACCAACCGCGAGTTCCTGGCAGCGGCCTGGAGCGCCGCAACCGCCGGAGCGCAGGCACCCATCGACCTCGCAAGCGGTGAGTTCATCACCCTCGGAGATTTGCGCGACTCCACCAGGTTCACTCGACCGGGCCAGCCCGCGTCCGACCACCCGTGGTGGACTTTCAGCACCTTCCAGCAAGGACCAGGAGACGTTCTCCCTGAAGAGCTCGAAATGGATGAGCTGCTCGCCGTGCGCGTCGCGGCTGAGCCTGTACCCAGTTTCTCGGGCAACGTCGACGGTGCCATCGCGCACGTGGCCGAGAGGCTTCGCGATGGTTGGAGTGTCGCCATCACGGCGCGCGGCGCCGGACTGGTCGAACGCGCCCGCGATGTGCTCGGCGAACACGAAGTCGCCGCGCGGGTCGTCGACACTTTCCCCGAAACACCGGAAGCCGGCATCGCCTACCTTGTGCAGGCGACGACGGAGTCTGGGTTCGAGATGCCCGAAATCAAGCTCGCCCTGCTTGGTGAGAACGAGTTCTACGGCCGCACCGTCGGTTACGACTCACGACAGGTCAAGAAGCTTGCGTCACGCCGCAAGAACGTGGTCGATCCGCTGCAGCTCACACCGGGTGACTACGTTGTGCACCAGACCCACGGCATCGGCAAGTTCGTTGAACTGACCCAGCGCGAAGTATCCAGCGGCGGCCGCAACGCCACCAAAACCCGCCGCGAATACCTCACCCTCGAGTATGCGCCATCAAAGCGCGGCTATCCGGGCGACAAACTCCTCGTACCGACTGACCAGCTCGACCTGCTCAGCCGCTACGTCGGCGGGGAGGCGCCCCAGCTGTCGAAGATGGGTGGAAGCGACTGGTCACAGGCGAAGGGTCGCGCCCGGAAGGCCGTGCGCGACATCGCCGTCGAACTGGTCAAGCTGTACTCGGCCCGGATGGCGTCCAAAGGCTTCGCGTTCAGCAAGGACACACCGTGGCAGCGCGAACTCGAGGAAGCATTTCCGTTCGCGGAGACCCCCGACCAGCTGACCACCATCGACGAGGTCAAGGCCGATATGGAGCGGCCGATCCCGATGGACCGTTTGCTCTCGGGAGACGTTGGCTTCGGCAAGACCGAGGTTGCCATCCGTGCGGCGTTCAAAGCTGTGCAGGACGGTAAGCAGGTAGCGATGCTGGTGCCGACGACCCTCCTGGTCAAGCAGCACTTCGAGACATTCTCCGAACGGTTCGCCGGCTTCCCCGTTCACCTCCGAGCACTTAGCCGATTCCAGACCGCCAAAGAAGCCAAAGACACCCGAGACGGGCTCGAGCGGGGAACCATCGATGTCGTGATCGGAACGCACCGCCTGCTCAGCGAGGGCATGAAGTTCAAGGACCTCGGCCTGGTGATCATCGACGAGGAGCAGCGGTTCGGTGTCGAGCACAAGGACGCCCTCAAGAAACTCAAGAAGAACGTCGACATCCTTGCCATGAGCGCGACGCCGATTCCCCGCACGCTCGAGATGGCGGTCACCGGCATCCGCGAAATGTCGACGCTCGCGACGCCGCCGGAGGAACGTCACCCGATCCTCAGCTTCGTCGGCCCGTACAGCGACAAGCAGGTCGGCGCGGCTATCCGCCGCGAACTGCTGCGCGAGGGCCAGATCTTCTTCGTGCACAACCGGGTGTCGAGCATCAACCGCATTGCCGCCCAGCTCGCGGAGATTGTCCCGGAGGCCCGGATCGCCGTTGCTCACGGACAGCTGTCCGAGAGCACCCTCGAGCGCGTTGTTGTGGACTTCTGGGAGCGCAAGTTCGATGTGCTCGTCTGCACAACGATCATCGAGACCGGACTCGATATCCAGAACGCCAACACCATCATCATCGACCGTGCAGACAAGTACGGTCTCAGCCAGCTGCACCAGCTGCGCGGGCGGGTCGGCCGCGGGCGAGAGCGGGCGTATGCCTACTTCCTGTACGACGAGAACAAGCCTCTCTCCGAGACCGCACTCGACCGCCTGTCGACCATCGCGGCGAACAACGAACTGGGAAGCGGAATCCAAGTGGCGCTCAAGGACCTTGAGATTCGCGGAGCGGGAAACCTGCTCGGTGGCGAGCAGGCGGGCCACATCGCCGGTGTCGGCTTCGATCTCTACCTGCGCATGATCGGTGAGGCTGTCAGCGATTTCCGTGGGGATGTCGCCGAGGGCCAGACCGAACTTCGGCTGGAACTTCCTGTCGACGCCCACATTCCCGAAGACTACGTGGACAGCGAGCGCCTGCGCCTTGAGGCGTACCAAAAGCTGTCAGCGGCGAGCGCCCCTGCAGCAGACGACGACCAGATCGGCCTCGTTATTGACGAGCTCACCGACCGGTACGGCGAACCGCCCGCACAGGTGCAGAACCTCATCGCGGTCTCCCGGTTGCGCCAGCGTGCACAGCGCGTGGGCCTGAGCGAACTGGTTGCGATGGGTTCCAACCTGCGTGCAGCACCAGCGAACCTGCCCGATTCACTGCAGGCTCGCCTGCGGCGGATGTACCCGGGCGGCAAGTATCTCGCCCAGGCCAATGCCCTGATCGTGCCGATGCCCGAAAAGCACGGCGAAAAACTCACCGACGCCGACCTGATCGCGTGGGTCAAACAGTTCCTCGATGCGCTGTTCCCGCTGCCCGAAAAGGAGAAGACGGCTATCGAGACGAGGGGGGCGGCCGCGTCGGCCTAATCGACGGACGGCGTCCAAGGGCACCCTGCCGCGCATGGATTAGTCTGGCTTGCACGCAACCAACGGAGGTCCCTCATGGCATTCACCGTCGCGAACGCTCGTGTTTTGATCACCGGCGGAGCATCGGGAATGGGCAGGCTCTACGCTGAGCGGGCGATCCGCGAACAGGCCAGGTCGGTCACGCTCTGGGATATCGACCCGCTCGCACTCGACACAACGGCGAGTGCCCTGTCCGGCTACGGCACGATCGTTCACACCCGCGTGGTGGACGTCTCCCAACTCGATAATGTTCGGGATGCCGCGCGTCACGAACTCGATTCTTTTCGCGTTCCCGATGTGCTCATCAACAACGCAGGCATCGTGCGCGGGAACGATTACTTCTGGGACACCGATTCCGAGCGTGACACTGAACCGACCATGCGCATCAACGCCATCGCGCCGATGCATGTCACGCGGGAGTTCCTGCCTGCCATGATCGGCGACGGCTCGCGCGAGAAGCGGATTCTCAACGTCGCCTCCGCTGCCGGAACCCTGGCCAATCCGCGGATGAGTGTCTACGCGGCATCCAAGTGGGCACTGATCGGCTGGAGCGACTCGGTGCGGCTCGAACTTGAGCGCTCGGGGAACGGCCACGTGAAGATCACGACGTTCTGCCCGTCCTACGTCACAACGGGCATGTTCGAGGGTGCCCGTGGCCCACTGATGACACCCCTGCTCGCTCCCGACGTTGCCGTGCAGCGCGCCTGGCAGGCCATGCTCTCGGGTAAGCCCTTCCGGCTGACTCCGTGGACGGTGGGCCTCGCACGTGGTCTCAAAGGTGTGTTGCCAACGACCGTCTGGGACCGGGTCGCCGATCGGGTCTTCTCGGTGTATTCGAGCATGGATGAATTCACAGGGCGAAGCACTACCGTTTTTCCTCGAACGACTGAGCCAGCAAAGGAAACGAAGGCGTGACGATTACTGACACCGAGGCATCCGCTGGATCAATATCTGTGCAGGCGACGCTGGGGGACCTCCGCCGCACATTCGCCAGGGGAACAACGAAGCCGCTGGCGTGGCGGGTGCGGCAGCTTCGTGCGCTCCGCCGGATGCTGGTGGAACGCGGGCCTGAGCTGGAGAACGCGCTCGCGGCCGACCTGGCGAAGAACCCGACAGAGGCACAGCTTGCTGAATTAGCTCTCGCAGTCGGAGAGATCGACCACACACTTCGCCACCTTCGACGGTGGCTGCGACCGACACGCGTTGCCGTTCCGCTCTCGCTCGCGCCAGCGACCGCGAAGGTGATCCGTGAGCCGCTCGGTGTTGTGCTCGTCATCGGCCCGTGGAATTACCCGATCCAATTGGTGCTCGTGCCGCTCGCCGGGGCCCTCGCGGCCGGAAACGCCGTGATCGTGAAACCGAGCGAACTGGCGCCAGCCAGTTCCGCTTTGCTCGCCGAGCTCATTCCGCAGTACCTCGACCCGTCAGCTGTTCGTGTGGTCGAAGGGGGAGTGGACGAGACCACTGCGCTGCTCCGCGAGCGGTTCGACCACATCTTCTACACCGGAAACGGGCAGGTCGGGCGCATTGTGGCGCGCGCGGCCGCCGAGCACCTCACGCCGGTCACTCTCGAGCTCGGAGGCAAGTCACCGGTGTTCGTCGACGACGACGCCGACCTGACGGCCGCGGCGCGACGGATCGTCTACGCCAAACTGGTCAACGCCGGCCAGACCTGCGTCGCACCCGATTACCTGCTCACCACCGAGAAAACGGCTGCGGCGCTGCTGCCGCACCTGGGAAGCGCGATCACTGAGTTCTACGGGTCCCAACCCCAGGAAAGCGCCGACTTCGGCCGGATCATCAACGATCGGCACTTCGACCGGCTGAGCGCCCTGATTCACAACCGAAAGCCCGCCCTGGGCGGCCAGGTCGACGCGACCACCAGGTACATCGCACCGACGGTGATCGACGGTGTCGCAGCAGACGACCCGCTGATGACCGAGGAGATTTTCGGCCCGATCCTCCCAATCGTGCACGTCTCAGGCGTCAGCGACGCCATCGACTTCATCACCGAGCGCGACAAACCCCTGGCCCTCTACGTTTTCAGCGGACGCAAATCCGTCGAACGACGTTTTCTCCGCGAGACCTCCTCAGGCGCGGTCGGCCTGAACATTCCGGCCGCGCACCTGCTCGTTCCACGTCTCCCCTTCGGTGGGGTCGGCCCGAGCGGCACCGGCCGGTACCACGGCAAGTACACGATCGACACGTTCAGCCACTCCAAGGCCGTGCTGTCGAAACCGACGCGGCCAGACACCCTGCGCCTGATCTACCCTCCGTTCACGGAGTTGCGCGACCGGATCGTCCGAACCGTGGTGTCCAGGACGGGACGTTCACGCCGGTGACCCCCGAACTTCCTCACATGGACGCGCTCGCAACATCGATGAGCACAGTGCTCGACACCTGCGTGTGGAGCAAAACCATGACGCACGAGTCCCTCATCACCTACCTCGTCGAGGAGAGCTACGAGCTCATCGACGCCGTCGAAGCAGGGGATCGCGACGCCCTGCTCGAAGAGCTCGGCGACGTCCTGCTCCAGGTGGTGTTCCACTCTGAAATCGCCAGACGCACCTCCGGCGAAGAGTTCAGCCTCGACGACGTCGCACGCGCGGCAAACGAAAAAATGATCCGACGGCATCCGCACGTCTTCGGCAACGACGTCGCTCTCACCGTCGACGATGTCTACCGCGTCTGGCGGGCCGCGAAAGCCCGCGAGAAAGCCACCCGAACGAGCATCCTCGAGGGCATTCCGCAGGCAATGCCGGCCCTCGCGCTCGCCGACAAGGTTCTCGGGCGGGCAACGCAGGCCGGACTGGATATTTTCCAAACGGATGCTGTCAAGCCGCCGGTTTTCGAGGACGAGGCACAGCTCGGGGCACTCTTGTTGTCGATCGCCGCGAGCGCGAACGAGCAGGGCCTCGACGCCGAGCGTGCGCTGCGGTCAGCGCTCCGCGACGTTCAGGAAACCCTCCGCGCCGCGGAAAACGAAGCAGGCGCAGGAGCCGGTACGCAGGAGCCCTCGGTTCACTGAGCCTCGGCGGGGAGCTCCTCGCGTGCATGACAGAATTGGAGCATGGCTCCTGGCGTAACTCCTCCCCGTGGCATGCGAGATTTCCTCCCGGCAGAGAAGGCGCGACGGGAGCACGCGCTCGGTGTCATCCGCCGGGTGTACTCCAACTTCGGTTTCGACGAGATCGAGACCCCTGTGGTCGAGGACTATGCCCGCCTGCACTCGGGGCTCGGTGGAGACAACGAGAAGCTTGCGTTCAACGTGCTCAAGCGTGGACTGACTCCCGAGAACCTGGCGCAGCCCGCTTCGACTGGCGACCTCTCGTCGCTCACGGACCTCGGACTCCGGTTCGACCTCACGGTGCCGCTTGCCCGGTTTTACGCCACTCACCGCGCCGACCTGCCTCCGGTGTTCCGGTCGATCCAGATCGCGCCCGTCTGGCGTGCCGAGCGACCGCAGAAGGGTCGCTACCGCCAGTTCGTGCAGTGCGACATCGACATCATCGGCGAGCAGGGTCCGCTCGCGGAGATCGAACTTCTCACAGCGACCGCCGCGGCTCTCCGCGAACTTGGGCTCACCGGGTGCCGCGTGCGCATCAACGACCGCAGGCTGCTGACCGGAATGCTCGACGTGTTCGGTTTCGACGCGTCCGAACGCTCACAGGTGCTGATCACCGTCGACAAACTCGACAAGGTCGGCGTCGGGGGAGTGCTCGAAGAACTGCGCTCACGCGGAGCAACCGCGAGCGCCGTCGACGCACTGGAACTCTTCCTCACCCGCGTCACCCCGGAGAACCCAGGCCCGTTCGGAGAAGCCCAAATTCGCGCGCAGCTGCCGGACGGCATCGACGACACGGTGATCGCCGAACTGGCCTCGATCGGCATGGCCGCAGAGCAGGCCGATGCGGCCGCAACGGGCCGCGCTGTCGGCGACGCACCATTCGTCGTGTTTGATCCGTTCCTCGTTCGTGGGATGGGCTACTACACAGGCCCGATCTTCGAGATCGAGCACCCGGAACTCGGCTACTCGCTCGGCGGCGGTGGTCGGTACGACGGCATGATCGGGCGCTTCCTCGGCTCTGAGGTGCCCGCAACAGGGTTCTCCATCGGTTTCGAACGGATCGTGGACCTTGTCACGCTGCCCGAGTCGTCCGTCTCCGACGCCATGGTGCTCGTGTACGACAAGGCAGTGGCCCCGGCGAAACTGGTGTCGCTGAAGGCGGAACTCGTCGCCACGGGCCGGCGCGTTCGGCTCGAGCCGCGAGTGAAGAACCTCAAGGCTCTGCTCGCTCGAGTCCAGGGTGCAGGATTCGGGTCCTTTGCTTTCGTGACCGGAGAAACGGCATCCGTCTCGGATCTTGACATCAAGTTGCTCGACTGACTCGAACACGGGAACGACAGCTCGCGTCACTCTGCGACGTAACGCCCGAGCCGGGAGAAACGCTCATGGCTAGACTGGCTGCGGGTCAACGTCGCTCCACACAATCCACTGGCAACACCTTGAACAGGAGAAATACTGTGGCACTCATTGAGGCTGTAGGCGCTCGCGAAATATTGGACTCACGGGGAAACCCGACGGTCGAGGTCGAGGTTCTTCTCGACGACGGCACCGTCCAGCGCGCAGCTGTCCCGTCCGGCGCATCCACCGGTGCGTTCGAAGCATACGAACTCCGCGACGGTGACACCGACCGTTACCAGGGCAAGGGTGTGCTCAAAGCTGTTGACGCCGTCCTCGACGAGATCAGCCCGGCGGTCGAGGGCCTCGAGGCCGACGACCAGCGCCTGCTCGACAAGGTGCTCATCGAACTCGATGGAACAGACAACAAGGAGCGCATCGGCGCGAACGCCATCCTCGGTGTGAGCCTCGCCGTTGCGAAGGCCGCTGCCGACGCCGCTGACCTGCCGCTCTACCGCTACCTCGGCGGACCGAACGCGCACGTTCTTCCCGTTCCGCTGCTCAACATCATCAATGGTGGATCGCACGCCGACAACGACGTTGACATCCAGGAATTCATGATCGTTCCGCTTGGGGCCGAGAGCTTCTCCGAAGGACTCCGCTGGGGTGTTGAGACCTACCACGCGCTCAAGGCGCTGCTGAAGTCGAAGGGCCTCGCAACCGGTCTCGGCGACGAGGGCGGGTTCGCACCGAACCTCCCGAGCAACCGTGCGGCTCTCGACCTCATCGTCGAAGCAATCACCAACGCCGGCTACACCCCTGGCAAGGACATCGCCCTCGCGCTCGACGTCGCGGCGACCGAGTTCTTCAAGGACGGCTCGTACACGTTCGAAGGCAAGCAGCTCTCGGCTCAGGAGCTCAGCGCGTACTACGCCGAGCTTGTTGCCGCGTACCCGCTCGTGTCGATCGAAGACCCGCTCGAGGAGGAGGACTGGGAAGGCTACCAGCACCTCACCGCCGAGCTCGGCGACAAGGTCCAGATCGTTGGAGACGACCTCTTCGTCACCAACCCCACGCGCCTGGGCAAGGGCATCGACCTCAAGGTCGGTAACTCGATCCTGGTCAAGGTCAACCAGATCGGTACACTCACCGAGACGCTCGACGCCGTCGCCCTGGCGCAGCGCTCGAGCTACACGGCGATCCTGTCGCACCGCTCGGGTGAGACGGAAGACACCACCATCGCCGACCTCGCTGTCGCGACCAACGCCGGCCAGATCAAGACCGGTGCGCCTGCCCGTTCAGAGCGTGTTGCTAAGTACAATCAGTTGCTGAGGATCGAAGAAGAGCTGGGTGAGTCTGCCGTATACGCAGGCCGCAGCGCCTTCCCGCGCTTCACGGCGTAGTTTCCGGGCACTCCCGGTGGCGCGTTGCGCTGCCGGGAGTGTTCTTTTTTGCCCCAGGCGGCACGACACAGCGAATGAGAGGGGCCGGTTACGTGGCTAAACGACCAAACCCCACACGCGGTTCCGCGAGGCGCGGCACCCGGACGGCCCAGCCCGGTGTTCCTGTCACTGAAAGCGATGCTGGCAGCTGGCTCCGTGGCATCCGTTTCTCCGGATTTTCGTTGTTGATGATGGGCATCGTCGTTCTCGGTGTCATCGTTGTCGGGCCGAACTTCAAGGCGTACATTGACCAGCAGCAGCAGATCGCGGCCCTGCGTGAATCGGTGGAGCAGAGTACGGCCGAGATCGCCGAGGTTCGTGACGAACGGGAACGCTGGAATGACAGCACCTATGTGATGACGCAGGCTCGCGACCGCCTCTACTACGTCAACCCGGGCGAGATCAGCTTTATCGTGATCGACGACGTCGACGCCGGAGTTTTCGGTGAGGATGAAGCGCCGGTCAGTGACAATCTCACCGAAACGAAGATCAACTGGGCCGAGTCGATGCTCACTTCGCTTGTCAGCGCCGGGTACGCCGATGTCGTGTCCGATGCCGGACAGGGATAATGGACGAATGACTACTCCGCCATTCGGGTCCGTCTCCGACGAAGACATCCAGATCGTCTCCGCTCAACTGGGCCGCCCGGCGCGTAACGTCGTTGGCATTGCGGCGCGGTGCGTGTGCGGAGCGCCGACCGTGGTTTCGACAGCTCCGCGACTGAGCGACGGAACCCCGTTCCCCACCTTCTACTACCTCTGCCACCCCGCAGCAACGGCAGCGGTGTCGACGCTTGAAGCGACACTGGTGATGGGTGAGTACAACGACCTCCTGCAGGAGGACGCCGAGGTGCGTGCGGGCTACGCCGCCGCCCACGACGCGTACATCGCCGACCGCGAGAGCATCGACGTCGTTGAGGAAATCGCTGGTATCTCGGCCGGTGGAATGCCCGTTCGGGTCAAGTGCCTTCACGCTCTTGTCGGTCACGCCCTCGCTGCGGGACCTGGAGTGAACCCCATCGGCGACCTTGCGCTTGAGCGAGCGCAGTGGAGTCCCGAGGTCTGCCAGTGCGCTGACTACTCGGCCGAGGCCGCGACCGGGAGGTAACGCCGTGACCTCGAAACGTCGCATCCTGCCTGCCGCCCTGGCCGCACTGTTCGTGTTTGGTACTGTCAGTGCCGGTGCGACTGCGGCACACGCCGACCCTGTTCGTGACGCCCAGTACTGGCTCGCGAGTTACGGCGTGGCCGAGGCATGGAACACCACCCGCGGCGCCGGAACCACAATCGCCGTGATCGACACGGGCATTGCCAACGGTCCAGCGGAGTTCAACGGGGCTGTCGTCGCGGGCCACGACGCGTCGGGCGTCGGAAGTGCGGACGGTCGCACCCCCGTCGGCGGCTCAGACGAGAACCCGCACGGGAGCTGGGTCGCGTCCCTGGCTGCAGGCCGAGGAAACGGCGAAGGTAACGGTGTTCTCGGTACCGCTCCGGAAGCGAACCTCATTTCGATTTCCGTTGGATTCCAGACAAGCGGATCCACGGTCCCTTTTGAGGACCAGATAGCGGATGCCATTCACTTCGCTGTGGATAACGGTGCGGACGTGATCAACATGTCGTTGACGACAAACACGCTTGACTGGCCAGAGAGCTGGGACGAAGCGTTCTCCTACGCCGACGAGAAGAATGTTGTCATCGTCGCAGCTGCGGGTAACCGGGGGAGCGGAACCGAGCAGATTGGTGCTCCCGCAACGATCCCAGGTGTGCTCGTTGTCGCAGGAGTCGACCCGTCGGGTGCGGCCAGCTGGAATGCCTCGAGTCAGGGAATCACCCTGGGCGTCGCCGCTCCGAGTGAGGGTCTCGTCGGCGTCTCGCCTGACGGGTCCTACGTGACCTGGGCGGGAACGAGTGGAGCGTCGCCCATTGTTGCCGGTATCGCCGCACTGGTGCGGGCGAAGTATCCAGACATGGATGCGGCCAACGTCATCAACCGAATCATCGCGACGGCGACGCCTGCAGCTGACCAGACGGACGTGCCAAGCCCCATCTACGGATACGGCTACGTCAACGCGGCTCGCGCGGTGAATGCCGATGTGCCTGCAGTGGAAACGAACCCGATGGGTGACCTCGCCGCCTGGATCACGCAGCACAGAAAAGCGGATGCCGCTCCACCGGAAATCCCGACGGACGCGGGAAGCGTTCCGGCCCTGCCACCGCTTGAGACCTCGGCACAGGCGCACAATCCGTTCCTGCCAACCTCCGAATCGCTTCTGTATGTGAGCATCCCGCTCGCCCTCTTTCTAGGAACTGCTACCCTAGTAGTGCTCGGTGCCATAGGCGCCACCCGGCAAATCAAGCGGGTGGCTCGCAGGTAGTAGCCTGTTTGAGTCCTTGCGACCCTCAGTAGGAGAATTCTCACCGTGCCAAAAATTCTTATCGTAGGCGGCGGCTATGCCGGTTTCTACACAGCCTGGAAGCTCGAAAAGTGGCTCCGTCGAGGCGAAGCAGAGGTCACCGTTGTAGACCCGCTGCCGTACATGACGTACCAGCCGTTCCTTCCCGAGGTTGCCGCCGGTTCGATTGAGGCACGGCACGCCGTTGTGGCTCAGCGTCGTCACCTCAAGAAGACAACGGTCATCACCGCGAAGGTGACACACATCAACCACGCCGAGAAGAAGGCGACCATCACGCCTGCCACAGGTGAATCGTGGGAGTTCGACTACGACATCGTCGTCGTCACCGGCGGTGCGGTCTCTCGCACCTTCCCGATCCCTGGCGTCGCAGACCAGGCCATCGGCCTCAAGACCATTGAAGAAGCGGTCGCTATTCGCGACCGTGTCCTCGAAAACTTCGACAAAGCAGCAAGTCTTCCGGCGGGACCGGAGCGCTCACGCCTGCTCAACTTCGTCGTCGTCGGCGGCGGGTTCGCCGGTATCGAGGTGTTCGCTGAGCTGCGTTCGTTCGCCAGTTCACTGTTGAAGTTCTACCCGCAGCTGTCTTTCGATGACGTGGAGTTCCACCTGATCGAGGCCATGGGACGCATCATGCCCGAGGTCAGCCTCAAGACGAGCCACTGGGTCCTGAAGAACCTGGCGGAACGCGGCGCGCTTGTGCACCTCGACACGCAACTGCAGTCAGCGGTCGACGGCAAGATCGAGCTCTCCACCGGTGAGAAGTTCGAGTCTGACCTGATCGTGTGGACAGCCGGTGTCATGGCGAACCCGCAGATCGTTCGCAACACCGACCTGCCCATTGAGGAGCGTGGACGACTCGTTGTGCGCCCGGACCTTCGCGTCGGCACCGACGACGAGATCATCCCCGACGCATGGGGCGCCGGAGACATCAGCGCTATCCGTGACCTGTCCGGCGGTGGCGTCGGAGGATTCTGTGTTCCGAACGCGCAGCACGCTGTTCGCCAGGGCAAGCTCATGGCAAAGAACATCGTTGCGGTGCTGCGAGGCGAAGAGCCCAAGGAGTACATGCACAAAAACCTTGGTGCAGTTGCTGGCCTTGGAATCGGCGTTGGTGTCTTCCAGTCGGGCAAGATCGCGATCAAGGGTTCTCTCGCCTGGCTTGCGCACCGTGGGTACCACGGCATGGCGATGCCGAGTTGGGAGCGCAAGCTTCGCGTCGTCGCAGGCTGGGTTGCCAACTTCTTCCTTGGCCGCGACATTGTCGGCATTTCGGCCGTTCAGACGCCGCGTGCGGCGTTCGAGCAGTTCGCTTCACGGCCCAAGCCGGCGGCGACGCCTGTCGAAGAAGCGCCTGCCGTAAAGAAGGCTCCGGCGCGTAAGCGCACGACTGCAGCTGTCGCTGCTGAGCCGGAAGCTGTCGCAGCCTCCAAGTAAGAATGTTGCACTCGAAGAGCCCGGCCCATAGGGTCGGGCTCTTCGTCATGTGAGCCGTGTTCTCTCCGGGATGGTGATCCCCATAAGCTGGAGAGGTACGCCCCCGTAGTCCAATGGCAGAGACAGGCGACTTAAAATCGCTCCAGTGTGGGTTCGAGTCCCACCGGGGGTACTAGTTTGATCCTTGGCAGATCCGCCCGGCCGCCAGCACTCTGCCATCTTCGAGGGCTGCGACCGTGTGATAACTCCCTGCCGAGACTGCCGTAATGCTGCGCCAAGCAGAGACTTCATCAACGCCGACCATCCGATCCCCGGCCGCAATCACCTTGCCGTCTCGAGTCAGCCAGCCGGCGGCAATGCTCACGACCTGAGTCCAATCGCCGACATCACACTGCCCCGCGTTGTTCCAACCTGTCGCGAGTACCGTGCCGTCCGTGCGCAGCCCGACCGTATGGGCGCGACCGTGTTCGAGGCGGTGTGCGCGCCACCGACGGCAACGGCAACAACGTCTGCCCAGCCTTCCACTCGCCGCTCTTCCGAATTTGGGCGGCCAGCGGCGAGCACTGAACCATCTGCCAATACGCCGGCAGAGTGTTGGCGGCCCGCGGCGATGAGAGCGTGAGCTGGCTCTGGGGTCTGTTCGTACTCATCCTTCGATGGTGCCAGCAATCACATTCGAAAAGATCGACCCACAGCCTGTCGCGTCGACGTGGCCCGCGCCTATGTAGCGGACTTGCCCGAAAACGATCGATTCCAAATGCACTCCGTTTGTTAGAGGATTCCGACAGCTTTGTACCAAGCGCGAACTCAGCGTTGAGCGTGTTACAGATAAGGCACGCCTGCGGGCGATTAAGTCGGGCAGGGGAAACGGGCATCCCAGCTATGACGCGGCGGCGGCTCACCAATGGCGACGCCAGTGCCCGGTGGCCAACCCTCTCGGGAGCATGAAAAGGGAGCTGGTCTGTGGCCATAAAGTGTCGGGCTTGTTCACCCATGATGCTTGTCGTCCTCGCTTGTGGCGAGGAGCACCACCCTCTGCTCGAACGAGAGCTCGTGCCACGTTGAGGAGCGCGTCGCAACCGAAGGAAGCTGGTCACTTTACGACCTGATCCTCCTGAACTCGTCGATGGATGAAGCGGCGTGCCGGTTTCCCGACGGTCCCCGTGGCGAGTTCCCCTGTTTCCCGGAGGAAGGGCGACATTGTGCGGCGGAAACTGTCCCGCATCAGAATTTCTCCGGCGACCTGCTGGTGCAGGTCATGAAGTTGACGGATCGTGAACGGCTCGGCGATGAGGCGGTACGGATCAGGGCGTGCCCGGTAGTCCTGCCTAATTGTGAGCAATGCCCGCTCCACGATTTGGTCGTGATCGAAGGCGAGTGCGCCCGTCTCCGCGGCGGGGACGACGAGGGCAGGTGGGCGGATCGCCGTCCAGGGTGCGACGGCGAGGTACGCCACTGACAGCACCCAGCCGCGGTCGTCGCGGTGGGGCGCGTCGAACACGTGTAACTGCTGCAGCTCGACAGTTTCGATGCCCGTCTTCGCGGCCAGCCCTCGACGAACGGCATCGTCCAACCGTTCACGCTCACGGACGAAGGTGCCTGGGAGTCGGCGTCCGTGACCGTCCTCGATGAGGACTACCGAGAGCGGTCTGTCAGGCGGGACTGTCAGCACGGCGGCGTCCACCGCGACGGAGGGTCGCGGATACGCCGTCAGATCCGGCGAACCAGAAACATTCATATCGCAATTAAAGCAGAAATGCGCTAACGTCGGTGCAGATGAGTTAGCGCGTCATTGCGCTAACCGCCCGAACAAAGAGGTGTGATGAACAATCGCAACGGAGCCGAGACGACGTCACGAGTAATTCGAGCGCTCGCGCTCAAGCGCGGGGGTGTCCTGTGAACGTCTACGGTCACCCCCCTGAAATCGTGGGGCTATTCGAGCTGGAGTTCGAGGAGTACATGCACTACATGTATCTCCCTGTCCGTATACCGGAAGGAAACGGGGTCTCGGACGTGCGCGTTCCCCGCCGACTGGGGTTCGCATCGGAGATGATCGCACGCGCGATCGCGATCGAGGAGCAGCGGAACAACCGGTGGGACTACGTTTACCTCACCGCGCGCCGCGGTTGGGCCACCCCGGGCAATCCGCTGAACCGACCCGGTTGGCACTCCGACTCGTTCGGCAAGCCCGACATCAACTACGTCTGGACTGACCGCTTCCCGACCGTGTTCGCCGAGGGACCATTCGAGCAGATCAGCAACGACCACCTCCGCTCGACCCAGCAGTTTGAGGAGCAGGTCAGCGGCAACGACGACATACGCACGGTGACCTACGGTGACCGGGTTCTTATGCGCCTGGACTCGTCCGTCATTCACACAGCGCCCGAAATCCCAGCCCCGGGAGGCAACCGCTCTTTCATCAAAGTGTCGTTTTCGAACGAACGGTGGAATCTGGCCGGCAATAGTCACAACTACCTCTTCGACTACGAGTGGCAGATGTTCGATCGCGCCCCGATCCGCAGCGATCCGGCGCGAGCGAACGCGGATGCAGTATGACCGCCTCGTCCCTCGGTGAGCGGCGTTCTAGCCCATCCTGGAGTTGCTGACGAGCTGGTCGCCCGCACTCGCGCCCGTTGCGGCCTTGCCTGAGTTCGTCGGAGGCAATGCAACCTACACGGTTCGCGGCGACGGACTCGGCGAAGAGAACGACGCAATCAGCGACAACGTTGACATCGCACGCTGACCGCAGGCAGATCGCATACATGGGCCGCGTCAGTACTCAACCCGGCTCAAGTCGTCCTGTAGCGCGCGTAGATCAGTCCGCTGTCGAAGGCACGCTCCTCGACCAGTTTGAGATCGAGGCGCACGCCGTCCGGGAAGAACCGCTTGCCGCCGCCCACGACGGTCGTGGTGATGAACAGGTGGTATTCGTCCACCAGCCCAGCCCTGATCGCCTGGGCAGCAAGGTTGGGGCCATCCACGGTGAAATCATGCTCTGCCTCGGACTTGAGCTTCTGCACTGCCTCTGGGTCGAAGTTCCGCTCGATTCTGGTGTTCCCGCTCGAGACTGACGTCAAAGTTGTTGAGTACACGACCTTCTCTGCGGCTTGCCAATCCCTGGCGTACTGCAGGATGTGCGGTGGTTGATCGGGCTCTTCGTCCGCTGTCTCCCAGTAGACCATGGTCTCGTACATCCGTCGGCCGTAGAGGTAGGTGCCGACGGGACGGAAGAGATCGTTGATGAAAGTATGCACCTCCTGGTCTTCAGCCCCGGTTCCCAGGTCACCCTCTGCTGCGGCGGCGTAGCCGTCGAGTGACGTGATCATCGAGTAAATCAGCTTTCCCATACGTGTCCCTCGGCTTCCAAACGCTTCCGGCTGACAAGTGCGCAGACGACGTGGCCTTCGTCCGTACGCCCGGGATTCCCTGATCCCTCGCGTTTCTGGACCCTATCCGCACCCTTGCGCGAAACACAACACCCGGGGCCGAGTTCACGGCCCCGGTGTTCGGTCTCAGTACGGTCCTGCTGACGATTCGGTAATGGGTGACTGAACCCGGTCTTTCATTTGTGTGTTCGACGAGGTCACCCAGGCGTAGACTCGCGCGCATCACGCACATCGCAAGGAGGCGACCGTGGGAATCGAGACCGCAGTATCGGAACATTACAGTTCGGGCCGGTTGGAGGACGTTCTCCTGTCCGCGCTCAGGGACGCTGGGATTGACCCGGACAGTCTGCAGCCTGGAGACCTGTTTCCGGCGGATGAACTGCACGTCGGGGGAGCGGTCGCGGCCCACGAACTTGCCGAGGCCGCCGGGATCTCGCAAGGGCATCGAGTGCTGGACCTGGGTTGCGGCATCGGGGGCCCCGCGCGGCTTTTCGCTTCGCAGTTCGGTGCTGAGGTTGTCGGCGTCGATGTGACCGAGGAGTTCGTGCACACGGCGACCTCTTTCACCCGGCGTTGTGGCCTCGCCGAGCTGGCCACGTTTGTCACCGCGAGCGCCCTCGCTCTGCCTTTCGATGAGAACAATTTCGACCGGGCGACGCTTCTTCACGTCGGCATGAACATCGAAGACAAAGGCACGCTCTTCTCCGAAGCTTTCCGAGTTCTCAAGCCCGGCGGGGTCTTCGCAGTGTTCGACATCATGCGCACGGGCGAAGGTGAGGTGACGTACCCGGTGCCATGGGCGGCGGATGCCGCCATTTCGTTCCTGGAGACGCCTGAGCAGTACTCCTCACGAGGACTGGCGGCCGGATTCAGCGTGGAGGGTCGACGCGATCGGCGGGAGCTGGGCATCGAGTTCCTGACGAAGATGCAGCGGGCTGCCGCCCAAGGCGCTGACGCGCCTGGGCCACCACGGCTGGGTTTGCCCCTGGTGCTTGGTCCGGACAGCGGCAGGCGCGTGGGAAACCTGCTTGCCGCCGTTCAGGCCGGCATCCTGGCTCCGGTCGAGATCCTGTTCCGGAAGCCCTGAGCGACGCTACTTCGCCTGGTCGTAACTCGACACGGCGACGACGGTCAGGGCGAAATTGACCGGGAAGCGGCCGAAAAGCAGCCGACCAGCGTCCTCAGCAGCGGAAGTGATGGCATCCGTCACCGCATCGGCCAGATGCGCGGGACTGTGCACCATCACTTCGTCGTGCAGGAAGAAGGCAAGGTGCGGTTCGCCACGCTCGTCTGCGAGTGCCCGAAGCCGGATGCGCAGGCCGGCCATCCAGCAGAGAGCCCATTCGGCAGCTGTACCCTGAGCCACGAAATTGCGTGTGAACCGGCCCCAGTCCCTGGCCAGCTGACGCGCACGGCGTTCGTCCGCCGGAGAGGCCCCGGCCTCGGCTGCTGCACGTTGAGCGGCGTGCCACGCCTCACCGGGTCGCGGGGAGCTGCGCCCGAGCCAGGTGCTCACCTGATCGCCGCGTTCACCGGTGCGGGCTGCGTTTTCGACGAGTCCAATCGCGACGGGATAGGCCTTCGCCAGTTTGGGCATCAGTCGGGCGCTCTCACCCGTGGTTGCGCCATAGAGGGCGCCCAACATGGCCACCTTGGCATGCGCCCGGGTATCGACAACGCCCGCGTCAACGAGGCCCTGGTACAGGTCGCCCTGTCGTCCGGCCGCAGCCATCTTTTCGTCGCGGGACATGGCGGCGATGATCCGCGGTTCAAGTTGGGCGGCGTCAGCGACCACGAGTGTCCAGCCGTCATCGGCTCGAACCGCACCACGAATTTGCGCCGGCAGCTGGAGCGCACCGCCGCCCCGTGTCGCCCACCGACCAGTGACGACTCCACCGACGACGTACTCGGGCCGGAAACGGCCGTCGCGCACCCACGCGTCCATCCAGGCCCAGCCGTTGGCCGAGTTGAGGCGGGAGAGCTTCTTGTACTCGAGCAGCGGTTCGACCACCGGATGCTTCTGCGAGCGAAGTTCCCACTTGCTCGTGCTTGTCACGGTGAGACCCGCCCGCTTGAGAGCTCGAAGAAGTTCCTGCTGGGAGTCGGGGTTGAGCCCGGGGGACTGCAGCAGGGTGCGGATTGTGTCAGAGAGCGCTTCAAGCTTTTCCGGCCTGCCGCCGAACATCGGTCGCGGGCCGAGTAATTCGGTCAGCGCCGCGTTGTGAACCGCGGTGCTCCACGGCAGTCCTCTGGTTCGCATCTCCTCCGCGATGAGCGCACCGCTCGATTCGGCGGCGAGTAGAAGTTGCAGTCGAGCCGCGGCCTCGGGAGCTGTGGCCGCGATTGCGTCGAGGGTTGATCGCTGGAGTACGTATTCGGCAATCGGGTCTCGGGCTCCCTCGTCATCGGCGGGGCCATCGGACAGCTCGGCCAAATCAGCCAGGTCGTCAAAGAGGGCGGTGCCCGAGCTCGCCAGCTCGACGGGCTGGTCGTCCCACGAGTTGCGTTCGCCGAGCGCAAGTTCCGTGCCGCGCGCGGCCTCGGACAGCCGGAGGATGTTGTGGCACAGGCGAAGGTCGTGGCATCGCTCGACCGTGAGATCGGCGCTTAGTAACGCCGGATACCACTGGCTGGTGTCGTCCCACACCCAGCGCGGCCGTGAGGGCTCGCGCCGAGCTACCTCCGCGAGGAGTTCGGTGTGCGACAGCGGCAGCGTCGTGAGAACAACACCGGCGGAATCGACCTCGGTCAGGGTCACTCGACCGGTGGGTGACCCGCCGAGCACGATGAACATGTACCCATTGTGCCGCTCGCCTGTGACACCCGGTGCCGCGGCAGTCGCCCTGTGGTCGAGGCTGCGTCATCCAACCGTCAGATTCGGTGACACCATGCGCCGCCAGATCCAGAGCGAGATGCCCAAAGCGCCGAACGCAACCGCGGCGAACATCATCGCGACTGCAGCTACCTGCCCCTCCCACAGGTCCACTGTCGGGCTGAGGAACGCGAACAGCACCGTGAAAATGAGCAACGCGCTGGCAAACCAGGCCGGCTTGGACCAATTGAGAACTGTGCGACCGCTGAGGCTGCCGAGGGGGACCATCATCATGGCCGCTGACCCCAACGCGGCCATCGCCATGATGTTGACCAGCTCAGCCGCGAATGATCCGACGATACCGACGGGCGTCCCGATAACGGTCGTTGCGAACCACCCGACGAGGCCGAGGGCGAACACTGCGCCGATGCGCGACAGGCCCACCTGGCCTCGGTCACTCACGCTTCCGTTCGGCAACGCGATGACGAAGAGAACCCCGAACAGGAACGCCGGCTGCAGGTCGAGAACGCGGGAGAGCAGCGCAACCGCGAGGACCACAGGGAAAGCAACCATCGACAGTCGCTGAACCGGCCGGTCATACCCGCGCCAGCGCGCAAACATGGCCGGCACCCAGGTTGCCGCCGCATTCACAAGAACGAGAGCGAGAGCGGATGCCACGAAAACACGAAGATAGGCTGGCTGGCCGTCGACAGGTCGAGCGAATAGAACGATACCTCCCGCAACACACAGCGCGATGAGCACGCGTGCCGCTGTGCCGGGACCGGTGAGAAGCGGAGCCGGATCGTCGTGCGTTGGAATGCGGTTGCGCCCCGTGAGCGCCGTGTGAGTCACGCCGGGCGCGGAACGTCGGCGAACCAGCGTCGTCGCGATGATCCGCGCCGGCACAAGCAGGAGCGCAATCACGGCTACGGCCATGACCACCGCGCGGAGCCAGGTCAGGTCGGCGCCCGGCCCGACAGCTGCCTGCACCGCGGTGGTGAATGGGGTGCGATCAGCCCACGGTCCTTCCGGCGCAGGCGCAGCGCCTGGCCCGTCTTCCTGCTCCGTCGGCGGCGCAGACTGCACAGGGGGCGCAACCGGAGCCGTGGAAGGCTCGTTCGTCGGGCGAGGCGCTGGGGCCTTCGTGGGCGCCAGGGGAGCACCGGTGAAGAGAACGGAGAACGCCGGACTTCCCGGACCGGTATTACCTGCGGCGTCGCGCTGGTAGGCCGTGATCGACGCCCCGCCTGCCGGCACAGGGGCACCAGTACAGCTCCAGCGCCCGGCGGTCACGGCCACGTCCGAGCACAGCTGGATGTCCACTCCCGATGTTGTTACCGCAAACACGGTGACGGTCGCGCCCGTTTCACCTGTACCGGCGTACGTCGTAGCGCCTGCGGGCATGGTTCCGTCTGGAACCGGGGTGGTGATGGAAGGTGCAGCGGGCGAGTCGCGATCGAGCGAGAGCTGCACGGAAGCGCTTGGCCTGGACTCGCGACCGCCGCTGAATGGCGTGTTCTGCGAGGCGGTGAGCTGCAGAGAGCCGCCAGGAACGTCAGTGGGCAGGACATACACCCAGCTCCCGGCAGCCGAAACGGTGACCGGCCAGGTGCGCCCGTCCACGTTGCGGATTGTGAGGTTGGCGCCGGGGTACCCGGTGCCCTGCAGGAATCCGCTCGAGAGTCCGGCGCTTGTGGACGCGATAGTGGGGGGCAGAAGAACACGGAGCGTGGCCGTCGCGGTCGATGCCTCGACCCCTTCGAGCAATTGCACGGCGGTCAGGGACACCGACGGGCCCTGGGGGAGAGAGGCGACGGAGCACTCGAAGCTCGTGGAGGAGTCGGGGCCGACGAGGCATACCGGGTTACCGCTGTCTCCGGTGTGCACTTGCACGGACGCACCAGCGGCCTTCGTGCCCGTGACAACGAGGGGAACCGCGTTGATGAAGTCGCCGGAACCGGGAGTGGTGAGTGTGACGGCGTTGGGAGCGATACCTGCCGGCGGCGCAGACGGTGTCGGGATCGGCGCGGCCACTGCGGCAGCGGGGCTGGCGAGAGCGAGCAACGACAGCAGAACTGCGGAGATAATCGTGCGTCGTCCGCGCCGGAGTTGAAGCGCGCGCGAGAGCAGACCTGTCGGTAGCGCCGACGAGTCCCCCGAATGCTGTGCTGAATTCCCCACCTTCTGTCCATTCCACGTTGCGGCTCCGGGCATGTCAAGATGCCACACCCAGTTTGGGGGGCCTTTCTCAGGCGTATGCCCGTCGACCTGTCCCGCATCGTCATACTGGTTATGACGCGGAGGAAACGAATGGCACTTGAACTTTCGGCCCGGGGGCGAGCTGCAAGTTCTCCAGCCCCATGGCTGACCCCCGAAACTTTCTGGCCGCAACTCGACGAGGCGACGGCCGCTTTCGATACTCCTCTCGGTGTCATACACCTCGGGGCACTTCGATTCAATGCGCACGATATGGTTCGGCGAGCCGCTGGAAAACCCATACGGGTGGCCACCAAGTCGATTCGGGTGCGTTCTGTCATTGACGCGCTCCTGAAGACCGACGGGTACCGGGGCGTTCTCGCCTTCACCCTCCCCGAAGCGCTCTGGCTGGCCGGAGACATCGACGATGTCGTCCTGGGCTATCCGACAGCGGATCGCGCGGCGATCACACAGCTGGCGACGGACGAGCGGCTGGCATCCCGCGTCACCCTCATGGTGGATTCGGTGGAGCAGCTGGATCTCATCGACGCGTGTGTTCCCCCAAACGCTCGCGCGAGCATCCGTCTGTGTCTGGAGCTCGATGTGTCGTGGCAGACCGGAGCCCCCATCGGCAACATCGGGGTGCTGCGCTCGCCGATTTTCACGCCACAGAATGCTGAACGGTTCGCGCGCACGATCGCCGCCCGTCCTGGTTTCGAGCTGGTGGGGATGATGGCGTATGAAGCGCAAATCGCTGGGCTCATCGACAATTCGAAGTCTCGAGCTGTTTCGGCAGCGACCAGGTGGGTCAAGCGTCAGTCGATCCTGGAACTCTCCGAACGCCGCACGGCGGCCGTCGCAGCCGTTCGGCGTGTGAGCGACCTCGAGTTCGTGAACGGGGGAGGCACAGGGTCGCTCGAGAGCACGAGCGCCGACGACTCGGTCACCGAGATAGCCGCCGGGTCCGGCCTCTTCGGCGGGCACCTCTTCGACGGGTACCGCGAATTCCAGCCGGCGCCAGCTGCGGCGTTTGCGCTTTCCGTTGTGAGGAAGCCGCGGGAGGACACCGCGACGGTGCTTGGCGGAGGATGGACGGCGTCTGGCCCTCCCGGCCGCGACCGCCTGCCCCAGATCGTCTGGCCAGAGGGGCTCGAGATGGCGCCGCGCGAGATGGCTGGTGAGGTGCAGACTCCAGTGGTCGGTCGCGCCGCGGTTCAACTCCGTCCCGGAAACCGGGTCTGGTTCCGGCACACAAAGTCCGGCGAACTGAGCGAGCACCTCAACGGATTTTCTGTCGTGGACGAGGGACGAGTCGTCGACACCGTGCTTACGTACCGCGGAGAAGGAAAGGCGTTCCTGTGACGGCAACCGGCGCCATCTGGCACAACTGGGCTCGCACTGAGAAGGTGCGTCCACTCCGGGTGGAGCGCCCGCGAACAACGGCAGCGCTCCAGCGAGCCGTCCGTGCTGCTGCAGGATCTGGCATCCCGATCAAAGCCATCGGTGCCGGGCATTCGTTCACCGGTATAGCCGTTGCGCCAGGTATCCAGCTCGATCTTGAAGATTTGAGCGGGCTGGTGGGGGAGCCGACGGCCGACGGTCGAGTCACCTTGCTTGCGGGTACGCGGTTGCACGAGATTCCGCGGCTGCTCGCTCCGTTTGGGCTCGCTATGGAGAACCTGGGTGACATCGACGCCCAAAGCATCAGCGGAGCGATTTCAACGGGTACTCACGGCACCGGTGCCCGGTTCTCAGGGATTTCCGCTCAGGTGCGCGGCGTTGTGATGGTCACCGCGACCGGCGATCTGCTTGAGATCAACGATGGGTCGGCTGCCGAGTTGCTGCCCGCTGTGGTGCTTGGGCTTGGTGCGCTGGGCATTCTGGCCCAAGTGACAGTGCAGTGCGTGCCGCGCTTCCTGCTGCAGGCGGTGGAAAGAGCGGAACCTCTCGAGGAGGTCCTCGACACCGCGCTGGAACGGGCAGCCGATGCCGACCACTTCGAGTTCTACTGGTTCCCGCACACGACAACAGCGCTCACCAAGACCAACACCCGCCTGCCGGCCGGGTCTCGGCGCAAACCGCTGAATTCGGTGTCTCGGTTCGTCGACGACACCGTGGTGGCAAACGGGCTCTATCGGGTCACCTGCGCGGCTGGGGTTGTGCTGCCTCCGTTGATTCCCCGGGTCAACCGCATCGCCGACAAATTGATGGGCAATCGAAGTTTCACCGACCTGTCCCACCGGGTGTTCACCACCAAACGAACCGTGCGATTCCGCGAGATGGAATACGGCATTCCGGCCGAACATGTTCCGGCGGCCGTTCGCGACATCGACGAACTTATCAAGCGCAAGAAGTGGCAGATCAGTTTCCCGATCGAGGTCCGGTTCGCGGCCGCAGACGACCTGTGGCTCTCCACGGCACACGGTCGGGCAACCGGCTACATCGCCGTCCACAGGTACTACCGCGAACGGCCGACCGCATACTTCGCCGCTGTCGAGGCGATTCTCCGCGGATATGGCGGGCGGCCGCACTGGGGAAAGATGCACACGCAGGATGCCACGGACCTCGAAAGCCTGTATCCACGCTTTGGCGATTTCGTTGCGGCTCGCGACCAGCTCGACCCGCGCCGACTGTTTGGCAACCCATACCTCGAGCGAGTGCTCGGCCGCTGACCGGTTCCCCCGAGCGTTTGCCCTGAAAAGTGCTCGATCGCCCGGTTTGCGCCGTCCGCCGAACAGTAGAATGACTCGTAGAGTTCGAACCCGCAAGCAACCTTAGGAGCACACGCATGGAATGGCTCATTCCTGTACTCATCATCGTCGCGCTGGCGGTCATCGTCGGCATTTACTTCTGGGTCACCTACAACTCACTGGTGTCCCTGAACGTACGCGTCGATGAGGCCTGGAGCGACATCACAGTCCAGCTGAAGCGTCGTGCTGACCTGATCCCGAACCTCATCGAGTCGGTGAAGGGTTACGCAGCTCACGAGAGAGCGGTCTTCGAGAACGTAACCCGTGCGCGTGCCGAGACGCTGTCGGCACAGAGCCCGCATGATGCATCCGCTGCTGAGAACCACATGCAGCAGGCGCTGAAGTCGATCTTCGCGGTCGCCGAGGCGTACCCGCAGTTGCAGGCCAGCCAGAACTACCTGCAGCTCCAGGGCGAACTGGTCGACACCGAAGACAAGATTCAGGCTTCACGCCGCTTCTACAACGGTGGAGTGCGTGAACTCAACACCAAGATCAAGGTGTTCCCCAACAACCTCATCGCGAAGAACCTCGGGTTCAGCGAACGCGAGTTCTTCGAGGTCACCGACAACGCAGCGATCGCCGAGCCTCCGCGCGTGCAGTTCTAGCGACAGCGAAAAAGACTTCTTTCAAAGGCTCGGGCGCAACAGTATGCGCGCTCGGGCCTTTGTCGTATTTCCTTGAAAGGACACTGAATGTATAGGGCCATCCGTAAGAACAAGGTGAACACTGTGTTGATCATCCTGTTCTTTCTGCTGATTATCGGCGGACTGGGAGCCCTGGCCGGATATGTCTACAACAGCCCCTCGATCGCGGTCTTCACGCTTGTAGGTGCCACGATCTATGCCGCGTTCCAGTACTTCTTCGCGGCAAGTCAGACCCTTGCAGTGAGCGGCGGTCGCCAGATCGAGAAGCGTGACAATCCTCGCCTCTATCGGATTGTGGAGAATCTGGCCATCACAACGGGCTCACCAATGCCGAAGGTCTACCTAATCGACGACCCAGCCCCGAATGCGTTCGCGACCGGGCGTGATCCACAGCACGCTTCAGTTGCAGCCACGACGGGGCTTCTCGACATTCTGACCGACTCAGAACTTGAGGGTGTCATGGCCCATGAGCTCGGTCACGTCCGCAACTACGACATCCGGGTATCGATGATCGTTTTCGGCCTTGTCGTTGCCGTTGGCTTCATTGCGGACATGTTCGTTCGGCTCGCGTGGTTCGGCGGCGGCAACCGGAACAACAACAACGGTGGCAACCCGATCGTCCTTGTCTTCGGTCTGGTTGCCATGATCGTCGCGCCGCTGCTCGCCAGCCTCGTGCAGCTCGCCGTCTCCCGGCAGCGGGAGTACCTGGCCGATGCGACTGCGGCCATGACGACGCGATACCCGGATGCGCTCGCCAGCGCGCTTGAGAAGCTTCAGGCATACGGACGGCCAATGCGGCGACAGAACTCGTCCATGGCGCACCTGTGGATCGCTGACCCGGCGAAACCGGGCAAGGTCGAGCGTCTCTTTTCTACGCACCCGCCGATCGCCGATCGTGTCGCGCGGCTTCGCGAAATCGGAGGCGGTTTCTAGCCTTCCCACATACAAAAAGCGGGGCGAGCCTATTGGCTCGCCCCGCTTTTTCGTGTGTTCGGTCTAGTAGATGTCCTCGATGGTGACTTTGTCTCCGTCGATGACGATGGAACCGTTGATGGTCCAGTCATCCCACGGGTAGACCATGGTGCCCTGTCCACCCGGGTAGGAGAGTTCTCCGGTCGCTGTGCCGGTGACCTTGCCCTTGGTGGCGTCGAAGTAGGCTCCTGACTCGTTCACTGTGACAACCGGGTACTTGTCAACCTTGTAGGAGAACGTCGGGTCTCCGCTGAAGTCAAAGTAGTAGAGGCTGCGCAGGCCGCAGTTCTCCGGGTTGGGAACTGACTGCGCCGCACAGGCGTCGAGGTGAGCATTGACCTGTTCCTGAACGGCGTCGGTGAGGTCCTGGGTCGGGGCCATCTCCAGGGTTACCCCTTCGGAGAGTGACGCCTTTGACCCAGTTCCGGCGACGAACGACTGCGCCTCAGCCTCGAAGAAGGTGTTCTCCGGAGCGCCAATCTCGTACGCGGCCGGGTAGGCAGCGAGTTTTGAGCTTTTGCCGAAGTCGACGTCCGCGCCGTTGACGGATACCAGTGGGTTGTCGCTGTTGGACACGTAAACGTAAACCGAAGAGAGGAGAGGCTTGTCGATCTTCCACTTGTCGAAGAACAGCCCCTGTTTGCCATTTTTGCTGAGCTGGAGATCGCCGTCATACACCGTGCCGTCGATGCTGTAGCTGATCTCGACGTTTGCCGAGTCGCCACGAGTGGTGACGTCCGTGACCTTCGGGCTCTTCATCAGCGCCTTGGATTCCTTGAGGATGTCATCGGACAGAAGAGCCGCGGCACCCTTGGTGACGCCCGGGTCGACGAGCTTGTTGGCCGCGGATGCCTTGCCCTGGCTGATGGCCGTCAGGTACTTGTTGACGGTCGCCTCTGGGCCGTACTGGGTGGTATTGATCGCGTTGATGACAACGATCCCGATGACCAGGAGGAGTACGAGGCCGGCAGCGATGGAGCTGAAGAGGATGATCTTTTTCTTCTTAGCCGGGTCAGCAGGTGGCCGTGGAGCGCTCTGCGGGTAACCGGGGCCTCCGGGGCCACCGTATCCACCGGCCTGAGGGTAGCCAGCAGGTTGCGCGCCCTGAGGGTAGCCAGCAGCCTGGGTGCCCTGGGGGTAACCCGCCTGCGCGCCCTGTGTGTACGCGCCCTGCGTGTACGCGCCCTGCGTGTATGCACCCTGGGTGTAAGCGCCGGCAGCCTGAGCGCCGGAGTCCGGCCCGACGGGAGCGGCTGACTGGGCGCCGGAATCGCCCCCCGGAGCCTGCTGTGAAGCTTCAGGCGCCTGGCCGTATGCGTTCTGCGCATAGTTCGAGCCCTGCGAGTAAGCCTCGCGAGCCGGATCGGCTACTGGGCCGTCTGCCTGGTGAGCCGAATCTGCTACCGGGCTGTCCGCCTGGGGTTCTGCTGGCTGAGAGGGGTTCCCGTTGGGCACCGAACTGTCGCCCCCGGGAAATTCTGGTGTCTTGTCATCCGAGACCATGGAGAAAGTGCTGCCTTTCGTTGAATGCGATCTCAGCCAACCTAGCAGTGCTGACACCCGAATCAGGGCCACCAGACCCCTGAAAACACGCGGATCTATGGGGACTAGTCCCCATTCGTGGAGAGGGCGACGCCGAGTGCTGAAGCGAGCCTCGCCGAGAGGGTCCCACGATCCGCCACAACCACCCGTTCGCACCCCTGCCACTCGGCTGTGCGGCGCAGCAGGGCCGCCAGCCTTTCCGGGGTGTCGGCAGGTGCGCTCGGCTCAAGCCAGGCGGCCTGCACCCTGAGCGTTCCGGCCTGTCGATCGTTCTTGAGGTCCACACGCGCGGCTAGCGTGTCGTCGATCAGAACGGGGAGGACGTAGTACCCGTGGACGCGCTTGTGTTTGGGCGTGTAGATCTCGATTCGGTACCGGAAGTCGAACAGGCGCTCGGCACGTGGGCGTGCCCACACGACAGGGTCGAACGGAGAAAGTAAGGCATCGGCGGAGAGCGACCGTGGCTTTCGGGCGCCATTCGCCAGCCATGCCTGTCGCGGCTGGGTGCCGCGCATCCAGCCGGGCACGGTGACGGGCAACACGTCGCCGGCATCCTGCAGTTCCTTGATTGCCGTTCGCGAGTCCGCACCAGGCAGCCGAAAGTAGTCGGCGATGTCCTCGAGCGTGCCAACCCCGTGCGCAACGGCACCTCTCCTCATGAGCTCGCGGATGGCATCCGCTCGCGAGATGTTCAGATCGAGGATGCTCGCGGGCAGGACCTGCGACGCCAGTGCGTAACGCCGCTCGAAACCGTTTCGCCCCGCTGACACGATCTCGCCCCACCGAAACAACGTTTCGAGCCCGATCTTCACATCCGACCAGCCCCACCACGGTCCCGTGCGCCTGTTGGCGTCGTGCTCGACCTCGCTGGCAACGAGCGGCCCTTTCTCGGCGAGTTCGTCACGCAACCACTGCAGGAACGGCCCATTGGCGCTGGCCCAGCTGTCGGGGTCGGAAAGGCTCCGAGCTCGGAACGCGTCCATGCGCCAGCGAAACAGCGGCCAGGTGTCGACCGGCAGAAGTGTCGCCTCGTGCCCCCAGTATTCGATGAATCGCCCCGGCCGAAACGTCAATCTGTCGAGGATTGCCTTGTCAAACCCGCCCAGCCGTGCGAAGACCGGAAGATAATGACTGCGCTCGAACACGTTGACCGAGTCGATCTGTAACACCTCGAGTCGGTCGATGAGAGTGTTCAGTTGTCGCGCCCCCACTGCTGGCGGGTGTGGGCGACCAAACCCCTGGGCCGCCAACGCAACCCGCCGTGCAAGCGCGGGGGAGAGGATGTCGTTCATCGGTGAAGGTTATCGGGTGCCTCAGACGGGCGTCGCATTCCGCACTCGGCAACCGCAGCGGCATAGACTGTTGCGGTGCCGAAGTCGACAGACAAGAGCTGGTGGGAGCGAGCGTTCTCGCGGCCAACCGCAGAGTCGCCTGAGCCCGCGATTCCGAGCCAGGTGGACGAGAACGACGTTCCACGTGGAGTGCGTATCGCCGCAGCATGGGCGTGGCGTCTGCTTGTCATCATCGCGGCGATCGCCGTCATCGTTCTCATCGTCATCCAGCTGCGGCTCATCGTCATCCCGTTGTTCATCGCCGTCCTGGTTTCCGCTCTGCTCGCCCCGCTCATCACAGCCCTGGTTCGACACGGATGGCCGCGCGGCCTGGCCATCGCGTCGGCAATTCTCAGCGCTATCGCGGTGGTCGGAGGGCTCCTCTGGCTCGCCATCTGGCAGATCACGAGCGACTTCAGCGAGGTGCGCGCGCGCACGGTCGAGTCGTTCGGTGACCTTCGAAGCGTGCTGCTCGAATCCCCATTTCACATCACCGACGAGCAGATCAACGCTTTCATCGCGGATGTCACGCGGAGCATTCAAGAGGACAGCACGGCTCTTTGGAGCGGTGCGCTCTCGATCGGAACCACCCTCGGCCACGGACTCACCGGTATCTTTCTCGCGCTGTTCTGCCTGTTGTTCGTGCTCATCGACGGTGAGGGCATCTGGCGCTGGATCGTACGGCTGAGCCCGATGAAGGCGCGGCCAGCCATCGACGGCGCAGGCCGAGCTGGCTGGTCCACGCTCACGAACTACGCGCGAACCCAGATCCTCGTCGCTTCGATCGACGCCTTCGGAATCGGCCTCGGCGCGGCCCTCCTCGGCGTGCCGCTCGCGATCCCCATCGCGGTGCTGGTGTTCCTCGGTTCATTCGTACCGATCGTCGGAGCCGTTGTCACCGGCGCCATCGCCGTGTTCATCGCCCTCGTCTACAACGGCTGGGTGATCGCGCTCATCATGGTCGGAGTCGTCCTGCTGGTGCAGCAACTTGAGGGTCACGTTCTTCAGCCGCTGCTGATGGGCGCCGCCGTGAAGGTGCATCCTCTCGCCGTTGTCCTCGTTGTTGCCGCTGGCAGCATGCTCGCCGGAATCCCCGGCGCACTCTTTGCTGTTCCTGTTGCGGCCATGATCAACGTGATGACGCGCTACATCTCCTCGGGCGCGTGGAGAATTGCGACTCCAGGAGCGCCGCTGATCCTCGACAGCGTGATCTGGCAGACGGTGCCGTCTGTGCGGCGGGTTCGAAAGCCTCGCTCCGAACGCGTCACCCTGACGCCCGTAGTGCCACCCAAGAAAGACAAGGTCGACCCGGATGCCTGAAACCTCCCTCGCTGGTCCCACGCTCGAGAAGCTGGAGGCGGCTCGCGTCCTCGTCAGTCGCGTCGCCGAACGAACCCCGATGGAGAGCTCGCGCTACCTGGCCGAACTGCTCGGAGCGCCTGTCTACCTCAAGTGCGAAAACCTGCAGCGCACCGGCTCATACAAGATCCGCGGCGCGTACAACCGGATAGCGCAGCTCAGCGATGAGGAAAAGGCACGCGGAGTTGTTGCGGCCTCCGCGGGCAACCATGCGCAGGGTGTGGCGTTCGCGGCGCGCGAGCTCGGCATTTCCGCGACGATCTTCATGCCGGTCGGAGTTCCGCTGCCCAAACTGCAGGCGACAAAGAGCTACGGCGCGCACGTGATCCTTCGCGGACACACCGTGGCCGAGCCGCTGCTCGCCGCTGCTGAGTACGCCGAAGAGACCGGCGCCGTCTTCATTCCGCCATACGACCACATCGACGTCATCACAGGTCAGGGCACGCTTGGGCTCGAGATGTACGAAGAGGTCCCGGGCGTCGAGACAGTGATCGTGCCGATCGGCGGTGGCGGACTGATCGCTGGCGTCGCCGCAGCGGTCAAACAGCGCGCGGCCGCCGAAGGCCGTTCGGTGCGGGTGATCGGAGTGCAGGCGGCGAACGCGTCGGCATACCCCGCATCAATCGACGCCGGGTATCCGGTCGAGGTCGCAATCACTCCGACGATCGCAGACGGAATTGCCGTCGGCCGCCCGGGCACCCTCAACTTTGACATCATCCGTGAGCTTGTCGACGAGGTCGTCACCGTGAGCGAAGATGACATGGCCAAGGCGCTCCTGGTGCTTCTCGAACGCGCAAAGCTGGTCGTTGAACCGGCCGGTGCCGCCGGGGTGGCTGCCATTCTCGCCGGAAAGGTGACCCCAGGTGGCCCGACCGTTGTGGTGCTCTCGGGGGGAAACATCGACCCACTGCTCATGCAAAGGGTGATCAGCCACGGCCTCGCTGCATCCGATCGCTATCTCACGCTGCGGATTCCGCTGCCTGACCGTCCGGGCCAGCTTGCGCGCACGTCCGAGCTTGTCGCCCAGGCCAATGCGAACGTGATCGAGGTGCTGCACACACGGCACGGGCACGGACTCAAGATTGGCGAGGTCGAACTCGAACTCAGCGTTGAGACACGCGGGCCTGAGCACCGCGATTTGGTTGTCGAGACGCTGCGCGCCGCCGGGTACCACCCGCAAATCGTCGAGGACTAACGAAAAACGCATCGGGCCGGGAGTCCCGGTCCGATGCGTCTCGCGATGTGAAGCGGTTAGCCCTGGTAGGTCTCAACCTTGAGGATCTTGACCGAAATTTCCTTGCCGTTTGGCGCGGAGTAGGTTGTTGACTCGCCAATCTTCAGGCCGAGGATCGCGGTGCCCAGCGGGCTTTGCTCGCTGTAGACATCGATGTCAGAGTCTGCAGCGATCTCGCGGTTGCCGAGAAGGAACACTTCCTCACCGCCGGCAACGTCTGCCGTGATGACCGTGCCAGACTCCACGACGCCGTGGCTCTCCGGTGCCTCAGACACTGTGGCGTCACGCAGCAGCTGGGTCAGCGTGCGGATGCGTGCTTCCTGCTTGCCCTGCTCGTCTTTTGCGGCGTGATATCCGCCGTTTTCCTTGAGGTCGCCCTCTTCGCGGGCTGACTCGATCTTTTTGGCGATCTCTTCCCGACCAACGGTCGACAGTTCTGCAAGCTCGGCAGCGAGTCGATCGTATGCTTCCTGCGTCAGAAACATGACCTGCGTCGTCTCTACAGCCATTGCGAACTCCTTACATAAACGGACGCCCTGACGGTTGCGTCAGGGCGTAGCAGCCACCCGGGTTGCGGGTATCAGGAGAGCTTAGGCCAGCCAGCAGCGATAAATCAAACCCGTGCTGGCTAATTCTGTCGTTCTCACGGACTCCGTAAATGTGCGATTGAACGAGTCAGATTTCGGAACCTCGATGATCCTCCAACCGACGACCGCGAAGCGATCGTTAAGGGCCTGCACCGCACAGTACGTCGGTGTCCCGGCCGGCACCGAAAGCTGGAAGGTGACATCAACAGAGGTGTCCGAGGTGATGGAGTGAGCGATGTCTCTGGTTTCCAGGGTCGATCCGACCGCGTCGAGACCTGCCCAGACGACCCAAGCAACAAGCACGACCGCAAACGCGGCGGCAGCGACGATACCGATCCGCTTCTCTCGCTTCCGAGAGCGTGCGGAACGACCGTATCTGGCGTCAAGGACGTCTGGCTCTGGTGAACTCTCCGAAACCATCAATCCTCATCCGTACAACCGTTTAGTCTGTATGTACAAGGTTATCGTTTCCCGGCCTCTCAACCGGACGCCGACCAGCAAGAACACCAACGGAAGAAGCAGGCGACATCGTGACTCTCCGGCTCCTGTCGGTCCACGCCCACCCGGATGACGAATCCAGCAAGGGCGCAGCAACCAGTGCTTACTACCGGTCGCGAGGCGTCGAAGTTCTCGTTGTTAGCTGCACCGGCGGTGAGCGAGGGGACATCCTCAACGACGCCCTTCCCGACCGCCCCCGCGCCGAGCGCGACATCGCCGGCCTCCGCCGCCGCGAGATGGCCGAGGCCGCGCGCATCCTCGACATCCAGCACCGTTGGCTTGGTTATGTCGATTCCGGGATGGCGAACGAGGACGGCAGTTTTCCGCTGAATTCCTTTGCTTCCGTTCCGCTGGCCACCTCAGCCGAAGCGCTTGTGCGCATCGTGCGGCGGTTTCGCCCACAGGTCATGGTCACCTATGACGAAAACGGCGGGTACCCGCACCCCGACCACATTCGATGCCACCAGATCGCGGTCGCCGCGTTCGATGCGGCGTCCGACACCAGCGTCTATCCGAACGCCGGCGAACCCTGGCAGGTGTCGAAGCTGTACTACGACAACGTCTTCAACTACCAGCGGATCAAGGCCAACGCCGACACGCTTCTGGCTGAGCAGCCGGATTCACCGCTCACCGAACAGCTCTCCGAGATGCTGACCTGGATGAAAGACCGGCCGGCGCGCGCGACGACGCACGTTCCTGCCGGTGAATTCTTTGAAGTTCGCGATGCAGCGCTTCGGGCGCACGCCAGCCAGGTCGCGGCAGACTCAAGCTTCTTCTTCTGGCCCAACGATCTGCAGAGACGTGCCTGGCCATTCGAAGACTTCGAACTCGCACGCAGTATCGTGCCGACCGAGGACACCGAGAGCGACTTGTTCGCCGGAATTGAGGACATGGAATGATCGCCGGAGTGAACGCTGTGACTGATGCAATGTGGCGCCTTGCCGCCACACCAGTGCCGACACCGACCGGGGTCGACGCCGATGACGTCACTCCTGGCCCGTGGGGATTCGCGATCATTTTCCTCATCGCGGTCGTCGCGATTTTACTCATCATCGACATGCAACGGCGTGTTCGACGGGTGAGCTACAAGGCGGATATCGACGAAAGGCTTCAGGAGGAACTCGCAGAGTCCGAGCGCATGGACTCACCGGCTGAACCGCCCCGCGCGTCAGACGAAACCGGCGACGGACCGGGCCAGACCTCGGCCAGGTAGGGCCCCCGACTCAGCGCGTCCGGGTCAATTCCCCAGGAGGACAGCTCGGCGCGAAAGTGCGCCGCCGCACCCGAAGCGTCCGCCTCGGCGGCAACAAATCCGTCAGGGCGCACCAGGTAAAACCTTCCTGGAGTCAGCGCTGTGGCGCCGATCGAGCCGAATGCATGAAACTCAACCGGCAGCAGCCTGGTGAAGCGCACGGCGGTTCGAGTGTTCACAGGTCCATACACGTGCACCTGCCAGCGTGCCGAACGGAGCGCATCGAAATTCGACCCGGTCCACGGCAGTCTCCTCCCGACAACCGCACCACGCCGACCGCGCCTGGCTGTCCGGTCGGCATCGCTCATCCAGTAGTGGATCCGGGTCTGCGACAGGTAGCCGAACAGCCGCGACGCTACCGAAAGTCGCGGAACACCGGGAACCGCGAGGGGAATGATGAGCCTGGCACCGATGCGGCGAAGCATTCGCATTGCTCCCGTTCCTGAGGTGACGATCCCGAACGCGCGATCCGTTGTGGACACCAGTCGCCGAGCGACAGGGCGTCGCTCGGCGTCGTACCGGTCAAGGTAACGCTCGTCCGCTCGGCCGGCGATCAGATCAACCAGTTTGAGCGCGAGATTGTGTGCGTCCTGCAGGCCTGTGTTCATGCCCTGGGCGCCGACGGGGGAGTGCACGTGGCCGGCATCCCCGGCGAGGAACACGGCACCGTCGCGGAACCTGGCAGCCACCCGGTGATGCACACGATAGGTGGCGAACCAGCTCAGCCCGCCGTAGCGAACGCCGAAGACGTCCCGCATCTTCGCGCGAGCGCTCTCCTCGCTCACCTCGGTCGAGCGATTCGAGAGTCGCACGGTGCCCAACAACCGAAAATGCCCATCGGATGCCATCGGAAAAGCGATGAGGAAGGCATCCGCCCCGAAACGGATAGCAACGGCGCCCTCCTCGAGGCCCGAGACCTGAGAGGCGTCGGCGACATAAAAGGTGTGCTCGTTCGTCACGCCTTCGAACGGAACGCCGCGGAGTCGGCGAACAGCTGACGACCCGCCGTCGGCCCCGACGACGAACCTGGCGCGGATCCATGCGGGGCCATCCGGCCCCAATACCGTCGCGACACAGCCGCCTGTCGGGTTCTCGACGAGGTTCTCGAGAGTCGTCTGCCAGCGGACTGCCCCGCCGAGGTTGGTGAGGTGATCACCCAGGATGCGCTCGGTTTTGGACTGCTCGAGAACGTAGAGCCCGGGAAAGGGTGTGAGTCCTGTGCCCAGTTGCCCGACGGGAAGGGAGCCGAATGACTCAGCTTCGAAGCCGGGCGACACTCGAACCGCGGGGAACGACTCGGCCCTGATGAGGTCGGCGATGCCGAGTTGGTCGTAAATCTCCATGGTTCGCGCCTGCGCAACGAGCGCGCGGGATTCTCGAGTCGCACCGCTCTTCGAATCCACGGTGATCGCCCGCACGCCACACCGTTGCAGCCAGTTCGCGAGCATCAGACCGGTCGGACCGGCGCCCACGATGAGGACGTCGACCTGCTCCGGGTCCGACAACGCATCCACAGCACCATGCTAGGCATTTGCCCCCGCGGCGACTACTCGAGCGATTGCTACTGGAGCGACGGCTACTAGTCTGAGAAGAGCGCTGCCAGCGGGCTGGCGCACAGACCGATGGGAAGAATCGTGCCGCTCACCGGAGAATATGCACCGTCGACAGCAGGCTGGGCTCGCAAGCAGGTCGAACTGTACGAAAGCTCAGGCGGCACCGAGGGAACCACGCTTCGCGGAATGCCGGTCATCGTCCTGACCAGCGTTGGGTCGAAGTCGGGAAAACTCCGCAAGACGGCGCTCATGCGGGTCGAACACGATGGCGCATACGCGGTAGTTGCCTCGCTTGGTGGAGCTCCGAAGCACCCGGTCTGGTACTTCAACCTCCTCAAACACCCGCACGTCGAGCTGCAGGACGGACCGGAGAAACACGATTACCTCGCGCGGGAAGTCACCGGGAGCGAAAAGGCGCAGTGGTGGGAACGGGCCGTCGCGGCGTACCCGCCGTATGCGGATTACCAGAAGAAAACGGACCGGGAGATCCCGGTTTTTGTTCTCAAACGGATGCCTGACGGCGCGGATTCCTAGCCGCAACCCCTGTAGGGCTAGCCGACGTTGTACACGGGGGAAATGGCGAGCAGGTAGATTCCGGTCCAGTGGCACAGGAACGCGAGGACCGTGCAGACGTGGAAGATCTCGTGGAACCCGAAGTGTCCTGGCACCGGGTTGGGCTTCTTCAACGCGTAGACCACGGCACCTCCGGTGTACAGCAGGCCGCCGACGATGATCAGGGTCATGGTGACCGGGTTCGCCTGGAAGATATCGACCAGGTACATGACGGCGGCCCACCCGAGCGCGATGTAGAGCAGGACGTAAAGCCAGCGCGGTGCGTGAATCCAGAACACGCGGAACCCGATCCCGAGGATCGCACCCGCCCAGACCAGGGTGAGCAGGAGCGTGCCCTTCTCCGGCGGAAGCGCCAGGGTCGCGATCGGCGTGTAGCTGCCGGCGATGAGCAGGAAGATGTTGGCGTGGTCCATGCGCTTGAGCAGGATCCGTGCTCGCGGTGACCAGGTGAAGCGGTGGTAGAGAGCGCTGATACCGAAGAGCAGGAGAGAGGTCAGGGCAAACACGGCTGTGCTGACCTTGGCTGGCGTGCCCTGTGCCGAGACGACGAGCACGATCCCGGCCAGGAGCGCCACGGGTGTTGTTGCGGCGTGAATCCAGCCGCGCCAGGTCGGTTTGATCTCTTCCGGGTGGGAAAGCGAGGCGTCGATGATCGGAATGTGGGGGAGGTCGGGTCCCCGCGCATCATCGGCGCTCACCGCGGCGTCCGCTGCCGTGTGCGGATGCCGGAGTTCGTCCGCGGTGTCGGAGATACGGTTCTGACCTGTCGCCTGGTTTTCGGACATGGAACTCAGGATACAAGTCGGCGACACGGGTCCCGTGTGAAAAGTGCACTAACGTAACTGTGTGACGAAGAGTGGGACGAAGCCTGGTTCCGGCTTTCTTTACAACCTGTACCAGAAGCAAATTCGCCGCGGACTGAGCGGAGCAGCGCTGCCGCATCACGTGGCGATGATCATCGACGGCAACCGTCGCTGGGCCAAACAGCTTGGCTACGAGACAGCAGCACACGGGCACCGTGCTGGGGCCGCGAAGATGCGCGAGTTCCTGGAGTGGTGCGACGACCTCGGTGTGCAGGTTGTCACCCTCTACCTGCTGTCAAGCGACAACCTCACCTCGCGGTCCACCGATGAGCTCCACGACCTGGTTGAGATCATCGCGGACCTCGCGGAGGAACTGTCCCACTACCGCGATTGGCGTGTCAAGCACGTGGGGTCATCTGAGGGGCTCCCTGAGCCTCTCGTTGCCACTCTGTCTGCTGCGGAGTCGCGGACGGCCTCCAAGAGCGGCCTTCACATCAACCTCGCTGTCGGCTATGGCGGTCGCACGGAGATCGTCGACGCCATGCGCAGCATCGTCGAGGCGCACTCGCTCAAGGGCGGCAGCCTGGAGACCCTCGCCGAGTTGCTCACTCCCGACCTGATCGGGCAGCACCTCTACACGGGCGGGCAGCCGGACCCCGATCTCGTGATCCGCACGTCAGGAGAACAGCGGCTCAGCGACTTCATGCTGTGGCAGAGCGCACACAGCGAGTTCTATTTCGTGGAAGCTCTCGGGCCAGACCTGCGTGAGGTGGACTTCCTGCGCGCTGTGCGCGATTATTCACGACGCCAACGCCGCTTCGGCGGATAGCCCCATGGTCGACATCACAGAGTTTCTTGCTGACTTCGACTCCGAGCCGGGCTACCTCGACTACGCACGCGTCGGCCCGTTGTCTGTTGCTGCCCAGGCGGAACAACGGGTGTCGCTCGAGCTGCTTGGACGGGCCAGGTTCGGCGTACTCGATACGTTCCGCGCCCAGGACGAACGACTGCGGAACGCGGTGGCCGCCCTGACCGGATTCGACCCGTCGCACATCGTTTCGCAACCGAACACCAGCATGGGCCTCATGCACGCCATGTTCGGAATGACCGGCGCTGTTCTCGTTTCGCCGGCCGACTTTCCGAGCGTCACCTTCGCGGCCGTGCGCGCAGCGGAGTCGATGCACGTCCTCACCCCGACCTGGCTTGACACCGATGGCGGCCGGGTGACCCCGCATTCGGTCAAGGCACAGCTGACCCCGAGCATCACCGCTGTTGCGGTGAGCCTGGTCGACTCGCGCACCGGTTATGTCGCAGACATCGAGGGCATTCGGCAGGTGATCGGTGATCGTCTCCTGATCGTCGACGCGATTCAGGGTTTCACCGTCGTCGACGCGCCATTCGAGCTTGCGGATGTTGTTGTGTCCGGCGGTCAGAAATGGGCCCGTTCCGGATGGGGAACCGGCTTTATGGCGCTCAGTGACAGCGCGCTGGAGCACCTCGTGCCCGTGATGAGCGGGTATACAGGCACCGACGAAGACCTGCCGTGGGATTCGGTACCACCGCCAACCTCCGGTGCTGCGGCCTATTCGATCACCAACCCGGATCCGACCGCGCAGGCGAGGTTTGCCGCATCGCTCGAGCACGTGGCATCCGTCGGTGTATCTGCGATATCGGAGCGGGTGGACTCGAGAGTCGGCGAGGTGATCGAGCTTGTTGACGAGTTCGGTGTGGCTCTCGCATCGTCGCGCGCGGAGAACGAGCGTGCCGGCATCGTCGTACTCGACCCACCGGATGGTCAGGCGAGTCTTCTGGTGGCCGCTCTGCACAACCACGGCGTCACTGCGACGGCCCGCCAGGACAGGATTCGTCTCTCGGTGCACGCCGGAACGACCCAGGACACCCTCGGGATGCTGCGGGACGCGCTCGTCTCGTTCCAGACCGCTGTCGCCCGCTGACACCCGGGCTGGGGACAAGAGTTAACCTGCGCGCAACTCTCGCCCAGCGTGTCGTTCCTGCGTCGAACAGTTGCCGGTCGTAGCGTTCCAGTTATCAGGTACCGCACCTGATCGAGACGGCCACATAAGTTCGACTCGATACCCGTTGTGGCCGCTCGTAGAAGAGACCCGGACGTTCGTCCGGCTGGGAGTGGTTATGACCGCGACACGAACCTCAGCACCAACGCAGCGACAGGAAAGGGACGAGCTCAGCAGAACCGCAGAGAACCCGACGAAGCAAACCGAACGTACCTATGTTTTGGATACCTCGGTTTTGTTGTCTGACCCGAAGGCGTTCTTCCGGTTCGCCGAACACGCCATCGTCGTTCCGGTGATTGTGATCTCCGAACTGGAGGGCAAGAGGAACGACCCCGAGATCGGTTACTTTGCCCGCCAGGCCCTGCGGATCCTCGACGAACTGCGGATCGAGCACGAACGGCTCGACTTTCCGGTTCCCGTCGGTGACGGAGGGTCGCTCCGGGTGGAGCTCAACCACTCAAACATGGGAGTGCTGCCGAGCGGGCTTCAACTGGGCGACAATGACTCGCGGATCCTTGCCGTCGCGCTCAACCTCGCGAATGACGGTCTGGCTGTCACCGTGGTGTCGAAGGACCTGCCTCTTCGGGTCAAGGCCGCTTCGATCGGACTGCGCGCTGAGGAGTACCTCGCAGAGCAGGCTGTCGATTCGGGGTGGACAGGTATGGCGGAGATCCGCATCTCGGCCGAAGAGATGAGTGACCTCTACGAGAGCGAGGTCGGGCTGTCCAAGGCCGTCGAAAACCTGCCGGTCAACACGGGGCTCGTCGTTTCCTCCGACCGCGGGTCGGCGCTCGGCAGGGTGACAGGCAAACGCGAGTTCAGGCTGGTTCGCGGCGACCGCGACGTCTTCGGCCTCCACGGCAGAAGCGCCGAACAACGGCTCGCCATCGATCTGCTGCTCGACCCGGGGGTCGGCATTGTCTCGCTTGGAGGTCGAGCGGGGACGGGGAAGTCCGCTCTCGCCCTCTGTGCTGGGCTCGAAGCCGTTCTCGAGCGGCAGCAGCACCGCAAGATCATGGTCTTCCGTCCGCTGTACGCGGTCGGCGGCCAGGAACTTGGCTACCTGCCAGGAGACCAGGGCGACAAGATGAGCCCGTGGGGCCAGGCCGTGTTCGACACCCTCGGATCTGTCGTGTCGCAGAACGTGCTCGACGAAGTGATTGAACGTGACCTGCTCGAGGTGCTTCCACTCACGCACATCCGTGGTCGCTCGCTGCACGACGCCTACGTGATCGTGGACGAGGCGCAATCGCTCGAACGCAACGTGCTGCTCACCGTGCTCTCTCGCATAGGCCAGAACTCGCGCGTGATCCTGACGCACGATGTCGCCCAGCGCGACAACCTGCGGGTGGGCAGGCACGACGGAGTGGCATCCGTCATCGAAGCGCTCAAGGGGCATGACCTGTTCGGCCACATCACACTCACCAGGTCAGAGCGCAGCTCGATCGCGGCACTGGTCACCGAGATGCTTGAGGGCAACGAACTGGCGTGACCCGGTTCGCCCGCGGCCGGGCTGTGGATAACCCTCACGGGCAATCTCCGGTCCGGCTAGCGTGGTGCGATGACCTCGACGCGGCTTCACGAACCGCCAGCAGCGCCGCTGCTGCTGCGGCAGCTGGTGGCTCGGGTACCCGTCGCTTCCGTGCTGGCCGTCCTCGGGGTCCTGGCCACTGGCATCCGTCCGCTTGCCCTTGGAATCGTCGCGGTCGCCGCGGTCACCGAGGAACTTGTCCGGGTGGATGTGGCCGAGCACCGTCTTCCGAATCGACTCGTCCTTCCCCTCTACCCGGTTGTGCTGCTGAGCCTGATTGCTGACGGAGCGATCTCCGGGAGCAACCCGCTGGTCGGGATTGCGGCTGGTGCCGGCTGGTTGTTGTTTCTCCTGGTGTTGTGTCTGGCCGGAGGCATGGGAATGGGTGATGTGAAGCTCGGCGGTGTTCTTGGGCTCTGCCTTGGTGGCCTGAGCGTGGTGACGTCGATCGGTGGGCTGATGCTCGCGTTCGTCGCGGGCGCCATCGGCGGTGTGATTGTGCTTCTGCGGCGCCCGGCCAGCGGTGGGGCATCGCGTGGAGCGCTTCGGGTTCCCTTCGGGCCCTTCCTCCTCGCGGGCTTCTGGCTCGCGGTCGTGTGTTTCCCTTTGCTGGCGGATGCCACCGCATAGTCTGAGTACATGGAACAACGCACTCTCGGTCTAACAGGCCGCGGGTCGACACAGCGCCCGCGCAGTACCTGAAGTCGATTCTCGGTACGCAGGCGTGCAGGGTCAACTACAACATCGAGCAGCAGTTCGTCTGTCACGTGGCGGTGGCTGGCTCCCAACCGGGGTTTACAATATGGAGTCATAACGTCCGCCCTTGTTCTGGCAAGCGATCGCCCCGAATGGTTGCAACCGCGACTAGTTAGACGAAGGGAAGAAGCATGAAGCGATGGATTATCGGTGTTGCGAGCATCCTCGTTCTCAGTATCTTTGCCTTGCTCGCGGTCAAGACGTATGCGGACATCGGCCGAGGGCTTGGTGTGCAGTTCGGTCCGATGGATAGCCCGGAAGCTGCATTGCCAGTGGCTGTCGGGTTCGGTTCGATGTACCTCATCGGCATCAGCGCAGTGGTCTTGGTAGCGCTCATCGGAGTCACCATCGTCCGAGCGTATTTCCCGAGAGGTGACGGGCGTCGATAACGACTTGCCGCAATGAGGTGGCCACAGGGATCCGTCCTCTGATTTTCGGAATCGTCGCGGTCGCCGCGGTCACCGAGGAACTTGGCCGGGTGGATGTCGCCGAGCGCCGTCTTCCGAATCGACTCGTCCTTCCCCTCTACCCGGTTGTGCTGCTGAGCCTGATTGCTGACGGAGCGATCTCCGGAAGCAACCCGCTGGTCGGGATTGGGGCGGGCGCCGGCTGGTTGTTGTTTCTCCTGGTGCTGTGTCTGGCCGGAGGCATGGGGATGGGTGATGTGAAGCTCGGCGGTGTACTCGGGCTCTGCCTTGGAGGCCTGAGCGTGGTGACGGCGATCGGTGGGCTGATGCTCGCGTTCGTTGCGGGCGCCATCGGCGGCGTGATTGTCCTCCTTCGGCACCCGGCCAGCGGTGGGGCGTCGCGTCGAGCGCTCCGGGTGCCCTTCGGGCCCTTCCTCCTCGGGGGCTTCTGGCTCGCGGTCGTGTGTTTCCCTTTGCTCGCGGATGCCACGGCATAGTCTGAGTACATGGAACAACGCACTCTCGGACGAACAGGCCGCTCAGTCTCGATCGTCGGCCTCGGTACCTGGCAACTCGGCGCGGACTGGGGTGACGTGTCAGAGGGCGACGCGCTCGCCGTTCTCGACGCTTCCGTTGAAGCCGGTGTCACCTTCTTCGATACGGCAGACGTCTACGGTGACGGCAGGAGCGAGACGGTCATCGGTCGATTCCTGGCCGCGAATCCCAACACGGATGTCACTGTCGCCACCAAAATGGGCAGGCGCGAAGCACAGGACCCCGCCAACTTCACCCTCGCGAAGTTCCGCGAGTGGACCGACCGGTCGCGCACCAATCTCGGTGTTGACCAACTCGATCTGGTGCAGCTGCACTGCCCGCCATCGGTCGTGCTCTCCACGGACGCCGTCTACGACGCCCTCGACACGCTCGTCGCGGACGGTGTCATCGCCAATTACGGTGTGAGCGTCGAAACCACTGCCGAAGCGCTCGCCGCGATCGCGCGTCCGGGGACGGCATCCGTTCAAATCATTCTCAACGCGTTCCGCCTGAAGCCGCTCGATGAGGTGCTGCCTGCCGCGCGCGAGGCCGGGGTCGGCATCATCGCCCGGGTTCCGCTGGCGTCTGGGCTGCTGAGCGGCAGGTACACGACCGAGACCGAGTTCGCGGCCGACGATCACCGCACCTTCAATCGGGACGGCAGCGCGTTCGATGTGGGGGAGACCTTCTCGGGTGTCGACTTCGCGACGGGTGTCCGTGCGGCAACCGAGCTTTCCGGTTTCGTGCCTGAAGAACTGACGCCGGCCCAGGCCGCAATCGCCTGGGTCACCCAGCAGGACGGCGTGTCGACGGTCATTCCGGGTGCGCGATCGATCGCACAGGCGAAGGCGAACGCGATGGCCGGTACTACAGGCCCGCTGCCACAGGAATACCTCGACGCGGTCCGGTCGATCTACGACGCTGACTTCCGTGCGGCCATTCATGAACGCTGGTAGGTCCCTGGCATAAAAAATACCGGCCGTGCGGGCGAACCGCACGGCCGGTATTTTGATGTGCAGGTTAGCCCGGGTGCGTCATCGACAGCAGGTCGAGTGCAGAGTCGAGCTGCTCCTCGGTGATGTCACCGCGCTCAACAAAGCCCAGGTCGATCACCGCTTCGCGCACGGTGATTCCTTCGGCGACCGAGTGCTTCGCGATCTTCGCGGCCTTCTCGTACCCGATGATCTTGTTCAACGGGGTCACGATGGACGGGCTCATTCCGGCGAGAGCCGCTGCGCGTTCGGTGTTCGCCTCGAGGCCGTCGATCGTCTTGTCCGCGAGCACGCGGCTGGCGTTGGACAGCAGGCGAATGGACTCGAGCAGCGCCGTTCCCATGACGGGGATCTGCACGTTGAGTTCGAACGAGCCTGAGGCGCCGCTCCACGCGATGGTGGCGTCGTTTCCGATCACGCGTGACGCAACCATGAGAACGGCCTCCGGGATCACCGGGTTGACCTTGCCCGGCATGATCGACGATCCCGGCTGCAGGTCGGGAATGTTGAGCTCGCCGAGACCGGTGTTGGGGCCTGATCCCATCCAGCGCAGGTCGTTGCAGATCTTCGTGATGCTGACCGCAATGGTGCGAAGGGCGCCGGATGCCTCGACGAGGCCATCTCGGTTGGCCTGCGCCTCGAAGTGGTCGGCTGCCTCGGTGATGGGAAGCTCGGTGTCTTCCTGCAGCAACTGGATGACCAGCTGCGGGAACCCCTGAGGTGTGTTGATGCCCGTTCCGACGGCCGTGCCGCCGAGGGGAACCTCTGCGACGCGTGGCAACGCGGTGCGCACCCGCTCAATGCCGAGGCGGACCTGGCGGGCGTAGCCGCCGAGCTCCTGGCCGAGGGTCACGGGCGTTGCGTCCATGAGGTGGGTACGGCCGGCTTTGACGGCGCTCTTCCACAGTTCTGCCTTCGCTTCGAGCGCGACTGCCAGGTGGTCGAGGGCCGGGATGAGGTCGTCGATCAGTGCGCTCGTCACCGCGATGTGCACGGATGTCGGGAAGACGTCGTTCGACGACTGCGAGCAGTTCACGTGGTCGTTCGGGTGCACCGGTGAGCCGAGGCGGGTGGACGCCAGGCTTGCGAGCACCTCGTTCATGTTCATGTTTGATGAGGTGCCGGACCCGGTCTGGTAGACGTCGACAGGGAACTGGTCGTCGTGGGTTCCGGCGATGACCTCGTCTGCGGCGCTGCCGATGGCTTCGGCGATGGCGGAGTCGAGAACGCCGAGCCGGGCGTTCGCTGCCGCAGCGGCCTTCTTGATCCGGGCGAGGGACGCAATCTGAGCGGACTCGAGGCCCGAGCCTGAGATCGGGAAGTTCTCAACGGCTCGCTGCGTCTGGGCGCTGTAGAGCGCTGATCGAGGCACGCGCACCTCACCCATCGTGTCGTGTTCGATGCGGTAGTCGGTTGTGTCTGACACTGTCTGTCTTCTCCTCGTGTTGTGAAAGCGCTACTTTGCGCCGGTGTCGGTGGTTGAAATGTTGCCGATGATGACGTCGGGAACCGCGGTGCCCTCGAGCAGTTTGTAGTTGGCGCCGACGATGCCGAGGACACCCCTGGCGACAGCGTCGCTGATCATCTCGGACCGTTCGAGCAGCTCGGCGACTGTGTCGCGCAGGTGTTCCCGCCCAACCTCGCTCGCGTCCACCCCTGCCGGATCAACGCCTTCACCGCCGGTCACTCGACGAACGGCTGGCACGATCTGCTGAATGAGACCGTTGATGTACGGCGAAAGCGGGGGAGCGTCAGGCGCGATCGAATCGATGGCCGCGCGCACAGCGCCGCACTCATCGTGGCCAAGCACAACGATCAGGGGAACCTCGAGAACACCGACCGCGTACTCGATCGACCCAATGACAGAGTCGGAGATCACCTGACCGGCGTTCCGAACCACAAACAGGTCACCGAGACCCTTATCGAAGATGATCTCGGCGGCAAGGCGCGAGTCAGAGCAGCCGAACAGCACAACGTCTGGTTTCTGGGCGAGGGCGAGCGATTCCCGGCGTTCCACGTCCTGACGCGGATGCCGCGGCGCACCGGAAACAAATCGCGCGTTGCCGCGCATCATGACTTCCCATGCTTTTGTCGGTCTTGTTGTTGGCATCAGCGGTTCCCTTCGTTGAGGTTGGCGGTGACGTCGTCGGAAATGGACTCGGCGACCGTCCTGAACTCGGACTCGCTCGCCGTTCCGAACAGGAGGAATGTACTCTCGCCTGCAACGGTGGTGAGCGCGTAGTGCACGTTGCCGCGACCGTCAGTGTCGCGGCCGTTGTCGTACACCGTCCATTCGATTCCGTCGATGGTGACAGTTGACGAGGCCAGCGATTTCTTGAGCTGCTGTGCCGTCCAGGTCTCATTGGCGTCGATGCCCTGGGTGATTCCGATGAACTGGTCCGATGGCGTGATCAGGCCGATATTCCAGCTTTGCACGCCGTCGATCTTGCTGACGTCCGCTCGGTTCGACGTCCAGGATCCGGGAAGGTCGGGGTTCGCAAGCGGCTGTGGATACGACTCCTGCGCGGTGGCCGCCACGGCGCCGTAGTCGACATTCTCCAACAGTGATTCGTCCGACCGTGGAACGGCCAGGACGATGATGCCAACAAGAACGACGGTGACCAGGAGCGAGTAGACCAGGTTGTTGACGGTCTTCGCGCCTCGGTATTTGCGGGAGTTCTCTGCCTTGCGCGCAGCGGTTTCCTCGGGTGTTTCCGGTCTGCCGAGTTCGGCGACGACCCGGGGAGGGCGTGAACGACTCATTCTGCGGGCTGTCCCAAAGTGTTGTTGGCAACGCGGGCGGCGTCGAGCCGTGCCTTGGCTCCGATCAGCCATTCCTCGCAACGCTGTGCCAGTGCTTCGCCCCGCTCCCACAGGGCAAGAGACTGTTCGAGAGTCGATGCACCCTGTTCGAGTTCGGCAACGACGCGCATCAATTCGTCGCGCGCCTGCTCGTAGCTGAGGCTGGAGACCTCGGGGTTTTCTGGCATGAATCCATCCTATCGGCGGGCGAGATTACAGTTTCCCGGCGAGAGGACCCTCGCTGGAGGCCGCGAGGGCGCCCTCGGCGAGCGTGAGCCGGAGCATCGTTCCCTGCGGGGCGTCTGCCGCTGAGCGGAGGACGTGACCGTCCGGCCCCTGGGCGATCGCGTATCCGCGATCCAGCGTGCGTTGTGGCGACAGTGCCCTGACGTGGGCCCTGAGCTCCGCTGTTGTGCGCAACTCGTGATCGATGGCGCGTTCGACGAGTTCGGCTCCGCGCGCGACGTACCTCGTGAGCTCCTGCGACCTGGAGTCGACGATCCACGATGAGGAGGCGAGGGCCGGGCGCGAGCGGACCGACGCGAGCCGCGCCGTCTCGTTACTGAGGAAACCGGTGAGCCTCATGGTGAGTCTGGTGCGGGCTTGCTGAACCCGGGACAGTTCTTCGGTGACGTCCGGAACGACGCGCTTCGCGGCATCCGTTGGCGTTGATGCCCGAAGATCGGCGACCTCGTCGATGAGCGGGCGATCGGCTTCGTGACCGATCGCGCTGACCAGGGGGGTGGAGCACTCGGCGACGGCCCGGACGACGCGCTCGTCGCTGAAGCCCAGGAGGTTCTGGAAATCGCCCCCACCTCGAGCGACGATGATGACGTCGACACGCGGGTCGGCGTCGAGGGTCCGGAGTGCCGAGATGACTTCGGGTACGGTCCGGTCGCCTTGAACCGCGGCGTGGATGACTCGGAAGTCGACAGCGGGCCAGCGCAATTGGGCGTTGCGCAGCACGTCTTTTTCAGCGTCGGAGTCTTTACCGGTGATCAGACCGATGCAGTGGGGGAGGAACGGGAGGCGTTTCTTGCGTGCCGGATCGAAGAGCCCCTCCGCGGCGAGCTGGCGCCGCAGTCGCTCGAGCCGCTCGAGCATATCGCCGAGGCCCACATGCTTCATCTGGAATACCTGCATGGTCAGGCTGCCGCCCTTGACCCAGTAGTTGGGTTTCACGAGGGCGATGACTCTGTCACCGTGCTTGAGGTCGTCGGGGATCTTGGCCTTCACGGACGACCAGATGGTGAAGCTCACTGTTGCATCGCCGTCGACGTCTTTGAGCTTGCCGTAGACGTTGCCGCCGGAGAGCCCCCACTGGGTGATCTCGCCCTCGACCCAGACGGTTCCGAGCCTGTCGATGTACTCCCGGATCTTCGAGCTGAGGAGCCCGACCGGCCACGGTTTTTCTGCCGTTGCCGGTTCCGTCGCCATTCGTTCGCTCCCTCAGCTTCGTCCAGCCTGTGCACAGTGGGGGCGGCATATCATTGACGCGTGAGTAACGTTACTGTCAGCCTGCCCATGCCGAGGATTCCCGGCGTGCGTTCGAGGCTCAAGGATACCCCGGTCGTCGGACACAAGAGGGTCCTGCTCGCCGCACCCCGTGGCTACTGCGCCGGTGTTGACCGTGCGGTCATCGCCGTTGAGAAAGCACTCGAGCACTACGGTGCTCCGGTCTACGTGCGCAAGCAGATTGTTCACAACGTGCACGTTGTCTCGACGCTTGAGGAGCAGGGTGCGATTTTCGTCGAGGAAGTCGACGAGGTCCCGGAGGGAGCTCACATAGTTTTCAGCGCACACGGTGTGTCGCCAGCCGTTGTCAACGCGGCAGCCGATCGCGGCCTGCAGGCGATCGACGCGACGTGCCCTCTCGTCACAAAGGTGCACAGGGAAGCCGTGCGATTCGCGCGAGATGATTTCGAAATCCTGCTCATCGGCCACGAAGGACACGAAGAGGTCGAGGGCACCGCGGGTGAGGCACCCGAGCACACCACCCTCGTTGGCAGCCCCGATGAAGCAGACACCGTCGTTGTGCGCGACCCGAACAAGGTTGTCTGGCTCTCACAGACCACGCTCAGCGTCGACGAGACCATGGAGACCGTTCGACGTCTTCGCGCCCGGTTCCCCAACCTGCAGGATCCGCCTAGCGACGACATTTGTTACGCAACCCAGAACCGCCAGGTGGCGATCAAGAAGGTCGCGGAGAACGCCGACCTCGTGATCGTTGTCGGTTCGGCGAACTCGTCAAACTCCGTGCGACTCGTCGAGGTCGCGCTCGAGTACGGCGCCAAGGCCGCCTACCGGGTGGACTACGCCAGCGAGATCCGCCAGGAGTGGCTCGACGGTGTGGAGACGGTCGGCGTCACCAGTGGCGCGTCGGTTCCCGAGGTGCTCGTCGATGAGGTGCTCGCTGACCTCTCTGGTGCGGGCTACCGGGACGTCGAGGAAGTGAAGACGGCACAGGAGGACCTCATGTTCTCGCTGCCGAAGGAGCTTCGGACGAACCTTAAGGGTGCCCGCGAGGAGCGCGCCTTGGGAGGGCGCACTCGCTGATGGCCGAGAACGAGCGGCAACGGCCGCAGTTCGGCGAATACGCCACCCCCGATCAGCAGCGGGACGCCATCAAGGTCCCGTTGGATGATCACGAATCCATCCCGGTCGAATCGCACGTGTCTCCGACGAGCCACATCTCTGTGCAGGGCACTCCACACACGAGCGCTCCCGCAGCCGGGGCGTCAAAACCGTCGGCGGGTGACCGGTTCGCGACTATAGCGCTGCTTGGCATTGGCCTGATCACTGTTCTGATGACCATTCCGGCGCTCACGAACCTGCCTCCGGCCATCACCTCAGCGTTCGCTCAACTGGACGTTGGCGAGTACACGTCTGACGGGCTCGCACATTCGCTTGGCGTTGGTGCCCTGGTCACCGAGATCGTCCTGTGGATCGTCGCTGCCTGGCTCTCGACCCGCGCTCTGCGCAAGGGAAAACGGGCCTGGTGGATTCCCGTTGTCTTCGGAGTGGTCGCGAACATTGTCGTCTTTGGGGCGATCACCGTCGCAATGACCGTCGACCCGGCGTTCACCGAATACGTCAACAGGATGAGCTCAGGCGGATAACGTCAGTGTCTCGTGAGAAGACGGATGCCCCGACCAAGATGGTCGGGGCATCCGTCTTTGTGCAAAGGGTTAGCGGATAGCGTTCCCTGCCGAACCGAGCTGGCGGGTCGACTCGCCGACGCGGGCAGCGAGTGCGCTTTCGGCGACCTTGCCCCAGGCGCGCGGGTCGTAGATCTTCTTGTTGCCGACTTCACCGTCGATCTTGAACACGCTGTCGTAGTTCTTCAGCATGTAGTCGGCGATCGAGCGAGTGAACGCGTACTGCGTGTCTGTGTCGATGTTCATCTTGATAACACCGTTGGCAACCGCCTCAGCGATCTCGGCGTCGGTCGATCCGGATCCGCCGTGGAAGACGAGGTCGAGCGGCTTCGCTGCGGTGCCGTACTTGGCAGCCAGGCCGTCCTGAATCTCCTTGAGCAGCTCAGGCTTGAGCTTGACATTGCCCGGCTTGTAAACGCCGTGAACGTTGCCGAAGGTCAGCGCGGCCATGTAGCGACCTTGGTCGCCGAGGCCGAGGGCCTCAACCGTGGCGATGGCATCATCGAGCGTGGTGTAGAGGTGCTCGTTGATGTCGTGGCTGACACCGTCTTCTTCGCCGCCGACGACGCCGATCTCGACCTCAAGGATGGCGTTGATCGCGCGGGTGCGCTTGATCATGTCCTGAGCGATGTCGAGGTTCTCGTCGAGCGGAACAGCGGAGCCGTCCCACATGTGCGACTGGAAGAGCGGGTTGCGACCGGCCTTCACTTCTTCTTCCGACGCGGCGATGAGCGGCAGAACAAAGCTGTCCAGTGCGTTCTTCGGGCAGTGGTCGGTGTGCAGGGCAACGGTGATCGGGTAGTTCTTGGCGACCTCGGTGGCGAACTTCGCGAACGCGATCGCGCCGGCTGCGCGGTTCTTGACGGTGTGGCCGGCGAAATAGTCCGCTCCACCTGTGGTGACCTGGATGATGCCGTCGGATCCGGCTTCGGTCAGGCCCTGCAGTACGGCGTTGATGGTCTGTGAGCTCGAGACGTTGAAGGCGGGAAAGGCGAAGCCTTTGGCCTTGGCGGTGTCGAGCATCTCGGCGTACTGCTCTGGGGTTGCGACGGGCATAACTGCTCCTTGAGAGAGGGGTTGTCTTCGTCGCTAGCTTACTGACGGGAGAAGCGGTCGCGGCAGACACGGCAGGATGGTCGCATGAGTGAAGAGATTCGAGCGCAGGACCGGCTGCTGTCAGAGGACGTCGTGTCGGGGTTCCATTTGGCGACCGTGCACGCTGCGCTTGCCACCATTGACCTGCTTGGATCCGGGCAAAAACACGAGGTGGACCAGGCTGCCGTTGCGGCGCTGCGGGATGCGCTCTCCGGTCTTGACGTCGACGGGCTGGTGCTCGTTGGTGAAGGTGAGAAGGACGAAGCGCCGATGCTGCACATCGGCGAAAAGTTCGGGACCGGCAACGGTCCGAGTATCGACATCGCTGTCGATCCGGTCGACGGGACCCGGCTTGCAGCTGAGAACCTGCCCGGTTCGGTCGCGGTTCTCGCTGTCGCAGAACGCGGCGCGCTCTTCGACATCGGACCGGCTCACTACATGGAGAAGCTGGTCACCGGTGCGGCCGGCGCCAAACTTTCACTGGATGCGCCGCTCGCCGACAATCTTCACGAGCTGGCCGGCGCGCTCGGCAAGCCCGTCAGCGATCTTGTGGTCGCCGTTCAGGATCGACCCAGGAACGCTCGTTATGTCGCGGACGCGCAGGCTGCTGGCGCACGGGTCGACAGCTTCGCCGACGGCGACGTCGAACGGTGCCTGAGGGCCGCGCGACCGGGGACCGACATCGACCTCCTCGTTGGGATCGGCGGGGCGCCCGAGGGCATCCTGACCGCGGCAGCGGTTCGCGCGCTCGGCGGTTCGATGCAGGCAAGGCTCGCTCCACAGGGGCGCCGTGAGGCAGCCAGACTCCGTAGCGCGGGCCTTGACACGGGTCGCGTGCTCACCCTTCCCGAACTGTGCAGTCGCGACTCATGGCTGTTCCTCACAGCGATCACCGACTGCCGCGTCGGCACCGAAGGTGTCCTCCGTGGCATCCATCGTGATGCGGGTGTGGTCGTGACAACATCGTGGATCATCGGCGCTGGAATTCGCCCCTTGATTCTCGTCAAGCGGATGGCGGAGTAGCTGCACGATACTCGTCGGAACAGCCGGGCACCTGCGTTCGAGGTGGGCGATTAATGAACGGATGCCTCGGGGCAGTTGTCGAGGTCGCCTCGCTTTTGGGTGAGGCCGGGTGTGCAAATTTGCGCTGTCCGGAGTTCCGGACGTGCCCCGCCGGACCTGCGCGGATAGGGTGGAAGGGTCAGCGCGAGCCCGCCATCGCAACCGCCGAAGTTTTCGATAAAGGACCATCGTGACCAGTACAGACACCGCTTCTCTCTTTCTTCACCCCGACAGGAACCTCGCCCTCGAGCTGGTTCGAGCCACAGAGGCTGCGGCCATTCGGGCCGTCCCGTACATCGGTCGAGGGGACAAACTCGCCGCTGACGGCGCGGCGGTCGACGCGATGCGCGCCTTCCTCGGCACCGTGAACTTCGACGGGGTCGTCGTCATCGGCGAGGGCGAGAAGGACGAGGCGCCCATGCTCTTCAACGGGGAGCACGTCGGAAACGGCCGTGGCCCCGCGTGCGACATCGCGGTCGACCCGATCGACGGAACGAGCCTGACCGCTGCCGGTCGGCAGAACGCGCTCTCGGTGATCGCGGTCTCTGACCGGGGCACCATGCTCGATGCATCGAGTGTGTTCTACATGGACAAGATCGTCACTGGACCAGAGGGCATCGGTGTCGTCGACATCCGAAAGCCCATCGGCGAGAACATTCGTGCACTGGCGAAGGCTAAAGGCAAAGAGGTCGGCGACATCACCGTCGCCGTTCTCGACCGGCCCCGCCACGCGCAGCTGATCGAGGAGATCCGCGCCGCAGGCGCCGGAACCCGTCTGATGCTCGACGGTGATGTCGCTGGCGGCATCAACGCTGCCCGCTACGAGACCCGCATCGACATGTGCGCAGGCATTGGCGGCAGCCCCGAAGGGATCGTCACGGCCTGTGCCGTGAAAGCAATTGGCGGACTGATTCAGGGAATCATGGCGCCGAAGGACGACGTGGAGCGCCAGAAGGGGATCGACGCCGGGCTGAAAATGGACTACGTCTACGAGTCCCACGAACTTGTGAACAGCGACAACACGTTCTTTGTGGCCACCGGCGTCACCGACGGCGGGCTCGTCGATGGTGTGCGGCGAATGGGACCGATCATCCGAACCAGCAGCGTCGTGCTCCGCTCAAAGTCCGGCACGATCCGCCGCATCACTGCAGATCACCTCGCCGCGAAGTGGCTTGAAGAATAACCCGGCCCGAAGCCCATCACCGCGAAAAGCCGGTCAACCTCGAAGGTGACCGGCTTTTCCGCTGCTCGGGAAGCCGCTTAAGCCGAACTACCATCCTCGGATGCCCGCGTCACTGGTTCGGCCGCTGCACGCTCTCGGATTTCTGGGGCAATGCCGGCCCGCTCGAGTTCGCCACGCAGTTCGAACGCACTGAGATCGCGAGCAGCGTCGTCGATCTCGGTCAACGGCGGAATCGTCTTCGACTCATCGAGCACATTCAGCTTGCGTGCAGACGGCAACACCTGTCGCTCGAGCGAACCGACAAAACGGTTGTAGTCGTTCACCGTCGCCTTCACCGAGCGACCAAGCTTGTCGATGTGCCCGGCCATTGTCGCTAGCCGGCCGTACAGTTCGCGGCTGAGGTCGAACAGCGTTTTCGCCTCTTGCGTAACGACGTCCTGCTGCCAGCTGAACGCAACGGTCTTCAGCACCGACCAGAGCGTCACGGGGGAGGAGAGCGCGACCCGCTTGCTGAAGGCAAACTCCATGATGGTCGGGTCAGCCTCGAGTGCTGACGACACGAGGGACTCGCTCGGAATAAATGCGATGACCATCTCGGGGCTCGCGTCGAGACCCTCCCAGTAGGTCTTGCTGCCGAGCGTGGTGATGTGGCCGCGCACGGCCTTCACGTGGTCTTTCATCAACTGGGCGCGGCGTGCGAGTTCAGGCTCTGGCGCGGTCAGCGGGATCGCGCTGGCCTCGAGGTAGGCGTTGAAGGGCACCTTCGCGTCAACGGCGATGCTCTTGCCGCCTGGCAGGTAAACGACCATGTCTGGGCGCCCAGCTCCGCTGTCGGAAATAATGCTCGACTGCACATCGAAGTTCACCCGCTCGATGAGGCCGGCGGCCTCAACGACGCTGCGCAACTGGGTCTCGCCCCAGACGCCGCGTGTGGAGTTGTTGGTCAACGCAGCTGCGAGCGATTCGGCCGTCGAGCGCAAGCGCTCTTCTGACTCGGTGGCGCTGCGCAGTTGTTGCGCCAGTTCACCGTGCTGCAGGCTGCGCTGCGACTCGAGCTCAGCCACCTTCTGATGCATGTCCGAAAGGCTTTCGCGCACGGGAGCAAGCGCCTGAAGCACGCGGCTTTCGGTGCGGGCACGTTCGGCATCGGCATCGCGCTCGAGCCTGTGGCGCTCAACCAGTTCCTGGTACTGCTCGCGCTGCGCATCGATGCGTTCCTGCAGCCCGTCGGCCCGGGTCTCCGCCCGACCGAGCAGTTCGGCCAGCTGCGCCCGGCGCTCGGCCTCCTGCGACTGGATTCGCGTGAGCTCTGCCTCGTGCCTGGCCGCGAGAAGCGCGGGGTTCTCGGCTCCGAGAGCCCGAGTCGACTGCGACCGCACGAGCCAGCCGATGGCCGCACCGCCAAGCAGGCCGAGGAACAGTCCGAGAAGAAGCATGACGAGAGGGTCCATGCCCACAGTGTGACAGCGTCCACCGACATGGCTTCGGGGACTCGCGTGCCTCGATACGATCGAGGAATGGCTTCGTGGCGCGTCTATCTGTTCCTCGTGCTGGCGAACCTGTTCTGGTCAGGCAACTACGTCGTCGGCCACCTCCTGGCCGGGGGCATCAGTCCCCTCCAGCTCACCGCGATCCGCTGGGCGATCGCCGCGCCGTTGCTGATCGTGCTCGCCGTCCTCCTGGAGAAACCGGCCTGGCGGAGCGCCCTCCGCGAATGGCCAATGCACGTGCTGCAGGCTGCCCTCGGCCTGGTCGCCTTCTGCCTGTTCAGCTACCAGGCCCTTGCGCACACCACCGCACTCAACGCCGCACTCGTCGGAGCCACGAACCCGGTCCTCATCGCGATCGTCGCAGCGCTGCTCGTGCGCGAACGCCTCCGAGGCTCCAGCATCCTGGGCCTGGTGACGTCGTTGCTCGGAGTGCTCCTCGTCCTCACGCACGGCAACATCCTTGAGGTGTTCACCACTGAGTACAACGTCGGTGGGCTGTACATGCTCGGCGCCGTCATCGTCTGGACGGCGTATACGATCCTCGGGCGCACCCTGACAACGACTCCGGTGACAAGCGCAGCCCTGCAATCGGTGATCGCGGCCGTCGCCCTCGTGCCCCTCAGCCTGGCTCTCGGCGGACCCGTCACCCTCGACAGCGCTGGCTGGTGGGGTGTGCTCTACATCGGCATCTTCCCCTCCGTGCTGAGCCTCATGCTCTGGAACATCTCCGTTAGGAAAATCGGTGCCGCTCGAGCGGGGATCTACCTCAACCTCATGCCGGTTTTCACGGCACTGATGGCGCTCGCCATCGGCACTCCGATCACCCTGATCCAGATTCTTGGGGGTGCCCTGGTGATCACGGGAGTGTGGCTGACCAGCAGGCCCGCCCGCAGAACCGCACAGGTGCTCGTGGCGTAAGCCGGAGCATCCGTTCTCGTCTTTCCACCAAACTGCGGCACCCGACCGCGCAGCTCGCACGGCTTCCGCAGGCGAGCCGGGTACGATAGACCCTCGTGGCTCTAACTATCGGTATCGTCGGTCTCCCTAACGTCGGCAAGTCGACGCTTTTCAACGCACTCACGAAGAATTCGGTTCTCGCGGCAAACTATCCGTTTGCGACGATCGAACCGAACGTCGGTGTGGTGAACCTGCCCGACTCGCGCCTCGCGGTGCTCGCTGAGATCTTCGGCAGCGAACGCATCCTGCCAGCTGCCGTGTCGTTCGTCGACATCGCCGGCATTGTGCGCGGCGCAAGTGAGGGGGAGGGGCTCGGCAACAAGTTCCTCGCCAACATTCGAGAAGCGGATGCCATTGCGCAGGTTATTCGCGCATTCTCCGATGAAGACGTGGTGCACGTTGACGGTGCGGTGAACCCCGCCGGTGACATGGAGACCATCAACACCGAACTGATCCTCGCTGACCTCGAGACGCTCGAGAAGGCGCAGTCTCGGTTCGAGAAAGAGGTCAAGGGCAAGAAGCTCGACCCCAGCGTGCTGACCGCTGCGCTCGCCGCGAAGGAGTACCTGAACACAGGCAAGCCGCTCTCGAGCTCGGGGCTCGACCTGGAGCCGATTCGCGAACTGGGTTTGCTCACGTCGAAGCCGTTCATCTACGTCTTCAACGTCGACGAAGACGTGCTGCAGGACGAGACGAAGCTCGCTGAACTGGCTGCCCTGGTCGCGCCGGCGAAGGCCATCTTCCTCGACGCCAAGCTCGAGTCGGAGCTCATCGACCTCGACCCGGAAGACGCAGCCGAACTGCTGGCGTCGACCGGTCAGACCGAGTCCGGTCTCGACCAGCTGGCTCGTGTCGGCTTCGACACTCTCGGGCTGCAGACCTACCTCACGGCTGGTCCGAAGGAGTCGCGCGCGTGGACCATTCCCAAGGGGGCCAAGGCACCCCAGGCTGCCGGTGTGATCCACACTGACTTCGAGCGCGGGTTCATCAAGGCTGAGGTCATCTCGTTCGAGGACATCGTCGCGACAGGTTCTGTTGCTGAGGCTCGCGCCAAGGGCAAAGCCCGCATGGAGGGCAAGGACTACGTCATGGCCGATGGCGATGTGGTGGAGTTCCGCTTCAACGTTTAAACACCCGCATTAGCCTCGAGAGCTACCTGAACGAACCCGTCGGCAAGGACGTGTCACACCCTGGAAGCGGACAGCTTCGTGAGGGAACTTGTGTGTGTGCTCAGACTCGGCATTGCAGGAAGCCGTCCTGAGCTGCATGCTTTGAGCGACACCGTTCGTGCCGGAGTCATTTCGTAGCCCGAAAGAGTACCCCCGGTTCACCGACCGGTAATACGCGTCGTTCGTCGAAGACGACAACGGCATCCGGATCGAGTTCATGCATAACCCGCCGCGGGAGATCGGCTGACGGGTCACCGCTGGGCGGCCGGGCCGCCGGGGGCGTCCGAGGCTTGTGGGCGGCGGTCGGCCGGCGTCCACCTGCCGGTATCCACGAATTCACGGATGACATCGGTGAACAAATCAGGATCCTCAACGTTCCAGGGGTGGTGCATTCCTGGTGCGATCCACGACTGCAACTGGGGTGCCCGCCGTCGCAACGTCGGGAAGGCATCCCTCACGGAACGCTGTTCCTTTTCGCCCGCGATCGCGAGGAGCGGACCTGGATACGCGATCAGTCCTTCCGGGATGCCGGCGGCCACCTCGCGGTAGGTTTCACGGTTCGTCTCCGGCGCGACGCGCACAGCGGAGTCGACGAAGACGTCTCGCGCGTCAGCTGGGATGCCGAATGCCATGGCCTGCGCTCGCCAGTACCAGCGCTGCCGCCACAGGGGCAGCTGAGGGGGGATGAGGAGGCGCTCGAGACGCGTCAGCCCGGCGAGCGGGGCACCGGTGATCATGCAGCTGCGGACGAGCCCCGGATGCCGGTGCGCCAAGTGGGTCGCAACAACCCCGCCGAGCGACAGTCCGACAACGTGTGCGGTGCCGTCGAGTGCGTGCTCACGGATGATTTCGGCGATATCGTCGGCCGCTCCCGCCATGCCCGGCCAGGGTTCGCGGTAGCGCTCGCCGAGAGCCGGCAGGTCAGGAGTGAGAACGTGGCGGTCCGGGAGTCGGTCTGTCTGTGGTTCCCACATCCACGACCCGGCATTGTTGCCGTGCAGCATGATGATGGTTTCGCCGCGCCTGGGGCCGTGTTCCAGCCGCGACATGCTTGATTCAGTCATCGGGTGTTCCTCTCTCGAACGACGCCACCGCTTCTCTGGTTTCCGCGATCCACGTGAGGGTTGTCTCGGCATGTGACAAGCCGAACTGGAGGGTCGCGTTCTGAATGACCTCGTCGAGGGTGGTGGCAGAATGCTCGATCGTACGAAGTTGTTCGCGTGAATCGGTCACGAGTTGTTCGGCCTCATCGAGAATCCGTCGAATGTGGTCGGGGCCAAGCGACCCGGCGAAGAACAGGCGGGCCAGGAAGGCGTTCTTCGGGCGTTGGACGTCGAGGGGTGAGCGTAACCAGTCGTCGAGTTCGTGCCTGCCCGTCTCGGTCAGAGAGTGGACGCGGCGGTCAGGGCGACCGTTCTGTCGGACGACCTCGGTTGTGATCGCGCCCTCGGCGTCCAGATCATCGAGCAGACGATAGATCTGTGACTGGTCGGCGTACCAGAAATGGGCGACCGATCCCGCGAATGCTCGACCCAGGTCATACCCACTGTGCGGCTCGAGCGACAGGAGCCCCAGCACCGCATATCTCAGCTTCATGGCGGTACTGTAATCGTCCTATATAGGACTTTTCAAGTATGAGTTCGGCCGGGTGATCGCCTATTCGTAGCCGATGAGCCAGTGGAATCCGTGACGGTCGACGACCTGCCCGTCTGACGCACCCCATGGCTTCGGAGCGAGAGGATCGAGCACGACGCCGCCGTTGGAGAGCCTGTCGAACCACTCGTGGAGGACGTCGGGTTCTGCCGTCCCCAGCAGCGCAAGCCTGACACCCTCCAGTTTGAGAGTGGTCTCGCCGGCAGGCGCGTCGGAACCGCCAAGCGCAACGAGGCCGCTGAGCACACCGTGAGCGAGCACCAACGTCAGCCGGGAGATCCGGGCAGATCCATCCTCGCAAGGCGTTGCGGGTCTCGCGATGAGACGATCTGAACAATGCGCCCTGCGACAACGGTGCAGGCCAGAACACCGACCGGCTTGCCTGTCGCCGTCCATGCCACTATGCCGGGCATGCCGTTGACGAGCACGGGATGCGCTCTTCCGGTCGCGCGCGCCCGTCGCTGGGCTGTGGCGGCGACTTCGGTTGCTCCCGTTATGACGTCGACGCCGTGTGCGCCGTAGGTGTGCCATGTCACATTCGGATCGAGAACGCGGAGTAGCCCGTCGAAGTCGCCATTTCTTGCTGCGGCGAGGAAGGCGTCGACTATTGCGCGCTCCTGCCTTCGCTGGCCATCCGGACGAGGCGCACCCCGCACTTTCCGGCGCGCGCGGCTCGCGAGCATCTTGCTCGCGTTCGTCGATTTACCGACGATCGGGCCAATTTCTTCAAAAGGCACCGCGAACATGTCGTGCAACACGAACGAAAGCCGCTCAGCGGGACTGAGGGTGTCTAGTACGACAAGCATTGCGGCCGCGAGCGAGTCCGCCAGTAGTGCCTCGTCTTCGGGCGCCCCTTCTGCGTCGTCTATCACGGCCAATTCGGGCATTTCGTTCTGGAAGGGAACCTCCTTTCTGGCCGCGCGGGAACGAAGCATGTCGATGCATACTCTGCCTACCACTGTCGTCAACCAACCCCCGAGATTGTCGATCGATGATGCGTCTTGGCGCGCGAATCGAAGCCACGCCTCCTGCACAGCGTCCTCGGCGTCCGCGGAAGATCCAAGCAAGCGGTAGGCCACCCCATAGAGGCGACCGCGTTGCTCGCGGAACGTTTCCGTGATGAATTCGTCCGAGTCTGATGCCGCCATAGTGTTACCTGCTCCGCGCGTGTGCCGTCATAAATAATGACGGGCCCAATTGGGTCGATGTAACCGATAGGTAGGAAACTCATGAACATTGCGTTGTGGATTGTCGCCGGTCTGCTCGCCGCGGTCTTTCTGACGGCAGGGGCGAATAAGGTGCTTATTCCATACAAGAAGCTGGCCGAAGCTCCCGGCGCGGGTTGGGTGAACGACTTCAGCGCTGGCTTCGTGAAGTCCCTTGGAGCTATCGAGATTGTGGGGGCGTTTGGCCTCATCCTGCCCGCTGTGCTCAATATCGCACCGGTTTTGGTGCCGGTGGCCGCTATCGGATTGGCGATCATCATGCTCGGTGCAACGTTCGTTACCTCCCGGCGCGGCGAGTTCAAGCACGCGTTGCTCGACGTGACCTATTTCTCCATGGCTTTGTTCGTCGCATTGGGGCGGTTCGGTCCCGCATCTTTCGCGTGAGACGGTGGATCGCGCGCGGTCCGGTCGTGGCGCTTCGCAGGCTAAAGGTTCCAGTCGCGAGCGCAGAAGCTCCGTTGGGGAGCGGGTCAACTCGTCGGCCATTTGTCCCGTTCAGGTCATGTCACCTGTCGCCGGAATGGCGTTCCTCAAGCCGTACCGCAGGAGCACTGCGCCCTTCTCGGACGCGGGCTCCGAACTGAGCAGTTCGAGAGAAGCCGGTGGTCCGTCCTCTGTGAACAGCCGCTTGCCCGGGCCCACGACGATCGGGTACACCCAGATGTTCAATTGATCGAAAAGGCTTTCAGCGAGGAGGGTCCTGGCGAAGTTGATGCTGCCGATCACGTGAATATCCGAGTGCTTCTCCCGGAGCGTTTTCAACTCTTCGTGAAGATCCCTATCGAGAAGGTGTGACCCTCGCCACCCGAGTTGCGGCGTTCCCCTCGACGCCACGTACTTGGGAATGGCGTCAAACTTCCGAGCTATTTCTGCGTTAGGTCCGTCGAGCTGGTTCGGCCAATAGGAGGCGAAGATGTCGTATGTACGCCGCCCAAGTAGAAGGGCGTCCATCGACTGAATTCCTACGTCTACCTGCGCTCCGACGGTGTTGTCGAGCAGGGGCGCCTGCCAACCGCCGAATACGAATTCACCGTCGGTGTCTTCGTTTGGACCGCCTGGAGCTTGGGCGACCCCATCAAGCGTGGTGAAGTGATCGATAAGAATGCGACCTGACACGTGCAACTCCTTCATCAATGCCTCGGCGTCGCGATGGCGTGTGCGGCAGCACTCCAACGAGAATGTGAGACTGCTGCTTCAGGAACCTCACATTGGAGAATCGCGCGACTTGATCTTGAGCGGCTGCTTCGGCATCGCCGCCCCAATGCGCGGCTGTGCCGTCGATGCCTTGGCACAAAAGTGTTCACTAAACGAGAGACTGTCGCAAGAGAAGCGCGAACATTCGTGTCAGTTCACGGGGGGATTGGCGCCGCAAACAATTGCGTATCGTGCGCAGGCGCCGTTTGGAGACACTTCCGGAGGGCTATGACACTGCCCTGTGCGCGCGGAGCACACCGAGAATGGTTGGGTCACGGTCAGCTCAGCGGCTCCCGTCCATCCATAGTCGTGTTTGCTCACGGTCGGAATGGTCACCATGTTCCCCGTTGCCGTCTCGATGATTTTGCCGGATCCTGCGCCGTACCAATACGCACCGTCCGGGCTCATCGAGCTGCCAAAATCCGTTGGGTAATCGTCAGTGATGCCCACCGTTGCGACCGTCTGGTTTGGCGCGTCCTCGAACTCGAGTCCATCGCCATACACCGCCCACGTTCCGGCGCTGACATCGTTGTAGTATCGGCTGCTTTGGAGGTTTTCAGGGTCTTCCCCTGCCGCCCACCTCCAGATCCAGATGGTGTCTCCTGGCACATCGGGAAACCCGGTTCGTGGATCCGGGGTAGCGAAGTAGACCGTCTCAGGGTTCACGGAGGCGATGACCACCGTGCGGTTCAGGGCCGCCTGAATGGCGGCTCGGGCCAACACGTGGCCGGTGCTCGCTTCCACGACAAGAACGTCTCCGCGCTTTTCGTCGACCGTCTCCACCCAAGAAACCAAGTCGTAAGCCGGGTTTCCCACAATGTCGCGGTTATCACGCCACGCCGGGAACCTGGTGAGGTCGCTCTCGAGCGCTTGGATCGGGCTTTGCCACGGGTCCGCTCCGATCGATTTCTGGTCCAGTCGATTGTTTCTCCAGATAATTTTCGTGGTGTCTGGGCCGACAAATACCGCGCCGGTCGACGCAAGGGTGAACACCGAAACGTCGATGACCTCCGCATTGCCGTAAGCCTTACGGACCCAGGCTTCCCATGCACCAATGCCGGCGAGTGCGGCCAGACAAAGAATGACCATCGCAACAACGCGCATTCGCTGCGCGCGTCGTCTGGTCGCCCAATTCGAGTCCATGAGCGCCTCCCCACGAGGACCCTCAGGCCAATTTTCCCGCTGTCCGCGACCTGTGTCTAGCGGTATAGGCAGCAGCCTTCGAGTCAGGCAGAAGCCACCCCGCTTCGCCGCCATCTAGGTGACGGGGCCCGCGAATCAAACTCATGGGCCCGCCGGAATGCGCCCGGCGGGCCCGGATGGCATAGCGACAGCGAACGCCTCGTCCCGACGGTATCGCCGGCTGAGGCACGACACCGGTGAGGTCTCTGGCTAGTGCTTTCCAGCCCAGGGGTCATAATCCACCTCGAGCGCTTCTTGCATGGGGCGCTCGTTCTCGGGGACGTGCTGGAGGTTCACGCGAATCCGGTACCAGAGCGAACTGGAACCGCGCATCCCGTCCACCAGCACATCGGCTGGCTCGAGGACTTTCACGACGTCGGAGTGCCTGGACTTCCAGCGTTCGAGTCCTTCTAGTGCCTCGGGCTTCGTTTTCGCGCGGGCGATCTCCACCAGTGGCATCGTCGAGGCACGTCGGCCTGACCCATCGGGCGACTTCGGAGGTTTTTCAGCAGGCCCCAGCTCCTCGGCGAGTGCCAGCAGTCCGGTCAGGCTGCCAACTGCGCCATCCATTCCTTCCGCAGGGTCACCGCGGTCCGCGAAACGGTCGATGACTGAGCGCACGGTGAACCGTTCCGGACGTGAATCGGGCACTTCCTCCCAGGTCAGGGGTGTCGACACCCGTGCGTCCGGCAGTGCGCGCACGGAATAGGCGGATGCCACGGTTCGGTCTTTCGCGTTCTGGTTGAAATCGACGAAGACGCTCTCTCCACGCTCTTCCTTCCACCACTTTGCGGTGGCCAAACCCGGCGCTCGCCGTTCCACCTCCCGAGCGAGGGTTTCGGCGGCGAGCCGCACCTCGCGGTAGTTCCAAAGCGGCTCGATGCGAGCGTAGATGTGGATGCCACGAGACCCTGAGGTTTTCGGCCAGCCGACAAGGCCGTGGTCAGAAAGCACGTCTTTCGCGATCATCGCAACGTCCACAATCTGTCTCCAGTCGACGCCGGGCATCGGGTCGAGGTCAACGCGCAACTCATCGGGGTGCTCGAGATCGTCTGCGCGGACCGGGTGTGGGTTCAGGTCGATACAGCCGAGATTTACGACCCAAGCCAGCGCCGCCGCGTCTCGCACAACGACCTCCTCGGCGGAATTGCCCGAGGCGTAGTGAAGGGTGGCGGTCTCGATCCAGTCGGGTCGTTTTTCGGGTGCGCGCTTCTGGAAAAAGGCCTCGTTGTCGATGCCCTTCACGAATCGCTTCAGCACCATCGGCCGCCCTGCAACACCGCGGAGCGCTCCGTCTGCCACAGCGAGGTAGTACTTCACCAACTCCAGCTTCGTGATTCCCGGTTCCGGGAAGACCAGCTTGTTTGGACTCGAGATCCGAACCTCGCGGCCGTCGATCTCCAGAACTTCTGCCTCGCTCGTCTTTGGGCTCACGGCTTTACCCTAACCTCCGCGCCAAGAAGTCGGACAGCCCTTCTGCGACGCGACAAAAACTCAAGGCAGGGTCGTTCCGCTACGTCGACATCATGATCGGCGCGCTTCTCGTCGCCGCGGCGCTCATCGCTGTCTCGTTGCTGACGATGGAAATCACCGCTGATGTGGGGGAGCCTGGATTCTTCGTCCTTGCACTCGGGGTGGCGTTGGTCTGTGCGGCGCTTGCCCTCGTCGTGTTCGTTCTGCGCGGCTCGTTCAAGCCTCCGGTCAGGCGCTTTACCTCGATGAGGTGGTCTGAGAGTCAGCGCCCTTGACTGTCTCGGCGTCAGCACGACCGCACAGTGTCGTAACGTCCGAGAAGAGTGTGGCGCGGAACACAGTGCGCTCAATATGCTCTCGGTCATGTATCTCGTGATCTCAGCAGTGTCCTTCGTCCTCGTGATCGGCGCTTTGATCGACATCATTACGCGGCAGGACACCCAGGTGAAGCATCTTCCGAAGATCGTCTGGGTGATGCTTGTCGTCTTCCTTCCGCTCATCGGAAGCATTCTCTGGTTTGTCCTCGGTCGCGAGTACACGACTGAGCACTCCGATCGGTCAATGGCGCGACCTCGGGCCAGGGGCCGCCAACACCAGCCTCAGCACGACCAGTTTGCAACAACGTCGACTTCCATTCGAAGCACCGAAGAGCAGCTCGCCGACCTCGAGCGAGAGATCGAATTCCACGACAAGCAGGCACGCGTCGAGCGTCTCCAGCGGGAGCTCGAGCAGCGTCGCGAAGGGGCGTGAGGGTAGCTCCTCACCTGTATTGGCTTGCTCAAGAGAAACATGAGGTGCCACGCCGGTTCCTTCGGATCACAGACGATGCCTAGCCTGCTGTGAAGCGGTGCCCTTGACGCCATGCCACCGCGGCAACGCAGGCGCAGGCGCAGGCCACTGTCACGATGAAATGGAGGTCGACATGGACCGTCGTCTCAGGTGCCGTCTGCGATTTCACAAGTGGATCATGAAGCAGGACACACCAGAGGTGCATCGCTACTGGGGATGCCGCTATTGTGACGCGACACGGGACATTGAAGATCGGCCGACTCACATGGTCTTCATGGGCTAAATCCGTCGGCTCTGTGATTCGATGCGCTAAACGCGTTGCGTGGAAGCGCGTCCTTACGCTGGAGCCGGGGCGCAGTGGAGTACACCGTCATGAATGTTGACGGGGAGTCGCGTGTCCCGCTCTCCGGGCTCCGGTTGGTGCGTGGCGCTGGTTTAAGCAGCCGCTGTTCCAGAGTCGGTCGCCTTCGACGGCTCGCTCGGAGTCGTCGCGGAATCTGGGCTCAGGGCGTTGTGGAGCGCCGCCTCGGCCTCGTCATGCTCGATGCCGAGCGAAAGCGCGATCTCAGTCACGAGGGGACCCTGCGCGTGACGCAACAGATCACGTTCGGCGAGGGAAAGTCCCTTTTCTTCGTTGCGACGGGTGAGGTCGCGAACGACGCTGGCAATGGTCAGGATGTCGCCGACCTTGATCTTCTCCTGGTTGTCTTTCATTCGACGGGACCATTTGTCTTCTTCGTCGACGGTGGGAGCGCGAAGGACATCGAAGAGTGCCTTCATCTCGTCCTCGCCGAGAACCGCGCGGATGCCAACCTGGTCGGCGCTCGCCACAGGAACGCTGACGGACAGTTTCGTGTCGTGGACCTCAAGCTTGAGGTATTCAATCTCGTTGCCCTTGACGGTGCGAGAGAAGATCGAGGTGATTGTGGCTGGGCCGTGGTGTGGGTAGACGACGGTTTGGCCTTCGGAAAACTGCATGGAATGTACCTCCGGGTGCGCACGAGCGCCACACTCAACGTCAGGTTTCGGCAAAACCGGAGTTTTCCCGAACCGAGACAGTCGTCCCAATTCCGGGCGGATGAGACGGTACATCCGCGGGGTTGGATGGGCACGCGAGCAGCCGTTTCCACGTGGGTGGAAGCGCCTGGCTTCGCGAGCTTGGCTCCTCCAATTATCTCACATGGCTCTGACATGTCCCCGGGAAAGGTTCCCTCTAGGAGGTATCAGTCGAGCATCCGTCGCATGACTATTCGGGGGAAGCCACCGGATACGGACTGAGTTTCGGCGACCTGGGTGAATCCTGCCCGCTCGAACATCGTGCGCGTGCCGACAAACGCCATTGTCTGGTCTACGCGTTCCCCGCGATTGTCGACCGGGTAGCTCTCCACAATGGGCGCGCCCTGTTGCTGTGCGTAGCGCACAGCACCGTCAATGAGGGCGGCGGTCACCCCCTGCTTGCGGAAACCGGGCCGCACACGGATGCACCACAGCGACCACACCGGTACCTCGTCGATGTGCGGGATCCTGCGGGAACGCTCGATCGGGTGCAGCTCCGCCCGTGGCGCGACCCCAGCCCATCCCACCACCTGTCCATCGCTATAGGCGAGCACTCCTGGTGCATGGTCGCGAGCGACGAGCTGGCGAACCACGTCCGCTCGATCGGTTCCCGCGAGACTCCGGTTCTCCGTGGAACTCAGGCGCCACGACAGGCACCAGCACACGGAGGACTGCGGGTTCTTCGGGCCGAGCATCGTGGCCATGTCCTCGAACGAGTGAGCTGGCTTCACCTCAATGTTGTGCACAGAGCTTGCCTCCACACTTGCTGCCGTGAAATGTTCGCTCCATCGTGTCATCGACGGCGCATGAGGGAAAGAGTGGCATCCGTCGGGCGCAGCACCCTCGGCTACGGTAGAAGGACACATGCGTTCAAAGCCGGGTGGGCCTTGTGCGATATCCCACCCGAGAGGACAACAGGCATGAGCCTCATCCGTCTGAACGACGTCACCGTTCGCTTCGACTCCGTGCAGGTGCTTCGAGAGGCATTCTTCCGTCTTGAGCCTGGCGATCGCGTGGGCCTCATCGGCCGGAACGGCTCGGGCAAATCGACTCTGATCAAGCTGATCCTCGGTCAAGTCTCGCCGGATGCCGGAACGCTGACGCTTGAAAATGGCATCCGTTTTGGTTATTTCTCTCAGTTCTCTGAGCTTGACGGAACGGCGACGATCACCGAGGTGCTCGACGAGGTGTTCAGCAACATCCGCGCCGTTGAAGCCGAACTTGCCTCGATCGATGCAGCGATCGCCGCCGACCCGAGTGCCGACCTGGACACGTTGATTTCGCGCCAGGGCGAACTGTTCGAAGAGATGGACCGCCTCGACGGTTGGGACTACACCCGCAGGATCGACGAAGCGCTGACACGGCTCGGATTCGATCAGGCGCACCGGGTGCTCCCTATCGACCAGCTGTCTGGAGGGTGGCGCAACCGCGCGGCGCTCGCCAAGCTCGTGCTGGAGCGCCCGGACGTACTGCTTCTCGATGAACCAACGAACTTCCTTGATGTCGCCGGAGTTGAGTGGCTCGAAGCGTGGTTCCGTGACTTCCGCGGTGCCGCGATCATCGTGTCGCACGATCGTAAATTCCTGGACTCGGTCGTCACCCGCATCGTCGAACTGGAGAACTTCCACCTGCACGAGTACCCGGGCAACTTCGCCGAGTATGTCGTGCAGAAGCAGTTCCGGTTGAAAACTCTCGAAGCGCAGTTCGTGCATGAGTCGGAGTTGCTGGCATTCGAGGCCGAGGGCATCGCGGACCGCCGTGAGGCCGCAAAAGCGGCAAGCCGGGGCCTGGACAAGAAACTGTCCGGAATCAAAAAATCGCGAGCACCGCGACCAGTGGACCAGATCATCACCGAAATTTATGGCGGGTTGCACGTCAAGGACGTGCTGTGTCGCGTGACCGGGCTGTCCAAGTCGTACGGGAACAAGCTGCTCTTCCGGGATCTCACCTTCGAGCTGCGCCGAGGCAACCGGATAGTTGTGCACGGGTCTAACGGAAGCGGGAAATCGACGCTGCTGCGCGTGCTCACCGGTGAGGAGAAAGCAGACTCGGGCGAAGCAGCGTGGGCCAAGGGGAGCGGCGTGGTGTCGTACAACCAGATGCTCGCGGACCTCGACCTGGACGACACGATCACTCACGCGGTGAATGCCGCGCCGGGTAGCCTCGCGTTCGCGGCGACACGCAAGTCTGTTGCACGGTTCCTGGCGATGTTCCAATTCTCGGAGGCTGACCTCAAGCAGCGCATTGGGAACCTCTCCGGAGGGCAGCGGGCTCGCGTAGCCATGGCACAGTGTCTGTTGTCTGGGGCCTCTGTGCTGATTCTTGATGAGCCGACCAACCACCTGGACCTTGCAAGTACCCAGGTGATGGAACGCGCGCTCGTCCATTTCCCGGGGGCCGTTGTTGTGGTCAGTCACGACCGCTTTTTCAGCGACAAGGTCGCCAACCGCAAGATCGAATTCGGTGCAGACGGAACTCGAGCGGGCGAGCTCGTCGTTCGAGCGACGTAGCGAGAATTTGCTGGGTGGTGACTGCGGCGTCGGCGGCCGGAGGTACCGTTGGCCTATGTGTGCACGAATAGCGGTAGCCAGGTGAGTGACGCTGCCGATCGAACCACGCGCTGTGGTGTTGAGGTTTCTTCGGCCCGCGTCTGCGGGCTTCCCGTTGAGGCACACACCCCGGTGAATTTGTGCCGTCACCACCTGCTTGTGGCTCACGAGTGGGTGTCACGCGACGTTGGTGTTACCGACACGCTTGAGTCGCCCTGCCTGGCTTGCGGATCGAGACTCGGTGTTCGATACCCGTCCGGATGGTTGTGCGCTGTCTGCGAATGGAAGGTCGGCGAGATTCCAGACAGTGGGGTCGTCCGCGCTCGAGTGGACGTCGTCTATTACCTTCGGTTCGATGACCGCATCAAGATCGGCACGTCCTCAAACCCGAAAAGCCGGTTGGGCAGTATCGTCCATGACGAACTGCTCGGGTTCGAGCTCGGAGGGCGCAAGCTCGAGCGGCGGAGGCATGCGCAATTTGCCAGTCATCGTCTCGACTCGAGTGAGTGGTTCCAGGTGCACGATGCGCTGCTGCGGCACATCCGGGTGGTAGCTGCGGGAGTTGATGACCCGTGGCTCCTGCACAAGCGTTGGCTCAGCGAGAAGATCGCGTTGCACGGTTAGTCGTGATCGACGAGAGCCGCTCAGGAGTTCTCTTTCGGCACCGAGCCGATGACGTTCCTTCGAATAGTGATTGTCTGCGTCGGCGCGATTCGGCTGGTTGACCGAGCAGTATGCCGATCAGTACCAGAACCATTCCGATCAGCTGAGGAATGCCGAATGCTTCTCCGCCGATGGCGGTGCCCAGAAGTACTCCGGTAACTGGGTTTAGAAGGCCGATGAGACCAACTGTTCCGGCGGTCAAGTGTCGGAGACCTGTGAACCACGCAACGTACGCCGCTGCCGTTGCGATGAGGGTCAGGTACGCGAAGCCGAGGATGGCTGGGGGATCGAGCGCAGGAGGTGCACCCTCCACGATGATCGCGAGCGGCAGGATGACGAGCCCACCCGCGACGAGCTGCCATGCGGTGAGGGGGAGGACCTTACCGCCGTCATTCCACCTCTTGGTGAGGATGAAGCCGAAGGAAGACAGCGTCATGGCGGCCAGGGAGGCCAGGACGCCGGCGAGATCAGCAGTGCCTCCGGCGGCGCCGAGTAGGAGGAACACTCCACCGATTCCGATTGCGGCACCGACCAGAGTCAACGCTCGCGGCCGATCGGCGAGCATTGGCCAGGCAAGCAGCATCATGACGGCGGGGGACAGGGCCATGAGGGTGGATGCGACGCTCGAGGGAAGTAATTGGGCCGAAACGTAGACCAAGGCAAAAAACGTGCCGACATTGAGAGTGCCAAGTACAGCTGACTTCCACCACCACGAGCCTCGCGGTCTAGATCGGGTAATTAGAAGCAGCAGTATGCCCGCAGGCAACGCGCGGTAGACCGCACCGAATAGCGGCGATTCAGCTGGCAGCAGGTGCTGGGTGACGAAGTATGCTGACCCCCACGCCACTGGTGCGATCGCCGTCACAGCGACCCACCGCAGATTACCTTCCATGGAAGACATTATATCTTACTTGGAAGATATAATGAAGGCATGAATGAGCCATCGGACCACGTCGCCGAAATCCAAAGTGAGTGGCGGCGCGAACGTCCCGATCTGGATGTGTCGCCGCAGGGGATAATCGGCCGGCTCCATCGGCTCGGTGGATTCCTCACTGACGAGTTAGTTTCCGTGTATCGGGCGCACGGCTTGGGCGAGGGAGATTTTGATGTTCTTGCGACCCTGCGGCGGGCTGGCGAGCCGTTTGAGAGAACGCCCGGGGAGCTGGCGCAGTTCACGATGGTGACGACGGGGGCCATGACAAAGAGAGTCGATCGGCTTGTTGACGCTGGTCTTGTGACGAGGCGCCAGAGCGACCTTGACGGCCGAGGGCGAGTTGTTGCACTCACAGTGCCGGGTCGACGGCTCATCGATGAGGCGTTCACGGAGCACATCGCGAACGAGCATAGATTGCTGGCTGCTCTAGATCGGGACGAGCGCTCTCAGCTGCAGAGCATTCTCGCCAAGTGGTTGGGTGAGTTCGAAGTCGGAGGGGACAAAGGGCGGCCTTCGATCCGCGACTGAACTGGATCGGCGCCGTACTTCCATGGCTATCGAGAGAGTCTGGCGACCAAAAGAGAACCGAAGGATTGGCGCCACGGGGCCGTTCTCGTCATTGAACGATTGGCGCCACGGGGCCATTCTCGTCATTGGAAGTAGGGTTTGCGGCGGAGCCATTCGGCGATGGTGACCTTGGGTTTTTTGTTGACCATTTCGACGGTGAATGCACCGGTTTGGATCGCGCGGTGGTGGTACCAGCAGAACAGTGCACCGTTGTCGATGTGGGTGGGGCCGCCTTCGCTGTACTCGATGACGTGGTGCGCTTCACAACCGGTGGCCGGGATCTGGCAGTCGGGCATGGAGCAGGTCGGGCCGTCCCTGGCGATCATGCCCATGCGCTGGGTGCGGTTGAAGCCTCGCTGGGTGTTGCCGAGGGCAACGATCGCGCCGTCGGGGTCCAAAAAGATGGGGACGATATCGGCGTCGGAGAGGATTTGTTTGATGGTGGAGTACGCCACCGGGGTGTTGATGCCGACAATCTGTCCGGTGCCTTTTTGTCGTTCCAGAACGTCAGCGGTCACGGTCACCACAACGGTGGGCGATGCTCCGGTCACGGTCGGCACGTCGTCGGAGCGGGCGAGAGCGTCGATCATCGCCGCGAACACGTCCGCTCGCTTCTGCCCGGCCGTGCGGCGGTCCCGGGACTGGACCTCTTCGCCCACATCTACGGCACCCTCAACGGCGGGACCTGCCGGGCCGGCGCCGTCGGCTGCGGGCCCGACAGGGTCGGTGTCCGTGTCGGTGGGCTGGTAGCGGTCGTCGGTTCGGGGGCTGAGGATCGCGTCGAGTAGGGCGTGTAGTTTGCCTCCGACGTCGACGGTGACCTGGCCGCCGAACTTCACCAGTCCGTCGGGGGTGGTGGTGCGGGAGATCCAGAAGTCGCGTTTTTGGAATGCTTTCTCGGTGCGGGGTTCGATGCCGTCTTCGTCGAGTCGTTCCCGCCACTGCCGTGCCTGTATCGCGATCAGGTCCGCTGAGAGGGGCAGGCCGTCACGCCATCCTGCGCCGGTGGCCTGTTCCACGAGCGCGGTTTCCGCGATCGCGAGGTGCTCCACCTCGGCTCGGGGTGCGGCGAGAGAGAGTTCACGGGTGATGTTCTCCGCCGCGTCCACTCCGATCAAACCCTCATGCAACGCTTTGCTGACGGCCGGGAACAGGGGCGGCAGCGGCAGTCCGGCGTCGCTGACGCGTTGGGTGGTGCGTTGCCCGACCCGGATCAACCGGCCCGCTGTCGCGGACGACAGCCCGGTGATCACCTCGATCAGCTGAGACGGACGCTGATAGGTGTGCTTCGCGGCAAGGCCCTCCCCACCCCGGACCGGGTCGGACCGCACCGCCACTTCCGCGCTCATCGCCGCGAGCGCGGCTTCACTGCCGCGCAGCACATGAGCAACCTGACTCATCTGCGTCAACAACTGGTCCCCACTCAACCGGTCCAGATGATCCAAATCCAGAACAGTGAGAACGTCACCAACGTGCTGCAACAGTCCGGTGAGCGCAGCCTCTCCCTCCGACCCTACGGCCGGGAGAAGATCACTCACCGCGAGAGTCATAACACCCGGTCACCACCGAACACCGAACCAGCAGCAACACCCAGGCAGCAGCGGCACGGCGCGGCGCCCGCAAAGGTGCGGAACCCGGAGTGTCGAACTGCTTCGTTCATGACTTCAGTACACCACCCACCTCTGACATCGGCATCGATGCTGCAAAGACGCCGCCATATCCTCGGTCGAATGATGGCAGCAGCCCGGGGCGGCTGAGAGGATAGTTCCATGACCGGCACCCTGAACATCACCGGCGACCCTAACGCCGACGCCCTCCTTTCGAACGACCCGCTCGCTCTGCTGATCGGAATGCTCCTCGACCAGCAGGTTCCCATGGAGTCGGCATTCGCTGGTCCGCTCAAAATCAGCGACCGCCTGGGTTCGTTCGACGCGCACTCCATTGCGGACGCAGATTCCGAGGCATTCACGGAGCTGTTCCGGACACCTCCAGCGGTCCATCGCTACCCGGCGAACATGGCCGGCCGCGTCCAGGCACTGTGCCAGGCTATCGTTGACGACTGGAGCGGTGACGCCTCATCGCTCTGGACGAAAGATGAGCCAACCGGCGCCGAAGTGTTCCGTCGCCTCAAGGCGCTCCCCGGTTTTGGCGACCAGAAGGCGAAGATCTTCGTCGCGCTTCTCGGTAAGCAATACGGATTCGATGGCGATGGCTGGCGGGAAGCTGCGGGTGCATACGGCGAGCCGGGAAGCCACCGCTCGGTCGCCGATATTGTCGATTCTGACTCCCTCGCCAAGGTGCGAGAAACGAAACGCGTCGCGAAGGCCGCCGCCAGGCGAAAGTAACGCGATTGGCGGGCCGAGTTTAGAACGCGAGCTCGTCGAGGTGTGTCGAGACCGCGTCGAAAACGCGCGACTGGGCGCTGAGCGACGCTCGCCAGTCGTTCTTCACCGTAAGCGAATGATCCGCGTCGATGACGTTCACAACCCGGGCACGGGTTCCGGCGACAGCATCCGGCAGCCACATCTCATCGGCGTTTCCCCCGATTGCAAGATGTGACGAGGACGCGTTGCGAAGCGCGGCCGTCACATCGTCGCTGGTGAGCACCGGCGTGAGCCAAATCCCAGCAACGCCTTCTCGCTGAGCCCACGGCAGCGCAAAGCATCCGAACGACTTAGCAACAATGAGTCGCCGTGACGTGCCCGGTGCGTCTTCGAACGCCGCGGTCACGGCCTCTTCGACGAAAGAAACAGGGCCGGCAGCGGCATCCACTTCCCACTCAACGCCCTGCACATGCCACCCGCGCTCAGCGAGAAGCTTCCCGCTCCAGTACAGCAACGGCGCGTGAATCGTGTATCCGGTACCGGGAAGAAGCACGGCGACGGGCGAGTTCGCGTTGGCGCCTCGCGCCAGCGTTCTGGAGGCCATGCCACTCAGGCTATCGATAGCCGGGCCGATCCGCTTCATCACGTCCTTCGGCGACTGCTCAAGCGTCAGGCCAGCACATCATCCAAGAATTCGACAACGGATGCTGTCACCAGCGCGGCCACGTCCCTCGCCTTCAGAGGCGATGACGCCAACACCTTCATGCTGTGGTCAGCACCTGCGATTGCAATCACCCGAACGGACGCCCGATCGCCGAGTTCACGTGAGATGTCACCCGCCGTTCCGAAAGTGTCCCTGTCTCCCTGAAGTACAAGGGTCGGAATGCTCGGAGCCAGCAGTTCCGGCAGCCGCGTCGCCTCAGGTTTCCCCGGAGGGTGCAGAGGGAAGGCCAGGCAGACCGCTGCCGCGGCTCCCAGATCATCTGCCGTCCGGCAGGCGACCCGTGCGCCTGCGCTTCGACCACCCACAACCAGCGGTAGACCATTCGCGAGGTCAGCGACGGCCGGCAAAGTCTCCCGCCACGCAACATCAAGTGTCGCCGGGCGCGGAGCGATCTTCTTCCCGGCCACTCGCCACGGCTGTTCGTATCGAGCGACGGTGAACCCGTGTGCTGGCAGCTGCTCCGCCAGAGCGGCAAGATCAAGGGCGTCAATCCCGCCCCCGGCGCCGTGACCAAGCCACACAACAGCTCGAGGATCGGCGGCCGTGCTGACCGTGAGCCGCCCGGGTCCGAGCGAGGTGGGCACGTCGATGATCATGAACTCGAGGGTACTCGCCGTCGAGATTCGAGTGCTCAGGGCGGTGAGAAGCGATGGAGCGGGTCAGACGGAAACTACATCCCGCTTCGCTTCATCGCGACGGTTCCGCCACGCGCGCCACGCCCCCGTCGACCAGAGGGCCCAGAGTACGAGCAACGGCTGGAACAGCAGGCGGATTCCGCGGCTCAGGTCATCATTGAGCCCGAACGAATCAGTACCTGTCGTGAACTGCGAGATGTTGCCCGGAAAAATAGCGACGAAGAACGCCGCAACGATCCAGCCAACGGGCACTCTCCAGCGCCACAGTACGAGCAGGGCCAGTCCCAGCACGATTTCCACTATCCCGGATGCGACCACCACGACGTCGACATCGATCGGCAGCCACGTGGGCACCTGCGCCTGGAAGGCGTCTCGTGCGACGGTCAGGTGTCCGACGCCCGCGGTGAGCAGAAAAACACCCAGAAGTATCTGGGCAACTATCGCGCCGACTGACGTTCGGCGGACGGGCCGGGTCGTGTCCGATGGGGTCATGACCTCAGCCTAGATGGACACCCTGTTAGCGGGACTGACGCCGTTTGCCCGGGCGGGGCTGGCCCTTCACAGCCGGTGCGCGGCCCTTGCCCTTGTTTGCCTTTGCCTTGCCCCCTGCTGGCTGCGGCTTGTTCTGAACCGACGCGGCCGTCGCAGCCTGCTTGCGTTGCTCGTCAGCAAGAAGAGCCTGGCCCGCCGGGGTCAGGGTCGTCGTTGAGGCGTTCATGTCGAACAGCGGCGTGCCGAGTTCGCTCTCCAGCTCTCGGACGGACGCAAGCAGGGACGACCGTGGAATGTTGAGGTGTTTAGCGGCGTGCGCGAAGTGAAGTTCTTCGGCAGCGACGACGAAACGCCGAAGCGCGATCGTATCCATGGTCTCGTTTCTTATCCACCGCGAGGAACGCGGCTGCAGCCCAAGCGTACGCGGTCGGGGTGCGAACCGTTCTCCGAGCGCCCGTGGATGGTTCCGGGTTTGTTCCCCGCGGGCCTCATTCGACCTGGTATTTGAAGCCGCGGTGGGAGCCCGCGAAACCGAGGCGCTCGTAAAAGCGGTGCGCATCCGTCCGGGCCTCGTCTGAGGTCAGTTGAACCAACCCCGCTCCCGTCGTCGGCGCTGCGACGTCCATTACCCACCGCATCATGGCACCGCCGATGCCACCGGACCGGTGCGCGCGTGAGACGCGAACCGCTTCGACGAGTAGTCGGGTCGTTCCGCGTCTGGCCATACCCGGGATCCGGGTGAGCTGCATGGTGGCGAGTACTCCGTCGTTGCCATCGTCCGCGATGACGATCTCGTTCGACGTGTCGCTCACAATCTCTGCCAGCGCTGCTTCGTACGCTGCGATGTCAGCCTCGGCAGCCCGATCACCCCTTGACGCGCTGATCGGGTCATCGGAGAGCAACTTCATCAGGGCGGGAAGGTCATCGGCTGTCGCCCGACGGAGACGCACTCGCGTCGTCCGTGCGTCCAGCGTGGTTGGCAGGTTCAGAGTTGCGATCACCCGGTTAGTCTGCCATCAGCTCATGCCGATCCGCGTGCGTTAGAAGTCGCTCCCGCGTGAGTCATACGCTCGTGGATAAACGCGACCGTGCGGCGGGGTGATAAACCCGGGCACGACCCAGGTTTCCCGACGGCTCGGAACCGGACCAGATCCTGGCCCCGGTAGCTCCTCGCTTGAGACGTCGTGTTTTTCGCTCACGGGAGGAGCGTCATCTGCGCCGAACCTCCGAACCGGACCCCATGCCTTGTTCATATGCTCACCGTACGCTTCGGGCACGGCTTGTCAAGCGGTTCGAGTGCCCCCAGTGAATCCGCGCGAAGCCATTCCCTTTTGGCGCAACAGCACGAGCGCAAAAGTTGGCTGTGCCACTCGGTGGGTCGCGCCATTGCTGCCAGGCAGCACCCGCCGTTAGTGTGCGAGGCGCCGGGGGGCCAGCGGGTTTTGGGAATTCAGCGGGACGCCCGACTCATCTCAACGCGGGCGAGCATCGCACGCCCGTGATCGGTCAAAGACGATCAAGGAGTTCAGGATGCGTAAACATCTGTCCAGGAGGCTGGCAGCGCTCAGCCTCGGAGCAGTGGTGGTGGTGACAGTGGCGGTCTCACCGGCCTACGGCACCAATTCAGCCACGCCGGTGCCTCCCGCCGGGCTCACGGGCCTCGAGCCAACCGGCGCGGATATGCCGACCGTCGGAGGCAACCTGGGAAACCAGCACTACTCGGCACTTACCAAGATCAACAAGCGTAACCTCGACAAGATGGGGCCCGCCTGGCGAACCCACGTCTCGGGGGTCGCGCCTGCCTCTGACGATGTGGGTCAGCAGACCACACCGATCGTTGTCGGCGGCATCATCTACCTCGACACTCCGAGCGGTGGCGTCATCGCTGTACACGGCAAGACCGGTGAATCCGTGTGGAAATGGGAGCCGACCGCATACGGAACCGCTGACACCCGACGCGGCGTCTCCGCAGGCGACAACAAGATCTTCACCATGGCTGCAGATGACCGCGTGGTTGCCCTTGACCAGGCGACAGGAGCCGAAGTGTGGGCGGTTCAGCCCACGGGGCCTCAAGGTGAATTCCTCGGCAACTTCGACCGTGTGGCCACGGTCTACCACAACGGCGTCGTCTATGCCCACGCGGCGAACGGTGACCGCGCCGCGGTTGTCGGTCTCGACGCGAGTGATGGCAGCTACCTCTGGCACTTCTTCGGAGGACCAGACCGAGGCACCGTGTACACAGATGTGAACGGAAATTCGGTCGACGCTGGTGGAACCTGGGGACCGATCGCGCCAGACGGCACGGACTGCCCGTTGGTTGGCGGGTCAACGCCGTGGATTCACGGAGCAGTGGACCCCGAACTGAACATGTACTACATGACGTTCGGAAACGCGCGCAGCTGTAACTCGTCGCAGGATGGATCCCAGCGTCCGGGCGACAACCTGTTCTCAAGCACGATGGTCGCCGTCGACGCCACCTCAGGCGCCTACAAGTGGCACTACCAGTCCATCCGCCACGACGTGTGGGACATGGACAACGTGCACCCGCCGACCCTGGCAAACGTGAAGTTCAACGGCGCTGTGCGCAAAGTCCTGTTCTACGGCAGCAAATCCGGACATCAGTTTGTTCTCGACCGCACAAACGGCAAACCGGTTCTTCCTGTGACCGAGAAGCCGATGATCACCGACTCCCGTCAGAACCACGCCGAGACGCAGCCCTTCCCCGAGACCCGGTTGCTCCCTGACTGCCTCGTCTGGGAGAAACTCGACCCGAATAACATCCCGGGGGACCCGTGGCGTGCCGTGCCCAACTACAACGGCTACCAGCCAGACGCGGAAGGCAACCTCGTCTTCAACCCCGACAGCTACGTTGCCGCTGACAAGCCATTCCTGACCTACCCGGAGGGCTACCCGTCCGATCACCGCCAGGGGTGCATGTATGACCCACAGTGGGACCAGCCAATTCTGTCCACCACCAGCCAGAACGGCGGCGCCGACTGGTCGAACAACGCATACAGCCACAAAACCAACCTTGTGTACTACTCGTACGGCACCAACCCGGTGGCGCACTGGAACGGCGCAGCCGCGAACGGGCAGCGTGCAATGGGCCAGTACCAGACCGGCGGGATCCTCGCCTACGACGCATCGACCGGTGCCGTTCGGTGGCAAAACCACCTCGGCACTGACATGTCACACGGTCAGGGCCCGCTGACAACCGCATCCGACCTGCTCTTCGTCGGGCAGATCGACGGCAGGCTGCTGGCCATGGACAGCTCGAGTGGAGATGTTCTCTGGGACTTCCAGACCGGTTCAGGTATCGCTTCGGCGCCGGTCACCTATGAGGTGGACGGTGAGCAGTACGTCGCGGTGTTCGCGGCCGGGTCGACCAACCCGTACGGCGCCTCGGTCACACAGGGCGACTCGCTCTGGGCGTTCAAGCTCGGTGGCAAATACACCACCGAGTCTGGCAGCCAGGAGGGGCCAGAGACGGCACCACTGTCGATCCGTCGCCCGGTGAGCGGCAACCCGGTCGAGGGCGCGACGGTGGAGAACACGGTCCTGCTCGCCCGATCCAGCCGGACGGACGACACGGCGGCATCGCGGGACAGCGTTTCGCAGAGCGCCATGCAGCCGACCCGCATGCGGGTGCCCGTCGGAACAACGGTCACGTTCAAGAACCCGGGTGCTGAGACGTTCCCGAACTTCCCGAACGTGAAAGAGCACTGTGCGACGCAGTTCTTCGAGGGAGAGTTCAACGCGAAACTGCAGCCGGGTGAGACCTACCAGCACACGTTCGACCGAGCCGGTGAGTACTACTTCAACGACTGCACCGACCCACGGCCGACCGGAATGATCGAGGTCTACCTGCAACCGCAAGACACGCCTGGTGCAGCCACGTTCGTTCCAAGCACGCTTAATCTGGGTGCGAGGAGCGGAATATTCACGGATGTCGACGGCAAAGTCGGGGCCTATTTCAAGCTTCCCGTTGGGCACAGGTATGAAAGCGGCGCCGTTGTGCGAACGCCGCTCTCGCCCACCCCGGTGGAGGCGGCCAAGGTGACCGACTTCAGGAACCACGTGTTCGTGCAGTTCAACAAGGACGATCTCGATAACAACGTGCCCGAGGGCAAGGTGCCCCTGACCCTCGTCCTGAATGTGCTTCACAAGGGCGTGCAAAAACAGATCACGTCCACGGTGACGGTGAGGGTGATCAAGTAAGGCGCACGATCCGGCACGTCCACGGAACCGCCTCTTCTCGGCTCCACCCTCACCGGCACGGTGAGGGTGGAGCGGGGGAGGCGGTTCCATGCGTCGCGCAGGCGCCTGGCATCAGGGTGCCTGCTATTCCGGTATCGCCAGACGGCGCTCAACGGCCCGAGCAGCGTCGTGAATCCTGAGTGCTGCACGAGTGACGTCGGAATCCGTCGCGCCAACGCTCAGCGCGATGGCGGCAGCCACGTTCCCTCCAGGCACAAGGATGGCACTGGCCACCCAACGGATGCCGCGGGCAGCTTCGCGTGCTTCGGTCACGACACCGAGAGGATGCGCGAGCACCGCCTTGCCCACAGCGCTGAGGTGCACGGGCACACGATCACCGGTCCGGTATCCCTCTGCGGCGGACGTCCGGCCCCGCACGATGGCGATGAGAATCATGTCTTCTTTTTCACGAATCGCCAGGTGCGTCGTCTCGCCGGTCACCGTGCGCAGCTCGGCCATGACGGGGAGGGCCGCCGACCTGAGTTGCCGCGGCGCCTCAGCGAGTTGCCCGAGTTCGAACAGACGAAGGCCGAGGTAGATGAGTTTGCCCTCGCGCTCCAGGTAGCGCTGCCGGACAAGTCCGGAGACGAGCCGGGACACCGTGGATTTCGGGAGACCGGCCCGCGACGCGAGCTCAGAAAGGCTGAGGCCTCGATCATCGTCGAAGGCATCGAGGATGGTCGTCATGCGATCGAGCACACTCAACAGGTCGTCCCGCCGACCCGCCTCATCGGCCATGCCCGCTATACGGCGAGCCGCTGCGAGAGCAGGCGGGCGGCGTGTCGAACGAGCGGCGCCATCCGCCGGGGATCCATGTCGGCAGCCGGTCCGGCGATCGAAATCGCAGCCACGGGTCGGCGCCGAGCGGAGAGGACGGGACTCGCGACGCCGACCACCCCAGGGAAGGTCTCGCAGCGGTCGATCGCGACAGAACTTGTGCGCACACCGGCGAGTTCCCGCTCGAACGCCTCCCTGGCGCAGGGCGCGAAGCCTCTCGTGATCTCGTCGAGTGCCGAGTCGTCGTCGCTGAAGGCGAGGACCGCCTTGCCGAGCGCTGTTGTCGCAGACGGCACTCGCGCTCCGGCGCGTGACGGGGACGGTCGAAGACGCCCCTGTACCGAGATCACCGAAACCATGTGGTGACCGTCCTGCACGGCGACGTTCAGGTGTTCTCCCGTCGCGTTGAACAGTTCGACCAAAACGGGCATCGCAGCCAGGCTGAGCTGGCGCGGACCGCTCGCTCGTGCTCCGAGATCAAAGAGCCGAAGTCCGATGACAACGCCGTCCTGGGTCCGGGCGAGGTATCGCTGTCGTACGAGGTCACGAACGAGACGAGAAACCGTGGACTTCGGTGTGCCCGTGGCGACGGCGATTCGGGTGATCGTCGTCGAGCCGTCGGCCTCCCGGACCGCCTCCAGAATAGCGATGATGCGGTCGAGCACCGATACCGGCTCGTCCCATCGACCGCTGCGCATACGTCAAGTATTGGGCGGCACCTTCACCGCGGCAAGGATCGAGCGAACAGACCACAGCGATGGCCCACTGAATGGGTCACGCACCCTTCGACGGACGTTGTGCTGACGAAAAAGGCCCGCACCGGCGATGCCGAGTGCGGGCCCTGATCGTTCAGATTATTGTGCGCGAGGTCAGACCGCACAGAACGGCTTGATGCCCATCGAGCTCTCCAGGCCGGACATCAGGTGTTCCTTGAACAGGTCGTCGCCTGCGAGCGGCACATCCGTCCAGACGGCCACGTCGTGCCCAAGCGTTGTCAGCCACGACTTACCGCCGTCGTAGTACTGGCACCAGCTGACCGCGTGCTGTTCGCCGTGTCCTGGGTGTCCGGTCGCGCGGCCGTTGAGGCTCGTCTTTGGATCAACCTCGAGCAGCACGTTGACGTAGCTCGGGTACGGAACCAGGTTGTACCACTCGTCAGTGAATCCCCACTTGCGCGGCATGAAGTTGGTCGACACGTCTTTCTTGTTGATGGTCTCGATGGTGCCCGGGCGGTTCGGTGCGTGGTCGTAGAAGTTCGCTCCACCCAGCAGCCCTTCGTACCACTCCCAGTGATACTCGGCACCGAACGCGTTGTGAACGCCGACGAAGCCGCCGCCACCGCGTACGTACTGCATCAGGTTGGTCTGTGCCGGGTCATCGAGTGTGTCGCGGTTGGAGCCGAGGAAGACGACGGCCTGGTACGAGCTCAGGCGGGAGAAGGAAGCGAGGTCCTCGGTGTAGTCGGCCTGGATGCCCCGTTCAGCAGCCCATGCTTTCAGTGAGGCCTGGGCGACGTTGTCAGCGTTCAGAGGTGGGTTCAGTCCTGGGCCGAGAGGCGTTCCGAGGTGAGCGTGGCGAGGACCTGCCGTGCGGCTCCAAATCAGGATGCGTTTCGGCTCGCCCTCTTTCCAGCCGTTGCCCCACTCGTTGTAACAGGCGGGATCTGTGCCGCGGCAGACGCCGTAGTCCTTGATCTCGTCCAGGTAGATTGCGTCGGCGGTTGTCGGTTTATTGCCTGAACCGTTGCCGTGTCCTCCCCGTGAGCCGGTTGCGGCGGTTCCCGCGAACACGAGGCCGGCGCTCAGCACAGCTGTCGCAGCGATGGCGGTTCCCGTGCTGAGTATCGATTTTATCGATTTCATGTGATCCCCTTTGATCGGTCGAACGGCGCCCTTCGCCGGTCACGGATCGATCGTTTGAGGCGATCGGTGCCGCGAACGGTCGAATCCAGGCCCGGTTGCTGGAAATGTATGCTTCCCGGTTTGCCGAGGCAACACTGGTTCCGCTCAGTAAGCCGCCACGTGGCATCCGCTTGTCCTGAAATGGAATCGCTCGGGCGACCCGGGCGACGCGGGTGACTCGGGTGAGGCCGGTGGTTCGGATGTCGTTCCGCTCGACTGTCCGCGGTGCCGGGTGCGCCGGTCGGTACGGAGCGTCTACCCGCGTCGCAAAGCGAACAGCGCGTGCAGCAGAGGGACGGCAGACGCAACGATCAGCACCGTTCCGAACACGGCATCGTCATCCCGCACGAGGGCACCTGCGATGAGCAGGCCGCCGAAGAGGATCGCCGAAACCGCACGCTGTGCTGTTCGCTCCAGTCGCGCGACCCGACGTTCGATGGAAGGGACCTGAACGGTGAGCGAGCCGTCCTCCAGTCGAGTGATGACCTCGTCGAGACGTCGGGGCAACCCAACGGCGATGCCCGCGATTTCGCGCGCCTGATCGGCCACATCCCTGACCACATTTCCGCTCTCGTCTCGCAGCAACTGCGCCGCGTACGGTTCGACGGAGTCCCACAGGTTGAACTTCGGATCGAGGGCACTGCACACGCCAGAGGTGAGCGACATGGCGCGGATGACCAGCAGGAAGTTCTCCGGCAACTGGAACGGCAGCGACCGCACGACGTCACCGAACTGCTCGGCGAAGTCACGAAACTCGCGCGGGTCGACCTCACGAAGCTCAGCGAACCCCATGCCGCCAAAACGAGCGAAGAGCTGCACCATCGCCCGCTCAAGTTCGGAGGTCTCCGCCGTCGGCAGCAGCACGCCGACGTCGCGCATCGCGTTCACCAGGCCCCTGCCGTCGCGCGAAGCGGCCGCGATCAACAGTTTCCGCAGTCCGCTGCGAGTGCTGCTCGACACTTCGCCCATCATGCCGAAGTCGATGAACGTCAGCTTCCACGGCCGCGCACTCGAGCCGTCTGTGATTGGAGTGACAAAAATATTGCCCGGGTGCGGGTCAGCGTGAAAAAAGCCGGAGGTGAAGAGCTGGTCGAACATCACAGTGGCGAAGACGGATGCCACGTGGCTCGGATCGATTCCGGCCGCGCGGAGGGCATCCCCATCGGTGATCTTGATCGCCGTCACATCTTCGAGGGTGAGAACGCGCCGCGTTGTGCGCTCCCAGACGACGGCGGGAACCGTCACCCGGTCGTCGCCCGCGAAATCGGCAGCGAACCGTTCTGAGTTCACCGCTTCGTGGGAATAGTCGATCTCTTCGAGGCTCGTGGCCGCGAACTCCTCAACGAGCGCAGGGGCATTCACCCGGTCGGAGACCAGGCGCACGTGGCTGAGCCACCCGCCGACCTTGCGCAGGGCGGCCAGGTCGACGTCCACGATCTCATCGATGCCCGGCCGCTGCACTTTGAGCACGACAGTGTTCAGCCCGGTGTCTTCCGCATCGAGCGCACCCAGGGTTGCGCGGTGCGCCTGGCCGAGGGACGCCGCAGCCAGCGGCGACTCGTCGATTGTCGAGAATGCCCGGGTGAGCGGAAGCCCAAGCTCCGCCTCGGCGAGAACCCGGATCGCCGGAAACGGCACGGGAGGCACTTCGTCCTGCAGCCCCTCGAGCTCGGCGGTGATCTCGGGCGGCAAGACGTCGAGCCGCGACGACATGAACTGGCCGACCTTGATCATCAGCCCGCCGAGGTCGACAGCGAGCGCGTGGAAGCGCCGCGCGAAACGCTTCATTCGCCGTGCACGCGTGCGCTCAGCGACTTTCCTCAACCCGATGCGTGGGAGAAACAGTTCGAACCACCACGTCACCGCCAAATTCCATCCGGCGAACCGCAGGATGCGCCGGTAACGGGCGCGTGTGTTTCCTGCGCCGGATTGTGACTTCACCCGACCCGGTCGAACCGATGGCACCCGGCTTAGCCCTGGGCGAGAATCGAGTAAAGACGGCGACGAGCGTCGTCGAGCACGGTCACTGCCTCTCGAACCTGTTCCGGAGATCCGGTGCGGCCGACCTGAGCAGCGGCCTGGGCGAGCTCGACGCCCGCTTTCGGCAGCGCGGTGAACGCGGACTTGTCATCGCCGCCCACGGTTTCCCATGGCGCGGTCGTGTCTGAACCTGCAGCCACCTCCCGGCCAGCCTCGGTCAGCGCATACGTCTTCCTGCCGTTCGACTCCTCGGCGCTGATCAGCCCTTCATCGGCGAGAAGCTGCAACGTTGGGTACACCGAGCCCGCGCTCGGTTTCCACGCGCCATTGCTGCGTTCCTCAATCTCTCGGATGATCTGATAGCCGTGCATCGGCTTCTCGAACAGCAACGCGAGCACGGCGGCTCGTACGTCGCCGCGACCCATCCGACCGGTGCTCGGCCGCTTCTCGAACGTCGACCGCAACTGCTCCATCACCTGCCACATACTGTCGGCGTTGAATCCAGGGCCGAATCCGCCTGCGGGAAATGCGTTACCCATGATGACTCCTCCTCGAGTTCGAACGATACTCAACGATATATCGTTGCGGGGCTGAGCGATAGGGTGATTTTCGCCAGCCGCGCCTACCGTCGAGGGGTCAGCGGCGGATGTCGGTGAGGGAGCGGACGGATGCCGCCACCGCGTTGGCAACCTGCTCGAGCTCCTCGGCTGTAATGCCCGCCGAGAACGTGAAGCGCACGGCCGTTGCAGCGACATCGGCTGGCACCCCGAGCGCCGTGAGTACGTGTGACGGTTCGGCGCTCCCAGCGGCGCAGGCCGACCCACTCGAGGAGATCACTCCCCGGCGCTCGAGTTCGAGGAGCACACCTTCACCACTCGTCCCCGGGAAACAGAATGAGGCGTGAGCGGGCAGACGGCGGGAGGGGTGCCCTGTGACGATCGCGCGCGGGAGAAGTTCGCAGACGCGGGTGAGAAAGTCGGTGCGCAGTGCGCCCACGCGACCCGTGGCATCCGCTCGCTCGCTTTCGGCCAGGTCGAGTGCCGTTGCCAGTCCGACAGCGAATGCGACATTTTCTGTTCCTGAGCGGCGAGCGCGTTCCTGGCCGCCACCGGAGAGAAGGGGTTCGATCGGCAACCGGCCCCGGAGGTAGGCGACGCCGATTCCCTTCGGTGCACCGATCTTGTGGCCGGAGAGAGAAAGCGCGTCGACACCGAGTGCCGGGATCGAGAGGTCGAGCCAGCCGGCAGCCTGCACAGCGTCGGTGTGGAAAGGGATGCGGCGCTCGCGGCTGAGCGCGCTCAGCGAGGCGATGTCCTGGATCGTGCCGATCTCGTTGTTCGCGTACATCACCGAGACGAGGGTGGTGTTCTCACGGAGAACCGCCGCCAGGGCCTCGGTCGTGACCGTGCCATCGGGGGTAAGTGGAACGAACGAGACCTCGAAGCCGTGCAACCGGCGGAGGTAGTCGACCGATTGAAGCACTGCCTCATGCTCAATCGCCGTCGTAACGATGTGCCTGCCGCGAGGATCGCCGAGCGCGATGCCCTTGATCGAGAGGTTGTCCGCTTCGGTGCCTCCCGAGGTGAAGACGATGTCGCTCGCGCGAACACCGAGCACACGGGCCACGCGACTTCGGGCATCGGCCAGGGCCGTCGCGGCGCGTTCGCCGACGGTGTGCACGCTCGACGGGTTGCCGAATTCGGCGGTGAGGTACGGCCACATCGCCTCGAGCACCTCCCGGCGCACCGGTGTAGTTGCGGCGTTATCGAGGTACAGCATCGGGATTCGCCTCGAGCACCACGTCGAGCCCCAGATCAAGCGAGCGCACACTGTGGGTCAGCGCCCCAGACGAAACCACGTCGACGCCCGTGCGTGCAATGTCGCCGACGGTGTCGAGAGTGACATTGCCTGACGCCTCGACGATCGCGCGACCGGCGATGAGGTCGACGCCGGCACGGAGCTCGTCGAGGGTGAAGTTGTCGAGCATGATGGTGTCCACTCCGGCGGCGAGAACCGGTTCGATCTGGTCGATCCGGTCGACCTCCACCTCGAGGTGTGTGGTGTGCGACAGTCGGGAGCGCACGTCGAGGAGCGCGTCGGTGACTGAGATGCCCCCGGCTGTGAGCACGGCGAGGTGGTTGTCCTTGGCCATCACGGCATCGGACAGCGAGAACCGGTGGTTGAACCCGCCACCGGAGCGCACGGCGTGGCGCTCGAACGCGCGCAGTCCGGGGGTGGTCTTGCGGGTGTCGACGATACGAGCTTTCGTTCCGGCCACCTCGGCGACGTAACGTGCGGTCTGGCTGGCGATTCCCGACATGCGCTGCACGAAGTTCAGTCCGATGCGTTCCGCCTGAAGCACACCGCGTGCGGGGCCGGTGACGGATGCCAGTTGGTCACCTTTTCCGAATGCCTCACCATCCGCCGTGTGCACGGTGACCTCGATCCGTGGGTCGGTCAGCCGGAAGGCCGCGGCGAACACAGCACCACCGCTGAAGACTCCGGGCTCGCGGGCAACGAGTCGCGCGGTGGCGATCGCTCCCGCCGGGAGAAGCGTCTGGCTCGTGAGGTCGCCCCACGGCGCGTCCTCCTCGAGCGCGAGGGTGACGACACGGTCGATGTGTTGCGGAGTCAGCACGGGGAGAGGACCTTTCGGGAGGAAGCGGGTGAGTGAGCCGGTGCAGCGTCGGTGAGGAGTGTGGGGTGTGCCTCGGCGGGGTCGAGGTGTGGGAAATCGGTTCGGGTGTGTGCGCCACGAGACTCGGTGCGCGCGAGTGCCGCTGCGGCGAGGGCCCGACCAAGTGCAAGCAGGTTGCGGTTCTCGAGCTCGTATTCGGTATTTGCTGGCAGGTCGAGCGAACTCCACGCGTCAAGGACGCTGAACGCCGAGGTGAGCGCCTCGGCGTTGCGGTGGAGGCCAGCGCTCGTCCACAACAGGTGTTGGAGCGCCTCACGGGAGAACTCCGGGACGCTTTCGATCGGCTCATCGTTGCTCGTTCCGCTCAGCTCCGCCAAGGAGACGGCTCCGTCGAAGTGGGCGGGCTGTGCGAGATCGCCGCGCAGCGCAACCGCAGCCCTGTGCCCGAAGACGGCACCTTCAAGGAGCGAGTTGGATGCCAGCCGGTTGGCGCCGTGAACGCCGGTGCGCGCCACTTCCCCGATGGCGAACAGCCCGGGGATCGAGGTGCGCCCGTTCCTGTCTGTCGCGATTCCACCCATCCAGTAGTGCGCGGCTGGGGCAACAGGAACCCCTTCCTTCGACCAGTCGATTCCCGCCGCTCGCACAGCCGCGTCGATCCCGGGAAAGCGGGAGGCCAGGAAGTCCGCGCCGAGCGCTGTCGCGTCGAGCTCGACCGGTCGGCCGCCCTGCAGCGCCATGGTGGCGGCGATGCCGCGGGCGACCACATCACGAGGGGCAAGTTCCGCGTTCGGGTGCACGCTCGGCATGAACCTGTTGCCTGCCGCGTCGCGGAGGACAGCCCCGTCACCGCGGACCGCCTCGGAGATGAGGAAGTTGCCCGAGGTGACAAGGGCGGTCGGGTGGAATTGGTAGAACTCGAGGTCGGCCATCACCGCACCGGCCCTGAGCGCTGCCGCTGCGCCATCTCCCGTCGCGACCAGCGGGTTCGTTGTGTACGGGTAGAGCTGGCCGGCGCCGCCCGTGGCCAGAAGCACCGCGTCGGCGTCGAGTTGAAATACAACGCCATCCGCGCCCTGCAACTCGACCCCGGCGATGGCGCCGTTACTGAGGACGAGGTCCCGAAGGAAGGTGCGCTCGAGCACCGTCACGGAACTCGAGCGGAGCCGCTCGACGAGCGCGGCCTCGATCACCGCTCCTGTGGCGTCTCCTCCCGCGTGCAGCACCCGCGGGTAGGAATGGGCGGCCTCGCGACCCCGGGCAAACGCGGGTCCTTCACGGTCGAACTCGACTCCCAGGTTCACGAGTTCGCGAATACGTTCCGGGCCCTCGGCGCACAGGATACGAACGGCGTCCTCGTCACAGAGACCGGCGCCAGCGGCCAGGGTGTCGGCGACATGCGCGTCGACGCTGTCATCGTCGAACATCACGCCAGCGATGCCTCCCTGGGCGAACCTGGTGTTGCTCATCCCGAGTGTGCTCTTGGTGATAAGTGTCACCGCGGCATCGGCGCTCGCCGTGAGCGCCGCGGTGAGGCCGGCGATGCCCGAGCCGACGACGATCACCCGATTCATGATCAGGCTCCCGCGGCGATCGGAGGCTTAGCCGCAAGCATCCGCTCGAGGGCAAGGCGAGCCGGTGCGGCCACATCATCTGACACGGAGATCTGATTGAGCACCACGCCGTCCAGAAGCGAATCGAGCACCCAGGCCAGGTAGCCGGGGTGAATGCGGTACATCGTCGAGCACGGGCAGACCACGGGGTCGAGGCAGAAGATCGTGTGCTCGGGGTGTTCTGCGGCGAGCCGCTGCACCAGGTTGATCTCGGTGCCGATGGCGAAGGTTGTTCCGGCCGGCGCCGCCTCGATTGCCTTGCGGATGTAGTCGGTCGACCCGTATTCATCAGCGGCGTCGACGACCGGCATCGGGCACTCGGGGTGAACGATCACGCGCACACCGGGGTGCTCGGCGCGGGCCCGCTCGATCTGGTCGACGGTGAAGCGTTTGTGCACCGAGCAGAAGCCGTGCCAGAGGATCACCTGGGAGGACTGCAGCGCGAGCGCGTCGTTGCCTCCGAATGGTTTGTTCGGGTTCCACATGGGCATCTGCTCGAGCGGAACGCCCATTGCCTTTGCCGTGTTGCGCCCGAGGTGCTGGTCGGGGAAGAACAGCACACGCTGCCCACGTTCGAACGCCCACTTCAGCACGGTTTCGGCGTTCGAGGAGGTGCAGACGATGCCTCCGTTGCGGCCGCAGAATCCCTTGAGCGCCGCCGAGGAATTCATGTAGGTGACCGGGATCACCGGAACCCGCCCCGTGGCATCCGCTTCGCTTCCGAAAAGTTCGGTGAGCTGCTCCCAGCACTCCTCGACCTGGTCGATGTTCGCCATGTCGGCCATCGAGCAGCCGGCCGCGAGGTTGGGCAGGATCACCGACTGCTCGGGCGTGGAGAGCAGGTCTGCGGTCTCCGCCATGAAGTGCACGCCGCAGAACACGATCGCCTCGGCGTCGGTGCGGGCCTTGGCCGCTGTCGCGAGCTGGAAGGAATCGCCAACGTAGTCGGCGTATGCCACAACCTCGTCCCGCTGGTAGAAGTGACCGAGAATGACGAGCCGGTCACCGAGCGTTTCTTTGGCCGAGCGGATGCGACGGTCTAACTCTTCGCTCGACGCCTCCCGATAGAACGCGGGAAGTGTGCCCTGCCGCGGCGACCCGGCCGGGATCACGTCGCCCATGGAGGATCCGGGGCCGTAGCTCGGCGGCTGCAGGTCGAAGACCCACGGCTTCGCGACGAGGTCGGGGCTGCAGGCTGCGCCTGGTGTCGTGCCCGAAATGATCTCGGTGAGGGTGGTGTCGACGGAGGCGGTGAGAGTCATGATGCGTCCTTAGGTGCGGAGGGCTGGCGGGTTCCGAGGGGACCGTTGCTCGGATCGGGTTCCGCTGTGTTGTATCGGTAGAGGCGGGCGGGGCGATGCCGTCCTCCGGTTTTCAGGTGTTCGGTTGGAACGACCTGGCCGGAGCTCTCGATCTGGCGCCGGAAGTTGGCCGGGTCCAGCGGTTTCTGCAGCACGGCCTCGTGGACTTCGCGCAGTTCGGAGAGGGTGAAGGTGTCGCCGAGGAAGGCGGAGGCGATGTGGCTGTACTCGAGCTTGTTGCGGAGTCGCCACAGTGCGTACTCGACGATGAGGTTGTGGTCGAAGGCCAGTTCGGGAACGGAGTCGGCATCGAACCAGCGCACGTTCTCGGTTTCGACCGCCACGTCGGCTTCGTCGGAGCGGACCAGCGCCCAGTAGACGATCGAGACGACGCGCTCGCCGGGGGAACGGTCGGTGTTGCCGAAGGCGTAGAGCTGCTCGAGGTACTGGGGTGTGAGCAGAGTGGTTTCGGCGAGGGTGCGTGCCGCAGACGCGGCGAGGTCCTCGTCGGCTTCGAGGGGGCCGCCCGGAAGGGCCCACCTGCCGTCGAACGGTTCGCGAATGCGGCGCACCAGGGGGAGCCACACGGTCATTCGTCCGTCGTGGGGCGAGGGGCGGAGCGCGAAAATCACTGTCGAAACGGCGACGGAAACGCCTGCGGCCTGTGCGGTCATCATTCCCTCTCACGCTCGAGTTAATGTCAGTGTGACCATAACTAAGATCATCTTAGTGTCAGAGTGACCCTAACTGGAAGATGGCCGGCAGATTATTTTGAGGCAATGAGCGGAGCGGTGTGGGTGCCGCTCACTGTAGGCTGAGGCAAAACCAAATATCGGGCCGCACACGCGATGCGGGAGAGCCGGGTTCGCCCGGCACCGAAGGAGCAAGCCTCCCTGCCAATCTCTCAGGTCTATGTACCGCATCGAACTGGCCACTCTGGAAAGTGAACGCCCAGCGTTCCGCCGACGGTGAAAGCCGCCCCACCGAAACCCGGTGAGGCGCGCGAAACTCTCAGGCCAATGACAGAGGGGGAGTTCCCAAGGCACCTCGCGTGCCGCAGCCGCTTTTGCGACCGTCGCCCCGGCGATGACTCCTGGAGAACTCGTGTCAGATCCCGTACCAGAACGCACCAGCCCGCTTTTTGCGGTCCACACCGAACTCGGAGCGAGCTTCACCGACTTCGCTGGCTGGCAAATGCCCGTCCGCTACACCAGCGACCTCGCCGAGCACGCCGCCGTGCGCTCGGCTGCCGGCCTCTTCGACCTGTCGCACATGGCGGAGATCCTCGTTTATGGCGCAGACGCGGGAGCCTTTCTCGATGCAGCCCTCGCCGGTCGGTTGTCGGCCATCGACCTCATGCAGGCGAAGTACAGCCTCATCCTCACGGAGGACGGCGGGGTTCTCGACGATGTCGTGGTCTATCGGATCGGTGAGACCACATACCTCGTCGTGGCCAACGCGGGCAACCGCGACGCGGCGTTTGCCGCGCTTCATGACCGCGCAGCCGAGTTCACCGTCACGGTTGACGACCAAAGCGACGACTACGCGCTGATCGCCGTGCAGGGTCCCAATTCCCGCGCCATCCTCGAAGAGACCGTCGGCATCAGCGAGCTCGGATCGCCGCTCGACGAGTTGAAGTATTACCGCGCCACCGACGCCTTCTTCCACGGTGTTCCTCTGCTGATCGCCCGCACCGGGTACACCGGTGAAGACGGCTTCGAGCTGTACCTGCGCTCCGATGCGGCAGTTCTGCTCTGGCGTGCCATCGAGGAAGCCGGGAACAAGCACGGACTGGTTCCTGCCGGGCTGGCTAGCCGCGACACCCTCCGCCTCGAGGCCGGCATGCCGCTGTACGGGCATGAACTCGGCACCGAAACATTCCCCGCTCAGGCGGGCCTCGGTCGTGTCGTCGCGCTGTCGAAGGGAAACGACTTCATTGGTCGTTCCGCCATCGAAGCCGGCCCGCCCGCCGACGCGCGCGTGCTTGTCGGCCTGACGTCCGAGGGCAAGCGCGCCGGCCGGGCCGGGTATGCCATCGTCTCCGGCGACACGGAGGTTGGAACGGTGTCGAGCGGTGCGCTGTCACCGACGCTCCAGCATCCGATCATGATGGCCTACGTGGACCCCGCCGTCTCGGCGCCCGGCACCGAACTCGCCGTCGATGTTCGCGGCACCAAAATTCCCGCAACTGTCACCACACTGCCGTTCTACCGGAGAGAGAAGTAAGCCATGTCGGACAAGACCACACTGAAATACACCCCAGAGCACGAATGGCTCGCCATCGACGGCGACGTCGTCACCGTCGGCATCACCGACTTTGCGGCCGAGAAGCTCGGGGACGTCGTGTTTGTCGAGCTTCCCGCCGTCGACAGCGACCTCGCCTCTGGAACCGTCGTCGGCGAGATCGAATCGACCAAGTCGGTTGGTGAGCTGTTCGCTCCGGTAAATGGCTCGGTCACCGAGGCGAACGACGCCGTCGTCGACGACCCGTCCCTCGTCAACAGCGACCCGTTCGGTGAGGGCTGGCTGATCAAGGTGCGGTTCACCGAGCTGCCCTCGAACCTGCTCAGCTGGGACGAGTACTCAGCGCTGGTCGGCGAGTAATGCCGGAACTCTTCTCAGAGCGCCACATCGGAACGGATGCTGCGGCGCAAGCACGCATGCTTGCTGCGGTTGGCTACGACACCGTCGACGCACTCGTCGAGGCCGCCGTTCCCGAGTCGATCCACGTCGAAGACCTGGCCAACTCCTCCATTCCTGCGGCGGCAAGCGAACGTGAGGCGCTCGCCGAACTGCGTGCGCTCGCCGACCAGAACACGGTGCGGACCTCGATGATCGGGCTCGGCTACTACGGCACTTTCACGCCAGCGGTGATCAAGCGGAACGTCCTCGAGAACCCGTCCTGGTACACGGCGTACACGCCGTACCAGCCCGAGATCTCGCAGGGCCGACTCGAAGCTCTGATCAACTTCCAGACGATGGTCACCGACCTCACCGGTCTCGACACCGCCAACGCCTCGATGCTCGACGAGGGCACGGCCGTTGTTGAGGGCATGCTGCTCGCACGCCGCGCGTCCAAGCTCACCACGAATGTGTTCGTGGTCGATGCTGACGCGTTCCCGCAGACGAAGGCGCTGCTGTCGAGCCGCGCCGAAGCCGTTGGGATCGAGCTCGTCGAGGTGGATCTCGCCGGGGGAGCGACGCTGCCCGATGCCGCGTTCGGTGTTTTCGTGCAGTACCCGGGAGCGAGCGGACGAGTGTGGAATCCGGCATCCGTTCTCGCCTCGGTGAAAGACCAGGGCGGCCTCGCGGTCGCCGCAGCGGACCTGCTCGCGCTGGCCCTCATCACTTCACCTGGCGAGCTCGGCGCTGACATCGCCGTCGGCACAAGCCAGCGACTCGGAGTGCCGATGGGCTTCGGCGGCCCGCACGCCGGCTACATGGCTGTGCGCAAGGGACTCGAGCGTCAGCTGCCAGGTCGGCTCGTCGGCGTGAGCCAGGATGCGGCCGGTCACCCGGCCTACCGGCTCACCCTGCAGACGCGTGAGCAGCACATCCGCCGAGAGAAGGCCACATCGAACATTTGCACGGCGCAGGTGCTCCTCGCGGTGATGGCGTCGATGTATGCCGTCTACCACGGGCCGGCCGGCATCCGGCGGATCGCGAAAGAGGTCGCCGGACAGGCAGCGCTGCTGGCACGATTCCTCACCGAGGACGGGCTCAGCCTCGTGCACAACACCTACTTCGACACCCTCCAGGTTCTCGTGCCCGGACAGGCGCGCGAGGTCGTTGCCCGTGCGGCGGACGCCGGCATCAACCTCTGGCTGGTCGACGAGGACACGGTGTCCGTTTCGGTCGACGAAACGACGACGCTCCACGACATCGGAGCGGTAGCTCACGCCTTTGGTGGGCCCGCGTCACGGGACGTCGCCTTCGTCGGTGGCAGCATCCGGGGTCTCCCGGATGACCTTCTTCGCGCCAGCGAGTACCTGACGCACCCGGTGTTCAACACGCACCACTCCGAAACCGCCATGATGCGCTACCTCAAGCAGCTGGCCGACCGGGACTACGCGCTCGACCGCGGCATGATCCCGCTGGGTTCGTGCACGATGAAGCTCAACGCGGCCACCGAGATGGAGGCCATCACCTGGCCAGAGTTCGCCGCACTGCACCCGTTCGCACCCGAGGCTGACGTGCGCGGGTACCTCGGCCTCATCGACCAGCTCGAGGGCTGGCTCGCCGAGGTCACCGGCTACGACTCGGTGTCACTCCAACCCAACGCCGGAAGCCAGGGCGAACTGGCCGGACTTCTCGCGATCCGCGGCTACCACCGTGCGAACGGCGATCTGGACCGTACCATCTGCCTGATTCCCTCGAGCGCGCACGGCACCAACGCGGCATCCGCAGTTCTGGCCGGAATGAAGGTCGTTGTTGTTGCCTGCGACGACATGGGCAACGTCGACCTCGACGATTTGCGCGCCAAGATCGCGCAGCACGCTGAGAACCTCGCGGCGCTCATGATCACCTACCCGTCGACGCATGGCGTGTATGAGCACGAGGTGACGGCGATCACCCAGGCCGTGCACGACGCCGGCGGGCAGGTCTACGTCGACGGCGCCAACCTCAACGCGCTGCTCGGCTATGCCCGGTTCGGTGACTTCGGTGGCGACGTTTCGCACCTCAACCTGCACAAGACGTTCTGCATCCCGCACGGTGGCGGCGGACCGGGTGTCGGTCCCGTTGCGGCGAAGGCGCACCTCGCGCCGTTCCTGCCAGGACACCCGATGGCACAGCGCGACGAGCACGGCGCGTTCACCCACGCCGGTGGGCCGATCTCGGCCGCGCCGTACGGCAGCCCGAGCATCCTCCCGATCTCGTGGGCGTACGTGCGCATGATGGGCGCGGAGGGACTCAAGCAGGCCACTGGCGCCGCTGTTCTGGCAGCGAACTACATTGCCGTGCGTCTCCGCGAGCACTTCCCCGTGCTCTACACCGGAGACAACGGGCTGGTCGCTCACGAGTGCATCCTCGACCTGCGTCCGCTCAAGGAAGCAACAGGTGTCACGGTCGACGACGTTGCCAAGCGGCTGGTCGACTACGGCTTCCACGCGCCGACCATGTCGTTCCCGGTCGCGGGCACGCTCATGGTCGAACCGACCGAGAGTGAGGACCTCACCGAGATCGAACGGTTCATCGACGCGATGATTGCCATCAAGGGCGAAGCGGATGCCATCGGTTCCGGCACCTGGCCGGCAAACGACAACCCATTGGTGCACGCCCCACACACGGCACAGTCGGTGATCGAGGGGGAGTGGGAGCACGCCTACACCCGTGAGCAGGCGGTTTACCCGCTGAAATCCCTCGTGCGGACGAAGTACTGGCCGCCAGTGCGCCGTGTTGACAACGCGTACGGCGACCGAAACCTGGTCTGCGCGTGCCCGCCTCCCGAGGCGTTCGAGTAGACGCCAGCGCGGCGACGCAATGAGAAAGGCCCCGCGCATGGACCGAAGCATCAGCTTTCGTCCTTGCGCGGGGCCTTTCTCCGTTCGACGGGTTAGTTGTTGCTCAGCGTCATCGGACCCCAGCCACTCGCACCGAGGACCTGCGGCGAGCCGAAAGCCTTAGCGACGATCGGGTAGTACAGCAGCCGTCCGGCCGGATCCTTCGCGATGATCCCGGCGCTGTCCGCACCGGCAAAGCCGGTCAGTACGACGGCCGTGAACCCCGACCAGCCCGAGCCGATGCGCGGCCGCGGCTCGTTCACGAAGCTTCCGGAGCCGTTCGTGCGGTAGAGGAGCATGTCCCCAGCAGAGTTCGTCGCGAGCACGTCCTGCTTGCCGTCCTTGTCGAAATCGACGATCTTGACGGTCAAGCCAGACCAACCCGAGGCGATGGCCGTCCGTGGAGACAAACCCTTCCCCTGTGCGTTCGGGTAGAGCCAGAGGGCGCCAGCACCGTCCTTCCTGAGGACGGAGGGATACGCATCGGTTGCTTTCCACTTGGCGATGTCCACCTCGACGTCTCCCCAGCCGCCAGAGCCGATGAGGAACGCTGTCCCGAATCCGCCGGTCTTCAGGCCCGGATATACCGAAAGAGTTCCGCTTTTCCGCTGGGCCACGAGATCCTGTACACCGTCGCTGTTCCAGTCCGTGACGTGCAGTTCCTTGATTCCCTGCCAGCCCGTCCCGATGCGTGTCGGCGCGACTGCTCCGATCTCTCCTTGTTTGCCGTAATTCCACAGCGAGCCGGCGCCATCAATGACGACGACATCTCCGGCGTTCCTGATGGAGGCGGACGACGGTGCTGGTGTGCCCGGCGACGCGGTTGGTGGTGCCGGGACGGCACTTGCCGGATAGGTTGCGAAGTTCTGCGTGTAGTAGAGACGCCCATTACTGTCAGCGGCGACCCCAATACCGATCACATTGGCGGAGGACTGGGTGATGTTTCTGTAGTGGCCGGGCGACGCTTTCCAGCCGGCAACGACTGCGGTCACCGCATAGCCGTAGGCGACGTTCTCGCTAGCCGTTGTCCACCCGGCTGGGTACTGGCTTGAGTACGCAGGATTGTGGGACATGGCGCCGACCTGTGCCTGACTGGTCGACCAGTTCTGGGCGACGCTGTTCAACGCCGCACTTTCCACCACGGGCTTGAGGCCCAGACCCGTGCGGATGGCGTTGGTGTCATCAAGAATAATCTTGCGCGCCTGGCTCAGAGAATAGCCACCGACGACCGGTTCGGCTGCCCTGGCTGGCGCTGGTACGGATATTAGGGCAACCGCCAGGGCGACGGCAGCCAGTGTGGCGGTGAGTAATCGGCCGCGATTGGCGGGCGCGTGCAAAGTGAACAAGTATTTTCTCCCCCCGAGAAAAAGTGGCGCCGAGTGGCGCTCCACTTCCGCAGACCCTATCAACTGCAACCAGAAATTCTCGAGGAGCGGCCAGCCCGAAGTGGACGTGCGAAAGGCCCGGAGCGAAAGAAGTCGACCTCGTTTCGCCCCGGGCCTTGAACTACGCGCCTAGTGCGACGACGCCTTCTCTGCACCGTGGCCGGTGAGTGAGCGCACCTCCATTTCGGCGGCGATACGTGGGTCTTCCTTCACGCTGGAGGTGACAGTTCCGAGCCAGCCGAGCAGGAAGCCGAGCGGGATCGAGACGATACCCGGGTTGTTCAGCGGGAACCAGGCGAAGTCCGCCGTGGGGAACATCGACGTCTCGGCCCCGGAGATCACCGGCGAGAAGATGATCAGAATCAACGCGGACGCGAGCCCGCCGTACATGCTCCACAGGGCACCACGGGTGGTGAACTTGCGCCAGAACAGCGAGTAGAGGATGGTCGGCAGGTTCGCGCTGGCCGCGATGGCGAACGCGAGCGCCACAAGGAACGCGATGTTCTGGCCCTGCACGCCGATGCCGCCGACGATCGCGAGGAGGCCGATGACCACCACCGTAATTCGGGCAACCTTGACCTCGCCGTTCGGAGGGACGGCACCCTTCTTGATCACGTTGGCATAGACGTCGTGAGCGAACGACGTCGCCGCGGTGATGGTGAGTCCGGCAACCACGGCCAGGATGGTCGCGAACGCGACCGCCGAGATGATGCCGAGCAGGATCGACCCGCCGAGCTCAAACGCGAGCAGCGGTGCCGCCGAGTTCACGCCGCCAGGTGCGGCCAGGATGGTGTCCTTGCCGACGAGGTATGCCGCGCCATAGCCGAGCACGAGTGTGAACAGGTAGAAGAGTCCGATGAGCCAGATCGCCCACACGACACTTCGGCGCGCTTCCTTCGCGGTCGGCACCGTGTAGAACCGCATGAGGACGTGGGGGAGGCCGGCTGTTCCCAGCACGAGCGCGAGCGCGAGCGACACGAAATCGAGGCGCGAGGTTCCCGTTGCTCCGTACTGGGCGCCCGGGTTCAGGATGTCTTCTCCAGCAACGGCGACGGCCTCGCCGAGCAGGGCTGACAGGTTGAATCCGTTGAGCGCGAGCACCCAGATGGTCATCACTCCGGCGCCAGCGATCAGCAGCACGGCTTTGATGATCTGCACCCAGGTGGTGCCTTTCATTCCGCCGATGAGCACATAGGCAATCATGATCACGCCGACAACGGCGATGACCACGGACTGCCCGACTCGGTCATTGACTCCGAGGAGCAGCGAAACCAGCCCACCCGCACCGGCCATCTGGGCCAGCAGGTAGAAGAAGCACACCGCGAGGGTTGCGGTCGCAGCCGCAAGCCGAACGGGACGTTCCTTGAGACGGAACGAAAGAACATCCGCCATCGTGAATTTACCCGTGTTGCGAAGCAGCTCAGCGACGAGCAGAAGCGCGACAAGCCAGGCGACGAGAAATCCGATGGAGTAGAGGAATCCGTCGTAGCCGTTCACGGCGATGGCACCACAGATGCCGAGGAACGACGCCGCAGACAGATAGTCGCCTGCGATGGCCGTGCCGTTCTGGCCACCGCTGAACGAGCGACCGGCCGCGTAGAAGTCATTCGCCGTCTTGTTCGTGCGGGAGGCACGGATGACGATGACGAGGGTCACGACGACGAACGCCGCGAAGATGGAAATGTTCAAAATCGGGTCGCCAACAGTCATGCTCGCTCAGCCTCCTCGAGTTGGGCGCGGAACTTCTCGGCTGCCGGATCAAGCTTCCGGTTGGCGAATGAGACGTACCAGGTGGTGATTGCAAAGGTGGTGACGAACTGGCTCAATCCGAGGATCAAACCGATGTTGATATTGCCGATGACCTTCGTCGACATGAACTCGTGCGCGTAATCCGCGAGCAGGACATAGGCGAAATACCAGAGCAGGAAGGCAACAGCGAGTGGAAAGACAAAACTCCTGTGCCTGCGTTTGTGGGCTATGAAATCCGGAGACTCTTCGATCGCGATGTAATCGATCGCCGTCGTCGGGATATGGGTACCCATGTCGTCGTGGGGCATGATCCTCCTCAAGTTCGCGCAACGCTGCGCGGCGCACCACCCTGTGCGCTCGAGCAACCCTAATGGTTTGCCACGCGAGCGATCAAGTGCTGGACGGGGTCTTACTGAGGCACCTTGAAAAAGTCAGGGAACAGCCCGACAGCGAGTGGATAGCCGACGAACGACACGACGTCGAGGAGCAGATGTGCGATCACGAGCGGCATGACCCTGCCCCATCTCCGGTAACACCAGCCGAAAACGATGCCCATGACGACGTTGCCGATGAATGGGCCGATGCCCTGGTACAGGTGGTAGCTGCCGCGAAGGGCGGCAGTGGAGAGGATGATCGTCCAGTCCGAGAAGCCTCGCTCGCGCAGCCGTGTGAACAGGTAGCCCACAACGATGACCTCTTCAACGAGCGCCGCTCGCAGTGCCGAGAAAATGAGGATCGGCACCGTCCACCAATAGGTGTCGAGGGGAGAAGCGGCGATGGGGACCGTGATGCCTATGGCCTTGCCGACCAGATACAGCACGATCCCAGGGATGCCGATCGCGAGAAACAGGACGACGCCCCGAAGCAGATCGCGACGCGGTTGCGCGAATGTGAGCCCAATGCGCGCAGGTCCGCTCATTCGAGCACCCCACAGCAGGTAGAGCGCCAGAGCGACAACGGCGAGTTCGAAGAAGATGCCGAGAAACTGATAGGTGAGGTCGAGCCACTCACGTGAATTACGGGACGGGTTCAGGCTCGCGCTCTGCTCGGACAACGGCGCGTCCGCGGTGAGCCGGGCGATGAGAGAGACCACTGAATAGACGGCAGATGCGCCAAGTGAGAGGGCAAGGACTATCGCAATTTCCCACCATGCGCGCGTCCGGGAGGTTCGAGTCATTGCGCCTCTCTCTTGTGTTCGTGCCCATCATCACCGAAAAATTGCGTGCTTCTTCATCCACACGCATAATTCCTGCGACTTTATTAAGAACGCGCAAATTGCGTTTCCAGTAAGTAACGATTCACTCGACAAATTTGCAGATGGGCCTCACCCTACTTAGGGTTCTTGTTATCCAGCACCGCAGTCGGGGCACAATTCTGTCTGCCGTGCGAACTTGCACAGGAGGAAAATTGAAAAGATCACGCGTAGGCCTCGGTGCCGTCGCGCTGCTGTCTGTTGGCGCATTGGCGCTGACAGGTTGCAGCAGCAGCGGTGGCTCTGAGAACTCTTCGGACGCTAACACTGACGCCATCATCACCACCAACGGCAGCGAGCCGCAGATGTCTCTGCTTCCCGCCAACACCACCGAAACCGGTGGAGGCAAGATCATGACGTCGATTTTCGCCGGTCTCGTTTCGTATGACGCCGAAGGCGCCATCGAGAACGAGGTTGCGAAGTCAATCGAGTCCGAGGATGCCACCAACTGGACGGTCACCCTCGAAGACGGCTGGACCTTCACCAACGGTGAAGAGGTCACGTCGAACTCGTTCGTCGACGCATGGAACTACGCAGTTCTGTACGACAACGCACAGGGTGGTTCGTACTTCTTCGACAACATCGTCGGCTTCAGCGACCTGCAGAACACCAAGGACGACCCGTCCGGTGCGATCGACGAAACGACCGGCAAGCCGGTTCAGGTTGGCGACCCCCTCGCTGAGACCATGTCGGGCCTCAAGGTTGTTGACGACACCACGTTCACCGTCGAACTCGCAAACGCAGAGGCTGACTGGCCGCTGCGACTCGGCTACACGGCGTTCATGCCGCTGCCGAGCGCTGCTTTCGAGGACATGGAAGCATTCGGCGAAAACCCGATCGGCAACGGACCGTACATGCTCGACGGCGAAGGCGCGTGGGTTCACGAGGAAAAGATCGACCTCGTCACCAACCCGGACTACGACGGCGTTCGTAAGCCGGCCAACGGTGGACTCGAGATCATCTTCTACGCAACGCAGGACGCCGCATACGCGGATGTCCTCGGTGGAAACCTCGACGTCCTCGACGCCATCCCGGACTCGGCATTCGAAACCTATGAGAGCGACTTCGGCGACCGTGCTGTCAACCAGCCAGCCGCGATCTTCCAGGGCTTCAACATGCCTTACTACCTCGAGCACTGGAGCGGTGAAGAGGGCAAGCTCCGTCGCGCCGCCATCTCCATGGCTATCAACCGCGAAGAGATCACCGACGTGATCTTCCAGGGCACCCGCACCCCGGCCACCGACTTCACCTCCCCGGTGATCGACGGCTGGACCGACAAGCTCGAAGGCGCAGACGTTCTCGAGTTCAACCCGGACGAAGCCAAGAAGCTGTGGGCTGAAGCAGACGCGATCGCCCCGTACGGCGACACCGTCTTCGACATCGCATACAACTCCGATGGTGGACACCAGGGCTGGGTTGACGCTGTCACCAACAGCATCTCCAACACGCTCGGAATCACCGCGCAGGGCAAGCCGTACCCGACGTTCGCAGCAGCGATCGACGACCGCGACAACGACAAGCTGACCGGTGGAACGCGCGCCGGATGGCAGGCCGACTACCCGTCGCTGTACAACTTCCTCGCTCCGCTGTACCAGACCGGTGCCGGATCGAACTACGAGGACTACTCGAGCGAAGAGTTCGACAACCTCCTCAAGGAAGGTGGACAGGCGGACAACGTCGAAGACGCAACCGCGAAGTACCAGGAAGCACAGGAAGTCCTGCTGAAGGACCTCCCGGCTATCCCGCTGTGGTACTCCAACGTGACCGGTGTCTCGGCTGACACCGTCGACAACGTGGTATTCGGTTGGGACTCCGTTCCGCTGTACCACGAAATCACCAAGGGCTAGGCTCACCGAGCCCAGACCGAAAACGTGAAATGTCCGGGGCGAATTCGCCCCGGACATTTCACTGATTAGACTTCTCCAGTGATTGTGAACTTCATGTACTTTCGACCCGGCGAAACAACCTGATGCTCTGGTACGCAGGCAAACGCATCCTTCAGATGATCCCCGTGTTCTTCGGGGCGACCTTCCTCATCTACTTCATGGTCTTCTCTCTCCCCGGAGATCCCATTGCGGCTCTGTTCGGTGATCGTCCACCCGCTCCGGGCGTGATCGCGCAGATCCGGGCCGAGTACAACCTCGACAAGCCGTTCATCGTGCAGTACTTCCTGTACATCGGCGGACTCTTCCAGGGTGACCTGGGAACCACATACTCGGGCCGTCCAGTCTCCGACGTCATGGCATCCGCTTTCCCCATCACCGCACGCCTGGCGCTCCTCGCGCTGGTCTTCGAAGCCTTCGCGGGAATCCTCGTCGGGCTCATTGCTGGCCTGCGCAAGGGCAAGTGGTTCGACGCAAGCGCGCTCGTCGTCAGCCTCCTGCTCATCTCGGTCCCGACCTTCGTCATCGGATTCGTGCTGCAGTACGTCTTCGGTATCCAACTCGGATGGTTCCGGCCGACGGTAAGCGGTGACGCGCCGTGGAGTGAGCTCGTTCTTCCAGCCATCGTGCTCGCGTCGGTGTCGTTCGCCTACATTGTCCGGCTCACCCGCGCGAGCGTGGCAGACAATCTCAATGCTGATTTTGTCCGCACCGCAACGGCGAAGGGGCTCTCACGGCGTCGCGTCGTCACGGTTCACGTGCTGCGCAACTCGCTCGTACCTGTCGTCACGTACCTCGGTGTCGACCTGGGATCGCTGATGGTCGGCGCGATCGTGACCGAGGGCATTTTCAACATCAACGGTGTTGGTGGAACTGTCTACCGTGCGGTCACGCTCGGCGAAGGTCCGACGGTCGTGTCGTTCATCGCCGTCATGGTGATCGTCTTCGTGGTCGCCAACCTACTCGTCGACCTGCTCTACGCGGCACTTGACCCAAGGATTCGCTATGCCAAATAAGAAATACGCTTCACAGGGTCATTACGTTGCTCCTCTCGAGGACACCCCGGTCGCACCGATCGACAAGCTCGATGAATCGCAGAAGGCACGCAGCACCTGGGCGGACGCCTGGGAGTCGATGCGCCGTCGGCCGACGTTCTGGATCTCGTCGGTTCTCATTGTGCTGATCGTCGTCGTGGCGCTGTTCCCCGGCCTGTTCACCTCGGTCTCGCCTGACAAAAACTGTCTCCTCGCCAACAGCAACGGCGGAGGGGAACCCGGACACCCACTCGGCTTCACCCGCCAGGGCTGTGACGTATACGCACGCCTGATCTTCGGTACACAGGCGTCTGTCACCGTTGGGTTGCTCGCAACACTTCTCGTCACCATTGTCGGCATTGTGATTGGCGCTCTCGCCGGTTACTACGGAGGCCTCCTTGATTCACTGGTCTCCCGCCTCGGTGACATCTTCTTCGCCATCCCGACCGTCCTCGGCGCAATTGTGCTGATGAGCGTCCTTCCGAGCCGCACGCCTGTTACTGTCGCGCTCGTCCTGTCGATTTTCGCCTGGCCACAGATCGCGCGCATCATGCGTGGTGCCGTGCTGAGCGCGAAAAACTCGGACTACGTGATGGCGTCAGTCGCACTCGGTGTCTCAAGGTTCAAGATTCTTCTGCGGCACGTGGTCCCGAACGCCATCGCTCCGGTCATCGTCATCGCGACGGTGTCGCTCGGAACGTTCATCGTCGCGGAATCGACACTCTCGTTCCTGGGTATCGGCCTCCCGCCGAGCGTCATGTCCTGGGGTAACGACATCGGCCAGGCGCGTACCTCCATTCGCACCAGCCCGCAGACGCTGCTCTACCCGGCAGCTGCCCTTTCACTTACTGTGCTCTCGTTCCTCATGCTTGGCGATGTCGTCCGTGATGCACTCGACCCGAAGGCGAGGGCACGTCGATGAGCCTCCCCATAGTTGACGCTGTCAACGAACAGTACGATTCCTCCACCGAGCCGCTTCTTCAGATCCGCGACCTCGAGGTCGGGTTCCAGACGCAGCGCGGCATTGTCCCCGCTGTCCGCGGTGTCGATCTCACGCTGTACCCGGGTCAGACCCTGGCCATCGTCGGAGAGTCCGGATCAGGAAAGTCAACGACCGCCCAGTCGATCATTGACCTCCTGCCCGGCACAGGCAAGGTCACAGGAGGACAGATCCTCTTCGAAGGCCGCGACCTCACGACGCTGTCAGCCCGCGAGATCCAGGAGGTCCGCGGAAACCTCATCGGATACGTCCCGCAGGACCCGATGTCGAACCTCAACCCGGTGTGGAGCATCGGCTTCCAGGTGGAAGAGGCCATCAAGGCCAACAACATCGCCCAGGGCAAAGAGGCGCGCCTCCGCACCATCCAGGTGCTCCAGGAAGCGGGGCTCAGCGACGCTGGGGACCGCCTCAAGCAGTTCCCGCACCAGTTCTCGGGCGGAATGCGTCAGCGTGTGCTCATCGGAATCGGCCTGTCCAGCCGGCCGAAGCTGCTCATCGCCGACGAGCCGACAAGCGCACTCGACGTGACAGTTCAGCGCCAGATCCTCGATCACCTCGCGACGCTGACCCGGGACTACGGCACGAGCGTGCTCTTCATCACCCACGACCTCGGTCTCGCTGCCGAGCGTGCCGAGCAGCTCGTCGTGATGTACCAGGGCAAGGTCGTCGAGTCCGGGCCGTCGCAGGAAATCCTCGCAAACCCGCAGCACCCGTACACCCAGCGACTCGTCGCAGCGGCTCCGAGCCTCGCATCGCGTCGAATCCAGGCGGTCAAGCAAAATGACTCGGCAGACACCGAGATCTTCGCGAAGGGCGCCATCGACACCACGCTTCTCGAGCGTGCGGCCGAGCGCGAGCACGCAGCTCCCGCGAAGGACCTCATCTCGGTTCGCAACGTGTCCAAGGTCTACCGCATCCGCAAGCAGGGCTTCAGGACTGACGAGCTCAAAGCCGTCAACGACGTGTCGTTCGGCGTGCAAAAGGGAACGACGACGGCGATTGTCGGCGAGTCGGGATCCGGTAAGTCAACGGTCGCCAAGCTGCTGCTCCAGCTTGAGAGCATCACGAGCGGCACGATCGAATTCGACGGCCAGGACATCGCGGGTCTCCGCGGGTCCGAACTGCTCAAGTTCCGTCGTCGCGTGCAGCCCGTGTTCCAGGACCCGTACGGCTCACTCGACCCGCAGTACAGCGTCGGCAACACCATCGCCGAGCCGCTTCTCGCACACAAGGTGGGTTCCGCTCGTGAGCGCCAGACCCGCGTGCTTGAGTTGCTCGACCAGGTGTCGCTCCCGGCGTCAACCCGCTACCGCTACCCGAGTGAGCTCTCGGGAGGGCAGCGCCAGCGCATCGCTATCGCACGGGCACTCGCGCTCAAGCCCGATGTACTCGTTCTCGATGAGGCGGTGTCTGCACTCGACGTTCTCGTCCAGGGCCAGATCCTCAACCTGCTCACCGAGCTGCAGACCGAGCTTGGCCTGACCTACCTTTTCATCACCCACGACCTCGCTGTCGTGCGGCTCGTTGCAGACAACGTCTGCGTGATGCGGAAAGGCCAGATCATCGAGGCCGCGACAACGGATGAGGTCTTCGACAACCCACGCGAGACCTACACGCAGGATCTGCTCGCCGCCATCCCCGGAGGAAACTTCGAGTTCGGCCGCTAAACAGTCACGACCACCGGGAGCACCGGTGCGGCATTCGCGCGAGACCTTTGGTCGACCGTGTGCGCCGCACAGGTGCTCCTGTGCGTTGCGGGGTCGCTGACGCGCTCCGAACGCCAACAGAGGCTGCGTCGGAGCTTTCAAGCGACGGATGCCACGTGGCCGGGCAAGTCGGAAACTCTCGGTCCGGTTCTCCGTCGGTATCTCGTCGCTAGCGGTGCGCGGCAGCGCAAGCGCGGCTTCTCGAGGCAACCTAAGCAACAGTTCGGGGTGTGCCTGCGCTCACGCTGATGGTCCGTTCCGTCGGCGCACTCTGAGGGAAGCCTGTGCGGGCTCAAGCGAACGAAGCACCGAGTGCGGTAGGATATCCTGTTGGGTCGGATTCTGGCCCGCATCTGTACATCTCCCGTCGCGCTCAACGTACTCGCGACATCTCTTTTTGTAAGGAATCTTTTCATGGCGCTTGCTTCGCGCGACGACCTCCGAAACGTAGCCATTGTTGCTCACGTTGACCACGGCAAGACCACGCTGGTTGACGCCATGCTCCGTCAGACGGACTCGTTCGCCGAGCACTCACACCTTGAAGAACGCGCCATGGACTCGAATGAGCTCGAGCGCGAAAAGGGCATCACGATCCTCGCGAAGAACACAGCGGTTTCGTACAAGGGCAAGCACGCCACCAACGGACCCATCACTGTCAACGTCATCGACACCCCGGGCCACGCCGACTTCGGTGGAGAGGTCGAGCGCGGCCTGTCCATGGTCGACGGAGTTGTCCTCCTGGTCGACGCGAGCGAGGGCCCGCTCCCGCAGACCCGCTTCGTGCTCCGCAAGGCACTCGAAGCCAAGCTGCCCGTCATCCTTCTCGTCAACAAGACGGACCGTCCCGACGCTCGCATCGACGAGGTTGTTGCCGAAAGCCAGGACCTGCTCCTCGGCCTCGCCAGCGACATGGCAGACGACGTTCCCGACCTCGACCTCGACGCCGTCCTCGACGTTCCCGTCGTCTACGCATCGGGCCGTAACGGTGCCGCGAGCTGGAACAAGCCCGAGAACGGAACGTTGCCTGACAACGATGACCTCGAGCCGCTGTTCGACGCCATCATCAAGCACATTCCTGCTCCGGTCTACGACGACGAGCACCCCCTCCAGGCGCACGTGACCAACCTCGACGCGTCTCCTTTCCTCGGTCGCCTCGCGCTTCTTCGCGTGTTCCAGGGCACGATCAAGAAGGGCGAGACGGTCGCCTGGGTCAAGTACGACGGCTCGGTCCACAACGTGCGCGTCACCGAGCTGTTCATCACGAAGGCTCTCGACCGTTACCCGGCTGAAAGCGGCCGCCCAGGCGACATCGTCGTAGTCGCCGGTTTCCCCGACATCACCATCGGTGAGACGCTCGCTGACCCCAACGATGTTCGCCCGCTCCCGACCATCACGGTCGACGAGCCGGCCATCTCGATGACCATCGGAACCAACACCTCTCCGCTCGTCGGCAAGGTTAAGGGCCACAAGCTCACCGCGCGTATGGTCAAGGACCGCCTCGACCGCGAACTGGTCGGTAACGTTTCCCTCCGTGTGATCGACATCGGATCTCCCGACAAGTGGGAAGTTCAGGGCCGAGGCGAACTCGCCCTGTCGATCCTCGTCGAGCAGATGCGACGTGAGGGCTTCGAGCTCACCGTTGGCAAGCCCCAGGTTGTGACCAAAAAGGTAGACGGAAAGACGCACGAGCCGTTCGAGCACCTCACCATCGACGTTCCCGAGGAATACCTCGGCGCGATCACTCAGCTCCTCGCAGCGCGCAAGGGCCGCATGGACAACATGGCGAACCACGGCACAGGCTGGGTCCGCATGGAGTTCATCATTCCGTCGCGTGGACTGATCGGATTCCGAACCGAGTTCATGACCATCACCCGCGGTACCGGAATCGCGAACGCGATCTCGCATGGCTACGACGAGTGGGCTGGCCCCATCGTGACCCGTAATAACGGATCGATCGTCGCTGACCGCTCCGGCGTTGTTACCCCGTTCGCCATCATCGCTCTCCAGGAGCGGATGACGTTCTTCGTCAACCCGACCGAAGAGGTCTACGAGGGCATGGTCATCGGCGAAAACTCGCGTAACGATGACATGGACGTCAACATCACCAAGGAAAAGAAACTGACCAACATGCGTCAGTCCACCTCGGACACCTTTGAGTCGATGACGCCGTCACGTCAGCTGTCGCTCGAGGAGTGCCTCGAGTTCGCGCGTGAAGACGAGTGCGTCGAGGTCACCCCGGCGATTGTTCGTATCCGCAAGGTCGAGCTGGACGCCAACGCTCGCGCTCGCGCGACGAGCCGTCTGAAGAAGCAGAACGAGTAACAGCTCCGCTCTTTCATGAAGCGCTCGGGACCCTTCGGTTCCGAGCGCTTCGTTGTTTGCCGATAACCTGTGACCCATGTCACGCGCGCGAACCGACCCGGTCACCGCATGCGCCCCGTGCAGAATGGAGGCCGTCCGATGACCGGGCGCTCCGGACGCGCGAGCACACCGGTGCAGGTCGCGACACGACAGGGGATCGCGGTCGGGATCGCCACGGCCGCCTACGGCGTCTCGTTTGGTGCTCTCGCTGTCGCGGCTGGACTCGACATCTGGCAAACCTGTGTTCTGAGTCTCCTCATGTTCACCGGCGGCTCCCAGTTCGCCCTTGTTGGGGTGCTGGCGACGGGGGGAGTCTCCGCCGGGCCCGCGGCGATCACCAGTGCCATTCTGCTTGGCTCCCGAAACGCCGCATACGGAATGCGCATGAAACCGATCGTCGGTGGAAACGGCTGGATGCGCGACATTGCAGCCGCGTGGCTCACCATCGACGAGTCAACGGCCGTTGCGCTTGCCCAGAAGGACCTCGCCGCTCGGCGTCGCGGGTTTTGGGTGACGGGTCTCGTCGTTTTCATCGGCTGGAACCTCACGACCGTTCTCGGTGCGCTCATCGGGGACCTGCTCGGAGACACTCGGGCGTACGGGCTGGACGCCGCGGCCGCGGCCGCGTTCCTCGGCCTGCTCTGGCCCAGGCTCCGGAGTCGCCAGACGATCGCCGTCGCGAGTGCCGCCGCCGTGCTTGCCGCTGCCCTGACACCGGTGGTCGCGCCTGGCGTGCCTGTGATTGCGGCTGCGCTCGTCGCCGTTGTCTTCGGTGCGACCAATTGGCTCGGCGTTCGCGGCGCATCGCCAAGGGGGAACACGTCGTGACCATGTGGCAGATCATCCTCCTTGCGTCGATCGCCTGTGCCGCGATCAAACTCGCCGGTTACGCCGTGCCCCCGCACTGGCTCGAAAAGCCGACGGCTGCCCGAACGGCCGACCTGCTCACCGTCGCGCTTCTCGCGGCCCTGATCGCCGTGCAGACCCTGGGAGCCGGGCAACAACTCGTGCTCGACGCTCGGGTGCCCGCGCTCGTCGTTGCTGCCGGCCTTTACTGGCTCCGGGTCCCGTTCCTCGTCGTCGTTATCGCCGCTGCGCTTGTCGCCGCCGCGCTCCGGGCGACGACAGGCATGGGGTAACCTCCAAGGTGGCGTCCCACCCGGTCCAGATGGCCCGAGGCACTGGCAGTTCGCACACAGCGGTCCACCCGCTCTGCTCGGTACACTGAGGCAGTGAGCGGATACGACGACAGCCAGATGAATGACAACAAATTCCTGTCGACCGAACCGCACCCGACCGGAACCACTAGTGCCAGTGCTGCGCCCGCTGCGCAGACGCAGCAGTCATCGACGCGCAGCCGCGCAATCAGCTGCATCCTCGCCCTGATTGTCGGTGCTGTCTTTGGTGCCGTTGGCACTGTGGCACACCAGTCAACGCTCAACGTCGGAATGCTGCGACTGCCCCTCGGCCTTCCGCTCGCGCTGCTCGGGGTCGCCGCTCTCCTTCTCGGATTTCGTCTGCTGCTCCGCGATCGGCTCGTCGTGCTCCTCGCCGCCATCGGCATTGTCGCTGTCATTGCACTGTTCTCGCTGCCCAGTCCCGGAGGTGCTGTCCTGATCCCGCAGGGGCTCGCCGGCATCCTCTGGACCATCGGCCCCGTCCTCATCGCCACGGTCGTTGTCGCATGGCCGCGGTTGCCCGAGCGCGCCCAAGCGCCCGAGTCGGCCGTCGGTCGGGCGTAGACTAAACGAAGCCGTCTTTCGAAGGGAACCCACCAACTGTGACCTATGTCATCGCCCTCCCGTGCGTGGATGTCAAAGACCGCGCGTGCATCGATGAGTGCCCCGTCGACTGCATTTACGAGGGTGAACGTTCGCTCTATATTCACCCGGACGAGTGCGTGGACTGTGGAGCCTGCGAACCCGTTTGCCCGGTCGAGGCCATCTACTACGAGGATGATCTCCCGGAGGAATGGGCCGACTACTACAAGGCCAACGTCGAATTCTTCACCGAGGTCGGATCGCCAGGCGGCGCAGCGAAGGTTGGCGTCATCAAGTACGACCACCCGGTGATCGCGGCGTTGCCGCCGCAGGCCGGCGTCTGAGGCGTGGCGCTCCAGCCCCTCCCGGACTATCCGTGGGATGCCATGGTGCCGTTTGCGACGCGTGCTCGCCAGCATCCCGACGGAATCGTCGACCTCTCCATCGGCTCACCTGTCGACGCGACGCCCGATGTTGTTCGGGACGCCCTGTCGAGCGCAACAGACGCCCACGCGTACCCGACGACCGCTGGAACTCCTGCCCTCGGCGAGGCAATAGCCTCGTGGTTCGCGAGGCGCAGGGGAGTGCCTGGTCTCACAACCCGCAACGTTCTTCCGACGATCGGGTCGAAGGAGCTCGTCGCGCTTCTGCCGTTCATGCTCGGCATCGGTAACGGCGACGTCATCGTGCACCCGCGCGCCGCGTATCCCACTTACGCCATCGGTGCGGCCATGTGCGGTGCAACAGCCGTTGCATCCGATGACCCCGACGAATGGCCAGTCGGAACCAAACTGATCTGGTTGAACTCGCCAGGCAACCCCGACGGCAACGTTCTCGACGTCGAATACCTCCGTCGAAGCGTCGCTCGAGCGCGCGAGCTCGGAGCACTCATCGTCAACGACGAGTGTTACGCCGAGCTGGGGTGGGCTGGCCAGTGGGCGGAAGCCCCGATTCCGTCGATCCTCGATCCCCGAGTGACCGACGGCGATGTAAACGGAATCCTGGCTATCTATTCGCTCAGCAAGCAGTCGAACATGGCCGGATACCGCGCCGCATTCGCCGCGGGCTGCTCGGCCACGCTTGCGCGACTGACGACCGTGCGCAAGCATGCCGGGCTGATGTTGCCCGCACCGCTTCAGACCGCGATGATTGCAGCCCTGGCAGACGACGAACACGTGGAAGCGCAGAAAGCGCGGTACGCCGCGCGGCGCGCGCTGCTGCTGCCTGCCCTCCAGAAAGCAGGGTTCACGCTGGATCGTTCGGAGGCGGGACTTTACCTCTGGGTGACAGAGGGACGCGACGCGTGGGAGTCGATTGGGCGTCTCGCCGACCTCGGCATCCTCGCCGGCCCAGGAACCTTCTACGGCGACTTTTACCCCCAGCACATTCGGTTATCCCTCACGGCAACAGACGAGAGGATCTCCGCTGCGGCGGATCGTCTCTCGTCCGTCGCCGTTGGAGAATAACTCCAAGCCAGATGGTTCAGCGTTGGCCGATGCGGTAGTTGGTCGCTGAGCCGATTAGGCTGTATCCGGACCGGCCGCCGCGACCACTCATTTCGCGGGGCAGGAACGCCGCACAATCACCTGGAACAACCAGTACAAGGAGGCGCCGTGGGCGACGTCGAGCAGGAGCCAAGCGAAGTGACAGAGAAAGCTACCCTGACTTACCCGGGCGGAACGGCAGAGTTTCCGATCCTCAAGGCCAGCCAGGGCGCATCGAGTCTTGACGTTTCAACGCTGACGCGCCAGTCGGGGCTTACCACTCTGGACTACGGGTTCGTGAACACGGCCGCAACCAAATCGGCGATCACCTACATCGATGGTGACCAGGGGATCCTGCGTTACCGCGGATACCCGATCGAGCAGCTGGCCGCATCGTCGACCTACCTCGAGGTTGCCTGGCTTCTCATCTACGGCGAAATGCCGACGGCTGACCAGCTCGGTGAGTTCGACGAAAAGATTCGCCGCCACACCCTGCTTCACGAAGACCTCAAGCACTTCTTCTCCGCGCTGCCGCACACGGCCCACCCGATGGCCGTCATCTCGAGCGCCCTCTCTGCCCTGTCCACCTACTACGAGTCCGCCGCTGACCCGCGTGACCCGGAGCAGGTTGAGCTCACGACGATTCGCCTGCTCGCTAAGCTTCCGGTCATCGCCGGTTACGCACACAAGAAGGCCACGGGCCAGGCGTTCCTCTACCCGGACAACAGCCTGAGCTTTGTCGACAACTTCCTGCGTCTCAACTTCGGCAACATGGCTGAGCCGTACGAAATCGACCCAGTTCTTTCCAAGGCCCTCGACCGACTGCTCATTCTGCACGCGGACCACGAGCAGAACGCGTCAACATCGACGGTTCGACTCGTCGGATCAACCGGTGCGAACCTTTACGCCTCGGTCTCCGCGGGTATCAACGCTCTGTCCGGCCCGCTGCACGGTGGCGCCAACGAAGCCGTGCTCGAAATGCTCGGCCGCATCCGCGACTCGGGTGAGGGTGTTGCCAAGTTCGTCGAGCGGGTGAAGAACAAAGAAGAGGGTGTCAAGCTCATGGGCTTCGGACACCGCGTATACAAGAACTACGACCCTCGCGCGAAGATCGTCAAGGAGAGCGCGGACGAGGTGCTCGCCCAGCTTGGAATCAGCGACCCGCTGCTCGACCTCGCCAAGGAACTCGAGCAGATCGCCCTCGAAGACGACTACTTCAAGGAACGTCGCCTGTACCCGAACGTCGACTTCTACACCGGTGTCATCTACAAGGCCATGGGCTTCCCCACGCGCATGTTCACCGTGTTGTTCGCCATCGGGCGCCTGCCCGGCTGGGTGGCGCACTGGCGTGAGATGAACGAGGACCCGCAGACGAAGATCGGCCGCCCGCAGCAGCTGTACACGGGCTCAGCCGCCCGCGACCTGCCGCAGCGCTGAGTTCAGAGACGAAGCCCCACCGACCCTCGTCGGTGGGGCTTCGTCGTTCCTGAGGCGTCAGGGGGTCAGGGTCAGGACGTCCGTTGCCGCTTGCCGAATGGCATCCGGTGTGAAATGCCATGAACGGGTTTTGTGGTCCCGCCAGAGTTCGGTCTGATCCACGTATGTCGGAGCGAATGCGTGACCTGATGCGCCGGCCAGGTTCACCCAGGTGGATGCGTCAGGGTCGGCGAGGTCGATAACCTGCCGCATCGACGGCACCCAGTCGACCGCGTAGCCGGCTGGCGCGTACCATCCGTTGGCGTTCACGACGGAGGAGCCGCCGGCGACTTCGTATGGGCCGCGGTTGAACAGCCACTCGATCGGGGCGATCCCTGACTCACCGAAGCTGGCGTTGCGCAGCGTCAGCGTGTGCAGTTCACCCCAGGTCCATTTTTGCGGGTCGTCGCCCATGAGGTTGACCGCTTCCGTCCATGCGGAGCTCAGCGCCGCCGTGAGGGCCTCGTCGCGGTTGCGGATGTCACCGTCGGCGCTCGTCCACCACGAGGAGTTGGGTTCGGCGAGCACATTACTGACAGTTTGGAACCACTGGGCGCCTCCAGACGGGGGGAGGGATTCGGGTAACTGGGGCGCGAAGGTGTTCTCAAGGAGCGCACGCCAGAAGATGTTGAAGTACGCACTCTGCGCGCTGTTTGCGTCGTCGGCGAAGTCCCAGCCGTCGAGAAGAATCTTGCCGTTCCTCGCGTTGCCAGCAGGGGTGAGTTCGGCGAGGTAGGGGGCCATGACCTCAGCCAGAGCGTTGTGGTTGTCCGCCTGAATGTTGCTCATGGTCTCGGAAGTGATGGGTGTTCCGGCGTCGACCAGGGTGCGAAGGCGATCCTCGATGCGGTTCGCGCGGTAGCCGGCGTCCCAGTCCCGGGTGATGAGGTGCGGATAGTTCGAGTCGACCACGGCGTTGTTGGCCGTGACGATGTATCCGGTCGCCGGATTGACCTGCGACGGCAGAGCGTCAAATGGGATGTAGCCCCGCCAGCCGGACGCGCTTGTCCAGCCAGGCTGTGGAACAGTTCCGTCTCCTGACGCCCGAATTGGAATGAGTCCGGGCGCCTGGTAACCGATGTTGCCGTCAACGTCGGCATAGATGAGGTTCTGCGACGGAACCTCGAACAGCTTCGCCGCCTCCCGGAAACTCTGCCAGTCCGTCGCCGCGTTCACGGCGAAGATCGCGCCGGATGTGCGCCCGGGAGTGAGCGCAGTCCACTGCAGCGACAGCTCATACGCGCCCTCGGGAAGTCCGCTGGTGGCCGGATAGTCGTTGGCGATGTCGGTGAACTGCCCGGTCAGGTTGGTGACGAGCGGCCCGCGTTCGGTCGACCGAATTTTGATGGGGACGTCCTCGCCTCCGGCGACCTTGACGACCTCTTCCCGAATGGTCAGCGGTCGGAGCGTGCCATCGAGCTCATAGTTTCCGTCTGCCACTTTCTCGAGGTAGAGATCTGCGGTGTCCGGGCCCAGGTTCGTGAAACCCCAGGCGACCCGGGCGTTGTGACCGATGATGATGCCTGGCAGGCCCGAGAAGGTGAAGCCGGCAACGTCGAATGGGCATTCCACCGACACCGTCGAGCAACGCAGGCCCATCTGGTACCACACGGACGGCAGTGATGGGCCGAGGTGCGGGTCGTTGGCGAGCAGGGGTTTGCCCGATCCGGTGAGGCTGCCAGAGACCACCCATGAGTTCGACCCGATGTCGCTCCCCGCGCGACCGAGAAGCGTGGGCATGGACGACATCAGCTCTTTCAGAGCGACAAGCGAATCGAGGGATGCCTGTGCTCCCGGTTCGGTTTCGACCGGGGGTTGCCCGAATGGCGTGGCATCGGCCGACAGTACTGTGGGATTGTCGTCGTATGGATATGGCGGGTAGAGATCGGCCAGTTGCTCCGGCGTGACGGCGGTGGAGAGAATGGTGCGCTCGATTTCGTCTTCGAGGTTCGAGCGAAGGTCCCATGCCATTGCCTTGAGCCACGCCACCGAGTCAGCTGGCGTCCACTTCTCCGGCTCGTAGCCTGGGTTCTGCAGACCGAGCACCGCGTACTCAAGCGAGAGCGCAGCGCCGGACCGTTCGGCCAGGTACGCGTTCACGCCGTCGGCATACGCCTGATACCAGCTCAGGGTGAGCGGGTCGAGCAGTTCGACCTCCTGCTCAGCGACCTTCCGCCAGCCAAGAGTTCGAACGAAAGTGTCAGTGCCGACCTGGGACTCACCGAATAACTCGGCCAGGCGTCCGCTCGTCACGTGCCGCCGAAAGTCCATTTCCCAGAACCGGTCCTGCGCGTGCACAAAACCCTGCGCCTGAAACAGGTCGGTGGCTGAGTCGGCCTCGATCATGGGAATGCCGGCGGCGTCGCGCGACACGGTTACCTCGTTTTCGAGACCGGGTACCGAAAGCTCGCCGCTCAGCTGTGGGAACGATCGCTGAACCGTGAAAGCGACGAGCCCGCCGGCGACGAGCACCAGGACCACGAGAACGCCAACAGCGCTGAGCAGGACGGTGAACCAGCGCGATCGCGGCGCTCGGGGGGTCCTCGGAACCACATCACTCCTTTGTGAAAACGGCGGGTCGTGCGGCCTGGTGTCAGGCGTGCAACGCTTCGTTGAGTTGGATCCCCGCGCCTGTGCGGTTCAACACCTCGACGGCTCCGGTGAGGGAGTTGCGTCTGAAGAGCAAGTTTGGCACGCCGGAGAGCTCGACAGCCTTCACCGTCTGCGGAGCGCCGTCCGCGGTTTTCGCACCACCGACCACGGTGACCTTCGTGCCAGCCGTGACGTACAGCCCTGCCTCCACAACCGAGTCGTCCCCGATGGAGATCCCGATGCCGGAGTTCGCTCCGAGGAGTGCACGCTGTCCGATCGTGACGCGCTGGGTTCCTCCTCCGGAGAGTGTTCCCATGATCGATGCTCCACCGCCAATGTCAGAGCCGTCACCGACGACGACTCCCTGCGAAATGCGGCCCTCAACCATCGAAGCGCCGAGGGTTCCGGCGTTGAAGTTCACGAACCCCTCGTGCATCACCGTTGTGCCCGGAGCGAGGTGTGCGCCGAGCCGCACGCGTGACGCGTCGGCGATACGAACCTTGGGTGGGGTGACGTAGTCGAGGAGCCGAGGGAATTTGTCGATGCCGGTCGCCGAGATGCCCGCTCGGGAGAGTGAGGGGCGGAGCGTGTCAAAAGCAGTTGGGCTCACCGCGCCAGCGTTGGTCCAGACGACGATCGGCAGGTGCCCGAAGATGCCATCGAGGTTGATGGTGTTCGGTGCGACCAGGAGGTGGGAGAGCAGGTGCAGGCGCAGGTACGCGTCCGGGGTGTCCTTCGGCGCTGCCTGCAGTTCGATCTCCACGGTGACGATGTCGATCCGCACGTTCCGTCGTTCGTCAGTGCCGGCGAGGGCCTCGATCGAGGCCGGTGCGATCCAGCGTTCGCGGCCGGCGGGGATCGCGCCGAGCTGCGGCTCCGGGTACCAGGTGTCGAGAACTGTGCCGTCGGCGGCGATTGTGGCGAGGCCGTAGCCCCAGGCGTGCGTGGCAGAAAGAGCGGAGTCGGTCATGGTTCCAAGGCTAGCGAACGGTTCGACGGTGTGACGCCGGTCGGCAGCGGCCGCGACCATAGACTGAAACCATGCCGGAATCGCCAACGACCCTGCCCGAACTCGATCTGACCGCGTCGAGCATCGACCTCACGAAGACGATCTGCGACATCGAGTCCGTCTCGGGCAACGAAGCACCGCTCGCTGACGCGATCGAACGTGCGCTGGGCGACTACCAGCACCTCGACGTGCTTCGGGTCGGGAACACGGTTGTCGCACGAACCTCCGGCGGGAAGCCCCAGCGCGCAATCATCGCTGGCCACATCGACACCGTCCCGGTGAACAACAACCTGCCTACCCGATTCGAAACAATCGACGGCCGCGACTACCTCTGGGGTCGCGGGACGGCAGACATGAAGAGCGGCGTTGCCGTGCAGCTGAAGCTCGCTGCCGAGCTCGCCGATCCCACCATTGACGTGACCTGGATGTGGTACGACGGCGAAGAGGTGGCCAGCGACAAGAACGGACTCGGCATCCTGGCCGCAGCCCGACCCGACCTCTTCGTCGGAGACTTCGCCATTCTCGGTGAGCCGACCCGAAGCGACATCGAGGGCGGCTGTAACGGCACAGTACGCATCGACGTGGTGACCCGCGGACTTCGGGCCCACTCCGCACGAAGCTGGGTTGGAAAGAACGCCATTCACGGGATCGCTCCCGTCCTCAACATCCTCGCGGCGTATCTCCCGGCCTCCGTCGAGGTCGATGGGCTTGTCTACCGTGAGGGCCTCAACGCTGTCGGGATCTCTGGTGGAATCGCCGGCAATGTCATTCCTGACGAGTGCCGCGTGCACATCAACTACCGCTTCGCCCCTAACCGGTCGGCGGCTGAGGCTGTCGAGTACCTGCGCGAGCTGTTCACCGGTTTCGAGATCGACGTGGTCGACGCGGCCGACGGCGCGCGACCCGGACTCGACGCCCCGATCGCTCAGGAGTTCACGCGGGCCGTCGGGGGAGAGGCGCTGCCCAAGTACGGCTGGACAGACGTCGCCCGGTTCTCGGCTCTCGGCATTCCAGCGGTGAACTACGGCCCCGGCGACCCGCTGACCGCGCACGCCGACGACGAACGCGTCGCCCTCGATGAGATCGTGGCGTGCGAGAACGGATTGCGCACCTGGCTGACCGGTGCGCTTGCCTGACCTCTGGCACCGGCTGGGTTGGTGGGGCCGTGTCCTCGTTATCGCCGCAGCCGGCCGGCTGATCACTACGGCTCTTCTCCTGGCGTTCGCGAACGCGCAACCGGCGAACGCGTGGACGGGAGCGTCGCCGTCGTACCCGGACTTCGCGTCGATGTGGGACGGCCGGTGGTATCAGATCGTCGCATTCGCCGGGTATCCCAGCGAGCTCCCGCTCACGGCTGACGGGCACGTCGGCGAGAACGCCTGGGCGTTCATGCCCGTGTATCCGGCCGTCGTGCGAGTTCTGATGGGACTCACCGGCCTCGACTGGGCGGTAGCGGCTGTGATTGTTTCTGTGCTGGCGACCTTGGCGGCCACCCTCGTGTTCTATCGGCTGATGTTGCTCGTGCTCGACGAATCGACGGCGCTGTTCAGTGTCGTGCTGTTCTCCGTCGCTCCGCTGTCGCCGATCCTTCAGGTGGCGTACGCCGAGTCGCTGAACCTGCTGCTTTTGGCCAGCGCCCTCTACCTCGTGCTCACTCGGCGCTACCTGGCGGCGTTGCCCGTCGTCACCGTGATGTGTTTCACCCGGCCGTCAGGTCTTGCGTTCTCTCTGTTCCTCGTCCTCCACGTTCTCGTGCGCTGGATTCGTCGTGGGTCGACGGGGGACAGCGTGCGCGACATCGTTCCTCCTTTCGCCCTCGCCGTCGCCAGCGGACTGTTCGGTTTGGCCTGGCCGGCGATTGCGTGGGGCGTCACCGGCTCACTGACGGCGTACACCGACACCGAGCTGGCCTGGCGAAGCGCATACATCGGACACGGCCACCTTGTTCCGTTCGCGCCGTGGTACCAGGGGCTGAGTTGGTGGGCGACACACGGTCTCGGACTGCCGGGTTCCGCCTGGTGGGGCATCCTCGGTGTCGCAGTGCTCGTTGCGCTGGCCACCCTCGGCCTGCTGTCCCGCCCGGCGCGGCGGCTCGGCGTCGACCTCCGGCTCTGGCTTGCCAGCTACCTCATCTATCTGCTCGCCGTATTTTTTCCGCAGTCGAGCACCTTCCGGCTCCTCGTTCCGCTGTTCCCTGCGGCAGGCGCTTTCGCCGTTCCGCGGTCGCGGGCCTATCGAATCGGGATCGTGCTGGCGTCCATCGCCGCGCAGGTGTGGTGGATTTCCATCGCCTGGCGTGTCGACGGTTACGACTGGACACCGCCATAAATCGCCCCAATTCGGGTCATTGTGACGACCGATTTCCTTCGTCCGCCGTCGGTAGCGGATAATAGGGAGGACAAAGCAACGAAAGGGGAGCCGAATGGCAGCGATGAAGCCGAGGACTGGCGACGGGCCAATGGAGGCCGTAAAGGAGGGTCGGTTGATCATCGTGCGGGTTCCGCTCGAAGGCGGCGGGCGCCTGGTTGTCTCAGTCAACGACGCCGAAGCTCGAGAACTTCACGATGCACTGGCCGGAGTCGTCGCAGCCAGCTAACCGAGTTTTCTCAGAAGAGCGGATGTTCGTGGTCATTGACCACAGGCATCCGCTCTTCTTTTTAGAACCGGTCAGGCAAGTTTCGTGATCTGCAGCAGTCCGTCACCGACGGGGGAGAGGGCGCTCACAACGGCGTTCGACGAGGCGAGCTCCTGCACGAGGAGTCGGAACGCGCTCGTCACATCGTCACGCTGGGCCGGGTCTGCGACCTTGCCCTTCCAGAGCGCGTGGGGAACGAGGACCGTTCCGCCGGTACGGGCGAGGCGGAGTCCGTGCTCGACGTTCTCGATCACCTGGCTCGGGTCAGCGTCGACGAAGACGATGTCGTACGAGTTCTCGTTCATGCGGGTGAGCACGTCGAGCGAGCGGCCGGTGATCAGGCGCACCCGGTTCGGGGCGATGCGCGCGTCGGAGAACATTTGCCGCGCGTAACCCTGGTGCTCGGCCTCTGAGTCGATGGTGGTGAGCACCGATCGCTGTGACGGCGAGAGCAACCACAGTCCGGAGAGGGCGGCACCCGTGCCGATCTCGACGATGTTCACCGCTGCGGTGGTCGCCGCAATGACAGCGGCCTGCGCTCCCATGGCCGGTGAGATCGGTTCGATGCCGAGTTCGAGTGACTGCGCACGCGCCTTCTGGATCGAATCAGACTCGGTGACGATGTAGTCGGCGTATTTCCAGTTCGAATCTTGTTCAGACACTTCAGCTCCCGGTGGTGGTTCGACCCAACGATATCGGAGCGGTTCCGCGCCATTTGTCAGGCGCGGCGCGATAGTGTGAACTCGTGTTCTTTGGCCTCACTTTCGAGAAGCTCCTCATCATCGGGGTGATAGCTGTCTTCCTGCTTGGCCCCGAACGTCTTCCCGTCTACGCCGCACAGCTCGCGCGCCTCATTCGATCGCTCCGCGACATGGCTCAGGGCGCCAAAGAACGGATGCGCGACGAGATGGGTCCCGAGTTCGACGAGGTCGACTGGAAAAAGCTCGATCCGCGACAGTACGACCCTCGCCGCATCATCCGCGAGGCACTGCTCGACGACTCACCTCCCGAACCGGTGATCGCGCCACCGAGCTTCGACAAGACGGCACGGGCAGACGCGCAGTCGACACTCGACGCGGATGACGATGTGGTCTGGCAGAAACCCCGCCTGAGCACAGCAGCCGATCGGCAGCGCAAAATCCTCGATGGGGAACCGGTGACGGCGCCCCCATTCGATCTTGAGGCCACCTAACAGGAATCACGGCAGTCCGCACACCTGTTTCACGAATCCGTAGAGTGCAGCCCGCGTGGCGTCGTCCACGGCGAACCGGTACGCGCCCGTGACACCGTCGACGTCGACGGTCAGCACCAGAACAGTGCCGATCTTGTCTTCGGCGATCGCGTGAGAGTCACAGCGGGCTGGGCGGATTCGCAGGTTCACCTCGTGAACAGCGGATGCCGCATCCATCGTCACCGAGAGCGGCCAGCTGTCGGATCCGTCCTCGGGGGCGAGAAGCGGAGTCGACGCAACGCTTCTGATGAGAACGCTCCCGTTCGCCCCGGTTGGGGTGAAACGGAGCGGAATCACGGCGACAGCGTTCGCACCTGAACCGTCGATCGTGAGCGGACCGGCGGTGTCGAGGGTCAGCACCCGATCCACTCGGACCGTGATGCACTCGGTGTCGTGCAGGCGGGGGAGCGTGCCGAGCGGGTCGGATGGCGTCACAGTGGCCGGATCGCCTGAGCCCAGGGTGACCGAGAGTGTCGGGGCGTCCGACGGCTCGATGGTGTTTCCGCAGGCGACATCGGGCACCGTTGTGCGGAGGTCGACGGTGCGGCCGGCGGTGACCTCGGTGGGTTTCGGCCAGGCAGCTGGGGCGGCGAAGCCGGGCCAGCTCAGTGTGGCGTTCGAGACGGTGATGCTCTCGGAGCCTTCGTTGATGACCCGGAGCACGAGCGTTCCGCTCGAATAGTCGGTGCGCGCCTGTGTGACCTCGAACCGAACGGTGTCAGGCGAAGCGGTCGGCGTCGGGAGTGCAAGTGCGGAACAGCCGACCGCTGTCGTGGCCAGCACAGCGCTGATCAGCCCGATCAGGACCGTTCGCCGCCGCATCACCTTCGCCGATCAGGCCGGAGCGAGTCCGAGTCGGCGGCCGACCAGTCCGCGACCGCGTGCGAGCAGCGAATCGGCCACGGTGCGGATGGCGATGCTCGCCGGATCGTCGGGGTGCTCGAGAACCACTGGCGCGCCGGTGTCACCGCCTGCTCGAAGCGGAACACTCAACGGCACGCTCGCGAGCAGCGGCACAGCGTCGACGTCGGCAGCCGCGCTCAGGCGCCTGGCAACCTCAGCACCCCCACCCTCGCCGAAGAGCGAGAGGATCGAACCGTCGGGTTGGGCGAGCCCAGCCATGTTCTCGATCACGCCGATGACCTTCTGCCCGGTCTGCCGAGCGACGATGCCGCTGCGTTCGGCCACATCGGCAGCTGCGGGCTGCGGGGTCGTGACTACGAGCACCTCGGCGTTCGGCAACAGCTGTCCGAGCGAGATCGCGACATCGCCTGTGCCAGGAGGCAGATCCAGAAGGAGCACGTCGAGGTCACCGAAGTAGACGTCGGTGAGGAACTGGCTGATGGTGCGGTGCAGCATCGGCCCCCGCCAGGCAACGGCCTTCGCCTGGCCGCCAGCTCCCTGCGCTGGGTCGAGGAACATGCCGATGGAAATGACCTTCACGCCGTAGCCGATCGGAGGGAGGATCATGTCTCCCACCTGCGTAGGTGAGGTGATCGTGCCGGCGCGAGACGTCGCATCCGTTAGTCCGAGAAGTCCGGGGATCGAGAAACCGTGCACGTCCGCGTCGACAATCCCGACGCTGAGACCGCGGGAGGCGAGTTCGACAGCGAGATTGGCTGTGAGGGTCGATTTGCCGACGCCGCCCTTGCCGCTCGTGACGGCGTAGACCTTGGTGAGGCTGCCTGGTCCGAACGGCATTTGGCGCGCGGCGCGCGAGCCGCGGAGCGAGTCGGTGAGGGCGCGGCGTTCTTCAGGTGTCATCACGCCGACCGTGATGCTGGTGCTCGTGACGCCGGGCACGCTGGCGACAGCCGCTGCGACATCCCGTTCGATCGCCGTGGCCGCAGGACACCCGACGATGGTGAGTTTGATGGCGACGGCTGCCGCACCGTTCTCGGACACGGCGATGTCGCCGACCATGCCGAGATCGGTGATCGGCTTGCGGATTTCGGGGTCGATGACCGAGCGAAGTGCTGTGGAGATTCGCGACGCGAGGTCAGCGGGAAGCATCGCCCTTGTCCTTGTCGAGCTCTTCGAGGAGCGAACGGAGCTCCTGCCGAATGAAGTCCTTCGAGGCCATGTCCTTCATGGCGAGGCGGAGTGCAACCACCTCTCGGGCGAGGTACTCGGTGTCGTTGAGGTTACGCTCGGAGCGCTGCCGATCCTGCTCGATCTGCACACGGTCACGGTCGTCCTGACGGTTCTGCGCCAGCAGGATGAGCGGAGCGGCGTACGACGCCTGAAGCGACAGGATGAGGGTGAGGGCCGTGAACCCGAGTGCCGCAGAGTCGAACCGGAAATTCTCGGGGCCCCAGGTGTTGTACGCGATCCAGGCCAGGCAGAAGATCGTGAGGCCAGCCAGGAATGCGGGGGTTCCCATGGCGCGGGCGACCCACTCGGTGAATCGGCCGAACCGATCACGGGACTCACGCTTGCGCCCGGGGAGCATTGACGTGCGAAGGCCCTTCGGGGCGTCGAGGCGCACGTCGTTTTTGCGGTTCCTAGCCACGAACGGCCCTCCTTCCCTGTGGTTTGTGCGTCGTTACCGGTTCGTCGTCGTTCTGACTTCGCCAGTCTTCGGGCAACAGGTAGTCGAGGACATCGTCAATTGTCACCACCCCGACGAGTCTGTGTGTGTCGTCGACGACGGGCACGGAAACGAGGTCGTAGCTGGCCAGGATTCGCGACACCTCTGCCGCTGATGCCTTCGCCGTCACGGGGTCAAGGCTCTGATCCATGATGGCGCCGAGTCGCTCGTGCGGCGGGTAGCGCAGCATTCGTTGGAAGTGCACGATGCCGAGGTAACGTCCCGTCGGCGGTTCGTACGGCGGCAGGGTGACGCAGACCGCGGCGCCAAGGGCTGGCGGCAGCTCGGGGCGCCGAATCAGGGCGAGCGCTTCGGCGACGGTGGAGTCTGCGGAGAGGATGACGGGCTCCGTGGTCATGAGGCCGCCAGCGGTGTCCGGGGCGAACGCCAGGAGCATTCGAACGTCTTCGGCTTCCTCTGGCTCCATCAGTTCGAGCAGGTGCTCTCCGCGCTCGAGCGGGAGCTGCGCGATCAGGTCGGCGGCGTCGTCGGGCTGCATCTGGTCGAGCACGTCCGCGGCGCGTTCGTCGCCGAGCTGGGTGAGGATCGAAACCTGGTCGGTCTCAGGCATTTCCTCGAGCGCGTCGGCAACACGGTCGTCCGGGAGTTCTTCGACGACCTCGATCATCCGGTCCTGGGGCAGGTCGAGCAGGGTGTTTGCGAGGTCGGCCGGCTTGAGGTCGGAGTATGTGGCGATGAGCTGTTCGGCCGACTGCGCTTCCGACCCGGTCTGCTTCTCACGAATCTCACGCCAGGTCGCGAACGTTGTTGTTCCCTTGGCGAACGGTGACGGCGACAGCTTGGGTCGACGCACGAAGTACTGGCTCACAGCCCAGGCACCCGGACCAACCTCTTCAATGGCGACATCTTCGATCGTGGCCTCGCCCGAGCCGTCGACGAAGAGCACCTTGCGTCCGAGGAGTTCGGCGATGACCCGCACCTCGCCGCCGCGCTGCTCGAAGCGACGCACGTTGATCAGCCCTGTTGTGATGATCTGGCCTGAGGCGATGGAGGTGACACGACCGATGGAGACAAACACCCGTCGTTTCCCCGGGATTTCGACGATGAGTCCGACGACGCGGGGAGGGTCGTTCTTCCTGTACACAACGAGCACGTCGCGCACCTTGCCCACACGGTCGCCCGCTGGGTCAAAAACTGTGCACCCGGCCAACCGGGCGACGAAAACTCTCGAGCCACTCACCCCTCTAACTTAGTGCCGATCGCTGATAACGGCTGGGAAGCGGGCGAAGCGGATGCTCCGGGGCTGGGTTGCGAGCCATACCGGTGTGAGAATGGATGAGTGAGTAACCCACAGCAGCGCCGAGGCGCAGACAAGTACCCGTTCGAGGCAATGATCCCGCGCGGTGAAACCGTCGCAAGCTTTGAGAGCTACAAGCAGGCGCAAAGCGCCGTCGACACCCTGGCCCAGGCTGACTTCCCGGTCAAGCAGATCTCGATCGTCGGGGACGGGCTGAAGAGTGTCGAGCGTGTCACCGGTCGTCTGAGCTACGGACGTACCGCCGGAGCCGGTGCGTTGAGCGGCGCGTGGCTCGGCCTGTTCTTCGGACTCCTGCTCATCATCATCAACCCGGCAGCGAACATCACCTTCGTTGGTGCGGCCGTGCTGATTGGTGCCGCGTTCGGCATGATGTTCTCCGTGGTCTCCTACGCTTTGAACCGCCGCCGTCGTGACTTCACCTCGGTGATGCAGGTCATCGCAACGAGCTACGCGGTGACCGTCGCGCCTGAGCTCGCGAACCGGGCGCGCAACCTTCTCGACGCATCGCCGCAGCAGCAGCAACAGCAGCAGTAGCCGCGTTTCGAATGACGAAATGCCCCGCCTTTCGGCGGGGCATTTCGTGTTTCGTGCTCTCGTTATGCCTGGAGGCCGGCGATCCATGCCTCGACGTCGTCCGCTGTGCGGGGGATGTTCACTGAGAGATTCTCCGCTCCGGTCGCTGTGACGAGAATGTCGTCCTCGATCCGGACGCCGATTCCGCGGAACTCCTCAGGAACGCTGAGGTCGTCCGGCTGGAAGTAGAGACCGGGCTCGATGGTGAACACCATTCCCTCCTTCACCTCGCCGTCGTGGTACATCTCACGGCGCGCCTGGGCGCAATCGTGAACGTCGAGTCCGAGGTGGTGGCTCGTTCCGTGCACCATGTAACGGCGGTGGAATTGTTTGGACGGATCCAGTGACTCTTCAGCGCTGACAGGAAGCATGCCCCACGCAGCAGTGTGTTTTGCGATGACCTTCATGGCCTCAGCGTGCACATCGCGGAAGATGATCCCGGGGCGGACGATAGCGAACGCGGCATCCGCCGCTTCACGGACGGCCTCGTAGACGGCGCGCTGCACGTCGGTGAAGCGTCCGTTTGACGGCAGGGTGCGGGTGATGTCGGCCGTGTACAGGCTGTCCACCTCTACGCCGGCGTCGAGGAGCATGAGATCTCCGGGTACGACGGGGCCGTCGTTGCGGGTCCAGTGCAGGATGCAGGCGTGTGGTCCTGACGCCGCGATGGTGTCGTAGCCGACAGCGTTCCCGTCGAGTCGAGCCCGGGTGTAAAAGACACCCTCGACTGCCCGCTCTCCGCGCTCATGTGCTGTGATTCGAGGGAAGTCGGCGATGACGTCGGAGAAGCCGCGGGCTGTCGCGTCGACCGCTCGGCGGATCTGCTCGATCTCGTAGTCGTCTTTCACGAGTCGCATCTCGGAGAGGAAAGTCGACAGTTCGTCGTCCTCGCCAACTGTGGTGTCGGCATCCGTCGTCTGGAAATTCTCAAGCGGCGCCGTGTGAATGCTCAGGTCGGCGGCCACCTGCGCCAGCGAGGGGCGCGGCCCGATCCAGAACTCGCCGATCGCCGGGTTGGCGTAAAACTCGTTCGACGTGCGGTCGGCGCGTTCGCGGAAGTACACGGTGGCATCGTGGCCGTCGGCGTTTGGCTCGAGCACAAGCATCGAATCCGGCTCGCTGTCCGCACCCCAGGCGGTGAGGTAGACGAAAGCGGAATGAGCACGGAATGGGTAGTCGGTGTCGTTCGACCGCTGTTTCAGTGATCCGGCGGGAACAACAACACGCTTGCCAGCGAACGCGGCTGACACAGCTGCGCGGCGCCGGGCGGCGAATGAAGCCTGCTCGCGCGGCTCGGGGAGTTCGTCGACGCGGTCTGCCCAGTTGGAGCCGATGTACTCCTGGAACTCGGTTGATGCCGGCGTTGTTGAGCGGTTCGAGGTACCCCTCGTCTCTTCGCTCGGTGTTTCTTCGCTCGCCGGTGCGACGCCGGTGGCGGATTCGGTGGTTTCGCTCTGCATCCTCCCATTGTCCACCCGTCTGGGAGTAGTGGCGAGGTCGGCCGGTCAGCCCGCAGCGGGCGAAGGGCTGAGTTGCACGAGAACGGGGCGGTGGTCGCTCCCGGTCCCGTCGGTCTCTGTGGCGACGCGCATGCCGGTCACAGTCCAGTCCGGCGTCGCCATGACGTGGTCAATAGGCGCGCCGAGAAGAGCGGGGATTTTGCTCGGCCAGGTGCCGACAGCACCGTTGCCGGATGCGCGCCCGGCATCGGCACATTGGCCGAGTGTTGCGTCGTCGGCACTTTCGAGACCGATCATGTTGTCGACCGTCGCGTTGAAGTCGCCGGCCATGATCACGCTGCCTGACGCACACTGCCCGGCCAGCCAGGCCAGGTCGTCACGCCAGTTTGCCATCTGGCCGTCAATCGGAGCGACAGCGTGGGCGGCAACGATGGTCGGACCATCGCCGTCGATGGGCTTCACGATGACGGTCGGAAGGACCTTGGTGTTCTCGTTTCGTTCCTCGTTGCTTGTGACTTTCATGTAGTCGCCGAGTGTGGGGCTGACGAGCACTGTTGTTGAGCGCGCGGGAGAGATCTGGTCGAACCACTCGGTGTGGACCCACATCGGGCGGCCGGCATCACGCATCGCTTCGGCGATCTCGATGCCCGTTTCCTGGGTGGTCTCCGGAAGGGAGATCACGTCGGCCTCCGCGTCGACGGCGAGTTGGGCGACGGCCGCAGAACCAGGCGCGTCGCCCAGGGTGTTCCAGCTCAGCACGGTGATCGAGCCGGCACTCTTTTCGGCGAACTCGGTGTTTCCGAAGCCACGGTCGCTGAGAACGATGCCGTTGGCGACGACGAAGAGACCGAGGAGAATCGCCATCGTCCCTGCGAAGGCTCGAAGCGGTTTGACCAGCGCCAGCAGGATAAACACCACAACGGCACCAGCGGCAATGGCCGTCACGAGTGAACGCATGCTGAGGATCTGGGCGAGAATCCACGTGGTCTGAAAGTCGAACAGAGCCGGCCAGGTAATGATAAGAAGCAGAACAGCGACCGCAATGGTCACGACGGCGCCGAGAAACTTGAGCATTGTCAGGCCACACTACCGATATCAGCCGACATGGCGCTGGGAGGCCGGTGTCAGGGGCGTGTCGCGCTGAGCCATACACTGGCTCTATGTCAGGGGATACGTTGTTCCGCGGGCCGAGCGACCTGCACACTCACTCACGAGTGTCGGATGGCACGGAATCACCCTCCCGACTGGTTCGCGAAGCGGCAGCGGCTGGACTCGGCGTTGTCGCGCTCACCGACCATGACTCAACGGCGGGCTGGCATGAAGCCGCCGGAGAAGCGCAGAAGCAGAACATCACCTTCCTCCCCGGGATGGAGTTCAGCACGCGCTACGGCTACAAAAGTGTTCACTTGCTCGCCTACCTCTTCGATCCGCTCTCGGCTGAACTCGTCGCCGAGACCGCGCGCATCCGCGAGTCGCGGCTCAAGCGGGCCGAGTCGATTGTTCGGCGTATCGGTGTCGACTACGCGCTCGACTGGGATGACGTGTTGGCCCAGACGACACCCGGTGCGACCGTTGGCCGGCCGCACATCGCCGACGCGCTGGTTGCGCGCGGCCATGTGCCGACGCGCAGCGAGGCGTTCACGGGCATCCTTCACCCCCGCAACGGCTACTACCTGCCGCACTACGCACCAGACCCGCTGCTCGCTGTGACGCTGGTGCGACGTGCGGGGGGAGTGCCGGTCATCGCGCATCCCGCGACTCGCGGTCGCGACGCCATGATCGACGAGCAGCACCTCGCAAAGCTGGTCGACGCCGGGCTGTTCGGGCTCGAGATCGACCATCGCGAAAACACCGATGACGGCAAGGTGCGACTGCGCGAGCTTGCGAAGAAGTTCGGGCTCGTGCTCACCGGTTCCAGCGACTACCACGGAGCTGGCAAGCCGAATCGACTGGGCGAGAATACGACGACGGATGCTGTCGTGCAGGCCATCATCGCCGAAGGCACCGGTTCTCAACCGGTTTACCCTCCCGAGCTGTAGGTCGTCTCTCGTTCTCGACGCTGCTTGGTCGATAACGGCGGCGTTTCTCGGATTTTTGCCGCCGCCTGCGACCACGCACGGGCCGACTCGCCATATGTGACCGTGCCCGTTTGATCAACGGGCACAGGGAACGGCGCAGGCCCGCCGGACAACTGTCGGATAGCCCTGCGTCAGGAATGCTCTGCCTGGGCGGTGAGCCCGCCCCTGGTGCGTGTTTCGAAGGCCAGAGAGATGTGGGAGAGGTGCTCGCGCGCGATGACCGCCGTGAGTGTTCGATCCTTCAGGGCCGCTCCTACCGCGTAGACATGGGGGTCCGTGTTGATGCACATGCCAGGCACGTCGACCCCGTCGACGCGGACGGCGGCAGCCTCGATGTGCCGCTCGGTCACCGGAGAATCCAGCTCGCCGGGGATGCCACCGGTCACTCGCAGCTCGCGGAAGCTGTTTGTCAGGATGTTGTTGACATGCTCAACCAGTGTGGTCTCTGGCGTCTGCCAGTCATCTCGTGATGCTCGCGTGGTCATGACCGCCTCCCACAGTGTGGGGTACCGCATGAGCTCGCGCTGTTCCATCATCCAGGCAGGTGGGGGCCTGACAGGATCAGCATCAAGCGACGCACGGACCGAATCACTGAGATCGGCGAGATTGGCACCGTCGTTGCGATCATGAGGATTTCGCCAGAGCGTGTAGGAGATGGCGACCGTGTCGAAGGTCATGGGGCCACCGTTATACGATGACCCGGTCGTGGTCGGGATCCTCTGCTCCTGCAGCGAAGGTTGCTGAACAAACGCCATCACTGGGACCCCGAAAAGCGCGGCGACTTCGTCGATCAATCGTGGCGCGGGAAAGTCGTCAGGACCGCGATCGGAGAAGTGCATGTCCACAACATACAGAGGCGGGACCGGGAAGCGCTTCACAATGTTCGGGTCTAGCGCCGTCGAGCGAGCATAGACGGCTCCCCTGGAGCTCTGAAGGCTTACGGCGGTGGACGCGCCGTTCGACAGCGAGCAACAGAGAACGGCGAAGGCCCGCCGGACAACTGTCGGACGGGCCTCTGCTGAGCGTGCGGACGGTTCTACTCCGGGCGGTTGGTGCGGCGGCGAGTGCGCGTGCGGCGACGCGGCGCGCTGTTGCCGTCGTGGTGCTCGGGGCCCTGGCCGTCGTGTGTTCCTGCCGCAACAACGGGCGCTTCGTCGGTAGCGGCTGCAGCGGGTGCGGTCCGTGTGCGACCACGGCCGCGCGAGGAGTCACGCGAACCGCCCTCGCGGGGAGCGCGGCCTCCGTCACGGGAGCCACCGTCGCGCGAACCGCTCTCGCGGGCACCACGACTAGGAGCCGCGACAAGAGAGGTCGGGCGAAGGCGCCCCTTGGTGCCCTCAGGAATGTCGAGGTCTTCGAACAGGTGCGGGCTCGACGAGTACGTCTCTGTCGGCTCGGGCTGGCCGAAGTCCAGCGCCTTGTTGATGAGCGCCCACTTGTGCAGGTCGTCCCAGTCGACGAAGGTGACCGCAATGCCGGTCTTGCCCGCACGGCCGGTGCGTCCGACGCGGTGCAGGTATGTCTTCTCGTCTTCCGGGATGGTGTGGTTGATCACGTGTGTGACGTCGTTGACGTCGATTCCGCGAGCAGCGACATCCGTTGCAATAAGAACGTCCTTTTTACCTGCCTTGAATGCGGCCATCGCACGCTCGCGCTGCTCCTGGCCGAGGTCTCCGTGAACGGCTGCGGCGTTGAAGCCCCGGTCGTTCAGTTCCTCGACGAGCTTCGCGGCCGCCCGCTTGGTGCGGGTGAAGATGACGGTCTTGCCGCGCCCGTTGGACTGCAGGATGCGGGCGATGACCTCGTCCTTGTCCATGTTGTGCGCGCGGTAGACGAGGTGCTTGATGTTCGCCTGGGTGAGGCCCTCATCGGGGTCAGAGGCGCGGATGTGGATGGGCTTCGACATGAACCGGCGAGCGAGGGCGACGATCGGGCCGGGCATGGTCGCCGAGAACAACATGGTGTGGCGGGTTGGAGGAGTTTTAGAGAAGAGCTTCTCGATGTCAGCCAGGAAGCCGAGGTCGAGCATCTTGTCTGCCTCGTCGAGCACCATTTCACGCACGTTCGACAGGTCGAGCAGACGCTGGTTGTTGAGGTCGATAAGGCGGCCGGGGGTTCCGACGACAACCTGCGCGCCGGCCTTGAGCTGCTCGATCTGGCCCTCGTATGCCTTGCCACCGTAGATGGAGACGATCTTCGTCGGGCGGTTGCCAGCGGCGAGCTCGATGTCTTCGGTGACCTGAACACAGAGTTCACGGGTCGGGACGACGATCAGCGCGACGACGCCGGGAGCCGGGTCGTTGCCGATGCGCTGAAGGAGGGGGAGACCGAAGCCGAAGGTCTTGCCGGTTCCCGTCTTCGCCTGGCCGATGATGTCCTGGCCGTCGAGGGCGAGGGGAATGGTCTGTTCCTGGATGGGGAAGGGCGCGAGGATGCCCTTTGCCGCGAGGGCGTCAGCCATGTCCTGGTCGACGCCGAGATCAGTAAAGTTCACTTTTATAGTTGCCTGTTCATGCATAAAGGAGGTCTACGCCCTGCATGTTCTCCCAGGCGTAGGGTCCCGATCCGATGCCGGGACATTCCCACCCTACCTGAGCACCTATGCTGGACCCGTGGTTTCATGGTTTCGATCTCCCCGGCCGCGTACGCCGATGCCTCGCCTCCGGCCACGATCGAGCCAGGTCGTGTCGACGAAAGTGGACTTCGCTGAGCTCGCGCCAGACACCTCGAGCTACCTCGGGCTCGTCGCTTACCTGCAGCTCGGCTTCTTCCAATCCATCTCCATGGTCTCGGCGATCAGCGAGCTGGCAGCGAAGGAGACACTCTCAACGGCTGCCGGCTTCGCGCTCGCCAAGCACTCAGGTCTGGTCGCTGAGATCCGTCGTCGTGGCGATGACCCGACCGAGATCATGGCGCCCTATGTCTCGAGAGTTGACGACTTCCTTACGCTGACGCGCGGAGCATCCGTCAATGAAAATCTCCTGAGTATCTACATCACGCAGGGTTTCCTCGACGACTTTTTCATTCGCCTGTCCGACGGTCTGCCTCATGACCAAGGTGCGCGGTATGCGAGCCTGCTCGGAGCCGATTCGGGCTCGGCCGGGATCGTTTCTCTCTTGACGGATGCCATCGGCGTAGACCCGAAACGCGCTCACTTTCTTGCCATGTGCGGCAGGCGGCTTCTCGGTGACACGCTCCTGCTCGCGCAGTCAGCCCTGGTGCTCGATGGGCACAGCGAATCGGAGGACGCGCGTATTGAGCCCGTCTTCACCGAACTGATCGCGACGCACACCCGGCGGATGGACGCGCTCGGTCTCACGGCTTGATTGCGGCGCCAAACGGCGCTGAAACGAGTGGGGCTGAAAACAAAGAGGGGCCGGACGCTTGCGCGCCCAGCCCCTCTTTGCTTGTGAAGCTTCTTAGCCGCCGAGGGCGATCAGTCGCTTAGTGTCTGACGTCGCTCGTGCGCGACCAAGTGCGAGGGCCACGATCGTCGAGATGACGGCTGACGCCACCAGGGTGATGACCCAAATCCAACCGCCGTCCCACGCCCAGCCGAGCCAGGTCAGGCCGAGCCAGACGACGCCGGCTGCGATCCCGCCGACAGCGGGGACCACGGCGATGCCGTGTGTGTCACGCTGCGGAACGAGGTACCTGGCCGCCGTTCCGATCGCGAGACCGAACAGCATGACGAAGAGGAGTTCCACGGGACGCTAACCGACGAATCCGATGCGGCGAGTTTCTTCGCTGCCGATTTCCACGTATGCGAGGCCAGCGGTCGGGACGATGTACATCTTTCCCTTGTCATCGCTGACGGTGAAGTAGCTCTTGCCTGAGTCGAGTGCATCTGCGATGAGCTTCTCGATCTCGGCCGTTGACTGGGATGACTCGAAGCTGAGTTCACGACCGCTGTTCGTAATACCGATACGGATTTCCACTTGGCAGCACCTTTCGTTGCGTTACGCCCAACATTACGGCAGATGATCGACGCCACTCGACTCGGAAACACTCGCCGAGAGCGAACAGGGCGGCGCTGCGTCGTGGCGATGTCGGCGGTCGGACATAGCGTGGGTTTCGTGGCTATTCGGGGATTTCAGGTCGAGCGTGATGCGAGCTCCGTTGCCGACCTCGTACAGCTCGACGAATCGCAACGAGCCGTCCTCGCGCTCGAGTACTCGGCGTCTGCTGCCGTCTCGGGTGCACCAGGAAGCGGAAAGACCACGACCGTCGTCGAGCTGGTTGCCGATCGCATACTCCACAGGGAATACAGCCCAGCCGAGGTTCTCGTCCTCGCTCCGAATCGTCGCGCCGCAGCTCGGCTTCGTGACCGCCTCGCTCTTCGTGTCGGTGTCCCGACGCCGGGCCCGCTTGCCCGCACGCTGAGCTCCGTCGCCTTCTCGATCGTCGGTGCCCGAGCGGCCCTCGAGGGTTATGACCCGCCCCGGTTGCTGACCGGCGCCGAGCAAGACACCGTGATCGCTGAACTGCTGGCCGGACACGAGCTGGACGGCACCGGGCCAGCGTGGCCCGACCCGCTGGTGGCCGAGGTGCGCAGGCTGAAGGGTTTTCGAACCGAGCTGCGCGAACTGATGATGCGCACCGTGGAGGCCGGGCTTCGCCCCGCCTCACTCGAACGCCTCGGTGCTCGGTATGACCGTGAGGAATGGATCGCGGCCGCGCGTTTCATCGACGAGTACGAGCGGGTCGTTGACAGTTTCGGTACCGGATACCTCGACTCTGCCGAGCTGATCGCCCAGGCGACGGCCGAGCTCCGGCGCGGATTCGGACTGGAGGGCATTCGGCTCATCGTCGTCGATGACCTGCAGGAGCAGGGGACAAGCGCGCTCACGCTTCTGGGTGTTCTGGCGAGGCGTGGCGTCGCGGTAGTCGCCTTCGGCGACCCAGACGTCGCTGCCACAACCTTCCGCGGCTCGGATCCCGCTGCCCTCGGTTCACTCGGCACGACGCTGGGGGTCCCGGTGACACCCCTCACCCTGGGCACGGTCTATCGGCACGGGCCAGGTCTGCGCACCGTCGTCCAGCAGATCACCACGAGGGTCGGTGCAGCCGGAACCGTTGCCCACCGCTCAGCGCCCGCCGCGGAGACGGAAGGCGCGGAAATCGACGAAGCCGTGATTCCGCCCGTGCTCCGCGTCGAAGCAACGTCGACGGCTGCCGAGCACCAGGCGATCGCTCGGGTCCTGCGCGAACATCACCTGTTCAACGACATCCCATGGCAGAAAATGGCGATCATTGTTCGTTCAGGGGCGACGATCCCACAACTGTCCCGGTCGCTTGCTCTGGCCGAAGTTCCCACGTCGACTCCGGCTGGAGGACGCAACATTCGCTCGGAGTTCGCATCTGGTCAGCTCATCGACGCTGTTGCGCTCGCGCTCGGCCGGATGGAACCAGAAGTCGACCTGCTCACGAGGTTGATCACCGGCCCCCTCTGTGGACTCGACCCGGTCGCTCTTCGGCGCGTTCGGCTCGCCCTTCGCCATGAAGAGATCGCGGGCGGCGGAAACCGCTCGGGCGACGAGTTGCTCGTCGACGCCATGGCCCAAGCCGGACGCTTCGCCACCATCGACTCGGCCGCTGCACGCTCGGTCGGGCGATTCGCGACAACGCTCGCCGAAGCGACAACCGCTGGCGCCGCCGGCGCGAGCGTCGAAGAGTTGTTCTGGATGTTCTGGGAGCGCAGCGGACTCGCCCAGATCTGGTCGGCCCAGGCGTTCGGCTCCGGCCTCGCCGCCGATGAGGCCAATCGTCACCTCGACAGCGTGATGGCGTTGTTCACCGCCGCCAAACGGTTTGTCGAGCGCAACCCATCCGAACCGGCTGGGCGCTTCATTGACGAGGTGCTCGCGTCCGAGGTCCCGGAAGACTCGCTCACCCCTCAGGCCGCAAGCGACGCCGTCTTCATCGGCACTCCGAGCGGTGTCGTCGGATCAGAGTTCGACATTGTTGTTCTGGCTGGCTTGCAGGACGGTGCCTGGCCAAACCCCCAGGTGCGAGGCACACTGCTCTACCCGCAGCAGCTCAGCCAGGTGGTCGCCGGGCTTCCTGTGGCAGACCTCGACGCCCGTGCCGAGGTGCTGAGTGACGAACTGCGAATGTTCGCGCTCGCCGTGTCTCGGGCACGCCATCAGGTTGTGCTGAGCGCCGTGGTGAATGACGACGAACAACCGTCAGCGTTCCTTCGTTTCCCGGCCATTCGCAGTAGCGAGGTTCGGCAGGCGGCCAGCTCACGGCATCCGTTGTCCCTTAGGGGCATGGTCGGTGTCCTCCGCAGGCGACTCGTCACGACAGGGGACGCGACCGCCGCGCATGCCCTGGCACGGCTCGCAGCCGAGGGTGTTCCCGGTGCCGACCCGAACGACTGGTACGGACTGCTCGACCCATCGACAACCGAACCGCTCGTTGACCTCAGTGACCCGGATGCGCGAGTGTCCGTCTCGCCGTCCAAACTCGAGACCTTCGAGAAGTCACCGCTCGCCTGGTTCATCGACACGATGGCAGCGGCACCCTCGGGTCTCGCCGCCGGCATCGGAACCGTTGTGCACGCCGCCATGGAGCACGCCGGGCACATCCCAGCGGCGGAACTCACCGCGGCCGATGTGAGCGTCGAAGCGCTGTGGAAACAGATTGACGCCCACTGGTCAGAGTTGTACTTCGAATCGCCGTGGCTCGCCGAGCGGCAGCGCCGCACAACGCACAAGCTCGTCGAGGGCCTGAGCCAGTACCTCACCGACTTCCTGGCGGCCGGCAGCCAGACGGTGAGCGCTGAGGGCACCTTCGCAGTCGAACTCGGACAGGTGAAACTGTCAGGAAAAATCGACAGGGTCGAACGGATGCCTAATGGCGACGTTGTGATCGTTGACCTCAAGACAGGCAAGAATGCGCCGACCAAGTCCCAGGTGGCGGACAATCCGCAACTCGGCGGATACCAGCTCGCTCTCGCGGCCGACGCCATCGAGGGAACTTCCGCCGAGGACTCGTCGGGCGGTGCTGCCTTGCTTTATGTCTCCGGTGGCGCCAGGGGCAAGTCCTACAAAGTGCTCGCGCAAGAGGCGATGACCGCCGAACAGCGCGCGGAATTCGCCGATCGGGTGGTGCGCGCCGGGCAGGGAATGGCCGCCGCCGAGTTCCTCGGAGTGCAGGACCTCGACGAACGAGACCCGAAAGCAGGCTTCATGTATCGCATCCACCTCGTCGCGGCGGTGTCCGCATGACCGCCGCTTACTCGGCGCGCGAGATCGCTGTGCTCCTCGACCTGCCTCAACCGACAGACGAGCAGGTCGCCGTGATCGAAGCGCCGCTCGCGCCAGCCCTTGTCGTCGCCGGCGCTGGCAGCGGTAAAACCGAGACAATGGCCAACCGCATCGTCTGGTTGTTGGCCAACGGCTACCTGCGTGTGCCCGAAATCCTCGGCCTGACCTTCACCCGCAAAGCCGCTGGTGAACTCGCCACCCGGGTGCGCGAACGGATCGGCCAGCTCCAGGACAAAATCGCCGAAACCGACGACGCCGTTGACATCGACGTGCTGGAAGCGCCGTCCATCGCGACGTACAACTCGTTCGCCAGCAGCCTCTTCCGTGAATACGCGCGCCTGATCGGTCGCGAGCCCGACCAGACGGTCATCACCGAGGCGTCGGCCTGGCGCCTGGCCCGTTCGATCGTCGTGGGAAGCACCGACGACCGCCTCCCCGCTCTCGACAAGAGCGTCGACCAGATCACGGCGGCCGTAATCTCGTTGAGCCATGCCCTGAGCGACAACGATATTTCCTCTCGAACGGATGCCATTCGGCACTTCTCCGAGGAATTCCACCTGATTGCATCCCTCGACATTCACGACGGCACGCGGTCAAAGCGGACGCCGTTTGCCTCGGTCACTGACGCCGTTCGAGACGTTGACGCGCTCGGCGTTCTGCTCGACCTCGCCGAAAGGTTCGCTGAAGAAAAGCAGCGCCGTGGATACATGGAGTTCAGCGACCAGGTCGCGCTGGCGCTCGAAATCTGCCGCCGAGTGCCCCGCGTGATCGAGGAGTATCGGTCCCGGTTCAAGGTGGTCATCCTCGATGAGTACCAGGACACCGCCGTCGTCCAGACCGACCTGTTGGCGATGCTGTTCGGCGGGCACGCCGTGATGGCCGTCGGCGACCCCAACCAGTCGATTTACGGCTGGCGGGGTGCATCAAGCGCGAACCTCGCCCGTTTCTCGGAGGACTTCGGCCGTACCGAGGGGGCATCCACCTTCGCGCTCTCCACAAGCTGGCGCAACGCAGCGCGTGTCCTCGACGCGGCCAACGCCATAGTTGCACCGCTGCCCGTCTCCGCATCGGTCCCGGTTCAGCGCCTCACCTCACCGCCCTGGGCCGGCAACGGCGATGTTCGGGTACTCTTCCCCGAGACCGTCACAGACGAAGCCGACGTTGTGGCCGGGTGGCTCTCCGCCGAACTGGCGAGGCCCGCGGCCAACGGATCGAAAAGATCTGCCGCGATGCTCTGTCGATCGCTCAAAAACGTCACAGCGTTCACCGACGCGCTGTCCCGCCACCAGGTGCCCTTCCACATCCTCGGCGTCGCAGGCCTGCTCGAGCAGCCGGTCATCGTCGATCTCGTCTCTGCCCTCCGGGTGCTGAACGACCCGACGGCCGGCAGTGAACTCATCCGCCTGCTCACCGGCGCGCGCTGGCGCATCGGAGCAAAAGACATCCAGGCGCTCAGCTCGCTGGCCCGCTGGCTGGCCGACCGCGACCTGTCCCAGCAGCCGATCCCAGACGAGGTCAAGCAGAAACTTTTCGAATCGGCGTCCTCCGATGACGGGAAGTCCATCGTTGATGCCCTCGATTTCCTTCAGAATGCCCCGGCCAGCCACAAAGCTCTGCAGCAGTTCAGCGAGACCGGCCTCGAGCGGATGCGCACAGCGTCCCGCCAGCTCACCGCGCTCCGGCGCCGCTCAGGGCTCGACCTCTACGACCTCGTCAACCTCGTGGTTCAAGAGTTCCTGCTTGACGTCGAGGTCGCGGCGAACGATCACTCACCGCTCGGCCAGCCGAGCCTCGACGAGTTCACCGAGCAGATCTCCTCCTACCTCTCGATCGACGAGAACGGGTCGCTCGGTTCATTCCTGTCCTGGCTGGCCGATGCCGAGCAGCGCGAGAACCTCAGCCCGCGCGGCGAAGATCCTGAGCCAGGAACCGTCCAGATTCTCACCATCCATGGTTCTAAAGGACTCGAGTGGGACAGCGTCGTTGTCCCGCGCATGGTCGCTGGCGAGCTCCCTTCGCCGTTGCGCAGCAAGCGCGGTTGGACGGCGTTCGGCGAACTCCCATTCGAGTTTCGGGGCGACCGGCACGAACTTCCGACCTTCGCCTGGCGCGGAGCGGCCACCCAGGCCGACGTCGACGACGCGTACGCACAGTTCGGCGCCGACCTCGAGGCCAGAAACGACGCCGAACAGAGGCGGCTCGCCTACGTTGCCGTCACCCGTGCCAAGGACGCGCTGCTTGTCACTGGGTCGTTCTGGTCGTCCCAAAAGCAACCGCGTGGTCCCGGATCGTTCCTGCGCGAGATCGTCGACGCGGTACCCGGCTGTTGCGAAGACCTCCCTGAGACTCCGCAGGCGGAGGAGAACCCGCTGGCCGCCGACGAGAAGTTCGTGGTCTGGCCGCTGAATCCGCTCGGAGGTCGCGCCGACGCAGTGCACGCGGCAGCAGCCGCCGTTCGTGAGGCAGATGCCGCCGCCGAAACGCCCTGGTCCGGAGACATCGATCTGCTGCTGGCCGAACGCCGGCGCCGCATGCACGCCGAGGAGTACGTGGCCATGCCCGACCGCGTCCCCGCCTCCCGTTTCAAGGACTTTGTGACGGATGCCGCGGGGCTGGCTGCCAGGTTACGTCGCCCCATCCCTGAGAAGCCCTACCGGCAGACCCGCCTGGGTACGCTCTTCCACAGCTGGGTCGAGCAGCGGTCGGGAATCGCCGGTGGCCAGGAGAGCCTCGACGCTGAGCGGTTCGAACTCGACCTCGATCCCGACGCGGATTCGCCCTCAACCGATGGCACGCTCATGCCGGTCGAGCAGCAGGAACTCGAAGCGCTTCAGGCTCTGCAGCGAACCTTTGAACTCTCGGAGTGGGCTGACCTCAAACCGATCGACGTCGAACGTGAGATCAATTTCGTGCTTGAGGGGCAGATCATCATCTGCAAGCTCGACGCCGTTTATGAACGGGACGGCCGATTCCAGATCGTCGACTGGAAGACAGGGCGAGCGCCAAAAAGCGCAACCGAGCTCGACGAACGCCAGTTTCAGCTCGCGCTTTACCGGCAGGCATACGCCGAGTGGAAGGGAGTCGACCCCGAACTCATCGACGCCGTTTTCTATTACGTCGCCGACGACCTCGTCCTGCGCCCCGAGAACCTCTACTCGGCGGAGGAGCTGGGGCGGCGCTGGGTCAACGGTGTGATCTCGCCGGACTCGGCTGCTTCAAGTGTGGAGAAGTCCAGCTCAGCGGTGTAGGCATCCGTCGACGATGTGTCGGTTGACCGCGCGTCAGTTGACCGAGCGTCGGTTGACCGAGCGTTCGTTGACGGTGCGTCCATTGACGAGTGCGAATCGCGGGACTCACCGCTGGCACCGTCCGCGGCCCTGGCCGCGGCGGCAGCTCTCTCCGCACCGGCGTTACCAACACTGGCTTTCTCAACACCGACGAGGTCTATGGGACCGGTCTCGATGGCATCCGTGTTCGACAGTCTCGATTTCTCGTCGTTGCGCGGGCGACCGTTCGAGTCTTCGGCAGCGAGTGCCTCTTCGAGCTCGGACCTGTCGTAACTGTCGGTCTCCATGGCGATACCGCTCGACTGAGCTGCGGACGTCCCACGGGTCTGCGGGGTGCGAGAGAGCATCTCTTCAACGTCGGCAACCGCCATGATCGGCCCGGTCTGCGGGGACAGCGGGTGCATCAGGTCACCGAGCACGTGGTCGACGAGTCCATCCAGCAGCGAGACAGCGTCGTCGATGACCTGCTGGTCGCGGGTGTCAACGCCGTGAAGGAGCCAGCGCGCGAGTTCGAGCTCAGCGTGAAGCATCGACCGCTGGCTGACCAAACGGTCGGGGTGCCGAGCGGCGCTGAGGCGGTACGCGGCAAGCACGCTGTCTGCGGCATCACCTGCGCCGCTCAGCCAGTGCAGGTCGCGGGCGGGGTCTCCGACACGCAGGGAACCCCAGCCGATGACGCCCGTGACGATGGGGCCGACCTCGTGGTCGGTGATGACAAACGACTCGGCGTTGAGCGATCCGTTGATGACCGTCGGCTGGAACTGCCACAGAGCCTCGTCAGCCGCAGCGTCGGTCCATCGCTGCTTGACAGCGGCGGGGAGCAGCCGGGTCGCCGACGAGCGCTCGATGATGTTGCGCGCCTCGGTACGGCAGTCCGCTGCGGTCAGCGAGGGCAGTCCCACCTCGGCAACGAACGAACCGGGAAGAGAGTGGATCGCGGCGATGGCTGCACCGATCGAGCTGGCAACACCGTCGCCGGCGGGAATGTTCGCCGCTTCGACGTTGTAGCCGGGGAGGTAGTCGTAGACCACAGCGCGAGTGCCGCGAACGGACACCTGGCCCTTCACGTTTGGCACCTCGAACGGAAGCCTGCTGCGGATTCCCGCCGTCATGGCCTGAAGCGCGATGAGCTCGACGGACTGGTCGCTCGCCGACTGCTCGTTGGCTGGAACACGGATGACCAGCTCACGATCGTCAGCCGTGCGGAGCAGCGCCGAATCAAAGTCGCCGGTCTGGCCGTGACCGAACGGGCCGCTGCCGACGAGCTGCAGGTCCGCGACAGCTGAAGTTGCCAACGCGGCTAGAGTTAGATGCGATCTGGCCATGGCATCTAGGTTAGGTCGCCGAGCGGGGTGGCAGCCACACGCCACGCCCTTCAGAACCGGAGTGTATGTCGTTGATTCCTGCTGCGCTAGCCAATCTTCCCCTGACGCCAAGCGCCGTAGACCGCGACGCTGACCTGCGGGAGCGCTCGGAACTCTTCGCCGAACTGGCCGCCGATCACAGCACCCGGCTGCTCGTGCTGTGGCGAGGACGCATGCTGCTCGACGGCGACAACCTTCGTCTGTTCCCGGCCGACAGTCCAACCGGCGAATCAACGCTCGCCTACCTGGGCAAGACGATTTCCGATGCAGCCTCTCTTCCCGCTGGCACCCGAGTTGTACTGGTGGTCGCCACCGATGAGGTAGCGACAGCGCTCGAACCCGACGATGAGAAATGGATCACCTTCCGCTCGGCAGCTCCGCTGCTCAGCGAACCGTTCTCGAGCCTCGGAATCGAGGCCGTCGCGCTCTCGAACTGGCACCTCAGTTCCGGCTTCTGCCCGCGCTGTGGTTCAGCGACCGAGTCCGAAAGCGCCGGCTGGGCACGCCGCTGCACCCAGTGCAACAACCAGATCTTCCCTCGCACAGACCCCGCCATCATCGTGCTAGTCCTCGACGACGATGACCGGTTGCTGCTGGGCTCGAACATCCTCTGGCCCGAGGGCCGGTACTCGCTGCTCGCCGGTTTCGTCGAAGCGGGTGAATCACTCGAGCAGGCCGTTGTGCGCGAGATCCACGAGGAGTCGGGACTTCACGTCGACACCCCGCAGTACCTCGGGTCGCAGGCCTGGCCTTTCCCTCGGTCGATCATGCTGGGTTTCTCAGCGCGCGTCGCACCCGAGCAGAACCCGGCGGGAATCCAGCCGGACGGTCTCGAGATCGTCGATCTGCGCTGGCTGAGCCGTGACGACCTCCGCGCAGAAGCGGGAACACTGCTTCTCCCCGGATCGACATCCATCGCCCGCGCGCTCATCGAGCACTGGCTCGCCGCCGACGGCGGCCCGAGCCTCGACGAAGCAGCCCGCGCGGCCACAACCGGACCCACTCCGGAGCCAGCCAGACCGCAGACCGACCAGATCACTGACGCCGACTCCGGTACCGAAACGCAAACGACCGACCCCGCCGAGACATCGGGAGCGGGAACCGCGCGATGACGACATCCGTCACCGAACCATCAGCACTCCTCGCCGGGCTCGACGATGACCAGAAGGTTGCCGCCGAAGCCCTGCGCGGACCGGTGTGCATTCTGGCCGGAGCTGGAACAGGGAAGACCCGCGCCATCACCCACCGGATTGCCTACGGGGTCGCGACAGGGACCTATGCGGCCAATCGGGTAATGGCACTGACCTTCACCAACCGTGCCGCGGCCGAACTCCGCGGACGCCTTCGCCACCTCGGTGCCGGATCCGTTCATGCCCGCACGTTCCACGCGGCGGCGCTCAGCCAGTTGAACTACTTCTGGCCGCACACGGTCGGTGGAACCATGCCGGCGCTCATCAACAGCAAGGGTCGCATGCTCGGGCACGCGGCCGAGCGGCTGCGGCTCAAACTCGACACGGCAACCCTGCGAGACGTTGCCGCGGAGGTGGAGTGGCGTAAGGTCTCCGGACTGAGCGTCGAACAGTACGCTGCCGCCGGACGCCAGCCCCCACAGGCGCTCACCGTCGACCAGGTCGCCGCTATGCAGCAGGCGTATGAGGACCTCAAGGACGAGCGCAAGCAGCTGGACTTTGAGGACGTGCTCCTCGCCTGCGCCGGAATGATCGAAACCGAACCCGCCGTGGCCATGCAGGTGCACGAGCAGTACCGGTTCTTCGTTGTCGATGAATACCAGGACGTCTCGCCTCTCCAACAGCAGTTGCTCGACCTCTGGATCGGCGACCGCAACGACATCTGCGTCGTCGGAGACGCCAGCCAGACCATCTACTCCTTCGCGGGCGCAAAGAGTGACTATCTCCTCGACTTCCCGTCGAGACACGCGGATGCCACTGTCGTGCGTCTCGAACACAACTATCGGTCGACGCCGCACATCGTTGATACCGCCAACCGATTGATGCGCGGACGAACGGGCGCACTCACGCTTCAGGCCCACCGGTCCGCCGAGTCGCAGCCCGCCCCTGAGATCACCGCTTACCCACACGACCAGGCCGAAGCTCGAGCGATAGCCCAGTCTGTGCTCCAGCAGATCGGTTCGGGGGTCAAGCCGGAGAACATTGCAATTCTCTACCGAATCAACGTTCAGTCGGCTGCCATCGAAACGGCGCTCAGCGACGTCGGTGTGCCATACCTCCTTCGGGGCAGCAAGCGGTTCTTCGAACTGCCCGAGGTGCGCCAGGCCATCCTGACCCTTCGTGGGGCCTCAGTCTCGGTGATGGATGAGCCCCTGTTCAAGTCAGTATCGGACGTGCTCCGCTCGCTCGGCTGGACCCACACGGCACCCGAGACAGCCGGCGCCGTTCGCGACAGGTGGGAGTCGCTCAACGCCATCATGGGCCTCGTCGACCAGATGCCGCCGGGGACCACCTTCCGCCAGTTCACCGATGAACTGCTCGAGCGCCAGGCCGGGCAGCACGAGCCGACGGTATCAGCTGTGACCCTCGCAACACTGCACTCCGCCAAGGGGCTCGAGTGGGACGTTGTCTACCTCCCAGGGCTCAGCGAGGGCCTCGTGCCGATCAGTTACGCGAAAACGTTTGAGCAGATCGACGAGGAACGGCGACTGCTCTATGTCGGCATCACCCGGGCGCGATCGCGGCTGTTCCTGTCGTGGGGGGAGCAGCCAGGCCGCGGTACCCAGCCGAGGGAGCGCTCCCGTTTCCTGACAGAGATCGGCATCCGCAATCCGGGTGTTGCCGGTGCTCGACGCGGCGCCCAGACGGCGAGTGCGCGTCGAAACTGACGCTCGAGAACGTCAACTCGGACTTCGCCCCGGCGAGGTGTGCCTCCGCTACCCGAGCCGCGAGCCCGGCTACTGTGCTGACCAGCGGCTCGCGTTCAGAAGCTGCACCCTGACCGAGCAGTTGTGAGGCGATGGCCGGCCACGCCGCGTCGTGTTCAGCTGCCTGCCTGGCGAGGCAGTGCAGGCACGGGCCGGCGCCCGGTTCCACCAGCGGCCCGACCCGAGCTCCGGTGTCCGTATAAATGACGGCCAGATGCGGGATGTCGCGGCTCAGCCACCGAATATACCGACGCGGGTCGATGACATGGTTGGCGACAAGAATGGCGAGGGTGATATTGGCCGCCCCCGTCGACCCGCGCGGGGTGGGCTCGGTGCCGGTCAAAAGCGAGGCGATGCGGTCGGCTGTGAGTCCTGAACCGTCGACCACCCAGCCGAGTGCCTTCCGCTTGGTGGGCTCGGAAACGAGTGCGGGGGAGATCCGCTCGAGGAAGGTCGCAAGCTCTTCTGACTCAAGGCCCAGGCGTGACGCCAACCGCTCGAGTTGAGGTCGGCTGATGCCCGCCATCAGGGCACCGATTACCTGCTCGAGCGGTCGGCTTACGTTCGACAGTGTCGCGACCGGGGTCTCCGCACCGATCTGCAGCGACGTCGTATCGCGCCAGACGACCGGGTAGCGCGGATCGAGTCGGAGGAGCATGCAGGACATCCTGCCGCAGCGGCGCACCGCCCGGGAAAGTTATCCACAGAGGTGCGGGCGCTGCAGTGGGGCATCGCGACGAGGGGCCACCGCGACGCGGGACCACCGTGGCTCGTGCACCGAAGTGGTTCACCGCGGCACGGGCGCCGTCGCGACCGACGTTTCCCCAGGGCTTGAGGCTCGATGAACCTTAGACGCTCGGCGGGGTTTCGTCGCTCGATCCGCTCGATCGGTCGTCCTCGCCTCGCAGCAGATCCGCGAGCGCAGTGTCGAACTCGTCCGGCTCGGGAACGTCACCACGAGCGCGAGCCTCGAGACGCTCGATCAGCGACGTCGGATCATCGATGTCGTCAGCGGACGGGATCAGGTCAGGGTGTGACCAGAGGGTGTCCCGCTGTTCGTTACCGACAGCATCCGTCACCTTTTGCCACATCGCCGCAGCCTCACGCAACCGACGCGGGCGCAGCTCGAGGCCGACGAGGGTGGAAAACGCCGACTCGGCGGGCCCTCCCGTGGCGCGGCGCCGTTTGACGGTCTCCGCGACGGCGTCGGACTTCGGCAGCCGCGAGGTTGCTGAACCGGTCACGACATCAACCCAGCCCTCGACAAGAGCGAGCGTCGTTTCCAGGCGAGCGAGAGTGGCGAGCTGCGCATCTGTCTTCGGCGGAATGAGCGAGCCATCAACCATCGCCTGGCGCAGCTCTTCCGGGTTCGCCGGGTCGAAACTGTCAGCGAGACCCTCGAGTCGCTCGGTATCAATACGGATGCCACGGGCGAACTCAGTTATGGACGAGATCAGGTGCAGTCGCAGCCAGCGTGCGTGCCGGAAGAGCCGCGCATGCGCGAGTTCACGCACCGCGAGATAAATCTGAACCTGGTCGTCGGGAATGTCGAGTCCCTCACCGAACGCCGAAACGCTCTGGGGGAGGAGCGCGGCCTGGTTGTCTTCGAGGAGGGGAATGCCGATGTCGCCACCGGAGACGGCCTCCTTCGACAGCTGGCCGACGACCTGACCGAGCTGCATGGCGAAGAGCGCGCCACCGATGCTGCGCAGCAGGCTGCTTGCACCCTGCACCATGCTCTGCATCTCTTCGGGCGCCTGCTCGCTCAGAACGCGGGTCAGCGCGTCGGAAATGCTGGTCGCGACTGGTTCGGCGAGCTGGGTCCACACCGGCATTGTTGCCCGAACCCACTCGCCACGTGTCATCAGTTTCGGAACACTCGTGAGTTCGGTGATCTGTGTCACATCGTCAAGCCAGAGAGCTGCGATGTGGAAAGCCTGGTCGAGCTGTGCGCGCTGCTCGGGTGACGTCGGAACGGCGCTTGCCGTCGCGATCTGAACGGCCTGGTCTGTCGCGACCTGCCAGTTGATTCCACCGTCGCTCGCTCCGCGCATGGCGTTCTGTAACTGGCCGAGCATGGCCTGGATGCTGGCCGGGTCAGCGGGAAGGCCAGCGGCACCAGCCAGCTGGCTCGGATCCACTCCGCCTTTCCCGGACAGGAAATCCCGCAGCATGTCACGGAACTCGTCCTCGGGATTGTTGTCAGGTACGTCGGGCACTGAGGCCACCTTTCAGACATCGTGCGGTTGCTCGATCTACGCTAGTGCGTGAACCTCTGAGTTTCGCGTGGCTTCCGCTTGCCGGTGTCCGCCAGCCGCGAACAGCATGAAAGGCCGCAGTGACTCTCTTTCCTCCATCGCCATCGGACACCGACGAGCAGTACCCGGCGACCCCGGCCGAGCTTGCGCAGCTCGAACGTGCCAGGAAGCGCTCGAAACGTGGCTGGCTTGCGCTTGGCCTGTCTTTCGTCATTCTGCTTGTACTTGCGTTGTGGCCAACCTCCTATGTGATCCAGCAGCCGGGTCCGGTGTTCAACACGCTCGGCTCCGTCGAGATTGAGGACAAGGAGGTGCCGATGATCACGGTGGATGGTGCGGAAACCTTCGAGACCGGTGGCGCGCTTGACATGCTCACCGTTCAGGCCGTGGGCAACCCTGACCAGCGTCCGAACTGGTTCGAGATCAGCCTCGCCTGGCTGAACCCGAGCAAGACAGTGGTCCCACTTGAGGCGATCTTCCCCGTCGGCGAGACCACCGAGCAGCGGGACGCCGAAAACGCAGCCTTGATGGTCGACTCCCAGCAGGATGCCGTCGCCGCCGCGCTCACAACCCTCGGGTACGAGTTCCCGGCTCAACTCACGGTCGGCCAGGTCGCCGAGGACACGCCAGCCGATGGGGAGCTCAAGGTGGAGGACGAACTCGTCAGCGTCAACGGCACGACCGTCACTGACCTGGCGTCCCTCCGAAAGGAGATCGCGGCGAACGGGACCGAATCAGCCGCCGCGTTCGGCATTGTCCGTGGGGGAGTGCCCATGAACATCCCGATCACCCCAACGCCTGCGACCGCTGCGGACGGAACGGAGACTGGCATCATCGGGATCGCCACGAAGATGGTCTACGACTTCCCGATTGACGTCACTATCCAGCTCGACAACGTTGGCGGGCCCAGCGCCGGCATGATGTTCGCGCTCGGAATCATGGACAAACTGACCGAGGGTGAACTCAACGGCGGATCCCATGTCGCCGGAACCGGGACCATCGATGCCGAAGGAAACGTCGGAGCCATCGGCGGCATCCGTCAGAAACTGTTTGGTGCACGGGATGCCGGCGCGAAGTACTTCCTTGCGCCCGAGACGAACTGCAACGAGGTCGTCGGTCACGTTCCAGACGGCATCCGTGTGTTTAGCGTCGCGACCCTCGACCAGGCTGCGACCGTCCTCGACGCAATTTCGAGCGATTCCGGGTTCGAGGCGCTGCCTACCTGTGAGTGAGCGGTGACCACGCTGGGAGCAGCCGGGGGGACTGAAACTCCCCAATAGACTGGAATTCCGTTCGAGTACCAACAGAGGCCAAAAGTGACTTCCGCTACACCTTCAAATTCCGCTACCCCGAACAGATCTCGAGCGCCCCTGGCAATCACCGCTGCGGTGGTCGGAGCGCTTGTTGTCGCATTCTTCATCTTCGCGGGGCTGTACTCGGACTTCCTGTGGTTCCAGCAGGTCGGGTTCACCAACGTTTTGACGACCCAGTGGTACGCCTCGGCGATCATGTTTGTGGTCGGCTTCATCGGTATGGCCGTTCCGGTTTACGTGGCCATTCAGCTGGCGTACCGCCTGCGACCGGTATACGCGAAGCTGTCCAGCCAGCTGGACAGGTACCAGGAACTGGTCGAGCCGCTTCGTCGGGCCGCCACCTACGGCATCCCCGCGCTGCTCGGGCTCTTCGCCGGATTCTCCACGGCGACCCGCTGGGAAACCGTCTGGATTTGGTTCAACCGGACCCCGGCCGGAACCGTTGACCCGCAGTTCGGCCTCGACGTGTCCTTCTACATGTTCGAGTTGCCGTTCTACCGCGGCCTGGTCGGGTTTGCTTCAGCCGTTGTTCTCCTCTCGACGATCCTGACCATCGCCGTCTGCTACCTCTACGGATCGATCCACGCCTCGGGTCGTGAGCTGCGCATCTCCAAGGCCGCCCGAATTCAGATCGCCATCCTGGCCGGTCTGTACCTTGCCCTCCAAGCGGTGTCGATCTGGCTGGACCAGTATGTGACGCTCAACCAGACCGGTGACCTGATCACCGGCGCAAACTACACAGATGACAACGCCACCATTCCTGGCCGGGTCATCCTTGCCGGAATCGCAGCGCTCGTCGCCCTGTTCTTCTTCGTGACCGCTTTCATCGGTCGCTGGCGACTGCCCGTTGTTGGTACCGCATTGCTTCTCGTCGCCGGACTGTTGATCGGAACGGCGTACCCGTGGGTTGTTCAGCGGTTCCAGGTTGACCCCAACGCAAAGAGCCTCGAGCAGCCGTACATCCAGCGAAACATCGACCTCACCCGTGACGCGTACAACGTCAATGACGTCGAAGAGATCCCGTACAACGCGAAGACAGACGCCACAGCGGGCGCGCTCCGTGAGGATGCCGAGACCACGGCTTCCATCCGGATCATCGACCCGGCCCTTGTTAGCCCATCGATCTCGCAGCTTGAGCGCTTCAAGAACTACTACGCGTTCTCTGAAGACCTTGATGTTGACCGTTACTCCATCGACGGCGAGAGCCAGGACACGGTCATTGCGCTGCGTGAGCTCAAGCAGGACGCAACCGACAACTGGGTCAACAACACCCTTGTCTACACCCACGGGTACGGACTCGTTGCCGCGTACGGTAACCAGCGTTCGGTTGACGGACAGCCTGTGTTCCTCGAGTCGGGTATCCCGACGACGGGAGCGCTTGGGGAGTTCGAGCCACGGATTTACTTCGGTGAGGCGTCTCCTGACTACTCCATCGTCGGTGCGCCCTCAGACGCGACTCCGGTCGAGCTTGACTACCCGTCAGGTGACGAGGGTGCTTCCGAGACCTACAACACCTTCGACGGTGACGGCGGCCCGAAGCTTGACAGCGTGCTCAACAAATTGGTCTACGCACTCAAGTTCCAGTCGGAGCAGATTTTCCTGTCCGATGCTGTGACCGACCAGTCGCAGGTTCTTTACGACCGCGATCCCTCGACCCGTGTGCAGAAGGTCGCGCCGTACCTGACTCTCGACTCGGACCCGTACCCGAGCGTCGTTGACGGTCGAGTCGTCTGGATCGTCGACGGATACACCACGTCGGATGCCTACCCGTACTCCCGGACAGTCGGTCTCTCCACGGCAATCGCTGACAGTGAGAACAATGACCAGCGATTCGCACTGGACAACATCAACTACATCCGCAACTCCGTGAAGGCAACTGTCGACGCCTATGACGGTTCGGTGACGTTGTACGCCTGGGACACCGAGGACCCGATCCTCAAGACCTGGCAGAAGATTTACCCATCGTCACTGCAGCCCATCTCCGAGATGAGCGGTGACCTGATGAGCCACGTTCGTTACCCGGCGGACCTCTTCAAAGTGCAGCGATCCATCCTCGGTCAATATCACGTGACGGATGCCGGAAAGTTCTACTCGAAGACCGACGCGTGGTCGACCCCTGCTGACCCGCAGTCGGAAGCTGCTCAGAACCTCCTGCAGCCGCCGTATTACCTGACGCTGCAGATGCCTGGCCAGGAGTCTCCGACATTCTCCCTGTACTCAACGTTCGTTCCTCGGGGTACCGGTGACAGCGCATCAAGCGTGCTCACCGGATACCTGGCGGTAGATGCTGACGCCGGGGCAACGGACGGGAAGGTCGGCGACGACTACGGAAAACTTCGGTTGCTGACGCTGCCCAAGGAAGCAACAGTCCCTGGTCCCGGTCAGGTGCAGAACGCGTTCAACACCGATCCGGAAGTCTCGTCTCTCATCAACCTGTTGAAGCAGGGACAGTCGAAGGTGCTCAACGGAAACCTCCTGACTCTTCCGGTTGGTGGTGGACTGCTCTACGTGCAGCCGGTTTACGTCCAGTCGACTGGTGAAACCAGCTACCCGCTTCTTCAGAAGGTGCTCGTAGCATTCGGTGACCAGATCGCGTTCGAGAACACGCTTGACGAAGCCTTGGACAGCCTGTTCGGTGGTAACTCAGGAGCAACGGCCGGTGACACCAATACGCCTCCGACAGACGACCCGGCCGCGCCGGCACCCGATGCTGGTGAAGAACCGGGCACGGGAACAGAAGACGGCGGCACTGAGGATTCGCAGACTGGCGACCCGGTGACGGATGCGGCTCTTAAGGTCGCCCTGGACGAGGCGAAAGCCGCAATGGCGGACCGTGACGCTGCGCTGCAGGCTGGCGACTGGACCGCGTACGGTGAGGCAGACACTCGTCTTTCCGAAGCTCTTGCGGAAGCGATTGCCCTGATCGGCGGATAACAACACCATTGCGATGGGGTGCGGACCGAGTATTCGGTCGGCACCCCATCTTCATTTAACCCTCGCGAAAGGGGTTCGAAGCTCCGGAAACTCCTGGGCCTCGGATTCGCCAAAGAGCCGATGATGACCTCGTTCCCTGCGCCCACGTGTCCGCGAGGGCTCACTATGCGGCTGTGCAGGTACCTGTGGCGTCGGGAAACTCTGAGATGGGCATCGGATATAGCTCCTAAGGTTCGTCCGCTGCGCGGGGCGCACAACGCTTTGAGGTTGAGTTGGTCGCGGAATCCTTTCGGTGTCGAGATGGTCAGCTACTCATTGAAGAATCTCGTGTCGCCGCCGTGACGAGGTGGAATGCGCTGGCCCCTAGATCTGGACGACGGTATCGGCGTTCGCTCAGGCCGCTGCGTGTCGGGTTCGCTGGTGTACGTGGAGAGATTCGTTTCCATCCACGCCTTGCCCCGGTGAGACGTACGGGTCACCGGGGAACTGATCGCGCGGGCTTCGCTTGCAGGGCTGGTCCTCGTGCCGTTCGCCGCGACTCTGGTCTTCGTGCCCTTCGCCGCAGCTCTGTCCGCGCGCCTTCACGGAGGAACCGTTTCACGCGCTCTCGTTGGAGCTGTGACGGCGGCTGGCGTGTGACCCCACGAGCCTCTTGCACATCGACTCCGTGAGGCTTTTGAACAACTTCGGAGGCCAGAAGTGATGGATGGAACGGTGCGCAACGAGTCCCTCGCGACCTTCACCTGGTGCCTCGATTGGCGCGAACGAAAATCCCGTGCTAGAGTCATTTCTTGTGCCGCGGGGTGGAGCAGTTCGGTAGCTCGCTGGGCTCATAACCCAGAGGTCGTAGGTTCAAATCCTGCCCCCGCAACAATAAAGGCCCGGAATCGTAAAGATTCCGGGCCTTTTGCTTGCCCCCGCTAGTCCGCTCGCGGCGTGTGAGGGTTCCCTCCGAAGCCGATCTCCTGCCTATTGGAAGTACGGCTTGCGGCGGAGCCATTCTGCGATGGTGACTTCGGGTTTGCCGTTGACCATCTCGACCGTGAAGACCCCCGTCTTGATCATGCGGTGATGGAACCAACAGAACAGTGCGCCGTTGTCGAGGTGTGTTGGGCCACCTTCGCTGTACTCGACGACGTGATGGGCTTCACAACCGGTGGCAGGGATCTGACAGCCGGGCATGGCGCAGGTTGGTCCGTCCCTGGCGATCATGCCCATGCGCTGGATTCGGCTGAACCCGCGTTGGTCATTGCCGAGGGCGACCACTTTGCCGTCGGGGTCAATGAACACCGGGATCATGCTGGCGTCGCTGAGGATCTGCTTGATGATCGACATGGAGACCGGCGTGTTGACTCCGATAATCTGTCCGGTGCCCTTGCCGGAGTCGAGGACATCGGCGGTGACAGTGACCACGACTGTGGGGGAGGCGCCCGTAACGGTCGGAGCATCGGTGCCTCGGGCGAGTGAGTCGATCATCGCCGCGAACACATCAGCTCGTTTCTGCCCCGCAGTCCGACGATCGACGAGCCGCGCCCCCTCCTCGCCGTCCACAGAGCCCGTCAGCGCCTCTTCTCCGGGATTTGTTCGCCTGTCGGGAACTCCGATCCGCCTCGCAGCGTCGTATGCGCTTGGAGCGCCTCTAGGCGCATGAAGCGTCTGGCTGTGGTCGCCGCTCGAGGTCCCGGGCGCAACGCCAGGCGCTTCTCCGGTTGGCTCGTACCGGGAATCCGTTCGTGGGCTCAGGATCGCATCCAACAAAGCGTGCAGTTTCGCCCCGACGTCCACAGTGACGAGGCCACCAAACTTGATTAGTCCGTCGGTCGCCGTGCGGGAGATCCAGAAGTTGCGTTTTTGGAATGCTTTCTCGGTGCGGGGTTCGATGCCGTCTTCGTCGAGCCGTTCCCGCCACTGCCGTGCCTGTATCGCGATCAGGTCCGCTGAGAGGGGCAGGCCGTCACGCCATCCTGCGCCGGTGGCCTGTTCCACGAGCGCGGTTTCCGCGATCGCGAGGTGCTCCACCTCGGCTCGGGGTGCGGCGAGAGAGAGTTCACGGGTGATGTTCTCCGCCGCCTCTACCCCGATCAAACCCTCATGCAACGCTTTGCTGACCACGGGAAACAGGGGCGGCAGCGGCAGTCCGGCGTCGCTGACGCGTTGGGTGGTGCGTTGCCCGACCCGGATCAACCGGCCCGCTGTCGCTGACGACAGCCCGGTGATCACCTCGATCAGCTGCGACGGACGCTGATAGGTGTGCTTCGCGGCAAGGCCCTCCCCACCCCGGGTCGGGTCGGACCGCACCGCCACTTCCGCGCTCATCGCCGCGAGCGCGGCTTCACTGCCGCGCAGCACATGAGCGACCTGACTCATCTGCGTCAACAGTTGGTCCCCGCTCAACCGGTCCAGATGATCCAAATCCAGGACGGTGAGAACGTCACCGACGTGCTGCAACAGGCCGGTGAGCGCAGCCTCTCCCTCCGACCCGAAGACCGGTGGAAGATCACTCACCGCGAGAGTCATAACACCCGGTCACCACCGAACACCGAACCAGCAGCAACACCCGGAAAGCAGCGGCACGGCGGGGTGCCCGCAAAGGTGCGGAACCCTGAGTGTCGAACTGCTTCGTTCATGACTTCAGTACACCACCCACCACCGACATCGACAGTTGTGAGCAGACGAGGGAGCGGCCGCCAGTCGCGGACCAGAAAATCCTGCCCAAAGTGCTCATGGAGAGAGTGAAACACCCACCTCCGACATCGCACGTTGCCGGGCGTTATCGCCCGGATCAGGGTGTGTCGACGTGTCGGCTGCGCTACGAATCTCGCTGGCGGCACCGGTCACATGCCAGTGTTGCCGGCATAGCGATGCTGTATTAGACGACGACGCCTTTTTCACGCAGGAAGGGAGCCGGGTTAGTGTGCTCACCATCTTCGTTGACCTTGAGGTCGAGGTGGCAGCCGCTGACGACGCCGGTTGCACCAACTTCGGCGATGAAATCTCCGCCGGCGACCGTGTCACCAACGGCGACCTCGAACGAACCGCTCAGAAGGTGTCCGTAGATGGTCTCGACGCCGTCGCCGTGATCGATGATCACTCGGTTTCCGTAGGCACCAGCGTTACCGACGAAGGTCACGCGGCCGGGGGCCGTTGCTTTGATCGGAGTTCCGCAGGCGCCGCCGAAGTCCATTCCTTCGTGGAAGGAGTTGGAGCATCCGACACTGTTGCAAATAAGGCCGCGGGGACCGTACTTAGAGGTGATCTCGCCGGGGAGCGGACGCCACCAACCGCTCGACGAGGGTGCGAGGTATGCGGCCATGGTCGCAGTGCCGTCGAACACGTAAGTGCTTGAGGCATACTGTGCGTCGAGTTCCTCGGAGCTCGTCGCCGAATATCCGTCGCGCTCAAGTTGCCCGAGCGTGACGTCATCGCTCACCGTGAATGACTGACCCTTCGCGGCCTGGCTCACGATCTGGTTGTTGGCGTCTGCGACGGCACCGTCGGTCGGCGCGAAGGCGTAGGCCGGAAGCGCGATCGTCGCCAGCAGGCCAGGAACGGCCAGAGCGACGATTCCCGTCGAGCGGAGGTTGCTCCAGCGACTCTTCCGTTCTCCTGGCATCAGGGTCGGTGTGGGCTGGGCGACCGATGTAGCCGATACAACTGAGTTGAGAGCGGTGTCAGCCGACAGACGGCGCGACGTGGCGCGTGGCGGGTGCGACGCTGTGGCGGGAGCGATGAACGCTGCCGCCAGGACCGCGTGGCTATCACTGACCAGCACGGGAGGCTCGGTGCGCTTCTGCTCGCTTGCGGCTTGTGTCGCTGCCGATGCGACTTTTTCCGGCGCCGGTGCTTTGGACTCGGCCCAAGCCGGAGTCGGCATCGAGATTTCATGGATGATTACGGGCTGTGGCTCGGCATCGAGCGCGGCGGCCGGGGGGAACACTGTTGTTGACTCCGCGACCTGTTCGACGGTGTTCTCAATGACCTGAGCGCTGCGCCGGTCGCGCCGACGACTCACAACAGGAGCCTCATCGGCGTGAGCGACGGATGTCGCAACGGCCTGCTCGGCGAGGAGTTCTGCTTCAGCCTGAAGCGCTGCCTGCATGCGGAGGCTGCGGCGGCTGGGAAGGGAGTTGTGGGTATGCGACTGCTGCGGGGTGTCTCGAGGGGTCGATGAGCCGTTCGGTGACATGGGGGCAGCAGCATTTGCCAAAGGAGTTCTCCGGGGCCTCAGTACAATTCGGGAAATTGCGTCGTCATTCAACATGGTTTGTGAGCGTCCCGCGAGGAAACGACGGGAGGTGCCTCACGAGAGGTCCTGTGGCACTGGAGAGGCCGTCGGACTTGTTCGAGGTTACGCTAAATTGCGCAACTTTGCATCTTAGTTTCGAGATTTGTAACGACTTAGTAACGAAGCAGCATGCACATTTGTGCCGTTTTCGCGCGGATCGACGGTTGGGAATTGTCCGGGGTTCGGGTTGCGCGCAACGAATCGCCTGTTTTTGTGGTTCGAGGATGTTGACACCCCCGAACCACACGCACAGGGTTCTCTAAGCAGTTCCGGGGCGAACGGGCGGCATCTTGTCTGCGTCCGCTTCGCTGACCAGGTGCAATCCGCGCGGGCCGAATGAGGAGTCGGCCAGGATTTCGAGCCAGTGGCGGTTCAGCTGCGGCGGCTTGCTGCCGACGAAGCGGAACTGCAGGGGAATGGCTGGCGATACCCACACAGACACTCGACCGGATCCATCCTCAGGCCGGTGCTCCCAACTGACGAAGAACCCCTCCTGTCGACGGAGCTTCGAGCCAATAACGATTTTGAGGTGAGCGAGGGCGCGGTCGTCGATCTCATATTCCGTGCCATCGCCATAGACGAGGTATCCCATATGTTCATTGTGCACGACAAGAGGGAGCATTCCAGACAACCGCGACGAAACGTGTCTCGCTGTCTAAGCTGGGCGCATGATCGAGCACGCTCCCGTTGGCATCGCCATTGCGCAATTCAGCCCGACCGCGGATGTCGACGCGAACCTCACCGAGATTCGCCAACTTGCCGAGCGCGCGGCCGAGCGCGGGGCCGCCGTTGTGGTCTTTCCCGAGTATTCGAGTGTGTTCGTCGACCCGATGGGGCCGGAGCTCGTAGCTCGTGCACAGCCGATCGACGGGGAATTCGTCGAAACCATCGCTGGCTTCGCCCAGGACCTCGGTATCCACCTGGTCGCTGGCATGGCCGAACGCAGGGACACGACGAGGTTCTCCAACACCATCGTGGCGCTGTCCCCGCAGGCCGAGCTGGTGGCGACCTACCGTAAGCAGCATCTCTACGACGCCTTCGGTCAGACCGAGAGCAACTTTGTCGTGCCGGGTGAGCTGACTGAGCCTGAAACGTTCGTCGCAGGTGGCCTGAGGTTCGGTATTCAGACCTGTTACGACATCCGTTTTCCTGAAGTGACCCGTCGCATTGTCGACGCGGGTGCCGACGTCGTGCTCGTGCCAAGCGAGTGGGTGCGAGGACCGCTCAAGGAGCACCACTGGAGAACACTCGTCACCGCCAGGGCGATCGAGAACACGGTCTATGTCGCCGGAGCCGACCACACGCCGCCGATCGGCGTTGGGAACAGCCTGATCGTTGACCCCTCGGGAGTTCAGATCGCCGGGATTGGAATCGAAACAGATGTCGCGGTGGCATTTGCTTCTGCATCACACATCGCGGATGTTCGACTGAGCAACCCGGCTCTCGCGTTGCGAAGGTTCCGCGTCGTTCCGAATGAGTGAGCTTGCCTAAGGTCGACCCTGGCCAGTTATCGCCCCAAGCGAGTCAGCTGGGCAGCGGCCCGTTCGAGCACGTCCACTCTCTTGCAGAAGGCAAAGCGGACGAGTGAGGCATAGTCGTCGCGATGGTTCTGCGATACAAACGCCCCGAGCGGAACAGCGACAACCCCGGCGAGTTCCGGGAGCCGACGACAGAAATCGGTGGCGTCGTCGAATCCCAGCCGCGTGGCATCCGCAACTATGAAATAGGAGCCATCGGGTATCGACAATTCGAATCCGGATGCCCGAAGACCGGATGCCAGGACGTCGCGTTTGCGCTCCAGATCTGTGGCGACGGCAGAGAACCAGGCGTCGCTGAGCCGGAGTCCTGTCGCGATTGCCGGCTGAAACGGCGCACCGTTCACGTAGGTGAGGAACTGTTTCACCGTCAGGATCGCGGTGATCAAGGCGGCGGGACCAACTGCCCAGCCGATCTTCCAGCCGGTGGTGTTGAACGTCTTGCCAGCGGACGAGATGGTGAGTGTGCGGTCCCAGGCACCTGGGAGTGAAGCGACGGGGGTGTGGCTGACGCCGAAGGTCAGGTGCTCGTAGACCTCGTCGGTCACGATGATGGCGTCGTGTTCGTGTGCCAGTTCGACGATCAACTCGAGTGTCTCGCGCGAGAACACCGAGCCGGTTGGATTGTGCGGGTTGTTGACGAGGATGATGCGCGTGCGGTCAGTCACGGCACTGCGAAGCTCGTCATGGTCGGGCTGGAAATCGGGCCACCGCAGTTGCACTGTGGTGTGTTGGGCGCCCGCCAGAGCGATAAGTGCGCCGTACGCATCGTAGAAGGGCTCGAACGTGAGTACCTCGTCGCCGGCTTCGGTCAGCGCGAGAATCGCTGAGGCGAGGGCTTCCGTCGCGCCTGCGGTGACTAGGACCTCGGTTTCCGGGTTCGAGGTGATGCCGTAGAACCGCTGTTGGTGCTCGGCGATCGCCTCGCGAAGGTCGAGGGTGCCGCGGCCGGGCGGGTACTGGTTCACGCCCTCGGTGATCGCTCGGCGAGCTGCGGACAGGACTTCTTCCGGCCCGTCTTCGTCCGGGAAACCCTGGCCGAGGTTGATGGCGCCGGTCGCGGTCGCGAGAGCACTCATCTCGGCGAAAATAGTGGCCGCGATCGAGCCGTCGGGTTTGAGCAGCCCGGCGCCCTCTGCGGTTCGCTGCCAGGAGCCGTGCACAGTCATTCGAGTCCTTCCGCCGACAGGCATTCGCCGTATCCGGTTTCAAGGCTAACCGGCGCGGGCCGCCCCTGTGGATAACTCAAGCGGGATCAGGCGATTTGTTCTAACGTGACTGCATGGAATTCGGCGGACGAACCCAACGACGGATGCTTCGGCGCACGTTTGCGACGACCGTCGCGTTGTTCGTCGGTGCGGCTTTGGTCGCCTGCACGGCGGCCGCCCCGAAACCGACGCCCACGCCGACATCGACCACAGTGTTCGCCTCGGAGGAGGAGGCGCTGGCGGCGGCGACGGACACGTACGCGAAGTACCTCGCCATCTCAGACGCTGTTTCAGCGGACGGGGGAAGAGAGCCAGAACGTATCCGACCATACGTGACCGAAGCCTTCTGGCTAACCGAAGCAGCTGGAATCGGCGGACTTGTATCTGCTGGCTACCGGACGACGGGGTCGTCGTCTTTTGATCAGACAACGATGGCCAACTTGGAGGAAGGTGCAATAACAGTCCAGTTATGCCTTGACGTCTCCCAAGTGCGTGTCCTTGACTCCGGCGGTGCAGACGTCACTCCGGACGATCGGGTTGATCGCGCGCCCCTCGAAGTCGAATTCGAGGTCTCTGTGAACCCAGTAACACTGTCAATAGCGAAGAGCGACGTATGGTCAAATCAAGATTCTTGCTAGCGGTGCTCGTAGGGTTCCTAGTTGTTATCGGGGTTGGGAGTCCGGCGTACGCCGCGGTCGCGAACGCATGCACGCCAATCGAAGTGAAGCTCGGGACGTGTTCAGTCGGCAGCATCGAGAACGGCGAAGCCGTGATCCGGGGCGACCAGAACAACGGCGGTGGCGGCGGCAACAACGGCGGAGGGAACAACAACGACGGCGGCTCAGGTGACGGGGGCAATTCGGATGGATCCGACGGCCCTGGCGGCATTGACACCGGCATGATGTGCACCGGAGGTGCCATCTGTCTCCCGGATCTCGTCACGCTCAACGATCTTGCTCGTTTCCGTCCCAACGCCCCGAGCCTCTCGATGGAGCCCGACGGCTGGCTCCTCATCGGCCTCCCCGCCAACTTCATTGCCGACACCAGTCGCCACATGCAAACGGGCATTTTGTTTGACGTCCCCATCGAGGTTCGCTTCACCCCAGCCAGCTACAACTGGTCCTGGGGAGATGGCACAACGTCGAGGACATCCGTTCCCGGAGCTACATGGGCTGAACTCGGCCTGCCCGAGTTCTCGCCAACCCCGACGAGCCACGTCTTCGCCGAAACCGGCGTCTACTCAGTCACAGTCACCGTTGCGTTCACCGTCGAGTATCGGGCTGTAGGACGCGCATGGATGTCAATCGACGGCACGCTCTCAGCACCCGCGGTGACGATCGCGGCGCTCGCCGGGGATGCGAAGACCGTTCTCGTCGACAAAGAGTGCAACAGAAACCCGAACGGTCCCGGGTGCTGAGCGGAAATCGATAGGCTGAAATTCACCTAAGCCGGTCGATCATCGGAGCGCGGAGCCGACCTAGCGATGTCTCGGCTGGGGCATAGGCCGCTCACAGACAGCACGAATGAAAAGTACAGCTAGAGTCGCCAAGCTAGCTCTGCTTGGAAGGAGCACCACAATGACCGATCACCCTCAGGACTCGAACGGCGACGAGAACCGTCAGGTTCCTTCACCCGGAAATCCCGATGCGAACGCCGCATCCCCCCATGCTGGCCCCGCTTCGGGCGTCGAGTCCACTGCTGGAACCCAGGGCTACGAAAACGTACCCCCCGCCCCGCCGCTGCCGAACCCGGCCGCGCAGCAGGGCACAGGTTCAGCCGCGGAGTCACCGGCACAAGGGTCCTCTGACCAGGCAACGGCGGCTGAGGACACCCCCACCGCAGCCGCCGCTCACTTTCCCCCGTTCAGCGGGAGTGCACCGCAGCCGCAGCGCAACGAAACCGCGCCGACGGACGTCTATCCTCCAGCGCCCCAGGGCGCGGCCTTCGGTTCCCCGCAGGCGCCAACGGCGAACTACGGAACGGCGCCCATCCCAAACGGCTACGACGCGTCGTCACAGTTCGGTGGCCAGCACTACCAGCCCTACGGCACCCCCACAGCTGGCAGCGCCAGCTACGGCCCGACCGGGTACGCACCGAACACCCACCCCCAGCCTCCCGCGCCGCGCGAAAAGCGTCGCTCCAACGTCGGCCTCCTCGTTGCAGGCCTGGCCGTTGGCGCACTGGTCGGCGGAGCAGCCGGAGCAGGTACGTCCGCTCTGATCACGACAAACCAGAGCAGCACTGTCAGTTCGAACGCGATCGGCTCTGAAAACGTCACCATCAACGACACCGAGGACGTCACCCAGACGTCGGCGATCGCCGCAAAGGCGTCGCCAAGTGTCGTCACCCTCTCGGTGGCAGGCGGACAGAGCGCCGGAAGCGGTTCTGGCGTCATTCTGAGCAAGGACGGCTACGTCCTCACAAACAATCACGTGGTCACCCTCGACGGCGAGTTGGCCGAGCCCCAAATCCAGGTCACCGACAACAGCGGCAAGCTCTACAACGCGACAGTCGTCGGCAATGACCCGGTTTATGATCTCGCCGTCATCAAGCTCGAGGGTGCGACTGACCTGACCCCGATGGCGTTTGCTGACTCGAGCGAGCTCAACGTCGGCGACATGGCCGTTGCGATCGGTGCCCCACTCGGACTCGCAGGAACGGTGACAGACGGAATCGTCAGCGCGCTGAACCGGAGCATCACCGTCGCGTCTTCCGCGGTGCCGGATGACAACTCGAACACCGACGAGAACCAGCAGGACCCGTACGACATCTGGGGCTTCGACATTCCCGGTCAGACGCCTGACGCCGCGCCAAGTCAGCAGGCGGTCATCTCTCTTTCAGTGATTCAGACGGATGCAGCCATCAACCCGGGAAACTCCGGAGGTGCGCTCGTTGACAAGGAGGGCAAGCTCATCGGTGTCAACGTCGCGATCGCAAGCGCGTCGAGTTCAGATTCGTCCACGCAGGGCGGAAGCATCGGTGTCGGGTTCGCGATCACCTCGAACATCGCTGAGCGCGTTGCGAACGAGATCATCGACAACGGTAAGGCCACGCACGGTCTTCTCGGAGCAACAGTCGGCGATGCCGCGACTGCGGAAGACAGCCCCGTTGTCGGCGCCCTGATCAACGAAGCCACTCCGGGAGGATCGGCCGAGGAGGCCGGCCTCACCAAGGGTGACATCGTGACCAGCTTCAACGGCTTCCCGGTCACCAGCGCGACTGACCTGACCGCGCAGGTCAGGGCTCTCGCGGCCGGAGCCGAGGCCGAACTCACCTACGTCCGTAATGGTGACACGAAGAAAGCAACAGTGACGCTTGGAGAACTCGTTCTCTAGGTTTCAACCCGAAGCGCCCGTGAGCCCCTGGTTCACGGGCGCTTCGCCGTGGGCCGGCGGAGAACACCGAGCTGAGAATGTCGCGGGAGACGCGCAAAAACTCACTGGTAGGCTCAAGCCGACCAGTTCAGCGAGTGGAGACCATGACTGAGAACCCATCAGTTGGCGGAGCCGCCGAGCTCGTCGGTGTCTCATATGTCATGCCGGTTCTCAACGACGTCACCCACGTGAAAGCCGCTGTGATGAGCCTGCTCGAGCAGGACTATGCCGGCCCATTCGAGGTGGCCATCGCCGTCGGCCCGAGCATCGATGGCACAAACGAACTGGTCGACGAACTCTCTCGTGCTGATCGACGCATTCGCGTGATCGCCAACCCGATCGGCTCGACTCCGGCTGGTCTCAACATCGCCATCGCTGCAACGAGTTACCCGATTGTGGTCCGCGTCGACGCGCACTCCGTGCTCCCACGGGACTACGCACGCATCGCCGTCGAAACGATTACCCGCACGGGCGCCGACAACGTCGGAGGCATCATGGATGCCCAGGGAACGACGGCATTCGAGCGGGCGGTCGCCAGGGCATACGGAAGCAAGGTCGGGCTCGGTGGTACTCCGCACCACGTCGGCGGTGCCGAGGGCCCGGCAGACACTGTGTACCTCGGTGTGTTCCGCCGCGAACCGCTCGAGCGTGTTGGCATGTTCGACGAGCGGATCAAACGAGGACAGGACTGGGAACTCAACCGCCGCATCCGTGGCGCAGGAGGAGTCGTCTGGTTCACGCCGGAGCTTCGAGTGACCTATCGCCCCCGACCGAGCCTTTCTGCGCTTGCCCGCCAGTTCTTTTCGACCGGTATGTGGCGCGGCGAACTCACCCGACGGTTCCCAAGCGCCAACACCCTTCGTTACTTCGCACCTCCGGTGATGGTGCTCGGCGTGACCATCGGTGTGCTGCTCGGGATTGCCGGCATTGTGCAGGCAGCACTCGGTGGATCCGCCATCCTCTCTCTCGGCTGGGTCATCCCCGCTGTGTACGCGCTGCTCGTGATCGCCGCCACCCTGATCGTCGCCCGTCGTGATGGCGTGCGCTCGCAGCTCTGGTTTCTCGTAGTGTTGCCCTGTATTCATTTCTGTTGGGGAGTTGGCTTCGTGCTCGGCTTCCTATCGCTGGCGAGCAACATCAGCGCGCTGAAGAACGAAAGAAGCGGAGGCACGAGTGTCGGAAGTATCGGCTGAACGGCCCCTCAAACCTCGCTCCATCTCAGAACTGCGCGACGTCGCCCAACCCCCCGAGGTTCGCGGTCGTCGGAACGCTGAGCACTGGACAGCGTCGCTCTACCTGCGCAACATCTCGCCGTACCTGACCTGGCTGCTGCTTCGCACGCCGATCTCCGCAAACGGCGTCACCGGACTCATGATCCTCACCGGCTGGTCGATCGCCGGTGCTCTGCTCATCCCCGGCATCTGGGGCGCCCTGCTCGGCCTCGTGCTCGGCCAACTGCAGATGCTCGTCGACTGCAGCGACGGTGAGGTCGCACGCTGGCGACGCACCTCGTCTCCGGCAGGTGCCTTCCTCGATGCCGTCGGGCACTACTCCACCGAGTCGCTCATCCCACTCGCGCTGGCGATCCGCGCCGCCGGGTACCCGTTCGAGGCCCCAGCCGACTACCTGTATACGACCCTCGGCGCGCTCCTCGCCCTTGTGATCGTGCTCAACAAGGCGCTCAACGACATGGTCCGTGTCGCCCGTGCCAACTACGGTGCTCCCAAGCTCACCTACAGCGAGAGCGAATCCGCACCGCGCGGGGGAGCGCTCGCGTTGGCTCGCAAGGTCGCGAAGTTCCTGCCGTTCCACCGCATCTTCCACTCGGTCGAACTCACCATGGTGATCTTCGCGGCAGCTGTGGTCGGCCTCTTCGTCGGAGAGGTCCTCGCCATGCGCTGGGTTCTCGTTCTCCTGCTCGGTGTTGGCCTGGTCACCCTGTTCGGACATTTCGTTGCGATCATGTCGTCGAAACGTGTCCGTGCCTGAGCGCACCCTGCCGACCGTCGGAGTCGTTGTGCTCACCCAGGGCACCCGTCCCGATGACCTGGCCCGTGGCATCCGTTCGATTCAGACGCAACAGAATGTCGCCCTCGATATCGTCGTCGTCGGCAACGGTTGGCAGCCAGCGGGGCTGCCAGACGGTGTTCGTGCACTCGGTCTCGCCGAGAACCTCGGTATCCCCGCTGGGCGCAATCGGGGTGCAGTCGAGGTGCATGGCGACTACATCTTCTTTCTTGATGACGATGCCTCGATTCCGGATGCCAGTTTCCTGGCCGACTGCATCGCTCTCGTTTCCGCTCAGCCCGATATCGGACTTGTGCAGCCGCGGCTCGATGATCCGACGGGTATCGAGTCTCCGCGCCGATGGATTCCGCGGATTCGGAAAGGTGACCCACGGCATCCGAGTAACGTGTTCTCCTGCCTCGAAGCCGCAGTGTTCCTGCCGAGGCAGGTGTTCGACGCGGCCGGGGGATGGGCCGACGAATTCTTCTATGCCCACGAGGGCATCGAGCTGGCCTGGCGGGTGTGGGACCAGGGAAAACGGGCATGGTACGCGGGTGACCTCGAAGCGAACCACCCCGTCGTGCAGCCGACGCGTCACGCTGAGTATTACCGGCTGAACGCGCGCAACCGCGTGTGGTTGGCGCGGCGCAACCTGCCGTTGCCGCTCATCCCGGTGTATGTCGGCTCGTGGACCGGCATCCAGCTGCTGCGCTGGTGGAGGAAGCCCGTCGTGCTGAAGGCATGGTTCGGCGGTTGGCGTGAAGGCTGGCGGGAGAACCCGGGCGAACGGCGCCCAGTTCGTTGGCGCACAGTCGTGCGAATGGCCCGTGCGGGGCGGCCGCCGGTTATCTAGTTGGGTACCCTTGAAGGTATGGGTGTACTCCGCGACGCGCGCAAGGCCGTCAAGATCGGCAGGGACCTGCTGGCCAACCGTCGAGCTCGAGGCGAGCTGTCTCAGCGGCTCTCGAAGCTGCCACCGCTCGAACCGGGCAAGTACAAGATCGCCGTCTATTTCGCCGACGGCCAGGTCAACATGTACCAGATTCGTCAGTGGTACAAACCGCTCGCAGAACTCGCGAAAACCTGGCCTGTGGTGGTGCTGAGCCGGGGAGCGACCGCAGCGACGAAACTGTTCGAGGAATCACCGCTCCCCGTCGCCTATGTGCGAACCGTCGTGGCGCTCGAGCAGACGCTCGCCGAGCAGGACATCCGCATCGTGTTCTACGTCAACCAGAACACGAAGAACTTCCAGATGTTCCGGTACGGGCAGCGCTGGCACGTTTTCATCAACCACGGTGAGAGCGACAAGATGTACATGACGACCAACCAGTTCAAGGCGTATGACTACAGCCTCGTCGCCGGTGACGCCGCGCTCGCACGCCTGCAGAAGGTGCTGTGGGACTTCGACTTCGACAAGCGCGCCATCAAGATCGGACGTCCGCAGGCCGACCATTACTCGGGCGTGCTTCCCTATACCCCTGACGAGCGCACCGTCGTGCTCTACGCGCCAACGTGGGAGGGTGACCGCCGTTCTGCGGCGTACGGTTCGATCGCCAGCCACGGTGTGAAGCTGGTGCGGGCCCTCCTCGCCACAGGAAAGCACCGGGTGGTTTACAGGCCGCACCCGCGCAGCGGTGTTGTCGATCACACGTATGGAGCGGCGAACCGGGAGATCATCGGAATGCTCGCCGCCGCGAACACGGCGGATCCGACAGCGCAGCACGTTCACGACACAGGCTCAGAGCTCGGCTGGCAGCTCTCGAGCGCCGACGTCGCGATCGTCGACATCTCGGCCATGGTTTACGATCGTCTGGCCAGCGGCAAGCCGCTGATGATCACACGCCCCGTTGATCCAGAGGCGAAGATCGATCTCGGCGGCTACCTTTCCGCCTGTGAGTGGTTGACGGCTGACGACGCAACCGAGATCGTGCGGCACACGGATCGCCTTCTTCATGACCCGGATGCTGTCGGTCGCCTGGCCGTGTGGGCCGAGCGATACTTCGGAGACACCGCCCCCGGCGCGGCGACCGCGCGGTTCCACGCGGCCGTCCAGCACCTGATGGACCAGTGGGAACACTACTCGGCGATTCACTCCAATGACGAGGAGCAGCAGATCTCGGCGGTTCCCTCGCGCGGACCGGCCGCAGCCGTTTCGGGGTCGGCGAGCGGATCTGCCCGGCCGACGGGTGACACCGGCGAGGATGACGACGAGCTCTAGGAGCGCTTAGTTCCCTGGGTCTGAATCAGGCGACTTTTTTGATTTCGCGCGTGATGGCATCCGTTCGCGAAGTGCACGCATGGTCCTGCTCGGGGTGCGAGAGCGGTCTCGCGGCTCGAGTTCGAGAGGCAGGACGAGGGGTGCGGGGCCGAAGGCATTTCTCGACGACAGGATCACCTGCTTGCCTGCGAGGTGATTGCCGATGCCGCCGATGGCAGCGCCGATACCGAACGGAAGCGCTTTGCCGACGAACGAGGATCCCTGGTTCACGGCGAAGTGCTTGAGGAAGCGGCGTTTGAGGTCGTCAGCGACGGGGCCCATCACAGCTTGCGGGACGCTCGAGGCCACGAGCTGGCCCCAGTACCTGTTGCGTGGCGGCCCGCCCTGGAAAGCCTGGCCGGTGAACTGTTTGACCAGGTCGATTCCGGATTTGCCGAGCATGAGCGTCATCACAAGGGCTCGCGCTCTCACGGGGTCGTCGACGGCGATGCCGTGCACTTCGGCGACCGACTGGGCGAAGAGGGCTGTTGTCTCGAGGAACCCGAGAGTTTCTGCCCCGGAGAGTGCGATCGTGATGCCGGTTCCTACCCCGGGCACCATGGCTGTCGCGCCGACAGCGGCGCCGCCGGAGGTGATGGCCGTGAGGTACCGCCGCTCAAGCACCCTGACCAGCTGGTCGGGAGTGGCGCCTGGGTACTGTCGGCGGAGGCCACGAATGTGGGCCACGACAACCGGTCGCTGAACGGAAAGGGCGCGATCGACGCCGCGGAGCCACAGTGGCCCGTGAGTGGGATCCACCGGGTCGGAGCGGAACTCGGCGTCGTCAACGATACGGATTCGGTCAGACTGCGTTTTCATGAACTACCCCTCATCACGCTGGTGCGCAGAAGAATAAGTTTAGGTTCGCACGCTGGGAGACCGGTGGGCTTGACAGCCGTTGGGGTCAGCTGTGGTACTGGGCGTTGTACCTGTCGAGAACCTCATTGATCGGACCATCGAGAACGAGTTCACCCTTGTCCAGGTAGAGGCCGCGCGTGCAGAACCGGCGAAGATCCTTCTCGTTGTGTGAGACGAAGAAGAGTGTGCGACCCCCGGCGAGCAACTCCTCGATGCGGCGGTAGCACTTCTCCTTGAAACTGCGGTCACCGACGGCGAGCACCTCGTCAACGAGGATGATCGGCTCTTCGAGCATCGAGATGACACTGAACGCGATGCGCACCTTCATGCCGCTCGACAGATGTTTGTATGGGGTGTCGATGAAGTCGCCGATTTCCGCGAAGTCGATGATGTCGTCGAACCGCGCCGCGATCTCTCGCTTGGTCATGCCGTGCAGACCAGCGGTCAGGTAGACGTTGTCACGGACGGTCAGGTCATTTACGAAACCACCGGTGATCTCGATCAGCGGTGCGACACCGCCTGTGACGTCGACTGTGCCCTCGTCAGCCAAAACAACGCCGGCCACGAGCTTCAGCAGCGTCGACTTGCCCTGCCCGTTCCGACCGACGACGCCGATCGCTTCGCCGGGCATCACGTCAAAGCTCACGTTGCGGAACGCCCAGAACTCACCGGGGCGCGAGCGCCGTGTGCTGCCTGAGAACAGATCCTTGAAGTTTCTGCGACCGCCACGATTGCGCCTGAATCGAATGCCGGCGCCTGCGACGCGGATGACGGGGGTCGGCATCACAGCTCCTTTAGAACGGTGCGTTCGGACCGCTTGAATACCCACAGCCCGATCAGCAGGAAGAGGACGCTCATTGCCGCCGACACGATGACGGGGTACCAGTCGAGCTGTTCAGGGAAGAACGCTGAGCGGTACAGCGAGAAGATGCCGCCGAGCGGATTGAACGCTGCGAATGGTTGGAGTTCGGCGGGGAGGTCGCTGAAGCCGTAGACGATGGGGGAGGCGTAGAAGAGGAACCGGAGAACGAGCTTGATTGCTCGCTCGAGGTCCCGGAAGAAGACAACGAGGGGAGCAACGATGAGGCCGATCCCGATCGTGAGAACCGCCTGGATGAGGATGGCAAGAGGGAACAGCAGTGCGTTCCAGTTGAGGGCTGCGCCCGTGAAGATTGCGAATGCCAACAGCACGGGCAGTGCGGCAACGTACTCGATGCCTTTGGAGAGGACCAGGCGATTGACCCAGATCGTGCGAGGGATTGAGGTGGAGCGCACAAGCTTCGCCTCGCGGATGAACGCTCTCGTGCTGTCAGAGACAGCGCCGTTGAACCACATCCACGGCAGAAGCCCTGCGAGGAGAAACACGATGTACGGGTCTTCACCAACCGAGCCGCCGCGTTGAAAGACAACGACGAAAACGAAGTAGTAGATGAACGCCATGACCAGTGGATCGAGGATCGACCAGACGTAGCCCAAAGCGCTTGTCGAGTACCGCACCCGAAGGTCCCGCTTGGTCAAAAGCCAGAGCGCGTGGCGGTATCTGGTCAGGTACGACCGCTGTGTGCGGCGCACGCCGGAATCAGAACTCACAGCCACAAACATATCCGCAAACGAAGACCGGCACGGTCAAGGACGCGTGCCGGTCTGTCGAAGGAACGAGATCAAACGAAGAGGTTTGCCCGCTCGAGGTCTTCCGCAAAATCGACCTCAACGGCGTACAGGTCGGAGATGTTTACGGGCTCGACGAGCATGCGGTCCTGTTCGATCGCAAGCTCAATGCCGCGCTCGAAGTAGTCCTGGTCGTCAACACGGCCCAGCTGGCGAAGCAGGTTGGCTTTGTCATCGCGTGAGACGTAGTTGATGCCAACAGCTTCCCCGAGTCCGCCCTTGACGGTCTTGGACAGCTCCTGGATGTATCCCTCGGCGCTGGTTGTGTACTTGACCTCTTCGTCCGACACCTTCGAGGTGTTGACGGTGACGAATGACTGGTCGCGGGCCATCATGGCGGCAGCACGATCAAGAACTGTCGGGTCGAAGACGACGTCACCGTTCATCCACAGCACGCCACCGGGCTGCGAGGCGTTGAGTGCGCGCATGAGGCTCTTCGATGTGTTGGTCTGGTCGTACTGCTCGTTGTACACGAACGATGCGTCAGGGAAAGCTTCGATGATGTGCTCGAGCTTGTAGCCCACAACGATGGTCACCTTGACGTTCTTCCCGAACGCGTGGTGGATGTTGTCGAACTGCTGCTGCATGATGGTGCGGCCGTCGCTGAGCTCGGTCAGCGGCTTCGGCAATGAACGGCCGAGTCGGCTTCCCATACCTGCGGCCAGAATTACTACCTGGGTGGTCACGAGATTCTCCTCAAGATCGATTCAAGGCAGTCCGGCCGCCAACTGTGGCGGAATTTGTTCGGAGTTAACCTGAAAGTAGACGAAATGACACCCCGTTATGCCATCGTCCACGTTAGCGCGGCACCCGGATTGGGGTCAGTAGCAAGTCGTTTGTTGTTGTCGTATCGTAATAAGCCACTCGGCGTATTAACAGGTTCAGATTTGACGCAAAACGACATCCGTCTCGAATCGGCCACGGGCAATTGATAGGTTGGGTCAGTGACTACTGTGCCGCCCGCTTCCCCCGACGACACACCAGATGACCCTAAAAAGATTGCGCCGATCTCTAGCCCTTTGATCGAGTCCTCCGGTGCCCCGCAGGGCGCCGATGGTCACGCATCGGGATCCGGCGAATCGAGCGCAAAGGCGTTCCCGACCACCGAACCGGAGTCGTCTGCGAAGCCCCGATCCGCTCCCGCAGCAAAGAAGAAGGCCACACCGGGCTCCCCGAAGAGCCCAGCGAAGACGACTACCGCGGGGGCAGGGGCCTCCGGCGCAAAAAAGACTCCGGCGCGCACATCATCCGCGGGATCATCGACGGGAAAGCCCCGCGCACCACGAGCGACCCCCAAGGCCCAGGTAGCAGCGCCTGGATCCGCCAGCGAACCGGCCACTCCCTCCTCCGGCCAGGCGCAGGTGAACAAGCCCGCAGCGAAGGCGCCCGCCCGCAAGACGCCAGCGAAGTCGAAGACGGCCGGAGCCGTACCGAAGAAGGCGACGCCCCACAAAATCATGACGAAGACTCAGGCGGAAACTCCTGCGTCGACCGAGAGTGACCTTCGTGACGCCGCCATCGGGTCCACCGAATCGACCTCACTCGAATCGCCGATCCAGGCCACGCCATCAACTGCAGGCGAGACGCCCACTGAACTTGTAGCGGGAACTGGCTCGATCGCCTCTGAGCAGCCGGAGGCGCCTGTGTCAGAGGCGCGCAACGACCAGGAAACGGGCCGTTCGGCTGGCACTCCCGCCAGAGCGCCCAAGGCCACGACGTCCTCGCGCACACCGACGTCAGCCAAAACTCCGGCGCCTCGAGCGCGCGTGGCCGCATCGGTTGCGAAGTCCCCGACCGAAGTGGTCGAGCACGTCGGACCGAAGGTCCCGATCGATGCAAGCCAGATCCCGCCTGTTCCACCGTTGCCCGTTGTGCCTCCCGTCCCGCCGTTGCCTGTCCACGTCACGCCGGAAAGCGGTTCGGACGAAACGTCAGCGGACGTCGGCAGCGTTGCCCGGGTTCCGGAGAGCGCCCACGACAAACTAGATGCCGAGGTTGATGTGCCGCCAGCGGAAACGATGGAACCGCCGAAGTCTGAGGCGGACGATCGCCCGCCCCTCCCGGAAATCTCCGCTGAGGAAGCCGCGCTGCAGTTCGAAACCATGCCAGACGCGGCTGAACAGGCGACGGGTCTGGAAAACCACGAGCCGATGAAGTTTGTGTGGAGCAAGAAGTGGCCGTTCCTCTCTCTCGTTCCTGTCTCCTCGGCGTCCGACGAAAATCCGACGGCACCCGCTCGCGAAACTGACGCGGGTACGGAACGTTCCGACGATGACCTCTTCGTTGACAGCGACGTGGCCGAGCCCGAGACCGCGCAGCCGTTCGAAGAGCAGGAGTTCGTTGGAAATGACGTCTACCCGGATGAGAGCCCGGAGAAGACTGCAGTCATCGAATCGCTCGCGGTAACGGAGCCGATGGTTCCGGAAGCGGACTGGACACTGGTTAACAATGAGCCGACCGACTCCGCTGACTCTGCGACCGAGGTTTTCCGCGCGTACCCCGAAGCCGACGTTTTCCCGGACGCCACAACAGCTGAACTGCCGACAGAGCTGTCCGAAACTAATGTCTTCGATGGTGATGATTTCGAAACGGCGCTCCTGGACCAGTCCACTCGGGATGACGATTTGGACCGAACAGGTACGTCACCCGTTGTCCTGAGTATTCGCGACCTGTCACGCAGCTTCGGGGATACTGTCGCGGTCGACGGTATCGACCTCGAGGTTCGAGAGGGTTCCTTCTACGGGATTGTCGGCCCCAACGGGGCAGGTAAGACCACAACGCTCTCCATGATCACGGGTCTTCTCCGTCCCGACTCCGGGCACATCACAGTGCACGGGATCGACGTGTGGGAAAACCCGGACAAAGCGAAGCGGGCAATCGGAGTGCTGCCCGACCGGCTGCGACTCTTTGACCGACTCACCGGCGCCCAATTGCTCTACTACTCCGGTGTGCTCCGCGGTCTTGACGGCGCAACCGTCCGGTCTCGCGTCAAGGACCTGGCCGCTGCCTTTGGTCTGGAAGACGCCCTCAACCGGCTGGTCACCGACTACTCAGCCGGAATGACCAAGAAGGTCGCTCTGGCTTGCGCGATGATTCACTCGCCGCGACTGCTCGTTCTGGACGAACCGTTCGAATCGGTCGATCCCGTATCTGCCGCGAACGTGATCGAAATTCTCCAGAAGTATGTCGCGCACGGCGGAACCGTAGTGCTCTCGAGCCACGGCATGGATCTGATCCAGCGCGTGTGCGACCACGTCGCGATCGTGGTGAACGGGCAAGTGCTCGCTGCCGGTGCGGTCGATGACGTTCGAGGAAGTGGCACTCTCGAAGACCGATTTGTTGAACTCGCTGGCGGTCGAAAGGCCGCAGAAGGTATGGAATGGTTGCACAGCTTCTCCGACTAAGGCTGCAGCTGCTGGCCAACGTCTTTCGGCGAAGCCCATGGCAGGTGTTCGGCATTCTTCTGGCGACCGTAGCGGGGGCTGGAATCGTTTACCTCCTCGGCGCAGCCCTCATAGCGCTGCGTTTCGCGCCGGACGATCTCACTCGCAACGTTCTGGTTTTCATCGGTTCGTTCGTGGTCCTCGGCTTCGTCCTGCTGCCTCTCATTTTCGGGGTCGACGATGACATGGACCCGCGCTCGTTCGCCCTTTTCGGAACACGCGATCGCACACTGTCAACGGGACTGCTTGTCGCCGCTTTGGTCAGTGTTCCTTCCGTCGTACTTGTGATCCTGAGCCTTCTGACGGCGGTCACCTGGTCGCGCGGGTTTTTCCCGTTCACCCTGGCGCTCCTGTCTGCCTTGCTCGCCGTCGCGACCTGCGTTATCGCCGCCAGAGTCACCACTGCCGTCGCCTCCCTGCTGCTCGCCACCCGCCGTTCGCGGGAACTCACCGGGGTTATCGGCATCGTTCTGCTTGTGCTCCTGGCTCCGGCGGTCATTCTTCTCTCGAGCGTGAACTGGGGCCGCGACGGAGCCGCTGTCCTCGGCAGCGCCGCCGACGTGATCAGCTGGACCCCCTTCGGTGCCGTCTGGTCGTTCCCAGGTGACGTTGCCATGGGAGACATCGGCGCTGCGTTCCTCAAGCTTCTGATTGCCGTTGCAACAGTGGGCCTGCTCTGGCTGGCCTGGGACCGAGTTGTCGCGCACATGCTCGTCACTCCCGAGCGCGAGCCCGTTGTTAGGACCTACGGTGGCATGGGCTGGTTCGACGTTCTGCCCGGTCGTCCCGGGGCGGTCATCGCCGCTCGGAGCATCACCTACTGGGCCCGCGACCCCCGCTACCTCGTGTCAATCGTGATCATCCCGATCGTGCCGATCATCATGATCGTGCCGTTCCTTGTGGTCGGCGTTGACATGCAGACGCTCACGCTGCTTCCCCTGCCCGTGATGGCGATCTTCCTCGGCTGGTCACTCCACAACGACCTCGCATTCGACTCGACGGCGGTCTGGCTGCACTTTGCCTCCGGCATTCGTGGTTTCTCAGACCGAATCGGTCGCATGTTCCCGATCCTGCTCATCGGCGTCCCGTTGATCATCATCGGATCGATGGTGAGCATCACCTTCTACGGCGACTGGGTCGTGCTCCCGTCGATGATCGGCGTCTCGACCGCGTTGTTCCTCGGAGGAGTCGGCCTGTCCAGCTACATCTCCGCGCGATTCCCGTATCCGGCTGCGCTGCCCGGCGACAGCCCGTTCCAGCAGCCTCAGTCGTCCGGCGCCCTCGGCGGCCTCTCGCAGACGCTTGGGCTTGTCGGGTCACTCCTGGTCGCGACGCCTGCCCTGATTCTGGCCTGGTTCGGATTCACGAGCGAGCCGTCCTGGCATGTGCTTTCCCTGTGGGCGGGAGTCGGACTCGGTGTTGTCGCGTTGATCCTCGGTGTGTGGCTCGGCGGTCGCGTTTTCGACCGTCGCGGACCCGAAATCATGGCATTCGCCGTCAGTCATTAGGCCCAGTGAACCGCGTACAATTGCAGCATGATTGACGCACGCGTGAGTATCGCAGACCCCGGATCCCGGCCTGACGCCGGAGGCACATCGGTTCTTGACCGCGAACTCGAAGAGCTCCTAAACAGCGAGGGCGTCGAGCCCGGCGATCATGAACGCTTCTCCCACTACGTGAAGAAGGACAAGATCCTGCAGTCGGCCATCAGCGGTAAGCCGGTGAAGGCTCTCTGCGGTAAAAAGTGGACGCCTGGTCGCGACCCCGAGAAGTTCCCGGTCTGCCCGACCTGCAAAGAGATCTACGAAAAGATGAAGTCCGAATAGTTCGGTTTTTCTCAGCTGACGAAGCGTGTCGGCAGCGTGGGGTCCCCGCGGCCAAGCCGTGCAGCATCCGCTGGCAATTCCTTCAGCACGCGGGCGCGGTGCTCGCGTGCTTTCGCCGTTCCGGCTGGACCCGTGTACTGCGCGTCGATCTCGCCACGGTCGACTAGTTGAACCAGTAGCGGCCGTTCCGACTCATGCAAGCGAGCGGATGCTTCGGGGCCGTCGCCAACGTACACGACTTCCTCGACGGCAATGTTCGAGCTATTGAGGCGGCGGACGGGGAACTTTCTTCCGCCGACGCCGACCTTGCCTTCCGAAGTCTTCGCTACCGAGACCCATGAGCCCTCGGTGTTCTTGCGAGCAACGAGCTTGTAGACCATGCCGGCAGCGGGGGAGCCTGACCCAGTGACGACTGAGGTTCCGACACCGTACGAATCGACCGGCACCGCTGCCAGAGCTGCGATGGCGTGTTCGTCCAGGTCGTTGGTCACCGTGATCTTCGTGTGTGGTGCCCCAAGTGCATCGAGTTGTGCGCGCACCTCCAGAACCAAGGTGGGCAGGTCGCCTGAGTCCAGGCGCACGGCTCCGAGCTCCGCGCCGGCCACACGCACCGCTGTTTCGATGCCGGCCTCAACGTTGTACGTGTCGACCAGGAGCGTCGTCTCCGGCCCGGAGGCCGCGATTTGCGCGCGGAATGCTTCTTCTTCGGTCTCGTGCAAAAGGGTAAAGGCGTGGGCAGCAGTGCCCATGGTTGGAATGCCCCAGGTGCGCCCAGCCTCAAGGTTGCTGGTTGCGTCAAACCCGGCGACGTATGCGGCGCGCGCAGCGGCCACAGCGGCGTGCTCGTTGGCCCGGCGTGAGCCCATCTCTGCGATGGGGCGACCGTGCGCAGCCGTCACCATACGGGTCGCCGCGTTGGCGACGGCCGTGTCGTAGTTGAGCACACTGAGGATGAGGGTCTCGAGAACAACGCCCTCAGCGAAGCTCGACTCAACCGTGAGGACGGGGGAGTTCGGGAAGTAGGCCTCGCCCTCGTGGTATCCCCAAATGTCACCGGAGAACCGATAATCACTCAACCAATCGAGTGTTCGTGGCGCGACAACGGCGTTGTCTCGCAGCCACGACAGCTCGGTCTCCGAAAACCGGAAGTCCCGAATCATCTCGAGGAGGCGCCCGGTGCCCGCAACGACGCCGTAACGACGTGCGCCAGGCAGGCGGCGACCAAACACCTCAAACATGCACTCGGTGTCAGCTGTTCCATGGGCAAGCGCCGCATCAACCATCGTCAGTTCATAACGATCGGTGAGGAGGGCTGTTGAGTTGTGTGGTGATGTCGAGAGGCTCACCCCGCCAGCCTAGCGACGGGTTCGCTCTTTTGAGCGCAGGGTTGCGGTTCCCGGCCCGAGCTCATATGGCGCGGTAGGCTGGAACCCGTGAATGATGCGCCAATCGGAATCTTCGACTCCGGAGTCGGTGGGCTCACCGTCGCTCGAGCGATTCAGGACCAGCTCCCGAACGAAGAGATCCTCTACGTCGGTGACACGGCGCACTCGCCATACGGGCCGAAGCCCATCGCGGATGTTCGCCGCTATTCCCTCGAAGTCCTCGATGACCTCATTGCACAGGGCGTCAAAATGATTGTCATCGCGTGCAATACGGCATCAGCTGCGATGCTTCGAGACGCGCGAGAACGATACTCGGTTCCGGTCATCGAGGTTATTCAGCCGGCAGTGCGGACCGCTGTCGCGAGCACACGCAACCGACGGGTTGGAGTGATCGGTACCGAGGGAACCATCAACTCCCGGGCCTACGAGGATGCGTTCGCCGCTGCACCCGAACTGGCACTCTTCACTGCGGCCTGCCCTCGTTTCGTTGAGTTCGTCGAAGCAGGAATCACTTCCGGTGCCGATGTACTGGCGACAGCAGAACAGTACCTGCAGCCCCTCGTCGAGGCGCGGGTCGACACGGTCGTGCTCGGGTGCACCCATTACCCCTTCCTCAAAGGGGCGATCTCCTACGTCATGGGCCCCGGTGTCACGCTTGTGTCGAGCGACACCGAAACCGCCAACGACGTCTACCGCGTACTCGTTTCCGGCGGCCTCGAGCGCACCAGCCCACGCCCGCCTGCCCACCACTATGAAGCGACAGGTCCAAGCGAAGACGAGTTCCTCGAACTCGCTCACCGACTTATCGGTCGGGAAATCTCACACGTCGATCTCGTACAGACCGGCGTGATCGACCTCGCCGCACTGCGTGCTTACGGCTCGTAGCCTCCCTATTTTGTTTTTCCCATCCCCACGCCGGTTACCGGTGCAACTTCAAGGAGCATTCTCGTGACAGACACCATCCGCAAAGACGGCAGAATCACCACACAGCTGCGTGAGGTCACGATTGAGCGGGGCTGGAGCGACCAGGCCGAGGGCTCAGCGCTCATCTCTTTCGGCAAGACCAAGGTCCTCTGCACCGCGTCATTCACTAATGGCGTACCGCGTTGGCTCGCGGGCAAAGGCAAAGGGTGGGTGACGGCCGAGTACTCGATGCTGCCGCGCTCGACCAACAGCCGAATGGACCGTGAATCGGTCAAGGGTCGTATCGGAGGACGAACCCACGAGATCTCCCGCCTCATTGGCCGCAGCCTTCGTGCCGTCATCGACACCAAGGCTCTCGGCGAGAACACCATTGTCATCGACTGCGACGTGCTCCAGGCTGACGGGGGAACGCGGACCGCTGCGATCACTGGTGCGTACGTCGCACTCGCGGACGCGATTGAATGGGCCCGCGAGAAGAAGTTCATTGGCCAGAAGGCGCAACCGCTGATCGACAGCGTTGCGGCCGTGTCTGTCGGAATCATCGACGGCGAACCGATGCTCGACCTCGCATACGTTGAAGATGTTCGCGCGGAGACCGACATGAACGTCGTCGTCACCGGCCGTGGCCTTTTCGTCGAGGTGCAGGGCACGGCAGAGGGGGCGCCATTCGACCGGAGAGAGCTCGACTCGTTGCTAGACCTGGCCGTCGGCGGAGCAGCCGACCTCACAGCTCTTCAGGTTGAGGCCCTGGGCCGAGCCTCAGCATGACGATCGAGGTGGTGCTGGCCACGCACAACCAGCACAAGGTTCAGGAGTTTCAGAGGATTCTCGGTGCTGCGATGCCTGAGGTCACTGTTCTTGCCTACGACGGGCCTGAGCCGGTCGAAGACGGTGTGACCTTCAGCGAGAACGCGCTCATCAAGGCACGAGCGGCTGCCGCCCACACGGGCCGGATCTCTATGGCTGATGACAGCGGCATCTCCGTGGACGTGCTCGGCGGGGCTCCCGGAATTTTTTCCGCTCGGTGGGCCGGTCCCGGGCACAAAGACAGGGATAATCTCGAGCTTCTGCTCGCTCAACTCACCGACATTGCTCCCGAGCACCGCGCCGCGAGCTTCCTCTGCAACATCGCCCTGGTCGTGCCCGATGGTCACGCCCGCGCTGGTTTCGAACATGTCTCGGTCGGCGTGTGGCCCGGTTCCCTCGCGACACAGCCCAGCGGAAGTCACGGGTTCGGCTACGACCCAATCTTCGTTCCCGAGGGCCACAACGTGTCTGCGGCTGAGCTCGCTCCTGAGACGAAGAACGAGATCAGCCACCGGGCGAGGGCCTTCGCCGATCTCATTCCGACCCTGCGGTCGGTCGCTACGGCATAAACCGAAAGGGTATCCGGCGGACGGACCGATCGCGCCAGCCGGGTAATGAGAACGGCCATCGTTACCATCAACCCGCGGAGTCTGGTGCGGAGCTGCAGTGCCGCCTAGCGTGGTGTTATGGCCCACGATCACACACCGCGCGATATTCACCGCTCCCGTCTTCTCGTGGTCCTGGCCATCGTCGCGGTGGTCTTCGTCGCTGAGGTCGTCGGCGGCATCCTGACGGGATCGCTCGCCCTGCTCGCTGACGCCGGGCACATGCTCAGCGACCTCACCGGACTGCTCATCGCCCTGGTGGCGCTCAGTATCGCCGCGAAGCCTGCCAGCGAGCGGCACACCTATGGCTATCGCCGGACCGAGGTGCTTGGCGCGCTGCTCAACGGACTTCTCCTCCTGGTTGTGGCCGGGGGGATCGGCTACCAGGGCATCCAGCGCCTGCTCGATCCGTCGGGAATCGAGATCCTTGCTGCACCGATGCTCGTAGTGGCCGTCATCGGCCTGATCGCAAATGCCGTTTCGATGGTCATCCTCAGGAGTTCGGCTAAAACATCGCTCAACATGCGTGGCGCCTATCTCGAGGTGTTTGGCGATTTGCTCGGTTCGGTCGGTGTGCTGATCGCCGGAATCATCATCCTGTTCACCGGCCTCGTGCAGGTTGACGCCATCGCGTCCCTGCTCATCGCGGCCGGTATTCTCCCGAGGGCATGGGTGCTGCTTCGCGATGTGTGGCGTGTGCTGAACGAGTCAACACCGGCCGACACAAACGTGCAGCAGATCCGCGATCATATCCGGGGCGCTCCAGGCGTCGTCGATGTGCACGACGTCCATGTCTGGTCGATCACGTCGGGAGAGCCCGTCTTCACCGCTCACGTGGTCGTCGACGCCGAGGTTTTCAGCGGGGGAAGGACCGGGGAGATGCTTGACACGCTCTCAGCTTGCCTTAGCGGCCATTTTGACGTCGAGCACTCTACGTTCCAACTTGAGCCAGCGAAACACGCCGGCCACGAGCATCCGCAGCACCCTTAAGAAACGTCGGGCTTCTTCCGGAAGGTTTCGGGATCGAGCGCGAGGTGGGCTGCTTCTTCCGCATCGGTGCGGCCATCGGGCCCTGCGGCGGTTTCATGTTTTGCTTTGCGGCTGGACTGAATGTAGTGCCAGATGGTCGGGATCAGGGTGATCACCACGGCGGAGATGAGAATGACGTCGATGTATTCCTGGACGAAGTTCGCCACCGGCGGGATATAGCCGAGGAAATAGCCGAAGTAAGTCAGGCCAACGCCCCAGATGATGGCGCCGATGAAGTTGTACAGCGAGTACTTTTTGTAGTTCATGTGGCCAACGCCGGCAGCGACGGGCGCGAAGGTCCGGACGATCGGGACGAAGCGGGCCAGGATGACGGCGAGTCCGCCAAAGCGGGTGAAGAATGCATTGGTGCGCTGCACATTCGTCACGCTGAAAATCCCCGACTCCTTGCGTTCGAAGATTCGCGGACCGGCCTTGTGCCCGATCAGATAGCCCACCTCTCCGCCGAGGAAAGCGGCGAAACCGATCGCAAGCGCGACCCACCAGATTTCGAGGTCGAGGCCTGTCGCCGTTCCGGAGTGCATGCCGTGGAACGTGAGGAGGCCGGTGATCACGAGGAGTGTGTCGCCGGGGAGCAGGAAGCCGATGAGCAAGCCGGTCTCGGCGAAGACGATGAGGCAAACAACGAGTAGCGCCCATGGCCCTGCTGAACCGATGATGCTTTCCGGGTCGAGCCAGGGGATGAGGCCTGTCGAAATCATGAGCGGCTACTACTCCGTAAGTCGTTGCTCGGCGATGGTCGGTGTGACTGTCGGGCCACTCGATCCGTGCGGAAGGTGGGACTTGAACCCACACGCTCGAAAGCACAGGAACCTAAATCCTGCGTGTCTGCCAATTTCACCACTCCCGCTGGCTGTACAAGTCTAGGGGGAAGCGGAGGCTTGTAAACCGGGGGGACCACTTGCTCCCGCCTCGGGGGCACCCCAATTGTGGCCTGTGGATAACTTAAGCGGGCCCCTGTCGGTTTCGGGCAGAATTCCTCCATGAATTCGGCCACCGAGATCATCACCGACCGCATTCGCGAGCGAGTGCGGCGCGATGGGGCGGACCTCTCGTCGTCATCGGGGCTCGCGCAGACCTACGTTCGTGAGGAAGTTCGGCGCTACAGCGAACGAGCGCTCGGAGGCACTCTCCCGCTGATCGCCGACGAGGACGCAACTGAGCGCGAGATCGTCGCGACGCTCACCGGTTTCGGGCCGCTCCAGGGATATCTCGATGATCCTGGAATTGAGGAGATCTGGATCAACTCGCCGACCAAGGTTTTCGTCGCACGAAACGGCGTGGCTGAGCTCACCAACACTGTGCTCACCGAGGCCGCGGTTCGTGACTTGGTCGAGCGCATGCTGCAATCCACGGGAAGGCGTGTCGATCTCAGCTCTCCGTTCGTCGACGCTTCCTTGCCAGACGGCTCACGACTTCATGTCACCATTCCAGACGTCACGAGGCGGCATGTTGCGGTCAACATTCGCAAATTCCGACGGAACGTCCGCGATCTCGCCCAGCTGGTTGCCCTCGGCTCCTTGAGCGCGCAGGCTGCCGAGTTTCTCAGGGCCTGCGTTCGCAGCGGCCAAAACATCCTGGTATCAGGCGGTACCCAGGCTGGCAAGACCACGCTGCTCGGCGCGTTGCTCGGCACGGCGCCAGCGCACGAGCGCATCGTCACCGTCGAGGAGACGTTCGAGCTCGACCTCTCCGCAACTGACGTCGTCGCCATGCAGTGCCGACAGCCGAACCTCGAAGGCAGCGGTGAGGTCACACTGCGCCGTCTCATCAAGGAGGCGCTCAGGATGCGACCGGACCGGCTCGTGGTCGGCGAAGTTCGTGAGGCTGAAAGCCTCGACCTGCTCATCGCCATGAACTCGGGACTTCCCGGGATGTGTTCGATCCACGCGAACTCAGGCCGGGACGCGCTCGTGAAGCTGTCAACATTGCCGCTCTTGGCCGGGCGCAATATCGACTCCGCGTTCGTGCAGCCGACCGTCGCGTCATGCATCGACATCGTGGTGCATCTCGAGATCGACGGCAGCGGGTTTCGCCGGGTTCACGAGATCCTCGCGCTGAGCGGGGTGTTGAACGGCCCGGTGATCGAGGCAAGTCGGCTGTTCGGGCTGCGCGACGGTCTGTTGCAGGCAACAGGAAGCCACCCCACAAAACGCGCCAAGTTTGATGCCGCGGGAATCGACCCGAGTGCGATCCTCCGAAGGGGCGGAACATGACCTTCCTCCTCGGGTGCCTGCTCGCGGCCGGTGTGCTGCTCACCGCGTCACCCTGGCTGTTCCCCGCGAAGGACGAGCGCACCCGGCCAACGGCGCGACGCAGTGGGCGGCTTCACTCGGCGCTCGCAGGTGCGGGCCTCGCGGCCGTGCCGGTTCCAGTCTTTCTGGCGCTCTCGATCCTCGCCGGTGTTTTCGTTGCCGCACTCGCGTTCGCTCTCACAGGGGTGCTCGCGCTTGGCCTCTGTGGAGCTGTTCTTGGAGGGCTACTTCCCGTTCTTCTCGTTCGATGGCGTGCGCGAGCCAAGCGGATGGCTCACCGTGCCTTGTGGCCCGATGTCGTCGATCACCTCGTTGGGTCCGTCCGTTCGGGCCTTGCCCTGCCCGACGCCGTTGCCAGCCTCTCGCGCACGGGCCCTGAGATGCTTCGGGAAGAGTTTGCCGGATTCGAGCGTGATTACCGCAGCACCGGTTCGTTCAGCGGAAGCCTTGATCGGCTGAAGGATCACCTCGCGGACCCGGTACCGGACCGGATCATAGAAACCCTGCGAATGGCGCGTGAGGTCGGCGGCGCAGACCTCGCAACCGTGCTGCGCAGTTTGTCCGCCTACCTTCGGTCCGATCACGCGATCCGCTCGGAAGTCGAGGCCAGGCAATCGTGGATCAAGAGCGCCGCCAAACTGGGCGTCGCGGCTCCGTGGCTCATTCTCCTCCTGCTGTCAACGCGCCCCGAGGCATCCGTCGCATACAACTCGCCAGGTGGAGCGGTGCTCATCGCCGTTGGTGCTGCCGTCTCAGTGATCGCTTACCGAATCATGCTCGCGCTCGGCAGGCTGCCGCAGGAGAGGCGGTGGTTCACGTGAGCACGTCGCTGGGCTGGGGGATCCTCTTCGGTGCGACCCTGGGCCTCGGGCTCTGGTCCATCGTCGCCATGCTGCCCCGGTTCGGCGGCCCCACCCTGGCTGACCGGGTTGCGCCGTATCTTGTTGATGTGTCCGAGGGCGCCCGGCTCTACACCGAGAGGCGATTCACCGATCCTCTTCCGATTCTCGGCAGGCTGCTCAGCCCTGCGTTACGAAGGCTCAGCGCCAGCCTGACCGCTGTGCTCGGCGGGAGCGCGATTGTGCAACGCAACCTCGACCGCGCCGGTGTGGATATCGACGTGCAGAGGTTTCGGCTAGAGCAGCTTCTGTGGTGCCTGGCCGGACTCGGGTTGGGTGTCGTGGGTGCTGGAATCGGATCGGTGAATCGGATGCTCCCGGTTGCGCTGGTCATAGCGCTCCCGATCCTGTGCGGCATCGGCGGGCTGGTACTTCGCGACACCGCCCTCTCGAGGCAAGCGACGGCCCGGGCGGACCGAATGACCGCCGAGCTTCCGACCGTGCTCGAGTTTCTCAGCCTCAGCCTCTCAGCGGGTGAGGGCATCCTCGACGCGCTTCGCCGGATGGGGAATATCGGCTCAGGCGAACTCAGCAGGGAGTTTCGAAGTGTCGTCACCGCTGTTCACACGGGAGTGCCGCTCGCCACAGCGCTGACCGATGTCGCTCGGCGGGCAGACATTCCCGCTCTGAACCGTTGTGTCGAGCAACTGGTCGCCGCACTCGAGCGAGGATCGCCGCTTGCCGAGGTGCTCAGGGCTCAGGCGCAGGACGCCAGGGACGATGCCAAGCGAGCACTGCTTGAGGTCGCGGGGAAGAAGGAGGTCGCGATGCTGATCCCGCTCGTCTTCCTCATCCTGCCCTTGTCCATTCTGTTCGCAATCTTCCCCGGAATCTTCGTACTTCAGTCCGGCTTCTGACCCGCGATGCAACACCGACACACGAGAAGGAGAGAGCTTCATGAAGACACTGCGGCGACTTCGCCACACCATCGCTGACCAGCTCAACGACGACACGGGAGACGTGCCCGGTTGGGTGTTGATCACCCTAATGACGGCAGGACTTGTCATTGTCATCTGGGGACTGGCTGGTCCGGCGCTCAGCCAGATCTTCGAACAGGCCATCAGCAGGGTCTCCGGGCTCTGACGTGTTCGCACGCCTGGACTGGCGCAACGACGACGGATCGGCCGTCGTCGAGTTCACCCTGGTTACCGTCCTTCTCACCCTGCTCACGGTTTCGGTGCTGCAGTTGGGCCTTGCCCTTCATGTTCGCAACACGGTGACCGATGCTGCAGCGGAAGGCGCGCGGTTCGCGGCGCTAGCCGACAACGGTCTCGCTGATGGAGTCGAGCGCACCCGCGAGCTCATCACAACCGCCGTCGGATCCGATTTCGCTGGCGACATCACCGCAAGCTACGGCACGTACCTCGGTCACGCGAGTACCGAAATTCGGGTGGTCACCACGTTGCCGGTGATCGGGCTGCTCGGCCTCGACAAAGGGCTGGAGGTCGACGCGCATGCTGCCGTCGAAACACTGGACGATGCCGAATAGGGCTGGTTCGAGTCGTGTCCTCCGAGGGCTGAGGAGCGAGACGGGAACGGCGGCGCTCGAATTCATCACGGTCGGTCTGATTCTGCTTGTGCCCCTGGTCTACCTGGTCATCACGCTGGCCGCGTTGCAAGCGGGCACGCTCGCAGTGGAGGGTGCTGCACGCCAGGCTGTCCGCGTGTTCGTTCAGGCGCCCAACCAGGAGGAGGCTGCGGCGCGCGCGAGCAGAGCCATCGAGTTTGGCCTGGCCGACTACGGTGTGAACGCGGCCTCCGCCTCCACGAGTGTGCAGTGCTCCGGTGCTCCGAGTTGCCCTTCACGCAACGCAATCGTGACCGTCACCGTTCGCGTGAATGTGCCCCTTCCACTGGTCCCAGACGTTCTCGACCTCTCCTCGGCGGCAAGTGTTCCGATTGAATCGTCCGCGACCCAGCGGGTCTCCCGGTTCTGGACCGAGCAATGACGTCCTTGAAGCAGGGCCGGCCGAACGACGACGGGTCGACGCTCATTCTCGCGATCTTCTACGGCATGCTCTCCCTCATCGTGATTCTGCTTGTGGCGGCCGCAACGTCCTTGTACGTCGAACGCAAACGGCTGTTCAGTCTTGCGGATGCTGCCGCTCTCGTTGGTGCGGAATCGTTCGAGTTATCGACGGTGTCAGTGAACGACGGTGTGCCCCGGGTGACGCTGTCCTCTGCCGGGGTTTCCGCAGATGTGGAGGAGTTCCTCGGCAACAACCCGACAGGAAGGTTCGAGGAACTCCGCCTGGAGCAGGCCGTCTCACTCGATGGGAGAAGCGCGACGGTGACCCTCTCGTCGTATTGGCGGCCGCCGGTGCTGACCGCGTTCGTGCCAGATGGCATCCGTCTGGAAGTCACAAGCGTGGCTCGGAGCGTGTTCCGCTGACCCGGGAGTGCCGTGTCGTGCGGCGGGAGAACCGTGTCAAGGGGTTGAACGGCTCAGGACAGCCGGTGTTGCGTAGAAGCACCACGCACGTTCCACTCGTGCCCGATCGAAGGAGCAACTTCATGAGTTTTGAGCCACGATTCGCGATCGTCACCGGAGCGGACTCCGGAATTGGGCGTGCAACAGCTGTCGCCCTTGCCGAAGCGGGAATGGACGTCGGCATCACCTGGCACAGCGACGAAGACGGCGCGGAGGGAACGGCGCGTGAGGTGCGCGAGCTCGGACGCAACGCCGTCACGGCGCGGCTCGATACCACCGACCTCGACGGCTGCGGCGACGCGATCGACGCGCTTGCCCAGGAGCTCGGCGGAGTGGACGTGTTCGTCAACAACGCGGGCAGGGGTGACAACGGACCGTTTCTCGAGATGCCGCTTGAGGACTGGAGAAAGACCGTCGCGGCCGATCTCGACGGAGCCTTTGTCTGCATCCAGCGGGCTGCGCGGCGTATGGTCGCTGCGGGCAACGGCGGACGGATCATCGGAGTGACGAGCGTCCACGAACACCAGCCCCGCGTTGGGTCAGCTGCGTACGACGCCGCGAAGCACGGACTCGGAGGGCTGCTCAAAACACTGGCGCTTGAGCTTGGGGAACACGGCATCACCGCGAACGCCGTCGCTCCCGGTGAGATCGCCACGCCGATGACCGGTCAGACCGATCAGGACCCGCACGAGGTGAAGCGACCTGGAGTGCCGCTCGGCCGGCCCGGTGACGCCCGGGAGGTCGCGGCCGTCATCGCCTTCCTCGCCTCACCGGCGTCGAGCTACGTCACGGGCGCGTCGTGGCCTGTTGACGGTGGCATGCTGCAGATGGGGCCGCAGGCCGGTTCTCACATTGAGAGTGACACCTGGCGGGAGGCGGACAAGCAGTGACGAGCGACGGCGACCGCCGGGAGGACGACCCGACACTGATGCGGAACCAGCCGGCCCTGCAAACCTCGACCGGAGCAATCTGGCTTGGGCTTGGGACCCTGCTGACAATCATCGTGCTGGCCGTGCTCGTGCCCCTGATGTCGATTCACACGGTGATCGCTGCGGTGGGCGCCGCGTTTGTGGTGATTTTGTACGGAGCACTGGTGGTCACGCGGTTTGTGTCGGCTCCCGGTCGGTCGCGGCTGACAGTTATGGCGTCTCTGTTTGGCGGCATCGCCCTTGTGGGCCTCGTCACCGTCTTCGTGGTGTCGAGTGTTCAGGCGGCGTCCCCCGGCGGGAGCTAGGGGAGCCTGCGGCCGGGCCTCGGCTGCAGGTACCGCGGCATGATTCGCGCGAGGTGAATCGCGCCGAGGATGCCGACGACACCGATCAGCCCTGCCGCGAACGACACGGACAGCACGGCGGTGAGTCCGCCGACGAGAAGAGGCGCGCCAGCGGCACCGAGGTCGCCGGTGAACCGCCACGCGCCGAGGAACGGGGCGGGGGAGCCGACCGGGGCGAGGTCGGCGCCGAGCGTCATCAGAATTCCACTGCCGATCCCGTTGGCGACCGCGAGCAGCCCTGCGGCCGCGATGAACCAGCCGACCGCATTCGGGGAATCGTGCGTGAAGGCGAGTAACAGCATCCCGAGTCCTAGTCCAATCAGGGATGGGATCGCGCTGAACATGCGACCGAAGCGGTCCATGATCTGGCCGCTCGCGTAGAACAGCGCGAAGTCCACGCCTCCAGCGATGCCGATGATCAGTGCTGTGTTGACCTCGCTGACGCCGAGGCTGACCGCCCAGAGCGGGAGGATGATGGTGCGGGTCGCGCGCATCGCCGAGATGAGGGCCGCTCCTGACCCCATCCGGACGAGGACCCCGCGGGAGTTCCAGATCGTGTGGAACAGTCCGTTGGATCGGGCGCCGGGCGATTGTGTGCCTGCAGCGTGGGTCGAATGCGCTGCCTGCGGATGCGATGCTCGGGAGAACACCGATTCGGGGTCCGGAAGGAAGATGAGAATGAGCACGGCGGCCAGGCAGGAGACGACCATGATCCAGAACGCGCCCTGCGCTCCGCCGGTGAGATGGATGACGGGAGCGGCGATGAGGGGGCCGATGAACAGGCCGGCCCGGAACACCCCGCCGAGGGTGGACAGGGCTCGAGCCCGGTACTGGATCGGCACGTAGCTTGCCATGAACGCGTGCCTGGCGAGGGCGAACACCGCTGTCGACAGGCCGAGGACGAAAATGGCCGCCGCGAGAACCCAGACGTTCGGCGCAAGCACAGCGCCGAGTACGGCGAGCACGGAGATCGCGGACGCGCCGATCATGGCGACGCGCTCGCCGATTTTGCTCACGAGCCAACCGCTGGGGATGTCTCCGACGAGCTCACCGATCATCACCATGCCGGAGATCACACCGGCGATGGCCAGGCTCGCACCGAGGTTGGTGGCTGCAACGGGAATGAGCGGGATGAGCGCACCTTCGCCGATCGAGAACAACAGTGTGGGAAGAAACACCACGACGGCGACGGAGCGGAAGGAAAACTCGGCTGTCGATTTGTCGGTGGTCATCACTTTTCAGTGTATGCCGCGGCGGGCAGACGCTCGAACGTTCGCCAAAGGTAGGCTGGACTCGACATGTTAGATCTAGACCTGAGTGCCCAAATCGCTTCCATCCGAGCCACCTTCCAGGACATCCGCGAGGTTGTCGACCTGGACGCTCTTCGCGCTGACATCGCTGACCTCAGCGCACAGGCCGGTGTTCCTGACCTGTGGGACGACACCGAGAAGGCACAGGAGATCACCAGCGCCCTCAGCCACCGGCAGTCAGAGCTGGCCCGGATCGTCGCCATCGAGCAGCAGCTCGACGACCTCGAGGTGCTCATTGAACTCGCGAACGCCGAGGGCGACGAGGACTCCGCTGCCGAGGCGCGCACCGAACTCGCCGACCTGCAGAAGCAGATCGGCAGCCTCGAGGTGCAGACCCTGCTCAACGGTGAGTACGACCCGCTGCCCGCTGTTGTGACCATCCGCGCTGGCGCCGGTGGTGTTGACGCCGCTGACTTCGCCGACATGCTCTTCCGGATGTACCTGCGCTGGGCCGAGCAGCACAAGTACAAGGCGACGGTTCTCGACACCAGCTACGCGGAGGAAGCGGGCATCAAGAGCGCGACGTTCGAGATCGATGCGCCTTACGCGTTCGGAACGCTCAGCGTCGAAGCTGGGACCCACCGTCTGGTGCGAATGAGCCCCTTCAACTCGGCAGGCAAACGGCAGACGAGCTTCGCGGCAGTCGAGGTCGTTCCGCTGATGGCCGAGACCGAAGAGGTCGACATCCCAGACAATGACATCCGGGTCGATGTCTTCCGGTCGTCAGGCCCCGGTGGACAGTCGGTCAACACGACCGACTCGGCTGTGCGGATCACCCACCTGCCGACGGGCATCGTCGTGAGCTGCCAGAACGAGAAGAGCCAGATTCAGAACCGGGCAGCGGCGATGCGCGTGCTCAAGTCCCGACTGCTTCTTGTCCAGCGCGAGCAGGAGAACGCCAAGAAGAAGGAACTTGCCGGAAACATCACGGCCAGCTGGGGTGACCAGATGCGGTCATACGTTCTGGCGCCGTACCAGATGGTCAAGGACCTGCGCACGGACTTTGAGGTCAATAACCCGCAGAACGTCTTCGATGGTGACCTTGACGGATTCATCGCCGCAGGCATCCGTTGGCGTAAACAGCCCGTCGACAACTAGCCGATCCGGGCCGGAGTCCCGGTCACAGGCGTGTCATGCCGTCATTGCTTCGATCGCTGCCTAGGCTCGGAGAGTCATGATTCGGTTTGAGAACGTCACGAAGAAATACTCCGGCACCAAGCGTCCGGCAATCGACAGCATGGACCTGGAAATCGCTCGAGGAGAATTCGTCTTTCTCGTCGGTGCGTCAGGTTCGGGAAAGTCCAGTTGCCTGCGATTGATCCTCAAGGAGGAGAAGCCGACCTCCGGATCCATCTTCGTCCTCGGTAACGACCTCGGCTCGATTTCGAGCCGCAAGATCCCGTACTTCCGTCGCAACGTCGGCGTGGTCTTCCAGGACTTCCGCCTCCTGCCGAACAAGACTGTGTTTCAGAACGTGGCGTTCACTCTTCAGGTGATCGGAAAGTCTCGCGGTTACGTTCAGGAGGCCGTGCCTGACGTGCTCAAGATGGTCGGCCTCGAAACCAAGGCTGACCGCCTCCCGCACGAACTCTCAGGTGGCGAGCAGCAGCGTGTCGCGATCGCGCGCGCCGTCGTCAACAAGCCCCAGGTGCTGTTGGCCGATGAGCCGACCGGAAACCTCGACCCGGCGACCAGCGCCGGCATCATGCAGATTCTCGAGCGCATCAACGCCGGCGGCACCACAGTGCTGATGGCCACCCACGAAGCCGGCATCGTCGACAAGATGCAGCGCCGCGTGATCGAACTCGTCGACGGCGTCATCGTTCGTGACGAGCGAGAAGGCGGATACGGCACAACCGGCGTCGTGCCAGAGCTCAGGCCCGCCGTCGCCAAGGGCCAGTCAGCCAAGATCGCCCGCGATCAGGTGCGTGAGGCCACAGCTGAGGCAGACGCAGAAACGAAGGCACACCAGATTTTGATTTCGACAACGGATGCTGTCGCGAGCGTTCCAGCACCCACTCGCGTCGCTACGGTGGACGACACGACGGACACCGACGGCGCATCGAACGCGACGGGTGCCATCACACTTCCTCGCCCCGAGGCGACGAGTGACCTCACCGAGCACCTTTCGCTCGCCGAGCGACTTGGATTGCGTGGCACCGTCGACCCGGATACGGGCGACGAGCAGAACGTGGGGCCGGTTCGATGAGGCTCTCCCTGATCTGGCAGGAGGCCTCAACCGGGCTCCGCCGCAACGTGTCGATGGTGATCTCGGTCATTCTGGTCACCTTCATCTCGCTCACCTTCGTCGGCACCGCGGTTCTGATGCAGATGCAGATCGGCCAGATGAAGAACTACTGGTACGACAGGGCGCAGGTCGCCATCTACCTCTGCACGGCAGACTCGCAGGCGGAGACCTGCACGGCCGGGGCAGCGAACGAGGAGCAAAAGGCCGGGGTTCTTGGCCAGCTCGAGTCAGAAACGCTCGCACCGTTCATCGACAAGAGCTACTTCGAGGATCACCAGCAGGCGTACGACAACTTCCAGCAGCAGTTCGAGGGCAACCAGCTCGCGCAGCTGGTCGCGCCTGAGCAGCTCAACGAGACCTACTGGGTAAACCTCAAGGACCCGTCGCAGTCCGAGGTTCTTGTCGAAGCGTTCTCCGGAACACCAGGTGTTGAAGAAGTGACCGACCAGAGGCAGTATCTCGACGCCATCTTCAGGGTGCTCAACGTCGCCAGTTATACAGCCATCGGTATCGCGGCGCTCATGCTTATCGCGGCCGTTCTGCTCATCGCAACAACGATTCGACTGTCCGCGTACTCCAGGCGGAAAGAGATCGGCATCATGCGCCTGGTCGGCGCGTCGAACCGGTTCATTCAGACGCCGTTCATTCTGGAGGGCGTGTTCTCCGCGGTGATCGGGTCGATCCTCGCCGGTGGAGCGGTCATCGCGATCGTGTACTTCTTCATCGACGGATACCTGGCTCCGATGATGCCGTTCGTGAACTTCGTCGACATCTCCGACGCGATTGTCGTTGTGCCACTGCTGCTGCTCGTCGGAATGGTGCTTGCTGCCCTCTCGGCGAACTTCGCCATCAAGCGGTATCTGAAGATCTAGCTCACACGGCGCTTGCCGTGTTGTTAGACTGATGGGCTGCCGGGCACCGCGCCAGGCGCTTTTCACGCAAGCGGATAGCATCCGCTTCAATTAAGACAACGGAGTAGCTCGTGCCCAGGGAACGTGGTCAAAACGTTGTGGCCACCAATCGCAAGGCGCGCCACGACTACCTCATTGAAGACACCTTCGAAGCCGGAATGGTGCTCACCGGTACCGAGGTGAAGTCGCTTCGTGCCGGTCGTGCGTCGCTCGTCGACGGATACGCCTTTATCGAGGGCGGTGAAGCGTGGCTCGACGCCGTGCACATCCCTGAGTACACCGGCGGCACCTGGAACAACCACCCGCCCCGCCGCAAGCGCAAACTGCTGCTGCACAAGGCGCAGATCCTGAAGATCAGTCACAAGGTCGCACCTGGCGGTTACACGATCATCCCGCTCAAGCTGTACTTCAGTGACGGCAAGGCCAAGGTCGAGATCGCCATCGCCAAAGGTAAAAAGGAATACGACAAGCGGCAAACGCTGCGTGAGCGCGAAGCCACGCGTGAAGCAGCGCGCGCCATCGCGGCCAAGAACCACTTGGGAGAGTAGTGACCATCGCGCCGAAGCTGTCCGTGAGCGGAACGTACAACTTCCGCGATGTCGGCGGCTATCCGGCTCTCGACGGCCGGGTGCGTTATGGTCGGTTGCTTCGCTCAGACGGTCTCTACCGCCTCGGTGAGGACGGCAAGCAACACGTGCGTGAGCTCGGCGTCGGCACCGTCATCGACCTGCGCGACGATTTCGAGGTAGGTGTCATGCCCGACGACCTCGACGGTCTCGAGGTTCGACGCGTTCACCTGCCCTTGTTCGAGGGTTCCGGTGCGTCGCAGGGTGAGACGGCTGTGAGCCTGTCGACGTTGTACCGCCGCATCGTCACCCAGCACTCCGAGGTGGTTGCTCGCGCACTCCGCGAACTGCTTGCCATGGAAGAGGCTCCGGTTCTCGTGCACTGCACCGCCGGGAAGGACCGCACCGGCGTCGTTGTTGCTCTCGCGTTACTGGCCGTCGGCGTCGACCGTCAGCTTGTGGTCGAGGACTACGCCCGCTCGGAGGAGAACCTTAGCGGTGAGTGGCTCGACAACATGATCTCGATCATCGTGCAGCACGGTGGAACCGAGACCCCAGAGCTGCGCGTCCTGATGGGCGGCAGCCCGGGGGAGGTGCTCGACGCGGTGCTCGATGAGCTCGAAGCCGAGCACGGCTCTGTCCATCGATACCTGCTCGCCTCAGGACTCACCCTTCACGAGCTCGACAGGCTTCAGGACGCGCTGGTCGAGAAGGCCTAGTCGGCAGAGCGCGCCTCGAATCGCGCGTTCACCTGCACGGCGATGCGTATGTGTTTCGGCGCAAATTCGGTAGGATCGCCGGCCGAGGCCATGACCATCCGGCTCACTGCTCCATACTCCGGCTGAGACGCAGCGGGTTCTGAGATCTCGATCGGCCTCACGTCGCCAAGGCCAAGCGCTGAGGCGTAGACGGATGCCTTCGCCGCAGCATTCGCGACAGCGTCGCGTGAGCACCGACCCTCGAGTTCCTGTCGAGTGAGATCGGTGATCTTCCAGTCGATCCCCGCGATGGTCACGCCGTCCATTGCCGCCGCGGTGTCAGTCCAGGCGCCGACCGCGTCCAGATCGGAGAACGTCACGTCGAGAGTGGAGCGCGAATGAAAGACCGGTGGCAGCTGTGCGCCATCCGCGTTCCATGGCCGCTCACTCCACACCTGGAGCTGGCTCGCCGTCCACTCGGTGACAGGCCCTGCCTTCGCGTCCGACATCGGTCGGATGGTCGAGATGCATTGGTTCCTCGCATCGGACGCCCTCTGTTGCACAGCAGATTTCTCCGGCCCATCGACGGCGATCACGATGCTCACCGTTGCCCGCTCGGGTGCCACCTCCACGAACGCCTCGCCGCGAACCGAGATGATGGTCACACCGCTACTTCTCTGCGCTTCTTCGCTCATCCTGCGAGACTACAAGGGCCGCAACATTTCCCGGGAGACAATTCAGGATGTATACTGAAAAGCTGCATCAGCACGATGCGGCAATCGCCGGGTTTCCCGGTTTGGCAACTCCACAGCGCGTGATAGTGATTCACTTCGAGGCGTCTCCCGCATGCGGGACGACGCACACGATTCGCATGGGGATGATCGGTTTCGACACTGCCTGCGCAACTGTGAGAAGCGGGTCGAGGATCCAGGGTTATCTCGTTAACGATCTCTGGAAAACAATAAGTGCCAATTCAAAGCGCACTGACTTCGCCCTCGCTGCCTAAGCGAGCGCACTAAAGAAGTCCGTCAGACCGGGAATGCTCTCTACCCGGATCCTGGCGCCATTTAGAGAGATTGCTTCTACGTTGTGTCTTAGGGCGTAGAGGGACTCAAACTGAGGCTGGGCTTGTCGGAGTAGGTGCCAGTGGCAAATTCCGGAGCCGAGTAGAACGTCTTCACTGGATACACCCGTAGAAGGCACACGACCACAGCAGTGGACCGGGGTTCAATTCCCCGCATCTCCACTTCCAGAGTCGCTGTCACGCGCTTGAACAGAAAAGGATCACCCTCCGGGGTGGTCCTTTTCTGTTGCCCGACTCTTTCTGGTTAGCTGGCAGCATGGCGGATCCCGGACGGCTCGAACTCATTCTTCGCAAACCGACGGTCGGCTGGTTTCCGAAACCGACGGTGATCTTCAACGGCCGCGGGCAACCCGCCCAGTGGGGCACGGGGACCTGGCAGGTGTCGCCAACCGACCCAACCGAGGTGACGGTTTTCCTCTTCAACCGGCTGTGGAAGTTCGGTCGCGCGAGCGTAACGATCTCGCCGGGGGATCACACACCACTGCTCTACCGGCCGCCGCTGTTTTTCGTCGGCCCAGGACGCCTGGCACGGGTCTCGAACGAATCGAAGAAGCGGATGCCATTGGCCCGGTGAGCAGGCACCCCGCGGCCCGGGAGAAACGGTCGGGCGTTAGCGGTCGAGTCCGTCCGCCCAGGCGGTGAATTCGTCGGTGAGGAGCCGCTGCACCTCGTCATCGTCCGCGGTGGACTCGCCGTCGCCCGGTTGCGTCCCGTAGTTTCCGAAGTTGGCGTGGTTCGCGCCTGCAATTTCGACAGCCGTGCTGGTGCCGGGAAGGTTGCCACTGGCATCCGCTATCTTTTTCGGTGAACTGAGGCCGTCGTTCTCAGCAACGAAACTCAGCGCAGGGAGCCCACTGCGTGAGAGGTCAGTCGCGCAGTAGCTGCCGAAGAGGACGAGTCCGTCGACGCTGGCGTCCGTGGCGTACGTACACGCCTTCACTCCGCCGAGCGAGTGCCCGCCGACGAGCCAGCGATCGACGCCAGGCACGTCGGCTGTGAAGGTGTCGAGCGGGCGGGGATCGGCGATGGCCAGGTTGAGGATCGGCTTGGTGATGACCACGGTGGTGCCCTGCTCGGCGATCCCGGACAGCTTGTAGAGGTAGGCGTACGGGTCGACCTTCGCGCCGGGCACGAACACCAGGCCCTGTTCGCTCGCGCCAGATGTGGGGGAGAGGATCACGCTGTGGTCAGTGTCTGTGATCGTGATGGCATCGTTCGTCCAGGCCTTGAGTGCGGCCGTGCGGTCGCCAGCCATCACTGTGTTGGCCCAGACGAGTGCGGCGAGAACGACGAGTGCGACAGCTGCGGCAGCCCACAGAGCGACAGCCCTCACGCGGGCGCCTGCGGTCACTTGGCTTTGGCTTTGGCTTCGGCTTCGCGGGCTTTGCGACGCTGACGTTCGGCTTCGGCCGCTGCGGCTTCTTCCGGAGTGGGAGCGGTTCCGCCCAGGTGAGCCGGTTGCCACCAGGCTCCCTTTCCGTCGTGAGGATAGGTCGCCTGTGCGGTGTCGAGCAGGGCCTGCATCGTTGCGCGGAGTTCAAGGGTGCGTTCGCGGGCGTCAACGTCTGGGGCGACGGTGAAAGCCTCGCCGATCGCGTAGCTGATTGGCGTGCGGAACGCCTCACGGAGCGACGGCTTGCGGCCTTTGGTGAGCAGCCGGTGGCCGCCCCATACAGCGATGGGAATGACAGGCACGCCGGCCTCGGCCGCCATTCGGATCGTGCCGGTCTTCAACTCGCGAACGGTGAAGGAGGTGTTCACGCCAGCTTCGGGGAAGACGCCGAGCATCTCACCGGCCTTGAGTGCGACGGTGGCTTGCGAGAAGGCCTCCGCCCCGGCTTTCATGTCGACCGAGATGTGTCGCATGCCGCGAAGAAGCCAGCCAACGACGGGTTTGTCGAACGCACCCTTCTTTGCGAGGAAGCGCACCCGGCGGCGGTTGCGGCCCCAGACCATCCACTCGGTGAGTGCGAAGTCCATGTACCCGAAGTGGGTGATAGCGAGGACGGCGCCGCCGGTCGCCGGAATGTTCTCGGCACCGGTCACGATTCGCTTAAGCCCCAGCCCGCCGAAAAGCGTGCGTCCCACTGCGACTGCTGTGCTGTATACCGGTTCACTGGGGCGCTTCGTCATAAGGGAATAGTAGGGGGCCGAGGTGGGATGTTGCCTGCTCAGTGACCGAGCTTGCGGAGGACGTCTTCGTGCAGTATGCCGTTGGTGGCAAGTGAGCTCCTGCCGGCAATCGAGTCGTCCCCGTTGATCGCCGTGAAGCGGCCGCCGGCCTCCCTCACCAGGACGGCGAACGGAGCGATGTCATACTCCTTGACGTCGAACTCGCCGACGACATCGAGAAGTCCCTCGGCGAGGAGACCGTATGACCACATGTCGCCGTATGCCCGGTCGCGCCAGACCGTGCGGCTCAGGTCGACGAGCTGGTCGAGGTAACCTGCTTCGTCCCACTGGGTGATGCTCTGGAAGCTCAGGGAGGCGTCCTCCAGCTTCTTCACACCGGAAACGTGCAGGCGGCGTGGCTCAGCACCGTCCTCGGCGAGCCAGGCGCCACCGCCATCGGCCGCCCACCAGCGTTTCCGAAAGGCGGGAGCGCTCGCTACGCCGACGACGGGCACGCCGTCGACCGCCAGGCTGATCAGGGTTGCCCAGTTCGGCACCCCGCGCAGGAAGTTCGCTGTGCCATCGATCGGGTCGATGATCCACTGCCTGTTTGTCGGACCCTCTGTGCCATATTCCTCACCGAGAATTCCATCGTCCGGCCGCTCGGCGGCAAGGACCTCCCTAATTGCACGTTCTACGGCGAGGTCAGCGTCGGTGACGTGCGTGGCATCCGGTTTCGTCGAAATCTCGAGGTTTGCGGAACGGAAGCGTGACAGGGATATGGCGTCCGCGGCATCCGCAAGTCGGAGAGCAAGGGAAAGGTCGTCTGCGAGCGAGAATGTCGGCGAAATCGTCATGGGAACCACGATACCGGCGGACCAAAATGGTGAGGCGCGCTCGATTCGCTCAGTGGGCGTGGCGCATGCTATTGTTTTCCACGGTTCGAAACGCAAGTTTCGAGCGGAAAACGCACCTCTAGCTCAATCGGCAGAGCAACTGACTCTTAATCAGTGGGTTCCGGGTTCAAGTCCCGGGGGGTGCACCACGAAGTCCCGATCGTCACTCGATGATCGGGACTTTTTCGTGCGGCGTGGCCGTTTGTTGTGGATGGGTTAGCCTCTGGAAAAGATTTCTCGTCGCGAGCGCCAGGGAGAGCAGTCCACAGTGAACAGCGAGTCGGTCCACCCCGAGCTGCGAGCGGCGCTCCAAAAATTGCCGCGAATGGACCACAGTAAGCGGCTCATTCGGACCATCGGGCGGTTGGGGCCTCGCCTTCTCCGCTCGCCACGGGTGGCCGACGTCACGGTGCGGTGGGTGCGTTTCGGGGGCCTGCGACTTCGGATCTACGAGCCGCGAAGATCCTCGGGTCGCCCGGCGGTGCTCTGGATCCATGGTGGTGGCCTGGTGATCGGTTCTCCGAAGCAGGACGACAGGCTCTGCCTCAGCACGGTGGCCGCCCTCGGGATTCCCGTGGTGTCGGTGGAGTATCGCCTCGCTCCTGAATCGCCTTTCCCTGCAGCGCTCCATGACGCGCTCACCACCTGGAGGTGGATTCACGACAACGCGGACGCACTGGGAATCGACCCGGCGCGCGTGGTGGTTGCTGGCGAAAGCGCCGGTGGCAGCATCGCCGCGTCTCTCGTCCACAAGCTGCACGATGACGGCGGCATTCAGCCCGCGGCACAGTGGCTGTTCGCACCGATGCTCGATGACCGAACTGCCGCTCGGAGAGAGCTCGATGCCACCGACCACCCGGTGTGGAACAATAAGGCCAACCGCTTTGGCTGGAGGTCGTATCTGAATCAGGAACCCGGAGCAGCCACCGTTCCGCCGTATTCGGTACCGTCGAGGCGTTCAGATCTTTCGAACCTCCCGCCGACCTGGCTGTGTGCCGGAGACATAGAGCTTTTTTACGACGAGATTGCCGCGTACGCCGAACGACTGCGCGCCGCAGGAGTGGCTGTCGAGTTCGAGACGGTCGTAGGCGGCGCCCACGGCTTCGAAAACTGGGCAGGGAACACCCAGCTTGCGCAGAACCTCATCGAACGCGCACAGCGCTGGCTGGCCGCCACCCTCGATCTCGAGTGAGTGTTACCCGACAGCCCGGGCGTACCTGAAAACGCGACCCACCGAGGGGTGACGGGCCAACAACGGGAAGGCATAGCCTCGACGTGTGAACACGGCAGCGGCGCACCTCAGCACCGGCGTCACTGTGCCCTATTTTGAACAGGGGCAACGCGGGGAAGTCCCGTTGATACTTTTGCACGGGTGGGGCGAATCGGCTGCCGCGTTTGATCGTTTTTTGCTCGTGTTGCCACACCGGTTCCACGTCTTCGCGTTCGACCAGCGCGGGTATGGCGGGGCGACCAAGCCGCAAGACGGGTACACGCTCGATGACGCTGCCGCCGACGTGTTGGCGTTTCTGGATGTCATCGGCGCCCACTCAGCGATACTGATTGGTTCTTCGAGCGGCGGCTACGTTGCGCAACAGGTCGCCGTCTCTCGTCCAGAGCGGGTAGCGGCTCTCGTGCTGGTTGGCTCGCCTCTGACGCTCTCTGGTCAAGCGCCGTTCGCCGAGGTGGACATGCTCACGGACCCCGTTGATCCGGCCTGGGTGCGGAAATCACTTGACTGGTTCCCGCTGTCCGTCCCGGTGCCCGCCTGGTATCTCGACGATCGTGTGCGTGACGGACTACGAATGCCGGCGCGGGTTTGGAAGGCGACGCTCGCGGGGCTGACCGCTGCGCGGCAGCCTACGGAGGCCGGTCGAATCGACTGCCCCGCGCTGATCATTCGGGGCGGTGCCGATGAGATCATTTCTCGCCGGGATCACGAGGCGCTTTCGGCAGCCATCTCCGGATCCAGACTCGTGGTGTACGCGAACTGTGGGCATCTCGTTCTCTGGGAACAGCCGCAGAGAGTGGCATCCGACGTGGCTGTCTTCCTCGACGCCTTGTGACCGCGAGCCCGGAGCGGCAGTCTGGGTGCACGAGATCTCAACGGCGCTCGATGCATGGTTCGAACAGGAGGACACACAATGTCAAAGAAACCGAAGTGGAGTGAGTTCAGCCCGGGGAGAAAGGTGGTCGTTGTCCTCGTCGGCGCCGTGCAGCTCGCGCTGGCCGCCGCAGCGTGGGTCGACCTTGCCAAACGCCCGCCCGAGCAGGTCAACGGTCCCAAGAAGTTGTGGGGTGCGCTGATCGCTGTGAACTGGATCGGACCCATCGCCTACTTCGTCAAAGGGCGCCGACAGATTACCTGAGTTCGCGCCGTCCGCCTACCGTTCCCCAAACGCATGCCTCCGACGTTATGGTCAGAGCATGAATCGGACAACGACGACCCTGTTCCTTCTCGGCGGAGGCGGTGACCTCTCGTCTCGATTGCTCCTCCCCGCCCTTGGCCAGCTCCTCACAGCACAGCCCGACCGTCAGGTCCGGCTGATTGGTGTAGGAGTGGAGACGATGACGGATGCCGCTTGGCGCGAGACCGTGTCGTCCTCCTTCGCGACCGTCCAGGCATCCGGTTCAGCTGTCGACGCACTGCTCGGCGAAACAGTCTTCCGAACCGCGGACGTCACAGACCCGGCCGCGCTCACCGAACTTCTCTCGGAAACCGGCGGGACACCGGCGTTCTACTTTGCACTCCCGCCCGCGGTCACGATGAAAGCCTGTGCGGCCCTCGGGCAGGTCGACCTTCCTGACGCGACGGTCCTTGCCCTCGAGAAGCCGTTCGGAACCGACGGGAACAGTGCGGCGGCACTGAACTCCCAGCTCGCGAAGCTGGTGCCGGAGAACCAGATCCACCGCGTGGACCACTTTCTCGGCCGGTCGACGGTCTTCAACGTGCTTGGTCTTCGGTTCAGCAACCGGATCTTCGAGCCCCTCTGGAACTCTGAACACATTGAGCGGGTCGACATTGTTTATGACGAGCAACTCGGTCTTGAGGGACGGGCCGGGTACTACGACAAGGCCGGCGCCCTCGTCGACATGATCCAGAGCCATTTGTTGCAGGTCATGGCTATCGTTGCCATGGAGCCGCCGTCGACGCTTGACGCTGCAGACCTTCGCGACGGAAAGGGCCTCGTCCTGCGGGCGACCCGACCGTGGGCGAACGATCCCTCGGCCTCATCGCGTCGAGCCCGGTACACGGCTGGCGCCGTCGACGGCCGAGACTACCCGGCCTATGTCGACGAGGGCGGCGTCGACCCGGCCCGCGACACGGAGACACTTGCGGAGGTCACTCTGGAGGTCGACAACTGGCGCTGGGCCGGAGTGCCGTTCACCCTCCGCTCAGGCAAGGCTCTTGGCGAACGCAGGCGTGAGATTATCGTGACGTTCAAGCCGGCAAAGTGGGTGCCAACTGGTTTCAGCGGGGGAGCCCACCCCACAGTGCTCCGGCTGTTCCTCGCCCCAGACCAAATGTCGCTTTCGCTGAACGTCAACGGCCCAGGCGACCCGCACGAACTGGATCGGGTGGTGTTCGAGGCGGAGTTCAGCCCGGGTCAGTTCAACGCCTACGGCGAGGTTCTCGAGGGCATTCTCGACAACGACCCGTCGCTGTCGGTCCGCGGGGACACCGCGGAGCAGTGCTGGCGAATCGTTGAACCCGTCCTTGCCGCATGGAAGTCCGGCGCCGTGCCCATGAACGAGTACGCTGCCGGATCCGCCGGCCCCGCAAGCTGGGACCCGATCGGAGTCGACGACCGCCGGTTTGCTTAGGAGGCGTGCGCGATCGGTCGTGACTCGTCTGTCGGTACCGGTGGGTTGACCAGCTCAGCGCTGACGTGAGCCGGGTCGTGGCGTTTGGGATCAGCCCACACCGCGATGGCGTTCAGTTCAAACGTGATCTGTTCGGCGACCGGTCGTGTGACGAGGGTGTCAAAGTCAGGGGCCTCGAACGGCTCCGCATCGAGAACGGATGCCCCGAATCCAGCAAAACCGGACAGCTTGACGTCAATCTCGGGGCTGGCTTCCGGCGCAACAACGGTCTTGCCCAGGATTGAGCTCGTCACATCCCGAGCGAGCGAGAACGCAGCCATGTCCTGGAAAAACTCGTCGGTGTCTGCGTCAGCACGACGAACAAGCGACCACTCGCCCTGAGCGCCCATGAAATCCTCGAGGCGCTTTCGCACAACATCGAACAGCTGCTCTTCCGAAAGCTGAACGGCGGGAATCGGCACCTCGACTGGCGTCGGAGGAGCAACGTTTACCGGTGCGCGGTGTCGGCGGCGACCAAACATGTCCGGAGCTCCCTGTGGCTGGTGCGAGTGATATGACCAGTGTGGGTCTCGTCACCCCAAATGCGGGGCTTGACACGCCGACACGCCTCAAATGGCGCGGAAATCGAAGTTACTCGACTAAGACTTCAACTTCTTCTGGTCACTGTTCTCGCTAACGGTCGCAACGGCATTGGCCACTGCGACGAGCCAACCGGCCCAGAGCAGGGCCAGACGCCAGTCACGCGGAGCGGTCTTCGAGGTCTGAATGAGCGAAAACGCTCCGGCGATCGCGCTGAGAACACTGAAGTTCAAGACGTACTTACGCATGTGGGATTCCCTCCGTTTTCGACAACGGTATCGACTATTCGGTCACTCGGTCGGACGCTTGACAACGTCGCGCTCCGTCCATAGATGCAATCGGGACAGGCCATGTATCACAAACGATGAGGGATGTGCTCCCGCCCGGGGCGGAATTGGTCCGGCTGGTAGCCTGTTCAGCCACAGAACAGTGGCGACAAAGGAGCAGAGTGGCATCGCAAAACGAAGTTGAACCGGAAACCTACGACTTCATCGTTGTCGCGAACCGGCTCCCCGTCGACAGCGTGACAGATGAAGAGGGCAACCAGCGTTGGCGGATGTCGCCCGGTGGCCTCGTCGCCGCACTCGAGCCGCTCATGAAGTCGACAGATGGCGCCTGGGTAGGCTGGCCAGGAGCTGCGGACGTCGTCCTCGATCCGTTCGAACACGAGAACATTCAGATGGTGCCCATCGCACTCAACGAGGAAGAGGTTGAGCGGTACTACGAGGGCTTCTCAAACGACACCCTGTGGCCGCTCTATCACGACGTCATCGCCCAGCCGAGCTACCACCGGGAGTGGTGGGACAGCTACGTGGCCGTGAACCGACGCTTCGCAGACGCGGCGGCCCGGATTGCAGACAAGGGTGCGACCGTCTGGGTGCACGACTACCAGCTGCAGCTGGTGCCAGGCATGCTCCGTGAGGCACGCCCCGACCTCACCATCGGCTTCTTCAACCACATTCCTTTTCCCGCATACGGCATCTTCTCTCAGCTGCCGTGGCGGCAGCAGATTATTTCCGGCCTGCTCGGCGCCGACGTCATCGGTTTCCAGCGCGTCGCAGACGCCGGCAACTTCACTCGTGCCGTTCGTCGGCTGTTTGGCTACGAGACGAAGGGAACCCGGGTCTGGGTTCCGGTCGGGGACTCGTCGGACGCAACAACGGGGGACAGGTCGCACGTCCGCGGCGCGCCCGTTCGTCGTGTCATCGCTCGCGCGTACCCGATTTCGATCGACGTGACCAGTTACGTCGAGCTCGCTCAAAAGCCGGAAGTTCAGGCCCGCGCTCGAGAAATCCGCGAGGAACTCGGCAACCCGAAGACGATCATGCTCGGTGTCGACCGGCTCGACTACACCAAGGGCATCGGTCACCGGCTGAAGGCCTTCGGTGAACTCCTCGCAGAGGGCCGCCTCGACGTCCAGGACGTGACGCTTGTGCAGGTGGCGAGCCCGAGTCGTGAACGTGTGGCGAGCTACATGCAACTCCGCGACGAGATCGAACTGACCGTCGGCCGCATCAACGGTGACTACGGCTCCATCGGCCACACAGCGATTAACTACCTGCATCAGGGCTATCCGCGTGAGGAGATGGTCGCCCTCTACCTTGCAGCTGATGTGATGCTGGTCACAGCGCTTCGCGACGGAATGAACCTCGTGGCTAAGGAATACGTAGCGACTCGAGCCGATCTCGGTGGAGTCCTAGTCCTCAGCGAATTCGCCGGAGCATCCGATGACCTGCGTCAGGCCCTTCTCATCAACCCCCATGACATCGAGGGTGTGAAGGAAGCAGTCGTTCGCGCCATCGACATGCCAGCGGCGGAGAAGCGTCGACGAATGCGCGCACTGCGCAAGCGCGTTCTTGAAAACGACGTCGTCAAGTGGTCTCGCGTCTTCCTTGACGAACTCAAGCAGTCGACGACCGCCCACCCGGTCTCGCACGAACACCCGGACGACCGTCGATGAGCGAGCCGATGTTTCCCACTCTCGACGAAGCGCTCACCCGCCTGGCGTCGACCGAGCATCTCCTGGTCGCATTGGACTTCGATGGGACCCTCGCGCCGTTCGTTGACAACCCTGAGGAGTCGCGGGCGATACCCGAGGCTCGTGACGCCGTAGCGAGGCTGCTTGAGGTGTCGCACACGACGGTGGCTTTCGTCTCAGGCAGGGCTGTGGACAGCCTGTCACGTGCGTCGGAGTCGCCGGATGGGATCCTGCTCGTTGGATCGCACGGCGCGGAATATCGATTTGACGGTGTCGACACCCACCCGCCCCTCAGTGACGGCGATCGCGCGCGCGTTGCGACCCTGTCAGGTGTGCTCGCGGTCGTGAGTTCGGAACACCCGGGCACCTGGGTTGAGGCTAAGCCCGCTGGTTTCGCGCTGCATACTCGGGGTCTCCCTGACGAACTCGAGCTGGCCGCGAACGAGGCAGCGAGGCGAGCCGTTGCCGACGCGAACCTGCAGGTCAAGGTTCGGGACGGCAAGGACGTCATCGAGTTCTCCATCCTTTCCGTCACCAAGGGTGACGCTTTGCGGCACCTCCGGGACTACACAGGAGCGACAGCCGTTCTGTACGCCGGCGATGATGTCACCGACGAGGACGGTTTCGCGGCGCTCGGCGAAGGAGACCTGTCCCTCAAATGTGGCCCGGGGGACACCGTCGCCAACTACCGGGTTGCGTCGCCCGCCGACGTCGCTGCTGTGCTGGCCACCCTGGCTCAGGAGCGCGCCGCCACCGGCCGATGAATCTTGGGGCATGTTCAAGGTTCTAGACTCGATCTATGTCAGAGATCGACCTGAAACCTCGCAGTAGAGCAGTCACAGACGGAATCGAAGCCACAACATCGCGTGGAATGCTCCGCGCTGTTGGCATGGGCGACGAAGACTGGGACAAGCCCCAGATTGGTATCGCGTCGAGCTGGAACGAAATCACCCCGTGCAACCTGTCGCTCGACCGGCTCGCCCAGGGTGCCAAGGAAGGCGTGCACTCAGGTGGGGGATACCCGCTGCAGTTCGGAACCATCTCCGTCTCTGACGGCATCTCCATGGGCCACGAGGGCATGCACTTCTCCCTCGTCTCGCGTGAGGTCATCGCAGACTCGGTTGAGACAGTCGTCATGGCCGAACGCCTCGATGGAACGGTTCTCCTGGCTGGCTGCGACAAATCGCTGCCCGGCATGCTGATGGCAGCGGCGCGACTCGACCTCGCCAGCGTGTTCCTGTACGCCGGTTCAATCGCTCCCGGCTGGGTCAAGCTCAGCGACGGCACCGAAAAAGACGTCACGATCATCGACTCGTTCGAAGCCGTTGGTGCGTGCAAGGCAGGCACCATGAGCGAGGAGGACCTCAAGCGCATTGAATGCGCCATTGCTCCTGGTGAAGGTGCTTGCGGTGGCATGTACACGGCAAACACCATGGCGTCAGTCGCTGAAGCGCTCGGAATGAGCCTTCCTGGATCGGCTTCCCCGCCCTCGGCGGACCGCCGCCGCGACTACTTCGCTCACCGCTCAGGTGAGGCCGTTGTCAACATGCTGCGTCTCGGAATCACAGCACGTGACATCCTCACGAAAAAAGCGTTCGAGAACGCGATCGCCGTGGCTATGGCATTCGGTGGGTCGACGAACGTCGTTCTGCACCTCCTCGCAATCGCTCGCGAGGCTGAGGTCGAACTCACGCTTGATGACTTCAACCGCATCGGAGACAAGGTGCCGCACATTGGCGACCTGAAGCCGTTCGGCAAGTACGTCATGAACGACGTCGACCGTCACGGTGGAGTCCCCGTTGTCATGAAGGCACTTCTCGACGCCGGTCTGATCCACGGAGACTGCTTGACCGTGACAGGCAAGACCGTCGCCGAGAACCTCGCTGCGCTCAACCCCATGCCGCTCGACGGCGAGGTTATCCGCACTCTCGATAACCCGATCCACGCCACCGGCGGAATCACCATCCTCTCCGGTTCGTTCGCTCCCGAAGGTGCTGTCGTCAAGACCGCCGGCTTCGACGCCGACATCTTTGAGGGTCCCGCTCGCGTCTTCGAGAGGGAGCGTGGCGCCATGGACGCTTTGACCAATGGCGAGATCGCCGCTGGAGACGTCATCGTCATCCGCTACGAAGGCCCCAAGGGTGGTCCTGGCATGCGCGAAATGCTCGCCATCACAGCCGCCATCAAGGGCGCTGGGCTCGGAAAAGATGTACTACTATTGACGGACGGTCGATTCTCAGGCGGCACAACCGGCCTCTGCATCGGCCACATAGCACCCGAAGCGGTGGACGCTGGTCCCATCGCCTTCGTGCGCGATGGTGATCTGATACGGGTCGATATCGCAGCTCGGTCGCTCGACCTACTTGTCGACGAAGAAGAGCTGGCCGCCCGCCGCAACGGCTGGGCACCGCTTCCCCCGCGCTATACCCGAGGCGTTCTCGCAAAATACTCCAAGCTCGTGCACTCCGCCGCGGAGGGCGCGATTACTGGGTAATTTGCCGCCCCGATTCAGATCTCCACTCTCACAAGGGAACCCATACGATGCCTGCGGATTCTTTCCCCGCCATGTCGCCATCCACACTCAAAGCGGCCCAAAATAGCGGCGATCAGACGCCGGAACTGCTGACCGGTGCTCAGGCCGTCGTCCGCACGCTGGAACTGATCGGTATCACCGACGTTTTCGGCCTGCCCGGCGGTGCCATCCTTCCTGTCTACGACCCGCTCATGGACACGACGAAGATTCGTCACATCCTCGTTCGCCACGAGCAGGGTGCAGGTCATGCGGCCGAAGGTTACGCCGCATCCACCGGGAAGGTTGGAGTGGCTATCGCCACGTCCGGTCCAGGGGCGACCAACCTCGTCACCGCCATCATGGACGCGCACATGGACTCGGTGCCGCTTCTCGCGATCACCGGCCAGGTGTTCTCCACCCTGATGGGAACTGACGCATTCCAGGAGGCTGACATCGTCGGCATCACCATGCCGATCACCAAGCACTCCTTCCTGGTGACGGATGCTTCCGAGATTCCGTCGACCATCGCGGCGGCGTACCACATCGCTTCAACCGGTCGACCTGGACCAGTGCTCGTCGACATCACCAAGGATGCCCAGCAGGACACCGTTCCGTTCAACTGGCCACCCAAGATCGACCTTCCCGGGTACCGCCCGGTGACGAAGGCACACGGCAAGCAGATCCAGGCGGCGGCCCAGCTGATGGTCGAAGCGAAGAAGCCCGTCCTTTACGTCGGTGGTGGAGTGATTCGCGCTGAAGCGTCCGCTGAACTTCTTGAGTTGGCCGAGCTCAGTGGAGCCCCGGTCGTCACGACGCTTATGGCTCGCGGAGCTTTCCCTGACTCGCACGCGCAGCACCTCGGGATGCCGGGCATGCACGGAACGGTTCCCGCGGTTCTCGCCCTGCAGGAATCCGACCTCATTGTTGCGCTCGGTGCGCGTTTCGATGACCGTGTCACCGGCAAGACCGCGCTGTTTGCGCCTCACGCCAAAGTCATCCACGTAGATGTCGACCCCGCCGAGATCTCCAAGATCCGCACGGCCGACGTTCCCATCGTTGGCGATGCCAAGGACGTCATCGTCGACCTGACCGCCGCCTATACCCTGGCCCGTCGAGAGACCACTCCCGACAACGAGGCCTGGTGGGCGTACCTCAACGGGCTCCGCGAGGAGTTCCCGCTCGGTTACACCGAGCCGACAGATGGTCTGCTCGCTCCGCAGCACGTCATCGAACGGATCGGCGCGCTGACCGGTCCGGAGGGTGTGTACGCTGCCGGTGTCGGCCAGCACCAGATGTGGGCGGCACAGTTCATCAAGTATGAGCGCCCCAACTCCTGGCTCAACTCCGGCGGCGCAGGCACCATGGGGTACTCGGTTCCAGCGGCAATGGGCGCCAAGGTCGCAGAACCCGACCGTGTGGTCTGGGCAATCGATGGTGACGGATGCTTCCAGATGACAAATCAGGAACTCGCGACCTGTGCGATCAACAAGATTCCGATCAAGGTGGCGATCATCAACAACTCGTCGCTCGGCATGGTTCGCCAGTGGCAGACGCTGTTCTACGACGGACGGTATTCGAACACCGACCTGAACACCGGACACGACACCATCCGCGTGCCGGACTTCGTGAAGCTCGCTGAAGCATACGGCTGCCTCGGCATCCGAGTGACCAAGGCCGACGAAGTGGACGCGGCAATCCAGCTCGCGCTCGAGACGAACGATCGACCCGTCGTCATCGACTTCGTGGTGAGCGCGGACGCAATGGTCTGGCCCATGGTTCCCCAGGGTGTCAGCAACAGCTACGTGCAGTACGCCAGGGACCACAGTCCGTCGTTCGATGAGGAGGCCTAGAGATGACCACCCACGTATTGAGCCTGCTCGTGGAAGACAAACCAGGTCTGCTCACCCGTGTCGCCGGGCTGTTCGCTCGACGCGGCTTCAACATCGAGTCCCTCGCCGTCGGCAAGAGCGAAGTACCAGGGCTCAGCCGGATCACCGTCGTCGTCACCGTTGAGGGCCTCCCGCTCGAGCAGATCACGAAGCAGCTCAACAAGCTCGTCAACGTGATCAAGATCGTCGAGCTCGACCCTGCCCAGTCCGTGCAGCGAGAGCACCTTCTCATCAAAGTGCGCGTTGACAACACGACCCGCTCGCAGGTGCTCGAAGCCGTCAACCTTTTCCGCGCTCGTGTCGTAGACGTCGCCACAGACGCCGTTGTGATCGAGGTGACCGGAGACTCAGGCAAGACCAACGCGCTGCTGAGGGTGCTCGAGCCCTTCGGTATCAAGGAGCTCGCGCAGTCCGGGCAGCTCGCCATTGGCCGCGGATCCAAATCAATCACCGAACGCGTATTCAAGAACTAACCCGCGAGCACTTCGCGCACCACGCGCTTACGCTCACGCAACAACCTCAACAACAAGGAGATAAACAAGTGGCTGAGATTTTTTACGACGCTGACGCCGACCTCTCGATCATCCAGGGCAAGAAGGTTGCCGTTGTTGGATACGGCTCGCAGGGGCACGCTCACGCGCTGAACCTTCGCGACTCCGGCGTCGAGGTCGTCATCGGCCTCAAGGAAGGCTCGAAGTCGATCGCCAAGGCCGAGGAGCAGGGCTTTGTCGTCAAGAGCGTCTCAGACGCTGCCGCCTGGGCTGACGTCATCGTGATCCTCGCGCCCGACCAGTTCCAGCGCACCATTTACGCAGAGTCCATCAAGGACCAGCTGTCCGAGGGCAAGGCTCTCGTCTTCGGCCACGGCTTCAACATTCGTTTCGGCTACATCGAGGCGCCCGAGGGTGTCGACGTTCTCATGGTCGCCCCGAAGGGCCCAGGCCACACGGTCCGTCGCGAGTACGAAGCAGGACGAGGCGTTCCCGTCATCGTCGCAGTGGAGAAGGACGCATCGGGCAACGCCTGGCCGCTCACGCTCAGCTACGCCAAGGGCGTCGGCGGGCTCCGTGCGGGTGGAATCAAGACCACCTTCACCGAAGAGACCGAAACCGACCTGTTCGGCGAGCAGGCTGTGCTCTGCGGTGGCGCCTCGCAGCTCGTGCAGTACGGCTTCGAGGTCCTCACCGAAGCCGGCTACCAGCCGCAGGTTGCCTACTTTGAGGTGCTGCACGAGCTCAAGCTCATCGTTGACCTCATGTGGGAGGGCGGCATCGCCAAGCAGCGCTGGAGCGTCTCAGACACGGCAGAGTACGGCGACTACGTTTCGGGCCCCCGCGTTATCGACCCGTCGGTCAAGGAGAACATGAAGGCCGTTCTCGCCGACATCCAGTCCGGTGCCTTTGCCAAGCGCTTCATCGACGACCAGGACGCTGGAGCTCCGGAGTTCCTGGAGCTGCGCGCCAAGGGCGAAGCTCACCCGATCGAGGAGACCGGCCGCGAACTGCGCAAGCTCTTCGCATGGAACGCCTCGAACGACGACGACTACACAGACGGATCGGTTGCGCGCTAGTCGCTTCCTGACGTTCTCGCCCGTTCCCCACCCTGGCCGTTCGCACGGCAGGCGGGGGAGCGGGCGATTGTCGTTTGCCACAGTATTCTGGATGCCATGCCCCGAGACAGTGATGACGAGGCCCTGACCTGGGCCGGTGACGACGAACCAGCGCAAACCTCAGCGTCAGAGCCGACCGCCAGCGCGACAGCGCCACGCCCGAAGGTGGCGCCCGGATGGCGAGTGGTCGGCAAACCCGGGACGCCCACCGTTACAGGTGACGCTCAGCCCCGCGTCCAGATGGGCTCCGTGGCCCTGGTTGTGCACGGCATTCTCGGCGGGGTGTACCTCCTTTACATCATTGGCTGGCTGATTGCGGCGCAAAGGGACTCGGCCACGCCCACCGACATCATCGGCGGGGTGATGTACACCGTCGGACTGTGGTTTGCCGTGCTTGCACCCGCTCTCTGGTTCGGCACCGTCCTCTGGCTCACCAGGGGAGCCGTGTCATCCCGTGTCCGCCTGATCGCGCTCGCTGTCGGCGTGGTCGTTCTCATTCCGGTGCCGTTCCTCGTCGGGGGTGCCGCATGACCGAGAGCGCACCCGCTCGACCACGCGTCCCGCGCTGGGTCACGACAACCCTCGCCGTCGTCTTCGGCCTCTTCTTCGCGTACGACGCGTGGGAGGCCGTGGGCAACATCCTCGGCATCAGCTGGCTGGTGTCCGACACCGACACCGCAATCTCGGTCTTCGGCTGGATCGTGCTCAGCATCGGCGTCCTGATTCCGATCGCCGTGTTCCTGCTGGCGTTTCGCCTCGGCCGCACGAGGGATCTGCTCGCACAGGTCCTGCTTTACCTCACGGGCCTCGGCGTCTCAGCGGTGGTGGCACTCGACATCGTCGCCCTCTTCGGTGCCGGGTCCCTGCTGACGTAATACGCCGACCGGACCGAGTAAAGTCGACAGTACGAGCGCTCCGACCGCTGCGGCGCCCGACGTCCCCGTTGCAAACAAAGGATTCATCTGTGTCAAAACCGGTCGTGTTGATCGCCGAAGAACTCTCCCCAGCGACCGTTGATGCCCTCGGGCCCGATTTCGACGTCCGCAACGTCGACGGAACCGACCGGCCCGCGCTCCTCGCGGCTCTCGCTGATGCACACGCCGTTCTTGTGCGTTCGGCCACGAAGGTCGACGCGGAAGCCATCGCGGCTGCACCGCACCTCAAGGTGATCGCGCGCGCCGGCGTCGGGCTCGACAATGTCGACATCAAGGCCGCCACAACAGCGGGCGTCATGGTCGTGAACGCGCCGACCTCGAACATCATCTCGGCCGCCGAACTCACCGTCGGACACATCCTCAGCCTGGCCCGCCACATTCCGCAGGCGCACAACGCGCTGGCGGGCTCGCAGTGGAAGCGCTCGAAGTACACAGGCACCGAGCTCTACGAAAAGACCATCGGCATCATCGGCCTCGGCCGCATCGGTGCGCTGATCACCGCGCGCATGCAGGCATTCGGCACAAACGTCATCGCATACGACCCCTACGTCACGAGCGCGCGCGCACAGCAGCTCGGCGTGCAGCTCGTGACCCTCGACGAGCTCCTGGCCCAGTCGGACTTCATCACGATCCACATGCCGAAGACCCCGGAAACCACAGGCATGATCAGCACTGAGCAGTTCGCACTGATGAAGCCGACGGCGTACATCGTCAACGTCGCTCGAGGTGGACTCATCGACGAGGACGCACTGTACGACGCTCTGCTCGACGGAACCATCGCTGGCGCTGGCCTCGACGTGTTCGTCTCCGAGCCGCCGACGGACGACAAGCTCCTCTCCCTCCCCAACATCATCGTGACGCCTCACCTCGGAGCGTCGACAGATGAGGCGCAGGAGAAGGCCGGTGTCTCCGTCGCCAAGTCCGTGCGACTGGCCCTCGGCGGTGAGCTGGTACCAGACGCCGTGAACGTCGCGGGCGGCGTCATCGACCCCTACGTCCGCCCAGGCATTCCGCTTGTCGAGAAGCTCGGCCAGATCTTCGCGTCCCTCACGACGTCGCCGCTTACGAGCATCGACGTCGAGGTGCACGGTGAGCTCAACGATTACGACGTCAGTGTGCTCAAGCTGGCCGCGCTCAAGGGCATCTTCACCAACATCGTGAGCGAGACCGTGTCGTACGTCAACGCGCCGCTGCTCGCCGAGCAGCGCGGCATTGTCGTTCGATTGATAACGGATGCCGAGAGCAACGAATACCGCAATGTCATTACCCTGCGCGGTGCGTTGAGCGACGGTTCCCAGGTGTCGGTCTCCGGAACGCTGACGGGTACCAAGCAGATCGAGAAGCTCGTTGAGATCAACGGCTACGACGTTGAGGTTCCGATCTCGAACCACCACATCGTCATGCTCTACACGGACCGTCCCGGAATCGTCGCCGTTTACGGCCGCCGTTTCGGCGAGGCATCGATCAACATCGCCGGTATGCAGGTTGCACGCCGCGAAGCCGGTGGACAGGCGCTCAGCGTGCTGACCGTCGACTCGCCAGTGCCAGACGAAATTCTCGAGGCCGTTCGCGCTGACATCGACGCGACGATCCTTCGCGAGATCGATATCACCGAGTAAAACCCCGGACACAAACGTAAAGGGAGGGCAACAACCGTTGCCCTCCCTTTTACGTTTCGCTGGTCTACAGCGTGTCGTTACGCTCCGCCGTGTCGATGCGGCCACCGGTGGCCGGGTCGACCGTGCTGCGGTTGGTGACGACCGAGCGGCGCTTGCGGGTGAGAAGAGCCAGTCCGACGATGAAGACCACGAGACCGGCGCCCATCAGGATGTAGCCGATCAGGTCGAGGTCGAGCCATTCGACGGAGATGTTGACGGCGAAGGTGAGGATCGCGCCGACCGCCATCAGGAAGATTCCCAAACCAATACTCATCGTGCTGCTCCTCTAATTCTGCGGATTCTGTGTGAATCGACGTTGGGCCGGCCGTAACCGACCTGCCGACACATTACTTGGGAGGCGTTAACCCGCGCTAGGGGTGGAAAAACGGGCCAGAACTGTGAGAAGGCTCTCGATTCCTTCGGGAGACACGTCGGCGGGATCTGGGGTTCCCATGCCGAGCATCGCCGAGTTGAAGTACAGGCCGTCGCTGACCAGGACGATGGCGCGAGCGACAGCGGGGTCGCCGACCGCGTCGGTGATGAGGGTCAGCCAGGACGTGCGGATGGTGGCGAGAGCCTCGCTTGCTCGGGCATCGGCGGCCTGTGCGAGGCGGGAGGTCGCGATGAGCGAACGGTCGAGCTGGCTCGCCGCGTCGATCGACGTGCGGATGAGGTAGTCGACAGGCCCTGCCGGTGCCGCTTTCATCAGGAACAGGTCGGCCTCGGTGAGGCCCCTCAGTCGTTCAACCAGCCCGGCGGACAACGCGTCCTTCGACCCGAAGTGGTAGAGCAGGCCCCCCTTGGACACACCGGCACGCGACGCAACCGCATCGAGTGTCGCGCCCCGCTCACCCACCTCAATGAGGAGGTCTTCGTAGGCAACGAGGATTCGGTCCGATGTCGACGCAGGCCGTGGCATCCGCTTATCGTATCGCTCTGCAGCAGACGTCATTTGTCTAGTGTACCGTCCAGCCGGTACAGTAATTCAGGCGTCCGCAGCTTTGAAAGGTAATTCCCCGGCATGACAACCACACACTCGACAACAGAAACCGCTTCTCTCGGGGCGAAGGTCGGAGTACGTGGATGGGCGGCCCTCGCGGTGCTCATGCTCCCGGTGCTGCTCGTCTCGGTCGACAACACGGTGTTGAACTTTGCGCTTCCGGCAATCTCGGAGGACCTCACACCGAGCGGAACACAATTGCTGTGGATGATCGACATCTATCCGCTGGTGCTCGCGGGGCTGCTCGTCTCGATGGGAAGCCTCGGCGACAGGGTTGGCCGGAGGAGACTGCTTCTGATCGGATCGGCCGGATTCGGGGTTGTGTCGATCATCGCGGCGTTCGCCCCGTCGATCGAGCTGCTCATCGGCGCCCGCGCGATACTGGGCTTCTTCGGCGCAATGCTGATGCCGTCGACTCTGTCGCTCATCCGCAACATCTTCACCGACCGTGAGCAGCGGCGCCTGGCTGTTGCCGTGTGGGCGAGCGGATTTGCCGCTGGGAGTGCGCTCGGACCGGTGATCGGTGGTCTGCTGCTCGAGCACCTCTGGTGGGGATCGGTGTTCCTCATCGCCGTGCCCGTTCTTGTTCCGCTGCTTCTTCTTGCGCCGTTCCTCGTTCCTGAGTCCCGCGACCCGCACCCGGGTCGACTCGACCCGATCAGCATTGTCCTTTCTCTTGTCACCATGTTTCCGCTCGTCTACGGCATCAAACACGCGGCGACCGAGGGCATCGACGTGATTTCCGTGCTCTGCATCGCCGGTGCTGTGCTTGCCGGTGTGGTGTTCGTGCGTCGGCAGTCCCGGGTCGAGACTCCGATGATCGACATGGCCCTGTTTCGCATTCCGCAGTTCAGCGGCGCGATCGTGGTCAACCTGTTCAGCGTGATCGCCCTCGTCGGTGGGCTGTTCTTCGTCACCCAGCACCTGCAGCTTGTGCTTGGGCTGGCACCGCTCGCCGCCGGTTTGGCGCTCGTGCCCGGGCTGCTCACGATGATCGTGGCGGGGCTCGTGATCGTGCCCGTCGCCGCGCGGGTGCGTCCGTCGATCGTCATTCCTGTCGCGTTGTCGTTCTCCGCCCTCGGCTACGGTGCCATCGCCCTGACCGGCGGCGACATCACGGCCACCGGAATTGCCCTGTGCTTCGTGGCGCTCGGCCTTGGCATCGGCTCTGCCGAAACCGTGTCGAACGAACTCGTGCTTGCCCACGCGCCGGCTGCGAAAGCCGGGGCGGCGTCTGCCGTTTCCGAAACCGCGTATGAGCTCGGTGCCGTTCTCGGAACAGCGACGCTCGGAACGATCCTCACGGCGTCCTATCGCAACGCGGTCGTCGTGCCGGAGAACCTCTCGGCCGAGCAAAGTCGAGCGGCGTCGGAAACGCTCGGCGGAGCGGTCTCTGTTGCGGGTGAACTGCCCGCGGACGTTGGGGCGACGCTCCTCGAGTCGGCGCGCGTCGCGTTCGACAGCGGCGTCGGTCTCGCCGCTTGGGTCGGCTTCGGCTTCATCGTTGCGGCCGGCGCGGTCGGGGCGTTGGCGCTCCGCAACGTGCGGGGCGGCAGCGAAACGGCGCAGTAGGCTGGGAATCAGTTCACACTCGCCTTCTCGCACACATGGAGCGCACATGCCCGGTCCCGTCAAACTCGCTGTAATTCCAGGAGACGGGATTGGCCCGGAGGTCGTCGCAGAGGCCGTCAAGGTGCTCGACGCGGTGACGGCGGCGAGCGGGACGGTCTTCGAGAAGACCTGGTTCTCACTCGGAGCGACCCGGTTCCTCGAAACCGGCGATGTGCTGACGGCTGAGGACCTGGCGAGCATCTCGGCGCACGACGCCATTCTTCTCGGAGCCGTCGGCGGCGTTCCCGGGGATCCGCGCTTGAAAGACGCCAACATCGAACGCGGACTTCTGCTCGGGCTGCGCTTCGCTCTCGATCACTACGTGAACCTGCGCCCAACCCGTGTGTACCCGGGTGTTCCGAGCCCCCTCGCCGACGCAGGCGACGTCGACTTCGTGGTGGTGCGCGAGGGAACAGAGGGGCCGTATGTCGGAAACGGCGGCGCGATTCGTCGCGGCACACCTCACGAGGTGGCAAACGAGGTGTCGGTCAACACCGCGTTCGGCGTCGAGCGCGTTGTGCGGTTCGCCTTCGCCCAGGCCGCACAGCGACGCAACAAGCTCACGCTCGTGCACAAGACGAACGTGCTTACCTTCGCTGGGGGCATGTGGCAGCGCATCGTGAACGACGTTGCTGCCGAGTTCCCGACGGTCACCGTTGATTACCTCCACGTAGACGCGGCGACGATCTTCCTTGTGACGGACCCTGCTAGATTTGACGTCATCGTCACGGACAACCTCTTCGGCGACATCCTCACAGACCTGGCCGGCGCAATCAGCGGTGGTATCGGGCTCGCGGCCTCGGGAAACATCAACCCGGATGGCGCGTTCCCGAGCATGTTCGAGCCGGTCCACGGTTCAGCTCCCGACATCGCCGGGCAGCAGAAAGCGGACCCGACCGCCGCCATCCTCAGCGTCGCGCTCCTGCTCGAGCACCTGGGCCTCGCGGAAGAATCCGCTGCGGTGACCACTGCTGTCACCGCAGACATCGCCCTGCGGGATTCTCGCGTGCGAAGCACCTCTGAAATCGGGGATGCCATCGCTCGCGCTATCGGAGCACACTAGACAAATCGCGAAAAACACGAGCATCAGCTCACCGAAGGATCGTAACCATGGCACTCGCAGAAACCGAAACCGAATACTTCCCTCTGTCCTTTGAGCAGCGGCCGAGTGACAGTGTTGTCGCAGAGGCCGAACGGGAAGTCATTCTCGCCAACCCCGGGTTCGGGAAGCACTTCACCGATCACATGGTCGCCATCGACTGGACGGTCGAGGAGGGTTGGCACGATGCCCGCGTGCAGCCGTACGGTCCTTTACAACTTGACCCAGCAGCATCCGTTCTTCACTACGCCCAGGAGATCTTCGAAGGCCTCAAGGCATACCGCCACGCTGATGGATCGGTGTGGACGTTCCGGCCCGAGAAGAACGCTGAGCGGTTCCAGCGTTCAGCTCACCGGCTCGCCCTGCCCGAACTGAGCGTCGATGACTTTCTCGAGTCAATCACCCAGCTCGTCCGCGCGGACATCTCCTGGGTGCCTGACGGCGAAGACACGAGCCTGTACCTTCGCCCATTCATGATCGCCAACGAGTCGTTCCTCGGTGTGAGGGCCGCGCAGCGGGTCGGTTACTACGTCATCGCCAGCCCGGCGGGAGCGTACTTCCACGGCGGTGTGAAGCCAGTGTCGATCTGGCTCTCCACGTCATACAGCCGCGCAGCTCGCGGCGGAACCGGAGCGGCCAAATGCGGCGGCAACTACGCTGCGTCGCTGCTGCCCCAGCAGGAAGCTGCGGAGAACGGTTGCGCACAGGTGCTGTTCCTCGATGCTGAGTCCAACAACCGCATCGAAGAGCTCGGCGGCATGAACATCTTCTTCGTGCACAAGGACAACAAGGTGGTGACGCCCGAACTCACAGGGAGCATTCTCGAGGGTGTCACACGTGACAGCATCATCCAGCTCGTTCGCGACCGCGGCTTCGACGTTGAAGAGCGGGAAGTCACCGTCGACGAGTGGCGCGCCGGTGTGGAGTCCGGGGACATTACCGAGGTGTTCGCCTGCGGGACCGCTGCGGTCATCACCCCGATCGCTGAACTCAAAGGGCCGGACTTCTCAATCGGATCGCCAGACGCGCTTCCCGGAGAACTGACCATGAGCATCCGTGATGAACTGACAGACATTCAGTACGGTCGCCGCGAGGACACTCACGGCTGGCTGTACAGGCTCGACGCCTAACCCGACAGAAGGAATCCTGTGAAAATCGCACGCTTCAGCCACGACGGCGCCATCAACTTCGGCATTCTCGACGAGACGGACTTTGTTGTTCTCGCCGGCGACCCGATGTTCTCGGGGTTCGAGACGACCGGTGAGCGGGTGCCGCTCGCCGACGCCGTTCTTCTCGCGCCGGTGATCCCGCGGTCGAAGGTCGTGTGCGTCGGCAAGAACTATGCCGACCACGCGAAGGAGATGGGCGGAGAGGCTCCAGAGGAGCCACTGCTTTTCCTCAAACCGAATACCTCGGTGATCGGCCCGAACGATCGCATCGCCCTGCCGTCGTTGTCGAAGCAGGTCGAGCACGAGGGTGAACTCGCCGTGATCATCGGTTCGGTCGCGAAGAACGTTCGGGCGGAGGACGCCGACAGCGTCATCTTCGGGTACACGATCGGAAACGACGTCACGGCGCGCGACCTCCAGCGGTCGGACGGCCAATGGACGCGGGCCAAGGGTTTTGACACGTTCTGCCCGCTCGGCCCCGTCATTGAGACCGAGCTCACGTTCGACGGCGCAACCCTCGAGACCCGGGTGAACGGCGACGTTCGACAAAACGCACCGCTGACCGACATGATTCACTCGGTCGCCGAGATCATCGCCTACGCATCAGCTGTGTTCACGCTGCTGCCAGGCGACGTGATTCTCACCGGCACACCTGCCGGCGTCGGTCCGATTGTGTCCGGCGATGTTGTCGAGGTCGAGATCAGCGGGCTCGGCACGCTGCGGAACTCTGCGGTCTAGCGGAATTCCGGGGTTCGCAGCGCCGAGCGACTAGGATTGGGTCCGATGTCAAGCGCAACTACACCCCAGTTCTCCACGGCCACCGGCACAGACGTTCGCGTCCGATTTTGCCCGTCCCCGACGGGTACGCCCCACGTCGGTCTGATCCGCACAGCCCTCTTCAACTGGGCATATGCGCGGCACACCGGGGGCAAACTGGTCTTCCGGATTGAAGACACGGATGCCGCCAGGGACAGCGAGGAAAGCTATCAGCAGATCCTCGATGCTCTTCGCTGGCTGAAGATCGACTGGGATGAGGGTGAAGGCGTCGGGGGAGACCAGGGTCCATACCGGCAGTCGCAGCGCTCCGAGATCTACTCCGGTGTGATCGAGCAGCTCAAGGCCGCTGGTCACGTCTACGAAAGCTTCTCGAACGCCGAAGAGATCGATGCGCGCAACGAGGCTGCCGGTAGGCCCAAGCAGTTCGGTTACGACAACTTTGACCGCGACCTGACCGACGAGCAGAAGGCTGCGTTCCGTGCCGAAGGCCGTTCGCCGGCGCTTCGTCTCCGGGTGCCGGACGCCGACCTCAGCTTCGACGACCTCGTTCGTGGCGAGATTACCTTCCCGGCCGGTTCGTTCACCGACTTTGTCGTGGTTCGCCCAAACGGTCAGCCGCTATACCCGTTCGTGAACCCCGTCGACGACGCGCTCATGGGTATCACCCATGTCCTCCGCGGCGAGGACCTGCTGCCGTCGACCCCGCGACAGATCGCGCTGTACCACGCTCTCATCGACATCGGACTGACCACGTTCGTACCGCGCTTCGGCCACCTGCCCTACGTCATGGGTGAGGGCAACAAGAAGCTGTCCAAGCGCGACCCCGAGTCGAACCTGTTCCACCACAAGGACCGCGGATTCATCCCCGAGGGCCTGGTCAACTACCTGGCGTTGCTCGGCTGGGGGCTTTCCGCCGACCGTGACGTGTTCTCGCTCGACGAGATGGTTGCAGCATTCGACGTCGTCAACGTCAACCCGAGCCCCGCCCGCTTCGACCTCAAAAAGGCGGAGTCCATCAACGGAGACCACATTCGACTGCTCGCAGCCGATGACTTCGCTGAGCGCACGATTCCGTATCTCGTAAGTGCTGGCATCCTCACCGAACCGCTGACCGAAAACCAGCGTCGAATCCTTGCCGAAGCGGCGCCCCTCGTTCAGGAGCGCATCGGCTTGCTTGGGGAAGCTCCGGGCATGCTCGGATTCCTCTTCACGGATGCCACGGGGTTTGCTTATCAGGACGACGCGCTGAAGAGCCTCCCGCAGAACGCCTCTGAGGTGCTGGACGCATCGATCGCGTCGCTCACTGATGTGACCGACGCCGACTGGACCGCCGAGACGCTCCAGGGCGCCCTCGCCGCGACGCTCATCGAGGGGCTCGGCCTCAAGCCGCGCATTGCGTACGGGCCGCTCCGCGTTGCCGTTTCGGGGCGCCGGGTGTCTCCGCCGCTCTTTGAGTCCATGCAGATCCTCGGAAAAGCCGACGCCCTCGCTCGCCTCGAGCGGCTCAAGGCGCACCTCGCGTCGTGAGCACGGACTTCGACGTCGTCGTGATCGGCGGGGGCCCGGCCGGGCTCTCCGCCGCTCTCAACCTTGTGCGCGCCCGCCAGCGGGTGCTTGTGCTCGACGGCAACCGTCCGCGGAACGCAGCCACCCTGAACTCGCACGGGTTTCTCACGCGCGACGGCGTCTCACCGCTCGAGTTGCGGAAGATGGGCCGCGAGGAAGTTGCCGGATACGACGACGCCGAGGTGCAGTTCGCTACCGTCACCCGGGTCAGTCCGCTCGATCAGGGCTTTCGGGTTGAGGCGGACGGCATCCGCGGCTCGGCTGACCGCGACGTCACCACGCGACGGGTACTCGTGGCAACCGGACTCACCGAGACGCTGCCGGCCATCGGCAACATGCGCGCCTACTACGGCACGGCACTGCACAGCTGCTACGAGTGCGACGGTTACGAAAAGGCGGGGGAGCAGCTCGCCATTATCGGCGAGAGCGACGACCTCGCTGACCGCGCACTTCTGGCAACTGTGTGGTCAGACGACGTCGTCGTGTTCACCAACGGTGTGGGTGAAGTGACATATTCCGACGAGCGGATGCTTGCGGCGCGGAATATTCCTGTCGAGCGACGCGAGGTGGCTGAGTTTGTCGGAGACCGAGGAGCGCTCACCGGGCTGCGCCTCGTCGACGGAACAGTGGTACCGCGAACCGGTGGCTTCGTGCGCCCGCTGTGGCACGCGACCCATGGCTACCTGGATACCCTCCAGCCCCTCACAGACGAGCGCGGACTGCTCCTGGTTGACGCGGGTGGCCGCACGAGCGTTCCTGGTTTATATGCCGCTGGAGACATCACTCCTCCGGGTCCGGAGCAGCTCATCGTCGCTGCCGGCGCCGGCGCGCAGGTCTCGGCGGCCATCGTCCGCGACTCAATTTGAGAGTGGGTCGCGGTTAGGCTACAGTTGACTCTCGGCTGGGGGTAACACTTTCGGCCATTGGGGTATGGTGTAATTGGCAACACGGATGATTCTGGTTCATTTGTTCTTGGTTCGAGTCCAGGTACCCCAGCAGTAAAACCCTCGCCACGGCGGGGGTTTTTGCGTATGCGGGCCGCGCTATGAACCCAGATCCCCCTACCTCGTGAAGGTAACGGTCCGTCGCCCGTTTCTTCCCGCAAACGTGAAGAGTGAGCACTTCGCGTTCGACTGGCACTTCGGTCGCTTAGGCGTCCACGCCGATGTCGGATCGTGCACTGAAGAAGTCGACATGAGGAGAATCAATCAGTCCATACTGTCCGTCCTCAATTGCTCAAATAGCGGTCCACAGCTGCGGCCGAGTACTCGCGGTCCACGACGAGGGCCGCGAGGCCGACGGTAGCTCCGTGTTGTCCGAGCGTGGCGAGCCTGACGCTCAGGTGCCGGGTTGCTCGAGGGAGGGAACGAGGATAGAGCGTCTCGCGCACACCGGTCAGTAGGGGCGCTGACGAAAGCATGCCCCCGAGAATCACCTCGGCAGGGTTGAGGAGCGACACGACGGTCGCGACGACTCCGCCGATGACCCGGCCCGCCTCCTGCGTCAACCTTGCCGCGTCGGTGTCGCCTGCTGCGAGGTATTTGCCAACGTCAGAACCGGATGTGGCCGGCTTTCCCAGCTCTGTGAGCGCACGCGCGACGGCACCTCCGGAAGCGACAGCGGCGAGGCATCCGTAGGCGCCGCAATGGCACAGTAGGTGCTCGTACCCGGCGATCTTGACGTGCCCGATGTCGCCGGCGCCGCCATCGGTACCCCTGTAAACGTTCCCGCCGAGGACGATTCCGGTGCCGATTCCTGACGACACCTTGATGAAGCACAGCGACCGGGAATCAGGGTAAGCGGTGCGCTGCTCACCCAGAGCGGCAGCGTCAGCGTCATTCCCGACGAGAACTGGAACCCCGAGCGCGTCGCGGAGGTGCTCGGGTACCGGGTAGGCGTCCCAGCCGGGCATGATGGGTGGCTGGCTCGGCCGACCCGTGTCAGGGTCGACTGGGCCTGGCACACTGATCCCGATGGCTGCTACCTGGGTGCGGTCGCCTTCGCCGCCGAGAAGCGACCGTGCACGCTCGGCTATTGCATTGAGGGCGACGTCGGGTCCATCGGCGACCGCGACAGCGACACGCTCCTCTGCTCGCACGCGACCCGCTAAGTCTGTCAGGGCAACCGTCGTGTGGGTCGTCTCGACCGAGGCCGTCACAATGGTGGCGTGTGAGGTGTTGAATTCGAGCCGTCTGGATGGGCGGCCGCCCGTGACGCGTTCAGTCCCTCGCTCGACGATTAGCCCCACATCGAGCAATGCGTCGATGCGTGATGAGACCGTCATACGGGACAGGCCCGTGAGGTTGAGTACGTCGCCGCGCGTAAGTTTGCCGTGCTCTCGAATGAGTGCCAGCACATCGCCTGGTCCGGGCATTCACCGGCCCCCCCTATCTCTTTGTTCTTATTATGCTTGACAGTTAGACAAAACGAACCTAACTTTTATACGTATCGGTCGTTCGACTGCGGCTGGCATTACCCTGCGGTACATCATGCTCAAGGAGGCGCGCGATGAAGAGTCGATCCATAGCAGTGACAATGATGGCAGTGTCCGCGGTAGCAGCGGTCACACTCGCCGGCTGTACATCGGAGCCTGAGAACGGTGAGACGTCTGAGGAACAAGGCATTACATTCTGGGTTCAGGAAGATCTGCCCGACCGCGTCGAGGCCACGGAGGCTATCGTCGCGGACTTCGAAGAGAAGTCAGGCATCGACGTGGAAGTTGTATCGGTTGCCGAGGACCAGTTCGCCCAGCTCATCACGTCGTCGGCCGCAGCAGGCGACCTCCCCGATGTCATCGGCGGCATCTCCCTCCCACAGGTGCGTACCCTCTCGGCGAGCGAACTCATCGACACCGAGGCCGTTTCAGCCGTCGTCGAGGACCTCGACCCGTCGACGTTCTCCGACAAGGCACTCGAGCTCACCGCCGACGGCGACGCACAGCTCGCTGTTCCCAGTGAGTCGTGGCTTCAGATGCTCCTGTACCGCACCGACCTCTTCGAGGCTGCTGGCCTCGACGCGCCGGACTCGTATGACAAGATCCTCGAGGCGGCAGAGGCGCTGAACTCTTCTGACCTTGCCGGTTTCGTTGGCGCGACCGCGCCAGGTGACGCGTTCACCGAGCAGACGTTCGAGCAGATCGCTCTGGGAAATGACTGCCAGCTCGTTGACGAGGATGCCGAGATCACACTCGACTCCGAGCAGTGCGTCGAATCCTTTGACTTCTACGGCGACCTCATCTCGAACTACTCGGTTCCTGGTGCCCAGGACGTCGATACGACTCGTGCCACGTACTTCGGTGGCCAGGCCGCAATGTTCATTTGGTCGAGCTTCGTCCTGGACGAGATGGCAGGCCTGCGCAACGACGCCAAACCCACGTGCCCGGAGTGCGCCGAAAACCCGGCGTTCCTCGCCGAGAACACCGGCGTCGTCACCTCGATTGCGGGGCCTGACTCGGACGAACCTGCGCAGTTTGGCGAGATCACGTCGTGGACCATCACTGACGGCGCGAATGCGACGGGCTCGCAGGAGTTCATCAAGTTCATGATGAGCGACGGCTACGAAGACTGGATCGCAATTGCACCGGAGGGCAAGGTGCCGGCTCGCTTCGGAACGCCGGATGAACCCACGCGCTACTCCGATGTGTGGGCCACGCTCCCTGCCGGAGTCGACACGAAGGCTCCTCTTTCGGACTTCTACTCGGCCGAGGTGCTCGATGCTGTTGCCGCCGGCCCGGCGAACATTGCACGGTGGGGCATCCCCCAGGGCCAGGGAGACCTACTGGGAGCACTTCAGGGCGAGCAGCCCGTCGCCAACGCTGTCAATGAAGTCACTCAGGGCGCCGAAGCCGAGCAGGCGGCGACCACGGCGGCCGAGACGGCCCGCGCCGTCCAGGAGTCGCTCCAGTGACTCAGCTATCAGGAGGGGCTGACCTTTCAGGTCGGCCCCCCATCATCCCGAATGACGGGCCTGATCTCAGGGCAGGCGCGGCGCCTGGCGCTCGTCGCGGCCGCTCGCGGCGCAACCGTGAGGAACGGCGCGCTGGTTTGCTGCTGATCGCACCGACCCTTGCCATCATCCTGATCGCGGTCGTCGTTCCCATCGTCTGGGCCATCGCACTTGCGTTCCAGAAAGTCCGACTCATAAACATCCGTGAGACCGGCCTGTTCGGCTCGTACACGTTCGAAAACTTCATCGAGGTGCTCACCTCGCCAGGCTTCCTGCAAGCACTGTGGACCACGATCGTCTACTCCGTATTCGGTACCGGTCTCGCCATCGGCATTGGGCTCATCGCCGCGCTCGCCCTGCGCAAGCCTTTCCGTGGGCGCGGAATCATCCGCGCGTCGCTCCTCCTTCCCTACGTCGCTCCCGTCGTCGCAGCCACTTTCGTCTGGTCGACGCTCCTCAACCCGCAGTACGGCCTGGTGAACTGGTTTGGTCAGACTGTACTGGGATGGTCAGAGCCGGTCGCCTTTCTCTCTCAGCGGTGGTTACCTGTGTCCCTCTTCGGACTCGAGATCCAGGTGCCCATCGCCCTCGTCACGGTGATCTGCTTCGAGGCGTGGCGATCGTTCCCGTTCGCCTTCCTCTTTCTGACTGCCCGACTCCAGGCGGTGCCTGAATCGCTGGACGAGGCGGCCCGAATCGACGGGGCAACGCCGAGCCAACGATTCGCGCACATCCTGTGGCCACAGCTCGTCCCGACCATTGCTGTCCTGACCGTGCTGCGCTTCATCTGGACGTTCAACAATTTCGACGACATCTATCTACTGACTGGCGGGGGAGCGGGAACCCAAGTGGTTGCCGTACGCGTCTTCGACTACATGACAGCACGAGGTGATATCGGAGCTGCTGCGGCGCAGGCGCTCGTACTCGCGGCAATCCTCGCGATTCTCGTCACCGTTTACCTCAGACTCTTCGGACGACAGGAGGAACAGGCATGACCGCCACAGGTCTCGACAAGACGGCACTTTCTCGTCCCGAGCGCCGGGGCTTCAACCGCGACCGCTTCGAGAATCGCCTTTTCAGGGTTTTGAAGCCAATCGTAATCGTCCTGCTGATGATCGTCGCCTTGTTCCCGTTCTACTACATGGCGCTGCTGAGCTTTCGGTCGCTGGACTCGCTGCTCCAGAACCCCGGGGCGCTGTGGATTTCGCTCGACGAATTCAATCTATCCACGTACGTCGATGTGCTGACTCCCGTTTCGGAGGGCGGTCAAGGCTTCATCATCTTCATGCGTAATTCGCTGCTTGTGGCGCTCAGCACCGTGTTGCTCACGCTGCTCGTCACAATTCCAGGCGCCTACGCGGTGAGCCGCCTGCAGTTCTTCGGTCGTCGCCAGGTGTCCGGCCTCTTCCTTGCGGTGTATTTCTTCCCTGCCATCCTGCTCGCCGTGCCGCTCTTCGTCTTCTTCACGCAGGTCGGACTGCGCGGATCGCTGGTCGCGCTGATCATCGTGTATGTCTCGCAGGTCGCGGCTGTCTCGATCTACACTCTGCGGAACTATTTCGCGACGGTTCCGGTCTCGCTCGAGGAGGCCGCCGCGATCGACGGCTGTGGGCGCCTGCAAACGATGTGGAAGATCAGTCTTCCACTTGCCATGCCTGCTGTCGTCTCCAACGGCTTGTTCATCTTCATGATTGCCTGGAACGAGTTCCTCTTCGCTCTGCTCTTCCTCGTGGAGAAGCGCGACTCGTGGACCGTCTCACTCGGCCTCTCGCAGCTCTCGGGAAGCATCGAGGTCCCGACGACGGTACTCATGGCTGGCTCCGTCATCATCACTTTGCCCATCATCGTTCTTTTCTTCGCTTCGGAGCGTCTCCTCGTTGGCGGGCTCACGGCTGGTGCCGAAAAGGGCTGATCCTTTCGGTTTCGCAACACAACCTTCGCAAAACGGAAGGAGTGCACCTCCGTGCCTCAAATCGTTCAGTTCACCGAGCCCGGCAACGTTGAACTCGTCGAGATCGATGCCGCGACACTCGTCCCAGGCACGGTACGGGTTGCCACGTGGTACTCGGGCATCTCCGCGGGCACTGAGCTCACCGCATACCGGGGAACAAACCCGTACCTCAACGCGACGTGGGACAGCGAGCGGCGGCTGTTCGTTCCCGGCCAGCCGAGCTTCGTATACCCGGTGCAAGGCTGGGGTTACTCGGAGGTCGGGCAGGTTGTGGAGGTCGCAGGCGACGTCTCGACGCTGGGAGTCGGCGACATCGTGCACGGAATCTGGGGACACCGCAGCGAAGCCGTGCTGCCGGCAGGTGCACTCGACTGGCGACGGATGCCTCCTGGTGCCGACCCAATCCTCGGCACCTTCGCGCGTGTCGCCTCGATCGCGCTCAACGCCGTTCTCGCGGCCGACGTTCGGCTGGGTGAGCGTGTCGCGATCTTTGGTCAAGGGGTCATCGGTCTGCTCGCCACCCGGCTTGCAACATTGTCCGGGGCTCGCGTGCTCGCTGTCGACGCCGTCAAGGGGCGGCTCGAGAAGGCCGCGGCGTTCGGTGCGGTCGATACAGTCGATGCTCTCCGCGAGGGCGGCGCGGGTGCATACATCCGGGAAGCGACCGGTGGAGGGGCGGACAGCGCCATCGAGCTGTCAGGTATAGACCGGGCGTTACACGAGGCCGTACGGTCTGTCGTTGTCGAGGGCCTGGTCGCCGCATCCGGCTTCTATCAAGGCGGCGCGTCCAACCTGCGCCTCGGGGAAGAGTTCCACCACAATCGCGTGCGCCTCGTCGCGAGCCAGATTTCCGGCGTGCCAGTTGGCCTTGGGGGCAAATGGGACCAACCGCGGCTGGTTCGCACGGTCATGGAGCTCATGCTCTCCGGAGCGATTGACGCAGGTGAGCTGATCAGCGACGTCGTGGATGCCGTTGACGTCTCCGACATCTTCACGCGCCTGGACGCGGGTGACTCCGCGATCCTGCAAGCAATCCTTCGCTTCGACGCCGCGCCGGAGAACACACGATGATCGAACTGCCCGACTACCGGCCGCAGGTTCCTGCTTCCCGGCTGCGCGTCGGCCTCATCGGCGCAGGGGCGATCGCTGGGAGCGCACACCTCCCCGCGTACGCCGCCTGGGGGATCCGGGTCACCGCCGTCGCTTCGCGGACACCGGGACCCGCGCAGGAACTGGCGACCCGCTTCGGAGTCGAAACTGTCTACGACACGGTGACGGAACTCCTCAGAGATCCTGAGATCGAGGTCGTGGACCTCGCCACCGGGCCGACCGGGCGACTCGACCTCATCGAGGCCGCTGTCGTCAATGGCAAGCATGTCCTTGCACAGAAGCCGCTGAGCATCGAAGAGGCGGAGCTTCCCCGGTTGTTCGACATTCTCGGTGTCGCTCGCGAGCGCGGTCTGCGCGTTGCAGTGAACCAGAACGCTCGATGGGCGCCTGCCTGGCGGCTTGCCACCTTGCTCATCCGCGACGGCCGCATCGGAGACGTCGTCGGAGTGACGCATCTGCACGACAAACCGTTGCCGCCACTCGCCGGCACTGCGTTCGATGAGATGCCCCACATGCTCCTGTCGGACTACCTCGTGCACTGGATCGACATCACCCGTTGCTGGCTCGAAGGCTCTCAGGTGACGTCGGTGACGGCACAGGACTCGCGCGTTCCCGGTCAACCTGAAGCGGCTCGCAACCCATGGCATGCGGCCCTGCAATTGTCACTCTCAACGGGCGCCAGCGCCTCACTCCGCATCGTCGGAAACGCTCAGACCAATGCCGGCGGTTGCCCCTTTTGGATCCACGGCACCGAGGGAACCATCCGAGGCAGCGTGCTGCTGGGCAGCGACTTCGTCGAACTCGACCGCGGCGAGACTCGCACCCGCTTCGCTCTAGAGGGCCAGTGGTTCACCGACGGTTTCGCTGGCGCGATGGGCGAACTCCTCAGTGCCATCGAGGACGACCGCGAACCGGAGAACTCTGCAGCTCACGTAGCCGCATCCGTACGAATCGGCCTCGCCGCGACAGCCTCCGCCCAGGCAAACGGTTCACCTGTGCACCCCGTCGACCTTGATCTCACCCCCGCAACCGTCCGGAGGAACGCCGCATGAACATCATCGACGAGATACCGGTCGCTGCGGCGGCTGCGGTCTACACCGAGGGATGGCAAAGCTGGAGCCCCACGACCTGGTATCGGCAAAGCGACGCGCTCCAGCGTCCCGCCGAGGGGTGGCAGCACCTCATGCGGTTTCGCCCGGGAACCACCCTGCTCGAGCAAGGAGTGCAGGGAGAAGGCCTCCTCGTCGTCGACCCGGGAGATGGTGCGGCGGCACGCGTCTACGGCACGCTGGACGCCTCGGTCGACGTGCCATCAATCCGTGCCGTGTGGCGCGGTGATCGCGTCATCGTGGAAACCGACAAACCAGTCGAGCAATGGACAGTACCGGATGCATCCCCGGCTAAAGTCGAGAACCCGCACCCGGCGCTCACGAGCTTCGGAGACCGCTTCGGCAGGGCGAACGGAGCCCGCATCGAGACATCTGCGCCTCAAGTGTGGTGCACGTGGTACCGCTACTTCGAGGACGTCACTGCGGCGGACGTCCTCGAGAATCTGCAGGCCATCGATGACCGGAGGCTGCCGGTCGACGTCGTCCAGATCGACGATGGGTGGAGCCTCGGCACGGGGGAGTGGACAAAGCCAAGCCCCCGGTTCGGGTCGCTCGCCGACTCCGTCGCGACGATCCGCGACAGCGGGCGACGGGCGGGCGTCTGGTTGGCGCCGTTCTCGGTTGGCTCGCACTCGGACCTCGCGCAGCGGCATCCAAATTGGCTGACCGGGCCCGCAGGCTACAACTGGGGCGATGACCTCGTCGGCCTGGACCTCACGCACCCTGACGTGCGTACGTACCTCACGGAGGTGTTTTCCGGTCTGCGAGACCTCGGGGTCGACTACCTCAAACTCGATTTCCTGTACTCCGGCGCCGTACCTGCGCGCCGGTACAAGGAAGACGTCACGGCAATAGCCGCATACCGTTCCGGGCTCGCACTCGTGCGCGAAATCATGGGTGAGGACGCCTACCTCTTGGGTTGCGGTGCTCCGATGCTTCCCAGTGTCGGTTTGGTCGACGCCATGCGTGTCTCACCGGACACATTTCACGAGGGTGGCGAGGACGGCTCCCAGGGGCTTCGAGGGCGGATGTCGCTTGAGGCCCGGGCTTGGCAACACGGACGCCTATGGACGACCGACCCCGATTGTCTCGTCGCCCGCCCCTCCTTCGCGCTCCGCGACGAGTGGGCCGACATTGTCCTTGCTGCGCCGGGTTTGCGCGGCTTCTCGGACCGGATCTCCGAACTTGACGATCACGGGCTGGATCTGGTCCGCCAACTGCTGAAGGAGCCAACGCGATGACTCATGTCGACTTCGACCACTTGAGGAGCCGGCTCAGCCCGCTCGTCGCTGAGCTTTACGCGGGGCGCGCCGACGAGGTGCTCGATGCACTCCTCGATCTCGCACATCGCTGGGCTCCGGAGCTGGGCCCTGCGGACAGGGAACGCCCCGACGAGGGTTCTGCCTACCTCATCACCTATGGCGATGCGTTCCGGCGAGAGGGTGAGACACCACTGCATACGCTCGCATCGGTCCTCAGGGATCACGTCCGGGATGCCGTCACCGACGTCCATCTGCTCCCGATCTACCCGTGGACCTCAGACGACGGGTTCGGGGTCGTAGACCACCGGGAGGTCAACCCGGAGCTCGGCTCGTGGGACGACATTGCGGACCTCCGCGCAGACCATGCGCTGGCGCTCGACTTCGTTGCCAACCACCTTTCCACCTCGAGCCCATGGTTCCAAGGATGGCTCGCAGGCGATCCGCGGTACGCCGGCTACTTCCTCGAGCCCGGTCATGACTTCGACATCTCCCGTGTCGTGCGCCCCCGGATGGCACCGCTCGTCCACGAGTACGAGCGCCCAGACGGGACGGTCGCCCGGGCATGGACGACGTTCGGACCTGACCAGGTGGATGTCGACCCGAGGACTCCAGCAGTGCTCCTGGAGCTTACCGACGTTCTGCTCGGATACTTGTCGCGCGGCGCAACCACGGTGCGCCTCGACGCCATTGGCTTCCTGTGGAAAGAGTCCGGCAGCACCGGCATCCACCTGCGACAAACCCATGCCATCATTCGACTGTGGCGGATCCTCGTCGATGAACTCGCGCCTGGAACGCTGCTCTTGACCGAGACGAATGTTCCGCACGCGGATAACATCACGTACTTCGGCAACGGGTCGGACGAGGCACACATGGTTTACCAATTCGCGCTGCCTCCGCTGGTGCTGCACGCATTCGTGACCGGCAGCGCCACGGCGCTCTCGGACTGGGCAAGCACGATCGGCCCGGTGAGCGACACTGCCACCTGGTTCAATTTCCTCGCGAGTCACGACGGAATCGGAATTCGTCCCACCCGAGGCCTCTTGACCGACGAGGACCGTGCTCTCCTGGTCGAGCGTACGGTCGCCCGCGGGGGGCGGGTGTCGATGGCCCGGCATCCGGATGGTACGGAGGACGTGTACGAGCTCAACACCAATTTTCTGGACGCATTGGTGGACCCGAACGATGAGGACCCGGATGCAGCTGCTGTCGTTCGGGGACTGGCGGCGCATGCCATTCTCTTGTCACTCATCGGCGTTCCCGCGATCTACTACCACTCGCTCCTTGGCTCGGGCCAGGATCGTGCCGGTATGGAGGCGAGCGACATCTCACGGCGGATCAACCGCGAAGTGCTCGACGCCGACCGGCTCGCGAAAGAACTCGAGTCGTCGCCGCGTCGATCGGGGATGCTCGAAGGACTGAGAACCTTGCTTGAGCTGCGTCGAGAGTTGCCCGCGTTCTCACCCTTCGCCGATCAACAAATCGAAGTTCTTGACCCCCGGGTCTTCGTCGTCCGCCGTGCAGCGGGAACGCCGAATGAGGTGATCGCCGCTATCAATGTCAGCGATGAGACCGTCTCGTTGCCGTCATTGGCGGGAACGGACGTGATCTCGGGCCGTTCGTCGAACGGTATCGAGCTGAAACCGTTCGGATACGTCTGGCTGATACCGCAGTAGCGCGAGCGGTCGACCCCTAAGCGCCCTGCCGCTGGCCATCGATGACATCACGCGAGTGCCCGTCCTTCCCGCTGAGGGGGGTGGAAACGTTGAGGGCGGTTGCGCCGTGGCCAGCATCTCCTCGAACGCGGGCGACGGCGCCCTCTCGTCGTTGGGCCGCCGGATGTCGCTGAACGCGTTGCGGGGTGCCGACGGGCCTTCGAGGAGGAGGGTATAGACAACGGTCGAAGACCGACTGATCGGGAGCTCAGGGTCGATTCATCCGGGGTCGGCTTCCTCGACAGTGCTCGCGCAGGAGATCGCCGCGCGTGGTGAGGATGCCCATCCACATTCCTCCGCGCCGCCTCCAGTACGAGCACCTGTGGATTTGATCTGCGCTTAGCCAAACGGGACGGCGCCGACAAGCACGCCGACAAGCAGCATCACTAAAGAGACCACGCATGCTCGCCAGAGCACCTTCTTGTGGTGGTCGCCGAGGTTGACGCCTGCGAGAGAGACGAGCAGAAGAATGGCTGGTACCAGAGGGCTTTGCAGGTGGACGGGCTGACCGATGATCGACGCGCGGGCCATCTCCACCGGGTCGATGCCGTAGGTCGCCGCACTCTCGGCCAGCACAGGAAGAATACCGAAGTAAAACGCGTCGTTTGACATGAAGAAGGTCATCGGAATAGAGAGCACTCCGGTGATGACAGCCAGGTATTCACCCATCGACGCCGGCACGACGTTCACAACCCAGTCGGCCATGGCCGTAACCATCCCAGTACCGTTCAGCACACCGACCAGGACGCCCGCGGCGAGCACCATGGAAACGACGCCGACGATGCTCGGGGCGTGAGCGACTATCTCGTCTGCTTGGCTGCGGAGCTTGGGGAAGTTGACCATGAGGGCCACGCCCGTGCCGACCATGAAGATGTAAGCCAGCGGCATGACATCGAGCACGAGCAGCACCATAACCGCCACGGTCAGCCCGAAGTTCACCCAGATCAGCTTGGGCCGCAGTGTCGGCCGATCCGCGCTCAGCATTGTGTCGGCCATCATCGTGTCGTGGTCGTCGACCTCGAGCAACTTCTGCTCGGCCAGGGCTATGGGCCCTGCCGGAAGGCGCTGCCCCGGGCGCACAGTCACGATGCCGGTTGTGGAAAGCGTTGCCGCTGCTCCGGGCCTGACGTCTGTGCCGCGCACGACTCGGTTGCCGCCGAAGAGCCCGCGCCAGAAACCCGGCGACGCTGTCGGTGTGGCGTCCGCCAGTGCAGCCGGCGAATACTCGAGCGAGCCGATGCGCTTGCGCTCGGCCAGACCCAGGAACCAGGCGAACGCCAGCGCAATGATGAGGCCCGTCGCGAGTGAGGGCAGCATCGGTACGAAGATGTCGGTCGGAGAAACGCCCAGCGCCGAAGCGGCCCGAACGGTGGGGCCGCCCCACGGCACGATGTTGAGTGTGCCGTTCATAAGGCCCGCAACACAGGTGAGCACGACTGGGCTCATTCCCAGACGCAGGTAAATCGGCAGCATCGCGGACGTCGTGATGATGAACGTCGTCGAACCGTCGCCGTCTAGTGACACCGCGCCGGCCAGGATCGCCGTGCCCAGAACGACCTTCGCCGGGTCGTTGCCCAGGAAGCGGGTGATGGAACGGATGAGGGGATCGAACAGCCCGACGTCGATCATGATGCCGAAGAACATGATCGCGAACATGAGCAGCGCCGCTGTTGGAGCCAGATCACCGATCGACTCGATGATCATGTCGCCGAGACCCAGACCGGCGCCGGCGAAGAGGCCAAAGATCGTGGGAACGAGGATAAGAGCGACCATCGGCGTGAGCCGTCTGGTCATGATGAGCACCATGAAGGTGAGGATCATGGTGAATCCGAGAACGACGAGCACATCGACTCCTTTGTCTTTGTTTAGAGGTGCGGCCAGGTCAGGAAGTCCCGCTCGGGGGTCGCTGCCGAGGCGTATGACGATGGATGTGAAGCTTAGGCAGACCGAAGGGGCGGCAACCCGTATCGCGCTTTCTTGCACGTATTGCGCGTATCGTTAGTTGTGCGCATTTTGCTCATGCGTCGATCGGAGGCAGAGATGCGGTTCTCGACGCAGATGCTCCTGTGGCAGCTCGCATGCGTTACCGGCATCGTCGCGATCTGCACCGGCGTCTTCGTCTCTATCGGCGTTCAACAGTTACGGGCTGAGGCCGAAACTTCAGCACTGTCGATCGCACGCACGGTCGCCGCCGACTCCGATGCGCGCGCCGGCGTCGCCCGAGCTTCTGCTGACATCGGTACGCCGTCGAATGCGAGTCTTCGTGGAGGACCGCTCTCCGTTCTCGCGGCGGCGGCCGAGGCCAACACCGGCGCGCTGTTCATCGTGATCACGGACGATCACGGGATACGCCTCGCACACCCCGACCCGCAAATGCTCGGGGCGGAGGTGAGCACAGGATTTGCCGAGGCGCTGGCCGGACGTGAGACGGTGTCGTGGGAATCGGGCACTCTCGGCGAGTCTGCTCGCGCCAAGGTTCCTGTCCGCGACCCCGATACCGATGAGCCGGTGGGCGAGGTGAGCGTCGGGTTCGCCCCGAGCAGTGTCTTCAAAGAGCTTCCCCTCCTCCTTGGGGGCGTTGCGCTGGCCGCCACAGCTGCCCTTGCCCTCGGCGCGGTGGTCTCGATCGTCCTCAGGCGCCGCCTCGAGCGCCTCACCCTCGGCCTTCAGCCCGAGGAGATGTCCGCCCTGATACAGAATCAGGCAGCGGTGCTCGACGGGGTAGGCGATGGGGTGCTCGCCTGGGGACCGGACGGCGTGGTGACCGTCGCCAACACGACGGCCGCGCGATTGCTCGGCATTTCCGACCTGGTTGGGCGCCGCATCCACGACCTCGCGCTGCCTGGTCCGGTGATCGCGGCACTGGCCGGTGAGCCGAAGAGCCCGTCCAGGGGGCGACGGGGATCGGACGCGGATGAACCAGTCGTGCTCGCCGACCATGTCGTTTTCATCGATACCCACCCGGTGTCCCGCCCGAATCGGGACCTCGGCATGATCGCGGTGATTCGCGACCGTACCGACGTCGTGACCCTCACGGATCGCCTGGAATCCGTTGCGTCGATGACCGACGCGCTTCGGGTGCAGCGCCACGAGTTTGCGAACCGCCTGCATGTCGCGGCCGGGCTGATGGACGCGGGCCGCGTGCCCGACGCACGAGACTATCTCGACGACGTGCTGGATGCGTCACGCTCCGCTGATATTCCGGCAGCCGGTGGGCATCTGACCGAGCCATTTCTTTTGTCACTGGTGGAAGCCAAGTCCGCGCAGGCCGGTGAGCGTGGCGTGCTGCTGACGGTGGGTTCGGACTCGCTGGTGCGCGGAGTCGTCTCTGCGCCCGAAGAGGTGGCCACGGTGCTCGCCAACCTCGTCGACAACGCAGTCAGAGCGGCCGTCTACGGGAAGCAGCCGCGTTGGGTTGACGTGGAACTGCTCGACGACGGCGACACACTCGGTATGACCGTGTCCGACTCCGGGCAGGGTGTGCCCGACGGTGCCCAGGTGTTCGGTGAGATGCGGCGAAAAGAGCTGGACCCGGACGCTGTGCATGGGCGGGGCATTGGTTTGCCGCTCGTCCGCGACGTCGCGGCGCGTCTCGGCGGCGAGGTGTGGCTGGCCGACGCTGGTGGCCGCGAAGGAAGCGGTGCCGTGTTCTGCGCCCGTCTGCCCGGGGTCATGCGGCCGCCGGCCCATCCAGAACGAGGAGAAGACCGATGACCGAAACAATTTCCGTGCTCATTGTCGACGACGACTTCCACGTCGGCGGACTCCATCGAGATATCGTGGCTGCGCGCCCCGGCTACACCGCCCTCGAGCCTGTTCGAGGAGTGCGCGCCGCGCGCGCGGCGGTGCGCGATTTACAGCCTGATCTCGTCATCTGCGACGTCTATCTTCCCGACGGCGACGGGATCGCCTTCGTCGCCGAGATCGACGTTGACGCGATTGTGATCAGTGCGGCGTCAGATGGTGCGACCGTCCGCCGTGCGCTCCGCGCAGGCGCGTTGGACTACCTCATCAAACCGTTTGAACCCACACGGCTGAGCGACCAGCTGGAGGCATACCGCCGGTTCCGCAACCTTGCTCCGGAAGACCGCCAGCTCGACCAGGCGGCTATCGAAAAGGCTCAGCGGGTGATGCACGGTCGGGTTGGTGGAGTGGCATCCGTGTCACGTTCCACAACCGAGAAGCTGATTATCGACTTGCTGCAGGACGGTGAAACGTCCGCGAGCGCGATTGCCGGCCGCGCCGGTCTGTCTCGGGCGACGGCGCAGAGGCACCTCGCCGTCTTGGCAACCCGCGGTGACGTGGAAGTGACCCTCCGCTACGGATCGACGGGCCGTCCCGAACACCGATACAGCGTCCGAGGCTGACCAACGCGTTCAGTCCTCTCGCGCGGGGCACCGCCGGGTGCTTTCTCACGGCGTTTTCCGTTCGCGACTCATCCGGCGGATCCCCGCCCCTACAGGCGCAGGTCAAGAGTGGTGAGTTGACCGTTGAGTCCGAGTTAGGAGTCGGCACCAAGGCGATGAAACCCAGCGAGACAGCATGGCTTACTGGCCCCAAGGCGGCTTACCTGCCCTCACCGCAGGGCGGGTTATTGGAATCGGTGTTTCAGGGACCATCGCTCGTCCGAGGTTGGTCGTAGAGAGACTGAGTTGTTGCTCTGGCGGGCGGGAATGTCCGCGCCACATCCATCGCGATCCTGCTTTTGGTCAGACCTCGGCAGCCTTGAGGCGCCCCGAATGGATGGCGTCAACGAAGGAGCGATAGTCGGCATCGTTCTGATCGGCGTATCTTTCGGCGAAGTCCGCGATCGCCTCGTCGAATGCGGCTGACCTGCCCAGGTAGGCCGCGATTTCAACGCGGTCGCCCGACCGTGCGTGCGCGCGTGCGAGAGTCTCGCCACACATCCGCGCATAGAGCATCGCACCTTTAGGCACCATGACCTCGGGATCGATGGACCCCTTCCAGTCGTGAAGCTGACGCAGGTAGAAGTCGCGCTTCACGCCGCCGTCCCCAGTGGCGCTCTGCCACCCGAGGAAAGTGTCGCTTGCAGCCTGCATCAAACGTTGACCGCGCACCACCCGCTCGCCGTGGCTGGTGTAGCGGCTGGGCGGGAGAAAACGTTCCAGAACGGATGCCTGTGCCTCCTTCGCCTGCAGCAATAACGGATCGGCGTCGTCGCGTCCGGTCAGAAGGAGAATCCATGCCCGGGTGCCGACGCTTCCGACGCCGACCACCTTCCGCGCCATGTGCACGTACGTGTATTCCGACAGGGGATGGCGCTCTGTGAGAAGTGTGGTCTGGTATTGCGCGAGCAGCAAACGCATTAACGCCTCAGTTTCCTCCGCACTTCGCTCGTCGCCGACGACGTCTTCGACCGGCACGATGAGTGGCGGGTCAGCGATGATCCGCAGTTTCCCGTCCACCCTGGCGACGAGCTTGGAGAACGCCTTCATCCGGTCCCTGGTGCGCGCTTTTGCCACGACCGTGTCGAAGCCTTCTACCTGCCTCTTCCCTGCACGCGATGCTTTGCGTTCATCGCGCAACCACGATTGCGCCTGCTCCACGTCGAAGGTGTTGTACCAAGCATCTATGGCGGATGCCGCGGCCAAGTCGAGCATGTGCTTTCGGTATCCCCGCGTGGCGGCCAGGAGCATTGCGCGCCGCTCGTCGTCAGTGAAACCGCGGTGTCGGCCAGCTACCTCGATGCTGGAGACGAGTCGCTTCACGTCCCACTCGAATGGACCCGGAAGGGTTTCATCGAAGTCGTTGATGTCGAACGTGAGTCGGCGCTCCGGAGTTCCGAACAGTCCAAAGTTCGACAGGTGCGCGTCGCCGCACAGTTGGACGGTGAGCCCGCTCGTCGGTGCAGTGGCCAGGTCGGCTGCCATCAGGAGGGCTGCACCGCGGTAGAAGGTGAAGGGCGAGACCATCATGCGTGCGTGGCGGACGGGAATGAGTTCAGGTATCCGGGCGCTTGCCTGCTCTTCCAACAGGGAGATCGGATCGACGCGCTGTGCGGAAGGCTCCCAACTCCCGTGGCTCGATCTGGGTGAGCGTTCCCGCGCCGCGCGTCCGTTCGCACGGCGCTCGCGGAATCCAGCAGATCCGGCGTGGGCATCCAGCGGTGTGGCGGTGAGATCGCTCACTTGTTTCTCCTTCTGCGGTCTGAGCTATCGAGCGCCGTGGTCGAACCCGATTGGTGCCCGCTCTGAGGCGACGTTAGAGCGGAAGACGGGGGAGTGCATCATCCGGACTGGAGGATAAACGTCGAGGACCGCCGGCCGTGCAGGGATGGGGATGGAACCCCGCATCGTCAGGCTGCGGCCTGACCATACGATTCACAGCTCTGGCTCTCACCGACCGAGAGTGCCAGACTGTGCCGTGAGACGGAGGCACCGTGATCGGGTCATTTCATGTACTCACGCCAGAGGAATTGGTCGAATGGGCTCCTCGCTGTGCGAGGCGGAGTGCGCCCGTTGATCGCGAATTGACTGGGTTGGGCAGGTTTGTACGACGTGCAGGCTCCTCCGTGCCGCACCGGCATGCTGCACACCGTCGTGAGCACCTGAGTGAGGCCAGTGCCGAAGCGAGCGCCCGATGAGCAAGCTTTCACCTCCGGGCTCGAGCACAGAGCAAGACCCGCGCAACAGCTTCGTTACCGAAGAATCGGTATACGGGACGCTCCTGGTCAGCGGAATGATTGTCGTCTCAGGGACTTACGGCGCCTCCTCATGGGCGACCTTCCTCAGCGTTCTTGGAACGGTGATCGTGTTCTGGGTGGCGCATGTGTATGCCGGCACGGTGGCGGGACACGCCGTGATGGAGGGAAAGGACATAGCGCTTGGGACGGCGTTCAAGCGGTCTCTTCGTCGTTCGGTGGGCTTTTTGACCTCTGCGTTGATTCCCTGTGTCCTCCTGTTGATCGGTGCCCTTCGGGTCATCCCGGACGCCCTGGCGATCTGGCTGGCGCTCTGGGTGGGCGTGGTGATTCTCGGCGCGCTCGGCTACCGCGCTTTCGCGTTGCGTGGCAGCGCGTGGACTGTCCGCATTCTCGGCAGCCTGGGAACGGCAACACTCGGCATCGCGATGATCCTGCTCAAGGCGCTTATTCACTAGCTTGAGACGGAATGACGTGACGAGGTCGTGTGTGGACGGCGTCGCCGTGGCTCCTGGCGGACATCGTGTGCCGATGAAACTTCGCTGACCAATGGCTTGTTCGGGCATCACTCGCACCGCGGATATAGTCGGGGAATGGCTCGAACGATCGCAACCTCAACCCACGTCGGCCGCGACGAAGTTCTTGACTTCGTCCGACCACGCCACCGCATGCTCCTCGCCACAACTCGTGCGGACGGCCGACCACAAATGTCTCCGGTCACCGGAGGCGTCGACGCCGACGGCCGGATCGTGATTTCCACATACCCGGCCCGCAGCAAGACCCGCAATGCCGACCGACATTCTCACACTTCGGTCGTGGTCTTCTCCGACGAATGGGACGGCCCGTGGGTGCAGGTCGACGGAGATGCTGAGGTGCTGCACATGCCTGAAGCCGCTGACGGACTGGTCGACTACTTTCGGTGCATCGCTGGCGAGCACCCGGACTGGGATGAGTACCGCGCGGCCATGGCCATTCAGGACAAGTCTTTGATTCGGATCACACCCACACGGTGGGGTCCGATCGCCACAGGTGGTTTCCCGCCCGAGGTTGCTTCGCGGCTTGACGAGCAGTAGCTCGGGAGCTGGCGGGCCGGGCATCAGAGAGCAGCGAATGACCGATCAGGACGACCACTCCGTTAGAACGACATCGCTTCCCGAACAACGAGCCGGCCGCCGAGGACGTCGAATCGCTGATCGAGATGATGCAGCGAATAAGCAGTCATCAGCCAAGCTATGAATTCTAAGCACGATCGGGTTCGGCACGTACCACTACAAGTACGACAGCGCGTGTGCAGAGCAGACGCGTAGCCAACCGCACGGCCGCCCCGCCCGGTGTGCCGTGAGCGGCGCGATTCGCTCCGGGAGACAGTTCACCGCAGCGCCGAACGGCTCACGGCAATTGCGAGTGCGCGGATTCCTCGGCGGATCTGGTACTCGTCGATGTTGCCGAAGCCGAGAACCAGAGCCGGAGGGTAAGGAAGCGGTTGTTTTCCGGGGCCCGCGGTCGGGATTCGGTAGTCACTGAGTGGGCTTACGCGGACGCCCATGGTCGCTGCTGTAGCGACGACGGCGCGCTCCGATGAGCCGTCGGGCAGGTGCAGCATGGCGTGGCACCCGGCGGCGAGGCCGCGTAGCCGTCCCGGTCCGAAAGCGAGCTCCACTTCGACGGCGAGGACATCCCGGCGCGCGCGATACATTTCCCTCACACGCCGCAGGTGGCGGTCGAAGCGACCCGTCTCCATGAGCAGTGCCAGCGCCTCCTGATCCAAGCCGGGAGCGCCGCGACTGCTGAGCCGCTTCTCCTCGATGATGCTGCCTATGAACTGCGGAGGGGCGAGCACCCAACCCAGCCGCATCGCGGGGGCGAGCGTTTTACTGACCGACCCCAAAGCGATCACGCGAGTGGAGTTCAGGCCTTGCAGCGAGCCGACAGGTTGACGGTCATACCTGAATTCGGCGTCGTAGTCGTCTTCGAGGATCACCCCATCAACCTGGTCAGCCCACGCAACTAGGTCCCGTCGCCGCGATGGCCCAAGTGCGACACCTGTTGGGCACTGGTGTGCCGGTGTCAGCAAGACCGCCCGTGCCCCTGACTCTCGCAGCCGGTCCACATCGAGGCCCTGATTGTCGACTGGAATTGGCACGGCGTCCAGGCCGGCACGACGGGCGATCAGGTCGTGCTCGCGCGGACCGGGGTCTTCCAGACCGATGCGATGGATGCCGTGCTGTGCCAGTGTCGCGAGGGCGAATGTCAGTCCCTGGCGGAAGCCGGACACGATCACGGCATCGTCAGCGGCCGCGGAGCCGGATCGGGCGCGGCGATGGTATGCGGTCACAACCTCTCGAAGGTGCCTCGACCCCGCCAGGTCTTCGTCACCCAATTGGGCGGTCGGAAGCGTTCGCGTCGCTTCCGACATCGCCCAGCTCCAGTCCACGAGCGGTACCGTGCCGAGATCGGGTATGCCGTATTCGAAATCGACCTCAAGCAGGCGGGATGATGACGCCGGGACCGGAACCGCGCTTGGGGCTGGTGGGGCAGGCGCGACGGTCGAGGATATGACGGCTACGCGTGTACCTGAGCCGACCGCTGAATCGACGTACCCCTCCGCCACCAACTGCTCGTACACGTCAACGACGGTGCCGCGAGAGACTCCGAGCACCTCGGCCAAATGCCGAGTCGACGGTAGGCGTTCGCCTGCGGCGAGTCGTTGGTCGCGTATCGCCGCCCTCAGCTGGTTTTGGATCTGAATCCCCAGCGGCCCGTTCTCGCGGTCCAGGATCACGAGCAGATCGGGGCCACCGCGCACCCACTTCACTGTCATGCCACTATTACATCAAATGGTCCACTCTTGCGGTCGGTAGGCGGACCTTTTGACCAGTCCGCATGCGCATCAGACTCGATGCCATGAACATCGGCTTCTTCCTGGCGCTCGCTTCGGCAATCGCGTACGGCGCCTCGGACTTTCTCGGCGGCGTCGGTTCGCGCCGGTACTCGTCATGGCAGGTTGCGCTGGTCGGGCAGTGTGCTGGAGCTCTCGTGATGCTCGTCGCTGGGCTCATGCTGCCGGGTAGCCCGAGCGCGACGGACTTCGTCTGGGCACTCCTGGCAGGAGCCGGCTCGGCAACAGGCAGCATCTCCCTCTACCGCGGATTTGCCCGCGGCCGAATGGGCCTCGTTGCGCCTACCTCGGCCGTCGGAGCCGCCGTTCTGACCGTGCTCGCCGGCGCAGCCTTCGGCGAATGGCCCGGTTCGCTTGTCTGGTTCGGTATTGTCGCCGCGCTGCCGGGCATTTGGTTGGTGTCCCGCACTCCAAGTGGTGATCGGTCGTCGAACTCACGATTAGCGTTTGTCGACGGTGCTATCGCGGGTGTGGGGTTCGGTGTTCTTTTCGTCGCCCTCGCTCAGGTTTCCGCTGGTGCCGGGCTGCTGCCGCTTGTCGCCAACCAATCGTTCGGAGCAGTCCTGATATTTATGGCGGCCGCTGGCTTGCGTCAGGACTGGCGTCCCTCGCCTCGCGTTCTCGGCTGGGGCAGTGCTTCCGGTGTGCTCGGCGCTGTCGGCACCCTCGCCTTCATGGTCGCTACTCAATCGACCGGTCTCGGCATCGCCGGCGTCCTTGCCTCCCTCTACCCGGCCATCACGGTGTTGCTTGCGGCCCTATTTCTCGGCGAGCGGATCGCCGTAAGCCAACGAGCGGGTATCGGGATCTGCACCCTCGCAGTGGCCGCCATGGCGCTCGGCTGAATACCTAGCTCACTACCCATCCTTGTCAGAACAGGAGAGAACAAATGAACCGCACAATCATGCAGGACGACGCCACGCAGGGGACGGATCGGAGTACTCAGACAAACAGTCAGGGCAGCACTGAGCGCGCGAAGGAAGGCGTCTGATGCTGAAGCAGGTGGCCGATGGTGTGTTCGTGCATGAAAGCGAGTTCATCCAGAGCAATTGCACGCTCGTGCGAGGCCGGAAGGGGGTGTTGCTCATCGACCCCGGAATAACCGAGCACGAGATGATCTCCATCGCGGATGACCTTCACGAGTTAGGCCAGCCCGTTGTGGCAGGTTTCTCCACTCACCCAGACTGGGACCACGTGCTCTGGCACGCGCGTTTCGGCGAAGTGCCTCGATACGGCACAGCCGGTTGCGCCGCTGCGCTGAGAGGATTGCTGTCGACCGCCGATTGGGGAACCCGGGTCGCAGATATGTTGCCTCCGGAGTATGCCGACGACATCCCGACGGATCTTCTCGGTCTCGTCAGCGGTCTGTCGGCCGGGGCCACATGGATCCCCTGGGATGGCCCCACAGTGCGAATCCTCGAACACCGGGCGCATGCCCAAGGCCATGCGGCCCTGCTGATCGAGGAGCGCAGGGTCCTCGTCGCCGGTGACATGCTCTCAGACATCCTGATGCCGTTCCTCGACCTCGAAGCTACGAACCCGGATGAGGACTATCTCACCGCGCTGGGGCGGTTCGGGTCTCTGGTCGACGCCGTCGACGTCGTCATTCCCGGTCATGGATCGGTCGGTGGACATGAGCACATGTCGGTCCGGATCGAGCAGGACCGTGCGTACGTGCGTGCGCTGAGGGACGGCATCGAATCTGATGATCCGCGCGTGGGCAGCACGGCTCCGTTGGATTGGTTGCCCGACGTGCATCGATGGCAAGTACAACAGTTCGCGCAGAGGGAGCAGACACGTCGAGAAATTGCGGGCGGCTGAGTTGACGTCGGTTTGGATGACTGCCGCCAGCCGCCAGCCGCCTGGACCCGCTCGGGAGGAAGCAAACGAAACGCGCGTTTCGCGAAAACGCAAGCCGCCCGCTTTGCCGAGCGAAGTGGCATCCGCTTCGATATATTGAGCAACCGCAAGCATCGCCTTCAATCAGCACGTCACGGCTCGCTGAGCCATATCGCCGGAACAGGGTTGAGCTGGAGCGGCGGATGTGGTCGGCTGTGTTCAACGAGAGGGGTATCAGATGAGTGATCCGTCCTGGACGCAAGTCGTCAAAACGGTCGAGCCGGAACAGCCCGAGCTGAAGCGGGTACTTGGGCCCGGTCTTCTGCTGCTCTTTATTGTCGGTGACATTCTCGGTACCGGCATCTACGCGCTCACCGGCCAGGTGGCCGCTGAGGTCGGAGGCGCTGCCTGGCTGCCGTTCCTGCTCGCGTTTGCGGTGGCGACGGTGACGGCGTTCTCCTATCTTGAGCTCGTGACAAAGTACCCTCAAGCCGCTGGTGCTGCGCTGTACACGCACAAAGCGTTCGGTATTCATTTCGTCACGTTCATCGTGTGTTTTGTCGTGATGTCGTCTGGCATCACCTCGGCGTCGACCGCGTCCCGTGCATTTGCCGCGAACCTCACTGTCGCCTTTGGGCTCCCGGGCGAAGCCACGACGACGATGCTCATCGCACTGGCATTCATCGTGCTCATCATGCTGGTCAACCTGCGCGGTGTGGCCGAGAGTGTCTGGCTCAACGTCGTTTTGACGCTGGTGGAGCTGTCTGGTCTCCTGCTCGTGATCCTCATCGGTATGTGGGCGATCTCCGGTGGCAATGCAGACTGGTCGCAGGTCGTGGCCTTTGAAACGCCGGAGGACAAGAACGTGCTGCTCGCGGTCAGTACAGCCACCTCTCTCGCCTTCTTCGCGATGGTCGGATTCGAAGACTCGGTCAACATGGCGGAGGAGACCAAGGACCCCAGTCGTATCTTCCCGAAGATGATGTTGACGGGACTCGGCATCGCCGCCGTGATCTACGTGCTTGTGTCGATCACCGTGGTCGCGCTGGTGCCCATCGGCGAACTCGTCGGCAGCGAGACACCGCTCGTTACGGCGGTCGAGGCGGCTGCGCCGGGATTCCCGATCAATGATCTGCTGCCATTCATCTCGATGTTCGCGGTTGCAAACACCGCCCTGATCAACATGATGATGGCGAGCCGTCTGCTGTATGGAATGAGCAGGCAGAACGTGCTTCCGCCGTTCCTTGCGAAGGTCGCTCCGAAGCGCCGCACCCCCTGGGCCGCGATCCTCTTCACCAGCGCGCTGGCAGCCGGCCTTATCGTCTACGTCTCTCTTGACGCTGAAGGCTCGGTGGTCGCTTTGCTGGGCGGCACGACGTCGCTCCTCCTGCTCACCGTGTTTGCGGTCGTCAACGTCACGGTGCTGGTGCTGCGACGCCAGCCCGTCGACCACAAGCACTTCCACACCCCATCCTTCCTGCCGGTCGTCGGGACAATCACCTGCCTGTATCTGGTGCTGCCGTGGACGTCAGGGCGCGCGGTCGGTCAGTACTGGATCGCTATCGTGCTGTTGGCGATCGGCGTGCTCCTGTGGGTGGTTGAGCGTATCTACACAGCAATGCGGCGTCGTCGCGGTCGGTGACTCACCGCGATTGAGCTAATCGGAGGCCTGCAGTCGGGTTTCGGCGAGGGAGCGCTCGAGGAGGGTCCGAAGCGCGGTGCGATCCACCCCGGTGAGCCGTGTGAGATAGAGACAGGCCTTGCTGACACGGTGATTCCCGAGCAGTGGCATCAGGTCGGGCCAGCGCTCCGAGAAATCGTTGACGAGGTAAATCGTGTGCTTGGTCGGGCCGGGTGCGAAGGCCAGCAGGGGAGAGCGACCCCGGCGTCCGCTCTCGTAGCGGTACTCGAACTCTCCGAAACCGATGATGCGGCCCGCCCAGACGACCGGGCGCTCGCCGCTGATCTCCCCGAACAGCGCGAGAAGTTCGTCGGCTTCGTCACGCCGAGGGCCAGTGGCGCGGTCGAGCACGTCCGCGACCGGCAGGTCCGATGGCGACATCGCTGGTTGCTTCGCTGCCATGACACTCCTCATGATCGGACTGGACGACCCAGCGTACCGGCAGGGCCCCGCCAGGCAGGTGGCGATGCCGTCGGAAGCGTGGACGTGGCACGGGCTTCTCGAGGCGGCACCACTCCGCCCGAGACGCAACAGAGCCCCGGGCGACCGGGGCTCTGTTCACGGTGTCGAGAAATGAACGTCAGTCCTCTGTGAGTGTGTCCATCGGCTCGATGGGCTCTTCCTCGGGGTCGCGCCCGAGCAGGAACAGACCCGCGTATGGCTCAAGGTGGACCGTGAAGCTTTGCAGGTCGTCGACGTGCCCGATCTCCTCACCGGTCTGTGCGTTGTACACGATGCGGCGCGGGGTGAACGCTGAGGAGCGAACGGTGCCCTCAATGGTTTCACCTGTGAAGTTGAGCACGGTCACCTGAAGACGTGCGTCCTCGAGAGTGGGGTCTCCACCGTCTAGGCGGTGCACCATGACGAGCATGCCTGGGTGAGCAACGTCAGGGATGTCCAACTGGGTTCCAACGTCGAGGCCGAGCGACGTCCGAGCTTCGAGGATGCGGGCCACCTGGCTCGCGAAGGAGTTCTCATCCTCGAGCTGGTGAGGAAGTGAGCCGTAAAGCGAACGGCCACGTGGCATCCCGGAACTTGAAACTGTTGCATCGGGTTCGACGTCCATCAGATCGTGGGCGCCGCGGTGAACCCACCGCGTGTCACCCTCGGCGATGAGATCTGTAACCTCGTTGGACGGCAGCGGGAGCATGCCGAGCAGGTCCCACGCGCTCAGCGCGAAAACGCCGGGCTGCCAGGCATTGAACATCACGAGGACAAGATGTGCCTTGCGGATGTTCTCAATCGCGTCTTCGGTGATGGCGTCAAGCGTCGAATATCCCTGTGCTGCCGCGATAACGGATGCCGTTGTGCAGGCGATTCCGTTGGTGGTGAACACCAGGTTGTAGTCCGCCGCGTCACCCGTGAGTTTTTCAAGCAGGTCCGCCCGGATGGTCTCGGCCAGGTGCGCACCCGTCACTTCTTCATCACGGAACGAGTACAGGTCGGCGCGGTGAAGGGTCGCCCAGTGAACGAGCTCATAGGTCAGCTCGTCATGGTTCTGCAACGCGTGAACGAGGCTGACCGGCTCGACACCGGTAGACAGGGACGTACGCAGCGTGAGGCGCAGGAACTCGGTGTCACCCATGGCCAGCGCGTGCTGGTAGGCAGGTCGGTTGATGAAGTCATACGAGAGGTCGGCGCCAACGCGGCCCGTGTCGCGAATGTCTTCCATGGTGAGGTTGAGCTCCTGGAAGGAGAAGCCGCCGACCTTGCGAACCATGCTGGCGATGACGTGGTTGGCTGCTTCGGAGAGCGGGTGGCCCTCTGACCATGCGGGGGAGCCCTCGGCACTTTTCTCGACTCCGAGGAAACCGTTGGCGTCGAGGCGCAGGGCGCTGGAACCCAGGTCGCCGAGCGAGTGCAGGGCGTCGCCGATGACCAGGCGCATTCCGGCAAATGTTGGGTCGAGCCAGTTGATCGACGGTTGACCCTGCTTGAAGTAGTGCAGGTACACCCAGCGGCGTGTACGCCCGTCCGGGCCGAGGACCGGCGCTGTCACGCTCCAGTTCGTCTCTTTTGTTCCTGGGGAGTAGAAGATGACGCGCTGCAACTGACCGATGATGTAACCGAGATCGGCGAGGCGTGCCTCGGTTGCCGGGTCAAGGTTGACGGAGTCCCTGTGGTCGGGAACGTCGGGCAGTTCGTGCCAGTCTTCCTCCGGGATCTCGACCATGTGGTAGATGCCCGGGTAGTCCTTGTAACCCATCTCTGCAAGACGGAAATCTGCGCCCTTGCCTGTGTGGCCCGGCACGATGTCATCGATGACGCTTCCGCCGTGCTGCTCGGCGACGTCGGAGAGCTGGCGGAACTCGTCATCGGAGCCGAATGCCGGGTCGATCTGGGTGCTGATGCGGTCGAAGTGCCCGTCGACGCTTGCGGTGCTCGTCCAACCGGTGATTCCGCCGGCCTGTTTCACGGGTCCCGTGTGCACCGCTGTGATCCCGATTTTTTCGAACGCGTCCCACAGTGCATCGTCACCAAGCGCCGCCAGGTAGGACTTGTCGCCGGTAATGAGCGAGATCGGGTAGGCCGTGAACCAGACTGACGCGGTCTGGATCGCCCGGCGCGCATCAGGTCGCGCGTACGGGTTTCGCCACATGCTCGGTTGCCCGGAGAGCCCGCGGCCGAGGACCTCAGCGTCGCGCAACATCGACTGGCGGATGAGCCATTCAACGTAGGACGGGTTGGACGCGTCTGCGGCTCGTGGATCAGAGAACGACCGGCGGATACTGCTGGCGCGCATGTTGGAGCGCGGTCGAAGCCGTTTAGGTCGAGCCGGGTAGAGGTCCTCGTCGTAGGTGATCTCGATCGGTTCGATCTCTGGTTCGTCTGTCATCCTGGCGTGCTCCTCTAGCCCAATACGTGCGGAACGGGCGACCGTTCCGCGTAAGCACGAGTATGCCTGCAATTGACCGTGATCGGTAACAGGGGCCGAACCATGGCGCGCTGGGTGTTCGTGGTGTAGGGACTGCGCGATAGCGCCGCACCGGAGCTGACCCGATGCGTTCGGGACGCCGATCGCACCTGCCATTCCGGCCCTAAATGTCGAGCGTGTCTCCCGGTGCCAGAGGGAAGAACGTTCCGCCGTTCTGTTCGGTCGCCCAGGTGATGCGAGTGTTTGCCATGTCCTTCCCGACCTTCGCGAGCACCATCTCGTGTGTGGGAAAGGCGCGCCGTGGTTTCACGGCCAGTACGTAGTCCATGACATCACCGATTTTCAGCCACGGCGCCCCAGCAGGAACAGCCATCACGTCGACGTCGACGCCTTGGGGCACGGTATACGAATCGCCGCCGTAGTAGAGACTGCCGTTGATAAGCACCCCGACGTTGTCGACGACCGGGATGGACGAGTGGATTACGTTGTGACGAGAGCCGAAGAACTCGAGTGTAAATGGCCCGACCTCGATCCGATCGCCCTCCTGAACCACTTCGACAGGAAACGCCGAGGCCGCCGACGCGAAACCCTGCGGGCCGAAGATGCGCACCTCTGGACTCTTGGACCTGATGCGTTCGAGCTGCTCGGGCGTCCAGTGGTCGGCGTGCTCGTGCGTCACAACTATGGCGTCGGCCTGGGCTCCGTCGGTGATCGCCGTGGTGTACGAGCCCGGATCGACGAAGAGCTTCCTGCCGGAGTCTTCCAGAATGAGCGCGGCGTGTTCCAGTTTCGTCAGCTTCATACTCCGAGCTAACTCGTTCGACGGCCGCCGAGCAAGACGGCGCGCGAGGAGAGGGTCACTCGGGTGGACCCACCGCGACCTCGGCGTGCTCCCGTATTCTCTCCGCTGCATACGCGGCTCGAGGGTCGACGCAGAGGCGGTATGTGCATACGCTGGCAGGAGCGAGTTGGGCAGCTCAACGTAGGGCTGAACCCGCTCCCGAAAGGTGTCGGAGCACTGGCGGGGTGCTCGATTTGATCGAGCCCAATTCGTGTGCCATACTCGAACACGTTGTTTCCGGCCCCATCGTTTAGCGGCCTAGGACACCGCCCTCTCACGGCGGCAGCACGGGTTCAAATCCCGTTGGGGTCACAACTCACAAAACCCTCGTAACAGGTTCCTGTTGCGGGGGTTTTTTGTGGTTAACCTTCGAACTGACAGTCTCTGCGCGTTCGGTACCTTCTTCCTGCCCCGTGGCATCCGTCGAAGGTTCTTCGCACCAATGTTGCAGACGTGTAAATCCCGCGAGGAATTGCCCGAGCCCGCCTCACGTCCTGCATTCGGTTGTGCTAGTAAAGGAACACACCAAAACACTGCGGCGTCGCAGACTGATGTCCGCGCGTCCCGATGTCCACACATTCACAGAAGGGGAGACGGATATGGCATCCGCATCCACCAACGGCAAGCGAATCGCAACAGCCACCGCAGCATTCGCTGTCACGGCCCTCGCGATCTCCGGCTGCGCAGGCACCTCGGGGAGTAATTCCTCCGACGGTTCAGCAAAATCCATCACCGTAGGAACCACGGACAAGGTCACCACCCTCGACCCGGCTGGCTCGTACGACAACGGATCGTTCGCTGTCATGAACCAGGTGTTCCCGTTCCTCATGAACACCCCATACGGCAGCCCGGACGTCGAACCCGACCTCGCGGAGACCGCCGAGTTCACCTCGCCCACTCAGTACACGGTCACGCTCAAAGAAGGACTGACCTGGGCCAACGGAAACGAACTCACGTCGTCTGACGTCAAGTTCTCGTTCGACCGCCAGCTCGCCATCAAGGACGACAACGGCCCGTCGTCGCTTCTCTACAACCTCGACAGTGTCGAGACGCCGGACGAGACCACAGTCGTCTTCAACCTCAAGCAGGCAAACGATCAGGTCTTCGCTCAGATCCTGTCGAGCCCAGCCGGCCCGATCGTTGACGAGGAAGTGTTCGCGGCTGACGCTCTCACCACTGACGACGAAATCGTCGACGGCGAAGCATTCGCTGGCCAGTACACCATCGCCAGCTACGACTTCAACAACCTGATCTCGTACAAGGCCAACCCGGACTACCAGGGTCTGCTCGGCAAGGCTGAGACCGAAACTGTCAACGTGAAGTACTACGCGGAGTCGGCAAACCTCAAGCTCGCCGTGCAGGAGGGCGACATCGATGTGGCGTTCCGCAGCCTGAGCGCGACGGACATCGCTGACCTCGAAGGCAACGACAAGGTCAAGGTTCACCAGGGCCCCGGTGGAGAGATCCGCTACATCGTGTTCAACTTCAACACGCAGCCGTTCGGTTCGACCACGGCCGACGCCGACCCGGCAAAGGCTCTCGCTGTTCGCCAGGCCGTTGCCGACCTCATCGACCGCGAGGAAATCGCCGAAGAGGTCTACAAGGGCACATACACCCCGCTCTACTCCTTCATGCCTGAGGGCCTGACCGGATCAACCACGGTTCTCAAAGACCTGTACGGAGACGGAAACGGCGCACCTTCGGAAGAGAAGGCAAGTGAGCGGCTGACCGCAGCCGGAATCACGACTCCGGTCGAACTGAACCTGCAGTACTCGAACGATCACTATGGTCCGTCATCGGGCGACGAGTACGCGCTGATCAAGTCGCAGCTCGAAGCATCGGGCCTCTTCACGGTCAACCTGCAGACCACAGAGTGGGTCCAGTACTCGAAGGACCGGTCAAGCGATGTATACCCCGCCTACCAGCTCGGCTGGTTCCCGGACTACTCTGACGGCGACAACTACCTGACGCCGTTCTTCCTGACCGAGAACTTCCTCGCGAACCACTACGACAACAAGGAAGTCAACGACCTGATCATCCAGCAGGCGACCACGGTTGACCCCGACGAGCGCGCTGGCGTCCTCGAGGAGATCCAGGCGAAGGTCGCCGCGGACCTCTCGACCGTTCCCTACCTCCAGGGTTCACAGGTCGCTGTTGCCGGATCAGGCGTCGACGGAGTGACCCTCGACGCTTCGTTCAAGTTCCGCTACGCACCACTGAGCAAGTAAGTTATTTCCGCCGGAGGTCCACCTCCGGCATACTCTGCAGGGCGACCGGTTACCTCCGGTCGCCCTGCACACCTTTGTGATTGGCAGGTTGACCGCTGAGTTCCCTCACCATCCCGGCGACGAACGGGACAACAACACCCGCGTCGAAGTCGGCATCCCCCCGCCCCCGGAAAGGGTCAAGCGGAAGTTTCTGGCGTTACCTCGTCATCCGCTTCCTGCTCATCATTCCCACGATCTTCATCCTCGTCACCCTCGTATTCATCCTCATGCGTACGACAGGTGACCCGATCACCGCTGCGCTCGGCGATCGCCTCACCGCTGACCAGCTCGCCGAACGCGTCGCTGCGGCCGGCTACGACCGGCCCATCGTTGTCCAGTACTTCGAGTACCTCGGACAGATCCTCACCGGTGACTTCGGCACGACGCTGAGCGACAACCGGCCGGTCATCGAGGTGCTCCTCACATACGGTGCGGCAACCCTCGAGCTCGCGTTCTACGCGCTCATCGTGGCGTTCGCGGTTGGCATCCCGTTCGGCATGATCGCCGCATACTTCCGGGACAAGACCCCGGACGCCATCCTGCGCGTCGTGGCCATCCTCTTCTACGCAACGCCCGTGTTCTTCGTGGGTATGCTGATGAAACTCGTTTTCTCCGTCTGGCTCAACGTGCTTCCGGTGTCCGGGCGCGGAACAACAAGCACCGAACTCGAGATGCAGCTGCTCGAGGGCAAAACAGGCATCTACCTCTGGGATGCGCTCCGCATCGGCGACCCCGGCATTTTGGGCGACGTCCTGTCTCACGCCGTTCTGCCCGGACTGACCCTCGGTCTCCTCACAGCAGGAATCTTCCTGCGACTCGTCCGCACCAACGTGATCGGAACGCTCTCGACCGACTACGTCGATGCCGGACGTTCGCGTGGGGTCAGCGAGTTCCGTCTCGTCACGAAGCACGCCTACCGCCCTGCGCTCATTCCGATCATCACGGTCATTGGCCTGCAGATCGCCCTTCTCCTCGGCGGCGCCGTGCTCACCGAAACGACCTTCGAATGGAAAGGCCTCGGCTTCCAACTCACGGAGTACCTCCAGGCACGTGACTTCGTCGCTGTTCAGGGCATCGTCGTTCTGCTGGCAGTGATCGTCGCCCTCACCAACTTCATCGTCGACGTGGTCGCCGCTCTGATCGACCCGCGAGTGAGGTACTAACCATGACTGTCAACACACCAACGCCCACCCCGGTGCGCAAGCAGAGTGTGTGGCGCCGCCTTCCGGTCGTCCACCAGCTGTCGCAGAGCGTCGGCATCCAGCGAGGCATGCTCGTCACAGGCCTTGTCCTGACCGCGCTCTTCGTTCTCACCGCTCTTTTCGCCCCGCTGCTTGCGCCATACGGCTACAGCCAGCTCCGCGACGAGTCCGGCGCTTTCGGCGCACAGCGTCCTCCGAGCGCCGAGCACCTGTTCGGAACGACCGTCGGCGGGTACGACGTGCTCTCCCGCGTCATTTGGGGCGCCCAAACCGCCCTGAGCGTCGTGGTTGTCGCGGTTTTGCTCTCGATTTTCGCTGGAGTCGCCCTCGGCCTCATCTCGGGATACTTCGGAGGCTGGCTCGACCGCATCCTCGTGGTGATCTGTGACGCCATCTATGCCTTCCCGACCCTGCTGCTCGCCATCGTCATGTCGATCGCCATTTCGGGCGGCCAGTCAAGTCTCTGGGGTGGAATTCTCGCCGCGGCGATCTCGATCACCGTCGTGTTCATTCCGCAGTATTTCCGGGTAATTCGCGCCGAAACGGTCCGCATTAAGTCAGAGGCATACGTCGAAAGCGCGAAAGTCGTCGGCACAGGCAACATTCGGATCATGTTCAGGCACGTCCTCCGGAACGCGACCAGAACCCTCCCGCTGATCTTCACCCTCAACGCGTCAGAGGCCATCCTGACCCTGGCCGGCCTCGGCTTCCTCGGCTTCGGCATCGAACCGACCTCCGCAAGCGAGTGGGGCTTCGACCTCAACAAGGCGCTGTCCGACGTGTCGAGTGGAATCTGGTGGACGTCGATCCCCGTCGGCGTTGCCCTCGTGCTCGCCGTTCTCGGTATGACACTCGTCGGCGAGAGCCTCAACGACCTCGCGGACCCACGACTCCGCGGTCGCCGCGCCGTCGCAGCCTCATCGGGAACGGTCGCTGAAACATCTGTGGTTCCCGGCGGAAGCCTTACCGCAGGGCCAGGCGGACTCGCCGGTCTCGAGAACGAAGGACGATCATGACCGACGTACTGCAGATTCGCGACCTCGACGTTTCGTTCGCGACCGACGCCGGCGCTGTAAAGGCCGTCGACCGCGTCAGCCTCAGCGTCGCCCCGGGCGAAGTCGTCGCCATCGTGGGGGAGTCCGGGAGTGGCAAGACCGTCACAGCCAAAACGATCCTCGGCCTGCTGCCCGAAACCGCTACCCGTTCGGGCGCCGTGATTCTCCGAAGCAAAGACGGCGCGAGTGAAAACGACGTCGTCTCGGTCTCGAAAGATCAGCTGCGCAAGATCCGCGGCTCCGACGTCTCCATGGTGTTCCAGGAGCCGTCGACGGCACTCAACCCCGTCTACACGGTGGGCTGGCAGATCGCGGAAGGACTCCGCGCGCACGACTCGAAGCTCAGTGCAAAAGCTGCTCGGGCCCGGGCAATCGAGATCCTGACCAAGGTCGGCATCCCCGAGCCTGAGGTGCGGGTCGACTATTACCCGCACCAGTTCTCCGGTGGGCAAAAGCAGCGCGTCGTCATCGCCATGGCCCTTGTCCTCGACCCGGGACTGATCGTCGCTGACGAACCGACAACGGCGCTCGATGTCACCGTCCAGGCCGAGATCCTCGACCTGCTTCGGCGGTGCCGCGACGAGTTCGGCTCGAGCATCGTGCTGATCACCCACAACATGGGCGTCGTTGCTGACCTCGCTGACCGCGTCATCGTGATGTACCAGGGCAAAATCGTTGAAGAAGCGGATGTCTACAGCCTCTTTGCGAACCCGCAAAACGATTACACGAAGAAGCTACTCGCAGCCGTCCCGCGCATCGGCCAGCGTATTCACGCGGCCGAGCGCAAGGCACCAGTGCCGCACGACGTCGAACCCATCGTGCGTGCGAGCAACCTGCAAATTGAGTATCCGGGCCGGATGGGTCGTCCAGGCTTCAGGGCCGTGGAGGACGTAAGCTTCACCATCGCCCCCGGCGAAGTGCTCGGACTCGTGGGGGAGTCCGGTTCAGGCAAGACCACAATCGGTCGAGCCATCGCCGGCCTGACCAAGGTCACCGGTGGATCACTTCGAGTGCTCGACTCTGAGATGAACGGCATGAAGGAACGCTCGTTCCGTGCGAAGCGCAGCTCTATCGGCTTTGTCTTCCAGGACCCCGCGTCGAGCTTCAACCCGCTGCTGACCATCACCGAGTGCGTCGCTGAACCGCTCAAAGTGCACCGCAAGGACCTCGACGCCCGCGCCGTCTCGCTTCGGGTCGGCGAACTGCTCGAAGCGGTTCAGCTGCCGAAATCGTACGGTGAGCGCTACCCACACGAACTCAGTGGTGGGCAGCGCCAACGCGCAAGCCTGGCTCGAGCGCTCGCGCTCAACCCCAAGCTGCTCATCGCGGACGAGCCGACGAGTGCGCTCGACGTCTCGGTTCAGGCTCGCGTGCTCGAGCTGTTTGCCGAGCTTCAGGCCGAGCTCGGCTTTGCTGCTCTGTTCATTAGCCACGACCTCGCGGTCGTCGACATCCTGGCCGACCGAATCGCTGTGCTCTACCACGGCAAACTCATCGAAGAAGGCACAGGAGCTGAGGTGCTCGGAGCTCCGAAGGATCCTTACACACAGCGGCTCCTCGCGTCACTGCCGGTGCCAGACCCGGTAGCACAAGCGGAACGCAGACGCGTGCTGGCCGAGCTTCTCGCCGGGACTGCGCCGGTCTAGCCGCCATGTTGGGCGACGTCGCCTCCGACCGATCCGGGACCCCACCGTCCCGAATCGTCGGAGTCGACATCGCCCGCGGGCTCGCGATCCTCGGCATGTTCGTGGCCCACACGATGCCGAACCCGTCAGACACCGAGCTGGTGGTCGACGGGCGATCCTCAATCCTGTTCGCGACGCTCGCCGGGGCTTCCCTCGGCATCCTCTCCGGGCAAGACTTCCCGTCTCCGCGCGGCTCCCGGGCGGCCATCTACCGCGTTGTCCTCATTCGAGCCCTGTTCGTCTTCCTCCTCGGCATCGTGCTCACCTCGCTCGGCAGCGAGATCGCGATCATTCTCGACTACTACGCGATCATGTTCGTTCTCGTCTTACCCCTGCTGTTCCTGCCTCGAGGCGTCCTCGCTGCCCTGCTCGTCGTTGTCGCGCTCGCGGCTCCCGCATTGGCCAGCGCCGTCGCCGACCAGGCAGGCGACGTCGGCACGATACTGGGCGGCGCTCGCGAGTACCTCCTCACCGGCTACTATCCGGCGCTCGTCTGGATTCCCTTCCTGCTGGCCGGACTGATAGCCGCGCGGTCCGGTCTCACCCGGCCCGCGACACAACTGTTCCTCATCGTCCTTGGCAGCATTTCCGCCGTCGCCGGGTATCAGGTCGCCCGGCTCTCGCCAGAGGTCACAGCCGCTGCACACTCGGGATCAACCGCTGAGATCTTCGGATCGGGCGGCGTCGCCGTCGCGGTTCTCGGAGTCGTGCTGCTTCTGACATCGTCAGCACCGGCCGTCGTTCGGCGCTTCGTCACAACGGTTCTGTCGCCGGTCGCAGCCGCGGGATCCATGGCGTTGAGCGTGTACACCGCGCAGATCCTCGTACTGGCGGTCGCCGTTCAAATTCGCGACGGTTCGGGCGCCGTGGATTATCCGGGCTGGCCGCTTCTCTTCTGGCTCATCGCGGGCACCCTCGTCTTCTCGTGGCTCTGGCAGCGCTTCCTCGGCAAAGGCCCTCTCGAACGAGTTCTTGCGATCGTCACCGGACCGCGATCCCACTGACCGCCCGCTACGAATCCTGTCGAGCCTCGGCGGCGCGAATCGCCTTCGCGGCGAGCACCAGGGCCAGGTGGGAGAACGCCTGTGGGGTGTTTCCGGCCTGCCTGCCACTCGTGACGTCGTACTCCTCCGAGAGCAGCCCAACGTCGTTGGCGAAGCCGACGAGCCGGTCCATCAGCGCTCGGGCGTCCGCCACCCGCCCGCTCGCCGCGTACTGTGTCACCAGCCAGAATGAACAGGCGAGAAACGGATGCTCGTCGCCCGGCAGCCCATCCACGCCGGCTTCGGTGCGGTAACGCAAAACCAGACCATCGCGCAGCAGGTCAGACTCGATCGCGGCGACGGTTCCGAGCATTCGGGGGTCTGTCGGTCTGCAGTAGCCCACTTCAACCAGTTGCAGCAGCGACGCGTCAACCTCGGAGGTTCCGTAGTACTGGGTGTAGCAGTTGCGGACGGGATCGAAACCCTCCTCCTCGATCTCCTCACGAATCAGCGCTCGCAGTTCGATCCACCTGTCGACAGGGCCGTCAAGCCCGAATTCGGTCACCGCTCGAATGGCACGATCGAACGCCGCCCACATCATCACCCGGGAATGGGTGAACCGCTGGGGTGTGCCTCGAATTTCCCAGATGCCCTGGTCTGGCGCCTGCCAGTGCGTCTCCATGAAGCTCACCAGCGCGCGCTGCAGTGCCCAGGAGTATGCGGTTTCTGCGACTCCGGCCACCCGGGCGTCGTGAAGCGCCACCATCACCTCACCGATGACATCCGACTGGAACTGCAGCGCTGCCGCGTTTCCCACCCGCACAGGCGAAGCCCCACGGTAGCCGGGCAGGTCGAGCAGTTCCCGCTCTGGCAGATCACGTTCCCCGCTCAACCCATACATGATCTGAACATCCTTCGGGTCGCCGGCGATGGCCCGAAGCAGCCAGAGTCGCCACCGGTTGACACTGTCCAGGATGCCGCAGGAGACGAGGGCCGTGACCGTGAGCGATGCATCGCGCAACCAGACGTACCGATAGTCCCAGTTGCGGCTCCCGCGGAAGTTCTCTGGGAGAGAGGTCGTCGCTGCCGCAACGATCCCGCCGGTTTCCTCGTGCGTCAGCGCACGCAAAATGAGCAGCGACCGCGCGACTTCCTCTGCGTACGCTCCGTGCTGCTCGAGAATGGCCGACCACTCGAGCCACCAGTCGGCGGTGAGCTGCAACTGCTCATCGACGTCCAGCGGGCCTGGCGGCTCACGGTGCGAGGGAAACCAGGTCATCGTCATGTCGACGGTGTTCCCCGCACTCACGACGAAGAAGTTGGCGTGCTCGTGATCGGCGGCAAAGAGCTCAGGACCTCGCACGATCACGCCGTCCGGACCGGCGACCGCCACGAGTGCCGTTCCCGACTCCTCGGGCACCTTGCGCACCCAGGGCATGGCCGACGAGTAACCGAACCGAATTCGTATCTCCTGGGCGAACTCGACTCGACCCGAGATGCCGCGAACCCGCCGAACGACGTCGGCGCGGTGGTCGCTCTGCGGCATAACGTCAACGACCTCCGCCACGCCGGCGTCAGTTGTCCACGTCGTGATCAGGGTGAACGAGTCTCCGTCATAGCGTCGGCTGGCGCGGGCGGTCGGGGAGGTGGGGGCCAGTTTCCACCTGCCATGGTCGTCGGTGCCCAGGAGAGCACCGAACATCGACGGCGAGTCGTACCTGGGCATACACAACCAGTCGATGCTTCCGTCCATGCCAACGAGCGCGGCCGTGTAGCAGTCGCTGATCAGCGCATAATCTTCGATGCGGGACGCCATCCCTCAGTGTGGCACCCCGCACGGGATGCGGGAGGAACTATTTTGCCCTGCACCGTGATCAGTTGTGCAGCGCTGGCCGTTCCCCTGCGGCGCGAGCGATCGCGTCGGCCTCAATGTGGGTGTTCGGGAGTCGGTGCTCGGCGGCGAACGGGTCAGAGGGCGCCATTCCGGTCGGCGAGGTCCCGGCGGTGTGCCCCGCTGGCGGAACATGCTTCGACATCCTGTCGATGGCGGCGAGGGCGAGTGCCGAGACGATGAACACCATGTGGATGACAACCTGCCAGAAGACGCCGAGCGAGGTGTAGTTTTCTCCGGTCACGTCCGAGCCGCTGCCGGCATCCGTCATGTTTCCGACCTCAATGAAGGTCTTCAGGAGGTGAATCGATGAGATCCCGATGATGGCCATCGCCAGCTTGACCTTCAGCACATTCGCGTTGACGTGCGAGAGCCACTCGGGCTGATCGGGGTGGCCACTGAGATTGATCTTCGAAACAAACGTCTCGTACCCGCCGATAATGACCATGATGAGCAGGTTCGCGATCATCACCACGTCGATGAGACCGAGCACGGCGAGCATGACACTTGCCTCGGTCACGTCGGCCGAGTGGTTGATGACATCGTCGCCGAGGTGCCACAGCTCCTGGATGAACACCCAGACGTAGATGAGCTGGGCGATGATCAGTCCCAGATAGAGCGGCGCCTGCAACCAGCGGCTGAAAAAGATCATGTAGCCGATGCTCGAGACAGCGAGGCTGCGGCCGGCGGGGGGAGGGACGGAAGACATGGGGCTCCTGGGGCAGAAGTCGACAAATGTGGCGCGAGTAACGCGCGGGTAAATCCTAGGGTCAAAGAGCTGCGAGTTTCCGGCGCGAAAGAGGGCGGTGGCGCCGGCGACGCGCCTCGGGATGCCGACAAGAGGGCCGCCGTCGCGGGTGGGTGATATTCTGTGGATCGTGCTGTTCGGGATGCTTCTTAGCTGCCGCGACGGGGCCTAGTCACCAGGCCACCCCGTCGCGGGGTTCGTCGATGCCTGATCCACCACACTTCGCAAGGAACGCATCATGCAGCAGACAACTGAGTCCACTGAGCACACAGGGCCGGCGCCGACCGGCCACCCGAAGCACGCCGCACCGACGCCACGGCCGCGCACCCTCGCCGAGAAGGTCTGGGATGACCACCTCGTCGCCAAGGGGGAGGACGGAAACCCCGACCTCATCTACATCGACCTTCACCTCGTTCACGAGGTCACAAGCCCGCAGGCGTTTGATGGGCTGCGCCTGGCCGGTCGCCCGGTTCGCCGCCCCGACCTGACGATCGCAACCGAGGACCACAACACTCCGACGATCGGCATCGACAAGCCCATCGCCGATCTGACGAGCCGGACCCAGATCGAGACCCTGCGCAAGAACGCAGCCGAGTTCGGGATTCGCCTGCACTCGCTCGGGGACATCGAGCAGGGCATTGTGCACGTCGTCGGTCCCCAGCTCGGCCTCACGATGCCCGGCATCACTGTGGTCTGCGGAGACTCGCACACCTCGACGCACGGCGCATTCGGTGCCATGGCCTTCGGCATCGGAACCAGCGAGGTCGAGCACGTCATGGCCACGCAGACCCTTCCGCTGAAGCCGTTCAAGACCATGGCGATCAACGTCGACGGTGAGCTCCGGCCCGGCGTCACCGCGAAGGACATCATCCTCGCCGTGATCGCGAAGATCGGAACCGGTGGCGGCCAGGGCTACGTGCTCGAATACCGCGGTTCGGCGATTCGTGCTCTCTCCATGGAGGGACGCATGACCATTTGCAACATGTCGATCGAGGCTGGGGCACGCGCCGGCATGGTTGCACCGGACGAGATCACCTATGAGTACCTCAAGGGTCGCCCGCACGCACCATCAGGTGCTGACTGGGACGAGGCCGTCGCCTACTGGAACACACTGTCCACGGACGACGGCGCAGCGTTCGACGCTGAGGTCTTCCTCGACGCCAACACCCTCGACCCGTTCGTCACCTGGGGAACCAACCCGGGCCAGGGTGTGTCGCTCAGCGACGCTGTCCCCAACCCGGCCGGCATCACCGATCCGAACGAGCGAGCCGCCGCCGAGCGTGCACTCGAGTACATGGACCTCACCGCGGGTACCCCGATGAAGGAGATCCCTGTCGACGCGGTCTTCATGGGGTCATGCACAAACAGCCGAATCGAAGATCTTCGAGCCTTCGCCTCCGTGATTCAGGGCAAGAAGAAGGCCGACGGCGTTCGAGTCATGGTTGTCCCTGGATCCGCCCGGGTGCGGATCGAAGCGGAGGCCGAGGGCCTCGACCAGATCATCAAGGATTTCGGTGCCGAATGGCGGTTCGCAGGCTGCTCCATGTGCCTGGGGATGAACCCAGACCAGCTGGCTCCAGGTGAGCGTTGTGCCTCAACGAGCAACCGGAACTTCGAAGGACGCCAGGGCAAGGGCGGACGAACCCACCTCGTGTCGCCGCTCGTCGCGGCGGCTACGGCGATTCGCGGCACTCTCTCAAGCCCCGCCGACCTCGAAGGAGCGAACTGAGCATGGACAAGTTCACCACTGTCACAGGCATCGCCGCACCGCTGAAGCGGTCAAACGTTGACACCGACCAGATCATCCCCGCTGTCTACCTCAAGCGCGTCACCAAGACGGGATTCGAAGACGCGCTCTTCGCCGGCTGGCGCCAGGACCCGGAGTTCGTGCTCAACCAACCCGAGTTCGCAGGCGCAAGCGTGCTCGTAGCCGGGGCGGATTTCGGCACGGGCTCCTCGCGCGAACACGCCGTGTGGGCGCTGCGCGACTTCGGGTTCAAGGTCATCCTCAGCCCGAGGTTTGGTGACATCTTCCGCGGTAACTCTGGCAAGCAGGGCCTTCTGGCCGCGCAGATCTCCGAGGACGATACGAAACGCATCTGGGACGAGATCGATCGCGCACCGGGAATAGAAGTAACCGTCGATCTGGTTGCCAAGAAGGTCACTGTCGGTGAGCTCACGGTTTCATTTGAGATCGATGATTACACTAGATGGCGATTGATTGAAGGCCTTGACGACATAGGCCTTACCCTGCGCGACGAGGCGCGAATCACCGAATTTGAGGCAGCCAGGGAGAACTGGCGGCCTCGGACACTCCCCATCAAGTAATCAGGCTGCGCAGGTAATACATTTGACTTCACTTCTTCAGGATGCATCACGGGCAGGAGCCAGCGTGGGCCTAGCAGGTGACAAAATCACCATTCACGGTGGACGTCCGCTTTCGGGACGCATCGAGCTGAAGGGTGCGAAGAACCTGGTCACGAAGGCCATGGTTGCCGCCATCCTCGGTGAAACCCCCAGCGTGCTTCGCGACGTTCCCGACATCAGCGATGTTCGGGTGGTCCGTGGACTCCTCGACGTCCACGGCGTCAAGGTCACGAGTACCGAGGAGGGCGTGCTCATGCTCGACCCCTCCAACGTCGAGAGTGCGCACATGGCGGACATCGACGCTCACGCCGGGTCCAGCCGCATTCCGATCCTGTTCTGCGGTCCGCTTCTGCACCGCCTCGGCGAGGCGTTCATCCCCGACCTCGGTGGTTGCCGCATCGGCGACCGCCCCATCGACTACCACCTCGAGGTTCTGCGCCAGTTCGGCGCTGTTGTTGAGAAGCAGCCGAGCGGCATCCGGATGAGCGCACCGAACGGCCTCAAGGGCACGAAGGTTCACCTTCCGTACCCGAGCGTTGGCGCCACTGAGCAGGTTCTGCTCACGGCTGTCCGGGCAGAGGGAATCACTGAGCTTCGTGGCGCTGCCATCGAGCCCGAGATCATGGACCTCATCAACATCCTGCAGAAGATGGGTGCGATCATCACGGTCGACACCGATCGTGTCATCCGCATTGAGGGTGTCGACCGGCTCGAGGGCTACAGCCACACGGCGCTCTTCGACCGCAACGAAGCCGCCAGCTGGGCAGCTGCGGCTCTCGCAACAGAGGGTGACATCTTCGTCGGAGGCGCACGCCAGGGGGAGATGCTCACGTTCCTCAACGTTTACCGCAAGGTCGGCGGAAAGTTCGACATCCACGATGACGGCATCCGTTTCTACCACCCGGGAACCGAGCTGAACCCGGTGATTATCGAGACAGATGTTCACCCCGGCTTCATGACCGACTGGCAGCAGCCACTCGTTGTTGCGCTCACCAAGGCGCGCGGCGTTTCGATCGTGCACGAGACGGTGTACGAGCAGCGTTTCGGCTTCGTCGACGCTCTTGTCGAGATGGGCGCAACCATCCAGGTGCACAAGGAGTGCCTCGGCGGACAGGCGTGCCGGTTCGGCCAGCGCAACTTCAATCACTCAGCGGTGATCTCAGGTCCAACGAAGCTGCACGGTGCAGACATCGTGGTTCCCGACCTCCGCGGCGGGTTCTCACACCTCATCGCTGCGCTCAGCGCTGAGGGAACGTCGACAGTGTCGAACGTCGGCATCATCAGCAGGGGCTACGAGAAATTCATCACGAAGCTCGAGCAGCTGGGGGCCGACTTCGTACTCGAAGGATAATGGGGCGGTGACTGCCCCGAAACCAGTTCGCCTCCGGGCGAGCGCGGAAAAGACCCGCCCGTCCATTTACTGGCTCCTTGCGACGATAGCGCTGCCACCAGCGTCGCTGATGATGCGCCTGAAGATCACCGATGGCGAGAAGTTCCCGCGCAACGGGCCTTTCGTTCTCGCACCGAATCACTTCAGCGAGATCGATCCGATCGTCATCGGAATGGCCGTCTGGAAGCTCGGTCGGGCGCCGCGATTTATGGCGAAGGCCGGGCTGTTCAACGTGCCGGTCGTCGGCTACCTGCTGCGCAAGTCCGGGCAGGTTCCCGTCGAGCGTGCCGGTGCGGTTCGCGGGAAGGATCCCGTCGCCGCTGGCGGACAGCTCGTCGAGAAAGGCCAGGGCGTCGTCGTTTATCCGGAGGGCTCGCTCACCCGAGACCCCGACCTCTGGCCGATGCGAGGCAAAACGGGAGCCGTCCGGATCGCCTTGACCCATGGCATCCCGATCACGCCTATTGCGCACTGGGGAACCGACAAGGTGATGGCGCGGTACTCACGCAAGATCAGCTTCTTCCCGCCCAAGCGGATCGACGTGAAGGTCGGCGACCCGGTCGACCTCTCGGCCTTCGCCGACCGGCCGCTCGACAACACAACGCTCAACGAAGCAACGGCCGTCGTGATGGCCGCGATCACCGAGCTCCTGGCCGACCTCCGCGGTGAGACCCCACCCGCTGAGCCGTGGGACCCGAGCAAACACAACCAGAAAGACACAGGCCGATTTTGAGCCGCAAAACAACAGCGCGTGTCGCCGTACTCGGCACGGGCAGCTGGGGCACGACCTTCGGCAAGATCCTCGCGGATGGCGGCTCGCACGTCACCATGTGGGCTCGCCGGCCAGAGCTGGCCGCTGAGATCGCCAAGTCGCACCGCAACAGCGACTACCTGCCCGGAGTTCAGCTCCCGAACAACCTCACGGCGACCGCGAACCTCGCCGACGCCCTCAAGGGTGCACAGCAGGTGTTTATCGCGGTTCCCAGCCAGTCCCTGCGCGAGAACCTCGCAGCGATTCGCCCTCACATCGAACCGACCACCATTGTGGTCTCCCTGATGAAGGGAGTCGAGAGGGGCACAGGGCTTCGCATGAGCGAGGTCATCGCCCAGGGGCTCGATATTGACCCGGCACGCATTGCCGTGGCATCCGGTCCCAACCTCGCGCTCGAGATCGCCCGCGAACAGCCCACAGCCGCCGTCATCTCCTCGCAGAGCCTCGAAACGGCGCAGGCTGTCGCATTGCTCGCGCGCAACAAGTACTTCAGAACATTTGTGAACACGGATGTCATCGGTACCGAATTCGGCGGAGTGCTGAAAAACCTGATCGCCGTTGCGATCGGAATCGTCGACGGCGTCGGTTATGGGGAGAACACCAAGGCGTCGATCATCACACGCGGACTCGTCGAAATGACCGACTTCGCCGTTGCCCAGGGCGCGAAAGCGGAGACCCTGTCCGGCCTGGCCGGGCTCGGCGACCTGATCGCCACGTGCCAATCTCCGTTGTCGCGCAACAACACGGCCGGTCGACTGCTCGGCCAGGGCTACAGCTTCCCGGCGGTGGTCAAGCAGATGCAGCAAACGGCCGAAGGCCTTGCGAGCGTCGCTCCCGTGCTCGAACTGGCTCGGTCGATCGGCGTCGAAATGCCGATCGTCGAGCAGGTCAAGCAGGTGCTCGACGGCACCCTCGACCCCAAAGACATTGCACCTCACCTCACGACAGACAGCGACGAGCCCCAGGGCGAAAGGACAAACGATGATCGAGAAGCGCCGGGTGGTGGTGTTGTTTGGAGGTCGTTCAAGCGAGCATTCGATCAGTTGCGCCACGGCAGGGGGAGTGCTTCAGGCGATTGACCGCACCCTCTTCGACGTTGTGCCAGTCGGGATCACCCGGGATGGCGTCTTCGTTTTGGAAGAGGACCGGTTCGAGCGGTTCGCCCTCGACCCGGCTCACCTGCCTGAGGTCGTCGACAACGGTAGCCGGGTGCGGTGGCCTGACAGTGCGACAAGCCGTGAGCTGACCGTCACGGTCGACGGCGTGAACACCTCGCTTGGCGATATCGACATTGTCTTTCCGATCCTGCACGGCCCGTTCGGTGAGGACGGCACCCTCCAGGGCATGCTCGAGCTCATCGACATGCCGTACGTGGGAAGCGGAGTGCTTGCCTCAGCGCTCGGCATGGACAAACACTTCACCAAGACGGTGCTCGAGCACGCCGGTATCGCCGTCGCTCCGTGGCGCACGGTCTCCCGCAGGGAGTACCACGTTGACAACTCTGTCGCCCACGACGCCCTTGCCGCTCTCGGTGCGCCGGTTTTCGTCAAGCCTGCTCGTGCCGGCTCCAGCGTCGGTGTGAGCAAGGTCACGTCACCCGAGCAACTCGATCGAGCCATGCTCATCGCGTTCGCCGAGGACGACAAGGTCCTGATCGAAAAGGGGATGCCTGGGCGCGAAGTGGAGATCGCTGTGCTCGGAGGCCGTCCGGGGGAGCCCGCACGGGCATCCGTCGCCGGTGAAATCGTGATTACCGGACGAGACTTCTACGACTTCGACGCCAAGTACCTCGACGCTCCTGGGATCGACCTCGTCTGCCCGGCCGACATCGACGCGGAAACGCTCGCGCAGCTGCAGTCGACGGCGCTTCGTGCGTTCGAGGCGATCGGCGCGGAAGGCCTCGCGCGAGTCGACTACTTCCTGACCGAGGACGGCATCGTCGTCAACGAGGTCAACACGATGCCGGGCTTCACGCCCATCTCGATGTTCCCGAGCTGTTGGATTGCAAGCGGACTGAGCTACGCCGATCTCATCACCGAGCTCATCGACGTGGCCGACGCTCGGCGGATCGGTTAGTCGAGCACCTCTTCCGGGCCAACGCAGGCCGTCGTCGTGGGGATCACGGAGACGGCGCCGGTGAGGTCGATGAGCGCTGTCGTGCCTGAGACCCCTCCGGTTTCTGCGTCGGCGTTGATCACGACCTCGACGGCGGGCTCGCGGCCGTACGTGGTGTAGCGGTACGTGTCGTTCTCGGCATCACTCTCATCGGCGATCCAGTCGACGCCGTTGAGCGAGATGCAGGTGTCAGTGGTTGGTCCAGGTACGGCGACGCCGCAGTGCATGATCACAGCGCTCGGGTTGCCCCACGCCCCGGTCGACTGGGCGTTCGTCTCGCGCTTTGGTTTGTCGGCGACCGTGTCCGGCAGCCGAACCATCACGTCCGCGCATGCGGGGTTGTTGGCGTCAGCTGCTGGCGAGAGGCTGACCGCCTGGCTGCAGCCGGTGACGCCGAGGCAAACGAGTGCGGCGAGGAGGACGCCGCTGGCGAGTGAGCGGGAGGGGAGAGCGCGAGAAGACATCTCTTTCAGGCTACCGTTGAACCCATGACGCAGCCTGACAACTCCCGCCCCGACGCCGAGGGCGCTGAGCTCGACACCGTCGGAAGCGTTCATGAGTTGGCCGTGCTTGAGCGCATCTTCCCGTTGCTTCCCGTGGCGTCAGCAGCTCTTCTCGGCCCAGGGGATGACGCCGCGGTGATCGCCGCCCCTGACGGCAGGTTCGTTGTGACGACGGACATGATGGTGCACGGGCCCGACTTTCGGTTCGCCTGGTCAACGGGGCACGACCTCGGCTGGAAGGCCGCCGCGTCGAACCTTGCCGATGTCGCTGCCATGGGTGCGCGACCAACGGCCCTCGTCGTCGCGATCGCCGCAACCCGCGACACTCCGGTGGCTCTGCTTGAGCAGATCGCCAGCGGGCTCCGGGATGCCTGCGCCGAACTCGCGCCCGGCTGCGGTGTTGTCGGCGGAGACATGTCGGTTTCCGACACATTCACTCTGGCCATCACAGCGTTTGGCGACCTTGAGGGGCGGGCCCCGGTCACCCGCTCTGGCGCGCGACCGGGCGATGTGATCGCGCTGTGTGGCGACGCCGGGGTTGCGGCGGCCGGACTGCGACTCCTCTTCTCCGATGCCGTCGACGCGGACGGAAAGCCGGACCGTGCCCGCGCGGACCGGCTGAGGAGTGAGCACCCAGACACCGTCGGCGCACAACTCGCCCCGTGCCCTCCGATTTCTTCCGGCGTCACCGCCGCCCTGGCCGGTGCTACGGCGATGCTCGACGTCTCAGACGGACTGGCTCTTGACGCCAGACGGATCGCAAAAGCCTCGGGAGTGAACCTCAACTTGCACGGGGATCGCCTGGGGTCCGACCCCGAGGCAGCGCTCCGTGGCGGTGAGGACCACGCACTGCTCGCCACGTTCAGCGCTGACGCTGCTTTGCCGTCCGGCTTCCGCGTAATCGGCGACGTCACCGAAGGAACCGGCGTCACCCTCGACGGTCAGGCCATCGCCGGTGTACTCGGCTGGGATCCCTACGAAGGGTGGAACGGCAAGACCGGCTAGTAGTCCTACTTGGGTACAGCCCACCACACCAGTGTTTCGCCGTACTTTTTGCTGCGGGTCGGAACCATTCCGGTCGGCCAGGTCGGCTCAGGCGACCTCGAACTACGCTCGACGACAACGAGCGAATCCGGGCCGAGGAGGCGGACGAGCGACGCGAGGTTCGCTGCAAGCTCCGCTTCGGGAAGGTCATACGGCGGGTCGAGAAAAATCAGGTCGAACGGGCCAACGGCGGAGTCAAGGTAACTTTGCACCGAGCGGGCAGCAACGTCTACTGTCAACTTGTGCGGCGCAGCCTTCGACACCGCCTTCGCGTTGAGTTTGCAGACCGTTGCGGCCGCCGTCGCTCGCTCAACGAGCACGACCTCGCTTGCGCCGCGGCTCGCAGCCTCAAGGCCGAGCGCACCGGAACCGGCGTAGAGATCGAGCACCTGCGCCCCCTCAAGAATCCCGCGGGCATCGAGAGCCGAGAACATCGCTTCGCGCACCTGGTCGCTCGTCGGCCGCGTGCCGGATTTCGGCACCTTCAAGGTCAGGGAACCGGCAAACCCGGAAACGATTCTGGTCACCCGCCAACAGTACCCGTCGGCCGGAGGGTGAGTGTCTGTGCGTCCGAATAGACTCGGACCATGAACGTGGAGCCCCTGGCCGCCAAGCTGGACAGCGTCATCGGCGGCCGCACGGCTGCCGCGTTCAAGCGGGCATTTGGCGTCGTCACCGTCGGCGACCTGCTCGAACACTATCCCCGACGCTACGCCCGCCGGGGCGAACTGACCGCGCTCAGTGAGTTGCCCGTCGGCGAGCCAGTGACCATCGTCGCCGAGGTTCTCGAGGTGCGCGAGCGCACGATGAAGGCACGCAAAGGCTCGATCCTCGAGGTGCGCATCAGTGACGGAAAGGGAGTCCTCAACCTCACCTTCTTCAACCAGGCCTGGCGCACCCGTGAGCTTCGACCCGGCGCACGCGGCATTTTCGCCGGCAAGGTTGGCGACTATAAGGGTGCACTGCAGCTTGCCCACCCCGACTACGAGCTCTTCGAATCGACAGACCAGAACACAGGGCCATCTGCAGCGCGCAAATGGGCTGAAACGCCGATTCCTATCTACCCGGCCACAAGCACTGTGGCGAGCTGGCAAGTGCACAAGGCCATGGCCCTCGTTCTCGACTCACTTCCCGAACTGCCGGATCCCATTCCGCTTGAGGTGCGCCAGCGCGAAAACCTGCAGAGCTACGGGCAAGCCATTGAGAAAGTCCACAGGCCGCAGACGGATGCCGATTGGCACGGAGCGCACGACGCCTTGCGTTACCGAGAAGCATTCCTCCTGCAGGCCGCGCTCTTTCAGCAGCGCCAGATTGCTCGGCTCGAGCGGACCGCCCCCCGTGTTCCTGTTCCCGGCGGGCTGCTCGAGCAATTCGATAACGCACTGGCGTTTCAGCTCACCGGCGACCAGACGCGGGTTGGTGCGGAGATCGCGCAGGACATGGCCGAGGATATTCCGATGAATCGGCTCGTGCAGGGTGAAGTCGGGTCGGGTAAGACTCTCGTCGCTCTGCGCGCCATGCTCGCCACAGCCGATTCCGGTGGGCAGTCGGCGTTTCTCGCCCCGACCGAGGTGCTCGCTGCTCAGCACCTGCGCTCCCTCGTGCGCTCACTCGGCCCTGATCTCTCCGCCCGACTTTTCCCCACGCTGCTCACGGGGGCACTACCAGCGGCCGAGCGACGCAAGGCTCTGCTGCGAATCGTCAGCGGCCAGGCTCTCATCGTGGTTGGCACCCACGCCCTGCTTGGCGAGAGCGTCACCTTCTACGACCTCGGTCTTGTTGTCGTCGATGAGCAGCACCGCTTCGGGGTCGAGCAGCGCGAAGCGCTCAGGCAGAAGGGAAACAAGCCGCCGCACGTCCTCGTGCTGACAGCAACGCCGATTCCGCGCACCGTGGCCATGACGGTGTTCGGCGACCTCGAGGTCAGCACGATCCGTGAGCTTCCCGCCGGTCGTGCGGGCATCGAATCGTATGTCGCAGGGCTTCCCGAGCATCCGGGGTGGATACACAGGGTGTGGGATCGAGTGAGCGAAGAGGTGGCTGCAGGCCGGCAGGCCTTCGTCGTGTGCTCAGCCATCGACGTCAACGAGCCGGAGGAGGAAGAGTTCGACCCGACAGATCCTGAGGCGCCGGTTCCTGATCTCACCGAAAAGGACCCTGGTCCTCCGCGGTCGACGGTCGTCGGCACACTGGCTGAGCTCCGTCGTATCCCGGCGACGGCCGGACTTCGAATCGAAGGTCTCCATGGCCGGATGCCGAGTGAGGAAAAGGACAGGATCATGCGCGCGTTTGCCGCGCACGAGATTGACATCCTCGTCGCAACGACGGTGATCGAGGTGGGAGTCGACGTGCCAAACGCGTCGACCATGGTTGTCCTCGACGCTGACCGCTTCGGCGTCTCCCAGCTGCACCAGCTGCGCGGTCGGGTTGGTCGGGGACAATGGGCAGGGCTCTGCCTCCTCGTCACCAACTCAGCACCGAACACCCTCGCGCGCGCCCGTGTCGACGCTGTCGCCGCGACCCTCGACGGGTTCGAACTGGCCGAGGCGGATCTCGAACTCCGGCAGGAGGGCGACGTCCTTGGCAGTGCGCAGTCGGGCGGGCGCTCATCGCTCAAACTTCTCCGGGTGGCGTCGGACGGAGAGCTCATCGCGAAAGCTCGAAGCGATGCCCAGGCCGTGCTCGATGCTGACACGGCGCTCGACAACCACGTTGCTCTTCGGCACGCCCTCGAGCAGCGTGTGGATTCATCGGCTCGCGCCGCGTTGAGCAAAAACTAGCCAGCATCGTCCGCAGTAGCCGAACTGGGTTCAGCACGTCTTTCCGGTCACTGCGGATTTTCTGGGGGAGTGGCTTCGCCGGTTCCGCGTGCCACTAGGCTGAGGCCATGCAGAGGATCGCCGTCGTTCCAGGCTCATTCGACCCCGTCACGCTCGGGCATCTCGACGTGATCGCGAGGGCCGCAGGACTCTTCGACGAACTTCATGTCCTCGTCGTGCATAACCCGTCCAAGGTGGCTCTGCTCCCCATCGCCGAACGTGTTTCTCTGCTCGAGGAGTCCATCCGGGACGCAAACATCGACGGCAAGATCGTTGTCGCATCGTGGAGCGTCGGACTTCTCGTCGACTACGCAACTGACGTCGGCGCGACGGCCCTGGTCAAGGGCATCCGTTCTCAGGTCGACGTTGCATACGAAACGCCGATGGCCATCGTCAATCGGCACCTCGCCGGTGTCGAAACGGTGTTCATGCTCCCGGACCCGGCTCACGCCCATGTTTCGAGCTCCCTCGTGCGCCAGGTGTCGTCCCTTGGAGGAGACGTCACCCCGTACGTGCCGAGCGCCGTTGCCCGATTCCTGCAGCGATCATGACCAGCGTGCCAACGTCAGCGCGGACGGACGAACAGGTGGTCACAGCGGAGGACTCCGCTGGCCTCAACGTCGCCGAAGCGCACCAGCTCGCCGCTGACATCATCCGCAACGTCGAATCGGTCATCGACGGTAAACACTCCGCCGTGCGAACGGCCCTGACCGTTCTGCTTGCCGAAGGCCACCTCCTCATCGAAGACGTCCCTGGTGTTGGAAAAACGATGCTGGCCAAGGCGCTGGCCAGGTCCATCCACGCCTCGGTCAGTCGCATCCAGTTCACGCCTGACCTGCTGCCGAGCGACGTGACGGGCATCTCCGTGTACAACCAGGCGGAGCGACGCTTCGAGTTCAAGCCGGGGGCCGTGTTCGCCAACGTCGTCATCGGTGACGAGATCAACAGGGCGTCACCGAAGACCCAGTCAGCGCTGCTCGAGTGTATGGAGGAGGGCCAGGTCACCGTTGACGGAACCACCTACCGGCTGGCCAGCCCGTTCACCGTCATCGCCACCCAGAACCCGATCGAGATGGAGGGTACATACGCCCTTCCCGAGGCGCAGCGCGACCGGTTCATGGCACGCATCTCGATGGGATACCCCGACGAGACAGCGGAGCTCAGCATGCTGGCCGCACGCAACGTGTCGACTCCGCTTGCCGACCTTGAGCCTGTAGTGACGGCATCCGCTCTGCAACGCATGATGGCGAGTGTGCGCGACGTCTACGTTTCCCCGGCGGTCAAGGCGTATGCCGTGCGCATTCTGCGTGCGACTCGGGAACACCCCGACCTGCGGCTCGGCGGCAGTCCGCGCGCTACCCTGCAGCTGGTGCGCGCAGCGAAGAGCTTCGCCCTCGTTCAGGGGCGTGACTTCGTTCTTCCTGACGACATCGACGAACTGGCACACGCGGTGCTCGGGCACAGGCTCATGCCCACAAGCCGGGCGCTCGGTCACCACCAGCACACCGACGAACTGATTCGCGACATCATCGACGGCATTATCGACGAGACCGTCGTACCGCCGTCACACACGACCGGGACCTGATCATGGCAGCACCCCGTCCCGGACGTTCGCGGGCCGTTAGGCCAACGGCTCGGGGCTGGAGTGTGCTGATCATCGCGACGGCGGTGCTGATCGTGGCGACGGCCCTCGATCGGCGCGAGGGACTGTACCTCTCGGCGTTTCTCGTGTTGCTGTTTGCGGGCAGCGTGGTCTACGTGCAGGCGCACAAACCGCAACTCAGCGCTGCGCGATCGTTCTCCCCATCCAGCGTGATGGTCGGAGAGCCGGCGACGGTGCGAACGCGAGTGCAGTCGAAGGCGAACCTCGACACCATCGCGCTGTGGAGCGATCAGGTGCCGTTCGTCTTCGGTCGACCGCCGCGTGGTGAACTCCCGCAGGGACGCTGGGTGCGTGGGCGCGGCTACGCCACAGATCTCGAGTACGAGCTTCGGTCGGCGCACCGCGGACGGTATACGGTCGGGCCACTCTGGGTGACCCACGGCGACCCTTTCGGTCTGGTTCAGGGCGAGCGGGCAATCGCAGGCACCCGCGAGATTTCGATCACCCCTCGGGTCACCCTTCTCCCTGACGCCGGGCTGAAGGATGCGAGCGGTGATGGCGTGCGTCACGAACTCAACCACTTCGCAGTGCAGCGCGCGGATGAGCTCATTGCGCGCGAGTACCGCACGGGCGATTCGCTTCGCCGTGTGCACTGGCGGCAGACGGCTCGCCGCGGTGAGCTCATGGTGCGTCAGGAGGAACACCAGGGCGACCCAGAGGCCACCCTGCTTCTCGACACCTCGCTTGCCGGGCACGGCAACGCGTCAGGCGCGATGAGTGACACTCACTTCGAGCGCATGGTCGAACTGGTCGCGTCGCTCGGCGTTCACCTGCTTGAAACGGGATACCAGGTGTGGCTTGTCGAAACGGTGACGGATGCTGTTCCTCTCGGAGACGGGACGACACCGTTTTCGACGTCCCACTTCGAGCCGGGCGCAGCGTCGGCCTTGCTCGACACGCTCGCCGAGGCCAGGCGGTGGCCGGTTCCGAACGACTACGACGTCACCGCGGGGCTCGGCCCCGTCATCCGGCGTACAGGCAAAGTGATGCCGGTGTTCGCTGTTCTCGGACAGGTTTCGCCGCTCGGTGCCAGGCGGCTGGCCGGAATGAAGATCAACGCAGACCCGGCCGTGGCGTTTTTTGCGCCGGCCGAGCGCCGCGAGAGCACCGACTATCCGATCGACGTCCAGACACTGGGCGACGCCGGTTGGCGCACAGCGGCCCTGTTTGAACACACCACGGTGCTCGATGCCTGGTCGCGCGCAGCTTTTGGAACACCGGCCCGCCAGCCTGGGGCGGCAATGCCGAGGGGCAACGGGCATGTCCGGAACTAAAACTGTCGCTCCCGAACGCCGGGTCGCCGCCCGACCCCCACAACGCCAGCAGGCCTCTCGAGCCCGAACCGCCAGGACCAAACGTCGCGCCGACATCTTCGCCCGACGTGCGAACGGCAGGCGCCTCTGGCCGGTGACCCTCGGAACACTGCTCGTTTACCTCGTTGCGATCTCCACGCTCTCACCGCTCCTCGACGGCCCATCCTGGTGGCTCGGGGTCGCCCTGCTCGGCACGGTGATTCTCTGCTCGGCGGCATCAACGCGGAGCCTCGGCGCGCCCACCGGCATCGGCACCCTGATCGGGGCAGCGGTCTGGCTTGCCATGCTCGTACTGTTCTTCGCGTCGGACACCGCACTCGGCCTTGTGATCCCCACGTGGGACACAGTGGAAGCATTCCGCGGTCTCACAGCGGACGGACTGAGGTCGATCGGAAGGCAGGGAACCCCAGCCGAGGCCGACCTCGGCATCCGGTTCATTCTCGCCGTAGGAGCCGGAACTTTCGCGATCCTCGCTGACCTTTCGGCGATAGTTTTCAGGATGCCAGCGCTCGTCGGCATCCCGCTTGTGGCAATCGCACTCGTACCCGGGTTCATCATCGGCGAGGTCAACCTGATCGCGCTCGCGTTGTGCGCTGCCGCGTACCTGGTGTTGCTCTGGGTCGACACCCGAGCTCGCCAGTCGGCGAGGAAGCGGCCCCACGGAATGCTCGGTATCGGGGCCTTTGCGGTGATCGGGTCGCTACTGCTCGCGGCAACGGCACCCGGCTACAACGGCGAAAGCCTGTTCCAAACATCGGGCGGTTCGTCATTTGGTCGCGGCGTGAGCCCCCTGGCCGACCTCGGCAAGGACCTCCGGCGCCCGGGAGGCGCCAGACAGTTCACCTACTCGACGACCACAGACGAGTCCCTGTACTTTCGGCTGCTGACCCTTGACCAGTTCGACGGCACCACCTGGTCAGCCAGCCGCGCGTCCGAACGGGTGCTCAACGAACCCGACCTCCTTGTCGATGTGCCCGGGCTGTCCACCGAGGTGGCAACCGAGCCAACAACGACGACCGTCGAAGTGGGGTCGATGGTCGCTCCCTGGATCCCAGTGCCGTTCCCAAGCGTTCGAGTCGTCGGCCTCTCCGGTCGATGGTTGTGGGACGTCGACGGGCTCACACTCTCCAGCCGACTGTCGAGCGCAAACGGCCAGTCGTACATCGCCGAGAGTGTCCTCATCAAACCAACACGAGAACAGCTGATCGCCGCACCCGGCGCGTACCCGAGTGAGGTCAGCCGCTTCCTCGAGCTCCCACCAGACATTCCGCAGATCATCACCGACACCGCTCGGGAGGCGGTCGGGGACGCCACCAACGGATTCGACAAGGCATACGCCCTCCAGCACTACCTTCGAAGCACCGACTTCACCTACTCGATCGAAGCGCCAGTCGAGGACGGCTACGACGGTGACGGCTTCGATGTCATCGCGCGGTTCCTGGAGAAAAAGAGCGGATACTGCGTTCACTACGCGTCTGCCATGGCCATCATGGCGAGGACCCTCGACATCCCCGCACGGGTGTCGCTCGGATACCTCCCCGGTGATCGCCTCGGTGGGGCCGGCGAGAGACGCAACTACACCGTCGCTTCAGACGACCTGCACTCGTGGCCCGAGTTGTACTTCTCGGGAATCGGGTGGGTGCCGTTCGAGCCGACACCTGGCCGCGGATCCGTTCCCGATTACGCCGTGTCGACCGCGAGCGACGAATCCACGGCAGGCCCGAACGACCTGGATTCCGCCAACCGGGACCCCCTTGAACAGGCCCCGACCGGCCCAGACGCCGAAGCGCCGACCGCCTCCCAGGTCGGGGAGAACGAGGCGCCGCTCGGCTTGTTCGTCGCGCTCGGTCTCGTCGCTCTTGTCATAGTTGCTGTTCCCGCCCTGAGTCGCATCCACAGGCGCCGTCGTCGATTCCGCAGCATCGCTGCGGGACGGGCCGGTCCAACGGTGGCCTGGGAGGAGCTGTTGGAGAGTTCTGTCGACTTCGGTATCGGTGCAAGCGAAGCGGAAACTCCGCGCGGGTTCGCCGCTCGGCTGTCGGGGTCGCTCGTCCTCGGGGACGCGGAACGCGAATCGCTTGCGCGGTTGCTCGACTCCGTCGAGCGGCTCCGCTTCTCGCTCGGTGCCACTCCGGCTCAGGGGGCGACGCTCGTTGCCGACGTCACCCGGCTGCAACGCGCGATGGCCACGAACGCCACACTGCCCGTTCGGGTTCGGGCGAGGTTCGCCCCGGCATCCGTCCTGGGCGGAACATACAGCCGACGTCCAGCAGGCGTGCCGCGTCCCCTGTAGAATTTCTCGGTGACCAAATACACCAAGCTGCCATTCGCGGTGAACATCCGCGACCTCGTGCGGCGACCGGGCGAGATGCAGGAACGCGACCTCACCGTCGACGCTTCCGAGACCTGGGGTGCCGGGCTTATCGCCGTCACGGCGGGCACTCCTGTTCACGAACACCTCCGCCTCGAATCGGTACACGAGGGCATCCTCGTCACCGCCGAGATCGAAACTGTTGCGACGGGGGAGTGCGGAAGATGCCTGATTGACATCTCCCAGAGCGTCCAAGTCGAGTTTCAGGAGCTTTTCGCGTACTCTGGTGAAGAAGCTTCTGACCTAGAGGTTCACAATGACCATGTGGATCTTGAATCTCTGATCAGAGACGCAGTGGTTTTGTCACTGCCGTTTCAGCCGGTATGCCGGCCAGACTGTCCCGGACTCGACCCAGAGACCGGCGAGCGGCTGGCAGATAACCCGGATAGAAAACCCCAAGAGCACCTGGATCCTCGCTGGTCTGCGCTCGCAGGATTCTCCCAAGACCCAAGCTCCGACAACTCGGATGCTCCAAGCAAAGAAGAGAGATAAGTCATGGCTGTTCCGAAGCGGAAAATGTCACGAGCCTCCACCCGTGCACGCCGTGCACAGTGGAAGGCCGAAGCCCCCACCCTCGTGAAGACCGTTGAAAACGGCAAGATCACGTACAGCCTCCCGCACCGCGCGAAGGTCGTCGAAGACTCTGCCGGAACCGCGCTGTTCATGGAGTACAAGGGACGCAAGGTCGCCGACGTTTAGTCTGCGCTTTCGCTCGCTGAAACCGAAGGCTCGAGAGTGTCGGTAACAGAAAGCTCGACGGACCGAGGGTCGCTACTGGCGACCCTCGGTGTGTCACTTAACGAGGCGGTGTTGGAGCATGCGCTCACACACCGCTCTTTTGCGTACGAAAACGGCGGCATCCCGCACAACGAGCGCCTTGAGTTCCTCGGCGACTCGGTGCTAGGGCTGAGTGTCACCGAGAAGCTGTACCGCGAGAACCCGGAACTGCCGGAGGGTGCCCTCGCCAAAATGCGCGCGAGCGTCGTGTCGACGATCGCTCTTGCCGAAATCGGCAGGAAGATCGGTCTCGGCCAGTACCTCCGGCTCGGTCGCGGTGAAGAACTGACCGGTGGCCGCGACAAGGCATCGATTCTCGCCGACACGATGGAAGCGCTTATCGGAGCTGTCTATCTCGAGCAGGGCCTTGAGACAGCGGCGGCACTCGTGCTGAGGCTCGTTGAACCGCTGCTCCAAGACCCCGCACGATTTGGTGCGGCCATGGATCCGAAGACGAGCCTGCAGGAAGCGGCAGCCCAACACCACGCGCCTGCCCCGGTTTATGACATCACCGCGTCCGGCCCCGACCACAACCGCGTGTTCGTCGCGACGGTCACCGTCGGAGACCTCGTGACCGCCGTTGGTGAGGGAACGAGCAAGAAGCACGCCGAGATGGCTGCTGCACTGACCGCGTGGACCGAGCTGAGTGCCCGAGCTTCCTGAGGTTGAGGTGGTGCGAGCCGGCCTCGAGCCAGCCGTCACCGGCGCAACGATCACCAGTGTTGACGTTCTCGACGCGAGGTCCCTCAAACGTCACAACGTGGCATCCGGAATCTTCGTCGATGTCCTCGAAGGACGACAGATCGTCGCTGCGGTGCGGCGTGGGAAGTTTCTCTGGTTTCCCCTCGACAACGGAACTGCCCTCGTCACCCACCTCGGAATGAGCGGGCAAATGCTGCTGCGCCTGCCGGGAACCGATGACCGGTTGACGCGCATTCGGATCGGGATCGAATCGCCCGACCACGGTGAATTGCTTGTCAACTTCGTCGACCAGCGAATCTTCGGCGGAATGGCCGTCGACTCGCTGTTGCCGACGCCTGATGGGTTCCCGGGTGGTTTCTCGGGCGCCGTCGTTGGCCCCGCCGTCGTGCCGAGCCAGGTGGCGCACATCGCCCGTGACCCGCTCGACCCCGCTTTTGACGACAACCGGTTCTTCTCGTTGCTCGGCCGCAAAACGACAGGGGTCAAACGCGCGCTCCTCGACCAAACGCTCATCTCAGGCATCGGCAACATCTACGCAGACGAGGCGCTGTGGGCGGCGAAGATTCACTACGAGCAGGCCGCATCGTCGCTCTCGAAGCGTCGAGCTGCCCTGCTCCTGACCGAGGTTCGAGCCGTGCTTCAGAAGGCGCTCGCCGAGGGCGGAACGAGTTTTGACGCCCAGTACGTGAACGTCAACGGCGCCTCGGGGTACTTCGCGCACAGCCTCAACGCCTACGGGCGCGAGAACAAGCCGTGTACCCGGTGTGGCACTGCCATTCGCCGGGAGAAGTTCATGAACCGCTCGTCGCACTTCTGCCCGAAGTGCCAGCGCCGACGGTGAGCGCTCGCTGACGCCCGTTTAGGGAGAACGCGCGGCCCCGGCGAGGATGGATGTATGACTCTCGCTTTTATTCGCCACGGCCAGACCGACTGGAACTTCGAAAACCGTCTGCAGGGATCGACGGATATCCCGCTCAACGACACAGGGCGGCAACAGGCGCGCGACGCCGTTGCGACCCTCGCCGGGGTGGACTGGGAAGTCATTGTGAGCTCACCGTTGAGCCGTGCCCGTGAGACGGCGTCGATCATCGCCGACGGACTCGGGATCGAACTCGGCCCCGCATTCGATGAGCTCGTCGAGCGACACTACGGCGACGCAGAAGGCGCAACGGCCGAGGTCATCGCGGAACACTGGCCGGACGGGAACTACCCGGGCCTCGAGTCGATTGACGCGGTCGTCGCGCGTGCAACCACTGCCCTCGAGCGGGTGAGCGCGCAATACGGCGACCGGAACACGCTGATTGTCTGCCACGGCACCCTGATTCGCTACACGCTGTCGTCACTTGCCGGGCGTGAGTTCGACCTGATCCGAAACGGCTCTGTGGCAACCTTCGAGCGCCTTGGGGAGGAGTGGCGTGTGTTGAGTGTCAACGACGAGCCGATCATCGAGGTGCCTGTCGCCTAAGGCCGCCCAATGTGACGGACGTCGCGCGAACTTCCGTGCGGCGGAGCGCTTGAGACGCACAACTTTCGGGTCTGAAACGTCGCCGGACGTCCATAACGGGGGATGTGTCCATTCGATTCGTCCCAAAGGGCGATTGGTTCATTCGATCGGTCCCATATGGCGATTGAAATCGAATGTTAATGACCATTCAGGCCGAACCGATTGTGCAATGACCATTTGGGCCGAACCGATTTCAGCAGTGCGCCTTCGGGCCGAGCGGGCTTCGGGGATAACCATTTCGAGTGGCGCGGAGAGCACGACTCTTTGATCGGCCGCTACGACCGGGCTACAGGGTCTTTTTCCACGCGGCCTCGCAGCCCGTCGCCACAAACCCCACAGCCTCGTTCACGTTCAGCATCGGCCGGTTCTCTTCCGCATTGAACGTCGTGATGCGTGGTGTCTTTGGCGACACCGCCATCAGCTGCTCGAGGTTCGCGACCTTGAGAAGCATTCCGAGCCGGTGTCCCCGGTGCTCCTTCAGCACAAGCGTGTCCTCCTGGATTGCCGGGGACCCCTCCTGTTCGGGCAAGGCAATGTCGCTGTAACCGACAAGACGATGTGACGGAATGTGGAGCGCGGCCGAGGTGAGGTTGACACGACCGCCGGCCTCGTTGCGATCGTCGAGGTTGCGCATGCGTGTCTCGTCCCATTGTTCTTCGGCGAACTCGATCGCCGCGGCGGGAGCGTCCGTTGACATTCTCTGGTGCATGCGCGCCATGTCGGCGAGCCACTCGTCGGGGCACCGCCCCACCCACTGCACGACCGCATAGTCCGCGGCGTGGGCTTGGGCGTCGCGACGTCGCTGCTCGAGCAGGGCGCGATCGATGGGCAGGTCGATCCGTGAAATGCGGTCGACCTGCTCGAGGCGGTACCCATGCGCCAATGCAAAGCGGGCGGCCGGGGAGTTCCTTTCGATCGCACCGAAGCCGGTCGGGGGCGAAAGCACGTCGGCAGACACCGGCAGCACATGCGAACTCCACGCTTGGAACACCGTGAGCCCGTCGCTCACAGCCGCAGCTTCGAGCACGTCGAGCATCGCGGCTCCGACGCCGCGCCCACGGGCGCCTTTCACAACCTGAAGTTCGAGGAACGCCGCCGGAGCGTCCTCCTCCGGCTGCCACTCGTAGACGCCGCGAGCGATGATCCTGCCGTTGGCCCGAGCGAGGAAGAGTCGTTTTGGCGCGAACCTGTCGGAAAACGCCGAGAGGAGTTCGCGCGGCGTCGACTCCGTGTCTCCGGTTCCGAGAACCTCACGCTCGATGGTGTTGCGCAGCTCGGTCATCTCGACGAACGCGCGACCATCCACGGAGTCGAGGGTTGAGGGTATGGCGAGCTCATCGATGCTCGTCTCCTCGAGGTGAAACTGAATGGTCATGACTGGCTCCCGGCGTGCTCCGTTGCTGCTCGGCGCGGGCAGCCGACCAGCTTAACCCTGGGGCTCGGAACCTGTAAAGAGCGGACATTCGACGCTCTGGCCGGGTCTATTCGGGTCGCTGCGCTATTCGTTGGGTACGGTAGTGCAAAGAATTTGTGCGCCAGGAGAGCGTGAGAGAACCGGAGCGAGCGTGTATTTGAAGAGCCTCACCCTCAAGGGCTTCAAATCGTTCGCGCAACCCACCACCTTCGCCTTCGAGCCGGGGGTCACCTGTGTGGTCGGCCCTAACGGTTCCGGCAAGTCCAATGTGGTCGACGCCCTCGCCTGGGTGATGGGGGAGCAGGGCGCGAAAACCCTCCGCGGCGGCAAGATGGAGGACGTCATCTTCGCCGGGACGTCCACGAGGGGTCCGCTCGGTCGCGCGCAGGTGATCCTCACCATCGACAACTCGGATGGGGCCCTCCCGATCGAATACACCGAGGTGACAATCAGCCGCACACTGTTCCGCAACGGAGGCAGCGAGTACGCCATCAACGGCGACACCTGTCGGCTGCTCGATGTTCAGGAACTGCTGAGCGACTCGGGCCTCGGTCGTGAAATGCACGTCATCGTTGGCCAGGGCCAGCTCGATGCGGTTCTTCGTGCGACGCCTGAGGAACGCCGTGGGTTCATCGAGGAAGCGGCCGGCATTCTCAAACACCGCCGCCGCAAGGAGAAGACCCTCCGCAAGCTCGAAGCCATGCAGACCAACCTCACGCGGCTCAGCGACCTCGCCGGTGAAATCCGTCGACAGCTCAAGCCGCTCGGGCACCAGGCTGAAATCGCTCGCGAAGCCCAATCGATCGCGTCGATTGTGCGCGACGCCAAGGCGCGACTGCTCGCTGACGAGGTCGTGACACTCAGAACCCTGCTCGACGGGTACGGCCGCACCGAGAGCGAGCGGCACACCGAGCGCATCGTGCTGCAGGAGCAACTCGAGCAGAAGCAGTTGCGCATCGCCCGGATCGAACAGGCACAGGTCGGCGACGCCGTCGACGCAGCCCGCCGCACCAGTTTTGCGCTCGAGTCGGTGCAGGAACGTCTCCGCAACCTGTACACCCTCGCCAACCAAAGGCTCGCTCTCCTCGGAGCGCAGTCCGAGTCCTTTGACTCGTCATCGAGCGTCACTCGCGCCATGGTCGACGATGCCAGAGCCGAGGTCGACTCCCTCAAACAGGCCATCTCAACGGCCGAGGACGCCTGGCGGTCCGCCCAGCAAGCCACCCTCGCATCACGTGAGCGGCTCGACGCGGTCGACATGGAGATCGCCGCGCAGAGCGCGCTCGTATCCAAACACGACCTCGAAATCACAAAACTCACCGGACAGGCCGACGCCGCAGCGTCACGACTCGCTGCTGTCCGGGGCGAACGCCTTCGCCAGGAGAACGCCCTTGAAGCGGCGACCGAACGCCGTGAAGCGGCTATCCGCCACTTCGCCGAGGTGGAGGAAACGGCCGCCGACGTCGACGCGGGAGAGAACGGGCTCGACGAAGCGTACGAGCTCGCCCAAGCCAGGGTCTTCGAAACCGAAGCCGAAATCGAACGCCTCCGCGAACTGCTGCACGGTCACGAACGCGAACGTGATGCGCTCGCCGCCCAGACCAGCGCACTCTCACGTGCCCTCAACATCAAGGACGGCTCAGCCGACCTCATCGCCGCCGGGCTCGACGGTATCCGCGGGCTGGTCGCCGACGCCGTCTCGGTGAAACCCGGCTTCGAAGCTGCCATCGCCGCGGCACTCGGCACCCTGGCCGACGGTCTCCTGGCCGACGACCGCGCCGCCGCCGAGCGCGCAATCGCCCACGCGAAGGACCACGACCTCGGTCGGGTCGAAATCGTCATTGCGGATGCCACGGGGCGGCAAATCGTCTGGCCGACGGTCGACGGCGTGGTTGCGGCCACAAACGTCGTCGCCGCGCCGAACGGCGTGCTTGGAATCCTCGGCTTCATTGGCATCGCCGATGATGTGGACGCGGCACGACTCGCCGTCCCTTCCCTCACCGGTCTCGGCGGCCCGGTCACGCTGATCACCCGCGCGGGAGACGTGCTCACCGACTTCGTCCTCCGCGGCGGATCCGGCGCCAAGCAGGGCCGCATCGAACTCATCGCCGAACGTGACGCCGCCGCCGAGCGGCTCACCGAGGTCACCGCCGCGCTCGAGGACGTTCGGTTCGAACTCGCCGAGCAGCGCACAGCGCTTGGCTCAGCCAAGGAACTGTCCAAGAGCGCGCTCGGCGCGCTGCGTGAGTTCGATGCCCAGCTCGCCGCGCAGGCGGAGAAGCTCAACCGCGCCCGCGTGCAGGTCGAAGCGTCGACGGCCGAGAGCGACAGGCTCAGCGCGGCATTCGCGCAGTCCGCTGGTGCTGTTGCTGACGCCGAGTCCGCGGCAAACAAGGCCAAAGCTGAGTTGGATGCGGCACGATCGCGTCCACGACCGATCCTCGACGTCTCAGGCCGCGAGGCGCTCCTCGTCGAGCTCGAGCAGGCTCGCGAACGTGAGGTCGAGTCCCGCCTTCAACTCGAGACCGCGCGGGAACGCGTGCGTTCCGAAGAGCAACGGGTGAAGAACCTGCTCGCCCAAATGGAGGCAGACCGGGTCGCAGCGGAGGCCGCCGCCCGCCGGGCCGTGATCCGCCAGCGCCAGATCGACGCAGCCACATCGGTCGCCGACATCCTCCCGTCGGTCCTCGACTCGGTCGACGGGTCCGTCGCCGAGGCGAAACTCCTGCTCGCCAGGGCCGAGGAGGAGCGCGCAAGCCAGAACGCAGAACTGACAGGACTGCGCCGGGAGGAGCAGAGCCTCCGCGACCGCCTGCAGGTCATCACCGAGAACGTTCACGGACTCGAGCTGCAGATCTACGAGAAGAAGCTGCACCTGTCGAGCCTGCTCGAACGCGCCGCTTCGGAGCTGGGACTGGTCGAAGACGTGCTCGTTGCCGAGTACGGCCCCGAGGTTCTGATTCCGGATCAGACAACGACCGACGCGAGTGGCGAGGAAAACGGAAGTGATGGCATCCGCTTCTCTCGACCGGAACAACAGAAACGCCTCGACAAGGCGCAACGCAAACTCGCACAGCTCGGACGCGTGAACCCGCTCGCGCTGGAGGAATTCGCGGCGCTCGAGCAGCGGCACAAGTTCCTCACCGAGCAGCTCACCGACCTCACGAACACCCGCAAAGACCTGCTGACCATCATCGAAGAGCTCGACGACAAGATGCAGACCATCTTCGCGAGTGCGTTCGATGACACCCTGAGGGCGTTCGGTGAGGTGTTCCCGATCCTGTTCCCCGGCGGCACAGGCAGCATTTCGCTGACGAACCCCGACGACATGCTCACAACGGGCATCGAGGTCACCGTCAAACCGGCAGGCAAAAAGATCGAGCGCCTCTCGCTGCTCTCCGGCGGTGAACGCTCGCTTGCCGCCGTCGCCCTGCTGATCGCAATCTTCAAGGCTCGACCGAGCCCGTTCTACATCATGGACGAGGTTGAGGCGGCGCTCGACGACGCGAACCTCGGTCGGCTGCTGACCATCTTCGAGGACCTGCGACTCTCCAGCCAGCTCATCGTGATCACCCACCAGAAACGCACGATGGAGATCGCCGACGCCCTCTACGGAGTGTCGATGCGGCAGGACGGAGTGTCTGCCGTCGTCGGTCAGCGGGTAGCGAACGAGGAGAAGGCGGGCTAACGCTGCCCGAGACTCTCGTTAGTCTTAGTGCATGGCACAAACTTCGTCCTGGTCCCTGTCTGGCGCGCTCAAGGGCATGTTCACGAAGCCCACAATCGACGAGACCACGTGGGAAGACCTCGAGTACGCGCTGCTGACCGCAGACTTCGGTCCTGACGTCACCGAGGCCGTGATCGACGACCTGCACGCGAAAGTCGACAGGTACCGCACAACAGACCCTCGAGACCTCCAGCGGATGCTTCGCGAATCGATCGAAGAACGCCTCTCGAAATACGACACAACGTTGAAGCTCAGCGAACGCCCGGCTGTTGTGCTCGTGGTTGGCGTCAACGGCGTCGGCAAGACCACAACCATCGGCAAGTTCTCCAAGTTCCTCGGCACATACGGACGCAGCGTCGTGGTCGGTGCGGCTGACACGTTCCGTGCGGCAGCCGTCGACCAGCTGGCAACCTGGGCCGAACGCGGGGGAGCGCAGATCGTTCGTCCCCAGCAGCACGGGCAGGACCCGGCATCCGTCGCGTTCCAAACCGTCGATTTTGCGAAGCGCAACGGCATCGAGATCGTGCTCATCGACACTGCCGGGCGGCTGCAGACCAAGGGCGGCCTGATGGACGAGCTCTCCAAGATCCGCCGGGTTGTCGAGAAGCAGGCGCCGATCGCTGAGGTGCTCCTGGTGCTCGACGCGACAACGGGTCAGAACGGGCTCGCGCAGGCCGAGGCTTTCATTGAGCACGCCGGTGTGACCGGGCTGGTGCTCACCAAACTCGACGGCTCCGCCAAGGGCGGGTTCGTCCTCGCCGTTCAGGAGAAAACCGGCATCCCGATCAAACTTGTCGGTCAGGGTGAGGGAATCCACGACCTCACCGGCTTCACCCCGCACGTCTTCGCGCAGAAACTGGTTGGCTGATCATGACGACCGAACACGACTTCTTCGGGGCGCTCGAGACCGACGCAGACGGAGCCATCTACTGGTCGGAGACCGTCGAGGTCGGCGACCAGCCCGTCGACGTCACAGTGAGTTCTCCGGGCGGACAGACGGTGACTCTCGACGGGCTCGACACGGCAGCGGGGTTCGTCAGTTCGCTCGACGGACTCGACCTGCGTGCGCGCGAAGCCATGCTCAGCGACGTCGACAACCGCAACTCCGACGTGACCAGCTTCATCGAGTCGACCATCGAAGAGGTGGGTGACGATCTCCTCGAGATGCTCGTCGACCGCTCGGGTGACAACGACGTTGACATCATTCGGTCGCTTCAGCTCGTCCGGGTTGCCATTCACCCGCACCAGTCGGGCGAGAGCGCCCCGTTCGCGGCGTTCGAGTTCGCATTCGACCCCGACAATTCCGACCTCGCGCTAGTCGTCTCCCTGTCGAACCGCGGCGAATCCGTTGGGATCGAACTGCTCGAGTAAACCCTCGGCACCCGCGGGTCCACAGCACGATGCAATGCTCGGTAAACTGGACACCAAATGGCTACTTTTGGAAACCTCTCAGACCGGCTCTCCGAGACTTTTAAGAACCTTCGCAAGAAGGGTTCGCTGTCCGCGTCGGATGTCGACGGCACAGTCCGTGAAATTCGTCGCGCCCTGCTCGACGCCGACGTCGCCCTCGACGTCGTCAAGGAGTTCACCGGCAAGGTCCGTGAACGCGCCCTCAGCGATGAGGTCAACAAGGCGCTCAACCCGGCACAGCAGGTCGTGCAGATCGTCAATGATGAGCTCGTTGCGATCCTCGGTGGCCAGCAGCGCCGACTGGAGTTCGCGAAGAACCCGCCAACGGTCATCATGCTTGCTGGCCTTCAAGGTGCCGGTAAGACAACGCTCGCCGGCAAGCTCTCCAAGTGGCTGGCCAAAGACGGCCACACGCCGCTTCTGGTGGCCGCTGACCTTCAGCGCCCGAACGCCGTCACGCAGCTGACCGTCGTTGCGGAGCAGGCGGGCGTCGCGATTTACGCTCCCGAGCCTGGGAACGGTGTCGGTGACCCCGTTCGCGTCGCAAAAGACTCGATCGCGTACGCCAAGACGAAGCAGTACGACACGGTCATCGTTGACACCGCCGGTCGGCTCGGTGTCGACGCCGAGCTGATGAAGCAGGCGTCGAACATCCGCAAGGCCATCAACCCAGACGAGGTGCTCTTCGTCATCGACGCCATGATCGGACAGGACGCCGTCAAGACGGCGCAGGCTTTCCAGGAGGGCGTCGACTTCACGGGCGTCGTGCTGTCGAAGCTCGACGGTGACGCTCGCGGTGGTGCCGCGCTGAGCGTGGCATCCGTCACCGGCCGGCCGATCATCTTCGCGTCAACCGGTGAGGGCCTCGACGACTTCGAGCCGTTCCACCCCGACCGCATGGCGAGCCGCATTCTCGACCTCGGTGACATCCTCACCCTCATCGAGCAGGCGCAGTCGGCGTTCGATGAAGAAGAAGCCCTCGCAATGGCCGAGAAGTTCTCGACCGACAGCTTCACTCTCGATGACTTCCTCAAGCAGATGCAGCAGCTGCGCAACATGGGGTCGATCAAGAAGATGATGGGCATGCTTCCGGGCATGGGCCAGATGAAGCAGCAGCTCGATTCTTTCGATGAGCGTGAGATCGTTCGCACCGAGGCGATCATCCAGTCGATGACCCTCGCCGAGCGACAGAACTCGAAGCTGCTCAACGGTTCGCGCCGCCTGCGCATCGCTCGCGGTTCCGGATCGACGGTGACCGAGGTCAACGCGCTGGTCAACCGGTTCGAGCAAGCCGCGAAGATGATGAAGACGGTTGCCAAGGGCGGCGTGCCGCAGATCCCGGGCATGGGCCCGATTCCCGGTGCCCGCAGCGGCGGATCGAAGAAGCAGCAGCCCAAGAAAAAGGGTTCCAAGAGCGGCAACCCGGCGAAGCGCGCAACCGAGAATGCGGCTCTCGCAGCTGGAACCAAGTCGGGCGCCGATCTTGCGCCAGGAGGTTCCGGGTTCGGGCTCGGCGGCGCAGCGGGTTCTGCTGCCCCGACCGAAGAAGAGCTCGCGAGCCTGCAGAAGTTCCTCGGGCGCTGATGCGCAACGGGCTCGGCGGTACAGCTGAGCCCGTTGGCCTGATCTCAGGCCGGCGCTGATCCCTCGCGGAGCTCGCCGACCAGTGTGCGAACGACGGCTCTGAGGTCCCCGCCATTTTCGGCCGCACTCGCAAGCTGGCGCTTGGCGCTCCCTCCGGTTTCGAGAATCGTTCGAATCGACGCGAGTTCGTCTGCGCAGTCGAGCCTTGCGGCGATCGGTGAGAGCACGTCGATCAGGTGACGGATGTCATCACTCACCGGCGTCTGCGTACCGTCGCTGTCGATGATGACGATCGCGTCCAGGCCGTAGCGCGCTGAACGCCACTTGTTCTCCCGCACGTACCAGGGCTGAAGGGTGGGGAGCTCCTGTCCCTCGTCGAGCAGCGTCGACAGGTGCTCAACCAGGCAGTGAATGAGCGCCGCGATGGCCGCGAGCTCAGCGTGTGTCGACGCTCCGTCGCAGAACCGAATCTCGATGGTGCCCCAGTGTGGTGACGGCCGGATGTCCCACCGCACCTCCGTGTAGTCGTCGATGGTGCCCGTGGCGGTCATGTCTGCGACGTAACCCTCGAAATCAGCCCAGCTTCCCAGTTGGTAGGGGAGCCCGGCCGTCGGCAACTGCTGGAACATGAGGGAGCGGTTGGACGCGTAGCCGGTGTCAACGCCGCCCCAGTACGGGCTCGACGCCGACAGTGCCTGCAGATGAGGGAAGAATCGCAGCATGCTGTTGAGGATCGGCATGACCTTGTCGCGATCCTCGATGCCGACGTGCACGTGCATTCCCCAGATGAGCATGTTCCTGCCCCACCACTGGGTGCGCTCGATGAGCTTGTGGTAGCGAGCCTTGTTGGCGACCGGCTGGTCGTACCACTGGCCGAACGGATGTGAACCACTGCCGATGAGCTCGATGCCCCTGGGGTCCGTGACCTGCCGCACCTCTCGCAACTGGGCGTCGAGGTCGGCAACAGCGTCGCTCACGCGCGAGTGAACAGAGCTGACCAGCTCGACGGTGTTGAGGAGCAGCTCACCGGTGATGTGTGCGTGGGGTTGGCCGTCGGCATCCTCAAGTGCGCGAAGCACCTCATCGGCCGCAGAGACGAGCTCGCCCGTGTTGCGATCGACCAGCGCGAGTTCCCATTCGATGCCGACTGTCGATCGCTCGGATCGTGTGAACTCGATACCCATACGGTTGTTCCACCTCCGCCGCGCGGATCGCGGCACACATCGATTCTTCCACGGCGGCTGGGCGGCCGCCTTTAGGCTTTGTGCATGACGTCATCTGTGAAACGCCCCATTCGCATCGGAGTTCAACTCGCCCCGCAACACGCCGCATACGGCACCATCCGCGACGCCGTCGCGGAACTGGAAGAGGCGGGAGCGGACATCCTCTTCAACTGGGATCACTTCTTCCCACTGTCCGGTGAGCCAGACGGGTTGCACTTCGAAGCGTGGACGATGCTCGGCGCATGGGCGGAACAGACGAGCCGTGTCGAATTTGGAACGCTCGTTAACTGCAACAGCTACCGCAACGCGAACCTCCAGGCCGACATGGCCAGAACCCTCGATCACATCTCGGGTGGACGGTTCATCTTCGGAACAGGAGCGGGGTGGTTCGAACGCGATTATGACGAGTACGGCTACGAGTTCGGCACGCCGGGAAGCCGGATTGCGGCTTTGAGTGGCGACCTGCCCGTCATCGAGGACCGGTGGTCGAAGCTCAACCCGGCGCCGACACGCAAGATCCCGATCATGATCGGTGGGGGCGGCGTGAAGAAGACGCTGCGGATCGTTGCCCAGCACGCGGACATCTGGCACAGCTTCAGCTCGCCGGAGGTACTCGCGGAAAAGCTGGAGGTTCTCGGTGCCCACGGAGAGGCGGTCGGTCGAGATGTCCGAGAGATCGAGATTTCCACGGAGTTGCGTCACTCCAGCGAGCACGACGCTGAGAGGCTGCATGCGCTCGGAACCACGATGTTCACCGTTGGGCTGACTGGGCCGAACTATGACATTGCCAAGGTCAAGCGCTGGCTCGCCTGGCGAGACAGCATGAACGGTTAAGCTGCCTCACCGGGCGTGGTCACCAATCGCCAAAATATCTGACAGAATGGTTAGTCGAGTCTGTACTCGCCCGACCCTCTAATCAGGCGCTACAGCAATAAAAGCTTTCGGACCGAGTGTGCCCCCACGCTCCCGGTGACGAGCACAATCACACAACAAATAATTCAGGAGAATTGTGTCTGTCAAGATTCGTTTGAAGCGCATGGGTAAGATCCGCGCACCGTACTACCGCATCGTCGTTGCTGACTCACGCACCAAGCGCGACGGCCGCGTCATCGAGGAAATCGGCAAGTACCACCCGACCGAGAACCCCTCGTTCATCGAGGTCAAGTCCGATCGTGCACAGTACTGGCTCTCCGTCGGCGCACAGCCGACCGAGCAGGTCGCCGCCATCCTCAAGCTCACAGGTGACTGGGGCAAGTTCAAGGGTGACAAGGACGCTGTTTCGACCGTCAAGGTCAAGGAGCCCAAGGTTGCTTTCGTCGCTGACGAGAAGAAGAAGCCTGTTCTCAAGCCGAAGGCAGAGAAGCCGGCCGTCAAGGATGAGGCTCCGGCCGCTTCCGCAGACGAGACCGCTGCTGCAGAAGAAGACAAGGCGTAACAATTGCTCGCACCTGCTCTCGAACACCTCGTCAAGGGGATTGTTGACAATCCGGACGACGTGACCGTCGTAGCGCAGAGCTCACCACGCGGTGAGGTCCTCGAGGTTCGTGTGAACCCCGAGGACCTCGGCCGTGTGATCGGCCGCTCAGGCCGTACGGCAAAGGCACTGCGCACCCTGGTTTCTGCCCTCGCCGATGGTCGTCGCGTACGCGTCGACGTCGTCGACACTGATTCCTAAGGTGAGCGCCGAAAAAATGCCGAAGACCCAGCTCAGGGTGGGTCGGCTCACGAAGGCCCACGGGCTCAAGGGAGCCATCAAGCTCGAACTCTTCACAGACGATCCTGCCGCACGTTTCGTGCCTGGGGCCGTCTTCACACTGCAGGTTCCGACCGGGTCGCCCTGGCACGGCAAGACTCTCACTCTGAGTGAGTTGCGCTGGTACAACGGCCACGCCGTCGGATTCTTCGAGGGTGTCGCCGACCGCACAGCGGCGGAGACGCTCATCAAAGCGATCCTCTGGATCGAGCAGGACACAGCTGAGCCCTCCACGGAGGAAGACGCCTGGTACGACCACCAGCTCGTCGGACTCGCCGTGTCCCGTGATGGTGAAACCATCGGAAGTGTCGCTCGTGTTGAGCACTTCCCAGCACAGGATCTTCTCATCGTGAAAACAGCCTCTGGCGAGGTCATGCTTCCATTCGTGAAAGCCCTTGTTCCCGCTGTTGACATCGCGGCCGGAGTTGTCACGATCACGCCGCCAGCCGGGCTCTTCGAAGAGCTGCCTGAGGATGACGATGATGACACGGATACCGTGAACGGCGAAGTCGTTCATGAGGATGTTGACACGGACACCTCTGCCGAGTCAGAAGAGCCGGCTGCCGGCTCAACGGAACCCGACGCACACGACTCGTCACGCAACTAGTTCGACGTCGCACCGGCGCGTTTCGTCAAACGGAGTGCGGTCGGCGGGCGTGAAGCGTTCACCATAGGATTTTGAGCATGCGAATCGACATCGTCACGATCTTTCCCGAGTTCTTCGACGTGCTCGATATCTCACTCCTTGGCAAGGCGCGCCAGGCCGGGATCATCGACCTCGGCGTGCACAACCTGCGGGACGCCACAACGGACCGTCATCGCACGGTCGACGACACGCCATACGGCGGCGGCGCCGGCATGGTGATGAAACCCGAACCATGGGGTGAGATTCTCGACGGCATCCTGGCGTCGGACTCGGAGCCCGACGCCGTCGAGGGCGATGGTCCGCTCGTGATCTTCCCCTCGCCGGCCGGTGACGTCTTCACCCAGGCGATGGCCCGTGAACTCTCGAACGAGGAGCACCTGGTCTTCGGCTGCGGTCGTTACGAGGGCATCGACCAGCGGGTGTTTGATCACACAGCGACGCGCGCTCGGGTTCGACTGGTCAGCCTCGGCGACTACGTCCTCAACGGGGGCGAGGTCGCCGTGATGGCCATGATCGAGGCGATCGGGCGGCTGATTCCCGGGGTTGTCGGCAACCCGCACTCGCTCGTGGAGGAATCCCACGAAGATGGGCTGCTCGAAGCCCCGAGCTACACCAAGCCCGCCTCATGGCGCGGACTCGAGGTTCCGCCCATCCTGCTGAGCGGCAACCACGGTGCGATCGCGGCCTGGCGGCGCGAGCAGCAGCTGGAGCGCACCCGTCGCGTACGCCCCGACCTGCTTCAGCCCTGAGCGATCACGGCATACTGGCCGGGATTTTCCCAGCGCGGCACCCTAGGCTGGGCCCATGATTGTACGTCGGACATTCCGGACCTGGATGTTCATCGCGTCCGTAGCCCTCCCGATCTGGCCGCTCATCGGATGGGGGATCTTCGGCGGTGGCGGCTGGGAGTTCCTCGGCCTCGTTATCGCGATGCCGATCCTCTTTGTGGTGCTCCTCGCCGTTTCGGCACTCATTTATGTTCGGCCTACGGTGCGTCGCGAAAAGGCTGTGGCGTGGTGGGATGTTGCCATCCTTACCCTGTGGCACGCGTTCATCGTCGGCTTCGGCCTGTTCGGCCCGAACACGTCGACATTCGCCGTGCTCGGAGTTCTCATTGGAATCGTCGCGTTCTGGTATGTCGTGTGGGCCTTCTTCACGGATGCTGCCAGGCGCGCACGCGAAACGCTTGCGGAATTCGAGCAGATGGCCACGCCCCCGACTCAGCGCCGTGTTCCACCCGCAGGCTCAACCGGCGACAACGTCATCATCGTTCAGGAAAACTCCACAGACGAGAGGTGAGGGTTTCCGGCCGCTTTGCACGTGGCATCCGTTTCATGGCAGAATAGAACATTGTGCCGCGGCCAAACTCTGCCACAGGGGAGTAAGCGCCTTCGCCCTGAGTTCTCAGGGCAGCGGACACCTTTCAACTATCCCTTATTCGTAGTCGACCTGTGGCGGTTACAGAGAGCGAATCATTATGCACATCCTCGACAGCGTCGATGCAGCATCCCTCAAGAGCGACATCCCCGAATTCCGCGCCGGTGACACGGTCAAGGTTCACGTCAACATCGTTGAGGGCAACCGTTCTCGAATCCAGGTCTTCCAGGGCATCGTGATCGGTCGCCAGGGCGAAGGCGTTCGCGAAACCTTTGCTGTCCGTAAGGTCAGCTTCGGTGTTGGAGTCGAGCGTAAGTTCCCGGTTCACTCCCCGGTCATTGAGCAGATCGAGGTCATCACCCACGGTGATGTTCGTCGTGCCAAGCTCTACTTCCTCCGCGAACTGCGCGGCAAGAAGGCGAAGATCAAGGAAAAGCGCTTCAACTAGGTTTTCGCGGTACCAGCGAAACTTCACTGAGCTCCCCACCGATAAACTGGTGGGGAGCTCGGGCGGTTAAATGACAGAAACATCAGTGCCAGCAGACGACACGTCTGTGCGGCTTCGACGGCGGTCCCAGAAGAAGGGGGCACTCCTCTTCGTGAGGGATGTCCTCGTGATCTTCGTGGTCGCGCTGCTCGTCTCCTTCCTCATCAAGACGTTCCTCGTGCGTTCGTTCTTCATTCCGTCGAGCTCGATGGAGCAAACCCTTCAAATCGACGACCGCATCCTCGTCAACGAGCTCGTTCCAGACCTCGTTGAACTGCAGCGCGGCGACGTTGTCGTCTTTCGCGATCCGGGTGGCTGGTTGCCGCCGACGGCGAAGCCAACGCAACCGCCCCTCGTGGCTGCCGTCGACTGGGTGATGTCGGCCGTCGGTCTTTCTGCCTCTGACAGCGATGACCACCTCATCAAGCGCGTGATCGGGTTGCCGGGGGACCACGTGGTCTGCTGCAACACGCTCGGACAGTTGACCGTCAATGGGGTACCGCTCCAGGAACCGTACGTCACTGTCCCCGCCGGGGTGACGAGCGTGTCGAAGGATGCGTTCGACGTCACAGTGCCCGCGAACTCGCTGTGGGTGATGGGTGACAACCGATACAACTCGAAGGACTCGCGGTACAACCGCGAACAGCCGGGCAATGGGTTCGTCCCCGTCGACAACGTTGTGGGTCGCGCCTTCGTGATCAGCTGGCCGAGTGCCCGCTGGGAGTGGCTCGACAACTACCCGTCGGTGTTCGCCGGAATCCGGGAATCGAACGGGTAGTGATGGCAGTGTCTGACCCGAACGACGTGGTTGAGCGGGAGTTCTATTCCTCGGGCAAACGTTTCGTGATCGGTTGTGATGAAGTCGGGCGCGGTGCCGTCGCCGGCCCTGTCGCGGTCGGCATGGCCGTTGTTGCGGAGACCTGTGGCGACCATCCGACCGGCCTTCGCGACTCCAAACTGCTGAGCCAGAAGCGGAGGGAAGAACTCGAACCGCTGCTGCGCAAGTGGGTGCTGTTCGGGGCTGTCGGGATGGCTGACGCACACGAGGTGGATGAGCTCGGCATCACGCACTGTCTTGGGCTCGCAGGGAAGCGAGCGCTTCAGTCGCTTCATTCACAGGGCGCGGACGTCGCGTCAAGCGTGATCCTGCTCGACGGCAACCACGACTGGCTGAACCCCGTGTTGTCGAGCCCGCTCGATGTCCGTACCCGCATCAAAGCCGACCGGGATTGTGTGTCGGTTGCCGCGGCATCCGTTCTCGCAAAAGTGCATCGCGACAGCATGATGATTGCGCAGGACGCAGTCATGCCCGGGTATGGCTGGAGTGGCAACAAAGGATACGGAAGCGGGGAGCATCTCGACGCGATTCGTACCCTCGGGGTGACCGATTTTCACCGGAAGAGCTGGCTCGTTTCCTACGCGTAGAATGGACTCACCATGGAAGAAGACGAGTTCGAGGACTACGACCGCGAGGTCGAGCTTGCCCTGTATCGCGAGTATCGCGACGTTGTGTCGCAGTTCAAGTATGTGATCGAGACTGAGCGTCGGTTCTATCTGGCGAATGACGTCGACCTCGTTCGCCGCGACACCGAGCACGACTTCTACTTCGAGATCACCATGACCGACGTGTGGGTCTGGGATGTCTACCGGTCGGACCGGTTCGTGAAGAGCGTGCGTGTTCTGACGTTCAAGGACGTCAACATCGAAGAGTTGTCGACGCGCGATTTTGAACTTCCGAAGGAACTCGCGCTCGACGAGTAGGGCGATGAGTCAGTCCGCGTGGAGGGCGTACTCGACGGCTTCGTCGAGGGAAAGTCCTGCGCTGGCTGTGCCCTTCGCGAACCGATCGGTGTTTTCTGCCGCGAGGAGCGGCGCGAGATAACGCTCGGCGAACGAGAATCTGTTGGCGCCGGAAAGCCCCGTTTGCCTGCGGAGTTCGTCAGCCGCTGAGAGAAGGCGGCCGGCCCGCTTCAAGCGGCGCTCGGCTGCGGCGATGGCGGTCAGCCCCTCCAGGCCATAAGCCACTCCCTCAGCATGACCGATGTGCGCGGCGGTTTCGAGGCTCTCCTCGAACAGCCGACGAGAGACCAGCGTTCTGCCGTTGACGAACTGCGCCCAGCCGAGGTGTTGCAACGCGACGGTTGTGCCGAGGTCGTCGTGGCCCTGCCTCGTCAGCCGGAGGCTCTCCTCGAACCGCTCAATCGCGTCGGGGACCGCGTTCTGCATGAGTGCGAGCCGGCCGAGGGTGACGAGGGCCATCGCTTCGCCCCAGCGATAGTCGGCTGTGTGCAGCAGATGGACGCTGCGCTCGAGCGACTCCTGGGCGCGTGGCGTGTCCGGTTGTTTGTCAGCGACGATGGCGAGGGCCAGGAAGATGAGGGCAAACCCCTCACCGACGCTGTCGTGCATGTCACGAAACAGGTCAACGCTTTCGGTCAGGCCGGGCAGCACGTGATCGTTCGCGTCATGCCAGAGAGTGATGGAGCGCGTGAAGTACAGGGCGATAGCGCGGGATCTCTCGGTGATGGGCTGGTCGGTTGCGAGGACCTCTTCCATCCACGCACGCACTTCGCCGAGCAGGCCGGCGACCCACCAGTAGATCAGCAGGCACCAGGCAAACTGCGTGACGGCGTCAGACTGCTTCGTGTCGAGGAGATGGCGCGCGGCGGCACGCAGGTTGTCGCGGTCGTCGTTGAGCTGTTCGATGATGTCGTGTTGACGTGTGCCCTCGAGGTCGTTCTCGAGGTGCGCGGCAAAGCCTAGATAGTACTTCGCGTGCGCGTCGCGGGCTGCACCTCCGTCACCCGAAGCGTCAAGTTGTTCGACGGCATATTCACGCACGGTGGCGAGCATGGAGAAGTAGGGGCGGTCGCCGCGGTCCGACTCGCGCACCATACTGTTGTCGACAAGCACGCCAAGGGCGGTGACGACATCGGATTGTGAGTCGGCATCCTCGCCCGCGACCGATTCCGCCGCTTCAAGGGAGAAGCCGCCAGCAAAGACTCCCAGGCGGGCGAGGAGTCGTTTCTCGTCTGGCCCGAGCAGATTCGTGCTCCACTCAATGGTGCTGCGAAGTGCACGCTGCCTGGCCGGTAAATCGCGTGCCCCACCCGAGAGGAGCGACAGGCGCCTGTCGAGCCGTTCGAGAATCGCCGCTGGCGGCATCAGCCGAACCCTTGCCGCCGCCAGCTCGAGGGCGAGCGGAACCCCGTCGAGGGCAATACAGATTGCAGCGATGGCGCCGACGTTCTCGGGCGTCGCCTCGAAGTCCGGTTTCACTGCCCGTGCGCGTTCCACAAATAAAGCGACGGCTGCCGCCGTCATTGCTTTGCGCGGACTGAGGGATCTGGTGGTGTCTGGGAGGCTGAGCGGCTCGACGTCCACTGCGTGCTCAGCGGAGATGCGGAGGAGCGAGCGGCTGGTGACAAGGAAGGTGACCCCGGCCGCCCACGCGAGGAGCCGGCTTAGAGCCGGTGCGGCCTCGAGAACCTGCTCGAAATTGTCGATAACTATCAGCATGCGGCGATCGCCCAAAGCGGTTCGGAGCTTGTCCATCACCGGTTCGTCCCCTGTGTCGAGCACTCCAAGCGCCTCGGCTATGGCGTTGGGAACCAGCGCTGCATTCCGTACGGGGGAGAGGTCCACAAAAGCGACCTCGACGTCAGGGTTCGCGCCGACGCGGCGTCCGAGTTCGAGCGCCAGCCGCGTCTTTCCGATTCCGCCCGACCCGACGAGAGTCACCAATCGGACCGAGGGCTGGCTCAGGAGATCCTCGATGGACGTGAGCTCAGCCTCTCTGCCGATGAGCGCGGTCAGCGCAGTCGGCATGGTCGCAGAGCGTTCGACCGCCGCGAGGGGAATAGGGATCGGTTTTGTAGCGGGCCGACGGCTCTGATCAAATCGTTCAGCGAGGAGGGTGGCGAGGTCCGCTTCGAGCAGCTTTCGCAATTCCTGAGGTGTGGCGAAAGACTTGAACGCGGCCATATCGTCGTCGCGCACGCGGTTCAGGAGCTCCACGAGTCGGGGCTCTCGCCCGGGCGCAGGGTCCTGGATGTAGATGAGCTTGGGGAGGTCGGTGGAGAGGTTGTACTCGTCTTCGAGACCCGACACCGTTTCACCCGGGGCCACCCACCCGTACCGCTCAGCGTAGATGCCAACGAAGATGTCGCTCTGATCGAGGTAGGCGCGGTAGAGCGCTCGTGGCGGGTGAGGTCGGGCGCCAAGCTCGAACATCACTGGCGCGAGGTGAAGGCGTTCAATGGCCGCGCGTGCAAACTTCCGTTCGATGGCGAGTTCCTTCAGGGTGGAACTGACGAACACTCGCAACCGTTGATCGGGTGTTCGGATACCACCCTCGGTATGCGTCATGATCAGATTCTGCCCAATGAAGCCGTGCGCGGTCTAGGGGAATGCGAGGGTTGCTCAGGTTCGATCGGACCGAGTCGTATTAGGAGTGGTCGAGCGTGTGCGCGGTCAGGATCTCCGCTCCGCCCTCTCGGAAAGAGGCGGCTACAACGGGCCGAACATTTGGTCGCCGTACCGTGGGCTCCAGGTCAGGCGATCATGCTCGAGCAGGGCGCGGTATGCAGCGTCCTCGGCGGCTGCGCGGCGCAATGATTCCCTCGCCCGGCCGAGAATAGTCGCTGGCACCACGAAACCTACAACAAGCAACAGGGCGAAAAAGAGATAGAACCCGATGGCCACCACTATCAGGCCGTCACGCGGGGGCGCTTCGAACCACGCTCCGCCGGTGACCACAGCCATCACGCCCCAGAGAGACGCTGCGGTGACGACACCACCCCGGGCCGTGCGGGGGCCGCGGGTGGAACGGAGCCGTTGCTCATTCGGTAGTCGACTGCGAGCCCGACGCAGCAGGACGTTGCCGAGCGCAACCAGCCCAGCGCCAACGATGCCGAGGATGATCACCGGCAGGACGACTAAACCTGCGACACTCCAGTACGCGCCCAACAGCATCGTCACGATTCCGCCGGACACCGCGACCGCGCCAACAGAGATGTCCGCAGCCCGAGCATCAGCGATCTGCTGCAGGCGGCTCGGCATGCCGACAGGTGTGCTGGTCGAAGATGAGGCCAGCCACGAGTCCAAGCTTCGGCTTGTCGCCGGAGGGTAGATGGACACAGGCCGGGGAGTCCCGGGAATTCCGCTCACCTGAACATCCTAGGGTTTGGCGTGGTCGGCTACTTCAACAGTCGTGACAGCACCCGGTCCGCGAGCACCTTGCCACCGGTCTGGCAGGTCGGGCAATACTGAAACGTCGTGTCCGAGAAGATGACCTGGCGCACCATGTCGCCGCACACCGGGCACGGTTCGCCCGTGCGACCATGCACTTGAAGCCCTGACTTCTTTTCTTTTTTCAACTCGGATGCCGCGAGGCCGTCAGCGCGCTCGATTGCGTTGCGAAGCGTGAATTGCAGGGAGTCGAAGAGTCGTGCCGCCTCCTCATCGGTGAGCGTCGCCGGTTTGAATGGCGACATGCGAGCCGTATGAAGAATCTCGTCGGAATAGGCGTTGCCGATACCAGCGATGATCGACTGGTTGCGGAGCACACCCTTGATCTGCGCCCGACCCGCGGCGCGCAGGATCGCCACAAACGTTCCCAGAGTGAAGCTCTCATCGAGCGGATCCGGGCCAAGCCGCGCGATACCTGGCACATCAAGCGGGTTCCGAACCACCGATATGGACAGGCTCTTCTTCGATCCCGCTTCGGTGATGTCGAGTCCTGACCCGTCGTCGAGCACAAGCCTCGCGGCGAGCGCCGTCTTACCGCCGCGAGGCGCAACGGTTGGCGCATTCTCGCGCCACCGGATCCAGCCCGCTCGCGCGAGGTGAATCACGATGTGCAGGTCGTCCGATGCGATGTCGAGGAACTTGCCGTGTCGTGTCACCGCGCCAATGGTGGTGCCGGTCAGAGCGCTGACCGGCGGGTCGTAGGTCTTGAGTGCGGCGAACGCGACAACGTCGAGTCGCTCGATGACCCGGCCCATCAGCCGCGAGCCCAGGTCGGTGGTGAGGGCATGTACTTCGGGGAGTTCTGGCACGGTCTCAGTTTCACCGCTGGGGCACATATCGTCCAGTGGTTGCTATTCGCTCTGCGGGTCCCTCACAAGGCCCGCCGTCGCCCGCTGATTCCCCAGATCCCCGTTGTCCGTGCACGTCGATGCTGAGCGTTCCAGCATCGAGGGGTGGAGGAATACGTATCGAATCGGATCGCCCTCGGCCGCCGTGGTGAAGACCTGGCCGCCGAACACCTCGTCGGGCTGGGCTACCGGATCCTCGATCGAAATTGGCGGTGCCGTCAAGGCGAGATCGACATCATCGCGGCAGAGACGGCGGTCCTCGCATTCGTCGAGGTGAAAACACGCTCGACGCTCGCCTACGGGCACCCGTTTGAGGCCATCACCGCGGCCAAGCTGGCTCGCCTCCGGCGACTAGCTGCGACCTGGTGTGCCGAGAACGATCCCCAGGTGGCGTCCATCCGCATCGACGCAATCGCGGTGTTTCTCCCGTACTCCGGGCCGCCGCGGATCGAGCATCTCACCGGAGTCCACTCATGACCGTCGGGCGCACCTGGGCTGTTGCGCTGCTCGGGCTCGACGGCTCGCTCATCGAAGTTGAGGCGGATATTTCATCGCAGCTTCCCAAATTTGTGATCATCGGCCTCGCCGACCGGTCACTCGGAGAAGCCGAGGGACGTGTTCGACAGGCGGCGGCAAACGCGGGATGCAGGCTCTCCGGACAGCGGATCACCGTGAACCTGTCTCCGGCGAGCCTGCCCAAAAATGGTTCCGGTTTTGATCTCGCCATCGCGCTGTCCTGTTTGGCTGCTGACAACGTCGTCTCGAATGATTCCATTGACGGAGTCGTGCACATCGGTGAACTCGGCCTGGACGGCAGGCTGCGCCCGACCCCGGGTGTCCTTCCGGCGGTGCTCGCAGCCGTGCGGGCGGGGCGAACAACCGTGATGGTGCCGGCGGGCAACGAATACGAAGCACGACTCATCCCGGACGTAACGGTCATCCCTGTCGCTTCCCTGCGTGAGGCAGCGATCTGGCACGGTGCTGCGCTCTCGCCAGTGCCGGTGACACCGATTCTGACGTCGGGAGCGGATGCTGGCGCTCCAGTCGACCTGGACCTCGCGGAGATCGTGGGCCAGGACGAAGCGATCCAGGCGTTGCTGGTCGCTGCGGCCGGAGGCCACCACCTCATGATGCTCGGCCCGCCCGGAGCCGGAAAGACGATGTTGGCTGCCAGGCTGCCCGGAATTCTGCCAGACCTCAGTGTCGCCGAAGCACTCGACGTGACATCGATTCGTTCGCTTGCCGGACAGCCGATCGGAACGGCCCTTGTCACCCGGCCACCGTTCGAGAACCCTCATCACACCGCGAGCGCTGCATCCATCCTCGGCGGCGGAAGTAAGTTCATCCGCCCCGGCGCGGCGGCAAGAGCGGCCCACGGTGTGCTGTTCCTCGACGAGGCCCCCGAATTTCAGACGAGCGTCCTCGACGCCCTTCGGCAGCCGCTGGAGTCCGGCACCATCAGCATTCACCGGGCCCACGCCGTCGCGCACTTTCCGGGGCGCTTCCAGCTTGTCCTCGCCGCGAACCCCTGCCCCTGCGGGCAGTACGGCAGCAGGGAAAACACGTGCGTGTGCCCGCCGAGTGCCATTCGCAGATATCTGGGTCGGCTCTCCGGCCCCCTGATGGACCGAATCGACATTCAGCTTCGAATGCGGCGAATCTCCCGTGCAGAGATGACGGTGTCCGGTGAGAAGGAACGCCTCGGAAGTGCTGAAGCGCGGCGAATCGTTGCAGCGGCCCGCCAGCGCAGCAGGGAGCGGCTCGACGGCACCGGATGGGTGACAAGCGGGCAGGTGCCAGGGCCGTGGTTGCGTTCGGGTGCCAGGGCTCTTGCGCGCCAGGTCACCGAACCGATCGACAGAGCTCTCGAGCACGGCAGCATCACAATGCGCGGCTACGACCGTGTGCTCCGGGTCGCGTGGACCCTCGCCGATATGGATGGTTCGGAGCGCCCGGAGAAGTCCCACATCGGCAGGGCGTTGTTCCTGAGAAAAGGAATCTGACATGCGGCTATTTGAATTGGATCCGGACGAGGTGAGACGCGCGATCGCCTCAGTCACTGCGAGGAACACAGCTCTTCCGCCGAGGCAGGCAGGAATCGACGCGGGTGCAGACGCCGCTGAGCGATTCGCCAGGGCGGTTTGGAGCAGCCTTGCCGAACCGGGCGACGGAACGGCAGGATTCCTGCTCTCGGCACTTGGGGCATCCGTTTCTCTGCGTGCCTTGGTCGAGAAGTGGAGCGCCGATCGAATCTGCCGAGAGGTGCGTTCGACGGACCGTGGTGGCGAGGGGGAGGCTGATGGACTGGACGAAGAGATTCGAAAGGCGCAGGCGCGCTGGATGCCGCGTCTTGATTCGGTGGCAGCGCTCGCCGCGGTGCGCCTGGCTGCACACAATCGCGCAACGTTGATCATCCCCGGTGACCCGGGATGGCCCGCACGACTGGACGACCTTGGGCTGCACGCGCCGCTCGCCCTCTGGGTTCGCGGCGATGTCACACGGTTGCGTGAAGCCGATCGGTCGATTTCCCTTGTCGGTGCACGCGCCGCCACCGGGTACGGGGAGCACGTCACTGTTGAGGCCGCCAGCGCCCTTGTCGGGCGAGGTTTCGCGATCGTCTCCGGAGCCGCCTACGGGATCGATGGAGCGGCACACCGGGCGGCACTTGCCGCGCAGGGAACGACTATCGCCTTCCTGGCCGGGGGAGTGGACCGCCCTTACCCGAGTGGGCACGATGCTTTGATCGGCCGAATCGTCGAATTTGGCGCTGTGCTGTCTGAGGTTTCGTGTGGGGGCTCACCGACGAAGTGGCGTTTTCTGCACCGAAAAAGCAAATAAGTACGTTCGGGTCGTGCTGCGCCATGTGGCCGATGATCCAGCTCAGCTCACGCGGCGAAGTCCACACTCTGGACAAGCCCAGTAAGGGTGTCTGACTGAGCCGCTCAGGGTCATAGGAACTAAGCAGCGGTCGCAGTTCGGTGTGCCGAGGTCATCGTCGGTCATGAGGAAAGGATAGCTTCGGCCCGCGTCGCTGGGAAGGTGAAGTTGACCCGCATAGCTTCGAACCCGTGGGCAGCAACGCGAGAATACGGCAGTGACTTGACCGACGCCGCTATCAATGAAGTGGTAATTTGCCCGCAGCCTACATCGCTCTCAGCCGCCGAGCTCGCACCGACGCCATGCAAGAGGCGCGGGTAGCCGTCACGGTTGATGCTTGGGTGAGGTTCCTGGAGTCGGCCGTCCGTGTACAAGGCCGCGCCATCGCCTGGACGCGTCGGGCCGTGCACGTGGAGTGGGAATTACGAGACGGTACAGTCCGCCGGGCGTGGGTCTGGGCGAGCGCCGTCACGCGCACGGGCAGATAAAGCGTGAGGCAGCGCCACAACAGAAAAAGCCCCTCTCGACCTTCGTCGGAGGGGCTTCGGCGTTGCTGTTTGGCAAGAGAAGTAGAGTCGCTGTGTGCCCGTCTGAGGGTCGCTCAGTCGCTCGCGACCCTTAGGAACCCGCCATGGCGTGCGGGAATTTCCTAGGGGCCTTCAAGATTTGTCTGAGCACTGCGGAGGAGCCGCCAGTGCATCGCGACAGCGGCGGGCGTGCTCGGCGGCAAGGATGGCCCCCTGAATGGCGGGAGAAAGGCGGGCAAGTCGTCTATAGGCTCCATAGATGGGGATTCTCGACTGGCTACTAGGGCGCACGCCCCCGAAGCGGCCCACGGCGACGACGTCGCAGAAGCGATCCACCCCGCCGGTGATTACCCCGGTCGCGGCGCCGAAGGGTCTAGCCGTGACCATAAATCGGCCGGGCGGAATCGTAGAGACTAAAGTCGTAGAGCCCGACGGCACGACGTTTGACGACTGGGTCGCCGATATGGAGAAGAAGGAGAGCCCAGCTGCTCGCCAGCCTCGGATACAGAAGGTTTCCGTTGACGAGAGGGCGCTCTCGATACTTGACATTCGCGGGGTCGACTCGATCCGGGTTCGTATCGTCGGCTCTGCGTACTGTCTCACTCACAAGGAACGGGACACGTTCGGCGGTGCAGAGTACCTGCTCAAGCCTGAACCGGAGAATAAGCACGATCCGCATGCGATCGCCGTTTACGGCCGAGGTCGGAAGGTCGGTTACGTATCGTCGGCGAAAGCATCTGCCCTCTCCGGGATACTCGCGACGATGCCCTTCGACGCCTTCCGGATCGCGGGGGCCTCGACGACCGAGAGCTCCAGTCGAATGTGGGCAGACCTTCCCAGGCTCCCCGCGCTTCGAACATTCGCTAAGGGGCACCCGGCTCCCTGACCGAACCTCGCGAGGCGAGCTGCCGCAAGCCGGGCCTCGCCGTTCTGAAGCTCGAAGCGTGTCGGGGGCGTCCTTTCGGTCCTTGCAGAATCCGTAGTGGCCGTTAGCTTCGAGTTTTTGACGGTCGGCCTGGTCTAGGCGGTCCTGAGAAGTGCGGTGTAAGCCGATGCGCAAGCCTGCGCAGCTGCGCGGAGTCGTGGAGTAGACGAGAGTTCGCTGACGTGCGTCAGTGAAAAATAACAGGTCATGCGCATGGAATGGCGGACGCTAAGCCGGATCGGGCGGGAGCGAGGGGGGAGGAGGGGGCCGACCCCCACCCCCGTCGACGAAAGGTGGAAGCAGCGTTCTCAATATCGAGCGGCGGCACGACCTGCGTGAGTTGACGTGCCATCTACCGCACTGGGCGCCAGGCGCGTCCTGTGGGGGTGCGGTGTGGCTCGCCTAGCGGAGCGATCGATTGAACGGGATCATCGCCGTTCCGTCTCCACCATGCGCCGTGCGCATCCCGGAAAGTGAGCATGGTACTAAGGGCGGGCTGGCCGGGGTGATGCGGATTGGGGACCACGAAGTCCTGCGCAAAATCAGTGGCTGGATCGATGGGATTTAGTTCGGCCTCGCCGTGGGGGAGGAATACGCCATATCCCTCATCAACGAGGTATACCTTCGGGCGGCTAACTAGCTCTGCGCTTCCGTTATGAATCACGATCCTGACTCGGAGAAGCGGTTCGGCTGCGAATGTGCGCCATCGACCGTCCGCGCCTTGTACTACATGGCAACCGTTAGTGATGACCATAGGAATGTTGCCTTCCGGGTCTACCTGCTCCCCGGCATCGATCACCTTTGCAGTGGTCGGTTTCGAATAGACGAGTCTCGCTTGTGCCTCGCGTCGTAGCTGTATGTCGCGCCTGTAGGCCAGTGCAGCAACAATGAACGCGGACCCCGTGGCGACCGCCGCGAACCAGTCGGCCAAGCTGCCTACGTCAACTTGTCGGAGTCCATGCTGGAGGTCGCATGCTATTCGCCACAGGATGCGGGCGCAGTCAGGAAGGTGCATAAGCCCGATCCTAGAGCGTGAGATCCTCCATGCCCGCGTACCAATCGTCTCAGTCGGGTTGTATTACGCGAACTTCAAGCGAAGCGCGCGAGCGTACCGCCCACGCCGGAATAATGAGTGCGTTCGGTCAAAGTGAACGCTGGCGGGAGCGTGTAGGTTGTGAGCCGTTCGTGCCGCGTCGTCGGGTGCGGAGCGCTTCGGCGGCCACCGAGTAGAACACACGAGGGCCGGGCACTCGCGGGACGGTCGCCTAGGTCGGTTTGGGAGAAGACGTATTGATCGCGACTCCTTTGCCCGTACAGACGCGGAGACGCTAAGCCGTATCGGATCGAGACGGAGGGGGAGGGAGGGCCCACCCCCCACGTCCGGCTCAGGGTAAAGGCAAGAATCGGTCCATGAGATGGGAGATCGTGGCCTCTGCCACGGATTGATACTGACGCAAAAGGCTGCCAGAGACGTGAGTCATGTCTCCATGGGCAAGCGCATGTCGGGCGCCGATCAGGTTTGCGAGGGTCTGGCGATTCTCGTCGAGAGCTAAGAACTCATTGAGGGAAGCCCCCCATTCCTTGTCGAAGCTGGCAACTAGCTGTTCGAGGTTTTCAGGATTCAAGCTCGGGAGCCTCTTCGCCTGGCGCTTGCCGAAATTCAGGACGCGCGAGGCGGTATGTTCTTCGAGGTAGCCATTGATCATGTGGCCGAGGCTTGCTTCCAAGAAGCCGCTGAGACGTACGACAGCGAATTGCTCCAGGTATCCTCTTACGGCGAGGTCATCTTCCGTTCCGGCAAGTAGAACGATGCTGTCGATCTCGCCGAGTTGCCGCCTAATAGCCGCGCGCCTATCGATATAGCGAACGCCCGCCCGAGTCATCGCCGGAACGCGTCCCGAGTCAGCGCGAGTCGCCGGGCGACGGTGTCCTCGTTAGCGGTGGCCTTACTGACCGACTCAAGGTAGGCCTGGTTTGTGAGGAGAGTGTCGTAGGTGGCCTTCCACCATTCGTCCGGGAGGTCGACGTGGGCGCCCGACGCCACAAAGTCCATCACCGCAACGAACACGGATTCGAGAATGGCAGCGTTAACGCGTGTTCCCAGCCGGAAAGGCCGTTCTCCGAGCGACGAGGCGAGGATCCGCGCGGCCTCCGTGAACTGGCGCGACAGGCCTTCCAGATCGAGCCCTTCTCCGTTTCGGTGGTCGCCGAGGAAAGTGTTCAAGAAGACCTTGAGGGGCGCAGAGTATTGCTCCGACTCCGCGTTGAGCGCGATAGCTCTAAGAATAAGCTCTTGATCCTTCAACCGTGGATCTCTATTGCCGAAAAGCTTGCGCCAGTTATCGTCGTTGTTCAGCTCACGGATCGCTTCGACAGTCTTGCCGCCGTAGAGCGCGACTCGGATCTCGTGAGGCTGCAACTGTGTGCCGCCGGAGTTCAACCGTTCGAAAATCTGGTAGACGCTCTCATATTCGTCGACTGATGTCGGAGTGCGAATGATTATTGCCTGGATGAACGTGTCGTCGAGCATGCGCTGTACGTCGTCGGCGAGTGTCGAGTAGGTCTTGTCGACGAACTTGTCGTCGACGCTGTCCAGACGGAACTTATCGCCGTAGAAAGCCGCAAGAGTAGTGAGGCGTTGTTGTCCGTCGAGGACCAGATACTTCTTACCGGGCTGTTCCACAAGGAAGATGCCGGGCACAGGGAAGCCCAGCAGCAGGGATTCAATGAACTTCTGCTTCTGCGCAGGCCGCCAGACCACACCTCGCTGAAACCCTTGCGCTCGCTCGTCAGGCAGTTCCGAGTTCGGGTCGAAGGAGGGAACAACTATTGCCCGCTGGTTGAACCGTCGAACGAGACCGTGAACGTCGAATTCGGTCCCGAAGTACGTTATCGGGTCGACGTGGGGCGCGACGGAATCGGTCTCGTCCGCGTCGTCGACTTCGGTCGCGTTCGTCTCGTTGCTCGCTGTACTTGCGGAGAGGTCAATCGGGGTCATTCAGGAACACTATCGGCTGGACGAGCAACTGGGGGTGCCTCCACAGCATGAGTTCGATAAGCGTATGAGCACTGAACGGACGAAGCTCATCCGTAGAAGGCCCTCGGCCTCCGCCGCGATGGAAGTGGGCCGAGGGCTATCTAGAGCTGGCTGGCTGGATGCTGGCCGACTATGCGGCAGTTAGCACGCGGATGGCGCCGCCGTTCTCGACGAGTGCAACGGTGCCGTCTTCCCGGTCGACGGCGAGTGGGAGTGCCTGAGCGGCCACGTATGCGGACACGAGCGACGTATCGATCGCGAGAGCGGAGTCGAAGTCTCGGATGTAACGGACGGCGAAGCTCGTTCCATCGTCGTTCTGTGTCGTCACGCTATGGCCGAAGCTTGCGCCGTCCGGTACGCGAGGGGCGCGGACAACCAGCGCGAAGGCCTCCTTGATGAACCCGACGATTTCCCCTGGTGCAAGGCGCGTCGACTCGACTACCGTGAAACCTCGGACCTTCCCATTAGCGTCGAAGGTGGTCCCTGCGGATCCTGTCGGTCCGTCGAGGAGGTCGGCGAAGACGTCAGACCCGACGGCCGCGATCATCGGGGCGTCAGCCTTCACGCCGTTGTCACGGAGCTTCCGGCGGATCGCGGTAAATGACCTCGCCGGGTTCGCCGGGTCGTACGTAATCGACGTGGTCTCTGGAGTCGCGGTGAGCGCGGCGGCAACCTCGGTCTCGACGTAGCGCACGATGCTCTGTGCCTGTGGAGCGAGGACCTGCCGTGCCAAGTCCGTGATGTCGAGGTCAAGATGTCCATCGGCAAGCGGGACGCGGCTGTACGCATGGGTGCTCAGAGTGACGTCGATTCCCTGCTCGTTGAGCTCTGAAGCGACGAGGGGCACCGTTGTGTTGTAGATCGAAATCGTGTTCGTCTTTACCGCGCCGGGAACTGGGATGCGCACCGTGCTGCCCTGCCCGGAACTGAAGTCGGCGGCGACGTCGCGGTAAACGTGTCCGGCGAGGTTGAGGTCGAGACCTACGATCTTGGCGGCGACAGTTGCGAGGTCGCTAGCAGTGGTAAACGTGTTTGACATGGGAAATCTCCAAAAGGGTGAAAGGGGTGCGGGAAGCTCTGCGAGTACCTGCCTCGTCGAGTGGAACCGCCGGGAAAGGCGGAGAAGAATGGGGGCGAGCCGTCGTCTCGACGGTGAACAGGAGCACCGAAGAGGAGGCCCGCCCCGCGCACGCTAGAAGCGGTGCTGCCCCGTCGCTGCGATTTGTGACGGGACGATCAAGGGCTCCGGACCCCCATCCCGCCGTCGAACGACTAGCGACGACGGGACGATCCTTTGCCCTCACTTACTAGTTATGTGACAGGCGGCTCACACGTCCGGCGGGAACGTCGCCAGTTCCTCCGGGTGATGCTCGGCCAGCCACAGAGCCGCCGGGTCGGCCACTCGCGGACGGGCTCGCCTTCTCCACTCGCCTCCCATACGACCGTCGTCAGTGAAGCGCTCGCGCCAGTCGCCGAGGTTGCCGGGCAGTTGATCGAGGTCGTCGACTGACCGGAGCCAGTCGTCGGCGGCGTGAAGGACTGCGGTGTACGGGTGAGTGGCGTGACGCGCTCGGCGCCGGGCAACCAGCTCAACGATTTCGGGGGAGATCTCGGCCGACGCAGACACCCTCGCCGTCGGAGAGGCTAGGCGAGCGCGGTTACGCTCGTACTCAGTCCGTCCGGCCCGTCGACAGGTCGGCGAGCAGTAGGCCGCTCGGCGCCCTCGCCCGGCGTAGAGAATGGGTCCGTCGCACATGAGGCATGCGTCCGCGAGTGGGTAAGCGAGCCGCGTCGGTGCCGTCACGCTCCCGTCTCCGATTTCAGGACGGTGGGTGCGCGGCGGACGACTCGGCGCGAGTGCGCGAAGCGAACGCTCGGGCGCTCGCCGGAGCCGAGGAGAAGGCGAGGCCTGCTTCGCGGGAGCCTTTGCGAGCGCTCAGCGGAGGGGGCGTCGACGATGGGAGCGTCGTTAGGCATGGGATTCTCTCTGTTCGTGATTCATCGTCTCTAGACGACAGGGACGGAGGAAGAGAGGGCCGGGAAGGCGTGAACTGCTCAGTATTAGGCTGCGCCCGGCGCTGCGGTCGGCCTTGTACGCTCGGGCGCTCGCCGGAGGCACGGCCAGAAGCACAGATGCGGTCAGGTCCAGCGCGCCCTCACGTCGGCGCCGAGAGGGAAGATGTGACGAAGTGACGGAAGTTACGTCACTTCGTATTACCTCTACAAGAGAGAGAGCTCTTAAGGGGGGAATACAAAGTGACGTAAGTATCGTCACTTTGTCACCGAAGAGGGACGAACGGGGTGTTTACACGCGCTGCTCGAAGCTTGCACGACCTGCGGCGGCGACCCATCCGGCGAGCGCGACCCTGACTCTTCTTAGAGTGCGGCGCCGAAGGACACGACCACGACGGCGCTGGACAGTCCGATCGACCGCTATTAGCTCGCCATGGCTACGCGAGTCGACCTTCCTATTCGGCGTCGTAGTCGTCGGCTAGGGCCGTCGGGTCGGGGTTCAAGTGGGTTGCCAGCTTGTGCCACACCCGGACGCGGCGCCGCGCGTCACGTCCTTTGTCAACCGTGATGTCGAGGAGAGCGCGGGCGGTCTCGCGCTGGCGGTCGATATCAAGGGCGGCAAAGCTTTCGACAAGAGCGTCACGCATGGGTCCGAAGAATTCTCCAGTTGACACGACACGCGGCTCGTCGCCGAGAAGTTCGCGGGCAACGTCGGCGAGGGACGACGACGTTGAACGTTCCGTACGTAGCGCGTCGAGCCGCGCTTCGATGCTCTCGCGATCCGCTCGAAGCTCGGTCAGCCTTATACGGGCATCGGCGGGTGAGAGTAATCCTTCGTCGCGGTCCGCCGCCGTTCGCCGCGCGGCCGCGCCGTTCTTGTGTAGGGCGGCGACCAGAGGCGACGCCGCCCCTTTGTTGTCGGACTTGATTAGTTCGTGTCCTGTGCTCAGGAACGCGAGCGCGACTTCTTCGCGAATCCGGGTGTCCAGGAATTCCTTCTTGATGAACGGGTGTGCCGAGCTCTCTCGGCAGCGGTAACCACCCGCCAGATTCATCATGGACGCATCACATATACCGCACGTGGCAAGCGAAGACCCCAGGTAGCGCGGAGTCGGGCCCGGCGTCGTGCGGCGGGCATCGTCGGCGAGGATCGCGCGAACTTCCTCCGCGAGTTCGCGGTCGACGACGGGCTCTATCGATGTAGATGGGAGCGCAGCGCCTCGGCGGTGGACCTCACCGCCGTAGGAAGGGTTAGTCAGGATGTAGCGGACCCGTCCCGGTCCCCACTGTTTGCCTGGCGCGGGGTCGACGCCCTCCTCCCGCAGGGTTAGCGCCATTGAACGTATAGAGCCGCCTCCGGCGACGTGCTCGAACATGCGGCGGACGTGGACGGCTTCGCTCTCGCGGAGGGTCACGCCGTCGGTCTCGTAGCCGTAACGCCGACGGCCGGGTGTGGGCCTGCCTCCGTCAGCCCGGTGCTCGTTCGCCCGAAGCTGTCGCTCGCTCTTCCGGCGGACCTCGAAGCGTGCGAGCGACGCGAGCATGGAGGCCCGGAATTCGCCGTCCGCCGTCGTGAGATCAATTTCACCGTCGACTGTGAGAAGGCGTGCGCCAGTCTCGATCAACGTCCCTAGGTCGCGAGGGCTGCGAAGCAGTCGGTCGAGGTCGACCGCGATAACCACGTCGGCGAGGCCGCTACGAAGCGCCCTGAGCATCCTGCCCCACGCGGTCGCCTCGCCTCGGTCCTTGAAGGCCGACGTATCGTTGTCCTCGAAGGGCTCAATCACGTCGTAGCCTCGGGCGGTGGCCAGTGCGCGGCATCGTGCCACTTGTCGGTCGATACCCTCTGAGACGTCTTCGGACTGGCGGGCGTATATAGCTGCGGTGTTCACGTACTTATCCTAGGTTGCTCCAGCGCAACCGGCTTATTGCGGCGATGAGTCAGGCGACCGTCGTCCTCGAAGCGGGGTGGCGCTCCGGATCGCTGAACACCGCGGGGCACGCGGCGGCGCTCGGTCGGCCGCTTGGAGCGGTTCCCGGTTCAGTAACCAGTGCCGCGTCGGCTGGGTGTCATCGGCTGATCCGGGAATACGGCGCGACGTGCGTCACCAATGCGGACGAGATGGCAGAACTTGTCGATGGTGGTGAACTCGAGGAGAACATCTTCGGGAGCTCCACCGGATCTACGAAGTACAGCTCGGAAGAGCTGCGCTTGCTCGATGCGCTCACTACCCGCACGGGACGGTCCGTTGATGACATTGCGAGACGAACGGGTCTGCCTCTCGACGTCGTGCAGTCGGTGCTCGGTGTTCTGCAGCTCCGTGGAGCCGTGAACGAGCGCGAGCAGGGGTGGATATTTGTGACGCGAAAACAATGAGCCGCGGGGTACAGCACCCGATTGCTGGCACGTTCCCGAATTATCGGTAGGGCTGAACCCTGGTGAGTCTGTCGATGAACTGTTCCCGGATACGCGATTCTGGAAATGTGAAGATTTCGACGGCTACCGCGCGCTACATCGACTACATCGCTGTCGAGCGCCAGTACTCCCCGTCGACCTGCCGTGCCTACGAATCTGATTTGTCGGCCTTCACAGCGTTCGCGGTTGAACGGGACGTCGACGACGTGGCGCACGTGGATCTGGAATTGTTCCGGAACTGGCTGTGGAGTTCGTCCCAGTCCGGTCTCAGTGCAACTACCCTCGCCAGGAGATCGTCTTCTGTGCGCAGCTGGTCTGCATGGTTGGCCCAAAACGGCTACGTCGATATTGACCGGGCGGTCCGTTTGCGTTCGCCGAAGACGGGCAGGTCGCTACCGCACGTGGTTCAGCGCACCCAGATGGACGTCATGCTTGCCTCGCTCGCCGAGAGTGCAGCGAACGGCGACCCCGTCGCCTTGCGCAACTCTGCACTCATCGAGGTTCTCTACGCCACCGGGATTCGGGTCTCCGAACTGTGTGGGCTCAATCAGGACGACATAGATCTCGACCGGTTGACCGTTCGTGTGCTTGGCAAAGGATCGAAGGAGCGGGTAGTTCCGTTCGGCGTGCCGGCGCACTCCGCTCTCGTCGACTACCTGAGACAGGGACGCCCTGCACTGTCGACCCGGCAGGAGCAGAGCACGGATGCAGTCTTCCTGGGAGTCAAGGGAGCACGGATGGGGCCACGCAGCGTGTACTCACTCGTGAGCCGACTCCTCGCCGCGCTCCCCGGCGGGTCCGCGCAAGGTCCGCACACGCTCCGGCATACGGCCGCAACCCATCTGCTGGACGGCGGCGCCGACCTCCGGGCCGTTCAGGAATTGCTTGGCCACAGCTCACTCGGCACAACACAGATCTACACCCACGTGTCCGCCGAGCGCCTCAAGGAAAGCTACCGCGGAGCGCATCCTCGGGCTTGATGCCGCTCAGCCTCTCACAGGCAGGAGAATCGCGCGGGGGACCGTCTCAAGCAAAGCGATCGGGTTCACGTACTCGCCATACAGCCGTACACCGAAATGGGCGCAAATATCTGAGCAGTGTCCACCAACGGCCACAATCCCGACGACATCTCCCGCCGTGACCAGATCGCCTTCGCTTACAGATGCTTCAACCGGCTCGATGCTCGAGACCAGCCCGCCGGCAGAGGTGATCGAAAGCAGCGGGCGGTCGACGACCCGGCCGGCGAAGCTCACGACGCCGTCTGCAGGTGCGATGACCTGGCTGCCCACCGGTGCGAGGAGATCCACTCCGCGATGTCCCGCGGAGTAGGCAGTCGCCGGAGCTTCGAAGTGCCGGAGTACGGCGCGAGACGCGACGATGGGCCACGTCCATGTTCCGGCGGCCTCATAGTCCACCGGGGCCGCGACCGTCACTCCGGGGCCGCCGCCGTCAGCGTACGCGTGCGGAGACAGCATTCCGAGACACATCGTCGCGAGTGCGCTGCACACAAGCGTGCTGGCGCGAACAGTCATGCACCCACTCTGATTCACAGCCGGGGGGTCGCCGCTTCGAGCTGGGGCTCTGTGGGCACAACCCACAAAAGTCGCACCGGTTGAGGACGCCGGGAGCGCGCCGTCTCCTGCTAAGATATTCGGAGCACCTCGCATGTCGGGGTGACTACGCGTGCCCATTCGGCTCCCACTTCCATTCGGTCTCTCTCGTGAACTACGACAGGGCGGACGTGCGCCGGGCACCAGGAGGAGCGGCCACTCGGCCGCACTGACAACCGACAGACGCTCGCCCGGATCCCGGGCGCGTCAGAATAGGAGAACGGCTCATGGCCGTCGTAACCATTCGCCAGCTGCTCGACAGCGGCGTGCACTTCGGGCACCAGACCCGCCGTTGGAACCCGAAGATGAAGCGATTCATCTTCACGGAGCGTTCCGGCATCTACATCATTGACCTCCAGCAGTCGCTCGGGTTCATCGACAAGGCATACGACTTCGTCAAGGAGACCGTCGCCCACGGTGGAACGATCCTCTTCGTCGGAACGAAGAAGCAGGCACAGGAAGCGATCGCCGAGCAGGCAACCCGCGTCGGCCAGCCCTACGTCAACCAGCGCTGGCTCGGTGGACTTCTCACCAACTTCCAGACTGTTTCCAAGCGTCTCGCTCGCATGAAAGAGCTTGAAGAGCTTGACTTCGAAGACACCGCAAAGTCGGGCTTCACCAAGAAGGAAATGCTCATCAAGAAGCGCGAGCTCGACAAGCTTCACAAGTCGCTCGGCGGAATCCGCAACCTCACCAAGACGCCTTCGGCTCTGTGGGTTGTCGACACCAAGAAAGAGCACCTCGCCATTGACGAGGCTCGCAAGCTCGGGATCCCCGTCATCGGTATCCTCGACACCAACTGCGACCCGGACGAAGTCACCTACCCGATCCCGGGTAACGACGACGCGATTCGCTCGGTCGGCCTGCTCACCCGCATCATCGCGGACGCAGCGGCTGAGGGCCTGATCCAGCGTCACCAGAAGCCAGTCGAGGGCGAAGCCCCGGTTGAGCCGCTGGCCGCCTGGGAAGCAGAGCTCCTCGGAGCCGACGCAGCAGAAGCCCCCGTCGAGCAGAACGACGCTGACGCTGAAGTGGCTGAGAAGAACGCGGCAATCGCCGAAGACGCTCCGGTCGAGGTCGTTGCTGTTGAAAGCGACGAGAAGACCGAAGAGCGCCTCGAGGCGGAAGCGACCGAGGCTGAGAAGCAGCCGGTCGCCGACAACAACTAATCGCAAACGAGGAGTTTCACGAATATGGCAAACATCGCTCTTGCTGACATCAAGGCTCTTCGCGAGCAGCTTGGGACCGGAATGGTCGACACCAAGAATGCTCTCGTCGAGGCCGAAGGTGACATGGAGAAGGCCACCGAAATCCTGCGTCTCAAGGGAGCAAAGGGTAACGCCAAGCGTGCTGACCGCTCCACGAGCGAGGGTCTCGTTGCGGCCAAGAACAATGGCGCAACCACGACGCTGATCGAGCTCGCCTGCGAGACCGACTTCGTTGCGAAGAACGACAAGTTCGTTGCCCTGGCCGACAAGGTCCTCGACGCTGTTGCGGCTTCAGGCGCTGCCTCGCTCGAGGACGCACTCGTTGCTCCGGCCGGAAACCAGTCGGTTGCCGACCTGATCAACGACCAGGCTGCAATCCTCGGCGAAAAGGTTGAACTGCGCCGCGTGGCCCTGGTAACGGGTGAGCAGTTCGCTGTTTACCTGCACAAGACCAGCCAGGACCTGCCCCCGCAGATCGGCGTCGTCGTCAGCTACACCGGAGATGACGCTGAGACCGCTCGCGCGGTTGCCCAGCACATCGCCATGTTCGACCCGCAGTACCTCACCCGCGAAGAAGTTCCGGCAGAGACTGTGGAGAAGGAACGCGACATCGTCACCGAGATCTCGAAGAACGAAGGAAAGCCGGAAGCGGCACTTCCCAAGATCGTCGAGGGTCGTTTGACCGCGTTCTTCAAGCAGGTCGCACTGCTCGAACAGGACTACGCACGCGACAGCAAGATCCAGGTCAAGAAGGTTCTTGCCGACGCAAACCTGACAGTGACGGGCTTCGCCCGCTTCAAGGTCGGCGCGTAAGTAAACCATGAGGAGTCCGGATCACCTACGTGATCCGGACTCCTTTTTCATGCGTGGAAGCGACACGCAACAGCTGGGCTCAGAAAGCTTTACGAAAGGCGAATAACGGATGTCTACAGTCACGAAGAAGCGCAGGGTACTTCTCAAGCTCTCCGGTGAATCGTTCGGTGCGGGCTCGCTGGGTGTCAACCCCGACGTGGTGTCCAACATCGCACGCGAGATCGCTGAAGCTGCAAAGACCGTCGAGATCGCCATCGTCGTCGGCGGAGGAAACTTCTTCCGTGGCGCTGAGCTGTCCCAGCGGGGAATGGACAGAGGACGCGCCGACTACATGGGCATGCTCGGAACCGTCATGAACGCGCTCGCACTGCAGGACTTCCTCGAGCAGGCCGGCGCCGAAACCCGTGTGCAGTCGGCCATCTCCATGACACAGGTCGCTGAGCCGTACATCCCGCGTCGTGCAGAGCGGCACCTCGAGAAGGGCCGCGTCGTCATCTTCGGTGCGGGCGCAGGCCTCCCATACTTCTCGACGGACACCGTCGCAGCGCAGCGCGCCCTCGAGATCGACGCAGACATCGTCCTCGTCGCCAAGAACGGCGTCGACGGCGTGTACACGGCCGACCCGAAGGTCGACCTCAACGCGACTCGTATCGACCACATCACCTACCAGGAAGCGCTCCAGCGCGGACTCAAGGTCGTCGACTCGACGGCGTTCAGCCTGTGCATGGACAACGCGATGCCCATGCAGGTCTTCGGCATGGCGCCTGAGGGCAACGTGACCAAGGCGATTCTCGGCGCAGGCATCGGCACCCTGGTCAGTAACTGACCTCCAGTCCACAGACCCACCAGTGTCCTCCACGTAGAATGGAGGATGACTACACGCAACTAGAAGGAGTCGCACGTGATCGCGGAAGTTCTCTCTGACGTAACAACCCGAATGGGAAAAGCAGTTGAGGTTGCGAAGGATGACTTCGCCACGGTCCGGACGGGCCGCGCTAACCCGCAGATGTTCCAGAAGATCCTCGTGAACTACTACGGCACACCGACTCCGCTCGACCAGCTCGCTTCGCTCAACAACACCGAAGCTCGCACGATCATCGTCAGCCCGTACGACAAGACGGCGCTCAAAGACATCGAGCAGGCGATCCGCGACGTCCCAAACCTCGGCGCCAACCCGACCAACGACGGAACTATTGTGCGCGTCACCCTGCCGGAGCTGACCCAGGAACGCCGTAAGGAATACGTGAAGCTTGTCCGCACCAAGGGTGAGGATGCCAAAGTCGCCGTGCGCAACATCCGTCGCAAGGGCAAGGACGACCTCGACGCTCTCAAGAGTGAGGTGGGCGATGACGACGTCGCTCGGGCGGAAAAGGAACTCGAGCAGGTCACCAAGACCCACATCGACGCCATTGACGACGCTCTGAAGCGCAAAGAGACCGAACTCCTCGAGATTTAGATCCCGTGGTGCTCTCTCGAAACACGGTGGCGGCATGACCGAACCGGGCGACCCCTCAGGCGGCAACGGCCCGCGGCCGAGGCGGATGTCGCGAGACGAACTCCAGGCTCAACTAAGGTCACGTCGTGCCGACATTGAGCGACAGGTTCGTACCACCCGGGCGCAGATCGACCAGGTCAACGAACGCATCGAGGCACGCGCCGGTCGTAACCTCGTCATGGCGACCGTATTCGGTCTCCTGCTCGGAGTCATCCTGATCGCGAGCCTGATCTTCGTCAAAGCAATCTTCGTCGCATTTTGCGCGGCCGTCGTAGCGTTCGCGACGTTCGAACTTGTTCGGGCGCTTCGCGAGAGCGGTCGACGGATCGACGTGATTCCGGCCGTCGCGGCAGGTGTGGCGATCATCGCCGGCGCCTACTTCCTCGAGTCGAACTGGCGTTGGCCGCTGCTCGCCGGGGCGATTCTGTTTGTTGTCCTCTGGCGGCTGATCGCGCAGTTCTTCGAGAAAGGCTTACGCACCGGCGGCAACCTCGGTCGCGACCTGGTGACCGCTGTGCTCGTGCAGCTGTACGTTCCGTTCCTCGCGAGCTTCGCGATCAGCCTCGTACTTCAGCCAGAGGGGCAGTGGTGGACCCTCGCGTTCCTCATTCTCGTCGTGGCAGTGGACATCGGTGCATACGCAAGCGGACTGACCCTCGGCAAACACCCGATGGCGCCCAAGATCAGCCCCAAGAAAACGTGGGAAGGTTTCGCCGGAGCCGGCGTTGCGGCCGTGGTCACCGGAGTGCTGCTTGCCCTTTTCATGTTGCAGACCGAATGGTGGGTCGGAGTGGTCTTTGGGCTGGCACTCCTCGGCACGGCGACTCTCGGAGACCTGACCGAGTCGTTGATCAAGCGAGACATGGGCATCAAGGACATCAGCTCATGGCTGCCAGGGCATGGTGGATTCCTCGACCGGATCGACTCGATGCTTCCGTCTGCGCCGGTAGCCCTCGCGGTGTTCGCTCTTTTCAGCGTCGGCGGGATCACAGCGTAAATGTCCGATCGCTCGGTTAGGCAACCCGTTCAGGGTGCTGAAAGGATGAACGCGTGAGCACAACTTTCCCTCCAACAAGGAAGCGCACGAAGGGTTACAACGTCACCCAGGTTGACGCGTTCCTTGCTCAAGCGCGTGCGGCATACGATGCCGACGATTCCGGACCAACCGGACTGACGGCATCCGACATTCGACACACGTCCTTTTCTCTCGTCCGCGGCGGGTACTCAACCAGCCACGTTGATGCGGCACTCGAACGCCTCGAGGACGCGTTCGCCCTTCGCGAGCGCGAACGCGCCTTCACCGAACGTGGCAAAGGCGAGTGGCTCGGCTCCGCTCGGGAGACCGCGCAGGTGATCCTTAATCGAATCACGCGGCCGGATGGGCGACGATTCCACCGGACGAGCATCCTGGCCCAGGGATACTCGGTCGCGGATGTCGATGCGCTGTGCGTCTCGCTGACCGACTATTTTGAGCGTGGAGTTCCGTTCAGCACCGACGCGGTACGCACGGCCGTATTCGGGGCACAACGTGGCGGTTACCGCGAAGCGCAGGTCGATTTGTTGCTCGACAGCGTCATCGAAGTGATGCTCGCTGTTCGGTGATTCCTGTCGCAAACTCGCGGTAACCCCTGTTCTGGGCTAAAATCGAAAGATCGTGGCTAAACATCCTGTGAAACTCGAGTCCTCCCCACCCGCATCTCGCGTCGGAAGGGCGTTTGAGAGACCCCGATCGCGCAGTCCGTTTACGCTGTTCTTTTTCTCGTTCGCTGCGGCGGTTGCGGTCGTCGCTGTGAACGTGGTTGACCCGTATTCCGGAGCAACAGCGTCCCCGTATTTCCAGGTCGCCGACCGTTACGACGGGGCCGACACCCAGGCCCTCGCCGTTACCGGTGCCTACGAGACAAGCTTCACTCGCGACGGCTACGAGTTTGTGGCCGCGCCTATTCCTGAGCCGGTCGTTGTGGTTGAGGAAGAGCCTGAAGACGAAAAGGCGACCGGGTCAACCAAGAAGACTGCAGCGCCACTGCCGAAGGTGACAGCTGATCCCGGCTCGGCGCAGGCGATCGCCCACGACATGGTTCTCGCCCGCGGTTGGGGAGAAGACCAGTTCTCCTGCCTGGTAGCCCTGTGGAACAAGGAATCCGGTTGGCGAGTCAACGCCGAGAACAAGTCGAGCGGTGCATACGGCATCCCGCAGGCTCTGCCCGGTAGCAAGATGGGCAGCGCGGGAAGCGACTGGGCGACAAACCCGGCCACCCAGATCACATGGGGCCTCGGCTACATCAGCGGCAGGTACGGTACACCGTGCGGCGCATGGGGCCACTCCCAGGCGAAGAACTGGTACTGAGCAGACTCCGCGCGTCGCGTTGAAGCTGACGTCCGACGCGTTACCTAGGATGGGTGCATGCCTAGAAGCAACCGGCCACGAAGCCGCCGTGGGAGCCCATCGGCAGGCGAGGGCGGGTCGCTCGAACACCTGTTGTCCGGTTGGAAGCGCACGGAGACACGGCGCGGTCGGGAATTCTTTGTCCAGCCCGTCAGCGCTGAGCGGGCAGTCAAGGAGTACCTGTGCCCCGGCTGCGGACTGGGCATCGCACCGGCTGTTCCGCATCTTGTGATCTGGCGGGCAGACGGCGTGCTCGGTGATGACGCAGATCTCGCCGCGCGTCGCCACTGGCACAACCACTGTTGGCGCATCGGCTGAAACGGAACCCATGAACATGATCGAGGTGCGAGGCGGCACTGTCCTGCCCGCGGTACGCGAAGAGATCACTCTGGTCACCGCTGACGGGCTCACGCTTGTTGGCGAGCTGGCCATGCCCGTCGACCGCGAACCGGTCGCGACTCTTGTCACGTTGCACCCGCTGCCGACAGCCGGCGGCTTTATGGATTCCCACATCCTCCGAAAGGCTGCGGCCCGGCTCCCGGCGATGGCGGACCTCGCTGTGCTGCGCTTCAACACCCGCGGCACCTCATCCGAGCGTGGAACAAGCCAGGGCGAGTTCGGCGGTGGAGTCACCGAGGAGCACGACGTGCGCGCCGCTATGGACTTCATCACTGAAAGAGGACTGCCGCGGCCGTGGCTCGTCGGTTGGTCGTTCGGCACCGAACTTGTGCTCAAGTACGGCAGGGATCACGCCGTAGAGGGTGCCATCCTGCTGTCCCCGCCCCTGCACAGGGCAACGCAGGACGAACTCAACGAGTGGCGGGACGATCCTCGCGACCTCATCGCGCTGATTCCGGAATTCGATGACTATCTTCGCCCCGAGGAAGCCGCCGCGCGTTTCGCAAGCGTGCCCAACGCCGTCCTCATTGCCGTCGACGGCGGCAAGCACCTCTGGGTCGGGGAGACACAGACCCGCCGCGTGCTTTCGGAAATCGTCGGAGCTGTGAATCCCGCTGCGCTACCGCTGCCCGACGAGTGGGACGTCTGAACCGAGCTGTCGCAGGTACCTGACGATCGTTACAGCTCGTTCTGGCGCGGGATGACGACCTGCTTGATGATGAGCAGAATCGCCGCAGCCGTTGGGATGGCGATGAGAGCTCCGAGAAGTCCGAGCAGCGAACCTCCGGCGAGAGCCGCGATGACCACAACCGCCCCAGGCACGCTGACAGCGCGCCTCATGATGTTGGGGCTCAGTACGTACGCCTCGATCTGCATGTAGATGAGGTAGTAGATCGCAGCGACAAGCGCTGTGAGAGGTGAACCGAGTCCGGGTATCAGGCAGACAAGGGTGATGATGATCGACCCGGTGAGGGTTCCGACGAGCGGGATCATCGAGAAGAAGAAGGCGACGCAGGCGAGTACGGGTGGGAACGGGCCCTTGATAACCGACAGGAAGATGAAGGTCAGGATGCCGTTGCATGCGGCGATGCCCACCTGGCCTATGACGTATCGTCCCACCGAGTCGGTGATCTGCTCGGCGAGGTCAGCGAAACGCTCGCGCCGGGTGGCGGGAACCAACTGGTACAAGCCGCGCTTGATTGCGGGGAGTGACGCGGTGAAGTAGATGGTGAGGATCAGGACGATCAGAGCGCCGAAGAACGCGGTACCGATCGCGACGGCGAACTTGATGGCACCGCTACCGATGTTCGTGATGTTCGACGTGAAAAAGTCACCGGTGTCTTCGATGATCTTCTGGAAGTCGATGAATGGGAACTGCTGGGAAAGATTCTCGATCAGGGGATACGCCTGAAACTGGGTCTGAAGGTCGGGGATGATCCGTATCAGTTCAGAAATCTGGTCCACGATGATCGGCACGATCATCCACACGAGCCCAGCGAAGAGCGACAGCAGGCCGACGATGACGATGATGAGCGCTGCCCAGCGAGGAACACGCTTCTTCTCCAACCCCGTCACGATTGGGTCGAGCCCGAGGGCGATGAAAATCGCAGCGCCGATGTAGGTCAGGATCGTCGAAAGCGACACGATCGAAAACAGGATGAGAAGCCCGAGTCCGACACCAAGTGTGCCGATAAGCCCGAAGCGGAACGGGTTCTGTATCTTCACCGGAGTTCCCTCACCATGGACATTTCACAATCGTAGTGGTCGACGAACCGGCCGGAACGTCACCCGTCGAAACGGGGCGGCTGCTAGCTCCCTCTCAGGGATTTCGGATAGTCTGAAACGTCTGTGCCTGTTGCTTCCGGCCCGATGTTCACCGCAAATCGGGCGAAAATGCCCGTTCGGTTGCAACAGAGAAGGAGATTTAGTGCGATTCGTACTCGCTATTGTGGCGTTCGTTGTTGCCGCGACCATGATTGTGCTCGGCATCGCTCAGCGCACCGTCTTTCTCGGTCCGTCCACCTACGCCGTCGAGACCACCGTTAAAGGCGACCTGCCGTACACCGTGATCGGTGGTGACGTCCTCGTTTCGGAAGTCGGCCAGCAAACGCTGACGGTCTCCGGCAGTGACAGCGTCTTCGTGTCCTATGGCAGGACGGCGGATGTAGCCGCATGGCTGGGCGACGCGTCGTACAACAGGTTGTCCCTGGACGATGAGACCGGGAAGCTCGTTAGCTCGGTGGTCACCCCCGAGGAAGCGGACGATGAAGACGCAGCCCCCGAGGATGCCGCTCCGCTCACCGATGAGGAGAAGGCGGCTCAGGCAGTGCTCGATGACCCTCGAGGGTCCGACCTGTGGCTGGCCGAAAACTCGGAAGAAGCTGCAGTTCTCACCACCATCAACGTGCCAGAAGACGTCAGCGTCCTCATCGCATCGAATGGTACGGAGCCGGCCCCGTCCAAGGTTTCCGTCTCCTGGCCGCTCGACAACAGGACCCCGTGGGCCGGTCCGTTGATCACGGCGGGAATCGTCTTGCTTCTTGTCGGGCTCGCGCTTTACCTGCTCGGAATCAACCACATGCGTAAGAGTCGCGGGCCGCGCCGTAAAGGCATCAGCGCTGGACCCGGAATGGAGAAAATGCCGAAGGTGCCCAAGCCATCGCGTTACAAGTCCGACAAACGACACGGAAGCGCTCCGAAGCGTTCGCGGAGCCGGTCCATGATCGCTCTGGTACCCATCGCGCTGGTCTCGTCGCTCGCCTTAAGCGGTTGTTCTGCAGGATTCTGGCCGGACCTCGCACCTGACGCGTCGCCGTCAGCGACGCCGACCGCAACAGAGCTGGACGCCGAGCAGGAGGACGATCAGCCTGCCCCCGCCGTCACCGCTCCGCAGCTGGAACGGATCACAGCACGCATCTCGACGACCACTCTCGAAGCGGACCAGGCACTGAACGCTGACCTCGCCGCTACCCGTTTCGTCGGTCCCGCGCTCGACGAGCGCAAGGGCAACTATGCCATCCGGGCGAAAATCCCCGAGTACGCTGCGTCGCCAGTAATCCCGTCGGCGCCGGGCGGGCTCACATTGCCTCAGGCGACCGATACCTGGCCGCGAACGGTGATGAGTGTCGTCCAGGATGAAGCCAACCCGACGTCGGCTCCAACGGCCATGGTGCTCGTTCAGGCGACGCCGCGGTCAAACTATCAGGTCGAGTACGCCATGCGTCTCGAGCCGCAAGCGGAGATCCCCGAAGTGGCACCCGCCACGATCGGAGCGGCGCAACTGCCGCCGGATTCGTCGTTCCTTCTGCTTCCCCCGAACAAGCTCGCCGCAGCATACGCGGACGTCATCACCAACGGTGAGAACAGTGAGTTCGCATCACTCTTTGATGCTGAAGGAGACACCCTTCGAGGCGTCATTGCTTCTGACCGCGAAGCCAAGAAGGCTGCGCTTCCCACCACGGCGTCCATCGAGTTCTCTGTCGCGGCGGGTGAGGCGCCCCCTGTCGCTTTGGCCACGAACGAGTCGGGTGCCCTTGTGTCTGTCAACATCGCCGAAACCGAGGTCGTGAAGCCCCTCGAGGTTGGTGCCAAAATTAAGCCATCAGGCGCGGTAGCCGCGCTGAGTGGACTCACGGAAACGGAGAAGGGCGTGCAATCGACCTACAGTGACCAGCTTCTGTTTTACGTGCCCCCGGCAGGGAGCAGCGACCAGATCAGGCTGCTCGGCTTCAGCCAGGGCCTGACCGCAGCGGCGGAACTCGCATGAGCGGCGTCCAGCCCGGGCCGTCTGCCCTGAACGGCGCCGCGCTTCGCGGCGCAGTCGACCTGTCCAGCCTGGTAAATCGACCACCAGCAGGAGCGCAAGCTGCCGCGACACCGGCGCCTGGTGCACCTGGTACACCTGGCACGGTCGACGTGCCGTCGCTCGTGCTCGATGGAACTGACGAGAATTTCGCGCAGTTCCTCGAGATCTCGCAGCAGGTGCCCGTCATCGTCGACCTCTGGGCCGAATGGTGCGGCCCGTGTAAGCAGCTTTCGCCCGTCCTGGAGAAGCTCATCGCCGAATACGGCGGCAGGCTCCTTCTCGTGAAGGTGGACGTGGACGCGAACCCGCAGCTGACGCAGGCGTTCCAGGCGCAGTCCATTCCCGCCGTGGTCGCGCTCATCGGTGGTCGTCCTCTGCAACTTTTCGCCGGTGCGATCCCCGAACAGCAGGTTCGGGAGGTCTTCGAACAGGTACTCCAGGCTGCGGCACAGACCGGAGTCGTGTCGACGGCTGTCGTCGCGGGGCAGCCGGTCGAAGAGGCCGAACCAGTCGAGCCGCCACTTCCGCCCCTTCACGCTGAAGCGTACGAGGCGATCGAGGCAGGCGATTATCCCCGAGCGATCGCTGCGTATTCGAAGGCCATTGCACAGAGCCCGCTCGACAAGATGGCAATCGCCGGCCTGGCCCAGGTGAGCCTGTTGCACAGGCTCGAGGGCAAGACCATTGAACAGATCCGTTCAGCTGCGGCTGCCCAGCCGGATGACCTGGCCGCGCAGCTCGACGTCGTTGACCTCGACCTGTCGGGTGGACACGTTGAGGACGCATTTGACCGGCTCCTCACCCTGTTCGAGACCGCGGACGCCGAGGAGCGCACCGTGATTCGCACACGCCTCCTGGACCTGTTCGAGGTTGTCGGTGTCACCGATCCTCGTGTCGGTCGTGCGCGTGCGCGACTGACCAACCTGCTCTACTAGAACCACAACACGACAAACCTCCGGCCGAGAAGATCCCGTTTTCAGGATCGACTCGGCCGGAGCTTTTGTGTGTCTGGCGAACGTTTAGCGTCGAAGCCGGAGCCAGATGCTTCCCAGCGGCGGCAGCGTAACCTCGGCGGATGCCGGACGACCGCCCCACGCCACATCTGTTGCGGTGACCGACCCCATATTTCCCACACCTGAACCGCCGTAATGGGCGGCGTCTGTGTTGAGGAGTTCTTCCCACTCTCCGGCCTCCGGCAGCGCGATCCGATGAGAGTTGAGTGCGACACCCGAGAAGTTGAGCAGGACGGCGATCGTGTTGCCTTCGTTGTCGCGGCGGAGGAACGACAGCACGCTGTTCTCGGCATCTCCTCCGTCGATCAGTTCGAAACCGCTCGGGTCGTTGTCGAGCGCCCAGAGCGCCGGGTTTTCCTTGTAGACAGCGTTGAGCTGGCCGACGAGGTTGAACAGGCCCTGGTGAGCCGGCTGGTCGAGGATCCACCAGTCGAGCCCCCGTGCCTCAGACCATTCGGACGGCTGCCCGAATTCCTGGCCCATGAACAGCAGTTGCTTCCCGGGGTGCGCCCACATGAACGCAAGGAACACTCGAACGTTGGCGAGCTTCTGCCAGTGGTCGCCAGGCATGCGCGACAGCAGCGAGCCCTTGCCATGCACGACCTCGTCGTGGCTGATCGGCAGCAGGAAGTTCTCACTGAACGCGTACACGAAGGTGAACGTGAGCTCCCCATGGTGGTGCGTGCGGTACATCGGGTCCTGTTGCATGTACTGGAGGGTGTCGTTCATCCAGCCCATGTTCCACTTGATACCGAAGCCGAGCCCGCCGCCTGAGGTGGCCTTCGTCACACCGGGCCAGCTGGTCGACTCTTCGGCGATCATCACGACACCGGGGTTGCGCTTGTACGCTGTCGCGTTCGCTTCCTGCAGCAGGCTGATGGCTTGGAGGTTCTCCCGCCCGCCGTGCTCGTTCGGCACCCACTGTCCCTCTTCCCTCGAATAGTCGAGGTAGAGCATCGAGGCAACAGCGTCGACGCGAAGCCCGTCAACGTGAAACTCCTCCAGCCAGTACAGCGCGTTGGCGACGAGGAAGTTGCGCACCTGGCTGTTGCCGAAGTTGAAGATGTACGTGCCCCAGTCCTTGTGCTCGCCGAGCCGCGGGTCGGGGTGCTCGTACAGGGCCTGTCCGTCGAAACGCCCAAGGGCCCACTCGTCTGTGGCGAAGTGTCCAGGCACCCAGTCCATCAGCACGCCGATGCCGGCCTGGTGCAGACGGTCGATGAGGTATTTGAGGTCGTCGGGGTGGCCGAACCGGTTGGTCGGCGCGTAGTAGCCGCTGATCTGATAGCCCCATGAACCGCCATACGGATGCTCCGCGAGGGGCATGAATTCGACGTGCGTGTAATTGAGGGCGCGCAGGTACTCGATCAACGGGTCAGCGAGGTCACGGTATCCGTGGCCGGGTCGCCAGGAGCCGAGGTGCATCTCATAGATGCTCATCGGCCCGTTGTGAGGGTTGTTTGACGCGCGGTGCTCGAGCCACTCCGAGTCGGACCAGGTGTGCGTCGACTCTCCGACCACGGATGCCGTGAGTGGGGGAGTCTCGGTGAACCGTGCCATCGGGTCGGCGCGGCGTACCCATTCGCCGTTGGCTCCGAGAATCTCGAACTTGTACTTGGCGCCAGCGGCAACCTCAGGGACAAAGATCTCCCAGACTCCGGTCGGACCCATATTGCGCATCGAATGCGACGGGCCGTACCAGCCGTTGAAGTCGCCGATTACTCGGACAGCGCGGGCGTGAGGTGCCCAGACGGTGAACGCTGTGCCTACGACGGGGTCGCCGAAGGACGCCTGTGTCGTGAGGCGGGCGCCAAGGGCCTGCCAGAGTTCCTCGTGCCGACCCTCGCCGATCAGGTGGAGGTCGAGTTCGCCAATGGTCGGCGGGAACCGGTAGGGGTCGTCCGATGTCCAGGGCGAACCGTTCTCGTAGGTGGCACGCACACGGTAGTCGGCGAAACCATAGGAATGGCTTCCGGCCCAGATTCCACCGTAGAGGTGCTCGAGTTCAACTTCCTCACCGGTGGAGAGGACGGCGGTCACCGTTGAAGCGAGCGGCCGGAGCACACGAATGACCGTCCGGGCTCCTGCGGAGTGCTGTCCCAAAACGGAGTGCGGGTCATAGTAGGCGCCCGAAGCTACAGCTTCGAGGACCGATTCGTCTGGAACCGGGGCGCTCTCAACGTCAGAAGCGGAATCGGCGCTGCTGACAGCATCCGTCACCGCCTCGACCTGGGGCTTCTCAACGACCGGCTTCGCGGCATGCGTCTGGTTCACCTGCTGGGAGGGCGATTCTGTTACCGGGTCTTTCGGTGCATCAGGGGTCGGGTTTGTGGGGTCTGTCACTGGTTCAGCTCCTCAACGTGGAAGATGTGTACCGGTTCGACGAATGCGTCGAGCCGGACGAAGTTGTCTGTTCCCCATTGCCAGCTGTTGCCGGTGACGAGGTCCGTCACGCGGTACGGGGTGCCGAGCGGGATACCGAACGCGGTCGAGTCGATGTGAACCGTGGTCTCGCGAACCGAGTGAGGGTCGACGTTGGCGACAACCAGGATGGTGTCGGAGTTGCCAGACGGTGTGAATGCACCGTCGAGGTGCTTGCTGTAGACAAGGATCGAGTCGTCATCGCTCGAGTGCAGCGTGAGGTTGCGCAGCTGCTGCAGGGCCGGGTGCTCCCTGCGGATCGTGTTGAGTATGCCCAGGTAGATCGAGAGCGATCGCCCTGCGGCTTCGGCAGCAGCGAAGTCGCGTGGCTTGTACTCGTACTTCTCGTTGTCGATATTCTCCTCTGCGCCGGGACGGGCCACGTTCTCGAACAACTCGAACCCGGAGTAGACACCCCAGGTTGGCGCCGCAGTCGCGGCAAGGGCTGCCCTGATGGTGAACGCGGCTGGACCACCGAACTGGAGATACTCGGTGAGAATGTCCGGCGTGTTCACGAAGAGGTTGGGGCGGAGGAAATCGGCCGTTTCGGTCGAGATGCTCGTGAAGAATTCCTCGAGCTCTTCCTTCGTGTTGCGCCAGGTGAAATAGGTGTAGCTCTGCTGGAAGCCGACCCGGGCGAGCGCCTGCATCATGGCCGGACGGGTGAACGCCTCTGCCAGGAAGATGACGTCGGGCTCCTCAGCGTTCACAGTGGCGATGAGCCACTCCCAGAACTCGACGGGTTTAGTGTGCGGATTGTCGACCCGGAAGATCTTCACGCCGAGCGAGATCCAGTAACGCACGATACGGAGGACCTCCGCGCGGATGCCTTCGGGATCGTTGTCGAAGTTGACCGGGTAGATGTCCTGGTACTTCTTTGGCGGGTTCTCGGCGTACGCGATGGACCCGTCTGGGAGGGTCGTGAACCACTCGGGGTGCTCGATGACCCACGGGTGGTCGGGCGAGGCCTGGAGAGCCAGATCGATGCCGACTTCGATCTGTTTCTTCGCGGCCTGGCCCAAGAACCAGGTGAAGTCCTCGACGGTACCAAGATCCGGGTGGATGGTGTCGTGTCCACCGGAGGGGGAACCGATCGCCCACGGCGAACCTGGGTCGTGCTCACCCGGATTGAGGGTGTTGTTCGGACCCTTGCGGAATGAGGTACCGATGGGGTGAATCGGCGGCAGGTACAGCACGTCGAAGCCCATTGCCGCGACCGCGCTGAGGCGCTTTGCCGCTGTGCGGAAGGTCCCGGACTGCCAGGAGCCGTCTTTGCGCTGCTTCGCGCCCTCCGAACGTGGGAAGAATTCATACCAGGAGCCGGAGCCCGCGCGAGCGCGTTCGACCCGCATTTCGGCTGGCTCGGACTCGCTGGCCAGTCCTCTGATCGGGCGGACTTGCATGATGCGCTCGAGTTCGGGATCCGAAAGAACGGCGAAGCGAACCTCGTCGCCAGCAGAGACGTCCAGAAGTGATTCTGCGGCGGTGGCAAGGGCATCGCGCTCGCGGACGGGGCGGTTCTTGTCTGTCGCCGCGCGAGCAAGGAGTTCGGCACCCATCGTGTACATGAGCTCGACGTCGATGCCTGCGGGGATCTTGATCTCGGCGTTGTGCCGCCAGGTTTCCCACTCGTCGGCGTACGCGCGCACCGAGAAGGTCCACGTTCCCACCGATGTGACCTGGGCGAGCGTTGAATAATCATCGAGACCGACGGTCACGAGGCGCATTGGATGTCTGTGCGTACGCCCCGATGGGTCGGTGAGCAACAGCTCGACGCCGATGCTGTCGTGCCCCTCTCGGAATGCCGTCGCACCGAACGGAATCACCTCGCCGACGTAGCCACGGGCCGGCCATCGGCCGCCTGAGACAACGGGGGAGAGGCCGAGCACGGGAATGCGCCCGATTCCTCGTGCGGGAGCGGATGGTCTGGTTTCTGCTGCACGTGGGGCTGACGCCGCCGCTGTGCTCGATGCTTTCTTCGCCACGGTCCGACCGTACCGCGAATAGCGAGCTCAGTGATGAGCCTTGACCAAACTGCTTCGACCCAATAGGGCGAGTGTTGACTTCGAACGCCCTCCCACCCTTAGGCTGAACGCGTGAAGGCCATTCGACGATTTACCGTTCGCCCGGCACTCCCGGAGCGACTCTCCTCTCTCGAGACACTTTCGGGCAACCTCCGATGGGCCTGGCACCTGCCAACCCAGGAGCTGTTCTCCGAGATCTCGCCTGACGCGTGGCGTGACTACCAGCACGATCCGGTGACCCTCTTCGGGGAGATCAGCCAGCAGCGGATTGATGAACTCGCCGCAGACGACGATTTCGTCGGTCGCGCAAACGCGCTGCGCGACGACCTGAAGAGGTACCTGCAGGAGCCCCGCTGGTACCAGGGCCTCGAGGGGGACAAGCCCGAGAGCATCGCGTACTTTTCGCCGGAGTACGGAGTTGCTGCCGCCCTGCCGCAGTATTCGGGGGGACTGGGCATCCTGGCAGGTGACCACCTGAAAAGCGCCTCCGACCTCGGCGTCCCGCTGATCGCTGTCGGCCTGTTCTACCGTGCCGGTTACTTCAGCCAGTCACTGTCATCGGACGGCTGGCAGCAGGAGACCTATCCGGTGCTTGACCCTGACGGACTTCCGTTGCGCGTGCTTCGCCAGCCGGACTCCAGCCCAGTCGTCATCACCCTCAGCCTGCCGGACGACCGGGTGCTGAGCGCACGAGTCTGGGTTGCCGCCGTCGGTCGCGTCACGCTTCTTCTCCTCGACACCGACATTCCTGAGAATTCCGATGAGCTGAGCCGAGTGACCGACCGGCTCTACGGTGGTGCCGAGGAACACCGGCTGAGGCAGGAACTCCTCCTCGGTATCGGCGGCGTCCGGGCCATTCGCGCCTGGGCCGAACGCGCGGGGGTGCGGCCGCCCGAAGTGTTTCACACGAACGAGGGCCACGCCGGGTTCCTCGGCCTCGAACGCATCGGCGACCTGATCCGTGGCGGACTGAGCTTCGACGAGGCCCTGCAGGTCGTTCGTGCAGGCACCGTGTTCACCACCCACACGCCGGTGCCCGCCGGCATCGACAGGTTCTCAACGGACCTCGTGCGGCGGTACTTTGAGACCGACCTGCTCCCCGGGGTAGCGGTTGACGACATTCTGGCGCTTGGGCGCGAACCGGAAACAGCCGGTGGCGCCTTCAACATGGCTGTCATGGGCCTGCGCCTCGGCCAGCGCGCCAACGGTGTGTCGCAATTGCACGGGCAGGTCTCGAGGGGCATGTTCTCCTCGCTCTGGCCCGGCTTCGACGCCGACGATGTGCCCATCACATCGATCACCAACGGTGTGCACGCCCCGAGCTGGACCGCGCCGGAGTTGACGGCGCTCGCCGAAGCCACATGGGGGAGCCGAGACACGGTCGGCGCGGACTGGACCAGCCCGCAGCTGTCAACAGCCGCGCTCTGGGAAACCCGTAACGTCATGCGCGCCGAGCTGGTTGCCGACGCCAGGCGTCGTGTCGCCCGTGCCTGGGCGAGCCAAAACCCGGGGGGAGTGACTCCGAGCTGGCTGGCCAGCATCCTCGACCCCAACATTCTCACCATCGGTTTCGCTCGACGGGTGCCGACATACAAGCGCCTGACCCTGATGCTTCACGACACCGACAGGCTCAAGCGGCTCCTCACCGACCCCGAACGCCCGATCCAGATCGTCATCGCCGGCAAATCGCATCCGGCCGACGAGGAGGGCAAGCGCCTCATCCAAAAAGTGGTCGAGTTCGCGAGCGACCCTTCGGTACGCGAGCGCATCGTGTTCCTGCCCGACTACGACATCTCGATGGCGCAGAAACTGTACCCGGGAACCGACATCTGGCTCAACAACCCGTTGCGCCCCTTTGAAGCCTGCGGAACAAGCGGAATGAAGGCTGCGCTTAACGGTGCACTCAACCTGTCGATTCTCGACGGCTGGTGGGACGAGTTCTTCGACGGCGAAAACGGCTGGGCGATTCCGTCCGCCGTCACGACCGACCCGGTTGAGCGCGACAGGCTCGAAGCGAACTCGATGTACGAACTGATCGAGCACCAGATTGCGCCGCTGTTCTACGACAGGAACGAGAACGGTGAACCCGAGCGCTGGCTGACCCACGTTCGGCACACACTCGCGACCCTGTCGCCGCAACTGAGCGCAGACCGGATGGTTCGCCAGTACGTGTCCGAACTGTATCTCCCGGCCCACTCGAGCCAGGCCGAGCTGCGATTCGACGGGTACCGGGCCGCACGCCAGCTGGCCGAGTGGAAGCGGCGAGTTGCCGCGGCCTGGTCGGATGTTTCCATCGTGCACGTCGAGTCCGGTGGCCTCGACGCCACACCGCAGGTGGGTGATGAGCTCCGGCTGCGTGCAACCGTGCGACTCGGAAGCCTCTCGCCGGACGACGTCGCCGTTCAGGTGGTCTATGGACAGAGCAAAACGGGCGACGAGGAGTTGCACGAGACCCGCACGCGCAATCTCGAGGTAGAGCAGGACGAGCGAAACGGCGCAGAGCACGACGGTTCCGCCCTCGAGTTCGTCGGCTCGGTCAAGCTGCGTCGGCCTGGCGGCTTCGGTTACAGCGTGCGCGTGGTGCCGAAGAACAACCTGCTGGCCAATGCGGCCGAGCTTGGACTGATTCACACGGCTGAATAGAGCGGATGCCACGGGGCCCGGAAACACGCACACGCGTGGGTTTCCAGGCCCCGGGCTTCGCTCAGACCTTGCCGATTCCGGCCAGCGTGGCGCTGGTCACCGACACGAGGTCGACCGGCGCGAGCTCGATGTCGAATCCTCGTCGCCCTCCAGACACGAACACGCTGCCGAACTGGGCCGCCGAAGTGTCGACGACCGTTCGCAGCCGGGTCTTCTGTCCGATCGGGCTGATCCCGCCGACGACGTAGCCGGTCTTTCGCTCGGCGAGCGAGGGGTCGGCCATCCGGGCCTTCTTGCCTCCGACGGCAGCGGCGAGCGCCTTGAGGTCGAGTTGTCCGGCGACGGGCACGACGGCAACGACGAGCGCACCGTCGACGTCGGCGAGCAGCGTTTTGAAAACCCTGGTCGTTTCGATGCCGAGGGCGCTTGCCGCTTCGAGGCCGTAACCGGCGGCTGCAGGGTCGTGATCATACGGGTGAGGAGTGAACGCGATCCCCGCCTTCACCAGCGCTACGGTCGCGGGGGTCCCCACGGAGGTGTCTTTTTTCGCCATGTTCCGCCCGTCAGGCGTCGTTGGAGAAGAGCCGGAACAGTTGCATCGATGTTGGCGCAACGTCGATGGTGTCCCCGGGAACCGAGCTGACAGCATCCGTTCTCGGTGTTTCATCATCACTTCGCCAGAGCAGCTCGAACCGTGTGACGTCGTCGTGCGCAGGCAGGGTCACGGTCGTGGGTTCCTCAACACCGTGGACGATCAGCAGGATGCGGTTGAAGTCCTCGAACTCGGGAGTGGACGCCGCAACATACTGCAGCGTGCGGTTGTCTGCGCGTGCCCAGTCGTCCTCACTCATCGTGTTGCCTGAAGCGTCGTACCAGTCGATCCGGCTCGCACTCGGCACCGCCTCACCGACCCGGCCGAACCGCACAGGGCGAAGAGCCGGGTTCTGCCGCCGCAGTTCGATCAACCGCTTGGCGTGCGCCCGCAGGTTGTGCTGCCAGCCGTCGACCGGGAAGCTCAGCCAGGTGAGCTCGGAGTCGTGGCAGTACGCGTTGTTATTGCCACGCTGGGTTCTGCCGTACTCGTCACCAGCGGTGATCATGGGTATACCTGACGAGAGCAGCAGCGTGCCCAGGAGGTTGCGCATCGCCTTGCGCCTGGTGGCCAAGACGGCGACGTCGGCGGTTGGGCCCTCGGCGCCGTGGTTGAACGAGCGGTTGTTGTCTGTGCCGTCACGGTTCGATTCGCCGTTGCCGACGTTGTGTTTGATGTCGTACGAGACGAGGTCGGCCAGCGTGAATCCGTCGTGCGCCGTCACAAAATTGACGGACGCCAGTGGGCCGCGCTCGACCGGGAAGGTGTTGCTTGACCCTGCAAGGCGTGTGGCGAAACCGCCGATGCCGACGGGGGCTGCACTGGCACGTCGCGCATAGTCGACGTCGGAGAGCCAGAAGTTGCGCACCCGGTCGCGGTACCGATCGTTCCACTCACTCCAGCCGTTCGGGAACGAGCCGGTCTGCCAGCCGCCAGCGCCGACATCCCACGGTTCGGCGATCATCTTCACGCCGGCAAGCAGGGGGTCTGAGGTGATCGCCTGCAACAGCTCGGACCCGGCCGAGAACTCGTGATTAGCATCCCGCCCGAGGGTGACGGCCAGGTCGAAGCGGAATCCGTCTACCTGAACGTCGTTTGCCCAGTACCTCAGTGAGTCGAGAACGAGCTGGCGTGCGACCGGGTGCGCCGTGTTCAGGCTGTTGCCGCAACCGGTCACGTCAATGTACGTGCCGTCGGCTGTCTGACGGTAGTAGGCGTCGTTGTCGAGCCCGCGCAGGCTCGTCGTCGGCCCGTCCCTGCCCTCCTCGGCTGTGTGGTTGTAGACAACGTCGAGGACCACCTCGATCCCAGCCTCGTGCAGCAGCCGGACCATGCCCTTGAACTCGCGGAGCACGGCGCCAGGCCCCTCCACTTGAGCGGCCTTCGAACCGTACGGCTGGTGCGGGGTGAAGAAGTTCAGGCTGTTGTAGCCCCAGTAGTTCGTGAGGCCCTGTTTGATGAGTCGTTGCTCCGATGCGAACGCGTGCACTGGGAGCAGCTCGACGGTTGTGACGCCGAGGTCGGTGAGGTAATCGAGAGTCGCCGGGTGGGCCAGTCCTGCGTAGCTGCCTCGCAGGTGCTCCGGGACACCCCTGTTGAGCATCGAGATGCCCCTGGCGTGTGCCTCGTAGATCACCGTTTTGTCGAGCGGCACGTGGGGTTTGGTCACGCCGCCCCAGTCGAAACCGTCGTCGACGACCACCGAGCGAAACTGTCCGGGCGCGACGCGCACCATTCCGCGGCTGTACGGCTCGATCAGCAGTTTCGACGGGGCAAACGCGTGGGTCGGGCCCGAGGGGCCGGCCGCTCGAACCGCGTAGCGCGTCCCCGCTTTCAGCGAAGGTGATCGCGCCGTCCAGACGTCGCCTGCCCCGTGTTCCATCGGAACGGTCTCGGTGACCCAGTTCGGATCTCTCGAGTCAAAGAGCACGAGTTCAAGCTGCTGGGCTGAGGAAGACCAGACTCGAAGTTCGCCGCCGTGCGGTGTTGCCTGCACACCGAGAGTGCGCTGTGCGCCGGCAGAAGTCATGCGACCTAGAGTAGTTGGGTACGGGTTTCGTGCGTGAATCGACGAAAGTAGGGAGGACCGCCATGGTCGTCTACCTTGACCACGCGGCGACGACCCCGATGATTCCTGAGGCGATTGATGCATACACGGATGCCATGCGTCAGGTGGGGAACCCCGCGTCCATTCACTCGCAGGGGCAGTCTGCCAAACGCATGCTGGAGGAGGCGCGCGAGGTCATCGCCACGTCTCTCAGCTGCGACCCGATCGAGGTCGTCCTGACCTCTGGCGGTACCGAGTCCATCAATCTTGCCCTGAAGGGCATCTACTGGAAGCGCAACGTCGACAGTGCCCGCCAGGTGATCCTCGCGCCTGGGGGAGAGCACCACGCCACGATCGACACCCTCGAGTGGCTCGAGAAACACGAGGGAGCGGAGATCTCCTGGCTGCCGCTCGACGGCGACGGCACCGTCGAGCCTGCCGCTGTCGAACGGGCACTGGCCGAGCACGGCCCACGTGTCGCCCTGATCACCATGCTCTGGGCGAACAACGAGGTCGGAACCATCCAGCCGGTCACCGACATCGCCGCGCTCGCCGCAGCACATGACGTTCCGCTGCACGTCGACGCGGTTGCCGCGTACGGCTACCTTCCCGTGGACTTCGCCGCTGTGCGGCGGGACTCGGGCAGCACCGGCGGTGCCGGCCTCGCGGCGCTGAGCGTCTCCGCGCACAAAATCGGCGGACCCGTCGGAATCGGTGCCCTCGTGGTCTCCCGTTCGGCTCAGGTGGAACCGCTGCTGCACGGCGGCGGCCAGCAGCGGCAGGTGCGATCAGGCACACAGGATGTCGCAGGTACTGTGTCGTTCGCCGTGGCCGCCCGATTCGCCCAGGCGCGGCTGTCCACTGAATCCGGCCGGCTCACCGCACTGCGGAACCGCGTGATCGCCGGGATCCTCGACGCGGTTCCGACCGCGAAGCTCAACGGAGCGACGGGGTCGAACCGCCTCCCGGGCAACGCGCACTTTGCCTTCCCCGGCTGCGAGGGCGATTCGCTGCTGTTCCTCCTCGACATGGCCGGTGTCTCGGTCTCCACAGGCTCGGCCTGCCAGGCGGGCATCCCCGAGCCGTCGCACGTGCTTCGCGCCATGGGCCGCGATGAACTCGAGGCCAGGGGGGCACTCCGCGTCACGCTCGGGCACTCGACAACCGACGACGACATCGACGCACTGATCGCCGCCGTTCCGCACGCGTACGCCCAGGCGGCGCGAGCCGGACTGTCCGATCGCAAAACTGTCCTCGGCTCCTGAGTTCGCCGAAACAGAGCGCACCCAGAATACGGCGCGTACACTGTTCCGGTGAAGGTTTTAGCAGCTATGTCAGGCGGAGTGGATTCCGCGGTCGCCGCAGCGCGCGCTGTCGAAGCCGGCCACGAGGTCGTCGGGGTGCATCTGGCACTGAGCCGGATGCCGGGAACCCTGCGCACCGGAAGCCGCGGATGCTGCACCATCGAGGATTCGATGGACGCCCAGCGAGCCGCGAACATCATTGGTATCCCGTACTACGTCTGGGACTTCTCGGAACGGTTCAAGCTCGACGTCGTCGATGACTTCATCGCCGAGTACGCGGCGGGCCGAACGCCGAACCCCTGCATGCGCTGCAACGAGAAGATCAAGTTCGCCGCACTGCTCGAGAAGGCACTCGACCTCGGCTTCGACGCTGTCTGCACCGGGCACTACGCCACCATCCTCACAGACGCCGACGGTAACCGTGAACTGCACCGCGCCAGCGCGTGGGCGAAAGACCAGAGTTACGTGCTCGGTGTGCTCACCGCCGAGCAGATCGAACACTCCATGTTCCCGCTCGGCGCGACCCCGTCCAAGGCCGAGGTGCGGGCAGAAGCAGCGGAACGAGGCTTCAGCGTCGCAAACAAGCCCGACAGCCACGACATCTGCTTCATCCCGGACGGAGACACCCGTGGCTGGCTGGCCGACCGGGTCGGCGCAGAGAAGGGCCAGATCCTCGACCGGACCGGCTCCGTCGTCGGTTCACACGAAGGCGCACAGGCGTTCACTGTTGGCCAGCGCCGCGGGCTCAACCTCGGAGTGCCTGACCCTGACGGTCGGCCACGGTTCGTCCTCGAGGTTCGCCCCAAGACCAACGAGGTCGTCGTCGGCCCGAAGGAAGCACTGGCGATCGGCGAGATCGCCGGCTCCCGGTTCACCTGGGCCGGTCTCGCCCCCGAACACCCCGACCTCGCCTTCGAGTGCGACGTTCAGATCCGGGCGCACGCCGACCCGGTTCCCGCTGTCGCTGTCGTCCAGCCGCACGCCGAGACCGGGGAGCCCGAGCTGATGATCCGTCCGCGGACGCCGCTCGACGGCGTCGCTCCCGGGCAAACGGCTGTCGTGTACGTGGGCACACGGGTGCTCGGACAGTGCACCATCGACCGCACAGTAAGCGCCGTTCCGGCCGACGCTTGACCTGCCGAAGGTAACGTCCGCGCGAAGAGGGGGCGCAACATCCGCCCCGCTCGAAGCAAAGCTGCGCTATCTTGACTGCGTGTCCACGACTACCGAAGGACCCCAGACCCCGGTTGCCGAACCCATCCGACGGGTAACCTCCCGTTGGATTGCGCTGTTCGCCGCTGCGTGGCTCGGCATCTGGATGGCCCAGCTGACGCCGATTCAGCTTCTGCTTCCACTACAGGTGGATGCGGCGGTTTCTCCCGACAACTGGGTCGACAGTGTTGTGGCGTTCGGGATTATTTCGGGTGCGGCCGGGCTCTGCGCTCTTGTGGTGTACCCCCTCACCGGGGCGCTCTCGGACCGCACGACCTCTCGTTTCGGGCGGCGGCGGCCGTGGATCGCCGCTGGGACTGTGCTGTTCGCCGGATCGCTTGCGGTGCTGGCGTTTCAGGGAAACATCGTCGGGATAGGTGTGGCCTGGTGCGCAGCCCTGTCTGGGTTCTGCATGCTGACCGCCGCCCTGACCGCGGTGATCTCCGATCAGGTGCCCGTGACCCAGCGTGGGACGGTTTCGGGGTGGATGAGCGCCCCACAGGCGGTCGGAATCATCCTCGGTGTGGCCCTGGTGACGTTCCTCTCGCTCGGCCAACTGCTCGGTTACCTTGTGGTGTCGGTCGCGCTCGTTGTGCTTGTGCTTCCGCTGCTCTTCGCTTTCTCCGATGAGGTGCTCCCCGTTGGCGCCCGCGCTCGGCTGACGTTTCGCACCCTGGTCTCCGGATTCTGGATTGACCCGCGCACCCATCCGGATTTTGGCTGGACTCTGCTCGGGCGAGTGCTCGTCAACCTGGGCAACGCGCTTGGCACGACGCTTTTGCTCTACTTCCTGCAATACGGTCTGAAAATCGAGCAAGCGGAAGACGGACTGCTCGCGCTGACACTCGTTTACATGATCTTCGTCATTCTGGCTTCGGTTATCCTCGGGAATCTCTCCGATCGCCTCGGACGACGAAAGTCATTCATCGTCGCCGCGGCGGGACTGCAGGGCATTGCCGCACTCATTCTGGCCTTCGTGCCGAGTTTCGACGCGGCGCTGCTGGCCGCGGGGCTGCTCGGCATGGGCTACGGATGTTTCCTCTCGGTCGACCAGGCGCTCGCGACGCAGGTGCTTCCTGCACAGGAGGATCGAGGTAAGGACCTCGGGATCATGAACATTGCCATGGCCGCGCCGCAGGCGTTCGCCCCGCTGTTCGGCGCGATGATTGTGGCGACATTTGGGAGCTTCCCCGCGCTGTTCGTGGCTGCCGGTGCAGCCGCGATCCTCGGTGCTTTAGCGATCCTTCCGGTGCGATCGGTGCGGTGAGTCCCCGGTCCGCAAGCCCCTCGGGCAGCGTCGGTGGCTTTCCCTAGACTGAACGAGTGACTGACAGCACCGACACGCAGAGAACTCCGGCCGACCTCGAACAGGCCGCAGCCGAATCCGACGCATTGACGACTCGCATCATCGAACTCCGCGATGCCTACTACGAGCGCGACACCTCGCTCGTGTCAGACGCTGAGTACGACGCAATGATGCATCGACTCGAACAGCTTGAGCACCTCTTCCCTGAATTGCAGGGTCAGGACAGCCCGACGCAGACCGTCGGTGGCCGTGCCCAGGCGTCGCTCTTCGACCCGGTGACTCACGTTGAGCGCATGCTGAGCCTCGACAACGTGTTCTCAGCCGACGAGCTTCGGAGCTGGAGCGAGCGGGTCGAACGCGCGTCTGGCCGGTCCGTTCACTATCTCACCGAGCTCAAAATCGACGGGCTCGCCATCAACCTTCGGTACGAGAAGGGTCGACTGGTCAGCGCGGCGACCCGCGGAGATGGTGTCGTCGGCGAAGACGTCACCGAGAACATCGCGGCGATCACCTCCATCCCCAGTCGGCTCAGCGGCACGGGGCACCCCGACCGCGTGGAGGTGCGCGGAGAGATCTTCTTCCCCGTCGAATCCTTCCGCGAACTCAACGAACTGCAGTTGGCAGCAGGCGAGAAGGTCTTCGCCAATCCGCGCAACGCGGCAAGCGGCAGCCTTCGCCAGAAGTCAGAAGGTAAGAGCGCCGCCGCTCTGCAACTGATGAAGAACCGACTGGGTCGACTGCAGATGCTGGTGCACGGCGTCGGTGCCTGGCCGAATCCTCCTGTCGCCGCGCAAAGCGAGGTGTACGACCTCCTCGCTGGCTGGGGGCTGCCAACATCGACGCACTATCGCGTCTTCGAGAACATCGACGGTGTGATTGAGTTCATCGACTACTTCGGCGAGCACAGGGCCAGTGTCGAGCACGAGATCGACGGAATCGTCATCAAAGTCGACGAGCTCGCGCTGCATGACGAACTCGGTGCAACAAGCAGGGCGCCCCGGTGGGCGACGGCATTCAAGTACCCGCCAGAACAGGTCAACACCAAGCTGCTTAACATTGTGGTCAGCGTCGGCAGAACCGGGCGAGCGACCCCGTTTGCCCAGGTCGAGCCGGTCCGGGTCGCCGGGTCAACGGTCAGCCAGGCCACACTGCACAACCAGGACGTTGTGAAAGCGAAAGGTGTCCTCATCGGAGACATGGTCGTGCTCCGCAAGGCTGGCGACGTGATCCCGGAAATCCTTGGCCCGGTCGTCGAGCTACGCGACGGAACCGAGCGCGCATTCGTCATGCCGGAACTGTGCCCATCCTGTGACACACCGCTTCGGCCCGCGAAGGAGGGCGACAAAGACCTCCGCTGCCCGAACTCACGGTCCTGCCCGGCTCAGGTGCGCGGCCGGGTCGAGCACGTCGGCTCTCGCGGGGCGCTCGATGTTGAAGGTTTGGGTGAGGTCGCTGCGGCCGCACTCAGCCAGCCGCTTGACCCGACGCGTCCTCCGCTTGCCGACGAGAACGGAGACGTGTCAGAGGCGCGACTGTTCTCGATGACCATCGAGGACCTGTTCCCGGTCACTGTCACGGTCTTCGACTTCGAGACAGGACTGCCCAAGGTCACAGACGACGGAGAGGTCAAGCGGGTCACACCGTTCCGTCGACGCCGGTCGAAGAAGGACGGTCCGTTCGACCCCACATCGGAAACCTTCTCCGGTGACGAATTCTCCGTGCCGTCAAAGAGTGCTATCGAGCTCCTCGACAATCTTGCCGCGTCAAAGACGAAACCGCTCTGGCGTATTCTCGTCGCGCTCAACATTCGTCACGTTGGCCCGGTCGCTGCGCGCGCCCTCGCCAACTACTTCGGCTCGCTCGACGCCATCCGCGCCGCGACACGAGACGAGCTCGCCGAGACAGAGGGTGTTGGCGGCATCATCGCTGACGCGGTGATCGACTGGTTTGAGGTTGATTGGCACCGTCAGATCATCGACGAATGGACCGAAGCTGGCGTCCAATTCGCCACGCCGGGGCACCCCGGCCCCGGGGCCGCCGGCGAAGCGGGCGGCGTCCTCGCTGGGGTCACCGTTGTCGCGACAGGGTCGCTTGAGGGTTTCACCCGCGAGGGTGCGCTCGAGGCAATCATGGCGGCCGGCGGCAAGGCCGCATCTAGCGTGTCGAAGAAGACGGACTTTGTTGCGGCAGGACCGGGCGCTGGCTCCAAACTCGCAAAGGCTGAGGAGCTCGGTCTTCGAATCATCAACGCTGAGCAGTTCGCTCTGCTCGTGTCGAAAGGACCCGACGCCCTCGCCTGATTAGGAGGGGATCGGTCCTGAACGACCGGATTCCTTGTGCAGCAGTTGCTCACGCACCTGCTTCCGCAGAACCTTGCCGATCAGCGACGTCGGCAGTTCTTCGATGAACATGATGCGGCGGGGAACCTTGTACGGCGTCAGGTTGTCGCGGGCGAACTGCCTGATCGACTCTCGGTCGGCTTTTTCGCCTTTCTTGAGCACAACCGCAGCGACAACGTCCTCGCCGGAGTGCGCACTTGGCATTCCGACAACAGCGACGTTCGCGATGGCCGGGTGCAGACGCAACGTGTTCTCAACCTCGGTCGGTGCCACGTTGAAACCGCCGGTGATGATCAGTTCCTTGATCCTGTCGACGACGCTGACGAAGCCATCCGAATCCATGGTGACGATGTCGCCCGTACGAAACCAGCCGCCGACGAAGACCGCATTTGTCTCCTCGGGTTTGCGGTAGTAACCCGAGAACACCTGAGGCCCACGAACGAGCAACTCGCCAGGGGTTCCGGGCTCGACGTCAACGGTTGGGTCCTCGGGGTCGACGATGCGGATTTCCGTGCTGGGCAGGGGAAGCCCGACTGTGCCGGCCTTTCGCCCGTCAGACACCGGGTTGGCCATCAACACGGGCGAACATTCGCTGAGTCCGTAGCCCTCGATCAGGTACCCGCCTGTAGCTTCCTCGAAAGGCACAACGAGGTCGTGTGGCAGCGCCATAGCGCCCGTGATCCCGATCTCGAGTCCTTGGAGTGAGATATCTTTTTCTTTCGCCCGCGCGAGCAGTCGCTCGGCAATCGGTGGCACCGCTGGCAAGAACGTGGGCGGATGCTTTTTTGCCGCTTTGAGGACGAGGTCCGGGTCGAACTTGGGAAACAGGACCAGCCGCGCGCCGAGGCTCATCGCAAACGTCAGGCACAGGGTGAGACCGTAGGCGTGGAACATGGGAAGCACCGCGTAAATGGTGCAGCCGACATGGGTGATTGTCGGTGTCCATGCGCGTGCCTGCACCGCGTTGGCCAACAGATTGGCGTGGGTGAGGACCGCACCCTTGGGGAGTCCAGTCGTCCCTGAGGTGTACTGGATGATGGCGACGTCTGTGGCGTCAGGGTGCGGGTGCGCGGGGTCGATGGGGTGCGCCGCGCCCAGGCGCGACCAGCTGATGGTGTTCCTGGTCTTCGTGGTGAGCGCGTCGCGGGACTCACGTGCCTTCGCAATCGGCAACGTCAGTGCGATGCGCATTCCGATCGTCATCGACCGGGTGATGTCCACATCGATGAGCGACTCGACCGCAATGTCCTCGGGGAAGTCCTGCACCGTCGCAACTACCTTGTTCCAGACGATGGCGACCTTGGCGCCGTGGTCTTCGAACTGGTGTCGAAGTTCCCGCGGCGTGTACAACGGATTGTGTTCCACGACGATCGCACCGAGTCGGAGAATCGCGTAAAACGCGACGATGTGTTCGGGGCAGTTCGGCAGAACGATGGCGACAGGGTCACCCTTCTTCACGCCGAGCTCGCGAAGCCCTTCTGCAACCCGCTGGATGGCACGCTGCAGCTGGCGATACGTGGTCGTGGCGCCGAAAAACTCGAGGGCGACGAGCGAGGGGTGCGCTTCAGCCGATGAGTTGACGAGGTCGCCGAGGGTTCCGTTCTGAACCGGGATGTCGAATGGGACATCCGATGCATAGTTAGCCAGCCAGGGACGCGTAGAGGTATCGGTCACTCGTCCCACTCTAACCGGGGAGGGTGCTCGGCGACGTTCCTGGACACCGGGCCGCAATAGAATGGGAGGACACCCCAGTACTTATATGACGGAGACCCATGTCTGAAATTTCTGAGGAGCAGGTGGCGCATCTGGCGAACCTTGCCCGAATCGCCCTCACTCCCGAAGAGATCTCGAGTCTCACGACCGAGCTCGACCAGATCGTCGACAGCATCGCCAAGGTTCAGGAGGTCGCAACCCCCGACGTCCCGGCGACAAGCCACCCCGTTCCGCTGTCCAACGTCTTCCGTCCCGACGTCGTCGGCAACACTCTGACGATCGAGCAGACGCTGCAGAATGCGCCCGAGCACGCCGACAACCGATTCAAGGTCTCGGCGATCCTGGGGGAGGAGCAGTAGTGAATGACATCATTCGGATGACCGCTGCTGACCTGGCGACGCACCTTCAAAGCGGCGAGATCAGCGCCGTCGACGCGACCCAGGCCCACCTCGACCGCATTGAGGCGGTCGACACCGACGTGCACGCGTTCCTCGCGGTTTCGTCAGACGCCCTCGACACCGCTCGCCGTATCGATGAGCGCCGCGCCGCAGGTGAGAAACTCGGCCCCCTCGCTGGTGTTCCGCTCGCGGTCAAGGACGTCCTCGTGACCACCGACATGCCGTCGACATCGGGAAGCAAAATCCTCGAGGGCTACATGTCACCGTTCGACGCCACAGTGGTGCGGCTGTCACGTGAAGCCGGGTTGATCCCCATCGGCAAGACCAACATGGACGAATTCGCCATGGGCTCGTCCACCGAGCACTCCGCATACGGCCCGACCCGCAACCCGTGGGACCTGGACCGGATCCCTGGCGGCTCGGGTGGCGGATCGGCCGCAGCGGTTGCCGCGTTCGAAGCACCGCTCGCCCTCGGAAGCGACACCGGCGGATCGATCCGCCAGCCCGCGCACGTCACGGGCACCGTCGGTGTCAAGCCGACCTACGGAGCTGTCAGCCGCTACGGCGCGATCGCGCTCGCGTCCTCCCTCGACCAGGTCGGGCCAGTGACCCGCACCGTCCTCGACGCAGGACTCCTGCACGACGTGATCGCGCACCACGACCCGCACGACTCCACGTCGCTGAAAGACGTGTGGCCCTCGATGGCGGACGCTGCCCGGTCGGGCGCCCGCGGAGAGGGCCTCGCTGGACTCAAGGTCGGCGTGGTTCGTGAGCTCACCGGAAACGGATTCCAGGCCGGCGTGCAGAGCCGCTTCGACGAGACGGTCGCTCTGCTGACACAGCAGGGTGCCGAGGTGATCGAGGTCAGCGCGCCGCACTTCGAGTACGCCGTTGCCGCCTACTACCTCATCCTCCCGGCTGAGGCGTCGAGCAACCTCGCCAAGTTCGACTCGGTTCGATTCGGCATGCGTGTGCAGCCCGAGGGTGGCGGCACCGTCGAGCAGGTCATGGCAGCAACCCGCGAGGCCGGATTCGGTCCAGAGGTCAAGCGCCGCATCATCCTCGGCACCTACGCGCTGAGCGCCGGGTACTACGACGCATACTACGGAAGCGCGCAGAAAGTCCGCACGCTCATCCAGCGCGACTTCAACACAGCTTTCGAGAAGGTCGACGTTCTCGTCACACCGAGCGCACCGACAACCGCGTTCAAATTCGGTGAGAAGCTCGAAGACCCGATGGCGATGTACCTCAACGACATCACAACCATCCCCGCCAACCTCGCTGGCATCCCCGGCATCAGCGTTCCGATCGGGCTCGCTCCCGAGGACGGTCTGCCCGTTGGTATCCAGGTCATGGCGCCGCAGCGCGAGGATGCCCGGCTCTACCGCGTTGGCGCGGCAATCGAAGCTCTGCTCGAGCAACAGTGGGGTCACACGCTGATCTCGCAGGCTCCGGCACTGGGAGGAAAATAATGGCGAAAGACGCCCTGATGGACTACGACAAGGCGCTCGAACTGTTCGAGCCGGTCCTTGGCTTCGAGGTCCACGTAGAACTGAACACCAAAACGAAGATGTTCTCGTCTGCTCCGAACGAGTTCGGCTCAGCGGCGAACACAAATGTCAGCCCGGTGTGCCTCGGCCTGCCAGGAGCGCTTCCTGTCGTCAACGAACAGGCTGTGCGCTACGCCATCAGCCTTGGCCTCGCGCTCGGCTGCTCCATTGCGCCGTCGTCGCGATTCGCTCGGAAGAACTACTTCTACCCGGACCTCGCGAAGAACTACCAGATCTCGCAGTACGACGAGCCGATCGCCTTCGAGGGTTCCGTCGACGTGGAAATGCCAGACGGTCGAATCGTCACTGTGCCGATCGAGCGCGCTCACATGGAAGAGGACGCGGGCAAGCTGACCCACGTCGGCGGATCCACCGGTCGTATCCAGGGTGCTGAATATTCCCTCGTCGACTACAACCGCGCGGGTGTGCCGCTTGTCGAAATCGTGACTGACATCATTTACGGTGCCGAAGCGGATGCTCCGGAGCTGGCCAAAGCGTATGTCGCGACGATCCGCGACATCGTCACCAGCCTCGGAATCTCTGACGCGAAGATGGAGCGCGGCAACTTGCGCTGCGACGCCAACATCTCGCTGCGTCCGCGAACGGCAGCGGGCGAGCCGCCTGCACCGCTCGGAACTCGGACAGAGACGAAGAACGTCAACTCCCTGCGTTCGGTCGAGCGCGCCATCCGTTACGAGATCCAGCGCCAGGCCGCGATCCTCGCCTCCGGTGGCACGATCATCCAGGAGACGCGCCACTGGCATGAAGACACCGGGCGCACGAGCGCAGGTCGGCCCAAGAGCGATGCTGACGACTACCGGTACTTCCCGGAGCCGGACCTGCTTCCCGTTGAGCCGAGCGTTGAACTCATCGAGGAACTGCGCGCCGCCCTGCCTGAGCCGCCCGCCGCGCGTCGGCGTCGGCTCAAGGCGGACTGGGGCTTCACCGACCTCGAGTTCCAGGACGTCGTCAATGGTGGCCTCCTCGTCGAGATCACGGAGACGGTCGCCGCAGGAGCGACCCCCGCCGCTGCGCGCAAGTGGTGGACAGGGGAAATCAGCCGGGTAGCGAACGTTCAGGGAGTTGAAGCATCCGCTCTCGTTTCGCCTGAGAACGTCGCTGCGCTTGCGGGACTCGTCGATACTGGAACGCTCACGGACAAGCTCGCACGGCAGGTCCTCGAAGGCGTCATCGCCGGAGAAGGCACCCCGCAGGAGGTTGTCGACGCTCGCGGACTGGCCGTTGTTTCCGACGACGGAGCGCTCATCGCCGCCATCGACGACGCTCTGGCCTCGCAGCCCGACGTTCTCGCCAAGATCCGCGACGGCAAGGTGCAGGCAGCCGGTGCGGTCATCGGCGCTGTGATGAAGGCCATGAAGGGTCAGGCCGACGCCGCCCGCGTGCGTGAACTGGTTTTGGAACGCGCGCAGAGCTGACGCTGGCTACCCACTTCCGAACCTAAAATGTCGGGGGTACCATCTTGCCATGCTGGTCGAGGGTTCGATTCGCTGGCAGATCACAGAGGATTGCCCGAGGGATCTGCTCCTCGCGCTTGCCCTGAGAGACCTCGCTGGTCTGTCAGGGGAGTGCGAGGAACAGGTCCCTCCTGTCATTCCCGAGCCGGACCCGGTCACGCTGCCCGACATCGACAGGCGAGCACTGGCAGCCCAATGGCGCGGCTGGTGGGCGGGTATCGTTCGCCGGGAAACCCGGCCATTCATCAGCCAGGTCCGGCCGCCGCACTTCGAGGTTTTCGATCGAGCGCTCGAACTGCAGGACCTGGTCTACTGCTGCTACGACTCGGTGACCGCGTGGGTGGAGGAGCGGCACGCCGAGTATCTCGCCGCCGTGAAGGCACGTGAACACCCGCTCGCTGACGCCTACGAACTCGTGCAACGACGACAATTCGAATTGCGTCGACAGACGGGGTCGTTCCGACTCGACCTCGAGGTGCTTCCCGTCGCGGAGCCGGGCGCATGGGTGGTCGCGCCAGACACCGTGATCATCTCCGAGTCACTCCGCGACGACCCAAACGCATTCCGCGAGTGGCTCAAGCCGGTCGTCATCGCGCTCGTCTGACAGGGGTTCGTGCCCGGTCAAAGCTGGGAGAATAGAACCCATGAGCAAGCAGGATGGAAGCGCGCGGCAGGTGACGCACGGCGTCGCCGACGACGACGGCGCGAACATCCTCCACATCGACATGGATGCGTTCTTCGCCTCTGTCGAGTTGCTCGATCATCCCGAACTCCGCGGGAAGCCAGTCATCATCGGCCATGCGGAGGGCCGCAGTGTCGTCACCAGCGCCACCTACGAGGCCAGACGATTCGGTGTGACAGCGGCGATGCCGGTTTCGAAGGCCATTCGGCTGTGCCCACAGGCCACGATTCTTCCCCCTCACCACGAGCGCTACACCGAGTACTCCCGCCAGGTGATGGGCATCTTCCGTGATGCCACCCCGCTTGTCGAACCTCTGAGCATCGACGAGGCCTTCCTCGACGTGTCCGGAGCACGCCGACTGATCGGCTCTCCTGCCGTCGTCGGCCAGCACATCCGAGACCGGGTACAGCGTGAAACCGGACTGACCTGCTCAGTCGGAGCGGCAGCCACCAAGTTCGTCGCGAAGGTCGCGTCCGGCCGGGCGAAGCCCGACGGGCTCCTCGTCATCCCGCCAGCCCAAACCTTGGCCTTCCTTCACCCCCTGCCAATCCGCGCACTGTGGGGAGTCGGAGCGAAGACCGAAGAATCGCTGCTGCGCATCGGCCTGCATACGGTCGGTGACGTCGCCGCAACTCCGCTCACCACCTTGACCCGAGCCGTCGGTGAGGCAACCGGGCACAAACTGCACGAACTGGCACACGGGCGCGACGCGCGCAGCGTTGTCACGGCCACATCGGAAAAGAGCATCGGCCACGAGGTCACCTTCCACGTCGACGTGACTGATCCCGCCCGGGTGCGACTCGAACTGCTGCGACTCGCCGACCAGGTAGCTGCTCGCCTTCGGCGTGCGGAACTGTTCGCCAAGACCGTCGCCATCAAGGTCCGATTCGAAGACTTCACCACGGTGACTCGGTCACGAACCCTTTCGGAGCCGTCGAATGTTGGTCGGCGGCTCTTTGAGGAAGCAAACGAACTCCTCACCGCACTGCAGCTCAACGGCAGGGCGGTTCGACTGATCGGCGTGCGAGCGGAACAGCTGACCGGAGAGCAGGACGCCATGGCGGCGCTGTGGGATCCGGACGAGGAATGGCGAGAGGCTGAGACCACCATCGACTCGCTCCGCGCGCGGTTCGGTGGTGAAGCGGTGAGACGCGCTTCGCTCCTCGGACGAAAGGGAAACGACACGGCTGGCGGAACGCGCGCGCCGTCGTCCTGATTCGCCCAGAGCAAAAGCAACCCGTGGCGCGCCTTCGCTCAGGCCGGTAGCGTGAGTGCCATGACAAATCTCGCGTTGGAAATGGCAGACCGGTTCAAGTCAATCGGAGTGACCTCCGTCTATGGGGACCCGGTAGACGTCGACGGAGCGAAACTCGTTCCTGTTGCACTTGCGTGGTACGGCTTCGGCGTCGGCGAGGGGGAGGGCGAAGGCGATACATCGTCGTCTGCGGTCTCTGGCAAGGGAACCGGTTCCGGCGGCGGTGGAGGCGGATTCGCCCTGCCGATCGGCGCCTATCTCAAGACCGGCGGCGGGCTGCGCTTTGAACCGAACGTTGTCTCCCTCCTGGCCGTTGGCATCCCCTTCGTTTGGGCAGCAGGCAAGGCCCTCTCTTTCGTCATCAAAGCACTGAAGAAGTAGCGTTCGAGTTATACTCGCCTGAGTAACACGGGAGTCCGGTGAACCGGGCTGAGAGGAAGATTCCATAATCTTCGACCGTCGAACCTGATCTGGGTCATGCCAGCGCAGGGAGGCAACCTTCTCGCTACCCGTGCCCTGTTTCCTAACGGAGGGCGCGAAAGTGCATTTCACATCAACAGAATCCACCACTTCAACCGACCCTGAAACGGTTCCAGGCGCTACGCGCGGGCTCGCGAAGCGACCTGGACGTTGGCGCGTCGTGGACATCGTGACCGCGAGCGTTCTTGGTGTTGCGGCCGGCGTCATCTTCTGGGCCTGGGGCCTGGCCTGGGGACCGCTCAGCGCGGCCCTCGCCTTCACCCCGGGACTCGGCGGTCTCCTCGCAGGCGGCTGGTTGTTCGCCGGCGTTCTCGGCGGGCTCATCATTCGTAAACCCGGTGCCGCCATCTACACCGAACTGGTCGCGGCCGCCGTCTCGGCACTCATCGGAACGGTTTGGGGTTTCGAGACCCTTATCTGGGGCCTTATCCAGGGTGCCGGCGCTGAACTGGTGCTCGCACTCTTCTTCTACCGCAGCTTCCGAATCTGGGTGGCGCTTCTTGCCGGCGCCGGCGCTGGCGTCGCTGTCGGGTTGCTCGACACGACATTCACCAGCTACGCGGCGCTCGACGCCGGGGCGAAGATGACCTATTTTCTCAGCGCCGTCGTGTCAGGCACCGTTCTGGCCGGACTGCTGCCGTGGTTCGCTGTTCGCGGCCTCGCCGCAACCGGCGCTCTGTCACGGTTCGCTGCCGGCAATGAGGCTCGGGCAGGCCGGGCGATCTAAATGAGGGACAGCTTCCCTGCGGGAATAGTCCGTGGAGCTCAGGTCTCGGCTTCGGGGTGGGGGTGGCGGCATGCTGGACGCTCGGCGCCAGCGGTGTCCGAGCTGACCCTCACTATCGAGCCAGGGGAACGTGTCCTCCTCCTCGGACCGTCCGGCGCGGGCAAGTCGACCCTCTTGGCCGGCCTCGCCGGTGTCCTGGGTGGTGACGAGGAGGGCGACGCATTCGGCGACCTGAGGATTGACGGCAGGCGGCCCGCTGACGTTCGGGGGAGAGCCGGCCTCGTTCTCCAGGATCCGGAATCGCAGGTTGTGCTCGCGCGAGTCGGCGACGACGTGGCATTCGCGTGCGAAAACCTCGGTGTACCGCGCGACCAGATTTGGCCACGGGTGCGTTGGGCGCTCGACGCGGTCGGACTCCGACTCCCATTGGAGCATCCGTCATCGCGGCTGTCCGGTGGCCAGAAACAGCGGCTCGCCCTCGCCGGCGTTCTTGCCATGCGCCCGGGTCTCGTTCTTCTTGATGAGCCGACGGCGAACCTCGACCCTGCCGGTGTGGCCGAGGTGCGGGACGTCGTCGCACAGGTGATCGAAGACACCGGCGCGACGCTCATCGTCGTCGAGCACCGCGTGGCCGTCTGGCAGGACCTCGTCGACCGGGTGATCGTCCTCGATCCGGCCGGGGGAGTACTGGCTGACGGTTCCCCCTCCGATGTCCTGCGCGTCCACGGGCAGCGACTCGCGCATGCCGGTGTCTGGGTTCCCGCGTTCCCGCCGACGGCTCCTCCCCGGCCCACGCGTGCGGCCAGGGGCGGAGAGCTCCTTGCTTCGCACGGCCTGACGGTGGGGAGAACACCGTTCGCCTCACGAACGACGCTGCCCGTGGCATCCGCTCTCGATATCTCACTGTTCGAATCGGAAAGTCTTGCTCTCACGGGGCCAAACGGTGCAGGCAAGTCGACCCTCGCCCTCACCCTCGCCGGACTGCTCGCCCCGCTGAACGGCACAGTGACCGCGCGCCCCGCCCTGAGCCGCGGCCTCAGACCTGAGCCGATTCGCTGGAAATCACGCAACTTGCTCACCCGCATGGGCACAGTGTTTCAGGACCCCGAACACCAATTCCTCACGTCGAGCGTGCGCAAGGAACTGGCGATCGGGCCTGCCGCGCTCGGGCTGTCCGAGCCGGAGATCCGCTCGCGGGTCGACGAACTGCTCGGTCGGCTCCGGCTCGATCGCCTCGCCGACGCCAATCCATTCACGCTGTCAGGGGGCGAAAAACGTCGCCTGAGCGTCGCGACCATCCTTGCGACCCGCCCGCAAATCCTTTTTCTCGATGAGCCTACTTTCGGTCAGGATGCCACGACGTGGCGGGAGCTTGTCGGCCTGCTTGGTGAGCTGGTCGACTCGGGCAGCTCGATCGTGACGGTGACGCACGATGACGAGCTTGTCCGGGCGCTGTCGGATCGGACATTCGTGCTCGACGCGCAGTCGGCGGTCCTGTCATGACAGGTCTGATCCCGGCTGTGCGCGATTCTGCCATCGCGCGCGTGAATCCCGTCGCGAAGTTGGCCGTCGCGGTGCTCATCAGCGTGACCCTGTTGCTGTCGATCGACGTGGTGTCGGCGTCGGTCGCCCTGCTTCTCGTCGGCATCCTGCTCTTCTGGTCCGGCCTCGACGCGCGCGGGTTCTGGTTGCGGACGGCGCCGCTGTGGCTGGCTGCGCCCTTCGCCGGCCTGACGACCGTGCTCTACGGAGAGGACTCCGGCGCCGTCCTGGCGTCGCTGGGCTTCGCGACGATCACCGAGGGTTCACTCGCTCTCGGGGTCGCGATCACCCTTCGTGTCCTGGCGATCGGGCTGCCGAGCATCGTGCTGTTCGCCACCACTGACCCGACCGATCTGGCTGACGGACTCGCGCAGGTCCTGAAGCTCCCATCCCGCTTCGTGCTTGGAGGGCTCGCCGGGCTCCGGATGGTTGGACTCTTTGTGGACGACTGGCGTGCGCTTGGCCAGGCGCGGCGTGCTCGGGGTGTCGGCGACGCGAACTTTTTCGCCCGATTCTGTAGTCAGGCCTTTGCACTACTCGTGCTCGCCATTCGCCGAGGGAGCAAGCTTGCAACGGCGATGGAAGCGAAGGGATTCGGTTCCGATCTCGAACGGACCTGGGCTCGCCCGTCGACGGTTGGTCGCCCGGAACTGCTGCTTGTGCTCATCGGCGCGGGTATTGCCGGTGTGTCCATTACCGCGGCCGTGCTCGCCGGAACCTGGCAGTTCATCCTTGCGTGATTCGGCGATGGACCTCGCTGTCGCACACATTCTGTCCCGTGTTGATGTTCAGGGAGCCGATGTGCTCCTTATCGACGGCCCAAGCGGGGCAGGGAAGTCGACGCTGGCCGACGCGATCGTTGAGAACTGGCCAGCGGCCGAGAAACCGACACTCATACGCATGGATGACATCTACCCAGGCTGGGGTGGCCTGGCCGCGGCCGGTGAGCACGTGCGAACCCGGGTGCTCGAGCCGCGGAGCCTGAATCAGAACGCGCGCTGGCAGCGGCACGACTGGACACTGGACGCTCCGGCTGAGTGGCACGACGTTCCGTCGGCCCTTCCGTTGCTTGTTGAGGGCTGCGGTGTCCTGACCCGGGCCTCAGCCGCACTGGCGACGGTCACGGTCTGGCTCGACGCCGATGACGCAGTGCGCAAGGAACGCGCGCTTGCCCGCGATGACGGTGCGTTCGACGCACACTGGGACGACTGGGATCAGCAGTTCGCTCGATTCGTTCGAGACGAAGACCCGGTGTCCTCAGCGAAGCTCGTCCTGCGTGCGAGCTAGTCCTTCAGAGAATCGATCAGCGAACTGATCACGGGGACGGGGTGGGACAACCGCCAGAACACTCCGGGGTCGGTAATGGCTCGATCCAGTGTCAGCGAGGTTTTCGCTGAGGTCGATCCGTCGACGACCGTAATGCTCCCAACCTTCGCACCGGTACCGCCGATCGTGACCCGATCGGCGTTGACCTCGATCGTCGGGGCGGCTGCTCCCCATCGGAGCCGGGCCGGGGTGGCGCCTGACACGCCGTTCGCGGACTCGCCCCAGGGGGTCGTGAAGGTCACAACCGGACTGTTCTCGGGCAGAACGGGAGTCGGGGTCACGCCGGCGCGCGCGCTCTCCATCAGCGCTACGACGCCGCTTTCCAGGCTCTCCCAGTCGGGCTGTCGGAGGAAGGCACCATAGAACCGGTACGACTCTCCCTCGACCGAAACGTCCCCGGCAAACAGCAGGCAGATTCCGGCGGCGTCCGTATAGCTGCGCGAGATTCCAACAACCTGCTGCTCCGGCAGGTAGGTTGTCGTATTCGTGATCCCACGGCGACTTGGCAGGCCGGTGACCGGCTCTGCGAGTACCGAAGAAATTGCTGGGTCGGTGAGCGCGAGCGCAGCGAGGCGGGACAGATCCGCCGCAGTGCCGACGCTGCCCTCGTCGAGGCCGGTCGCGTCGACGACCGTCGTTTCGGTCATTCCGTTCTCGTCCAGCCACGCGTTCGCGGCCTCCACATAGGCCTCGGTTGAACCGAAAGCCCACCGGGCGAATGTGTCTGCGTGGTTATTGCTCGAACCAAGAAGCATGGCCTGCAGCATCTCGCGCTCGGTCCACTGATCTTCCGTGTACACCGTCACGGTCCGGGTGCCCGCGTCGCGGTAGTCGATGTAAGCCAGGTAGTCATCTGTGGTGATCGGAACGGTTCCACCCGGCTCACCATCGGCGAGTGGTTTCGCATCGAGGACTACGAGCGCGGTGATGGTTTTGGTGATGCCAGCCATCGGTACGGGAGTTGCTTCCCCGGCGACGGCGATCGGGGCCAAATCCGCGCCCTCGACTACGGCACTCGCGCCGGTCATCGGGAGCGCCGGCGGGACGGCAGTGGCGTCCGGCGATGCTGCGGGAAGATTGCTGACGGATGCTGCCGGTAGCGGACCCACGAGCGTTGCCGGTCCGTAGACTCCAGCCCCGAGAATAACCAGCGTTCCGGCGAAGATTCCGAAACCTCGAGCTACGCCCATTTTGTACCGCCTGACTTTGTCACGGAATTCAGGCTAACCCGGCGGGAACGCTTTAGCTGTTAGCCCCAGCCGAGCGAATGCAATTCCTCGTCGTCGATGCCGTAAAAATGGGCGATCTCGTGCACAAGGGTGATTCGGACCTGTGTCCGCAGTTCGTCTTCGGTGTCGACGATGGCGAGGAGCGGTTCACGGTAGATGCTGATCATGTCTGGCAACTCGCCAAACCCGTATTGTCCACGATCCGTGAGAGCGATGCCTGAGTACAGACCGAGAAGGTCGAGTGAGCCGTCCTCTGGCAGATCCTCGATCACGATCGCGACGTTGTCGAGTCCGTCGACCATATCGTCTGGAAGCTCATCAAAAATCTCGCCCACGAGGGCTTCGAACCTGTCGGCGTCGAGGTCATACACGAAACTGCGGCCGATCCGACCCGAATGCGCTGTATCCGCGCGGGTCTTCCTTGGGGTGAGTAACGGGGCTTGAACCCGCGACCTCCTGGACCACAACCAGGCGCTCTACCAACTGAGCTATACCCACCATGCGCATCGTCTGGTTTTTCAACCTGGCGATTGCAACCCTGAAAGTCTATTACATGATTGGAGCGTATTTGTTCACAACGCCCTCTGCGGCCGATTTTGCTTGATCGGATGTTGGTCCGGGCTGCGGAACGAAGACCGCTTCCCGGTAGTAGGCAAGCTCGCGGATCGACTCGAGAATGTCAGCGAGGGCCCGGTGCCCGCCGTCCTTGGACGGAGCATTGAAATACGCACGGGGGTACCAACGGCGAGCAAGTTCTTTGATCGACGACACGTCGACGTTGCGGTAATGCAGCTGCGCGTCGAGCCGCGGCATGAACTTGGTCAGAAACGCACGGTCCGTTCCGATCGAGTTTCCCGCGAGGGGCGCACGTTGTTCCGCGGGGATGTGCGACAGCACATATTCGAGGACCTGGTACTCGGCGTCTGCGACGCTGATGCCGTGGGGGATCTCTTCGAGAAGACCGGAGGACGTGTGCATGTTGGTGACGAACTCACCCATGTTCGCCAGGGCAGAGTCATCGGGCTTGATCACAATGTCAAGTCCGTCGTCGACCGGCTTGAGGTCGTAGTCGGTGATCACGACAGCGATTTCGACGAGTTCGTCGTTGTCGATGTCGAGTCCCGTCATTTCGCAGTCGATCCATACAAGTCGGTCGCTCACAGTGCTCATGGTCTCCATGGTATCCGTGACCGCGAAGCACGGCCGTCGTGCCGGTGCTGTGGCCCGTCGGCCTGCGGTATCCTGAGGAACGCCCGCCTCCGTAGCTCAGGGGATAGAGCAGGAGCCTTCTAATCTCTTGGTCGCAGGTTCGAATCCTGCCGGGGGCACCAAATCATCGGCGACGCTCGCTCGCCATGCGAAATATGCCGCGCCGCGAGTGCGCCCGTCCGAGCATCGAATTTGTCATTCGGCTGTAACGACGGATGGGTAGATTACTGTCATGCGAGAACTCCAGAAACAGATCATTTCCGAACTGCACGTTCGTCCCGAGATCGATCCCGAGGCAGAGGCGCGCAGGCGTGTGGACTTCCTCGCTGACTATCTGACGGCATCCGGTGCTCGCGGGCTTGTCCTCGGAATCAGCGGGGGCCAGGACTCCTCCCTCGCAGGGAGGCTCTGCCAACTTGCGGTCGAGCAACTGGCCGAGGACGACGTGAAGGTCTCGTTCGTCGCCGTGCGCCTGCCCTACGGTGTGCAACACGACGAGGAAGACGCGCAGCTCGCCCTGGAATTCATCCAACCGCAGCGGGTGGTCACTTTCAACGTGAAGCGGGGAGTCGACGGCTTCGAAGCGGAGTTCATAGACGCCACGGGGGCTGCCATCACAGACTTCAACAAAGGTAACGTCAAGGCGCGAGCACGCATGATCGCGCAGTATGCCCTCGCCGGTCAGGACGGAATGCTGGTCGTCGGCACCGACCACGCGGCGGAGGCGGTCACGGGATTTTTTACGAAGTTCGGCGACGGCGGTGCGGACATCGTTCCGCTGTCTGGTCTGACGAAGCGGCAGGGTAAGGAGCTGTTGAAGTTCCTCGGTGCGCCCGCTCGACTCTACGAAAAGCTCCCAACGGCGGACCTGCTTGACGAGCAGCCTGGCCAGACCGATGAGGCGAACCTGGGCTTGAGCTACGAGCACATCGACGACTACCTCGAGGGTCGCGACATTCCGGGGCACGTTGCCGAAGCCCTTGAAGCGCGCTTCCTTGCCACCCGGCACAAGCGCACGACGCCGGTCGAGCCAGCCGACGGCTGGTGGCGATAGTTCACCGACATATGAAAGCCGGCTCCGCGAACAGGCGGAACCGGCTTTCATTTTGGAACGGCGTGGGTGGCTAGGCCAGCTTCTTCTCGTCGGTTCCGGTAGCGGTCGAGCGCGCGACGTCCATGGCCGCAACGTCGTCGATGAGTTTCTGTGTTGTCGTGTCGGGAACGTCGGTCTCCGTACGGGAGAACGCCGCGGGTGCAACGGGTGATTCCGCGGTTATCGACTTATCAACCGACTCTTCGGCTGCGTACTTCTCGTGGTGCTGGCGGGTAGCCCAGGCATCCTGCTCGGCGAGCAACGTCTTTTCGTTCGCCGTGTTTTCGAACCGCCAACGCTCGAGGTCGCTCTCGAAGACGCGCTTGGCGCGGTTCGGTTTGTTCTGCCACTCAACAAGGCGATCGCGGAACTCGGCGACGACAGGTCCGAGCTCGTAACCGAACGTTGCGGAGTTACGCTTCATCTCGGCGAGCTGGTGAGCAGACCAGTTCGCGGCGGTCGATGCGCCCTTGATCGGCAGCAAGCGCAACTGAATATCAGCCTGGGCGACAGCGCGGTCAGCGAGCGCCTGCTCCTGCAGCGTCAGCGAGTTCCACGCTGCCGCTTCGGTCGAGGCGTCCACGAGTGCAGCAATCGCTGCTGTCTTGAGATCGCGATCGCGCTGAGCGATGAGCCGGCGAACGGCGGCCTTGGTAATCGACGCTGCCAGCAACGCCGAGACGATGATCGCAATAAAGATGACAGCGGCGGTGAAGAGCACCGGTCGCGTATCAGTTGCGGTGAGCCAGCTTACGAATTCATTCAGCCATTCCATGTGCCGAAGGCTACCTTCGCGAGGGGTGCTAGGCGGGCAATTCCGCGCCGTGTCGCACTTTTAGGAGGTTCGGCGTCCGGGCTGGATCTCTATCGGAGGCAGTCAACGGCGTCCTGAATGTTCCAGAATTGTCCAAGCGAAAGGAACGAAGCCCGAACAGCGTGGAAGCGCTTGGCGATATAAACGTCCCCTGCGGCCGTGTTTGAGCGTTCAACGTGTCCGAGAATGCGACCGTCCCTGCGGCGAACGCGCCACAGGCCGTCGTGCACGCTCACGAGTTCGACGCCCGCGTATGTGCGAAGTGTTTCTGCCTGCGGTGTGCCAGTTGCAATGCCCATGATGCCTCCCTGTTTGCGGCCGGCCCCGTCGCTGATGTGGTAACTACACGGTATGGGTCACCACTGACATCGGCGAGGACGGCCGCGGGGATGGCTAGTTGAGTCCCGTGCCGTCGACGGCGTGCGGCTCGATGGCAGCAAGTTCTTCGGTGCTGAGCGCCGGGGCCGAGAGCGCTGCCACGTTCTGCTCCAACTGGGCGACAGAGCTCGCACCGATGAGCGCCGAGGTCACCTGCGGGTGTCGGAGCACCCAGGTCAGCGCCATCTGCGCCAGAGTTTGTCCGCGATCGGACGCCACGGCGTTCAAAGCGCGTGCTCGTTCAAGGTAAGTCGCCGAGATGCGTTCCGCAGGCAGGAAATGGCTCGTGGCGGCCCGCGACCCAGCCGGGACTGTGCCGTCGAGGTAACGGTCAGTCAACATCCCCTGCGCAAGGGGTGAGAACACGATTGAGCCAGCACCCACCTCGTCGAGTACCTGCAACAAGCCGTCTTCGACGTGGCGGTTGAACATCGAATAGCTCGGTTGATGGATGAGAAGCGGCACCTTGTGTTCAGCGAGTGCCGCGGCGGCGCGTTTCGTCTGTTCGGGTGAATAGTTCGAGACGCCCGCGTAGAGAGCCTTCCCCAACTGGACCGCGGAGGCAAGGGCCCCCATCGTTTCCTCGATCGGGGTCTCGGGGTCGGGACGGTGCGAGTAGAAAATGTCGACGTAGTCGATGCCCATGCGGTTGAGGCTTTGATCAAGTGATGCAAGGAGCGACTTCCGTGAGCCCCACTGCCCGTAAGGCCCCGACCACATGTCGTAGCCCGCCTTGGTCGAGATGATGATCTCGTCGCGGTGCGCACGGAGGTCCTCAGCCAGTATGCGTCCGAAGTTTCGCTCGGCTGAACCGGGTGGCGGTCCGTAGTTGTTTGCGAGGTCGAAGTGGGTGATGCCCAGATCGAATGCGCGACGAACGATCGCCCGCTGGGCTTCGATTCCACGACTATCGCCGAAATTGTGCCAAAAACCCAAGGAAACGCGGGGGAGCAGTAGTCCGCTTCTTCCGGTTCTCGCGTACTGCATTTCGTCGTATCGATTCCCAGCTGGCTCGTAAGTCATGAGGAAATGCTAGTGGTGGCGAGGATGTCGTAGTGGGAATCCATGGAACTCCTCCCCACTCCCACCCGAGACGCACGTTTCCCACTGATGCGGGGAGAGGCGTGACGGCGCGGAAGCTTCCACGCACACTCGAATGCATGGTCCCGGGGATGGCGGTCCGGCACGAGGGTCGTCCCCGGGATCGTTCGCACCAGAGGTTCTGCGTGTGTAGTCGAGTTGGGAGATCTTCATGACAGACAGCATTAGTTTCACCGGCTTTGTCGCAACGGTTCCCGTACATCGGAGGATCCGCGACGGCGTTGACATGGTCAGCTTTCGATTGGGGTCCCCCCAGCGGTACTTCGACAGGAACACTCGAACGTGGGTGGACAGTGACACCAACTGGTACACGGTTTCCACTTTCCGGTACCTCGCCAACAACGTTCACCAGTCGGTCAACAAGGGCGACCGTGTGATCGTGAAAGGTCGGCTGCGCGTGCGTCGGTGGGAGAAGGAGGACAGGAGTGGTCTTGCCGTCGATATCGATGCAGAGTGTGTCGGCCACGACCTCGCGTGGGGCACAGCGCGATATATACGGACCCCAGCGAAAGACTCAGCCCTGACCCCAGACTCCGGAACGGATGAGCAGCCCGAGGAACAGGCGATCGTTGACGGGTATCACAGACCCGAAGTGGGTCAATCGGAACCGCGATCCACGACTCCGAACAGCGACCAGGGCCCCTGGGACGTCGCAGTGCCGGGCAGCCTGGGCGCTCCCACGGAGGCCGGAACGCACCAGCCATACACTGGCGATGAAACACCGGTTTATGCAGATGAAGACGCACCGCCTTTCCCCGACGAAGAGGCACAGTCGTATACGGATGAAGAGAGACGCCCGGCGGCATCGCACGCTGAGTTCCCCGCTTGACCGCCGAAAGACACACAAGCGGCGGGGCCTGCCAGGTCCGCGGCGGTGCACAACACAGACGCAATTCCCCCGTCGGGTTCCCGTTCTAGACTCGAAGGCAAGCGGCGCGTCTACTGGGATGGGTCGATCACGACAGACATAGGGGAGATGGCGTGGCGAATCAGGGCGTGCGATTCAGGACCCGAGCAGTATCTGGGATTGGCGCCGTTCTGATCGCTGGCTTGGTACTTACCGGATGCTCAACTCCGGACGCAGCAACGTCGTCGACCCCTGCGAAGCCGCCGACGACGACCGAGGCTCCGGTCGCAGAGCCGACAACGCCGGTGCTGTTGCCGTCGGGCTCCGCAGAAGAGAACCTGCCGTACTTCGACCACGTCAACGCTCAGACCCTGGCCGCGAACCCGGCCTCAGACGGGCGGGCCTTCGTTGATGGTCTCGTCGCTGCCGGTTTCGACAAGGCAGCGATGGAGGTGACGCTTGACACAACTACCATCGGTAAGCCGGCTGACTCGATCCAGTTCTCCGTGAAGTGGAATGAGTACTGCCTGATCGGGCAAAACGGAGATGGTGTTGGCGGTTACCACTCGACGGTAGGTCGGGTCCTCGGCACTGGCACATGTCTCATTGGCAAGACAAGGCCAATAGACTGGTAGCAATATGGCCGAATACATTTATTCCATGGTCCGGGCTCGCAAGGCCGTCGGAGACAAACTGATTCTTGACGACGTCACAATGTCGTTCTTCCCCGGCGCCAAAATCGGCGTCGTGGGACCAAACGGTGCCGGAAAGTCCACGATCCTGAAGATCATGGCCGGCCTCGACACCCCGAGCAACGGTGAAGCCAAGCTGACCCCCGGATTCTCCGTCGGCATCTTGATGCAGGAGCCGGAACTCGACGAAACCAAGACTGTTCTCGAGAACGTCCAGGAGGGCGTCGGCGAGATCAAGGCCAAGGTTGATCGCTTCAACGAGATCTCCCTTGCCATGGCGGAGCCTGATGCCGACTTCGATGCGCTCCTCGCTGAGATGGGCACCCTTCAGGAAGAGATCGACCATGCCGACGCGTGGGATCTCGACTCGCAGCTTGAGCAGGCAATGGACGCGCTCCGCACACCGCCGGGCGACCTGCCTGTAGCCAACCTCTCGGGTGGAGAGAAGCGCCGCGTCGCTCTGTGCAAGCTTCTCCTGCAGAAGCCCGATTTGCTGCTGCTCGACGAGCCCACTAACCACCTCGACGCCGAGAGCGTTCTTTGGCTCGAGCAGCACCTGGCCAAGTACGCAGGCGCTGTGCTCGCCGTGACTCACGACCGGTACTTCCTCGACCACGTAGCCGAGTGGATCGCGGAGGTCGACCGCGGTCACCTTTATCCATACGAGGGCAACTACTCCACCTACCTGGAGAAGAAGCAGGAACGTCTGCAGGTCCAGGGCAAAAAGGACCAGAAGCTTTCCAAGCGACTTGCTGAAGAGCTTGAGTGGGTGCGATCAAACGCGAAGGGTCGCCAGGCCAAGTCCAAGGCGCGTCTCGCCCGTTACGAAGAGATGGTGACCGAGGCGGAACGCACTCGCAAACTCGACTTCGAAGAGATTGTCATCCCGGTCGGACCTCGCCTCGGCGCGCAGGTCATCGACGCGAAGAACCTCAAGAAGGGCTTCGGGGAGCGCATCCTCATCAGCGACCTGAGCTTCACGCTGCCGCGCAACGGAATCGTCGGCGTCATCGGCCCCAACGGTGTCGGAAAGACAACGTTGTTCAAAACCATTGTCGGACTTGAGCCGCTCGACGGTGGAGATCTGAAGGTCGGCGAGACGGTCGACATTTCCTATGTTGACCAGAGCCGCGGCGGTATCGACCCGAATAAGAACCTGTGGGAAGTTGTCTCCGACGGACAGGACTACATTCAGGTCGGGAAGACCGAGATTCCGTCTCGCGCCTACGTCTCGCAGTTCGGCTTCAAAGGACCGGACCAGCAGAAAAAGGCCGGCGTGCTTTCCGGTGGAGAACGCAACCGTCTGAACCTCGCGCTGACGCTCAAGCAGGGCGGAAACCTCCTCCTCCTCGACGAACCAACGAACGACCTGGACGTCGAAACGCTCGGCAGCCTCGAGAATGCACTGCTCGAGTTCCCCGGTTGTGCGGTGGTTATCACCCACGACCGGTGGTTCCTCGACCGCATTGCGACGCACATCCTCTCGTACGAAGGCACCGAGGAAGACCCGGCCAACTGGTACTGGTTCGAGGGCAACTTCGAGTCGTATGAAGAGAACAAGATCGAACGCCTCGGCCCTGACGCTGCAAAGCCGAGCCGCGCGGCCTACCGCAAGCTCACGCGCGACTAATGCGGGTCCACGTCCCGATCCATCTCCGTTGGGGCGACCTCGACGCTTATAACCACGTCAACAACGTGGAGCTCATGCGCCTCCTCGAGGAGGCGCGTGTGCGGGTGTTCTGGCGCAGCGAGGAGGAGGGCGGCGACGTGGACTCCGGCATGGCCCTGATCGAGGCCGAAGCCGGATCTGACACCATCACGCTCATTGCTCGGCATGAGGTCGAGTATGTTCGCCCGATCCCGTACCAGCGCCAGCCGTTGGACGTGCAAGTGTGGATCGGCAAGCTCGGCCGAGCAAGCCTCGAGGTGAACTATGAGGTGTTCGGACCGGCGGGAAATGACCAGCCGTTGTACGCCCGTGCGTCCAGCGCCATTGTGTTGGTGAACGCCGTGACCTCGAAACCGCGTCGGATCACCGACGAGGAGCGCGTCGCATGGACGCGCTACCTCGAAGAGCCAGTGGCCTTCACCAAGCGCGGTTAGCTCTCGGTCGCGAGGGCGGTCGGCACTCGCACCATGCCTTCCTGGGCGACGCTCGCCACGAGCACTCCGTCTCGCGTGTAGAAACGTCCCTGGGCGAGGCCACGCCCTCCTGACGCGCTCGGTGATTCCTGCACGTACAGGAGCCACTCGTCCACGCGGACCGGACGGTGCCACCACATCGCATGGTCGAGGCTGGCGACCTTGAGATTCGGGGTGACCCATGCGAGACCGTGCTTACGCAGAATCGACTCAAGCAGCGGGTAGTCGCTGGCGTACGCCAGGGCGGCACGGTGCAGGCTGGGATCGTCGGGAAGCTCGCCGAACGCCTTGATCCAGACGGCGTTCGTCGCGGTGTGCTCGCTTTGAACGTTCAGATAGATCGGCGAGGGGACATGCCTGATGTCGAATGGACGATCGTTGGCCCATGATCGTGCAGCCGGGTGATCGATGTGGCCGAGCAACTCGGCCGTTGTGGGAAGGCTTTCCGGGTCTGGGTATCCCTCCGGCATCGGTGCCTGGTGGTGCAGTCCGTCGTCGGCGTCCTGGAACGAGGCGATCATCGAAAGAATCGGCACACCCGACTGGTAGGCCTGGGTGCGTCTCGTTGAGAATGAACGACCATCATGAATTCGATCAACGCTGAAGGTGATGTCCTGGTTGACGTCGCCCGGGCGCAGGAAATACCCGTGCATCGAGTGGACGATGCGGGACTCGTCGGTGGTGCGGCTCGCGGCCATGACCGCCTGAGCGAGCACCTGCCCGCCGTAAACACGGCCGCCCGGCATCCACTGAGATTGCCCCGTGAAGATATCTTCGCTCGTGCGAGCTCCCGTGTCTGTCAGGTTGAGGGCGTTCAAGAGGGATGCGACGGGGTCTGTCATTGCTCTCCGATCGATGGTGCGCGCGCAAGGGTGGGGTGCCGCCCGTGCCTCTTAGGTAGTTTAGACAGCAGATGAACAACACATTTGCGCTTACAGACCCCCTCGCACTCGCCGATCTCACCGTGTATCTCTCTCGAGTCCGACTTGTCGACGATACGGCCGTTCGCGTGATCGCAGGGGGCGGGGTCCTCGCCGTCTATTCCGCTGTGCTCGCGCCGCGAGGTCTCCTCGACCGCAGCCCAACGGTTCTCGGCCTGCGAACGTTCGCCGAGACATCCGGTGCAAACTTCGACCGTGTTATCGCTCCCGCCTCTCTGAGCGATCGGATCGCCAAAATCGAATCCGACGGTGCCGGTGTACTCGAGATCAGCCTGCCCGACAGCGACGTTTCAGCGAGTTGGGCCGGAATTTCGCCGCCGCGCGGTGGCTGGGGTCGGGTCGGAGAATTGAGCGGTGTAGCTCTCGAATTGGCCGCCCGAGACGGAGCAGGTGAAGTGGCGCGCGCCATTCCGGCGAACACGGGGGACATGATCGTTCAGCGAGTGCGCTCGGATGTCTGGTCCCGGCCGCTCACGGGCTTCGATGCCGTTCCAGCCGGAGTCGCCTTCGCAGCAGCGAGCCTTGGTTTCCTGGCCGGCGAAGAGGAAGTACCACTCTTCGCCTCGGGACAGTGGCTGAGAGCCAGCACGTATCGCGGGCACGTTCTCGCTCGGTCACTCGTTGTGTGATCGTTCGATCGAACCGGTGGCAGACTGGTCGGCCAGAACCTCGGCGATGGTCTCAGCCCCCATTTGCTGAAATAGAGGTGCGTCGTCGGAGTAGACGACAAGGGCGGTAGCCACACACAGGGCCCAACCCTGCGCGCGAAGCCACGTCGTCTCGGAGACGGCTTGGGATCGCGAGATGGCCGACCGAAAGTTCTTGCGGCCCGCGCTGTCGAACACGAGCTAGGCCGCAGCAAGGTCCATGGCCGGGTCGCCCGCCGTCAGGTCACCGAAGTCGAGGACGGCAGCTAACGAACCGTCGACAGTCACCAGATTCGCCGGGTGGAGATCACCGTGCAGCCACAGCGGTGGGCCGTCCCACGCCGGAGCGGCGACCGCCCGGTGCCAGACGCCCGAGACCGCCGCAGCGTCCGGAACGCGGTCCGAGTCGAGACGCTTCATCACGTCGGCATGTCGATGCTCGAGCGGAACACCGCGGAAACGGTTCTTCGGAGCCTCCTCTGGCGCGGGTATGTGCACGTTCGTGAGAAAGCCAGCGAGCGACTCGGCAAGTCCGGCGCGCGCGGAACGGGGGAGAGAAGCGGCTATGGTGCCGTCGAACCAGGTGGACACGGTCCAGAACCAGGGAAACCACGGCGTTGGCGTGCCGATGCGCAGTGGGCGTGGCACCGCAACCTCGACCCGTGCGGCGATGTCGGGCAGCCAGCGCTGCTCGTTCCTGAGCAGCTCAGCGGCGACCTGCCGACGGGGGAGTCGAACGACGAGGTCGGTACCGAGGCGGTAGATCGTGTTGTCCCACCCGTTTGTGACCAGTTCGAGAGGCAGCGCAGAGAGCTCAGGATGCTGCGCTCGAAGCAGACGTCGAACGAGTTCGGGTGACACATCGATGTCTGCGACAGGACTGCTCGGCATCCTTTCAGTATGCCCGGCCGAGGTCAGGAGAGTTGCGCGTGGATGGCGCGGCCGACAGTCCGACCGGTGAAGAGGCATCCGCCAAGAAACGTTCCCTCGAGCGAGCGATACCCGTGCATTCCGCCGCCACCAAACCCGCTTGCTTCGCCTGCCGCATACAGGCCGGGGATCGCCATACCGGCGGCGCCGAGCGCCCGCCCGGAGAGGTCCGTCTGAATGCCGCCCAGGCTCTTCCGAGTGAGAATGTGGAGCTTCACTGCGATAAGCGGACCGGCTTTCGGGTCCAGAATCCGGTGTGGTGAAGCAACACGAATGAGTTTGTCGCCCAGGTATTTGCGCGCACCACGGATCGCCGTGATTTGCGGGTCCTTCGAGAAGTCATTGTCGAGCTGCGCGTCCCGCAGGCGAATCTCCCGTTCGACCTGCCCGCCGTCGAGCGGTGCCTCCGGCGCTATCCGCCGCATCCCGGCGACAAGCTCTGGCAGGGTGCCGGCGACCACGAAGTCCTCGCCCTTCTGTTTGAAAGCCTCCACAGGTCCTGGAGCGCCCGGAGCGACACGTTTGAGCAGCAATCTGAGGTCTTTGTCGGTGAGATCCGGGTTCTGCTCACTGCCCGACAGTGCAAACTCTTTCTCGATGATTTTCTGGGTGAGCACAAACCAGGAATGATCGTGTCCTGTGCGACGAAGGTGCTCAAGCGTGCCGAGAGTGTCGAAGCCGGGAAACAGCGGAGCGGGGAGTCGTTTCCCTGTCGCATCAAGCCACACCGAGGACGGTCCGGGAAGGATACGGATGCCATGACTCGCCCACACGGGATCGTAATTGGTGATTCCCTCCGTGTAGTGCCACATGCGGTCGCCGTTGACCAGACGGGCGCCCGCGCGGGATGCGATCTCGATGCCTCTGCCGTCGACGGATGCGGGTACTCCCGACAGCATGTGCGTTGGCGGAGAACCCAAGTGGGCCGGCCACTGCGATCGAACCAGCTCATGATTGCCGCCGATTCCGCCGGTTGTCACGACCACAGCGTCCGCGCGTAGTTCGAAATCGTTGAGCTCGTCGCGGCTACTGGCCACTCCGCGTGGAACACTCGATGGCGCGAGCACACGGCCACGCACACCGGTGACTGCTCTGTTGGTCGTCACGAGCTCGTCGACACGGTGACGGTGAAGCACACGAATGCGTCCGACCCTCACCCCGTTGCTGACGCGGCGTTGGAATGGCGCGACAACGCCAGGACCGGTGCCCCAGACGATGTGGAACCGCGGAACAGAGTTGCCGTGACCACCCGCGTTGTAGCCACCGCGTTCAGCCCAACCGACGACCGGAAAGAAGCTCAGGCCCTGCGCGGTCAGCCACGATCGTTTTTCACCAGCCGCGAAGTCGACGTAAGCGTCCGCCCATCGGCGGCCCCAGTCATCCTCCGGCCGGTCGAAAGCGGCGCTTCCCGCCCAGTCCTGCAGGGCAAGTTCCCGCGAGTCGTGGATGCCCATGCGGCGTTGTTCAGGCGAGTCGACGAGGAAGAGCCCGCCAAACGACCACCAGGCCTGGCCGCCAAGTGAGGATTCTGGCTCCTGGTCGACCAGGATGACCTGCCTGCCGGCGTCGGAGAGTTCGGCAGCGGTGACCAGACCGGCCAGCCCAGCTCCGACGACGATCACATCGGCAGAGGACGAGGCGGAATCGAGGGGGACTGGCATCCGTTCTCCTTCATCCCGGGTGGCAACGGTGCCGACCGGTGCCACCCATCGTAGGAGATCAGAGCTTCAGGAGGGGTTACTCTTCGAAAGTGTTGACCATCGCCTGGGCTGCGCGCTCGAGGTAGTCCCAGAGGGTCGCCTCGTGCAACGGCGAGAGTCCTAGAGTTGCGACGGCAGCGCGCATGTGCGTGAGCCAGCGGTCGCGAGCGTCCGGGTTCACCTTGAACGGCATGTGCCTCATGCGCAGTCTGGGGTGCCCGCGCTGCTCACTGTAGGTCGACGGTCCGCCCCAGTACTGCTCGAAGAACATCGTGAGCCGCTCGGTTGCCGGTCCGAGATCGTCTTCGGGGTACATCGGCTTGAGCACAGGGTCATTTGCGATGCCCTCATAGAACTCGACCGAGAGCTTCTCGAACGTCGCCCGCCCGCCGACCTCGTCGTAGAAGGTGTTCGAATTGAGGTTCGTCATGGCTTCTGCGGCGCCTTCCGTTGGGCTTTCTTCACCGCGTGCGGAGCCTCGTTGACAACCTTCATCGGCTTGGTGCGCGGCGGGCGTGCGCCGGTGACCGATGCCGCACCGTCGAAGCCCTCAAGGACGACACTCTTGAGCGTCGGCAGCTGGATGCCCATCTCATCGGTGGCGTATTTGAGACGTGCACGAAGCTCGCGTGCGACATCGTCCTTTGCCGGCGGGCGAGTCTTGACGACGAGTCGAATAACGAGCGCTTCCTCGGAGATCGATTCGATACCCCACAGTTCGGGACGCTCAAGGATTCGGCTGCGCCACTTGGGGTCCTGCGCCAGCGAGGTTGCGGTCGAGAGCATGGTGTCCTGGACGGCCTCGATGTCGGTGTCGTACGGCACAGCAAGGTCGATGATCACTCGCGCCCAGCCCTGTGACATGTTGCCGACGCGCAGGATCTCACCGTTGCGCACGAACCAGAGTGTTCCGTTGACGTCGCGCACCTGAGTGATCCGGATTCCAACACGTTCAACTACACCGGTCGCCGGTCCGAGGTCGACGACGTCGCCGACACCAAGCTGGTCTTCCATCACCATGAACAGGCCGTTGAGCACGTCCTTGACGATGTTCTGGGCGCCGAAACCGAGGCCGGCACCGAGCGCGGCCGTCAGGATCGCGAGTGAACCAATAATCTGTGGGTCTATCTCGTTCACGATCAGAACGATCGTGACGACGACAACGGTCACGTTGACGATGTTTCCGAGGACAGTGCCCAGAGTTCGTGTGCGCTGTACGAGTCGAACCGCGGCGAGCGGAGACACGTTGAGCGCTTGCGTGTCTTCAGCACCCTGGGTCTTTTTCACACCGGAAACGATCTGGCCGACGACGCGGCGAATCACGAAGTGCAGCAACCACGAAGCGGCGAACGCTCCCACGATGATGATCACGATGGAAACGAGGGTGCCAAGGGGGGTCTTGAAGAAGGCGTCAACACCTTGCCAAAATTCAGTCATATTCATCGCGACCGAGTTTACGTTAGAGCTCTGAACGGATGCTGGAGGCCAGCCGCCTGCATCACCTCGCCGAATTTCGTGGCGTGCGTCGACGCATCCGTCTGTGTCTTAAACGAAAAAGGTGCCGTGTGCACCGTCCGGGGAACCAGACAGCACACACGGCACCTCGATGCGGAACTACGCCCGCGCGTCACGCTCCTGCGCCTTCAACGCACGCTCGACGCCAGCGAGGTTCTCGACGACGATCCGGCGAAGCGCAGGCGGTTCGGCGTTCTGGTTGAGCCACGCCACCGTCGCGTCGCGGAGTTCTGTGTTCGCGAGAGGAGCGGGGTACAGGCCCACAGCGAGGTACTCCGCGATCTTGTAGCTGCGCGAGGCCCAGATGCGCTGCAGCATCTCGAAGTAATCCGGAATGAACGACGCGAGCACGTCCTTGTCCCGTGCACGCTGAAATCCGATGCCCGTCCACTGCACAATGGCGTTCGGTGCGGTGTCGATGTCGACAACGGATGCCCACGCGGCGCGTTTCGCTTCCAGCGTCGGGAGGGCGGCGCGAGCGAGCGCTGCAGCCTTTGCACCGTTGGCTGTGTTGTCGCCAGCCAAAGCAGCGTTCACATCGTCGTTCCCCGCCACGCCGCCGGCCGTTAGCGCTGTGAGGAGCTCCCAGTCGAGGTCGGTGTCGATTTTCAGTCCGTCGAGGCTGATGTCGCCCGAGCGGAGTCCGCGGATCGCGTCGAAGTGTGCCTCGGTCGACGCGACACCGGCGAAGAACTTCACGAACTGGAACTGGGCGTCGCTTCCGGCCTCCGCCTCCTGGGCGAGGGTCCAGAGCGCGTCGCCGATCTCGACGAGAACCGTGTCACGAGCGTCGGGGGCGACGTACTGCGTTGCTGCGAGCACCAACTGGTTGAGGGTCGTCCGGATCGTTGTCGACTCGGTCTCCGTTGCGATGTTGCCGAGAACCAGCCGGACGTAGTCCCGCGCAGGGGTCTCTGCGTCACGAGTCGCATCCCAGGCGGCCGCCCAGACCAGCGAGCGCGCAAGCGGGTCCTCGATCGCGGCGAGGGACTCGGTTGCAACGGCGAGTGACGCGTCGTCGAGACGGATCTTCGCGTAGGCGAGGTCATCGTCGTTGAGCAACACCAAGTCGGGGCGCTTCGTGCCGACGAACTCGGTCACGTCGGTGCGCTCGCCGTCCACGTCCAACTCGATCCTGTGCTCGCGGACGAGCTTTCCGTCGACGAGGTTGTAGAACCCGATCGCCAGGCGGTGCGGGCGGATGGTCGGATATTCCTCGACCGCGGACTGAAGCACCGCGAACGAGGTGATGACCCCCGAGTCGTCGACGGTGATTTCGGGACGCAACGTGTTCACACCAGCGGTCTCGAGCCACAGCTTGCCCCAGTTGCTGAGGTCGCGGCCCGATGCCGCCTCAAGCTCGCTGAGCAGGTCAACGAGTTCGGTGTTGCCGTACTCGTGCTTCTTGAAGTAGGCAGCGACACCGGCGTAGAAGGCCTCGATTCCAACCCAGGCAACGAGCTGCTTGAGTACTGAGCCCCCCTTGGCGTAGGTGATGCCGTCGAAGTTGACCTGCACATCCTCAAGGTCGTTGATGGTCGCGACAATCGGGTGCGTCGACGGCAGCTGGTCCTGCTTGTATGCCCAGCTCTTCTCCATGGCGTTGAATGTCGTCCATGCGCCGGTCCACTCGGTGGCCTCGGCGACAGCGATGGTCGACGCCCACTCGGCGAACGACTCGTTGAGCCAGAGGTCGTTCCACCACTTCATGGTGACGAGGTCGCCGAACCACATGTGCGCGAGCTCGTGCAGGATCGTGACTACGCGACGTTCCTTGATGGCATCCGTCACCTTGGAACGGAAGACGTACGCCTCCGTGAACGTGACGGCACCGGCGTGCTCCATTGCACCGGCGTTGTACTCGGGAACGAAGAGCTGGTCATACTTCGGGAACGGGTACGGGTAGTCGAAGTTCTTCTCGAAGTATTCGAAGCCCTGGCGGGTCTTCTCGAAGATGTAGTCAGCGTCAAGATATTCGGCAAGGCTCTGACGGCAGAACACACCGAGCGGAATGGTGCGTCCATCGCTCGAGGTCAGTTCGCTGCGCACAGAGACGTACGGTCCGGCAATGATCGCCGTGATGTAGCTCGACATGCGCTGAGTCGGTTCGAAGGTCCAGGTCTTCGAGCCTTCGCCGGCGGCGACGGGTTCCGGGGTGGGGGAGTTCGAGATGACGTCCCAGTGCTCGGGCGCGGTCACCGTGAACTGGAAGGTCGCCTTGAGGTCCGGCTGCTCGAACACTGCGTACATCCGGCGCGAGTCAGGAACCTCGAACTGGCTGTATAGGTAGACCTCGTTGTCGACGGGGTCGACGAAACGGTGGAGGCCTTCGCCGGTGTTCATGTAGATCATGTCGGCGTCGACGACGAGTTCGTTTTCCGCCTGCAGGTTATCCAGAGCGATACGGATGCCATCACTCACGACGGCAGGATCAAGGTCGACACCGTTGAGGGTCACCGAGTGCACGGTGCGAGTGATCGCGTCGATGAAGGTTGAGGCGCCCGGCGTCGCCGTGAAGCGGACGGTCGTCGTTGACCGGAAGGTCTCCGGGCCTGTTGTGAGGTCGAGGGTGATCGAGTAGCTCGAGGTGGAAACGAGCGATGCCCGTTCCTGTGCTTCGGCGCGGGTGAGGTTTTCTCCAGGCAACGCTGAACTCCTTAGTGCAATGGGAACTGTGGACCGAGTCGGATTGTGTCCGAGATTCCAGCGTAGTGCCGGGCCCCGCCTGGCAATCGGGATAATCAGGGGAGGATGCGCCCAAATTCGTGATTGGCTGGACTCATGAGCACCGATACCGCTACAGCAGTCGACTTCTGGTTTGACCCCTCCTGCCCATGGGCCTGGATGACGTCCCGATGGGTGGACGAGGTTGCCACCTCCCGCAACCTCGACGTGACCTGGCACGTGATGAGCCTCGCGGTGCTCAACGAGGACAAGGATGTGTCGGACGACTACAAGGCGTTTTTCCCGCGCGCCCTTCGGTACACCCGGCTGGTAGCCGCAGCGAAGGAAGAGTACGGGCAGGCGATCGTGAAGCCGCTGTACGACGCCCTTGGTATGCAGATTCACCCGGGCGAGTCGAAGGACCCCGACATCGTGATCCCGCAGGCGCTCGCCGAGGTGGGCCTGCCACCGGAGTTCGCTGAACACTCCTTGGGCGACGCATACGACCCGCAGATGCGCGCAAGCCACTTCGACGGCATCGAGCGTGTCGGCCAGGATGTCGGAACCCCAGTGATCGCCGTGAACGGCACAGCATTCTTCGGTCCGGTGCTCTCGCCTGCTCCCAAGGGTGACGACGCCGTGCGACTGTGGGACGGCATCGTGGCGGCCGCGTCCTTCCCGGGTTTCTTCGAACTCAAGCGCAGCCGCACGGTCGGCCCGATCTTCGACTGAAACCGATGAGCACGGCCGGCGCTGGGGAACGGCAGAATGGAAGCATGCGCATCCACATCGCCACCGACCACGCCGGCCTCGATTTCAGCACCGAACTCCAGGAGCACCTCCGCAGCAATGGTCACGAGGTCATCGACCACGGGCCGGTCGAGTACGACGCCCTCGACGACTACCCGGCATTCTGCATCAATGCGGCCCAGGCCGTCGTGAAGGACCAGCAGGCGGGAGTGGACGCCCTCGGAGTGGTCTTCGGTGGTTCCGGAAACGGTGAGCAGATCGCCGCGAATAAGGTCCGTGGCATCCGTGCTGCCCTCGTCTGGAATGAGAGCACCGCAAAACTCGCGCGAGACCACAACGACGCGAACGTGATCTCGATCGGTGCACGACAGCACTCCTTCGACGAGGTGAAGTCGTTCATCGACGCGTTCGTCGCTGAACCGTTCTCGGGCGACGAACGCCACGCCCGTAGGATCGCGCAGCTCGCCGAGTACGAGACGACGGGCACGATCGTCGGCAAGGGCGTCGACGCGACTCACGCCGAACGGAGTTAGCGTGCCTGAGGGTCACTCCGTCCACCGCATTGCGCGGCAGTTCCGGTCGAACTTCCAGGGACAGCGGGTCACAGCGTCCAGTCCGCAGGGGCGGTTCGCCGAGGGCGCCTCAGTGCTCTCCGGCCGCACCCTCGTCGATGTGAAAGCCGTCGGCAAGCAGATGTTCCTCGACTTTGACGACGAACTCTGGCTGCGGGTACACCTCGGCATGTACGGCGCCTGGGACTTCGCCGGTGAAATCACGGCAGACGCGACCATCGCGAGCGCCAACGGCCGGATGGGACAGACCAACCAGCACGGAACCGATCTCGCAGCGGCAATTCTCGACGACGCGGGGGAGAACTCGCTGCACTCGATCGGTGCACCCCGGAATACCCGGGTGCGAATGTCGGAGCAGACCAAGGGACTTGCCGGTGAGGAATGGGACACCTTCCCGCCTCCTCCGGTCGGTGCGGTCCGGCTGCGCCTGCTGACCAAGCACGCCGTCGCCGACCTTCGCGGACCGACGGCATGCGAAATTCTGGACAGCACCGCAGTGAACGCCGTGATCGCGAAGCTCGGCCCAGACCCGCTCCTCGATCCGAGCTCGGCCGCCGAAGACCGGTTCACCGCCGTCGTGCGGAAGAAGGCGACGCCCATCGGCCTTCTGCTCATGGACCAGTCTGTCGTCTCGGGTATCGGCAACGTGTACCGCGCCGAGATGCTCTTCCGATCGCGCATCGACCCGCACACTCCGGGCAAGTTGATCCCGGAGGAACTGGTGCGCGGCCTGTGGCGCGACTGGGCGCGACTGTTGCCGATCGGCGTCGAGACCGGCCAGATGATGACGATGGACGATCTCGAGGGTGAGGACTACCGCAGGGCGATGGCCAGCCGCGACGACCGGCACTGGGTCTACAAGCGAGAGGGTTTGCCGTGCCGCGTCTGTGGAACACACATCCTGCTCGAGGTGATGGGCGCCCGAAAGTTGTACTGGTGCCCCAACTGCCAGCGCTGATGGAGCCGGGAATGACCCACCCAACGCGAGAGTGTTTGTGATGACGGAGTTTCGGCTGAGCGCCGCTCGCCCCGGCTCAGGCATCCGCTCAACCCTGACGAACGCCCGCATCGTCGGCTCGAACGGCGAGCCTGTCGACATCGAGCTCGAAGACGCGCAGATCGCCGCTATCCGACCGGCGAACGCAACAGGCCCGACAGGGGAACGCACAAATCTCGACGGCCGGTGGGTTCTGCCAGGGCTGTGGGACCACCACGTTCACTTCACCCAGGTGGCGCTCGCGTCGCGGCGGCTCGACCTCACGACCAGTACCTCCGCGGCGTCCGTTGTGAGCCTGGTCGACGGGTATGTTTCCGCTGTCGGTTCGAACCTGCCGGCAGGCGAAACCCTCGTTGGCACCGGGTTCCGTGACGCGATGTGGCCGGACCCTCCCAACCTTGACGAGTTCGACAGGGCGGCCCAGGGACGAAGTGTCGTTCTGATCGGCGCCGACCTGCACTGCGTCTGGCTCAACAGAGCAGCCCTCATCCGGTTCGGGCACGCTGGGCACCCCACAGGCATGCTCCGCGAAGAGGATGCGTTCGCGGTGAGCAAAGCGCTCCGCGCCGACGACATCGCTGTCGACGAGTGGGCCAGGGACGCCGCAGATGCTGCGGCCGCCCGCGGTGTCGTCGGTATCGTCGACTTCGAGATGGCGTGGAATCTCGAGGTCTGGAAGCGGCGTGCGCTGTCGGGCGGCACAGCGCTCAGGGTTCGTTTCGGAATCTACCCGGCTGACCTCGACCGGGCGCTGGCCGAGCGGTTGTCCACGGGCCAGATCGTTCCGCACACCCACGGCCTCGTCGAGGTGGGCTCGCTCAAGGTGATCACCGACGGCTCACTCAACACTCGGAGCGCCTACTGTGACGACGACTATGAGGGACTGAGCGGTCGACCCGACGCACACGGAGTACTCACCGTGCCGCAGGACGAACTCATCGACCTTATGCGGCGGGCCCGGGCGGGGGGCCTCCACAGTGCCATCCACGCGATCGGCGACCGCGCCAACGCACTCGCGCTTGATGCATTCGCCGCCACGGGCGCCACAGGATCGATCGAGCACGCGCAGTTGCTTCGTGACGCCGACGTTGCTCGATTCGCCGCGCTCGGTGTGACCGCCAGTGTGCAGCCCGAGCACGCCATGGACGACCGAGATGCGGCCGAGCGGTTGTGGCCAGGCCGGACACGACGTGCCTTCGTTCTCCGCAGCCTGCTCGACGCCGGCGCAACGCTCGCCCTGGGCTCTGACGCTCCCGTCGCTCCACTCGATCCGTGGATTGCCATGTCAGCAGCGGTCGGAAGGTCGAGACAGAACCGCGCCCCGTGGCATCCGGAACAATCAATCACCGTTTCTGAAGCGCTTGCCGCGACCACACGCACTCCGAACGATCGTGTCGCGACTGGCCACCGTGCCGACCTCGCGATCGTCGACGCGAACCCGCTGTCGTCAACAGCAGATGAACTCAGACGGATGCCTGTGGCCGCGACCCTGCTGAACGGCCGGTTCACGCACTCGGCGCTGTAGACCGCAAAAAGAGGGCCGCCCGAAGGCGACCCTCTTCTCGAGCGGGGAACGCGCGCTACTTGGCGACGTGGGCGACGAGGAACCAGCGGTCCTTCTCGAGGCCACGGGAGATCTCAATAGCGATGTCCTGGCTGGTGAGGTCGATGGCGTCGAGTTCGTCAACAGCGGTCTTCACAGTGGTGAGGGCGGCGTCGATCTGGGCGACGAACTCGGCGATGGTGACGTTCGACTGCTGGAAGCCAGCGGTCAGCTCGCCGGTTGTAGTCTTCGCGGCGACCGTCGACAGTCGAGCGTCGACCGGGAGCCCAAGTGCGACGATGCGCTCGGCTGCGCTGTCTGCCCAGTCCTGCGCGTGCTCAACGATGGTGTCGAGGAGTTCGTGGACTCCGACGAAGTTGGCTCCGCGAACGTGCCAGTGTGCCTGCTTGCCGTTGACGACGAGTGCGGTGAGGTCGAGAACGACCGGGCTCAGAAACTGAGCGACGCCAGCGGCGACGTCAGGGCTGACGGAGGTCTGTGAAACTGTGGTGATGTCTGTCATGGTGTTCCCCTTCACTTGCGCGTTGGTTGAGGTGCGCTCTGGGTGCAACGCTACTCACGCTCGCGCATTACGCAAGCAAGACAAGGCTCCGCTTACCTTGTGATAAAAGGTAAAACGGTGCCCGGGGGAGGGTGCGGGGGTTTTCCCCCCGATGGATCCGGGTGGCAGCTGGATACCTGGGTCCCCGCCCGATCGCGAGGCTGGATGCATGACAACAAACTATGTTCCGAACGGGATGACCGCAGAGACCGGTGTGATCTCTGCCACTCTTGACAATATGACTGCGGGAACCGGACCAGAGACCAGGGACCCGCGTCAGGCCAACGGCTACGGAGCGCTCTGGCGCGGAGTGCCGCGCGAACTGGGCTTCCTTCTTCTCACGCTGCCGATTGCGGTCATCGGGTTCTCGGTGGTCGTGACGCTCTTCTCGGCGGGCGCAGGCCTCCTGGTTGTTGTGGTCGGCTTGTTCGTGCTCACCGCAGCGCTCTACGTCGCCCGCGCGTTCGGCACCTCCGAGCTTGTTCGGCTTGAGGCTGCAGGGAGAGCGCCGATTCCCCGGCCGGCGTGGAGCCGGGCTGGCGAGAACGCGGGCTTCTGGCGCAAGACGATCGGCCCTCTGGCCCAGGGGCACTACTGGACCTATCTCCTCCACACGGGACTTGTCGGGTTTGTGCTCAGCGTCTTCTCCTGGACGGTGACCATCACCTGGCTGACCTCGGCGCTCGGCGGCCTGACCTACTGGGTTTGGGCGCCGTTCCTCCCGCAGGACCCGGACCAAATCTGGCTCGGCGAAGTGGTCTTCAACTTCTTCGCTCCACAGGCCGAACTGCCCGTTGCTCCGGCGGCTGCCGACATTCTTCTCATGTTGGGCATCGGAGTGGTGTTCCTCGCAACACTCCCGTTGGTCACCAGGGGACTCACCCTCCTGCACGACACCATCGCGCGCGGGCTCCTGTCACGCTGGCAGAGCGACGACCTCCGCACAGAGGTGGCGGCGCTCGCCGCTTCTCGTGGCGCAGCGGTGTCGGCCGAGGACCAGTCGGTGCGCCGGCTCGAGCGCGACATCCACGACGGTCCGCAGCAGCGGCTTGTTCGACTTCAAATGGACCTGGCGACCGCTGAGCGCCGAATGGCCTCAGACCCTGAAGCCGCCAAAGCCCTCATCGTCGAAGCCCGAGGACAGGCGAAAGCATCCCTTGAAGAGCTCCGGGCACTCTCTCGCGGGTTCGCGCCGCCCATCCTCGAGGACCGCGGTCTGGTCAGCGCCATCGAGTCGTTTACGGCTCTGAGCAGCATTCCTGTCACGGTGACAAACTCGCTGGAGCCGGGGACCCGGCTCCCTGCCGAGATCGAACGCAACGCGTACTTTGTGGTCGCCGAGCTGGTGACGAACGCGTCCAAGCACTCGAGCGCCACAGCCGTGCGCGTCGACATCACCGCACCAACAGACGCAACCGGTAATAGACGGCTGGACCTTCTGGTGGTGGACAACGGTGTCGGCGGGGCTCGATTCGATGCGGGGCACGGGCTGAGCGGACTCCGCGATCGCCTCAATGGTCTCCGCGGCACGATGACCGTCGACAGCCCTGCTGGGTTCGGTACTCGCGTGACAGCATCCGTCCCCGGAATTGACCGGTGACACCCAGCCCTATGCTGGCTGGGTGATGACGAAGCCTTCGCCCCCGATCCGTGTCGCTGTCGCCGATGACTCGGTGTTGCTGCGGGAGGGCCTCGTCCGGCTCTTCGAGGAAGCCGGTTTCGAGACAGTTGGTTCGTTCGGTGACGCGAAGGGCCTGCTCGCCGAGCTGGACTCCCTGAACGCGGACGTCGTTGTCCTGGACGTGCGGATGCCGCCGACCTACCGGGATGAGGGAGTGCGGGCGGCGATCGAGATTCGAAGGTCACGTCCGGGCGTTGGCATCCTGCTTCTGAGTCAGTACGTCGAGGCAACCTACGCAGAGGAATTGCTCGGCGCCTCAGCCGGGGGCGTCGGATACCTGCTCAAAGACCGTGTCGCCTCACTCGATGAGCTGCAGGATGCCGTTTCTCGCATTGCGGCCGGCGGCACGGTGCTTGACCCCGAAGTGGTTCGAGAACTTCTCTCCCACCGCAGGGACCCGCTTGTCACGTTGACGCCACGAGAGACAGAGGTTCTGCAGCTCATGGCGGAAGGGCTGAACAACCAGGGTGTCGCGGCTCGGCTCGTGATCGGGCTCGGTGCCGTCGAAAAGAACGTCACGGCGATCTTTTCGAAGCTGGGACTTGACGCCTCCGGCTCCGAGCACAGGCGAGTTCTCGCCGTGCTTCGGTACCTGCGCTCCTGACGTACCGGACCCGGTTCGTCCAGTCGTTCGTCGAGGCGCGAACGGGCGGAATTTAGCGCAGGGACGAAATGCTGCGCGCTGCCGAGCGGAGGTCTCGAATGCGCTTCTCGTACGTCGCGCCGCCCACGATGAGGATCACGCCTCCGATGCCCGCCCAGAGCCACCACGGCACAATGCCGTACAGGCCTGAGATCCACGGCCACAGTTGCGCCAGTGCGTGGACCACGAGGACGGTGGCGCCAACGAGGGTCGGAGCGCTGAGCTTCAAGGTGACACCGGCTCCGAACACCGCCAGGGCGACAACTCCGAGCGCGATGACCCTCCACAGTTCTGTGTTTCCGAAATCGGCGAGGAGAGAGGGCACGAGCAGCAAAAGGACCCCGGCGCCGAGCTCAGGCCACGATCGGGCCCGGAAGTCGAAGGCCATTCGAACTGCGCCCCCGATCAGCAATGCGATGGCGATGGGGACTGTCGCTTCCTCGAACGGATCGGCGAGCCCGGTGCCGACGGCCACCACCGCAACGAGCGCGGCCGCCGCGAGCGCGGTCCAGCGAACGAGCGGTGAGTTGACCCGCGGAAGGGAGGCGAGAAGGGACAGCGTCGACGTGAAGAGCAAGACCGCGAAAAAGCGCCAGAACTCCGCGGTCCCGTCGACCAGAGCATTCGTCGTGGGGACAGCGACCAGCACAGGGGCGAGAGCAATCGCGGCGGTGCCGAGAAGAGCGGGCGACCGTCGGCGGTAAAGCCAGAGGATTCCACCGATCAGAAGGAGACAGGCGACCGTCTCGTTCTGCCAGCCTTCCGATGCCCCGCGCTGCGAGAGCACGAGTACGGTCAAGGTCGCGGTGATCGTGCCCGCGAGCCAGGCGATGATGGCGACTGGGGTGCCTCGGAAGGCGGACGGCAGGAACGGACCACCGATGAGGAGGCCTGCCGCTGCGGCGACAACCAATACTCCTCGCAGTGGTTCGTTGGGGTCTGAAGCCAGAGCGGTCGGAAGAAGGGCAATCGAGAGAGCCGCCGCAAACAACACGGTGCGTCCGGTTGCGTTCGCCGTCGGCTCGCGTCGCATCACAATAAGCCCGAAGATCGTGAGGAGCAGCCCGGCCACGGGCAACGTGTAAAACTCGATGCCGGTCACATCGGCGCGGATGAGCGCCATCCACAGCGAACCCACCGCGAGAGGAAGGCCCACCCAGGCGATGTGGCGCCGGGGGCGGGAGCCTCGGACGACTCCACCATCACCGCTCGCTACAATCACGGCCGCGACCGCGAGGAGCAGAAGAATTGCCCATCCGAGGTCGTTCGAGGGCACCGCGCGCACGATGAGGGCCGCCGCGCAGAAACCGAGTGCGACGTCCCAGGCGATTCGCGCCAGCTGATTAGGGCGAAAGCGTGGCGAACGACCGGGCAGTTCTTCCGGGCGGAACAGGACAAGCGCAGCACCAGCGAGCACGACGACGGCGGCGGCTGCGGCCACAGGTGCCCGGGGAGAGTCGAATTGATCCCACAACACGGCGGCGAAGATCACGGCTAGCGCCGGCGCAACGAGCGCCGCCACATACCGCTCTGGCCATGCCGCCACGCCACGCACAACCTGCCAGAGCACCGCTGCACCCGCGGCGATTCCGCAGATCACAAGGAATGGCACAGCATCCGTGCCAATTCGGAACGAGAGTTCGAGAAGGCCAGCGGCAAGCGGAATAACCGTAACGGCCCCTGCCGTTGCTGATTCGGCGCGGCTGAACACACGCGCTGTCAGCGGGATTGCGAGGAGTATCGCGAGGGCGCAGAACGAGACCGAAAGGGCAGGCAGCGCGTGCGCCGTCGTCGTTCCCGTGACGGTTTCGAACCAGTCGGCGACCAGCCGCACACTGCCAAGCAGAACGGTGATCGCCACCGCAACGAGCAGGGGAGTGAGCCATCGCGCCGCCCGCGCCGCCCCGCCGACAACCTGCCGGAACACAATCACAATCGCGAGAGTGGCGAGCACCGCCAACGGGAACGTCACGGTGCTCGTCAAACCGACGAAGAAGACACCGGGGGTTGCGAGCGCAACCGTGGCCGCTGCGACGATCCGGTAGGGCTTGGGCAGTCGCCGCGAGGAGGTGGCGACCAGCGCCCCGGCAGCAAGGGCGAGAAAACCGAAGCCGGCCAGGGTTGGCGTTGACAGGGCGAAACACAGGGCGACCAGTCCGAGCCCGCCGAGCGCGGCCGGTACCCATCCTGTGCCGCGAAGGCGACCCAGAATTGCGAGAGCGGATGCCATAAGCACAGTAACGAGGACGAGGCCCAGAACCACGGTCCACCGGGAATCAGGCAGCACCAGGGGGAGGTTGTCGGTGACGGCGAGGCTGAACTCTCGCACGCTCAAAATCGCTGCGAACTGGCCGAACGTGACACAGATGGCCGGAAGGGTCGCCAGAGCGCCGACGCTGAGCGGTACCACGGTCGCCGCGCTGAGAAGCCCCGATCGAGCCGCCAGCTGCGGCAGTCGGGCGATGGCTGCGAGTATGACGGCGCCGAGCATCGCGAGCACGGCTGGTGCCCACAGCGTCGCGCTCAGCTCCGGGAGACGAAGCCACACGGCTGGACCCACAGCGGCAACGGTGAATCCAAGCCCCAGTGCGATCAGCAACTGCATCACCGAGGTGGCTGGTGGCGCCACCGGCGACGCCACCTGCGGCGCTTTTGAGCCCGGTACGTTCGCAGCGGGCGCCGTCGCCGGTGCAGTTTGGAATGGCGACACGAGGAGATGACCCAGCCAGACGAATGCCAGCAAGGTGAGAGAGATGACAGGGCCAGCGACCGGCCCGGGGAACGCGATCGCCGCAGGAAGAATCGCGAATGTCGCCGCGACGACTCCGAGCGCCCGAACGACGCCCCTCTCGATCGGGCCGAAGCGGATCAACGGCCATGAAAGTGCTGCTGCTCCGACCGCGGTGAGCGCTGCCCAGACCGGTGTGGTCGGTGCCGCATCCCTCAGGATGCCGAGGGTGAGGGCGAAGACACCGAACGGTGCCAGCAACACGGCCGAGAGGCTGAGGGTTCGAAGCGGAAGAGCGCGAATCCCAACAGCGAGGAGGGTCGCGAAAATGCCCGTGGCGAGTCCGGAGTAGAGCCAACCGTCCACGCCGCCGGAGCCGAACAGATCGTTGGCGCGGATGATCCACAGGTCGAGCAGGAGCAGAACAACGGCCAGGGCCGCGATTCCCTGCGCGGTTCCCGAGAGTCTTCGTCTGTGCAGGAGCCAGGCGATCCCGAACACGGCGACGCTCGCTACCGCTGTGAGCACGGATCGAACCTCGAGACTTGCAATCAGGTAGGCGAGCAGCACAAAGAAGATCGCCATGATGGAGACGAGGATGACGCCGACCGTGAGCATGAGGATTTGAATGCCCGAACGTCGTGGTCGGGCTGGCTCGGTCGAGGCGGCCGCTGGAGGCGCGGGCGGATGCTCCGGATACCAGGCGCTCAGCGGTGCAGCACCCTGTGGTGCAACGGTCTGCTGTGCCACATGTTGCTGTGCGACATTCTGCGGTGCAAAATTTTGGGCCGCGTTGTGCTGCGGTACCGCATGATGCGGTGCCGGGTAGTACGCGGCGGAGTTCCGCACGGCCATCGTGTGGGCCGCCGCTCGCGCACGCGCCATCTCGCGATCGGCCTGGTTTGCACGCATTTGTCGGAGGAGTTGCTGCCTCTTCCTTTCGGCGGAGACTATGTCGTTACCCGACCGGAAAACCTCGGATGCTTCGGCGCCGGAGAGGTCGAGACCGCAGTTGCCGCATACCGGGCCGGGCGACTGGTCAGCGCCCGGAGAGAAAGAGGCACCCGCCAGCGAACTGAAACATGACGGGCACAGGGCTGAATCCGTGAGGAATTCAGGCCGTGCTGGCCAGATGCCGGTCGGGCCAGCCGCAATGCCGGGCACCGGAAAGTCGGGGAATGCAGACGGCGGAGGGGAACCCGGGGTCGAAGACATGGCCCGATTGTGGCAGAGCTTGTGCCGCGGTGTGTGCTCATTTTGAATCGGTGGAGAAAAGTACCCGGTGTGCACGAACCGCTCCGCGATAGTGTGACGACATGACGAGCGACAGTTCCGCAACCATCCTCACTCTTACTGGCATCGACGGCCCCACGATCGCCGAGACGGCATTCATCGCCCCTGGCGCCCGCATTATCGGCAACGTGACGCTGGGGTCGGCGTCGAGCGTTTGGTACAACGCAGTGCTCCGCGGCGACTCGGCGTCAATCGAGCTCGGGGAGGGCAGCAACATTCAGGACGGGGTCGCGGTGCACGTCGACTCGTCGTCACCCGTTGTGATCGGAAAAGGTGTCTCCGTTGGTCATAACGCTGTGGTGCACGGCTGCACCATTGGCGACACGGTGCTCGTTGGGATGGGCGCCGTCGTCCTGAGCGGCGCGGTGATCGGAGACGAGTGCCTGATCGCCGGGGGAGCGGTCGTGCTGTCCGGCGCTGTGATTCCGCCGCGCTCTCTCGTCGCCGGGGTGCCGGGAAAGGTTCGACGTGAGCTGACAGAGGACGAGATTGATGGCATCCGTCGGAATGCGGAGATCTACCTGGAACACTCGCGGCACCACGCGGAATCGCTGGACGCGGATTCGGTTTAGGCCGAACCGTTTTTCTTGATCCACCGTTTGTGCGAGGCCATGCCGGTGCCGAGGCACAGTGCCGAACCGGCCATGATCATGACGCCTGGCCCGAATCGGCCTGTCGCCAGCGCGAAGCCGGCGAGCACGAAAAGAACCACACCGGCTGTAGTCCAGAGGGAGTACGGGCGGAGCAACTTCATGGCTTCGCCTTCGTCGTGCGGGCGGGATGGGAATTTGGAGGGGCTGACGAGAATCGAACTCGCATCATCTGTTTGGAAGACAGAGGCTTTACCACTAAGCTACAGCCCCGAATTCGGCGCATTACTTGCCGAAACTTCGGTATTTCAGTTGTGATCCTGAGCCGGAGAACCGGCACTCGAATATCGTAGTACACGTTTGAGGGTGCTTTGTGCACGCACTCGGTGGGCGGAATTGTCCGGCATCCGTGCATTAGACTATCCGAGGCCTTCCACACAGCGACGAGAGTCATCGTGTGAATTGTTCATCACCGGTAGAAATTACCGGGGCGTAGCTCAGCTTGGTAGAGCGCCCGGTTTGGGACCGGGAGGTCGCAGGTTCGAATCCTGTCGCCCCGACAATCCGAAACTCCTCAGATCGAGGAAAAATCCACAACATCAGGAGAACACACCAACGTGAAATCCACGGTCGAACAGCTCAGCCCCACCCGCGTCAAGGTTGCCATTTCGGTGACACCCGAAGACCTGAAGCCGAGCATCACCCACGCATACGGCCACATCGCCGAGCAGGTCAACATTCCCGGATTCCGCAAGGGCAAGGTTCCGCCGGCGATCATCGACCAGCGCATGGGCAAGGGTGCCGTTCTCGAGCACGCGGTCAACGAAGGCCTCGACGGCTTCTACCGTGCAGCGATCGAAGAGCACGGCATTCGCACGCTTGGTCGCCCCGAGGCAGACATCGTTGAGTGGCCAAGCGACAAGGACTTCTCCGGAGACCTGCAGCTGGCCATCGAGGTTGACGTTCGCCCCGAGATCACTCTCCCCGCATACGACGACATCACCATCGAGGTCGCTGAGGCCGAGGTCACCGACGCAGACGTTGAGGAAGAACTCAACAAGCTCCGCACCCGTTTCGGCACGCTCGTCACGGTTGACCGTCCCGCAACCAAGGGCGACTTCGTTCAGATCGACCTCGTTGCAACCATCAACGGTGAAGAGGTCGACACCGCGTCAGGCATCTCCTACGAGGTCGGTTCAGGAGACCTCATCGAGGGCATCGACGAGGTTCTCGAGTCCCTCACTGCCGGCGAGGTCACCACGTTCAGCGCTCCGCTGCTCGGCGGAGACCACGAGGGCGAGACCGCTGAGATCACCGTCACCGTTGGTGCCGTCAAGGAGCGCGAGCTTCCGACCGCCGACGACGACTTCGCTCAGATCGCCAGCGAGTTCGACACCATCGCCGAGCTGACCGAGAGCCTCAAGGAGCAGGCCGCTCGCCAGAAGGCATTCGGCCAGGGCACCGAGGCGCGCACCAAGCTCATCGAAAAGCTCGTCGAGCTCGTCGAGATCCCCGTTCCGGAGAAGCTCGTTGAAGACGAGGTGCACCGTCACCTCGAGGGCGAAGGCCGTCTCGAAGACGACGAGCACCGCGCGGAGGTCAGGACCTCGAGCGAGGCAACGTTCAAGCAGCAGCTTCTCCTCGACACGATCGCTGAGGCAGAGAAGGTCCAGGTCAGCCAGGACGAGCTCACCCAGTACCTGATCCAGGGCGCAGCTCAGTACGGCATGGAGCCGGGCGAGTTCATCAAGGTCCTCGACGAGAACCAGCAGATTCCTGCCATGGTCGGAGAGGTTGCCCGCAACAAGGCCCTCGCCGTCGTTCTCGGCAAGACCAAGGTTGTCGACACCGCCGGTAACGCCGTCGACCTCAGCGGATTCATCCCGACTGACGAGGATGAAGCTGACGAAAACGAAGCTGCCGCAGACGAGGCTGACGCTGACTCCGCTGTCGAGGCTGACGAAGCCCCGGCCAAGAAGGCCAAGAAGTAGTCCCCGCTTTCGCACTTACGACGGATGCCCCGGAAACTTTTCCGGGGCATCCGTCGTTTTGTCTAATGGCGAGTTCAGTTCCTACAGTGACGGGCGCCGGGCCACGGGATATCTGCCCACGGCGAACAGAGCCGAAGTCACGATGCACCTCCGATAGATTCGATTACACGCAACAACTGAAATGGAGCGCGACATGGCCGAACTGGCACTGCCGAACAGTGTTTTTGACCGACTGCTGAAGGATCGCATCATCTGGCTCGGCGCAGAAGTACGCGATGAGAACGCCAACGAGATCGCCGCGAAGCTGTTGCTGCTCGCGGCTGAGGACTCGAAGCGTGACATCTACCTCTACATCAACTCTCCGGGCGGATCGATCACCGCGGGCATGGCCATCTACGACACCATGCAGTTCGTGCCGAACGACATCGTCACCGTCGGAATCGGAATGGCCGCATCGATGGGTCAGCTGCTCCTGACGGCGGGCACCAAGGGCAAGCGGTACATCACGCCGAACGCCCGTGTGCTTTTGCACCAGCCGCACGGTGGCTTCGGTGGAACCTCGAGCGACATCCAGACGCAGGCCCAGCTCATCCTCGACATGAAGAAGCGCCTCGCTGAGATCACAGCGGCGCAGACCGGTAAGACCGTCGAGCAGATCAACGCTGACGGCGACCGCGACCGCTGGTTCACCGCACAGGAAGCCCTCGAATACGGTTTCGTCGATCACATCCGCGAATCTGCAACGGACGTCGCCGGCGGCGGCGGCACCGATGCGAGCTAAGCGCTGAGAGATTAAAGGAAAATGACTATGGAAACCCCTACATTCCGCGCAGCAGGTAACCTCGCCCAGACCGCGGCGGCCATGCCGAACTCGCGATACATCCTCCCCAGCTTCGAGGAGCGCACGGCGTACGGCTACAAGCGCCAGGACCCATACGCGAAGCTCTTCGAGGACCGCATCATCTTCCTCGGTGTGCAGATCGACGACGCATCCGCTGACGACGTCATGGCCCAGCTTCTCGTTCTCGAGAGCATGGACCCTGACCGCGACATCGTCATGTACATCAACTCTCCCGGCGGATCGTTCACGGCGATGACGGCGATCTTCGACACGATGCAGTACATCCGTCCGCACATTCAGACGGTCGTTCTCGGCCAGGCGGCTTCGGCTGCCGCCGTGCTCACTGCTGCGGGGACACCCGGAAAGCGTCTCGCGCTTCCCAACGCCCGCATCCTCATCCACCAGCCGTCTGTCGGCCAGGCCGGACAGGGGCAGGCATCCGACATCGAGATCCAGGCGGCGGAGATCCTTCGCATGCGTGTCTGGCTCGAGGAAACCCTCTCGGCGCTGTCCAACCGCACAGTCGAGCAGGTCAACAAAGACATCGACCGCGACAAGATCCTCTCGGCAGCAGAGGCGCTCGACTACGGTCTGATCGACCAGGTTCTCACCAGCCGCAAGAGCCTGCCGGCTCTCGTCAAGGGTGCCTAACAACCAGTGATTCACAAGATGGGACCCGAGACACGCTCTCGGGTCCCATCTTTCTTTCGCTCCCCGCGAAGAGCGATTGTGACCCCCCGCGCGCCGGATACACCCCGATGTCTCATGTTCGGGTTAGGCTCGAGTACGCGGACAGCCAGAAGAGGAGAAAAAGCTGATGGCACGAATCGGTGAGAGCGCCGACCTGCTCAAGTGCTCCTTTTGTGGCAAGAGTCAGAAGCAGGTTCAGCAGCTCATTGCTGGCCCAGGCGTTTATATTTGCGACGAATGCGTCGAGCTCTGTAACGAGATCATCGAAGAGCGTCTCGCCGAAGCTGGCGAGGTCGCTGCGACGGAGTTCGAACTGCCAAAGCCGCGCGAGATCTTCAACTTCCTCGAAGAATACGTCATCGGCCAGGAGCCGGCGAAGAAGGCCCTCTCGGTCGCGGTGTACAACCACTACAAGCGCACTCGTGCTCGGTCGACACTCACGAGCGCGGATTCCATCAGCGACGACATCGAGATCGCGAAGAGCAACATCCTGCTCATCGGTCCGACCGGCTGTGGCAAGACCTATTTGGCGCAGACTCTCGCCAAGCGGCTGAACGTGCCATTCGCTGTGGCAGACGCCACAGCGTTGACCGAAGCAGGATACGTCGGCGAAGACGTCGAAAACATTCTCCTCAAGCTCATCCAGGCTGCCGACTACGACGTCAAGCGCGCTGAGACCGGCATCATTTACATCGACGAGGTCGACAAGATCGCCCGCAAGGCTGAGAACCCGTCGATCACCCGCGACGTCTCGGGCGAGGGCGTTCAGCAAGCTCTCCTGAAGATCCTTGAGGGCACTGTCGCTTCGGTTCCTCCGCAGGGCGGACGTAAGCACCCTCACCAGGAATTCATTCAGATCGACACGACGAACGTCCTCTTCATCGTCGCCGGCGCTTTCGCCGGACTCGAGGAGATCATCTCGTCCCGTGCAGGCAAGAAGGGCATCGGCTTCGGTGCTCCGCTGCACTCCAAGGGCGACGACATGAACCTCTTCAGCGAGGTTCTCCCCGAAGACCTGCACAAGTTCGGACTGATCCCCGAGTTCATCGGCCGTCTGCCCGTTGTCACCACGGTCACTCCGCTTGACCAAACCGCTCTCATGCAAATCCTCACGGTGCCGAAGAACGCATTGGTTCGGCAGTATCAGCGCATGTTCGAGCTCGACGGTGTTGAGCTCGAGTTCGAGCAGAGCGCCCTCGAAGCAATTGCAGACCTCGCGGTTCTCCGAAAGACCGGTGCCCGTGGTCTCCGGGCCATCCTCGAAGAGGTGCTCGGCCCGGTCATGTTTGAGGTGCCGTCGACCGAAGAGGTCGCTCGGGTCATCATCACTCGCGAATCGGTGCTCGAGAACGCAGCACCGACGATCGTTCCCCACAAGGCTCGTCGCCAGGAAAAGTCGGCCTAACCGCACTCCAGACTGCCGAGGGGTCACCTCGATGGGGTCTGCTGGCGATCGGTCGTCGCGCGGACAGTTTCTGAGAGCGGACTGTTCCGCGCACTGGAGCGAACACGTCAGGGCTTGATAGCGTGCAGCTCATGGCCATACATCTGGAGAACGTCGGCATCGCGGTTCGCGACATCGAAGCAACAATCGCCTTCTTCACCGACCTCGGTCTCACGGTCATCGGCCGTGACACGGTCAGTGGTGAGTGGGCCGATACCGCTGTGGGTCTCGATGGCAACCACGCCAAGATTGCGATGCTGCAAACGCCGGACGGTCAGGGGCGTCTTGAGCTTTTCGAGTACATCCACCCCGAAGCTATCGAGACGCGTCCCACTCGTCCGAACGAAATCGGCATGCACCGTGTCGCGTTTTCCGTCGACGACATCGATCAGGCGTTGGAGATCGCGGCGAAGCACGACTGTCATCCGCTACGCGGTGTGGCGACTTACGAGGACGTTTACAAGCTGTCCTACGTCCGCGGGCCTAGCGGCATCATTGTGATGTTCGCCGAAGATCTGAGAAAGAACGAAGGTGCGAACCATTCCTAGCCTCGACGCCCTGGACGTTTTCGGGTGGGTCTCGTCGACCGTCGGTGCCGTGCTCTTTATGGCGTCATTGACAAGGGTCTTTCGCGCCAATCCCGACACGAGAATCCCGTTCGTCCGGAGTCCGCCGATCATCCCGCCAGGTTCCGTCGCAATGCGGAGCAGCGGCGCAGGCTTCCTCGTCGTCGGCAGCTTCGCGCTCAGCCAAACACTGGGCACCTGGAGCTTCGTCATTGTCCTCGGCCTGGTTCTCGTCCCCGCAGTGCTCATCATGATTCGCAACCGACGAATACCTTCACAGGCGAACCGCTGACACACGAGGCATCACTACCCAGGGCTGTCATGTGGGCGTGTGCAGGCTCCCGGCACGCATAGGCTTGAGCTATGGCAATTTCAGAGCGCTACACGCTGGGACATCATGAAAGCGTCCTGCGGACGCACAGCTGGCGTACCGTTGACAACTCCGCGGCATACCTCGCGCCCTACCTCGTGCCTGGCGTTCAGGTGCTTGACGTTGGTAGTGGGCCCGGAACGATCACCCTGGACATTGCCGAACGCATCAACCCCGGATCCGTTATCGGAATGGACGCGTCGAGCGACGTCTGCATTTCAGCCTCAACGCTCGCGCGCGACAGCGGCGTCATGAACGTCGACTTTGTGCCCGGAGACGCGTACGCGCTCGACTACCCGGATGACACATTCGACATCGTGCACGCACACCAGGTGCTTCAGCACGTCGGGGATCCCGTTGCTGTTCTCCGCGAGATGCGCCGAGTGGTCAAGCCGGGCGGCATCGTCGCGGCTCGGGACGTCATCTATGGTGCTGCCAGCTGGTTCCCGCTCCTGCGAGGGCTGGACACGTGGATGCGCGTGTACCAGTCTCTGGCCCGGTCGAACGCTGGCGAGCCCAACGCAGGGCGGTCGCTCAAGGCCTGGGCCATGGAGGCCGGCTTCACCCACGTCGAGAGCTCGGCGTCGATCTGGTGCTTCTCCACGGATGCGGATCGCGACTGGTGGGGGAGCGCTTGGGCGGATCGAGCCGTTGAGTCCAGCTTCGCCGAGCAATCGATCGAAACCGGCGCAGCCTCCCAGGCTGAGCTCAACGAGATATCAGCGGCGTGGACCGAATGGGTTGGCGACGATCGCGGGTGGTATGCCATGCCGCACGGCGAGATTCTCGCCCGCAAGTAACAGAATCGACTTACCTCGAGAGTCTCTTGCTACTCTTCGTCGTCCTCGGTGGCGTCGTCATGCTGACGGATCGTTGCCGAGCCCGTCGACGGGTTGAACGTGATGATCGTGCCATCGTCGAGCTCGACGATCGGCAAGCGTTCAAGCCAGGTGAGAGTCCATCGCCAACCTGTCGTGTCGACATCCTCAGCGACGAGTTCGTCCTCGACCGTCTTCACGGCAGCGACGACGACCTCGGACAGTCCAGCGGGCGGTGTGTCCCCAACCGACCAGCGCGTTCCGAGTTGCATGACGCTACCCCTGTACCTTGAGGTCGTAGGTCACCCATTCCGTGCGATTCGCGACCTTGTCGTAGAGGATCTGCGCCTCATCATTGTCCGGAGCTGTGATCCAGCGCACGATCGTCGCACCCTGTGACCGCGCGATGTCCGTGACCTGCTCGATTAGGGCGGTGGCGATGCCTTTGCCGCGTGCATCAGGAGCGACGAACAGGTCGTCGAGGTAAACTCCTGTGCCGCCGGCCAGCGGTCGCGCGAAGGTGCGGTAGTGGGCGAGGCCGACGAGCGACCCGTCGGCGTCCTGCGCAACCAGAGCGGAAACACCGTGCGCATTGTCGGTGATCCAGCTCCACACCAGCAGCGCCTTCTCATCGGGCACCGGAGTGCCGTAGAAGTCGCCGTAGCTAGCGAAGAGAGGCAGCCAATTGAAGAAGTCGCGGTCGTGAGCCGGTCGAATCTCGAACGTCATTGCTTCTCCCTAACTCTCGTTCGGCGCTGGGGCGTCGACCGGGGCAAATTCGACTCCGGTGACCGTGAGCTCGTCCGCCGGGGTGAACCTGAGTCTAACGATACGTCCGACCGCTTTGAGATCGGATTCTGCCGCGGTCAGGAGGGCAATCTGTTCGCTCGTGCCCGTGATCGTCGCCTCAGTCAGTGTCGCCTTCTGCGACGCCTTCGCGTCGGTCTTGGCGCGACGGATGCTTGTCAGAGCCTGACCGGCCAGGACCAGAAGTTCGGCGTCGCCTTCAGGGGTCAGCTCATCGACGGTGGGCCAGGACGCCGAGTGCACGGAGCCCTCGTTCCACCAGGACCAGGCCTCGTCGACAGCAAACGGGATGAACGGTGCGAACAGGCGGAGCAGGACGCTCAGGGCCTCGCGCAGTGCGGCGACGGCGGATGCCTGGCCAGGGTTGGCGACGTCGTATGCGCGCTCCTTCACCAGTTCGAGGTAGTCGTCGCAGAACGTCCAGAAGAACGACTCGGCCGTCTCAAGTGCACGAGCGTGGTCGTAGGACTCGAACGCACTCGTCGCGTCAGCAACAACGGTGCGCAACGTCGCGAGCATGCTCAGGTCGATCGCCTCGGTCACCTCGGCGTCAGCAGCAGCATCGAAGCTCAGGATGAACTTGGATGCGTTGAGCACCTTGATCGCGAGACGGCGCCCGATCTTGATCTGCGTCGGGTTCTGCGGGTCGAAACCTGCGTCGGTGCCGAGGCGAGACGATGCCGCCCAGTACCGAACAGCATCCGAACCGTGCTTCTCCAGGATGTCAGCAGGGGTAACGACGTTGCCCTTGGACTTCGACATCTTCTTGCGGTCGGGGTCGAGGATCCAACCGGAAAGAGCGGCGTGCTCCCACGGCTTCTCGTTGTACTCGAGCACCGAACGCAGCATGGTGGAGAACAGCCAGGTGCGGATGATGTCCTGTCCCTGCGGACGCATGGAGTACGGGAACACAAGGTTCCACAGCTCAGGGTCGCGCTCCCAGCCACCGGCAAGCTGCGGGGTGAGCGACGATGTGGCCCAGGTGTCCATGACGTCGAGTTCGCCGATGAAGCCACCGGGCTGGTTGCGCTGCGATTCCTCGAACCCGGGGGCGGTGTCGCTGGACGGGTCGACCGGAAGCGACGCCTCTGCAGCAACAATGGGGGAGTCGTAGACCGGGTTGCCGTCGGCGTCGAGTGGGTACCAGAGCGGGATGGGCACGCCGAAGAAACGCTGGCGCGAGATCAGCCAGTCGCCGGTCAGCCCGCCGACCCAGTTCTCGTACCGCACCCGCATGAAGTCGGGGTGCCAATCGAGTTCATTGCCGAGTTCGATCAGGCGGGCACGAAGCTCCTCGTCGCGGGCACCGTTCTTGATGTACCACTGGCGGGTGGACACGATCTCGAGCGGCTTGTCGCCCTTTTCGAAGAACTTGACGGCGTGGGTGATCGGCTTGGGGTCTCCGAGAAGGTCACCGGACTCCTTGAGCAGCGCAACGACGGCCTGCTTGGCGCTGAAGACGGTTTTGCCGGCCAGTTCGCGGTACGCGGACTGTCCTTCTTCGCTCGTAATGACATCCGGTGCTTCACTAATGATGCGACCGTCCCGACCCATGATGGTGCGGTTGGGCAGATCAAGCTCGCGCCACCAGACCACGTCGGTGACGTCACCGAACGTACAGATCATGGCGATGCCCGCTCCTTTGTCAGGCTGGGCGAGGTGATGGGCTAGAACGGGAACGTCAACGCCGAACAGTGGTGTCTTCACTGTCGTGCCGAAGTACTGCTGGTAGCGCTCGTCGTCGGGGTGCGCGACAAGGGCGACACAGGCTGGGAGCAGCTCGGGACGGGTGGTTTCGATTTCGATGGTGCCGCCGTCTGGCTTCGCGAAGGCGAGACGGTGGTACGCGGCCGGCTGTTCCTTGTCTTCGAGTTCGGCCTGCGCAACAGCCGTGCGGAATGTCACATCCCACAGCGTCGGCGCCATGGCCTGGTATGCCTCGCCACGCTCGATGTTGCGCACGAAAGCGAGCTGGCTGGTGCGGATGGAGTCGTTTCCGATCGTGCGGTACGACTGCTTCCAGTCCACCGAGAGGCCAAGGGTGCGCCACAGCGCCTCGAACTGCTTCTCATCTTCGATCGTCAGCGTTTCGCAGAGCTCGATGAAGTTGCGTCGTGAGATCGGCTTCTGGTCCGCGGCCTTTGAGCTCTTGTTGTCGCCGCCCTCAAACGGTGGCACGAAGTCCGGGTCGTAGGGGAGTGTCGGGTCGCAGCGAACGCCGTAGTAGTTCTGCACACGACGCTCGGTGGGCAGACCGTTGTCGTCCCAGCCCATCGGGTAAAAGACCTGCTTGCCCTGCATGCGCTGGAAGCGCGCAACCACGTCGGTGTGGGTGTAGCTGAAAACGTGCCCGATGTGCAGCGAACCTGATGCGGTCGGCGGCGGCGTGTCGATCGAGTAGACGCAGTCGCGGCCACCCTCGAGCGCGGCAGGGCGGTTGAAGCTATAGGTGCCGTTTGCCTCCCATGCCGGCCCCCATTTTGCCTCGAGGCCCTCGAGTACGGGCTTGTCTGGAACTGATGAGGTCATGGGTAACTCCGGTTCGATATGGGCGGCACCGTGTGTACGTGCCTGAGTGTCGGGAACGGTTAATGCTACCGGAGCCGAGACTTATCGTCGGGCAGTCAGGCCGAGTGCGAGGCCAGTCGGGGTGCGTCAGCGACGAGTCGAGCGGTGTACGGATGCTGCGGGTTGTCGAAAACGTCTGTCGCGTTTCCGGTCTCAACGATGCGCCCGTCCTTCATTACGGCTATCCGGTCGCTCATGTGGCGTACGACGCCCAGATCATGGGAGATGAACAGGTAGCTGAGGCCGCGTTCAGCCTGCAGCCGGTCGAGTAGATCGAGGACCTGGGCCTGGACGGTGACGTCGAGCGCAGACACTGGCTCGTCGCAGACGATCAGCTCGGGGCGTGCGGCGAGGGCGCGGGCAATCGACACCCGCTGGCGCTGGCCTCCGGACAGCAGGAGAGGGCGGGTGCTCGCGACGCTCTGCGCCAGCCCAACGGAGTCGAGGAGTTCGGCGACGCTTGAGCGGTCGTCCGCCGGTGCCGTGTCGAGCGCGTCCGTGAGAATGCGCCGGACACTCATCCGCGGATCGAATGAGCTCAGGCTGTCCTGGTAGATCGCTCCGATACGCCGACGCAACGGTCTCCGGTCGCGCTCGCGGAGTTCTGAGAACGGACGGTCATCGAGCAGCACACTGCCCTCGTCCGGTGTGCTGAGCGCGAGGACCAGTCGGGCAACCGTTGTTTTGCCAGACCCTGACTCGCCGACGAGTCCCAGGGTTTCGCCGCGAGCCAGGTCGAACGAGACACCGTTCACGGCACGGAACCGACCGCCTGGTGCCGGGAACGTCTTGACAAGTGACCGCGCCTCGAGAACCGGCGTGATGGCATCCGTCGTTCGAAGTGTCGGCGGGGTGCGAACGGCCGGCGCGCCCGGCACCAGCTGGGTACCCCGGGGTTTGTCGGTGGGAACGGCGGCGATCAGGCGCTGTGTGTACTCCTCGCGTGGGTGGTTCAGCAGGGTGCGTGTATCGCCGGATTCGACAATGCGACCGTCTTTCATGACGAGGACGCGGTCAGCGACCGCGCTGACGACGGCCAGGTCATGGCTGATCAGCAGGATCCCGGTGCCATTGGCCTTGATCTCGGCGAGCAGGTCGAGGATGCGGGCCTGGATGGTGACGTCGAGAGCGGTTGTTGGTTCATCGGCGATCAGGAGCGGCGGGTGAAGGGCGAGAGCTGCGGCAATGAGGGCGCGCTGGCGAAGGCCGCCGCTGAGGTCACCTGAGCGCTGGGATACGGCGCGTTCGGGATACGGCATGCCGACCTGGCTGAGAACCTCGAGCACTCGGGTCTGGGCCGCGAGCGCCGACAGGCCACCGTGCAGCCGGAGGGCGTCGCCGATCTCTCGGCCGATCGGGCGCAGCGGGTCGAGGGAAACGAGGGCATCCTGGAGGACAAGACCGACCTGCGATCCGCGGATGCGTCGCCAGTCACGGTCTGAGGCGGTGCTGAGGTCCCTGCCGTTGAGGCTGAGGGTCGATGCGGAGACCCGCGAGCGGGCGCCAGCCAGGCCGAGCAGCGAGCGAGCGGTGACGCTCTTGCCCGAACCCGATTCACCGACAATCGCGACGCACTCGCCGGGGTTCACGGAGAAGCTGAGGTCGTGGACCACAGTGTTGTCGCCGAACGAGACGGACAGGTTGTCGACGGAGAGCAGTGGGGAGTTCACGCGTTTGCCGCCGTTCGTCGAGTGAGGCTTCGGCCGAGCACTGTTGTGGCGATGGTGGTGAGCACGATCATCAGGCCGGGGAAGACGGTGAGCCACCACGCGGTACCGATGTAGGTGCGGCCGGCGGACAGCATGGCGCCCCACTCCGCAGCCGGTGGTTGGGCTCCGAGACCGAGATAGCTGAGTGCAGCGGCCCAGACCACAGCCTGGCCGACGCCGAGGGTAGCGAGGACAACGAGAGGGGCAAGGGCGTTGGGCAGGATGTGACGGGTGAGGACGCGCCACCGACCGTGGCCGAGTACGCGGGCCGCCTCGACGTAGCCGGATGACCTGATGCTGATCAGCTGGCCGCGGATGATGCGCGCGTACCCTGGCGCTGTTGACAGGCCGACGGCGATGGTTGCCGTCACGGGCCCTGGGCCGGCGATCACGATGACGAGAAGCGCGAGGAGGAGACCGGGGAAGGCGAAGAGCACCTCGATGACGCGGTTGACGGTGAAGTCGAGTGCCCGTCCGCCGAAGCCCGCGAGCACTCCGAGGATCAGTCCGAGGGTGAGGCCGATGGCTGTCGCGGAAATGCCGATGAGGAGTGAGGTTGAGGTTCCAGCTACCACTCGGCTGTAGATGTCCCTGCCGGATTCATCTGTGCCGAACCAGTGGTCGGTCGACGGGCTCTCAAACGCTTCCTTCGCGGAGATGGCGTTCGGATCGATGGAGGAGAGCACGCCGGGGGCGATTGTCGCCACCACGAGGAAGAGCACGAAGAGGCTGGCGAGTACTTCACCGACGCTCAGGCGCACTCGGCGGACGTGTGTGGCGCTCGCCGCAGCCGTCCGCAGGTCGAGTTCGCTCATCGCCTGGTCTCCGCACTACGCAGGCGTGGATCTGCGAGCCGGGAGGCGGCATCCGTCAGAATCGTCATCACAATGTAGACAAACGCGACCAACAGGACAACGCCGGTGACGACTGGGACGTCACGAAGTGTGACTGCCTGAAGAAGTGTGCGACCCAGGCCCGGCCTCGCGAAGATCGTCTCGACGACAACGGCGCCCGAGATGAGGTAACCAAGAGCCCAGCCAGACAGGCTGATGGCCGGAAGACTCGCGTGTCGGAGGGCATGGCGAAGACGGATGCCTCGCTCGCTTTCGCCGCGTGCTCGCGCCGAGACGATGAATGGGGCGTCGAGCGTGTCGAGGAGCGTCTCGCGCATGACCTGGGCGAGGAATCCGGCGAGCGGGATGGCGAGGGTGAGAACGGGCAGGATGATGCCAGCGGCTCCTCCCGTGGAGACCGGAGGCAACCAGCCGAGGGTGGTGCTGAAGATAGCGATCAGCACTGTGGCGAGCCAGAAGTGGGGCAGTGCGGCGCTGGTGAGTTCGATGCCCTGTCCGACGGAAGCGGCGGTGCGGCTCCCGCCGGTTGACCAGAGGGAGAGGGCGAGCGCGCACAGCCAGGCCAGCGCGAGTGCGAAGAGCGCAAGCAGGAGTGTGCCGCCGATTTGGGCGCCGAGCAGATCGGCGACGGGTACCTTAAGCGCGTATGAGGAGCCCAGGTCGCCTGCGAGGAGTCGGCCGAGTGCCTGGAGGTACTGCGTGACGAGAGGGAGGTCGAGTCCGTACTCGCGCCGAACCTGGTCAAGCGTTTCCTGAGAAGCCTGGGAACCTGGGCCACCGAGGACGGCCTCAGCCGGATCGCCGGGGATCAGGCGGATGGCGAAGAAGGTGAGGGTCGCCACGGCCCACAACACGAAGACGGCGCCACCGAGCTGAACGAGGAGCCACCGCGAAACGCGGCGACTCCTCGAGCGCTCGACTTTACTTGCCGGCGAGCCAGGTGTCATAGAACGTCGGAGTCGACACCGTGGGCATGGAGCGGGTGCCCTTGACCTCGGTGCTCAGCAGGAAGTGGTTCTGCTGGTCGTAGAGCGGAAGGATGTGGAAACCCTCGAGAATGATCTTCTGTGCTTGCTCGTAGAGATCCGAACGCTCGTCGTTGTCGGAGATCTCGCTTGCCCGGGTGAGCAGGTCATCAAGCTGCGGATCACTGACCTGTGAGAGGTTGGCGAAGTAGCCACTCGGCGCGGGAACGATTCCGTCGGAGTGGTACAGGATTCGCAGGACGTCAGGCCCGACCTTCGTGTACGGAGCGCTCACAAGGTCGTACTCGTTCTCAGCGAGCACGCCGTACCAGCTCGACAGATCGAGAAGGCTGAGCTGCACGTCGAAACCGGCCTGCTTCGCGGTGGCCTGAATCTGCTCGAAGAGGGACTGCTCAGCCGGGATCGACTGGTTTGTGGAAACCGGGAAGTCGAGGGTGAGGCGCTCGCCGTCTTTCACCCGGTAGCCGTCTGCGTCCTTCTCGCTCCAACCGGCCTCATCGAGCAGGGTGTTCGCCTCGTCCAGGTCGGTGCCGAACAGCGATTCGTCCGAGTAGCCCGCCGACTCGACGCTCGACAGCGGTGAGTACGAGCGTTCTGCCGAACCAAAGAACAGCGACTCGATGCCGTCATTTACGTCGACGGCGCGGATGAATGCTTCCCGGACCGCCGGGTCGTTAAACGGTGCGGCACCGGCGTTCAGCTCGATCCGGTTCGAGGCACCTGGCCGCGGTGCATCGAGGTGTGCCAGCGTCGTCGTCTTCTCCGCCGAGGCGATGGTGTCGGGCTGCGCGTTGTCCAGAACGTCGACCTGACCTGCCTGCAGAGCGGCATAGCGCGAGGCGGAGTCCGGAATGAAACGCCACTCGATCGCCTCGAGGTACGCCTTCCCATCGTGCTTGGCGTCTGCAGGCGGCGAGTTGTAGTCGTCATTGCGGACGAGCGAGACGTGGTCCTGCTTCACCCACTCATCGACGATGAACGGCCCGGTGCCGATAGGCGCCTGGCAGTTCTCTTCCATTCCGCGGGCAATACCAGCCGGCGACTCGATAGCGAGCCACGGCATGGAGAGGGACTCGAGCAGTGCACTGTCGGGGGCGCTCAGCGTGAACCGCGCCACTGTGTCCGAGACGGCTTCGACCGACTCCACCTTGCCGAGGGCAAGATAACCGGTCGACGACTCAGTCGCTGGGTCCTTGAGGTGCTCAACGTTCACCTTGACGGCCTCTGCGTTGAACGGTGTGCCGTCAGTGAATGTGACATCGTCCCTCAGTGTGAATTCCCAGCTGAGTCGATCTTCCGAGGCGGACCATTCGGTGGCGAGCCACGGAATGATCTCGCCGTCGGCATCACGCGACACCAACGAATCGAGGAACTGGCCTGCGAGGAGCGCCTGCGGGTAGTTGCCGCCAACATGCGGGTCGAGGCATGACGGTTCGGCGTCACCGCTCGCATATGTCAGAGTCCCGCCCTCGACAGGCGCTGACGATGCCGCGTCCGGGGACGCCTGGCAACCAGCCAGAAGGAGGGCGAGCACGGTCGCCGATGCGACAGACGCGAGCGCCCGTCGGGCACGATGCTGGGTTGACGAATGCATGATTGATCCTTGAAAGCTTGAGGGGGATGAACGGCGAAGCGCAAAGAGTTTTTGGACGCGGTCTAATAAACACTGTAGCGCCTTGTTCTGTTCCCTTTTCCCACGAAGCGAGTCGGCTAGATACGCTTCTGTGGGGAAGGAGTCGACATGAACCAGGCTCAGCCGGTCGGGCGACCGCGTCGCTCGTCCAAGCGCACCCTCGAGGAAGCCGCCGCCGAACTCTTCCTTGAGCAGACCTATGCGGGAACGACCGTCGACCAGATCGCTCAGCGAGCAGGGGTAAGCCGCAACACGTTCTTCAACTACTTCGGATCAAAATCTGACGTGCTCTGGGTGGATGTTGACGAGACACTGGAGCGTCTCGCGGATGAGCTCGCTCTAGCTCCCACGGATGTTCCAGCGATGGACGCAGTCCGAGACGCTGTAATCCGGGTGGCGGCCGCGCACCCCGATGGCCGAGTGCCGTGGGCCTTGACCCAGGTTGACCTCATGGGCACTCGCGATGACCTCGAAGCATCCGGCCTTCGCCGCCTCATGAAGCAGAGCGAGGTATTGCGCGACTTTCTGTCGCGGCGCCTCGGCGATGGGGCAGGGGATCTCCTTCCCCAGGCCGTCGCCTTCGCCGTGCTGGCCGCTGCAGCAGCGGCCGCCGGAGTCTGGGCAAGTGCCGGTGTGTCGCGCCGCCCTCTCGCTGACTATGTCGCCGAAGCGGTCGGGCCGACCTGCGCGGGTTTCGCGGCCGCGATTTGACCCGGTTGTGGACGCGTCAGCTGAGAACGTGGCGCAGGTAGCGCCCCGGTCCGTCCAGATACGACTTCCAATGCGTGACGAGGTTGAGGTCTTCCCACGCTGTACGGCGGATGCCGTGATCACCGAACTCGTAGATAGTTGCGCCGGGAAGTGACGCCAGCACAGGGGAGTGAGTAGCGCACAGCACCTGGGACCCGTTCGCGACGACCTCGGCCAGCACCCCGATCATCGCCAGTGTCGAACTGAACGACAGGGCGGCTTCAGGCTCGTCGAGGCAGTAGAACCCTGGGCGCGTCAGGTAGGTCTCGGCGACCGCCAGAAATGATTCTCCGTGGCTCATGCTGTGGAAATCATGACCGCCGACGAGGGAGTCCTGAAACGTGTAATAGCCGTGCATCGTCTCAGCGCGAAGGAAGAAGCCCCATTTCGGTGCTCCAGGCTTTTTGGCGAGGCTGATCCAGTCGCCAAGTGGTGATTCAGTTTGTCGAGTTGTGTGAGCCGAATGAACGGTTCCACCCTCCGGCCCGAGTCCGTACGCCGCTGCCGCAGCTTCGATCAGCGTCGATTTGCCGCTGCCGTTCTCGCCGACGAGGAAAGTGACACCGTCGCCGAGCTGCAGGCCTGAGTCGAGCACGGCGGCGACCGCCGGAATTGTTGCCGGCCATGTGCTGTGCGGAACGCTCACGTCCGCGGCGCGGCGAATCTCTCGGACAAGGCGCCTGTCGGCAAATGGGTCGGCGCTGGTCATTCGGCCATTCTGGCACCGGCGCGTGCACCGTGTTCCGCGAATGTACTCCACACGGCGCCGCTCGGCGGGATTTGGCAGTCCATCCTTTGTTGCCCGTGACCTATCCAGAAAGGGTGGATCGTCGCTGCCAACCGGAAGGGTCGCGGGTGCGACAGGCGACCGTCCTTGGTGCTTCTGTCTTACTGTGCGCTGAGCGTGAACGCGAGGATCGTTCCCAGCGCGGTTCCGGCGGTGAGAGCCGCTGCCGCCCAGCCTACGATTCGTCTGCGGTCATCTTTGTGCCGCGTCGCATGGATGCCGGCTGCGACGCCGCCCGTGAGAGTCACAATGATCGAGGTTCCCGCGATGAGTGCCTGAACTTCGTAGTCCGGCGTGGGTATGTCACCGCGATACACCAGTGGCATCGCGAAGCGGTAGGTTGCGACGAAGCCGAGGATGAGGACGGAGATTGCAGTCATCGTTGCGATCAGGGTCCAGGAGGTCGTTTTGCTCACCTGGCCATCATCACCGCTCGCGCGGTCGCCGTGGTACCCCGTCTTTGGTTCCCTCAATCTGCGGCGCGCAGCTAGTCCGTGTAGTTCGGTGCGGAGGCCCTTTCGAGGCACTTCGCACACGCGCTCTGCACGTTCTCGCAAGGGGAACCCTCAGCGCCAGCTTGTGCTGTATGAAAGTTGGGTTGGGTCCTCTTGGTGACCGTTGCTCCGATCTATGAACTGAAATCAGATCCATAACGAATCCGATAGTGTCACGTTGATCGGCAGATGCCGAATAGGGAGAAAAATGCTCGGTAATCTCACCGGATGGCACCTTGTCGTCATCGCCGGAGTGCCGTTGGTAGTCGTTGTGGTCGTCGTTGCTGTCATAGTCATAGCCGTTCGTCTTTCACGCAGAAATACGCCGCAATGGGCAAAGGCGTCTGTCGACCCGACTGGACAGCTTCAACTGCTCGCGCAGCTTCGCGACGAAGGACTTTTGTCGAATGAAGAGTATGAAGCGAAGCGCGCGGAGGTCTTGAGCCGCAACTAACGCTTCGCGAGCGTCGGCTCTGGGCGAATCCGCACGTTGCACTTGGCCCCTCGTGGAATGACCGTCTTGCGGAATGCCCGCCTTCGCGGGTTAACGCATCGATAGACCTCCCCGCAGGAGGCCCGCCTCGCATGGGCAGTTTTACATGGCAGCAAACAGATGTTTTGGTGGCCGTCGGATCTCCGCTGATTTGTTGGTCAGGGCATTCATGCACGAAGCCTCTTCGTGGGCTGTACCCGGAGCACTGCGAACCGGATCTCCAAGGATCCCAATCTCGATGCGTACCCCATCAGCGCCTTCGATAACGTCCCCACCGAGGCGTTTTGACGCGCATCATCGGCTGGATCCACGATGTGTCTCGTAGCCCAGGTGTCTCGAAACACATGGGTTTCGAGACAGGTAGGTTATGCGACAGTCCAGTTGCGAAAGCAAGCGCGACGCCGGTGAATCCTCAGTGGTCTCGTCGCCCCGAATGTGGGCACGAGATCCGGGATGTCGACCAGTAGGCTCTGGCTCCACGACTAGCTTCCGAGTGGCTGCGGAGCGCGGCATCCTGTTTCCGAAATAATGCACGAGGTTGCTCGGACGAATCCGCGGATGCTGGACAGATACCTAAGTAACCGGCATCTATGTGAGGAACTAGGTCTAATGCACGATTCTGTTGAGCGGCAGTTGGACGAAGCGTTGCGTCTCCGCACGAGCGCCGATATCGGGGGTGCAACAACTGATCTAGTTGCAGAAATCGGGGGCGGATCCCGTCCATCGCCGCCTCTCCGAGACCGTTTTAGTCGACGGACAGTGGCCATTTTAAGCATGGTACTCGTACTCAGCGGCGCTACGGCAACCGCTGCCGTGGCCGCACCGAAAGTGGTCGAGTGGTTCACCTTCGATCCAGACGTCAGCAGCACACTAGTGCTCGATACCGGAATGACCTGCACACTCGAATACGTGCTGACGCCGGATCAAGTGGCAAGCGACGAATCAGACAAAGCCATTGAAAGTGCCAAGGAATACCTCCGCAGTCTCGACCTCAACGCTCTTCCGCTGGACGAACGACTTGCAGAAATAGAGGCTGACCCGGAAAATCCATTCAACGCGACCGAGGAGGGCGCGAGGGTCGGGTACGCGTTGTTCGGTTTAGTCGTAGCAGATCTAAGTGCGCACGGCCACAGTAGCGGGATATCTGTCGAAGGCAGCTCAGACTGCCGCCCTGGGACAGGCGAGTGAGCGGTTCGAGACGGGACGAACGGACCCGTCGTATGACCGCAGCAGTCGAGGCGAATGCTGCTGACGTTCTCGCGTACTTTCGACGACGGGCGAATCCGACCGAAGACGCTGCCGACCTCTTAGCCCAGACGCTGCTGACGGTGTGGCGCAGGGTCGCTGATCTCCCGACCGATGAGACCCGCGCCCGGATGTGGATGTTTGGGGTCGCGCGACGAGTCCTCGCGAACTATGAGCGCGGCAAGATGAGGCATAGCGACCTCGCAGCCAAGCTGCGTCACACCCTAATCACCGACCGCAGCAAAAGCGACAACGACCCCGCCGACGAGCACACCGACATATGGGCGGCAGTCGCTACGCTGCCTGCCGTGCAGCGGGAACTCGTGCTGCTCGTACACGGCGATGGTTTCACCGTGACCGAAGCCGCAAGTCTGATGTCTGCATCGAAATCAACCACCCGATCCCGCTACGCGACGGCGCTGCAATCACTTCGAACCGTCCTCCACGACTACGCCCCCATGGCGACCGAATGATGAGCCGTCGTGATCCGTACCGAACCACAGAGAGGCCTGACATGACAATCGAGCCGCATGGGATTGTCCCGCCGCCGAGACCCGTACGAGGTCACATCCGCCGCAAGCTCGGCATCCCGCTCGCCATGGCGGTAGCCGGCGTGGCACTGTTCTCGGCGTGCGTGTCAGCACCGGAGCCCGGCGTCGATCCCACCGCCGACACGAAAAGCACCGTCGAGACGCCCCAGAGCACATGGCCTGCGGACCCGGACTTCGCTGAACCGGATGCCCTCGCACCCGATGTCGCCATGACCTGCGCAGGACTTTCCGTCATCGCCACCACTCTTAAAGATGCGTGGGATCGCCATCAGTCAGGTGAAATCACGGCCGAACAACAAGCTGCGATCGTGAACTCAACAATCGTGAGTTTTGAATCCCTGGCCAACTTCACCTTCGGTCAACGAGGACTCAAGACCGAGATCGACGAACTGCTGGGCTTCGTCCGTGCGCAAGCGCCACTCCCATCCGGAGCACTTTTCGACCCATGGAGCAGCCAACCGGGATTCGACTTGGTATGGAACCCGCTTTACGACGCGTGCCGCAATAACGGCTCCGAAATAGTCACCATGGACGCGCCATGAGACCGCTGCCGGCGCGTCATCCAATAGTTGAACGAGCGAATACGGTGCCCAGCTCCACCAGAAGGCGTTTTGTTCTCGCGCCACTCGTCTTGATGCTCTCGCTACCGTTCGTAAGTTCGTGCGTCGTCAAGGACGCAACAGCGCTTGCCAAAGACAGCGTGCGGGCCAACATAAAACACTTCACGGACACTCTGCCGGACGTGGTCGGCGCCGGGGCAACGACGAAACAGGCCTTCGATCAAATCACTAGACGTGAGTTGGCCCTCTTCAACCCGGAGCAAACTACGAGCTGGCCCAACGGTGGCGGATCATCCGCGCTTCCACAAATCTTCGGCCTGGAATCGGATCAAGCCACCCTGATATTCAGCGTAATCTTCACGGGTCAGGGCCAGTCAGGGGGCGGGTGGACCTTCGACAGCCAATATTTCTTCGTTTGCGCCGGAATAGAGTACGACGGCGAGGCGATCACGTTGACTGACGTGGATTGTCCCGCCAACGCGGTTCGAGCCCTACCCCAGGACAGCGGGCTGACCTTACGGGACGTCGGGGTCAGTACGTGACCCGCAACAAACAACCGATCGTTCAGTCAGGTGCATTTGACGCGGCCCTCCGAGACCGTTCCGGATCGATGACAATGGACCCGATGTTGCGGCAATCCGGCGCGGCACACGTGTGGTGAATTGGGGCTGACGTGCGGATGCCTCCGGGTACTGTCACCGTCTGTTGGAGAATCCCGCTTGGATCGCTGCAGTGCGGCGGCGTTTGCCACGCTGTTGTCTCAAAACCCTAGGGATACGAGACGTGTCATGGCCGCGGCTCGCGCATCCTGGAAAATGACGGAATGTCGCAACCGGGCGAGTCTCATAACTACGTCGCGTAACCTCCTGGTCAAATTGCGGTGCTCATCATTGGTTATGAGACACCTGGGAGCAGCGTGACGAAGCTGATTGGCTAGGCGCGCCTATCGACGCGCCAGCAATTTATTGATTGGCAGTAGGTGGACCTTTTGGCCGCCGGCGTCCGGCGAGATGACCTCCCTGGGCCGGCTGAGGTGATCGACACAGAACATGCTTGCCGTCGCCGAGGAGCCGCGCGGCCGAGGTGCCGGCTCCGCGTGCTGAATCTGGCCGAGACGACCGACGCATTCGCAACTTGTTCTAGTTGAACTAGAACTATAGAATGAAGACATGCTCCTGCGAATCGACCAATCGTCGACAACCCCGCTGTTCGACCAACTCGCGGCGAGCATCCGCGCGGCAGCAATCGCTGGCAGCGTGAAGGCGGGGGAGAGGCTGCCGGCCGCCCGCGACCTGGCTGAGTCGCTCGACATCAACGTGCACACGGTCCTTCGCGCATATCAAGTACTTCGTGACGAGGGTCTCGTTGATCTCCGCCGCGGGCGCGGCGCAGTCGTGACCGATCGCGCCGCACGATACTCGCAACTCAGCGCTGCGATCGACGCGGTCGTCGCTGAAGCCCGCACCCTGGAACTCAGCCCAGATACCGTAGCCGCCCTACTCCGAGAGGCCCTGAGATGACCACCGAAGCACGACCGATGCCCGGACGCACCCGTTACAGAATGATCGGGCTGGTGCTTCCGCTGCTGATCGCCCTGGTCGGAGCGGTCATGGCAGCCTCCTGGCTTCCCGATCTCCCGGACCCGGTAGCGGTCCACTGGAGCAGCGAGGGCGCCGACGGGTTCGGAAGTGCCTGGACCATGATTCTGTTGCCGCTCGGTGTCGTGACCGGTTTCACCGTTGTGACGCAGCTGTCGTTATTAAACGCCCCCGGTCGCGGCGGGCTGACGAGTACCGAAAAGATCCTCGTCGTGTCTCGGCTCTTCATGAGCGTCCTGCTCACGGTCGGTGTGCTCGGCTCGCTCGCCGTCCAGCGTGGACTGAACGACGCGGCTGACGCACCGAACATTGCTGCGCCGATGATCATCGGCGCGGTTGGTGGCTTCCTGCTCGCGGGAGCCGCATGGCTCGCCCTGCCCAAGGCTGTGCCGACCGTCACTGAAGCTGAAACCGCAGTCGAGCCGCTCGATCTGGCCCCATCCGAAAGCGTGTACTGGTCGCGAACCGTGCGCATTTCCGGCGGTGTGGCAACCGTGATGGGTCTCGTCGTCGCGCTCGCGGTCGGGAGCAGCATCCTGGCGTCGATAGGCTCGTCGTCCGGCCTGCCGGTCGTCCTGACATCCGCTGGCTTCGTGATGGTGCTGTCTCTTGGCATGTCGTTCTGGCGGGTGCGTGCCGACCGGCGCGGGTTTGCCGTACGCGGACTGCTCGGCTGGCCGCGAGTCAGCATTCCCGCCACCGAAATTGCTGAGGTCCGCGTCGTTCAGGTGAATCCCACAGCGGACTTTGGCGGTTGGGGTTGGCGCTGGGCTTCGGGCAACCGCACCGGAATCATTCTTCGGTCAGGAGAAGCGATCGAGGTCGCGAGGCGTAACGGGAAACGACTGGTCGTCACTGTCGATGACGCCGAGACAGCCGCCAGGGTGCTGCAGACGCTCGCGTCCCGCAGTCCCGTTTGACGGCATCCGGATCGTTTGATGTGTCGGGTGCTCGAAGAGTGGAGGGCCCGACGCGCAGGCCCCAGCGGTTGGGGAGCCCCGCGTCGAGCGCCGACTTCGAGAGGTTTCAGCGCCTCGCCGCCCCGGTGAACCGAATTCCCCGCTATCCTTGGGGGAGCGACTGCGATCCGGCCATCACCGGGGAGTCTTCGGAAGAACAGCACCGTGCACCTGCGGAGCCCAGTAGAACCGAACGGGGCTGGCCCGTTATAGCCAACGAACGAGCGGCCGACATGCGCGGCAAGCGAGGTGGTACCGCGGATCGAAATCTGATCCGCCCTCGCAGGTGAACACTGAACCTGCCGGGAGAACAATGCCATACCCCAAATCACACGACGCCGCTGGAGCAGCCTTCGGCGTGACTCCCTCTCCGACGTTCCCGAACATCGAGAAGGACGTTCTCGAGTTCTGGAAGAACGACGCGACCTTCGAGGCATCCGTTTCACAGCGCGAAGGCGCTGACGAGTGGGTGTTCTACGATGGCCCGCCGTTCGCGAATGGTTTGCCGCACTACGGTCACCTCCTGACCGGCTACGCGAAGGACCTCTTCCCGCGGTTCCAGACCATGCGCGGCAAGCAGGTGCACCGCCGTTTCGGCTGGGACACCCACGGCCTCCCGGCTGAGCTCGAGGCTGAGCGCCAGCTCGGCATCACCGACAAGAGCCAGATCGAAGAGATGGGCATCGCAGCGTTCAACGGTGCCGCCAAGGACTCCGTGCTCAAGTACACCGAGGACTGGGTGAATTACGTCACCCGTCAGGCGCGCTGGGTCGACTTCGAAAACGACTACAAGACGCTCGACATCACCTTCATGGAGAGCGTCATCTGGGCGTTCAAGCAGCTGCACGACAAGGGGCTCGCCTATGAGGGCTACCGCGTTCTCCCGTATTGCTGGCGCGACCAGACCCCGCTGTCCAACCACGAGCTGCGCATGGACGACGACGTCTACAAGATGCGCCAGGACCAGACAGTCACCGTCACGTTCCCGCTCGTCGGCGTCAAGGCCGAGTCGCTCGGCCTCACCGGCGTGCGCGCGCTGGCCTGGACGACGACGCCGTGGACTCTTCCCACGAACGCGGCACTCGCCGTAGGTCCTGAGATCGAGTACGCCGTCGTTCTCGCTGGACCACATGGAACACCGGATGCCACTGTGTTGCGTGAGAAGGACCCGAACCTTTCCGACTCCACCGAGGTGCTCGGCGGGGAATACCTCCTCGCCACGGCTCTGGTCGGCAACTACGCCAAAGACCTTGGGTATGACTCCGCGGAAGACGCTCTCGCGGCGATCTCACGCACCGTCGTTGGATCTGAACTGCAGGACGTCACATACGACCGCCTGTTCGACTACTACTCCGACGTGGACGAGTACGGCATGCAGGACGCCTGGCGCATCCTCGTCGCCGACTACGTCACGCTCGAAGACGGAACGGGAATCGTTCACCAGTCACCTGCGTACGGTGAAGAAGACCAGAAGATCTGCGAGGCCGCAGGCATCCCCGTCATCATCTCGCTCGACGACGGTGGCAAGTTCCTGCCGGCCGTGACCGACGTCGCTGGGCTGCTCTGGTCCGACGCCAACAAGCCGCTCACCCAGCTCATCAAGGCCGAGGGTCGCTTGCTTCGCCAGGCCAGCTACGAGCACTCCTACCCGCACTGCTGGCGCTGCCGGAACCCGCTGATCTACAAGGCGGTCTCGAGCTGGTTCATCCGGGTTCCCGAGTTCCGCGACCGCATGGTTGACCTCAACCAGGACATCAACTGGGTTCCTGACAACGTCAAGGACGGCCAGTTCGGCAAATGGATCGGCAACGCCCGTGACTGGTCGATCAGCCGCAACCGCTACTGGGGATCCCCGATCCCCGTGTGGAAGAGCGATAACCCCGAGTACCCGCGCATCGACGTGTACGGGTCGCTCGACGAGCTCGAGCAGGACTTCGGCGTGCGTCCGACCGACCTGCACCGCCCCTACATCGACGAACTGACCCGGCCGAACCCCGACGACCCCACCGGTCAGTCCACGATGCGCCGCATCACCGACGTCCTCGACGTGTGGTTCGACTCGGGCTCGATGCCGTTCGCCCAGGTGCACTACCCGTTCGAAAACCGCGAGTGGTTCGACTCGCACAATCCGGCCGACTTCATCGTCGAGTACATCGGTCAGACCCGCGGCTGGTTCTACACACTCCACGTGCTCTCGACCGCGCTGTTCGATCGGCCCGCGTACAAGAACGTGCTGAGCCACGGCATCGTGCTCGGAAGCGACGGGCAGAAGATGTCGAAGTCGCTCCGAAACTACCCGGACGTCAACGAGGTGTTCGACCGCGACGGTTCCGACGCAATGCGCTGGTTCCTCATGTCGAGCTCAGTCCTCCGCGGTGGCAACCTCATCGTCACCGAAGAGGGCATCCGTGAGGGCGTCCGACAGATGCTCCTGCCGCTCTGGAACACCTGGTACTTCTTCAGCCTGTACGCCAACACGGCACGTGAGGGTGGATACGACGCCTCGTGGCGCACCGACTCGACCGACGTCCTCGACCAGTACATCCTGGCGAAGACCCGCGTTGTGGTCGACGAGGTTGCCGGTCACTTCGAGAACCTCGACTCGACGCTCGCCGCAGCAACACTGCGTGACTTCGCCGACGTTCTCACCAACTGGTACGTTCGTCGCTCGCGTGACCGGTTCTGGGCCGGCGTCGACGAGAACGGCAACGGCACCGAGGCATTCGACACCCTGTACACGGTGCTCGAGGTAATCACCCGCGCCGCGGCGCCTCTGCTGCCGCTCGTCGCAGAACGCATCTGGAAGGACCTCACCGGAGGCCGCAGCGTGCACCTCGAGGACTGGCCGGACAGCTCGGCCTTCCCGGCTGACGACGTGCTCGTCGCGTCGATGGACCAGATCCGTGCGATCAGCTCCACGGTGCTCTCGCTTCGCAAGCAGGCCGGCCGTCGCGTGCGTCTGCCGCTCGCAACATTGACGGTTGTGTCTCCAGACCCCGAACACCTGAAGCGTTTCGGCGACATCCTCCGTGACGAGCTCAACGTTAAGAACGTCGAGTTCGTTACGCTGACCGACTCGAGTGCGGCCGACTACGGAATCACCTCGAAGCTCACCGTCAACGCCCGCGCTGCCGGACCACGCCTCGGCAAGAACGTGCAGACAGTCATCAAGGCCGCTCGTGCTGGCGACTGGACCGAAGTCGACGGCGTCGTGACGGCAGGGGGAGTGGAACTGCTCCCGAGCGAGTATGACCTCGTGCTTGAGACCGCTGCAGCCGAGGGTGCAGCCGAACAGGCCCTTGCCCTGCTTCCCGAGGGCGGCTTCGTCCTCCTCGACACCCAGACCACTCCCGAGCTGGAGGCCGAAGGCCTTGCCCGCGACGTTGTCCGAGCCGTGCAGGACACTCGCAAGGCTGCCGGTTTCGACGTGAGCGACCGTATCCGCCTCGGTCTCGTTTTCGAGAGCGCTGCAGACGCGGATGCTGTCACTTTCGTTACAGAGGTCGACATCGCGTCAGAGACGCTGGCGACGACTCAGTCACTTCACGCGTACGCCGAGGTCGACGAGTCCCAGCTCGCTGGCACTCCGTCCGAGTGGCTCCCGGCACTTCTCGGCGACGAGCCGGAGTTCTACAAGGAATTCTCGGCCGGACAGTTCGCGAATGCCGGATCATTCATCGTTGCGGTCCGCCGTGCGACCAGGAGCCTCAATGTCTGAGTATGACGACGACTTCGCTGAACAGGGCCAGGCCGTCTACGAGGCGCTCCTGGCCCGAACGGGCGAGGCGGCCCCACAGCCGCGGCTCGAGCCCACCCGCCGGGTGCTCGACCTGCTTGGCGACCCGCAGCGGGCATTCCCGATCATCCACCTGACCGGAACCAACGGCAAAACCAGCACGAGCCGCCTGATCGAGAGCATCCTTCGCGCATACGGACTGCGCACCGGACTGTTCACGAGCCCTCACCTCGTGTCCTTCAACGAGCGCATAGTTCTTGACGGTGAACCGATCTCGAACGAAGCGCTCGCACGCAACTGGGATGACATCCGACCGTACGTCGAGATGGTGGACGCTGAACTCGCGGAGGCCGGGAACGAACCGCTCACCTTCTTCGAGGTGCTCACCGTGCTCGCATACGCGAGCTTCGCCGACGCTCCCATCGACGTCGGTGTGATCGAAGTGGGAATGGGCGGCGAGTGGGACTCCACCAATGTCGCTGACGCACAGATCGCGGTTTTCACCCCGATCGACCTCGACCACGTTGCGCGTCTCGGCTCGACCATCGCGGAGATCGCGCGCACCAAGGCGGGAATCATCAAACCGGCGGCCACTGTTGTCACTGCGGCGCAGCATCCGGATGCTTTGGCAGAAATTCGGAAGGCTGCGGAACGTGACGAAGCAGTCGTCATCGCCCAGGACGTCGACTTCGAACTCACAGCCGACCACGTCGCCGTTGGCGGCCAGGTGATCAGCGTTCGTGGACGCGCGGGGGAGTACACCGACCTGTACCTGCCGTTGTACGGAGACCACCAGGGTCAAAACGCAGCAGTGGCGATCGCCGTCGTTGAGACATTCCTCGGCGACGGCAGCCAGCCGCTCGGCAATGACCCGCTGGTCGAAGGGCTTTCGGAAGTGACCTCACCCGGTCGCCTGCAACTCGTCGGAATCGAACCGACCGTGCTCGTCGACGCCGCGCACAACCCGCACGGCGCCCGTTCACTTGCGGCCGCCCTGGACAAGTACTTCGACTTCGCAGAGACGGTGTTCGTGCTCGGTGTGCTCGGCGACAAGGACGCAGAGGGCATCCTCTCGGTTCTCGCGCCGATCGCCGCACGAATTCACATCACCGCGTCGTCGTCATCCCGGTCGATCCCTGTGGACGAACTGGCTGAACGCGCCGCCGCCATCACCGTGCCTGGGCTGGTTCACGCCTTCGACTCGGCAGAGGACGCGGTGTTCGCAGCACGTGAGTGGGCAAACGAGGGTACGTCACGACTCGTCGTTGTGACGGGGTCTGTCGTGCTCGCCGGCGAGATTCTTGACCTCGCCGAAGCCGAGGAATGGAAAAAAGCATGAGGCGTCAACGCCAGAGCGTGCAGCAGTCACTCGCGTCGATAGTTCTCGGCTTCGAGCTCGTCGTCGTGTTTCTCGCGGCTCTCGTCGCGTTTGGGCTCAAAGCGCTCTCAGCGCCTGTCGCCCTGATCGGTGGAGCGGTCCTCTGCCTGGTGATCGTGGCAACACTCGGGCTGCTGCGCCACCGCTGGGGCATCATTGTGGGCTGGGTGGTGCAAGGCGTTATCGTTGCTACCGGCATCTTCGTGCCGATCATGTTCATAATTGGCGCGCTTTTCGCTGGCATGTGGGTTTACTCCATGGTGGCCGGCGGTCGGATCGACCGTCAGAAAGCCGCCGCTGCAGCACAACTTGGAGACGAAACACATGGCCGTTGAAGAAACACTTGTTCTGGTAAAGCCGGACGGTGTCGCCCGCAACCTCACCGGGGAAATCCTGCGCCGCATCGAGGCAAAGGGGTACTCGCTCGTCGACATTCGCCTTGTGCAGCCCGACCGCTCGCTCCTCGCGAAGCACTACGAAGAGCACGAAGGCAAGCCCTTCTACGAGCCCCTCGTCGAGTTCATGCTCTCCGGCTCCATCGTGGCGATCCGTGTCGCAGGTGACCGTGTGATCGAGGGCTTCCGCAGCCTCGCCGGAACGACAGACCCGACGACAGCGGCACCCGGCACGATCCGTGGTGACTTCGGTCGCGACTGGGGCCTCAAGGTTCAGCAGAACCTGGTGCACGGCTCGGACAGCCCCGAGTCCGCAGCGCGCGAACTCTCCCTCTGGTTCAAGTAACACTCGAACACCGAAGCGAGGCGTCCCTGAACGGGGCGCCTCGCTTCGTCGTTGGGGCCGCGGTCCGGCACCGACCCGCGCTTACAGTGTGCGGAGCACGTCCAGTCGCAGCTGCGCCACAATCGCGATGACCAGGTAGCAGGCCACCGTCAGCGGAGCCAGCCAGCCATACAGGGCGCTTGCCACGCGTCGAATGCCGGCCGATGCTGGCAGGTTGCCCCTGCTGACGTTGTACAGCGTCACCGCGAGGAACACGGGAATCGTCACCGCCCACGTCACCATGCACCACGGGCACAGCGTGCCGAGCACGAAAATGCTCTGGGAGATCAGCCAGATCACGAACCCCAACGCTCCGGCGAGCCCAATATTGAAGAGCACCCAGAACCAGCGTGCAAAGCGTGCCCCTGCGAGGATGGCGACACCAACGGCGATGGGTGCGACCCAGCCGGCAATACCCAGAAGCGGGTTCGGGAACCCGAACACCGATCCTTGCCAGGATTCCAGGTTCGCTCCGCACTGCACGAGCACACTGAAGTCGCAGGAAAGCGCCTCACCTGGCGATGTCAGCGTGTGCAGCTTTTCGAGAGTGAGCGCGAACGCGGCGACTTCGCCGATGGCTCCGGCGAGGATGAGAAAGACGGCGAGCACACGAGGGCTGTCGTCGGTTCTCTGCACGCTTCGGATTATGACACAACGTTGACTTTGGTCAGCCGTGGGAATCGCTGTGAACGCACCCGGCGTGCGATAATGAGAGCACGACCGTGGGGCCGCGCTCTACAGTCGTACAACAGAAGGCTTATTGGGCACGGCGCTCGTAATGAAACAGCGTTCGCCCAGTGTTTGAGACAAAAGTTTTCGTTGGCCACAACTCACGTGGGTGAGGCCGACAAAGAAGGTGCGTGACTAGAGCCAGAGGGCCGGTCGCGAACATACAGGATTTGCGGGGAGTACGCGAAAGCGAGAAACCGCTCGAGAGTTCCCGGATGGGCAGCGCGGCTGTCGCACCGGATGAGGAGTGCACCAGGAATGGTGAATGAAAATTTTGATAACACGGCCGACACATCAACCAACCCCGAGAGCGTAGCGCCCGAAAGCGATACTGAAATCGCCGAAACGCAGACGACGGATGCCACGCCAGGCACGTCTGCGGACGTTACGCCAGCTGCGCCGCAGCACGACGCCCAGCAGGGCGAGCCGGCAGAGGAACCCGCGAAGGCCGAGGAAGCGCCTGCCGCCTCCAACATCTTCGCCGCCTTCTCCACCGCTCCGACGACGGCACTCTTCTTCCAGGCCCCTGATGTCAAGCCGCTGCCCGCCCGTGACGACCGAGACGACGACCTCCCCGAGGACGACGAAGACGACGAACCGTCGACTGTTCGTCGTCGCGCACGTCGCCGTTCCGGTGACGAGCGCAGGTCCGGCTCTAACGACCCAGCCAACACCGTCGTCAAGGTGCGCCAGCCGCGCGAACAGCGTGAGCCCCGCGAGGTCGAACAGATCACCGAGCCGCAGCGCATCAAGGGATCGACCCGCCTCGAAGCGAAGAAGCAGCGCCGTCGTGACGGTCGCGACGCAGGCCGTCGACGTCCCGTTGTCACCGAGGCCGAGTTCCTCGCACGTCGTGAGTCCGTCGACCGCAAGATGATCGTCCGCTCCAAAAGCAACAAAATTCAGATCGGCGTTCTCGAAGACAACGTTCTGGTCGAGCACTACGTGGCCCGCAACGAAGAGGCGTCCCTCATCGGCAACGTCTACCTCGGTCGGGTGCAGAACGTGCTGCCAAGCATGGAAGCTGCCTTCGTCGACATCGGACGCGGCCGCAACGCCGTGCTGTACTCAGGTGAGGTCGACTGGGACGCCGCCGAGACCGGCAACCAGCCGCGCCGCATCGAACTGGCACTCAAGCCAGGCGACCGTGTGCTCGTCCAGGTCACCAAAGACCCCGTCGGACACAAGGGTGCTCGCCTGACCAGCCAGGTCTCTCTGCCTGGCCGCTACCTCGTTTACGTGCCGAACGGCTCGATGAACGGCATTTCTCGCAAGCTCCCGGACACCGAGCGTGCCCGCCTCAAGAAGATCCTCAAAGAGGTACTTCCAGATAACGTCGGCGTGATCGTGCGCACCGCCGCCGAGGGGGCAACCCAGGAGCAGCTGACGCTCGACGTCAACCGCCTCATCAACCAGTGGGCCGAGATATCCCGTCAGATGGAGACCGTTCAGGCGCCAGCGCTGCTGCACTCCGAGCCCGATCTCCTGATCAAGATCGTTCGCGACGTCTTCAACGAAGACTTCCAGAAGATGCTGATCGCCGGCGACGACGCGCAGGAAGTCATCGAAAGCTACCTTCGTGGTGTCGCTCCTGACCTGCTCGAGCGCGTCGAACGGTACGAGGGCAACCGCGACGTCTTCGACGAGTACCGCATCACCGAGCAGATCGAGAAGGCGCTTGACCGTAAGGTCTGGCTGCCATCGGGTGGTTCCCTCGTCATCGACCGCACAGAGGCGATGACCGTTGTCGACGTCAATACGGGAAAGTTCGTCGGTTCTGGCGGAAACCTCGAAGAGACGGTCACCAAGAACAACCTCGAGTCCGCGGAAGAGATCGTCCGCCAGCTGCGACTGCGCGACATCGGCGGCATCATCGTTGTCGACTTCATCGACATGGTGCTCGAGTCCAACCGTGACCTCGTGCTTCGCCGCCTCATCGAATGCCTCAGCCGCGACCGCACCAAGCACCAGGTTGCTGAAGTGACCTCGCTTGGTCTCGTACAGATGACACGCAAGAAGCTGGGACTCGGGCTGCTCGAATCCTTCAGCGAGCCGTGTGAGGTCTGTGCGGGACGCGGAGTCGTCGTCTCCCACGACCCGGTGGTCAAGCACCGCCAGACACCGCAGCCTGAGGCCAAGCGTCGAGGCAAGAACTCCAACGGCAACTCCAACGGCAACGGCAACTCGAACGCCCAGAGCCAGGCGCCAAAGGTTCCGACTCACGCCATCACCGACGACGCCAAGAACGCCCTCGCCAAGATCGCGGCATCCACACTCGCGGCGCATGCCGACGAGACGCCGTCGACCGATGAGTCAGCTGAGACGGTCGCTCCGGCCGCTGAGCGACGCAACGAGTCGCGCAGCGAAAGGCGCAACGACCGACGGAAGGGCCAGAAGGGCCAGAACCGCAACGGTCAGAACAACTCGAACGAGACAGTTGCTCAGCCGGTCCAGGCCGACGCGCGGGTCGAAGAGCCGAAGGCCGAAACGCCGCCTGCGGCCGACTCCGCCGCCCTGTCGATTTTCGACATTCCGCTCGAGCCCGCGCGCAAGCCCAAGCGTGTCGACCCGCGCGATGCCGAAGACTTGCTCGGGTCGGTTCTCGACGCTCTTCCGGAGCCCAAGCAGCCGGGAACCGGCCGCGGTCGTCGTCGTCGGGTGACGACAGCCGCTCTCACGGGCACTCCGGTCTCCCATGAGGCCGAGGGGTCACTTCCCACCTCGTCCGAGTAGGTTTCAACTCGACGCCGCCGGCGGTCGTGCCCTCATCCAGGGTGCGGCCGCCGTTTGCGTTCTTTTGCCGTCACGCGAAGACCGCTTCGGATCAGTCGCCGAACCAGCTCATTCGCGCTCACTGGGACCGCGCCACCCGACACAAGAGCGTCATACCGTGCCGCAGGGACGTCATAATGGTCAAGGTCAAAACTCCGCGGAGGGAGACCGTGTGCGGCGGCGAATTGGTGCAGTTCGTTCAGGGAAGCGTCACTGACGAGGTGGGACCAGAGGGTGTCGTGAGCCGGCCACATCGGGGGATCGATGAGCACGGTCATGACGGGAAGTCTACGAAATGCGACACGGGGTCGAGTGCATTTGTGCGATTCGGTGCGATGAAGTAAAGTTGCCTGTTGGTGCACGTTGGCTTATCCCGCGTTTTGCCCATGGTTTTCTGTCAGCTTGACCTCCCTTCCCGCTGGGGTCTACCGCACAGTGAATATTCCTTGACAGATTCAACTCGGAGCGCGAGCTCCCCAGAGAAGTAGGTACGAGAAGTGGTTTACGCAGTAGTGCGCGCCGGTGGTCGGCAGGAAAAGGTAGAGGTCGGCACCATTGTGACGATGGACCGTGTCAAGAGCATCGAGAACGGCAAGGTCGAACTGGCCGCTGTCCTCCTCGTCGACGGTGACAAGATCACCACCGATGCAGAGTCGCTCGCCAAGGTCACCGTTACGGCCGAGTTCATCGAGAACCTCCGCGGTCCCAAGATTCACATCCAGAAGTTCAAGAACAAGACCGGTTACAAGAAGCGTCAGGGGCACCGCCAGGAGCTCACGCGCGTCAAGATCACCGGCATCAAGTAAGCCTGAGGGAGAACAGAGATGGCACACAAAAAAGGTGCGAGTTCCACTCGCAACGGTCGCGACTCCAACGCACAGCGCCTCGGCGTGAAGCGCTTCGGCGGTCAGGTTGTCTCCGCAGGCGAAATCATCGTTCGCCAGCGTGGCACCCACTTCCACCCCGGCGTTAACGTCGGACGCGGTGGAGACGACACCCTCTTCGCTCTCGAAGCAGGAGCTGTCGAGTTCGGCGCCAAGGGCGGCCGCAAGGTCATCAACATCGTGACGGCAGCTGCCGAATAGGCATCCGTTGGATTTGTCTCAGGGGCGAGCTTCGGCTCGCCCCTGAGTTTTTTATGTAGAAGTACAAACAATTTGGGAGGGCTCTCGTGGCCACATTCGTCGATCAGGTGACACTGCACCTGCGTGCTGGAAACGGCGGTAACGGATGCGTGTCTGTGCGTCGGGAGAAGTTCAAGCCCCTTGCCGGTCCTGACGGCGGAAACGGTGGAAACGGTGGCGACATCGTCCTCGTCTCAGATCCGCAGGTCACGACGCTCCTGAACTACCACCGCTCTCCGCACCGCAGCTCCCAGAACGGTGGCCCGGGAATGGGGGACCACCGCGCAGGCACCACTGGTGAAGAGCTTGAACTGCCCGTCCCTGTTGGTACCGTCGTCAAGGACGCCGACGGCAACGAACTCATCGACTTCGCCGAGCCGGGCATTCGCTATGTCGTCGGGCAGGCGGGCCAGGGCGGGCTCGGCAACGCTGCACTGTCGACCACCAAGCGCAAAGCGCCTGGTTTTGCGCTGCTCGGTACGCTCGGCTGGGAAGGTTCAGTCACCCTCGAGCTCAAGGTCGTCGCCGACGTTGCCCTCGTTGGTTACCCGTCCGCAGGCAAGTCCAGCCTGATCGCCGCCATGAGCGCCGCTAAGCCGAAGATTGCCGACTACCCCTTCACCACACTGCACCCGAACCTCGGTGTCGTTCAGGCCGGCGATAGCCGTTACACCGTCGCCGACGTGCCAGGACTCATCGAAGGTGCCAGCGAAGGCAAGGGCCTTGGCCTCGAGTTCCTCCGTCACGTCGAGCGGTGTTCAGCGCTCGTGCACGTGCTCGACTGCGCAACGCTCGAGCCCGGCCGCGATCCAATCAGCGACCTCGACATCATCCTCGGTGAACTCGGCGCCTACCCGGTGCCCGAGGGTCAGACTCCGCTGCTCGAGCGCCCGCAGCTGATCGCGCTCAACAAGGTCGACGTGCCCGAGGGCAAAGACCTGGCCGAGCTGGTCAAACCCGAGCTTGAGGCAAGGGGCTATCGCGTATTCGAGATCTCGACGGTGAGCCACGAAGGTATGCGCCAGCTCTCCTACGCGCTCGGTCAGCTTGTCGAGGACGAACGTAAAGCGAAGGCGGAGCACGAAGCTGCCCACCCGCGCATCGTCATCCGTCCGCGGCCGGTGGACGAATCGAAATTCACCGTCACCGTCGAGGGCGGCAGCTTCGGCAACATCTACCGGGTCCGGGGCACCAAACCCGAACGCTGGGTCCAGCAGACTGACTTCACCAATGACGAGGCCGTCGGCTTCCTCGCTGACCGTCTGGCGAAACTCGGCGTTGAAGACGGCCTGTTCAAGGCCGGAGCCGTCGGCGGGTCGACCGTCATCATCGGTTCAGACAACGGTGTTGTCTTCGACTGGGAGCCGACGCTCACGTCATCGGCCGAGATGATCACCACCCCGCGTGGTCTCGATGCGCGTCTCGACGCGAACAACCGGCCGACCCGCAACCAGCGTCGCGAGGAATACTTCGAGCGCATGGATGCGAAGACCGAAGCTCGCGCCGAGCTGTTGCGGGAGCGCGAGGCTGGGATCTGGCGTGACCAGTACGAAGCGGAAGAAGCCGCCGACGCACTCTCGGACGGGACCGAAGGGGACAAGTAGCGCATGACCGTAGCGGATCGGGCGGGCCTGGCGACGGCGCGTCGAGTTGTCGTCAAGGTGGGGTCTTCGTCGATCAGCGGCGACAACGCTGGCCAGATTTCGCCGCTCGTCGACGCGCTTGCCGCCGCACATGCCAGGGGCACGGAAATCGTCCTGGTGTCGAGTGGCGCGATCGCTACGGGAATGCCCTATCTGGCGCTCACCAACCGGCCGACCGACCTCGCGACACAGCAGGCGGCAGCCGCGGTTGGTCAGAACGTTCTCATCTATCGCTACCAGGACAGCCTCGACCGCTACGACATCGTGGCCGGGCAGGTGCTTCTGACGGCCGGCGACATGGAGAACGACGCGCACCGGTCGAACGCGCAGCGGGCGATGGAACGGTTGCTTACGCTGCGGATCCTCCCGATCGTCAACGAAAACGACACGGTTGCGACTCACGAGATCCGGTTCGGTGACAATGACAGGCTCGCGGCACTCGTGTCCATCCTCATCGGAGCAGACGCGCTGGTCCTGCTCAGCGATGTCGACGCGTTGTACACTAAGCCGCCAACCGAACCGGGCGCCGAACCGATTCACCTGATAGAGCGATCAGACAGTCTTGCCGAGGTCACCTTCGGTGACATTGGTGCGGCGGGCGTCGGAACAGGTGGCGCCTCGACCAAGGTCTCAGCCGCACGGCTGGCTGCTGACTCAGGAGCTGGCGTGCTCATCACCTCGACCGGCAACGTCGCGCGTGCTTTGAACGGCGAACATGTCGGTACCTGGTTCGTCCCAAACGAACGTTCGTCGCGACGGCCGTCTGCTGGCTAAAATCGGTCCTATGACCGACACCGTCGCCGCAGCTCCGCATTCACCCACGTCTCCGACACTCGCTGACCCCGGGCAAAGTGTGTCATTCGACGAACGGCTGCTCCGTGCGCGCGAGGCGTCGCGGACGCTTGCGACAGCATCCGGTGATCTGAAGAACGCCGCACTCGAGGCGATGGCGAACGGACTTGCCGAGGCCGCGGAGAAAATACTTGCCGCGAACGCGCGAGACCTCGATAACGGTCGAACGAACAGGCTCAGTGACGGGCTGCTCGATCGTCTTCGACTGGATGAGAACCGGCTGGCCGGGCTGTCAGCCGCGATCCGCGAGATCGCCGCCCTGACCGATCCGATCGGGCAAAGCGTTCGCGGATCCCGGCTGCCCAACGGTGTGCGGATTGATCAAATTCGCGTTCCCTTCGGCGTGGTTGGTGCCATTTACGAGGCGCGGCCGAACGTGACCGTCGACATCGCTGCCCTCGCGCTCAAGAGCGGAAACGCTGTTGTTCTTCGGGGCGGATCGGCCGCAGAGAACACCAACGGGCAGCTGGTCGAAGTGATTCAGGATGCTCTCGGTTCCGTGGGGCTGCCATCAGGCGCCGTTCAGACGATCGATGAGTTCGGTCGGGACGGGGCGACACGGCTGATGCAGGCACGGGGCCTGGTCGATGTGCTTGTGCCGCGGGGGAGTGCCTCGCTGATTCAGACGGTGGTGACCGAGTCACGGGTGCCGGTGATCGAGACCGGTGCCGGCGTTGTTCACATCTACCTCGACGAGACCGCGCGGGAGGACTGGGCCGCCGACATCGTCCACAATGCGAAGGTGCAGCGCCCGAGCGTCTGTAACGCGGTCGAAACTGTCCTCGTCCATGCCGGCGCGGCGGGCAGGGTGCTTCCCGGCGTGCTTCAGCAGTTGGCGGACGCTGGTGTCACCATCCACGGCGACGAGGCAACCCGTACGATCTGGCCTGACGCGCGAATCGCTACGGAGGAGGACTGGGCAACCGAGCACATGAGTCTCGACATTTCGGTTCGGGTGGTGGACGACCTGGATCAGGCCATCGAGCACATCAGGACGTACTCGACCGGCCACACAGAGTCGATCATCACCGAGTCCGTGGCGAATGCTGAGCGGTTCCTCGCCGAGGTGGACTCGGCCGTGGTGATGGTCAACGCGTCGACCAGATTCACCGATGGTGGTGAGTTTGGGTTCGGTGCGGAGGTCGGAATTTCGACCCAGAAGTTACATGCGAGAGGCCCAATGGGCGTTTCGGAACTCACCAGCACAAAGTGGATAGTCCGAGGTACCGGCCAGGTGCGGAGTTAGTCGGTAGACTGGTTCCGGCGCACTCGCCCGCCACAATGAATGGAGCACAGATGTCGTTTGCGACGATCCTTTTCGCAGAAGCAGCAGGACACGTTGAACTGCCGATGCCTACCTGGATGTACGGCGTAATCGCGCTCATCGTTTTCGTGTTCCTTGGCGTAGCCACATTCAGCTACCGCGACGTCGCAAACCGTCACAGCACCTCGCGGCCCTCGCGAGCCGCAGCTGAACCTGGACACGGTCACTAGAGCCCGATGGCAGTTGTGCCACGCCCGCCGCGAGTGGGCGTCATGGGTGGAACGTTTGATCCCATTCACCACGGTCACCTTGTCGCGGCAAGCGAGGTGGCTCAGTCGTTCGACCTTGACGAAGTCATCTTCGTTCCAACGGGTCAGCCCTGGCACAAAAACGTCGTAACGCCAGCAGAGCATCGCTACCTGATGACCGTGATCGCCACGGCGTCCAACCCCAGATTCACCGTCAGCCGCGTCGATGTTGACCGGCAGGGCACGACCTACACGATCGACACCCTCCGTGATTTACACAAAGAGCGGCCGGAAGCCGAGCTTTTCTTCATCACAGGTGCCGATGCCGTCGCTCAGATTTTGAGCTGGAAAGACGTGAAAGAACTCTGGTCGCTTGCTCACTTCGTGGCTGTGAGTCGACCGGGACATACCCTCAGTGTTTCAGGATTACCACACCAGGACGTAAGCTTGTTGGAAGTTCCGGCCCTGGCGATATCGTCGACCGACTGTCGGAGCCGGGTGAGCCGGGGTTTCCCGGTCTGGTATTTGGTTCCCGACGGTGTCGTTCAGTACATCACCAAACATCACCTGTATCGGAGTAATGCATGACCCCGCTGCCCGACGAGCAACCGCTCTCTCGTCGCCAGCTGCGTGAGCAGCAGCGCACGACAGACGCGACACCAGACACCGAATCACCACAGGTGCCGAACTCTGCCGCGCCTGGACGAGAAGTCCGCGAGAATGACGGTCCGGAAGTCGAGCCGGCTCGGGTCGAGCCCGCGCTCACGACCGATCAGGTGAACCTGCTTGAAGAAGCAGAGGCGGCGGGTAAACCACTGACCCGGCGACAAGCCCGCGACCTCGAACGTGTGCGGACGGCATCGCTGACAATCGTGCCGCCCCTCGTCGAACCGTCGGACCCCGCAGCCGCGAAGAAGACGCCCGCGCCGGCCGACATCGTCGAGCCGACCGAGGTCGTCAAGCCCGCTGAGCGCGAGGCGGCGGACACGAAGCCCGCAAAAAAGCCGCGGACGAAGAAGAACGGGGGGTCCAATCCACCGGTCCCCACCGCTGAGCCTGCGTCCCCGCGCATGCCAGCGTTCGTTCCTGCATCCGCTGCTCCTGTCGATGTCGTCGAAGACGAGGAGTCGACTGCTCCGGTCACCGACAATCCCGAGGAGCGTTCGGCGCCGAAACGTACGTCGTTCGGTCTGCCCATCGCCGAACCGGAAGACGGTCTGGCAGCGTTAATTCCTGCAGAGGATGACGAGGACGAGCCCCGACTCTCGAGCAGTTTCGGCGAGGCCGTGCTCGACGCTTCAGCCCCCAAGCGGGACAAGCTCCACACTGAGCTCGAGCAGCCATTTGACCAGATCATCGCCCGTGGCCTCGAAGAGGCCGGAAACGGCGTTGGAACCAGTTCCTTAATCTTGCCGTCGATGCCCTCTGGTGACCCGTTCACCGGTCCGCTTTCCGCTCAGGGTGGCGTCGTCATCACCGGATCGATCGACATTTCCTCGGGAAACGGATCGACCGGCGGTCACCCGAACAGCTTCGACAAGTCAGACATCGATGCGATGTTCGACGAAGAAGACGAGTCTCGACCGGCCACCGCCGGAACTCCCGTCTCTGCCAGTCGCGCGGTGTCGACGCACACCGCAACGCGCGACGTCATCACCCCTCCGGCGCCTGCCCGCAGCAATCGACTCCTTCTCATCCTGGCGATCACCGCCGGAGTTTTGGCCGTTGCGGTGCTGTCGGTCATCATCGTCGGTATTGCGGCCGGCGCTTTCCAGTCGCAATAACCTCAGAAAGGCCACTTCCAAGTGACAGCACGCGAATCCACAATCCAACAGCTCAACATTGCCGCCCAGGCAGCCCACGACAAGGGAGCCGAGGACCTCGTCGCTCTCGACGTATCTGAACCGCTTCCGTTTGTTGACGTTTTCTTCATTGCCACCGGCCGCAACGAGCGCAACGTCATGGCCGTCGCAGGGGAGATCGAAGATCAGCTGAACGCTGCAGGGCACAAAACCCTTCGCAGGGAAGGCCGATCCGAGGGCCGATGGATTCTCATCGACTTCGGTGACCTTGTGGTGCACGTTTTCCACGAAGAAGAGCGACTGTATTACTCGCTCGAGCGTCTGTGGAAGGACTGCCCGGTTCTCCCTCTCGCCGTTCCAGCTGCCGCCGCCGCTGAGTAACGCTCAGGTTGCTGCTCGATTCGGAACATTCAGAATTATGTAGTAATCTAAACAGGTTGCTTCGAGCGATCGAAGCGGCCGAAATGGGTCTGTGGCGCAGCTGGTAGCGCACCTGCATGGCATGCAGGGGGTCAGGGGTTCGAATCCCCTCAGATCCACCAAAACCCCTGGTGAACGTCAAGTTCGTCAGGGGTTCTTTTCGTCAGAAAAGGCCTCTGAAGTGCTTTGGGGCCTTTTTGGGAGCTTTTTGAAATGGCCCCTCCTTCCACAGCGATCCACAACGGATCACGTCGGACGGCGACGACCTTGGGTCTGTGCTGCACTCATAAGGAGTATGAGCACATCCGTCCCCACCACGTACCCGCCCGCGCGCGTCATCGAGAGCCTGGGTGACTATCTCACCGTCGACGAGCTCGCGGAATATCTGCAGCTGTCCAAAGAGACGATCTGCCACTGGCGTCTCGAAGGCACCGGTCGAAGACAACCAAGCTCGGCAAGCACTTGCGCGACAGCCGAGGGAACGTCGAGGCCTGGCTGAAGTCCCGAACCGACAGACGGTAACCGGGTCGGCGATGCCGCACTCCTCGGACTGAGGGCAATCCGATGGCACGAAGCAAGATAGATCCGGGCTCACATGGCAAGATCACATTCCAAAACCTGCCTGATGGTCGCGTCCGTCGCACGTTGTGTTACCGGCGGATTGATGGTGGATATGACAAGGGGCGCGTGCGGGCGAGCTTCACCGCGGCGGGCCTCGGCTTTGAGGGCTGGGAGCGATTTGCATCTGTCGAAACGTAACGACCTGCCTCCGGGCCATGGCGTATATGTCGTCGTGCGCGAGCCCGTGGGGCGGCCGACGTTCCTTACCGAAAGTGTAGGAGGGCCACACAAGGGCAAGCCTCTCGCGGTTGGAACCGGCGAGCTGCAGGGAGCGGATGATCATGACTGGGTTAGCGGCCTAAGCAGCCGTCTGGGCGTTCGCACTGCCGTGCTTGACGCGCTGGCAGGGCTTTGGGTCGTGAAAAAACCCGGACCTCGCAGCCAGACTTCTTGTGGACCTACAGGCAGGGTTCAGTGCTCGGAGTATCGAACGCGGTGCACGAGCAGAGGCGAACGTGGACCAGTAGAGCCGTCATTTGTGATGGCGAATCGAACCGATAGCAAGTGCGTGACCTGGCTGATCGGCAGCAAAGGCTGCTCTTGCATCGCAGCTTCCCCGCGTGCGTCCCGGGCCGGGGCTGTCGCAGTCGCCGTAGCTCAGCGAGACATACTCATGTCGTGGCCTTTTTGGGTAGCTTTTGATCAACAGACAACGCCAGCATCCTCCGCACAGCTGGGCCTCGGTACGGGCGTGTTGACGTCCGCCGTGAACCAGCACCCCCGAGCCCTTGTCGCCGGCCGCTTCGTCACAACGACACGTCATGGTCGAACAGGGCTGTGCTACAGAAGCGACCTAGGCACCGCGCTTCTCGGCGGCTGATACTACCTGGTTCGCGAAGTGCGGTTCGCTAGCAGCGATTGCGTGTTCACTACGGTAGCGAATTCTTCGTGCAGGTTGACGCCCGTGATTCGGGACAGCTCGGCCGCGTGGACGTTGCCTCCGTCGACGTCCTTCCGGTCGAACGTGTGCGTCGCGTCCAGGGCGAAGAACACCTGGTAGCCGAGGTTACCCGCAACCCGCGCAGTTGTCTCGCAGCAGTGATTCGTGGTGATCCCACAGATGACGAGGGAACTGATGGTGTTCGATTGCAGCCAGTCATGCAGATCTGGGGTGCCGTGGAAGCTGGAATTGACACTCTTATCGACGAGAAGGTCCGGCTCCCCGGACACAAACACTTTGAGCGCGTGACCCGGGTTGCTGGGATGCAGCGGTGACAGCGGATTGGTTGAACTGTGTTGCACGAAGACGATCGGGCGTTGACCGTTCCGCCATTCCGCTAGTAGAAGTTCTATGTTCGCTTCGCAGTCCGGGTTGTTTCGGGGACCCCACCAAGCGGCATCCTCGAATCCTTGCTGCACGTCGATCACGACGAGGGCGGTTCGATCATTGATATTCAGTGACATTGCCTTCTCCATTGGTGAATCCCCGCTCAAAGTATGGCGTGTCAACTCACTGCAACTCTCAAGCCATGGTCGCCCGGAACGAACAGACGCGCGTATAACTAAATGTGAAATTGTCTACATTAAGTTATAGCCTGGACACTTGGTACCTTACGTGACGGCGGATGCTGGCATCGAGTTGCTCGCGTCATCCGGCCTGGATGTAGCCATCGATAGTGCGAGCGACCTCGTCGTCGGTGGCGTCCCCGTCGAGTTGAAGGTGTGCGCCCGCAACCCCTCACCGTCAGACGCGATGAGGATGCTTGATCGGGCTCGCCAGCGCGGCGTGCGGAATGAGGGCACGGACAGGCGACTGCTGATCGTGATGCCGAGCGTGCCGACGTCGATTCGCAAGCTCGCCGAGGACATGCCAGACCTCGCCGTCGCCGGCGTCAACGACAGCATTCTGATCTGGGGCAGGAAGACGCAGTTCCTTAACCTCGTCGGCGGCATCGAGGACGTTGGCCGGCCGAGGGGGCGACCATCGTGGGGTCGCCATGCGCTGATGCGGGCCCTTCTGTTTTCCGATGAGCCGCGCACGCAGGTGGAGCTTGCGGCGCAGATAGGCACCTCCCAGGCTGCGGTTTCCAGGGCGCTCAAAGACTGGACGGGGACCGTCGAGAAAGTCAACGGCCGTTGGCGCGCCGTCAAGCCGGAGGGGCTCTGGGACCGCTTCCTGGAGACCTATCCGGGGCCCAGCGGCATCACCGAGTCCTGGTACAGCCTCGACCCGATCATTAAGCAGGCCGAGGATGCCCAGGCCACGAGTCCGGACGTGCTGCTCTCAGGGGACGCGGCCGCCGACACTATCGCGCCATGGCGGGTGCCCACGAAGGCCCTCGTCTATGCGAAGACGGGGCTGCCGTTGGCCCGAGCAAAATTCGCCGAGTCGGGGCGAGACGAAGCTAGCCTCGAGGTCATCATTCCTGCAGATCCGACGATCTGGGCGACTGCCGCAGCGTGGTCCGCGCATCCACGGACTGTGGATCCGGTTCTGGCGGCGTGGGACGTCCGGCGAACCGGTGGCCCCGACGCGGGCGAAGCGATCGATCGCTTGGCCAGGCGAGTGCTCCAGAGGGCCCCGAGTTGACAACGACCCGGGTGGGTGCTGAGACCGTGTCGACCTCCGACGCTGATGACGCCGCATTCCAGGCGCTCGAGGACGTTGCTGCGATCGCCGTTGATCTCGACGACATCCTCGTCATCGGCGGGCAGATCGCATCCCTATTGCTGATCGCCTTCCCGTCGACTGGGTCGATCGCCCGGCGCACCGGCGACGCGGACGCCGCGATGACAACTGCAATCGCGGCATCCGGGACCGTGCATGACAGGCTCGTCGCGGAGGGCTATGAGGCGGTGAGCGGCAACCACTACGAGCGAGGAGCGGGCGGAGAGGTCGCGGTCGACACGTTCGCGCCTGGAAGCGAAAGACATAGCCGACCTTTACAACCTCTTCCTCATCGTCAACCAGCACGACGCTAACGCCATCGGCGGATGGAAGCTCAGCGAAGCGACCTTGTTCGGTTCCCGCTCTGACGCCGCTCGCATCCTCCATATGTTCACAGAGGCCACCCGAGGAAGCAACGAGATTCGCAGCGCGGGCGTTCCTGCGACGACTCTCGTTGCGCTCATCCGCCGGCACGTCACGGATCCTCGATGAAAGGGCGGGGGAGGTCCGACTCGAAGAGGTCTTCCTCACCATTTACCCATCACAATCAACCGGGCGCGACCGGAACCGATCAGGTCGAATCAGAGGCAGCGAACTGCTTGGTTCCCTGTTCACACAAGGGTATCCGCGAGTTCCTCGAGACGATCAGTGAGGATCGGCAGTTGGCCGGAACGTCCAGAGTGTCAGGGGTTCGAATTTCCGCAGATCCACTCACGAAGCCCGACATTCACACGGATGTCGGGCTTTTTCGTGCGCCCGCAGATACTCAACGAGTGCGGTCAGGCACCTTCCGGCGGGTCGAGCAGCAGACCTGCCCGGTCCGTCAGATAGTCGTCAAGGTCAACTGCTGCCTCATCCGACGCCGTCGGGCTCCATCGGACAAGCACTCGGTCGTTCCGCAGAAACAGCGCCCCGGTCGACACCCTCAGCGCATCCGCATCCAGCTCGATCGGCGCAGCGTCGAAGTTGACCGTCTCTCCGCGCGTGAACTTTCCCCGAAACGCCGCGGCACGGTACTCACGGCGTTGCTCAGCGGAGACTGACTGGTAGGCGGGTCGCCCCGGTTCAAGGGCCCTTGCCGTCAGTCCCGTTTCGTAGAGCTGCGCGTCGTGGTCGAGCAGCAGCACGCCGAGCCGCCACACCCTGCCCTGCGGCACCATTGTGGCCTTCTTGGCGAACAGGCGCCCTCGATGCGCCGGCACGAAGGTCGCGAGCGCTTCATCTCGGGCCCCCGCCGTTTCGAGCCGGTCGCGTGTGGAACGAAGCGAAGAACGGATGCCATCGGCCAGGTTCGCATCGTCCTCGTGTTCGGTCACATCAGAATGTTACGCCGATGAGGATTCCGGCCACCGCAGGTACGAAATGGCCATGGCGAGCGACTCGAAGCGCAGGCGTTCGAGGGGACAGCCCAGCCGGGTCACCTCGAACAGGTGATCGATCTCGCGAACGAACCCGATCAAAGGAATCGAACCGAGCTCAGCGCGAGTCGGATCGCTGACACGCCATTCATGTTCGGCGACAGCAACCACTTCCAGCCCAGCCGGTCGCTGTCGTGATGTGTCGTCCGCCGACTGCGTCGGTCGCCTCTGTGTCTGAGCCTGTGCGGCCGTTTCGATAGTCATGAGACACCCCCTCGCCACACCTCCATGAAAGCCGGGACCGTTTCGAAAAGAGAGGGGTTGACGATGGGGCAACCTCTGCATCCGCCTCGCCACAGTCGGCGATAATGGCAGGGTGACTGCTGCGCCGACCCGACGATCACTTTCCGCGACGGACCGATGCCCCTGCCTGAGCGGGAACACCTACGGCTCCTGTTGCGGTGTGTTCCATGCGGGTACCGCACCAGCGCCAACAGCCGAGGCGCTCATGCGTTCGCGTTTCTCCGCATTCGCGGTCGGTGACGCGTCTTACCTGCTTGCCACGTGGCATCCGTCGACAAGACCCGCCGCCCTGGATTTGGACGCCGACCTGACCTGGTATCGCCTGGACATTCTCGATCGCCGGTCCGGTGGACCGTTGGACTCCACAGGAACCGTCGAGTTCCGTGCGTTCTGTAAAGGACCCGACGGACGAAGCGACCAGCACGAGGTCAGCCGATTCGTTCGCGAGAATCGGCAGTGGTTTTACATCGACGCCGTCGACTGAGTGCTCGCGCCGCCCGTTAGCTGCGGGGGAGCACCGTGAGCACGCGGGTGATGAACTGGTAAAAGTCCTGCATCCAGTCGGTGAGGAACTGCCGGGTGCCGTCGTTCGTGATCGTGCCGTCCTCGGCGATCAGGCCAGGGGTGATCTGCAGGTAGGCCTCTGGTGCGTTCATCTGCGGCGAGTTGCAGAAGCTCAATACGCTGCGAAGGTTCTGCTGGGCGACCGCGGTTCCGATGGCGCCGATGGACCCGCCGATCACCGCCGACGGTTTGTTCGTGAACGAGTTCTGGCCCCAGGGGCGGCTGGCCCAGTCGATGGCGTTCTTCAGCGCACCGGGAATCGACCGGTTGTACTCCGGTGTCACGAAGAGCACAGCGTCGACGTCGGCGATGGATCGCTTGAGCTCGCGCGCTGACTGTGGGTAGTCCTCGTCAAAGTCGTAGTTGTACAGCGGAAGGTTACCAATCGGAATCTCCCGCATGTGCAGCTCAGCGGGAGCGATCTTCACCAGAGCTCCGGCCAGCTGTCGGTTGATGGACGCCGTTGAGAGGCTTCCAATGAAATAGCCGACGGAGTACGGCGGTTCGTGCTCGTGAATGGTGGCCATGGTGAACTCTTCCTCGAGATTCGAAATGGCGGATGTCTCCCGGCACGCGCCCGGATGCTCCTAGGCTACGACCGGGTTCGCGAGGTGTCCAGTGCCGGTCAGCGGCCCACGGGTGCTTCGGGTTCGGGCCCGCCCCGAGCTGCCCGTCTGCGCTCTCGATAGTCGACAATCAGGCGCGGTCGCGGGATCCGGATCTCGGTGGGCAGGGTCCAGCCGTAGCGCCGAGCAAGCAGCGAGAGCACTGCTCCACTTGCCATCGCGACGGCGGAGCCCAGGGTGGGCATTCCGAGCTTCGACAGCACAACCATCTCCACACTCGAGACCAGGGCACTCGTCGCGTACAGGGTGTTCCCGCCGAAAATGCGCGGAACGTGAAGCAGCATGACGTCACGCACCGCGCCGCCGCCGACGGCAGTGATGATGCCCATCACAATGGCTGGCAGCCAGCCGAGACCGGCCTCAAGGGTTTTCTGTGCCCCAACCGCGGCCCAACAGCCGACGGCCAGCGCGTCCATCAGGATGAGCGACCGGAGCGACCAGATACCGCGAAACGGCACGAAGAAGGCGATCATCGCGCCCGTGATGGCTAGCCCGAGGTAGGCAGGGTCCGTTAGTGCCACCGGTGGACCCTGCTGGAGAAGTGTGTCGCGGATCAGGCCACCGCCGAGTCCGCTCATCACGGCCAGAATGACGAAGCCGACGATGTCGAGGCGGGCCGAGCGTGCCGCGATTCCGCCCAGGATCGCGTTCGCAAGAACACCGGCCAGATCGACAAATCGAATGATCTGATTAACAGTTTCCGCCGTCGCGTCCATGCCGTCCCTCCGGCGAATCGTCGGCCAGCTCGATCGTGATCCGGCCTGTTCCAGCGTAGTCGAGCGGTGCACGCGGCTTGCGGGATACTTGCCTCATGCGCGCGGTGTACTACGACTCCTTTTCCCAACTGCCGACCGTCGCGAGTGTCGCTGACCCGACAGCGCCAGACGGCGGCGCCGTGATCGCTGTCGAAGCGACCGGGCTGTGCCGCAGTGATGTGCATGCGTGGGAAGGACACGACGACGGTGTCGCGCTGCCGCACGTGCCCGGCCACGAGTTCGTGGGTCGAATCGAGAGCGTCGGCGAGGGCGTCACCCGCTTTCGACCGGGGCAGAGAGTCACCGTGCCGTTCGTCTGTGCCTGCGGGAGCTGCCCCGAGTGTGCGAGCGGCAACGGGCAGGTTTGCCGTAACCAGACGCAACCGGGCTTCACCCACTGGGGTTCGTACGCTGAGCGCGTTGTCGTGACGTCGGCGGACCTCAACCTCATCGAGGTGCCCGCTGCGCTGGATCCGGGCGCCGCCGCCATCCTCGGCTGCCGGTTCGCGACCTCCTACCGCGGACTCGCCGCACAGGCCCGGGTCGTTCCGGGAGAATGGGTGGTCGTTGTCGGCTGCGGGGGAGTCGGACTCAGCGCGGTGATGATCGCAACCGCGCTCGGTGCGCGCGTCATCGGAATCGACATCTCCGAGAAGGCGCTTCAGCTCGCCGCAACCGTTGGCGCCGAACACGTCATCAACTCGGCGACGCACACAGACAACGACGTGGTCGCGGCGGTGAGGGACCTGACCGGCGGTGGAGCGCAGGTCTCGCTCGAAGCGCTCGGCCGCGAACGGACCACAGCTCTCGCCATCCGTTCACTGGCCAAGCGAGGGCGGCACGTCCAGGTCGGCCTTTTCTCTGAACCGCCGCGCATTCCAATGGCTGAGATCGTCGCGGGCGAACTGACGATACTGGGTAGTCACGGCATGAGCGCCGCGGAGTATCCGGCGATGCTCGATCTCGTCGCTTCCGGTCGACTGCGTCCTCAGGACCTTGTCACAGCGACAATCGGCCTCGACGCCGCACCCGCCGCCATGGTTGCCATGTCGGAGGGCAGAAACGCCGCCGGTGTCACGATAATCCGGCCGGATGTCCGGTGAATGCTCGCGAGTCGGAAGAGGCCGCGCGCACACAGCTCGCAGCGATGACTCGTCAACAGAAGATCGCCAGCCTGCTGATGCTTCACGTTGCCGGTACCGACGAGGAGGTAGTCCGCGCCTTCGCCGAAGAACATCGGCCGGGTGGGCTGATTTTCATGCCCGACAACATCTCACCAACGCTCGCCGACATTGCTCGGCTCGCCCGCGCTGCAACGTTGGACGAGCAATTTCCCGTGCTCATTGCTCTTGACCAGGAGGGCGGCCAGGTGCGGCGCATCACCGCCGACACCTTCGCCTCAGCCGGCACGCTCAGGCACCGCCCACCCAGCGACACGTTCGACGCGTTCGCCCAGCGCTCAGGCATGCTGGTCGCTGCCGGCATCAGCGTCAACTTCGGAATCGTCGCCGACGTCACCGTAAATCCCGACTCGTTCATTTCGAGCCGCGTTCTCGGCGAGACATCCGCCGACGCAGCCGACCGTGTGCGTGCTGCCGTTCGGGGAGAAGCCGGCCGTGTCTTGCGCACCCTCAAGCACTTCCCTGGCCACGGCAGAACCGAGGGTGATTCGCACACCTCCGTCCCCGAGACGGATATCGATCTCGAAACCTGGTCGAGAACGGATGCTGTCCCGTTTGCGGCAGGGATCGCGGCGGGTGCGGAGCTGGTCATGGTTGGTCATCTGAGATACGCCGCCGTCGACGACGCCCCGGCAACACTGTCCAGGACATGGCATACCATCCTTCGCGAACGACTGGGTTTCGACGGGGTGATCATCACCGACGACATGTTGATGTTGCGTGACAGCGGGATCGCCGAGTACCGGAACCCGGCGGTCAACGCCGTTCGCGCCCTCGCCGCCGGGGCGACCATGCTCCTGTACGTGCTTCGGGGGAACGCGGCCGTGGATGGCACGGATCCGACGCGGCTAGTTGCCGAGATCGGTGCAGCCATCGACGACGGACGCCTGACGAACAACCTCATCGATGCGGCGGCGCTGAAGCTCCTGAAGCTGCGATTCCAAGCGCGACCGGCGGCAGGCCTCGAGTCCACGCCTCACTGATCTGAGGCCGGTTCGGACCACCTCGTCGTCAGTTCCCGATGATTTCTTCGCGGATCCGGCGCAGGTCTTCCATGAGTGACCCGATCAGCAGCCAGTGCTCGGGGTGAGGCCGAGCGATACGCAACGGAGCTGTCAACGCGGGGATGTCGGTGTCCGGCTCCGTGGCATCCGCTTCGTCTCTGACGAATGTCGGGGAGGCAAGCAGCCGCAGGTCGTGGGCAGCGCGACGAAGTTCTTTCGCGATCGAGGTTAGGGCCGGTTCATCAATGAGCGAGGAGTCGTAGTGATCGTGGAAGGCGCGCGTCATACCGATGACGCGGGTCACGACGGGTGTGAACCTGTCGAGGAGTTGCGACACAACCTCGAAGCGGGTGCGATGCGCAGACCTGCGGGGGTTCAGGGTGAGCGACTCCTCACCCTGCTGAACCGAGGCTGCAGCCGACTCGCGCATCGGTCGCAGCAGGCGAGCCTGGATCATCAACCCATCGAGTTGCTGTTGCGTTTGTGGAGAGGTGAGCGCAGCTGCAAGGCGTTCCAAGCTTGCGGCAAGTTCACCTGCGAGCAGATTCACGTCGCGTTCGGCCGGTCCAAGGGCAACCGGCGGGACGATGAGGATGTTCACGAGAACGCCGAGCGCCGCGCCGATGAGGGTTTCGATGATGCGGTCGAGCGCGTAGCCGGGAGTCGCCGCGCCGATGGCGAGCACAAGCATTGCGCTGATCGGAATCTGATTCGCCGAACCGGGGGTGAGCCGGAAGATCCAGCCGAAGAAGATCGAAACGACGATGGCGAGCAGGATCACCCAGGTCTGGCCGCTGAAGACCAGGCCGATGAGGGAAGCGATCACTACCCCGGTGATCACACCGACGCTGCGCTCGACGGCCTTGCCGAAGGATTGGTTGACGCTCGGCTGCACCACCAGAAGGGCGGCGATTGCCGCGAAGATCGGGAGCTCGGACGGCAGGAGCAGAACGGCCACAAACCAGGCGGCCACTGTGGCGACGGTGGTTTTGACGACCTGCAGCAGCGGCACCCGATTGGCTGTACGAAGCCGGGTCGGGGAGAAAGCGGCTGGCAGGTGCATGAGCCTCAGGTTACCCGCCAGTTGCGGCGTCGGCCCTCGCCATCGGCTTCACGCTCGTCGTCACCGTCACGGCTTTGCCTCGGAACCTGCCATAACTCTCCAGCGAGCGAACCAGACCGTGGGCTTCGGTATCGGTGATCTCACGGAAAAGCTCGCCATGGACGTCGATGGTTTGGGCGCGCTCGGTGCGCGACCAGGTGCCGATGACGCGTCCACCGGCGACGAGCGTTGATTTGAACATGCCGTTGTTGCCGGGGACGATGAGCTCGGAGTGTTCGGCCGCGAGGGCCGCAGACCTGTCGGTGTAGCCGAGGATGTACTCGTCGAAGCCGGGGAGTGCGAGAGTCGAGCGGGCGCCTGGAATCCGCGTCGCGAGTTCACCGATTTGGGGCGACGCCAGGTACTCGCGACCGCCGACAGAAAGTTCCGCGAGTTGCGATCGCGCCGCGGCGGCACCGGCTCGCGCGTCGGTCAAGGTCAATTTTGTCCACCATGCGAAATCCTCCACGGTCGCTGGACCGTGCGACAGGAAGTAGCGCAGTGCGACGGCAGCGAGCGCCTCGTCGCGACCGGGGAGCTGTCCTAACGCCGGCGCCCAAACATCCAGGAGCACAAAGGTCTGCTCCTTGCCGCGGAACGGACCAAGGCAGAGCACTCCCGCGTGGGCGAGCAGAAAGATGAGGTGAGCGCCGCGCTGGCCCGCCGTGAGCTGGCCAGCCCTTTCGAAGACCGCGAACAGCTCTTTCCGAGTCAGGGCCGGACTCGCCGTGGACAGCTCGGCCTCAGCCGCGCGCCTCGCGGCGGTGACGTCGTTCGCCTCGATACCCAACTCGCGGTGCCTCGCTGCGAGCGATGACACCAGCCGATCCCGCGAGAGCGGAAGTATGAGTCGCAGGTCTTGAGGGGTGAGGGCGTGCAGCGTCCCGCGCATCGGCCAGCTCCGCACCAGCTCGCCGCTGTCGAACGCGCGGCGGACCTCTTGCTCAGTGGCCTGTGCTCGTAGGCCGATCGCCCACAGTGTGCCAGGTAGATCCTGACCCTGCATGGCGAGCATCGAGTGCACGGCGTCTACCGGGGTGGCCACAGCAGATTCGAGGATGTTCTGCGCGTGCAGGCGCAGTCGAGCAACATCAACGGGCCTCAGTTGGCGTGCCATGCTTCGATTCTGGCGCACGCCACTGACGTACGGCCCGTTCTCTGGCGATTGCGTGCCCTGAAGCCGTGTTCTTGTCGCCGGCCTGCGTCAAGATAGAGGCATGTGCGGACGATTTGCGATGGACAAGGACACAGACGATCTCATTCGTGAGTTCATGACGACGACGGGCAGGCCTGCACCGGAATGGCGACCGTCATGGAACGTTGCGCCCACGGATTCGGTCCCGGTGATCAGGGAACGTCACGGAGAGCGCGAACTGGACCTTGTTCGGTGGGGCATCGTGTCTCCCTCGTCTCCCACGTTCGGCGGCGGCAAGCCAGTGATCAACGCACGGATCGAAACCGTCGCGACGAACGGGCTCTTCAAGGGAGCGTTCACCTCACACCGATGCATAGTCCCAGCGGCGGGCTACTACGAGTGGCAACTGCAGGACGGCGCAAAGCAGCCGTACTTCATCTCCAGCGAGAAGTCGGACCTCGCGATGGCCGGGATCATCCGTGCGTGGGCTGACCGCTCAAAAGATCCGAGTGACCCTGACTATTGGCGGCTGTCTATGGCCATCATCACCCGCGATTCCCACGTCGCGCCCGGCGAGGTGCACGACCGAATGCCGGCGTGCCTGACGCCGGAGAACTATGACGCCTGGCTCAGCAATGAGCTCGCGCCGCAGGAGCTGCTCGGGCTTCTTGACCAGACGTCGTTTGAGGTGGCGCACGACCTCGGTTTCCATGCCGTTGCGAAGACCGTCAACAGTGTGAAAAACGACGGCCCTGAGCTCGTTGCGCCGATCGCCTTGTGAGCCGCCGCTCGTGCGACGGTGCTAGTGGCTCAGGCCAGGCCGATGTCGTCGAGCTGTTCGAGCATCCCGGCACCATCCGGGGCGTAAACCCAGGGGATCTTCGACTCGTGCTCTTCCGGTTTTGAACGACCTCCCGCGAGGACCGCCTCGCCGGGGGACAGCTGACGGATGGCCACCGCGGCGACGTTGGTGGGGAATCTGCTCGCGAACTCGCCGTACAGTTCCTCATCGTGCTGTCCGTCGTCTCCAACGAGCAGCCACTTGATCTGCGGAAACTCTTCGGCAAGCCGGCGCAGGTTGTTGGCCTTATGGGCACGGCCGCTTCGGAAGAAACGGTCGTGGGTGGGGCCCCAGTCGGTGAGCAACAGAGCACCGGAGGGATACAGGTGACGGGTGAGGAAGCGCGACAGCGTCGGTGCGACATTCCAGGCGCCCGTCGAGAGGTAGATCACCGGCGATCCGGGGTGGTCGCGAACGACCCGTTCGAGGAACACAGCCATGCCGGGGACAGGGGTCCTGGCGTGCTCGTCGAGGACGAAGGTGTTCCAGGCCGCGACGAACGGGCGGGGCAGCGCCGTGACCATGACGGTGTCATCGATATCGGAGAGCACGCCGAACCGAACCTCAGGGTCAACGATGAAGACGTTTTCAACCACGGGCCGCGAATCCTCGGCCTGCAGAGTGATTTGCTGCCAGCCGGGTTCAAGCTCGACCGCGATGCGCGCGTCGATAACTCCGCCCCTGTCAGCCTTCACGACGTGCGTTTCCGTGCCAACGGTGATCGTGACCTCGGCGGCGACGACGGGGATGCTTGTGAAGCTCCGCCACCCTCGAACACGCTGAACGGGCGTTGCCGTCTGCGCCACGTCGGGCTTGACCAGCAGAACTCGAGCGAGTACACGTACCCAGGTTGTTGATCCATACCCGGTGTAAGGAATGACGGCGGCCTGCAGTCCCTTACGTCGACCACGGCGGGCCCGCCAGTCCAGGAACGCATCATCAATTCGCGCAGCCCTGTGCAGCCTCAGCACGGCCAACGGGGTCTCCCTTGCGGGCTTATCGCGTGACTTCACCCGTCAAGTCTGGCACGCCGGAGAGCGAGTCGAGTCCGCCCGCCGGCTCAGTCAGCGTCGGCGGCGTTTGTGTCGCTCTCGTCGGGGTGATTCATGTGACGCTCTTGAGACCGTTTGAGAACCAGCTTCACGACGTACGCGATCAGGAGGAACCCGGCAATGATTCCCACAAAGATGTACCCGGCGTAGTGCAGCTGGTCAGCGAGCTGTCGGTACGTGCCCGCAGCGGCCGAACCCACGGATACGTAGGCGACAGACCACAACAGGCAAGCAGGAATGGTCCAGCTGATGAATCGGCGGTACGTCATGGTGCTCATTCCGACCGTGAGCGGAATCAGGGAGTGAAGCACGGGCAGAAAGCGGGAGACAAAGACCGCGATACCGCCTCGCCTGTCGAGATAATTCTCGGCGCGCTGCCACTGCCGAACGCCGATCTTTTGTCCAAGTCGGCTTGCGCGAATGCGTGGACCGAAGTACCTGCCGAGGGCGAAACCGATAGTTTCGCCGGCGAGCGACCCGATCACCACCGCGGCGATGAGAGCGACGAATTGCGCTGGGCCATCGACGGCGGTACTCGCGACGATAACGACGGTGTCGCCTGGCACGATCAGTCCCACCAGGACACTCGTTTCGAGCAGCATGGCAATCCCGGCGAGCAGGGTGCGCAGAATCGGATCGACGCTCTGCACGACGTCAAGCAGCCAGGTGAGGATCTCGTTCACGATGCAGAGCCTAGGGGCATTAGATGAGCACCAACAGCACGGTAGGAATGACCAGGAGCGCGGTTGCGGCGAGCAGGACGACCGCACGAGCACTTGAAGAGAGCGGATGTTGTGGGTTGAGCAGGCGAACCACTCGCGGTCCCACGAGTCCAGGCTCGATCTCTCCGCGATTGGCCCAGGTCAGTTCAGGGGCACCCGGGTCGGTTGCGGCTCCCGAGCCGACCAAGGCGATCGCTGTCGCCAGTGTCCGGTCATCTGTCGCCCGCCGCGCCTGATCGTCAGCGAGCATCTCGACGAGCACCGCGACAGCGGTTTCCGCGCGGTTGGCAATGGGGAACCACGGCAGTGCACTGTGCCATGACTTGAATGCCAGAAGAACCAGGTGGTGCTGCTGGGCCAGGTGGGCGTTCTCGTGCGCGATGACCGCTCGCAGTTGCGACTCGTCCAAAAGGGTCAACAAGCCCTCGGAAAGAACAGTGACCGAGCTTGTCGTGCCTGGCAGGCAATAGGCGACGGGGGAGGGGTGGTCGAGCACGCGGGTTCCCGGGTTGCCCTCGAGCGGTGCGCTCAACAGGTTCACCAGCGAGAGGTGCCGAGCGCGCTGCTTCTCGCTTCGCACAACCGTGAGGAGAAGACTCAGCAGGAGATGTCCGGTCAGAAGCGCAGCAAGGCACAGCGCGAACATCTGGCTGAAGTTGGCGTCGGGGGGCAGCGTTCCGGCGAAGAGGTGACGAACGAACTCGAATCCACCCTCGATGAGGTTGCCACCGAAAGGGATGAGGCCGTAGAGAACGAGTGAGCCAATCATCGACAGGCCACCGGCGAGCGCAATTGATTGCCAGAGAACGAGGGCCGTCCCCGGGGCCCGCGCCGGCCACGCCGCGCGAGCCAGAATCAGTGGCACCGGCCACGCGAGCGTCAGGGCGAGAGCAGCCAGAACGACCGAGGCGGTGAACATCACGACTCGGAGTTTACTGTCAGGAGTTGCGAGTTCCGCTCAGCAGGGCACGCAGGGTCTCTGCCTCTTCGGGGCTGACCTGGCCGACGAATCGTGCCAGTGCGGCTTCGCGGTCGGGTGCCGAACCGAGCACCTCGTGCATGAGATCTGCTGTGTGCTCTGCGCGAGTGGTGACTGAACGGTACAGGTGAGGGCGGCTCGAACGATCCCGCTCGACGAATCCCTTGTTCTCCAGTCGGGAGAGCACGGTGAGCACGGTGGTGACGGCGAGTTCCTTGGCGCCGTTCGCCGAGTCGAGCCTGTCGCGGAGTTCGTTCGCGCTGAGCGATCCGTCCGCGCCCCAAAGGACATCCATGACGGTTCGTTCGAGTTCACCCAGTGTTGCCATGAGTCAAGAATACGTCCAGTTCCGAAAAAGTTCTACATTCGGTAGAAATAAGTTCTACGACGCGTAGAACTGCGTCTATGCTTCAAGAGAAAGGTTTTCTACGCGGCGTAGAAGACTAAGTGGAGGTGTTGTGAACGAGCTACTCGATCCGCTGCTGCTGTCCCGCTGGCAGTTCGGGCTGACGACCATCTATCACTTCCTGTTTGTGCCTTTGACGATCGGTATGGCGCTCACTGTCGCCATCTTCCAGACGGCGTGGGTGCGAACGGGTAAGACGCACTACCTTCAGCTCGTCCATTTCTTCGGCAGGATTTTCCTCATCAACTTCGCGATGGGCGTCGTCACCGGCATCGTTCAGGAGTTCCAGTTCGGCATGAACTGGTCTGACTACTCCCGCTTTGTCGGCGATGTCTTCGGTGCCCCGCTCGCGTTCGAGGGATTGCTGGCCTTCTTCCTCGAAGCAACCTTCATCGGCTTGTGGATCTTCGGCTGGGACAAGCTGCCCGAAAAGCTTCACCTCGCGACGATCTGGATCGTCGCAACTGCGAGCATCCTCTCGGCATATTTCATCATTGCGGCTAACGCGTTCATGCAGAACCCCGTCGGCTTCAGGATCAATGAGGAGAAAGGGAGAGCGGAACTCACCAGCATTTGGGAGTTGCTCACCAACCCCGTGGCCCTCGCCGCGTTCCCGCACACAATCTTCGCCTGCTTCATGGTGTCGGCCGGCCTGATCATCACGGTTGCTGCCTGGCACCTGTCGAAGAACCAGCACCTCGACACCATGCGGCCGACGCTGAAGTTCGGCTTGTGGGCGATGCTGATCTCCGGAGGTCTCACCACGCTTGCCGGTGACCAGCTCAGCCTCGCCATGGTGGCAACGCAGCCCATGAAGATGGCCGCAGCCGAGGCGATGTACGAAACGTCAACCGGTGCGGACGCGTCGTTCTCGATCTTCACACTGGGTACTCCGGACGGCGTTCATGAACTCTTCTCGATTCGCATTCCATACCTGCTCTCATTCCTGTCGACGCACACCTTTGACGGCACTGTCGAAGGCATCAACAACCTGCAGGAGCAGTACCAGACCCTGTACGGCCCCGGCGACTACACACCGATCATCTGGGTAACCTACTGGTCGTTCCGTTGGATGATCGGCCTCGGTCTGCTGCACATCTTTGTTGCGGTTGTCGGCCTGTGGCTCACCCGCAAGGGACAGCTCCCAACCAACAAGTGGGTGTGGAAGGCTGCGGTCTGGTCGTTCCCACTGTCCCTTGGAGCGATGATCGTCGGCTGGGTGTTCACGGAAATGGGACGGCAACCCTGGCTGGTCTTCGGGCTCCTCGAAACAGCCGACGGAGTGTCACCTGGTGTGACAGGCATTGAAGTGCTGATCTCGCTCGTCGTGTTCACCGTCGTCTACGGTTCTCTCGCCGTCGTCGAATTTCGCCTCATCAAGAAGGCCGCCCAGGCTGGCCCCGCCCCGCTCGGCGATCCCGATGAACAAACCGGGAAGCCCCTCGTCCACACGACCGTCTACTAGGAGGACACCATGGATCTCACGGTTCTCTGGTTCGGCATCATCGCCTTCCTGTTCATCGGATACTTCGTCCTCGACGGCTTCGACTTCGGCGTGGGAATGGCAATGCCGTTCGTCTCGAAGGATGACACCGACCGGCGAGTGGTCATCAACACCATCGGTCCGGTCTGGGACCTCAATGAGACGTGGCTCATCGTGGCCGGAGCGTCTCTCTTTGCGGCGTTCCCCGAGTGGTATGCGACTCTGTTCAGCGGGTTTTACCTGCCTCTGCTGCTGATCCTCGTTGCCCTCATCCTGCGCGGCGTGTCCTTCGAATACCGCCACCAGCGCCCCGAACGTCTGTGGAAGCAGCGGTTCGACAGGATGATCGTGTTCGGCTCTGCCGTTCCGGCGCTGCTCTGGGGTGTCGCATTCGCGAACATCGTGCGCGGTGTTCCCCTCGACTCAGGACACAACTACACGGGCACAGTTTTCGACCTGTTGAACCCATACGCACTTCTCGGCGGAGTCACAACGCTTCTGCTCTTCTTGACCCACGGAGCCTTGTTCCTGGTGCTGAAGACCGAGGGACCGATCCACTCGAGGGCTCGAACCCTGGCTTTTCGCGCCGGAGTGGTGACCGTCGTGGTCGCCGCCGTGTTCCTGGCCTGGACGGTGCTCGAGTTTGGCACCCTGCCGGCACTCGTTCTCGCGGCCGCCGCCGCCGTCGCGCTCATCGCCTCGGTCGTCGCGAACATCCGTCGCAAGGAAGGAGCGGCGTTCACACTGATGGCCTTCACCATCGGCTTTGCGGTTCTCACGCTCTTCGCGTCGCTGTTCCCGGCTGTCATGCCCGCGAGCAACGACCCGGCGAACAGCCTGACGATCGCCAACGCGTCATCAAGCCCGTACACCCTCCAGGTGATGAGCTGGACGGCCCTCGCCGCGCTGCCGTTGATCCTCGCCTACCAGGTTTGGACCTACTGGGTGTTCCGCAAACGGGTGACCCGCTCCCACATCGACTCGGCTGCCCACCCGGACACCGAAGCGACAGTTGAAGCGGCGCACTAACCTGTGAAGGTGCGTCCCCTTGATCCCCGACTCCTTCGCTATGCGGTCAGCGCCAGATGGTTCCTGGCCGGTGGGGCAGCCCTCGGTCTAGCGACCACCGCCTGCATCCTGGCGTTCGCGTGGCTCATCACCGAGTGCGTCACCGGGGCGATCGAAGGCCGCGGCCTCACCGAGCTCTCCCCGTACATCGGCATACTGGCCGCAGTCGCGTTACTGCGGGCCGGCCTGGTTTACGCACAGGACCTGATCGCAGCCCGCGGCGCTGCAAAGGTCAAGAGCGAGCTGCGGCTCGGGGTACTCGACGCGGTGCGTCGGCTCGGTCCCTCGTTTCTGGCCGAGCGCAACAGCGCCCGCGTCGCGACGCTGCTCGGCAGGGGCATGGACGCACTCGACGACTACTTCTCGAAATACCTGCCCCAGCTCATCCTCACCGTCATCGTCACGCCCATCGTGGTGTTCGTTGTGCTTCTTTCCGACTGGGTGTCCGCGGTGTTCATTCTGGTGACCCTGCCGCTCATTCCCGTCTTTATGGTGCTGATCGGCTGGGCTACCCAGGCGGTCCAGCGAAAGCAGTGGTCAGTGCTCGGTGACCTCTCCAGCGGCTTCGTAGACACGCTCGGTGGCCTCGCAACCCTCAAAATTTTCGGTAGAGAATTCCGACAGGTCAAACGGATGCGATCAATCACGACCGCCTATCGGGTCCAGACGATGCGTGTGCTGCGGATCTCCTTCCTCTCGAGCTTCGCGCTCGAACTGGCGGCCAGCCTGTCGGTTGCGCTTGTCGCGGTCTCCATCGGCCTGCGGCTGGTTGACGGCTCACTCGGCTTGTCTGTTGGCCTTTTTGTGCTGCTGCTCGCTCCGGAAGCCTTCCTGCCGCTGCGCCAAGTTGGAGCGAACTTCCATGCGTCGGCCGAGGGCGTTGCCGCGGCTGACGACGCATTCGCCCTGCTTGACGACGCACGGAAGATCCCGGCCGACGCGACTCCCGCGCTCGATCACGGCGCTCTGGTCTCGGGGGTGCTGTCCCTCCGGGACGTCACGGTCGACTACGGGGAGGGTGCCGTAGCGGCGCCGGTCTCCGTCGACTTTACTCCGGGAGTCCTGACCGTTCTTGCCGGTCCAAGTGGTGTCGGCAAGTCCAGTCTGCTCGCGGCGATTCTCGGCTTTGCACCGTACTCCGGGTCCGTCAGCCTTGGCGGGCATCCGATTTCGTCGTCAGCGACGGAACGCGGCTGGCTAGCCTGGGCCGGGCAGCGCCCTTCACTCAGCATGGGCACAATCGCCGACAACGTTGCGCTCGGTTCCGACAAGGTCGACCTCGGCCTGGTCGGCCGGGCGCTCCAGCTCGCAGCCGCGCCAGAGCTCGACCCCGACCTCCCCGTTGGGGTTGGTGGGGCAGGCCTTTCCGGTGGCCAGGCGCAGCGCGTCGCCCTTGCACGTGCCATTTACCGCGCACTCGACCGTCGCTGCGCGGTGCTGCTCCTCGACGAGCCAAGCTCCGCCCTCGACCACGCCACAGAGGCGCGTCTTCTCGATGGACTCGCTGCCGTGGCACGCACAGGCATCGCGGTCGTTGTGGTCAGCCATCGGCAGGCCGTGATCGAGCGCGCCGACTCGGTCGTTCGGATCTCGCCCCGATCGGCGGTGACGGTATGAGTGCCGCTTCGAAAACCGGACGCCGTGAGACATTCGCGATCCTGAGAACCGCCCTCCCGGTAACGACAGGTGGCGTTCTCGGTGTGCTGTTCGGGATCCTCGCAGCTCTCTGCACGGTTGCCCTGTTGGCAACGAGCGCGTACCTGATCACTCGTGCAGCCGAACAGCCCCCGATCCTCTATCTGTCCATGGCCGTCGTCGGCGTGCGGGCGTTCGCCCTCGGACGCGCCTTTTTCCGATACCTGGAACGGCTGGCCAGCCACGACGCCGCCTTCCGTCAGCTCGAAACGGTGCGGGTGGACCTGCTTCGTCGGCTCATTCCGCTTGCACCAGACGGACTGGGGCGTTCTCGCCGCGGCTCGCTCTTGTCGTCCCTGGTCTCGGATGTGGATGAGCTGCAGAACCTGCCGCTTCGCGTGCTCCAGCCGCTTGTGACATCCGTCGGTGTCGCAGCCATCGCCGTGTGGGTTGTGGCGATTCTGTCACCGGCCGCGGCGGTCGGCCTGGCGATTGCGTTGCTCGCGGCCTTCCTCATCGGAACCCTTGTTGCCGCCCGATTGGCCGCATCAGCCGAGAGGTCGCTCGCCCCGCGTCGTGCGGCGCTTGTGGACGCCGTCCTGGACTACCTGAGCAATCTCGATGTCCTCATTGCCTACGGAGCCGAGCAATCGGGCAGGCGCACCGTGGAGGCAGCGGACGCCGCACTCACCAGGGCGCTGACCGCACGGGCTGCCGGCGTTGGAATCGCCGGGGCGTCACTCTCCTTGTTTTCCGGGCTCGCGGTCGCCTGGTCGCTCGTTGCCGGGATACCCGCGGTGTCGACCGCGGGGAGCACGCTGAGCGGACCGGCACTCGCTGTTATCGTGCTGGTGCCGCTGGCCGTCTTCGAAATCGTCGCGAGCGTTCCGCTCGCTGCGAGCGCATGGCGGCAGGTGCGATCCAGCGCCGAACGAATCGCGAAGATCGCCCCGGCTGACGTGCCGGCGGAGCTTCCGCTCGATGGCGGAAGCGCTGGGTGGGCGCCGCAGCCTGGGGCACCAGTGCTCGAGCTGTCGGGGGTCCAGGCAACCTGGCCTGGTGCGGAGCAGCCGGCACTCACCGTCGACGCTTTGCGAATCGAAACAGGAGAGCGCGTCCTGATTGAGGGAATGAGCGGTGCCGGAAAGACGACGCTGGCGCATGTGCTTGTGCGGTTCCTCGAGTACGACGGCACGTACCTGCTTGCCGGTCAGGACGTGCGAAACCTCCCGCTTGAATCCGTTCGGGGTTTCGTCGGGTTGTGTGAGCAAGTGCCCTACCTGTTCGATGAAAGCATCCGGCAAAATTTGCTCTTTGCACGCGACACCGCGACCGACGCCGAACTCACGGACGTTCTCGACCGGGTGGGGCTCGGGCAATGGCTGGTCGCCCGTGGCGGGCTGGACTCCAGGGTGGGGGAGCGCGGCGCGCTCGTCTCGGGCGGGCAAGCCCAACGCATCGCCCTCGCTCGAGCGCTGCTTCGCGATTTCCCGGTGATCGTGCTCGACGAGCCGACCGCGAACGTTGAAGCCGATCTCGCAGAGAGCCTGCTGCGCGACCTGCTCGGCGCCACGAACGACGCGGGTCGCGCAGTTATCCTCATCTCCCATGCGGACGTTCCGGCGTCGATTGTCGATCGTCGCATTCGGATCTCGCACGGCACACTGCAGTCGGTGGCACCACAATCACCGTTGTGAGGTACAAAGGAGAGACCATGAGTGACACTGACGCACAACCGGTCGGCCTCCGCGCGCGCAAGCGTGCGGCGACCCGCTCCGCGATCGAGCAAACCGCGATCCGACTGGTGCGCGAGCACGGGTACGACCATGTCACGATCGAGATGGTGTGCGATGAAAGCCAAGTTTCGCAGCGCACGTTCTTCAACTATTTCGGATCGAAAGAGGGTGTGATCCTCGGACCCCCGCCCTCACTCGACGCTCTCGACGGAAAGCGATTCGTCGCGGAGCGTGGTGACGATATCGTCCTCGATCTCGTGAGAATCGTGGCATCCGCTCTTCTGGATGACACCCTGGACGCCGAGCTTCTTCAGGCCAGGTTTCTCATCATCACGACCACACCTGAACTCCTCGGACGCCAGATGGTGTGGATGAACACGCAGGAAGCCGACCTCACCGACCTCGTCCTACGGCGGTTCGCCGTAGAGAAACGAACCGGGGATGACCTGCGCGACGAGGCAGCGATGGTTGTCGCTCTCGCGTTCACGGCCCTGCGCTTCGCCCTGCAGAAACTGTTCGCCGAGTCGGCGTCCGGGTCGGCCGAAGACATCCTCGTTCACGCTTCCACCCTGATCCGACGGATCGCCCAGGCGGGCTGATCACTCAGCTTTCTTCGGGCGCGCGCAGAGGCTCGCAGACGATCACCGGAATATCGCGATCAGTCTTGCTCTGGTACCTGGCGTACCCCGGGTAGGCCGCAACTATCGTCGGCCACAGCTCGGCCTTCTCGGACGGTGTTGCGGTGCGTGCTCGAAACTTCCTCCGCTCACCATCGACCGTTACCTCGACGTTCGGCTGAGCGCGAAGGTTGAGGTACCACTGCGGATGAGCGTCGTTTCCGCCCTTTGATGCGACCAGCACCAGACGCTCCGGCTCGGCGATCGGGGCGGTCAGCAGCGTCGATCGGACGATGCCGGTCGAGCGGCCAACCGTGTGCAGCTCGACGACGTCCATTCGCCCGAGAGTCTGGCCGACGCGGCCGCGCGAGAGGGCGAGCACGAGGCGGTGAACCGTGTTCATCGCACGCATGGTCAGATCTGTTGCCGTATTCCGAACCCCCATGGAAGGAAGTGTATGTCGCGTGCGTGACGGAGGCGAACCCGGCGCGACCTAGGGTGGAAATGTGAAACTCCGAACAACGTCGCGTGCCCTGTCGGCGTGGATCGACCCCGAAACGGCCTTCCTCGCCCTGTTCGCCGGCTCGGAGCAATCCTTCTGGCTGGACAGCGGGAGGGACGCCGTCACCGGGTACAGCTACCTCGGCGACGGCAACCGCACCCTGACCGCGTCCGTCGACACGGGCACCGTGACCCACTCGCACGGTGCAGACGCCGAAACAACTGCGGGAACGATCTTTGACGCGTTGTCCGATGTGCTGCGCGAACCACACCACCCGATCTCGACCGGCGAATTTGTGCCGGGCTGGGTGGGCTGGCTCGGGTACGAGGTCGGTGCTGAGCTTCAGCACACCCCGCGGCACAGCTCGCGGTATCCAGACGCCGCGTTCCTCCAGCCGCAGCGCATGCTTGTCTTCGACCACGAACGCCGCGCGGTGACCGCTCTGGTGACCCAGGACTCGGCCGCGGATGATGCCGACTTCGACTGGCTGGGCAGAATCGATTCCCTGGAACAGGCCCAACCCCCACTCGATGCGCCGCTCGCGACCGACGCGTCCGCTCGCTGGCGGCACGACAGACAGGCCTACGGCGACCTCATCCGGAGCGCACAGCAACGCATCAGCGCCGGCGACGCCTACCAGCTGTGCGTCACAAACGAGGTGCTCGTCGACGGCAGCTTCGAGCCCGTCGCGGTGTATCGGCGGCTCCGGCACGTCAGCCCGACTCATCACGGCGGCCTGCTCCGGATCGGAGGGGTGGCGCTGGTCAGTTCGTCTCCCGAACAATTCCTTCGCATCACCCCGGACGGCACCATCACCACCCGCCCGATCAAGGGCACGCGCCCACGCGGTCACAATTTCGAAGCGGATGCCACGCAGCGCCTCGACCTGTTGGCTAGCGAAAAAGAACGCGCGGAGAACCTGATGATCGTCGATCTCATGCGCAACGACCTCGGCCGGGTGGCCGCACTCGGCAGCGTCCGGGTGAGTGAGCTCCTGGCGGTGGAAAGCTACGCCCAGGTTCACCAGCTGGTCAGCACGGTGACAGCGCAACAGGCGCCCGGCGTCACAGCTGTCGATGTGGTCGCGGCCGCGTTCCCCGCCGGATCAATGACCGGCGCTCCAAAGATCTCCGCGATGACTCTTCTCGACAGTCTGGAAGCGGGTCCGCGTGGCGTGTACTCAGGTGCCTTCGGCTATTTCGGCGCCGACGGTGCCGTCGACCTTGCCATGGTGATTCGCAGCATCCTGATCGATGACAAAGGTGCGTCTCTCGGAACAGGCGGTGGCATCACGGCTCTGTCCGTCGTCGAGGAAGAAATCGACGAAACCCGCCTCAAAGCCGCGGCACTTCTGGATGCGCTCGGTGTAGCCAACAGGAAGTAGGCTAGTTGGCTGGACCGTGATGAGCTCGCCCCGCTCCCCGGACGGTTCCTTCCCAGCTTATGAATGAGAGCCCCGTGTCACACGACGAACTGAATCAGGCCGGCCACAAATACGACTTTGCCGCGATCCAGAAAAAGTGGCTACCCGTGTGGGACGAAATGAAGCCCTTCGCAACGAGCGACTCCACGGATCGCCGCCCCCGCAAGTACGTGCTCGACATGTTCCCGTACCCGTCAGGCGATCTGCACATGGGCCACGCCGAAGCGTTCGGGTTCGGCGACATCGTCGCCCGCTACTGGCGTCAGCAGGGCTTCAACGTTCTGCACCCGATCGGCTGGGACTCCTTCGGCCTGCCAGCCGAGAACGCCGCCATCAAGCGCGGTGTCGATCCGAGCGGCTGGACCTACGAGAACATCGCCCAGCAGAAGAACAGCTTCCGCACTTACGCGCCCTCGTTCGACTGGGACCGTGAACTCCACACCTCAGACCCTGAGTACTACCGCTGGACACAGTGGCTGTTCCTGCAGCTGTACAAGAAGGGCCTGGCCTACCGCAAGGACAGCGCCGTCAACTGGTGCCCGTTCGACCAGACGGTTCTCGCGAACGAGCAGGTCGTCGACGGTCGCTGTGAGCGTTGTGGCAACCTCGTCACCAAGAAGAAGCTCAACCAGTGGTACTTCCGTATCACCGACTACGCCGACCGCCTCATCGACGACCTCAAGCAGCTTGAGGGCGCATGGCCGACCAAGGTGCTCAGCATGCAGCGCAACTGGGTTGGTCGCTCAACCGGTGCCGATGTCGACTTCACCATCGAGGGCCGCGACGGGGTCGTTCCGGTCTACACCACCCGCCCCGACACCCTCTACGGCGTGACCTTCATGGTTGTCGCCGCCGACAGCGAGCTTGCTGCGGAGCTCGTCACCGATGCTCCAGCGGAAACGCAGTCCGCGTTCGCCGAGTACCTCGACCGGGTCAAAGGCGAGAGTGACATCGATCGGCTCAGCACGGATCGCGAGAAGACCGGCGTCTTCCTCGAGCGGTACGCTGTGAACCCGATCAACGGTGAGCGCATCCCGATCTGGGCCTCCGACTACGTCCTCGCCGACTACGGCCACGGCGCCATCATGGCCGTCCCAGCCCACGACCAGCGTGACCTCGACTTCGCGCGCGCGTTCGACCTGCCCGTCCGGGTTGTCGTCGACACCAACCAGCCCGTCACCGGAGCCATCCCTGTGCTCATCGACGGTGAGCTGCCAGACGATCTGCCGCCGACAGACCCGAAGGTCACCGGAGAAGCACTCGTCGGGCCTGGCCGCCTGATCAACTCCGGCCCGTTCAACAGCCTCTCGAAGAACGCCGCCATCGCCAAGGTGACCGAGGCGCTGACATCGTCCGGCTTCGGCCGCGGCGCCAAGAACTACCGCCTGCGCGACTGGCTGATCTCTCGCCAGCGCTACTGGGGCACCCCGATCCCGATCATTCACTGCGACAAGTGCGGTGAGGTTCCGGTCCCCGAAGACCAGCTGCCGATCAAGCTGCCATCCGCTGAAGGTCTCGACCTGCAGCCGAAGGGCACGAGCCCGCTCGGTGCGGCCGAGGACTGGATCAACGTTTCCTGCCCGAACTGCGATGGTCCGGCCCAGCGCGACTCGGACACGATGGACACCTTCGTCGACAGCTCCTGGTACTACCTGCGCTACCTCAACGCGACCTCCGACACTGTCGCCTTCGACCCGGCCGAGGCCGAGAGGTGGGCGCCGGTCGACCAGTACGTTGGCGGAGTCGAGCACGCGATCCTGCACCTGCTCTACTCGCGGTTCATGACCAAGGTGCTCTACGACCTCGACTACCTGACCTTCACAGAGCCGTTCACGTCGCTGCTTAACCAGGGCATGGTGCTCATGGACGGCGCGAAGATGTCCAAGAGCCGTGGCAACCTCGTGGAGTTCGCGAGCGAGTTGTCACTGTACGGTGCTGACGCACTCCGCGTGACCCTCGCGTTCGCCAGCCCGCCAGAAGATGACATCGACTGGGCCGACGTGTCTCCGGCCGGTTCGGCGAAGTTCCTGGCACGCGCCTGGCGTGTGGCGCAGGACGTCACGAGCGCACCGGACGTCGTCTGGAAGAAGGGCGACCCGGCCCTTCGTCGCGTGACTCACCGCTTCCTGGCCGATGCACCAGGCCTGGTTGAGTCGTTCAAGTTCAACGTCGTCATCGCGCGCTTGATGGAACTCGTCAACGTGACCCGCAAGGTCATCGACACCGGTGCTGGCCCAGCGGATGCCGCGGTGCGGGAAGCAGCGGAAGTCACGGCCGTGGCCCTCAACCTGTTTGCGCCATACACGGCGGAAGACATGTGGGAAAAGCTCGGTTATGAGCCGACTGTGGCGAAGGTGCTCTGGCGCAAGGCCGACCCGACACTCCTCGTCGAGGAGAGCGTCACCTGTGTTGTGCAGGTCGACGGCAAGGTTCGCGACCGCCTCGAGGTCTCGCCGAAGATCGACTCGGACGAACTCGAGAAGCAGGCACGTGCCTCGGCCGCGGTCGTTCGCGCCATCGGTGACCGCGAGATCGTCAACGTCGTTGTGCGAGCCCCCCGAGTGGTGAGCATCGCCACCCGTAAGTAAGCTGCATCGTCTCGGCCCGCCGCCCCTTCACAGGGCGGCGGGCCTTTTCTTTTCCTCACACCCGGCGGTGTCGGGACGCGCAGTCCCATGAAACTGGGTTGGCTTGCAGGCATGACTCTGCAGTCAGACCCGCGCCCAGCGCATCGTGCGTCGGAGCGAACGCCGGTGTCTCTGCGGAGCCGTCGCCCTGCGCGTGTCCGCCTGGGCATCAGCGCCCTTCTCGTGCTGCTCATCGGCGGACTCTCTGTCGCTGTGGTCATCTCACTCCTGGGCTCGGCGGGCAGCACATCGACCCTCGCTGTCTCGCCGCCGCCCACGCTGCCGACCAGCACCGAGCCGAGCGGAGTCGCGGTCTACGTCCACATCCTCGGCGCGGTCGCGGCGCCTGGTGTTTATCAGTTGCGCGACGGAGACCGCGTGCTCGACGCCGTGGCTGCGGCTGGCGGATTCACGCCAAACGCAGATCAACGGGGCGTGAACCTGGCTCGGTTCGCCGTCGATGGTGAGCAGATCCTCGTTCCTGAGATCGGGGCCGGCCCGCCCGGAACCGCAGCACCGCCGGGTGGGGGAGCCACAGCTCCCAGCAAGGTCAATCTCAACACGGCGACGAGCGAACAACTCGAGGAGCTGCCGCGCCTCGGACCAGAGATGGCGTCACGAATCATCGCCTGGCGCGACGCCAACGGACCGTTCACCGCCGTCGAAGACCTGATGAACGTCACCGGGATTGGCGAGAAGACGTTCGATGCGCTCAAAGATCTGGTGACTGTGTGAACGCCAGCGATCAGCGACTCACTTGTCCTGCCATTGCGGCCTGGATCGCCGCTGCAGTTCTCGTCGGCATGCCCAGGATGGCCGTGTGGGTTGCGATCGGTGCTCTGATGCTCACACTGGCGCTTGCGGCGATCGCCGTGCGGCGCGGCCGGAAGCGTTCGGTTCCTCGCCACGCGCGGGACAACAAAACTCGCCGGCGACTGGCGGGTTGGGAGGGCGTGGTCGCCGTGACGTTCCTTGCCGTCTCGCTCGTGGCATCCGTTCTCACGCTTCGTGATGCGTCACGTTCGCCGCCCCTTCTGACTTCAGCTGTCGACTCGGGTCGCTCGGTTACGGTGACTCTCTCAGTGACGGACAAGACAGAGCTGCAAGTGGGCAACCAGGCTCACCCATGGGACCGGGCGACGGACGCCGGTCAGCCCAGCGAGGCCGAGCAGAGAATCCGCGGGACCGTGATCGAGATCACGGTGGGCCGCGCGAGGGCAGCGGCGTCGGTACCGGTCGTCGTTTTCGCTGAGACAGGGCCGAACGGCGTCGCGGTGATCGGCGAAATAGTGTCGGTGACCGGGCAGGTGGAATTGACAGAGCCGGGGGAGCGGGCGGCCGCGCTGATCTTCGCCCGGGAGGTGACCACTGTTGCGGAACCACCGGCCTGGCTGGCGTGGGCACCGCAGATGCGAGCTGGCCTGGTCGAAAAGGCCCGAGAGTTGCCCGGAATGGGCGGTGAACTGCTGCCCGGGCTCGCGACAGGTGACACCAGCGCGGTCTCGGAGGAACTTGACGCGTCCATGAAGGCGAGTTCGCTCAGCCACCTCACAGCGGTGTCCGGCGCGAACTGCGCTGTAATCGTTGCGGTCATCGTGATGCTGCTGTCCGCTCTCGGGTCGCCGCGCTGGCTCCGGATCGTCGGCGCCCTGGTCGGGCTGGGGTTGTTCGTCATTTTGGTGACACCCGAGCCGAGCGTCGTCCGCGCCGCACTGATGGCGGTCGCCGTACTCCTCGCTCTGGCCAGCGGCAGGCCCGTCGCTGGCCTCCCCGTCCTGAGTCTGGTCGTTCTGGTGCTCGTCGTCGGCGACCCGTGGATTTCCCGCAGCTACGGCTTCGCGCTGTCTGTTCTGGCGACGGCGGGGCTGCTCACTCTCACCCGTCCGCTGACCCGAGCGCTGACCATATGGATGCCGCGCCCGATCGCTGCGGCGATCGCGATCCCGCTTGCCGCCCAGCTCGCGTGCCAACCTGTGCTGATCCTACTTGATGCGTCATTGCCGCTGTACGGTATCCCGGCCAACCTGCTCGCCGCGCCGGCCGCTCCGGCAGCGACCCTGCTTGGCCTGCTTGGCTGCCTTTCGGCAACAGCCTTCCCACCGCTCAGTTGGCTCGCCCTGTGGCTCGGCTGGCTGCCGGCGTCGTGGATCGCCGGCATCGCCACAACACTGTCCACGCTTCCGGGCGCACGCCTGCCGTGGCTCGAGGGAGGAATCGGTGCAGTGCTGCTGAGCGCGATCACAGCGGCGGCCATCGCGATCCCGCTCGCGCGAACACGTGAGCGACGACGTATCGCGCTCGTGCTCTCGGCGCTCCTCGTCGTTTCTGGGGGCGCATACGCGGGCACACTGGTCGCCGGTGGAATCGGGCCGCGACTCTCGTTGCCCAAGGATTGGAGTTACGCCGCGTGCGATGTTGGGCAGGGTGATGCCGTGCTGATTCGCAGTTCAGGTGTCGTCGCCCTCATCGACACCGGACCCGACCCGGCGCTGCTCAGCGACTGCCTCGACGTCCTCGGCGTTTCCCGGGTGAACCTTCTGGTGCTCACTCACTTCGACCTCGATCACGTAGGTGGTGTCCGAGCGGTCACCGGTCGAACCGACCGAGTGCTCACCGGCGTTCCTGAAAATTCAATTGACGAGCGGATGCTGCGCGACCTGTCTGCGGCAGGAGCTCACGTTTCCGAGGTGGCAGCCGGTACGCGGGGACGGCTCGGGTCAACCGCGTGGGAGGTGCTCTGGCCACCGGCACGAACACGGAGCCCGCCGACCGGAAACGACGGCAGCGTCGTCACGGTCTTCGACGGCAATGGGATCCGGTCGCTCTTCCTCGGCGACCTGTCCGAGCGAGCCCAGGAAGCTTTCCTGGCCACGCGGGCGCTCCGCGGGACGGTGGATCTCGTCAAGGTGGCCCACCACGGGTCCGCCGACCAGAGCGAGCGCCTGTATCGGCAGGTCGACGCGCGCGCCGGGCTCATCTCGGTCGGCGCAGACAACGACTACGGCCACCCGGCACCGTCGATTCTTGACCTTCTGCGCGGGTCGGGGACGACCGCACTTCGCACCGACCGGTGCGGCATGGTCGTGCTCGGGCCGTCCGATTCGGGGCTGACGGTGTGGGCGGAGCACGCCGCGGCTGGCTGCCCGTGATGCTGTCAGGGTGCGCCGGTAAGCTTGAAACCGAAGGACGGTGAATGGTGGCAGCTGCACGAGGCGGGGCATCCGCTCGAACGGCGACGAAAGTCGCGATTCCCCAGCTGGGCTGGAACGAGGTTCGACCAGCACCTGTCGTCCTGGTCTCCGGGCCCCAAAGTTTTCTGGCGGATCGTGCCATCAAACTGTTGCGCGACTTCCTCAAGGCTGAGGACCCGAGCCTGGAGGTCAACGACATCCAGGCCGACAGCTATGCGCCAGGTGAACTGCTGACGCTCGCGAGTCCCTCCCTGTTCGCCGAACCGCGCCTCGTTCGCATCAGCAACGTCGAAAAGAGCACCGATGCGTTTCTTCTCGACGCGCTGGACTACCTCGAGTCTCCGGCAGACGGCGCGTACGTCGTGCTGCGGCACGGGGGAGGCGTGCGGGGAAAGAAGCTCCTCGATGCGGTTCGGGCGAGCAAGGCGAACGCCATCGAAGTCGTCTGTACGGATTTGAAGAAAGACAGTGACAAGTTCGACTTCGCCGCCGCGGAGTTCAAGGCCGCAGGTAAGTCGATCCGTCCCGCTGCTCTCCGGGCCATCGTGTCCGCATTCTCCGACGATCTCGCCGAGCTGGCTGGCGCGTGTGCGCAGCTCATCTCGGACAGCAGCGCTGAGGTGACAGAAGCTGTTGTCAATCGTTACTACGGCGGCCGGGTGGAGACCAACGCGTTCGCCGTCGCCGACGCGGCGATTGCCGGTCGCTACGCGGAGGCCCTCGTTGGGCTGCGACATGCTCTCGACTCCGGAGCAGACCCGGTTCCGCTCGTTGCCGCGTTCGCCAGCAAGCTCCGCACGATGGCGAAGGTGCAGGGCGGCCGCGGATCGTCTGCTGACCTTGCCCGTCAGTTCGGACTTGCGCCGTGGCAGGTGGACCGGGCTCGGCGTGACCTGTCCGGGTGGACAGATCAGGGGCTCGGCCGTTGCATCCAAGTGCTTGCCGACACGGATGCCAGCGTGAAGGGCGAGGGCCGTGACCCGGTGTACGCCCTCGAGCGCATGGTGCATACCGTCGCCGGGCGTGGACGCCTGCCGCGCTAAGAGGTGCTCGCCACCAGGCTGTGAGCTTCGTGCCGCCGCGGTGATGCAGCACGCAGGCAACAAAAAAGGCTCCGCCGAAGCGGAGCCTTTTTGAACGACCGAAGTCGGAATGCTTAGAGTGCAGCGGCCTTCTTGGCGAGGGCCGACTTGCGGTTCGCAGCCTGGTTCTTGTGGATGACGCCCTTGCTGACGGCCTTGTCGAGCTTCTTCGACGCGGTCTTCACGGTCGCTTCTGCCACAGCCTTGTCACCGGCAACGATCGCTGCACGGGCCTGGCGCACGACGGTGCGGAGCTCGCTCTTGACCGCCTTGTTGCGCTCGGTTGCCTTCTTGTTGGTGCCGATTCGCTTGATCTGCGACTTAATGTTTGCCACGTTTATACGCTTTCGTTGTGTTCTGAATGGAAGTGCCGGTCAGCGAGAGAGGGCGCATTCCGACGAAAGATCGTGCGGAATTTCTCCACACGCAAGTCAACAAGTCACTCTATCAGCCGACACCAATTACGAGAAATTCGTGCGGCAGCCTCACACGCCGCCCCGTGGCATCCGTTCTCGATAATGCTGTCGGCTCGACTGTCTTCGTCTCCGTGGGACAATGGGGAGTTAGTCCGTCCCACTCTTGAATCCTGAGGAACGCGTGAGCCCCAAAGCTGTTAAGGCACTCGAGCCCGCCGCTACCGATCCGTCGTTCATCCGCAACTTCTGCATCATTGCGCACATCGACCACGGTAAGTCGACGCTGGCAGACCGGATGCTGTCTGTCACTGGAGCTGTCGCTGACCGCGACATGCGTGCACAGTACCTGGACCGGATGGACATCGAGCGCGAGCGCGGTATCACGATCAAGAGCCAGGCCGTTCGCATGCCGTGGGAGCTCGACGGGCAGACCTACGCCCTTAACATGATCGACACCCCGGGGCACGTCGACTTCACCTACGAGGTGTCGCGTTCGCTCGCGGCGTGTGAAGGTGCCATCCTTCTTGTCGACGCGGCGCAGGGCATTGAGGCGCAGACGCTCGCGAACCTGTACCTGGCCATGGAGAACGACCTGGAGATCATTCCGGTTCTCAACAAGATCGACCTGCCTGCCGCCGACCCTGAGAAGTACGCCAAGGAGATCGCCAACCTCATTGGTGGATCGCCTGAAGACGTTCTCCAGGTGTCCGGCAAGACCGGCATGGGTGTTGAAGCTTTGCTTGACCGTGTCGTTCAGAAAATCCCGAACCCGGTCGGTGACCCCAACGCGCCCGCCCGCGCGATGATTTTCGACTCCGTCTACGACACCTACCGCGGCGTGATCACCTATGTGCGAATGATCGACGGGCAGCTGAGCCCACGTGAGCGCATCCAGATGATGTCAACGCGTGCGGTTCACGAACTGCTTGAGATCGGCGTCAGCTCGCCCGAGCCCGCTCCAACCATGGGACTCGGTGTCGGCGAGGTCGGCTACCTGATCACTGGTGTGAAGGACGTTCGGCAGTCGAAGGTCGGTGACACCGTCACGACGGCCACCAAGCCGTCCACCAATCCGCTTCCGGGTTACACCGACCCCAAACCAATGGTGTTCTCGGGTCTGTACCCGATTGACGGCAGCGATTACCCGGTTCTCCGCGATGCGCTCGACAAGCTCAAGCTCTCAGACGCGTCCCTCAACTACGAGCCGGAAACATCCGTCGCCCTTGGGTTTGGTTTCCGGTGTGGCTTCCTCGGACTGCTGCACCTTGAGATCGTCACCGAACGGCTGGAACGCGAATTCAACCTCGACCTCATTGCGACAGCGCCAAGCGTGACCTACGAGGTGACGACCGACGACAAGAAGACGGTCACGGTCACGAACCCGAGCGAGTTCCCGGGCGGCAAGATCTCCACCGTGGAGGAACCGATGGTCAAGGTCGGCATCCTCGCTCCCAAGGACTACGTCGGAACGATCATGGAACTGTGCCAGGGGCGCCGTGGCGCGCTTCTCGGCATGGAGTACTTCGGCGAAGACCGGGTCGAACTGCGCTACACGATGCCGCTCGGCGAGATCGTCTTCGACTTCTTCGACCACTTGAAGAGCCGCACGCAGGGCTACGCCTCGCTCGACTACGAGCCGTCCGGTTCGCAGACCGCTGACCTCGTCAAGGTCGACATCCTGCTCCAGGGTGAGCAGGTCGACGCATTCAGCGCCATCGTCCACCGTGACAAGGCATACGCGTACGGGCTGCTGATGACCGAGCGGCTGAAGAAACTCATTCCGCGCCAGCAGTTCGAAGTTCCTATCCAGGCGGCCATCGGCGCTCGTATCATTGCGAGGGAGTCGGTTCGGGCCATGCGCAAGGACGTGCTCGCCAAGTGTTATGGCGGTGACATCAGCCGGAAGCGCAAACTGCTCGAGAAGCAGAAAGAGGGAAAGAAGCGCATGAAGATGGTCGGCCGCGTTGAGGTCCCACAGGAGGCGTTCATCGCTGCGCTGAGCGGTGACACCGAGGTCGCGAAGGACAAAAAGTAGCCCATGCGCCGCAGCAACTTCGAAGACCAGCCCGTCGACTACGCAGCAGTCGGCGCCACCCAGGCGCACGACCTTATGCAGTACCCGCCCCACGGATTTGTGCCATACGAGGCATCGATCCGCCTGGGGAGTGGAGCTGAGCGCTTCGAATCTGCGTCGACGTCGTTGCTGAGCTGGGCAGTTCAGCGCGGCGCCGGTTTGCGTGTCGATGACATTCAGTCCGGGGAAGGCGAACGCTACGGCGGGATCCGGTACGCCGAAGACGGATCAGCCCTCGAGCCGATCCACCTGTCGACCGAGCAGCGATTCGCCGCCGACGGCACCCCGTATGTTGCGTCCGGCACAACAGCCCGGTTGCACGGTCGCATTGGTATGTTTCGCCTCGAGGAAAACATCCGTGTCGTGTACCTCATCGAGGAACCTGACGTTGTCGCGTTCGCCTACGGAACGGTTGGTGGCAAGAGAGTGAGCGGTGAGGACTCCTTCCGCATCACCCGCCGCGACGACGACTCAGTCTGGTTCGAAGCTCGCTCGTTCATGCGCCCGCTCGCTCTGCGCTACCGACTCTTCCCGCCTGCCATGACGATGCGGCGAAAGCGGCTGACGACGGCATATCTTCGTGCGCTCTCCCCGCTGTGGACGGGCCCGGCCACCTAAGTGGCCACGTCGTATTTGAGAAGTCTGTAATGGCCGGACCACTTCCGCTCGGTGATCCGGCACCGCCGGACGGCATGATTCCCGCGTCGGCGGTCGACGGCGCAGATTCGCGCTCACTGGCCTTCTACCTGCACGTTCCGTTCTGCCGGGTGCGTTGCGGCTACTGCGATTTCAACACGTACACGGCGACCGAGCTCCGCGGGGCCAAACAATCTGACTATGCCGATGAAGCGGCGGCCGAGGTCGCTTTCGCCGCTCGGGCACTGCAGCAGTCAGGGTTGCCGCACCGTGAAGTGGAGACAATATTCTTCGGGGGAGGCACCCCCACGCTCCTGCCGGCGTCCGACCTCGTCCGGATGCTCGAGGCGGTTCGCGCGCACCACGGTGTCTCGCCTGATGCGGAAATCACGACGGAAGCGAACCCTGATTCGGTCGACGCAGGCTACCTTCGCCAACTCGCTGACGCGGGCTTCACCCGGGTGTCCTTCGGAATGCAGTCCGCCGTGCCGCGGGTGCTTGCCACTCTGGAGCGAACTCATGACCCCGCGCGGGTCCCGATGGTAGTCGAATGGGCCAAGGCAGCCGGCCTGCAGGTGAGTGTGGACCTCATCTACGGCACGCCGGGCGAGACGCTCGACGACTGGGAAACGTCGGTCGACGCTGCTCTCGCCACACAGCCGGATCACATATCGGCGTATTCACTTATCGTCGAGCAGGGGACGAAGCTCGCTCGGCAAATCAAGTCGGGGTTTGTCGCGCTCCCTGACGAGGATCTTCAGGCCGATATGTACGAGTTGATCGATGAGCGTCTCGCCTCCGCCGGGTTCTCCTGGTATGAGGTCAGCAACTGGTCCACCTCGCGATCCTCGCGATCACGGCACAATCTTGCTTACTGGCAGAGTCAGGACTGGTGGGGAGTCGGCCCGGGAGCGCACAGTCACGTTGGCGGCGTGCGGTGGTGGAACGTGAAGCATCCGGCCGCATACGCGGGTCGGATGGCTGACGGGGTTTCGCCCGCGGTGGGCAGGGAAACGCTTGACGGCGACGCGCGCGAGCTGGAGCGTGTCCTGCTCGGCGCCCGTACTCGCGATGGCATACAGATCAAGTCGCTGGCAAGCGAAGCGCGCGTGGCTGTTGCGGGTTTGATTGCGGATGACCTGGTTAACGCCAAAGCCGCCCTCGCCGGGACGATCGAGTTGACCTTGCGAGGGCGGCTTCTGGCAGATGTTGTCGTTCGGCGGCTTACCGCCTGACGTGCTGTTCCGCTGGCTACTTCACCATGCGGAACGCGAAGAAGTAACGGTAGGCCTGGCCGCCGTTGACCTTCACTCCGCCGATGATGCCGAAGATGATGCCCACGATGCCGACGACAGCGGCCAACGGGTAGAGCAGGAAGCCGATCAGGATCAAGGCGAGGACGGTGCCGACGAGGTACAGGCCCGCCACAAAGATGGTGATGGTGAGCTGGAAGTTCAGCGCCTCTTTGGCTTCCTGGCGTGTGAACGGTCCGCGGTCCTTGAAGACCAGGTAAATCACCAGTGGTGCGATCCAGCCAGCGGTACCGGCGCCGAGGAACGCGCCGAGCGCTCCGCCGAAGTGCGAAAGCGATGCCCACAGCTTGTCGTCCGCCTGCGTCAGGGGTGCACCCGGCTGGCCAGCGTACTGCTGCTGCTGCCCACCGTACTGCTGCTGTGGTCCGCCGTACTGAGGTGCCCCGTACTGCGGCTGCTGTGAACCGTAGGGTGCCTGCTGCCCACCGTAAGGCGGCTGCTGAGGAGCCCCGTACGGTGGCTGCTGTGGAGGAACCTGGCCGCCGTAGGGCTGCTGAGGAGGAACGGGGCCACCCTCGCCCGGCGTGGGCTCTGGCTGGGGAGGGGTGTTCGGGTCGGTCATGGCCTTGGCCTTTCAATCAGAGGGAGCAGTACGCCCGGCCGCATCGACGATCGTCGCTGCACAGGTGTGCGCCCGGTGGTGACCCCACGGTACTGCGATTTACCCGACGCGAGCAACGCCAACAACAATTACGACCTCGCGAAGCGCGGCGCTAGAATTGGCACTCAGGAGCAAAGAGTGCCAATCCGACTCGGCTGAACGCGCGCCGACGGATTCTCAGGGAGCGGAGGGAGAACGGACATGGTCTCCGAACGAAGTCTCGAGGTTCTTCGCGTCATAGTGCAGGACTACGTCGCCAGTCGAGAGCCGGTGGGGTCGAAGGGTATTGTCGACCGCCACTCCTTCGGCGTCAGCGCAGCGACCATCCGCAACGATATGGCGCAGCTCGAAGAAGAAGAGCTGATCAGCGCCCCGCACACTTCGTCCGGGCGCATCCCGACCGACAAGGGATATCGGCTCTTTGTCGACCAACTGGTCGAGCGTCGCCCTCTTTCACCGGCACAGAAAGAAGCGATCGAAACGTTCCTCGGCCAGTCCGTGGACCTCGACGACGTTCTGGTGCGCACGGTTCGACTGTTGTCTCAGATCACAAACCAGGTAGCGATCGTGCAGTATCCGTCGTTCGCGCGGGCGACGGTCCGCCACGTCGAAATCGTCGGACTGAGCGATCACCGACTTCTCACTGTTCTCATCACCGACACCGGTCGTGTGGAACAACGCGTCGTGGAAATCCACGGCCCGGTCTCCCAGGAACGGCTCGAGTCGATGAAGTCGCGGGTCAACGCAACGCTCGTCGGACTTGGGGTCGAGGAGGCGTCCGGCATCCTCGACTCGCTGACCGACGGAGCTTCGCCAGACGACACCGCGCTCCTCGAACGCATCATCGCTGCTCTCACCGACCAGTTGGCGGAATACCGGCACGACAAGCTCATCATGGCCGGGGCCGCCAATCTCGCCCGCACTGAGGAAGATTTCTCCGGAAGTCTTTACCCCGTGCTTGAGGCGCTCGAACAACAGGTCGTGCTGCTCCGGTTGTTCGGGGAGATGGCGACGGACTCCCATGGTGTCTCCGCGAGCATCGGACGGGAGAACGCGTCGTTCGGACTCAGCGAAACGTCCATCATCACGAGCAACTATCGTTCCTCTGCTGGCGAACTTGCCAGGCTCGGTGTCCTCGGACCGACGAGAATGGATTATTCAAACAACCTGGCAGCCGTGCGCGCGGTCGCACGCTACCTCTCCCGCCAGATTGGCGAAAACTAATTACACTTCTGCGCGGCTCGGCGCAGTGAACTACCCGGAAGCTCCTCGAGCGCACCAGCTTCCCAACGACGAAGGGCCATGAGTGGCTGACCACTACGAAGTACTCGGAGTGTCGCGCGAGGCGACTACCGATGAAATCAAGAAGGCATACCGCCGGCTTGCCCGCGAACTGCACCCCGATGTGAATCCGGGCGCCGACGCGTCCGAACGGTTCAAAGAAGTGACGCACGCCTACGACGTGCTCAGCGACGCCAAGCAGCGCCAGCAGTACGACATGGGCGGCTCCGGCGGAATGGGCGGCGGGGCGAACTTCGGTGGGTTCGGCGACATCTTTGACACCTTCTTCGGTGGCGGGCAGACCCAGCGTGGACCCAAGTCTCGGCGTGAGCGTGGCCAGGACGCCCTCCTGCGGGTCGAGATCGACCTGGACGAGGTCATCTTCGGTACCCACCGCGACCTCGAGGTCGACACCGCAGTGCTCTGCGAGACCTGCCAGGGGTCCTGCTCCCAGCCGGGCACCTCACCGATTACCTGCGACATCTGCCACGGGTCCGGCCAGATCCAGCGGGCAGTGCGCTCGCTTCTCGGCAACGTCATGACGTCGAGCCCCTGCGGCAGCTGCCGCGGATACGGCACGATCATCGTCTCGCCCTGCGTCTCCTGCCAGGGCCAGGGCCGCGTTCGCGCGCGTCGCTCGGTCCCCGTCGACATCCCGGCGGGCGTCGACACCGGACTGCGCCTGCAAATGCCGGGCAGCGGCGAAATCGGCCAGGCCGGTGGCCCGCACGGCGACCTCTACCTCGAGATTAAGGTGCGCAACCACGACGTCTTCAGTCGGAACGGTGACGATCTGCTCTGCACCCTTGACGTGCAAATGACGGATGCCATCCTCGGCGTCGAGACCACAATTCACGCTCTCGACGGTGATGTGGACCTCGACCTGAAGCCGGGAATCCAAAGTTCCGAAGTGCTCACGATCAAGGGTCGCGGCGTCACCAAGCTCCGCGGTAATGGCCGTGGTGACTTGCGCATCGGGATCCAGGTCGTCACGCCGACGAAGCTGGACCACCGCGAGAAGGACCTGATCAAGTCGTTCGCCGCAGGTCGTAAGCAGCAGGACACGCAGCTTGGACACTTCCAGCAGGGTCTGTTCTCCAAGCTCCGCGACAAGTTCCTGGGCTAACGTGGCGAACCTCTACCTCAACGAAACCCTCACCGAAACACGACCCGGAGAGCTCATCGAGCTCTCCGGGCCCGAGGCCAAACACGTCACAACGGTGAGCCGAGCGAAGGTCGGAGACGATCTGTTGGTCGGAAACGGTCGTGGCCTGTTCGTGTGGGGAATCATTGAGACGATCGAGGCTGGCCGTGTCGGCATCCGCGTTTCGGCCGTCCGGAACGACGAGCCGGTCACTCCTGGCCTCGTCCTCGTTCAGGCCCTCGCCAAAGGCGACCGCGACGAGCTCGCCATCCAGGCGGCCACGGAACTGGGTGTCTCGCGCATCATCCCGTGGGCAGCCTCCCGCAGTGTCTCCCGCTGGGAGGGCCAGAAGAAGGAGAAGGGCAGGGCGAGGTGGGAAACCATCGTTCGCGAAGCGTCGAAGCAGTCAATTCGCTCGTTTGTTCCTCCCGTCGAGCCGATCGTGAGCACCGCAGAACTCGCAACGCTTGCGGCGGAGTCCAGGGTGCTGCTGCTTGAACCGACAGCGACCGACAGGCTCTCCGACTTCGCGCCGGTCGACGGCGATAAATCGTCGAGCGACATCCTCCTCGTCGTCGGTCCCGAGGGCGGAATCAGCCCGGCGGAGATCGCCAGTCTGACGGCTGCCGGCGCCAGAGCAGTCCGTTTGGGAGACACCGTTCTACGGACGTCGACTGCGGGTCCGGCGGCACTCGCCGTGCTGAACCTCGCTCTCGGGCGCTGGTAACGTGTCAAGCCCGGTCACAACCGTCGCTCCGTTCGTAGGATAGAGCCATGTCCGAAACTGAGCGCAGCATTTTCAGCCGCATCATTGCACGCGAAATCCCAGCAACGATCGTCGCGGAGACCGACACCCTCATCGCATTCGAGGACATCGCACCGCAGGCGCCGGTTCACTTGCTGGTCGTTCCGAAGACGGAGAGCTACCGGAATGTGGCTGAGCTCGCTTCAGGCGACCCAGGTCTGATGGCCGAGATGGTCGCCCTGGCGCAGCAGCTTGCAACCGAACGCGCAGGCGGCGACTTCCGCCTCGTCTTCAACACCGGCCCATCGGCCGGACAAACAGTTTTTCACGTTCATGCCCACGTCCTCGCTGGGCCCCTTGGAGAGGGAACACTTGCCTGAATCACAAGATCAATCCGCCCCGCCCGAACCGACGACACCAAACCGGGCATCGCAGGATCGGGACGCTGCATCGCCGTCGTCACCCGACACAGCCGAAGCGCGGTTGCACGTTGACGGCGTCGCGATGGTGCGACTCCTCGGCGCACAGGACCGCCTGCTTGGCACCATCGAAACCCAATATCCCCGGGTTTCGCTTCACGTTCGTGGAAACGAAATCACCCTCAGCGGTGACCCCGATCAGGTTCGGGCCGCACGGCTGCTGATCGAGGAACTGATCGAACTCGTGAAGCAGGGACAGGACCTCGACCCGATCGAAGTGCGGTCATCGGCCCGCATTCTCGATGACGCGTCAGGGCGGCCCTCCGAGCTGCTCGGGCAGTCCATTCTCACCTCACGCGGCAAGACGATCCGGCCGAAGACCCTCGGTCAGAAAGAGTACGTCGACGCCGTTGACGAGAACACCATAGTGTTCGGAATCGGCCCCGCCGGAACCGGTAAAACCTACCTGGCGATGGCCAAGGCGGTTCAAGCGCTTCAGCGCAAAGAAGTCGAACGCATCATTCTGACCCGTCCCGCCGTTGAGGCGGGGGAGCGCCTCGGGTTCCTGCCGGGGACTCTGACGGACAAGATCGATCCGTACCTTCGCCCGCTCTACGACGCGCTCAACGAAATGATGGATCCGGAGCTCGTGCCCAAGCTGCTCGCGACCGGAACCGTTGAGGTGGCGCCCCTGGCGTACATGCGTGGTCGCACACTGAACAATGCCTTCATCGTGTTGGATGAAGCTCAAAACACCACACCGGAACAGATGAAGATGTTCCTCACCCGTTTGGGCTTTGGCTCCAAGATGATCGTCACCGGTGACATCACGCAGGTCGACCTGCCCGTTGGGGCCTCCGGCCTCCGGCTCGTCACTCGCGTTCTCGATGGCATCAACGACATTCATTTTGCGCGGCTCACGAGCGACGATGTCGTCCGGCACAGCCTGGTCGGCCGAATCGTCGACGCCTACAGCGAGTACGACCAGGTCAAGCAGGCAGAACGCTTCGAGCGAAGCCAGGCTCAGGAATTCGCCAATCGGGCAGAACGCAGGGGCGCCGCACCGCGCGACCGCGCCCAGAGAAGAGGAAAAAGCTCTTGAGCATCGAGATCAACAACGAGTCAGCCATCCCCGTCGACGAGGCGGCGATTCTCCGGCTGGCCGACTACGCCCTCGGTGTCATGCATGTCTCGAGCGAAGCAGACCTCAACATAGTTCTCGTCGATGAGGCGGCCATGGAACAGCTCCACGTACAGTGGATGGACGAACCAGGCCCAACCGACGTGCTCAGCTTCCCGATGGACGAGTTGCGGCCCGGAACCGAAGACGCACCAACACCGGCTGGACTGCTCGGTGACATCGTCCTGTGCCCGCAGGTCGCTGAGGGCCAGGCCGAAACCGCTGGCCACTCCACACTCCAGGAGCTACTGCTCCTGACGACGCACGGAATCCTGCACCTGCTCGGGTTTGACCACGCCGAGCCCGCCGAGGAGCGTGAGATGTTCGGCATTCAACGCGACATCCTGCTCGGCTTCAGTGTTGAGGAGCGCCGTTCCTAGGCCATGACACTTTTTTGGTTCATTGCCGTCGCCATCCTTCTGGTGGCCTTCGGCGGCCTGATGGCGTCAGTCGACGCCGCGATCGGCGTCAAGTCACGTGCTGACATCGCCGAACTCGCGTCGACCTCGCGCCGTTCCGCATCGCTTCAGGGGATTGCTGACGACCCGAACGCGCACCTCAACGCCGTCAACTTCATCCGTATCCTCGCCGAGACCACGGCCGCCGTCCTCGTGACGCTGGCATTCGCGTTCAGCCTCGAGTCCCAGTGGCTCGTGCTGCTGCTGTCCGCCCTCATCATGACCGCTGTTTCGTTCGTGCTGGTTGGTGCGAGCCCTCGCAGTTACGGGCGGACCCATGCGGACACCATCCTTCGCCTGGCAGGGCCGCTCGTTCGGTTCATCCGGGTGCTTCTCGGCCCCCTCGCCGACGCCCTCGTCGCCCTCGGTAACCGGGTGACACCCGGGGTCGCACGCAATGCGTCGTTCTCGAGCGAGGAACAACTGCTGAGCATGGTCGACGAAGCGACCGAGCTCGACGTGCTCGAAGAGGACGACCGCGAGCTCATCCACAGCATCTTCGAGTTCAACGAAACTGTGGTTCGCGAGGTGATGATCCCGCGCACGGACATGGTCACCGTCGATGCGTCGGTGACCGTTCAGCAGGCCATGAGCCTCTTCCTGCGCACAGGCGTCTCCCGGGTCCCCGTCACAGACGGAGAGGTCGACGAGGTCGTCGGGATCCTTTATCTCAAGGACGTCGTCCGGCTCGTGCATGAGGGCGACGCCAAAGCCAACAGCATTACGGTGCGCAGCCTGGCTCGCGAGGCGCTTTTCGTCCCCGAATCGAAAAAGGCCGACTCGATGCTGCAGCAGATGCAGCTCGAGTCGAATCACCTCGCCATGGTCGTCGACGAGTACGGCGGAATCGCCGGCCTTGTCACGCTTGAGGACCTGCTCGAAGAGCTCGTCGGCGACATTTCGGACGAGTACGACGCCGACAGCCGCGAGGTTGAGGAACTGCCGGACGGAAGGTTCCGGGTGAACGCGCGGCTCGCCGTCGACGAACTCGGTGAACTCTTCGATCTTGAGCTCGACGACGATGAAGTCGACTCCGTCGGCGGACTACTGACCAAATTGCTCGGGCGTCTTCCGGTCACCGGATCTCGAGTCGAGACCGACGGACTCGTGCTCACCGCCGAGCGCACAGAGGGGCGCCGCAAGGGCGTCAGCACCATCCTGGTCGAGCGCACCGAAGCGCTTCGGGATGTGCAGCAATCTTTCGACCAACAAGAGGAGAAGTAGTCATGACACATGACGATCAGACAGACGGCGCCCAGGCGCCGGAAAGTAACACCGAGCACATTCAGCCCGAACGGGAGATTCTTCCCGACAACGGGTACCGGGCGGGATTCGTCTCGTTCGTCGGCCGCCCGAACGTTGGTAAGTCAACGCTGACCAACGCACTGGTCGGGCAGAAGGTCGCGATCACCAGTTCGAAGCCGCAGACCACCAGGAAAGCCATCCGCGGCATCGTCCACGACGATGCCGGCCAGCTCATCATCGTTGACACGCCCGGTATTCACCGCCCGCGCACACTCCTCGGTGAGCGCCTTAACGACCTCGTCCAGACGACCCTCAGCGACGTCGACGTTATTGGACTCTGCGTTCCAGCCAACGAGAAGATCGGGCCAGGCGACAAGTTCATCAACGAACAGCTCGACCAGTACCCGCGGGCAAAAAAGGTGGCGATCGTCACCAAGATCGACGCTGCGCCCCGCCCGACCACTGCTGAGCAGCTTGCCGCCATTCAGGAACTCCGCGACTGGGACCTCATCATCCCCGTGTCAGCGACAAACGATCTCCAGCTCGACATTCTGGTTCGGGAGCTCATCTCACTCATGCCGACGTCCGAAGCACTGTACCCATCGGATGCCGTTACTGACGAGAACCTCGAAGACCGCATCGCGGAGTACATTCGCGAGGCGTCTCTCGAGGGTGTCCATGACGAATTGCCGCACTCCATCGCCGTCACCATCGACGACATGATCGATCGTGAGGACAAGGACATTCTGGACATTTACGCCAACATCTTTGTCGAGCGTGACAGTCAGAAGGCCATCATCATCGGTAAGGGCGGCTCTCGGCTGCGTGACGTAGGCCAGCAGGCGCGGGTGCCGATCGAGAAGCTCGTCGGCAAGCAGGTGTTCCTCTCGCTGCGGGTGAAGGTGGCCAAGGACTGGCAGCGCGACCCGAAGCTGCTCGGACGCCTCGGCTTTTAGCCTGCGTACATCTGGAGGATGATCTTCACCTCCAGCGGCCCCTTTTGGCAGCGCCGCGGCTGCGACACGAACTAGCGTTGACGTATGTTCCGTCGCCTCTCGCCGCCGCAAATCACCGTGGACATCGTGGTCGCGGCGCTGTTCGGGCTCATCGTCAGTGGAATCGAACTCCCTATGACTGACGGCATGCCTCCGGTGATTGTCATAATGGGCATGACGGTTGCCCTCGCGCTTCGCCGGATCTCACCTGGGCTCGCACTCGTTGTCGCGTGGGCGGCCGTCGCCGTGCAACTCACCAGCGGCATGGAACCAGTGCCGTCGAACATTGCGATCATTGCTGTGCTGTACGCCACAGGCTGTTACGGCGAGACGTGGTTGCGGTGGGCTGGACTGGTCTCCGCTATTGGCGGTGGCGTGCTTGCCGCGACATATCTCTCGTTCTTCTATTCGCCGGGCGGCCTCGACCTCCGGAATCTGGGCAGCGTCCCCGGTATCGTCCTCGGCTCCCTGATCGGCTCCGTAGCGGCGATTTTTGTCTTCACCCTGTCGTGGACTGTCGGCTTGCTGGTGCGCACCTCCCAGGCCGCCAAGGCGGAGAGCATCCGTCGACAGCAGGCACAGCAGGAGCAGCGCCTCGCGCAGCAGAGTGTTGTGGTCGAGCAGGAGCGCAACCGGATCGCCCGCGACATGCACGACGTCGTCGCGCACTCTCTCGCCGTCGTTATTGCGCAGGCGGACGGTGCCAGGTACGCCCAGAAGAACAATCCGGAGGCGATGGACACAACACTGGCCACGATCGCCGACACAGCCAGGGGCGCGCTCGGCGATGTGCGTCTGCTCCTCGCCGAGCTTCGTCATCGGCAGGGCGAGGGCCCGCAGCCACTGCTCACCGACCTGGACGCCTTGTTCGAACAGATGCGAAGCGCTGGGCTCGACATCCACGTCACCAAGACGGGCATGGAGCAGCAACTCCCGGCAGGGCACCAGATCTCGATCTACCGGATCCTTCAGGAGGCACTGACGAACGCACTGCGCCACGGCAACCGATTCGCTCCCGTCGATGTGGGCGTTACGTGGCAGGAATCGGGCGTCGCCGTCCGCGTGGATAACGCCGTGGCATCCGTTCCATTCTCGTCAGACGCATTCGGTCACGGGGTTCCAGGCATGCGGGAACGAGCGGCCCTCGTCGGTGGCTGGCTGACAGCTGAACAATCGGACAACGGGCGTTTTGTGGTGACCGCGTATGTTCCGGTGCCGAACACAGCCCAGATGGGAGTGGTGCGTTGAGCGAGAAGATTCGGGTCGCGCTCGTCGACGATCAGGAACTGTTCCGTGCGGGGATCCGCATGCTCATCGATTCGCAGCCGGACTTCGAGTTCGTTGGCGAAGCCGGTGATGGTCGCGCAGCGTTTGCCCTCGCCCAGAAGACTCAGCCTGACGTGATCTTGATGGACGTCCGCATGCCGGTGATGGACGGCATCCAGTCGACGATCGCGATCCTTGAAGCAGCGGATGCCACGGGCACCGTTCCGCCCCGCATCATTGTTCTCACAACATTCGATCTCGACGAAGGGGCCGCGCACGCCCTGCGACAGGGCGCGAGCGGTTTCCTGCTTAAGGACACCCAGCCTGGCTTCCTGCTCGCGGCGATCCGCACCGTGCACGCGGGAAACGCAGTGATCGCGCCTGGCGCAACACGAGCGCTCTTCAGCCATTTCGGTTCGAGCGCTCCCACCCGAACGGTGCCTGAGGAGTTCGCGAGCCTCACGGCTCGGGAACAGGGCATCTTCGCCCTCGCGGCGCGGGGGATGAGCAACGCTGAGATCGCGGCGGGGGAGTTCCTGAGCGAGGCCACGGTGAAGACCCACATTTCGAGGGTGCTCGGCAAGCTCCGTCTTCGAGACCGGGTGCAGCTTGTCATCTTCGCCTACGAACACGGACTCATCACCCCGGACGCGAAGGGCGCCTGAGGCCGCTGCATGTTCTGGGATCGGGCATCCCGCCCGTTAGCGCCACCGCGCCGTGGGCCCTGATCGAGCAGATCTGCTCGGATTGAGCGTATTTGGTTTCAAACTGCACAGATTCGGTACGAGGGGGCGCGGAACGGTGTTAGCCTGTTTCTGTGTTGTTCGACGCCCTCCTTCTTAGCTGCCGCGGCGAGGCTTAGCTCTTTAGCCCTCTCGTCGCGGAGTTCATCGTTGGCTGAACATCACACGCGAGGAGAAGAAACGATGCAAAACACCCAGACCCCGTCGGGCATGCCGGTCCATAAGTACAGCCAGTACCAGGACACGTTCGACGTCAGCCTTCCCGACCGCACCTGGCCGGACAAGCGGATCACCGCCGCGCCCCGCTGGTGTGCCGTCGACCTCCGCGACGGAAACCAGGCCCTCATCGATCCGATGAGCCCGGAGCGCAAGCGGATCATGTTCGACCTGCTCGTCAAGATGGGATACAAGGAGATTGAGGTCGGGTTCCCAAGTGCGAGCCAGACCGACTTCGACTTCGTCCGCAGCCTCGTCGAGGAAAACGCGATCCCCGACGACGTCACCATCCAGGTTTTGACCCAGGCCCGCGACCACCTGATCGAGCGTACCTACGAGTCCATCGCCGGTGCCAAACAGGCCATCGTGCACCTCTACAACTCGACCAGCGTGCTCCAGCGCGAGGTCGTGTTCCGCTCGGACAAGCAGGGAATCATCGACATCGCCCTCCACGGCGCACGCAAGTGCCGCGAGATGGAGAAGACGATTCCAGGCACCACCGTCTACTACGAGTACTCGCCCGAGAGTTACACCGGTACCGAACTCGAGTACGCCGTCGACGTCTGCAACCAGGTACTCGAGGTGTTCGAGCCGACCCCTGAGCGCAAGGTCATCATCAATCTGCCGTCGACAGTCGAGATGGCCAGCCCCAACGTCTACGCCGACTCGATCGAGTGGATGAGTCGTCATCTCAACCACCGCGAGAACGTGCTCATCTCGCTGCACCCGCACAACGACCGCGGCACCGCTGTCGCGGCTGCGGAACTCGGCTACCTGGCCGGTGCTGACCGGATCGAAGGCTGCCTGTTCGGCAACGGCGAACGAACCGGGAATGTCGACCTCGTGGCACTGGGTATCAACCTGTTCACCCAGGGCATCGATCCGCAGATCGACTTCAGCGACATCGACGAGGTCAAGCGCACAGCGGAGTACTGCACTCAGCTTTCAGTGCACGAACGCAGCCCGTGGGCAGGCGACCTCGTTTTCACGGCGTTCAGCGGCTCGCACCAAGACGCGATCAAAAAGGGCTTCGAGGCGATGGCCGCTGACGCGGCTGCGCAAGGCAAGGACGTCAACGAGCTCAAGTGGGCAGTGCCGTATCTTCCGGTTGACCCGAAGGACCTCGGCCGCAACTACGAGGCCGTCATTCGTGTGAACTCGCAGTCAGGCAAGGGCGGTGTGGCGTACCTGCTGAAGGCCGATCACGCACTCGACCTGCCTCGTAAGCTGCAAATCGAGTTCTCCGGGGTTGTTCAGGCCCGCACCGATGAGCAGGGTGGTGAATTCACCAGCGACGCGATTTGGGGAATCTTCCGGGACGAGTACCTCCCGGCGAACACCGAGACAGAAAAGTGGGGGCGCTTCGAACTGCAGGCCACCCGCACCTCGAGCCGCCTCGCCGGTGCCGTTGAGCTCACCATTGACCTCCGCGACGGCGAGGAGGTGTCCGAGGCAACCGCGACAGGTAACGGACCGATCGCCGCGTTCCTCACGGTGATGCGTGACCGCGGCATCGATGTCACGCTCTACGACTACGTCGAGCACGCTCTGAGCGCCTCCGGTGACGCACAGGCAGCGGCGTACGTCGAACTCCAGGTCGGCGATCGTCGGCTGTGGGGTGTTGGTATTGACGCCGACATTTCGACGGCATCTCTCAAGGCCGTCGTGTCAGCGGTCAACCGTGCGATCCGCTCCTCGACCTCCGCGCGTGAGCTCGCCGGCGTCTAAGTTCGCTGATCCGCACGAAAGCCCTCCAGCCCGTGGTTGGAGGGCTTTCGCCTTGGTTGAGGCACGCGGCCGGGGGAGCAACCATTCAGCTGGAACGCGAGATACTGGACTGTGCCCGTTTACCGTGATGAAGGAGTGATCCTCCGCACCCACAAGCTGGGCGAGGCCGATCGCATCGTCACGCTGCTCACTCGCGAGCACGGTAAAGTTCGCGCCGTTGCTAAAGGAGTGCGTCGCACCGGCTCCAAGTTCGGTGCTCGGCTCGAGCCGTTCATGGTCGCCGACCTGCAGCTCTACGAGGGCAGGTCCCTCGACGTGATCAACCAGGCCGAGACCCTGGCCTCATACGGTGCACTGATCGCGGCGGACTACGCCAGCTACACGGCTGCCACGGTGATGGTGGAAACGGCCGACAAACTCACCGAGTCTGAGGGTTCGCTGCAGCAGTACCTTCTCCTGGTCGGCGCGCTCCGGGCACTGTCCCGGCACGACCACGACGCGACCCTCATCCTCGACTCCTACCTGCTCCGGTCCCTGTCGCTGGCCGGATGGGCGCCAAGCTTTTTCGACTGCGCCCGCTGCCAGGCGCCGGGGCCGCACCAGCACATGGTCGTGCAGCTCGGCGGGGTCGTGTGCGACAACTGCGCGCCGCCGGGAAGCCCGCGACTCGAGCAGACCGTCATCACACTCCTCGCCGCGCTGCTCACCGGAGACTGGGATGCCGCTGACTCCAGCGACGATTCCCTCCGGTCCCGTGCGAGCGGCGTCGTCGCCGCCTACACGCAGTGGCACCTTGAGCGCGGCCTCCGATCCCTTGTCCACGTGTCACGAGAGCGAGCACAGTAACTTTGCCCAAGCCATTCACGCACAAGGACGCCGTCCCATTCCGCCCGCTCGACTGGACAGGAGTGTACCCGCCGGAGTTCCCGGCCGCCGGCGTGCCCGAACATGTCGCCATCGTGATGGACGGAAATGGGCGCTGGGCCAACCGTAAGGGTCTGCCGCGGGTCGAGGGTCACCGCGCGGGGGAGGCGGCGCTGCTCGATGTCGTCGCCGGCGCCATCCAGGTCGGGGTCAAGCACCTCTCCGTGTACGCCTTCTCCACCGAGAACTGGCGCAGGTCACCTGACGAAGTGCGCTTCCTCATGGGCTTCAACCGTGACGTTCTGCACCGACGCCGTGACCAGCTGAACGAATGGGGTGTCCGCGTGCGCTGGGCCGGTCGCAAGCCGCGCCTGTGGGCATCCGTCATCAATGAATTGCAGTACGCAGAAAAACTCACCGCAGACAACGATGTGTTGACGTTGACCATGTGTGTCAACTACGGCGGTCGGACGGAGATAACGGATGCTGTCCGCCAGCTGGCAGAGCAGGTTGCGGCGGGTACCTTGAAACCTTCTGGCATCACCGAGAAGGCCATCCAGCGCCAGCTGTACATCCCGGACCTCCCCGACGTTGACCTGTTCGTGCGGAGCTCGGGGGAGCAGAGGACAAGCAACTTCATGCTCTGGCAGAGTGCGTACGCCGAAATGGTGTTCCTCGACACGCTGTGGCCCGACTTCACCCGCGCGGACCTGTGGGAGGCCATCGGCCTTTATGTGTCGCGCGACCGGCGGTTCGGTGGGGCCGTTGACAAGCCTGGCGCCTGAGAGTTGCGTCGGGGCTGAGCGGATCGTCCGAACCGCGGCGTGCTTGCTCCGTCGCTCGTGCAAGGTTCTGCAGCCGATGCCCTGCACGGTGTCAGTAGTAGCGCAACTCAATACTGTGCGCCAACGACACGTTGACGCCCACGATGATGACAATGAAGAGAACCGCGAATCCCACAACGACTCCTGAAGCACGGACCCTGAACGTGTTCCTCGCGCTGGCGAAAAAGAGCAACAGCACGCTAGCAATCAGCCCGACCGCGGTTGCCGCAAGGCCGCTTTCGTCAATCTCGATCACGGGGCATTGCAGCGGATACGACTCCACGCAGGCTCCGCCGCCCATGCTCGGCGCGGCCAAAACGAGTGCGATGAACGCGACGGCAATTCCAACGCCGACAAAGCCTGGCCAGAAGCGACGGGAGCTAGCGAGTGTCAGCACACCTGATAGTCCCAGCACTCAGTTCGCCACGCAAGAAACTACAAGCTGGACGAATAGCTCTTCCCGGTCGCGGCATTCCCCAATGTCGGGTGGATGTCTATGAGCGAGCTGACCCAAACAGCGCCTCGCTGTCAGCGAGACAGCGGCCGAAGCTGGTCGTCCGTCACGGGGAACGACACCGCGTAGTAGATCTGGGGTGCGTTCATATCGCCCCAGTCGTCCTTCTTTACGCGGATCGCATTGGGTGACACTTCAGCGATACGCACACGCAGCCAGGAGCCGTCATCAAGTTGCAACTCATGCGGGTCGGCAAGGTAGCCCAAGCCGAGTTCGTCGAGCGTTTCCTCCGCCCGCATCCAGTCCACACTGTCTGTGCGCTGACGCCCCAACAGATCGATGGCGACGAATCCCTCACCGACGGGCTTCATCCACCCCACTCGCTCGCCGTCGTCCGATCGTCGATGTTCGATCCAGTCCGCTTCCATGCTCCAAGGGTAGCGATCCGGGTCGGAGGCTGCTCAACGATGCAGGCCGTGGGATGCTCCGACTCGGCGGGACGCTGCGCGCCGTGGCGCACCACCGCCTCCGTGCCTTTGGTCGGTCCCTTAGGGCGCGTTCTTGCGACGAAACCGGTAGTTACGGACCGACGAGTGCGGACACCGGTGCACGGCTCCGGCGCAGGGCCCGGGTGCGTGGTTCATCGGGCCCTTGGAGTGCATTCCCGCGAGAAAGCCGAACCTTGGAGACCGACGAGTGCACGGCCTGCGGTTCATCGGTCCCTTGGAGCGCGTTCTCGCGAGGAAACCGGATCTTGCGGACCGACGAATGCGGACACCAGTGCACGGCTCCGGTGCAGGGCCCCGGTGCGTGGTTCATCGGTCGCTTGGAGCGCGTCCCGCGACGAAACGGGGCGTTACGGACCGACGGGTGCACGGCCTGCGGTTCATCGGTCCCGTGGAGTGCGTTCTCGCGACGAAACGGGGCGTTACGGACCGACGGGTGCACGGCTTGCGGTTCATCGGTCCCTTGGGGTGCGTTCTCGCGAGAAAACCGGTCGTTACGGACCGACGAGTGCGCGGGCGGTTGCCGCGCGGCAGCCGATGAAGGTGCGTGTGTTACCGGCCACGTGGCATCCGTCGGGGAAGGAAACGCACCGGGGCGGGGAATACGCGGAAGCGAGCGCGGGTTCGCCCCAGTGTGAGTGAATCCATCAAGATCGACATCTGGTCAGACATCGCGTGCCCCTGGTGCTACATCGGCAAGCGCAAATTCGAGGCAGGCGCCGCCGCGTTCGCCGAGAAGGCCGGCGCAGACGCACCCGACGTGACTATCGAATACCACAGCTTCGAGCTCGCCCCCGATACCCCGGTCGACTTCGACGGTGACGAGATCGACTTCCTGTCCACCCACAAGGGCATGCCAGCCGACCAGGTCAAGGGAATGCTCGAGCACGTCACCGGCATCGCCGAGGCCGCGGGGCTCGACTACAACTTCGACGTCCTCAAGCACACCAATACGATCAAAGCGCACCAGCTTCTGCACTACGCCAAGGCACACGGCAAGCAGCTCGAGGCGAAGGAACGCCTGCTCAAGGCGTACTTCACCGAGGGCAGGCACGTCGGTCGGATCGACGACCTCGCCGACCTTGCCGCCGAGATCGGACTCGACCGCGACGACGTTGTTCGGTCGCTCACCGAGGGCGAGTTCCTCTCCGACGTTCGCGCCGACCAGGCCCTCGGCCGGGAGTACGGCATCCAGGGCGTTCCGTTCTTCGTCATCGACGGCAAGTACGGCGTCTCAGGCGCACAGGAAGCAGCAACATTCGCCCAGGTTCTTGACCAGGTCTGGGCGCAACGTGAAGAAGGAGCAACGGTATGAGCGACAGCACGAACCGGCCGCGGCTGACTCTCCTTGGAGAAACGGATGCTGTCGCTTGCGAGGGCGACGCCTGCGTGCTTCCGTCCCTCGCCACGGTGACCGCTGCTGTCGAGAAGGCGTTCCGCTCGGGTTTCTAACCCGCGGCTACTCCGGGTCGGTGATGTCGGCGACCGTCGCGCCGAAAGCGGTTACGAGCGCGTCGGCGTCGACGAATGCGCTGAATCCGTGCTCGCCAGCTCCAAGTGCGACCCGCCTGCCCGCTGCGGTCTCGTCGAGGAACACCGGCCACGCGTTTGTGCTCCCGAGCGGAGTGATGGTTCCGCGCGGATACCCGGTTGCCTCGAAAGCGGCATCAGCTGAGGGCATCGACAGCTTGTTCACACCCACCAGGGAGCGCAGCTTTGCCCAGCTGATCTTCCGCCCGCCTGGAACGAGCGCGAACAGGAAATCTCCGTCGTGCCGTCTCACCACGAGAGTTTTCACTATGTCGCCAGGGTCGATGCCGAGCAGGGCGGCCGCTTCCTCGAGACTGCCCGCGGTCGGACGCGAAACGACGTCGATCTCGAGGCCGCGGGACGTGGCATCCGCTCGCATTCGATCCAAACCGGCTGCCGTGTGCTCTGCGGTCACGATAACGCCCGCTTTCTGGGAGAATTGAAGGACATGTCTGTACTGCCAACGATAAGCCCAGCCCCGGCGCTGAGGATCGGTTCACTCGACCTCGACGTGCCGGTCGTCCTCGCGCCCATGGCCGGTATCACCAACACCGCGTTCCGTCGGCTGTGCCGCGAATTCGGTGTCGGCCTCTACGTCAGCGAGATGATCACGTCACGCGCGCTCGTTGAGCGCAACAAGGAGACGATGCGGCTGATCCAGCACCACGAATCGGAGACGACCCGAAGCATCCAGCTCTACGGGGTCGACCCGAAAACGGTGTCTGAGGCCGTGACGATCCTCGTTGCAGAGGACCGGGCCGACCACATCGACCTCAACTTCGGTTGCCCGGTGCCCAAGGTCACCCGCAAGGGCGGTGGAAGTGCGCTTCCGTGGAAGCAGGACCTGTTCCGCGACATCGTCGAGGGTGCGGTGAAGGCTGCCGGCGACGTGCCGCTCACCGTCAAGATGCGCAAGGGCATCGACGCTGACCACCTGACCTACCTCGAGGCAGGCAAGGCCGCCGAGGGCGCTGGTGTGGCGAGCATCGCGCTGCACGCGCGCACCGCGAGCGAGTTTTACTCGGGCAACGCTGACTGGTCGGCGATCACCAGGCTCAAGGAGACCGTAACGAGTGTGCCGGTGCTCGGGAACGGTGACATCTGGTCGGGCGAAGATGCCCTGCGAATGATGAGCGAGACCGGCTGCGACGGTGTTGTTGTCGGGCGCGGCTGCCTCGGGCGGCCGTGGCTGTTCGGCGACCTGGCCGCGGCGTTCACCGGCAGTGACGTTCGCTTCCGACCGACCCTCGGTCAGGTTGCGACGACGTTCCGCCGGCACGCCGAGTTGCTCGCCGAATTTTTTGAGAGCGAAGAACGCGGATGCCGCGACATCCGTAAGCACGTCGCCTGGTACTTCAAGGGATATCCGGTTGGCGGTGACCTCCGCGCGCGGCTGGCCACTGTCGAATCGCTCGAACAGCTCGACGAACTGCTCGCGACCCTCGACTGGACATTGCCGTACCCGGGTGCGGACGCCGAGGGCCAGCGCGGTCGCGCCGGTTCGCCGAAGCGTACGGTGCTCCCGGATGGCTGGTTCGACTCGCGCACCCTGGGTGCTGCCGGGCGTGGAACGCTGACCGAGACCGAGGCGGACACCAGTGGCGGATAGCGCTCCGATTCCGGGCACATACTCGGAGCACGACAACGAACGGGCACTGCCCGAGCAACACTCCTCACGCCGCACCGACTTCGCGCGTGACCGCGCACGGCTGCTGCACTCCAGTGCGCTGCGCCGGCTCGCCGCGAAGACCCAGGTGCTGAGCCCGGCAGCAGGGCTCGACTTCGCCCGCAACCGACTCACACACTCGCTCGAGGTCGCACAGGTCGGGCGCGAGCTCGCCACGAGCCTCGGGCTTGAACCCGACGTCGTCGATACAGCGTGTCTCGCGCACGACCTCGGGCACCCGCCGTTCGGACACAACGGGGAGCGCGCACTCAACACCTGGGCTGAGGACATCGGCGGGTTCGAGGGCAACGCGCAGACCCTTCGCATCCTGACAAAGCTCGAGCCGAAGGTCTTTGGCGACGACGGCCGTTCCTATGGACTCAACCTCACTCGGGCCAGCCTCGACGCGAGCTGCAAGTACCCGTGGCCAGCCGCGCAGGCTGTGACAGACCCCGGCGGCCGGGCCAAGTACGGATTCTTCGACGACGACAGCGACGCCTTCGTCTGGCTGCGTCAGGGAGCACCCGACCGGCAGCGCTGCATCGAGAGCGAAGTGATGGACCTCTCGGACGACATCGCGTACTCGGTCCACGACTTCGAAGACGCCATCGTCAACGAGTACATCGACCCCGCGTTCCTCAGCGCGCGGGCCGGTCACTCGTCTCTTATCGCCGCCGTCCAGGAATGGGCAGGCGCCGACTTCACCCTCGACGACATGTCGGAGGCCTTCGACCGGCTGGCCGCGCATCCGTTGTGGATGTCGAGCTGGGACGGCTCTCGGCGCGACCTCGGCAAACTCAAGAACTTCACGAGCCAGATGATCGGACACTTCGCGCAGTCGGCCACCCAGGCGACCCGTGCGGCCTACCCGCAGTCGAGCCTTATTCGATTCGGCGCGAGCGTCGTTGTGCCGCACGAGGTTGCCGCTGAGATCGCCGTGCTCAAGGGTGTTGTTGCGGCATTCGTGATGGCGAGCGACTCCCGCCAGCCGATCTACCGCAAACAGCGCGACGTGCTCACCGACCTGGCCGAGGAACTGTACTCACAGGGGCCCGATGCGCTCGATCGCGGCTTCGCCGACGACTGGGCCGAGGCATCCAACGATGCCGAACGCAAACGCGTCATCGTCGACCAGGTCGCAAGCCTCACCGACCAGTCGGCACTGGCGTGGCACGAACGCCTCGCAACGCTGACCCGGTAAACCGGTGCCTGTGGAGAAGCTGTTCGACACCACCCGATCGGTAGGATAGACGAATGGCCGGCCGTATTCGTTCAAGCGACATCGAAGAGGTCAAGTCGCGCACGAACATCGCCGACATCGTGGGCGACCACGTCAGCCTGAAGTCTGCGGGCGTCGGTTCGCTCAAGGGCCTCTGCCCGTTCCACGACGAGCGCAGCCCCAGCTTCCACGTGCGCCCACAGCTCGGTTTTTATCACTGCTTTGGCTGCGGTGAGTCCGGCGATGCCATCTCCTTCCTGCAGAAGATGGATCACGTCACCTTCACGGATGCTGTCGAGCGGCTGGCACAGCGGGTCGGCTTCCAGCTCACTTACGAAGACGGCGAAGGCCCGAGCGACTCGACCAACCGGGCTCGGCTGCTGGCTGCAAACGCCGCCGCCGAAACGTTCTTCCAGGAACAGCTCGCGACACCGGGCGCCGACCCGGGCCGCCGGTTCCTTGGCGAGCGGGGGTTCGACCACATCGCCGCTGCAAAGTTCGGTGTCGGGTTCGCACCCAAGAGCTGGGACGCCCTGACCAAGCACCTTCGGTCGAAGGGGTTCACCGTTGAGGAGATCACAACAGCAGGTCTTGTCTCGCAGGGTGACCGGGGTGTCTACGACCGATTCCGGGGGCGGCTGATCTGGCCGATCCGAGACGTCACCGGTCAGACCATCGGCTTCGGAGCGCGTAAGTTGCTCGACGACGACAAAGGTCCCAAGTACCTGAACACTCCGGAGACGCCGGTCTACCACAAGGCCCAGGTGCTCTACGGGCTCGACCTTGCCAAGCGTGACGTTTCCCGTAGCCACCGTGTTGTTGTGGTCGAGGGATACACCGATGTGATGGCGTGCCACCTGGCCGGCGTCACAACCGCCGTCGCCACCTGCGGTACGTCATTCGGTGTCGACCACATCAAAACCCTCCGACGGGTGATGGGTGACGACAACGTCAACGGCGAAGTGATCTTCACGTTCGACCCTGACGCTGCCGGGCAGAAGGCGGCCATGCGCGCCTTCGCCGAGGAGCGCCGATTCTCTGCCCAGACCTACGTCGCCGTCGCCCCGGACGGGCTCGACCCGTGCGACCTGCGGCTCAACCGCGGAGATGACGCCGTTCGACGGCTCGTCGACAACAAAGAGCCGATGTTCGAGTTCGTGATCCGCCAGACCCTGGCGAGTTTCGACCTCGAAACCGTCGAAGGCCGCGTTGGGGCACTTCGCGCGGCAGCTCCGGTCATCGCCGACATTCGCGACCCCTCCCTCCGTCCCGGCTACACGCGGGTGCTTGCCCGACACCTGGGCGTCGACCTGCCCGAGGTTCAGGCAGCCGTCTCCCGGGCCGCGAAGGGATCCGCAAGCGCGGCTGCAGACAGCCGGTCTCGCCAGGGACAGGGCAGCGGACAGGCAACCGAGGTAGTGGAGCGGCCCGCGTCCATCCGCGACCTGCCCCGCGACCCGGCGACACGGCTTGAGCGTGACGCGCTGATGGCCATCCTCCAACACCCGGCCCTGGCCGGGCGTGAGCTGGTGCAGCGCGCCATGCTCACCACCTTTGTGAACCCGACCCTCGCCGTTGTGCGAGACGCGATCGCTGCGAGCATGGATGCCTTCGGTACCGACGCCTGGTTCACCCGGGTCAGCGAGATGGTACCGACACCGATGGTCGGGGTCGTACAGCAGCTCGCCGTTGCCCCGATCCCTGAACGGTCGGAGCGCGACCTCACGGCGTACGTAAGCGAGATCACCGTTGCGCTGATTGACCGTGAACTGCTCCGCCAGTCGCATGAGTTGCTCGGCAGGTTGCAGCGTGTCGATCCAAAGGAGCGAGAGAGCTACCGGTCGCTGCAGCGACAGCTGATGGCCCTTGAGGGCGAGCGCAGGAGCCTTCGCGAGGGCTGATCGGCGCGGTTCAGCCCGGTGAGAGGGCGGCATGGGGCAGGATAGGACCATGATCTCCTCGCCACACACAGGTGACGCCGCAGTTGTCGACGATCTCACCATCGATTATCCGGCGCGCCGGCCAAGCCCGGCACACCGTGCCGTCGACGGCGTGAGTATCCGGGTCGGCAGCAACGAGGTGATCGGGCTCGTCGGTGAGACCGGGTCGGGTAAGTCCACACTCGCCCGGGTGCTCGCTGGAGACCTCACAAGTGCGAGGGGCACAGACCCTGCCCCTGTAATTTCCGGTGGACAGGCGCACGTCCTCGGTCATGCGCTTCGTGGCATCCGTCGAAAAGCACTCACGCAGTTGACATTCCACGTCGCATATTTGCCACAGGATGCCGCGGCGCGGTTGTCTCCCGAACTCACGGTCGCAGACATCATCGGCGAGCCCATCCTGGCTCGTGACCGTCACTACAACCGCAAAGCGGTCGGCTTGCGCGTCGCCACAATGCTCGACCAGGTGCAGCTGCCACTTGCGTTGCTCGACAAATACCCCTTTGAGCTCTCGAGCGGCCAGCGCCAGCGCGTGGCCATTGCACGTTCACTCGTGCTGTCCCCGCGGCTGTTCATCGCAGATGAACCGACGGCCGGGATCGACGTCACAGTTCGCGCATCGATCAATGAACTCATTGAACGGTTGCGTGTCGAAGGAGACTTCGCCGCCATCCTGGTGAGCCACGACCTGCCCCTGCTTCGACACACCACGCGTCGTGTGGCTGCGCTGCACCAGGGCCGCATTGTGGGGCTCGCGCCGATCGATGAATTGCTCCGTGAGCGGGCACACCCATTTCTGGCGGGTCTCGCCGAGGCAGACGAACACTCGGTGGTCGACGCGAATCGCCCGGCGTGACGCTCTCGATTTTGTGTTTCGCAAAGCTTTGGTAAAGTATTCACGCAACGAAATATTCCTCGATAGCTCAATTGGCAGAGCAATCGGCTGTTAACCGGTAGGTTCTTGGTTCGAGTCCAAGTCGAGGAGCGAAAAGGCCACAAGGGCTCCACCCCTGTGGCCTTTTTTCATGCAGCAAAATAGCGCCGGCCCGGGTTTCCCCGCGGTCGGCGCTATTTCTTTTGAGGCTCAGGCGTCGAGGTCGTCGACCCCGGGCATCCACTGGGCGCCGGGGACACCCCAGCCCATCTTGCGGGTGACCTTCGCAACGATCTTGCGGTCGTGCTTGCCGAGCCTGTCGACGTAGAGATACCCGTCGAGGTGGTCGAACTCGTGTTGGAGGATCCGAGCACGCCAGCCGCTCACGCGCAGCTCGACGGGGTTTCCGTCGAGGTCGACTCCTGTGACGATCGCGTCATCGCCGCGGCGCAACGGAAAGCGCTCACCCGGGAACGACAGGCAGCCTTCCGCTTCCTCCTCCTCGTCCGGTTCGCCCGCAGGCGGCGGGGTGATCCAGAGTTCCGGGTTGATGACGACACCCCGCCACGGGCCGAACTCGTCGGTGTCGTAGCCGTAGACGAAAAGTCGGAGGGGCACGCCCACCTGAGGTGCAGCGAGGCCGACACCTGGAGCGGCATCCATGGTGTCGAACATATCGGCGACCAACTGCCGGAGGGAGTCATCAAAGACGGTCACAGGGTCAGCGGGGGAGTGCAGCACAGGGTCACCCGTGATGCGAATGGGGAGAATGGCCATTCGTTGAGCCTAACCAGTTCGCGCCCGTTGTAGGCTCACATCGTGATGTTTGCGAGCAACGACTTCAACGAGCTGACGGCGGAGTTCGTTCGCAACCCCAGCCAACTGATCGGCATCCCACTCGCCATAATCGGTGCGGTATTCCTGTCGCTCGGCGCACAATTCCAGCACCGCGGTGTCACCAAAGTGGAGTCCACAAGCGGCGCTGACGCGACAAGCGGACTCAGCGTTCGGCAGATGAAGTTGCTGCTCACCCGGCCGTCGTGGGTGCTCGGAACGCTGATGCTCGGATTCGCGATCGCGTTTCAGCTCAGCGCCCTCGCCTTCTCGCCGCTGATCATTGTGCAGCCCCTCGGCGCGATCGCACTCGTGATTACATCGATCCTTAACGCGCGTATCAACAAGGTGAAGCTCAACCATGCGAGCGTCGTCGCGATCGCCGCCTGTGTGGGCGGCGTTGCATTGTTCGTGACCGTCGCCGCCCTCGTCGGTGGTGAGAAGCCGGTCTCCGACCTGGACCTCATCATCATTCTCGTCATGCTTGGTGTTGTCCTCGCGCTCTTTGCGCTCGGTTTCGTCTTTTTCCGCAAGCGGTCGAAAGCGATCTTCTTCATCCTGGCTGCCGGGATCATTTACGGTTTCGTTGCGACGCTCGCGAAGGTAGTCATCAACCGCATCGTCAACGAGAACTTCGATTGGCTCACGATCCTCTGCGTCATTGCGTTGCTCGCCGCCACCGGTATTGGCGCCTACTTCGTGCAGACGGCGTACTCGTCGGGCCCGCCAGACCTCGTCATCGCTGGCCTCACGGTCGTCGATCCGATGGTGGCCGTCGCCATCGGAATCGTCGTTCTCGACGAGGCGAGTGGGGCTCCTCTCTGGGCCGTGTTCGGGTTCGCCATCGCCGGCGCTCTCGCCGTCTGGGGAGTGTTCCAATTGGCACGGCACCATCCGCAGGTTCAGGCCTAGAGCGAACCGGACTGCCCCGCTAAGAACCGGTTCGTTCGTCGGACTTTGTGCCCCCGGTTGGCGTGTCCGAACGTATCGCCTCCGGCGGGTAAACACGACTCTGAATGGCGCCCGCCACGTGGGCGGCGTCACGACCGACGCCCCCGATTAGCCCGCTGGTTAGCCCGAACTGAAATGGGAAGCCCACCGTGTAAAGGCCCGGCACTGCGTCAACGACACCCCGTATGGAGATCGGCCACCCGTGCGCGTCGAGGGGGAGTCCGTCCACCCAGTCTAGATTCGGCCGATAGCCCGTCGCCCAGACGATGGAGCGCGGCGTGAGAACGTCGCCGTCCTGTGTGACCGGTCGCCCGGCATCCGTTCCGGTTATCCTGGCCACGCGCATGATCCCGGCGCGATCGATGTCGCCTGGAGAGACCGAGATAAGCGGGGCGCCGCGGTCGTGAAAGGTGGCGGCGACTTTGCGCCCAACCGGAGTTGCCGTTGTTAGAAGGTGGCTCACCAGGGCCCAGTACGCCGCCCCAGCGAAGCGGAAGATGGCATCCGGGATGTGAGGTGTGGGGCGCCCCGCGACCGTGACGTCGTGGGACCGTGCGAGATCGAGCGCTATTTGCAGCCCCGAGGTACCGGACCCTACGACAAGCACCGTGCCCGAAGGCAAATCGTCCGGCTTGCTGTAGCCGCTGCTATGGAGCTGGCGAATGTCCGCGGCGATGTCGGTGGCGAACGCCGGGACGTGTGGCAGTGGGTGGGTGCCCGTCGCCAGAACGACCGAATCTGCCTCCATCAGTCCTGAACTGGTTTGGACGAGATATCGATCACCAGCATTCGTCACTCGTGTCACCGACGTTGAAAGGTGGACTGGAGCCGATAGGGTGCCTGCGTACACATTCAAGTAGTCAGCAAACTCATCCTTTGACGGAAGTGACGCCGGCGGAGCGGGGAATGGCAGGCCAGGAAGCCCGTCATGCACCGCTGGCGTGAACAGTCGGAGTGAGTCCCAACGCTCGCGCCACGGGTCACCGATCGCTTCAGCTCGGTCCACCACCACACAACTGACCGACCGTTCTTCGAGCTCGTGGGCGACCGCGAGACCAGCTTGTCCCGCTCCGATGATGATGGTGGACGGTTCCATCACTCCTCCGTTAGAATCAGGCTCTAATGAGTGGAAGGGTACTCGAGCGACATGGAGACGGTCAAGGGCTCACGCCAACGATTGCGAGTCGAGCAAGCCGCGGCCACTCGAGCGCGCATCATCGAGGCGGCGACGTCGCTGTTCATGGAACGCGGTTACGTGGCGACCACAATTGACTCTGTAGCTGAACGAGCGGGTGTTGTGGTCCAAACGATCTACAACGCGATTGGCAACAAGTCGGCTGTGCTCAACGCCGTCTTCGACGCAACCGTTGCAGGCGCTCAGTCGCCGACGCCTGTCCCGGAGTTCATGAGCGAGCGGATGGAATCGACGAGCGAAATCGAGGAGGCGGTCGCTGTGCTCACCGATTGGCTTGTTGAGGTGAATACCCGCGCCCACCAGATGCACAGACTGATCCGTCAGGCCGCCGCCGTCGACGCTGATGTTGACGAATTGGAACGAAACAGGGCCCTCAGGCGACTGCGCAACTACGAAGAAGCCGCGCGTCGATTTCGAGTGCTTGGAGGACTGGGAGCGGAAACAACCGATTCGGAGGTGGCCGCGTCAATCTGGGCGGTCGGACATCCGGATACATATCGTGCGTTGATTCTGGATTCTGACTGGACGGAAACGGCATATCGTGAATGGTTGCGTGGCGCGATCCGCGCGCTAGTAACCACCGGTTCCTAGGACAACGAGGGACTCGCGTCTCCCGGCACCATTCGGACTGGGTATCCGGTCGTGCTGACGCTGCGGTCGGCGTTACGGCGTTCCAGCTGCGATGACGCGGGTTGCGCGCTCGCGCAACCAGGTTCTCGTCCACGCGTCGGTCGTGAGCGAGATTGCCTTCTCATAGGCGTGTACGGCATCGACAGTGTTCCCTGCCTGGGCGAGCAGGTGCGCACGCGTTGCCCAGGCAGGCTGAAACCGTTCAACCCCCGCGGAGGAGATTCCGTCGAGTGCGGCTACCCCAGCTTCGGGACCGTTCAGTTCAGCGATCGTGGCTGCGCGTGCGACTTGCGCGCCGAGCGATGGTGCAACATGAAGGAGCGCGTCGTATAGCGCCAGAAGGGCTCGGTGGTCAGTTCGTCCGGTCTTTGCACGTGCACAATGAGCTGACTCGATCGCTGCCTCCAGTTGGAATCGGCCGATCTGCCGAAGCGCGTATGCGCTTCGAAGGTACGTTTCCCCGCGCTCAATTGCGACAGCATCCCACAGCGATAAATCCTGTTCGTCGAGGGGAATGGGTTCGCCGGAAGGCTCAACTCTGGCCGACGCGCGCGAACTCGATAAGCGCAGGAGCGCCGCAAGTCCGAGAGCCTCCGGTTCGTTTGGGAGGAGATCGGCGATGAGTTCTGCGAGATAGACAGCTTCGCTCGCCAGAGAATCACGCAGCGTAGTTCCGGAAATGCCACGCCAGTCGATGGCGTAGGCGCCGTAGACCGCCTCAAGAACCGCGGTGAGGCGTGCGGGCATCTCCGAGCGGTCGGGCACGTGAAATGGGATCCGGGTGTCCCGAATTCGTCTTTTCGTCCTGACGAGGCGCTGCGCCATAGCCGGTCGCGGGATCACGTATGCGTCCGCGATCAGGTTGGCGTCGAGTCCTAAGACGGTCTGCAACATGAGCGGGGTGCGCATCGCCGGATCGATAGCGGGGTGCGCGCACGCAAAGAGCAGCGCGAGGCGCTCATCCGGGATGGAGTCAATTGATATGTCGTCCCAGGTCTCGTCGAAGCCGTTCACGTCGTGAAGAACCACCGAGGTCTGTGCGGCCGCCGAGCGGTAATGGTCGCGGAGACGATTTCTGGCCACCGTGAAGATCCATCCCTCAGGATTCGCGGGCGCCCCCGTTGCGGGCCAGATGGTGACGGCCCGCTCGAGAGCGTCAGCGAGCGCGTCCTCCGCTGCGGCAATGTCGCCACTGCGCGCGGCGAGAAGCGCGAGCAGGCGTCCGTATGAATTTCGCACAACCTGCTCGGCCGCCTCGCGAGCCGCTACTGGCTGCTCCGCCATTGCCCGTCCGCAAAGAACAGCGCGGTTGGACGAACTTCAACAACCCCGTATTGCGTCGCTGGGCACTTCTCGGCCCACGCGAGCGCAGCGTCCAGGTCGGGAACATCGATCACGAACACGCCGTTGAGCTTCTCCTTGGTGTCGGCGAACGGGCCGTCCTGAATTTGAAGGCTGCCGTTGCGAAGTGTCACGGTGGTCGACGCGGCAACAGGCTGAAGGATATCGACGTTAACCAGTGCTCCAGCGTCCGCGAGGGACTTGGCGTAAGCATCGAATGCCGCACGAGCGGGTTCCATGTCTTCCTCGCTGATGTTCACATCCTCGGGCTCCGGGTTGTTGAGGAGAAGCGTGTACCTCATGAAAGTTCCTTTCTCTGGTTGGTCAGGCTAGCGGCCAGGTTCGAGGGCCGCTACAGAGATGACGACTGAGCCCGGCGCGGATCGACACTTGTGCCACATTCACCCCCAAACGTGGCTGGCACTCAAAGGGCGGCACGCGAACGGGCTCCTGCAAGACCCACCACGGTCCGGATACAATGAAACCGATCGATCCCAGAAGGCTGCCAGCCAAGGGATGTGGTCGGGGGAGTTCTTTCCCGGCCGATGACGGAGGAAACCCCCCACCTTGCCAGATTCAGCTCACTCGAACACCGACGGCTCAGTCGATCAGCTCACTGCCGGTAAGCGACCGCTCAGAATCCTGATCGGGGCCGACACGTTCTCACCTGATGTGAACGGTGCTGCCCGCTTTGCAGAGCGCCTGGCGGCGGGAATGGTCGGACGTGGTCACGAAGTCCACGTTGTCGCTCCGGCAGCATCGCGTAAGCGTGGAACCTGGACCGAGACCCACGAGGGTCAGGAAATGACAGTGCACCGCCTCACGAGCTGGCGCTGGTACCCTCACGACTGGCTCCGCTTCGCCCTGCCGTGGACGGTCAACCGCAACGCAGCGCGCATCATCGACGCCGTGCAGCCCGATGTCATTCATTCACAGTCGTACCTCATCGTCGGCCGTGGCCTGACAAATGAAGGTTCGAAGCGTGGCATCCGCATCATCTCCACCAACCACCTCATGCCCGAGAACGCACTCGAGTTCACCCTGCTTCCCGAGCGATTCCGAGAAGGCCTCGTCCGCTGGGCGTGGAAGCTCGCAAGAGGAAACCTCAGCCTCGCTGAAGCGGTAACCACGCCGACGCGGCGCGCAGCGGACTTCCTCGAGAAGTACACAGGCCTCACCGACGTTCATGCCATCTCGTGCGGCATTGACGCACACATGTACACCCCGAGCTTCGAGCCGCGCACCGAGAACCGCATCCTGTTTGTCGGCCGTGTCACGGGCGAGAAGCAGATCGACGTTCTCATCAAGGCGTTCGCGACCCTCGACCCCTCGCTCGACGCGAAGCTCGAGATTGTCGGGGGCGGAGACCAGAAGCGCAACCTGGAAACGCTCGCCGAGCAGCTCGGACTCGGTGACCGGGTTACCTTCACCGGGTACGTCAGCGACGAAGAACTTCGGTCGACCTACACCCGTGCCACGGTGCTTGCAATGCCATCAATTGCAGAACTGCAGAGCATCGTGACCATGGAGGCCATGGCATCCGCTCTTCCTGTCGTCGCCGCGAATGCGATGGCGCTGCCGCACCTGGTTCACGACGATGCAAATGGGTACCTTTTCGAGCCGGGCAACGTTTCTGAGCTTGCAGATCGATTGACGGATGTTCTCACAGCGTCAGACGACAAGCTCACGGCCATGAAGCGAGAATCGTTGCGCATGATCAAGGCGCACGACATCCAGCGCACTCTTTCAACGTTTGAGAGCATGTATCGTGGACAAGCGGTGACCGATCCGGTCACCGAGGCGATTCCCATCCAGGTGTCTGACGAGTAGACACCGTTCGGGGCGGTAGCTCAGCTGGTTAGAGCAGCGGACTCATAATCCGTCGGTCACGGGTTCAAGTCCCGTCCGCCCTACAAGAAACCCGGTCACCCGAGAGTCTTGCCGACCGAAACCCTGCCGTTGAATGTGCTCGCTACTACTCGGAAGAGTTACGCATCGATGCGGCGGCCGCGACTCGTTGCTGGACCCTAGCCGCACTTCGGCGTTCAACAGTGTGTCGACCGGAACCCCGAACAGAAATGCCAATCGGCGTGATCCGAGACCGGCGTTGCCGAGCACACGCTTGCCTGCAACTGCACGGAATCGGGTGAATGCACACCGACCGGCTCAAGCCTCACGCGCTCCGAAGCGAAGGTTGTCAGAGCACCGAGTCGAGCCGCGCGGAGGTCGCTCATGAGAGCAACCGGAAGCCTTGCAGGGTGCCTCTATCGAGGAGGATAATCTCACCCAGCAGAGCTTGTTCTGAAGCCTGCCTCGGACGCGACCGGGCGCACCCCCACCAGTGCAAGCCATCCACTCATCCTTGTTGGAGGCTCATCATGTTCAAGAACAGGCTCAGGATGCTCGGGGTAGCCGTTGTGGCGACCGCCGGCATTCTGGCCCCCACCGTTGCAAGTACCGCGGCCGTCGCCGACCGCCACCCAGGCGCCGATCCTGCTGTGATCGCGGAATGGAACGAAATCGCTGACCGCACCATTTTCACCGAGAACCAGACGCCGGTGCCGTCATCCTCTCTCTACTTCGGATTCGTGTCCATCGCGATGTACGACGCCGTCGTCGCGATCGAGGGCAGGTACGAGCCGTATCTCAAGCAGCGTCGCGTTCAGCAGCACGCGTCGTCGGAGGTTGCGGCCGCCACCGCGGCCTTCACCGTTCTCAGGTACTACTTTCCTAACTCGGCAGACGAGTTGCGCGCCTCCTATCTCGCCTCCTTCGAGGGCGTGCGCAGAGACGCCGCGTCCGTGCACGGCGTTCGGGTCGGACTCCGAGCCGCAGGGGCGCTGATCGCGGAGCGGCGAAACGACGGAATCGGAGTCGCTAAGCCATTCACCGAGGAACCCGCTCCCGGGGTGTGGCGGCCGACACCACCCTCGCTGACCGAGTTCGCGGTGCCCTGGCTCGGATTCGTTGAACCGCTCACCTATGATTCGCCGGCAGACTTCCCCCTGCCCGGACCGCCTGAGATGACCAGCGAAAAGTACGCGCAGGAGTTTGTGGAAGTGCGAGACTTCGGTGAGAGCGAAGGGTCGTCGCGCACCCCCGAGCAGACCGCGACGGCGCTGTTCTTCAACTTCAACGTCGTGAGCCAACTCCAAGCGGGCCTGCGAGACGAAGTGACGCGTCGTGGGTATGACATCGTCGAAAGTGCCCGCGCGTTCGCGCTGATGGGTACGTCGCTGGCCGACACCCTGATCTCCTGCTGGCACTCGAAGTATGAGTACGGTTTCTGGCGTCCGGTCACAGCGATCGAGCTGGCCGATACAGACGGCAATCCGGCGACCGACCCCGAGCCCGGGTGGACTCCACTTGCGCCTGTAACCCCGCCGTACCCGGACTACGTCAGTGGCCACGCGTGCAATGTAGGGGCTGCGTCTCACACGTTGAGTTACCTGTTCGGCGCTGAGACGCTCGACCTCAACTTGGTGGGAGGCGCCGTTACCCGGCACTACGACAGTGCAGCGCAGCTGGACGAAGATACTATGAATGCGAGAATTTGGCTCGGGCTGCATTTCCGTTCGGCGATGACGGACGGTAACGAGCTCGGACACCGGGTGTCGAACTGGGTGATCGAGAACTACTTCCAACCTGTGAACTGATGTCTGGTTCGAAAATGGACCGAGGGGAGCCCATGGGTTTCGGACTAAAGAGTCTCTCCCGCGCAGACGCGGGGGAGGCCCTTTCCTCCCGACGTGCCCTGGCCTTTGAGCGTGTTGTTGTTCTCGCCAACGACGGTATTTGAGCCGCCCCCGGGCGCACATAACCACGTGGCGAAGGGTGCTGGGTCGGCAGCCCCCTCTAAACCGTGAGTCGGGAGAGCGCCCGTTCCGCGTGCAGGAAGATAGATGCGTCGACCACGATTGTCGCCCGGCTCAGCGCGGTACAAGCCGCGCAATGGATTGCCGGAGAAATGCATTCACATCGTTGGGTGGTCCTCGACGTCGGGTTCGGCCCGCACGACGTCAGCGATCTCTTCCTCGGGACGGGGAGGTGTGCTCTCATCAGTCTCGAGGTCGGGTGCGCTTGGCTCGCTCGGGTCGGTGGCGCGCTCCGGCGGGGAGTGCTCGATGTGTGGGGGCATACGATTCCTTCGGTCGACAACACCCACAGCGTATACGGAGTCCCGGGCCGCCCGCGTCACTGTTGCGCCATCAGGCGTGCTATCTCGGTGTCGTCATCCTTGATGAGCGCGCCGGCGAGGTCGAACGTGACCGAATGGATCCTCCCAGTGAACTCGAAAGGCGGTTCGTAGCCACTGGATGCCGGCGCACCGAAGTCATAGCCGCAACTCAGGCCTTCGAGCTCGAAAAGGAATGGTGTGGTGTGGGGGAAATCGGTGCTGGCAATCAGGGCGCCGTCGAGGTAAAGCTGAGCTTTCCCAGGAACGCCCTTGCCGTTTCCAAAGTCCGGTTCTCCGGTCGGCTCGAACTCAAATCGAATCACGTGTCGGCCTGAGGACACTGGATCAGGCGAGGACACCTCGAATTCGTCTCGCCCCACGTAGTTGTAGACGTATGTCAAGCGGCCTTTGTCGAAGTACAGGCTGTATCCGCCAGCGTCGCCTCCCTGAGCCACAAGGACACCTTCAACGCGATCCGAAGGCAGGTCCACGTCCGCCTCGATCGAGTATGGTCGATTGAAAATCGGCGGAGCCGCGAAGGCCGGAACGACCGAACCATTCGGGTAGTAGACATATTGGCTGCGAGGCTTGGACGTTTGTGGGCGTTCGGTGGCCAGACGGGACTGCAGTGAGCCATCCAGCGGCAGAACTTTGTACTTCTCTGCTTCAGACCACCAGAGAGCGATCATCTTTTCTAGTCGATCCCTATGGTGGGATGCCACGTTGCGAGATTCCGAGGGATCCTCCGTGATGTCGTAAAGCTCCCACCCCTCACGGTCAAGTTGCTCCAGCAGTTCGGCTGTGATCGGGTCACCCACTTTGCGACCGACTTCTGCCGACTCGGTGAAGCTGGCGCCAGGCCACGGGCAGACAGCGCGCCATCCGTCATGGTCGATGGAACGGTGCCCGAACATCTCGTAGTACTGAGTTGTATGAGTCGTTCGGGCGTCGGCATCCATGAAGGTGTGGGCGAAGCTGACGCCCTCGATGGGAGCTTGTCTCACGCCCCGTATGGCCTTCGGCGGTTCGATGTCGAGCGCATCGAGAACAGTGGGCACCATGTCGATTGCGTGGGCGTACTGGCTCCTGATCTCACCCCGCGCTGAAAAGCCAGCGGGCCAGGCGACGACGAACGGGTCGGCTACGCCGCCGCGATATGTTTCTCGCTTCCAGCGCCGGAAGGGAGTGTTGCCGGCCCAGGTCCAGCCCCATGGATAGTGGTTGTAGGACTTGGTACCGCCCAAGTCATCGATCCTGGCCAGCGTCTCTTCAAAATCCTCCGGCACATTGTTGAAGAAGAGCATCTCGTTGAATGACCCTGACACGCCACCCTCGGAGGAAGCGCCGTTGTCCGAGATGATCATGATGAGCGTGTTGTCCAGCTCGCCTATCTTCTCCAGCGTGTCGAGGACACGGCCGAGGTGGTGATCCGCGTGTGTGACAAATCCTGCGTAGACCTCCATCATGCGCGAGTAAAGACGACGTTCATCATCGGAGAGCGTGTCCCATTCCGGCACGTCGGGATCGTGGCGCGATAGTTCGGCATCATGGGGAAGCAGCCCCAGTTCTTTCTGCCGGTCAAACACCGTCTCTCTGTACGCATCCCACCCCATATCGAATGCGCCGGCGTAACGGTCGGCCCATTCCTTCGGAACATGGTGAGGGGCGTGCCCGGCACCGCTCGCGTAGTACATGAAGAAGGGGCGGTCCGGAGCGTTCACCTGCGCGTCGACGATCATTTTGATCGCTTGATCCGCAAGGTCTTCGCTCAGGTGGTAGCCCTCTTCGGGCGTGGACGGTGGGCGAACCGAAGCATTGTCCTGGGTCAGGTCTGGATACCACTGGTTTGTTTCACCGCCGAGGAATCCGTAAAAACGCTCGAACCCGCGACCCAAAGGCCAACGATGGAACGGACCGGCCGGAGTGTTGTCCTCCGACGGGGAAAGATGCCACTTTCCGACCGAGAACGTGTTGTAGCCCTGTTCAACCAGTATCTCGGGGAGCATACCGTTTTCGAATGGCATGCGACCGTCGTAGCCCGGGTAGCCTGTTGCCAATTCCATAATGCAGGCGACACCGTTGGAATGATGATTGCGTCCGGTGAGGATGCTCGAGCGGGTGGGCGAGCACAACGCTGTGGTGTGCATATTCGCGTAGCGCAGGCCGCTCGCAGCAATCCTGTCGATGTTCGGTGTGTCCACGAGCCCACCGAAACAGGACAGTTGGCCGTATCCGACGTCATCGAGGACAACGAACAGGATATTCGGCGATCCTTCCCGCGACCTTCGTGGCGCCGGCCAGGCTGGCTTTGACTCCTCGATCGTTCGTGCAACTGTCCCGGGGAACGGTTGTCCCTGTTCGTATTCCTCAATAGACACCTGATACTCCTTCACCGCTCGGACCAATGTGCCCGAGCGAAAGTGGCTCTGGGATTGGAACCCGCGTGGGCAAACGCGAGTGCCCCCAGTTCGTTGGGGCTTACACTTCGCGGATGTTGGTCGGCGCGAATCACCCCGGACGGATGAATTGTCGTATCGGGCACAGGTTTGGACCAATTAGGGAGACCCACCATCAGAACGCACGAGTAGCTGCGGCGTGCAAGCTGCGTGCGTGTGAGGGCGCACGCGATACATCTCATACACGCAGCGTGAGGTTGAGGACCCGGCGCGGGACTATCGTCGCGTCATCCATTGAATCTCGAGACGCGCAGCAGTCACCCAATAAGCAGAAAGGACGAGCCGGTGACCCAATCAGCATTCGCCATCTTGATGGTGATCGTCTTGGGCTGGGCAGTGATTTCGGATCGCCTCGCTCGCTGGAACATTACGGGTCCGGTCGTGTTCACCGTCTCGGGCTTCCTGCTGGCAAATCCGGAGTGGGGGCCCATCTCGGTCAACATCGAGACGCAATCCGTTCATCTTCTGGCGGAATTGACGCTCGCCATGGTTCTGTTTTCTGACGCGTCCAGGGTGAACGTGTCGGACTTGAGGCACGATATCAGCGTGCCCGTTCGTTTGCTGGCTATCGGTTTGCCCCTGACAGTGCTTCTGGGCACGTTAGCCGCTGCAGTGCTTTTCGTTGATCTGAGCTGGGCGCTTGCGGGTTTCGTCGGCGCTTCGCTGGCCGCAACCGACGCAGCACTCAGCGCGCAAACCATTGGTGATGAACGCATTCCGACGCGGGTTCGACGCGCACTCAACGTCGAGAGCGGGCTCAACGACGGCATCGTCACGCCAATAGTCGTTTTCGCTCTAGCGGTCGCGGCGACTCAGCTCAGCGTCAATGGCGGGCACGAAGCAGGAGCAGGGCCGCTCGTGGAACTGGGCATCGGGGTACTCGTCGGGCTTGCCATAGGGTGGGGTGGAGCGAGGCTCATCACGTTGGGATGGCAACGCAACTGGGTCTCCTTCGGTGGACGACGCGTCGCGGCACTGGCTGCCGCACTCGGCAGTTTCGCGCTCGCCCTGACTTTCGGGGGCAATGGGTTCATTGCGGCCTTTGTCGCGGGCATCGCGTTCGGTGCGTGTATGCGGCTTGATGACTCGGCACTCCGTGAAGTCGGGGAACTGCCCGAGCTGCTCGGTCAGGTGCTGGCGTTCGGGGTGTGGTTTCTTTTCGGCGCCTCACTGGTGCCGGCAGCTCTCGAGTTCATGTCGGTTTCGACGATCCTGTACGCCGTAACCAGCCTCACTGTCATTCGGATGGTGCCAGTGGCTCTCGCATTGCCGAGAACAGGCTTGGACACCTCAACCGCGTTGTTCATGGGCTGGTTCGGGCCGCGCGGTCTCGCTTCGGTCGTATTCGCGCTGTTGGCAATCGAGGAGCTGGGCAACTCGGAACCAGTCGGTCGCGCTGTATCCGCTGTTGCGTGCACCGTACTCCTGAGCGTGGTGCTGCATGGAGTCTCGGCCGGTCCGCTCGGGCGTCGCTACGCACTCAGGCACAACAACAACAACCTTCGCAGCGATCGCCGTGCGATGGACGCGGGGGACTAGCCCAGGAAGCGGGTAGGTGTGGTCACATCGCAACGTCTTGCCGTTGCAAGCCTGTGTCGGAGAGCCCACGACAGCGAGCCGCCGCCCTGCGAAGTGACACTGATTGTTTCATCCCCGAGGGATGATGATCACCCTGCCTCACAGCACTAGCGTCAGTCCCAACATGACCGACCGATGTTTGCGTGTCAATATACGCGCCGAGAGGAATATCCGATGAAAAGCGAAACCAGCGAAGGCACGCAGCCCACTGCTGAGGAAGCCGAATTCAAGTATGGTCCCGTCGAGATCTTTCTGATCGGGTTCGATGGAGCACACCCCGGCCCGAATGTCCTCGACGCGATCCTCGAGCTGGTGCAGTCAGGTAGCATTCGTCTGCTCGATTTGCTCTTCGTTTCTCGCTCCAGCGACGGGGACCTCACGGTCATGGAGCTTGAGGAGATCGAGGACAAATACGGCTTGGAAGGGCTCGAGGTCCTAGAGCTCGGACTCGCCGGAGAAGAAGACGTCGATGACCTCGCCGACGCGATTCCGCCGGACACCTCTGCGGCGCTTCTGGTCATCGAACACCTCTGGGTCCGCGAGTTCGCTCAGACGCTCTACCGAGCTGGCGGCCGCGTCCTTCTCACGGAGCGAATTCCCGCTCCGGTCATCAACGAAGTTGTCACCGCCGCAACGGCGTGACCCCAACCAAGCCAAAGGAGAAAATTATGCTGGGTCGACGTGCAGGACGCGGGGGGCTGCTCCGTGCTGCAGCAACTACGGCAGTTGTGGCTGGCACCGCAACGGCGGTTTCCGGTGGGGTTCGCTCGCGCCAGGAAGCAAGCGCGCAACAAGCAGCGGAGGCGCAAGCGTATGAAGCGCAGCAACAGCAGGCCCAGATGCAGGCTGCCGCTCAACAGGCAGCTCAATATCAGCAGCAGCAGCAGCAGGCGGCCGCGGCGCCATCCTCGCCAGGGGGCGACCTGCAGTCGCAACTGCAAAGCCTCGCGACCATGCACGCGCAGGGAATCCTGTCTGACGCAGAGTTCACCGCAGCCAAAGCCAAACTGCTCGGTTAACTGTTCCGGGCGCGCGTTCACCCGCGTTGTTCACCTCGAAAGAGGGCGACGTTGCAAATCGCATTCTCCTCACTCAACCGACGGCGCGGGGGCTCGATACGGTTGATCTGCGGTAGCGCTGAGAACGGATGCCGGTTCCACAGTCACCGGGATGTCTTCTTTGGGCGGGTGCTCGCGTGGGCTCGGTATGGCGGGTTCGAGGGAGGAACTTCTCCTGCGGGGCGCTCGCAAGCGGGCGTCACAAACTGACCGCGGAAGCTCATACCGCTGGACGATAGCGCAGACGGGACTGCGAGGCTCGCACGTCTGCGCGCGGTTGACTTTGTTTGTTGTGTCTCGCTACATTTAGACACTGTCGCGACGGGGCGATCCTCACGACCGCGGAGGCAGTCGCGTCCGGCGCGCAAACTCGTGACTGCGTTGCCGATAGTCGGCCACAGTCGCGCGCGATCGAGGGAGATAAAAGTTATGGCAACCAACCGCACCGCTCTCGTTGTGCGAGGAGGCTGGGACGGGCACCAACCCGTCGAGACAACCGACCTGTTTATCCCTCACCTCGAGTCGTCCGGGTACACGGTGAGAGTAGAAGACGGCCCGGCGATTTACGCTGAGGTGGACTACATGGCGACCGTCGACCTCATCGTTCAGTGCAACACGATGAGCACGATCGAGAGGAAGGAAGTCGCCGGTCTTCGGTCCGCCATCGAAGCTGGAACCGGCCTGGCGGGTTGGCACGGCGGTATCGCGGATTCGTACCGGAACAACTCGGACTACCTCCACCTCATCGGTGGTCAATTCGCCTGCCATCCCGGAAAACACCCCGATGAGCTGGTGGGCGATGCCTCCGACAATTTCATCGACTACCGTGTGGAAATGACCGAGGCGGGCCGCACACATCCAATCACCGTGGGGATTCCCGACTTCGACCTGACCACCGAGCAGTATTGGGTGCTCACCGACGACTACATCGATGTGCTCGCAACAACAACGCTCCCGGCTCGCGAGTGGGACGCATGGTCTCGACCGGTCGTGTGTCCCGCGGTGTGGACACGGCAGTGGGGCGCCGGTCGCATCTTCGTGGCAACCCCGGGCCATTCGGTCGAGGTGCTTCAGAACGAGCACGTCCGAACCATCGTAGAGAGGGGCATGTTGTGGGCAAGCAGGTAGCGCCGCTGAAAATAGGCATCGTCGGTTGCGGCCACATCATCGGTGCCTATCTCGAGACGTTTCCCAAGCTCCAGTCGGTGCGTCTCGTCGCGGTTGCAGATCTGGATCGCTCGCGCGCGGACGCTGTTGCGGCAGAGTATGACGGGGTGCGGTCGCTCAGCGTTGACGAACTGATGGCCGACAACGAAGTACAGCTCGTGCTCAACCTGACGATTCCTGCCGCACACGCCGAAATCGCGCGTCAAGCGATCTTGGCGGGCAAACAGGTGTACGGCGAGAAACCACTCGCCGCGGACACCGTACAGGCGGCCACGATTCTCGCCGCCGCGGAGAAAGCCGGCCTCACCATAGGCTGCGCTCCTGACACCGTGCTCGGAACCGGCACCCAAACCGCGCGGCGAGCGATCGACGACGGCCTCATCGGCACCCCGATCTCCGCCACAGCGACGATGATGACTCCAGGGCACGAGAGATGGCATCCGAACCCAGACTTCTACTACCTGCCGGGTGGCGGGCCCCTCCTCGACATGGGGCCGTACTACGTCTCAGCGCTCATCACCCTTCTCGGTCCTGTGGCTTCCGTGATCGGGGCAGCCAGCCACACCCGCGACTCACGAACCATCGGGTCAGGCCCGAGGAAGGGGGAGTCCATCGCCGTTTCTACGGACACACATGTGACCGGCGTGCTCGTCCACGAGTCCGGGGCCCTGTCCACGCTCGTCATGAGCTTCGACGCGGTCGCCACCCAGGCTGCAAACATCGAAATCCACGGGGAGAGAGGTTCGCTGATCGTTCCCGACCCCAACCGGTTCGACGGCGACGTCAAACTGTGTGGGCTCGGCTCGACGGAGTGGGAAACCCTCCCGGTCTCCGCAGGCTATGTTGACGCGAGCCGCGGGGTCGGGCTTCACGATCTCGCGGTTACAGAAAAGGATGTCGAACCTCGCGCGAGCGCGCGGCTCGCGTTCCACGCATTGGACGTCATGGAGTCGGTGCTCTCGTCGGCTCGGTCAGGCCAGTCGATTTCGATCAGCAGCACGTGTGAACGCCCAACACCAGTGCCGCTGACGGAGCTGAGCGTGCGGGCGTAGGTCGTTTCGCGCCCAATGCCGGAAAAGGCTGGCGGACTCATGCTCGCCAATCTATGGTGGGTGCACGAGGGGGCACGTGCGACACCCCTGTAGTGGCGAGCACCGTCGCACCGCAACAAAGGGGTTAGCGATGAGTTATGCGACGACGATGCTTCGAGCCCATCCACGGCCGCTTCCGCACATCGATCGGGCAGCACTGGCCGAGTGCATCGAGGCCTGCATTGAAGGGGCGCAAACAGCGACGGCCTGTGCGGAAGCCTGCCTGTCAGAACCGGACCTGCCCGACCTCGCCGACTGCATTCGAGCGACGCTTGACTGTGCGGACGTTGCTGGAACGACAGCAAAAGTGTTGTCTCGCCACCCGACGTATGACGCAAACCTGCGGCGCGCACTATTGGCGGCCTGCCGAGCCGCCAGCGCGCTCAGCGCCGAAGAATGCGAGCGGCACGCCGAGCGGCACAGCCATTGCCGGGTCTGCGCCGACGCGTGTCGACGTTGTGAAGCGGCGTGCCAGCGGTTGCTCGACGTTTAGCCGCTACTCGATGCGTACGTCACGGGCGGTTTTGTCCGGGCGCCAGCCGCGCCACGAGGAGTGCCGAAGCGCCCCGCTGGATGTCCACTGCAGAAATGTCACTTCGCCGACGAGTTCGGGGCGGATCCACTTTGCGTGCGAGATTTCGTCGCTTGGGGCGTCGTGCACCGGGGGAGATTCGACCGCCATCTGCGTGAACTTCTTGACCCATGACCGCCTGTCCTTATCCGTGAAGCCGGTACCGACGCGACCCGCGTAACGAATGCCTTGCTCATCGGGGATGCCGAGGACGAGCGAGCCCACAGCGTTCGTCGCGCTCCCCGCACCCGGCCGCCAGCCCACAATCACCACCTCCTGCATCATTTCGTGCTTGACCTTGATCCAGGAGCGTGACCGTTTCCCAGGCAGATAGGGACTGTCTCGTTCCTTCGCCACAACCCCCTCGAGCCCCAGTTGCGAACTCGATTCTCGAGCGGCTTCAAAATCCCCATCGAACTCTGGCGGGACCCGGACAGGTCCGGTCGGAGTCACCACCTGCGTGAGCGCCGCTCGCCGAACGTCATAGTCGTCGCCGGTGATGTCGTGTCCCTCGAGCTCAAGCAGATCGAAGAGCATGAGTTCGATGCTCGCCGAGCGCGCCGCCGATTCGTCCTCGCTGAGACCGGCGCGCGACTGGAGGAGGTGAAAACTCGGCCGGCCCTTCTTATCGAGAGCCACGACTTCGCCGTCGAGGACGGCAGATTGTGCGCCGACGGCATCTCGAAGCGGCTGCGCGAGTTCAGGGAACGTGTCGGTGAGGTCGTTGCCGTTGCGACTGAACAGACGGACGTCACCATCCTCGATGTAAACGACCGCCCGGTAACCGTCCCATTTCATCTCGAACGCCCAGTCGTGTTCTCCATCGAGATCCTTCGCTCCACCGGCCGCAGCGAGCATTGGCTCGATGACGGTCCGGTTGAGTGGTGTCGTCGGGGCGGTGATGGACGACCGTTTTGTGCTCTTTCTCCGCGGCTCCTGGGCTGTTACCGCGTCCGGAGATTTCGGGGGAGACGGATGCTGTGAGCCGGTCTTCCTGGCCGTGCCGTCCATGAGGTGGATGAGCCAGTTGTTTTCCGCCCCCGGGCGCCGCGTGTGGATGAGAGCGTATTTTCGCGGCACCCCGCCGAGCCCGCCGTCTGGTCTCCCCGTGAGGGTCGCGATAACTTCTTTGCCCTCGCGCCATTTCTCCAGCTCGAACGAACCTGAGTCCCAGATACTGACCTCTCCCGCACCGTACTCACCCTTCGGGATCCGTCCCTCAAAGGTTCCATACTCCAGCGGGTGGTCCTCGGTCTGCACGGCAAGGTGGTTCTCCGCACCGTCAAGCGGTGGCCCTTTGGGCACGGCCCAGGAGACCAGAACGCCCTCGTGTTCCAACCGAAAGTCGTAGTGCAGCCTTCGGGCATGGTGTTCCTGAATCACGAACGAGTTTCCGCTCGTGAGGGTTGCCGCCTCATCAGGCACTGGCTCGGGTGTCTTCGTTCCATCACGCATGCTGCGGTACTTCGCGAGGCGGTCCTGGGCAGCGGCTGTGCTTTCGAACCGCGCCATATGCTCCGGTGTTGGTTCGAGTCCCGCCGTCCGAGCGGGGGCCAGGGGGGCGAGCAGGTCGCCTGAACGGGCCACCCGATCAAGCACCTCCTCGAAATCGAGTTGCGCGAGGGACGGAGACTCGAGCTCCTCCCAGGTGCGCGGCGCGGCAACGGTTGGGGCAAACCGACCGCGAAGGGAGTAAGGCGCAATAGTGGTTTTCGCCCTGTTGTTCTGGCTCCAGTCGATCAGCACCTTGCCCACCCGAAGCGTCTTCTTCATGTCGCTCACGATGAGGTCTGGGTGGTCGGACTCGAGCGCCCGCGCGAGTTCGTGGGCAACGTCAGACACCTGGTCGCTGGTGAGCGAGCCGTCGAGCGCCGAGTAAAGGTGGATGCCTTTGCTTCCGCTGGTCACAGGCAAAGGGTTCAGGCCCATGCCGGTGAGGATGTCCCGCGCCAGGAGGGCAACGTGCGCGCAGTCGGGCAGGCTGAGCCCTTCGCCTGGGTCAAGGTCGAGCACGAGCCGGTCTGGATTGCGCGCGCCACCCGTGCGCTCGAACTGCCACTGCGGAACGTGTATCTCGAGTGCGGCAATCTGGGCCAGCCAGGTCAGTGTCGCTCGATCGTTGACGAGCGGATAGTCGTTGTTTCGGCTGCTGTGCTCGATCGATCGGCGCGCGACCCACTCGGGCGTTGATGCCGGGTCGAGATTCTTTTGATAAAAAACCTCACCCGGCTCGGCGGGTGTGCCCACGCCGTGCACCCACCGTTTACGGGTGGCCGGGCGCTGCGCGGTGTAGGGAATCATCACGTCAGCGATCTCGGCGTAATAACGGAGCACATCGGCCTTGGTGGTTCCGGTCTCCGGGTACAGGATTTTGTCCAGATTCGTCAGGGTCACGCGCCGCCCGTCAACGCTCACGACCTGCCGTGAGCCGGTTTGCGCCGCCATCGCTCAGGCCTCCCCGTCGACGGGCGGGTATGTGATGGTGAGCCCGTCGACCCTGGCGAAGCCCGTCAGAACGTGCGGCCGAATACTTGTGGCGCTCAGAACATCGTCGACCGCGAAGTCGCGAATGAGCAGCGCGTCACCGATCAGAGATCGATGGCAGCGCCACGGCACGGCCTCGGCGCACATGACAGCGACGGTCTTTCCGCTGCCCAGTGCGATCAGCTCCTCGAGCCCATTCGCGAATGCTTCGGTTTGCATATAGTCGGCATAACCACGAAACGACGCATTGTTCCACCCGGCGTTGAGGGAGTCCTTCGATGGACGCCTCAACCCGCCAAGCGCAGGAAGATGTCGGTACTCGATGACGCGATCCCCGAGGCTCGCGCTCAGCGCCTCGTCAGAGAACTGTCGGTTGTGTCGTGACTTCGGAACCGTCCGCACATCCGCGACGGAGGTGATGCCGTATCCGGCCAGCAGGGTCACGAACTGCTCGATCGCTTGCGTCGAGTGGCCGACGGTGAAAACATGTCCCATGCTTCGCAGGGTATCGACGGCGTTCGGCACGGTTCAAGGCCTCGACAATGTCCCGGGTCGCCTGCCACGTTGTGGACGGATGCTGCGAAGCGGCACCGCAGGATCCCCAACGTCGGTCAGTCGAGCTTCGGTCTCGCGAAGCCAGGTCAGGGCCGCTTGGGCAACGTGGTTCTCTGCTGCGACTGCCAAAGCGCCCTGCACGGAACTCGACGTATCGTGCGGATCGCTGGCGACAGCATCCGTTATCGCCGTCCATGACCGGATCTGTCCGTTCACGATTGCGCGCCACGGAGCCCCAGGGATGCTGGAGGCGACGAGCACCTGGTCGGCCATGTCGAACCAGTCCCGAACGTCAGGCGGGGTGGGGGAGCCGAACCAGTCCTCCGCAGCCTGGCGCCCGGCCGACGTCAGGGCGTAGAGAGGAAGATTGTCGTCCGTCGCATCGTCTGACCTGATGAGCCCGGCCTTCGACAGCCGGTCAAGCGTCGAGTAGATCTGCCCGACGTTGAGCCCGGCGCGGTGCGGAGCGCGAGTGATGAGTTCGTCGCGCAACTGCAGCCCGTAGGCAGAACCGAGTGTGAGGATCGCCAGAATCGCGTCTTTCACGGCCATGGGGCTCCTCGGGTCTCTCGCCAATCTCTACCCAGTATAGAGTTTTATGAAGACACGCCGGGTCGACATAATCACATCGTTGTGATTCCTGTGCTATCTGGGGCATAATGACGGAGACGCCTTCGCGCCACAACTGAATAACGGATGCTGCTGCTTGCTTTTTTTCACCGGTCGTTGGGGAAGACGTACCACGGGAAAAAGGAGGAAAACATGGTGGCATCTGTCGCACGAGGAGTGATTTTGGTTCACTCCTCACCGCGCGCTCTGTGCCCGCACGTTGAGTGGGCTGCCGGTCGCGCTCTTGGTCGTGCTGTGAACTTCTCGTGGGGGGACCAGCCGGTGCTGAAGGGCGCCCAGCGCGCCGAGTACTACTGGGAAGGGTTGCCCGGCATGGGCGCTGCCCTGGCTTCGTCGTTGCGCGGCTGGGAGCACCTTCGATTCGAAGTGACCGAAGACCCGACCGCCGGCTCAGACGGGGGCCGTTGGTTGCACACTCCGGACCTCGGTATCTTTTACGCACAGACAGACAGCGCCGGGAACGTTGTCGTTCCTGAGGATCGCATCCGTTACGCCATGGAGGTCGGCGGTTCGAACCCTGCCGAATTGCACCGCGAACTGCGGGTTGCGCTTGGTCAGGCCTGGGACGACGAGCTCGAACCGTTCCGCCACGCCTCTGACAACTCGAGCGTCATCTGGCTGCACAAGGTCGGTTAGGCGCTCTTCGCCCTCGAAACCCGGGGCCAACGGTGGCACGCTGTGCAGGTCGGTGATGATTCCCGACAGGTGCGGATGGTGAAACCGACTGGTCCTGAAACGAACAGAACCCCGCACGGCGGTCGCCGTGCGGGGTTCTGTTCGTGCTTAGAAGCTCTTGAAAGCGGCGACGGCGTTGTGGCCGCCGAAACCGAACGAGTTGCTGATCGCCAGGAGGTCGCCTGAGCCGAGGTCGCGCGGTGACGTCACGACGTCGAGCGGGATCGCCGGGTCCTGGTTTTCCAGGTTGATTGTCGGGGGAGCTACACGTTCGTGCAGCGCCTTGACGGTGAACAGCGCTTCGATCGCGCCGGCGCCACCGAGGAGGTGTCCCGTCGACGCCTTGGTGGCGCTGACGGCGATCGAGTCGAGGTGGTCGCCGAAGACCCGGCGCAGCGCGTTGTACTCGGCGATGTCGCCTACCGGAGTTGATGTCGCGTGCGCGTTCACGTGCACGACATCGGTCAACGTGAGACCGGCATTCTCCACTGCGGCGATCATCGCGCGGGCAGCTGCCGATCCCTCGGGGTCGGGAGCGGTGATGTGGTAAGCGTCGCTGGTGACTGCTCCGCCGAGCACCTCGGCGTAGATCCGTGCTCCGCGGGCCTGAGCGTGCTCGAGCGTCTCAAGCACAAGGGCCGCTCCTCCCTCACCGAGGACAAATCCGTCGCGCGAGATGTCATACGGACGCGACGCAGTCGCCGGGTCGTCCATTCGCTTCGACAATGCCTGCATGGCGGCGAATGACGCGATCGGAAGCGGGTGAATCGCGGCTTCCGAACCACCGGCGATGATGACATCAGCGAGCCCGGCCTGCAGGTGCTGAAAAGCATTCGCGATCGACTCAGTGCTTGAGGCGCACGCGGAGACAACAGTGCGCTCTCCGGCACGGGCTCCGAGATCCATACCGATCGCCGCAGCTGGACCGTTGGGCATCAGCATCGGCACGGTCATCGGAAGCACACGACGAGGTCCACGCTCGCGCAGGGTGTCCCAGGCGTCAAGCAGGGTCCACACTCCACCGATACCGGTCGCCCAGTCGACGCCAAGCCGCTCGGGGTCGACCTCGGGGGTTCCGGCATCAGCCCATGCTTCACGCGCGGCGATGAGCGCAAACTGGCTGGAGGGATCGAGACGCTTGGTCTCGATGCGGGGGAGCACATCCGTTGGCTTCACGGCGGCCTGCCCGGCAATGGTGACGGGGAGCTCGTACTTGGCTACCCAGTCCTGTTCGAGGGTGCGAACACCGGATGCGCCGGCGAGGAGGCTGTCCCAGGAATCCTGGGCGGTCCCGCCGATCGGTGACGACGCACCAATTCCGGTTACGACAATTCTTTTGGTCATTCGATGAAACTCTCTTGGTGCTGGTCAGCGATACAAGCGATCTCAGGGATGGCTCGTGCGGCGTGATGAGGGACCGGGTTCCGGGTCTGCCGCGACCCGGTCCTCATCATCGCAGGGGGCTAGCCCTGTGCTTTGACGATGAAGTCGACGGCGTCGCCGACGGTCTTGAGGTTCTTGACTTCCTCATCCGGAATCTTCACGTCGAACTTCTCTTCTGCGTTGACAACAATGGTCATCATCGAGATCGAGTCGATGTCGAGGTCGTCGGTGAAGGACTTGTCGAGCTCGACGGTGTCTGCAGCGATTCCGGTTTCGTCGTTGACGAGCTCGGCCAGGCCGGCGAGGACTTCTTCAGTGGACAGTGCCATGGTGTTATCTCCTTGAGTATCGATTGACCGTGAACCAGTCTATTGGGGTCATTGCGCCCGGTTCGGGCATATGAGGGGTGTGGCTAGGGGAGGACGACGACCTGGGCCGCGAATACCAGTCCGGCTCCGAAGCCGATCTGCAGGGCCAGACCGCCGGAAATCTCAGGGTGCTCCTGCAGGAGTCGATGGGTGGCGAGCGGAATGGACGCGGCGCTTGTGTTGCCTGTCGTCGCGATATCGCGGGCGATCACAACGCTCTCCGGCAACTTCAGCTGCTTGGCGAACTCGTCGATGATGCGCATGTTCGCCTGATGCGGGATGAACGCGGCGAGCTGGTCTGCGGTGACGCCGGCCTTCTCAAGGGCTTCCTTCGCAACCTTTGCCATGTCCCAGACTGCCCAGCGGAAGACGGTCTGCCCTTCCTGGCGCAGGGTGGGCCATGGTGCTTCGCCGCGGCGGTATTCCTGCAGTGTCGCGTTCATGCCGACGGCTCCGGCCTTGGACCCGTCTGAACCCCAGACCGTTGCGGAAATGCCGGGGAAGTCGCTTGGTCCGATGACCGCTGCGCCTGCACCGTCTCCAAGCAGGAAGGAAATGGAGCGATCTTCCGGGTCGACAACGTCAGAAAGTTTCTCAGCGCCGATCACGAGGGCGTATTTCGCGACGCCGGTGCGGATGAGCGAGTCCGCCTGGGCGATCGCATAGGGGTACCCGGCGCAGGCCGCGTTGACGTCGTAGGCGGCGGCGGGGTTCGCACCAACACGATCGGCCACCACGGCAGCCATCGACGGGGTCTGCTGGATGTTGCTGATCGTGGCGATGATCACGGCGTCGATCTGGGCAGGGTCGATGCCTGAGGCCTCGATCGCTTCCTTCGCGGCGTCGGACGCGAGGTCGACGGCGAGCACGTCCTGGCTGGCTCGGGTGCGCTCGATGATCCCTGTGCGCTGACGAATCCACTCATCAGATGAGTTGATGGGCTCAATGAGGTCGTCGTTCGGCACGGACAGGTCACCGCGAGCGGCGCCCATCCCCAAAATCCGTGTGAACGCGGGTCCCTGGGACTGCTGAAGTATAGGAATGGTCATTCGTCTCTCTCGGTTGCGGAGATTGATTATGCGGAAAGCAGTTCGAGCGCTGCCGGAATGTCAGCTGGGGTTTTGACGGCAACGGCAGGGGTGCCCTTCAGGCCACGCTTGGCGAGGCCGGTCAGCGCGCCTGCCGGTGCAACCTCAACGATGCCCGAGACGCCACTCTGAGCGAAAGCCTCCATGCAGAGGTCCCAGCGAACCGGCGAGGCGACCTGTTCGACAAGAAGCTCGACAAAACGCGAGCCATTGTCGACGATGCTGCCGTCGTTGTTGCTCCACAAGCGAAGAGCCGGGTCGGATGCCGTCAGTCCAGCGGCAACGGATGCCAGGGATTCGCGTGCGGGCTCCATATAACGAGAATGGAAGGCGCCAGCCACCTGGAGCGGAATCACGCGAGTTCCTGGCACGGGATCCTCCGAGAGACGGGCGAGAGCATCGAGCGCTCCAGCAACAACAATCTGCCCACCCCCGTTGAAGTTTGCCGGCTGGAGGCCGAGTTCGTCGAGACGGCTGAGCAATGCATCGACGTCTCCGCCAAGTACCGCGCTCATTCCCGTCGGTGTCGTTGCAGCAGCCGCTGCCATCGCTCGTGCACGAGCGGCCACGAATCGCATGGCGTCGTCTTCGGTGAGCACCCCAGCACCAACTGCTGCCGTGATCTCTCCAACCGAGTGCCCCGCGATCCCCGGCACGGTCGCGGGATGTCCTGCGTCGGCAAGCGCCCGCAAGGTGAGCAGGCCAGCCGCCACGATGAGCGGTTGGGCGACTGCCGTGTCGCGGATCGTGTCCTGGTCGGATTCGGTGCCGTGCTTGACGAGGTCGACCCCCGCAGCCTCGGAGTACTGCTCGACGAGGCGAAGGTAGTCGTTGTTCTCAAGCCATGGGGAAAGGAAACCGGGAGTTTGGGAGCCCTGTCCAGGGCAGACGATTACGATCACCGTCCTAGTCTGCCAACTGACCGAGTCCCTGCTGTGTTGAACACAGCACAAGAATGGGGGATTCGCTTGTGCATGTCCCACATAGCCTTTTCGGTTGCCGTCTAGCGGCGACGCTTAAGACCGTCGGGTTCGGCGATGGACCCGAGGATCAGTGCTGACTGAAGAATGAGCGCTTCGCGAGCGCCAGTCGCATCCCAGCCGATGACATCCGATACGCGTTTGAGTCGATAGCGAACGGTATTCGGGTGGACGAAGAGTTCACGTGCTGTGGCTTCGAGGGAACGCCCGTTGTCGAGGTAGCACCAAAGCGTTGTCACGAGTTCCGTGGAGTGAGCGTGGAGGGGTTTGTAGATCCGCTCAATGAGTGTGGTGCGAGCTAAAGCGTCCCCGGCGAGTGCCCGTTCGGGCAGCAGGTCATCGGCTTGCACCGGTCGCGGCGCGTGACGCCATGCGCGGGCAACCGCGAATCCTGCGAGGGCCGCACGAGCGCTCCTCGACGCCTCAACGAGCGTCGGAACAGCGTGTCCGAGAACCAGGTAACCCGATCCAAATCCGGGTTCGAGATGTGTCGCAATCTCAACGAAGCTGAGTGATGCGGCCGTACCGATCTCCTCGTCGTCAACCCCGTGCGATGTCTCCGCCCTGCCGATGACAAGAACAAGCCTTCCGCCCTGAACACCGATGAGAACATCGGCAGCCATGTGTCGCGCGGTGCGGCGAAGCTGATCGACGTCGAGCTGTGGGGGTGTGGTTCCCACAAGAACAGCGACTTCGCCGTGGCCGTGCCAGCCCAGCGCAGCGATTCGGCTCGGAAGCTCATCGTCCGCTTCACCCGAGAGGATGGAGTCAACGACGAGGGCTTCGAGCCTGGCATCCCAGAGCCCGCGGGCCTCGGCGGCGCGGGCGTAGACATCGGCAGCCGCGAAGGCGATCTCGCGAGAATAAAGCAGGATCGCCTCGCGGAGGTCCTCACCGCCGTCCTTGATCCGCTCCTCGACAACCTCGACGGTCACACGGATGAGCTGCAGCGTCTGCTGCAAACTCACCGAGCGCAGGAGTTCGCGTGGCGCAGCTCCGAACACGTCGGCCGCGATCCACGGTGTCGACTTGGGGTCGTCGAACCAGGCGATGAACGAGGTTATGCCGGCTTGGGCAACGAGCCCGACCGCGGACCGCCGCCCTGGTGGCATTTCTGCATACCAGGGCAGCGTGTCCTCGAGTTGCTTCAGCGTCGTGGTGGCAAGCTCACCAGACAGCCGGCGCAGCCAGGCGAGCGTCTCGCCTTTTGAGCGTGGCACGGGCGGGGTGGCGATGGTTAGCTCTCGCCACCGGCGTTGCCGGTGGTTCCCGCGTTGACGTCGAGGAGGTTGTATTTCTCGATCGCGCGACCGGGCAGTGACGCGTCGATTTCTCCTCGGGCCACGAGCATCTCCAGAGTGCGAACGACCATCGACGGACCGTCGATCTTGAAGTAGCGACGTGCGGCGGCGCGGGTGTCCGAGAATCCGAAGTCGTCAGCCCCAAGGGTCGCGAAGTCGCCGGGAACGAACTGGCGGATCTGGTCAGGTACCGCGTGCATGAAGTCGCTCACCGCGACAAACGGACCCTGCTCGTCCTTCAGACGTGCGGTGACGTACGGAACCTGAGGTTCGGCATCCGGGTTGAGGAAGTTGTATTCCTCAGCGCGGATCCCGTCGCGGCGCAGTTCGGACCAGGAGGTGACAGACCACACGTCGGCTGAAACACCCCAGTCCTCAGCGAGGAGGTTCTGTGCTTCGATCGCCCACGGAACGGAGACGCCGGAAGCGAGCAGCTGAGCACGCGGGCCTTCGACCTCTGAACCCTTGACCTTGTAGATACCGCGGAGGAGCCCGTCGACGTCGAGGTTCTCCGGCTCAGCTGGCTGAACGATCGGCTCGTTGTAAACGGTGATGTAGTACATCACGTTCGGGTCTTCGTGCTTACCGCCGTACATGCGCTCGAGGCCCGCACGGACGATGTGTCCGATTTCATAGCCGTAAGCGGGGTCGTACGTGACGGTTGCCGGGTTAGTCGAGGCCAGGAGAGGGGAGTGGCCGTCAGCGTGCTGGAGGCCCTCACCGGTCAGGGTAGTGCGACCGGCCGTGGCGCCGATGATGAAGCCTCGCGCCATCTGGTCACCGGCAGCCCACAGAGCATCGCCGGTGCGCTGGTAACCGAACATCGAGTAGAACACGTAAATCGGGATGAGCGGCTCACCCTGGGTCGAGTACGTGGTTCCGATGTTGGTGAACGCAGCTGCGCCACCTGCTTCGTTGATGCCGACGTGAAGGATCTGGCCCTGGGGGCTCTCCTTGTAAGCGAGCAGAAGCTCACGGTCAACAGAGGTGTAGTGCTGCCCCTTCGGGTTGTAGATCTTCGCGGTCGGGAAGAACGCGTCGATTCCGAAGGTGCGTGCCTCGTCAGGAATGATCGGCACAATGCGGTTGCCGAAGTCCTTCGAGCGGATCAGATCCTTGAGCAGCCGGACGAACGCCATCGTCGTGGCGATCTCCTGGGTGCCGGAACCCTTCTTCGCGATCGCGTAGGTGGAGTCGTCAGGCAGATTGATGTCTGTGTACTTCGACCGGCGCTCAGGGACGTATCCGCCGAGGGCGCGACGGCGCTCGTGCAGGTACTGAATCGCCTCGTCATCCGTACCGGGGTGGTAGTACGGCGGAAGGTAAGGGTTCTCCTCGAGCTGTGAGTCCGTGATCGGAACGCGCATCTCATCGCGGAACATCTTGAGGTTGTCCAGAGTCATCTTCTTCATCTGGTGCGTCGCGTTGCGGCCCTCGAAGGACGGACCGAGACCATAACCCTTCACGGTCTTCGCGAGGATGACCGTCGGCTGGCCCTTGTGCTCAGCGGCTGCCTTGAAGGCGGCGTACACCTTGCGGTAGTCGTGGCCTCCGCGCTTGAGGTTCCAGATCTGCTCGTCCGAGTAGTCCTCGACCAGCTTCAGCGTGCGCTCATCGCGGCCGAAGAAGTTTTCGCGAACAAACGCGCCGCTCTCTGCCTTGTACGTCTGGTAGTCGCCGTCGGGCGTCGCATTCATCAGGTTGAGCAGGGCTCCGCTCGAGTCACGGGCGAGCAGGTCATCCCACTCGCGGCCCCAGACGACCTTGATGACGTTCCAGCCAGCGCCACGGAAGAAGCTCTCGAGTTCCTGGATGATCTTGCCGTTGCCTCGCACGGGACCGTCGAGGCGCTGCAGGTTGCAGTTGATGACGAAATTGAGGTTGTCGAGTCCCTCGTTCGCGGCGACCTGAAGCTGGCCACGGCTCTCGACCTCGTCCATCTCGCCATCACCGAGGAACGCCCAGACTTGCTGGTCGCTGGCGTCTTTGATGCCTCGGTTCGTCAGGTATTTGTTGGCCTGTGCTTGGTAGATGGCGTTGATCGGGCCGAGGCCCATCGACACCGTCGGGAACTGCCAGAACTCCGGCATGAGGCGAGGGTGCGGGTACGACGAAAGGCCGTGAGGAGCGTGCGACTTCTCCTGGCGGAACCCGTCGAGCTGGTCGGTCGAGACCCGGCCTTCGAGGAACGCACGGGCATAGGTGCCGGGTGAGGCGTGACCCTGGATGAAGACCTGATCGCCTCCGCCCGGGTGGTCCTGGCCGCGGAAGAAGTGGTTGAAACCGACCTCGTAGAGCGCGGCAGACGACGCGTAGGTCGAGATGTGCCCGCCGACACCGATACCTGGGCGCTGTGCGCGGTGCACGGTGATCGCTGCGTTCCAGCGAATCCAGGCGCGGTACCGGCGCTCGATGTCTTCGTTCCCGGGGAACTCAGGCTCGTTTTCCGGCGCGATGGTGTTGATGTAATCCGTTGTCGGCACCATCGGAACCCCGAGGTGCAGTTCACGGGAACGCTTGAGCAGGCTCAGCATTATTTCGCGCGCACGGCCGTGGCCGTGGGCTGCGACGAGCTGGTCGAGCGACTCTTGCCACTCCGCGGTTTCTTCGGGATCAGCATCGAAGTTGTCAACCGAGTAGGGGTCCTGGTCGTTTACAGTCACCGTCGACCTTTCTGTATGGGCAGATCGTGCCTGGTTTTCCGAGGTGCAAATGTCAGACAGGGTCGGGTTACGACACGCGCAGGCACCTCAGATCAGCCTAGCGACTTACAAACCCCGCGGGTGACATTGTGATGGCCGAGCGTCAAATACCCCTTCACTTTGGTGATGCGGATGTCGAGGTCTAGCATGTGTTCCTGATCCGCGCGGGCATTCCTCGTGCGGCGGTACCGGGCTTAGGCCTGAAAGGAAGCAGCACCTATGGCTCTGGAGAACGACACTCGAGCCCCCGATTTCGAACTGGTCAACCAGTTTGGTGAGACCGTTCAACTGGGAAGCTTTCGCGGGAACCGAGCGGTTGCCCTGGTTTTCTTCCCGTTGGCTTTTTCCGGACGATGCACAAGCGAGCTGTGCGAGCTCCGCGATAACCTCTCACTGTTTCAGAGTGAGGGCGTCGAGTTGATGGGTATTTCTGTTGACTCGAAATTCACTTTGCGGGCGTGGGCTGAGCAGGAGGGCTACGACTTTCCGCTCCTCTCCGATTTCTGGCCGCACGGGCAGGTCAGCAAGGAGTACGGCGTCTTCCTCGGCGAGAAGGGATTCGCAAACCGCGCAACGTTCCTCATCGACATCGACGGAATCATTCGCGCCAGTTTCATCACGGCACCCGGGGAGTCACGCTCCCTCGAGGCGTACCGCACCGCGATCGAGCGCCTGCAGTACCAGCCGGCCTGAGTGCCGCGATTTCGAGGTGCACTCGAAACCTGTGTAACATGATCACGCTGCCTTGCGCAGTGGGGGCCTTTAGCTCAGCTGGTAGAGCGCCACGTTTACACCGTGGATGTCATCGGTTCGATCCCGGTAGGGCCCACAAACAGGAAAAAGGGACGGTCCGTGCAAAAGCGCGGACCGTCCTTTTTTTGTTTTTATTTGTTCGGTGCGACCGGCGCGTACAGCGCCTCGATGTCGGCGAGTTCCATCTCCGCTGTCGCCTGGATCAACGCCATCAGGTCCTTGTCGAGACCAGGAGCGAACTCTTCAAAACGCTCAGGTGCGATGACTGACGGGACCCCAGCTGGCGCCTGCTCGTTCGCAATGAGCTCCGTTCCATCGTTTGAAGGGGACATCCCCTGGAAGATCTTTCCCGCCTCCGATGCGCCGGTGAGATCGAACGTGTACTGCTTGCTCTGCAGTCCCAGGTCAAGCAGTTTCTTGACCTCAGGGAACTTCTCGGCGTTGGTCTTCGGGATCGGGAGCGATGTCTTCCAGTTGACACCGAGGGTTTCGAGCGCCTTGGCGTAGGCATTCTCGTGTGCCTGATCGCGAACGATCAGGTAAGAGAGTGTCGAACGCGCGGTCTTGTTGGCGGTCATCTCGTAAATCCGGCATTTCTGGAGCCGCCCGGTCGACTCGAGCATCAGGTTGTACAGCAGGTCAAGCACAAGGTTTCCTGAGTTGTACACCCAGCTCCCGTTCCACGGGTTGCCTGCCGCGTCAACCGGCATCGCGCCCTGCGCAGCGACGAGGTAGTGGTGGATGTTGCTCTCGGAGAGTGCGATGTTCAGCGGAGTTGCTCCGCCGGATCCGGGCTTGTCGAGCGGGTCGCCTGGTTTCCCGGAGTACTCGGGCGAACCATCGAGCAGCCGCGAGATCGTGGTGCCGATCAGTTCGACGTGGCTGATCTCCTCCGTCCCGATGCCCTGCATCAAGTCACGGTACGGCTTACCGTTCGGTCCGCGAAAATTCATCGCCTGGAACAGATACTGCATCATCGTACGCATCTCACCGAACTGGCCTCCGAGCCCTTCCTGCAGGGCGTTCGCTGCCGCCGGATCCGGCTCGTCTGGCACTATCTCGTTGATCAGTCGTTGCACGTGAAGAAACACTTGTTACCTCCCAATTTGCGTCGGCGATCTGCCATATCGAACTCTTCTCCCTCAACACGGAGCGCGACAGCGGGTGGACCAATGTGGTGTGCGGGTCTAGTATTCGCTGAACGCTGGCGCGTGGCCACACACGGTTTGTACAGGTCAGAGGCAGGTTTTTCACAGACGGGCCGTACAGACTGTGACAATCAGTCGCCTGCGGTCCCGAACGAGCAGGTGTGACGCGGCAGGTTCCGCGTCGTCCCGACATTGACAGTCATCCACGCAGCCGCAGAGCGCGCAGCCTTATTGGCGCCCGTTTGCCACGACCCGGCCGCCGTTCCTCTTTATGAGCACGGCAGAGCTGTGTCCAGGCTCACGCCACGTGCGAACTGACGCGCGCCGGCACAATCCCGGAAATCATGCTCATACTCAAACGATTCACCCGCGCCCAAATTCTCATCGCAGCGGTCGTCGTCCTCGGCGTCGCCATCGCATCGTTCCTCACAATCCAGGCGAATGTTGCCAGGGTTCAGTCGATCGCGACAGGCGAACAGATAGAGGGATCGAAAACCCAGCTCGCCACCGCCCTCAACGCGACAGCCGATACCGTTTCTGAGGCCCGAGCGAACCAGCAGGCCGAAGCCGTTCTGGCCGAAGCGAACCAGGTTATTGTTGCTGTGCAGGAGAAGGTAGACACCACTCCTCTCGCCGCGAGTGTCGCGTCGCTGGCCTCATACGCGAGCCATGATGGCGACACCGTACTGGCCCTCGCTGCGTCGACACAGCAGACGGCAGCCGAAACTCAGGCAGCAGCAGTCGAAGCCGATCGTCTGGCCGCTGAAGCTGCCGCGGCAGCCGCTGCGGCGGCGGCAGAGGCGCAACGAGTAGCTAACACGCCTGACGGCGCCCGCGCTACAGCACGTGCTCTCGCCCAGTCCTCCTACGGCTGGGGCGAAGCTCAGTTCTCCTGCCTGGACAAGCTCTGGCAGAAAGAGTCCGGCTGGTCGTACACGGCACGCAACGCATCGAGCGGCGCGACAGGAATTCCGCAGTCTCTCCCCGGGAGCAAAATGGCCTCGGCTGGCAGTGACTGGGCGACCAACGCATCCACCCAGGTGAAGTGGGGTCTCGACTACATCCAGCGCGCATACGGGTCCCCGTGTTCCGCCTGGTCCCACTCCCAGTCGGTGAACTGGTACTAAGCCACACCAGGCAACTCGGCACAGGGCCGGCCCAGGAAGCACCACGCTTTCTGTAGGCTGGCCCTGTGCCATATTCACTTCGCGAGGTCTCCGACGTCATCGAATCGCTGTGGCCCATCGCCGGAGCCGAAGGCTGGGATGCCTCAGGCTTAATTGCTGGCCACCCCGACGATTCCGTCTCCCGTGTGCTGCTCGCGGTCGACGCGGTCGCAGACACCGCAAGTGAAGCTCTCGACATCGGTGCCGACCTTCTCCTGGTGCACCACCCGCTTTTGCTTCGCGGCGTGACGACCGTCGCGGCCGATCGGTATAAGGGGTCGATTCTGACCCGGTTGATTCGCGGCAACTGCGCGCTTCTGGCCGCGCACACCAACGCCGACGTGGTGAGCGACGGAACCTCAGGTGTCCTGGCCACGCTGCTCGGCCTCACCAACATCACTCCTCTCGTTCCTTCCGCCGACGGCGAAACCGGCATCGGCAGGGCCGGCCGGCTACCCGAGCCGCGAACGCTTGGTCATCTGGCGCACTCGCTGGCCAAGATTCTCCCGGCGACCGCGACAGGCATTCGTGTCTCCGGCGACTACGACAGCATCATTGAGTCGGTGGCGTTGTGCGGTGGTGCGGGTGATTCTCTGTTATCGACGGATGCCGTCACTCGCGCAGACGTGTATGTCACGAGCGATCTTCGGCACCATCCCGCCTCGGAAGCCCGAGAGCAGGCGGGTCTGGGTCACGGCCCAGCTCTGATCGATGTGTCGCACTGGGCAAGCGAATGGCTCTGGCTCGATGTCGCCGCCGCTCAGCTGCGTGAACGACTTCCGGATCTGACCGTTCAGGTGAGCGACATCCGCACAGACCCCTGGGACTTCGTCGTCACGCAGTGACGATCCCTTCCTATAACTCCAAACTCGAAAACCACAAGGGAACCGACGTGAAATCTAGCCTCGCCGAGCAGAAGAAACTGCTTGAACTGCACACCATCGATTCCGGGCTCGCCCGCGTCGCCCATCGCGAGAAGAGCCTGCCCGAGATCGCTGAACACGTCGCGGTCTCCAAGGAACGCACCGAACTCAGCGCGCGCCTGGCCGCGGACCTCGGTGAGCTCGAGGACGCGAAGACCGAGCTTGGCCGGCTGGAGTCCGACGCCGGAGTCGTTGACGCACGAATCGCGCGTGACACCGAGCGCGTGAACCACAGCTCGAGTGTGAAAGACGTCACAGCGCTCGAGTCTGAGCTCGAATCGCTGTACCGCCGCAAGACGAACCTCGAAGATATGGAACTTGTGGTGATGGAACGGGTCGAGATCGCCGAAGCACAGCTTTCGGCGACTCGCGACCTCGACAATGACCTGGCTGAGAAGCTGCAGGATATTGCGAACCGGCGCAAGGCTGCCCTCGACGAACTGGCGCAGGAACATGCCACTCTGAGCGCACAGCGTGGGCTGCTTGAGGACTCGGTCGCGAAGGACCTGTTGTCCCTCTACGAGAAGCTGCGTGCCAAGACCGGAACCGGCGCTGCCCTGTTCCAGGCGGGAACCTGCGGCGCCTGCACCATGTCATTGACCGGAAACGAACTCGCGAAAGTGCGTGCCGCCGAGATCGACGAGGTGCTCGAGTGCCCCGAATGCGGCGCCATCATGGTGCGCACCGAAGAGTCAGGGCTCTGGTAATCGAACTCTGAGCCGTTCGCCGACGGGTAAGCTCGAACTGTGAATGGGTCGGCAAGACGGCCGCGTCGCCAGCAATGGCGCCGAGGAACGTCCGGGCTCCAAAGAGCAGGGTGGTGGGTAACACCCACCCGGGGTAACCCGCGAGACAGTGCAACAGAAAGTAGACCGCCAGGCGCGAAAGCGTTTGGTAAGGGTGAAACGGTGGTGTAAGAGACCACCAGCGGCCGGGGTGACCCGGCCGGCTCGGTAAACCTCGCCCGGAGCAAGGTCAGACAGAGGACTATGGGGCTGCTCGTCCCGTCCTCGGGTGGGCCGCTAGAAGGCTGCGGCAACGTAGCCTCGAGAGAGATGGTCGTCCAGGGTGTGAAAGCACCTGAACAGAACCCGGCGTATCAGCCGGCCCATTCACCCGCACTCAGCTCAGCGGTGGGATCGTGCGCACGGCGAGTGACGCTGCGCCGAGGATACCGGCGTTGTTGCGGTGAACAGCAGGAACGATCGGCGTGGTGAGCGTGAGCCGCGGCAGGAACTGCTCATGGTGTTTCGAGACGCCTCCTCCGACGACAAACAGGTCGGGGGAGAAGTACATCTCGAGCCGTGAATAGTAGGTCTGCAGCCGCTTGGACCAGTCTTTCCACGACAGCCCCTCGCGCTCACGAGCCGCATTCGATGCGCGCGTTTCCGCGTCGACACCATCGATCTCGATGTGCCCGAACTCAGCATTCGGGACGAGGACACCGTTGTGCAGAATTGCTGTGCCGATACCGGTGCCGAGGGTCGTCATCAGAGCAACACCCTCGATTCCCTTCGCAGCGCCGAACTGCGCTTCTGCGTAACCGGCAGCATCCGCATCGTTCACAAATGTGATGTCCCGCTTGAGAGTTTCTTCGAAAAGAGCCTCGGCCTCGAGGCCGATCCACTCCTTCGAGATGTTCGCTGCCGACAGGGTGACGCCGTGCTTGACCACGGCGGGGAAGCAAACGCCGACCGGAATGTCGGGGTGGGGAAGGCCCAGCCGGTCGATGAGTTGCGCGGTGACCTCGAGGATGCCCTCAGGGGACCCGCCGGCCGGTGTGGGCACCTTGATGCGCTCGGTCACGAGTGTGCCGGTTGCCAGGTCGACAATGGCGCCTTTGATTCCGGTTCCGCCGATGTCGATTCCGACGGCGGTTGTGGTGCTCGTCATGCCGTTGCTCCTGATGGCAGGGTGAGGATGTCAGCGCCGGACTCGGTGACGACGAGGGTGTGCTCAAACTGCGCGGTCATGCTCTTGTCTTTGGTGGTCACTGTCCAGTCGTCTGCCCACATGTCCCACTCGTGGGTTCCGAGGGTGAGCATGGGCTCGATGGTGAACACCATGCCGACCTCCATCACCGTGTCGTACTGGGGAGCCGAGTCGTAGTGCGGGATGATCAGGCCGGAGTGGAACGCCCGGCCGACGCCGTGCCCGGTGAAGTCGCGGATGACGCCGTAGCCGAAGCGTTTGGCATATGACTCGATGGCTCGGCCGATTACGTTGACCTGGCGGCCAGGTGCGACGGCTTTCATGCCGCGTCGCAGGGCTTCTTCGGTGCGCTCGACCAGGAGTCGCACCTCATCCCGGGCCTCGCCTGCGATGAAGGTACGGTTGCTGTCGCCGTGGACCCCATCGACGAACGCCGTGATGTCGATGTTGACGATATCGCCGTCCTCGAGCACGGTGTCGTCGGGGATGCCGTGGCAGACGACCTCGTTGACCGAGCTACAGAGCGACTTCGCGAACCCGCGGTAGCCGAGTGTGGATGGATACGCGTCGTTCTCGATGAGATAGCGATGCCCGATCTCGTCAAGCTGGTCAGTTGTGACGCCAGGCCTGACGTTCTCGCCAACGAGAGCGATGGCATCCGCTGCAATTCGTCCTGCCCTGCGAATTCGTTCGACGTCCTCCGCCGAGTAGACGTCAGTTCCGGTGTACTTTGCCGGGGCTTTCTTGCCGACATACTCTGGACGGGAAATACGCGGGGGAACCTGGCGCTCGGGGGAGCGGACGCCGGGAATCAGATGGCCGTTCATGTCCTTGGGCATAGGATCAAGCTTAGCGATCCAGAGAGGGGCACCTCGTGGCCGAAGATCCGTCGAAGCAATACTGGTACAACATGAAGACCGGGCAGGTTGAACGCGGCTATCAGTCGCCGTCCGTCGACCGTGCAGGTCCGTTTGCGACCGAGGCCGAAGCGACACACGCGCTCGACAAGATGCGGGCGAACAGTCGCAAGTGGGCCGAGGAAGAGGAAGCCGACGACCGCTGAGGCTGGCCTAGTGGTAGCTGTACTCGTCACCCGGGTAGACGCCGTCAGCAACCTCGGTGCGGAACGTGGATACGGCATCGGTGAGGGCACCGCGCAGGTCAGCGTACTTCTTCACGAATGAGGGTATGCGACCGGTGGTGAGGCCGGCGAAGTCGGTCCACACGAGCAGCTGACCTGACACGTGCGGTCCGGCGCCGACACCGATGGTCGGGATGTCCAGTTCGGCCGTGACCCGCTCAGCCGCTTCGGCCGGGACCATTTCAAGGACGACGGCGAACGCACCGGCGTCCTGAACGGCACGCGCGTCGCGCATCAGCTGGTCGAACGCGTCGCCGCGACCCTGGATGATGTGCCCGCCGAGGCCGTGCTCGCTCTGGGGGGTGAAGCCAATGTGTCCCATCACCGGAATGCCTGCCGAGACGATGCGGCGGATCTGGTCGTGGCTGCGTTCCCCGCCTTCGAGCTTCACAGCCTGTGCCCCGGTCTCTTTCATAAAGCGCAGCGCGGTCTTGAGCGCTTCTTCCGGACCGTTTTCATATGAGCCGAACGGCATGTCAGCGACGACCAGAGCGCGCTTGGCCGCGCCAGCGACCGCGCGAGTGAGTGGGATGAGCTCGTCGATCGTGACCGGAAGTGTTGTGTCGTACCCGAGCACCGTGTTGCCGGCCGAGTCGCCGACGAGCAGGAAATCGATGCCGGCCTCGTCGAAGATTGTCGCGGTGAGCATGTCGTAGCTGGTGAGGCCGGTGATCTTGATGCCCTGCTCTTTGGCACGCTGGAAGTGGCGGGTGCGCACCCGGGCGGGGCTGGTCGACGGTGCTGGCTTCATAGACTCGCTCATGACCGTCAGTCTAGCTACCGGGATTATGGTCCAGCCTGCCTGCGTCGAGGTGTGGGAACGGATAGCCTATGAGGGCAGCCAGCGCGGAACAGCTAAGGGGAGTGAATGGACAAGCAGCGTGACTTCGTTCTTCGTACTATCGAGGAGCGGGGAGTCAAGTTCGTTCGACTGTGGTTCACCGACGTCGTCGGCACACTCAAGTCAGTTGCTATCGCCCCGGCTGAGGTCGAGGGAGCCTTCGCTGAAGGGCTCGGCTTCGACGGTTCAGCCATTGAAGGCCTGAGTCGTTCATACGAGTCCGACCTGCTTGCTGTGCCTGACCCCACCACGTTCCAACTGCTTCCATGGCGCGGCGAGATCGACCCGACCGCACGGATGTTCTGCGACATCACCACGCCCGACGGGCTCCCAGCCGTCTCGGACCCCCGCAACGTTCTCAAGCGCACACTCGCCAAGGCCGCCGACCGCGGGTTCACGTTCTACACCCACCCTGAGATCGAGTTCTACCTGCTCAAGTCAGCCAAGCTCGGCAAAGAAGGGCCAGTCCCAGTCGACTCGGCCGGCTACTTCGACAACGTCCCCGGTGGCACTGCCCATGACTTCCGTCGCCGGTCGGTCCGGATGCTCGAAGATCTTGGTATTTCGGTCGAGTTCAGCCACCACGAGGCTGGCCCTGGCCAGAACGAGATCGACCTGCGCTATGCGGACGCCCTGACCACGGCTGACAACATCATGACGTTCCGCACGGTCATCAAAGAGGTGGCGATCGAGCAGGGCGTCTACGCCACGTTCATGCCGAAACCCCTCTCGGACCAGCCGGGCTCGGGCATGCACACGCACATGTCGCTCTTCGAAGGTGACAGCAACGCATTCTATGAGGCAGGTGCGCAGTACCAGCTCTCCCGCGTCGGCCGTCAGTTCATCGCTGGCTTGCTGCAGCACGCTCCTGAAATCACCGCCGTCACCAACCAGTTCGTGAACTCGTACAAGCGTCTGTGGGGAACTGTCGGCCGCAACGGACTGGCCGAGGCACCGAGCTTTGTCACGTGGGGACACAACAACCGTTCCGCACTCGTCAGGGTTCCCCTGTACAAGCCGAACAAGGGCGGGAGCGCGCGTGTCGAATACCGCGCTATCGACTCAGCAGCCAACCCGTACCTGGCGTACTCGTTGCTCCTGGCCGCCGGGCTCAAGGGCATCGAAGAAGGATACGAGTTGCCGCCCGAAGCTGAGGACAACGTCTGGAGTCTCAGCGACTCCGAACGTCGCGCGCTTGGTTACTCGGCGCTCCCTGCCAGCCTCGACCACGCCACGCAGCTGATGGAAGAGTCCGAGCTCGTTGCCGAGACACTCGGAGAGCAGGTGTTCAACTATGTCCTCGCCAACAAACGGCAGGAGTGGCAGGAGTACCGCGCCCAGGTGACGCCGTACGAACTCGAGAAGAACATCGAAATCCTCTAACGATGCGACGGTAGCGACACCGAATGCGACGCGACCAGACAACGCTGAGCGAACTCGCTCGGCTCGGTTTCTCCGGGCTGAGCGGTGTTCGCGCGCTCCTGGACGAGCTCGACACCACTGTGGCAGTTGATCGTGAACTACTGCTTCCCCTGTTCGGACGGGCAGCGGACCCCGACCAGGCGCTGACCAGCCTCGTGCGTCTCGGGCGTTCACACCCCGTGCAGGTGAGCGAGCTGCTGACCAGCGCCGGGCGCACCAAAACTTTGGTCCGGATCCTCGGCGCGTCAAGCGGACTTGCTGACTTTCTCCACCGCCACCCCGACGAATTGTTACGGCTCCCTGATCGGCCTCGCCGACTGCCGACCCGTGAAGAGTTGGTCGACAGCCTGCTCGATTCTGTCGGAGCCGTGGATGGCTTCGCCGAACACACCGAGGAAGATGGTTGGCTGCGCCTCCGGGTGCGATACCGCCGTTGGCTCGCGCGCATCGCAGCGCACGACTTGCGAACAGACGATCCAGTCGCCGCGTTTGACGATGTTGCCCTTGCGCTGTCGGATGCCGCGGCTGCGGCATTCGAAGCATCGATCGCTGTCGCTCGGACCCAAATCACCCAGCCGGGTAACGGGCCAATGGTGTTCAGTGAAGATGAGGTGCGTGCGACCCGGTTCGCGGTCATCGGAATGGGTAAGGCAGGCGCGGGCGAACTCAACTACGTCAGTGACGTCGATGTGATCTTCGTCGCCGCGGGTAACGAGAGCGCGGGGCTTTCGAACCCCCGCGCCATCGACGTTGCCACGCGACTGGCCATGCTCTCCATGCGGGGCCTCGGCCAGGCGGGCATCGAGCCCGAGTTGTGGGAAGTTGATCCGAACCTCCGTCCGGAAGGCAAGCAGGGCGCGCTCGTCCGCACGCTCGATTCGCATCTCGCTTACTACGAACGTTGGGCGAAGAGCTGGGAATTCCAGGCGCTGCTCAAAGCTCGGCCGTTCGCGGGTGACCTGGAGTTGGGTGGAGAGTACGTCGACGCTGTGGCGCCCCTCGTATGGTCGAGCGCTTCCCGGGAGAACTTCGTGGACTCCGTCCAGCGGATGCGCGAGCGCGTGACTGAGAATATCCCCGCTGACGAGGTGCACTATCAACTCAAGCTTGGCCCTGGCGGGTTGAGAGACATTGAGTTCACCGTTCAATTGCTCCAGCTCGTCCACGGGGCCGTCGACGAGCAGGTGCGCCAACGAAGCACGCTCGGCGCGCTCGAGGCATTGAGCGCAAACAGCTACATCGGGAGGGAAGAGGCTAACGCCTTCGCCGCCGATTACCGACTGCTTCGGGTTCTTGAGCACCGGTTACAGCTGGGCAGCCTTCGCCGCACGCACCTCATGCCGCAAGACAAGGATGAACTGCGTGTGCTGGCCAGGGCGTCCACCCTGGCCCCTAACGCCGATGCGCTCGTCACACTGTGGGAAAGCACCAAGCATGAAGTGCGCAGCCTCCACGAGCGCTTGTTCTATCGTCCCCTTCTCGCAGCGGTCGCTGCGCTCCCGGAGGAGGAGGTTGCGCTCAGCCCCGCACAGGCCGAAGCGCGCCTCGCCGCGATTGGCTTCCGTGACCCGAAGGGCGCGCTTTCCCATATCGCCGCGCTCACCACCGGTGTGTCTCGGCGGGCGACCATCCAGCGGCACCTCCTGCCGGTCATGCTTCGCTGGCTGGCGGATGGTGCCGACCCTGACTATGGGCTCATTGCGTTTCGCCGACTGAGCGAATCGCTTGGCGGCACTCACTGGTTCCTGCGGACATTGCGCGACTCATCCGGCGTTGCGGAGCGCCTCACCCGAGTGCTTTCCGGATCCCGCTTCATCGGTGAGCTGCTCGACCACATCCCCGAAGCCGCCGCCTGGCTCGCCGACGACAGTGACCTGCACAGTCGGTCGCTCAGCGCGATCGAAGATGAGATGCGGGCTATCCTCGCGCGTCACGACACCGATGCCGCGGCCGCACAGGCCATTCGTCGGGTGCGGCGTCGAGAGATTCTCCGGCTTGCGCTCGGCGGCGTCCTCGACGTGATCGAACTGCCCGAGCTGAGCAGGGGATTGACCGACATCACGACAGCGACGATCCGTGGTTTGCTTCGGTTGATCCGCCGTACCGAAGGCCTCGGCGAAAACGACCTCGAGTTCGCTGTGATTGGCATGGGGCGTTACGGTGGAGCAGAGTTGGGCTTCGGGTCCGATGCCGATGTGATGTACGTGTACCGGTCAACGGCCCTGGATAAGGAACAGACGCACAAGGCCGCGAACCGGATCGTCTCCGAGCTCAACCGCCTGAGCGAAGACCATCGCCTACCGCTCGACCTCGACGTGGACCTTCGGCCCGAAGGGAAGAACGGCCCAGTCACGAGGTCCCTTGATTCCTACCGCGCGTATTACAGCCGGTGGTCGCTAGCCTGGGAGGCGCAGGCTCTTCTCCGCGCGCAGGGCGTCGCGGGGGACTCAGCCCTCATCGCCGATTTCGAAGAACTCGCTGATGCGATTCGTTACCCGGCGGAGATCTCTGAAGCAGCGGTACGCGAGGTCAAGCGAATCAAAGCGCGAGTGGAGAACGAACGGCTACCGCAGGGTGCCGACCCGTCACGTCACGTGAAGCTGGGACGCGGCTCGCTGAGCGATGTCGAGTGGTTCGTCCAGCTGCTTCAGCTTGAGAACGGAGCGGGAATCCCTGGTCTTCGCACACCAAGCACTCTGGGCGCGTTGCAGGTCGCTGTCGAGAACAACCTCGTTTCGGCCGATAACGCGGAACTCCTGCGAGCAGCCTGGATCTTCGCATCCCGGCTACGCTCGGCGATGACACTCTGGTTGAACAAAACCACTGACGTGTTGCCGAGCGACAGGATGCAGCTTGACGGTATCGCGCGCGTGCTGGCGTACCCGTCCGGCTCGGCCGCCCGCCTCGAGGAGGATTACCTCGCAGTGACCAGGCGGTCACGCAGGGTGTTCGAGAAGCAGTTCTACGGAACCCCTTAGCCCTTATGCCCCGGCATGGATCGCTGGTCGTTCCAGTAACGACAACGGGCCGCACCCCGAAGGGTGCGGCCCGTTTCATCTACCGGCTTAGACGCCGTAGTAGAGCTCAAACTCGAACGGGTGCGGTCGCTGTGCGAGCGGCTTGATCTCGTGCTCGCGCTTGAAATCGATCCAGGTCTCAATCAGTTCGCGCGTGAACACGTTGCCCTGAAGCAGGAACTCGTGGTCAGCCTCGAGAGCCTGGAGGGCTCCTTCGAGCGTCGACGGGACCTGGGGGATGCTCTTCGCTTCTTCCGGAGGAAGCTCGTAAAGGTCCTTATCAACGGGCTCGTGCGGTTCGATACGGTTCTTAATTCCGTCGAGGCCTGCCATCAGCTGAGCAGCAAACGCAAGGTAGGGGTTACCCGACGCATCCGGCGCGCGGAACTCGATGCGCTTCGCCTTGGGGTTCGTGCCTGTGATCGGGATTCGGATGGATGCTGAACGGTTACCAGCCGAGTAAACGAGGTTCACAGGTGCTTCGAAGCCGGGAACGAGGCGGTGGTAGCTGTTCACCGTCGGGTTCGTGAACGCGAGAACAGCCGGAGCGTGCTTGAGCAGGCCACCGATGTACCAGCGGGCGATGTCCGACAGTCCGCCGTAGCCGGCTTCGTCGTAGAACAACGGGGTTCCACCGTTCCACAGTGACTGGTGGACGTGCATGCCCGAGCCGTTGTCACCGAACAGGGGCTTAGGCATGAACGTGGCAGTTTTGCCCCACTGCTGGGCCGTGTTCTTGACGATGTACTTGAACTTGAGAATGTCGTCTGCCGAGTGCACCATGGTGTCGAAGCGGTAGTTGATCTCACCCTGGCCGGCGGTGCCGACTTCGTGGTGGCTACGTTCGAGGATGAGCCCGGAGTCGGCGAGCTTGATGCAGATGTCGTCGCGAAGGTCAGCGTGCTGGTCAACCGGGCTAACCGGGAAGTAGCCGCCCTTGTACGGGGTCTTGTTCGCGAGGTTTCCGCCTGGCTCTTCGCGCCCCGAGTTCCAGGCTCCTTCGCTCGAGTCGACCGAGTAGAAGCTGGAGTGCTGGTTGATCTCGTACCGGACATCGTCAAAGATGTAGAACTCTGCCTCTGGGGCAAAGAACGCCGTGTCGGCGATACCGGTGGATGCGAGGTACTTTTCCGCCTTCTTGGCGACCTGGCGCGGGTCCTTCGAGTAGATCTCACCGTTACGCGGGTTGTAGATATCGAAAACGATGATGAGTGTGCGCTCGATACGGAACGGGTCGATGTACGCGGTCGTCACATCAGGAATCAGCTGCATGTCCGATTCGTGGATGTTCGCGAATCCCCGGATCGACGATCCGTCGAACAGCTGCCCGACCGTGAAGAATTCCTCGTCGACTGTCGATGCCGGGATGTTGAAGTGCTGCTGTACACCGGGGAGATCGGTGAAGCGGATGTCGACGAACTTGACGTCGGTGTCCTTGATGAACTTAAGCACCTCGGATGAATCGCTGAACATATGGAGAACTCCAATAGAAGGTTGATACCGAGAAGGCTGCAAGATGCAACCTCTTTGAAGGGTATGCACCCGGGATTACCCGACCGTGACACCCATGTTTCTGGCATGTTACACGTGTCACCGCCCGTAAGATTTAACAATGCCTGCGAATACCCGACCTTCAGCATCATCCGGCGACGTCGCTCCGAGCCTATTTCCTGGCGAACGACTGGGGCTACCGGAGTCGGGTCAGCACAGCGTCGCGCGCGCAGGTCGGCGCATCGGAGCACTGGTACTGGACTGGATAGTCGCCATGCTGGTGTCTGGGATGTTCTTTGGCGGTGAGGCGTGGGCGAACACCGCCATCTTCGCTCTGATGCAGATAGTCTTCTTGCCGACACTCGGTGGAAGCATCGGCCACCGTATCTTCGGCCTCCGACTCATCCGTATCACCGGCGGTTGGGCCGGGGTCTGGCGTCCTCTTGTTCGGACAGCCCTGCTCATCATTGTTCTTCCGGCGCTGGTTTGGGATTCAGATCAGCGCGGTTTCCACGACAAAGTTGCCGGAACGGTTCTCATCCGCGCCTGAGCGTGGGCCCGCTTTCGCGGTTTACCGCGCGCGCTGAGGCTTGACCTTGAAGGGGTCAACGCCCTTTGGAATCGGCAGCCCGCTCGTGCTCAGGGAAGACAAACGGTTCATGATGGCCAGAACTTCGGGCTTGGTGAGCGTCGATTTGACCTTGCGCACCGATTTCGTCAGCTTGTACAGCGGGATCGAGTCTTCGTCCGGACCGACGAAAAGAACCGTGACAGGAACATTCGGCAGAACGCGCTTCACCTTGCGTTTTTCGTCTTCAACGAGACGCGATGAACGGGAACGTGGTCCTTCTCCGACGAGAACGACTCCGCCGCGGCCAACCGCTCGGTAGACAGCATCCTGAGTCTTCGCGTTCGCGTTGACAGGCATCTCGCTTCCCTGCCAGCCGCGGGGGAGTGAACTGCGGAACACAGCGCCGACGGCGCCAGGCTGGCCGGCGATCTGGCTGTATGCGGCCTTTTCGGCCTTCCTGCCGAGAATAATCATGGCAACGAGGATGCCAGTGAGCACGCCGGCAATGATCCAGAGCACCATGCCGAAAACGCTGCCACCCGAGATGAGGATGGCGAGAACGACGGAGACGGCGATGCTTCCGAGGAACCCGAGAAGAATCCACCAGACTGCGGTCTTGTCGTAGCGGCGGGTCATCTGGAACACCTGCCATATTTGCTTCAAACGGCCTGGTTCCTTCGCAGCCTTAGCTGGCTTCTCTTTGCGTGCCATACCGTCAAGGATACCGGCATTCTGGTTCGCCGGATGTGCCGTAGGGAGCTCACAGAGCAAACTCGCAAGCCGATTCCTGAACAGCGCCTTCACGTGCGTTGCCAGTCCACGAAGCTCTAACATTCAGTCGGCAGTCGGAGACTTCATTGCGAAGATCGAGACATGACGCGCAACAACCGATCCATTGGGAGTAACGCGAATGAGCCGAGCACCCGTGAGGGCGTGACGGCGTCCCCGGTAAGCGAGGTGTGCGGTTACCGGCTCATTCGAGTGCTCCAGCGCGAAGCTGACCGTACGACGTGGCTCGCCACCACAGCGCCTGGTGCGAGCGGCCGGGCAAACGCTCCTGAGGAACGACCCGTCGCCCTCACACGGTTCGAACACGCTCCGCACGAGGCCCAGATTCCTGGCGCTGCGCTCTCGCTGACCTCGCCGCATTTGCAGTGTGCCCTCGACGTGGCCACCGACGACGCCGGTCACCTGGTGGTGATCGCCGAGCGGACCGAAGCGACGCTTGCCGACCTTCTGGGGATACGCCAACGGATGCCGCTCGGCGAGATCATCACCGTCGTCGCGCCGGTGGCGTCGGCGCTTCACACGCTCCACGAGGCTGGCTTCGCCCACGGCGGGCTCTCTCCGGCGGTTGTTGGCTTCACCTCAGAAGGCAGGCCACTCCTTGTGCTGATTGACGCGCCAGCTGTTGCGACGGAGCGGGACGCGACGGTCGCCGAACTGAGGAGACAGGACATCGCTGCACTGAGGAGAATGTTGGCTCATTTGTTCGAGCGATGCGACGAGGGAGGGAACGAACCTGTGGCGTCGTTGCTACGTTGGTTCGATCGAGTCGCGACGCTCAAAGCGGATGATGCGTTCTTCGCGCAGCTGGACCTCAGGCTGTTTGCGCTTGCGAACCCGCTTCCCATCTCGTTCGCGCCGGACCCGCCGGAATTGAGGGTTCCAGGGAGTGACCCCAAATCGTTGATCGGTTCGGTGAACCGGGAAGACCCGGCCGCTGGCCGTCAGCGCCACGCCCCCGGCTGGCTGGCGGGTCTCTTCGACAGCACCGGGCTCGGGGCCCTCGCCGAGATCACCGACACCTCCTCGCTTTCGCGAAAGCTCGCTGCCCACGCGACAGGTTTGGGCGGATGGTTCTCGCGTGTCCTTCGGGGACGCGCCACAATGCTCGTCGTTGCGACCGGAGTGGCGGTCGCCGTCGTTTGGGGCGGGCTCGTCGTCCTGCCCGATACCGAAGATGCGGTGGGCGCGAACGACGGTTCAACAGAGCGGCGATCGCTGCCCGAGCTGACAATGACCGAGAAAGAAAAGGCGGCGGTGGAAGCGGACGAACCGCTGGCCGCGCTGACCGCTCTTCTCGCCCTGCGCTCCCGGTGCCTTGCCACGGGAAGCCTGAACTGCATCTCGCTGTTCGCTGAGCCGGGATCAGCGGCAGAGGCCACCGATGAGCACGCACTCAGCACGAAGGGTGAGCCGCTCATCGCTGGTCCGATCGCCGCGGAAGAGACGGCGCTGCTCCAGCACACCGGGCACGCTGCGCTCTTCCGAGTGCATCCGGCCGGGGACAAAGAAAGCCAGCCGGTGCTCGTCCTCGTGATGAAGACGAACGCCGGCTGGCGGGTGCGGGACCTTGCGGTGCCCGGGTGACTTTCTGGACTAGATGCCGAGGTCAGCCTCGAACGCGCCCGCCTCAAGACGGTTCTTGACCGCAACGAGGTAACCAGCGGCATCCGCACCATCAACAATGCGGTGATCGTATGACAGGGCGAGGTAAACCATGGAACGAATCGCGATGGCCTCCTGGCCGGCTGCCTTCACAACAACCGGACGCTTCACGACGATGCCGGTTCCGAGGATGGCCGACTGCGGCAGGAACACGACGGGGGTGTCGAAGAGCGCTCCACGTGAACCGGTGTTGGTCACCGTGAAGGTGCCACCGGACAGTTCGTCCGGCTTCAGCTTGTTCGCGCGGGTGCGGTCAGCGAGATCTGCGATCTGTGCTGCCGTGTCGGCGATGTTGAGGTCGGTTGCGTTGCGCACCACAGGGGTGAGCAGGCCGCGCTCGGTCTCAACGGCGATCGAGACGTTCTCGTGGTCGGGGTAGACGATCGAGTCACCATCGATGGTGGCGTTGATCACGGGGTATGCGGTCAGCGCTTCGGCAGCTGCCTTGACGAAGAACGGCAGGAACGACAGCTTGTTGCCGGTCTTGGCAAGGAAGTCGGCCTTTACCTTGTCGCGAAGCGTCGCGATGTTGGTGACGTCAACCTCGATCACCGTGGTCAGCTGGGCAGACGTCTGCATCGACTGGACGGCGCGCTCAGCGACGACCTTACGAAGACGAGACATCGGCTTCGTGGTTCCGCGCAGCGGTGAAATCTCGAGCGGGGCTGCCTTGGCGGGAGCCGAAGAAGCGGATGCTGCCTGACCGGCCTGCAGGACGTCTTCCTTGCGGATGCGCCCACCGACACCGGTACCGGTGACCGTGGAGAGGTCAACACCCTGCTGGTTGGCGAGGCGACGCACGAGCGGCGTGACGTATCCGCCGCCGAGCGACTCTCCACCTGCCGGTGCTGCCGGTGCTGCTGGTGCTGCTGCCGGTGCTGCTGGCTGTGCGGCCGGTGCTGGGGCAGCAGGAGCCGCCGGTGCCGGCGCGGGCGCCTGAGCGGCCGGAGCGGGCTCCGGGGCTGCGGGTGCCGGAGGTGCCGGTGCATCAGCCGGGGCTTCTGCGGGTGCAGCTTCGGCTTCCTCAGGAACCTCGGTCGACGGCTGAACCGACGGCGACTCCGCTTCCTGTGCTTCTGCCGCTGGTTCTTCCGACTCGGTCTCAGCGGCAGGTGCGGCGTCGTCGGCCGGTGCGGAAGAACCGTCACCGATCTTGACGAGAGCCGTACCGACCTCTACCGTTTCGTCTTCCTGCACGAGGATCTCTTCGATCACTCCGGCGATGGGCGACGGGATTTCGGTGTCGACCTTGTCGGTCGATACCTCGAGTAGAGGTTCGTCGACCTCTACTCGGTCTCCGACGTTCTTCAGCCAGCGGGTGACCGTACCCTCGGTGACACTCTCACCGAGTGCCGGAAGGCTTACGGATTCTGACATGACCTTGTCTCCTTTGAAACCAATTCTTGCTGTATTGAGCTTAGTGACGAACGCGCCCGCGGCGGGCGAGAACTAAAGTGCGTGCAGTGGCTTTCCGGCGAGGGCGAGGAACGCTTCGCCGAGTGCTTCGCTCTGCGTGGGGTGCGCGTGGATCAGAGGAGCGAGGTCCTCCGGGTACGCTTCCCAGTTCACCGCGAGCTGGCCTTCGGTGATGAGTTCTCCGACGCGGGCACCGATCATGTGCACACCGACAACTGGACCGTCGATCACACGAACGACCTTGACGTTTCCGGTGGTTCCGATGATCTCGCTCTTGCCATTTCCGGCCAGGTTGAAGTCGTATGCCTTGATCTTGTCGGCGCCGTACTGCTCGGCGGCTTTGGCCTCACTCAGGCCGACGGAGGCAACTTCGGGGTCACAGTAGGTGACCTTGGGGATGTTCACGTCGGGGATGAGCACTGGCTTGAGCCCAGCGATCTCCTCGACAGCGAAGATGCCCTGCTGGAATCCGCGGTGTGCAAGCTGAAGTCCGGGGACGATGTCGCCGACGGCGTACAGCCCGGGGATGTTGGTCTCGAGGCGCTCGTTCGTGAGAACGAAGCCGCGGTCCATGTTGACGCCGACCTCTTCGTAGCCGAGGTTGGCGGTCGACGGTCCGCGTCCGACAGCAACGAGGAGGAGTTCCGCCTCAATGGTGGTGCCGTTCTCCAAAGTGACAACGACGCCGGTCTCGTCCTGGGTGACCGACTGGAACCGGATTCCGAGGGAGTAGTTGATGCCGCGCTTGCGGAATGCGCGCTCGAGTCCCTTGCTGATGGCCTCGTCCTCATTGGGAACGAGGTGGGGGAGAGCTTCGATAATCGTGACGTCGGAGCCGAAGGACTTCCAGACGCTCGCGAACTCGACACCGATAACGCCGCCACCGAGGACAGCAACCTTCTTCGGCACGAAGTCGAGTGCCAGAGCCTGCTCGCTCGTGATCACACGGCCGCCAATGTCGAGGCCGGGAAGCGAACGGCTGTATGAGCCGGTGGCAAGGATGACGTTCTTGCCAGTGACCGTGGTGTCGCCCACCTGCACGGTCGTCGGGGAGGTCAGTCGACCTTCACCCTCGATGACCGTGATGCCGCGAGCCTTGATCAGGCCCTGAAGTCCCTTGTACTTCTTGGCAACGATGCCTTCGCGGTACGACGTGACACCGGCGATGTCGATGCTGTCGAACGTCGCGTTGACACCGTACTTCGACGACTCGCGTGAGACGTCGGCGACTTCTGCGGAGTGCAGAAGGGCCTTTGTTGGGATACAGCCGCGGTGGAGGCAGGTGCCACCGAGCTTGTCCTTCTCTACAAGTCCGACGGTGAATCCGAGTTCGCTCGCGCGCAATGCGGCTGCGTAACCACCACTTCCACCACCGAGAATGACGATGTCAAAATTCTGCTCCGACACTGAGTTACTCCCTCGTGCATCTGGGTTCATGCGTAAGTCGCCTCCCTGGGTCGGGCCGGCAACGCTGTAGGCGTTTGACTGCCCATATGACCTTACTACGGGCGGGAAAAGTCTTCGGCCACCCGGAGCAGTGTTCGCACGGCCACTCCGGTCGGTCCCGTTCCGGTGAAGCCGTATGGCGATTCGCCGTTCGTTCCTGGGCCGGCGATGTCGAGGTGAGCCCACGGAATTGAGGGCGCGCCGTCGTCGTCGCTGACCTTGCCGACAAACTCGCGCAGGAACAGGCCGGCCACCAGCATGCCGCCGGCACGGTTTCCTACCTTGGCGTTGACCATGTCGGCTACGTCCGAACGCAGCAGGCTGCGAAGCTCCTCAGCGAACGGCATGGGCCACATGAATTCACCAGTTGCCTTCGCGGCGTCCAGCACGTGGCCAACGAGAGCTTCGTCTCCCATGACTCCGGTGTAGCGGTTGCCCAGCGCGACAACCTGGGCTCCGGTGAGCGTCGCGACGTCGATGATGGCGTCGGGCCGCTCGGCACTCGCAGCCACAAGTCCGTCTGCCATCACCAGGCGGCCTTCGGCATCCGTGTTCGTCACTTCAACAGTTGTTCCGTTGGCGATCCGCAATACGTCTCCCGGCCGGATGGCCGTTCCAGATGGCATGTTCTCCGCGATGCAGAGCCAGGCGGTGACACGAACGTTCAGCCCCAGTTCGGCCGCTGCTCGAACGACAGCGAGCACCGTTGCGGCGCCAGTCATGTCGTCCTTCATGCCGAGCATTGAGGCAGCCGGCTTGAGACTGAGTCCGCCGGTGTCGAAGGTGATGCCCTTTCCGACGAGGGCGATGTGGCGGGTCGCTCCAGCGGGGGAGTATGCGAGCTTGACGAGCCGCGGACCGCGGCTCGAGCCCTGCCCGACTCCAAGAATGCCGCCGAAGCCATCGCGGCGCAGCGACTCCTCATTCCACACGGTGACCTCCACAGGAAGATCACGAACGGATGCTTCGGCTGCGGCAGCGAGGGATTCAGGGTAGAGATCGTTAGCGGGCGTCGCGGCGAGATCCTTGAGTTCGGCGACCGCTGTGGCGACAACGCGTGCGCGGGAGACAGCAGCCTGAGCCTCATCGGACGTCGCAAGGGCCCCATCGGCGAGGACCGTGATGTTCGCCACCGGGGGCTTCTGGCTGTCAAGCGATGTGCTCTTGTAAGCCGTGAATGAGTAGGCGCCGAGGGCGGCACCCTCGAGCGCCGCTTCGAGTTCGGCAGCGTCTCTCACCGGCAGGGCCAGCGCGACGTGAACAGCTCCGGCGAGCTGGCGGATGGCAGAACCGGCAGCGATGCGAAGTGCGTCAGGCGTGACCTCAGAACCGATCCCGATGATGGCGATACTGTTCGCCGTCGAGTTGCCGGGAACGCGAATGAGCTGGTCGACGGCGCCGGTGGCTCCGATCGCCTTCAGCGAGTCGGCCAGCCAGTCGAATCCCGCCGGGGCAAGAAGCTCCGGCCCGTTCCCGTTGGCTGTCGCACCGAGAACGAGTACGTCGGTGGCGAAGTCGGAAGCGGGGGAAGAGGACACGGATAGATCAAAAACGGGCATTGCTTCATGGTAGACGTTGGGTGACTCCGAACAAGCAGGTGCTGTTCGCTCTCGGCACTTCCCGGACTCCGTGGCGATGGAGGTTCACCAACGGGCGCGGATTAGAGTGGACGCATGAGCGTTACCGGTGATTTGTTCGAGCTGACCCCAGCTGCGTCCACTGTGCCAGCCGGCCTGGACCTCGTGATTGCGCTCACCGGCTTCTCGGACGCAGGCGGGGCTGCCGGGCAGTTCAATGAGTATTCACGGCAGGCAGTCACGAGTGAACCGATCGCGGTTTTCGACAACGACTTGCTGCTGGATTACCGGGCGCGGCGCCCGATCATCTACTTCAACGAAGACAGGCTCACTGAGTACACGCCGCCGCTCCTTCAGCTGTCGCTCGCGCAGGATGACCTGCACCAGCCCTTCCTCATGCTCACCGGTTACGAGCCGGATTTCCTGTGGGAGCGGTTTGTTCGCGACGTCATCGGATTGATCGAGCGATTTGCGGTTGCCCGCACAACCTGGGTCCACGCCATTCCGATGCCGGTTCCTCACACCCGGCCGATCGGAGTGACCGTCAGCGGAACTCGCGATGACCTGATCGACGCGATGAGCGTCTGGCGACCGCACACCCAGGTGCCGTCGAACGTACTTCACCTGCTTGAGTACCGCCTCACCGAACTAGGGGCAGATGTTGCCGGCTTCGCACTGCTGATCCCGCACTACCTGGCTGACACCGAGTTCCCTTCCGCGGCACTCGCCACAATCGACAGCATCAGTGCTGCCACCGGTCTGATTCTGCCGACCGACGAGCTCCGCGAAGAAGGCCGGGATTTCGTGTCGAGGATCGACGAGCAGGTTCAGGGCAATGAGGAGCTTCGTCGTCTGGTCGGAACGCTCGAGCAACGCTATGACGCCTACATGGAAAACAACGCGCTGAAGTCGCCGCTGATGGACTCTGACGGAGTACTCCCGAGCGCGGATGAGATCGCAGCGGAGCTCGAGAAGTTCCTCGCGGGACGCAAGGGTCCCGACGAGGGCTCTGGCGGCTCGATGGGGCCTGGCGCACGCTCCTGACCAGACTCCGTCCTATGCTGAGAGCGTGAACTCCCGCAAATCCTGGTTCGTCTTCTGGGTGGGGGTAATTGCGTACATCGCCGCGGTCATGCAGCGGTCGACCCTGGGCGTTGCCGGAGTGTCGGCGGTTGACAGGTTCGACGCCTCGGCGTCAGCACTCAGCGCGCTTGCCGTCGTTCAACTCATCGTCTATGCGGCACTCCAGGTGCCCATCGGTGTGCTCATCGACCGACTTGGCCCGCGCGTCCTCATTCTCAGCGGTCTGACTTTCATGGTGGCGGGCCAGCTCGTTTTGGCGTTCGCCCCAACCATCGGTGTCGCGGTCATCGGCCGTGTTCTGGTCGGCGCTGGTGACGCAGCGATCTTTGTCTCCGTCATGCGTTTGGTGACGTCCTGGTTCTCCGGGCGCACAGTTCCGCAGTTGTCGCAGTGGATGGGCAACCTCGGCCAAGCAGGCCAGATTCTGTCTGCTATCCCTTTCGCCTGGGTCCTGCACCAATCCGGGTGGACAAGCGCGTTTGTGGCTGCGGCGTCCTTTGTCGCTCTCGCCCTTGTGCTGTCTGTTGCGGTGATTCGTGATCGTCCGTCGACATCGACAGAGCAGCCGCGCGTCGGGACACTGCGGGAGGCGATGCGAGAACTCCGCGCGAGTTTTGCCCGCCCAGGAACCCAGCTCGGCTTCTGGGCACACTATTCGACCCAGTCGTCCGGCACGGTCTTCTCTCTGCTCTGGGGATATCCGTTCATGGTCTACGCCATGGGACTCGATGAGAGACTGGCCGCGTCGATGCTGCTCGTTGTTGTGGCGTCCGGCGTCATCATCGGTCCAATCCTCGGTCTTCTCTCGGCCCGATACCCGTACCGGAGAAGCAACCTCGTTCTCGGCATCGTATTTGCCATCGCACTGGCGTGGGCAGTGTTCCTCGCCTGGCCCGGTGTCCCGCCTCTGTGGTTGCTGGTCCTGCTTCTCGTCGTTCTGGGTGCCGGAGGCCCCGGCTCGCTGATCGGATTCGACTTCGCTCGAACGTTCAATCCGGTGCGTGTGCTCGGCGCCGCCAATGGCGTCGTGAACGTTGGCGGATTCCTCGCGAGCTTCATCATGATGTACCTCATCGGGCTCATCCTCGACCTGCAGGCGGCGCCTGGAGCCAGCTCGACCGAGCTCTACAGCATCTCGTCGTTCAAGGTAGCTTTCCTCGTGCAATACCTCGTTATTGGGTTCGGGATCGTCATGCTCATCGGTGCCCGTAGGCGCACGCGGCGCAGAATCGTGCTCGATGAGGGAATTGAAGTGGGCCCCTTGTGGGTTGCAGCTATCGAGAAGATCCGCCGCCGCCGTTGACATGCCGCCACGTCGACTTAATCCGGCCGAACCCGAAGGTGGCGGGGTAGTGGACGAAAACGTGACATAATGCTAATAAGGACCCGTTCAGGTTCCCGTGGCGTGCTCGTTGTGAAACGTGCAGCGAACTGCCCGGACTTGACATGGGTCCTCGTAATGTCCGAAAACAAAATCTGGGCCCACGAGCGGGTTCTGGCGACTTCCCAGCTCGGGGACTGAAAGGTGCTCTTATGGCCACCAAGGCCGCACAAACTTCGGCAGAAGAAGAACAGACAACTGCGACAACAGCAGCCGTGAAGGCTCCCGCCGCAAAGAAGATGACCGCAGCAGCGAAAGCGAAGGCCGACAAGGCAGCAGCAGCCGCAGCGGCAGGCGCCGTCGACGCGCCTGCCAAGGCCGCTCCCGCGAAGCGTGGAGCGAAGAAGAAGGTAGCCGACGACGTGGAAGAGGCTGCCGCGGCTCCTGACGTCGCCGATGACGACCACGACGACGAAGAAGATTCGAAGACCCGCACGATTGCCACCGAGGCTCTCCCGCAGGGTGCCCTCGTGCTCTCCGCGACGGACGACGAGGACGAAGTTCCCGTCTATTCCTCCGCGATCACCGGCGCCACGGCAGACCCGGTCAAGGACTACCTCAAGCAGATCGGAAAGGTCGCGCTCCTCAACGCGGCTGAAGAGGTCGAGCTCGCCATGCGTATCGAAGCTGGCTTGTTCGCAGAGGACAAACTGTCTCAGATGGATGACGCCGCGAAGCGTACCCAGCTCGGTCGCGAACTAACCTGGGTTGCGAAGGACGGCGCCCGGGCCAAGAGCCACCTGCTCGGTGCAAACCTTCGACTCGTCGTCTCGCTCGCCAAGCGGTACACCGGTCGCGGAATGCAGTTCTTGGACCTGATCCAGGAGGGCAACCTGGGCCTGATCCGTGCCGTCGAGAAGTTCGACTACACCAAGGGCTTCAAGTTCTCGACCTACGCCACCTGGTGGATCCGTCAGGCGATCACTCGCGCCATGGCCGACCAGGCGCGCACCATTCGAATCCCAGTGCACATGGTGGAGGTCATCAACAAGCTCGCCCGCGTCCAGCGGCAGATGCTGCAGGACCTCGGTCGCGAGCCGACGCCTGAGGAACTCAGCCGCGAGCTCGACATGACTCCCGAAAAGGTCATCGAGGTGCAGAAGTACGGCCGCGAGCCGATTTCACTTCACACCCCGCTCGGTGAAGATGGAGACAGCGAGTTCGGTGACCTCATCGAGGACACCGAAGCCGTCGTTCCCGCTGACGCTGTTGGGTTCACCATGCTGCAGAAGCAGCTCGAGAGCCTGCTCGATTCCTTGAGCGAGCGTGAAGCCGGAGTCATCCGCATGCGCTTCGGCCTCGGTGACGGCATGCCCAAGACCCTCGATCAGATCGGCGACACCTTCGGTGTTACGCGTGAGCGCATCCGCCAGATCGAATCGAAGACCATGGCCAAGCTGCGTCACCCGTCACGGTCGCAGTCGCTTCGGGACTACCTTGAGTAAACCGACCGGCCTGCACTACGTCCTTCCCATCCTCGCCGGCCGCGTGACGCGCTTCGTCACGCGGTTGCGAGGTGGCGGAAGCGCCATGCCCGGGGTTGTGGTGCAGAAACTCGCACCACACATCATGAGGGATGTCGCCTCACAGCTTCCGTATGGCGTCGTCTTCGTCCTCGGGTCAAACGGCAAGTCGACGACGACCAACCTGCTTTCAGCAGTCATGCGTGAGCACGGGCTTCGGGTCTTCACTAACCCGTCCGGCGCGAATATGCCGCAGGGCATCGCCTCGGCGATCCTCGCCGAAACCAGTCTGACCGGACGCATGAATGCCGATATCGCGATCCTCGAGATCGACGAGGGCTACGGTGCTGCCATTGCCCGTCAGCTGAAGCCAGCGTCAGCTGTCATTCTCAACCTGCTCGTCGATCAGATCTACCGCTTCGGTGAGCCCGACAAGGTCGCTCAGATGTTCCGCGGTATCGCCGCGGAAATCACGTCGTCGATCGTTCTCAACCGTGACGATAATTTCCTGGGCAAGCTCGGCAGCGAGCTCGAGGCCGAGGGTCGGCTGAACGTCGAGTATTTCGGTGCAACGGCCGAGGTGCAGGCTGCGGCCCCGCATGGCCAGGTGTCAGCTCGAGACTTCACCGACGCGCAAACCGTGAACTTCCGCACAGCGGTTGCCGAAGTTGTTCGCGCTGACGGGTACGACGCCCAAATATCCTGGGCTGGCGACGTGTACGACATTCGGATGCCGTCTCGAGGACTGCACTACGCCGTCGACATCGCGGCAGCTTTCACCCTCGCTGCGCGGAACCTCGGTGACAAGTTCGACATCACCCGGGCAATCACGGCAGTGCAGACCACGAAGACCGTGTACGGTCGCGGTGAGATCCTGCAGGTGAACGGCGTTGAGGTTGAAATTCTCATGCTGAAGAACCTCGCGAGTCTGCAACTCAACCTCGACTACCTCGAGGGAACGCCGGAATCCGTGCTGTTCGCCTATGACGAGTCGAGTAAGGACCCGTCGTGGCTGTACGCAGCCGACTTGAGCAAACTCGACCACGTGAACGTCATCTCCGGACCGAAGGGCGCCTTCGTAGCGCTTCGCCTCGCGTACGAGGGCAAGGACTTCGGAGTCATCGAGCCAGACATCACGAAGGCTGTGCAACGGATGCTTGATGGCCCACGGCCGACAAGCGGACGCCACACCTTCTTCCTCGACTATGACCAGATGATGGCGACGCGCCGATACCTGGGCTACAAAGACCTGGAAGCGGGTGCAGCATGACGATCTCTGTCCTGGAACTTTACCCAGCGCATCTCTCGCTGAACGGAGACGTTGGAAACCGTACGGCGCTCGTTCGACGCATGCGGCTGGCTGGGCTTGACGTGTCTGAGCACGCGTACCACCCGGGTGACGAGCTGCCAGCTGCTCCGGACATCGTGACGATCGGAACAGGAACATCGAGCGCGCAACGGTCGCTCGCCTCGGACATCGCGCGCATTGCTCCGCTGCTGACTGAGTGGTCTGAGGCCGGCGTGGTGATCTTCGCCGCTGGAGCGGGCTTCCACCTGCTGAGTGCCTCCGTCCGGTTCGGCTCCGACGAAGTGATCCCCGGCGCGGGGGTTTTCGCCGGGTCCGTCGACGCATCGAGGCCGCGCATCATTACCGAAGCGTTCGCCGTCGAAAGCGACCTCGGCCTGCTCATCGGCACCGAAAACCACACGTCAGTCTTTGTCGGGCGCCCTGACCAGAAACCACTGGGGCGGGTGCGCCACGGCGTCGGGAACGGCGACGGCACTGATGGCGCCGTCACGGGGAACAGTTTTGGTACGCATCTGCACGGCCCGGCGCTCGTGCTGAACCCGAGGCTGGCTGATGACCTCATCACTCGTGCAACATCACGGGCAGGCGTCGATTACGTTCCCAACGCTGAACATACGTCCCTCGACAAGACTGTCGACCTCGCACGCTCGATTCTGCTGGCCAAAGTGCCCGCCACCGCGCAGAAGTCATAGAGTAACCGCACTAAAAAACGCCGCCCGGGTCCCGGGCGGCGTTTTTTGCGGACTGAAGCTGCTTAGGCCCGCTGGTCTTCGAGGAGCCTGGCCGACTCGTCGTGCCAGCTGTGCGCGATCGCGCTCAACTTTTCCTGGTATTTCTTGCCGTGGTGTGCGCAGAACAGCAGTTCCCCGCTCTTCACTACCACGCGGATGTACGCCTGTGCACCGCAGCTGTCGCAGCGGTCTGCCGCGGTCAGCTGTGGCTCGAGCGTGTCGACGGCACCGGTCTCTTCTCGGACGGTACCGTTTTCTCCCTGTGACATGAGCTCCTCCTGACCTCGCGTTTTCACAAAAATGCTGTGTTACCCAATGAAACCACGTGAACCCGGGAATCGTCCCGACGGCCGGAGTATTTCGCTGTGCGCGTAGATCATTGCGTCATTCAGCCCGGAAGCCCGCCGGGGTCCCGTGTCTTTGGCGGAAAGCGGCGGTGCCGTCTATAGGCTTGACAGGTGAGTTCCGACTATTCCGCCCGCCACCTTTCCGTTCTTGAAGGCCTCGAAGCCGTTCGCAAACGGCCCGGCATGTACATCGGGTCCACTGACTCCCGCGGCCTCATGCACTGCCTGTGGGAAATCATCGACAACTCCGTCGATGAGGCCCTTGGGGGACACGGCGATCACATCGATGTGGTTCTGCACCCAGACGGAAGCGTCGAAGTACGAGACCGTGCCCGTGGCATCCCCGTCGATATTGAACCGAAGACGGGCCTCAGCGGGGTCGAGGTCGTTTTCACGAAGCTTCACGCGGGCGGCAAGTTCGGTTCTGGTTCGTACGCGGCGTCTGGTGGACTGCACGGCGTCGGCGCGTCAGTCGTGAACGCATTGAGCGAGCGGCTCGATGTCGAGGTCGACCGCGACGGTAAGACCTGGGCCATGTCGTTCCACCGCGGTGAGCCGGGGATATTCGACGACAAAGGCAAGGAAGCGAGCCCGGATGCCCCGTTTGCGCCTTTCGAGTTCGGCAGCGAACTGCGCGTGGTCGGCAAGGTCAAGAAGGGCGTCACCGGGTCGCGTGTGCGGTACTGGGCTGACCGGCAGATCTTCACCCAGGGGGCTGCGTTCCAAATGGACGACCTCGTGGGCCGTGCGCGGCAAACGGCGTTCCTCATCCCGGGCCTTGCCCTGACTATCGACGACAGGCGGTCGCCGGAAGGCACGTCGCACCTGTTCCAGTACGAGGGCGGCATTTCGGAGTTCGTTGAACACCTCGCCACCGACACCCCTGTGACAGACGTCTGGCGGTTGCAGGGCTCCGGAACCTTCAAGGAGACGGTGCCGGTCCTCAGCGAGACCGGCGCCATGGTGCCGACCGAACTGGAGCGCACCTGCGAGGTGGACATCGCTCTTCGCTGGGGCACAGGCTACGACACCGTATCCAAAAGCTTCGTGAACATCATCGCGACACCGAAGGGTGGCTCACACCAGCTTGGTTTCGACCAGGGCCTGCTCAAAGTGCTTCGCGCCCAGGTTGAGGCGAACGCTCGCAGGCTCAAAGTCGGAAACGACAAGCTCGAGAAAGACGACGTACTTGCTGGGCTCACCGCGGTGTTGACTGTTCGACTGCCCGAGCCGCAGTTTGAGGGGCAGACGAAGGAGATCCTCGGCACACCCGCGGCACGCAACATCGTTGCGGCCGTTGTCACGAAAGCGTTGAAGGAACGTTTCGCGTCGTCGAAGCGGGACGACAAGGCGCAAACGGCACTCGTCCTCGACAAGATCGTGTCCGAAATGAAGTCCCGAATCTCAGCGAGGGCGCACAAGGAAACACAGAGACGCAAGAACGCCCTGGAGAGCTCGACGCTTCCGGCGAAGCTTGTCGATTGCCGGTCCAGTGACGTCGCGAACAGCGAACTGCTCATTGTTGAGGGTGACTCTGCGCTCGGGACCGCGAAAAACGCGCGCGACAGCGAATACCAGGCCCTTCTGCCGATTCGTGGCAAGATTCTCAACGTCCAGAAGGCATCCGTTTCTGACATGTTGTCCAACAGCGAGTGCGCCTCGATCATCCAGGTCATCGGTGCTGGGTCGGGGCGCAGTTTCGACCTCTCTGCTGCGCGGTACGGCAAAGTCATCATCATGAGCGATGCTGATGTCGACGGCGCACACATCCGGACCCTTCTCCTCACCCTGTTCTTCCGCTACATGCGGCCGATGATTACTGAGGGGCGTGTCTTCGCGGCCGTCCCACCGCTGCACCGGGTGATCGTGATCAACCCGGGGTCCAAGCCGAACGACACCATTTATACGTACTCCGAGCAGGAACTTCACGCGGTGCTTGCCAATCTCAAGAAGACGAACAAGCGATACCTGGAGCCGATTCAGCGTTATAAGGGTCTCGGCGAGATGGACGCGGATCAACTCGCGACGACGACCATGGATCGGCGCCACCGAACCCTGCGTCGCGTGCAGGTGCCGGACGCCGAACAGGCGGCGCATGTTTTCGAACTGCTGATGGGCAACGATGTTGCTCCACGCAAGGAGTTCATCATCGATAGCTCAGACCGGCTCAACCGGGACCGCATCGACGCCTAACGGCTGTGAACGTCAGGCGGAACGAGAAAGGCGGCGGATAACTCCGCCGCCTTTTCTTGTGCGTGACCCGCGCCAACCATCAGACCGAAATTTCGCCTCCGAAGAACCCGATCACGCTATCGATAGCTGTGCCAGACGCATCACGCTTCGCCGGGATCTCCGGCAGAGTGCGCGCTGATCCGTCCGGACCAATCGCCATGGCGGGGGAGGCGCCGACCCAGGCGAGTGCAAGCATGTCTTCGCCCTTGAGGAACGTGTGAGTGCGAACTCCGCCAGTGGCGCGACCCTTGGCCGGGTACTCCGAGAATGGCGAAATCTTTACTCGACCAGGGTCGGTACCCGGGATGGTCGCGGAGCTCACCGAAACGGTCGCGACCGAGATCTCTGCGTCCGGAGCGACCGCGCCAAAGAAGATGATGTGGCTATCCGCTGGCAGGTTCATTCCGGCCATACCGCCTGCGGGACGTCCCTGCGGTCGAACGGCAGACGCTGGGAAGTGAAGGAGTTGGGCTGCTGAGCTGACAAAAACCAGCTCGACGGACTCTGGGGCCTGGACAGCGCCAATCACCTCGTCCTTGGGCTTGAGTCCAATCACCTCGAAGTCGGGCTTGTTCGGCCAGTCGCCGGGGGTGACGCGTTTGACCACTCCGTGCCGTGTTCCGAGGGCGATCGCGTCGGTGCTCTCAAGAGAAACCAGGGCAAGCACTCGTTCGGCCTTGTTGGGCAGCGCGAGGTAGTCGCCGATCTTGACTCCGGCGCCCATCTGCAGCGAATTGGTCGGGACAACTGGAAGATCGACCGGGCTGAACCTGACAAGCCGTCCGAGAGATGTCACCGCTCCGATCTCCGAGCGCGACGTGGTGTCGAGCGTCGACAGAATCGCATCGTGCTTGGTTCGTCTGCGGACGCGTCCGTTCGACGTCGTTTCCTCACCGTCAGGCCGCTCGGCCGTGTCTATGCGAAGCGCACGTCCGGTCGCGGACAGGTAGACCCTGCAGGGGACGTCAGCGACTTCGAGCTGGGCAGATTGCCGTTTCGCCGATGCACTTGCGATGCTCGGACGCGCCTCGGTGAGCAGCGTGCGACGCGGGGTGCCGAACCGCTCAGCCACCTCAGCCAACTCAACGGACACCTGCTTACGGATGAGCGCTTCGCTCGCCAGCAACGTCTCGAGTTCGGCGATCTCAGCCTTGAGTTTGTCGCGTTCGGTCTCAAGCTCGATGCGGGAGAAACGTGTCAGGCGGCGCAGACGCAGCTCGAGGATGTACTCGGCCTGCAACTGTGACAGGTCGAACACCTCGATGAGCCGAGTGCGAGCCTGATCGGTGTCGTTGCTCGCCCGGATTACCTGGATGACCTCGTCGATGTCGACGATGGCAATGAGCATTCCCTCGACGAGGTGCAGCCGTTCGCGGCGGCGTGCCAGCCGGTAGGCCGATCGCCTTGTGACGACCTCGATCCGGTGGTCGACGTACACCTGCAGAAGTTCGCGAAGCCCGAGAGTCTGTGGGCCGCCGCCAACAAGCGCGACATTGTTGATGCTGAAGCCGTCTTCGAGCGGGGTGTACCGATACAACTGTTCAAGAACGGCTTCGGGGCTGAACCCGGTCTTGATACCGACGACGAGTCGCAGCCCGTGTGTGCGGTCCGTGAGGTCCGTGACATCCGAAATACCACTGAGCTTTTTGTTGGTGACGCCGTCCTTGATCTTCTCAATGACGCGTTCCGGCCCGACAAGGTAGGGGAGCTCCGTGAAGATCAGTCCTGTCTTGCGTGCGGACAGGCTCTCGACGGAGACCTTCGCCCGGGTCTTGAAGCTGCCTCGGCCTGTTGCGTATGCGTCCTTGATGCCGGCAAGTCCGACGATGGTGCCGCCGGTGGGCAGGTCAGGGCCCGGCACATACTCCATGAGTTCGTCGAGTGTCGCGTCGGGGTGGGCGAGGAGGTGACGGGCGGCGCCAATGACCTCGACGAGGTTGTGCGGGGCCATATTCGTGGCCATGCCGACTGCGATTCCGCTTGCGCCGTTGACAAGGAGGTTCGGAAATGCGGCGGGGAGAACGTCGGGTTGGGTGAGCTGGTTGTCGTAGTTGGGGATGAAGTCGACGACGTCTTCGTCGAGCCCGTCCGTCATAGCAAGGGCCGCAGCGTCGAGTCGCGCCTCGGTGTACCTCGCCGCGGCCGGACCGTCGTCAAGCGAACCGAAGTTGCCGTGGCCATCGATGAGGGGAACTCGCATCGTGAACGACTGGGCGAGGCGAACGAGCGCATCATAGATCGCGCTGTCGCCATGCGGGTGCAGCTTGCCCATGACCTCGCCGGTGACGCGGGCGCTTTTCACGTGGCCGCGTTCCGGGCGGAGACCCATCTCGGTCATCATGTACAGGATGCGACGCTGCACCGGTTTGAGACCGTCTCGCGCGTCGGGGAGGGCTCGGGAGTAGATCACCGAATAGGCATACTCGAGGAACGAGCCCTGCATTTCGGTGGAGACGTCGACGTCCTGGATGCGCTCGGTGAATGCTTCTGGAGCTGCTGGGGTTTTCTTCGGGGTCATTCGGCGTTTCTCAGGCAGGAGGGAAAGATGGCGGGTGCCGTCGGGCGATCGGCCGCATGGCGACTCTGTGCCAGAATTGGCCCGATGGCCACAATGCTACCCACCGACAAAGCCGGCGCCCGCAGCCTTGCCGATGTTCTCCCGGATTCGGTCGCGGCTTTGCACGGAAAATCGAACGATTTGTCCCTGCCGCCCGCGGAATCCGTCGTCGTCGTTGTTGTCGATGGATTGGGCAGGACGCAGCTGCAGGCTCGAGCCGGACACGCCCGGTTCCTGACGGCGACAAAGAGCGACTCACTTGTGAGCGTCTTCCCGTCCACAACCGCTGCCGCACTGGCCACGTTCGCCACTGGAACGCTTCCTGGCCGCCACGGGCTGGTCGGTTATCGCGCGCTCGACGCCGAGAACGACAGGGTCGTCAACCAGCTCAGCGGCTGGGATGAGTTGATGGTTCCCGAAACCTGGCAGCGCGAGCGCACGGTGTTCGAGACCGCCGGCGACGATGGGATTGCCTCGTTCGCGATCGGGCAGGCGAAGTACGCCAGTTCCGGCTTTACTCGTGCCATCCTGCGCGGGGCCAGATACGTGCCAGCCAATAGCCTGGCCGACCGCCGCGCCGCTGCTGTCCGGATCGCGCGGGAACACCCCGGGTCGCTGACGTATCTCTACATCCCAGAGCTCGACAAGGCGTCCCACCAGTACGGCTGGGAATCCGACCAGTGGCTCAACGCACTGGAATCGGTCGACGCCGAGTTGCACAAGCTCAGCTTGGAACTGCCGGTCAGAACCGGTCTCCTGGTCACAGCCGACCACGGCTCAATCGACGTTCCCGGCTCTGGACACATACTGTTCGACACAGCCCCCGAACTAATCCAGGGTGTGCGCCACGTCGGCGGAGAGCCTCGCTGCCTTCACCTGTATCTCGAAGCCGGAGCAACCGCAGCCGACCGCGAGGCAGTCGCCTCCGTCTGGAATGACAGCGAGGGAGACCGCGCCTGGGTGGCTACGAGAGAAGACGTCATCGCCTCAGGGTTGCTTGGCGACGTTGCGCCCGACGTTGTTCCCCGCATCGGTGACGTCATGGTCGCGGCGCGGAAGCGAGTTGTCTACTACGACTCGAGGCCGGCAGACCAGTCGGCGCGCAGGATGATCGGCCAGCACGGTTCGCTCACACACGACGAACGCTCGATTCCCCTGATCAGGCTCGGAGCCTTCCGCCGCTGAGCTGGGACGTTCGCCGGGCCGGATCAGTCCTCGTCTGTTCGCGCCCCGAAGACGATCTCGTCCCATGACGGCATAGCAGTGCGTCCGCGCTTGCTGCTTCCGCGGGTGGATGTCACAGGCGCTTCGGCTGGCGAAGAAACCGGAGCGTCCTCAGGCGCCTTCGGCTCAGGAACTGGCGCGTCGACGAGACGCGGTGCTTTCGCTGTTTCCATGTGCGTCTGGTCGACCGGCGCTGATTCCCGCTCGCCCCTGCGCTTGCGCAGGGCCTCGAGCAGGTCGGCGGTCTGGTTGGACTGGTTCGACGATCCGGTATCTTCGGCTCGATTGATCGCAGCAGCTGCTGCAGCCTTCGAGGATGCCTGTGGCCGCCCGATCGCCGAGATGTCGATCGTCGGAGACAGGTCGAAGCTGTCATCAGAGTTATCGCGGAAGTTGAATGCACCGCTGTCGAACCGACTGTCGTCCGGGCGTGCGTCGTCACGCTCGACGGCGCGGAGCCGAGGGATCAGGCCCTGCTGGGGGAGTTCACCCTGCTTGGACAGGGTCACTGCCTCACCGTTCAACGGAGCGAGCGCCTGCTTCTTCGGTTCGAAGCTCCAGCGGGCGTCGTGGTCGATGTCGTTCGCCGTGAACGAAAGCTTGACCACCCAGCCACCCGTCGCCTCTTTCCAGCTCGTCCACCGTTCTTCGGAGGCACCAAGTGATTCGAGCCTCGCGCGAATCGCTGAACCGAAGCTGTCGTCATCATCGTCACGCGTCGGGTCGACGGTAGTCAGCACGTGGACGCTCAGTGCGGCGCCAACAATGTGCTCGCGCTCGGCAAGCACAGGTCCCTCGAAGCGCTGAACGTACTCGAGGTCGGCGCCGGTGATGTCTGCAACTTCCTCTGCCGACAGTCCGGACCGGATGTGCGCCTGAACTTCGCGCGGGCTCGGCTTTGGCCCGTGTGACGGTTCCTTGCGGCTCCGGCGCACATGGGATTGCAAAACCTCGTCGATAACGAGACGAAAACGCTCGCCGCTCTCTGTTGCGGCAATGAGTGCGCCGTCCTCGACGCCAATGACCTTCAAATCGTGCATGATCAACTGCCTCTCAGGCTGTGATTTGTTATCCAAATGGTGTCACGGGATATGCCGTTTCCTTGGGAATAACGTGGGCGTGCCGCAGGTTCCACACCGTGTCGCTTCTCGTAGAGATAACCCGGTTTGCTATTCGATCCAGATTGATGCAAACTGTGGCCGCCGAAAGCGATCGGAAGACAACACAAGAAGTGGATGGACATGGCAACGGATTACGACGCCCCCAGGAAAACCGACGACGATTCAGAGTCGATTGAGGCCCTCAAGGAGCGCGTGCCAGACAAACTGTCTGGATCTGTCGGTGACGAAGATGCCGACAACCCCGGCGGTTTCGACCTGCCGGGCGCCGACCTTTCGGACCTCGACCTCGATGTCGTCGTTCTGCCGCCGCAGGCTGACGAGTTCACCTGCGTTGAGTGCTTCCTCGTGAAGCACCGCTCACAGATCGACCACGAGTCAAAGCTCGGACCGGTCTGCCTGGAGTGTGCAGCCTAGTTTTCGACGGGAACATCTGGCCGTTGCGATCGTACGATCGCAGCGGCCAGTTCTGTTGGTCGACGTGTTGAGAGAAGCCAGTACGGTGTCGGGTCATTCGGGTCGAGGATCTGAACCTTGACCACTCCACGGATGCCACCACGAAGAATCAGAAAAGCCCTCGCGTTGAGCCTTTGGCCGCGTTCCAGAGAAGCCTCTTCCCCGTCGAACGGGACGACATCGCCGACCAGGTTAACCCCGATCGTTGCGCGCCCCGCTGACAGCTTGCCGTCGCGAACAGCGAGGATCGGCGCTCCGTAGACAAACAAACCGACGCAACCGGCGTACAGCACGATTCCAGTGACAGCTCCGACGAGCATGGAAAGCGGAGCAAGCACAAGCAGGCTGGCCGGGATGACGAGCGCAGTCGCCACCAGGATCCACGGTGCAGGCCATAAACGTTCGCGATATTCGGCCATGTCTCTTCTCATCCAGACTTCTGCACTACCCTCGACACGTGACCGAAAGCGTAGACGTACTCATTGTCGCCCCGGAACTGCCTGCTTACGCCCACCCGGGCGATGCGGGCGCAGACCTCAAGTCTACTGAAGACCTGACTCTCGCACCCGGTGAGCGTGCTGTTGTCGGCACCGGCATCTCCATCGCCCTCCCAGACGGTTACGTCGCGTTTGTCGTGCCGCGGTCGGGACTGGCGTCCAAGCACGGCATCACGATCGTGAACTCGCCTGGCACCGTCGACGCCGGGTACCGCGGGGAGATCCGAGTGACTCTGCTGAACACCGACAACAGCAACCCGTATTCGATTGCCGCGGGCGACAGGATCGCTCAGATCATCGTCATGCCCGTATCGAAAGCACGGTTCGTGCCCGTCGAGTCCCTCCCCGGCAGTTCCCGTGGGGATCGCGGCTTCGGCTCGACCGGTTATGACACGATTCAGACAGGAGCTCAGGCATGAGCAAGAAGAACAAGAACACCGCAGCCGAGACGGAACTGGCCGCTGACGTGACGGAACCCGAGAGCGCGGAGCTCGAGGAGTCCTCAGACGCCCAGTCGACAGCTGTCAGCGCGGTCGACGCTGAGGACGCGGACGCACTGGATATTTCGAAGTCCGCGCCGGTAGACCGGGCCACCGAAGGTCCATTCGACGAGTCTGAGGCCAACGCGGTCCGCCCATACATCGACCTGGGAGGAGTCAAGATCCTTCCGCGCGATGGCCTCAACCTGCGGCTCGAGGTCGAGGAGAGCACCAAGCGCATCGTTGCTGTTGGGCTCGATTACGCCGGGTCGACCCTGCAGATCCAGCCGTTCGCGGCACCGCGAAGCACGGGTCTGTGGCACGAGACCCGCGAGCAGATCCAGGACCAGATCGCACGACAGGGCGGAACCGTAACGGAACGCGACGGCACTTTCGGCCCGGAATTGCTTGCCGAGGTTCCCGTCGTGTCAGGTTCGGACGGTTCAGCCGGCACCCGCATCGCTCGTTTCGTCGGTGTTGACGGTCCCCGCTGGTTCCTGCGCGGCGTCATTGCCGGAGAGGCGGCAACCAATGCGGAAGCTGCAGCACTTGTCGAGGACCTTTTCCGAAGTGTCGTCGTTGTGCGAGGTTCGTCACCGATGCCTCCGCGCGACCTGATTCCGCTTGTCATGCCGCCAACCGCCGCACCGACGGACTAATGCCTGAGCTTTCAGACGACCACGTGCGGGGCACCAACGCCGGTGCCGATGGGGCAAAAGAGGCCGCACCGCAGGAGAGCGAAGCCGCAGCAGCGGTAAATGCGGCGATTGCCGAAGCGGCACGGAAGTCGGGGCTCAACGTTCTTGCGCAGGCGGAGAAGCCAAACGGTCACGTCCTGCTCGAGGCGATGGGTGGCATCCGGGGCCTCGTAGAAGCCGTTGTCCCTGGGCTCCTCTTTCTTGTGGTGTACACGCTCTCGAAGGACCTGCTCCTTTCCCTTGTGGTCTCTGTCGGTATTGCAGCGGTGCTCACTGTTGCTCGACTGATCCAGAAGACACCGGTGGCAAGCGCCGTCGGTGGGCTGATCGGGGCCGTGGTGTCGGCGGCGCTCGCGCTCTTCACCGGCCGACCAGAGGACAACTTTGTCCTTGGCTTCGTCACCAACGGGGCGTACGCCGCTGCATTGCTGGTCTCGATCCTCGTCGGCTGGCCTCTGATCGGCCTCATCGCGGGTTACCTCATGAATGACTCGACGGCCTGGAAGAAGGACACCGTCAAGCGGCGCACTTTCGCGCTCCTCACCCTGTGCTGGGCCGGAATGTTCCTGGCGCGACTGGCCGTGCAGCTCCCTCTGTACTTCTCGGGGAACGTTGAGTGGCTCGCTGGCACCAAACTGTTCATGGGGCTGCCGTTGTACGCGCCGATGCTGATCGTCACGTGGCTGGCCGTGCGCGCGTTGTACCGCAAATACCCTGTCGCCTCCTGATAGAGTTATCTCGACATCAAGATAAATTGGTCGCAGGTGGCCCCTCAGGCTATGCCTGAGAGTTAGGCAAACCTTGCTAGAAAAACTGGCGCAGGGGAACCCAAGATTGACCCAAGGCAGGCAGTCGTGTCAGTGCCTGTGCCAACGAAGGAGAAGGCAAACGTGTCTACCGTTAATAGCTTCGGGGCGAAGAACACTCTCACAGTCGGTGGCACCGACTACGAGATCTTCCGTCTCGACACAGTCCAGGGCTACGAGAAGCTGCCGTTCAGCCTCAAGGTCCTCCTTGAGAACCTGCTCCGCACCGAAGACGGCAAAAACGTCACGGCGGAGCAGATTCGCACTCTCGGCAGCTGGGACCCGTCGGCAGAGCCCGACACCGAGATCCAGTTCACCCCGGCACGCGTCGTCATGCAGGACTTCACAGGAGTGCCGTGCATCGTCGACCTCGCCACCATGCGTGAGGCCGTAGCTGAGCTCGGGGGAGACCCGACCAAGATTAACCCGCTCGCTCCAGCCGAGCTCGTCATCGACCACTCGGTGATCGCCGACCTCTTCGGCACCGAAGATGCTCTGGAGCGCAACGTCGAGATCGAGTACCAGCGGAACGGTGAGCGTTACCAGTTCCTCCGTTGGGGACAGACCGCGTTCGAGGACTTCAAGGTCGTTCCGCCAGGAACCGGCATCGTGCACCAGGTCAACATTGAGTACCTGGCCCGCGTCACATACACCCGCACCGTCAACGGCGCGCTCCAGGCATACCCGGACACCCTCGTCGGAACCGACTCGCACACCACCATGGTGAACGGGCTCGGCGTACTCGGCTGGGGTGTCGGCGGAATCGAAGCAGAGGCGGCCATGCTCGGCCAGCCCGTTTCGATGCTCATCCCGAAGGTCGTCGGCTTCAAGCTCACCGGCTCTATTCCAACGGGAGTGACCGCAACAGACGTAGTGCTCACCATCACCCAGCAGCTCCGCAAGCACGGTGTCGTCGGCAAGTTCGTCGAGTTCTACGGTGAAGGTGTTGCCGAGGTTCCCCTGGCTAACCGCGCCACCATCGGAAACATGAGCCCCGAGTTCGGCTCGACGGCCGCGATGTTCCCCATCGACGACGTGACGCTCGACTACCTGCGCCTCACCGGCCGAAGCGAAGAGCAGGTCAAGCTCGTCGAAGAGTACTCGAAGGTTCAGGGACTCTGGCACGACCCGTCCGTTGAGCCATCGTTCAGCGAGTACCTCGAACTCGACCTGTCGACAGTGGTGCCGTCGATCGCCGGCCCGAAGCGTCCGCAGGACCGCATTGAGCTCAGCGCAGCGAAGAACCAGTTCGAACTTGACCTCAACAACTACGCTGACGTCACACACGACCTCGTCGATCTCGAAACCAGCGAGTCCTTCCCGGCGTCTGACCCGCCAGCCAACACACCGGAGAGCGAGCACAACCACCACACGCACTCGCACACGAGCCACGCGCCCTCAACGGCGTCGAAGCCGACGGAAGTGACGCTGGACGACGGCTCGAAGTTCACACTCGACCACGGCGCTGTGACCATCGCCGCGATCACCTCGTGCACGAACACGTCCAACCCTTCCGTCATGCTCGCTGCTGGTCTTCTCGCCCGCAACGCGGCGAAGAAGGGCCTGACGGCGAAGCCGTGGGTCAAGACCACCCTGGCTCCCGGCTCCAAGGTTGTCACCGACTACTACGCCAAGGCCGGCCTCACCGACGACCTGGAGGCCCTCGGCTTCTACACGGTTGGATACGGCTGCACCACCTGTATCGGTAACTCCGGCCCGCTCGCCGAAGAAATCTCGGCAGCAATCAACGAGAGCGACCTCGCCGTGACGGCAGTGCTCTCGGGTAACCGAAACTTCGAGGGGCGCATCAACCCCGACGTAAAGATGAACTACCTGGCCAGCCCGCCGCTGGTCATTGCTTACGCACTTGCCGGATCGATGAACTTTGACTTCGAAACGGATGCGCTCGGCAAAGACACAGAAGGAAACGACGTTTTCCTGAAGGACATCTGGCCGGACTCCGCAGAGGTCCAGAGCACGATCGACAGCTCAATCGACACCGAAATGTTCACCCACGAGTACGCTTCGGTGTTCGAGGGTGACGAGCGCTGGCGTTCACTGCCGACCCCGGCAGGAAGCACCTTCGACTGGAACCCCGAGTCGACGTACGTGCGGAAGCCCCCGTACTTCGAGGGCATGACGATGGAGACGACTCCGGTCGCCGACATCACCGGTGCCCGCGTGCTCGCCAAGCTCGGCGACTCGGTGACAACCGACCACATCAGCCCAGCCGGTTCCATCAAGGCGGACAGCCCGGCCGGTCGCTATCTCACTGAGCACGGCATTGAGCGCAAGGACTTCAACTCCTATGGTTCCCGCCGCGGAAACCACGAGGTGATGATTCGCGGAACCTTCGCGAACATCCGCCTGAAGAACCAGCTGCTCGATGGAGTCGAGGGTGGGTACACCCGCGACTTCACCCAGGCAGACGCCCCTGAGTCCTTCATCTACGACGCGTCGCAGAACTACCAGGCAGCCGGCGTTCCGCTGGTGATCCTCGGTGGCAAGGAGTACGGCTCCGGATCGTCGCGCGACTGGGCTGCAAAGGGCACAAGCCTCCTCGGAGTGAAGGCAGTCATCACCGAGAGCTTCGAGCGTATTCACCGCTCGAACCTCATCGGAATGGGCGTCGTCCCGCTGCAGTTCCCCGCGGGCGAGAGCTGGGAGAGCCTCGGCCTCGACGGCACAGAGTCGATCAGCATCATCGGACTCGAAGCGCTCAACGACGGCACCACCCCGAAGACCGTGCACGTCGTCGCAGAGCCGACCGAGCACTCGCCGGAGGGCAAGCAGCCGGTTGAGTTCGACGCTGTCGTACGGATCGACACCCCGGGTGAAGCGGACTACTACCGCAACGGTGGCATCCTGCAGTACGTTCTGCGGAGCCTCGTCTAAGAAAGCACCACCTCTCACGGCTGCCCCTGAACGATTCCAACCGGAAACGCTCAGGGGCAGCGCGTAGAGTGGAGCGCGCCGATCGCACCAGCGATGGCAGAAATGTTGGGAGTTCGAATGGGTCTTCTTGAGTCGATCCGAGGTCCACGTGACCTCGATGCCCTCTCGAAGGATCAACTCGTGCAACTGGCCGCGGAGGTTCGTACCTTCCTGGTCAGCGAGGTCTCGCGCACAGGCGGGCACCTCGGGCCCAACCTCGGTGTTGTCGAATTGACCCTCGCGATCCACCGGGTGTTTGACTCGCCGAACGACGCCATTGTCTTCGACACCGGCCACCAGTCCTACGTGCACAAGTTGCTCACTGGTCGCCAGAACTTTGAAAACCTGCGCGAGCGCGGCGGACTCGCCGGCTATCCCCAGCGCAGCGAGTCACCCCACGACATCGTGGAAAGCTCACACGCCTCGAGTTCACTGAGCTGGGCTGACGGAATATCCCGCGCCTTCGAGATGACAGGGCAGACCGAGCGCAGCGTTGTTGCAGTTGTCGGCGACGGCGCCCTCACCGGTGGAATGACCTGGGAAGCGCTCAACAACATCAGCGACGACAACACCCGTCGCCTCATCATCGTTGTGAACGACAACGGCCGCTCCTACGCGCCAACGATCGGCGGCATGGCACGGTTCCTCAACACCGTGCGCACACGTCGGGCCTACAAGGATCTCTACCTCACCAGCCAGCGCATGTTCGACCGCCTCGGTGCCCCTGGACGCGCTGTCTACCGCGGCGTGCGGGGCGGCGCCCACGGGTTCCTCAGCCGCTTCAGCAACAACGAAGCGCTGTACTCGAACCTGGACATCAAGTACATCGGCCCCGTTGACGGTCACGACCTCCACGCCATGCAGGAAGCGCTCGAGCAGGCGAAAAGCTATGGCGCGCCCGTCATCGTTCACGCCATAACGCAAAAGGGCAAGGGCTACGCCCCGGCCGTCGATGACGAGGCCGACCAGTTCCATGCCGTCGGAAAGATCGACCCGATCACCGGTGAACCGATCTCGGCAAGCAGCGGCCAGTCCTGGACGGGGGTCTTCAGCGACACCCTCGTCTCGCTCGCAGAGAAGAACGAGAAGATTGTCGGGCTGACCGCCGCCATGCTTCGCCCAACCGGGCTGCACAAATTCGCTGAGCGATTCCCTAACCGGGTGCACGACGTTGGCATCGCCGAGCAGCACGCCGCGACAAGCGCCGCTGGCCTCGCTTTCGGAGGGTTACACCCTGTCGTCGCCATCTACGCGACATTCGTCAACCGTGCATTCGACCAGATCCTGATGGACATCGCGCTGCATAAGGCGGGTGTCACCTTCGTACTGGACCGCGCTGGCGTCACCGGACCGGACGGCCCCTCCCACCACGGCATCTGGGATCTCGCTATCCTTCAGCTCGTTCCCGGCATCCGCCTCGCCGCCCCTCGTGACGCCGAGCGCCTGCAGGAGGAGCTCGCCGAAGCCGTCGCCGTCGACGACGCACCAACTGTGCTTCGCTTTCCCAAGGGCAACGTGCAAGCGCCCATCCCGGCACTCCGACGCACGGCCGACAAGGTCGACGTGCTCTACGAGAGCGAAAAGCCCGACGTCCTCATCGTCACGGTCGGCCCGATGGCCGACATCGGTCTCGACGTCGCCCGCCGCCTGGAGGCCCAGGGTATCGGCGCAACGGTTATCGACCCTCGCTGGGTGGTGCCTGTGCCGCAGAGCGTCATCGAACTGGCCCGCACGCACCGGCTCGTGATCTCGATCGAAGACGGTATTCGCGTCGGCGGGATTGGAACACGAATCCGACAGGACCTTCGCAGCGCCGGCGTTGACACGGCAGTCGACGAACTCGGTCTGCCTGACTCGTTCATTTCGCACGCCACTCGCGAGCAGATCATGTTCGACGCTGGTCTCACCGGCCAGCAGATTGCGCGCGATGTTGTTGCCCAGGTTCTCGGAAGTCGCATTCCGGTCGCACGGCCCGTTTCTCACGCTGACGAGCGGGAGCCCGCGAACGAGCGAGAGAACAGCGAACAGGCGTAGGCGGCTCGCCGACGCCGCTGTGGCGTAGTCTCTGAGGCACGTTCAACGCTGATCTTGCTCAAGGAGACTCATGACCGACAGGTCAATTCACGCCGCACCAGCCACCGACTTCCGAACGCTCGGCGTCTTGGCCACGTCGCGAAAAAAGCACGAGCGGCGCCTCCCGATCCACCCATTGCACTTCGAACGAATCGAGGACGACCTCCGCGCACGGATGGTTGTCGAAGAGGGCTACGGGGCGCGATTCGGGGTTTCGGACGCCACTCTTCGCGGGCTCGTCGCGGCCGTGCTCCCTCGCGCTGAGGTGTTGAGCCGCTCCGACATTGTCGTCCTCCCGAAACCGCAGGCAGCCGACCTCGCAGAGCTTCGCGATGGACAGACGCTCTGGGGCTGGCCGCACTGTGTCCAGGACCCAGAACTGACTCAGCTCGCCATCGACAACAAACTCACGCTGATCGCGTTCGAGGCCATGAACCACTGGACGCGGGAGGGCAGCTTCGCCCTGCACGTGTTCCACAAGAACAACGAGATCGCCGGCTACGCTGCGGTCCTCCACGCACTCGAGCTTGTCGGATCCTCCGGCGACTATGGACGGCGCCTCAACGCCGTCGTGATTGGCTTTGGAGCGACGGCCAGGGGAGCGGTCACCGCGCTCAACGCCCTCGGCGTTCACGACGTCACCGTGCTGACCAGCCGCGAGCGTGCGGCAGTGAGCGCGCCCATCCACTCCGCAACGATCGTCCAGTTCGCCCAGGACGATGACGGCGCATTTCTCTCTGCGGTACTCACTGACGACGGCAGAAAACCGCTCGCACCTTTCTTGGCACAGCACGACATCGTCGTGAACTGTTCGCTCCAGGATCCGAACGACCCGATGATCTACGTGACAACAGACGACCTCGCTCTGTTCACCCCAGGCAGCCTGCTGATCGACGTGTCATGTGATGAGGCCATGGGGTTCGAGTGGGCGAAGATGACGACCTTCGACGAGCCCCTCGTCGAGGTCGGCGACCACATCAGCTACTACGCCGTCGACCACACACCGTCCCACCTGTGGAACTCCGCCACCTGGGAGATCAGCGAAGCCCTTCTGCCGTTCCTTCGCACGGTCATGGACGGTCCGACCGACGACGACCAGAACGAAACCATCCGTCGCGCCGTCGAAATTCGTGACGGCGTCATCCAGAACCCGGCGATCCTCGCGTTCCAGCACCGCGCAGCCGCGTACCCGCACGAGGTATCGCCCGGTTAACGAGAAAACGCCCAGCGGAAGAGCTGGGCGTTTCCTCGTTGCAGTTATTTAACTAGCGGATGCCACGGATCTCCGGATCGTGGAATGTCCCGCCAAAGACACGCTGGCTCGCACCTGTGCGGTCGAGGTACGGTGTCACACCGCCCATGTGGAATGGCCAGCCGGCTCCGAGGATCATGCACAGGTCGATGTCCTCCGGGGCCTCAACCACCTGGTCGTCGAGCATCCGGTGGATCTCATCAGCCAGGCCATCCTCGAGACGCCGCAAAATGGCATCCGTTGTCAAAGGGGTCTTGCCACCGGAGACGACCTTCAGCGCGCCCTTGTCGAAGCCCTTCACCTTGCCCTTCGAGTCCTTCTCAAGCAACGTGCCATATTCAGCGAGCTTGTGCAGGTTGTCGCTGCGGTAGAACCGCTCAGGGAAGGCAGCGTGGTGGGTGTCGAGCACGTGCGCACCGACCTTGAGTCCAACCAGATCGAGCAGCTGCGATGGCGGCATCGGCAGGCCGAGCGGCGCGAGTGCCTCGTCGACCGTTGCAAAGCTCGTTCCGGAGTCAACGGCGAACATCGCCTCGCCGAGCACCTTGGCCAGCACACGGTTGACGACAAAGCCGGGCGTGTTGCGGGTGATGACCGCGTTCTTGCGCAGGTTCTTCGCGGTGGCCATTGCCGTTGCCAGTGCTTCGTCCGTTGTTTTCGGAGTTTTGACAACCTCGATGAGCGGCATCACCGCGACCGGGTTGAAGAAGTGGAAACCGACGAGCCGTTCCGGATGCGCCAGCTTGGCGCCGATCTCCTCGACAGACAGCGACGAGGTGTTTGTGGCGAGGATCGCTGTCTCAGAGATGTACTGCTCAACGTCGGCGAAGACGTCCTGCTTGACGCCGAGTTCTTCGAAGACAGCCTCGATCACCCAGTCGCAGTCGGCGAAGTCGCTCTTGTTCGTTGTGCCGGAGATGAGGGCGTTCAGCCGGTTCGCTTCATCGGGGGAGATACGCTTCTTGCCCAGGAGCGTGGCGATCTCGCCGCGGATGTAGTCGAGTCCCTTGTCGACGCGACCCTGATCGAGGTCGGTAATCACGACGGGAACCTGGAGGCGGCGAACGAACAGCAGTGCGAACTGGCTGGCCATCAGACCGGCGCCGATCACACCGATCTTCGTGACTTTCTGGGCCAACGCTTTATCCGGAGCGCCCGCGGGTCGCTTGGCGCGCTTCTGCACGAGGTTGAATGCGTAGTTGCTGGCGTGGAACTGGTCGCCGGTTGAGAGTTCAGCCAGAGCGCGGTCTTCGCGCTCGAAGCCCTCGGAACGGCTACCGCTCTTCGCGGCCTTGAGCAGGTCAAGTGCGAGGTACGGCGCCTTCGGCACTGAGCCGATCTTCGACTCGAGCATCTTGCGTGCGATGCTCACGGCCGCGTCCCATTTGACGAGCCGCTCCACCTTGCCCGGCTGGTTCTTGCGCGTCACCTTGGTTGAGCCGTCGAGAACGGCGCCGGCCCAGCGCAGCGAATCCTCGAGGAACGTCGCCGCAGGGAACATGGCGTCCGCAATACCGAGCTCAAAAGCGTCAGGGCCCTTGAGCATGCGGTTCATCTTGAGGGGGTTCTCAATGACGACCTTGAGCGCGTTCTCGATGCCGATGAGGTTCGGCAGTAGGTAGGCGCCACCCCAACCAGGGATGAGGCCGAGGAAGACCTCGGGAAGCGCGATCGCCGGTGCTGAGGCATCGACGGTGCGGTAGGTAGCGTGGAGCCCGATCTCGAGGCCGCCACCGAGAGCGAGCCCGTTGATGAACACAAACGACGGCACTCCGAGGGTGTCGAGCTTGTTGAATACGAAGTGGCCCAGCTGGCCGAGGAGCACAGCCGTCTCGCGCGACTCAATTTCACTGACCTTGCTGAGGTCGGCGCCAGCGGCGAGGATGAAAGGCTTTCCGGTGACGGCGACCGCATCGATCTCTTTGCGCGCAGCGCGCTCCCGCTGTTCGTCGAGAACCTTGCCGAGTTCGAGCAGTGTGTTCGGCCCGAAGGTGTTCGGGCGGGTGTGGTCACGACCGTTGTCGAGAGTCACGAGTGCGATCGTCCGGCCACCTGCCAGGGTCACATCGCGAACGAAGGAGTGGGTGACAACCTCATCGGCGCTCAGTTCGACGAGCGGGGAGAAGTCGAGTGTGGAGTAATCGGTCATCGCGGTTACTTCTTTCCCTTCCAGTTCGGGTTTTCCCAGATGACGCTTCCGCCCTGGCCGAGACCAACGCACATGGCGGTGAGGCCGTAACGCACGTCAGGACGCTCAGCGAACTGCGCAGCCAACTGGTTCATCAGGCGAACGCCGGACGCGGCGAGCGGGTGCCCGACCGCGATGGCACCGCCCCACTGGTTGACTCGTGGGTCGTCATCGTCGATACCGAAGTGATCGAGCAGCGAGAGCACCTGGATGGCGAACGCTTCGTTGAGCTCGAAGAGACCGATGTCGTCGATCGTCAGTCCGGCCTTTCTGAGCGCCTTCTCCGTCGACGGCACAGGGCCGATGCCCATGATCTCCGGTTCAACACCGGCAAATGCGAAGCTCACCATGCGCATCTTCGGCTTGAGGCGGAATTCCTTCACCGCTGAACCGCCGGCGAGCAAGCTCACGGTTGCACCGTCGGTGAGGGGAGATGCGGTGCCGGCGGTGACACGGCCGTGCGCGCGGAACGGCGTCTTGAGATTGGCGAGCCCTTCCATGGTTGTCTCCGGCCGTGTTCCCTCGTCGCGGGTCGCAAGTCCCCAGCCGGTCTCGCTCTTGATGGCGACCGGAATGAGGTCGGGCTGGATCTTCCCGGCGTCGTACGCTGCCTGCAGTTTGTGCTGGCTGCGCATGCCGAAGCGGTCAGCGCGCTCCTTGGTCAGGTGGGGGAAACGGTCGTGGATGCGCTCGGCGGTCTTACCCATGTCGAGTGCGTCTGCTGAGACAAGCTTCTCCGTGAGGAACCGCGGGTTCGGGTCGGCGTCGGCTCCGAGCGGGTGCCGTCCCATGTGCTCGACGCCTCCGGCGATCGCGAAGTCGTACGCGCCAAAGCCAATAGCGCTACCCACCTGCGTGACAGCGGTCATCGCGCCAGCACACATCCGGTCGATCGCATATCCAGGAACGGACTGCGGCAGTCCGGCGAGGAGAGCTGTCGTGCGGCCGAGCGTGAGTCCCTGGTCGCCCTGCTGCGTCGTGGCGGCGATCGCCACCTCGTCGATGCGGTCCTTCGGCACGTCCGGGTTGCGCTCAAGCAAACCGATCATGGCCTTCACGACCAGGTCGTCTGCGCGGGTGTTCCAGTACATGCCTTTTTGTCCGGCGCGACCAAAGGGGGTTCGCACTCCATCAACAAAAAAGACGTCAGCTATTTCGGCCACTTTGCCTCCCAATTCTCGGATACGAACTCGATCCTAGGAGCGGGAAAAAACGCCGCCGCATCCTTTGACTCTTCCTACGACTCGCTTTTCTGCAGTTCGGATGCCTTTTGGTCACCTTCTACAAAGGCATCGACGATCGTCTGTACGGTAGCTTCAATTTGCCACGCACGGGCGCCGAGCTCGCGCAGGGCGTCACCCACCGCCTCAACGGACAGCGGCTCGGGCGGAGTCCATGCCACTCGGCGAAGAGTCTCGGGCGTGAGGACGTTCTCGAGCGGGATGGACAGCGACTCGGCCACGAGGGTGAGCGAGGTTCGCGCGGCCTTGAGCCGCGCATCGGCCTCCGGGTTGCGCTCGGACCAGGCCCGAGCCGGGGGCAGTACGTCGCTGGCGGCCGGGCGCAGGGGCGGCGGGTCGTCGGTGGTGAGCCCGCGTTCAACTGCGTTCCACCACACCGACAGGTCTGTGCGGCTCGCGCGTCCCTTGAAGTCGCGAAGAGCGGCAAGCGCAGCGCTTGACCGCGGTTGCGCTTTCACGACGGCGACGAGCGACGCATCGGGAACGAGCCTGCCTGGAGCGACGTCTCGTTCGCGAGCGAGGGCATCCCTCGCCGTCCACAGCTCGCGTGCAACGGCGAGATTTCGTGCGCCGCGGACGCCGTGGAGTCCGGAGAGCCGTCGCCAGGGATCCTGACGGCTCGCCTTGGGCTGCCGCATGCGGGTTGCCTCGAACTCCTCGCGAGCGATCTGCTCTTTGCCCGACTCGACGAGCATCTCGTCGAGTTTGTCGCGCACATCGACGAGGAGTTCAACATCGAGTGCCGCGTACTCGAGCCAGGTTTCCGGCAGCGGACGCGTCGACCAGTCAGCAGCTGAGTGTTCCTTGGCGAGATGGATGCCGAGGAGCTCCTCAACGACAGCTCCGAGACCGACCCGATGAAGGCCAAGCAGCCGACCGGCCAGCTCGGTGTCAAACACGCGTGTCGGGTCGAGTCCAACCTCTCGGAGGCAGGCCAGGTCCTGGCTCGCGGCGTGAATGATCCACTCCTCGTCCCGAATCGCCTCGTTCAGTACGTCAAACCGGCCGATTGCCGGCGGGTCGAAGAGGAAGACGCCTGCACCGCGTCGAAACACCTGGATCAGGTAGGCGCGCTGTGAGTAGCGGTAACCGCTTGCTCGTTCAGCGTCGACGGCGACCGGTCCGTGTCCGTTGAAAATCTGTGCGACTGCATCGAGGTACTCGGCCTCGGTATCGATGACGTGACGGTCAGTCACGTGCCGTCCTGCGGGTTGACAACAGGGTTACACCTTCGGTTGTTGGCGGAAGCCCGGCGAGCATGCACAGCAGCTCACCCCAGCCTTCGACGTGGGAGGACACGTCGTCTTCGAGAGGCGTCCAGGACGCCCTCAACTCGATCTGGGCGCCATCGGGCTGATCGGCGAGTTCGCCGAACCCGGTCGAGAGGATCTTGGTGGCTGTGCCGGACGGGGACGCATACTTCGCGCCGCGGGCAGTAAGGGCGTCGACGAGCCAGGACCAGGCCACTTCGGCCAGGAAGGGGTCGAGTCCGATCTCCGTTTCGAGCGGGGCCTGAGCGAAGCACACGACGCGGAACGGGCCGCCCCACGCCTCCGGCTCCGCCGGGTCGTAGAGGAGGATGAATCGCCCTGTACCGAGCTCGGAGTCGGCACCGTGCCTGGTCGGAGTCACGTCAGCGGCCAGCGCGACGGAGTACGGCGCAAGGTTGTTCGGCGCCGGGATTTCGTGCACACTGAGCTCGTCGCGCGCCTGGGCGCGGCGCACGGATTCCAGTGCGCGCGCGAACGGCGCAGGGAGCTCCGCGTCTGTTGGTCTGTCAGCCACGATTGCAGACTAGAGTTACTTGCCAATGAAACGACACAGCCACGCCGTCGAGCCTGCCAGACGACCGCAAAGACAGATGCTGCGAGCGTCGCTCGCCCTCGGAGGCTTCCTCGTGACCGCAGCGACGGCATCCGTTTTCCTGGTCTCGACGGTCGCTCGCCGCGTGGTGACCCCCGCACGGAAGCGCGCGCGTGAGACCGATGTTCTCGCGCTCGACCGAGCCGAGGGGACGATCACGCTTGGCCGCAACCCGGATACGGCGTTACCCGGCCGGTACGGGCTGTGGTTCGGGGCGGACGACCGGTATCTGCAGCTCGGGCCAATTCTCCGTTCGGATGCCTCAACCGTGACACGCACCCTGCTGACCCCGGCGAGCGAGCTTGAGGGTGTCGCCGAGTCGGGGCCGGCGACGTTCAGCGGATGGTTCTACTCTCACCCCGAGCAATTGAACCTGGACTGGCGCGACGAGACCATCCAGACTCCGGTGGGCCCGGCGCCCGCGTGGCTGTTTCCCGTCGATACCGATCGCTGGGTTATCGCGGTACACGGCCGGGGAACAACCCGGAGCGAGTGCCTGCGCGCGGTTCCTGTTCTGCACGACGCCGGGTACACCACCCTCCTCGTGTCGTATCGCAACGACGGCGACGCACCGCAGAGCGGCGACGGCCTGTACGGCCTCGGCGACACCGAGTGGGAGGACGTTGACGCGGCCATCGCGTTCGCCGCTCAGCACGGTGCAACCTCGGTGGTTCTGATGGGTTGGTCGATGGGCGGCGCCATCTCGCTTCAGGCCTCGCTTCGCGCTGACCGCGCTGACCTCATCTCCGGAATCATCCTGGAGTCGGCCGTTGTCGATTGGGGGAGTGTGCTCGAGTACCAGGCCGATGCGGGCAGGATCCCCGTTTTCGTGCGTCGTGCGGCAATCGCGGCCATCAGCAATCATTGGGGTCGTTCACTCACCGGCCTTGACACAGTCGTGAACTTTCCGGCGCTCGACATGGTGCGTCGCTCTGGCGAGCTCAACAAGCCAATGCTCGTGCTGCACAGCGACGATGACGGTTTTGTTCCCGCGGATGCTGCCCACGAGCTCGCAACACTCCGCAGTGACCTGGTCACGTTTGTGCCGTTCGAAACGGCTCGCCACACCAAGCTCTGGAACTTCGACGAAGCCAGGTGGACATCGGCCATCCGGGACTGGCTGGCCGGCGACTGAGCGAGCCTAGTCGGCGATACGCTCGGCCAACTGGCGTTTGGTGCGGCGCAACATTCCGTTCATGCCGTTGAGCCGAAGCGGGGAAACCACGCGGGTGAGGCCGAGCATTTGCGGAAAATCATCGGGAATTGCGAGCACGTCAGCCGGGGTCAGGCCGTCGACCGCTTGAGCGAGGATGCTGGCGAACCCGCGGGTGGTCGGCGACTCGCGCGGTGCCGTTGCGTGCAGGTGAACGGCGTCCGACTCGACGTCGACAAAGATGTAAACGGGCGACTGGCACTCAACAACCCGCTCAAGCAGATCCGGGTGATCGGCGTATTTCGCCGGCAGGTCAGGGAGTTCCTGCGAAAACTCGAGCAGGAGCTGAAGTCGCGACTTCTCGTCGAGTTCGAGGAAGTCGTCGCGAATTTCGGCCAGCTGGTCGGGTAGCGCTGCGTCAGTCATCGGATCCTCAGGCCAGCTCGCCCGGTTCGGTACCGACGGCGATCGGCACCCGAACGGCGCTGCCCCACTCGGTCCATGAGCCGTCGTAGTTGCGCACGTTTTCGAAGCCAAGCAGGTGGTGCAGCACGAACCAGGTGTGGCTGGACCGTTCCCCGATGCGGCAGTAGGCCACGACGTCGTCTCCGTCGGACAATCCCGCTCCGTCCCGGTAGACGGAGTTCAACTCGTCGAGCGGCTTGAAGGTTCCGTCAGGTGCGACGGCCTGCGACCACGGCACGCTCCTCGCTGTAGGAATGTGGCCGGCGCGCAGGGCGCCCTCTTCGGGGTACGCAGGAGCCGTTGTGCGCTCACCGCTGTACTCCTCGGGTGAACGCACGTCGATGAGCGGCTTACCGAGGTGGGCGAGCACGTCGTCCTTGTATGCACGGATGGAGGAGTCGTTTCGTTCGACAACCGGGTATTCGGTCCGCGGCCGCTCCGTGGCATCCGTCGTCATCAATCGTCCATCGGAGATCCACTTGTCTCGACCGCCGTCGAGGAGACGAACGTCCGAGTGCCCGAAGAGGGTGAATACCCAGAGTGCGTACGCGGCCCACCAGTTGTTTTTGTCGCCGTAGATCACGACCGTGTCGTCGCGGGCGATGCCCTTCTCGCTCATCAGCTCGGCGAACGCAGCACCGTCGATGTAGTCCCGCTGTACCGGGTCGTTGAGATCGGTGTGCCAGTCAACCTTGACCGAACCGCGGATGTGTCCGATTTCGTAGAGCAAAACGTCCTCGTCGGATTCGACAACGACGAGTCCGGGCTGGCCCAGTCGTTCCTCGAGCCAGTCCGCGGTGACCAGGCGGTCGGGGTGAGCGTAAGCGGCGAACTTGTCGCTGGTGGCGTCGGTTTCGACAGGAATGGGGTACCTCCGGGAATTGACCCGCTGCGTTCCGGGCGCGGCACGCGGGGGATTAGGCTGGAAACTCGGCTCCCTGAGCTGAATTTACGCACGATTGCGGCTGAAGTTTTACGCGCCGTAAGACTTCGACACACGAGGTATTCTCCCATGACAAACTCACAGTCTTCTGTTCGAGTAAGCATCGCTGACCGCAACCCAGAGACCACAGGAGCTGAGATTGCGGCGAGTTTAACTCCACCACCTCAGTTCACGGATGCCAGCTTCGAGAGTTATCGACCGGACCCAGCGTTTGCGTCGCAGCAGGAAGCCGTCGAGTTGTTGAGCGCGTTCGCCGGGAGTTGGGGAGTGACGAAGTCGTCTGGCGGGTTCTTCGGGCGGAAGAAGAAGACGCCTGACGTGAAACCAGGCGTTTATCTCGACGGCGGATTCGGCGTCGGCAAAACCCACCTGCTCGCAGCGCTGTGGCACGCGGCTCCCGGGCCGCGCAAGTATTTCGGCACGTTCATCGAGTACACGGCGCTGGTTGGCGCCCTCGGCTATGCGAACGCTGTTGAGTCCCTTCGCGGGTCGACCCTTCTGTGCATCGACGAGTTTGAACTGGACGACCCGGGCGACACGATGATGATAACCCGCCTGCTTACCGAGTTGGTGGCATCCGGAACTCGAATCGCAGCCACATCGAACACGCCGCCCAATGCCCTCGGCGAGGGGCGGTTCGCCGCGGCGGACTTCCTTCGGGAGATCCACGCCATGTCGGGGCATTTCACGACCCTGCGGATCGACGGGGAAGACTATCGCCGACGGTCGATGGAGGGGCACGCTGAGGCGATCACCCCTGCTGAGTACGACGCCCGGCTTGAGGGAGCAACCAGTTCGGGGCTGACGGTCACAGACGACAGCTTCGACACGGTGATCACCCACCTCGCCGGTGTGCACCCGTCGCGCTACATCAAGTTGCTCGCCGGCGTCGGCGCGATCGGGCTCCGAGACGTGCACGAGCTGTCATCACAGACCGAGGCGCTTCGCCTTGTTGCGTTCATCGACAGGGTTTACGACGCGCAGATTCCGATTCACGCCACGGGTGTTCCGCTTGATGAGGTGTTCGGCGGCGACATGCTCTCCGGCGGGTACCGCAAGAAGTACCTGCGCGCCATGTCGCGGATGATCGCCCTGACCAGAGGTTCCTAGCCCCGCGTAACACGGTTTTTACACAGCCGGGCCGCACGTAACAGTCCTGAAACATCGAGTGCACCGCGTCCGAAACCTCCGACGCGCATGCTGATTCCACACCGACAAGCGCACAGCGCGTCAGTCTCGGTCAGCCCGATGCACTCGAGAGAACTAAGGACACAATATGGACACCGGCAGCATTGCCTGGGGGATCACAGCTACCGCACTTGTGCTGCTGATGACTCCCGGCGTCGCATTCTTCTACGGCGGCCTCGTCAAGGCGAAGAGCGTCATCAGCATGATGATGATGAGCTTCGGGGCGCTCGGCCTCATCACTGTTTTGTGGATTCTCTACGGATTCAACATGAGCGCCGTGACCAGCCCGGCCGACTTCGCGGGCAACCCCTTCTCTGACTTCGGGCTCACCGCCCTCTCGCAGGGCGAGTCTGGCAACACCGACCTGCTCGGTGCCACATACGGCGCAACCTTCGCGATCATCACCATCGCCCTCATCTCCGGTGCGATCGCCGACCGGGCCAAGTTCGGTTCCTGGATGATCTTCGCTGGCATCTTCGCCACGGTCGGCTACTTCCCGATCGCCGCATGGGTGTGGGGCGGCGGCTGGATCATGAACCTCGGAACGACGCTCTTCGGTGAAGACGCCGGCATCGGTGTCATCGACTACGCGGGTGGTACCGCCGTCCACATCAACGCGGGTGCCGCGGCCCTCGCGCTCGCTCTCGTCCTCGGCAAGCGCGTTGGATTCCAGAAGGGAATTCAGAAGCCGCACAACGTTCCTCTTACCCTCCTGGGAGCATCGATCCTCTGGTTCGGCTGGTTCGGCTTCAACGCGGGTGCTGAGTGGCTCAACGGTCTTGAGAACGTTGGACTGATCGTCATCAACACGCTTGGCGCCACGGCAGCTGCCATCATCGGCTGGCTCGTCATCGAAAAATTCAAGGACGGCAAGGCCACGAGCGTCGGAGCAGCATCGGGTGCAGTCGCCGGTCTCGTCGCGGTCACACCGGCCTGCGCCAACCTGACGCCCGGCTGGGCGCTGCTCCTCGGCGTGATCACCGGAGCGATCTGCGCACTCGCGGTTGAGCTCAAGTTCAAGCTCGGCTTTGACGACTCGCTCGATGTTGTCGGCATCCACCTCGTCGGTGGCCTCGTCGGAACCCTGTACCTGGGCTTCTTCGCCACCGAGACCGGCCTGTTCGTCGGCGGCGGATTCGAGCAGCTCATCGTTCAGGTGATCGCAGCACTCGCGGTTCTCGCTTACTCCTTCGTCGTTGCCTTCATCATCGGATTCGCAATCCAGAAGACGCTCGGTTTCCGCGTCAAGAACGAAGACGAAATCGCCGGAGTGGACACCAGCGTGCACGGCGAGGAGGGCTACGCCCTCGAGGTCGTCTAACCCCTCGGAAGTTCATTAGGGACGGGGCGCCACCAACCGGTGGCGTCCCGTTCTGGCGTCCACGGCACCAGGCACGGGAACTAGGATGGGCCGGGCAGAGACGCGAGATCAGAGCGTCGAGAGAAGGGTTCGGAGTGAGCAGGTTCGGCGACGTCATCCGTTCGCTCGTCTCGTCGGCGATCGGGCGGTCAACGACACCCTCCCGCCAAACGCCTTCGCCGTCGCCGCACGCCGAGGGCAAGACAGCGGCGTCCGGCATGGAAGAGCCAGGCAGGTTTGGCGACTCAGCCACAGTGGAAGTTGACCCAGCGGCGATCGGCCGGGTCCGGATGACGTACGTTCCATCAACAGACGGTGATCCCGACCCTGGCGAGATTGTGTGGACCTGGGTGCCGTTCGAAGAGCGTGATGGCCGGGGCAAGGACCGCCCGGTCCTCATCGTCGCGGAGGAGCCGGGCGGGACTCGACTCGCTGTGCAGCTCACCTCGAAACCCCACGATGGCTCGCGGGACTATATTCCCGTTGGCAGCGGACCGTGGGACGCTCAGGGACGCCAGAGCTGGGCCAACATTGATCGAGTGTTCCGGGTTCTCCCCGCTGGCATGCGTCGCGAGGCATCCGCCATCGACAAGAGCGCGTTCGTGCGTGTCGCAGCCGCTCTGCGCGACCTTTACGGTTGGCATTGAATTTGGTGCCAACTCGCGAACTTGCCTCACTACAATTGTGCATCCACACATTCACCTGACCGGGGGATAGCTCATTAAGATCGTCAGTTATAACCTTCGAAAGCACGCCGCCAGCGCTGAGCTCGTCGACATCGAGCATCTTTACGATGTTGATGTGCTTTGCCTCCAGGAAGCGGATGCCGTGCTGTTGCCTGACAGGGTCGGGCACCTTCGACTCGCCGACGCAACCAAGGCAAATCGGCTCGGATTGGCCATCTACGTCAATGACGAGCGTTTCACAATCGGCGACACCACTGCTTTCGAGCTCAAGAAGTCCCTGCACGACAGGTTGTTCTCTCCGGCCAACGAGCGTTTGATTGCTTCTCGTCTCTACGACAAAGAAGCCGAGCGTGAGATTCTCATCGCGTCGTTCCACGCTGCACCGCTGACCGCGCCTAATTCCCTCCGTCGGAAGCAGATCTCGACGGCGCATCGAGAGTTGGGTTCCCTTGCCGCGGGCATCCCCACAGTGATGGTCGGCGATTTCAATTACCCGATTTTCAAGAACAATCTGCGCCGGCGCATTCAGGAAATGGGTTACGAGCTCTCACTGAGTAACGCTCGGACGTACTCCCGTTACAAGATTTTCCGCGGGCACTTCGACTTTGTCACCTCGGTCAACATGGGTATCGATGAAGTTAAAACGCTCCCTCGCGGCGCATCGGACCACCGCCCCATCCTCGTAACGACCAGTTATCTTTCTGTCGACGCTGAGCCTCGACAAGAGATGGTTTCGTGAGTACGCTTTCGCAAATGTGAGAGAGAATCATGAACGACTCGCGATGATGCGCTAGTCCTTCTGCCCAGCACTCCTGCCCCAGCACAAATCCCAGCGATGACCTCGTGGCTTCTCTGTTTGGAATGAAGCAAGGGAGTACTGAAGTGAAATATCTACCAGTGACAGCGGTGACCGCAGCCGCCGTTCTCGCAACTGTCGCGATCGCCGCTCCGGCGAGCGCTGCGCCAGCACCACCAGTCCGCATTTCGCAATCCACTCTGGCCAGTGGACTGGTCACACCGTTCTCGCTCGACGTCGACGCTTCCGGCGCCTCTTACGTCACGCAGAGCTTCATCGGGGAACTGACGAAGGTCAACCCCGACCGGTCGACCTCAACGGTAGCGAGCGCGCCAAACTTTGAGCTCAGTGCTGTTTCCAGCCGGGACGGCACGGTCTACTACGCACAGGTTGAGCCTGCCCTGCACTCAAGCGCCGTCCTGATGAGTGTCACAGGACAGGGGGCTCCTGTTGAGGTGGCGGACCTGTGGGAGCACGAGAACACCATCAACCCTGACCAGGTGAACACGTACGGCTTCGTTGATCTGCCCCAGTCGTGCGCCGACCAGTTCGATCCGACCGGGCCGCTTGGTCCTGCCACCTACACGGGCATCGTTGATACCCACCCGTATGCATCGGCCGCGACGTCTGCCGGAGTCTACGTAGCGGACGCAGGGGCGAACGCCATCCTGAAGGCGGGCTACGACGGCGCCGTCTCGACTGTCGCCGTTCTGCCGCCAACTGCACCGGTTGTGGTGTCTGCTGAGCTGGCCGCCAAAGCGGGCTTCCCGGCCTGTGTTGCCGGTGCGTCCTACCGGTTTGAAGGGGTACCGACAGACGTGGAGGTCGGCCCTGACGGCTGGCTGTATGTCACGTCCCTCCCTGGTGGCCCTGAGGACGCAAGTCTCGGAATGCGCGGGTCTGTTGTGAAGGTGAATCCGACGTCAGGCCAGGTGGCCACGGTCGCCACGGGCTTCGTCGGGCCTACGGGACTGGCTGTGTCACAGCGGACCGGCGCGATCTTCGTCGCCGAGATGTTTGGCGGAGCAAATGGCGCAGGACAGGTCTCCGTAGTTCTTCCGTGGGGAGGCAAGCCAGTGGCCGCGCTCCCGGTGGTGTCACCTGCGGCCATCGAACTCGTCGGCACAAGCATCTACGTCACGAGAGACGCCTTCCTGACGGACGAAGCGGGCAACCCCCAACCCGTCGGCAAGCTCACCAAAGTGACGGTCTCCAGCCCGTTGCTGAAGAAGCACCTCGGCTGACCCCCGTTACCGACTGAGGGCCGCGACACGGACGTACACTCCGCGGCACGGCCCTCAGTTTGTGGCGGTTAGGCTCAACAGACATGACCGGCTCCGCACTCACCGCCCTCTCTGTCGAGCCGTACATTCTGTTGACAACGTTTCGGGCCTCGGGAGCTCCCGTGTCGACGCCGGTTTGGGTAGCTGGCGGCCTGGGCGGACTGCTGGTCACGACGTCAGGGGCGTCTGGCAAGGTGAAACGCATCCGGAGAAACTCGTCAGTTGAACTCACGGCCTGCGACCGCACCGGCACTGTTTCCGAACGCGCCACGATTGTCAGGGCGACGGGATTCGTCGTCGATGACCCGGAGAGCCGTCAGATCATCGAGGAGGCTCTCGAGCGAAAGTATGGCGACAGATACCGAGCCGTGCGTGCCGCACGACGTCGACCGCTGTCAGAGTCGGTGGTTATCCGAATTCTGCCCGGTGACGAAGGAACGCCAGCCCCATCCCAGCAACGCGATCTGCGCGAGAACGAATCATCCGAGTGAGGCGGGCGTGATCCCAGCCACGCCGCCTGGTCGAGACGGGGTTGGGGCGTCGTTATCGCACACGAACGCCGCCACGGTGCTGCTTCTCGAGTTGCTCTCGGCGGCGCGGACGCGGGAAAGACGCAGCGCGCCGAGGGTGTTCTGGATCGTGTGCACGAACCCGGAAACGACAAAGGTCCGCGAAGTTCCGCGGACCTGGTGTAAGTGGGCGATACCGGACTCGAACCGATGACCTCTTCCGTGTGAAGGAAGCGCGCTACCAACTGCGCCAATCGCCCGTAGTGAACTGAAAAAAGAGTTCACAACGACGTCTTATGTTAGCCGACCGCGAGACGTCCTGCGAACCATTTGGCCGTGGCATCCGCTCGCAAAACGACACGAAAGGCACCCGAGCCACTCGATTTGGTTTCTCGGGGAAACATCAAGTAGAGTCTTCAACGCACGCAGAAATGCGAGTAGCAAAGCCGGTAGAGATACAGGCAATGCGGATGTGGCGCAGTGGTAGCGCATCACCTTGCCAAGGTGAGGGTCGCGAGTTCGAATCTCGTCATCCGCTCGAGTGTTTGGGGTCAGTCTCACGACTGACCACGGCATGTGGGCAAACCCACACGCGGTGGCGTGGCCGAGAGGCGAGGCAGCGGCCTGCAAAGCCGTCCACACGGGTTCGAATCCCGTCGCCACCTCACACACTCTGTAGTAAAATGAAATGACCTTGAGCGATTGGCGCAGCGGTAGCGCGCTTCCCTGACACGGAAGAGGTCGCTGGTTCGATCCCAGTATCGCTCACTGAAAAAGCCCGGACAGAAATGTCCGGGCTTTTGTCGTTCGCCCGTAAATCTCGCCGTGATCACTTTCCGGACGGCACTGTCGGGCGAGGCTGAAGACGAGCAACGAGTTCGCCCCGACTTCGGACGCCGACTTTGGCGAACGCGGATTTGAGGTGATCCTGCACAGTGTTTGGGCTGACGAACAAGTGTTGTGCGATCGTGGTCGTGCGGTACCCGGCCATCACTTCCATGCACACGTCACTTTCCCGCGGCGACAGCCCGTACGCGACGAGAAGCATGGACGTGAGCTGTTCACCCCTGACCGATTCGATCGAGACGGCGACCTCCCCGTCTTCCTCTCCACCCACCAGGCTGCTGGCCTGGAGGACCGCCCAGTCGCCTCGACCATCACTCATCCGGGTGTGGAACCCGCCGGGACCGCTGGTCGCTGCGCCTTGTGCCATGATGCGCATCATCACGGCAAACCGACCCGAGTCGCACTGGTTAAGCTTTTCTTCCCACACCCGCGCCTCAGGCGTCGCTGACCTCGGTTCCCCTTGCGCGTTCAGGATCACGATCGCGGGGGAGGCGCCTGCCGTGCGACCGGCAATATCGGTTCTGACTGCGATTCGGGTTGCCGTAGCGATGGCCGGCGCCACAGCGGCGAGGTATTCGAGTTCGCGTGCGGAAAAATCGTGTCCGGCGCGGACCAGCCCAGCCGCACCCCATGATGTCCCGTCCGAGTCGAACAGCAATCGGAGCTCCTGATCGAGGCCGAGCGGTCGCCAGACATTCTGGAATCGTTCGCTCCGGTCGTGGTCTCGCATCGAAAGGTCCGACATACGCGCGAGCGGCTCTTTGCGTTTCGCCATGGCGGAGAACGAGTGTGGCTCGGATGTCGAGAATTCGGCATCCACGAGCAACGGTTCGAATTGAACAGGAATGCGCGGGTCTCCGCTGGTGATCATGCTGATCACCAGCGCCTCGGGATCGAGCGTGGCCCAGCAGGTCAGCTCTGTCTTCACATCGCGGCCGACGACGCGAATCGCCTCGGCGTGCAGGTCGCTCACACCCAGACCGGATGCGGCGAGCGCTGCGATTTCTCGGCGAGCGCGGTAGGCACGTTCCTCCCACATGGCCTCAGTATTGCACCGGGTCGGTCGCGCGTCATTCCCTGATTTCTGGGATCGACCGGCGCACGGCGGCGCCCTAACGTTTTGCCATGAGCTACTCACCACAACACGTCTCCGCGGGCGAGGGAGCCCGCTTGCACGCACCGGACGCGACGCTCACCGTGAAGGTGGACAGCCAGCACACCGACGACGCGTATGAGATCTTCGAGATTGACGCACCCGACGTCGAACCAACACCCTTCCATCGAACAGGGTGGGCGAAGACCTACTACGTTCTCACCGGTGAGATTCTCGTCGTGGTGGACGGCGAGAGCTTCGAACTCGGGCCAGGTTCCTCGATAGCCATCCCGCCGAACGCGCTCCACACCTTCCGGGTACTGTCGTCGTCCACCAAGTTCCTCGTCTTCGCCCTCACCGGCGGAATGGGCAGGTTCCACGCCGACCTCGACGCATCAGTTCCGACAGACCGTCCGGTGGACCAGGTCCTTGAGCAGATCGTCCAGGTGCTCAGCCGCCATGACGTTGCCTTCGAGAAGGCTGAGGTATCCCCATGACGATCGTGGTCTGGGTGTTCGCGGGAATTGCCGCAGCCGTTCACATCCTCGTCTTTGTCTGGGAGTCACTACTTTTCTCCCGGCCCGGCGTCCATTCCGGAGTCTTCGCTATCCGGTCGACCGATGTGCCCGCCATCAAACTGTGGTCGTTCTGTGTGGGCTTCTACAACCTGTTTCTCGCCATCGGCCTGCTCTTCGGTGTGATCATGTGGGCAACCGGCAACCAGACCGTGGGACGAACCCTCGTGGCCTACATCTGCATCTTCATGGTGCTGTGCGGCGTCGTACTCTTCGTCGCCGATCGCATGGCCCTCGGTCGCGAGCGCGGCAAAGGGGTCAGCGGAGCTCTCGCGGAAACCCTGCCCCCACTCATCGCGCTTGTCGCCATGGTCTTCTGAGCGTCGAACGTTCAGGTTCCTACGGAGCATTCGAGGGACGCCGACAGACCGAGGAAGCGCCCAAACCGCTCGATCACGACGTCGAGCGCCGACCTCTCACCCAGAGACAGTTCTCGCACCAGGGTCACCTCAACGACAACCGAGCGCGCCGCGAGCGTTCGCTTCCAGGTGCCGACGGTTGTTCCGTCGATCACCACGGCGCGTTCGAGAAAGTCCACCCGAGGCAACGCTGTATCCAGAACCACCCGAAGGTCTTGATAGGCAACGGTCATTTCGTCATACATCGGAAGGAGGAATGCCCGGGTCATCGGTTCCGATTTCGGCACAGCGGATGCCACGTGGCCAGTCCAGTGCCACACGGTTCCGTTGTCGTCGGTGACGGACTCGATCCTCGTGCCGAGTTCTGCGAGAGCGATACGGCTCTCCCGCACAGGCAGACTCGCCCAGGTGGTGACGTCCCGAAGTGTTGCGGGCCCGTGGCTCCGCAGGTAGCGGTAGATCAGTTCCTGCAGTCCGGACTCGACTGAGCGGTCCTCGTATTCCGAAGTCGGCACTCGCTCGTCGAAGAGCGCGTAGGTGTGCTGGCGTCCACGGCGCGGACCGCTGCAGACCAGCTCCTCCAGCTCGGCATGCATCAGGATGTACGCGAGCCGCGGTCCCGTCGCTTCAATGCCTGCTTCTCGCAACCGGTCGGCCAACTCCGAACGAGTGAGGAACTCTTCGTCCGCCAGGGCTCGAGTGACGATGTGATCGGCCCTGGCGAACAGGGCACCGTCGAGGTCTGCTTTTCGGTACCAGTACGCGTTGAGCGCGTGCACCCGCGGACGGGTCAGTCGCAGAATCCAGCGGGCATCCGACCTGGACAGGAAGTGCCAGGTCGGACGAAGCGCGTGAGTGCGGAGAATGTCACCACGGGTAAACGCGGCCTCGACACTCTCGTCCGTCGCGCCGCGCACCCGCTCGGCCAGTGACCACTTGGCTTCGGCGAACTCCTGCGCTTGCACTGCGCCTAACCAGGCGACGGCGTCCGCAACTTCTCCGAACGCCTCGCCGTCCAGCCCCTGACGCACCAGCCGGCTGCGGATCACCGCGAGCGGATCCACAGCGCACACCTTCACTGGCCCATTCACACCGGCTGCGGCGCTACGGCTTCAGCACCACCTTGATGCAGCCGTTCTCCTTCTTCTGGAACATTTCGTACATGTCCGGTGCTTTGTCGAGAGGCACGCGATGTGTGACGAGATCCTCCACGCCGAGCGGATCTGCCGGGTCCTCGACCAAGGGGATGAGCTCGTCGCGCCAGTGCTGCACGTTGCACTGTCCCATTCGGATACCCACCTGCTTGTCGAACAGGGTCTTCATCGGGAACGGATCAGCCTCACCTGCGTACACACCGCTGAGGGAGACAGTGCCGCCGCGACGAACCGCATCGAACGACGCATACAGGGCCGCCATCCGATCGAGACCGGCAGTGTCCATTACCTTTTTCGCCACAGCGTCGGGGAGCAGGCCTACCGCGCCCTGTGCGAAGGCTGCGCCAGGGCTGCCGTGCGCCTCCATGCCGACCGCCTCAACGACAGAGTCAACGCCTCTGCCCTCTGTGGCGTCGCGCAACCGCTCGACAACGTCTCCGGTGAGATCGAACGTCTCGATGCCGTACCTCTCCGCCATGGCACGGCGTTCGGGCACCGGCTCAACGGCGAGAACCCTGTGCCCCAGGTGTTTGCCGATCCGGGCGGCGAACTGCCCAACCGGGCCGAGCCCCATGACGGCGAGGACACCGTCTTCTGGGAGGGCAGCGTACTTCACACCCTGCCACGCTGTCGGGAGAATGTCGCTGAGGAAGAGGTACCGATCGTCAGGCAGGTCGTGTCCCACCTTCGTCGCATTGAAGTCAGCGAGGGGCACGCGCAAACGCTCGGCCTGCCCACCGGGAACGGAGCCGTAGAGCTCGGTATACCCGTAGAGGGACGCTCCGGTTCCCTTCTCGGTGTTCTGGGTGGTCTCGCACTGCGAGTGGAGGCCGCGCGAACACATGTAGCAGTGCCCACAGGCGATGACGAATGGGATCACCACTCGGTCACCGGGGGAGAGCCGCGTCACGGCTGAACCGACCTCTTCAACCACACCCATGGTCTCGTGACCGAGAACATCGCCCTTGTGAAGGAACGGGCCGAATGTCTCATAGAGGTGCAGGTCTGAGCCGCAGATTGCGGCGGATGTCACGCGGATGACAACATCCGTCGGTTCTTGGATTTCCGGATCAGGAACTGTCTCGACGGAAACGGAACGCTTAGCTTGCCAGGTGAGTGCCTTCATTCCCCCTTTGTATCGGGATACTGCGAGCCGCGTCCATACCTTGACGGTGCCCCCAAGTGCAAGTACCGTGCGCGGGTTCATGCCTTCACTAGGCTGAGGGCTATGAGAACCGACATTGACCGGGAACGCCCGCCCATCCGCACGATCTGGACTGACCGGCTGGGCACGGTTGGTATTCGCAGCCTGCAGATTCTCGTGATCCTCGCGCTCGCCGCTGTGGCCGTTCTCGGCATGATCCAACTGAAACTTGTAGTCATCCCTGTGCTCATTGCCATCATCATCGCGGCCGCAGCGTCGCCGGTGATCGTCTGGCTTCGCCGCTTCATGCCTCCCGTTCTCGCGGCGTGGGTTGCCCTGCTCAGCGGCATCGCCATTTTCGGTGGCGTCGTCACGCTCATCGTCTTCGCTGTGCGGGATCAGTGGGGTGACCTCGCGTCCTCCGCGGTAGAGGGCATCGACAAGCTCTACGACTTCCTCATCACAGGCCCGCTGCCCATTGACCAGAAGCAGATCGAAGACGCACGTGATGCTCTCATCGATTTCGTCACAAGCGCCCAGTTCGGCTCGGGGGCGCTTGCCGGAGTGTCCGCAGCTGCGAGCATCGTTACAGGTGCCGTTCTCGTCCTGGTGATCCTGTTCTTCTTCCTCAAAGACGGCGACACCATCTGGGAGTTCTTCCTCCGCCCGTTCGAAGGTGAACGACTCGAGCGTGGACACCGCATCGGCCACACGGCCGTGCGCGTTCTCGGCGGTTACGTCCGCGGAACAGCCATCATCGCTTTCGTCGACGCGTTCTTCATCGGCCTCGGCCTCGTTATCCTTCAGGTGCCCCTCGCGCTGCCACTCGCCGTGATTGTGTTCGTGGCGAGCTTCGTTCCCATCGTCGGCGCCACCGTCGCCAGTGGACTGGCAGCACTCGTTGCTCTCGTCGGAACCGAGAACGGTCCGTTCGTCGCACTCATCGTGATTGCCATCGCCATCGGTGTGAACCAGCTCGAGGGCAACTTCCTTCAGCCAACCGTCATGGCGCAGTCGCTCAAACTGCACCCGCTCGTCATCCTGGTCGCCTTGACGGCAGGAACCATCGTCGCCGGCATTATCGGCGCCGTCCTCGCTGTGCCGATCGCCGCCGTCACGTGGGCCATCATCAAGACGTGGAAGTCCCCGCAGCCGGTGCCGGTCGCTGTGCAGCGTAACCCTCGCCGGAAGAAGAAGCCTGTTCCGCTTCCTGCCGACTGAGCCGGCTCGAAGCTGACCTCACGGCTGGGCCGCCCACGGCTCAGCCGGAGGCCGTCTAAAGCGGAACGCGCAACTCGCACAACCCGTTCGTGCCCGCGCCCGCGCCCGCGCCCGCTAATCTCCTCGGTCGCGAACGGCTGGAGCGCCGGCCTGCGTCGTCGCAAACGGCTGGAGTAGCCTTGCGTGGTCGCAAACGGCGGCGTTTTCTCAAAATTTCCCACCGGATTTGACCGAACAAAGGCCTCCGCGGTTCCGTTCAGCCGTTTGCGACCGTGCGTGCCCGGATGTTTTCCGCAAGCTGCTCGATCTCGGCCGCAACGGCCGCTGTCCCGGTGTGCTGAACAACGTGGCCTGATCCGGGAACTGAGACAACCCGGGCTCCGGGGGAGCGACGGGCCAGCGCTCGTGCCCACCCCTCAGGCGCGACGGGGTCCTGCGCTCCCCGGATCACGAGCACCGGCACGTCGAGCAGCGGAAGCGTCTCTTCAATCCGATAACCGAGCATCGCCGGCAGTTCAGTGAGATACCAGCGGATGCCACTGCGCAGGTAATCGGTAAGCACTATCCAGTTCGAACTGGGGCTCTCGTGAACCACATCACGCGCGAGTCGCATGCCTTGCTGCCACGCGGTTGGCGCGCGTTCGTCTACGACGGGCCCGATCAGGACAAGGCCAGCTGCGGGGAGCCGCCGAGCGGTCTCAACCACGACCTGCGCTCCCATCGAGTGGCCGACGAGGATCGGCGCGCGAATGCCGGCATCGACGAGGTAGGTTGCGACCACAGCCCCCAGATCCTCAACGCTGAGCTGCCGATCCGGGCGCTTGTTGGGTCCGAACCCCGGAAGATCGATCGAAAGAACCGTGGCCGATCGCGCCAACACATTGGCGAGCCGCATGAAGTACCGGGACGAGACGCCAATCCCGTGAACCAGAACTATGACGTTCCGCGGATCGGGGGAGACAGCATCCCATCGTCTGACTCGAAGAACGAGATCGTCGAAAACGTGGCTGTGTGCGTCAGGAAAACGGGAACTCATCTGGAGGCAACTTTCGACGTGGGGGAGAGATCGGAGGCACGGTCACGCCAGGAGACGACGAGTCCCCAGGCGATAAGGCCCTGGCCGGCAAGGTAGGTGAACATGATCAGCAGGTCCGGCTGCCACATCTCCAGGTTCGGTACGAACAGGTTCAGGGCCAGTATCGAGTCTGACATCAGGAACAGAAGGGCACCGAGCATCACCCGGGGAGCGCACCGGGTCGAAACGATGGCCATCGTCGCGATCACAACGCCGTATCCGACCACCGGCAGCAGCAGCTCATCCAGGTGGGGCACCAGAGCGGCCATAAGGATGCCGAACCACACGACGAAGATGGCGCTCCACCAGCGTGGCCAACCGCGTCCGGTCGGTCCGACAAAGATCGCGATGTAGACGATGTGCGCCACCAGGAACGCGCCAAGGCCGATGAGGAAGAGCGTGTTTCCTTCTCCGAGGAGCGCGATATCGCCCACGGTGCTGAACAGCAGAGCAATCATCAGAAGGTACCCACGCCCGCCAGATCGGAGTCCGCCGACCACGATCACCGCAATCGCCAGCGTTGGCATGAGTAGAGGCTTCGTCCACGAACTGAGCTGTTCTGCACCGATAATCAGCGCACCGAGATGCAGGACGCTCACCGCCACGAAAACCGCAATCGCGACGAATGCCGAACGGGTCGGGGTGGCAGACACTGGCGCTCCTTCGCTTTCCTCACGGGTGCGTTCACTCTAGAGCCGTTTCGCCCGCCGCCGCTCGCGCACGATCGGTTCCTTCCGCGGCGCTAAAGTTGAAGGGTCTTACTACTTAGAGGAGCAAATCACGTGTCTGACGGATTCGAGAGATTCACCGATCGGTCCGTTGTCGCCATGCGCGTCAACGGCGAGCTGAAAGATCTCGCGACGACGATCACCGACACCGACGAGGTCGAGGCTGTAACCATCGACTCGCCCGACGGGCTCAGCATCCTCCGCCATTCGGCTGCGCACGTCCTCGCCCAGGCCGTTCAGAAGGTCAACCCCGACGCGAAACTCGGCATCGGACCACCCGTCACCGACGGTTTCTACTACGACTTCGACGTGCGCGAATCCTTCACGCCCGAAGATCTCAAGGCACTGTCGAAGGAGATGGACCGCATCATCCGCTCGGGGCAGCGTTTTGTTCGCCGGGTCGTCACCGACGCCGAGGCGCGCGAAGAACTGGCGAACGAGCCATTCAAGCTCGAGCTGATCGGTCTCAAGGGCGGATCAGGCGACGGCCAGAACGACGAGAACGTCGAGGTCGGGGGAGCAGAGCTCACCATCTACGACAACGTCAACCCGAAGACGGGGGAGACGGAGTGGAAGGACCTCTGCCGCGGGCCTCACCTGCCCAACACGCGCATGATCGGAAACGGCTACGCGCTCACTCGCGTCGCCGCAGCTTACTGGCGCGGCTCGGAGAAGAACCCACAGCTCCAGCGCATCTACGGCACGGCCTGGCCGACCAAGGATGAGCTGCGCGCCTACCAGTCGCGGCTCGAAGAGGCCGCCAAACGTGACCACCGCAAGCTCGGCGCCGAGCTTGACCTGTTCAGCTTCCCGGACGAGATCGGTTCCGGCCTCGCTGTGTTCCACCCCAAGGGCGGAATCATCCGGTCCGAGATCGAGAACTACCTGCGCGAACAGCTGATCGAGAACGACTACGAACTCGTCAACACACCCCACATCACGAAGGGGCACCTGTTCGAGACCAGCCAGCACCTGAACTGGTACCGCGATGGCATGTTCCCGCCCATGCATCTTGATGAAGAAACGGATGCCGACGGCAACGTCACGAGGATGGGCCAGGACTACTACCTGAAGCCCATGAACTGCCCGATGCACAACCTGATCTTCCGGGCGCGCGGACGCAGCTACCGCGAACTGCCCCTCCGGCTTGCGGAGTTCGGAACCGTGTACCGCTACGAGAAGAGCGGAACCCTCTCGGGACTCACCCGCGTGCGCGGCCTCACCCAGGACGACGCCCACATCTACGTGACGCCTGAGCAGATCAAGGACGAGGTGGGCCGCCAGCTCGCGTTCGTCCTCGAGACCCTCCGCGGTTACGGCCTTGAGGACTTCTACCTCGAGCTCTCGACCAAAGACCCGGAGAAGTTCGTCGGTTCAGACGAGATCTGGGAAACCGCGACGCAGACCCTCCGTGAGGTGGCTATCGACTCTGGCCTCGAGCTCGTCGACGACCCGGGCGGAGCGGCGTTCTACGGCCCGAAGATCTCGGTGCAGGCGCGCGACGCAATCGGCCGCACCTGGCAGCTCTCGACAGTGCAGCTCGACTTCAACCAGCCGGAGCTGTTCGAGCTCGAGTACACCGGAGCTGACGGAACCCGCCAGCGGCCGGCCATGATCCACCGTGCGCTTCTCGGTTCTGTCGAGCGCTTCTTCGCGATCCTGCTCGAGCACTACGCTGGTGCATTCCCGGTCTGGCTGTCTCCGGTGCAGGCCATCGGCATCCCCGTCGCTGACGAGTACGCACCGTACCTCGACGACATCGCCGCGAAGCTCAAGAAGCGCGGTGTCCGGGTGCAGGTCGACCACAGCGACGACCGGATGCCGAAAAAGATCCGCACACACACGAAGGCGAAGATTCCATTCCAGCTCATCGCCGGCGAGGAAGACCGTGCGAACAACGCGGTCAGCTTCCGATTCCGTGACGGAACGCAACTCAACGGCATCCCAGTCGATGAAGCGATCGAAAGGATCGTCTCGTCGATCGAGTCGCACGCGCAGGTTTCGACGGCATGGCTCGACTAGGCCTCGACGATTACGGCGACGAGCAGCCGATGCATCCAACGGTCAGCCCTGCAGCCGGCGTTGAGTCAGCGGCTCACCTGGCCGGGGTTCCGGACGAGTTCCAACGACTGTGGACGCCGCACCGGCTCGTCTACATCCAGCACGGACAGCAGCCGGACGAGCACGAGTGCCCGTTCTGCCACGCGCCTGCCATGCCGGACGACGATGCGCTGATCGTGGCGCGAGGCAAACACGCTTTTGTGCTTCTGAACCTGTTCCCTTACAACAGCGGCCACCTGCTCGTCTGCCCGTACCGTCATATTTCGACCTACGATTTGGCAACACCTGACGAAGTCGCTGAGATAGGTGAACTGACTCAGACCGCTATGAAGGTCGTCCGGACCGTCTCGCGGAACGATGGCTTCAATATCGGAATGAACCAGGGCGTCGTTGCCGGGGCCGGTATCGCTGGACACCTTCACCAGCACATCGTGCCTCGTTGGGCGCAGGACGCGAACTTTCTCCCGATCATCGCAAAAACGAAGGCGCTGCCGCAGCTGCTCGGGGACGTCCGCGAGGCTCTCGCCGACGCCTGGCCCGCCCCATCGGCCTGACCCCACGAACTCCGAGCGAGTCCCATCGACCGCCCGAGGCTATCTCTCGACAGAACGAACTAGGATTGAGCATTATGACGAACAGCACCAACACCGGCGAACAGGGTTCCAACCGCGTCAAGCGCGGTCTTGCAGAAATGCTGAAGGGTGGCGTCATTATGGACGTCGTCACTCCTGACCAGGCTCGAATCGCCGAGGATGCCGGCGCGGTCGCTGTCATGGCGCTCGAGCGCGTTCCAGCCGACATCCGGTCGCAGGGCGGCGTCGCCCGCATGAGCGACCCCGACCTCATCGAGGCGATCCGCGCAGAGGTGTCCATCCCGGTGATGGCCAAGGCCCGGATCGGTCACTTCGTCGAGGCTCAGGTTCTCCAGTCGCTCAACGTCGATTACATCGACGAGTCAGAGGTGCTCAGCCCGGCTGACTACGTCAACCACATCGACAAGTGGGGCTTCAACGTTCCCTTCGTCTGCGGCGCAACGAACCTCGGAGAGGCGCTTCGCCGCATCAACGAGGGTGCGGCCATGATCCGTTCGAAGGGCGAGGCCGGAACCGGTGACGTCTCAGAGGCGACCAAGCACATCCGCAAGATCAAGAGCGAGATTGCCCAGCTCACCTCGATGTCGAAGGACGAGCTGTACGTGGCCGCCAAGGAACTGCAGGCTCCGTACGAACTCGTCGCCGAAATCGCCGAGTCTGGCAAGCTGCCCGTCGTGCTGTTTACCGCAGGTGGAGTGGCGACCCCCGCAGACGCGGCCATGATGATGCAGCTGGGTGCTGACGGCGTCTTCGTCGGATCCGGAATCTTCAAGTCGGGCAGCCCCGAAAAGCGCGCGGCTGCTGTCGTAAAGGCCACAACGTTCTACGACGACCCAGCCGTGATCACCGAAGTGTCCCGCGGACTTGGCGAAGCCATGGTCGGCATCAACGTCTCGGATCTGGCAGCTCCTCACCGCCTCGCTGAGCGTGGCTGGTAGCGGCTCGCCGAAGGTAGGCGTTCTCGCCCTCCAGGGCGATTTCCGCGAACACGCGGCTGTTCTTCGGAGCCTCGGCGCCGACGTCACCCTGGTGCGCAGGCCGGAAGAGCTTGAAGCTGTCGATGGGCTCGTGATCCCCGGCGGTGAGTCCAGTGTTATGGACAAACTGTCGCGCGCCTTCGGGCTTGCTGAGCCGCTGAAGGAAGCCATTGGTGCCGGCCTTCCGGTTTACGGCACCTGCGCCGGATTGATCATGCTGGCCGACTCGATAGTTGACGGGATCCGCGGCCAGCAGTCGCTTGGCGGGCTCGATGTAGCGGTGCGCCGGAATGCGTTCGGCTCGCAAGGTGATTCGTTCGAAACAGACCTCGACATTCCCGCGCTTGGCGGGCATCCGCTTCATGCTGTTTTCATTCGGGCTCCCATCGTCGAATCCGTCGGCGCTCGGGCGACGTCGCTCGCGGCACTCACCGACGGACGGGTTGTTGCCGTTGAGCAGGGCAACCTGCTTGGCACCTCATTTCACCCCGAAGTGACCGGCGACACGCGCTTCCACGAGTATTTCCTCGACAAGGTGCGCGCCGCGTAATCGAAATCCAGCGCCGAACGCACCAGTGATTTAGAATGGTGCGGTTACAGATCCAGTTAGGGAGCACATGTCCGGTCACTCCAAATGGGCAACAACGAAGCACAAGAAGGCGATCACCGACTCGCGCCGTGCTAAAGCCTTCGCGAAGCTCATCAAGAACATCGAGGTCGCCGCAAAGATGGGCGGCGCCGACCTTTCTGGCAACCCGACCCTGGTCGACGCCATCCAGAAGGCCAAGAAGACCTCGGTTCCCAACGACAACATCGACCGTGCGGTCAAGCGGGGCGCCGGTCTCTCCGGTGAGGCCGTCGACTACACGACGATCATGTATGAAGGTTATGCCCAGCACGGAGTCGCCCTGCTGATCGAGTGCCTCACCGACAACAAGAACCGCGCGGCGGCCGACGTTCGCACGCTCATGAGCCGCAACGGCGGCACCATGGGTGACCCGGGCAGCGTCGCATACAACTTCGCTCGCAAGGGCATCATCGTCGTTCCGGCCGCGAACACCACGGAGGACGACATCCTGGCCGCTGTGCTCGACGCCGGCGCAGAAGAGGTTGTCGACGAGGGCGAAACCTTCGAGATCATTACCGATCCCTCCGATCTCGTCGCGACAAGAACGGCACTTCAGGAAGCAGGCATCGACTACGACTCGGCCGACGCCGCTTTCGTGCCGAACCTCAAGGTCGAAGTTGACGCCGAGACGGCTCGCAAGATCTTCAAGCTCATCGATGCTCTCGAGGACTCCGATGACGTGCAGAACATCTACAGCAACTACGACCTCTCGCCTGAGGTTCAGGCCGAGCTTCAGTCTGAAGACGACTAGGTCACGATGAGCCTTCGGGTGCTCGGCATCGACCCAGGCCTCACCCGGTGTGGAGTCGGTGTTGTCGATGTCGAGCCCAACCGGACTGCGGTGCTCGTTCACTACTCAGTTGTGCGCAGCGACAGCTCGGCCGACATAGACCAGCGCCTGCTGGTCATCGGTCGGGGAATCGACGCCGCACTGGATGAGTTCGCGCCCGACGCGGTCGCGGTCGAGCGTGTGTTCGCACAGCACAACCTGCGAACGGTGATGGGAACGGCACAGGCCTCCGGTTTGGCGCTACACGCCGCTGCGAAAAGGGGCTTGCCCGTCGGATTGCACACGCCGTCCGAAGTGAAGGCAGCGATCACCGGCTACGGCAACGCCGAGAAGAAGCAGGTGCAGACCATGGTGGCCCGCGTTCTGGGACTCGCTGAACTTCCGCAGCCTGCGGACGCAGCAGACGCGCTTGCGCTAGCCATCTGCCATGCCTGGCGAGGGGGACTGCGGGCACCGACAGCAGCTGGCGCCTCCGCAACACTCACCCCAGCACAAGCGGCATGGGCTCGAGCCGAAAAGGCGGCGCGAGGCCGAGTCTGAGGCCTGCGATCGCGTGGCGTTCCGCTCTCTGTCTGACGCCCACCGTAGGCTTGACGCGTGATCTCAAGTGTGCGCGGAACCGTGCTGTCTGCCGTCGGCAGCAGTGTCATCATCGACGTCGGAGGCATCGGCTACGCCGTTCAGGTCACGCCGGAACACTCGCTCTCGCTGCGGGTGGGGGAGCAGGCCCTCATCCACACGAGCCTGATCGTGCGCGAAGACTCGCTGTCCCTGTTCGGCTTCGAGACAACGGAACAGCTGCACGTCTTCGACCTGCTGACCGGTGTGACCGGGGTCGGTCCGAAGTCAGCGCTCGGCGTGCTTTCCGTGCTCGGCCCGGGCCAGATCGCCGCGGCGGTTGCCGCCGAAGACGACAAGGTCTTCCGCAAGGTGTCCGGCATCGGCCCAAAGACGGCGAAACTCATAGTGCTTTCCTTGACGGGCAAATTGATCGTCACGACTCCTGTGGAAGAGCCGGTTGCGGTTCCGGCAGCAGGAGACAGCGTTGTGGTCGCGCTCGTCGGGCTTGGTTGGAGCGAGAAGGTGGCGGTGCAGGCCGTGAGCGACGTGTTGAGCACTCACCCTGACGCAGAGACCGCGCCGGTGCAGACGGTGCTTCGACTCGCCCTCGCCCAGCTTGGTCCCGCTCAGCACAGCACTTCCTCCGCATCGGCAGGAGCCCGCCAGTGAGCGGATTCGAACTCACGACACCCGAGCCGATCTCAGAGGCGGAACTCGTCTTCGAGGGCGCTCTCCGCCCGAAGAGCCTCGACGAGTTTGTCGGGCAAGCGAAGGTGCGCGGGCAGCTACAGCTCCTCCTGCAGGCAGCCGGAATCCAGGGCAGAACCGCCGACCACATTTTGCTTGCTGGCCCTCCCGGTCTGGGCAAAACGACCCTGGCGATGATCGTGGCGCACGAGAGCGACAAGCCGCTGCGGATGTCGAGTGGCCCGGCCATTCAGCACGCCGGAGACCTGGCCGCCGTTCTCTCGAGCCTTGTGCCCGGCGAAGTGCTGTTCATCGATGAAATCCACCGCATGGCCCGGTCAGCCGAGGAAATGCTCTACCTGGCGATGGAAGATTTCCGGATCGACATCATGGTTGGCAAGGGGGCAGGGGCGACCTCGGTACCGCTGGATCTGGCCCCATTCACGCTGGTCGGCGCAACGACGCGGTCAGGCATGTTGCCTAACCCGCTGCGGGACAGGTTCGGTTTCACAGCGCACCTGGAGTTCTATGACGAGTCGGAACTCGAGCAGGTGTTGTTCCGCGCGGCGCGCATGCTGAATTTCGACATCGACCGCGCTGGGCTCGCCGAGATAGCCGGTCGGTGCCGCGGAACTCCACGCATCGCGAACCGCCTGCTTCGCCGAGTTCGCGACTACGTCCTGGTTCACGGTGGCGCGGCCGATCTCAGCGCAGTGAAAGCAGCGCTCACCCTGTACGACGTTGACGAGCTCGGACTCGACCGGCTCGACCGCGCGGTGATGGAAATCATGCTGACTCGCTTCGGCGGTGGACCCGTCGGGCTCAACACCCTCGCGGTGTCCGTCGGAGAAGAAGCGGAAACGATCGAGAGCGTCGTGGAGCCGTTCCTCGTACGGATAGGGCTCATCACTCGAACACCCCGTGGCCGCGTGGCCACGCCGCAGGCGTTTGCGCATTTCGGCGCACCAAACCCTCAGGGTTCTTTCCTGCCCGGTGTTCTATAATTCAAGCTGGCCTCTCGGTCATTTTCCCTCCCATGCGGCCTCGTGGCTGCGAAAGGTTCTTTACCTCTTATGGATCCATTAACCATCGGAATGCTGGTCATCCTGGCCGTCCTCATCTTCTTCATGTTCCGCAACGGACAGAAGCGCAAGAAGGACCAGGAGGCCCTGCTCTCGAAGGTTGTGCCAGGCGCTGAGGTCATGACGACCTTTGGACTGTTTGGAACCATCCTCGAAATGGATGAGGACACCAACAAGGTTCTGCTCGAGTCGAGCCCAGGAACGGTTGTCACCGTGCACCGTCAGGCCATCGCCAAGGTCGTCGAAGACGAGCCAGTTGTCGTTGCAGACAACGCCGAAATCGTCGAGGCCGATGACACGCACGTTGAACCGGCGACTGCTCTCCCCACCGAGTTCGACGCAACGACCGACGTCACCGATTCACGTGACAAGAAGGCTGACCAGTAGTCTCTCTGAGCAGGTAGTCACCGAGCAGTAAAACCAGAAGCGTTTCGCGCCGCCTGCGTGGCGGCGCGAAACGGTCAGAGAAAGCTGAGTACGTAGTTGGCAAAGTCGAAGTCGACGCCGATCCGTAGAGCGAGTCGCTCACTGGTCTGGCTTGGCGTAATCACCCTGGCACTTTTCGGCATTCTTGCCGGAGGAGTGATTTGGGGCAACGCCACCTGGGCCCCCAAGCTCGCCCTTGACCTCGAGGGCGGAACCCAGATCATTCTGCAGCCCAATGTCGAGAGCGGTGAGTCGGTCTCGACCGAACAGCTCAACCAGGCCGTAGGGATCATCCGCCAGCGCGTGGACGCCTCAGGTGTTTCAGAGGCCGAAGTCAACACCGAGGGCAGCAACGTTGTTGTCACTATTCCCGGTGAGGCAGACGAAGAGACTCGCAACCGCATTGAGGCGTCGGCGAAGCTCGAGTTCCGTCCCGTTCTGGTCGCCAGCCAACCAGCGAACACATTCGTCGGTGAGGACGGCAACGAGACTCCATACCCGACCCCGGATCCGGCGCTCCCTGACACTCCGGCAACGGAACCAACCGACGCGAGCGACCTCGCCTGGGTCACAGAAAAGCTTCAGGCTGAATTCCAGGCGTTCGATTGCGCAGCGCCTGTCGAGGCCGGCACGGTTCAGCCGGCTGACAAGCCGGTCATCGCGTGTGAGGTCGACGGCAGCGTCAAGTATGTGCTCGGACCTGTCGAGGTTGAGGGCTCCAAGATCTCCGATGCCACCAACGGCATGCAGACCACCCAGACCGGTGCAACGACCGGCGCCTGGGTGGTCAACCTCGAGTTCGATGGTGAAGGCACTAAGCAGTTCGCCGCAGTAACCCAGCGCCTCAACGCGCTTCAGAGCCCGCAGAACCAGTTCGCGATCGTGCTGGACAACCAGGTCATCTCAGCACCGCAAACCAACGCCGTGATTGCCGATGGCAATGCAGAGATTTCCGGAAACTTCACTCAGGAGTCGTCGAAGTCACTCGCCGACCAGTTGAAGTACGGCGCACTGCCGATCAGCTTCCAGGTGCAGAGCTCAGATCAGATCTCCGCGACACTCGGGTCTGCGCAGTTGCAGATCGGAATCATCGCAGGAATCATTGGCCTCATCCTCGTCGCCATCTACACCCTGTTCCAGTACCGGTTGCTTGGGCTCGTCACCATCGCATCGCTCGTGGTCGCTGGCGTCCTGACCTACCTGGTCATTGCGATCCTGTCCTGGCGCAACGGCTACCGCCTGTCCTTGGCCGGCGTCGCAGGTCTGATCGTCGCGATCGGCTTCACGGCCGACTCCTTCATCGTCTACTTCGAGCGAATACGAGACGAACTCCGTAACGGACGCGGTCTCGAATCTGCGGTTGAAGCAGGCTGGAAGCGTGCTAAACGCACAATCTACGCGTCAAAGGGCGTGAACCTCCTCGCCGCGGTCGTGCTCTACGCCGTTGCGGTAGGAAACGTCAAGGGATTCGCGTTCACGCTCGGTGTCACAACGATCATCGACGTCCTTGTCGTGCTGCTCTTCACACACCCGGCGCTTCAGGTGCTCGCGCAGACGCGGTTCTTCTCCAGCGGCCACCCGCTGTCCGGGCTTGACCCCAATGCCCTCGGTGCCGTCTACCGTGGGCGTGCTCAGTTCCGCGCGCCCCAGGCTGCCGTCGCAGGCAAAACCACCAAGTCCAGCCGTGAGGCAGCCAAACGGCAAACGATCGCAGAACGCAAGCAGGCTGAACTGGTCGCCGCTGGCGCCGGCAAGAAGTCTGAGGAGAAGAAGTCCTAATGGCAAGCCTCACCACATTCGGCAACGACCTGTTCACAGGCAAGCGCTCGTTCAACTTCGTCGGCAACCGCAAGATCTGGTTCAGCGTCGCGATTCTCCTCGTTGTCGCGTCCATCCTCGTCCCGGTCGTCAAGGGCGGGTTCAACCTCGGCATCGAGTTCACCGGTGGCTCGCAGTTCACCGTCAACTCGATCGAAGATACAGACCAGAACAAGGCAACGGATGCTGTCGCCAGCGTCGTTCCTGACGCGGTCTCGAAGGTCACAACGGTCGGCGATTCCGCCATCCGGGTGCAGACGAACCAGTTGACGCCCGCTGACACCAATGATGTGACTGCGGCCCTCGCGCAGGCGTACGACGTCCCGGAATCTGAAGTCACAACATCCTTCATTGGTGCGTCGTGGGGTCAGGACGTGACCAAGCAGGCAATCACAGGCCTCGTTGTGTTCCTCGCTCTGGCGTTCCTCACGATGGCCCTGTACTTCCGCACCTGGAAGATGTCAGCGGCCGCGATGATCGCACTGCTCGACGTTCTCGTCATCACCCTCGGTGTCTACGCCCTCAGCGGGTTCGAGATCAGCCCTGCCGCGATCATCGGCTTCCTGACGATCCTTGGGTATTCGCTCTATGACACAGTGGTGGTGTTCGACAAGATTCGAGAGAACACAACTGAGGATGGCGACAACGCGCCGCGCACCTTCGCGGAGAGTGTGAACCTCGCTGTGAACCAGACGCTTGTTCGCTCGATCAACACGTCGATTGTGGCTGCACTGCCGGTCGCATCCATCCTCATCATCGGTGATTTCCTCCTCGGAGCCGAGACTCTGCGTGACATCTCGCTGTCGCTCTTCGTCGGCATCCTTGTGGCGACATACTCCACGATCTTTGTTGCCGCACCGCTCTACGCCCTGTTCCGTCAGAACGAACCGGAGATCAAGAAGCGTGACGCTCGCGTCCTCGCAACTCGGGCGCGGTCGAGCTCGGAGTCCGCGGTCGTCCCCGCGGTCTAATACCGGTCGTGTACGCGGGATAATGGAAGCTTCGGAGGTGAGCGAATGACGGAGACACAGTCGTCGAGCGCGTCCCTTCGACGCCTCGTTCCACGAATTTTCTCGAAGGCGCAGCCCGCAGGAGCGGTTGACCGGCTCGTTCGCACTGCACGACTGCACCACCCGAAAGCTGACCTCGCAGTCATCGAACGGGCCTATGTCGTTGCCGAGCGGGCGCATCGGGGGCAGAAGCGGCAGAGTGGAGAGCCGTACATCACACACCCGGTCGCTGTTGCCCAGATTCTCGCTGACCTGGGCATTGGGCCGAAGACGCTCGCCGCAGCTCTCCTGCACGACACAGTAGAGGACACGGACTACGGGCTCGACGAACTCCGCGCCGACTTTGGTGATGAAGTCGCGATGCTCGTCGACGGAGTCACCAAGCTCGACAAGGTGAAGTACGGCGAGAGCGCACAGGCGGAGACAGTCCGCAAGATGATCGTTGCGATGTCGAAAGACATCCGAGTGCTCGTCATCAAGCTCGCCGATCGTCTGCACAACGCCCGCACTTGGGGCTTCGTCCCAGCTGCGAAGGCTGCCAAGAAGGCGACCGAAACGCTCGAGATCTACGCGCCCCTCGCGCACCGTCTCGGAATTCAGACGATCAAGTGGGAGCTTGAGGACCTGTCATTCGCCGTGCTCTACCCCAAGCTGTACGCCGAAATCGAAAGCCTCGTGAAACAGCGGACGCCGCAGCGTGAAGAGCTCGTGCAGACCGTCATCGACTCCGTCAATGAGGATCTCAAGGCGGCGAAGATCCGTGGCAAGGTCGTCGGTCGTCCCAAGCAGTATTACTCGATCTATCAAAAGATGATCGTTCGCGGTCGTGACTTCGACGAAATCTATGACCTCGTCGGAATCCGTGTCCTCGTCAATTCCGTCCGCGACTGTTACGCAGTGCTCGGAGCCATTCACGCTCGCTGGACGCCGATTCCCGGGCGTTTCAAGGACTACATCGCGACTCCCAAGTACAACCTGTACCAGTCCCTGCACACGACAGTCATCGGTCCGCAGGGCAAGAGCGTCGAGATCCAGATCCGGACTCACGAGATGCACCAGCACGCCGAATACGGTGTTGCTGCGCACTGGAAGTACAAGGAGACCGTCAACGGCGGCAAGGGTGCGTCGAAGACGACCGAGAACGACATGGTGTGGCTGGCCCACATCTCGGACTGGCAAGCAGAGACCAGCGATCCGGGAGAGTTCCTCGACTCGCTCCGCTTTGAGATCGGCGCCAAAGAGGTTTACGTCTTCACGCCGAAGGGCCGTGTGATCGGTCTTCCTGCCGGGGCGACGCCCGTCGACTTTGCATATGCCGTCCACACCGAGGTCGGCCACCGCACCATGGGCGCGAAGGTGAACGGCAGGCTCGTACCGCTCGAATCTGAACTGAACAGCGGCGACGTCGTCGAAGTGTTCACGTCGAAAAACCCCGACTCAGGGCCGAGCCAGGACTGGCTCAGCTTCGTCAAGAGCACCCGCGCCCGAAACAAGATCCGTCAGTGGTTCACGAAAGAACGTCGCGACGAAGCTATTGAGCAGGGGAAGGATGCCATCGCTCGCGCGATGCGCAAACAGAACCTGCCGCTTCAGAAACTGATGAGCCAGGACTCGTTCGCTGAAGTCGCATCTCAGATGCGGTACGAAGACGTCTCGGCACTCTATGCTGCCGTCGGCGAGGGGCACGTGTCGACGCAGTCGGTGCTCGAGAAGGTTGCGGCTCTGCTGCAGGGCGACAACGAAGCCGAGCAGGCTGCCATCGATTTCCCGGTGCGCGGACGCGCGCGCTCGGTCACACACAGCGACTCAGGCGTTCTCGTCAGGGGTGCCCCCGACATTCTCGTGAAGCTGTCGAAGTGCTGCACGCCTGTTCCCGGAGACGACATCGTCGGGTTCGTAACGCGTGGATCTGGCGTCTCTGTGCACAGGAGTGACTGCCACAACGTCCAGGAACTCCTCAAGGAACCTGAACGCATGATCGACGTGGAGTGGGCACCGAGTTCGAAGAGCCTGTTCCTCGTCCACATTCAGGTTGAGGCGCTGGACCGCGCCGGTCTTCTGAGCGACGTGACCCGCGTGCTGAGCGAGCACCACGTCAATATTCTCTCCGCGACGGTTTCGACCTCGAACAACAGGCTGGCTATTTCCCGCTTCGTGTTCGAGATGGGCGACACAACTCATCTCGAGCGAGTCCTCAACGCCGTGCGCAGGATCGACGCCGTCTACGATGTCTACCGCGTCAACGGGGGCTGACGATTCCCGTCACGAGCCGCGCGAGTCGCTGCTCTGCCGAGCTGAAACCGGGGGAGTGAGCACTCCGTCTGGTGAGATCGTGGAGGGTTCGACGTGGCGTTGTCACCCGGAGTCCCGCGATTAACACCTCGTCGTAGTCCCGCAGTCGAAGCTCCCGCTGCACAAACCTCGGGGCAAGGCGAACGCTTGCCCGCTCGTCGGCGCGAACGCACATTTCATGCTGCCATGGCGCGCTGTCCAGCGCGCCATGGATCCAGGCCGCAGTCCACCCGATGGCCACAAGATGCTCGGCCGCTCGCACATCGGGAAGCGCCGTTCGGAGCGCACTCGCGCGCAGGTCGGCCCTGTCGGGTTCATCAACGAGGATGAACACGTCATCCAGCCGGATGAGGTCACCGTCGCGGCAGGCCGCGCAGAGTTCAGCGAGCGGGAGGAATGCCGGACCGAGCACGGTTGGCAAAAGTCTGGGCATGAGCCCAGCCTGAGCTTCGCCCCGAAAAACCAAACGGCGGAAACGAATCTGTGAAGAATTCGCTCCCGCCGTCGCGGTTGTGGAGGCAGATCAGGACAGTGCGTTGAGCCAGAGCTTCCGCGCCTCGAGGGCTTCAGTTGCTGCGTCGATCTTCGCTTTGTCGCCCGTCGCTTTCGCGTCCTCGAGCTCTGCCTCGAGCTTGGCGATTGCCGCGTTCAGCTGGCCGGCGAGACCCTCTGCGCGGGCCTTCGTCTCCGGGTTATTCTTCGTCCAGTTCTCCTCGTCGAGCTTCTTCAGGTGGTTCTCCACTTTGCGCAGTCGATCCTCGACGACGCGGACCTGGTCTCGAGGGACCTTGCCGATGTCGTCCCAGCGACGCTGGATCGACGCGAGAGCCGACCGCAGGGTGTCGCGGTTGTTCTCTTTGAGCAATGGTTCTGCCTCTTCGAGCAGAGCGAGCTTCGCTTTCAGGTTCTCGGCGTATTCGGCGTTATCGATGGCATCGATCTCCGACTTCGCGGCGTAGATCGCGTCGCCGGCTGCCTTGAAACGGGCCCAGAGGGCGTCGTCGTGGCGCTTGCCTGCACGACCGGACTTTTTCCACTCATCCAGAAGAGCGCGGTAACCGTGAATTCCGTCTGCACCCTTGGGGATCAGTGCTTCGGCCTGATCGATCAGCTGCTGCTTCCGACTCTTGGCGTCACGGTGCACGGAGTCAAGCTCGGCAAAGAAGGCACGGCGATTCTGCTCGATGGTGGACTTCGCCGTACGGAACCGTTTCCACAGCTCGTTCGCTTCACCCTTGGGGAGCTTCGGGCCCTCCTGCTGGTGCGTCTGCCACTGGGTGAACAAGGCGGTGATCTGTTCCGTCGTCGTTTTCCACTGGGCCTTGGCCGGGTCCTGTGCGGCAAGCTTCTCGGCCTCGACAACGATCGCGGTGCGGGCGGTGATCGCTTCGGCGACGGCAGCTTTCGCTTCTTCGCTCTGCTGCTCGGTCAGCTCGCCCACTGTGGAATCAAGCGCGGCAACCCGGGTCTTCAGGCTGTCGAGGTCACCGACGGCATTGGCGTTCTCCAGGGCCGTCGCGAGGTGTGCAACCGCTTTGGCCACGTCAGCCGCGGGGGCACCACGTTTGACGCGCTGCTCGAGGAGTGTGACCTGGCCGGCCAGTTCCGTGAACTTCCGTGTGAAGTAGGCGAGGGCTTCCTCGGCTGTGCCGTCGGGATACTGCCCAACCTCACGCCAGTTGTCGTCGCTCTCGCGCACGAAAACGGCGCCGGACTCGTCTACACGACCCCATGGTTGCTGCTCAGAAATAGACACGTGCCTCACCTTGCTTGAATGTCGCACAGGTGTGCGACCGGAAACTCTGGTCCAGCCTATTACGTTGACCCCTCCCGGCGGGAAAGCTCAACGCCCCCTCGGCTATTGAAGGGTCACACTCGTGATGGCGACGGGGATTGCCGGAGCACCATCGGTCAGGCCGTCCTTAATCCCCGCGTCGACGACCTGCGCCTTGAGTTCGTCCAGTCCGCTGGTCACTTGTCCAAGTACGGTGTATCCACCGGCTTTGTCAGACGGGATGGTTGTTTCCTCGTAGACGATGAAGAACTGGCTACCCATGCTGTAGGCATTGTCCTGTTGGCGCGCCATGGCGAGTGTCCCTGCGGGGTAGACGTTGTCCTCGGGTGCGTTCTCCACCGGCCCGTAGCTGTAGCCGGGGCCGCCCCCACCCGTGCCGTCGGGGTCCCCGCACTGGAGAACGAAGAATCCACCGTTCGTCAGGCGGTGGCAACTGACACCGTCGTAAAAACCACTCTGTGAGAGAGACACGAGCGAGGACACAGCCTGAGGGGCAGCAGCGCCGTCAACCTCCACGCCGAGAGGCACGTCGTTGATCGTCATCGTCCCGGTCCACACCCTGCCCTCGGCGAGGTCTGCGTCAGGGACGTCACCCTCGTTAGCGCCGGCGGCAGGGGCGGACTCCGTGGGAGTCGGTGTGGCGGTCGCGACCGGAGTACCCGGGCCAGCCGAGAAGTAAGCGATTTGTCCTGCGGTCACTGCGGCCGCAACGACGACTAGGGCGATCCCGGCGATCCAGTTGTCGCGCACCCGGCGCTTCGCCTTGTACTCGTGCATCGCACGGCGGGCTTTATACCCTTTGAGTCGTTCGCGGTTCTCGCGTGCCTGGCGCTCTTCGGACTTACTCGGTGCCACGTGGAATCCTCCGTCGGATGGGCGCTTGTGCGCCGGTTCTCGAGACCGCACCCGGTGCGGTCTCCCGTTGAACTTTACGGTGCTCGTTCTCTCGCGAGCAAAATGACGACCGCAACGGCGACGCTGCCGCGAAAGGTCGCGGATTTCGGTGTCACATCTGCAGCCTCCATTTCGTGTGGAGAGCGTTGTCGGTGACGGCGGCTAGCCTTGAACCATGGCGAACACGACGGCAGGACTGCACTCAGGCAACGTCCCGCTCGCTGTTCGCATGCGCCCCAAGAGCCTTGACGAGGTTGCCGGCCAGCGCCACCTGCTCAAACCGGGGTCACCTCTTGTCAGCCTCGCCCACAGTAAGTCGGGAGACCAAGGCAGCGTTTCCGTCATTCTCTGGGGCCCGCCTGGCACGGGCAAGACAACTATCGCGCAGTCCATCGCGCACAGCTCAGGCCGCCGCTTCGTCGAACTCTCGGCGGTCTCAGCCGGAGTACGCGACGTTCGACAGGTGATGGACGAGGCCATGACGAGTCGTGACCTCTATGGACTCTCAACAGTGCTGTTCCTTGACGAGATTCACCGGTTCAGCAAGGCACAGCAGGACGCACTCCTTCCCGGCGTCGAAAACGGCTGGGTTATCCTGGTCGCCGCGACCACAGAGAACCCGTCGTTCTCCGTGATTTCCCCGCTTCTGTCACGCTCGCTCCTCCTCACGCTCGAACAGTTGAGCGACGATGACCTCCGCGTTGTTGTGGACCGAGCCATCGAAGACAAGCGCGGCCTCGGCGGCCGATTCGACGTAACGGATGACGCGCGAGACACGATTATCCGACTTGCGTCCGGTGATGCTCGGCGTGCGCTGACCGCGCTCGAGGCAGCATCCGTCAGTGCAGATTCGCTCTCCAACCCGCCAGCCGAAGGTGTTGCCGAGAGAGCGGAGTCCCCTTACAACGACGACCACGATAACGACGACGGTGACCGCGATGACCGCGATGACGACGACGCCGTGGGCGACGAGCCGACGGTCGACGAAGTTTCCGCGCCTCGTCCCGTCATCACAGCCGACATCGTCGCCAGTGCGGTCGACCGCGCTCTTCTCCGGTACGACAGGAACGGTGACGAGCACTACGACGTCATCAGCGCGTTCATCAAATCCATTCGCGGCTCAGATGTCGACGCGGCGCTGCACTACCTGGCCCGGATGATCGAGGCGGGGGAGGACCCGCGGTTCATCTCGCGCAGAATCATTGTGAGTGCGTCGGAAGACATCGGGATGGCCGACCCTAATGCGCTGTCCGTTGCGGTGGCGGCCGCAGACGCCGTCCAGTTCATCGGGATGCCTGAAGGTCGGATCCCGCTGGCCCAGGCTGTCGTCTATCTTGCGACCGCCGCGAAGTCGAACGCGTCATACAACGCAATCAACCGAGCTATCGCTGACGTGCGAGCTGGCAACTTCGGCAGGGTGCCCAAGCCCCTGCGGGATGCCCACTATGCGGGAGCCAAGCGACTCGGTCACGGCAAGGGTTATAAGTACCCGCACGACGCAGATGTTGGAGTCGTGGAACAGCAGTACCTCCCCGACGAACTTCTCGGAGTCCGTTATTACCAGCCCACCCAGCACGGCAACGAACGAGATGTGTCTTCCCGGCTGGCAAAACTCCTCCGTATCGTTCGCGGTGGGCGGAGCTGAGCCGTGTTAGGCTTATTTCTGGCCTAGGCCCGGTTTGACTGTATGGCTGCACAGAATCGGGTTGACGGACATGTTCTTTAGCCGAACTGTTCCGGCTCACCCCTCTTACTTTCCGGTTCGCTTTTTGCGTGCCGGCACAACATCGTCAGAGATTCCATCGAAAGGAAACCGTGTCTACCAAGTCACGTACCCGTAGCAAGACCCGCCTGTCGCGGTCACTGGGCATTGCCCTCACCCCGAAGGCAGCAAAGTACCTCGAGAAGCGTCCGTACGCTCCGGGTGAGCACGGCCGCACCAAGCGCAAGACCGACTCCGACTACGCTGTGCGCCTTCGCGAGAAGCAGCGTCTGCGCGCCCAGTACGGCATCCGCGAGAAGCAGCTGAAGATCGCCTTCGAAGAGGCACGTCGCGTCAAGGGCCTGACGGGTGAAAACCTCGTCGAGATCCTCGAGACCCGTCTTGACGCTCTTCTCGTGCGTTCGGCTATCGCCCGCACCACAGCTCAGGCTCGTCAGATGGTTGTGCACCGCCACATCCTCGTTGACGGCCAGATCGTTGACCGTCCGTCCTTCCGCGTGAAGCCGGGCCAGCTCATCCACGTCAAGGCCAAGAGCGAAGGCACCGAGCCTTTCCAGGTTGCAGCAGCCGGCGGTCACGTCGATGTTCTTCCGAAGCTCCCGGCGTACCTTGAGGTCGAGCTTGACAAGCTGCAGGCTCGCCTCGTGCGCGCCCCGAAGCGCGCAGAGGTCCCCGTGACCTGTGAAGTCCAGCTCGTTGTTGAGTACTACGCAGCACGCTAAACACAGCACTATGAACGGGGTCGCGGCTTATGCCGCGACCCCGTTTTTCTTACCCTGCACACCCTCACGGCGGCGGGTAAGGCATAACCGGTAGGATGAAATTCTGGTTGGAAAGCATCCGTCCCCTACCTCAGGAGGAGCACCTGTGAAGAACATTTTCTGGCTCGTCACCGGCATCGCGGCCGGTTTCGTCGTTGCACACGAGATCAACAAGACCCAAAAGGGTAAGGAGTTCTTCTCCGATCTCGACGGAAAGCTCCGCGAATTCAGCGAGACGGTCGCTGACGCGTACAAAGAACGCGAGGCAGAGCTGCGCGAAAAGATCGACGAGCTCGCGAAAGACGCTGAGGACGCCATCGGCGGCCTCAACGCAGGCCCAGCTCAGAACTAGAACACCCCCCTGCCCCGCGCAGATCCCTCCCCGAACGGACCCATGAAGACCGCTGATATCCGCCAGCGCTGGCTAGAATTTTTCGCCGAGCGTGGCCACACCGTAGTTCCATCCGCATCACTCGTCTCAGACGACCCATCACTGCTTTTCACGGTGGCGGGCATGGTGCCGTTCGTTCCGTACCTCACGGGGCTTGTCCCCGCGCCGTACCCCCGCGCGACGAGCGTCCAAAAGTGCATCCGCACCAATGACATCGAGGAAGTCGGTAAGACGCCGCGGCACGGCACGTTCTTCCAGATGAACGGAAACTTCTCGTTCGGTGACTACTTCAAGGAAGGCGCCATCAGTTACGCCTGGGAACTGCTCACCTCACCGGAGAGCGCAGGCGGGTACGGATTCGACGAGAAGGACCTCTGGGTCACCGTCTACAAGGACGACGATGAGGCCATCCGCCTGTGGAAGTCGGTCGCCGGTCTACCCGACGAGCGCATTCAGCGCCTCGGCATGGACACCAACTACTGGTCCACGGGCCAGCCTGGCCCCGCTGGCCCCTGCTCAGAGATCTTCTTCGACCGTGGACCTGCCTACGGCCGCGACGGCGGGCCGGCGACTGACGACGACAGGTATGTCGAGATCTGGAACCTCGTCTTCATGCAGTACCTCCGCGGCGAGGGCAGCGGGAAGAACGACTTCGAGATTCTCGGCGACCTTCCGCGCAAGAACATCGACACCGGTATGGGTCTCGAACGCGTCGCCTTCCTCAAGCAGGGCGTTCAGAACATGTACGAGATCGACCAGGTCCGCCCGGTGCTCGACATGGCGTCTGAACTCTCCGGCCGTCGGTACGGCGCAGACCACACCGACGACGTTCGGATGCGCGTGATCGCCGACCACGTTCGGTCGTCACTCATGCTGCTCAGCGACGGCGTCACGCCGTCGAACGAGGGCCGCGGTTACATTCTTCGACGCCTCATGCGACGTACTGTGCGCTCGATGCGTCTCCTCGGCGTCGACACCGCAACGTTCCCCGAGCTGTTTGCTGCCTCCCGCGACGCCATGAAGGCCGCTTACCCCGAGGTCGAGCACGACTACAGTCGCATTTCACAGTCGGCATTCGGAGAAGAAGAAACCTTCCTCCGCACGCTCGCAGGCGGAACGACAATCCTCGACCTTGCTGTGGAGAAGTCAAAGGCCCACAGCAGCGCGAAGCTGCCGGGCGACACCGCGTTCCTGCTTCACGACACCTACGGATTCCCGATCGACCTCACGCTTGAGATCGCTGAAGAAGCGGGCTTGAGCGTCGATCGCCCAGCCTTCGACGCGCTGATGGCGAACCAACGCGCGCTGGCGAAGGCAGATGCCAAGGCCAAGAAGACGGCGATGGCCGACCTCAGCGTGTACAGCGCGTTCCGGGCCTTCGGTGAGACAACATTCACCGGCTACACCGACCTCACCACTGAGTCCAAGATCCTCGGCCTCATCGTGGACGGCCACTCGGTAACAAAGGCCGCAGCTGGGGACATCGCTGAGGTTATCCTCGCCGAAACCTCGTTGTATGCGGAGTCCGGCGGCCAGGAAGCCGACCAGGGCCTCATCGTCGGGCCCGGATATGAGCTGGAAGTTCTCGACGTCCAGAAGCCCATCAAGGGACTCATCAGCCACAAGGTTCAGGTCGCCAAGGGTGAGGTCGGTGTCGGTGACAGCGCAACGAGCGTCGTCGACCGCGAATACCGCAGGGGAGCGAAACAGGCCCACTCGGGAACACACATCATCCACGCAGCGCTTCGACAGGTCCTCGGCCCAAACGCGCACCAGTCAGGTTCGTACAACAAGGCTGGCTACCTGCGTCTCGACTTCTCTTGGAACTCCGGCCTGTCGGCTGAGACGCGAAGCGAGATCGAAGACATTTCGAACAACGCCATCCGTGACAACCTCGAGGTTGTCACGCGCGAGTTGCCGCTCGACGAGGCCAAGTCCCTCGGAGCAATGGCACTGTTCGGGGAGAAATACGGCAACGTTGTGCGCGTCGTCGACATTGGCGGCCCCTGGTCCCGCGAGCTCTGCGCCGGCACCCATGTGTCGTCAAGCGCCGAGATCGGCATGATCAACCTCGTCAGCGAATCGAGCGTCGGTTCGACCAACCGTCGCGTCGAGTCTCTTGTCGGGCTCGAGGCGTTCCGTGACCTCGCTGCAGAGCGCGCGATCGTTTCGCAGCTGACCTCGTCTCTCAAAACGCCGCGGGAACAATTGCCGGAGCGTATCGCCGACCTCGTGGCGAACCTCAAGCAGGCGGAGAAGAAGATCCAGGCCTTCGAGGCGCGCGCTCTGACCGAACGGGTTCCTGCACTTGTTTCGACCCAGCACTCCGCGGGATCGTTCACTGTGGTGACCGAGAACCTCGGAGTCCTCAACTCCGCCGATGACCTCAGACTGTTGGTCTCGACCGTGCGTGAGCGCCTTGGCTCTGTCCCGAGCATCACGGCACTTGCCGCGACGGTCAACGAGAAACCGATCGTGATTGTTGCCACCAACGCCGAAGCGCGCGCTGCTGGAGCGAAGGCCGGTCTTCTGGCCCGCACCGCTGCTGGTGTGCTCGGCGGAGGCGGAGGCGGTAAGGACGACATGGCGCAGGGCGGGGGAACCGACGCGTCGGTGATCCCGGATGCACTCGCCGCGATAGTCGAAGCGGCAACGAGGTAACGGGTGACGGGCGCTATGCGCACGGGAGTCCGCCTGGGCATCGACGTGGGAAAGGCCCGCGTCGGTGTCGCCCGCTCCGATCTCCACGGGATGCTGGCGACACCGATCGAGACGGTCCAGCGGGCCACCGACGGGGACGCAGATATTCGGCGGATACTCGAGATCGCCGGTGACCTGGACCCAATCGAGTTTGTCGTTGGCCTTCCACTCGCCCTGTCCGGTTCGCACACGGCGTCGACCAGCGATGCCGTGACGTTCGCTGAGAAGCTGGCGACAGCATCCGCTATTCCTGTCCGCCTCGTTGACGAACGCCTCTCGACGGTGTCTGCCCATTCCGCGCTGCGGTCCTCGGGCAAAAAGGCCAGCCGATCCCGTAATATTGTCGATCAAGTCGCTGCAGTGATCATCCTGCAGCATGCCCTCGACGCGGAGCGCGGCAGTTCACACCCTCCAGGTTCTCTCGTCGCACTGAGTGAAGGATCTTAGGCCGTGACCCCCGAGCCACCCCAAGGCGACGATTCTTTCGACGCAATCCTGTCGTCGAAACGCGAAGAGCCCAACGCGCCAGCAACGCCGCCATCGTCCGCGTCGGCTCCCACATCTCGCCGCGAGGCGCGAGAACAAGCCGAGCGCGCCGCTGCGGCGTCGACACGGTCGTCTCGCCGTGCTGCTTCGTCGCGAGAGTCGGCATACCCGCGCCGGGAGAAGGGGAGGCATCGGGGCCTGATCGCGTCGATCGTTACTTTGGTTCTGCTGGCTGGCATCGCTGGCGGCGGCCTCTATGTGTGGAACACATTTGAGCCGCAGATCCGGAGCGTGATGGGCTGGGAAGAGCCCATCGACTACGAGGGTCCCGGCAGTGGCGAAGTCCTCGTCTCCATTGCGTCTGGTGACACCGGGCAGGATATTGCGCGAACCCTCAAGACCCGCGGCGTCACGAAGACGGTCGATGCTTTCCTTGAGGCCCTTCTGGATGAAACCCCCGAACCCGTCTTCCATCCCGGCGTCTATTCGCTGAAGAAGGAAATGACAGCCAAGGGGGCGCTCACCGCGCTGCTCGACCCCGAGAGCAAGGTGGAGCGAACAGTTCTGGTTCGTGAGGGTATGAAGGGCGCTGACATTTTCGCCGAACTGTCAGCGGGGACCGACATCCCGGTTGCCGAGTTCGAAGCCGCCGTCGTCGACCCGACGATCTACGGGATCACCCCGACAGCTCCCTCGATCGAGGGCTGGCTGTTCCCCGCGCTCTACACGTTCGATCCCGATTTGTCGGCCCAGGAGATCATCCAGGTGCTCGTCGATCGAACGGTGACAGCGCTCGACGCGGCGGCTGTGCCTGTCGAAGACCGTGAACGCATCCTCACCATCGCGTCTGTGATCGAACGCGAGGCGCGCATTCCGGACGACTTCTATAAGGTCAGCCGGGTCATCCAGAACCGCCTGGCCGTGAACATGAAACTCGAGATGGACTCGACAGCGCAATACGGGGACACCACCAAAACCGATTCAGTCTGGTCGACGCAGGCAGCCCTCGAGTCGGACAACCCCTGGAACACCTACCAGCGCACCGGTTTGCCGGTTGGGCCGATCGCGAGCCCTGGCGACACGGCGATCGCCGCGGCCATGGTGCCGGCGGAAGGCTCCTGGCTGTTCTTCGTCACCGTCAACCTGGACACAGGAGAAACCGTCTTCACCAACACAGTCGAGGAGCATGAAGCGGCCGTCCAGCTGCTCAAAACATGGTGCGCAGAGAACCCGGACAAGGGCTGCTGATGACCGATCGGCTTGCCGTCCTCGGCTCTCCGATCGGGCATTCCAAGTCGCCGGTGCTGCATCGCACCGCCTACGAGATGCTCGATTTGGACTGGGAGTACTCGTCACGCGAAGTCATCGCTCCCGAACTCGCCGCGATCGTGACTGGTCTTGATGCGAGCTGGCGCGGTCTGTCGCTGACGATGCCGCTCAAAGGTGCCGCGTTCGATCTGGCGGGAACACGCGACACCATGGCTCTGCTCACCGGAGCTGTCAACACCCTCCGCGTTGTGGGCTCCGGTCCCACCCGAGCGCTGTTCGGGTTCAACACTGATGTCGTCGGAATCACCCGGGCGCTTGCCGCCGTTGGAGTCAACCAGGCAACGCACGTGCACATCCTCGGGAATGGCTCGACCGCGGCAAGTGCTGTGGTCGCGGCTGCTGAGCTCGGCGCTCTTTCGGTTTCGGTTTTCGCCCGCTCTCCTCAGAAATCAGCGGCTCTCATAGACCTCGGTCGGCGCGCCGGGCTGACCGTCACTCTCGACACCTTCTCAGTCGCGCCGGACCGCCCGGAGCCGGAACTCGTGATCAGCACACTGCCAGGCGGTGCCATCGCTCCCATCGCATATCCCACAGGAGTGCGGTCACGCTCAGCACTTCTCGACGTCGCATACGACCCATGGCCGAGCCGACTCGCTCTTGACTGGACGGATGCCGGTGGCACAGTTGCCAACGGACTGTCAATGCTGGTGCACCAGGCGCTGGTACAGGTGCGAATCTTTGTCTCCAACGATCCCTTTTCGGCACTGCCCAACGAAGAGATGGTGTTGTCCGCGATGCTGGCGTCGGTCGGTCTCGACCAGAACGGCGTCCCGCACACTCGCTGACCGACACACAGTCCGAGCGGGGTCGAGCGCTGTGGAAGGATAGAGCCATGCTTCGTTGGCTCACAGCCGGAGAGTCTCACGGCCCGGAACTCATTGCAATCGTCGAGGGTCTACCCGCCGGCGTTCCCGTCTCGCTCGGTGCCATTCGCGCCGACCTGGCCCGCCGCAAGCTCGGCTACGGCCGCGGTTCGCGGATGAAGTTCGAGCAGGATGAACTCCACATTTCGGGTGGTGTGCGCCACGGCTTCAGCCTCGGCAGCCCCGTTGCCCTGCGCATCGGAAACACCGAGTGGCCGAAGTGGGTCGAGGTGATGAATCCGGAGCCGGTCGAGGAAACCGAGAAGTCCCGCGGACGGAGCGCCCCGTTGACACGCCCGCGCCCAGGTCACGCTGACCTCGTCGGCATGCAGAAGTACAACTTCGACGAGGCACGCCCGATCCTCGAGCGCGCCAGCGCCCGCGAAACAGCCGCACGGGTTGCGCTCGGTGCTGTCGCACGCGGCTTCCTTGCCGGACTGGGAATCACCCTCGTCAGCCACACACTGTCGATCGGGCCGGTCCGAGTCCCCGAGAACTCTGCCATTCCGGCGCCAACAGACGTCGACACGCTCGACGCAGATCCGCTGCGGTGTTTTGATGCGGCGACGAGCGCGCTGATGATCGCCGAGGTCGATGCAGCCAAGAAAGACGGTGACACGCTCGGCGGTGTTGTCGAGGTGCTCGCATACGGTCTTCCACCCGGACTCGGCTCGCACGTGCACTGGGACCGTCGTCTCGACGGCCAGCTCGCGCAGGCGCTCATGGGCATCCAGGCCATCAAGGGTGTCGAGGTCGGCGACGGCTTCCTCACGACGACGCGCCGCGGCTCCGATGCCCACGACGAGCTGTTCCAGATCGGCAACGAAATCGCCCGGTCGAGCGACAAAGCCGGCGGCACTGAGGGTGGCATGAGCACGGGTACCGTGCTCCGCGTTCGCGCAGGCATGAAGCCGATCGCCACCGTTCCGCACTCGCTGCGCACCGTGGACGTCGCAACGGGTGAGGCCGCTGGCGCACATCACCAACGGTCAGACGTTTGTGCGGTCCCGGCCGCCGGCGTGGTTGCCGAGGCCATGGTCGCGCTTGTCCTCGCGAACAGCGTTCTGGAGAAGTTCGGGGGAGATTCCCTCGAAGAGACACGGCGCAACATGGACTCCTACCTCGCGTCGATTCCGGTCGGGCTTCGCACGGCGAACACGTCCACCTCGGACCTGCCCGCGTGACCGACGCTCGAGCGCTTTTCCCGCTGGTGTTCATCGGACCGATGGGAGCGGGGAAAACCCGCATCGGTCGTCGGGTCGCGAAAGCGCTGGATGTCCGCTTTCTTGACACCGACAAGATGGTGGTTGCTGAGCACGGGCAGATCGCCGAAATCTTCGAAACGCGGGGCGAGGCAGCGTTCCGGGACCTTGAGAGAGATGCTGTCGCTGAGGCTTTGTCGGAGCGCGCTGTCGTTTCGCTCGGCGGAGGAGCGGTGCTGCATGAGGACACGCAGAGGGCGCTCGCCCACACCACAGTTGTGTTCCTCACCGTCACGGCTGAAGCGGTCGCCGCGCGGATCAACACGTCGAAGCGCCCGCTGCTGAAGAACGGCACGGGCGACTGGCAGCGGATCTACGACGAACGACGCACACTCTACGAATCTCTGGCAGTTGCAACGTTCGATACGTCGAACGAACCAATCGAAAGAATCGCGGCAAACATAGCCATCTGGGCGAAGGGACGAGCATGACAAACGACATCACGGACCGCGGCATCACCACTATTGAGGTGACGGGAACCGACGGCTACACCGTCGAAGTCGGTCGTGGCATCCTGGATCGCATCCCGGTCGCACTTGGCGACACCGTCCAGAAGGTTCTTCTCGTACACCCGCCGACGCTCAGCGAGAAGGCAGAGGCGCTGCGCGAGCAGCTCGCCGACCGCTACCAGGTGCTCCTGGCCGAGATTCCGGACGCCGAAACGGGCAAACGGGTCGAGGTCGCAGCGTTCTGCTGGCAGATCATGGGCCAGGCCGACTTCACACGGACCGATGCGGTCGTTGGTTTCGGCGGGGGAGCGACCACCGACCTCGCCGGCTTCGTGGCCGCCACTTTCCTCCGCGGTGTTCGCCTGGTTCAGGTGCCGACAACGGTCGCCGGCATGGTCGACGCCGCCATCGGTGGCAAGACAGGCATCAACACCAACGAGGGCAAGAATCTCGTCGGCGCCTTCTACGCGCCGGCCGGCGTGATCGTCGACTTCAACCTGCTCGACAGCCTGAGCAAGAATGAGATCCTCGCCGGCTTCGCCGAGATCGCGAAGTGCGGCTTCATCGCCGAACCCGAGATCCTCGACCTCATCGAAGCGGACGTCGACCGGGTAACGGACCCGTCGACCGAAGAGTTCCGGCGCGTCGTCGAGCTGTCGATCGCGCTCAAGGCTCGCGTTGTCAGTGCCGATTTCAAGGAGGGCGGCGTTCGCGAGATCCTCAACTACGGGCACACCCTCGGCCACGCCATCGAACACGCCGAACGGTACCAGTGGCGTCACGGTGCGGCCGTCTCGGTCGGCATGATGTTCGCGGCCGAACTGTCCCGGCTGGCCGGGCGCCTGCCAGACGCCGTCGCCGACAGGCACCGCACCATTCTCGACTCACTCTCGCTGCCCACCGAGTACCCGGTCGGCCGCTGGAACACCCTCCTCGCAACCATGCAGCGCGACAAGAAGGCGCGAGCAGGCATGCTGCGGTTCATTGTGCTCGACGACCTGGCCAAGCCCACGGTGCTTGCGGGCCCCGAGACGGCCCTGCTGTTCGCCGCATACCAGGAGATAGGTTCATAATCATGACCCGCATCCTGGTGCTTAACGGCCCCAACCTCGGCAGGCTTGGCTCCCGCGAACCCGACGTGTACGGCAACGCGAACCTCGACGACCTCCGTGCCATGCTCCAGTCCGCAGCGGGGAGCGAAGCGTCAATCGACCTGCGCCAAACCAACGATGAGGCCGAGCTGATCGGCTGGCTCTATGAAGCGACGGATGCCGCGGCGCCCGTCATCCTGAATCCTGCCGCTTTTACTCACTATAGTTACGCGCTTCGGGATGCCGCTGCTCTCGTCACGAAGGCCGGCATTCCGTTGGTCGAAGTACATATTTCCAACCCGCACGCCCGGGAGACGTTCCGGCACAACAGCGTCATCTCCGGTGTGGCCACCGGCGTTATCGCGGGCTTCGGTTTCGATTCGTACCTGCTGGCGCTCGATGCAGTTCTCCGGCTCACAGCCGCTCGCCCGGAATGAACAGGCTCCTGCGGTAAACTTGATCCATCGGTCCTCTCGGACCACATTGTCTTCCCACTGAAATGGAACCCCCTCTTCATGGCATCTACCGCCGACATCAAGAACGGAATTGTCCTCAACATCGACGGCCAGCTCTGGAACGTCATTGAGTTCCAGCACGTCAAGCCAGGCAAGGGTGGCGCTTTCGTGCGCACCAAGCTGAAGAACGTTGTGTCAGGCAAGACCGTCGACCGCACGTACAACGCAGGTGCGAAGATCGAGATCGAAAACGTCGACCGACGCGACTTCACCTACCTGTACAACGACGGTGAAGCGTTTGTTTTCATGGACACCGCAGACTACGACCAGCTGACCGTTCCGGCCACCGTCGTCGGTGACGCCGCGAACTTCATGCTCGAGAACCAGGCTGTCACTGTTGCCCTCAACAACGGCAACCCGCTTTATGTCGAGCTGCCGGCATCCGTCGTTCTTGAGATCACCTACACCGAACCTGGTCTCCAGGGCGACCGCTCGACCGGTGGCACCAAGCCAGCGACGGTTGAGACCGGCTACGAGATCCAGGTTCCGCTGTTCCTCGAGCAGGGCACCAAGGTCAAGGTTGACACCCGCACCGGTGACTACATGGGTCGCGTCAACGACTAGTGAGCGCTCGAAGCAAGGCCCGCAAGCGGGCCATCGACATTCTGTATGGAGCCGACCTCCGCGACCTGACGCTGAGCGACGCGCTCACCGTTGAAGCGAAGCGTGCCGCAAGCGAGCCCGACCGTGAAGCCAGCTGGCTGTACGCGCGTGACATCGTCGACGGCATTGCTGACAACGCCGAGGAGATCGACGAGCAGATCGAGACCTACGCCCAGGGCTGGTCACTGGCACGGATGCCCGCTGTCGACCGCGCGATCCTGCGCATCGGTGTCTGGGAAATTCTGTTCAACTCCGAGGTACCCGCGGCCGTCGCGATCGACGAGGCCGTTGAGTCAGCGAAGACGCTATCGACCGATGACTCGGCCGGTTTCGTCAATGGACTACTGGGGAAGATCGCCCAAGCCAACGGCTAGGACACGTTCTCGAAGAACGCCCGTCACCGCTTCGCGCGGTGGCGGGCGTTTTCTCGTCTGGGACGTGGGCAGACCATTCAGCGAATCAACACCTCGCACCTCGCCACGATCTCCCCAGCGCCTCCCGATGCGGCAAGCTCATCGGCAACCCGGCCCGCTGCAGCGTGGAACGACGGAGAGCTGGTGAGCTTTCGATAGGCGGCGGCTATTGCCTCGGGTGTCGGTGTACCTGTCCTGAGGTCGATTCCGACGCCGTTGTATGCGATCCTCGCCGCAATTTCCGGCTTATCGATGTCGCCACCCGCCACGATCAGCGGAATTCCGTGGCTCAATGCGGCGAGGACACCGCCCCATCCACCATTGGTGATCATTACGCTCGTTCGGGGGAGAAGCTCGTCATAGTTCAGGAACCCGGCCACCCTGGCGTTCGATGGGATCTTGAATCCGGCCATCGGCTGGGCGGCGGGTCCGGTAGCAGCGACCACCAGCACAGGAGCATCCGCGAGTCCAATCATCGCCGGGCGCAGGAGGTCGTTCGGATCGACGTTCAATGTCCCCTGGGTGACGTGCACGATCGGCGTTGTTGCGGACTCGACGTCAGGCCACCACGGAGGACGTCGCGGGAGCGTCGGAATGGTGGTGCGAACGGTCCCGACGTAGTGAGTGGTGTCGGGCAGGTCGGAACGTGGGAAATCCAGTGACGCCAAACCCGCGACGCAGGTCAAGGTGGGCGAAACCCAGGCGCTGTCGAACCGTGTGGTTGTCGAAACCAGTCCGGCGGATGCGCGCGTCTCGTTCCAGGCTCTGTGCAGTCCGCGGCCGAGGAGCGAGAATGCGCCCCGAAGGGCGGCGTCGCGAGCCCGTCCGAGATGACCGACTCCGGGCCGGATGCCCAAGCCAGCCGGGGGAAGGTCCGGGCTTGGAGTGGTCAGAGGGACCAGAGAGAAGGTGGCCCACGGTGCTGGCGTGCTTTCGGCCACGAGCGCGGTGCCACAGCTCAGGCTGTCGGCAACTAGGAGCTGCCAGGGTCGCTCCTCCCACGCTCGCATCAGGTCTCGATGTTGCGCCGCACCGGTACGGATGAACAGATGCTCGAGGTTCGCGAGCGTCTGCCGCGGACCTTTCCTCCCTCGCAGCTGCGGAAACGTGGCCGCAAGGTCGTGTTCGTCGAAGTCGGGGGCATCGTTCCACAGCACACCGTGGGCACCGGCTTGAGCGAAACGATCGGCGTACGCTGCCCCGGTATAGACCCGCACGGTATGGCCACGTGCCACGAACTCTGAAACAACGGCAAGCACCGGGGCGACGTGTCCGGCGAACGGCATGACCGCGACCATGATTTCCGCCATGTCGCCTCCCGTGTCGGTACGCCATCCTCGCCAGTATGCGCGCACCAGACCCCGCTTCGGGAGGGGGCTGATCAGCCCGTCTGGTCGACCGAGCCCTAATCGAGCCGCCGAACCAGGGCTGCGACCGCTGCCCGACCAGCCCTGTTTGCGCCGATCGTTGACGACGAGGGCCCGTACCCCACCAGGTGAACGCGTGGTTCCTTTCGGACCGCAGTGCCGTCCATCGCGATGCCGCCACCGGACTCCCTCAGGTGCAATGGCGCAAGGTGGTCGAGAGCGGCTCGGAAGCCGGTGGCCCACAGGATGACATCGGCGCTGGCGAACCCGCCGTTGGCAAGCCGTACACCTTCCGGCTCGATCGCTGTGAACATCGGCAGACGGTCGAGCGCGCCCCGAGCGGCTGCTGCCCGTAGCGCAGGTGTCCAAATCAGGCCGGTGACGGACACGACGCTCCGCGGGGGAAGGCCCTGCCTCACGCGCTCCTCGACGAGGGCAACGGCGTGGGAGCCGGCGTTGCTGTCGAACTCGGAATCCCGCCACACCGGTTCCCGCCGGGTGAACCACGACGTCGTCGTCACGGCTGAGATCTCATCGAGCAACTGCACAGCGGAGATTCCACCGCCGACCACGACCACATGCTGCCCAGCGAACTCGTTCGCCGACACGTAGTCGGCTACGTGCAGTTGCCGGCCCTGAAACGTCGACTGGCCGGGGTACAGGGGCCAGAACGGGCGGGTCCAAGTTCCCGTTGCGTTGATCACGGCACGTGCACACCACGTCCCGACGTCGGACTCCACCTGGAGGCGGCCGTGGGGATCGTCGTTCGTACGGAATACTCGGGCAACCCGAACGGGCCGAACAATGGCGAGGTCGAGCTCACGCTCGTATTCCCCGAAATAGTCGGTGAGGAATTCAGAGCTTGGGGTCGCCGGGTCGACCTCCGGCTTCGGAATACCGGGCAGGTCACTTATGCCGTTCACCGTCGCCATCACGAGGCTCTTCCAGCGGTGACGCCACGCACCGCCCGGACCGCTCTCGGCGTCTAGAACGACGTACGTGTAAGCATCCGTTCGAGATTTTTGTGCGCTCGCGGCAACGAAGCCTCGACGTTGCAAATGGTATGCGGCGGAGAGCCCGGCTTGTCCAGCTCCGATCACAACGACATCGACATCACCAGCGACATTGACATGGGCGTCACCGAGTGAGGGAGTCGTGAGGGGCACGTGTGGTGTAACTCTGCAGGCAGGCAAGTCCTTCCCACACGGGCGGATGGCGGGCGGCTTTGCACGCGAGAGCGATGTCGGTGGCTGGTGATTCACTTAACACATGAACACCTCGACAAGTGCTACCGGCACCGCCACATCGGGCGGTCGAAGGCGGAGCCGGCAGTGTCAGTGGTGGGTGGTGTACTGACCTTATGAACACCTCGGTTGCTGTTCTTCCCGTCACAGACGACGCGGAGATCGTGGCGCTGGGTGATGTTCTTCATCATCTGTCCGAGGTTCTCGAAACTCTCGATCTGGATCACCTCGATCGACTCACCTCCGACACCGTCCTGTCGGTGGTTGCCCAGGCTGCTGCGCTCGGGAGAGGTGTCGAGACGGTTCTCGTCGCTGCGAGCCAGGAGGTCGCTGTCCGCAGCGATGCCGTGCTCGGCGGAGAAGGACTCGCGGCGCGCATGAATTACCCGCGTGCATCGTTTCTCATCGAGCAAGTGGCCGGTGTCTCGTCGGCGACAGCCAGCCGACTCATTCGCGTCGGATCCCGAACGAACACACGGGTAACCGTTGGGCAAACGCTCCCTCCGCTGTTCCCACATGTCGCGGAGGCGTTCCGCGCCGGGATGATCAGTGTCGAGACCGCAGACGTCATCACTCGAGAGCTCACCCTGGCCGCCCCTCGGGCGGACGTGGCACACCTCGAGGTGGCCGAGCAGACGCTGGTTGGTCAAGCCGCTGGTACGACAGACCAGCATGGCCTCCCGCTGCCGACTGACCTTGTCGCGATGCAGGCCCGCGCATGGCGTGATCGGTTGGACGAAAAGGGGATTGAGCCACGAGCGGAGAAGGCGTTCAACAATCGCGACTTCTGGATGAGTCGAACTGCAAAGGACGGGCTCATCAGGTTCGGCGGGCACGTCACCATCGATGTCGGCGCGAAGCTGCACGCGTTGATGGACGCCATCCTCAGCTCGCGCACGCAACCCCGATTCGTGGACGAAAATGCTGACGACACCATCGACTTTCCAGTGGCAGAGATGCTCGGCGCGAATGAACCCGTCGACGACCCTGTCGGCTTAGCAGGAACGGGCCAGGGTGGGCTGGTTCGCACCGAATCCGGCCGCGCCGGAAAGGTCCGCGACACTCGCAGCGCAGGGCAGCAGCGTGCAGACGTATTCGCCGCGATGATCGACGCCCTCGCCCGTTCGGCTGAGGTTCCGACCGTTTCGGGAGCAGCACCGACCGTCGTAGTCAGGGTGAGCGCCGATGTTCTCGAGCGGCGGTCCGGCACAGCAGACGTCGTCGGCATAAGCGACCCGCTCCCGTACTCCGCCGTTCAGCAGATACTCTGCGACAGCGACGTCGTCCCTGCATACCTCGACCCGGGTGGCGGGGTCGTTGCACTCGGGACGACCAAGAGGGCGTTTCACCGCGGCCAGCGCATGGCAATGATTGCGAGGGACGGACCTACGTGCGCTATGCCGGGTTGTCAAATACCCGCGACCGGCTGCGAGGGACACCACGTGGTGCGACACAGCGAGGGCGGACCCACCTCGGTGGACAACGGTGTGCTGCTGTGTTGGTTCCACCACCATATGGTCGATGCCGATATCTTCACCATCACCATGGAGAATGGCACACCGGTCTTCACGATCCCGGATTGGCTGCTTCGGAAGCCGTACTTCCGTTGAAACTGGGTCCCGAGCCAAGCTCCACAACCGCCGACCGCGAGAAGCGCGTCCATGACCACGACTGCTTGACGGCGTAACCTCGCAAAAATGTCCACTCACCGGCTGATAGAGTCGACCTCATCATTGACAACCTTTAACACCGTCCGAGAGACGGAGAAGGGAGTCGGCATGAGTGCGCGCGTCGTACTTCAGCAGGCTGACATCGCCCGAGCGTTGACCCGGATTTCCCACGAGATCCTTGAGTCCAATCGAGGCGCAGACGACCTCGTTCTCCTGGGCATTCCAACCCGTGGCGTCATCCTCGCCGATCGCATCGCTGCCCTCATCTCGGGTATCGCTGGCACGGCGATCGAAGCCGGATCACTCGACGTCACCATGTATCGCGACGACCTCGCGAAACACCCGACACGAACCCCGGCGCCGACACACATTCCCGCGTCAGGCATCGACGGCAAGACCGTCGTACTGATCGATGATGTGCTCTACTCGGGCCGGACGATCCGCGCGGCCCTGGACGCCATCGGTGACATTGGTCGCCCACGAGCCGTGCGCCTCGCAACGCTCGTCGATCGGGGGCACCGAGAGTTGCCGATCCGCCCCGACTTTGTCGGCAAAAACCTGCCGAGCGCCCAAACCGAGCGGATCAACGTGCACCTGGTCGAGCTCGACGGAGCCGACCTCGTCTCTATTGATGAGGTGCGGGCCTGATGCGTCACCTGCTTTCCACGCGAGACCTCAGCCGCGACGCAGCGATCGAACTTCTCGATGTCGCCGAAGACATGGCTGACACCCAGCTGCGCGAGGTCAAAAAACTCCCAACGCTGCGCGGCAAAACCGTCGTCAATCTCTTCTTCGAAGACTCCACCCGCACCCGAATCTCATTCGAGGCCGCGGCGAAACGCTTGAGTGCGGATGTCATCAACTTCAGCGCAAAGGGATCAAGCGTCTCGAAGGGCGAAAGTCTCAAGGACACCGCCCAGACCCTCCAGGCGATGGGCGCGGACGCCGTCGTGATTCGTCACCCCGCTTCCGGGGCGCCGCAGACACTCGCAACGAGCGGCTGGATCGACGCCGGTATCCTCAACGCCGGCGACGGCACCCACGAGCACCCCACCCAGGCCTTGCTCGATGCGTACACAATCCGCAAGCGGGTGCACGGTTCAGCGTCACGAGGGAAGGACCTCGACGGACTTCGGGTGACTCTCGTCGGCGACGTGCTCCACTCGCGGGTCGCACGAAGCAACGTCTGGCTGCTCACGACACTCGGCGCGACCGTGTCCCTGGTTTCACCACCAACCCTCGTCCCCGTCAACACCACTGGCTGGCCCGTCGCCATCGGCTACGACCTTGACGAGGCGATCGAGGGGAAGCCGGATGTGATCATGATGCTTCGCATTCAGGCTGAACGGATGCGTGACGCGTTTTTCCCCAACAGCCGGGAGTATTCAAAGCGCTGGGGCCTCGACGATGGACGACTGGGCAAGCTTCAGGCGACTACGATTGTCATGCACCCCGGACCGATGAACCGGGGTCTGGAAATCTCCGCTGCGGCAGCCGATTCACCCCAATCCACGGTTCGTGAACAAGTGACCAACGGAGTTTCCGTGCGGATGGCCGCACTTTACCTGCTGCTGTCTGGCGATCGGGAGGACGCATAATCATGACGACACACACCTATGTCCTTCGCCGGGCGACCCTCGCAGACGGCAGCACCGCCGACATCCGTATTGCCAACGGAATCATCGCTGAACTCGGCGGCTCGCTCTCTGCAAACGGCGCGTCGGTCATCGACGCAGACGGGTTGCTCGCGCTTCCCGGCCTCGTCGACCTGCACACGCACCTCCGTGAACCGGGCTACGAGCAAAGCGAGACCGTGCTCACCGGCACCCAGGCCGCAGCGGCCGGCGGATTCTCCGCCGTGTTCGCCATGGCGAACACCTCACCTGTCGCAGACACCGCTGGTGTCGTCGAACAGGAACTCGCACTCGGCCAGGAAGCCGGGTACGCCACCGTGCAGCCCATCGGTGCCGTCACCGTCGGTCTCGCTGGCGAACAACTCGCCGAACTCGGCGCAATGGCGACATCGCGGGCACGGGTGCGTGTGTTTTCCGATGACGGCTCCTGCGTTTCAGACCCGCTGCTCATGCGTCGCGCCCTCGAATACGTCAAGTCGTTCGACGGTGTCATCGCGCAGCACGCCCAGGACCCCCGACTCACGGTCGGCGCCCAAATGAACGAGGGCGCTGTGTCGAGTGAGCTCGGCCTGCAGGGCTGGCCGGCCGTCGCTGAAGAGTCGATCATCGCTCGCGATGTGCTGCTCGCCGAACACGTCGGTTCACGGCTGCATGTGTGCCACGTTTCGACGGCGGGAAGTGTGGACGTGATCCGCTGGGCCAAGGCTCGCGGCATCGCTGTCACGGCCGAGGTCACGCCGCACCACCTGATGCTCACCGAAGAACTGGTTCGCAGTTACGACGCGAGGTACAAGGTGAACCCGCCGCTTCGGCGACAGGAAGACGTGCTCGCGCTCCGCGAAGCGCTCGCTGACGGAACCATCGACATTGTCGCCACCGACCACGCACCGCATCCCACCGAACACAAGGACTGCGAGTGGGACGCGGCGGCCAACGGGATGGTCGGCCTTGAGTCGGCTCTCAGCGTTGTGCAGGCATCAGTGATCGACAACGGCCTGTTGACCTGGACGGACCTCGCTCGCGTGTTTTCGGCGACTCCGGCTCGAATCGGCCGCCTCTCGGGCCACGGGCAAGGCATCGTGCAGGGCGCTCCGGCACAGGTGCTGCTCTACGACCCATCCGCCGCACGAGTCTTCGGCACCGAGCAGCTCGCGGGCAAGGGGATGAATTCGCCATATCTCGACCTCACGCTGCCCGGCCGGGTAGTTGCCACCTTCCACGACGGCTATGCCACCGTGCTCGACGGTACGTTGCGCCCGGCAGACGAAGTTGCGCAGGCCGCGCTCAGCAGAAGGGCAGGCTCGCATGTCTGATCGCCTGATTCCCGCCATTCTCGTTCTAGGGTTGCTCGCGCTTCTCCTGACCGGTATGTGGCTCGCCTGGCGCGCACGGGTGAAGCGAGACAGCGGAGTGTCGGCGGGGGAGCCGCTTCCAGACAGCGGCATCCACCCCGTGGTGACCACCGACGTCCTCTATGTAGCGACAACTCACGCCGGCCAGCCCCTCGAACGCCTCGCGATCCGTGGGCTCGCGTTCCGCGCCCGTGCCGAACTCATCGTCGCGACGGAGGGTGTAGTGCTCTCCGTTCCCGGACAGGAGCCGATCTTTCTGCCGGCCGCCAGCATCCGCTCGTCTCGTCCTGCAACGTGGACCATCGATCGCGTTGTCGAATCGGATGGCCTGATTGCGATCACCTGGCGAAGCGGTGAGACGGATGCCGACAGTTACGTTCGCGTGATCGATCCGGCTCAACACACTTCAGTTCTCGACGCTCTCGCGTCACTTTCGTCGACCGGCCCGGATTCGTCCCCGCCGGCACCCACCACTTCCACCGAGAGGAAGAAATCATGAGCACATTCGGCTCAGCAGAACCCGCGGTCCTCGTTCTGGAAGACGGCACCCGCTATGTCGGACGCGCATACGGCGCAACCGGCAAGACACTCGGTGAGGTCGTCTTCTCGACCGGAATGACCGGATACCAGGAGACGCTAACCGACCCGTCGTACGCGGGGCAGATCGTTCTCATGACGGCGCCCCACATCGGAAACACAGGAATGAACGCCGAAGACATGGAGTCGTCGCGCGTCTGGGTTGCCGGATACGTCGTGCGCGACCCCTCCCGCATGGTGTCGAATTTCCGCTCGGAGAACAGCCTCGACAGTGAGTTGACCCGCGACGGCATCGTCGGCATCAGCGGCATCGACACCCGCGCCGTCACTCGGCGGATTCGCTCGGGCGGTGCCATGCGAGCGGGCATCTTCTCCGGCGAGGACTTCCGCCTCTCGGAGGGTGACCAGCTTGACCAGGTTCGCCAGGGACCTGAGATGACGGGCCGCAACCTCTCCGGTGAAGTTTCAACCATCGACCCGTACGAGGTGCCTGCTCAGGGTGAGCGCATCGGCCGTGTCGCCGTGCTCGACCTCGGCATCAAGAAGTCGACGGTCACCTACCTCTCGGAACGCGGCTTCGACGTGCTCGTTCTGCCGCAGAATGTGACGGCTGACCACGTGTTGAGCCTCAAGCCGGATGCTCTCTTTTTCTCCAACGGCCCCGGTGACCCCGCAGCATCTGACGCGCACGTCACACTGCTGCGCGAGGTACTGCGCGAGAACGTGCCGTACTTTGGAATCTGCTTCGGCAACCAGCTGCTTGGCCGCGCGCTCGGGTTCGGTACATACAAGCTGCCGTTCGGCCACCGTGGCATCAACCAGCCCGTGCTCGACAAGACGACAGGCCGGGTCGAGATCACCTCGCAGAACCACGGCTTCGCTGTTGACCTGCCGATCGAGGGCGACCACCAGTCTCCCGAGGGCTTCGGTCGTGTCACCGTCAGCCACTACAGCCTCAACGACCAGGTCGTCGAGGGCCTGTCCTGCCTCGACATCCCGGCGTTCAGCGTTCAGTACCACCCGGAATCCGCTGCTGGTCCGCACGACGCCAACCACCTCTTCGATCGCTTCCGTGACCTCGTGATCGCGAACAACCAGACTTCAGCAGGAGACGCAAACTAATGCCAAAACGCGACGACATTTCCAGCGTCCTCGTCATCGGCTCGGGCCCGATCGTCATCGGGCAGGCCGTTGAATTCGACTACTCGGGAACCCAGGCATGCCGGGTGCTCCGCGAGGAAGGCGTTCGCGTCATCCTCGTGAACTCCAACCCGGCCACCATCATGACCGACCCTGACTTCGCCGATGCAACGTACATCGAACCGATCACATGGGAAGTCATCGAGACGATCATTGCGAAGGAAAAGCCCGACGCGATCCTGCCGACGCTCGGCGGCCAGACGGCTCTTAACGCGGCCATCCAGCTGCACGAGCACGGCATCCTCGAGAAGTACAACGTCGAACTCATCGGCGCGAACTTCGAGGCCATCAACAAGGGCGAAGACCGTCAGATCTTCAAGCAGCTCGTCCTCGACGCCGGAGCCGACGTCGCCCGTTCGCACATCGCCCACACGGTCGAAGAGGCCGTCGGTTTCGCTGAGGACCTCGGCTACCCGCTCGTCGTCCGCCCCTCGTTCACCATGGGTGGCCTTGGCTCCGGCTTCGCCTACAACGAGGTAGAACTGCGCCGCATCGTCGGCGACGGCCTGCACCAGAGCCCAACCACCGAGGTGCTCCTTGAGGAGTCCATCCTCGGTTGGAAGGAATACGAACTCGAGCTGATGCGAGACACAGCCGACAACACGGTTGTCGTCTGTTCGATCGAGAACGTCGACCCGGTTGGCGTTCACACGGGTGACTCGATCACCGTCGCTCCGGCCCTCACCCTGACCGACCGCGAGTATCAGAAGCTCCGCGACATCGGAATCGACATCATCCGCGCCGTTGGCGTCGACACCGGCGGTTGCAACATTCAGTTCGCCATCGACCCGGCCGACGGACGCATCATCGTCATCGAAATGAACCCGCGTGTGTCGCGGTCGAGCGCGCTCGCTTCCAAGGCCACGGGCTTCCCGATTGCGAAGATCGCCGCCAAGCTCGCAATCGGATACCGCCTCGACGAAATCCCGAACGACATCACCAAGGTCACTCCGGCCAGCTTCGAACCGACTCTCGATTACGTCGTCGTCAAGGTTCCGCGGTTCGCGTTTGAGAAGTTCCCGGCAGCGGATGCCACGTTGACAACGACGATGAAATCCGTCGGTGAGGCGATGGCCATCGGCCGCAACTTCTCCTCAGCGCTGCAGAAGGCACTCCGGTCACTCGAGAAGCGCGGATCCAGCTTTTCCTGGGGCGACGAGTCCCGTTCGGTTGAGGAGCTGCTCGAAATCGCGAAGGTGCCGACCGACGGTCGAATCGTCGTTGTCCAGCAGGCACTTCGACTCGGTGCGACTCCGGAGCAGGTCTTCGAAGCTACCAAAATTGATCCGTGGTTCCTCGACCAGATCGTGCTCATCAACGAGGTCGCCGACTACATCCGTAACGCAGCGGTCCTCGACACCGAGGTACTCGTCACCGCCAAGAACCATGGCTTCTCTGACGTGCAGATCGGTCAGCTGCGCGGGTTCGGTGAGGCGCAGGTCCGCGAGGTCCGTCACATCCTCGACGTCCGTCCAGTGTTCAAGACTGTGGACACCTGCGCGGGGGAGTTCCCAGCGCTGACGCCGTACCACTACTCGAGCTACGACGCCGAAACCGAGGTTGCACCGTCTGACCGCCGCAAGGTCGTCATCCTGGGGTCAGGCCCGAACCGCATCGGCCAGGGAGTCGAATTCGACTACTCCTGCGTCCACGCCTCGTTCGCGCTGAGCGACGCCGGTTTCGAAACAATCATGATCAACTGCAACCCCGAGACCGTGTCGACGGACTATGACACGAGCGACAGGCTGTACTTCGAACCGTTGACACTCGAAGACGTGCTCGAGGTCATCCACGCGGAGAGCCAGTCGGGTGAACTCGTCGGTGTCGTCGTTCAGCTCGGTGGGCAGACAGCGCTCGGCCTCGCAACCGGGCTCAAAGCCGCTGGCGTTCCCATCCTCGGAACAACCCCCGAGGCGATCGACCTGGCCGAAGAGCGCGGCGCTTTCTCACGCATTCTGACCGAAGCCGGGCTGCTCGCTCCGAAGAACGGCACAGCGACCGAGATCACCGGTGCCATCACCATCGCCGAAGACATCGGCTACCCCGTGCTCGTCCGCCCGAGCTTCGTGCTCGGCGGCCGTGGAATGGAAATCGTCTACGACACAGCTTCACTCGAGGACTATTTCGTCCGGATGGCCGGTCAGGGCATCATCGACGCGCAGCACCCGCTGCTCGTCGACCGGTTCCTTGACGACGCCATCGAGATCGATGTCGACGCTCTCTACGACGGAACCGAGTTGTACATCGGCGGCGTCATGGAGCACATTGAGGAGGCCGGGATCCACTCCGGCGACTCGAGCTGCACGCTCCCACCGATCTCCCTCGGGCGTGCCCAGATCGACCGTGTCCGCGAAGCCACCCTCGCCATCGCGCAGGGAATCGGCGTTCAGGGCCTGATCAACGTTCAGTTCGCCATCGGTGCCGGCATTCTCTACGTCCTCGAGGCGAACCCACGCGCGTCCCGCACGGTTCCGTTCGTATCGAAGGCGCTCGGCATCCCGCTCGCCAAGGCAGCGTCGCTCGTGATGACAGGCACTACTATCGCCGAGCTGAAGGAATCCGGGCTCCTCCCACCCGTCGATGGCTCGCGGATCCCCATCGACTCGCCCGTCTCGGTGAAGGAAGCCGTTCTGCCGTTCAAGCGGTTCCGCACAGCAGACGGTCGCATCGTCGACTCCATCCTCGGACCAGAGATGCGCTCAACCGGTGAGGTGATGGGAATCGACAAAGACTTCCCGCGCGCCTTTGCCAAGAGCCAGACCGCCGCATACGGGGGAATGCCACTCTCCGGAACCGTATTCGTCTCGGTTTCCGACCGCGACAAGCGCTCGATCGTGCTTCCGATCCTCCGGTTCCAGGAACTCGGCTACGACATTCTGGCCACGGAGGGCACCGCCGAGATCCTCAACCGCAACGGCATCTCGGCACGCACTGTCCGGAAATACAGCGAGGGCGACGAGTCCACGCTCGGCGAACCGTCGATCGTTGAGCTCATCAACCGTCACGAAGTCGACATCGTCATCAACACGCCGTCGGGTCGGAGTGGCCGAGCCGACGGTTACGAGATCCGTGCTGCAGCGGTTGCTGAAGACAAGCCGCTCTTCACAACCATCGCCGAGCTGACCGCCGCTGTGGCATCGATCGAGGCGGTTCGCAACGGGTTCGACGTTCGCTCGCTGCAGGAATACGCCAAGGACAGGGCGTTGCGGGCATGACAGCGACGTTCGGGGAGCGACTCGAGCGAGTTTTTTCGGACTACGGGCGCCTGTGTGTGGGAATCGACCCCCACGCCTGGCTCCTGTCTGAGTGGGGCCTTCCCGACACCGCAGCCGGCACTCGCGAGTTCGGTCTCCGTGTGCTCGATGCCGTCGAAGGCAACGCCGGCATCGTGAAACCCCAGGTGGCGTTCTTCGAACGGTTCGGATCCGCCGGTTTTGCTGCGCTCGAGGATATCCTCGCCTCCGCACGATCCCGAGGCGTTTTTGTGATCGCCGACGGCAAGCGAGGCGACCTCGGAACGAGTGTCGAGGCATACGGGCAGGCCTGGCTCACACCGGGATCTCCGCTCGAGGCGGACGCTCTCACCGTGAGCGCATACCAGGGCGTCGGCTCCCTTGCCGCGCCAAGTGCACTGGCCGAGTCCACCGGCAAGGGACTTTTCGTCCTTGCGGCGACATCGAACCCTGAAGGATCCGAACTTCAACAGGCACGGATGCTGTCGGGCACGACGGTTGCGCGAGCGATCGTCGACGAGGTCAACACCTGGAACGCCGCGCACAGCACAACGGGCCTCGGCTCGATCGGTGTCGTCATCGGCGCAACGTTGAACCTCGCCGATTTCGATCTCGACGTCGCTCCAACTCCAGCGCCTCCGGTACTCGCACCAGGCTTTGGCCACCAGGGAGCCTCTGTGCCGGCGATGCGTTCCATTTACGGTGCACTGACCAGCGGTGTCATCGTTTCCGAATCACGAAGCGTGCTCGGCGCTGGCCCGAACGGGATCCACGCCGCAGTACGCACTCGAGCAGAAGATGTGAGGCAGGCCAGTGCCTGAGCAAACAGTCCGCACCCCACCAGAAGTCGATCGGGTTGCGGCATCCCGCGCCGCTGTCGAGGCCAGGCGCAAGCGCGCAGAGGTGAAGAACAACATCGCAACTGGGACCGTTTCTGCCCTCACGGTGCTCGACGACGCCTTCGCGGACCCTGAGGGTGTCGCTGGACGAATGCGAGCCACAGATTTCCTGCTGAGCGTTCCCGCCATCGGGCGAACGAAGCTCACCCGAATTCTTGAGGACCTCAAAATCTCGCCATCCAAACGGCTCGGTGGGCTTGGACCCAACCAGCGCCTGCGCATCCGTGACTTCATCGCTGACCGCGAGTCGAAGAACCGCCAGCACAAGCGGTCACGGCTCATTGTTCTCGCCGGGCCGACCGCCGTCGGCAAGGGAACCGTTGCAACCCACATCCGGGAGAATTACCCCGACGTGCTGCTCTCAGTTTCCGCAACGACCCGCAGCCCGCGTCCTGGCGAAGTCGAAGGCATCAACTACTTCTTCGTCAACGACGAAGAGTTCGACAGGCTCATCGAAAACGGCGAACTTCTCGAGCACGCGACGGTTCACAACGCCTCTCGCTACGGAACACCACGCGGCCCCATCGACGAAGCGTTGAACAGGGGAGACAGCGTCCTGCTCGAGATTGACATCCAGGGTGCGCGACAGGTTCGCGAGGCCATGCCGGAGGCTACCCTCGTCTTCCTCCTCCCGCCGAGCTGGGACGAACTCGTCCGACGCCTCGTCGGCCGGGGCACCGAAGGCGCTGAAGAACGGGAGCGGCGACTCGAGACCGCGCGGCACGAATTGGCTGCTCAGGACGAGTTTGACTACCGCGTCGTGAACGGCACAGTGGCTGATGCCGCCCAAGAGGTCGTAGACTTGATCCAGACTCGCGGCGCACGACCCCGGCGCACAGTGTAAAAACTGTGCTCAGACGGGCGGACAGGCAGGTACCGATACCTGCGTGTTCACGATTGTGATGCAGCCGCCGATAGGCCTTCTTTCCAGAAATCCGCGACGCACGAGGAGTGTGAACTTCAGTTATGGCTGAAAAACCCAAGGGAATCATTGACCCGCCCATCGACGACCTGCTCAGCAAGGTTGACTCGAAGTACGCTCTCGTGATCTTCGCGTCCAAGCGCGCACGCCAGATCAACGACTACTACGCTGACCTTCATGAAGGCAGCCTCTTTGACAACGTCGGACCGCTCGTCGACTCACAGGTCGAGGACAAGCCGCTTTCCGTTGCACTCCACGAGATCAACGAAAACAAGCTCGTTGTGCGTCCCATCGCCGACTAGTTTTTTCTTTTCCCGATGACAGACCCACTGAACGTCGTTGTCGGCATAACGGGTGGCATCGCCGCATACAAAGCGGTCGGTGTCATCCGTTTTTTCGTGAAACAAGGACATAACGTCCAGGTTGTCGCGACGGCCGGCGCGCTCAAATTTGTCGGCAGACCGACGCTTGAAGCAATCTCACGCAATCCGGTTCACACCGAGTTGTATGAAGGCGTCGCCGAAGTCCGCCACGTTGCCATCGGTCAGGCCGCGGATCTGATCGTGATCGCACCGGCGACCGCGAACACCATCGCCAAGCTCGCCGCAGGTCTCGCTGACGATTTGCTCGGCAACACGGTGCTCGCGAGCACCGCGCCCGTCGTGATCGCGCCGGCCATGCACACCGAAATGTGGCAGAACCCCGCGACGGTTGCGAACATCTCGACACTCCGCGCGCGCGGAGTGTCGATTGTCGGTCCAGCCACAGGGCAGCTCACTGGAGCCGATTCGGGTCCCGGGCGGATGGAAGAGCCGGAAGCCATCGTCGCCGCAGCGCTGGATCGAATTCGTCCAGCGCGCCGGGACCTGGTCGGCACGCGAATCGTCGTCACAGCGGGTGGCACCCGCGAGCCCCTCGACCCCGTACGATTCATCGGAAACCGGTCGAGCGGAAAACAGGGGGTTGCGCTGGCCGAGGCCGCGCGTTCCCGCGGCGCGACGGTCACCCTGATCGCGTCGCACCTCGACGTTCCCGTCCCGGACGGCATTGAGGTCATCTCGGCGGCAACGGCCGCCGATGTTCAGAAAGCAGTGACGGATGCGGCGGCGACAGCGGACATCACAATCATGGCCGCCGCCATCGCCGACTATCGGTCGGCCGAGGTGAGCGACAGCAAGATCAAGAAGGAAAAGACGGGCGATAAGCTAACGCTTTCGCTCGTCAAGAATCCAGACATCCTCGCTGGCCTCGCCGCGTCGAAACCGCGTGGACTTGTCGTGGGTTTCGCCGCAGAAACCGCCGAATCTGAGGAGGAACTCCTCTCTCTGGGCACCGCGAAGCTTGCCCGCAAGGGATGTGACTTCCTCGTCCTCAACCGGGTGAGCTGGTCGGAAGGTTTCTCCACCGACCGTAATAGTGTCGTGGTCCTGTCCCGGGGCGGAGATATAGTGATGAAGGCTTCGGGCGAGAAACTTGACGTTGCACACAGCATCCTCGACTCGCTCATTCCTCGTTAGCCCCACCCGTACCCCGTCCCACTTGGAGTTGGTATGACGCAACTGCGCCTGTTTACCTCGGAATCTGTCACCGAAGGGCATCCAGACAAAGTTTGCGACCAAATCTCCGACAGCATCCTCGACGCCATGCTCGAGCAGGATCCACACAGCCGTGTCGCCGTGGAAACCCTCGTCACCACCGGCCTCGTCCACGTCGCAGGTGAGGTGACAACCGAGGCGTACGTCGAGATCCCCACCCTGATCCGTGACCTCGTCACGTCGATCGGCTACGACCACTCCGACGTCGGTTTCGACGGGAAATCCTGCGGAGTGTCCGTGTCGATCGGTCAGCAGTCACCCGACATCGCACAGGGTGTCGACTCCGCATTCGAGGCACGTGAACAGTCCAGCTCCGACGCGCTTGACGCTCAGGGCGCAGGCGACCAGGGCATCATGTTCGGATACGCCACCACCGAGACACCGCAGCTGATGCCGGTGCCCGGATGGATCGCGCACCGGCTCGCGGAGCGGCTCGCCGAGGTTCGCAAGTCAGGCGAGCTCGACTACCTGCGCCCAGATGGCAAGACGCAGGCCACCATTGGCTACGACGGCATCACACCACGCACCGTTGAAACTATTGTTCTGTCAACGCAGCACCGCGACGGCATCGAGATCGAAACACTCCGCGCAGACGTGGAAGAACTCGTGATCAAGCCCGTTCTCGACTCAGTCGATCTCGACACCTCGAACGTGAATTTCCTGATCAATCCGACCGGACGGTTTGTCATCGGTGGCCCGCAGGGCGACGCTGGGCTCACCGGCCGCAAGATCATCATCGACACCTACGGAGGAGCCGCACGCCACGGCGGCGGCGCGTTCTCCGGAAAAGACCCGTCGAAGGTTGACCGCTCAGCTGCGTACGCGATGCGCTGGGTGGCAAAGAACGCTGTCGCCGCCGGCTTCGCTGACAAGCTCGAGGTGCAGGTTGCTTACGCCATCGGCAAGGCGGCTCCGGTTGGCCTCTACGTCGAAACCTTCGGCACAGCCAAGATCTCTGAAGACACCATAGTTGATGCGATTCGCGAGGTCTTCGACCTGCGGCCCGCCGCCATCGTTTCCTCCCTCGACCTGCTTCGGCCGATTTACGCTGCGACTGCGGCATACGGTCACTTCGGTCGTGAGCTTCCCGATTTCACCTGGGAGCGCCTCGACCGGGTCTCCGAGCTGCAGAGCGCGGCCGGGTTGTAACAATGACCACACCGGCTGAAAGCACGCCGGTGAAGGCCGCCCCGGGGTCCGTTGCTCGGGTCGCCATCGATTCGCCACTCCCGCAACTGGACCACCTTTTCGACTACAGCATCCCCCCGGAGCTTGCCGAAACCGCGGTGCCAGGCGTCCGGGTCATGGTGCCGTTCCGGTCGGCCGGCCGGCTGAACCGTGGCTACATTGTCGACGTTGCAGCGAAGGCTGAGGGATTCGATGGCACCCTGAGCGCGCTCGACTCGGTCGTGTCGCCCGTGCCCGTTCTCACCCAGGAGCTGTGGAGCCTGGCGCGCCGGCTCGCAGACAGGGCAGCCGGTTCGGCAACCGACATCCTCCGATTGGCGATCCCTCCGCGTCAGGTGCGGGTCGAGAAGGCGTGGCTGGCTGAGCAGGCGGCGACGACGCAGAACGGCGCTGAGTCCTCTTCGAAAACGGATGCCACTGACCTCACGTCCCAGCCGAATCCGACGCCGCTGCCCGGAATCACCGATTACCCCGAGTCGCTCGCGGAGGCGCTAGACGCCCGCGGCCGCGTCGCGCTTGCCGCGATTCCAACGGTGACCGACATTGGCGGCGCCTGGGTCGGCCGATGGGCTGTCACCGTCGCTGAACTCAGCGCCCGGGTTCTCGCTGGTGGGGCAAGCGTGATCGTCGCTCTCCCTGATTACCGCGACCAGGACCAGCTGTACGCCGCCCTGGAGCGCGTGATCCCGCCGGAACAGCTCACCCGGGTCGATGCGCGACAATCGAACGCCGAGCGATATCGATCCTTCCTCGACTGTCTGACGGCCGAGCCCCGTGTGATTGTCGGCAACCGGTCTGCCGTCTACGCGCCAGCGGCGAACCTCGGCCTCCTCGTCGTCTGGGACGACGGCGACCCGCTGCACTCCGAACCGTTGTCGCCGTACGTGCACGCCCGAGACGCGGCACTCGTCCGCCAGGAGGAGTCCGGCGCGGCACTGGTCTTTGCCGGCCACACTCGAAGCGCCGATGTGCAGCGCCTTGTCGAGATTGGCTGGGTCACCGCCGTTGCACCCACCCGGGTGTACACCCCTCGGGTAATGCTCACCGCAAATTCCGACACAACAGAGGCCGGGGCCGTCGCCGCGCGAATCCCATCGATGGCGTGGCGCCAGGCCAGAGAAGCCCTGGCCACCGGCCCGGTCCTGGTGCAGGTTTCCCGGCCCGGGTACGCGCCGGTGATCGCCTGCGCGCGTTGTTCCCAGGCCGCCCGGTGCACCGCGTGCTCCGGCCCGCTCGGCATTCCACGCGCCGGAGCGCTGCCGGCCTGCACACTCTGCGGGGCGATCGCGAGCAACTGGGCGTGCGATCACTGTGAGGCAACCAAACTCCGCCTCGTTACCCGAGGAACAGGCCGAACAGCTGAGGAGCTCGGTCGTGCATTTCCCGGCGTGCGGGTTGTGGTGTCCGACGGTGAACGCCAGGTCGTCGGAGTGTCAGGATCGCCGGCTCTCGTTGTAGCGACACGAGGCGCCGAGCCCGTCGCCGACGGTGGATATGCTGCCGTTCTGCTGCTCGATGGCGACCGGATGCTCGCCGCTGAATCGCTGCGCATCGCCGAAGACTGCCTCCGCTGGTGGTCCAATGCGGCCGCGCTCTCAGCCCCGGGTGCTCCCGTCGTTCTCACCGGTGTCTCCGGCACCCTCGCAACCGCCCTCGCCACCTGGAATCAACCGGCGTTTGCGTCAGCAGAACTCGCCGATCGACGCGTCCTGCGCTTCCCGCCCGCTGTGCGCGTGGCATCCGTCACCGGGGAAGACGCTGCGGTGCGCGACGCTGTTGAAGCGGTGACGGCCCTGGTTCCAGCGGATGTCCTGGGCCCTGTTCCAACGGAGGACGGTGTTCGGACGATTCTTCGACTCGATTTCGGCAAGGCACCGGCCGCCGCGCGCGAACTGCGGGCTGCGGTTGTGAAGAACGCGACAAAGCGGCGCAAACCACCGGCGGGCAAGGCGGTCTACCGGCAGGCTCCTACACTGAAAGTACGATTCGACGACCCGGAGATCCTGTCATGACCCCTCGCACCACCCACGCACCGTCCGCATGAGGCTCATCTTCGCAGGGACCCCGTCCGTCGCCGTGTCCAGCCTGCTCTCACTGATCGAGAGCGATCACGAAATCGTCGCTGTGATCTCACGGGAGGACGCGCCACTGGGGCGCAAGCGAGTTCTCACACCGTCGCCGGTCGCCCACGCAGCCGAGGAACGCGGTATTCCCGTGCTCAAGGCCAACCGTCTCACCGCAGAGATGGCCGAGACCGTTCGCGCACTGAACGCCGACCTCGGCGTGATCGTCGCGTACGGCGGTCTCGTGCGCGAACCGCTGCTGTCCACACCGCGGCTGGGCTGGATCAACCTTCACTTCTCACTTCTGCCAGCGTGGCGGGGTGCCGCGCCCGTACAGCGGTCGCTGATCGCTGGCGACACAGTGACGGGCGCGAGCGTTTTCCAACTGGTTCCCGCGCTCGACGCCGGCGATGTCTTCGGCACTGTCGAGCACCAGGTGTCGCCTGACGTCACCGCCGGAGCCCTGCTCGACGAGCTTGCCGCCGTCGGAAGTGATCTCCTGGTCTCTGTCGTCGACGACATTGCCACGGGAACCGCCGTGGCCTTACCCCAGTCAGGTGAGGTCACGCTCGCGCCGAAACTCACTCTCGACGACGGCCGACTCGACTGGTCAGAGGATGCTGGCGCGCTCTATTCCCGGATCCGTGGCGTGACTCCTGAGCCGGGTGCACACACCACCATCGGTGGAGCCCGATTCAAAATTCTCGAAGCCAATCCACGGCCAGAGCTAACGCTCCAGCCTGGAGAGCTTGCCCTGCACGACAAGGTCGTGCTCATCGGAACCGGCTCAACGGCGCTCGAGCTGGTGTCTGTGCAGCCAGCGGGGAAGTCCGCGATGCGCGCAGCCGACTGGTGGAGAGGCCTCGGCCCCGATCCGCGAATCGTGGCAGAGTAGAGCCACACAATGAATTCAGCACCTCCTTCCTCAGCTCAGGTCCAGCCAGCCCGCCGCGTTGCGTTCGACGTCATCTCCGCGGTAAGCAGGGACGACGCATACGCGAACCTTCTGCTTCCGACGTTAATCTCCCGTCAGGCGCTGAACACCGCAGACGCCGGTTTGGCCACAGAACTCACCTACGGGACGCTTCGGATGCGCGGCTACTATGACCGCGTGATCGCGATGGCCGCCAACCGCCCGGTCACCGACATTGATCCGGACATTCTCGATGTGCTTCGGCTCGGAGCGCACCAGTTGCTCGCCACCCGGGTGGCACCACACGCCGCAGTCAACGAGTCGGTTGCCCTGGCCCGAAGCGTCGGGTCCCGCTCCGCCGTCGGGTTCACCAACGGGGTACTGCGCACTCTGTCGCGCTCGACGCCAGAAGAGTGGAAAGAGCGGGTGCTCGCGACAACCAAGACCGCTGACGATCGCCTCGCGACCGAGCATGCCCACCCGGCATGGATCGTCCGCGCGTTCCGCCAGGCCCTCGCCGCCGAGGGCCGGCCGGACGAACTGGAAGCGCTCCTGGCCGCAGACAACATCGCTCCACGCGTCAACCTGATCGCGCTGCCGGGACTCGCGACACCGCCGAACGACGCCGAACTGAACTCGCACTCGCCGTTCGGTTTCGTACTCGCAAGCGGCGACCCTGATGCGGCCATCCGCCACGAGTCGGGACGCCTGCGCGTACAGGACGAAGGCTCCCAGATCGCCGCACTCGCTCTCAGCAGGGCCAAACCCATCGCCGACCGGGAGCGCTGGCTCGACCTGTGTGCCGGGCCAGGTGGGAAGACCGCGCTCCTCGGTGCCGAAGCCGCACTTTCCGGCGCCGTTGTGACAGCCAACGAAGTGGTTCCGGCCCGAGCCGAACTCGTTCGACGTGCGGTCGCTCCCGTTCCAGGGGACATACAGGTCACCGAACTTGACGGCACCCTGGTCGGCGAGCTGCACCCGGAAAGTTTCGACAGGATTCTCGTCGACGCGCCATGCACTGGGCTCGGTGCCCTGCGCCGTCGCCCCGAAGCCCGCTGGCGCAAGACCGCCAAGGATGTCGGTGACCTGACCAAACTGCAGCAGTCGCTTCTGCTGTCAGCGTTCGCCGCGCTCAAGCCAGGGGGAGTGCTCGCGTATGTCACCTGTTCGCCGCACCTGGCTGAGTCGCGCGGCGTTGTGCTCGACTCGCTCCGCCGTCTCGGTGACGCCGCCGAGCTCCTCGACACGGCCGCCGTCGTGCAAAACGTCGTGCGCGAACCGGTCGACCTCGGCGAGCAGCAGACGGAACGAGCCGGAACAACCGTTCAGTTGTGGCCCCACCGCCACGGAACTGATGCCATGTTCATCGCCCTTCTCACCAAGGTCTGAGCGCGCCGGACTTCGATAGGCTCGATCCATGTCGATCCGGATCAACCCGAGCATTCTGGCCGCTGACTTCGTGAACATGGAGAGCGCCCTGCACTCGATCAGTTCCGCTGACCTTGTGCACGTGGACGTGATGGACAACCACTTCGTTCCGAACCTCACCTTCGGACCGGGGATGGTCGGCCGAATTCAGGACGTGTCACCGATTCCGCTCGACGTGCACCTGATGATCGAGAATCCAGAACGGTGGGCTCCGGGCTATGCCGAGCTCGGTGCGTTCTCAGTGACCTTCCATGCTGAATCGACGAGCGACCCGGTCGCCGTTGCACGGCGCCTGCGCGAAATCGGATCTCGAGCCGGACTCGCGCTCAAACCCGGCACCGACGTCGAGCCGTATCTCGAGCTCCTCGACGAGTTCGACCAGATCCTCGTGATGACAGTCGAGCCCGGGTTCGGTGGTCAAAAGTTCATGCACGAGACCATGCCTAAGCTGCGTCTGCTCGCCGAGACGGCGACGCGAACCGGCTCGGAGCTGTGGCTTCAGGTCGACGGCGGCATCACTGAAGACACCATCGCTGTCGCGGCGGAAGCCGGAGCGAACACCTTCGTCGCCGGTTCAAGTGTGTTCGCCTCGGATAACCCCGCGTTGCAGATCGACACTCTGCGCCAAACGGCCTCTCGTCACGCGCACGACCACCGGGCGAATCGCTAGTACCCTGATACCTGTGAAAACATTCGACGATCTGTTCGCGGAGCTCTCTGTCAAGGCCGAAACCCGGCCGGAAGGCAGCGGCACCGTCCGCGAACTCGATGCTGGCGTCCACGCCATCGGCAAGAAGATCGTCGAGGAGGCTGCCGAAGTCTGGATGGCCGCCGAATACCAGAGCGACACCGAGACCGCCGAAGAGATCTCCCAGTTGATCTATCACCTGCAGGTCCTCATGATCGCCAAGGGACTCTCGCCTGAGGACGTCTATCGACATCTGTGACGCCAGGGAGGCAACTCCCGACGCCATGTCGATCAGACCACCACAAACGAGAGAATTTCCCATGCTGAGAATCGCAGTGCCCAACAAAGGCTCACTCGCAGACACCGCCGCACAGATGCTGTCTGAGGCAGGCTACGCCGGTCGCCGAGACCCCAAAGAGCTTCACCTGATCGACGCCCGCAACGACGTCGAGTTCTTCTTCCTCCGCCCCCGAGACATCGCGACCTACGTTGGCTCAGGCGCGCTGGACGTTGGAATCACCGGGCGCGACCTGCTGCTCGATTCCGGCTCGAAAGCCGTCGAGATCGAAAGCCTCGGCTTCGGAGACTCCACATTCCGGTTCGCCGGGCCAATCGGCAAGTTCTCCACCCTCGAAGACCTCGCCGGGCTTCGCGTGGCCACCAGCTACCCTGGCCTCGTTGGATCCTTCCTGGCCGATCACAACGTCTCGGTAGACCTCGTTCCCCTCGATGGTGCCGTCGAATCCGCTGTCCGACTCGGGGTAGCGGATGCTGTCGCTGACGTGGTCTCGACAGGTACCACCCTGCGCAAAGCGGAATTGGACATCTTCGGGCCGGTGATTCTCGAATCAACGGCTGTGCTCATCGGTGCTCCGGAGGAAAAGGCCGGACTGGCCACGCTGCGTCGTCGACTCCAGGGCGTGCTCGTTGCCCGCCAGTTCGTGATCATGGACTACGACCTTCCGGAACGCCTGCTCGATCAGGCAACGGCCATCGCGGGCGGCATTGAGTCTCCGACCGTCTCACCGCTCCGTGACAAGGAATGGGTCGCCGTTCGGGTGATGGTTCCTCGCGAGCGAACCAATCAGATCATGGACGCACTCTACGAGATCGGCGCACGCGCCATCCTGGTGAGCGCGATCCACGCGGCGAGGCTTTAGGCGGAGCGGACGATGACCGTAGCCTGCCGCGTCATACCGTGCCTCGACGTCGCCGACGGGCGCGTGGTCAAAGGGGTCAACTTCCAGAACCTCCGCGACGCGGGAGACCCCGTTGAACTGGCCCGTCGGTACTACGAGCAGGGCGCAGACGAACTCACCTTCCTGGACGTCACAGCGACCGTCGATAACAGGGCAACGACCTATGACGTTGTGACGAGGACCGCTGAACAGGTGTTCATTCCTCTCACCGTTGGCGGTGGCATCCGCAGTACCGAAGATGTCGCTCGACTGCAGGGAAGCGGAGCAGACAAGGTCGGCGTGAACAGCGCCGCCATCGCTCGGCCTGCTTTGCTCGGCGAGATCGCGGACCGGTTCGGCGCTCAGGTGCTCGTGCTTTCGCTCGACGTCAAACGATCACAAACGACGGAGTCGGGCTTTGTGGTGACCACGCACGGTGGGCGCACCGAGACAACGCTGGATGCCGTGGCCTGGGCGCGCGAGGCGATCGAGCGAGGCGCAGGCGAACTTCTCGTCAACTCGATCGACGCTGACGGCACCAAGGAGGGTTTCGACCTCGAGTTGCTCGCACTGATGCGTGAGATCAGCACGGTCCCTGTGATCGCCTCTGGGGGAGCCGGGCGCGTCGAACACTTCCCGCCAGCCATCGCGGCCGGTGCGGACGCTGTGCTTGCCGCGAGCGTTTTCCACTCGGGCCAACTGACGATCGGCGACGTCAAACGTGAACTTGCACACGAAGGGATCCTGGTGCGCTCATGAGCGTCTCATCGACAATCGAGTCCATTTCGTTCAACGCGGACGGGCTCGTACCCGCGATCATCCAGCAGTGGGACACCGGTGAGGTGCTCATGCTCGGCTGGATGAACGATGAGGCCGTTCGCCGCACACTGACCGAGGGCAGGGTGACCTTCTGGTCGCGGTCACGTTCGGAGTACTGGCGCAAAGGCGACACCTCCGGCAACGCGCAGTACGTGCGTGGCGCTTCGCTCGACTGCGACAACGACACGCTGCTCGTCCAGGTGGAACAGGTCGGCGTTGCCTGCCACACCGGAACACGGACCTGCTTCGACTCCCGCGACCTGAGCCCGGTCATCGGGGACATTCCTGACGCCGACTCCAGCGACTCAACTCCCGAGGGCGACGATGTCTAAACACTCGGCTCCGACATCTGCCGGCACAACAACGCACGCCGCCTTCCGGGACCTCACCGAGGATCACCGGGTGATCCCGGTCATCCGTGAACTCTTCGCTGACGGCGAGACACCGGTCGGGATCTACCGAAAGCTCGCGATCCACCGGCCGGGCAGCTTCCTGCTCGAATCGGCGGAGCAGGGCGGCATCTGGTCGCGCTTCTCGTTCGTCGGAGTATCGAGCTTTGGAGTGCTCACCCAGACCGAGAACTCGGTCACCTGGCTCGACTACGGCATGAACGCCAAACGTGCCCTGGGAAACATCGACACGCTCTCGCCGCTCGAGGCGATTTCCGAACTGCACAGGCGCTGGGAGACCGCGCCGATCGCTGACCACCCTCCGCTCACAGGCGGACTCGTCGGATTCATCGGCTGGGAGGCGATCCGGCAGATTGAACGCCTGCCGAACCAGCCGGTCCGCGAGTTCGATGTCCCAGGTCAGGCGCTCTCGTTTGTCGCAGACCTCGTCGTCATCGACCACCGCACCGGCACGGTCCAGCTCATTGCCAACGTGCTCAACGACGGCCTCGACGACCGTGAAGCGCTGTGGGCAAACGCGCAGGACCGACTCGACGCGATGCAGACCCAGCTGGCGAAGCCGAGTGAAGCCTGGCTCGCCAACGTCGACCTCTCCACCCCACCATCGCCGACGCACCGCACCAGACGCGAGGATTTCCTCGACTCTGTGGTCACGGCGAAGGAGCACATCCGAAACGGCGACATCTTCCAGGTGGTCGTTTCCCAGCGCTTCGACCAGGAGTGCGTCGCAGACCCCATCGATGTGTACCGGATTCTGCGGAGCCTGAACCCGAGCCCGTACATGTACCTCATCAACCTGCACACGGTGGATGGAACACCGTACTCGATCGTCGGCTCGTCGCCCGAGGCACTTGTGAAAGTGCAGAAAGGCCGTGTCTTCACACACCCGATCGCCGGATCCAAGCCACGGGGCGAGACGCCGGAGCGCGATGTTGAGCTTGCGGCAGAGCTGGCCGCCGACGAGAAGGAACGCGCCGAGCACCTCATGCTGGTCGACCTGGCTCGAAACGACCTGCTCAAGGTGTGCACTGCCGGATCCGTCGAGGTCACCGAGTTCATGCGCATCGAGCGCTTCAGCCACATCATGCACCTGGTTTCAAGCGTGGAGGGAGACCTGCGGAAAGACGCATCCCCCATCGACGTGTTCACAGCGACATTCCCCGCAGGAACGCTGTCAGGCGCACCAAAACCGCGGGCGCTCGAAATTATCGACGAACTTGAACCCGCCCAGCGCGGCGTTTACGGGGGAGTGGTCGGCTACTTCGCCTTCTCCGGCGACACTGACCTGGCCATCGCTATCCGCACGGCCACCATCATGAACGGTGTCGCCCACGTCCAGGCGGGAGGCGGCCTCGTCGCCGATTCCGATCCGGACAGCGAATTCCTCGAGTCGCAGAACAAAGCAGCGGCCCCCCTCCGTGCCGTCGCTGTCGCCAACGCCATGACGAGGGTGAAGTGACCGAGGCAGCCTCGGTGCCGAAGGACAACGGCAAGCGCCTCAAGTACTCGCTCATGCTCGGCTCGCTCGTTCTGGCCGGGCTGACCCTGATCGCGTGGACGCAGCAGTGGCTGACCGTCACTCTCACCGAGCCCGGCGTAGAGCCGCTCCCAGTCGACGGCACAGTCGCGGCCCCCGCGCTGGCTGCACTGGCCCTCGCGGCACTCGCACTCGCCGCCGCCCTCGCGATCGCAGGCACAGCGTTCCGCTACATCCTCGGCGCCCTTCAGGTCCTGCTCGGCGGAAGCATCGTCCTCTCGGCGATCCTCGTTTTCACCGACCCGGTCGGCGCGGCAGAGCCGGCGGTGACGGATGCCACGGGCATCGCAGGTGCGGAATCCGTCGCTGCGATCGTGGAGACCGCCGTCCTCACGGCATGCCCGGTTCTCACCCTGGTCTTCGGAGTCCTGACCGCACTCGCCGGAGTGGGCATCGTCGCAACCGCCAGGCGCTGGCCGCGCTCGTCCAAGAAGTACTCCGCCGTTCGGGTTGAGCCGGTCGCGACCGCTGAAATGCCTGACGCCGTCGACAGCTGGGACGAACTGACTCGGGGCGACGACCCCACCAACTGACGGCGCACCGGGCCGCGACACCCACCCGATAGACTGAACCAGCACCAGATTTTTTTGAAGGAGACCCATGAGCGAAGAGTCGAACGATCTCGGACACGGCCACTCACCAGCGGCGTGGACCGCTGTAACCATCATGCTGATCGCCTTCGCGATCGGCACAGTGGCATTCTGGCTCGACATGCCCTGGCTCGTCTGGGCTTCAGCAGGCCTCCTCGTTGTCGGCGCGATCGTCGGCTGGATCATGTCGAAGATCGGCTACGGCGTCAACGGCTCAAAGTACATCGCGAAGGAGCACTAGGACTGTGCTGGCCGATCTCACGGCCGGCGCACTCTCCGACGCACGCGAGCGTGAACTCCAGCGCCCGCTTTCGCAGGTAGAGTCCGCCGCGCTTGCCGCGCCTCCCGCTCTCGACGCACTGTCAGCGCTCGCGCCTGCCGACCGCGTCAAGATCATCGCTGAGGTCAAGCGAGCGAGCCCATCGCGCGGACCGCTCGCTGATATCCCCGACCCCGCACAACTGGCTGTGTCGTACCAGACCGGGGGAGCAAGCGCCATCAGCGTGCTCACCGAGGGTCGCCGCTTTCAAGGGTCGCTCGCCGATCTGGAAAGCGTCCGCGATGCGGTTTCCATCCCCGTGTTGCGAAAAGACTTCATCTCGATCCCGTACCAGGTGTTCGAGGCTCGCGCCGCAGGAGCCGATCTTGCGCTCCTGATCGTTGCGGCGCTCGACACGAAGACGCTGACCGAGCTTTACGGGCTGATCCGGGAACTCGGCATGACGGCGCTCGTTGAGACGCACAGCGCGGACGAACTCGAGCGAGCACTCGACCTCGGCGCTGAACTGATCGGTGTGAACGCACGCAACCTCTCCACCTTCGAACTCGATCGCGACCTCTTCGGCACGCTCGCGCCGCAGATCCCCTCAGGGGTGATCCGGGTGGCTGAATCCGCGGTGCTGGCGCCCGCCGACGTGGCTCACTACCGCGAGGCCGGCGCTGACGTCGTCCTCATCGGCGAAGCGCTCGTGACGAATGACCCCATCCTCACCCTCGGCGAATTCCTGGCGGTATAAAAATGGCACTTCGGGACGAAACAGGCCCATACTTCGGCGAGTTCGGTGGGCGTTTCGTGCCCGAATCCCTCATCGCCGCCCTCGACGAACTCTCGGAGGCGTGGGAACTCGCCAAGCTCGACCCCGCGTTCTCGGCCGAGCTGACCGAACTGCACAAGACCTACACCGGGCGGCCGTCACTCATCACCGAGGTACCCCGTTTCGCTGCGCACGGCGGCGGAGCACGCATGATCCTCAAGCGTGAGGACCTCAACCACACGGGCTCGCACAAGATCAACAACGTGCTCGGCCAGGCACTGCTCACCAAGCGCATCGGCAAGACGCGCGTGATCGCTGAGACGGGAGCGGGCCAGCACGGTGTCGCCACCGCGACCGCCGCGGCCCTGTTCGGTCTCGACTGCGTCATCTACATGGGTGAGGTCGACACCGAACGCCAGGCTCTGAACGTCGCTCGCATGCGACTGCTCGGCGCCGAAGTAGTCGCTGTCAAGACCGGCTCACGCACACTCAAAGACGCCATCAACGACGCCATGCGCGACTGGGTGACCAACGTCGACTCGACGAACTACATCTTCGGAACCGTTGCAGGCCCGCACCCGTTCCCCGCGATGGTGCGCGACCTGCAGAAGATCATCGGCGAGGAAGCCCGCGAACAGGTCCTCGCCCTCACCGGCAAACTTCCGGACGCGGTCGCCGCCTGTGTCGGAGGTGGATCGAACGCCATCGGCATCTTCCACGCCTTCCTCGATGACGCCGACGTCGCCCTCTACGGCTTCGAGGCGGCAGGCGAGGGTGCCGAAACCCTCCGCCACGCCGCAACCATCACCAAGGGTCGCCCCGGCGTTCTGCACGGCGCACGCAGCTACCTGCTGCAGGACGAGGACGGCCAGACCATCGAGTCGCACTCGATCTCGGCTGGTCTCGACTACCCAGGTGTCGGTCCAGAGCACGCCTGGCTTGCCGATCTCGGGCGTGCAACCTACCGCCCGGTAACCGACGCTGCTGCGATGAGCGCACTTCGGCTGCTCAGCCGCACCGAGGGCATCATTCCGGCGATCGAGAGCGCACACGCTCTCGCCGGCGCCCTCGAGCTCGGCAAGGAGCTCGGCAAGGACGCCACGATCCTCATCAATCTCTCCGGCCGCGGCGACAAGGACATGGAGACAGCCGGTCGGTACTTCGACCTCATCGACTCGGGAGCAGAACAATCGTGACAAGCGTGGCATCCGCTCTTCAGCTCCGTCGCGATAACGGAACCGGTTCGCTGATCGGGTACCTGCCTGCCGGGTTCCCCACGCTTGATGAGAGCGTCGACGCGGCCGTCGCCATCGCGGAGAACGGCGTGAACGTCATCGAGCTCGGTTTGCCGTACTCGGACCCCGTCATGGATGGCCCTGTCATCCAGCAGGCGACACAGAAGGCCCTCGCGAACGGCTTCCGGCTCAAACACGGCTTCGACGCTGTGCGCGCCATCACCGCGCAGGTCGACGTTCCCGTGCTCCTGATGACCTACTGGAACCCCGTCGTGCAATACGGCGTCGATCGGTTCGCCGACGACCTCGCCGCTGCAGGGGGAGCAGGGCTCATCACACCCGACCTGATCCCTGACGAGGCAGAGCCGTGGCTGAATGCCTCTGAGCGCACCGGACTTGACCGGGTCTTCCTGGCAGCGCCGTCATCGACTCGAGCTCGCCTTCAGCAGGCCGTCGATTCGAGCCGCGGGTTCGTCTACGCCGTGTCGACGATGGGAATCACCGGCGCGCGCACAGACGTGGACTCAGCGGCGAAGTCGCTCGTGGCCCGGCTGCGCGAGGTCGGCGCCCAGAACGCCTGCGTCGGACTCGGAATTTCAACCGCAGACCAGGTCCGTGAGGTCCTCGAGTACGCGGACGGCGCGATCGTCGGATCCGCCCTCGTCAAGGCACTTGCCACCGGCGGAATCGACAGTGTCGCCTCCGTCGCCAGGGAGTTGTCCCGCGGCACCCGAGCCCCGAACTAAAGTTATACGCGCACGTCCGAAGCATTCCCCCGAGAAAGGCGTGGAGCTCAGTGTCCTTCCACCTCAGCATCCCCAGTCCAGACGTCAGCTCATTCCAGCTGGGCAACTTCACGATCCACTTTTATGCCCTCTGCATCCTTGCTGGCATCATCGCGGCCACCTTCCTCACCAACGCGCGCCTGAAGCGCCGTGGCGCAGAGCCCTGGATCGTCCTTGACATCATCCTCTGGGCTGTGCCGTTCGGCATCATCGGTGCCCGCGTTTTCCACGTGCTGACTCACCCGAACGACTACTTTTACGCCGGCGCTGATCTGCTCCGCACCCTCTACGTCTGGGAGGGCGGTATCGCCATCTTCGGCGCGATCCTCGGTGGCGCTGTCGGAGCGTGGCTCGGCTGCAGGATGACCGGTATCCGGTTCTGGACGTTTGCGGATGCCGTTGCTCCCGGATTGCTGCTGGCCCAGGCCCTCGGCCGTTTCGGCAACTACTTCAACCAGGAACTGTTCGGCACACCGACCACCCTGCCGTGGGGACTCGAGATCGACTCCTCGAACCCGGCGTGGCCACAGGGCCTGCCCGAAGGCACACTCTTCCACCCCACCTTCCTCTACGAAGCGATCTGGAACCTGATCGGCGTCGTCGTCCTGATCTTCCTCGAGCGCCGTTTCCGTCTGCAGTGGGGCAAAGTCCTCGGCCTCTACCTCATCTGGTACGGCCTCGGACGCACGGTCTGGGAGTCGATCCGCGTCGACCCGAGTGAGGTCATCCTCGGCCTGCGTGTGAACATCTGGGCTGCTCTGCTCGCCATCGTCGTCGGCCTGGTCATCGTGGTCGTTCAGTCGCGTCGCCACACCGGATTCGAGCCGAGCGCTTACGTTCCCGGCCGTGAGTGGGACGGCGGCGCGCCCGGTGTACAATCGACACACACGGATTCGGACTATGTGGATGTCAGCGAGCCTGACCACGCAGCTGTCGAATCGTCAGAGACCACCGCCACAAGCGAGATCGGCTCGAAATCCTAGGATTGCCATTACCGGGCGGCTTCTAAAAACCGAGCGGTCACCTTCGAGCACAATGCTCAGCCCAATGTCGGGCAGGCGACCTCCTCAACCATTCAGGGCCACCGTTGTCCCGCGCAATTCCTAAGTACGTGAGGACGGTAATCGATGGAGCCCAGGCCCACCTTTTCACAGTTCAGCCTTGTTCCCCCCGCTCAGGGGCTCTACAACCCGGCTCGTGAGAAAGACGCGTGTGGCCTCGCCATGGTCGCGACGCTACGCGGCACGGCGGGACACGACATCATCGTGTCCGCGCTCGACGCGCTGCGAAACCTCGAACACCGCGGGGCGATCGGCTCCGACGCCGGAACAGGTGATGGTGCGGGAATCCTCACCCAGATCCCCGACGAGTTCCTTCGAGCCGTCACAGAGTTCGAGCTCCCGGCCGCAGGCGAGTACGCGGTCGGTATCGCCTTCCTCCCGCTCGACCTTGACACTCGTGCGACGCTGAAGGCCGGAATCGAGGAAATCGCAAGCTCCGAGGGGCTCCGTGTCCTCGGCTGGCGCGAAGTGCCCGTCGACGACTCTCACCTCGGCAAGCTCGCCTTCGATGCGATGCCAGCGTTCGAGCAGCTCTTCGTCACAAGTACACGAACGACGGATGCCGGGGGCTCGGTGAGCGGGATAGCTCTCGACCGCCAGACCTTCCGTCTGCGCAAACGCGCCGAGCGTGAAATCAACGCCTACTTCATCTCGCTGTCCTGTCGAACCATGGTCTACAAGGGCATGGTCACGACGCTCCAGCTCGAACCGTTCTACCCTGACCTCAGCGACGAACGGTTCGCGTCGAAGCTCGCCATCGTTCACTCGCGCTACTCAACAAACACGTTCCCGTCCTGGCCACTCGCGCAGCCGCTTCGAATGATGGCGCACAACGGTGAGATCAACACGGTTGAAGGCAACCGCAACTGGATGCGGGCCCGCCAGTCGCAGCTTGAAAGCGAACTGCTCGGCGACATCCGGCCACTGCTGCCCATCATCACCCCTGGCGCAAGCGACTCGGCTTCGTTCGACGAGGTACTCGAACTGCTGACGCTCACCGGCAGGACACTGCCACACGCCATGATGATGATGGTGCCTGAGGCATGGGAGAAGCAGAGCGGCCTCCCCAAGGAACTCCGTGACTTCTACGAGTTCAACTCCATGCAGATGGAGCCATGGGACGGTCCGGCAGCGCTGACATTCACCGACGGCACCCTCGTCGGAGCCACCCTCGACCGCAACGGGCTCCGCCCGGGTCGCTGGCTCGAGACCACAGACGGCCTCATCGTCCTCGGCAGCGAGATCGGTGTCCTCGACATCGCTCCAGACCGGATCAAGCGCAAGGGACGACTTCGTCCAGGCAAGATGTTCCTCGTCGACACCGAGGGTCAGCGCCTGATCGAGGACGATGAGATCAAGTCAACCCTCGCGGCGTCACAGCCCTGGGGGGAGTGGCTCGATGCCGGGCGTATCAACCTCTCCGACCTGCCCGAGCGTGAGCACATCGTTCACACACCAGCATCGGTGACCCGTCGCCAGCGCACCTTCGGCTACACCGAGGAAGAGGTCCGGATCCTCCTCAAGCCGATGGGCCAGAACGGCGCCGAGCCTCTCGGCGCCATGGGATCTGACACGCCGATCGCCGCGCTTTCGAAGCGCCCGCGATTGTTGTTCGACTACTTCACCCAGCAGTTCGCACAGGTCACCAACCCGCCACTCGACTCCATCCGTGAAGAGGTTGTCACCTCGCTCAAGCTGGGCCTCGGCCCGGAGCGGAACCTGCTGAGCGCTGGGCCGGAGCACGCACGCCAGGTGGTGCTCGACTTCCCGGTCATCGACAACGATGAGCTCGCCAAGATCCAGCACATCGATCCGCGGCACGGTTCGCGCACCACAACAACCATTCGTGCGCTGTACCGGTTCGACGAAGGACCAAACGCGCTTCGTGACCGACTCGACGCCATCTGCACAGAGGTCGACGAGGCTATCGCCGCCGGTGCCCTGTTCATTGTGATCAGCGACCGCGACTCCAACAAGGACCTCGCGCCCATCCCTTCGCTGCTCAGCCTCGCCGCTGTGCACCACCACCTGATCCGCGCCGAGAACCGGCTCAAGGTGGGCATCGTCGTCGAGGCCGGGGACGTTCGCGAGGTTCACCACGTCGCTACCCTGATCGGCTACGGCGCATCAGCTGTGAACCCCTACCTCGCCATGGAAACCTGCGAAGACCTGGTACGTAGCGGCGCGATCACCGGGGTGACCGCCGAAAAGGCCGTGCGCAACGTGATCTACGCGCTCGGCAAGGGTGTTCTGAAGATCATGTCCAAGATGGGCATCTCAACGGTGTCCTCCTACGCAGGCGCACAGTGCTTCGAAGCCGTTGGGCTCAGCTCGGAGTTCGTCGACCGGTACTTCACCGGAACCGAATCGACTCTCGGTGGTGTTGGCATCGACGTCATCCAGGCAGAGAACCTGAAGCGTCACGAAGCCGCATACCCGCTCAACACTGCGAAGATCTCGCACGAACGGCTCGAGACCGGCGGCGAGTACTCCTGGCGCCGCGACGGTTCGCCGCACCTGTTCAACCCGGACACGATCTTCCGGCTCCAGCACTCCACCCGCACCCGCCGGTACGACATCTTCCGTGACTACACGCGGATGGTCGATGACCAAGCCGAGAATCTGATGACGCTGCGCGGGCTGTTCAAGCTCCGCACCGGCGACCGCCAGCCGGTTCCCATCGACGAGGTCGAATCCGTCGAATCGATCGTGAAGCGATTCTCCACTGGGGCGATGAGTTACGGCTCGATCTCCGCCGAGGCTCATGAGACGCTCGCCATCGCGATGAACCGCCTCGGCGCGAAGAGCAACACAGGTGAGGGTGGTGAGGACACCGAGCGACTTCTCGACCCGGAACGCCGCAGCGCCATCAAGCAGGTCGCTTCAGGACGCTTCGGCGTCACGAGCATGTACCTCACTCACGCCGACGATATCCAGATCAAGCTCGCCCAGGGCGCGAAGCCGGGTGAGGGTGGTCAGCTGCCACCGACGAAGGTGTACCCGTGGGTGGCGCGCACTCGTCACGCAACGGCCGGCGTCGGGCTCATCTCGCCGCCTCCCCACCACGACATCTACTCGATCGAAGACCTCAAGCAGCTCATCTTCGACCTCAAGCGGGCCAACCCGTCAGCACGGATTCACACCAAACTGGTCAGCCAGTCCGGGATCGGAGCCGTCGCTGCTGGAGTGGCTAAGGCGCTCTCGGACGTCATCCTGGTCTCCGGGCACGACGGAGGAACCGGCGCGAGCCCGCTCAACTCCCTCAAACACGCCGGTACCCCGTGGGAGCTCGGTCTCGCCGAGACCCAGCAGACGCTCATGCTCAACGGCATGCGCGACCGGGTAGTGGTGCAGGTCGACGGTCAGCTGAAGACCGGCCGCGACGTCATCATCGGTGCTCTGCTCGGCGCTGAGGAGTTCGGCTTCGCCACTGCACCGCTGATCGTCTCCGGTTGCATCATGATGCGCGTCTGCCACCTCGACACCTGCCCGGTCGGCGTCGCAACACAGAACCCTGTTCTCCGTGAACGTTTCGGCGGCAAGCCGGAATTCGTTGTGAACTTCTTCCAGTTCATTGCTGAGGAAGTCCGTGAGTACCTCGCTGCGCTGGGCTTCCGAAGCCTCCAGGAGGCGATCGGGCACAACGAGCTCATCGATACGAACACCGCCATCCAGCACTGGAAGGCATCGGGACTCAACCTTGAGCCGATCCTGGTCGGGCCGAAGTTCGCCGAGTCGGAACCGCGGACGCAGTCGCGCAGCCAGGAGCACGAACTCGACAAACACTTCGACGTTCAACTCATCGCCGAAAGCCGCAACGTGCTGGATCACGGAGGCCGGGTGTCGATCAGCCTGCCGATCCGCAACACGGAACGTGCCGTCGGAACCATGCTCGGGCACGAGGTGACCCTGCGTCACGGCGAGAACGGTCTTCCGTCCGGTTCCATCGAGGTCCGCCTCACCGGATCGGCCGGCCAGTCCTTCGGTGCCTTCCTGCCGAGCGGAATCACGCTCCGTCTGGAGGGTGAATCGAATGACTACGTCGGTAAGGGGCTCTCCGGTGGCGAGATCGTGATTGCGCCGCCGAAGGGCAGCGCCTTCGCGCCTGAAGAGAACGTGATCGCGGGCAACGTCATCGGCTACGGCGCGACGCAGGGAACGATGTTCCTCTCGGGTGCCGTCGGCGAACGGTTCCTCGTCCGAAACTCGGGCGCCACAGCCGTCGTCGAAGGTGTCGGTGACCACGCCCTCGAGTACATGACAGGTGGCCTCGCCCTCATCCTCGGCGAAACGGGCAGAAACCTCGGCGCCGGAATGTCGGGGGGCACCGCATACGTCTACCGCCTTACCGCGGAGAAGGTGAACCGTGAGGCTCTCGCGTCGGGTGAGCTTGAACTGTCTTCGCTCGGAAGCGCAGACCTGGAGATCGTCCGCGACCTGCTCGAGCGTCACCACACCGAGACCGGTTCGCCCCTCGCGGCTCGTTTGCTCGCCGAAGGCGAATCGGGTCTCGCGGAATTTGTCAAAGTCCTGCCCCGCGACTACGCAGCAGTGCTGCGTACCCGTCAGGACGCCGTCGCCGAGGGACTCGATCCCGACGGAGATGTCGTGTGGGGCCGAATCCTGGAGGTAACCGGTGGCTGATCCGAAAGGCTTCCTGAAGGTCACAGAACGCGAACTGCCGAAGCGCAGGCCCGTCCCGATCCGTCTAATGGATTGGAAAGAGGTCTACGAGCAGGGCGACCCGACACAGCTTCGCCGTCAGGCGGGGCGCTGCATGGACTGCGGAGTGCCGTTCTGTCACCAGGGCTGCCCCCTTGGCAACCTCATTCCCGAGTGGAACGACCTCACCTGGCGCGGGGAAGGTCGCCAGGCGATCGAACGCCTGCATGCCACAAACAACTTCCCGGAGTTCACGGGCAGGCTCTGCCCCGCACCGTGCGAGAGCGCCTGTGTGCTCGGAATCAATCAGCCTGCGGTAACCATCAAGCAGGTTGAGGTGTCGATCATCGACCAGGCATTCGCCAACGGCTGGGTCGACTCACACCCACCGGAAAGCCTCACGGGCAAGACCGTCGCCGTCGTCGGCTCAGGACCGGCTGGTCTTGCCGCCGCACAGCAGCTCACTCGCGCAGGTCACACGGTTGCCGTGTACGAACGCGACGACAGAATCGGTGGTTTGCTGCGGTATGGCATCCCCGATTTCAAAATGGAAAAGAAGCACATCGATGCTCGCCTGAAGCAGATGACCGACGAGGGAACGCGGTTCCGGGCCGGGGTGAACATCGGCGTCGACATCAGCTGGGACGCTCTTCGTGCACGGTACGACGCCGTCGTTATCGCAACAGGTGCGATGGTCCCGCGCGACCTGCCGATCCCGGGTCGGGACCTGGCCGGTGTGCACTTCGCTATGGACTACCTGGTGCAGCAGAACAAAGCGGGTGCCGGTGACGACGTGCCAGGGCAGATTTCTGCCGAGGACAAGCACGTCGTGGTTCTCGGCGGAGGTGACACCGGAGCGGACTGCATCGGGACAGCGCACCGCCAGGGCGCGGCAAGCGTGACGAACCTCGCCATCGGACAGCAGCCGCCGACCGCCCGCACCGACGCTCAGCCGTGGCCGATGACGCCGACCCTGTTCGAGGTGTCCAGCGCTCACGAAGAGGGTGGCGAACGCCAGTACCTCGTTTCGACCGTCGAATTCCTCGCCAATGAGTCGGGGGAGGTGCGCGCGATCCGCGTGGCCGAAACCGAATTCGTTGACGGACGCCGTGTTCCGAAAAGCGGAACCGAGCGCGAGATCCCCGCTGACCTCGTGCTCCTCGCTCTCGGCTTCACCGGCCCTGAATCCCACGACCTAAACAGCCAGCTCGACCTGCCGTTCGACGCCCGCGGCAACGTGGAACGTGACGGCGAGTACGCAACGAGCGAACCCGGCGTCTTCGTCGCCGGAGACGCTGGCCGCGGCCAGTCACTGATCGTCTGGGCCATCGCGGAGGGTCGCGCAGCGGCAGCCGCTGTCGACAAGTACCTCGAGGGTGAGACGGACCTTCCAGCTCCGGTTCGCCCGACGGATCGCGCTCTCGCGCTCTAGACTTGGACCGCGTGTCCATCCCGCCCCTTTTTTGAAATCCCGCCACAACACCAAGCCAGAGCGCGCATGCGCAGAAGCACGGAGAACGACAAGTATGAGACGAGCCAAAATCGTCGCTACCCTCGGGCCGGCAACCGCCAGCTATGAGGACATTCGGGCCATCATCGACGCAGGGGTGAACGTCGCCCGGATGAACCTGAGCCACGGAACCTACGACGTCCATGAGGGCGTCTACGCGAACGTGCGCAAGGCCGCAGCCGATGCAGGGCAGCCCGTCGCTGTGCTTGTCGACCTCCAGGGACCCAAGATTCGCCTGGGGAAGTTCGAGGGTGGCCCATACGAACTCGCGAAGGGTGACATCTTCAAGATCACAACGGAAGATGTACTCGGAACCAAGGAGCTCTCAGGCACCACGTTCAAGGGCCTTCCTCAAGACGTGAAACCAGGAGACTTCCTCCTCATCGACGACGGCAAGGTCAAGGTCAAGGTTCTCGAGACCGACGGAGTCGTCGTGACCACCGAGGTCATCGTCGCCGGAGCCGTCTCCAACAACAAGGGCATCAACCTGCCAGGTGTTGCGGTGAACGTTCCCGCTCTGAGTGACAAGGACGAGGCCGACCTCCGGTGGGGCCTCAAGCTCGGCGCTGACTTCATCGCGCTCTCCTTTGTGCGCAACGCCGAAGACATCAAGCGTGTTCACGAGATCATGGACGAAGAAGGCAAGCGCCTCCCCGTCATCGCCAAGATCGAGAAGCCCCAGGCTGTCGATCACCTCGAGGAGATCATCGAAGCCTTCGACGGCATCATGGTTGCCCGCGGTGACCTCGGCGTCGAGCTTCCTCTCGAAGCTGTGCCGATCGTTCAGAAGCGTGCCGTCGAGCTGTGCCGCCGCATGGCCAAGCCGGTCATCGTGGCGACACAGATGCTCGAATCGATGATTTCAAGCCCGATCCCGACCCGCGCGGAGACCTCCGACGTCGCGAACGCCGTTCTCGATGGTGCTGACGCGGTCATGCTCAGCGGCGAGACCAGCGTCGGCCAGTACCCGGTGATCACCGTGCAGACCATGGCACGCATCATCGAGTCGACCGAGGAGCACGGACTCGAACGCATCGCTCCGCTCGGCACCAAGCCGCGCACACAGGGCGGTGCTATCACCCTCGCGGCGAGTGAGGTTGCCGACTTCGTCGAGGCCAAGTTCCTCTGTGTCTTCACCGAGTCCGGAGATTCAGTTCGCCGGATGGCGCGTCTCCGCACCCAGATCCCCGTTTTGGGACTCACGCCGGATGAAGGCATCCGTCGTCGGATGCAGTTGAACTGGGGCGTCGAAACGTTCCTCGTTGACCGTGTCACGCACACGGATGCCATGTTCGGGCAGGTCGATGACATCATGCTCGGTCTCGAAAAGGCCGCTGTCGGTGACAAGGTCGTCGTGATCTCCGGTTCCCCTCCCGGAATCAGCGGCTCGACCAACGACCTGCGTGTGCACAAGGTCGGTGACGCGCACCACGGTGCCGCACCCGCCTACCAGAACTAACCAGTCGCACGACGAAACGCGGACCCGAACGGGTCCGCGTTTTGTTGTTCCGAGCTCGCGCGGCGGACTCAGATGTCGTCGAGGGGGAGTTCGCCGTCGAGGTCGAACTCCGTGTCGTCGATGGGACGCTCTTCGTCGAGACCCGCGACGGCATCAACCGGTTCGTCGTCGTCTGGGAGCACCTCGAGTTCGTCGTCTTCCGGGGCAATCAGGGTGCCGTCGTCGTCTGACAGGTTCGTCATGTGCGCTGTCTCCCTTCTTTTCGCTCGGGCGGTCGCCCGACACAAACCCTAGGCTGAGGTTTACGTCGGTTCAAGCCCGCGACGGAAGGAAGCTCAGATGAGTAACGCGGCCCCTCAAAGTTCCGACCACCCGAGCGCAGACGCCGATGATCAGCGTGACGAAACAGAGTCGGAACGCTCCGATCGCAACTGGATCGACCTGTTGCAGGAACTGCGGGTATTGCAGGCTGGCACACAAATTCTCACCGCGTTCCTTCTGGCGATTGCGTTCCAGCCCCGTTTCACCGAGCTGGATGACTTTCAGCGCATGCTCTACCTCGCACTGGTCTCGGTTTCCATTCTTACAACCATCCTGAGCCTGCTCCCGGTGAGTCTTCATCGGCTGCTCTTTCGCCGCCAACTCAAGGGTTCGACGGTGGCCATCGGCGACGCGATGGTACGAGCCGTCCTCGTCGGCGTGTCGTTGACGACGATCGGCACAGCGATGCTCATCTTCGACTTTGTCGTGAGCCGGGCGGCCGGTTTTCTCGCCGCAGGATCCCTCACCGCTGTGCTGGTCACCCTCGGGCTTGTTCTACCGCTTGTGGTCCGGCGAGGGTCACCGCCGGACCCGGACGGTCCGAACTGAGAGCTGCCTGAGCGAACCGTGCATGTCAAGAGCTAGGCAACGGCTGGGAAACGGTGTTCACTGAACCCTATGAGAGCAATTTGGAAGGGCGCCATCACGTTCGGCCTCGTCAACGTGCCCGTCAAGGTTTACAGCGCAACCGAAGATCACGACATCCCGCTTCACCAGGTCCACGACGAGGATGGTGGTCGCATCCGCTACCAGCGACGCTGCGAGGTCTGCGGCAAGATCATCAAGTACGAAAACATCGACAAGGCCTTCGACGACGGGGAACGTACCGTCGTCCTGACTGCTGAGGATATGGCATCCCTCCCGCAGGAAAAGAGCCGGGAGATCGAGGTCGTCGAATTCGTTCCGACCGAACAGGTTGACCCGATCATGTTCGACCGCAGCTATTTTCTCGAACCAGACTCGTCATCATCGAAGGCGTATGTTCTCCTGCGTAAGACGTTGGAATCCACCGAGCGGACAGCGATTGTTCGCTTTGCCCTGCGTCAGAAGACACGGCTGGCAGCGTTGCGGGCGCGCGACGGTGTGCTCGTGATCCAGACACTGCTCTGGGGAGACGAGATCCGCGCTGCCGAGTTCGACAGCCTGAAAGAGCGGGTTCGAATCTCCGCCAAGGAGCTTGAGCTGTCGAACGCGCTGGTCGACAGCTTCGCCGACGACTTCAAGCCCGACCAGTTCTCCGACGAGTACCAGGAAGAATTGCGCACCCTCATCGACGCGAAACTGGAGCAGGGCGAGGCCCTCGACACGGATGCCACCTTCGGCGAGACCGAGAAGGAAGAGGAATCCGGGGAGGTCATTGACCTGATGGAAGCCCTCCGTCGCAGCGTCGAAAAGTCGCGAGACGCCAAGAAGAAGAAAGCCCCGTCGAAGAAAAAGCCCGCCTAAGTTCCGGCGAACGCTTACACGTCAGTTGCGCAGCCCGGTCACGGAAGGGCCCTCGAGCACGTCGCCTGTCGCGCTGAATCGCGAACCGTGAAGCGGGCAGTCCCAGGACCGCTCGACATCGTTCCAGGCGACGATGCCACCGAGGTGTGGACAGACAGCGGAGGTGCGTGAGACGACCCCGTCGACGCGGCACACGGCGACAGGCTTGACGCCGTCGCGAACGACGACGCCTTCGCCCTCCGCTGGCCCGTCCTCCGGCAGGCTTGAGAGCTCAGCACCAACCCAGCCCTTGGCGAGGTCGCCGGCCACGGTCGCCCCAGCGGCAAGCGTTGTGCGAATGGCGCTGCCCGTCGGCACCCGGCCGCGAAGAGCGGTTGCCCAGCCGGGGGCTGTGTCCGCGAACTGCCCTGCGAGTGAGATACCGGCTGCTGCTGCGTTCGCCATTCCCCATTTGTTGTAACCGGTAGCGACGAACACGTGATCGTCACCCGGGGAGATCGGGCCGAAGTGGGGGAGCCCGTCTGAGACCCGATAGTCCTGTGCCGACCAGGAGTGCGTCTCGGTTAACGCTCCGAAAGTCCCCGCGGTCCAATCGGCCAGATCGGCCACACGTGCTGCGGTCGGCTGGCCTGTTCCGACCCGGTGGTCGTTGCCTCCAACCACGAGGTAACGGCCGTCCGGCTGTTCCGAATCGCGGACGGAGCGTGACGGAGAGTCGACGGACAGATACATCCCGCTGAGCGCCGGCTGGTCCCAGCGATAGGCCAGAGCATAGGAGCGGTGCGCCTGGATAGTTGCGAACTGCGCTCCGCGCTTGAGGAACGGCATGCCGGTCGCCAGGACGACACGGTCACCCCGAACGTCGCCGCGTTCCGTCTCCACCACGCACGGAGAGCTTGAGTGGACGTCGAGCCCGCGGACTCCCTCGATGATGATGCCACCGTTGCGGCGGACAGCAGCGGCCAGCGCTGCAAGCAGCTCAACAGCATCGAGTTGGAACTGGCCGGGGAGGCATACCGCCCCTGTGATGTCGACGGGAAGCTCGAGGGACGACAGTGCGGTAACGCCGAGTCCGAGAGACGACGCCGTCTCAAGTTCAGCCTCGATGGTCGGAGCGCCCTCGTCCGTTGCCGCGTAAGTAATGGCATCCCGGACCTCGATCGTCACTCCTTCGGTCTCGGCGAACGCCCGGATCCACTCCTGCCCGGCACGGTTGGCGGACACGTAGGCCTCAAGCAACTCCCGTGGCACCGTCTTGTCGAGTGAGGAAAGCTGGGACCCCTGCAGCAGGGAAACCTTGCCTGTGGTGTGCCCGGTGGACACCGCCCCGATGTATCGAGCCTCAAGCACAACGACCGAGCTGCCCTGTTCAAGGAGAGTGAGGGCGGTTGCAAGTCCGGTCAGGCCAGCGCCAAGCACGACAACGTCAGCGGAGAGTCCGTCGCGCCAGGGATCCGTCTCGATACGGTTCGGGCGATCGAGCCAAAGCGAGGGTCCCTGGGGGACTGAGGGCGTTGTCATGACGAATGTCTCCTGGTTGAATCCGCCGGGTGGGCGGTGCCAGGGTTGCAGGATTCTCTGCGCCCGCTGGCGCGGCGGCTCGTCCGACCGTAGCGGGGCGAACGGTGTTTCGCCACCCCTTGAGCGTCCGAATTTGTGCCGCGTATTGTTGGGGCAGTTTCCGGCGATTGGGGACGCACGCAGCGACTCAGCGGAGTGTGTCCGCCGTTCAAACGCCGGACCGGAAGTCGATACTCAAGGAGAGAGAGCACGTGGCAACCCAGGCGCAGAATCCGGACCCGAGAAACAAGTACCACGTCGGAGGTTTCCCCAAACAGGAGCAGGACCAGCCGGGGCTGACCGAGCGGACCGACCCTCGGCCTGATCACGGCGAGAACGACTACACGGGCTCGGGCAAGCTCACCGACCGGGTGGCGCTGATCACAGGTGGAGACTCCGGAATTGGTCGCGCTGTCGCGATCGCGTACGCCCGTGAGGGTGCCGACGTTGCTATCTCCTACCTGCCTGAAGAGCAGGACGACGCCGAGGAAACCGCCGAGTGGGTGGAGAAGGCTGGCCGCCGGGCGCTTCTTCTCCCGGGAGACGCCCGCGACGAGCAGTACGCCACCGAGATTGTCGAGATGACAGTGGCGGAGTTTGGCCGCCTCGACGTTGTCGTGCTCAATGCGGCATACCAGGAGAACAGGGAAGGTCTCGAGAATCTGCCGACCGACGAGTTCGACCGGGTCTTCAAGACGAACCTGTACGCCATCATGTGGACGGCGCGGGCAGCGATTCCGCACCTGCATGCTGGGGCGTCGATCATCACGACGTCCTCCATCCAGGCATTCGACCCGTCACCGGAACTCATCGACTACGCCATGACGAAGGCCGCGCAGGTGGCCTTCACGAAGGCGTTGGCCCAGCAGCTCGGGGAAAAGGGCGTCCGGGTGAACGCCGTCGCTCCTGGCCCGATCTGGACTCCGTTGATTCCTGCGACATCCTGGCCGGACAAGCTTGAGAACTTCGGCGGAGACACTCCGATCGGACGCGCCGGGCAACCAGCCGAACTGGCGGGCGCATATGTGTACCTCGCGTCGGATGATGCGTCATACGTGTCGGGTGCTGTCCTCCCTGTCACCGGCGGCACCGGGCTGTAGGGGACCGGAATGCCACAAAACGCGGCTTCACGACTGAAGGATCCCGGGCTCTACGACAAGCTTCGGGACGACGGTCAGTCGAAGCAGAAGGCAGCGCGCATCGCCAACGCGGCCGGAACACAGGGCAGGTCGAAACTGGGCCAAAAGGGTGGCGAGTTCGGCAGCTACGAAGACTGGATGGTGGACGACCTGCGAAAGCGCGCGAAGGAGATTGGTCAGGCCGGGTACTCGCGAAAGAAGAAGTCGGACCTCATTTCAGCGCTGCGCAACTCGTGAGCGGCGACGCTTTCCCCCTCCTGCTTCCTGTACACACCGGGGGATCCTCATGCCACGGTTGAGAAAGAGCAATACCAGGGGAGTTGGGCTCGGCCGGCGGAAGACTCGATCGGGCTTCCGCTACATCGACGCGAACGGTCAACCGGTCCACGACGCTGAGACCGTCGAGAGGATCGCCGCCCTGGTCATTCCCCCCGCGTGGACGGATGTCTGGATTTCGCCGTATCCAAACGGACACATCCAGGCGGTCGGAACCGACCTCGCCGGTCGGAAACAATACCTCTACCACGAGGTATGGCGGCAGAAACAGGACGAACGGAAGTTTGATCGCGCACTCGAGCTCGCCCTCGCTCTGCCGTCAGCGCGAAGGCGAGTCACCGCCGACCTGCGAGGTCCAACCGGCTCACGCGATCGGGCGTTGGCCACCGGGTTCCGACTCCTCGATTCTGCCCGTCTGCGCGTTGGCAGCGAACGCTTTGCGCTCGAACACGGCAGCCATGGACTCACCACGCTGCTGTGCGCGCATGCAACGGTCTCAGGCAACACAGTCTCGCTCGATTTTCCCGGCAAGAGCGGCCAGGCCTGGTCGAGCGACACCACAGACGAGGACCTCGCGAAGGTCATCCGTTCGCTGAAAACCCGGGGAGGCGACTCGCGTCTTCTCGCCTGGAAAAACGGGCGAGAGTGGCGAGGGCTCAGCGCCCAGGACATGAACGACTATGTGCGCCTCCGCACCAACGGCGACTTCACGGCCAAGGACTTCCGCACGCTGCACGGCAGCATCATCGCGGCGCGGGCGTTGCGTGACTTCGGCGTGGTGAAGTCGGGGCGCCAGCAGGCCAAGGTGATCAGCGCGGCCGTCGCGGAGACAGCTGACGCACTCGGCAACACGCCTGCGATCGCTCGGGCAAGCTATATCGACCCGCGAGTGCTCGATCGATATCGTGCCGGGGAGGTGCTCGACAGCCGCGGAACACAACCAGAGCCCGCTCTGCGGCGCCTGATCCTCGGCGATGACTGAGCCTTTCCGGTGTCAACCCCTTGGCGCGGTGCCGACGTGCCGAAAGAATCAAAGAATGACCGCGCCAGACTCCCCGTCCTCCGCAGACCAGGCACGTGAACTCGCCGAGTCCATCGCGGCGCGCATCGAAGGATCGACCCTTCACATTGCGATTGCCGAGTCTCTCACCGGCGGACAGTTGAGCATGCGACTGGCTGCGGCAGCAAACTCATCGTCGTGGTTCGCCGGAAGTCTCGTCGCGTACATGACTGAGACGAAACATCGGGTGCTCGGCCTGTCACCCGGGCCGGTTGTGTCGGCGAGGGCCGCCGAAGAGATGGCGGCGGGAATCGCCAAACTCACCGGCGCGAACCTCGCACTGTCGATCACGGGTGTCGGTGGTCCAGATGAGCAGGACGGCTGCGAGGTAGGCACCGTGTTTATTGGCCTGCGTTCTCCGCACGGTGAGATTTACGTCGCAGAGCGGATGCTTGGCGGCAGTCCAGAGGAAATCGTCGAGTCAGCTGTGGTCGCGTCTCTTCGGCTCCTGGACGCTAGGGTCGACGCGCTTGCCTCTGCTCACCCCACGCGTCGCTGAGCCAGCGCTGAGAGCAGGGGAAGCTGCAGTGTCAGCCACGGGCTGAACGCCCATGGTGTTGCCGTCACGGCGCGTTCGAGAGCATCGGGGTCAACCCAGTGCCACTCCGAGACCTCATCGTGGCGCGGGCGAAGTGGTCCATCCACCGTTGCCCGGTAGACGGGGCAGACTTCATTTTCGACAATGCCCGACGCGTCAACGGCGCGGTACCTGAAGTCGGGCAGCGCCAGTTCGACCGAATTCAGGCGCACCCCGAGCTCATGCTCGGCCCTGCGGTGCACTGCCCGTTCGATGTCCTCTCCCGGAGCGGGGTGACCACAGAATGAGTTCGTCCACACTCCAGGCCACGCCACCTTGGTCAACGCGCGCCTGGTGACCAGAATGCGTCCAGTCTCGTCAAACAGATGGCAGGAAAATGCGAGGTGGAGAGGTGTCGCCTCGGTGTGCACTGCCGCCTTGTCAGCAACTCCGATCGCCGAACCATCGTCGGCGAGCAAAACCACCTGTTCTAGTGAACTCATGTGACCATTCTGTGCCCCGTCGGCGGGAAGGACAAAGGCGAGCACGCAGGGACCGGGTGAAATCAACCGAAAGTATGTGACACCCGTGAGGCGTCTCGGATACGTTGGACGGATGGACCAGCACGAGCTCATCGCGGTGCCCTGGCGTGGGGCCGAACACGTCGACGCGGCGCTCGCGCGGTACTTCAGTTTGTCGAGAACGCAGGCCGGCAAGTACGGGCATCGTTTCGAGCGTCTCTGGGACGTGATCGAACGCAACACGACAGGGGGCAAACGCTTTCGCCCCCGCATGGTCATGGCCGCGTACACGTCGCTCGGTGGAGCAGACCTCGAGGCTGCAGCGCAACTCGCTGCGGCGTACGAGATGCTTCACACAGCGCTCATCGTGCACGACGACGTCATCGACCGTGATTTTGTCCGGCGTGGCCACGCCAACGTCTCCGGCAGTTACCGCGACATCGCAACAACGGCCGGGATCCCGCTGCCTGCCGCTGAACACCGGGGCATGTCAGCCGCCGTGATCGCCGGCGACCTTGCCCTCTCCGGCGCATACCGCCTCGTCGATCGCACAGGAGCGGCCGACAATGTGCGCTTCCGGCTGCGCGAGATCCTCGACGACGCTGTCACGGCAGCTGCCGCGGGAGAGCTCGCTGACGTGGACTTCTCCCTCAGCCCTCGGCCGCCGTCCGTCGATGACATTGTCGAGATGGAACGGCAGAAGACGGCAGTCTATTCGTTTGAGGCGCCGCTCCAATCGGGTGCAGTGCTTGCCGGGGCATTCGACGAGACCATCGATGAACTGGGTGAGTTCGGGCGCAACATCGGCATCGCCTACCAGATCGTCGACGACATCCTCGGGGTGTTCGGTCGGCAGGAGTCGACGGGGAAGAGCACCCTCGGTGACCTGCGCGAAGGCAAGCGCACAGTTCTCACGGCGCAGGCGTTCTCGTCGGAGTTGTGGGGCTCGGTCGCCGACCTCTTCGGCAAGTCAGACCTGAATGAAGACGAGGCCGCCCGGATCCGCGGTGTACTCGTAGACTCTGGAGCGAAAGGCTTCGCTGAGCGGCTCGCCGCCGACTTCGCGAATCGGGCCTGGGAACACCTGGCCTCCGACGCAATTCCGGCCAGCCTGAGGGATGAGCTGTCTCCCGTCGTACGAAAAGTTTTGGAGCGTGTCCGTTGAATTTTCCTGCCCTCCGAGTGCGGCCTTCGGGTGCAGCAACCGGGAGTGCGCTGTACGACGATGTGGCAATTGAAACGTCCGCACGCGTCATCGCTCGCTATTCCACTTCGTTCGGTATGGCATCCCGCCTTCTGGCTCCCGACGTCCGCACGCACATCCGGAACATTTATGCGCTCGTGCGTGTCGCCGATGAGATCGTTGACGGAGTCGCCCAGGAGGCTGGCCTCAGCGCTGAGGAGATCGCCCGCCGGCTGGACGCGTTCGAAGCAGAGACCGACCTGGCCTGCGCGACCGGGTACAGCACCAATCTGGTCATCCACGCCTTCGCTCTGACCGCGCGGCGGATGGGGATCCCTGGGGACCTCACCCGTCCGTTCTTCGCATCGATGCGAGCCGACTGCACAGAGACCACCCACACCGCTGAGAGCTTCACGGCATACGTATACGGTTCAGCGGAGGTGATCGGTCTCATGTGCCTTCGCGCGTTCCTCTACGGCCACACGGTGACCGCTGACGAAGAAGCACGACTGGTGGACGGTGCACGTCACCTGGGCGCTGCGTTCCAGAAAGTCAACTTCCTGCGCGACCTGTCCGCTGACTTCGACGGCCTCGGCCGCAACTACTTCCCTGGCGTGGAGCTCAGCTCGTTCTCCGAGAACGACAAGAGCAGGCTCCTCGCTGACATCGACACCGACCTCGCAGCGTCGTCCGCAGCACTTCCCGGGCTTCCGGCGTCGTCGAGACGCGCTGTCGCACTCGCGCAACTGCTTTTTGGTGAGCTCACCGAGCGAATCCGCTCCACCCCGGCAAGCGCACTGATCCAGACCCGGGTTCGAGTTCCGAACTCGGTGAAGCTGCGTCTCGCCGCAGCCGCAGCGGCCGGAAAACTGCCGTGAGCCGCGGCACGTCAGCCGTCGTCATCGGCGGCGGTATCTCTGGTCTGGCCACCGCGGCGCTGCTGGCGCGTGACGGTTACTCGGTGACCCTCCTCGAAAAGCGGGAGAACGTCGGCGGTCGCGCCGGCCTGAGCGAGAACAGCGGGTTCCGCTTCGACACCGGCCCGAGCTGGTATCTCATGCCTGAGGTGTTCGACCACTTCTACCGCTCGCTCGGCACGACGGCGGCTGAGCAGCTCGACCTCGTTCGCCTCGACCCCGCCTACCGGGTCTTCTTCGAAGGTCGAACCGACCCTGTCACCGTCGCGGCATCCAAAGAGGAGAACGTCGCGCTCTTCGAAAGCATCGAAAACGGGGCTGGGGCGAAGCTCGAGCGCTACCTCGACTCCGCTGCGGTGACGTACGAGATCGCGAAAAAGCGGTTCCTCTACACGACGTTCGAATCTTTCCTCCCGCTGCTCCGCCGCGACGTGCTTCGCCGGACAAAGCTGCTTGTGCGCCTTCTCACCGAGTCGCTCGACAGCTTCACCTCGCGCTTTTTCCGCGACGAACGGCTGAAACAGATTCTCGGCTACCCGGCCGTCTTCCTCGGCTCCAGCCCGTTCACCACACCGAGCATGTACCACCTGATGAGCCACCTCGACCTCGTAGACGGCGTGCTGTACCCACGCGGCGGTTTCACAACGATCATCGACAGCATCGCTGCGCTCGCCCGGTCAGAGGGCGTCGATATTCGCACCAACGCCACGGTGACGTCCATCGATACCGCACCGACGGCATCCGCTCGCAAACCGTCGGTGACAGGCGTCACCTGGACAAACGCGACCGGCGACACTCAGCGGCTGACCGCCGACATCGTTGTCTCTACCGCAGACCTGCACCACAGCGAGACACAGTTGCTGCCGAGGGCGCTGCAGACCTATCCGGAGAAGTACTGGCGTTCCAAGACCGCTGGCCCGAGCGCTGTGCTGGTCTCGCTCGGCGTCCGAGGAACGCTGCCGCAGCTGCCGCACCACAGCCTGTTCTTCACGAGCGACTGGAAGCACAACTTCGAGCAGATCTTCACCGAGCCGACCAGCGTGCCGTTCCCCGCTTCGCTCTACGTCTGCAAGCCGAGCGCGTCCGACAGCAGCGTTGCGCCAGAGGGCACCGAAAACCTCTTTATCCTCGTTCCTGTTCCAGCCGACGTCACGATCGGCGGGCGAGCGGATGCCACGGTGCAGGCGATCGCGGATCGTGCCCTCACGCAGGTGGCCGAGTGGGCAGATGTCCCTGACCTGGCCGAGCGCATCGTGGTGCGCGAGGTGACGGGGCCAGCCGACTTCGCCAGCGACCTCAACGCCTGGAAGGGTACAGCGCTTGGCCCGGCGCACATCCTCACCCAGAGCGCGTTCTTCCGTGCTGGCAACGTCAGCAAGAAGGTCGACGGGCTGTTCTACGCTGGCGGGTCGAGCATTCCGGGAATCGGACTGCCGATGTGCCTGATCAGCGCCGAGCTGGTGATCAAGCGGCTTCGCGGTGACCTCAGCACAGAAGCGATGCCCACGCCCTTGTTTCCCACCCAAACTGTTGTGCCCGCCCGGGATGCAGGCGCGGCCAGCTGATGGGGTTTCTCTACCTCGGCGCGCTTCTCGTCTCACTCGGCTGCATGGTGCTGCTCGACTCCCGGTTTCGGCTGTTCTTCTGGGCAGACGCCCGCCGCGCAAGCATCGTTCTCGTCGTGGGGATCGTGTTCTTCCTGGCCTGGGACCTCGCAGGCATCGGCCTGTCGATCTTCTATCGCGGTGAGACGGAGTTCATGACCGGTGTCCTGCTTGCACCGGAGCTGCCGCTCGAAGAGGTCTTCTTCCTCACCCTGCTCTGCTATGTCGCCATGAACGTGTTCTCAGGCGCCAGGCTGGTGCTCGACCGTCGTTCGGCCGCGGGGCAGGCGTCGTGACCTACTGGCTGCTCAATCTGGTGTTCCTGGTGCCCGCGCTGGTGATCGGTCTTTCGGGAGCGGCTCGAGCGCAACGCGCAACGCCGCATCAGCGTCCGTTTGCCCGCATGGGTCTCACGCTGGTCGTCGTCCTGGTCATGACGGCCATCTTTGACAACCTCATGATCGCGGTCGGGCTGTTCGGCTACAACCCGGACAGAATTAGCGGACTGTTCCTCGGTCTGGCGCCGCTCGAGGACTTCGCGTACGCCATCGCGGCGTCCATCCTGCTGCCTGGCCTGTGGCTGCTGTTGCCTGCGAAGAAAGCGGAGGGTGCCCGATGAAAAGTCTTGGCGCAATCCTGTTGTCCTCCCGCCCGCTCAGCTGGGTGAACACCGCCTTCCCGTTTGCGGCCGCCTACTTCCTCACCACGCGTGAACTCGACCTGACGTTCTGGGTCGGAACTCTCTACTTCCTGATTCCGTACAACCTCGCCATGTACGGCATCAACGATGTCTTCGACTACGAGTCCGACCTCCGCAACCCGCGTAAGGGCGGTGTCGAAGGTGCCGTTCTCGACCGGTCCTTGCACCGGCCGATCCTTGTCGCCGTCGCCGTAACCAACATCCCATTCCTCGTCTATCTCGTTGTGGTCGGTTCCCCCCTGTCCTGGCTGGTGCTTGCCGTGAGCATCTTCGCGGTGATCGCGTACAGCGCCGCGGGCCTGCGGTTCAAGGAGATCCCCTTTCTCGACTCGGTGACCTCGTCGACACACTTCGTCAGTCCTGCCGTTTACGGCCTCGCCCTGGCTGGAGCGTCCTTCGCCGACGCCGGACTTCTCGCCATCCTCGGCAGTTTCTTCCTGTGGGGCATGGGGAGCCACGCTTTCGGTGCCGTCCAGGACGTCCTCGCTGACCGTGAGGGAGGCATCCGTTCAATTGCCACCGAGATCGGTGCGCGCGCCACGGTTCGGTTTTCGGTACTCGCCTATCTGCTCGCCGGGTTGCTTCTGCTTGTCACGAGCTGGCCGGGGTCGCTCGCCGCGATTCTGGCGATCCCGTATGTCGTGAACGCCCTGCCGTTCTGGAACATCACGGACGAAACGGCCGAGTCGGCCAACCGTGGCTGGAAACACTTCCTGGCCCTCAACTTCGTCTCCGGGTTCTGCGTGACCCTTCTGCTGATCTGGTCTGTCCTCGGCTGAGACCCGTCTCGCACGCTCGCGAGGCACGGCTGAGCGCCGCCCTGTAACGTGAACAACACCCTCTCCTCGAACAAAGGATCCCCATGGATGCTGACGAAAAGCGCCACGACCAGCTGACCACAGCGCCGCAGGCCGATGAGTCCGATGCCGCACCGCGCATCGATGTGACCGAGAAACCGGATGGTGTGACGAGGATCGACGTCAGGGACGACGCGAAGTACCGCCCCGGCGACCCTGAAGCCGACGAGACCGACGCCTGACAAGGCCGTCGATTCCGGCAACTGCGGTAGCGCCGATAGCGTAGAAGATCAGGTCGGTGGCGACGAACGTGGTGCCGAACACCAGTCGTGCTGGTGGAAACACCACCGCGAGGGCGGCCGGAATGCCGGTCAGCTGCGAGAACTCGATGACCGCCGAGACCGCGAAGGCCGCACAGCCGACGACGATCGGGCTGAGCCGCAGCACTGCCGCGGCCACCAGCAGGTACACGAGCACCGTGTAGAGCGCGTCGGCTACGGCGTCAGCGACGAAACCCGAGAGCAACGTCGACACGGCGAGGCCGACGCCGACAGTGACGAGCGCGACCAGGACCAAACGAAAGCGACGACGGATGCCGGTGGGCACGTCAACGTCGAACGGTCGGTCTTCCGACGCGGCCGGTGTCGCGCGATCAGACACGGTGGAGTACCTCGACGTGGTCGAGAACAACTCCCTCCGGGCTGATCAGGAACTCGCGGTCGTGGCTGCGCGGAGCGAACCAAAGCGACGTCACTGGCACCCGAATGCTCACCACAACACTGCTCGGGGTTCCCGGATCGTCGCCGAGCGGCCAGTCGCGGGCAGCGGAGATGTCTGAGGCCCAGGCGGAGAGCGTGCGGAACGGAGCCATCGCCCGTAGGGCGTTCGCCGTATCCGGGTCGGCGAGTTGCTCTCGACCGAGCGGGCCCATCCGGTGCAGGGCGAGGATATCCTCGGCGCTGATGTTGGGGATGCGGCGATGCAGGAGCACACTGTCCAGCCCCATTCGTGCGGCGCGGAGTCCGATCGCGTCGCGCGACGATGTGACGAAGATGGTGATGGCCGGGAGCAGTGTCGGCAGTTCGTCGACGAGCCGGTTCGCGGTGGTGCGCGCTTCGGAAGCCGCGAAAAACAGGCCGTTGTCGTCACTGTCATAGAGCACGTTCGAGATGGCGCGGCTCATCAGTACAAGGAGCGGCGTGACGGTGAGGCCAGGCCCACCGCTCGTCGCGTCGAGAAGATCCTGAAGCAGCGCTTCCCACAGCACAGGCTGGCCAGCGGCCACTGCGGCCAGAGAATGGGAGAAAACGGACCTCGACGACGTGCGCTGTGGCTCGTCCAGCGCTGTTCGAAGGTGCTCACCGATGGGCGCGCACAGTTCCTCCAGCGTCTCGAGCCTGGTCGGCTGCGTCCTCAGGTACGCACGAAGATGATCGACGCCCGTTCCGAGAAGGTCACAGCCCTCAGCCGGAGGTGAATAGGACGTGTCCTGGCCGTGCGAAGCGACGGGTCGTTGGCGCATTCGCGAGAGGAAACTGAGGGTCACAAACTCCATCATGACCCACGCCGGCGCCCTTTCGCCGCTTTGACCTCTGACCCCGAACGGGGTTGACGGCGCTGCGATCGATGTGCACGACGTTATTCTTGCTGAATGTCGATCGAGTCCGTGGCCGCCGAGCTCTATGCGTTGCCGCTGAACGGGTTCGTCCGAGCTCGTACCGCTGCGGCGACGGCAGCCAAAGAGACGGGGGAGAAGGAGCTCGCACGCGAGATCGGTGCTCTGCCGAAACCGTCGACCGGTGCCTGGCTCGTCAATCTGCTCGTCGCTGAGCGGAGAGACAGCGTCGAGGAGGTCGTGTCGCTGGGGAAAGACCTGCGGGATGCTGAGCAGAAGCTCGACCCCCAGGAGTTACGCAAACTGGGGCGCACCCGTCAGCAGCTGCTCGCTTCGGTGTCACGGATCGGCGCTGAGCTCGGCAAGAACGCCGGTTCGAAGGCCAGCGCAGCCGCTGTGCACGAGTTGGAGCAAACGCTGCAGGCGGCTCTCGCTGATCCGGCCGCTGCCGACGCTGTCCTCACCGGTGTGCTCGTTCGTGGGTTGACCTCGAACGGTGTCGAACCGGTCGATCTGGCAGGCGCACTCGCGGTCGATGCCCCGTCTGCTCCGCTGGCGTCAAAAAGAGTATCCGCACCACGGCTTCGCGCGGTCGACACAACCGAGTCAGAACGTGATGTCAACGAAGCACGACGCAAGCTTCGAGATGCCGAAGACCGTGCCGACGATGCGCTTGACGCCGTCGAAGCGTTGCGAAAGCAACTGAACGATGTGGTACCAGACCTCGATCGGCTGGCAGAGGAACGGCGAACGCTAAGAGCTCAGCTTGCCGACGTTGAGGCGGAGTTAGCCGAACGCTCGGCTGAGAACGACAAGCTCTCCCGAGAAATCGGGGACGCCCGCACCGAGTCGGACGTTGCGGAACGCGCGGTGTCGCGGGCGCGGGAACGCGTGAAGCGGCTCAGCGACTGAACACACAGGCTGGCATATCCAAGCCAAGCCAAGCCGAGCCGAGCCGGTCAGGCTCGGTCGGGGAACTCCAGAATGTCGCCTCCCCCAGGAAACACCTCGGTGTCCGAATACTGCGGGTGTGAGTCGCCGAGCGCAAGAGTGGCCCTGCGGATCTTTTCGACCAGTTCGTCATCGGTGAGTTCGGGGTACTCACTGTCCTCGGACTCCGCCACCAACTGGCTGGCCGGACCGACGAGGAACATCGCGTTCCCGACGCTGCCGTCTTCGTGCCGCGTCGGAATGTCGACGGATGCGGACGAACCCACCTTGGCGAGGGCCTCCGCGTAGAGCACGAGTGCGCGAGCGATGTCTGTACCGGTGAGAACCGAATCCGTCGCGTAAAAAATACGTTCCATACCGGAAGTCAACCGTCGGATCGCGCTCCGTTCAACCCCTCACCAATTCGAGTCCGATGAGCTATAGGAGCGCACAGGAGAGTGTCTCACCAACGCACACCGTGGCATCCGCTGTGAATATCTGCCACCGGGTCTGCACAGGCGTATCGTGACAAACAGGTTGCCCAAGACCCCGGTTACCGACGCGAATTGCCGCTCGGACGGAGGTCTTTCCATGACTACTTTGCACAGCTCCGGAATACGCCGGACTCATCCTCGCCAGCCTGGGGTGCGAGCGCCGGGAAGCGATTTCACGGCGCTATCCCGCCAGGTGCAGGCCGCGGGGTTGCTTCGCCGCCGCTATGGCTATTACTGGACGAAGCTGCTCGCCGTGCCTGTGGTCTTCGCGGGCGCCGGTGTCGCGTTTGTCTGGATCGGCGATACCTGGTGGCAGTTGTTCCTCGCCGCTGGCCTTGCCGTGCTGTTCACCCAGACGGCGTTTCTCGGTCATGATGCCGCTCACAGGCAGATCTTTCGGTCTGGCAGGTGGAACGAGTGGACCAGCCTCGTGATCGCCAACCTGTTCGTCGGAATGAGTTACGGCTGGTGGCAGCACAAGCACACCAGGCATCACGCCCGGCCCAACCAGGAGGGTGCCGACCCCGACCTCGAGCTGCCGGTTCTCTCGTTCACGCCTGAGCAGGCGAACATTCGCCGTAACCCTGTGACGTCGTGGCTGATTGGCCACCAGGGCTGGTTCTTCTTTCCGATCCTGTTTCTCGAGGGCCTCTCACTGCACGCATCGAGTGTGCGGCGGCTGTTCTCGCGCGAGCCGCTGCAGCGGCGCTGGATTGAGCTGACCTTCACCATTCTGCGCATCGCCGGCTACCTCACGCTGGTGTTTCTCGTGCTCTCGCCTGGCATCGGCTTCGCCTTCCTCGGTGTGCAGCTCGGGCTGTTCGGCTTTTATATGGGTATGGCGTTCGCACCGAACCACAAGGGCATGCCGTTGCTACCGCGCGGGATCGAGGTCGATTTCCTGCGGCGACAGGTGCTGATGAGTCGTAACATCCGGGGGAGTCGGTTCGTGGATGTGCTGATGGGCGGCCTCAACTATCAGGTCGAGCACCACCTCTTCCCGTCGATGCCGCGCCCGCACCTGCGCAGGGCGGCGCCAATGGTCGCCGCGTATTGCAGGTCGCTGGATGTTCCATACACGCAGACCGGCCTGTTCGAGTCGTACGGAATCGTCGTACGGCACATCAACCGGGTCGGGCTCGGCGAGAGCGACCCGTTCTACTGCCCTCTCGCGGCGCAACGACAAAGTATCTAGCCCCCTTCGTTCAACATTGCGAAACGGATGCTGTGAGCATCCGTTCTCGAAATTGACTTCCGGTTGTTCTGCCTGGTCGCGTCAGCGCTGGCGCGCTCGCCGAAACACGTTGATAGCGAGCAGCGTGCACCAGACGGCGAACAGAAGGAGCAGCGGACTGGACACTCCGTACGGGATCGGCAAGCGCGTCGACATTTCCCCCGGGGGCTGGAACAGCCCATATATGCCCAATCCGAACGCGACGACAGCTACGAGAAGAAGCCCAGCACCGCCCTCGGTGCGCGCGCCCTTTCTCACCGGTGCGATGACGTCAAGCCAATGCTTTCGATCGCTCATGTTCACCTCAGCGGGACTAGGGGGTGACGCAAGGTGTGTGGGTTGCGTGCGGGAAGATCTGCGTCTTACGAAGCGTCGGCCGGTCTTGCCTCGTGGTGGCGAGCGTGTGGTGTGCGGCGGTCTTCCTTCATTTCCGCTTCGAACAGGTGGCGTTTGCCGTCGGCAAGCTGGGTTCGAGCCGAACGTTCCGCGTCTTTGAACGCCGTGTAGTAGTTGTCGTCGTAGTCCTCGACGATCTGGAAGGTCCAGCGTCCTTCGAGCACGTTGCGGCCAACAATCTCGCGATCGATCGAATCGGCGATGTCGTCATGACCGGCCTCGCGCAGCAGATCGACGGCTTCACCGAGGGCGAGATCCGCCGTACCGGTGAGCCTGTGGAAACCGTAAAGGAGGCCGCGGGCGTGTTCGACAACCTCAAGCGCCTCGGAGAGTTTGCCGAGCGCTGTGACCGTGGCATCGTCGAGGCCTTCGGGGCGCTGGTGGGCGAAATCGGGACCGTTCGCGGGGGAAGAGTTCATAGTGAGCCATTATTGCGGCGGCCGCATTCGGCGCGCTAGCCGCGCGGAGTCCCTTGCGTTCGGTGCCGATTCGTGTCAGCGGGAGAACGTCTGCGGGCCGCTGTCGGGCAAAACTTCAGAGCGGTGGTGGGCGCGGCTCGGAGGCGACGACGAGCGCGGGTAGACCAACTCCGACCCGTTGCCGGGTTCGCGTCGGGCCTCCGGCGCGTCTGCCGCGCAGCGCCTCGCCCACAGCGGGTCTTCTTCCAGGACGACCCAGCGCGATAGGGTTCCAGCATGACCAATCCTGAGGACCACAAATCCGAAGCCGGCTCGACAAGTACCGCGGTCGTCTATCTCTGCGGTGCGATCATCGTGCTGATGTTCTCAGTACTCACGTTCGGGAACGCGTCGGAGTGGTTCAACTACGTTTCCGGTGTCATCTTCATCGCTCTCGCGGCGACACTTGCCCACCAGGGGATCCGGCTGCTGGCGGCGGGTCGGCGCACCCCTGACGTGCGGACGCCCGAGAGATAGTGACTGGAGACGCCTCGAAGCGAATCGTTCCGCTTGCCGATCTGAAACCCTTCTGCAGCATTCAACGACTGCGCGCGTCACCGTCCGGGTTTGCTCGACGTTCCATCCGGGCAAAGCCTCAGCCCGCTCAGGGTCCCCAAACCGCGGATCCCCGGTTTCGTTGTTCGCCGATCCAGCTCACGCCCGGGTCACAACTCTCAAGCACAGACGCGAACTCTGCGTCCGTCGAAGCTGACGATGTCGCCGAGTTCCAGCTGCCTTCCGCGTCGGCGATCGACCTCGCCGTTCACGGCCACAAAGCCGTCGATGATGGCCTCTTTCACGTTTCCTCCGGAGTCGAGGAGTCCGGCGAATTTCAAGAATTGCCCGAGGCGAATGGTCTCTCCACCAATCGCGACATCGTCGATGGGGAGTGGGTTCGTCATACCCGAATGGTAGTCGACCAGATGTGGGCCCGGCCTATCGCTTCATCAGTTCGAAACGGCGGCGACAGCCTCGATCTCAACAAGCTGGTTGTCGTACCCGAGAACAGTGACACCGAGGAGCGTGCTGGGAACATCGTGGTCACCAAATGCCTCGCGAACGACACTCCAGGCGGTCACAAGGTCTGACCGTTGGGTCGATGCGACGAGAACGCGCGTGCTGATCACATCATCGATGCCTGCGCCCGCGCCGGCGAGGGCTGTATTCAGGTTCTGGATACACTTTGCGGCTTGCGCGGCATAGTCTCCGACGGCGCCGATTGAGCCGTCGGACTCGAGCGGGCAGGCTCCAGCGAGGAAGATCAAACGCGCGTCCGCGGGGGCAGTGGCCGCGTAGGCGTACTCAGCAGCGGCAAAAAGCGCGTCTGAGCGAATAAGGGTTACAACGTTGGGCATGGCTTCCTTCGGTGTTGGGACCCAATGAGCGGATGCTATTCATTGGTTGGAAAATCGCGGACCAAGGCTGGCCGGAAAAACGCCCAGCAAGCGATGCCGTGGAAATCTGAGGCAAGGTGCGAGTCAGTTCTGCATAGCCGAACCGTTCCACTGGGGAACGGTGCGGTGGAGTGCCCCAGGTCGCCACGGTCCGAGCGCACCAGCCGTGTCGACCGCGCTCGACGACACTTTGAGTCAGTCGGCCAGATCGGGTGGCCACACCACGCGGAATCGTTCAAGCACAATCTCGTCCCTCTCGGAGAAAATGGCGCCCCGGGCAGCGCAGGTTCGTTCCCAGAAACGCCGATGTTCGCGCCGCCAACTCTCCAGAGAGCGGTCACCCTCGCCCTCGTCAAACGCGAATGCGGCGTCGACCGTGTCGAATGTTTCGATCCGCAACTCCGTACTGCGAACAATGATGCGCGGTCTCCCAGCCCCGTCGCACACAACCCAGTGAGAGCCGACACGGGGGAGCGGATCGCCGTCCGCTAGGAAGGCCTCCGTGAGTTCAGACGTTGCCCGCTTGGAACCGTGCAGCACTTGACCGAGCAGTGCGTCCGCCAGCTCGGCAGAGTCACCGAATGCCTCAATGGTGTAGTCAGGACATGCGCGCACGGAGTCGGGGAAAGCGGTCGCGTACGCCTCCCACATGGCTATGGATTCTGCTCTGGCAAGTGGGGCGTTGGGAGATCGTTCCATAACCATGGAGCCATCCTCCCATTCCGATCGATCCTGCTTCTGCCCTCAGCGGTTCGGACCCGTCCCAGCAGACCGCGGCCCTGCCGCCCGATTGTTGGGGTGCTCTCGGCCCACGTTTACATTGGACGCGGCGGTAGCCTCTTCCTACATCGAGCTATTGCGTGCCGACCGTCTGGGTCACCAGGAAGCCTGGTGTAAGAATGTTCACGTGAACGACAGTGACAGCCCGCGTCGACCCGATGTAACAACCGTACAAATCGTCGGGGGAGCTGAGCCTCTCTCCGTCACAATTCATCCCTACGACGACGGTTGGGTTGGCATTTTCCTGGAGCACCGACGAACGATCCGCAATGTCCTCGGAGATTTCGCCATCCAGATCGAGCACATCGGGTCCACCTCGGTTCCCGGGCTAGCAGCGAAGCCGATCGTGGACATCGTGGTCGCGGTGCCCGACATCACCGCTGAGGAGGACTACCTCGATCCGCTCCTTGCTGCCGGATTTGAGCTGCGGGTCCGCGAGCCGGGCCATCGCCTTGTCCGCACGCCGACCCGCGACGTCCATGTGCACCTCTACGAGCAGGGCGCTCCTGCTGTCGACGAGTATCTGCTGTTCCGTGATCATCTGCGGTCCGATGCCGACGACCGCAGTCTGTACGAGAACACCAAGCGAGCGTTGCTCAACCAGCGGTGGGACGACATGAACGACTATGCAGACGCAAAGACCGACGTCGTCCTCGCGATCAAAGAGCGCGCACGGGCGGCCCGCGAAATATAACCCCGCACGCGGGCGTGAAAGCTCCTCCCGCAGCAGCTTGTTGCGTTCCGAACCTCGGCAGGCTTGACCGATCGCGCCCGGAATCGCGTTCAGATGAACCCACCATGAACGGACTCTGGCGGCGGAATTGAGAGTTTCGGCCCCCATAGATCGGCGTCACAATGGACGGACCCGGATCCGGGAAACGACGAGGGGTCGGCTCAGAGGAGTCTCGATGCCCGAAGTCCCCGAACCGCCCGCAAAAAAGACGCAATCCAGCCGTTGGAGCATGAAAAAGGCGTCCGTGGCCGTTGGGGTGGCTGCTGGGTTGGTGACCATACTCGCCGGTGTTACCGCGATCGTCGGAGCCTTCAGCAGTTCCCGGGTGGCCAACGCCCCAACCTGCAACGACCCGGGCTCGCTCAAAGAAGTCGCCGTCGAGGGACTCGTCGCCAGTAGCGAACTCGCGGAGCCACCGATCGTGCATAGCGCGAGTCGGCTGATCGATGGAAATCTCAACCGCGCTTGGGTTGAAGGAGCCGAAGGCTATGGGGTCGGCGAACAACTGGACTTCACGTTCGACGAACCCGTGGATTTGAAACTCATCTGTGTTGTGAACGGGTACGCGGGGACGCTTGCACAGTATGAAAAGAACGCCAGGGTCGGTCAGTTTGAGATCACGACTCAAACCGGAACGAGTACCGACTCTCTCGGTGTGAAGGCCCCGAGTGAGTACGCGAACGCGCAGGAACTTGAGTTCCAACAGGGGATGACCGCAACCGTACGGCTTGTACTCACGTCCGCTCGACCGGGCACGGGCGCAAACGCCACCGAAGACACTTCCATCAGCGAGGTGACGTTCTGGGCGAGTACCTCGGATTGATCTGATCGGTGTCAGTCGGCCAGTTTCGGTGGCCGCATTGCCGAAAGGATCCGGGAACACCGTGGCCCTATTCAACAAACGGTGTCCGTGGCCCGCCTCGCTCTGCCAGTAGAGGCGGTGGTCATGCGACCGACTCCTCGACGAAAGGTGGTCCTCGCCCTCGCCAAACGCGAAAGCAGCGTCGGCCGACTGAAAGGCCCCCGCGGCTGGACGTTGGGCCTGCCTGTGGCGGGTCGGGGCCGTTCTCGACGCTCACGAGTAGATGGAAATTGTCCATCGACCGGCCGAACCACTCGCCAAACATCCTTAGAGTTCCTCCGCGAACGCGTGCAATCTGCGAGGAGAGGTCAGCGCTAAGGTCACCCGCGCCGTTCAGGGGATGAGGCTGTACCGCTCAGGGCCCGGCTTCGGTGTTCGGGCGGAACCGCTCGCCAGCATCACGCCCCGCAAAAGAAAGCCCCTCCACTCCCGCGTATTCGCTGGGAAGAAGAGGGGTCAAACGGTTGTGCCGGTGGTGGGACTCGAACCCACACGACGCCCCTCTCCGAACCAACGTTTCCGCGCAATTCCGGGCCTGTAACAACACAGCATGCCACGAAATGACTTGGAATAAAGGGATGATCCCTTCATTTCGAACCGCAAAAATCCCCGCATGATCCATCGACACCGAAACGTGCGAGGTCGTCAAGCTACCGGCGCGCGCGTCGCTCCAGGTTTCTCAGTGCACCCGCGGAGAGACCGGTGCGCTGTTGGCTGGCCCCCGAAACGATCGGTTGGCTCTTCGCAACTATGAACTCCTGAATGGCGTCCTCTGGAAATGCCCAGGTACGGGAAATCTTCATGCCCCTGATTTCTCCGTTCCTCGCCAGCGTGCAGAGGTGTCGTGGCGTGGTTCGCAGGATGGCTGCTGCCTCTTCTGCGGTGTAGATCTGCTGGATTGACATTGGCTTCCCTTCAAGCTGCCGGTCCTAGCTCTATGCGGGTCGAGTCCATCCAGGTGTTCGACCGCGAAATGCCGGCGTAGCGGTTACGCATCTGTGGTCTCACGGGTGCAGCGGACGTCACGCCAGGGGGAGCCAGCCAGCGGGATCATGTCGTGGGCGTTGCGTTGCGCCGGGCGACGATGGACGGAGCAGCCCGGGCATCACACCAGCGGCGCTATGGTGATCTTCCCTGGTCCTGACGCCAGTGTGTCCTGACCTCCCCTGAGATATGCGCACGGCTAAGGATGCGCCGCCCATAAAGGATGCGGAGGGCACCCTCTGCGGGTCGGTCGCTTCCTTGTGCAAGGAGAGGCGGCCGGCCATTTCCTGTTGAGAGCAGAGACGTCACGGCGCCGTCTAAGCCGGCAGTGCCGCAAGGCGGGCTACCAGACGGAGGGCCGGGCAAGCCCCGCAGCGGGCCTCACAGCAAGCTACCAAGCGCATCACAGGGTCGGCGCCGCGCATGAACCAGACATGGAACACAAACCGCGCCGTCAGATGGTTCTTCCCACGCTCGCGGTCGCCCTCTCAGTGCTGCTTTTCGCCCCTGTGGCTGTGCAGGTCTTCGCTGGTCCGACGGGCCAAACACGGACAGACGTGACTGCCGCTGCTCAAAGAATCTTCGCCATTTACGATGTTGAGGGCGTGGAAAACATCGTCATCACGGAGGTGGAAGGCCTGACCGTTCTCGGCGAGACACCGGAGGGCACTGTCGCCGCTCTGGGGCCCGCTACGACCGAGATTCTGATGGCGCCGAAGAGCCGGTTTCGGACCGCTGGTGAGTGGGCGACCGTCCTCCTCCACGAGCTTGCACATATTCGCCAGAAACAGATAGTGGATGCCCGAGCGCCTCACGGTGGTTGGGCCAGGCTATTTGCTTGGGCCGAGCTAAATGCCGTGTTGACAACCGATGCGCCGCCAATCCATGAGCGGCATGGGCGCCTGGTGCTCGGTGCGCTCGAGGCCAGTGCTTCATGTTCTGTGGACCTGGCGAACCGCGGAGACAAACCGTACATCGAATCCGGCTGCACTTGGCCACAGCGTGCGGCAGCGGCCTTGATTGACGACGCGCTTTGGCCAACCGGAGAGCGAGTTCAGGAGCGGGCAGCAGAGCTCGAGGCTGCGGACACCGTGGCACGGGAAGCCTCGCAGCGGTTGCGTGACAGAGCGGAATGTGTTCTCGTTGGTCGCGGCATGGCGAAGATCTGCTGAGGGCCGCCCCAGTGTGCACCTTCCTACGGCGACACCGCCCGACCCTCCTGCACCTCATGCCGGTCCGCCGCAACTCCTACACCGGCTGTTGACCGTGCTGGTGGGCGTTCCGGCAACGGCAGAGGCGGGTCGTGAGCAGCCGCGAGGAACGAGCGGGGCCTCATGTGGAGCCGCTACATAGACACGCTCTCGCTTGTGCGACATCGACGCTGGAGTTGATCGTGGTGGTCCGCACGACGGTCGCTTCGTCTGCGCGCCTGAGAGAGGCGTCCGCGTAGCTCGGTCCGACAACCACAATAAGACCGCGACAGGCGAACGGGACGACTATTGGTACAACTTAAGCGTGACCGTTTACCAGCCCCCGCTGCCGGGGATGGATGCACCTCCGGCAAGCACGCGTGGAGTGCTCTGGCACTATACGTCTGTCAATTCGCTGGAGGCGATCGTGGGCTCGAGTATCTGGCGCGCCTCGTCCGTTCGCGACATGAACGACTTGGATGAGTTGCGGCTTGGCCAGCGCCGCCTGAGGAGAGCCGTGCGAGAGATGCGCGCGGCGCGTGGGGAGTTCGTCGGGGATCTTGAGGATGTCGTCGAGGCAGCTGTTGAGAACGTCTTCGAGACAGGCGGGTTCGGTATCTCCTTCAGCAGGGACGGTGACGACAACTCGCAGTGGGAGCGTTATGCCGGAACTGACGGAGTAGCAATTGGCGTCAACCGATGGCACTTCCCAATGCTGTTCGATCGAACGGGGCAGTTCTCGTCGGCGGTCGACACCAACCTGATGGACTACCCGCTGCATTGGATGACGATGCGATATACCAAACGCAACCAACTTCAGATTGCGCGAGAACGGTTGGCGGCTGCTGCGGACTTGATGGAGCGGGCCGATTCTGATTCAGTATCCTTTTCGATGTGGCAGAGGGCGAATGTGTCGGCCGGGTTCGCCCTCTCGGAGCTGATTATCTCGTGCAAGAACCGCGGGTTCCGATCCGAGCGCGAGATCCGCTATGTGGTTGGCGCTCCCTGGGATCGGACTCTTATCAAGGACGGACCTGGCGGACGAAGGTTCGTGGAGGTCACCGGAGGCGCCGAACGGGCGGGGCACCCGAGCGGAAGCCCCCAACATTCCACGAGATTTACGTCACCGCTCCCGATCGCATTCGTGCGCACCGGCCCTGCATGCACGACGCGGACCCGTCAGTATGTTTGTGCGCTTCTTTATCGGGACTACCCGCAGACAGCGGTGTTGCCTTCGAAGAGCACCCTGCGCGTCACAACACGATGAAGGGCCCCGCGTGCGCACGATAGAGCCGCCCTTCACCTGAGCTGTAGGGCGGCTCTTCGTTCAGCGCTTTAGGCCGCTCGGCGGTCGAGGCCGTTCAGCGACCAACTGCTCGGCGTCGGCGAACCCGGCCTAAACAGGCGGGAGGGGGAGCGGTTGGAGGACTGTCGAGCCGCGCGGCGTGGAGCGCCCTCGAGCGATTGAGATGGCCAGTCAAGAGCGCATTCATGCTGCGGCGCTCAGGGGCAGGCCACGAGCCTCCTGGTTGACACTCGGCTGGCCCATGCCGAGGCGCACGCTCTAGCCGGGGCCGATCGGAGATCCACATCTCTGGCTCCGAGCAGCACCGTCGTTCTGATGACGCGGGACATCAACCGGTTTGACGAGTGGATCCACAAGCGGTTGTTGTCAGGGAGTGTCAGCGCCCGAGTCCTTGCATTGGTCCCGCGGGCTCGGTGCTCGAGCAGAAGATAACTGTAGCCCCGTCCGATCGGTTGGAGCTGTAACGCGCAGCGACAGTTACGGGAGGCGGCGGTGTGTATGCGCTCTTCGGGTGTGGACTGAACGACCGACGGAAGGGCGCGACGAAGTCGCCTTCACCGGGGGAGCGTCGAGTGAGCTGAACGCGGTTCGGCCGCCCCGGACTGGGGAACGGAACTGTTCGGCGGCATCGATAGGCTGACCATAATCGGCCCGAAAGAGCGCCTCAAGTTCACCTCCGACTCTTGGAAGGAGCCCGTTGCGACGGGTGGCTGATCGCTACAAGATGGAGGAAAACTTTGCGCAGTATGCCACCGTGGGCGATTGAGATGCGCACGACTCCGCGCTAAGAATTGCTGGTCAACCTACTGGTCGAAGAGCCTGATGAAGGTACAGCAGGGTTGTTTCGAATCCACTTGCTTGAAGCTTACGAACGCGTGAAGCATCAAAATCCCGTCAGCATAGAAGATCCGCTCCTTCGCCTGATGGTTCGACTTTCGGACCAACGCGCATATTCCTTGGGCACGGACAACGGGACATGGCTCGCGCTGTTCGCCATCCTTCGCGAGGAGTCTCCGGAAACCTTCGCGAGCTGGGTGAACTACCACCACGAAGACTTCTGGTTGGATCAAGACATTGGACAGGTCGCCGCTTGGGCCTACGAGAACGCCGACGGCGTTATCGTTGAGCGCTTCCCCGGCTTAAATGAGGCTTTATTGAGAGCGGCTACTGAGGCAAGGCGACAGGCCACAGAGCGAAACACATCCCAAACAAGCGGTAATGAGGCCAAGGGTGGTTGTTACATTGCCACCGCAGTGTACGGCTCATACGACGCAGATCCGGTGCTCACGCTTCGCCGTTTCCGCGATGAACGGCTGTCCCTCTCAGCGGCAGGGCGCGGTTTCATCCACTGGTACTACGTCATAAGCCCGGTGCTCGTTCGGCGGTTCGGGCACGTGGACGCGCTGCATCGGTCCGCGAAGTTTCTGCTCGACAGAATCGTGCGGCGGCTCGAGAGCTAGACGCCTCGATCTCGAGAGAAGGGATCCCCGTGTGCTCCAGGAGCACGCCGCCTCGTTGCGCAACTGAAGGTCGGGCTGGCCAGATGTGTAACAGCCGGAGCAAAAATGCCCTGCACGACGACGACGCTATCCGGGCTCAAACTGGCTATTGCCCTCATGAGCCGGCTATCGATAGACCGCATATCGGTGCCGACGAGGGATCAGGCACACCTCGATTCGGCGAACGAGGAAAGCGACAGAGCTGGCTGCTTGGTTCGAACCTCAACGCCCCGAACTCGGGTCAGGAAGATTCCGTCGAGTAGCGCGAAGCGATCGAGCCGCGCATATAGGGTTTGGGCATGGATGTGAATGATCTTCGTTATAAGCCGCTCTCCGCCGAACTAGGCAGAGTTCAAACGGACACTGGGCTGCCCGAATCGGCGTCCTTTCTCTACTGGTTTTTGATCAATGTCTATCGGCTGGAGGAGACGGACGCTCGCGACGCGATTTGCGATAAGCCGAACGATAAAGGTATTGACGGAATCTATGTCGACCACAACGAACAAGAAGTGCATTTCCTTCAGGCCAAGATTCGTCAGAAGAACAACGGCACCGTAGGCGACGTTGGACCAAAGAATTTGATGTCGTCGATGCATCAGTTCGGGACCCCCGAAAAGGTGGCGACAATATTGGCTGGGAATGCGAGCCCGGAACTGAAACGACTCGTCCAGCGAATTCAACTCTCCGATCTTCTCTCTTCCGATTACTCGATCCGGGCCATATACGTATCCAATGAGCTCAGTGACACGGACTCGAACGCGTATGAAGCGCTGACACCGGAGTTGCGCATATTTGATCGAAAAGAGATTGCCGCCAGCGTTGTGGACCCAGCCGCCTCGACCGGCAAAGATGAGTTCACTTTCAACACCTCGTATGTCGAGCCGATGGAGGTTGAAGCTGGCACCCCTACATCACGATCGACGATGTACGTGTTCCCGGCTTCAGCCCTACAGCTCGTCCATATGGAGGGGATAAGCGATGGCTCCTTATTTGAGGACAACGTCAGGTTCACTCTGGGCAATACCTCCGTCAACAAATCCATCAAGGCTTCGGTGGTGGACAAGTCCACACATGCTAACTTCCTGCTCTTCCACAACGGGATTACGGTCTTGTGCAAAGAAGTCGATGCCAGCACCGAAGGCCAACTGAAGGTAAAGACTTATACCGTGGTGAACGGTGCTCAGAGTCTCACAAACTTCTATAACAACAAGGCGAAGCTGACGGACGATCTTCGCGTTCTAGTGAAAGTAATTGCCCTAGGTGACGACGCACTCGCTCGCACCATCACCGAAAACAGCAACAATCAGAACGCAATCAAGCCGAGAGACATGAGGTCGAACCACGTCCTTATGACCAGGCTCCAAACGGAAATGTCGTCGTCGAGGCCAGACTATTTCTTCGAGATCAAAAGGGGCGAAAAAACGCCCACTGGGAAGACAACCATTACCAATGAGCTGGCCGGACGAATACTGCTTTCATTTGACTTGAACGAACCCTGGTCCGCCCACCAAATCTACAAAGTGTTCGATGAAAAGTACGCGGCTATCTTCGGCCGTCCCGAGGTCAACGCTGCTCGCATTGTTTTCCTGTACCGACTCAACTTGGTCGTCCAAGACAGCATGGCGCGAGTGAAGAATCGGCCAATGGCGTCTTACACCCTCACACGATTCTTTATTCTGAGCGTATTAGCGGAAATCCTCAGGGGGGGTTCGGCGTCGGGTCAAGTGATCAAAAATCCCTCGATCTTTGACGAGCGGACTATCGAGTCGTTGTTACTGACCTCTGCCGAGATTCTGAAGACCCTCATCGTCGACCTCAACGTCGCAGCTGCTGGCGAATTCGATTACAAATCAGTTTTGAAGAGCCCTTCGCAGTCGAACGCCATTGCTGCAACCCTCCGAAAAGATTACGAAAAGGATGTGCTTCGCGAGAAGGCCGAGCCGATCGAGACCTGGGTGATTCCTGACTCCAAGAAAGCATCGTAGTGGAAACGCAAGTTTGATCCTTGCGCCTGTGTGGGTCGTCCGCGTCAGATCATTTCCGCTCGTAGGCGACCGCGTTCCGAACGCCCGCCTGGCCGCTGACGTCGAGCGGGCTGGTCAGGACAGCGTCACGTAGAGCCGTCGCGAAGACCCGGACCGCCGTGAGTTGAGCCGGGTCGGCCAGATTGGTTATCCGCGGCGCGCCGCCGAAGTGGGCTACGAGGTCCCGGCCCCATTGGCCACCATTGACGTAGTTCGTTTTGGCCACGGCGGCCAGCTCGGCTTTGGCTGCGGCCTTGGCGATGTTGGCCTCATGCAGTTTGGCCTTGGCCTGCCCAGCGTTCGCGGCGGCCAAGTCCAGCTGATCGGCCAACGGTTGACTAGTCGCCAGATTCGGTAGGGCCAGGATGCCCTGGCCGGCCAAAGCCTTGAAGGTCTTCTGGCCAGAGCCAGCCACAATGCCAAAGCACCAGCCTTCGGCCAGGCTTCGCGACGGAGCCGTCATGTCGGCCAGTAGGCGGAAGAAGACGCGCCTGCTGAGGCCAGCTTCGGCACCGAACGACCAAGCCGGGTGCGTGGCCGTCATGATGAGTTCGGCTGCCTCGTGCGAATCGAAAGCGCCGGTGGCTAGCGCTGTGATGAGATCCTCATTCGCCGCGGCGGTGGCTCGGGCAGCGTCTGACCGGAGCGGAGCGACCCGGTACCGGGGCGTGCCATTCGCAGTGCCAACCCTCGTCAGCCACCCTGCCTTGACTGCATCAGCCGCAGCCTTCGACGCGGTCGTCGATTTTCCCATCTGCATCGCGAGCCAACCGCCCGTCATCAACACTGCGTTCTGAGACTTCTCGTCCAAGAGAGTCCCGGTGATGGTGGCTCCTGCAATCAACAGAGCATCCCTTGCGTTCACCTCCGCCTGCGGTTTCAATCGCGGCCGATCCGGGTTCTGTTCAGTGAGGAGGTGACCTACGAACTTGCGCGCGTGGGCGATCCGCTCTGCCACGCGGGCCGCGTCCTCAGGAGCGAAAGAGCGAAGGGCGCGCGCCTGTAGCGCTTTACGAACAGCGAGACGCCATTGCCGTTGGCTCTTCGTGACGGCGCGGTAGCGCTCGTCCGTGTCGATACGAGACAGCGAAAACCTGACGTCGGTCGGTGTGACGTGCGGGTACTCGAGCAGGCGACAAAGGACGGTGAGAACGCAAGAGAAAGCGTCGGAGTCGGAACGCCCGGCCATAGCTTTACGGGCGGCAGCATCGAGGACGGCAATGGAGGGTTTCGGGGTGTAGGAGGAGAAGGTGACCATGGCCGGGAGTTCCTTTCGAAGATTTGAAGCAAACGAGTTGAAAAGCCAGGTCCAACAAGCCCGAAGTAGCGGCGGCGCGAAGCAGAGCCGTCTCTTCGGTGCGCGGTAGTACAACGGCTTCGAAAACAATGTGTGCGGCAAGGCGTCAGAAACACAGACAACGACCAAGCAATATGGGTGGAGCCTGCATCCCCCTCGCAGGCTCGGGGCGCCACTCATTGACAGCGCATCGAGACGTCATGCAACGCACAGGAAGAGCGCGGTGTGGAGGGCAGGTTGTGACAGCGAGAAAGCATCACGAGAAGCGGTCGAATCGACACCGTTGTGATCGGCAGCACGGAGAAGCGAACCGCCGGGGAGTGCAGACCACGGGCTGAGTACAGAATGCGGGGGAGCGAGGGAGCGCTAGCGAGCGGTGGGGGATCGCGATGCGAGGGGAAGCAGGCGAAGAGGGGCAAGCCCCTTGGTGGCCGAGCGATGACTACATGCTTCTAAGAGAGAGCTACCTCTCTCCCTCTCAGATGATCACTTCTTTCCTCCGGTCAGTCGAGATCCTCTGTTCAGTCAGAGCTAGTTCTGTCTTGAAACAAAAGCTCTCTCATTCAGATGCTTTCCTCTCCTTCTGCTTTTTGTAGTTTCCTCCCTCTCTTGCGCGCTCTTCGCTTCCCCCTGTCTTTCCTTCCGGCTCGGCTCCGCGGTCGGTCTTCCCGGCTCGGGCAACCATTGCGGTGTCGCTCCCGCCATCGGTGTCGCTGCTGCGGGCGTTATTCGCTCGGGTCCCGCAGACCGGTCCCGCTGTCAGGCGTTGCTGCTTTTGCTCCGGTCCGACTGGTGTCTCATCACCTGATGCACTCTGTGCTTGCTCTTCGCAAAATTTGCACCCGGCCCTTGAGAACCGAACCTGTCGCAGACCGGAGTTCGCCTCGAACGACTCTGTCGTCAACCGGAACATCGGATGGGGCCGAGCTGTATTTCCTTTCACAAGCATGGCGCTGCTCACCGGTATTCTGAGCCGGTGACTATCACCTTGTCTATCCCGGACCTCACCACTGTGCTCGCCTGGATCGGTGCCCTCACTGGCGTCGCCGCTCTGGTGTGGCAGGTCGCGACCTGGCGGAAGTCCACGCATAACGTCAAGGTCCGAGCTGAGAATCGATGGATCGCATACGCCGATGGCAGCCTGAGTGAAGACCTGGTCTGCGTAATAGCCCACAACACCGGTTCGGGTGCTGTCACTATCGAAAATTGGGGGATCGCTGTCCGAAAACATGGCAATCTCGCTGCGATTAGGCCACATCCGCAGTCCGCGATCTTGCCGCATCGTCTGGAGCCGGGCGCCAGCGCAGCGTTCCACATCGAGGCCAATTCGCTTAGGCAAAAGAGCTCTGAGCGGGGCGTACCTTTCGGACAGATGAAGCCGTGGGTTCGCTTAGGGACCGGACAGCGCATACTGGCAGGTCGGGGCGTGCCGTTGAAGAGATAGGCAAGCGTCCGAGTCGTCGTACTGTTCAAACCATCGGGACACCTTCCGGGCTTCGGCCGGCGGCGCGGGATGGCAGCGATGAGGCGCTAAGGGTTATGCCCCGTTGGACTCAGCTCGACGAAGCAGGCGTACCGGGTGCTCAGGTAGGTCGAGCAGCCCCGCAATCTCGGGAGCCAGCGCGAGGTGTGACCACTCGACCCAGGTCGGCGTTTTTTGACCTATCAGCGGGCAGTTGCGCTCGTCAAAGAGCTCCAGCGCGACCTCAATCATGTCCAGTGCGGCTGTGTAGAACATTGCAAGTACTCCGACACTTGTAGTCAAACGGTGTTCAGATGTGCCATTGACCGGCAGCGTCAGTCGTTTCCGCTCCAGCAAGTTCAGAAACATCGCTGAGTTGCCGTGGGCCATTCCGCTGGAGAGCATCCACAGGGCCACGGGCGTTTCAAAGGCGTTTGGAACCAGTGGGCTGATTTCTCGCAGACGAGAGGTGAGGAAATCCGGCTTGAGCGACTTTCCAAAATTCCCCGGTCGCGCGTCTCGCAACTCGATCATCCGAGCGTTCATGCGGTCAAAGCCGGGGTCGTCTCGGCCAAGCTCCAGCATCACCTTGTTAACGCTCCTCCGCGAATCATGCGTGATTTGGAGCGACCGGAGTACCCGCGTGTCTCGCTGCCTCGGGCTCATAAGCCATAGAGCGTTGCCGCACGATTCGTAAGCGGATCGAATGAGCGTCCACCACGCGAAGGTCATGATCTTCCAGTTCGAATCTTCGATCGCCACTCGAAGACCCATCAAATGGTCTGTCGCCACCGCAATGGCTGAGTTCACCTGTGAGGAGAGAGGGGCGTATGGGGTTGCCCGGTCATCGCCAGCCAACGACGTCGTTGGGGCCACTCGAGCCTGGTCGGCTCTTCCTGTGAGCGTGTCCAGGCGCTGAAAGCTCAGTTGCAGAAGCGCGACGCCCTGCTGCTCGGTAACTTCGGGGGACTGGACGTCGTCTGCATCGTCATGACCATCATCGCGTTCGGGCTGCACAGCATTCACCATATCGACCCGAACTATGCCGACCATCGGCTGGGGCTTCGGCCTGTGCATGATCGAGGCTGGCCGTCTGTCACGGCCAATCCGTTCTCGTCGCCCCGAGGGCAGAATCAACAACAGAAACGGGTTCCTCTTAGAGCGCGAACCACTCACGATGGTTAGCCCTTCGTCAAAGGCCGGCCTTCAGCAAATTACATGCAGCCCGATGTCCCACAGAACTGGGTCCAGCGGCTTCTCGCAGCGCCCACAGGTACGCACCGCGGCTTTTTGGGGGACGGGTACTGGCGCTGGTCTCGCACGGCCAAGCATCGGACTCGGTCGACGTGGTCGGTCCCACCTGGGGCGGTGCGTCTCTATCTCGTCATCTTCCAGAGGCAATGGGTCGATCCAATCCACTTTCCTTTGTGCGTGCACCTGGCGCCGCCGTTCTGCATCCTCGCGGCTGATGATGAGGAACTTGGACTCATCGCTTCCCACCCACCAGGGGGCGTTTGACGTTCTCGTCAGCAGGCCAGCTTTCTCTAGCCCTGTTAGCCATGCGGCGGCGATCGAGTATCGGATCTCGTGGTTAGCGGCGACGGAGCCGGAAAGCGCGCGTGCACACTCATCAATGCTGACCGTGCGGCCATCCCGGTCGCCCTGAACAAAGCGCTCGTAGAGAAAGCACTGCCATGCAGCTGGAACGACCGGTAGCTTTCCCCCGATCGGTGCCTCGAGGTAGCCAGGCAAAGCACCACCGAAGCGTTTGAGAATCCGTTGGCGCAAAAGCGATTGCGCCCATTCTGCTTCCGCCATTTGAAGTGTTTGTGCGCGTGCCACCTCGCGCTGCCGAAGTTGCTTTGCCTGTCGGGCCTGACGTTCCATCTCGCGCCTGGCGAGCTCATCTCGATTGGCATGGTGCTGGCGAACCGGTTCGTTCCAGAAACCGGTTTCAAACAGGGCAAACGACTCAAGGTCGTAGACCGCCAACTCGCCATGGTGGCTTGTGGCGGGAACCGGATACTCGCGGCCGTCAGCGGTAACCAGATTCACAGCCGCCGCAATCTTTTGGGCGAACGGGTTGAACCAGTACACGGGTTGGCCGCTAGCTGCCACCATCTCGTGGGTGGGGTTCAAGAGGACGGAGCGATCCTCGCGCGCGTAACGCCGGAACTGCGCCCCGGTGCTCCCGAACAGCCAAATGTCCACAATCTCTTGACGCCGATACGACTCGTGCCGCCTTTTCCACTCGGCAGGGGTGAGGGCTGAGAACTGGATCTCAAATGCCATCTTGCGACCGTTCGGGTTTTCAATCATGACGTCGGCTATCCGCTCACGATCAGTCGTCGACTGTTCCTCAGTCACTTTGCAATGTGGGTAGCGGCGCCGCAGCCATTCAGCGATTCTGCCCTTCGACTCAAGGTGCGCATAGGACTCGGCGCTATGTCCACCGCTGCCGCCACCGATGTGGGTGAATCCATCGCGCTTGTGCGGGTGGCGAGCAACCGTCCGAAGTTCCGGGGAGGGGCACCCGGGGATGGGGCAGCGCAGCTCAGTCTTCGTGCGCTCACGCCATTGCTTCGCCTCCCCGTCAGGGAGTAAGAGTAGGTCTCCGCCGTCGATGTGCCGGGCGAAGATCATTCGGCGCTCACCCTCCGCGAACGCAGCGATCAGGTTCGGGGCATGGCGCACGTTTTCAAGGTACTGAGAACGGTTGTCCACGGGCAGCCCACGAAATAGGGGCGCTCAGGTCGGAGGACGCTTCGCGAGTCACACTCTCCATGAGGCCGGCGACTATCCAAATTTCGTATTTGCCAGGTGAAGCATCGACGTCGATCCTAGAAGTCGCGCACAGCCACGTCAGCCGCGAAGTTCATTGCCAGCTCGGAGAGCAGCAACGAGGTGATGATCGCCACGACAATCACCGTCGGCCAAAGCCACTTCGGCGCGGCACCCTTCCCAGGCTTCGTTCGACCGGCTGGTATTGGGACCTCGGAAGTATTCGGCGCGATCACTGGAGGCAGAGGAGCGGGCAGCGTCCGCGGTGCGGTGTTCTCGGTCCACGCGGTTGCGTTCCAATACCGCCACACGCGGGCGTCGGACGGATCTGGGTACCATCCCGCTGGAATCTGCGAGGGAGGAGGCAATGAAGACACAATCCAAAGTTAGCGGCGCGCCACATCGAGCATCCGCCGCCTCGGTGCCCCAATTCGGGCTGAGCACCCGGTCGCCTCCATCTGCCGGCGTTGCTCAGCGCGAGCCAATCGCTGACGGGAACAGCCCCGGTGCGGTTGGCGCGGTTGCACGAGCGCATTCCAGCGCTTGAGGGTTCGCTCCCGCTGCATTCACGGAGAGGCCATTACGATCGACCCATGCCTTCGGAACCCCACCCCATGAACACTGCCGAACGTCGTCGGCGCGCTCAGTTTGAATCTCGACGTGACGCTCCCGCGGTGAAAAGGCCGCGCGCTGGGGCGAAGTCGTGGACGCGCGCCCCTGGAGCTCGCGTGTTGATGGCGGGGCTCCTCGCGTTCATAATCTCGAACGTCATCGTGCTTGCGCCGAGTTCGAACCCCTCCATCGAGGTATACGGGCGACTCGCAGGTATTGCCTTTTCCCTGGCCGCGACAGTCCTCGCGGCGGTCGCGGCGGTGCTATCTGGTGTGGAATTGGCGAGCAGACGGAGGCCGGTTCACGGGAACGTGCCGCTCGTCATCTTGATCGCCTCCATAGTTTTGTTCGCCATAACGGTCCCGGTGGCCTTTGGCGTCAACGTGCTTTTGAGCGTGATCTAAAAGGGTGTCGACCGTGCCGCGGGCATGGCAATAGAACCGCGGACGGGGCCGTTACGACCCCGGAAAATTACCATTTGGCGTCGAGCCGACTAACTCGGAAGCGGCGCCAGCATTGCCTGCATGTTTTTTAGTTCGCTCACGACGGCCAAATCGTGATCGACGAACCCATCGGTCCGACACCTCGACGAGCGTTTTTGATTGATCGCAGAACTTTCTCGAGTAGCTCTTGACCGAACCGTCTTCAGCTTCCGAGGCGTGCGTCCAACCGGCAAAGAAACGGAGGGGGAAGGCTTCGCCTACGCCTGGCGCTCATTCCTCGCACCAGCGTTACTGAGTGCCGGCGAGGTGTGGCCCGCTCGTCGCTCGGGTATTAACCCATCAATGAGGGTGAGGACGTCTTCGGCCACCCAAGTGGTGCCGGCACGCGGCACATGCTTGGGTGTAATGACGCCGGCTTCCGCAAGCTGGTTGAGGTGCCGGTAGGCGTTTGTCGGCGCGATGCCCATGTGCGCAGCCAGCAGCTCTGCGGTGACGACGGGCTGCCTGGCCAAGAGGTCGAGGACATGCCACACTCCGGAGCTGCCGCGAGCGTGAACTCGGCTGCGCAAGCCAGCCTGAGCGTCGGTCAGTTCGCGTCGAAGCGTTCGAGCGATGTGGACGCCGCGGAGGATTGATTCCGCAAAGAATCGAACAATCTGCTCGACGTCCCCACTCCGGTAGGCCTCGAGCGCTGAAACATAACCCCGAGGGTCAGCCAAAATCCCGGCGGCGAGGGGCGTAACGGTGGTTCGGGTGAGGCCACGGGTGCGGAATAAAGGGTGCACGAGCGCCCGGCCAACCCTGCCATTGCCGTCTCCGTGAGGGTGCACAGTCTCATACTGCGCGTGGGCGATGGCGGTCAGGGTGAGCGCAGGTATTCCCACTCGATTGGTGAACCCCGCGAGATCCTTGGTCGCCCCGGCGATCCGTTCGGATGCAGGCGGCACGAAGTCGGCGGTGGCAGGGGAGGATCCGGGCCGCCCGATCCAGACCGGTCTGCTTCGGTACTCGCCGGGATTCTCATCGGCGATGCCATTCACCAGTTCAGCATGAACTGATTGCATGCCGCCGCCGCCGATCGTCGGCAGGTTCGAGGCCATTAGTGTGGCTCGCCGGTTCGCGGCAACGGCGCGTGCGTCCGACTCGCCAACCCCGGTGAGTTCCACGGCCAGCACCGCACCGGCGGTCGCAACTACACCCTCGATTCGGGAAGAGGAGATTGCCTCGACCAGCGGTGTCAATGACTGGACGGCGGCGTTTCCAGCGAGTTCAGCATCCAACCTCACAAGTTCGAAAGAGGCCCCCTCAGCCAACGCCGCGATATCTGGGGAGAGCTCAGGAGTGAGGTCCCCGATTAGGGCGGGGATGGCTGCCTCATATAAAACCGCGGGCAGCCCCGGGCGTCGCCATTCGAGGATCTCGTACTTCACGGCGCGCCAACTCATCTAGGTGCTCCGTTCGTACTGGGAAGTGATAATCCGGTACTAGCAGATTATCAGCACGCTGTTCAGCTAATAAGAAGCACAAAACCTAGCCCAGAAAGCCCCCACCGCCCGCCGGCGGGGCTTTCAGGCCCTCGTCGTCCAGCCGGACCGCGTACTGCGCAGGGGGCTCAGAGAGGCGTACAGCGTGCGTGGCGGCACCGCCGGCGTGAGCGGGTTCTGAACGGCGAGCAGGGCAGCCGCACACATTACGGGTATGACCACGCGTCTTGCGGGGTCGCCAGTCACGAACGCCCGCTTGAGGAGAATCGGATTCACCATGACCGCCACACATGATACGAGCCGCTATCACCGCAAGGTGCTGCCGAAGGCACTGCCCAACCCTGATGACCGCGCGGCCTGGAGCCTCGACGCGAGGTTCCATCGGATCTGCGATTTCCCCAGCCACCGCGCAAGCGTTCGTGAGGAGCAGGGCGAGCCATTCGAGGAATTCATCGTCGCGGTTCGAACCCTCCTAGAAGGCCCATTAGGACAAGCAGGGGCCGAAGAGGCGATCGATCGCAAACGCACGGTCATGCGGGAAGCGCACATGCGCCAAACGGACCCAGCCTTCATGGTGCAAGAGCTACTCGACGCCTACTTCAACCCGGCATGACCCATGCCGACATGCCATCGGCGCACCTGGCAATTGGTGCCGCGCATACAACAACTGAGAGAACCGGAGCACAACCCCATGAGCACAACAGCAGCCCCCGCCTTCGGCCAGTACCGAGGCGCCCCTATGAGTAAGCCGGCAACCGAACCGGCACCCGCAGCAGCGCATGCGGTGACGGTCGCACCCCGCCGCTCATCACAGGTCGAGGCCGATACGCGGCCGATCGTCATGACGGCCGTCGCGTTCACTGGGTTGCTCGCCGTTGCTTCCTTTGCGGCGGGAGTTCCCGGGCTATACGCCATGGGCCAGCTGGCATTGCTCCCCGGCGTCATGCCGGCCCTCGTGCCGGTGCTCCTTGATGGCGGCTTGGTGGTGTTCAGCCTCTCGGCGTTGGTACTTCGCGGGCGCAATCAGGGCAATAAGTTTCCTTGGACGGCGGTAGCTGTACTTACCGCCGCGTCGATGGCTCTACAGGCGGCTCACGTCGTGCTGGATGCGGCCACTATCACCGCCGAAACGTATGTAGGTGCCGGTCTCGCAGCCTCATTCCCCGCAATCGTGTTCGCTGCAACCCACGCCTTGCAGACCCTCGCCATCGCCGATGCGCCGAAACGGAAGATCCGCCCGGGGCGGAGGAAGAAGGGTGTCCCGGTGGGTTCGACCGGCAAGGGAGGCAGCAAGGCAGCCAAGCCGACCATCGCTCCAGTACATCGTGCGACGGCGGCCCCCTCATCAAATGTTGCGAAGCCGGTACAGCAGGTGACGGACGCCAGCACCTCTATCGCGACGGTGCCACTGACGCTGGAACTCTTCGATCGGGTGAAGGATCGTGTCCTCTCTGGTGACATCTCGGTGCGAGGGGCCGCGAAGGAAATCAACGTCTCGAAGAACACGCTCACCAACCGCATCAACTCAGAGAAGGCCCGCCGCGCCGCACTAGTAGAAGGAGCTACATCATGACCGAATCCACCTCGTGCACCATTGCCTCAGGAGTCGCCGGAACGCAACCTATACCGTTTGGGTTGCTCTCATAAGAAGTTGCGCGATTTCCGCTATGGCTCAATCGGCTTCCACACCACACATCGTGCCCTCGATTTCCACGAGGCGTGCCGCCAATACCCGGGGCGAATGCCGGCTATCGTTCGCTCCAGTCCTACGAGACACGGCCGGTCCTCCATCATTAGTTTGAACGTCCTCTTCCGAACTGCCTGGGGACGATAATGAGCCATATGGCGCCGTGACGAAGTCGCTCATTTCAGCAATGATCCTTGAACCCGCTGCCGCCGACGCGTTGATCCGCTCCGGTGCCATGTGCGAGTAGCGGTCAACGGTCGTCGTGATCGATTCGTGGCCAAGTAACCGTTGCAGAACATCCATAGCGACACCTTCGGCGAGCATCCAGGAAGCGAACGTGTGCCGCAGGTCATGTATTCGGATCTCCTTCCCGATGGCGATGTCAGCGTCGATGGGGGACTTATCCCAGTCGTATCCCTCTCTTGGCTTATAGACACCGCCGGCAGCCTTACCGCGATAGTTGAATGCCGGACGTCCATTTGCTAGATTCCGGGCTGGAACCCAGACCCACTGCCAGAAGTACTGCTGACGGATCGCTTCCCCATTCTTCTTGGTAAACAAGAGGTCGCGGCGTGATCCCGACTCGAGCAGGGTCATGAGCGCTTTCAGAATCTCAGGCGGAAGTCGCACATGACGCTTGCCTCGTTTCGTCTTTGGTGGCCCGATCCTCAGACCGCCCGTCGCCATACGGTCCTTCACCCAGGCTTTATTAACGGAGATGAGCCCCGTCTCGCGGTTGACGTCCCCTTTAGTCAGACACGTCACTTCGCCCCATCGAAGCCCCGTGAAGGCCATGGTCCTAACTAGTGCTTTGTAGTGATCCGGGATGAACGCGACAATCCGGCTGAACTCGTCGAGCGTGAGCCATTCCATCTCTCGGGAGACGGTCCGGGGGATAACCGTCTCTTTGCACGGGTTTATGCGGATCTCACCGCCGTCGTATGCCTGCTTGAACACCATTGAAACGAAACCGTGTCGATTCTTCATTGTCTTCTCGGCGAGACCTGCCTCACTCAGCCCGAGAACCCATTGTTGAACATCATCTTGGGTGACGTCGCCGAGCAGCATGAAGCCGAAGGCGTCTGGGATGCTTGAACGCATCCAGTATGAGTAGTCGTCGATGCTCTTCTGTCCGATGACACCGCGCCTGATGTCGATGGCGCCCCAGGCATACTCAGCGAACGTCGTTCCGGCGGCGGTCTCTGAAAGCAACATCTGCATGGCTTTCTCCGACCCGACACGTCGTGTGCGACTCGCGAACTCTTCTGCGGCCATTTGGCCGTCGAACGAGATTGAACGCTGCTTCTTTCCCGGGTCGGTATAACGGACGACAAATTTGGTCGCTCCTGAAGCGGCGGTTCTGGTTTGGACGCTCGCAAATGCGAGCTCCTTCGGGTTCTTTTTTGCTGCTGGCACAGTGCCTCCGGGTCGATGGATCGTTACCCGGTGTCTGTGCGGTGTCGTCGACCTCAGGTGCACGAACCGAACCCAATGAAGGGACGAAAGGAGGGATGACCGTGCACACCAAAATAGAACGACCCCTCTACTTCCGCGTATTCGTTGGGAAGTAGAGGGGTCTAGGTGCCGTGCCGGTGGTGGGACTCGAACCCACACGCCCTTTCGAGCAAAGCATTTTGAGTGCTCCGCGTCTGCCATTCCGCCACACCGGCGCACAACAACGTCCACAAGATTACCGTAGGATTAAGTCGTGACCGAGCAAGAAGCATCAACCCCAGCCCCGCGACGTGTCGTCGTAGCAGAAGACGAATCACTGATTCGCCTCGACATCGTCGAAATCCTTCGAGACAACGGCTTTGAAGTTGTCGGTGAAGCGGGTGATGGAGAGACCGCAGTCGCGCTCGCGACGGAGCTCCGCCCTGACCTCGTCATCATGGATGTCAAGATGCCCCAGCTCGACGGAATCTCCGCAGCTGAGCGCCTGCACAAGGCGCAGATCGCTCCCGTCGTCCTCCTGACCGCGTTCAGCCAGAAGGAGCTCGTCGAGCGCGCAAGCGAAGCGGGCGCCCTCGCCTACGTCGTCAAGCCGTTCACTCCGAACGACCTGCTCCCCGCCATCGAGATCGCACTCAGCCGTTACCAGCAGATCATCACCCTCGAGGCCGAAGTCGCCGACATGGTCGAGCGTTTCGAGACCCGCAAGCTCGTCGACCGGGCCAAGGGACTCCTCAACGAGAAGATGGGCCTGACCGAGCCCGAAGCCTTCCGCTGGATCCAGAAGGCATCCATGGACCGCCGCCTCACCATGCACGACGTCGCCCAGGCGATCGTCGAGCAGCTCACAGCGAAGAAGTAGTTCGCAAAATTTTTCACACGAGGCGGGCCGGTTTATCCGGCCCGCCTCGTGCTTTTTGTGGGCTGTGCAGGTATCAGTGCGTCTGCACCGGGCGGATAGCGACAGTCAGGACCGATGAATCGCGCTCCGCCGAAGCACCCTTCGCTCATCGGTCCGTACCGTAAAGAAGCGTCTCCTCGACAAAGAGGGACACACGGGACCGATGAACCACGCTCCGCCGAAGCACCCTTCGCTCATCGGTCCGAAAAGAAGCGTCTCCTCGACAAAGCGACACACACGGGACCGATGAACCACGCTCCGCCGAAGCACCCTTCGCTCATCGGTCCGTAAAGAAGCGTCTCCTCGACGAAGCGGCACACACGGGACCGATGAACCACGCTCCGCCGAACAACGCTTCGCTCATCGGTCCGAAAAGGAGCCTTTCCCCATTGAAACCCAACAAGGGGAACGATCCATCAGCGCTGGGAGCCGGCACCTGTTCTGCGGCCGAACTCAAGACAGCGGATGCCGTCAGCTGGTCGGCGCGTCCTTGATCAGGTTCGTGATCCGAATGGTCGAACACCGACGGCCCTGCTCGTCTGTGACGGCGATCTCGTGGACGGTCATCGAACGGCCGAGATGAATCGGTGTGCACACTCCGGTGACGACGCCCGATGTGGCCGAACGTGTGTGCGTCGCGTTGATGTCGATACCGACCGCGAGCTTCCCCGGTCCAGCCCACAGGTTTGCAGACATCGAGCCGAGTGACTCGCCGAGCACCACATAGGCGCCGCCATGGAGCAGCATCGCCGGTTGAGTATTACCTTCGACCGGCATTGTCGCCACTGCCCGGTCGAGAGAAAACTCGGTGAACTCGATGCCCATCTTCGCCGCGAGAGCTCCACCCCCACGCTGTAGGACGTATTCGAGTGCGTTCTCGGTGGTTTCAGTCATCGTCGCCTTTGCTTCTACACGAAACCTCGCGCCGCGATCGGCTGTCACCGGTCGCTTGTAGGCTGGGAGGGTGTCGGACAACGAAAAGCCTACCCTCCTCGTCATTGACGGTCATTCCCTAGCATTCCGGGCGTTTTACGCGCTCCCGGTCGACAGTTTCTCCACCAAAGACGGTCAACACACGAACGCGATCCACGGCTTCTTGGCCATGCTGATCAACCTCATTCGTGATCACAAGCCGACGCACGTCGCCGTTGCCTTCGATATCTCTCGATTCAGCTTCCGCACCCGTGAATATCCGGATTACAAGGGCACCCGTGGTGAGACCCCGTCCGAGTTCATCGGCCAGGTCCCTCTGCTGCAGGACGTTCTCGCCGCGATGAACATCACCACGATTTCGATCGAGGACTACGAGGCGGACGACATCCTCGCGACGCTTAGCGTCCAGGGCCGCGAGCAGGGCTACCGCGTGCTCGTCGTGTCCGGTGACCGCGACACGATCCAGCTCGTCAACGACGACGTCACACTGCTGTACCCGTCGAGGATGGGCGTTTCCGACCTGACGCGATACGACGCAGCCAAGGTAATGGAGCGGTACGGCATCCAGCCGCACCAGTATCCCGAGGTCGCCGCCCTCGTCGGCGAGACCAGCGACAATCTTCCTGGCATCCCGAAGGTTGGCGAGAAGACGGCCGTGAAGTGGCTTAACCAGTACGGGAGCCTCGATGCCATCCTCGAGAACGCAGACAAGATCACAGGCAAGGTGGGGGAGAGCCTCCGCGAGCACAAGGAAAACGCGGTCCGCAACCGTCGCCTGAACCACCTGCTCACCGATGTCGAGCTGCCCGTCACCGTCGGCTCGCTCGAGAAGCGGCCGATCGACGAAGAGGCCGTGCGCGAGATCTTCGCGCGCCTCGAGTTCCGCACCATGCTCGACCGCCTGCTCAAGGCCGAGGGGCTCGATGAAGAAACCACGGGCATCCCGTCCGTTCGTGCTGGCGCGGAGAAAATCCCCGTGCCTCAGCAGCTGCTCGATGAGGAACTCGGCGCCTGGTTGAATCGCGCGACAGCCGCGAACCCCGGCGGCCTTGGCCTCTCGTTCGACATTTTCGACGGCAAACCCGTCGGTGCGGGCATCGCAACACCCACCGAGACCGTCGCTCTTGCCTGGCAGCCCGGGCGGGCTGACTACGCGCCGTTCGAAGCATGGCTGGCCAGCGATGCGCCCAAGCTCATGACCGACTCGAAGAAGCAGCTCAAGGCCCTCAAGAGTGTCGGTCTGGCCTTCGACGGAATTTCGTTCGACACCCATATCGCCGGGTGGCTGTTGCGCCCGAACGGCACGGAGAAGACTCTCGCCGACCTCGTTTCGCGCTACCTCGACGAGTCGCTGCCGAAGTCAGACCCGAACCAGCTTTCCCTCGACGACCCTGCCACCGCTCCGCTCGAAGCCTGGTATACCCTGCGCCTCGTCGCCCCGCTGACCGAGGCACTCGATGAGGGTTCGCTGCGGGTTCTTCGCGACATCGAGATGCCGACGCTCCTTACCCTCGTCGACATCGAGTTGCGCGGCGTCACGGTCAATCACGAGCAGCTCTCAGAGCTCTCGGGCCAGCTGGCCGCGCGCGCCGCCGACCTGGCCAGCCAGGCCTACGCGATCATCGGGCACGAGGTGAACCTGGGGTCGCCAAAGCAGCTCCAGGAGGTCCTCTTCAACGAGCTCGACATGCCGAAGACTCGTGCCAACAAGACCGGTTATTCGACGGATGCCGGCGCTCTCGCCGACCTTCAAGCCTCCAATCCGCATCCCTTCCTTGGTCTCCTGCTCGAACACCGTGACGCGTCAAAGCTGCGCCAGATCGTTGAAACCGTCGATAAGGCGATCGGCTCCGACGGGCGCGTGCACACCAGCTACGTTCAGACCGGAACCACGACCGGACGCATCTCGTCAACCGATCCGAACCTACAAAACATTCCGGTCCGCACCGAAGAAGGTCGTCGCATCCGTGCCGCCTTCCAGGCCGGTGAGGGCTACGAGACGCTCCTCACCGCTGACTACTCGCAGATCGAGATGCGGATCATGGCCCACCTCTCGGGTGACCCCGGCCTGATCGAAGCGTTCCGCACAGGTGAAGACCTGCACAGGTTTGTCGGCTCGAAGATATTCCTGGTCGACCCGGAAGACGTCACCAACGAAATGCGAACCAAGGTCAAAGCCATGTCGTACGGGCTCGCCTACGGGCTCAGTGCGTTCGGGCTCTCGAAGCAGCTGCGGATCGACTCGTCCGAAGCGAAAAAACTTATGGCCGGGTACTTCGAACGGTTCGGAGCCGTGCGCGACTACCTGCGCAACGTCGTCGAACAGGCCGTCGAAGACGGATATACGACAACGATCTTCGGCAGGCGCCGGCCGTTCCCCGACCTGAAGAGCCCCAACCGGGTTCTGCGCGACAACGCCCAGCGTGCCGCGCTCAACGCCCCCATCCAGGGTTCGGCCGCGGACATCATGAAGATCGCCATGGTGAACATCGAGAAGGACATCACCGAGAAGCAACTGTCGAGCCGCATGCTCATGCAGGTGCACGATGAGCTCATCTTTGAGGTCACACCTGGGGAGTGGGACGACCTCGAAGCCGTCGTGCGGCAGCACATGGCGTCGGCTGGCGAACTCGTCGTCCCGCTCGACGTTCAGGTCGGCCGCGGCCACAACTGGGACGCCGCAGCGCACTAACCAGGGCGCCCCGCGAGCTCGTTCGGAAACCGGCCTGTGCTCGCGGGGCGGCCCTGTCGTAGGCTCGCAGTCATGACTGAACTGCAGCGCACGCCGACCCCCATCGACGCCATCGCCGAGGACTGGGTCAATACCCTCGTCGACATCGATCCGCTCGTCGGCACCTACATCGGCCGCGACGAGGCCAACGGGCGCTTCGGCGACTTCTCACCGGCCGGACACGAGCGTTTTATCGACGAGGCGCGCAAGGTTATCACCGCACTCGATCACGCCGAACCCGTCGACGACGTCGACCGTGTCACCCGCACCGACCTGCGCAACGAATTACTACTCGACGTCGAGAGCGCGGACGCCGGTCTCCACCTGCGCGACCTGAACGTCATCGCGTCACCCGCCCAGGGCATCCGCGAGATTTTTGATCTCATGCCAACGGCAACCGTTTCCGACTGGGAGAACGTCTCGTCCCGCCTGAACGCGCTTCCCGAGGCGATCGACGGCTACATCGAGACGCTCAGGCTCGGTATCGAACGCGGCATCACTCCGGCGAAGCGTCAGGTTCGCGAGGTCTTCGAACAGACAAAAAAACTCTACGCCGACCAGGGTTTCTTCGTGGAACTTGCCGCGACGGCCGCTCCGACTGAAGGCCAACTGCCCGCCTCGCTCGCGTCCGACCTCTCTCAGAACGCGGGCAAGGCTGCCGTCGCCTATCGTTCGCTGGCCGAGTTCCTGGCTCACGAACTCGAACCTGTAGCAACAGAAGCGGATGCCGTCGGCCGGGAGATCTATGCCCTCCAGTCACGCAGATTCCTCGGAGCAACGATCGACCTCGACGAAACCTACGAGTGGGGTATCGAGGAACTGCGCAGTATGGTCGCCGAGCAGGAAGCCATTGCGCGCGAGATCAAGCCAGGCGCAAGCGTCGAAGAAGCGATCGCCTTCCTCGACAACGACCAGAGCCGGAAATTGCACGGCACGGACGCCCTGCAGAGGTGGATGCAGGAGACGAGCGATCGCGCCGTCGAGGAGCTGGGCCGCTCGCACTTCGACATTCCCGAGGAGATCCGCACGCTGGAGTGCATGATCGCGCCGACCCAGGAGGGCGGGATCTACTACACCGGCCCCACCGATGACTTCTCGCGGCCGGGCCGCATGTGGTGGTCAGTGCCGGAGGGCGTCACCGAATTTGACACCTGGCGCGAACTGACAACCGTGTACCACGAGGGTATTCCCGGGCACCACCTGCAGATCGGCCAGGCCGTCTACAACCGTGCGAAGCTCAACACCTGGCGGCGGCAACTGGCCGGCACGTCCGGGCACGCGGAAGGCTGGGCGCTGTACGCCGAGCGTCTCATGCAGCAGCTGGGTTACCTCGACGACCCGGCCGACCGGTTGGGCATGCTTGACGGGCAGCGGATGCGGGCAGCGCGTGTTGTCCTCGACATCGGAGTGCACCTGGGCAAGCAGCACCCAGACGGTACGGGAACGTGGACGGCGGAGGACGCATTCGAGTTCCTCGGCAGGAACGTCAACATGAACGAGGGCTTCGTGCATTTCGAAGTCAACAGGTACCTCGGCTGGCCAGGCCAGGCACCGTCGTACAAGGTGGGCCAGCGGATCTGGGAAGAGCTGCGCGACGAGTCGAAACGCAGGAAGGGCGACGCGTTCGACATCAAGGAGTTCCATCGGAACGCCCTCGACCTCGGTGGCGTCGGACTCGATACGTTGAAGCACTTCCTTCTTGCCGACTGAGCCTGGTCACCGACGAGGCGTCGAGGTGCCCCGACTCGCTACGCTTCAGAAAGACTGCGGGACCGCTCGGTATCCCGTTGCCACCGGGGGAGAACCACTATGACCAACCGCATTGTCATCGCTGGCGCTTCGGGCTTTCTCGGACGACACCTTGTCGCCCACTATCGCGCCGACGGCGCAATCGTGAGCACGATCGGCCGCGGTTCGGCTGACGTCGCGTGGGGCGACAGTGACGGGATTGTCCGGCTTCTTGATGGGGCTGACATGGTCGTGAACCTCGCCGGCAAGAGCGTCAACTGCCGGTACACGGCGCGAAACCGTGACGAGATTTTCCGGTCTCGAGTTGAAACCACCCGAGAACTCCGCACGGCGATCTCGCGCTGCGCTGCTCCGCCAGAGCTGTGGGTCAACTCATCGACAGCGACCATCTATCGGCACGCGGACGACCGGCCGATGACCGAGTCCTCGGGCGACATCGGCTCAGGGTTCAGTGTGAGCATCGCCCGCGCGTGGGAAGAGGAGTTCTTCACCGGGAACCTTCCGAGCACGCGCCGGGTGGCTCTTCGGATGGCCATCGTGCTCGGTGACGGTGGTGCACTTCGCCCGTTGGTGATGCTGGCCCGTTTCGGCCTCGGAGGCCCTCAGCTCGACGGGCGATGGCTCGCCGGGCGACGCCGCCGGGACGCGGGGACATTCCACGAGTTCCGCACCCCAGGTGGCCGTCAGAAGTTCAGCTGGGTACACATTGATGACGTGGTCGGCGTGCTCCGGTTCGTTCGAGAGCGCCCCGACATCGACGGCGCGCTCAACGTCTCGTCACCGAACCCCAGCGACAACCGAACGGTCATGGCCACGATCCGGCGCATCCTGACGGTACCGATCGGCCTTCCTGCGTTCCGTTGGATGCTCGAGCTCGGCATGTTTGTTCTCCGAACAGAACCCGAACTCGTGCTCAAGAGCCGGTGGGTGCTGCCCGAGCGGCTGGTCGAGGCCGGCTATCGGTTCTCCCACCCGCACCTCGGCGCCGCCCTCACCGAGATCCTCCGTCCCAGCCCGACACGCAGCTCTCACCCCCGAAGGCAGGAGCACACCACATGACCCGAGGCCGCATCGCACTGGTGACCAACGCTCGGCCCGCGCCATATGTGGATACCGACTTGCCGTTCCTCGAAACCGGGCTGACAGCATCCGGATTCGCCCCACGCATCGTGGTCTGGAACGATCCCCACGTGGACTGGGCGAGCTTCGAGCTGATCGTGATCCGCTCGCCGTGGGATTATCCCGACTCGCCGTCCGAATTCCTCGACTGGCTGGATCGCGCAGCGGCAGTTGCCCCCGTGCTCAACGCCCCGAGTCTCATCCGCTGGAATATCGACAAGGTGCACCTGCGCGAGCTCGGTTCCGTCTCCGATGTGCCTATTGTGCCGACCACTTTCTGCCTCACGTCGAACGAGGTTCGGGCGGCCCTGTCGACCGTCTCGGAAGAACGCGTCGTGGTCAAACCCTCGGTGTCAGCCGGTTCGCAGAACACCGGGCTCTTCGAGCGAAACGACCCCGCAGCACTCCTCCTCGCCGGGCACATTCTGCGGATCGGCAAGACCGTCATGGTTCAACCGGCGATCCCATCGGTCCAGCACCGCGGCGAACGCGCGCTGCTGTACTTCGACGGCGACTTCTCGCACGCCATTTCGAAGGGCCCGCTCCTGGCTGTGGGCGGAGGGCTTCGCGGCGGAACCTACGTCGAAGAGATCGCCCCGGTCACCCCGACGCCCGAAGAGCGTGCGGTGGGCGACCAGCTCATCGCCGCGGTGCATACCGTGCTACTGGCGCGTGGCCTGTCCGAGTTCGACGCGCTCCCGCTTTACGCTCGCGTTGACATCGTCGACGACCCGTCGACTGGACCGCTTGTCCTCGAAGCTGAGCTCTTCGAACCGTCACTTTTCATCGATACCGATCCGGATGCCGTTAGGCGATTTGTCGAGGCCGTCTCGCGACGGATCGAGACGATCCGAAGCCGCTGAGATGGCATCCGCCCGCCGTCGTTTCGCCGTTTGCTCTCGCGGCAATTTTCCAGCTAAACTGGCATGTCACATTTGTGACGTTCTATCCGTTCGCCTGGCGCGGTAACAGCCTTCGATGATCCCTTGATTATGGAAGGTCGCGCACGGCCCGAAATATGTCCTCACTGGAGCAACTACTACATGACAACCGCAACGACCGCCAAGCAGGTCGCTATCAACGACATCGGATCGGCTGAAGACTTCCTGGCCGCGGTCGAAAAAACCCTGAAGTTCTTCAACGACGGTGACCTCATCGAAGGCACAGTCGTGAAGATCGACCGCGACGAGGTTCTCCTCGACGTTGGCTACAAGACCGAGGGTGTCATTCCCTCGCGCGAACTTTCCATCAAGCATGACGTTGACCCGAGCGAAGTTGTTCAGGTCGGCGACACGGTTGAAGCCCTCGTCCTCCAGAAGGAAGACAAAGAAGGCCGCCTCATCCTGTCCAAGAAGCGCGCACAGTACGAGCGTGCGTGGGGCGACGTTGAGAAGATCAAGGAAACCGATGGCGTCGTGACCGGTTCGGTCATCGAGGTCGTCAAGGGTGGACTTATCGTCGACATCGGACTCCGTGGCTTCCTGCCGGCATCGCTCATCGAGCTTCGCCGCGTTCGCGACCTGACTCCGTACCTCGGCCAGGAGATCGAGGCCAAGATCCTCGAGCTCGACAAGAACCGCAACAACGTTGTGCTTTCGCGTCGCGCGCTCCTCGAGCAGACTCAGTCCGAGAGCCGCACCACGTTCCTCAACAACCTCCAGAAGGGACAGGTCCGCAAGGGCATCGTCTCGTCGATCGTCAACTTCGGTGCGTTCGTCGACCTCGGTGGCGTTGACGGTCTGGTTCACGTCTCCGAGCTCAGCTGGAAGCACATCGAGCACGCATCTGAGGTTGTCGAGGTTGGCCAGGAGGTCACCGTCGAGATCCTCGAGGTCGACCTCGAGCGCGAGCGTGTCTCCCTGTCGCTCAAGGCGACGCAGGAAGACCCGTGGCAGGTCTTTGCCCGCACCCACGCCATCGGCCAGGTTGCACCGGGCAAGGTCACCAAGCTCGTTCCGTTCGGTGCGTTCGTTCGCGTCGCAGACGGCATCGAAGGCCTCGTTCACATCTCCGAGCTCAGCGGCAAGCACGTTGAACTCGCCGAGCAGGTCGTTTCGGTTGGCGACGAGGTCTTCGTCAAGGTCATCGACATCGACCTCGAGCGTCGCCGCATCTCGCTGAGCCTCAAGCAGGCCAACGAGGGTGTCGACCCCGAGGGCACCGAGTTCGACCCGGCACTCTACGGAATGCTCACGGAGTACGACGAGCAGGGCAACTACAAGTACCCTGAGGGCTTCGACGCCGAGACCAACGAGTGGAAAGAGGGCTTCGAGACCCAGCGCGAGAAGTGGGAGCAGGACTACGCTGCAGCCCAGGCTCGCTGGGAAGCTCACAAGAAGCAGGTTGTCGCTTCCGCAGCTGTCGAAGAGGCAGCAGCAGCGGCTCCGGCCGCCGGATCCTCGTTCTCGAGCGAGACCGCAGGCGCAGGAACCCTTGCTGACGACGAGTCCCTCGCGGCTCTTCGCGAGAAGCTCTCGAGCAACTCCTAAGCAACACCCGAAAACTGGCCGGCTCCACCTGGGGCCGGCCAGTTTTTTCGGCCCACGCAACACGAAGCGCGGTCGGAGCGCCTCCAGCTTCCCCGAGGAATCCGCTGATAACGTTGCGGCGCGGCCGATTGCCGACATCAAAGCCCAAACACTATTCGAAGGTGCGACGTGGACGTTGAATCCCTGAAGCAGTACCTCGAAACGGACACGTCCGCCGAGAAGTCACTGAGAAACAATCCGCAGCAGGAACGCAGCAGGCAGAGTCTCGAGTCGATTCTTCGGGTCTGCGGACAGATCATTGACGAATCCGGACACGCCGGGGTGACAACGGCCGAGGTCGCGAAGCGCGCCGAGATGGCGATTGGCACCGTTTACCGGTTCTTCCCCGATCGCATCGCACTCATGATCGGTGTCTACCAGTACATGCAGGACCAGTTTGTGGCCCTGTGCATCGATCGTTTGCTTGAGGAAAAGCCGGACACCTGGCAAGACGCTCTCGGCATCATGATGGATACATCCGTCGTCGCGCGTCGCACAATTCCGGGATTCAAGGCCACGCAGTATCGGATTCTCGGAGACGAGGACAGCCAAGAGCAGTACAGCCGCAGCCAGCGCGAGTACGTTGCCGCAGTTGTGAAGATGCTGTCGCAGTTCGACTTCCCCGGTGATGAGCGCTGGCGCGGGCACGTGAGTGTTGCGGTCGAGCTGTCCCGCGCACTGCAGCGCCTCGCGTTCGACCAGTCACCGGATGGCGATTCCTGGCTTCTCCAGGAAGCTCGCGCTGTGCCCATCGCCTACCTCGAAGGCCACCTGGTTCCCGCCGTCTAGGCGACAGCCAGTTCCCGAAAGGTACGTATGTTCCTCGTCGGCCTCACCGGGGGAATCGGCTCCGGAAAGTCCACAATCGCCCGCCACCTCGCTGGTCTGGGCGCGGTTCATATCGACGCAGATCAACTCGCTCGAGATGCTGTCGAGCCGGGTACAGCGGCCCTCGACCTGATCCGGGACGCTTTCGGCGAAAATGTGATTGCCGAAGATGGTCGGCTCAATCGCGCTGCGCTTGGTGCGCTGGTCTTTTCTGACCCGAAGGCGCTCGCTACCCTCAACGGCATCGTGCACCCAGCCGTTCGAGCGCTCACCGAGAAACGCATCGCGGAAGCCACCTCAAAAGACCCTGGCGCTGTGATCGTCTACGACGTCCCGTTGCTCGCCGAGGCGAAGCTGCCCCGCTCGTACGACCTGATCGTCGTCGCGCACGCTGACGCTGGCACACGCCGGGAGCGCCTGGTGTCCCTCCGCGGGATGAGCCCGGAGGAGGCTGACCGACGCATCGGAGTGCAAGCCAGTGACGAGGAGAGGCTTGCTCTCGCCGACGTGGTCATCGATACAGACGGTACTCTCGCTGAGACCCTTCGCCAGGCCAACGACCTCTGGGCCAAGCTGATCGAAAAGTCAAGCGACGGCCCCAAGGGCAGCAATGTCAGTGGCGGTGCCTAAACTCGAACTATGGCAACCCGCGCAGTTCACCCCTTTGAAGTCGTCAGTGAATACTCGCCCTCAGGTGACCAGCCGAAGGCCATCGCCGAGCTCAGCGCGAGAATAAACGCAGGTGAGACCGACGTCGTCCTGCTCGGTGCGACCGGTACCGGAAAGTCCGCGACGACGGCCTGGCTGATCGAAGCAGTCCAGCGTCCGACGCTGGTGCTCGCCCACAACAAAACGCTCGCCGCGCAGCTGGCCAACGAATTTCGTGAGCTCATGCCGAACAACGCTGTCGAATACTTCGTGTCCTACTACGACTATTACCAGCCCGAAGCGTATGTTCCGCAGACCGACACATTCATTGAAAAAGACTCATCCGTGAACGCGGAGGTGGAGAGGCTCAGGCACTCGACCACCAACTCGCTCCTTTCGCGGAGGGACGTCATCGTGGTCTCCACGGTGTCGTGCATCTATGGCCTCGGCACACCAGAGCAATACCTCGACGCGATGATGGCTCTGCAGGTGGGCATGCGGCTCGACCGTGACTGGCTCATCCGCAAGTTCATTTCGATGCAGTACAACCGCAACGACGTCGACTTCTCGCGCGGCAACTTCCGTGTCCGCGGCGACACGATCGAGATCATCCCGGTCTATGAAGAACTCGCCATTCGTATCGAGATGTTTGGCGACGAGATTGAGGGCCTGTACTCGCTCCACCCGCTCACGGGAGACATCGTTCGCAAGCTCGACAACGTCTCGATCTTCCCGGGCTCGCACTACGTTGCAAGCACTGACGTCATGCAGCGGGCTATCGGGACGATTCAGGAAGAGTTGGAGCAGCGCCTCGCCGAGCTTGAACGCCAAGGCAAGCTGCTGGAGGCACAGCGACTCCGGATGCGAACCACGTTCGATCTCGAGATGATGCAGCAGATCGGATTCTGCTCCGGAATCGAGAACTACTCTCGCCACATGGAAGCCCGTGGACCGGGGGAGGCACCGCACTGCCTTATCGACTATTTCCCCGACGATTTCCTCGTCGTCATCGACGAGTCGCATGTCACGGTGCCGCAGATCGGCGCAATGTACGAGGGTGACTCTTCCCGGAAGCGCACGCTCGTTGAGCACGGCTTCCGCTTGCCGAGCGCCCTGGACAACCGGCCACTGAAGTGGAACGAGTTCAAAGATCGTGTTGGACAGACGGTGTACCTCTCGGCGACCCCTGGGCGCTACGAGATGGGCATCGCCGACGGAATCGTCGAGCAGATCATTCGGCCGACAGGGCTCGTCGACCCTCAGATCATTGTGAAGCCATCACACGGCCAGATCGACGACCTGCTCGAAGAGATCAGGATTCGCACCAGCCGCGACGAGCGCATCCTGGTGACGACGCTGACCAAGAAGATGGCGGAGGAGCTGACCGACTTCCTGACCGAGGCCGGCGTTCGTGTGCGCTACCTGCACTCCGATGTCGACACGCTTCGCCGTGTTGAGCTTCTGAGCGAACTGAGGGCGGGCATATACGACGTCCTGGTGGGCATCAACCTCCTCCGTGAGGGACTCGACCTCCCTGAGGTCTCGCTTGTCGCCATCCTCGACGCAGATAAAGAAGGCTTCCTGCGCTCGTCGACATCACTCATTCAGACCATCGGTCGTGCAGCCCGAAACGTGTCGGGCGAAGTTCACATGTACGCCGATGTCCTGACGGACTCCATGAAGCGGGCAATCGACGAGACCACCCGGCGCCGCGACACCCAGATCGCCTACAACCTCGAACACGGCATCGACCCAACGCCTCTTCGGAAGCGCATTGCAGACATCACGGAGGTACTCGCGCGCGAAGGTGCAGACACCGCAAAGATGTTGGCTGGTCGCGACGCGAAGAAGAAGAGCCCAACACCGCGGCTCAAACGGCAGGGAATTGCGGGGGAGGGCGCAGACCAGCTCGAGTCGATCATCGCCGACCTCAACGACCAGATGCTGACGGCGGCCGCTGAACTCAAGTTCGAGCTGGCGGCGCGACTCCGCGACGAGCTCTCAGACCTCAAACGTGATCTGCGGCAGATGGAGAAGGCAGGGCACCTCTAACCCGCTCGTCAGCTCCGGTCGGAAACTCCGTACTCACCGATGAGAGGCACGAACGCGACAGCACCCAGGTTCTCCCGCCGGAGGGCTCCGTCCGATGACTTGGTCGCCCTGGTGAGAGCCTGGCCAAATCGGGAGTCGCCGATGGGCATCACAATGCGACCGCCGACCGCAAGTTGGTGCACCCACGGGGCGGGGATGCGAGGCCCGGCCGCGGCGGCAACGATCGCGTCGAATGGCGCCAGGTCGGGGTAGCCCAGCGTGCCGTCGCCTACAATGACGGTGACTCTGTCGCAGCCGAGCCGTTTGAGTACCGATTCCGCGGCGGCGGCGAGTTCCGGGTGGCGTTCGATCGAGATAACGCGCCCCGCGAGCTCCGCTGCGACTGCTGCTGCGTAGCCGGAGCCGGTCCCCACGTCGAGCACGCAGTCGGTTTCTGCAAGCTGTGCGGCCTGAAGCGTCAACGCAACGATGTAGGGCTGAGAGATCGTTTGTCCTTCATCGATCGGCAGCGGGTGATCTTCGTAGGCGTTGCGTCTCGTGCTCTGCCGTACGAACTCCTCGCGAGGCACCCGTCGCATAGCGTCGAGAACTCGCTCGTCCCGAATACCGCGGGACTCGAGTTGTTCCGAAACCATCCGCTCCCGCAGTCGACGAAAGTCGTACATGGGTCTCATTGTGCTCCCGTGCCCAGCTTGATGTCAGCGGGTCATCGTAGACTTCTGAGGTGTCGATAACGAAGGTAAATTCAACGTCAAAACTCAGTGTCCGCGGAGCGCGCGTTCACAACTTACGCAATGTGGATCTGGATATCCCGCGCGATTCCCTGGTCGTGTTCACCGGGCTGTCCGGGTCAGGAAAGTCGTCGCTTGCCTTCGACACAATTTTCGCTGAAGGTCAGCGCCGGTACGTCGAATCACTGTCTGCATACGCCCGACAGTTCCTTGGCCAGGTCGACAGGCCCGATGTCGACTTCATCGAGGGCCTCAGCCCTGCCGTGTCGATCGACCAGAAGTCGACCAACCGCAACCCACGTTCGACTGTGGGCACGATCACCGAGGTGTACGACTACATGCGCCTGCTCTGGGCGCGCATCGGGATTCCGCACTGCCCCGAGTGCGGCCAACCGATTCAGCGACAGACCGTCCAGCAGATTGCCGACCAGCTCATGGAGCTCGAAACCGGCACACGCTACATGGTGATGAGCCCTGTCGTTTCACAGAAAAAGGGCGAGTTCGTTGACCTCTTCAAAGAGCTCGCTGCAAGCGGATATGCCCGCGCGGTCGTCGACGGCGAGCAAATTCAGCTCTCCGAGCCGCCCACGCTGAAGAAGTCTTACAAACACGACATCTCCGTTGTAGTCGACCGGCTGGTAGCCGGTCCTGATGCACTGAGCAGACTGACCGATTCACTCGAGACTGCCCTGCGCCTCACCGACGGCATCGTAGAAATCAAACTCGTCGACGAAGAAGGACCCGATTCGGTGCGCACGTTCAGCGAGAAGCTGTCCTGCCCCAACAATCACTCGATCCAATTGACCGAGATCGAACCGCGCACGTTCAGCTTCAACGCTCCGTTCGGCGCCTGCCCCGAATGTTCCGGGCTCGGCACCCGTATGTCCGTCGACGCCGACCTCCTCATCGGCGACCCCAGCCTCAGCATCGACGAGGGCGTCATCATCCCCTGGACGACACAGGGGAAGGGCCTCTACCAGTACTACGAAAAACTCCTCGACGGATTGGCGCGAGACCTCGATTTCTCGCTTCGCACACCGTGGAGCGAACTGCCCAAGAAGGTCCAGGAAGCGGTCCTCCGCGGCGAGAACTTCAAGGTCAAGGTCAAGTGGAAGAACCGCTACGGCCGTGAGGTCAGCTACACCTCGGGCTTCGAGGGCGTCATGCCGTACATCGAACGCCAGTACGCACAGGCTGAGACAGATGTTCAGCGAGCCAGGTGGGGCGAGTACCTTCGCGAGATCCCCTGCCCCGTCTGTGACGGGAAGCGCCTCAAGCCCGAGGTGTTGTCTGTACTCATCCACGGCGAGAACATCGCGGATGTGGCTCAGCTGAGCCTCACAGACGCACGAGCGTTCATGGACCAGATGGAGCTGTCGGCGCGAGAGTCAACCATCGCCGCGCAGGTGCTGCGCGAGATCAAGCTCCGCCTCGACTTCCTCATCCAGGTCGGCCTGAACTACCTGAACCTGTCACGAACGGCCGGCTCATTGTCCGGTGGTGAAGCCCAGCGCATCCGCCTCGCAACGCAGATCGGCTCCGGTCTGACCGGAGTACTCTATGTCCTCGACGAGCCGAGCATCGGCCTCCACCAGCGGGATAACCGTCGCCTGATCGAGACCCTCGTGACCCTGCGGGATCTGGGCAATACGCTCATCGTCGTCGAGCACGACGAAGACACCATCCGAACGGCGGACTGGGTTGTCGACATCGGACCCGGAGCGGGCGTCAACGGTGGTCGTGTCGTGCACTCGGGATCATACGAAGACTTGCTCGACAACCCGGAGTCACTCACCGGTGATTACCTGTCTGGCCGAAAAGAAATCGCGATTCCAGACATCCGTCGCCCTGTCGACCCCAACCGGATGATCTCTGTCATCGGCGCCGAAGCTAACAACCTGCGCAAGATCAACGTCGACTTCCCTTTGGGAACATTCACGGCGGTCACCGGGGTGAGCGGCTCAGGAAAGTCGTCGCTGGTCAACGACATCCTCTACCGCGTTCTCGCCAATAAGCTCAATGGCGCTCGAAAAGTACCGGGCAAGCACACCCGTGTCACTGGTATCGACCAGCTCGACAAGGTTATCCATGTTGACCAGGCACCCATCGGGCGTACGCCACGGTCCAACCCTGCCACCTACACCGGCGTCTTCGATCGTATCCGCACGCTCTTTTCCGAGACGACGGAAGCGAAAGCGAGGGGCTACCTGCCCGGCCGATTCAGCTTCAACGTCAAGGGAGGCCGCTGCGAGGCATGCTCCGGCGACGGCACCATCAAGATCGAGATGAACTTCCTGCCCGACGTCTACGTGGCATGTGAGGTTTGTGGGGGAGCCCGGTACAACCGCGAGACACTGTCGGTGCACTACAAGGGCAAGAACATCGCCGAGGTGCTCGACATGCCGATCGCCGAGGCCGCCGACTTCTTCGAAGCGATCACGTCGATCCACCGCTTCCTGAAGACCCTGGTCGAGGTCGGGCTTGGGTACGTTCGCCTCGGCCAGAGCGCAACCACCCTGTCCGGTGGTGAGGCTCAGCGCGTGAAGCTGGCGACAGAGCTCCAGAAGCGCACCAACGGGCGCAGCATCTACGTGCTGGACGAGCCGACAACCGGTTTGCACTTCGAAGACGTTCGTAAACTTCTCCTCGTGCTGAACAGCCTTGTCGACAAGGGCAACACCGTTGTCGTCATCGAGCACAACCTCGACGTGATCAAGTCGGCGGACTGGATCATCGACATCGGACCCGAGGGCGGTGCAGGCGGAGGCAAGGTTCTCGCGACCGGCACGCCCGAGAAGATCGCGAAGGTAAAGAAGAGCCACACAGGTTTCTACCTCAACGAAGTTCTCGAGGCCGAAGAAGTTCAGGCGCGTAAGGCGGGATAGGTGGCACCACCACTGAGTTACCGGCCCAAACCCGGTGAAATTCCGACGACCCCCGGCGTCTACAGGTTTCGCGATGAGAACTCCCGAGTGCTGTACGTCGGTAAAGCCAAAAACCTGCGGGCGCGGCTGAGCAATTACTTCGCCCCGTTGCGGACGCTCCACGAGCGCACCCGACGGATGGTCACGACGGCGTCGAGCGTGGAGTGGACGGTCGTCGGAAGCGATATCGAAGCCCTGCAGCTCGAATACACCTGGATCAAAGAGTTCGATCCGCCCTTCAATGTGAAGTTTCGGGACGACAAGACCTATCCGTACATGGCGATCACCCTGGGCGATGAAGCGCCCAGGGTGCTCGTCACGCGAAACCCGCGGATCAAGGGAGCCAAATACTTCGGCCCGTATCCCAAGATCTGGGCAGTTCACGACACGATCGACCTGATGATCAAGGCATTCCCAATCCGCACGTGCTCGGACTCGAGCTACAAGCGAGCTACGCAGTCGGGCAAGCCCTGTTTTCCGGGCCAGATCGGGCGCTGCGGCGGGCCATGCTCAGGCAAGGTGACGCTCGAAGAGCATCGCGCCATGGTCAACGATTTCATCAGTTTCATGGCCGGTAACGATCGCCGATTTGTGACGGATGCCACGAAGAAGATGAAGGAAGCGGCGGCCGCGCAGGACTACGAGAGTGCTGCTCGATATCGCGACCGCCTCCAGGCTCTCGAAGCAGTTCTCGAGAAGAGCGCCGTCGTCCTCAACGATTCGGTTGACGCCGACCTGTTCGGTGTGGAGCACGACGAATTGTCCGCGGCCGTGCAGCAGTTTCTCGTGCGCGGCGGACGAATTCGAGGAGTGCGCTCGTGGACCGTCGACAAGGAACTCGACCTGTCGACGGCGGAACTGGTCGACAGCATCCTCCAGCGCGCCTACGACGGCGCTGCCACTGAGGTTCCCAAGGAAGTGATCGTTCCCGAGCTCCCTGAGGACGCCGCCGAGCTGGAAACCTGGCTCGCTGAGATCCGTGGTAAGGGGCGGGTCAAGTTGAAAACCGCGCAGCGCGGCGAGAAAGCGGCGCTCATGCAGACCGCGAATGTCAACGCCAAGAATGCGCTTCAGCTCTACAAGATGCGTCGCACCGCTGATTTCGTTGCGCGCTCCCAGGCGCTCACGGACATCCAGGAAGCCATAGGGATGGAGCAGGCCCCGCTCCGCATCGAGTGCTACGACGTCTCACACCTTTCCGGCACCAACATCGTCGCGTCGATGGTCGTCTTTGAAGACGGCCTGGCTCGAAAGGATCACTATCGCCGGTTCAGTATCCCCAGCTCCACCGACGACACCGACTCGATCTATCAGGTCCTCACGCGGCGCCTCGCCTATCTCAGGGAGCCGGAAACCGTCGAACCAACTGTTGACCCGACGACAGACGAAGTGGTCGCCGATGACGTGAAGCGCAAGAAATTCGCGTACCCGCCACAACTGCTGATCGTTGATGGCGGCCAGCCTCAGGTGCAGGCGGCTCAGCGCGCGCTCGTGGAGTCAGGCCGGACCGATATCCAACTGGTGGGTATGGCGAAGCGCCTCGAGGAGATCTGGCTGCCAGACAACGACTATCCCGTCATCCTGCCCCGCAACTCGGAGGCCCTGTTCCTCCTCCAGCGGGCCCGCGATGAAGCACACAGGTTCGCTATCACCTACCAGCGCACCAAGCGTAAACGTGACATCGCAAGCGTGCTGACCGAGATCCCCGGCCTTGGCCCGGCACGCGTCAAGGCGTTACTCGTGCATTTCGGCTCGGTTGCGGCAATGCGTGACGCGACACCAGACGACATTGCAGCGGTCAAAGGGGTGGGCCCCGCCCTCGCACAAACCATCGCGGACACCCTTTCAAGCCGCGCTGGTGCGAACAGTCGGTAGGCTAGTAAGTCCAGCCCGACGGCAACGTCCGATCGAGCGAAGCGGAGAGTGAAGAGTGACAGACCAAGAGATCCCCACCCAGGAAGTTTTGATTGTCACGGGAATGTCTGGCGCAGGGCGCTCGACGGTAGCCAATGCGCTGGAAGATCTCGACTGGTACGTCGTAGACAACCTGCCACCGCAAATGCTGCGCCCTCTCGTCGATCTGGCCGGCCGGGCCGAAGGGGCGCTGCCGCGGATCGCTGCCGTCGTTGACGTACGAGGCCGTGACTTTTTCACTGACCTGCAACAGATGATCCAGTCACTCCGCGACGGCACCAAACTCCGTGTTCTTTTCCTCGACGCAACCGACTCGGCACTGGTTCGACGGTTTGACGCTGTTCGCAGGCCTCATCCGCTCCAGGGCGGGGGAACAATCCTCGACGGCATTGCCACCGAGCGGGCCAGGCTGTCGACGATTCGCGAGTCGAGCGATATGGTGATCGACACCTCGGACCTCAACGTCCACCAGCTCGCCAACAGCGTCGCCGACCTGTTCGCGGCAGAAGGCACTCCGGGCGTCAAACTGACAGTCATGAGTTTCGGGTTCAAATATGGGGCCCCGTTTGATGCCGACATGATCGCGGACGCACGTTTCCTCCCAAATCCGTTTTGGGTTCCCGAGCTGCGGGCGCATACTGGACTCGACCCCGAGGTCAGAGACTACGTACTCGGCCAGGCAGGCGCATCCGAGTTCACTGACGCGTACGCGGCGGCCCTCGCGCCGGTGTTGCACGGGTACCAGCGAGAGAGCAAGCGTTTTGCGACGTTCGCCATCGGCTGCACCGGCGGAAAACACAGGTCAGTGGCGCTCGCGAATGTGCTCGCCGACAAACTGAGGATGCTCCCCGGAGTGGCCGTGAACGTCAAACACCGCGACCTCGGCAAGGAATAGCACACGCGGATCGAACGGCATCAAGCCGTTCCCGCCAGGAACAACAACAGACACGAATGAGATTGGACCCCGCTTGGCACTGACAGCTGAGGTCAAAGAAGAACTGGCCGACATCGTTGAAGAAAAGACGACGGTACGCGCTGCCGAGCTCACGTCCACCCTGCGCTTCAGCGGTGGGCTTCACCTGATCTCCAGCCGGATCGCGGTCGAGAGCGAACTTGACACACCACACCTCGCCCGGCGGGTTCGTAAAGCCCTCGCCGAACTGTACGGAGTACGAAGTGAGGTCACCTCAGTCAGCCCCTCGACGTCCCGGCGCGGCGAGTACTACCTCGTGCGTGTCGTTGACGGCGGCGAGACCCTTGCCAGGCAGACCGGACTGCTCGACGCTCGGCGGCGTCCGATTCGTGGGCTGCCCAACCGCCTGACCACCGGTTCACGCGCCGAGCTCGCCGCCGTGTGGCGAGGCGCCTTCCTCGCTGCCGGCTCGCTCACCGACCCCGGTCGTTCTGCTGCGCTCGAGATCACCTGCCCAGGTAACGAGAGCGCCATGGCGCTAGTCGGAGCAGCCGGGCGACTTGGTGTCCAGGCAAAGGCACGCGAGGTACGCGGAGTTCATCGAGTCGTCATTCGTGACGGTGAAGCCATCAGCGCCATGCTGGTTCTTATGGGCGCGCACGGCACAGTGAAGGCGTGGGAAGAGCTTCGCCAGCGTCGCGAGGTCCGTGCAACGGCCAACCGCCTAGTCAACTTCGACGACGCTAACCTGCGCCGATCGGCTCAGGCTGCAGTCGCGGCGTGTGCCCGCGTGGAGCGTGCCATGGAGATCCTCGCCGACGACATTCCCGATCACCTCCGATATGCCGGTGAGCTTCGGCTCAGCCACCGCGAAGCCAGCCTCGACGAGCTCGGGCACTACGCCGATCCTCCGATGACAAAGGACGCCATCGCCGGGCGTATCCGTCGGTTGCTCGCGATGGCAGACAAACGCGCAACAGACCTCGGACTTCCCGGAACTGATGCCAATCTGCCACCGGACTATGACGAGGTGTAACACCCAACACAATCGCGCAATCAGTCGACCTGACTAGACTGATGAGGTCGCCCGGACTGGATCCAGGCGCGCTGGCGACACACAAAGAGGAGAAATATAAATGGCTGAATACACCCTCCCTGAACTCGCATACGACTACTCGGCGCTTGAGCCGAGCATCTCGGGCGCCATCATGGAGCTCCACCACTCGAAGCACCACCAGACCTACGTCACAGGTGCGAACACCGCCATCGCCCAGCTTGCCGAAGCTCGCGACTCAGACAATCTCGCGTACGTGAACAAGCTCGAGAAGGATCTCGCCTTTAACCTCGGCGGTCACGTCAATCACTCGATTTTCTGGACCAACATGTCCCCGAACGGTGGAGACAAGCCGACGGGTGAGTTGGCCGCTGCCATCGATGATTTCTTCGGATCATTCGACAAGTTCCGCGCCCACTTCACGGCTACGGCCCTTGGCGTCCAGGGTTCCGGCTGGTCCGTCCTCGCGTGGGACTCCATCGGCCAGCGACTCATCATCCAGCAGTTCTTCGACCAGCAGTCGAACTTCGCGGCCGGCACCATTCCGCTGCTCATGCTTGACGTCTGGGAGCACGCGTACTACCTCGACTACAAGAACGTACGCGCCGACTACGTGAAGGCCTTCTGGAACATCACCAACTGGGAGAACGTGCAGGCCCGCTTCGTCGCCGCTCGTGAGCAGACCAAAGGCCTGCTGCTACTCTCGTAGTCCCGACTTTGCCTGTCTGATTCCCCGGACAGCGCACCATATACCTTGTTCCATCAGCACAATAGAGAAGCGCTTCGGCGCTCGAGAAACAGGAGAGATCCTTGTCCGTAAAGATCGGTATTAACGGGTTCGGCCGCATTGGCCGCAACTACTTCCGCGCAGCGCTTGCCAAGGGCAGCGACCTTGAGATCGTTGCTGTCAACGACCTCACTGACAACAAGACACTTGCCCACCTGCTGAAGTACGACTCCATCACCGGCCGTCTCGACGCCACAGTGGAGTTCGACGAAGAGAAGATCGTCGTCAACGGCAAGGCCATCAAGGTCTACTCGGAGCGCGACCCCGCGAACCTCCCGTGGGGCGAGCTTGGTGTCGACATCGTCATCGAGTCCACAGGTTTCTTCACCAACGCCGCTGATGCCAAGAAGCACATCGATGCTGGCGCGAAGAAGGTCCTCATCTCGGCTCCGGCCAAGGGTGAAGACGCCACCTTCGTCATGGGCGTGAACGAGGACCTCTACGACCCCGAGAACCACCACATCATCTCGAACGCATCGTGCACCACGAACTGCCTCGCTCCGCTCGCCAAGGTGTTCAACGACGAGTTCGGCATCGAGCGCGGTCTCATGACCACGGTCCACGCGTACACCGCTGACCAGAACCTGCAGGACGGCCCGCACAGCGACCTCCGTCGCGCACGCGCGGCAGCTGTGAACATCGTTCCGACCTCCACCGGTGCGGCAAAGGCCATTGGCCTCGTTCTCCCCGAGCTCAAGGGCAAGCTTGACGGCTTCGCACTTCGCGTACCGGTACCCACCGGCTCGATCACCGACCTCACCGTCGAGTCCTCACGCCCGGTCACGGTTGACGAGGTTAAGGCAGCGTACAAGGCAGCCGCAGAGGGCCCCCTCAAGGGAATCCTGCTCTACACCGAAGACGAGATCGTCTCGAGTGACATCGTCACCGACCCGCACTCCTCAATCTTCGACGCTGGCCTCCTGCGCGTCATGGGCAACCAGGTCAAGCTCGTCAGCTGGTACGACAACGAGTGGGGCTACTCCAACCGTCTCGTCGACCTCACCGAGTACGTCGCTGACCGTCTCTAAGGGTCCTGGGCTAGCCGTGCCGCTTCGCACTCTCGAATCGCTGGGCTCGCTCGCAGGCAAGCGCGTCGTCGTTCGGTGTGACCTCAACGTTCCTCTCAAGGACGGGGTCATCACCGACGACGGGCGCGTGCGTGCGTCGCTTCCCACACTCAACACGCTCCTCAACCAGGGAGCACGCGTCGTCGTTGTGTCCCACCTGGGCCGTCCCGACGGCGCCCCCGATGCCCAGTACAGCCTCGCGCCGGTCGCGCAGCGCCTCTCCGAACTCTTGGGTTCCGAGGTCACCTTCGCGACCGACACTGTTGGACAATCGGCGACGGATGCTGTCAGCAATCTTTCCGACGGACAAATCACTGTTCTCGAGAACCTCCGTTTCAACCCGGGGGAGACCAGCAAGGTCGAATCGGAACGCGCAGCGTTCGCAGAAAAGCTCGCTGCATTCGGCGACGCTTTCGTCTCAGACGGATTTGGCGTCGTGCACCGCAAGCAGGCGAGCGTGTATGAGCTCCCGAGCTTGCTGCCAAGCGCGGCTGGCGAACTGATCACGGCCGAGCTCACTGTGCTCGACCGTCTCACTGAGTCACCCGAGCGCCCATACACCGTGGTACTCGGTGGATCGAAGGTCTCCGACAAGCTGGGAGTCATCGGTCACCTCCTCCCACGGGTGAACACGCTGCTCATCGGTGGCGGAATGCTCTTCACGTTCCTCGCAGCACAGGGTCACAAGGTCGGTGCGAGCTTGCTCGAAGCCGATCAAATCGACACAGTGAAGAACTATCTGGCCGAGGCCGAGAAGCTGGGTGTGGAGATCATCCTCCCGACCGACGTCGTCGTAGCCAGCAAGTTCGGTGCGGATGCTGAGCACGTCGTCCAGCCGGCAGACGCCATCGAGGACACCGCATTCGGTGCCTCCGGTCTCGGACTCGACATCGGGCCTGAGACCGCTGAGCGTTTCGCGGGCATCATCAGCTCATCGAAGACAGTGTTCTGGAACGGCCCGATGGGCGTCTTCGAGCTCGAGCCGTTCGCGGCGGGAACGAAGACTGTCGCTCAGGCGCTCACCGAAACCGACGGCCTCAGTGTCGTCGGTGGCGGCGATTCAGCCGCGGCGGTCCGTGCCCTGGGCTTTGACGACGCACAGTTTGGACACATATCAACCGGAGGCGGTGCGAGCCTCGAATTCCTCGAAGGCAAACGTCTTCCTGGACTGGAGGTTTTGGGATGGCAGTAAATCGCGTTCCGCTCATTGCGGGCAACTGGAAGATGAACCTCGATCACCTGCAGTCGATCGCGTTCGTGCAAAAGCTGGCGTGGAGCCTCGCCGACGCTAAGCACGACGACGCGAGTGTCGAGGTTGCCGTCTTCCCTCCATTCACCGATCTTCGCAGTGTGCAGACGCTCGTCTCGGCGGACAAGCTCCCGATCGCCTTCGGCGCCCAGGACCTGTCCGAACACGACTCGGGTGCGTACACCGGCGAGATTTCCGGAGCCTTCCTGAAGGCCCTCGAGTGCGCATACGTCCTGATCGGTCACTCCGAACGTCGCACCCTCCACTCGGAGAGCGACGAACAGGTGGCTGCGAAGGTCTCCGCTGCGCTCAAGCACAACCTCGTTCCGATCATCTGTGTCGGCGAGACCTCTGAGGACCTTGAGAAGCACGGCCCGAGTGCGGTTCCGGTAGCCCAGCTGAAGGCCGCGCTCTCCGGCGTCTCGGCGACGGCGGATATCGTCGTTGCGTACGAGCCGGTGTGGGCGATTGGATCCGGGCAGGCTGCAACTCCGGAGCAGGCTGAGCAGGTCGCTGCGGCGCTGCGCGCCGAACTCCGCGAGACTCTCGGGGAAGACGTCGCCGCCAAAACCCGCATCCTCTACGGCGGAAGTGTGAAGGCTGCGAACATCGCTGGTTTCATGCGTGAGCCCAACGTCGATGGTGCCCTTGTCGGTGGCGCGAGCCTGGATCTCAACGAGTTCTCCAGCATTGTGCGATACCAGAAGCACGTCGGCGTTTAGCCGGACGGGCCTCAGGCTATAATTGGGGGCGGTCCATGGAATCATGGGCCGCCCACGTGAAAGGTCCTTTGTGGAGATACTTCAGGTCGTTCTGCAGGTTGTGCTCGGTATAACGAGCCTCCTGCTCACTTTCCTCATCCTTTTGCACAAGGGTCGTGGTGGCGGACTGTCCGACATGTTCGGTGGCGGAATGGGTTCAAACCTCGGTTCATCCGGGGTCGCTGAGCGAAACCTGAACCGGTTCACCGTTGTGCTCGGACTGGTCTGGTTCAGTTCAATTGTTGCGCTTGGTCTCATCACCAAGTTCTCGACGGGTGCGTAGGAGTACATATGGCTGCCGGTGGTAGTGCAATTCGAGGTTCGCGCGTTGGCGCTGGCCCCATGGGCGAACAGGATCACGGGTTCCACGCGGATCGCGTCGCGGTCTCGTACTGGGACGCACTCGGAAACGAGACTGTGCGGTATTTCTCCGCAAGCCTCCCTGATGAAGAGATCCCCGAGACAATCGACAGCCCCTCGTCAGGTCTTCCTGCCGGAAGGGACCAGGCGAACCCGCCTGAGGTCGCAAAGCTGGAGCCGTACAAGACGCACCTCGCTTACGTGAAGGAACGTCGTACGGAGGAAGAGGCAGAAGCTCTCCTCGATGAGGCACTTCAGGCCCTGCGTGCTCGCCGCGGAACCGCATCCGCGTAAGGCACGCTCAAGAGACATAGGAAAAGCCCCTGTCCGAGGACAGGGGCTTTTCCTATGTCTGGCGTTTGGTATGGCCTAGTAGGTCGGGGCGATGAGGTTCTCAGGAACCTCGGATGCCGCCTGCTGGTCAACAAAGAAGACCGTACGTTTGCGGCCCTTCATGCCGGCGATGGGCACCTCGCTGTAGGCAGCACCCGCGAGAGCGAGACCAAGAACCGACGCTTTGTCTGCACCGGAGAGTTCCACCCAGATGCGCTGCGACGAGTTGATCACGTGCCGCGTCAGGCTGAGCCGCTCAGCCGGCGGCTTGGGGGAGTCCCGGACGGCGACGACAGTCGCCTCGCGTTCGAGTACTTCCTGCCGGTCGGGGAACAGCGATGCGGTGTGTCCGTCAGGACCGACTCCCAAAAAGGTGATGTCGAATCGGGGGAGACCGTTCTCACCTGTGCCGTACTCGGCCAGGGTGGCCGCATAGCTCCGCGCGGCCTCGTCAAGATCGATGCCCGAATCAGAGGCGGGATAGCTGTGGACGTTTTCAGCCGGGATCTCGATGTGGTCGAGAAGTGCGCGACGTGCCTTGCCATCGTTGCGCTCGGGGTCATCCGCAGGCACCCAGCGCTCGTCGCCCCACCAGAAGTGCACTCGGGTCCAGTCGACGCTGTCGCGTGCCGGTGATGCGTTGATGCTCTCAAGCACCTTGATCGCAACCCGGCCTCCCTCGAGGACTACGTTGACGAACTCGAGTTCGTCGAGCAGATCGACGGTCTTGGTGAGGAATCGTGCCGCGATGGATGCAGCGAGGGCGTCGCTGTCCGTGGCAACAAGCACTCGGCGTTCATTCGTCATTCAGTTGGTACCTTCCGGTGCAAGGGCTTCGTTCTCGAGTTGAACGAGCCCCTTGGTGATCACTTCACCGTACAACGGATCGGGATCGAGTCGGCGCAGTTCCTCCGCGAGGCAGTCACGCAGGCTGCGGCGGGGGAGTGCGAGTTCGTGGATTGGCTGGTTGGGCTGGGTGAGCTTGGCAACGTTGTCCGTTGGACGCTCAAGCACGATGTCACCGCTCGGGCGAGACAGCGTTACGCCGTGAATTCCGGTGTCACCTGACCCGCGTGGTGTGAGCTCCTGGATAATCGGCACCTGCAGTTGCATCCGAAGCCACGCGGCAAGCAGCACCGTGGAAGCCGAGTCTGACGCTCCCGAGACAGTGACAGCCGTCACCGGTTCGTACGGTGGCTGGTCGAGCACGGCGGCGAGCTGCGCACGCCACAGTGTCAACCGGGTCCATGCGAAATCAGTGTCGCCGGGGGCATACGACTTGGCAATTTCGAGAAGTGCAGCGTGCGGGTCTTCGTGCTCCGATGCATCCGTAATTCTTCTCTGTGCGATGCGACCGATCGCCGTGCGAGACACATCGGCCGGAGCTTCGATCGGCCACCAGGCGACGACGGGCGCGTCGGGCAGGAGCAGTCCATTGATCAGGCTGTCTTCGTTGCTCGCTGCGTCACCGTACGCGCGAAGAATGATGACCTCGCTTGCGCCGGCATCGCCGCCGACGCGAATCTCAGCATCGATGCGAGCAGGTTTGGCGCCACCCTCATTGTCAGCGGGGATGCGGGAGAGCACGAGCACGCGCATTGGGTGCTCACGTGAGGCGTCATTCGCGGCCTCGATGGCTTCCTCTTCCTCACCCAGTTGGGAAACGATCACGAGGGTGAGGACACGTCCGAGCGAGACGACGCCGCCGTCTTCGCGCAGAGTGACGAGCTTCTTCGAGACCTTGCTTGTTGTCGTGTCTGGCAGGTCGACGATCATGGACGTCTCCAAACTCTGCCGTCGCGGGCAAGTAGTTCATCTGCTGAAGCCGGGCCCCATGAGCCTGGCTGATACTGCTCGAGGGGTCCGCCCTGTCGTGCCCAGTACTCCTCGATCGGGTCGAGGATCTTCCAGGACAGTTCGACTTCCTGGTGACGGGGGAACAGGGGCGGGTCGCCGAGGAGCACATCGAGGATGAGGCGCTCGTATGCTTCAGGGCTTGCCTCGGTGAACGCGTGGCCGTATCCGAAGTCCATGGTGACGTCGCGCACCTGCGTACCGGCACCCGGCACCTTGGAACCGAAACGAATGGTGACACCCTCATCAGGCTGAACACGAATGACAAGCGCGTTCTGGCCCAGCTCGGAGGTCTGGCTTTCGGCAAAAAGAAACTGCGGTGCGCGTTTGAAGACCACGGCGATTTCCGTCACGCGGCGGCCGAGACGCTTGCCAGCACGCAGGTAGAACGGCACACCGTCCCAGCGCCGGGTCTTGATGTCGAGGCGCATGGCCGCGAAGGTCTCGGTGGTCGATTCCGGGTTCATGCCTTCCTCCTCGAGGAAGCCGGGAACGTTCTCGCCGCCCTGCCAGCCGCCGGCATACTGCCCGCGGGCGGTCGCCGTGCTGAGGTCTTCCGGCAGGCTGACCGCCGCAAGCACCTTCTCCTTCTCGGCTCGAAGGTCAGCGGCGTCGAATGAGAGCGGCTCTTCCATCGCCGTGAGCGCGAGGAGCTGGAGAATGTGATTCTGGATGACGTCGCGGGCCGCGCCGATCCCGTCGTAGTAACCGGCCCGACCGCCCACACCGATGTCCTCGGCCATGCTGATCTGCACATGGTCGACATAGTGTGCATTCCAGATCGGCTCGAACATCTGGTTGGCGAACCGGAGCGCCAGGATGTTTTGGACCGTTTCCTTACCCAGGTAGTGGTCGATCCGGAACACCGAGTCCGGCGGAAAGACCGATTCGACGACAGCGTTGAGTTCTCGAGCCGTCTTCAGGTCGGACCCGAATGGCTTCTCGATTACCACGCGTCGCCACTCACCGTCTTTGGCATCTGCCATTCCCGAACGCCGCAGCTGTTCGGTGACCTCCGGGAATGCCTTCGGAGGAATCGACAGGTAGAACGCGTGATTCCCCATGGTGCCGCGTTCCGCGTCCAGAAGATCAATGGTTTCCTTCAGCTTCACAAACGCCTGCTCGTCACCGAATTCACCAGGAACGAAACGGATGCCCTGGGCGAGCTGCTGCCACACCTCCTCACGGTATTCCGTGCGTGCGTATGACTTCACAGCCTCGTGCACGACCTCCATGAAGTCCTGGTCTTCCCAGTCCCGTCTGGCAAAACCGACGAGCGAGAAGCCGGGCGGCAGGAGGCCGCGGTTCGCGAGGTCGTAGACAGCCGGCATCAGCTTCTTGCGGGACAGGTCACCTGTCACGCCGAAGATGATGAGGCCGCTCGGACCCGCGATGCGATTGAGACGGCGGTCTGAGTCCACCCGAAGTGGGTTGAACTCGGGGGTGATATCCACGGGGGACATACAGCTCCTAGATACGGCCGTAAGGCACGTGGGGATCCGGTTCGGATGAACTTAGTTGACAGCCTCAAACAACGAGACGATGTTGTTCTCGGGGTTGGTGAGGTTGAGTACGAGCACAGGGCGACCGTGCTCGGCCAGGACCGTCGCGTCGCCCTGCGCCTGCGCCTGGATGAGCTGGCCGAACGTGAACGGGCGACCGGGGATCTCCAGGTCAACCGGAGCGTTCTCGGTGATTTGAAGGAACACTCCAACAGCCGGTCCGCCCTTGTGAAACTGGCCCGTTGAGTGCAGGAACCGCGGGCCCCAGCCGAAGGTCACCGGACGCTGAGCGTTTCCGGCGAGCAGCTGGCGGATACCCGCGAGTTGCGGAAGCGCGAGCCTGTCGACGTAGGCCTGGACGGCGAGATAGCCGTCGCTACCGATCGAACCGACAAGCGCTTCGATCGCTCCGCGGACCGTCGTGACACCTTCGAGGAATGCCGCGTCCCCGCGCACCTCAATGCCGTTCTCGACGAACAGCGGTGCACTTGGCTCGGGTCGTGCGTCCAGGAGGCCGCGCGTGGCGATCTTGGCCGACTCGACGTCGGGCTGGTCGAACGGATTGATGCCGAGGATGCGACCGGCGACAGCTGTCGCGAACTCCCACACCAGAATCTGGGCCCCGAGCGTACCGCTCACGAGAATCTCACCCTTGTGACGATCCTTGGCAAACAGGTGAGGCGCGTCGGCGTCGTCGACCAGGCGAACGACCTGAACGTCAGCCTGAGGCTCAGTCACCTCAGGTGACAGAGTGTCCACCACGACGGGGAGCAGCCCGGTTCCCTGTTTTCCGGTCGACTCGGCGAGGAGCTGCTCAGCCCAGTCGGGGAAACCGACGATGTGGGTGCCGTCTGCGACGATGGCCAGCTTGTCCTTAAGCGGTGACGTTCCGGCGATCGCCGCGGCGAGGATGAGACCGGGGTTGTGCTTGTCGTCGATCGAGAGCTCGACGGCTACAGAGTCTGCTTCGTCGAGCAGCGCGCCGACGTCAACTCCGGCGAGCCCCGAGGGCACAAGCCCGAATGCTGTGAGCGCCGAGTACCGGCCGCCAACGTTCGGGTCCGCGTTGAAGACGCGGTACCCGGCTTCGCGGGCTGATGCGTCGAGAGGCGACCCGGGGTCGGTGACGACGATGATGCGTTCGCGGGGGTCGATTCCCGCGTCGGTGAACGCCTTCTCGTACGCCCGGCGCTGGCTGTCGGTCTCGACAGTCGATCCGGACTTTGACGAGACAACGATCGCTGTCGAAGCGAGCCGGTCCGCCAGAGCCGCGAGAACCTGACCGGGGGCAGTCGAGTCGAGCACGGTCAGGTTGCCACCCAGCGTCTGGGTGATGACCTCAGGGGCGAGAGAAGACCCGCCCATGCCGGCGAGGGCAATGTGATCGATACCAGCGGCCGTCAATTCGGCGCGGAGCGCCTCGATCTCGGCCACCAGCGGACGGGAGACGGTTGTCGCTTCCGTCCAACCCAGGCGCTTGGCGGATTCTTCCTCAGCCTCTGGGCCCCACAGTGCAGGGTTCTGACCGGTGATGCCCGACGCGACCAGGTCGGTGACGAGTGTCGGAACGACAGCGGTGACGGCATCGCGTGCCGCACCGCTCACGTGGATTCTGAAACTCATTTTGCGGCCTCGAGAGCAGCGGTGACGGTATCGAGGAGCTCGTTCCAGGACACAATGAACTTCTCAACACCCTCCTTCTCCAAAAGGAGGGTGACGTCGTCGTAGGAGATGCCCTGTGCAGCGATCGCGTCGAGAACCTCATTGGCGTCCGCGTACGAACCGGTCACGCTGTCGCCCTCGATGACACCGTGATCGAATGTCGCTTCGAGGGTCTTTTCGGGCATCGTATTGACGACCGAGTTGGCGACAAGCTGTGTTACGTAAAGGGTGTCGGGAAGGCTCGGGTCTTTGACACCGGTTGATGCCCACAACGGCCGTTGCTTGTTCGCGCCGGCGTCCAGAAGGGTTTCGGCGCGCTCGGTCGCGAACGACTCAACGAAGACCTCATATGCCAGCTGGGCGTTTGCTACGCCCGCCTTGCTCTTGAGTGCGAGAGCTTCGTCCGTGCCGATCGCAGTCAGTCGCTTGTCGATTTCGGTGTCAACGCGCGAGACGAAGAACGAAGCGACCGAGTGGATGGTCGACAGGTCAATTCCAGCGGCCTTTGCCTTCTCGAGTCCGGTCAGGTAGGCATTGATGACCGCCCGGTAGCGGTCGAGGCTGAAGATCAGCGTGACGTTCACGCTGATGCCTGCGGCGATCGTCTCAGTGATGGCTTCGAGGCCCTCAATGGTCGCGGGGATCTTGATCATTGCGTTGGGCTTGTTGACCTTGGCCCACAGCGCCTTGGCCTGCTCGATGGTGCCCTGCGCATCGTGAGCGAGACCCGGTTCGACCTCGATCGAGACGCGCCCGTCGTAGCCGTTCGATGCGTCGAAGACCGGACGGAAGATGTCCGATGCCCGTGCCACATCGTCCGTGGTGATCTCAAAGACCGCCTCGGTCACATTCTTGCCTGCGGCGGCCAGCTCGGCGACCTGCGCTGCGTAGACCTCACCGTTGCTCAGAGCACCAGCGAAGATCGTCGGGTTGGTGGTCACTCCGACAACGTTCTTGGTGTCGATGAGTTCCTGGAGGTTGCCGGTCTCGATACGTCCGCGTGAGAGGTCATCGAGCCAAATGCTGACTCCAGCGTCTGACAGCTTTGTGGTTGGTGTTGAGTTCGTCATGTTCTTCTCCTTTTACCGGCGTCTACTTGCCGAGTGATTCTTTGGCGGCGGCAACGACGGCGTCGGTGGTGATGCCGAATTTATTGAACAGGGTCTTGTAGTCAGCGGAGGCGCCGAAGTGCTCGATCGATACGGAACGACCCTGGTCGCCGACAATCCCTGTCCAGGTCAGGGCCAGTCCGGCCTCGACCGATACCCGGGCGGTGATCGCCTTCGGGAGAACCGACTCGCGGTAAGACTCGTCCTGTTCCTCGAACCACTCGAGGCATGGCACTGAGACAACGCGTGCGTTGATGCCGTCCGCTTTGAGCGTTTCCCGAGCGTTCACTGCGAGCTGCACTTCAGAGCCCGTTGCGATAAGGATGACGTCTGGCGTTCCGTTGGGAGCCTCAGCCAGTACGTATGCCCCCTTGGCGACGTTGGCGGCCGAAGCGAAGGTGTCTCCGCTGGCCTCGCCGTCACCACGCTCGAAGACCGGGATGTTCTGGCGGGTAAGAGCGATACCGGCTGGCCCGCCGCGTCGCTTGAGGATCTCGAGCCAGGCGTAGCTGACTTCGTTTGCGTCACCCGGCCGAACGATTGCGAGGTTCGGGATGGCACGCAGGGTCGACAGCTGCTCGATCGGCTGGTGCGTCGGCCCGTCTTCGCCCAGAGCCACTGAGTCGTGAGTCCATACGAAAATGGACGGCACGTTCATGAGCGCAGCGAGGCGCACCGCTGGGCGCATGTAGTCGCTGAAGATGAGGAAGGTTCCGCCGTATGCGCGGGTCGGGCCGTGGAGGACAATGCCGTTGAGGATGGCTCCCATGGCGTGCTCGCGAATTCCGAAGTGCAGAACTCGGCCGTGCTCGCTGCCGGTCCACTCGTGTGTGGAGTGCTCGGCCGGCACAAAGGAGGAAGCGCCCTCGATCGTCGTGTTGTTCGACTCGGCGAGGTCGGCTGAGCCGCCCCAGAGTTCGGGAACAACGGGTCCGAGCGCGTTGAGGACCTTGCCAGATGCGGCACGTGTCGACACCTCCTTGCCGGGCTCGAAGACCGGGAGGACATCCTCAACGCCGTCGGGCAGGTCGCCTGCCAGAAGGCGGTCAAGCAGTGCGCTCTTGTCTGGGTTGGCGCTCTTCCACGCGTCGAAGCCAACCTGCCATTCAGCCCGCTGATCTGCGCCACGATCGATGGCCTTGCGAGTGTGCTCAATGACCTCGTCAGAAACGACGAAGCTCTCGGCCGGGTCGAAGCCGAGTACTTCCTTGACAGCGGCGAGTTCGTCGGCACCGAGGGCGGATCCGTGGATCTTTCCGGTGTTCTGCTTCTTGGGGCTTGGCCATCCGATGATGGTCTTGAGGATGATGAGCGACGGCTTGCTGGACTCGGCCTTCGCCGCCTCGATCGCGTCGTTCAGAGCCTGGACGTCTTCGACGTACTCGCCCGTCTTCTTCCAGTCGACGGTCTGCACGTGCCAGTCGTAGGACTCGTAGCGCTTCGCAACATCTTCGGTGAAGGCGATGTTTGTGTCGTCCTCAATCGAAATCTGGTTGCTGTCGTAGATGGCAATCAGGTTGCCGAGCTGCTGGTGGCCAGCGAGGGACGACGCTTCACTGGTGATGCCCTCTTGCAGGTCTCCGTCGCCGGCGATCACGTAGACGAAGTGGTCGAACGGGCTCTTGCCTGCTTCTGTGTCCGGGTCAAAAAGTCCACGCTCGTAGCGTGCAGCGTATGCGAAGCCAACGGCAGAGGCGAGGCCCTGTCCGAGCGGACCAGTTGTGATCTCCACTCCGTCCGTGTGGCCGTACTCGGGGTGACCCGGAGTGAGTGAACCCCACGTACGAAGTGCCTTGAGGTCCTCAAGTTCCAGTCCGTATCCGCCCAGGTACAGCTGGACGTACTGCGTAAGCGAACTGTGCCCAACTGAGAGGACGAAGCGGTCGCGGCCAAGCCAGTTCTGGTCCTTGGGATCACGGCGCATCACTTTCTGGAACAGGAGGTACGCTGCGGGGGCGAGGCTCATGGCCGTGCCCGGGTGCCCGTTTCCTACCTTCTCCACCGCGTCTGCTGCGAGCAATCTCGCTGTGTTCACCGCTGTGTCGTCAATGGAGTTCCATTGCAAAGCTGCCACTATATTGGACCCTTCTCGTTCGAATCAGGGGCCATCTCTGACCCACCGATGAAGCGTGTTCCCACGCCTGTTGGCTTCATTGGCGCCGATGGACAGACTTCACCCGTACTTCGAGAGTCTGGGTTGTGTGAGCCAGCGAACAGTTTGGCGAGCAGTTCCAGTATAGGTAATGCGTCTGAACGGCCGCCGGACATTACGCGCAGCGACCGATGACCTAGAATTGAGGTTGAAGTCCACCCGTTAGAGGAGCGATGAACATTGCAGTAGAGGACCGCGTCGCGCTGAAAAGTGTGACACGTGTCGAAAAAGTCAAGGGTTACATCTCTCTCACCAAACCTCGGGTGATGGAGTTGCTCCTTGTCACAACGGTTCCTGTGATGATCCTTGCGGAGCGTGGCATCCCGAACCTGTGGCTCGTTCTCGCCACAGTGATCGGCGGGGCGATGAGTGCCGGGGCTGCCGGCGCCTTCAACTGCTACATCGACCGCGACATCGACAAGGTCATGAAACGGACGAAGAATCGTCCATTGGTGACAGGGGTTCTTTCGCCGCGAGAGGCCCTCGTCTTCTCTTGGTCGTTGACCATACTTTCAACCGTGTGGCTGTACTTCACCACGAACACGCTGACCGCGGCGCTCTCGGTCTGCGCGATCTTCTTCTACGTCGTTGTGTACACCCTCTGGCTCAAACGCTGGACGAGCCAAAACATCATCTGGGGCGGAATCGCCGGTTGCTTCCCTGTCCTCATCGGTTGGGCTGCCGTCGCCAACTCGCTGAGCTGGGCACCGTTCATTCTCTTCGCCGTGGTCTTCCTGTGGACTCCACCCCACTACTGGCCGCTGTCGATGAAGTACCGCGACGACTACAAGTCTGCTGGCGTTCCGATGCTCGCCGTCATTCGTGGTCGTGCGCAGGTAGGCCTTCAGGTCATCCTCTATGCGTGGGCAACCGTCGCCTGTTCGCTGCTCCTCGTGCCCGTTGCTTCCATGGGGGTTCTCTACACGGGGGTTGCGGTCGTTTCGGGCGGCTGGTTTATCTTCGAGACCCACCGTCTCTATAACCTCGCGATCCGTCACGAGCATGTGTCACCCATGCGCGTCTTCCACGGTTCGATCAGCTACCTCACGCTGCTGTTCCTCGCGGTCGGCATCGACCCGCTTCTGCCGTTCTGATATCCGGCCAGTGCCAACGCGCCGCGACGTGAATCCGCTAGCGCTCCTGGCCGACCTCGAGCGCCGTCTCGACCTGTGGCAACCTGCGACGCCCGCCCAGGCGCGCTTGCGCGACGATTACCTCGAGTACCTCACTGCAACCGGCCCGGCCGCTCTCGATCGGAACGCCAGCAGATCGCACCTCACGGCCAGTTGCTTTGTCTTCACAGAGGACCTCTCTGCGGTCCTGCTCTGCTTCCACAAAAAGGGGCGGTTCTGGGTTCAGCTCGGGGGCCACATCGAGGCCGCGGACGGCACCGTTTCGGCTGCAGCATTCCGGGAGGCCACGGAGGAGGCTGGCATCGTCGTAACACCGCTCAGCCCTGAACCGATCGATGTCGACCGCCACAGCCTGCACGCCGGATTTTCCAAGTGCGACGTGCACTGGGACGTCGGCTTCGTTGCGATCGCAGACCCGGCGCTGCCGACGATCACCAGTGACGAAAGCGACGATGTTCGGTGGTGGCCGGTCGGCGCGCTTCCGACGGAGGTGCCTGATGGCTTTCCCGGCCGGGTCGCAAGAGTCGTGGCAGCCGCATCCGCTGTGAGCTAGCCGGAGCCGACGCCGTAGTTCCCGCGAGGTCGCGGACGCCTAGTACGCCCGAATGGCCTCGGCCGGCGCCGTTCCTGAGCGAACGGATGCTGTCGCTTTCAGACTGAGGACGGTTATCGTCATCACCGCCGTGAGTACGCAGGCGAGAACCATGTGAATCCCGACCAGGATTTCGGGAAGTCCCATCCGGGCCTGAGCGAGTCCGACAGCGATTTGGACGAGTTCGACGGCGACGAGAGCAACCACGATTCGTCGCTGCGAATCCAGGCGCAGGGCCCAGGCCGCGACGAGAAGCACAAGAGTCAGGCCGAACGTCACGTACGCCGGCCATGCGTGGAGGTGCTGGAGGATTTCAGAGTCGAGCCCGTTGCGTGCGGCTCCGGAGTCTCCGGCGTGCGGGCCGGATCCCGTGGTGAGGATGCCGACGATCACCGTGACGGCCACAAAGAAGGAAGTGATGTGAGTGGTGATGGCGTACCAGCGGGGGACTGCCAGGGTCCGGTCGCCGTTGCCGTGATAAACGCGATAAACGAGGACGGAGCCGAGGGCGACGAGAACAACGCTCAACACGAAGTGCAGTCCGACGACATACGGATTGAGACCGCTGAGCACGGTGATGCCGCCCACGACGGCCTGGAAGAGCACGCTGCACGCCGGAATCAACGTCAGGATGAAAAGGTCGCGGCGCTGGCGACGGTACTTCAGAACGAAGAGCAGCGCCGTCAGGGCGATGATTTGCAACACAAAGAACAGGGTTCGGTTGCCGAACTCAATGACGCCGTGGATCCCCATCTCTGGCGTGCTGATGAACGACTCCGCCGTACAGCGAGGCCAGGTCGGGCAGCCGAGGCCCGAGCCTGTGAGCCGAACCGCGCCTCCGGTCCCCACCAGCGCGGTCTGCGCCACGAGGTTGAGCCATGCGACCACCCGCACCCGACGATCAACCTCCGTTGGAAGCCAGTTCCAGAATCGCTGTGCTGCCTTCGTGATCGCGTTCACTCTCGTCAGTTCCTCTTGCTTGGTGCCGGCTCGCCCGCCTGGACAGTGGGTGCTGGGCGCCCCGCCGCTGCCGGCTGGAAAAGTTATGGGGGTAGTTGTGTTGTTGCTGTGACTGCCAGCAGGTTTACTGCAATTTACCGCGCCTGCCTGTAGAATTATTGGGTTCAGGCAATGCGTCTCGGCAATCCGCCGATCCTGACGTTGGGCAGCGCAGCTTGGTCCTTGAACATTGTAGGTATGCATTTCAGCGGCCCGCACACTTTCGAGACTACGGGGATCCAAGAGATCACCGCAGGTTCGGCGTGCGCGGGAATGCGTGATGCGAAGAAGCTGTTACGCAAGCTGTAAGGAAAGAGGTTGACATGTCAGACGTTCTGATAGACCGCCCCGAGCTGGAAAGCCTTGGGCAATACGAATTCGGTTGGTCTGATTCCGATGCTGCAGGTGCTTCAGCACGCCGTGGTATTTCTCCCGAAGTTGTTGCAGACATCTCCGCCCTCAAGGCCGAGCCCGAGTGGATGCTCGCTCGCCGCCAGAAAGCGCTCGCTCTCTTCGAGCGTAAGCCGATGCCCATGTGGGGCGCCGATCTCTCAGAGATCGACTTCGACAACATCAAGTACTTCGTCCGGTCGACGGAAAAGCAGGCTCAGACCTGGGAAGACCTCCCCGACGACATCAAGAACACCTACGAGAAGCTCGGTATCCCCGAGGCTGAGCGGCAGCGGCTTGTCTCCGGCGTCGCTGCGCAGTACGAGTCCGAGGTTGTCTACCACCAGATCAACGAGGACCTCGAGCGCCAGGGTGTCATTTTCATGGACACCGACACCGCGCTGAAGGAACACCCGGAATTCTTCGAGGAGTACTTCGGAACCGTAATCCCTTCCGGTGACAACAAGTTCGCCGCACTCAACACGGCCGTCTGGTCGGGTGGCTCGTTCGTCTACGTGCCGCCTGGCGTGCACGTAGAGATTCCGCTGCAGGCCTATTTCCGTATCAACACGGAAAACATGGGCCAGTTTGAGCGAACGCTCATCATTGCGGACGAGGGCAGCTACGTCCACTACATCGAAGGTTGCACCGCTCCGATCTACAAGTCGGACTCCCTGCACTCGGCTGTCGTCGAAATCATCGTGAAGAAGAACGCTCGCGTTCGGTACACGACGATCCAGAACTGGTCGAACAACGTGTACAACCTCGTCACCAAGCGAGCCACGGCCGCAGAGGGCGCGACGATGGAGTGGATCGATGGAAACATCGGTTCCAAGGTCACCATGAAGTACCCGTCCATCTACCTCATGGGTGAGCACGCCAAGGGCGAGACCCTGTCAGTCGCATTCGCGGGGCCGGGACAGCACCAGGATGCCGGCGCCAAGATGATCCACATGGCACCCCACACGCAGTCCTCCATCGTGTCGAAGTCGATTGCCCGTGGCGGCGGCCGTGCCGGATACCGCGGTGAAGTTCGAGTGGACGCCAACGCTCACCACTCCGCCAACACCGTTCGCTGTGACGCTCTTCTCGTCGACACGATCTCCCGAAGCGACACCTACCCAGCCATCGACATCCGTGTGGATGATGTCCAGCTCGGACACGAGGCGACGGTCTCCAAGGTCAGCGAAGAGCAGCTCTTCTACCTGATGAGCCGAGGCATGCCCGAAGACGAGGCCATGGCCATGATCGTGCGCGGCTTCATTGAGCCCATCGCCCGCGAACTCCCCATGGAATACGCTCTCGAACTCAACAAGCTCATTGAAATGGGCATGGAAGGATCAGTCGGCTAAATGACGATCTCTGCGCCAGAAACTACGACGACCAAGCTCGAGAACACCGGAGCGCTCGGTTATAAGAAGCACACAGACGGCGGATGGGGACTCGTCCCGATCCAGACCCGGTCCGAACGCTTCGCTTCGACCGACGTCACCGACTTTCCCGCTGTCACCGGCAGGGAAGCCGCCTGGAAACTTACCCCTGTTGATCGTGTCTCCGACCTGATCGACGGCCAGCTTGACGGGACAGAGTACAACTTCACCGTCACCGAAGCGCCCGGAGTGAGCGTCGAGTGGGTGAACCGCTCTGATGCCCGCATCGGAACGGCAGGAAAGCCCGAAGATCGGGCCGCTGCGAACGCGTGGAGCCAGGTCGAAAAGGCTCTCTCCATCACCATCAGTGGTGAGGAGTCCGGTACTGTCCGTATTGAGCGGGCGAACCTGGGTTCGGCACCTCGGGCAGCACACACAGTGATCGAAGCGAAGCCGCTCAGCCGTGGACTCATCATCCTGCACAACACCGGCAAAGCGCGCCTCACCGAGAACGTGGAGATCATTGTCGGCGACGCCGCGAACATCACCGTGGTGACTGTTCAGCAGTGGGACGACGATGCTGTTCACCTGGCTTCGCACTTCTCGAAGGTGGGACGCGACGCGAAGATCAAGCACGTCGTCGTCACGCTCGGAGGAAGTGTCGTCCGGATCAACCCGTCGACGCACCTCGTCGGGACTGGCGCTGACGTTGACGCGCTCGGGCTGTACTTCGCCGACGCAGGCCAGCACCTCGAGCAGCAGGTGTACGTCGACCACGACGCACCGCACACCCGCAGCCGGGTCAACTACAAGGGCGCGCTGCAGGGAACTGGCGCTCGCACCGTATGGATCGGCGACGTTCTCATTCGCCAGAGCGCGACGGGAACCGACAGCTACGAACAGAACCGCAACCTCGTCCTGACCGACGGCACCCGGGCTGACTCGATTCCGAACCTCGAAATCGAAACCGGTGACATCGCCGGCGCCGGACACGCAAGTGCTACCGGCCGCTTCGATGACGAGCAGCTGTTCTACCTACAGGCGCGTGGCATCCGCGAAGATGAAGCACGTCGCCTCGTCGTTCGTGGATTCCTCACCGACATCGTGCAGCAGATCGGCGACCCGGAGCTTCAGGAGAAGCTTCAGGACGCGATCGAGCAGGAGCTCACCCGCACACGACTGTCGACGGACGGCAGCTGAACGTGGCACGAACCCAGGTATGCGCCGTGACCGATTTGAAGACAAACGAAGCGAAAAGGGTTGTCGTTGAAGGCACCCCCATCGCCCTCGTGCTTGATTCGGCCGGTGACATTCACGCAATCGGTGACACCTGCACTCACGGCGACATTTCGCTCAGCGAGGGATTCGTCGAGGGGGAGACCCTGGAGTGCTGGGCGCACGGTTCACAGTTCTCGCTCCTTTCCGGCAAGCCCCTGACGCTGCCGGCATACGAGCCGGTCCCCGTCTACTCCGTCGAGCTGGCTGACGGCACCATTTTCATCGACACCTCCGTAACGAAAGAGATTTAGCAATGGCTGTACTTGAAATCCGCGACCTGCACGTCAGCGTCGAGACCGACCAGGGCACCAAGCCGATCCTGCGCGGTGTCGACCTCACCATCAACAAGGGTGAGACCCACGCCATCATGGGACCAAACGGCTCGGGCAAGTCGACGCTGGCCTACACGATCGCCGGCCACCCGAAGTACACGGTTGACTCCGGGTCGATCACGCTCGATGGCCAGGACGTGCTCGCGATGAGCGTCGATGAGCGCGCACGCGCTGGCCTGTTCCTCGCCATGCAGTACCCGGTCGAAATCCCAGGTGTGACAGTGACGAACTTCCTCCGGACAGCCAAGACGGCCATCGACGGTGAGGCACCGCCCATCCGTCACTGGATCAAAGACGTCAAGAGCTCGATGAAGAACCTCCGTATGGACTCGACCTTCGCCGAGCGTAACGTCAACGAAGGCTTCTCCGGCGGCGAGAAGAAGCGTCACGAGATTCTTCAGCTCGAGCTGCTCAAACCGACCTTCGCTGTTCTCGACGAAACCGACTCCGGGCTCGACGTCGACGCACTCAAGATCGTGTCTGAGGGCGTGAACCGTGCCAAGGAGAACACCAACCTCGGCGTGCTTCTCATCACTCACTACACGCGCATTCTCCGTTACATCCGCCCGGACTTCGTTCACGTGTTCGTCAACGGACGCATCGCCGAGCAGGGTGGACCCGAGCTCGCCGACCGTCTCGAGAACGAAGGCTACGACCGCTTCCTCACCGACGAAGCTACGGTCTAAAGTAACGTCATGGTAACAACGCTCAGTCCGCAGAAGTTCGACGAGGTCGAAGAGGCGCTCAAGGACGTAATGGATCCCGAACTCGGGATCAATGTTGTCGACCTCGGGCTCATCTATGACCTCGGCTGGGACGACGAGAACGATGCGCTCGTCATCCACATGACGCTCACCAGCGCCGGCTGTCCGCTCACCGATGTGCTCGAGGAGCAAACCGCGCAGGCGCTGGACGGCGTCGTCGAGGCGTTCCGGATCAACTGGGTCTGGATGCCGCCGTGGGGTCCGGAGAAGATCACGGACGACGGTCGCGACATGATGCGCGCGCTCGGCTTCAGTATCTAACCAGCTCGTGTTCGAATGCCCTCTTCTTTTGAAGGGGGCGTTCGTTCGTTGTGGACAGCTGCAGTCTGTACTGTCGGAGCATGAACCCTGTTTCGGCGGCTCCACTCGAGGTCCTTCGTGCGCGCACGAGCGAGAAATGGACAGAGCACCCGCCGGACGTGCTCCCCATGTTCGTCGCCGAGATGGACTATCCGCTGGCCGAGCCGATCCGCACGGCCCTCCACGCCGCTGTCGATCGCGGCGACACCGGCTACGTCTCGTCGTCAAATCCCGTGTTCGGGGCGTTCCGAGGATTCGCTTCCCGCCGTTGGGCGTGGGACCTGGAGGACGCGTCCTTCCTCTCGACGGCTGATGTCTCAATGGGCATCGTCGAGATACTCCGGGCTGTCACGAAACCCGGTGACCGCGTGGTGATCACTGAACCGGTCTACGCGCCGTTCTTCGACCTGGTGACTGAGGCCGGAGCATCCGTTCTCGCCATCCCTCTCGCTGAGTCGACCCAGACCGGCACCACACAACGCCGTTTGGACTTCGACGCCCTCGAGTCGGCGTTCCGGGACGGGGCCCGCGCGTTCCTGCTCTGCAACCCGCACAACCCTCTCGGTTTGGTGCATACCCGCGAGGACCTGGAGGCGGTGGCGCGACTCGCCGCCGCATACTCGGTCACCGTGGTGAGCGACGAGATCCACGCACCGCTGACACAGCCGGGCTCGACGTTCACCCCGTATCTGAGTGTCTCAGACGACGCACGTGCTACCGGATTCGCCGTGCACTCGGCCAGCAAGGCGTGGAACATTGCCGGGTTGAAGTGCGCGGTGATTGTCGGTCAGGGCGAGCAGTCGGCGGAAGTAATGGCAGCGTTGCCGATCGAGGTTTCCTGGCGCACCGGACAGTTCGGTGTTCTGGCAGGCGTCGCGGCGTACTCTGAGGGAGAGGCGTGGCTCGATGGTGTCCTCGCGTCGATTGCCGCCAATATCGACCTGCTCGATCAGCTGCTCGCCGAACACCTTCCTGGGGTGACCTGGACGCGTCCGAATGCAGGCTACCTCGCGTGGCTCGATTTTCGGGCGCTGGGGTGGGGCGACGATCCGGCCGACGTCATTCTGCGCGAGGCTCGGGTGGCGTTGAGCGCTGGCGTCGATTTCGGCGAGCACGGTGCCGGGTATGCGCGGTTGAACCTGGCCTGTTCACCTGATTTATTGACGGATGCTGTCACCCGAATCGCGCAAATTTCTCGCCAGAACTGACGGTACGGGTGGTGCCGATTGACCGAATGATCGGCTTGCCGGGAACTTGTGGTGATCACGCGGAGGCCCAGCGACGTAGACTAGAGGGCTGACCCCCACTTTTTGCGCTCTTTGGCGCGCCTTGCTTGAAACGGACTTTGCTTTGCTCACTGTGCACGATCTCGAAATTCGCGTCGGGGCACGAGTCCTCATGGAGGGCGTCAACTTTCGAGTAGCTGCCGGAGACAAGATCGGTCTGGTTGGCCGAAACGGCGCGGGAAAGACCACTCTGACCAAAGTTCTCGCTGGCGAGTTGCTGCCGTCGAACGGCAGCGTGGATCGCTCTGGCGAACTGGGCTACCTGCCGCAGGATCCACGAAGCGGAGACCCGGACGAACTGGCCCGCACCCGAATCCTCAACGCTCGCGGTCTCGGATCCATTGTTCTCGAGATGCAGGACGCCACTCTCGGAATGGCTTCAACCGATGCTGCCGTGAGCGCTGCCGCCATGAAGAAGTACGGCAACCTGGAAGAGCGATTCCAGATGCTCGGCGGATACTCGGCTGAGGCTGAAGCGGCATCGATTGCCAGCAACCTCAACCTGCCAGACCGCATCCTCGACCAACCGCTCCGCACACTCTCCGGCGGTCAGCGCCGACGGATCGAACTGGCACGAATCCTGTTCTCTGATGCGCGGACGATGATCCTCGACGAGCCGACAAACCACCTCGACGCCGACTCCGTGGTCTGGCTCCGTGAGTTCCTCAAGTCATACACCGGCGGCTTCATCGTCATCACCCACGATGTCGAGCTCGTCGGTGAGACCGTCAACAAGGTGTTCTACCTCGACGGCAACCGCCAGGTCATCGATGTCTACAACATGAACTGGAAGAACTACCAGCGCCAGCGGGCATCGGACGAGGAGCGTCGCAAGAAAGAACGTGTCAACGTCGAGAAGAAGGCTTCGACGCTGCAGCTTCAGGCTGCCCGCTTCGGGGCGAAGGCCTCGAAGGCTGCCGCGGCGCACCAGATGGTGGCGCGTGCGGAGAAGATGCTGTCCGGGCTTGAAGAGGTTCGGTCGGTCGAGCGAGTGGCGAAGCTGCGCTTCCCCGACCCCGCTCCGTGCGGACGGACACCGCTCATGGCGTCGAACCTGTCCAGGAGCTACGGATCGCTGGAAATTTTCACCGCGGTTGACCTGGCTATCGACCGTGGTTCAAAGGTCGTCGTCCTCGGCCTCAACGGTGCAGGTAAGACCACGCTGCTGCGTATCCTCGCCGGAGTCGACAAACCGGACACCGGTCAGGTCGAACCTGGCCACGGTCTCCGGATCGGGTACTTCGCCCAGGAACACGAGACCCTTGACGTCAAGCGCAGCGTGCTTGAAAACATGGTGTCGAGTTCGCCGAACATCACGGAAACCGAAGCGCGCAAGGTTCTCGGTTCGTTCCTCTTCACCGGCGACGATTCGCACAAGCCGGCCGGAGTGCTCTCCGGTGGAGAGAAAACGAGACTTGCGCTGGCCATGATCGTCGTCTCTGGCGCCAACGTGTTGCTGCTCGATGAGCCAACGAACAACCTCGACCCAGCGAGCCGCGCCGAAATCCTCGATGCACTTGCCCACTTCACGGGCGCCGTCGTTCTGGTCAGCCACGATGAAGGTGCCGTGCAGGCGCTCAACCCCGAACGGGTCCTGATCCTGCCCGACGGTGTCGAGGACCACTGGAACAAGGACTACCTCGAGCTCATCGAGCTCGCGTAGCGCGCCTCTGGCCGACACTCGACGGTATCGGCCAGACCGCGCATTACCGTTCTAACGAACCGACTCTGATTCGGGCGCACCGTCAAGAAGTTCGTCCTCGACGTCCGAGTCCGAACGCTTCGCCGCGCGTTTCCGCTCGCGTTCCGCTGCCCGCTTCTGTTCGGCCGGGTGGTCTGCATTGAGATGACGGTATTCCTCGCGCACGGCGTACGCCAGGAACGCGAACCCAAGCAGCCCGAAGATGAACCACTGAAATGCATAGGACAGGTGCATGCCCTCGTCGAACACCGGCTTCAGCGCTGGAAGCGGTGGTGTTTCTGTCGGCGGGGGAGTTTCGGATTCAAGCAGACCGTACGCCCCTGTGTAGACGGGAACATCGAGTCGTTGCTGCAGATCGCTGAGGTTCACCGTGGCGATCTGACCCTCCGCTGCTCCTCGCCCTGGCAAAGGCGGTTCGCCCGCTTTCAGGCGCGCCACGACCGTCACTTCGCCTGTCGGCGGGGCAGGAATGGTGTCGGGGAGATCCTGTTCGTTTCCGGTCGGGAGCCAGCCGCGGTCGACGATAAAGACGCTGCCATCGGCGAGCTGAAGTGGCGTGAGGAGCTCGAAACCGGGTTGGCCGCTCCGTGGGCGGTTCCGAACCAGTAGTTCCTCGTCTTCCAGGTAGGTTCCCGTCACCGTGACAGGAACCCACTTGTCCAAGTCCTCGAATGCGTCGAGAGTGGGGAGCACGTCTGTCAGCGGCGCGGGAGACCGGTCGTAGTTGCCCTCGACGAGCGCGATTTCTGCGGCCTTCTCGTCCTTGCGTGACAGCTGCCAGTTGGCAAGGAGTACGCACACAATCGCGAATGCGACGGCGACGGCCAAATAGCCAAACCACCGGCGGCTCATCACGAATCGCCAATTTCTCACGGTGCATCCTCCGGGCTCAGCTGAACGACGTTCACCGGGAAGTCCCGCGATGAGAGGAAATTCTCGAGATATTCCCGATGTTCGGCGCACGCGAGCCACACTTTCACCCGATCAGCCGAGTGAATCTTGGGGTTACGCCATTCGATGCGAAAATCGGCAGTGACTGAGCATCCCGCACGTGAACAAGCCAGACGTTCCGGCTCTGAAGACAGACCGATCATGCGCTCCGCTTGTTCTCGTCGGAGTCGGGCCATGGGGCCGAACCGTTGCTCACATCAGGCTCGGCGGCATGTGAGTCTGGCATACGTGGCTGCTCGCGCAGCGGAACCAGCGCACCTGGGCTGATGACTTCAGCTGCGGGCGCGGTCGTTCCAACGTTGGCGAGCACCACTGCGACGTATGGCAAAATGATGGCCCCAGCGACACACAGTGCTTGCCACCAGCCGTGGACGAACAGCATCAGAACGAGACAAACCACACGAACGCTCATGGCGATCGTGTACTTGATCATCCGCGCCCGTCGCTCCGCTTCGGGCGACGGTGGGAGTGAGGTGATGGATGGCTGTTTCATCACCCCCAAGACTACGCTCCTTTCTCAGCCCATAAGCTGGTTCACAGTGTGAGTGAAAGCAGACTCACACCTCCGATAACGCACCCTCCGGAAGGTCATTTCTTGGTTCAGACATCTGTCACCCCCCGCACGGTCCTCATCACGGGCGGCAACCGCGGAATCGGTTTCGCCATCGCTGAAGAGTTCATCGCCCAGGGTCACCGTGTGGCCGTGACGGCACGGTCAGGCGAGGGCCCAGCGGGCAGCCTCACGGTACGCGCCGACGTGACCGACGCCGATTCGATCGACGCCGCTTTCACGGAGATCGAGCGTGAGCTCGGCCCGGTCGAAGTTGTCGTTGCCAACGCGGGCATCACCAAAGACACGCTTTTGATGCGCATGACCGAGGATGACTTTGACAGTGTCGTGAACACCAACCTCGGCGGAGCGTTCCGCGTAGTCAAGCGTGCGTCGAAAGGGATGCTCAAGGCGCGGTTCGGCCGCGTCGTCCTGATCTCGAGCGTCGTCGGGCTGTACGGGGGACCAGGCCAGGTGAACTACTCAGCATCAAAGGCCGGCCTCGTTGGAATGGCGCGGTCGATCACCCGGGAGCTCGGTGCTCGAGGCATCACGGCCAACGTTGTTGCTCCTGGCTTCATCGAGACCGACATGACGGCGGAGCTGCCTGACGCGACACAGGCTGAATACAAAAAGAGCATTCCGGCGGGCCGATTCGCCACGCCAGCCGAGGTGGCGAAAGCGGTCGCGTGGCTGGCCGGAGACGACGCCGGTTACATCTCCGGTGCCGTCATTCCCGTCGATGGCGGCCTCGGCATGGGACACTAACCCCGAAGCAGGACTACAGCGCACCGAGCGACTGCCGCAATGTCATGCGCGGTAGCCGCTCGGTGCGCTGAACTGTACCCGCAGCAAGGCCCAACCGGCGTGCGTGCACGCTTTCAACGACTGGTGTGTCAGCCGCGGAGCCCGAGAAGCGGCAGCACGTCGCTGAGGTTGACGCGGCCGGCCGTGACGTTCGCGCGCTTGCGTACAGCGGGCTTCGCATTGAACGCGACGCTGAGGCCAGCAACCTCCATCATGAGCAAGTCGTTTGCTCCGTCACCGACGGCGACCGTTTGCCTGAGGGGGATACCGTCCGCTGCGGCCCAGTCTGCAAGGGTGTCTGCTTTCGCGCGAGCGTCAATGATGGGTCCGAGAACCTTACCTGTGAGGCGACCGTCGACCACCTCGAGGCGGTTGGCCCGCCAGTGATCGAGCCCGAGCGTCTCGCCGAGCGGATCAAGTAACTCGTGAAAACCGCCAGACACAACGCCGACAAGCGATCCGGCGTCGTGCAGACCCGCAATAAGTTCGGGGACGCCAGGCGTGATACGAATGCGAGACCGCACGGCGCCAAACACCGATTCGCTGAGACCAGCGAGCGTTGCAACACGTTCGCGAAGGCTGGCGGCGAAATCGAGTTCACCTCGCATGGCTCGCTCGGTCACCCGAGCGACGTGGTCAAGGGAGCCTGCCTCTTCCGCGAGCAGCTCAATTGCTTCATTCTCGATGAGTGTTGAATCGGCGTCGAGCACGACAAGGAAACGTGCCGGGGCTGGTGCGCCCGGCGTCGGAGAAACACTCATGGAGTGACGCGCACTCCCTTGCCGACGACGGTCAGTCCGGATTCGGTCACGGTGAACCCCCTGGCCCGATCACGAGCATGATCGACCCCTATGGTGGCTCCCGCCTCAACGACGACGTCCTTATCGAGGATTGCCCGCTGCACGATGGCGTCCGGTTGAACTTCGACCCGGTCGAACAGCACACTGTCGACCACGCGTGCGCCGGATTCGATCTTTGACCATGAGCCGAGCACACTGCGTTCGATGTGTGCCCCTGAGATGAGCGATCCAAGCGAGACGATCGAGTCGATGGTGGTGCCCAGGTTGCCCTTGGCATCCCTCACGAACTTCGCCGGGGGTGAGTTCAGCTGCTGGCTGAAGATTGGCCACGCGCTGTTGTACAGGTTGAAGATCGGGAGCGTGGAGATGAGGTCCTGGTGCGCCTCGAAGAATGAGTCGATGGTTCCGACGTCGCGCCAGTAGTACCGGTCGCGGTCGGTGGAACCTGGGACGTCATTGTTCTTGAGGTCGTACACGCCGGCGTCGCCTGCCTCGACGAAGGCGGGGATGATGTCGCCACCCATGTCGTGGTTGGAATCGGTGCGCTCCCCGTCGCGAATGACCGCCTCGATGAGGGCATCCGTCGAAAACACGTAGTTACCCATCGACGCGAGCACCTCGTGCGGGGCATCGGCGAGGCCGTCGGCGTTGATGGGTTTCTCGAGGAACTCGGAAATTTTCGTCGGGTCGTTCGCGTCGAGCTGGATGACACCGAACTGGTCGCTGAGTTCGATCGGCTGGCGAATGGCCGCAACCGTTGCACCGCGACCGGAATCAATGTGCGCCTGAACCATCTCGCGGAAGTCCATCCGGTAGACGTGGTCGGCTCCGACAACCACAACGATGTCTGGCTTCTCATCCCGGATGAGGTTGAGGCTCTGCAGGATCGCGTCGGCTGATCCGGAGAACCATCGCTTGCCCAGTCGCTGCTGCGCTGGCACCGAGGCCACATACGAGTTCAGCAGGCCTGACAGGCGCCATGTCTGGGAGACATGCCTGTCGAGACTGTGTGACTTGTACTGCGTGAGGACCACGATCTGGGTGAGTCCGGAGTTGATGAGGTTTGACAGGGCAAAATCGATGAGCCTGTACTGACCTGCGAACGGGACTGCGGGCTTTGCCCTGTCGGCGGTCAGGGGCATCAAACGCTTGCCCTCACCTCCGGCGAGGACGATCCCGAAGATCTTCTTTGATGCGACCATGCATCCAGACTATTGCAGGCCTCAGGGGTGTACTAGCGTTCGTGTCATGCGAGTTGATCTTCTGACCCGGGAATTTCCCCCGGAGGTATATGGCGGAGCCGGAGTGCACGCGGCCGAACTGGTGACGGCCATGCGGTCGGACATCGATGTCACTGTGCGGTGTTTCGGCGCCGAAAGGACCGAACCCGACACCGTCGCCTACGGCATCCCAACCGAGCTGTCCGGCGCGAACCCCGCACTGACCACCCTCGGCACCGATCTGCTGATGGCGCAGGATGCCGGGGGCGCCGACCTTGTGCACTCACACACCTGGTACGCGAATGGCGCTGGCCATCTTGCGAAGCTGCTGCATGGCATCCCGCATATCGTCACTGCGCACAGTCTTGAACCACTCCGCCCGTGGAAAGCCGAACAGCTCGGCGGCGGCTATCGTGTCTCCAGCTGGATCGAGAAGACGGCATTTGAAGCAGCGGATGCTGTCGTGGCCGTCAGCAACGGAATGCGGCGTGACATCCTGCGAAGCTATCCGGCACTGGATGAGTCCCGCGTGCACACGATTTACAACGGCATTGACCTCACCCAGTGGAAGCCGCTCTCGAACGATGAGCTTGTGCGTTCGCTCGGTATCGACCCGGACCGCCCCAGTGTGGTCTTCGTCGGGCGCATCACCCGCCAGAAGGGCCTGCCGTATCTGCTCCGCGCTGCTGCGCTGTTGCCAGCCGATGTGCAACTCGTGCTCTGCGCCGGTGCGCCTGACACCCCGGAAATTCTCGCCGAGGTCGAGGCGGGTGTTCGTGAACTGCAGAAGCAGCGGTCAGGCGTTGTCTGGATCGACCGGCTGCTGCCGCGTAACGAACTGTGCGCGATCCTGACTGCGGCGACAACCTTCGTATGTCCGTCCGTGTATGAACCGCTCGGCATCGTCAACCTTGAAGCCATGGCGTGTGGCGCAGCCGTTGTCGGTACCGCGACCGGGGGAATCCCTGAGGTTGTGGACGATGGCGTCACCGGGCGACTCGTTCCCATCGAGCAGGTGACCGACGGAACGGGCACGCCTGTCGACCCGGAGCGCTTCGTTGCCGACCTTGCAGCGACACTCACTGAGGTTGTATCGGACCCCGCACGCGCGCGTCAGATGGGTGAGGCCGGGCGCAAGCGGGCTGAATCCGAGTTCAGCTGGGCACAGATCGGTCGCCAGACCGTCGACCTCTACCGCTCGGTGCTCGCCGGCAACTGACCCACCCTCCCGACAGAGGCGAAATGGACGAGGGTGAGGCTCTCGGACGGATAGGCTTGAACCATGTCGAGCGTTTTGCAGTTGAGTGACGTATCGGTCGTACGCAATGGTCGTGCGATCGTGGATTCCGTGTCATGGTCGGTCGAGGCCGACCAGCGTTGGGTCGTTCTCGGCCCCAACGGAGCAGGAAAGACAACGGTGCTGCAACTGGCGTCGACAATGATGTATCCGAGCAGCGGCACCGTCGACATCCTCGACTCCGCCCTCGGTAAGGTCGACGTTTTTGAGCTTCGTCCGCGCATCGGCATTGCGTCGACAGCGATGGCTCGCCGTGTGCCAGCCGATGAGTCAGTCCTCAACGTTGTGATGACCGCGGCGTACTCGGTCACCGGCAGGTGGAACGAGGAGTACGAGGACATCGACGTCAAGCGCGCAAAGCGCGTCCTGACTGAGTGGCACCTTGAAGGCCTGGCCGACCGCAAGTTCGGCACACTGAGCGACGGCGAGCAGAAGCGCGTCCAGATCGCCCGTGCCGTGATGACCGACCCAGAGCTTCTGCTTCTCGACGAACCCGCCGCGAGCCTAGACCTCGGCTCACGTGAAGAGCTCGTCACACTGCTCGGCGGATACGCGCAGTCCGAAGGTTCACCCGCCATCGTCATGGTCACCCACCACGTCGAGGAGATCCCGGTCGGGTTCACTCACGCCTTGCTCCTGAAAGACGGCGGTATCGTCGCGAGCGGCCCGCTGACAGAGGCTCTGACGTCAGAGAGCCTCACCGCGACGTTCGGACTGTCGATCGAACTCAGTGAAAACAACGGCCGATTCTCGGCCCGTGCCCAGTAACGCTGTCTATCTGATAAAGTAGGTAGCTGGCCCGAGGGGCCATAAGCTTTCTTGCCGCACTCCGGGTTGTTCAACTCGGATGAAGCGCGAGACTGAAACAATCCACACGACTCACAAGGAAGTCCTCATGAAGACTGACATCCACCCCGACTACCAGGCTGTAGTTTTCCGCGACCTCGCTTCGGGCGCAACGTTCCTCACCCGTTCGACGGTGACGAGCTCGAAGACCATGGAGTGGGAAGACGGAACCACCTACCCGGTCATCGACGTTGAAATCTCCTCCGAGTCACACCCGTTCTACACGGGCAAGCAGCGCATCATGGACTCGGCCGGTCGTGTCGAGAAGTTCAACCAGCGCTTCAAGGGCTTCGGCGCCTAGATCAGCAGCTTTCGAAAAGAAGACCCGCAACGCAAGTTGCGGGTCTTTTTTTCATGCCGGCCTGGCGCCACCTGGCGCCACCGACATTGCAATCACCGACATTGCAAGCTCTGACATTGCACTCAGCGAACTGGCCATCCTGACGACGCGACGTAGGTCGCATCCTTGGTGCGGCGAATGTAGTCCTGGAAGCTGTCTGACTGCTCCTGGCACCAGCCGGTCTGCAGCGTGTGCAGCTCGAGGGCATCGATGTCGAGGGCTCGTTCGTGGACCCGGGCAAGGGCTTGAGCTACTCTCCCAGCTGCGATGGCATCTGCACCGGCGTCGTGGGCATCGGTGAGTTCGACACCGTAGAACGCCGCGGCCGCTTCGAGGGTGCGCTTGCCCTTGCGGTATTTGTCGAGCGCCTTGTCGATGACGAGGGGGTCGATCACCGGCATCGGACTGCTCAACGGCGGGATGCCATGGCGCAGCGCTTCGTTGAAGAGCAGAGACAAGTCATATGGCGCGTTGTAGATGACGACGGGGGTTCCCTCATCGAAGATCTCGCGGAGGGTGTCAACGATCTCGGCGACCACAATCCTCGCTGAACGGCCAACCGATCGAGCGTATTCAGTGGTGATGCCATGAACGGCTGTTGCCTCGGCGGGGATCTCGATGCCGGGGTCTGCGATCCAGTCACGACGCCGAAGCACGGTGCCGTCTTGATCGAGAACCCCCACGTTTGCGGAGACAATGCGGCTGGTTGTCACGTCGATTCCCGTGGTCTCCAAATCGAAGACGGCGAGTGATTCTGACCAGTGCTTTACCGCTGTTGTTTCCACGGTTGTCACTCTAAGCGCGACAACCGACACCCCCACTCAGCCGTGCCGGTGTTGCGAAAACGGTGAGTCTGTTGGCCGTGCAACATGAAGCCAGTAGAAACTCTGGGTTCCGATCGTGAGTGTCACCGTGCCGTTCTCGTCGAACGGCGGAAATTCACCGCCGCCGAAGAGATCGAACAGACGACAGCCCGCGAGGTCCGGAGCGGTGATCGTCGTGGCGATCGGGTGATGGGAGAAGCTGAACACACAGAGGATGTCTTCTTTCTGGTCGCCTGTTCTTCCCGACCCCTGATAGCTGCGGACGATGCTCAGCACCGATTCGTGGCTGGCTTCGAGCACGTCGATTCCACCAAGGCCGAACGCCGGATGTCCCCGTCGAACGTGAATAACGTTGCGCACCCAGTGCAGCAGCGATCGGGACTGGGCGAGCTGTGACTCGACGTTGACGAGCGTGTAGTTGAAGACAAGTGACTGCACGACGGGCAGGAACAACTTTCCTGGGTCTGCTGACGAGAAGCCAGCGTTACGGTCGGGTGTCCATTGCATCGGCGTGCGGGACGAATCCCGGTCAGCGAGCCAGATGTTGTCGCCCATTCCGATCTCGTCGCCGTAGTAGATGAAAGGGCTGCCGGGGAGCGAGAACAGAAGTGCGTGGGCGAGTTCGAGTTCGGCGCGTGAGTTGTCCAGGAGGGGAGCGAGCCGACGCCGGATGCCAATATTGGCACGCATTCGCGGGTCGTAGGCGTACCAGCCGTACATCGCCTGACGATAGTCCTCACTCACCATTTCGAGGGTGAGCTCGTCGTGGTTTCGAAGGAAAACTCCCCACCCGGCCCACTCCGGAACATCCTGTGTCTCAGAAAGCACTCGAGCGAGTTCCTCAGCCTGTTGCGAACGTAGGGAGTAGAAGATGCGTGGCATCACAGGGAAGTCGAACGCCATATGGCATTCGGGCTCCTCATCGGTACCGAAGTATTCGGCAACTTCGCGTGGCCACTGGTTGGCTTCGGCGATGAGCACCCGTCCTGGGTACTCCAGATCGACCATGGCGCGAAGCTTCTTCACAAAATCGTGGGTTTTGGGCTCACCTTCGCCGTTTCCCTCATCCGATTCGTAAAGATAAGGAATGGCATCGAGACGGATGCCATCGACTCCGATATCAAGCCAGTAGCGAACGGTCTCAAACATGGCATCGTGCACTGCGGGGTTCTCGAAGTTGAGGTCAGGCTGGTGCGAAAAGAACCGGTGGAAGAAGAACTGTCGGCGGACCGGGTCGAACGCCCAATTCGAATCCTCGGTGTCGGTGAAGATGATGCGGACGTCAGGCCATTTCTCGTCTGTGTCGCTCCAGACATAGAAGTCGCCGTATGGACCGTCGGGGTTTTCCCGTGACTCATGAAACCAGCGGTGCTGGTCTGAGGTGTGGTTGAGCGGCAGGTCGATGATGATGCGCATGTTGCGTTCGTGGGCTCTGGTGACGAGGTCCCTGAACTCGTCCAGCGTGCCGAACTCCGGCAGGATGGTGCGGTAGTCGGACACGTCATACCCGCCGTCCCGCAACGGCGACGAGTAGAACGGGGGAAGCCAGAGTGCGTCGATTCCGAGCCACTGCAGGTAGTCGAGTCGAGTGACGAGACCCTGCAGGTCGCCAGCGCCGTCGCCGTTACTGTCGACGTACGAGCGAACCATGACCTCGTAGAAGATGGCCCTGCGGTACCAGAGCGGGTCGCGCGCGAGGCCGGGAAGTTGGATCGGTGCGGTGAACGTCACTGGATTCCAATCACGTCTCTGTGAGGAAGATCAGGTGCTCGGTGAGTACTTGGAGCAAGTCTAGGTGCGGGTCTCAGGCTGGACGGGATGTCAAAGCCTAAACTGGAAACAAATGACACCCACTTCGCCCTATTCCACTCTTCTCGGTCGCATCCCGGTGACAAAGCACTCGGTTCTGATCGGCGCTAGCCTCACCACGTACTGGGAGTACGGAACGCCGTCGAATGGTCCGACAATCGTGATGGTGCATGGATTTCGAGGCGACCACCACGGACTTGAGCCGGTTGTCGCCCACCTGCCCGGGTTTCACATGATCAGCCCTGACCTGCCCGGCTTTGGCGAGTCCGAACCGCTTCGGCTCAGCCGCCACGACATTGACGGGTATGCCGGGTGGCTTCAGCGGTTTGTTGATGCGCTTCACCTCGATGAAGTTCCCGTTTTGCTTGGCCACTCGTTCGGGTCCATCGTGGTCTCTGCAGCCCTGGCGCGCACAGACCTTTCCACAAATCAGCTTGTCCTGGTGAATCCGATCGCGGCTCCCGCGCTCTCAGGGCCACGTGGCATCCTCACTCGACTTGCTGTTTTCTACTATCAGATGGGCGCAATTCTTCCTGAGCGGCTGGGGTTTGCGTTGCTCAAAAATCGGATCATCGTGCGAGTGATGAGTATCACGATGGCCAAGACCAAATCGAGGTCGCTGCGTCGGTGGATTCATAGCGAGCATGACAGGTACTTCAGTGCGTTCAGCGATCGTGACGTTGTGCTTGAAGCGTTCAAGGCATCCGTTTCACATGACGTCAGTGAGTTTGCGCGGTCGATTGATGTGCAGACGCTGCTGATCGCGGCCGACCGTGACGACATCACACCGGTGAGTGCGCAGCACACGCTTGTTGATCTGTTTCCGGATGCCACGCTCAAGGTTCTTCCGGACGTCGGGCACCTCATTCACTATGAATTGCCGGCTCGAGCGGCGTCGCTCATTGAGAAATTCCTTGTGCCGGGGGAGAACGGTGCCGCAGACGCGGTTGATGCTGCTGATGTGCATGACGCCGATCGCATTTTTGAATCAGGAACGTCAGCGGATCGCGGTGCGGATGCAGCGGATGCGGATGCGGATGCGGATGCGGATGCGGGCGTGATGAGGAGCTCGGATTCTGACGAGGTGTCCCGGTGAAGCTCGTTGTTGATTGTCGGTGGGTGACCGATGATCCCGATGACCACCTGAGTCGGATGAGTCGTGGGCTCATTCACGCGCTGGCTGAGCGTCGACAGTTCGTCATGCTCGTTGGCCCAGGAACGCGGTTGGAGGCTTTACCGGACCTGCCGTGGGAGCTGTTGCCGAGTCCACTGAGTCCGAACGAAGTTCTAACCGGACGCCGGCTCAATTCGATCGGGGCTGACGTGATGTTTTCGCCTGCGCCGACCTGGGGAGGATTCGGTCGTCGCTACGGCCTTGTCATTGCTGGCGGTGTCCCTGAAGCGCGGGCGGATGCGCCGTGGTCGATGCGAACACGGCTTCTGCTGTGGCGTTTTCCGCTCACTCGCAGCTTAATGACGCGTCGAGCCGATGTGATTGTCGGCGTTTCCCGTGCGCAGCAGCGGAGTTTACTTACCGGCAGCGCGACCGGGCAGCCCGTTGTGACTTTGCATGCCGAGGACACGGCAAGTGACGATGCGTCTGCGTGGCGTTCGTCGGCTGAGCAGCTCGAACAGGTCCTTATCGACCTCGACAACACGCGGCGGAGCGCTTCGAAGAACTGAGGGCGCACTTGTTTGGGCGCTTGGTCCTCATCGAACTTGTGTTCAGCTTCGCTTGTCCACAGGTCGACTTAGATTCGAAGCTATGTCGGTGGTGTGGTGTTGACTTGAGCTATGGAGAACGACAGGGAAGTCGGGCCTTCCGGCGACGAGAACCACGATCCACCCGGGGCTGACATCGTCCGCCCGGGCGCTGCGATTGATGGCCGTGGAGATGCGTCTGCGAAGCCACTGAACGCACATCCACTTGCGCCGGCGCCCGCAACTGTCGATGCATCTTCACCCACGCCTACATCAGCCGACGACGCCGCCGTTACCGCCGATGACGATGCCGATGCTGCTGACGTTGCTGCTTCCCATGCCGATGCCGATGCCGACGCCACCACCCCTGTCGAAGCTGCGACCCCTGCCGGCGCCGCTACCCTTACCGACGCCGCTTCGGGTGGAGATTCGGCTTTGGTTGCCGATGTTGCTGCCGCTTCCGCTATCAATGCCGCTTCCGCTATCAATGCCGCTGCCGCTACTGCTGCCGACGCCGCTGCCGCTGCCGATGCTGCTGACGCGGCTGACGCGGCTGACGCTGCTGCTCGTGCTTATGCTGTTGGCGTTGCTTATCCTGATCCTGATCGCGGTATCGAGCTCTATCCCAGGGTCAATCTTGATCCTGATTTCGGTGGTGATTTCGGTGTTGATTTCGTTCCCGACCCCGCACTCCGTGCAGACGATGATGCTCAGGTTGATCCGTTCCCGGAAGCGATCGATCTTCCACCGGCGCCAGGCATGGGAGATCCGCGTTGGGACTGTGTGCCTTTCGAGGATTCCGAGTCGGACGGGTGCGAGCTCGACGATTGCGGGCCCGACCCTTTCGATCCCGACACTCCCGACTGTGAGCCTGGCCCGGATTGGGAGGCCGATGTTCCGCCGGATCCGAACCCTGACGACGTCGGTGAGGATTGGGCTGTTGAACCACCCCCGTCGCCTCCGGCGCCGCCGACGGAGTATGCCCGGGTCGCGGATGTCTGCAGCACCCTGATCGACGCGGTCGCTGAGGTCGAGAAGCTCGAGGCGAAACAGGCGGCGTGGAAGGTCGAGTTCATTGACCGGGCGAGAATCCTCGCGATCACGAACGAGGAAGGCGTCACCCCGACCGAGCACCCCCGCACCACCTCGCAGCGTCAGGATTTGGCGTTGCGGTCCTTCGTCTCCGAACTGGCCTGCACCTTACGGGTGTCGGAACGCACCGCGACCGGGCTGATCGAGGACAGCGCCGCCCTGATGCACCGACTACCACTCACCCTGCACGCTCTCCGGGGAGGGGAGATCAGTTACCGGCATGCCCAGCAACTTGTCGATCAAAGCTCGACCCTGTCCGACGCCGCTGCCGCCGAACTGGAAGAGACAGCGTTACCGTTCGCGAAAACGATGACCGTGGCACGATTTCGGCAGAAAACCCGGATGCTGCGGGAACGGTTACACCCGGACTCCGCCGTCGACCGGTGCATCAAATCCGTGCGCGACCGCCGGGTGGAAATTCTGCCGGCGGCGGACGGGATGGCATGGATCAGCCTGTTCACCACCGCACCCCTGGCCGAAGCGTTGTTCTCCACCATCCGAGCACAGTCCATGCGGTTACAGTCACCGGTCGACCCGCGCACCCTGTCCCAACTGGATGCTGATGTGGTCGTCGGGGCGATGTTCGAATCTTTCACCGGAGAGTTCTCCACCCCCGACCCGACCGGCACCAGAATCTTCGGCACCGGACTCGGCACCCACCGCTACACCACCGAACCCCCACACGACACCAACACAGACCTCGACACCCGGACCAGCACCACAACCGCGCCGCGTACGGGTTCTGCCGTGGCGCCCGGTGTGTACCGAATCTCCTGCACCGGTCCCGGCGCGGATCCAGTCGGCGCCTTCCGGAAGATCGTGCCGACCGTGATGGTCACCGTTCCGGTACTCACCCTGCTCGGCAGAAGTGATGAGCCCGGCAATCTCGACGGGTACGGTCCGATCGACCCGGAAACCGCCCGCGACCTGGCCTCCCAGGCACCGGAGTTCAGCCGAATCCTGACCCATCCCGAAAACGGGGTCGCACTGTCGTTAGGGCAAACGAAGTACAAACCATCGAACGCGATGAAACGGTTCCTCCGCTACCGCGACGGGTACTGCCGATTCCCCGGCTGCACCCGCAAAGCCGTCACCTGCGATATCGACCACACCGACCCGTTCAGCACCGGCGGCGGCACCGACTTCGACAACCTCGCCAGCCTCTGCCCGAAGCACCACAAAATGAAACACGAAACAGACTGGCAAGTCCAACAACTCGGTGACGGGGTGCTGAAATGGACCTCACCGCAAGGCCGCACCTACCTCACCCACCCAGAGAACCCGGTCCGAGGGCCCGTCCCACCCGACCACGCACGCCCAACGGAGGCGACAGGTAACACGGACCCGACGGGTGCAACAGGCGCAACGGATGCAGCAGGTGCTTCTGACGCAACGGGCGTGAACAGCACGACAAGTAAACCGCTGTCCCAAGCCGCCGAAGACGAAGCCCGACGCCAAAACATCTACAAACAATTCGTCGAGCGGCTGAAAAGGAAGAAGAGCGACAGTCACAGCACCGGCGACGACGACAGCGGCAAGAGCACAGTCGAGTCGAGAGACCCAAACACACCACCATTCTGACCCGCCGTTACGCCTGGAGTGAACCGCTCTGGTCCTCGACAAACCGCACACGGTTATATGGGCGGATGAGACTTCTGGTTTTGGGCGGCACTGAATTCGTTGGACGCGCACTGGTCGAGGAAGGACTCAGTCGCGGTTGGGACGTCACCACATTCAATCGTGGGACCCGACAGCCGTTGCCCGGAGTCACCCCTTTGGTGGGTGATCGCACGGATCCTCAAGGGCTAGCGGCACTCAAGACTCCAGGTCTCGAATGGGATATCGTCGCAGACACCTGGTCATGGGCCCCGTCGGCAGTGCGTGACACGGCTCGCGTACTCAAGGATGATGCCGGTCGCTACGTGTACGTCTCCAGCTGCTCCGTCTACCGATTCCCGACGGAAGCAGGTTCCGCTGAGAATGCTCCCTTGGTCAACAGCTCACCCGACGACGAAACGTTCGATGACTATGCCCGCGCCAAGGCAGGCGCCGAGCGCGCGGTTCTCGATGCCTTCGGTGACCGCTCACTCCTTGCACGGCCAGGCCTCATCCTCGGACCACATGAAAACATCGGCCGCTTGCCGTGGTGGCTGCTCCGCGCAGCTCGAGGCGGCTCAATTCTGGCACCGGGCAAACCGAATGCGAGTATTCAGTACATCGACGCACGCGATTTAGCGTCGTGGTCTCTGGGCGCCGCACAAAATAGTGTCTCGGGTCCGGTCAATGTCATCAGCGAGCCCGCCGCCACAACCATGGGCGAACTCCTCACCTCGTGCCTCGACGCAACCGACTCAACGGGACACCTCGAATGGACGTCGACCGAGACGGTTCTCAACGCCGGAATAGAACCATGGACCCAACTGCCGATCTGGTTACCACCCGGAGAAGTCCACGACACCATGTTCAACATCGACGTGTCAAAAGCTATGTCAGCTGGGTTGACGATCCGCCCCATCACTGAAACCGTTCACGACACCTGGAACTGGCTCCAAAGCATCGGGGGAGTACCGCCGCAGCGCGCCGACCGGCCACCCGTCGGCCTCGCTCCCGAACTTGAGGCTGGGCTCCTCGGATCTTGAGTCCCGCTAGGCGAGCAACCGATCCGCCAACGCTGTCAACGTTTCGCTCGCACCGGCATCGATCTTCACACTGGCACGCGCGTCGCCCTTAGTTTCGCCACGGTTGATGATGATGATCGGCAGTTTGTTCCGGCGTGCATGTTCAAGAAGACGGATGCCAGAATTTACGACGAGCGACGAGCCCGCGATCACGAGAGCATCAGCTGTCGAAACAATATCCCTGGCTTCGGCAAATTTGTCTGACGGCACGAACTCACCAAAGAAGACCACATCCGGTTTCAGAGCCCCACCGCAGACCGAACAAACGGGCGCGATGAAATCGTCGACCGAAGCGATTTCGGCATCGCCGTCCGGATTCAATGTGACGGAATCCGGCTTCGACAGCCACGGATTCTCCGAATCGATCCGCGCAGCAATGCTCGCCCGCGCAAACGTCTGCCCACACACAAGACAGCTGACCCGATCCATGGACCCGTGCAGGTCAACCACTCGTTTCGATCCAGCACGAACGTGAAGCCCGTCAACGTTTTGGGTGACAACACCGGTGACGAAGCCGGCATCCTCCAAAGTGGCAAGAACGCGATGACCAGCATTGGGCCGCGCGGCATCGAACATCGCCCAGCCCAGGTGACTGCCCGCCCAATACCGTTTTTTCGAGGCGTCGTCGAGAAGAAACTGCGACACCGTCATGGGCGTGCGCTTCGGCGCTCCAGCCCCCCGGTAGTCGGGGATCCCCGAGTCGGTGCTCAAACCGGCTCCGGTGAGCACAGCAAACCTGCCGCCCGACAGGAGCGCGTAGGCTTCATTCAGCCGATCGATGTCTGCTGCTGTGGGTGTTGCGCTTGCGAGCGTTGTCATGTGAACCTCCGAACCTCGCAGATGTTCCGATCATAAACAACACACGTGTCCGTAGTGTTTCGTGACTTGCATCAAGCGATTCCGAAACACTACGCCACAGAGCTGAAGGACAACCCGCGTGCAACTTGTGCCGATTGACAGCCTCGACATCGACGGTCTCGAAGATTTCGCCCGGTTGACCGATGTCGCCCTCCGCCGCGTGAGCGAACCAGCAGGCGGCCTGTACATCGCCGAATCACACAAGGTCATCGCCCGAGCCCTCGCCGCAGGGCACATCCCTCGGTCGATCCTGCTGCAGGAACAATGGATAGCGGATGTCACTCCGTTGCTTGCAGATTTTCCCGATGTCCCTGTCTACGTCGGTGACGCAGCCACACTTGAGTCGCTTACGGGCTACCACATGCACCGAGGTGCTCTTGCTGCCATGCACCGCCCACCGCTTCTGCCGATGGAAGATCTGATTCGGGATGCCACGCGGATCGTCATTCTGGAAGACATCGTTGACCACACCAACGTCGGCGCCATCTTCCGCGCGGTCGCCGGTATAGGCGCCGACGCCGTCCTCATCACTCCGCGCTGCGCAGACCCGCTCTACCGTCGAAGTGTGCGCGTGAGTATGGGTACGGTGCTGCAGGTGCCGTGGACCCGGATGCCGGAGTGGCCCGAGGCCCGCCGGCTTCTCGACCACGCTGGATTTCACGTTGCCGCTCTCGCACTCGATGACCGCGCGATCACGCTCGACGAATTCTCCGCGAACCTGCCGGACAAAATCGCGCTGACCCTCGGGGCCGAAGGAGACGGACTCAGCGGTCAGGCACTTGAAGCGGCCGACACGACGGTGATCATTCCCATGAAACACGGCGTCGACTCACTGAACGTTGCTGCGGCAAGTGCCGTGGCCCTGTGGGCAGTCCGTGACCAGCGAGCCTCCGATGGGACGTCCCTCTCGCACGGATAGACTCGTTCCCCGTGTATCAGTCCCGTCAGCCGTTGTCAGACCGACGGGTGTACCTGCGGCGCAGGCTCACCGTCTTCGGTGTTCTCGTTCTCCTCCTCGCCGTCATCGGCTACCTCGCCTTCGCGATACTTCGGCCGCTGCCAGCAACCGCAGCAACACTCGAGCCGACCGAGACCATCTCCCAGACGGTGAACCAGATCGCCTGGCCCGCCTTCGGCAACGGCGCAATTGGCGCCGTCGGCTTCGACGGGGTGCTCTCCAGCACAGGCGCTCAGGAATCGACGCCCATGGCGAGCATCACCAAAACGGTGACTGCCCTCGTCGTCCTCGACGCTATGCCGCTTGCCGCGGGGGAGTCCGGTCCGGACCTGACCCTCACGTCAGCTGACCAGCGGATCTATAGCGAAGTGATCGCTGAAGGCGGATCCGCCGCGCCAGTCGCCGTCGGCTCGGTATTCACCGAACGTCAGCTCCTCGAAGCCATGATGCTTCCCTCAGCAAACAACTACAGCATCACGCTCGCGAACTGGGCATACGGCTCTGTGGAGAACTTCCTGGCCGCAACAAAAACCTGGCTCGACAAGAACAGCCTCTCCGGCACACACCTCGCTGACTCGAGCGGCCTTGATCCGAACAGCAGGTCCACTCCGGCTGACCTCGTTCGGATTGGTCAAATGGCCATCGCCCACCCTGTCCTCTCCGAGATCGTTGCGAGCCAATCCGCAGAACTTCCCGTCATCGGGCCGGTGAAGAACACCAACAAACTTCTCGGCCAGGCCGGCGTCGTCGGACTCAAAACGGGAACGACCCGGGTTGCTGGTGCCTGCCTGCTGTTCGCCGCTGAACTTCCCGTCGGTGCTCAGACCGTCACCGTTGTCGGAGTGATCCTCGGCGCCCCCAACCACAGCGCTTTGAATTCGTCTGTGCTGAGCCTGCTCGACACCATGAAAGCGGGGTTCAGGGAGTTGCCTCTCGTCAGCGAGGGTGATTCGTTCGGAAGCTACACGACACCGTGGGGCGCCACAACGGACATCGTCGCGACCGAATCGGCGTCTGTGCTCGTCTGGCAGGACGCCACTGCCGCGGTTGACGTCTCGGCGAAACCACTGATCTCCGGCGCGGCAGACACCGAGGTTGGCACGGCGACGTTCACCGTCGCCGATTCCGTCATCGACGTGCCTCTTGCCCTGGCTGGCGAGTTGGAAGAAGCAGGAACAGGCTGGCGGATCACCCACCCCACCGACTGAGTCAGTCTCCGGTCGGAATCTCGCCTGTCCGAAGAAATTTCTCCGCCTGAGGCCTCTTCGCTGTGATGAAGTCACCCGATGACTGGTGTCGCAGGCGCCGAAGCACCCACGGCACAAAATACTGGCGAGCCCACACCAGGTCCTCGGTTCTGGCGTGCCGCCAGGTCGACTGCGGCACGGGTTCGGGCTTGAGTGGCTCGAGATCGTTGGGCACAGCGAGGGCATCAAGCACCATCCGCGCGACCGTGTGGTGTCCGAGCGGGTTGAGGTGCAGCCGGTCACTCGACCACATCCGTGCGTCCTGAACTTCCGTCAGCGCCCACTGGTCGGCGACCACGCAGTCGTACGTCGCTGCCACCTTCCGGAGGTTCTCGTTGTAAATTGCGACTTTGCCCCGAAGGGTACGCAACACAGGAGAGAATCCGACGTCCACACCGGTGAACAGAACGATCGTCGCTCCGTCACGCGACAGGCGGGCGACCGCGTCTTCGACCTTCTGCGCAATGACGTCAGGGTCGGTCCCCGGCCGGAGCACGTCATTGCCTCCTGCCGAAATCGTGATGAGATCGGGCTTCAGCTCGAGTGCCGGCTCGATCTGGTCGGCGGCAATCTGTGCGATCAGTTTTCCGCGAACGGCGAGATTGGCATAGGCAAAATCGTCTACGCCCTGTGCGAGCACCTCAGCGACACGATCTGCCCAGCCCCTGTGTCCGTCCGGCAGCGTCGGCTCAGGATCACCGATGCCTTCGGTGAAGGAGTCTCCGATCGCCACATAGCGCGACCAGGGATGCGGCCGCTCAACGATTTCCGCGATGCCGTCCGATACATGTGCGTCCATTCGAAGCATCGTACTCGCTCGTTCCAGACGCTTCACGGTTCTCGGTTCGTCGGCGGTCGGGTAGATTGGTATCCAGTGAGTACAGAGTTCGAAACGGACATCCCAAAGTCCGAAGACGCAGTTTCAGGCATCCGAATCGGAACCAGTGCGGCCGAACATCTCTCCCCGACATTCCCCGAACGAGCGGCATGGGGAACCGTTTCCAAACTCCGCGCCTGGCAGGAAGAAGCGCTCACCGCGTACTTCGTCCACGAGCCGCGCGACTTTCTGGCCGCAGCAACCCCCGGTGCAGGAAAGACGACGTTCGCGCTTCGACTTGCCGCAGAACTGCTCGCCCGCCGAACTGTTGATCGCATCACAGTGGTTGCACCAACGGAACATCTCAAAAGGCAGTGGGCGGATGCCGCGCATCGCGCTGGCATCCGACTCGACCCGACCTTCTCAAATGGCGACGGCAGATACGGTAGCCATTATCACGGCGTTGCGGTCACGTACGCCCAGGTCGCCGTCCGGGCTGCGCTGCACAGGGAGATCACCGAGTCGCATCGCACCCTCGTCATCCTCGACGAGGTGCACCACGGCGGTGACGCTCTCAGCTGGGGCGACGCTATCCGGGAAGCATTCGAACCAGCAACCCGCCGACTGTCGCTCACCGGAACACCGTTCCGCTCAGACACGGCACCCATTCCGTTCGTCAGCTACCTGCCAGACAAAGATGGCATCCGCACCTCACTGACCGATTACAACTATGGCTACGGCCGCGCCCTGGCCGACGGCGTCGTTCGCCCCGTCATGTTCATGGTCTATGCAGGCCACATGCGTTGGCGCACCAATGCCGGTGACGAGATGGAAGCGCGACTCGGTGAGGGCAACACCAAAGACATCACCTCCCAGGCCTGGCGAACAGCGCTCGACCCGGCAGGGGAGTGGATTCCCCAGGTGTTGCAGGCGGCGGATCGTCGCCTCAGCGAAGTGCGCCATGGCATCCCAGATGCTGGTGGTCTTGTGATCGCGACCGACCAGACGGCCGCGCGCGCGTACGCAAAAATCCTCCACGGCATCACGGGTGAACCACCGACCGTTGTTCTCAGCGATGAGAAGGAATCGTCGGATCGCATCGACGAGTTCTCGGCTGGTACCAGCCGATGGATGGTTGCAGTCCGCATGGTGTCTGAGGGTGTTGACGTACCGCGGCTGGCCGTCGGCGTTTACGCGACCAGCGCATCCACTCCGTTGTTCTTCGCCCAGGCGATTGGTCGATTCGTGCGGGCACGGCGCCGGGGTGAGACCGCTTCTGTGTTCCTCCCAGATGTACCGAACCTGATGAACCTTGCCAACGCGCTCGAACTGGAGCGCGACCATGCCCTCGACCGCAAAAGCGACGGCAGCGGTGAAGGTGACATGTGGAACCCCGAGGACGCGATGGTCGCCGAGGCCAACCGCGATTCCAAGGGCTCAGACTCGCTCGGCGAGGAGTTCCGCTACGAGGCCATGTCTTCGTCGGCCACCTTCGATCGCGTGGTCTATGACGGCGATGAATTTGGCCAATGGGCCGAACCGGGAACCGAAGAAGAACTCGACTTCATCGGGTTACCGGGACTGCTCGAACCCGAGCAGGTTCACGAACTGCTCAAGCAGCGCCAGGCGAGGCAGGCGAAACGCCAGTCGACCCGCAGCGGTCCAACCCAGACCGCGACAGCCGAGAAGCCGGACGACGTGCCGCCCCCGCTCTATCGCACGCTCAAGGAGCAGCGGAGCCTCCTGAACAGCCTCGTCGGGTTGTACGCGAAGTCGACAAACCAACCGCACGGCCTGGTGCACGCCGAACTCCGCCGGATCTGCGGTGGGCCCGCTGTCCAGCAGGCCAGTGTGACCCAGCTGCAGTCGCGCATCGAGTGGCTGCGCAAAAAGATGAGCGGCAAGCGCTAGGGCTCACACCCGGATCGACCCGTCCCGAGTCTGAACGAGATATCGGGCGCATACCTAGGCCTGCGATGACGTTCCGGTTCGGTGGGGTCGCCCCATCACGGTTGTAGAGCGTGGGGCGTTGAGCGTGGCCGTCACCGAGAGTTAAAAGCGAAAAGCCGGACCCGAAGGCCCGGCTTTTCTACTGTCTCAACACAGTTCTTCACAATGTGCGCGAAGGGGGACTTGAACCCCCACGCCCGTAAGGGCACTAGCACCTCAAGCTAGCGCGTCTGCCATTTCCGCCACCCGCGCATTGTTTTGTTTCTGTTTCTGGCCAGCTACCGAAGCACCCTGCCGAGAGAAAACTTTAGCACGGTTTTCGGGGGCCAAAGTACACACCCGGTTCCTGCCGACACCGATAGCGTTGAGACATGGATTTTGACGCGCAAACGCCAGACACGACTGCCGCTTCTTTCGACGCGGACCTCGACGCGGGCCTCGACGAGACCGTACGACTGGCTCGGGACCTGATCCGAATGGACACCACGAACTACGGCGGGGGCAAGTCCAAGGGTGAAACCATCGCGGCGGAATACGTCGCCCGCTACCTCCGTGACCTCGGCCTCGAACCGGAACTCATTGACTCAGAACCCGGCCGCACAAGTGTCATCGCCCGTGTAGCCGGACGCGACAGCTCGCGTGGCGCCCTCGTCGTTCACGGACACCTCGACGTTGTTCCTGCGGATGCGCGCAACTGGTCAGTCGACCCGTTCGGTGGTGTGATCCAGGATGGCATGCTCTGGGGCAGGGGAGCGGTCGACATGAAAAACATGGACGCCATGATCCTCAGCGCTGTCGCGGACATCCTCCGCAGCGGCGAACGCCCCGCACGGGACCTGATCCTGGCCTTCTTCGCCGATGAGGAGAACGGCGGAGTGCTTGGTTCTCACTACCTCGTTGACACCAGACCCGATTTGTTCGAGGGAGCAACAGAGGCGATCAGCGAAGTTGGCGGATATTCGATCACCCTGGGTGGAAAGCGCGCCTACCTCGTGCAGACGGGCGAAAAAGCGCTCCTCTGGGTGAAGCTCATCGCGCGCGGCCCAGCAGCCCACGGCTCGCGCGTAGTCCGGGAGAACGCCGTCACACGGCTGGCCGAGGCCGTCGCTGCTGTCGGCAGACAGGAATGGCCGATTCGCCTGACGGACACGACAACCGAATTGCTTGGCGAAATTGCCCGCATCCTCAATGTCGACCCGCAGAAGGTCGGCCCGGACGAACTCGCGCTTGCCACAGGGACCGCGTCCAGCTTCATCCAGGCGTCCCTTCGCACAACGACCAATCCGACCGTCTTGACGGCCGGATACAAGCACAACGTGGTCCCAGACACCGCAGAGGCACTCCTCGATATCCGCTCTCTTCCCGGCCAAGAGGACGCTGTGCTCGCCGCCGTCCAGGAGCTTGTCGGCGCGGACATCGAGATTGAGGTGATGCACCGCGACGTCGGCCTGGAAAACACCTTCTCCGGCCCGCTCATCGATGCGGTCATCTCGACACTCCACGAACACGATCCCGGTGCCGAGGTACTCCCGTACCTGCTCCCCGCTGGCACCGACAATAAAGCGCTCTCGAAATTGGGTATCACCGGCTACGGCTTCGCCCCGCTTTTGCTCCCACCCGACCTCGATTTTCCGGCGATGTTCCACGGTGTTGACGAACGGGTTCCTCTGGACGCATTAGTCTTTGGCAGGCGGGTCCTGACCGACCTGCTGCGCACGTACTGACGAACAGCAAGGACTTTTCTCTCCGTGGACATTCTGAACGCGATAATTCTCGGCCTCGTCCAGGGGCTCACCGAATTCCTCCCAGTGTCCTCAAGCGCTCACCTGCGCATTGTCGGCGAGTTCCTCGGAACCGGCGGAGATCCAGGTGCCCGTTTCACTGCGATCACGCAGATCGGTACGGAACTCGCCGTCGTCATCCTGTTCTGGAAGGACATCGTCCGCATCATCGGGGCGTGGTGCCGGGCCCTCGTGGGCAAGATCCCACGGAATGATCCCGACGCGCGCATGGGCTGGCTCATCATCATCGGTTCATTCCCGATCGTCATCCTCGGCTTGCTGTTCCAGGACCAGATCGAAACGACACTCAGGTCGCTGTGGTTTACGGCATCGATGCTTATCGGTTTCGGCATCCTGCTCGGCATCGCTGACTGGATCGGCCGTAAAAATCTCAAACTCGAGAACCTCGGATACCGCCATGGCATCATCTTCGGACTAGCCCAGGCCCTCGCGCTCATCCCTGGTGTTTCACGGTCGGGCGGAACAATCACCGCCGGACTCTTCCTCGGCTATGAACGAGCTGCCGCAGCCCGATACGCCTTCCTCCTGGCCATCCCCGCCGTACTGGGTAGTGGCTTCTTCCAAATCTACAAATCCGTCGCCGACCCGTGTGTCGAGGGCGCGACCGGCTGCATCCCCGAAATTTACGGCCCCCTCGAAACACTGATCGCCACTGTTGTCGCATTTATCGTCGCGATCTTCGTGATCAAGTTCTTCATGAACTACATCTCGAAGCGAAGCTTCATGCCCTTCGTCATCTACCGCATCGTGCTTGGTCTCGTTCTCTTCGGCCTGCTGGGCACCGGTGTCCTCGCGGCATAGCAACGCAGCTTAGGCTGGACGAGTGAAGGCATGGAACAGACCGCTCGTCCCCACTCTTCCCGGCGAATCGCTTGCACCGTGCCTGTACGACACAGCAACTGACGGCCTGGTTGAGGCGCACACGGGAGACATCGCACGACTCTACGTTTGTGGAATCACCCCGTACGACGCCACACATATGGGACACGCGGCAACCTACCTGGCCTACGACACCCTGCAGCGGGTATGGCTCGATGCCGGCCTCGAGGTGCACTACGCCCAGAACATCACGGACATTGACGACCCGCTGCTCGAACGCGCAGCGGCGACAGGAGTCGACTGGCGTGACCTCGCACAGAGTCAGGTCGACCTCTTCCGCGGCGACATGGAAGCGCTCAGCATCCTGCCCCCCGAAAATTACGTTGCCGTAACCGAAGTGCTCGATGAGATCGCGGAGGCTGTCAGGCGGCTGCTCGTCGCCGGAGCGGCATACCCGGTTCCCACACCCGACTCCAGCGTCGGAGATGACATCTACTTCGACAGTGCGAAGGCTGCCGAACTCGGACCATGGGCTTTAGGCGACGTAAGCAATTACGACGCAGGGACGATGCTGCGGTTCTTCTCTGAGCGCGGGGGAGACCCCGACCGGGAGGGCAAGCGGCACCGGCTCGATCCGCTCCTGTGGCGAGCGGCCCGCGACACGGAACCCAGCTGGCCCTCCAGCGTCGGCCCGGGCAGGCCCGGATGGCATATCGAATGTTCAGTCATCGCACTAATGGAACTCGGCACAGACTTCACCGTGCAGGGTGGCGGCTCCGACCTCGTGTTCCCGCACCACGAGCTGAGTGCCGGCCACGCAGCAGCGCTCAGCGGACACCCGCTTGCTCGCGTTTACAGCCACGCGGGCCTCGTGGCGTACCAGGGCGAGAAAATGTCCAAGTCGCTGGGCAACCTGGTTCTGGTCTCGCGCCTGATCGATGATGGAGTCGACGCCAGGTCGATCCGGTTGGCAATTCTCGCCCATCACTACCGCTCCGACTGGGAGTGGACCTCTTCGGTGCTTTCAGCGGCAACGGCGCGGCTCACCGCATGGCAGCAGACGTTCGGCCATAACGCAACGGACGGCGCCGATGCCGCCGTCGTGCTCGCGGACCTCCGAGCGGCTCTACGGGTGGACCTCGACACTCCGAAGGCGTTGACGATCCTCGACGAGGCCGCCCGCCGTGGAGTGACAGACGCCGAACTGGTACGACGTGCGATCAACGCTTTGCTCGGTGTCGAGTTGTGACACCACAGCGACGTTGACGACTCTGGCGGCGAGTCGCTGCACCTGACCGTTCCGTCAGGTGCAGCTTCCGGCTATCGAAGCGTCGGAGGTTCGTTTCTGCCGTCACCCTTGCCGTCTGATGACTTGCGCAGGTAGCGCTCAAACTCTTTGGCGATGGCCTCGCCGCTTGCCTCAGGGGACTCGACGGTGTCGCGCGCCTGCTCGAGCTGCGCGATGTACGCCGCCATGTCCTCGTCGTCACCGGCAAGCACGTTGATACCGTTCTCCCACTCGCCGGCCTCCTCAACCAGGTCGCCGCGAGGAATGACGACATCGACGATCTCCTCGAGCTTGTCGATGAGCGCCAGAACCGCCTTGGGGGACGGCGCATTGTGGACATAGTGGGGGACGGATGCCCAGATCGAGAGGGTGGAAATGCCCGCGTCCTCAGCCGCCTCAGCCAAAACGCTCAGAATGCCGACCGGACCCTCGTAGCTGCTTCTCTCCAGTTCAAGCGCGCCGCGCATTTCATCGTTTTCACTCGAAGCGAAGATGGAGATGGGACGGGTGTGTGGCACATCGGCGAGCATCGCGCCCAGGAAGATGATCGTGGAAATGTCGTACGTGAGAGCGGCGTCGATGACCTCGGCGGTGAACGCCTTCCAGCTGCGGGACGGCTCACTGCCGAGGAGGAGGAAGATGTTCGCGCCGTTCGCGCCGCTGACACTCAGTTCCGCATCATCTGCGAGGGGCGCGGGATCTTCGTCGGTCCCCGCCATCTTCGCTGGACCGGAGATCGTGGCGGTCGGCCAGGTGATGCGACGCCGTCCGTCATCGTCAGCCGCGAGCATCGGCCGGTTGAACTGGTAGTCGTAGTACAACTCGGGATCGATCACGAACAGCGGCGATACGTCAAGCTGCTCCTGCAGCACACGGACCGCACCTGTGGCTGCTTCTCCAGCGTCGTTCCAGCCTTCAAAGGCCACGACGAGCAGCCGACCATTCAGCACAAGTTCCCCATTCCACGAGTTGACCTCGCTGCAGTGACTCCAGGCTCTCGCCTGTCCTCTCTCCAGAATAGGCGCTGTCCGTCAACAGGTAGCATTGAAACTCGTGACTACACAGCTTCCCGCCGCCGTCCTCTGGGACATGGATGGCACCATCGTCGATACAGAGCCGTACTGGATCTCCGCGGAGACAGACCTGGTTGAGTCCTTCGGACACACCTGGACATACGAGGATGCCATGACCCTCGTCGGCGCAGGCCTCTGGGAATCCGCCAAGGTCTTCCAGTCTCACGGCGTCGACATGACAGCGGACGCCATCGTCGATCACCTCACGAATCGGGTTCAGAACCGACTCGCTACCGACGGGGTTCCGTTCCGCCCGGGAGCGCGGGAACTGCTCGAGGAGCTCAGGTCGCTCGGCATCAAAACAGCCCTTGTAACCATGTCTGTTCGCAGAATGGCTGAGCAGGTGGTGTCGCACATCCCCTTTGACGCCTTCGACGTCCTGGTCACCGGTGATGAAGTTGAGCACCCCAAACCCCACCCCGACCCCTATCTCACAGCCGCACGGCTGCTCGGCGTCAACATCGCCGACTGCATCGCCATCGAAGACTCACGGGCCGGTCTGGCCTCGGCCGTCGCAGCGGGGACCATCGCGGTCGCTGTCCCGCACGCGGTCTCGATCGACGAGGCACCCACCCACACCACCTGGCCAACGCTCGCAGGCAAAACGAGTGCAGACCTCGCCGCCCTTGTGGGCGCACGCGCACACGAAGGACTTTCCCGATGACAGACACCTCTTCTTCGACCCCGGGCACGCCGCCCCCTGTCGACGAGCGCCCCCAGAACTCAGGTCCGTTCAGGATTGGAGACCGGGTCCAGCTCACCGGGCCAAAGGGCAAGCGAAACACCATCACCCTTGAGCCCGGCAAGGAATTCCACACTCACCGAGGCATCGTCAGCCACGACACCATCATCGGGCTGCCAGACGGATCGGTCATTACCACCACCGACGGCATCGAGTACCTTGCCCTCCGACCCTTGCTTGTGGACTTCGTCATGTCCATGCCGCGTGGCGCGGCAATCATTTACCCGAAAGACGCTGCCCAGATCGTGGGGCTGGCGGATATTTTTCCCGGAGCTACCGTTGTCGAGGCCGGTGTCGGCTCTGGCGCCCTGTCGTTGTGGATCCTCCGCGCTATCGGCCCGACCGGTCGCCTGGAGTCGTTCGAACGGCGCGACGAGTTCGCGGATGTTGCCCGAGGCAACGTCGCAACGTTCTTTGGTTACGACCCCGAGAACTGGCGTGTGTCCGTTGGAGACCTCACCGAGACACTTCCGACCACGATGGAACCGAACTCGGTCGACCGCGTCGTGCTCGATATGCTCGCGCCGTGGGAATGCATTGACGCCTGCGCCGACGCGATGAAGCCTGGGGGAGTGATCCTCTGCTACGTAGCCACCGTGACCCAGCTGTCCCGCGTCGCCGAGGCCATTCGGGCAACCGGACGATTCACCAACCCCGACTCGAGCGAGACCATGGTGCGCGGCTGGCACGTTGAAGGACTTGCTGTTCGACCGGACCACCGAATGATCGGCCACACCGGTTTCCTCATCACCGCCCGCAAGCTGGCAGACGGCGCGGTTCTCCCGGAACTCAAGCGTCGGCCGAGTAAGTCCGACTTCAGTGACGAAGACGTCGAATTGTGGACCCCCGGCGCATTGGGTGAGCGGAATGTCAGCGCCAAGATTCTGCGCAAGCGTGTGAGAAGTGTTGCCAACTCAGCCGAACTGTCCAAGGCGAGGGGTCTCGGTTCCGACCAGATGACATCCGATTTGTCACAGTCAACGGAATCCGACACCGACGTAGACCAGTCGAGCCTTGACACAGGGATGCACGGGTCCGCACCGTTCGACTCCGTAACGGGCGACTCTGCAAATTCGGAGCCTGACGAAACGACGCGTGGCTAAGATGGCCCGGGGTGAGCGTCAGCGCACCCGACTTCTCTCGGGAACGCCATCCGGCTCGATTCCCTCCCTGAACTTTCCAGTACGAAAAAGAGGCACCGTGCAGAAGGCACCCGCATTACTCCTGACCGCAGGGGTCGTCCTGACCGCTCTCACCGGCTGCGCCCAGGCGCCGGGCAGCGACTGCGAGGCGCCGGTCACTTCCGGCGACGCGTCGAACGTTGTGGAAGCGACAGGCAAGCTCGGAACGACTCCCGCTGTGGACTTCCCGACGCCGCTGAAGACTGTCTCGACTCAGGTGTCCACCCTCATCGAGGGTGACGGTGCCCCGATCGCTGCAGACCAGCTCGTTGAGATGAGCTTCTCGTTCTACAACGGAACGACGGGAGAGCCCGTTGAGGAAGGCGCATATACGGAGCCTGGCGTCTACCTGCCGTCGCAGTTGCTCCCGGGGATGGCTGCAAGCATCGAATGCGCCACCGTCGGATCGCGCATCGCCGCAACAATGAGCCCGGCGGATGCCTTCGGCGAAGCTGGCAGCGCCCAGCTGCGCGTCGCACCCGACGACTCGATCGTCATGGTTGCCGACATTACCGACTCGTTCCTCGCTAAGGCCAATGGAGCACGAACGCCAGTGTTCCAGTCCGGTTTCCCGAGTGTCGTCACAGCCGCGGATGGAACTCCTGGCATCACCGTCCCGAAATCTGAAGCACCAACCGAGCTGAAGGTTGCCACACTCAAAACCGGTGACGGTGCAAAGGTATCCGCGAACGACCGCGTGGTCGTGCACTACACGGGCGCCCTGTGGGAAGACAACAGCATCTTCGACTCCTCATGGACCAAAGGCACGCCCGCGGTCTTCAGCCTCGACGGAATCGTCCCTGGCCTGGCTTCGGCGATTGACGGCAAGACGGTCGGCTCCCAGATCATTGCTGTCATTCCGCCGGAGCTCGGCTACGGAGACCAGTCCGCAGGCTCCATTCCGCCCGGATCGACCCTCGTCTTCGTCGTCGACATCCTCGGGACAGTCGACTAACCCAGAACTGGCGGCCCGCGACTAGCCGGGACGCTCCGGATCGAGCACGCAACTAGGATGATGCTGTGTCAGAACCCCCCGCTGCAGCGCCCGTCCCCGTCGAGGAACGGCTCTTCAGCCTCGTGCTCGCCCTCCTCGCCACAGAGCAGGGCCTGACCAAGTCAGAGATTCTGTCGACGGTTCAAGGGTATCGCCAGCGCTACTCACAGTTTGGCGACAATGCGAGCCTCGACCGGCAGTTCGAGCGCGATAAAGACGACATTCGCGAGCTGGGTATCCCGCTCGAAACCTTGGATCAGCCCGGAGATCCGGGTAACAACCAGTCGATGCGCTACCGCATTCCCAAAGGGGAATACGACCTGCCGAGCGACATCACGTTCTCACCGACTGAGATTGCACTGCTGTCCCTCGCGGCGACGGTCTGGAGGCAGGGTTCACTGTCGGCTGAGTCGCAAAGGGCAATGCTCAAGCTCAACTCGCTCGGGATCGAATCGGACGACCCTGTCATCGGTTACGCGCCCCGGGTTCGCATTCGGGAGAGCGCGTTCGACCCGCTTCGAGTTGCCCTCGACAAGCACGCGATCGTCAAGTTCCCGTATCTCAAACCGGGTGAGCCTGCCGGCAGGACGCGAACTGTGGCGCCCCTGGCGCTCGTGCAGCACCGCGGCCGCTGGCACCTATCCGCGCACGATATAGACGTGGACGACAACCGCACGTTCCTGTTGAGTCGCATCGTGGGCCCGGTCGTCTCGACGTCGAAGACCTGGGTGCCACCGGAGCTATCAGGACACGCTGAGCGGTCACTTCGCGAACTTGATGCCCTGTGGGAGTCACAGGTGGCCGTGATCCGAGTTGAGCAAGGAACGGATGCCGCCACGCGGCTCTCTAAGCGCGCCCAGGTGGGATTCGACTCGGCTGGGGCCGACGAACTGCGACTGCACTACACGGATGTTGATGTGCTTGCCGACGAGCTCGCCGGGTACGGTCCAGAGGTGCTGGTACTCACGCCAGACCGCCTCCGTTCAGCGGTGCTGTCGAGGCATCACACCACAGTCGAGCGCCACCGGGATACCCAGCCCATCGCAGACAAGGGGTCCGATCGTGGCTAGCGCTGCTCCGCATGGCAGGGACAAGCTTGCCTTCCTGCTCGCTCTTGTTCCATACCTGATGGACAAAGGACGCGTTTCCGTTGCTGAAGCGGCGCGCCATTTCGGCGTCACCGAGTCACAGATTCGGGACTCCGTCAATCTCATCGCCGTCTCCGGTGTGCCGGGCGAAACCAGTTCATACCAGCACGAAGATCTGTTTGATATCGATTGGGATCTCCTGGATGAGCGGGATGAGATCGTCATCACGCACCTCGTGGCGATAGATGATTCCCCGCGCTTTTCCGCACGTGAGGCCGCCGCGCTCATCGCCGGTCTGCAGTACCTGTCGTCCCTGCCTGAGCAGACTGACAGGGGCGTGCTCGTCTCGCTCCTTGCCAAGTTGTCACATGGCGCATCTGGAACTCCCAGTGAGGTGGCGGTGAGTTCGTCGGAGGTCGATGGCTTTGTGAGCGTTATTCGTGACGCTGTGGCCGGAGGTTTCCGCATCCAGTTCGACTACCTCAACTCCCGAGGCGCGTTGGAGCGGCGTTCGGTCGATCCGCTTCGCCTGGAGTCCCTCGACGAGGACTGGTACATGCGTGGCTGGGACCATGTCCGAGAAGCCACGCGAACATTTAGACTCGACCGGATGAGCGCTCTGTCCCGGACGACGGAGCCCGTGAGCTCGCGTGCCGGCGAGATCACGCTCGGGGACAAGCTGTTTGAACCAAGCGACACCGATCTCACAGTGGTGGTGGAACTCGACAGTAACGCCCTTCCGCTCATCGCGGACTACCTCACAACCGAAGCACCGACTCCCGTCAGCGCTACGCGCACCCGAGTTACCCTTCACCTCGCCCACACACACGGTCTCAAGCGACTCGTCGCAGGACTCGCCGGGGCCGTTACCGTGGTCGACCCGGCATCCGCACGAACACGCGTGGCAGACTGGGCACAGGCTGCTCTCGACAGATATGACGAGAACGGCTTGCCCAGCCATAAGACAGGAATCCCACGCTAGCGTGGGATAACGCTAAACTTCTGGCCAACAGCACAGATCAAAAGGATGGATCATGTTAGCAAACCTCACCGGCTGGCACCTGCTCATTGTCGTATTCCTCGTGCTCCTTCTCTTCGGAGCACCGAAGCTCCCGGCTCTCGCCAAGAGCGTCGGCCAGTCGATGAAGATCTTCAAGAACGAGATCAAGAGCGATAAGACTGACGCTCCAGAGGCGACAGCTCCCATTCCGCCAGCAACGACACCCTCGGTTCCCGCCGCTCCAACTCCGGCACCGACTGAGACCGCGGCGCCTGGCTCGCAAGACGCACACACGAAACCGTAGGGTTCGTGACACAGAGCACCACCGGGCGAAAGCGCTCTGATGGGCGGATGTCGCTCGGCGCGCACCTCATCGAACTGAGGAAACGTCTTTTCATCATCGCCGCAGGCGTTGTCGTCGCCATGATTGCTGGATTCGTTTTTTCCGAATGGGCTATCGACCAGATGGCCGCGCCGATCACCGAGATTGCCGACGACCGCGGCCAGGCACTTCTTAACTTCGACGCTGTCACGAGCGCATTCGACCTGCGGATGAAAGTCGCGCTGACACTCGGCATTGTGGCCTCGAGTCCGATCTGGCTTTATCAAATCTGGGCTTTCCTGGTCCCCGGACTCACACGCAAGGAGATCGGGTACGCTCTCGGATTCCTGTTGAGCGCTGTCCCGCTGTTTCTCGCCGGTTGCGCCGCCGGGTGGTGGGTCATGCCTCACATCGTGGAACTCATGGTCGGATTCACACCGGCGAACTCATCGAACTTCTTCAACGCCGGAACCTACTTCGACTTCGTTCTGAAACTGCTTCTTGCGGTAGGGATCGCGTTCGTTGTACCGGTCTTCCTGGTGCTGCTCAACTTCGTTGGAGTGCTGAGTGCGGCGACAATCATCAAGTCGTGGCGCATTGCCATCCTGGTGATCGTCCTGTTCTGCGCCATCGCAACTCCAGCTGCCGATGTCATTTCGATGTTCGTTCTCGCCATCCCGATGGTGGTGCTCTACTTCGCCTCATATGGCATCGCGTGGGTCCATGATCGCCGTGCGGCGAAACGCCAGGCCGCACTTGATGCAGAATTGGCTTTGTGACCGCAGACCTCAGCCCCGCGGAACGATACGCGGCTTCCCGACGTAAAACGCCTCTGCTCGACGCCTTCCGCGAAAAACAACGGTTCGACCTCGACCCGTTCCAGCTCGAGGCGTGTGCGAGCATCGAAGCGGGAAACAGTGTCCTTGTCGCCGCTCCGACGGGTGCAGGAAAAACGATCGTTGCCGAGTTCGCCATCTTCGCGGCCATGCAAAGTCCGCGCGGGAAAGTCTTCTATACGGCGCCCATGAAGGCGCTGAGCAATCAAAAGTTCGGGGAGCTCGTCGCCGAGTACGGGGCAGATTCTGTCGGCCTGCTCACGGGTGACACGAACATCAATGCGAAGGCCCGCGTTGTCGTGATGACGACGGAAGTCCTCCGCAACATGCTCTATGCGGATTCTGACCTGCTCGTTGACCTCGCTTACGTCGTTATGGACGAGGTGCACTATCTCGCGGACCGGTTCCGTGGAGCAGTATGGGAAGAAGTCATCATCCATCTCCCAGAGGCCGTTCGGATGGTCTCGCTCAGCGCGACCGTGTCGAACGCTGAGGAGTTCGGCGACTGGCTTCAAGCGGTTCGCGGACACACCGAGGTCATCGTCTCCGAGGAACGGCCGGTCCCGCTCGACCAGCACGTTCTCATGCGCGGCAAACTGATCGATCTTTTTGCGGCCCCAACGCTGGCCGAGACATCGCAGGTCAACCCCGAGTTGGTGCGGATGGCTCAGTTCGGCGGGCGCAACCTCAACTCAAAGCAGTACGGCGACGTCTCCCGCTATAACGCAAAGGGCGGCCGGCGGCCGGCGCAGCGCGTCGATCGAGGCGACGTTATCCGCCTCCTCGATGAACACCATCTGATGCCGGCCATCTTCTTCATTTTTAGCCGGGTGGGCTGTGACCAGGCGGTAACGCAGGTGCTGCGTTCAGGCATCCGTCTCACCGACGTTCACGAACGAGACGAGATCCGCGCGATCGTTGAGGACCGCTGTTCGCAGCTTCCGGACGAAGATCTTGCAGTGCTCGGTTATTGGGAGTGGCTCGAAGGACTCGAACGTGGCGTCGCCGCCCATCACGCCGGCATGCTGCCTGCATTCAAAGAGGTCGTCGAGGAGCTGTTCCGCAAGAAGCTTGTCAAGGCAGTTTTCGCGACGGAAACGCTCGCGCTTGGAATCAACATGCCTGCGCGAACCGTCGTGCTGGAGAAGCTGGAAAAATTCAACGGCGAAGCGCGTGTGCCGATCACTCCGGGGGAGTATACCCAGCTCACCGGTCGCGCTGGCCGTCGCGGAATCGACGTTGAGGGCCACGCTGTCGTCGCCTGGCAGGAGGGGCTGCACCCGCAGTCGGTCGCTTCCCTCGCTTCGCGTCGAAGCTACCCGCTGAACTCCAGCTTCAAGCCGACGTACAACATGGCCGTGAACCTGATCGACCAGTTCGGACGCGAACGTACACGCGAAATCCTGGAGTCATCGTTCGCTCAGTTCCAGGCAGACCGGGCGGTTGTGGGAATCGCGCGCAAGGTGCGGGAGCAGGAAGCGTCGCTGACGAAGTACGCGGAGTCGATGACCTGTCATCTTGGTGACTTCCGCGAGTACGCCTCAATGAGGCGTGAACTCACAGATCTGGAGCGCGGAGCCGCTCAAGCCGACAATTCCACGCGAGCGAACCGCGAGAAGCGCCAGCGCAGGGTGAATGGATTGCGGAAGCGGCTCTCGGCTCACCCGTGCCACAGTTGCCCCGAGCGGGAACATCACGCACGCTGGGCCGAACGGTACTTCCGACTCAAGAAGCAAACCGACCAGCTCACCCGACAGATCGCGACACGCACAGGCGCTGTCGCCAAGATCTTTGATCGGGTCACCGACGTTCTCGTCGAGTATGGGTATTTGCTTCCGAACGCTGACGGACAACTCGAGTTGAGCTCGGCGGGGCGGACCCTGAAGCGGATCTACGGAGAACGCGATTTGCTCGTCGCCGAGGCTCTGCATCGGAAACTCTGGAATGATCTCGATCCAGCCAGCCTTGCGGCGATGGCGAGCTGTATCGTGTTCGAACCGCGACGTGATGAGGGCCAGGTGCCCGAACGGTTCTTGCCTCGCGGCGCTTTCCGTGTTGCTCTCGACAAGACTCAGGATTTGTGGGCCCGGCTCGACGATACCGAACAGGACCACCGGCTTCCAGGCAGTGAGCCTCTCGCCACGGGGCTCGCTATCGCGATGCACAAGTGGGCGCGCGGGTCTACGCTCAACGCTGTGCTGCTCGATGCCGACATGGCTGCCGGAGACTTCGTGCGTTGGACGAAACAGACGATCGACTTGCTCGACCAACTGTCGCTTGTTGCCGATGGGGGAGTCGGGCGCAATGCCCGCAAGGCTCTTGAAGCGATCCGGCGCGGAATCGTCGCGTACAGCTCCGTGTGAGGTTGGCGCTCGATCGACGATCTAGGCTGGGGAGGTGACGCAGCCGACCCGCCCACTCTTGCCCCTGCTTGCCGCCGTTCTGGTGGCCGCAGCCGCCGGACCCGTCCTCGATGCCGGGTTTCCAGACAAGGGCATCTGGCCGCTCGCATTCGTCGGAGCCGCGCTAATCCTGATCACACTCATCGGGCGCAGCGCCTGGGGAGCTCTCCTGGTCGGATTCATAGGTGGAGTTTCTTTCTATCTCGTCCACGTTTCGTGGACCGCGCTGTATTTGGGTCCTGTGCCGTGGATTGCTCTCTCGGTTCTCGAGTCAATCTTTTTCGCCATAGGCGCACTGCTCATTACACTGGCTTTCCGCTTCATTCCCCTTGTCTGGGGAAACAGATGGGGCCGCCTCGTTCTGCTTCCCCTCGTTGTCGCCGGCTTGTGGACAGCGCGCGAGGCGCTCGTCAGCACCTGGCCGTACGGTGGATTCGCTTGGGGCCGGATGGCGCTCAGTCAGTCGGAAAGCCCGTTTTCATCGCTCGTGGCGTGGGTGGGCCTCAGCGGGTTGAGCTTCCTTATGGTGTGGCTTATTGCGTTCGCCATTCAGGTTGTTCGAGAGCCAGGCTCGCTGTCAGCCTTCACACGCGTTGCTGTTCCTGCCGCCGCGATTGCGGCGGTACTGGCGATCCCGGCAGTCCCCATCGTCACGAGCGGAACGTCGACCATCGCTGCTGTACAGGGCAACGCCAAGGCAGGCTACTTTGATCAGCGAGAGCCGGGCGACATCCTTATGGCACAGGCGTCAGCAACTCTTGACGTGGTCGGCAAAGACGTCGACATGGTGGTGTGGCCAGAGAACGGGTCAGACCTCGATCCGCTCGCCGTTCCGGAAGCGGCGGCTGTGCTCGACTACCTTGGCGCTCAGCTCGATGCACCAATCCTCACCGGCACCATCACTGAACGAGACGGCGAGTACTTCAATACCTCGCTCCTGTGGAGCTCCGGAGAGGGGGCGCTCGATTACTACGACAAGCGTCATCCCGTGCCATTCGGTGAGTACGTTCCTGACCGCGAGATCTGGGAACCGTTCGCTCCGGATCTGATCGGCCTTGTGGCTCGCGAGTACACGCCGGGCACGCGTGACAACATCTTCAATGTGAATGGCGTCATCGCCGGAATCTCGATCTGCTTCGACATCGTTGATGATGCGCTGACCCGGGAAGCCGTCGACCGCGGAGCGCAGGTCATTCTCGCTCAGACGAACAACGCGGATTTTGGCAGAACCGATGAAAACCAGCAGCAACTGGCGATTGCCCGGCTTCGAGCCATTGAATCGTCCCGAACCGTCGTGAACGTCTCAACCGTGGGAACTAGCCAGATGATCGCGCCGGACGGTCGCACGCTCACCGAAATCGAGGCATTCGAGCCCGGCTCCATGGTCGAGACCGTTCCATTGTCCAATTCCAGAACTCCGGCCATGCTCTATGGCGCACAAATCGAAGCCGTCGTCGCGACCTTCGGCCTCGCAGCACTTCTCATTGCTCGCATCAGCGTCGCACGCGGTAGGACAACGCTGGCAACAGCATCCGGGACGGGCGCACCGACGAGGGACCAGCTGCTGGTGTAGCGCCCTGGCTGGCCGAGGACTGGACGTCTTGAAGATCGAGTCTGAAGCAGCGGAAACCGAGGCAGCAAAAAGGGCGCCCGCACAGCGAGCGCCCGATTTCGTCGAGTGGAGCTAGGCTCCAACCTTCTTGTTGAGTCCTCGTCGTTCCCTAAGGAACGACAGTCGCTCTTCGAGAAGCTCCTCGAGCTCCTCGCGAGAACGACGTTCAAGCAGCATGTCCCAGTGGGTGCGTGCCTGCTTCTGGTCCGACTTGTCGATCGTGATCGGCTCCGAACCCACCATGAGGACCGCTTCGTGTCCGCAATGCCGGCACTCCCAAGTCTCAGGAGCCTCCGCATCTGCGGCGAACATCAGCGCGCTCTCGTGGTTACATGCCGGGCACAGGTAAACGAACCTGGTCCGTTCTGAAAATACGACGCCCTCTTCGCTCTGTAAGCTCTGGGCGCCGAGGCGCATTCCGCGCAAACTGCGATCAGCCATTTTGTGGTCCCCTCTTCGCTTGCTTCTCCTAGTTATAGACCCCCAAACTGGGGAGAAGCTTCCCGCCGTCGCGAAACTCGCAGCTAACGCCCAGACTCGGCAAGCCGCGTCCGCCAGGCACGAACAAGGGGGACTGCGAGGTCCACACGGTCGGTGATCAACCCGTCGACGCCGAGGCGCAACAGACGTTCCATGTCACGTGGGTCGTTCACCGTCCACACGTGCACCTCGATGCCCGCCCGGTGCAGGCTCTGCAAGGTCTTCGCCGTTACCAGTCGAAGGTTCCTGTGGCGCTCCGGGATCTGTACGACGGGCACGCCCGCGAGCGAACGCCGGACCAGCGAAGGAACTCCCGCTTTCGCACCGAGCAGGGCTCGTGTGAACAAGCGGGACGAAGCGGAGCTCACGACGCCGTCAAGCCCGTCGAGCGCGCGCAGACGTCGGCCCTCGTCGAACGAGGTCACGAGCACTCTGTCGGTGGCCAGCTCGGCGCGAATCGCATGCGCGGCTGGCCCTGCCGCGAGCTCTGTTTTCACGTCGATGTTGAACCGGATGCCGCTGAACGCGACGAGGGCTCCCGCGAGTGTTGGGACGCGGTGGCCTCCTCCCAGGTCTACCTGGCGAAGCTGATCCAGGGTCAGATCCCTGACCGCTCGGGCGATCCCATTGACCACGATCTCAGGGTCGTGCACCAGGACCGCAACCCCGTCAGCCGTCGCATGGACGTCAGTCTCGATGTATTCAGCGCCGACGTCAACTGCGGCCTGGAATGCTGCAATCGTGTTCTCCGGTGCATGCAGCGCGAGCCCCCTGTGCGCTAACACCCGGGGGAGCTGCGGTGCCAGGAATGCAGACCGTGCGGTGACATCGTCTGCCACGGGTGCTACTCAGAAACCGGCGGGGAAGACGGGGGAGCTGGCGGGGTAGACGGTGCCGTCGGAAACGATGGAGGAACATTTGCCGTGGAAACGCTCGACGGCAAATCGGGGGCGGGCGCGGCGGGGGAGTGAGGCTGGTCATCACCCTTGCCAGGAACGAATGCTTTGCCAAGCCCCTTAAGCGCTTCCGTCAGCTCGGATGGAATGATCCACAGCTTGTTGGCTGAGCCGTCTGCCAGCTTTGGAAGTGTCTGCAGGTATTGATAGGCGAGGAGTTTCGGATCCGGGTCTCCGCGGTGAATCGCGTCGAAAACGGTCGTGATCGCCTCGGCTTCACCCTGAGCCCTGAGCACGGCGGCTCTCGCATCACCTTCGGCGCTGAGGATCGCAGCTTGACGGGCACCTTCGGCAGTGAGAATCGCCGACTGTTTGGTTCCTTCAGCAGTCAGGATGAGCGCACGCCTGTCTCGTTCGGCGCGCATCTGCTTTTCCATCGAGTCCTGGATCGAGAGGGGAGGATCGATGGCCTTGAGCTCAACCCGGCCGACGCGGATTCCCCACTTACCCGTCGCCTCATCGAGCACGACCCGAAGTTGGCCATTGATGTTGTCGCGGCTGGTGAGTGCTTCTTCCAGGTTGAGACCACCGACAACGTTGCGCAGCGTTGTGGTTGTGAGCTGTTCGACCGCGCCGAGGTAGTTGGCGATTTCGTAGGTGGCCGCGCGAGCATCCGTCACTTGAAAGTAGACAACCGTGTCGATGGAAACCACAAGGTTGTCCTCGGTAATCACGGGCTGAGGAGGGAAGGACACGACTTGCTCTCGCATGTCGATCAGCGGACGAACCCTGTCGATGAACGGAACGAGAAGGTTCAGTCCCGGCTGGAGGGTCTTGTGGTAGCGGCCGAGACGTTCGACCACGCCCGCGGATGCCTGGGGGATGATTCGAATGGCCCGGAACAGGACGACCAGGATGAAAATCAGGACGACAACGCCGACCACCCAGGCGGTCACCGTGCCGATAACGTCTGATGCGCTGTTCATGAAGCGTTCCTCTCTGCGGGTATGACGACCGCGGTTGCACCGCGAATTGCCAACACCTGTACTTGCGTTCCTGGCTCGAGGCTGGTTGCGGTTGAGTCGGGCGCAACGCTCGCGGTCCACAGCTCACCGTTGGTGAGCTTCACCTGACCGCCGTGTCCTGACACTGTCTGAACGACGCGGCCAGTCGCACCGACCAGTGCGTCGACATTGCTCTTGGCGGGGTCTGCGCCTTTTCGAAGCAAACGAAGGAGGGACGGTCGCACCAGGAGAAGAAGGAGAACAGACGACGCCGCTGCGATCAGAAACTGAGCCCATAGTGGGACACCGAGGAGCCCTGAGAGGAGGCCGATTGCCGATCCGATTGCCAGCATGAGGAACGTGAACTCGAGGCTGAGCATCTCAATGGTGACGAAGAGAAGAATGAGCACAAGCCAGATGATCCAGCTGTACTCGACGACCCAGTCCATGAAACCCCCTCGTCGCTCAGCAATGCGCCTGTGCGGTTTGCCTTGTGATCGAATCTAGCAGTCCGCGAAAGGCGGTGCACCGCGACTTCTTGATAGTGTCGGGTGCCGGGAATTGCCTCTGTCCGGCTGTACCGCCCCGTGTCTAAGGAGTTCACCGTGTCCAACCCTCTTGCCCCAGGTTCACTCACAGGGAAGAACGTTCTCGTCACTGGTTCGTCACGCGGAATCGGCGCTGACACTGTGCGGTACTTCGCCGAGGCCGGCGCGAGGGTAGTCATCAACTACCGCAACAAGGAAGCACGCGCCGTCAAGCTCGCCGATTCGATCCGAGCTGCCGGCGGCACTGCGATCACCGTCGGAGCAGACCTGACGAGCCCCGCAAGCGTGAAGGCGATGCTCGACACCGTACAGACAGAGCTGGGAAACCTTGATGTTCTTGTCCTCAACGCGTCCGGCGGCATGGAGAGCGGCATGGCTGAGGACTACGCCATGCAGCTCAATCGGGACGCCCAGCTGAACGTACTCGAAACGGCCCTGCCACTTCTTTCCGAAGGCTCACGAGTCGTTTTCGTTACGAGCCACCAGGCGCACTTCATTCGAACCACCCCCACCATGCCGGAGTACATTCCTGTTGCCCTGTCGAAGCGGGCCGGAGAGGATGCTCTCCGCGCGAAGTTGCCGGAGCTCACCGAACGCAACATCGACTTTGTTGTGGTCTCGGGGGACATGATCGAAGGCACGATTACCGCAACGCTGCTCGAACGCGCCAATCCGGGAGCGATCAGTTCTCGCAAGGATTCGGCCGGAAAGCTTTACAACGTCGGCGAGTTCGCGGCAGAAGTCGCCCTGGCCGCCGTGCAGCCGATCCCGGAGAACAACACACGGTACGTAGGGGACACGAGCGACTTTCTCGCAGAGTGACGCTACGACGTTTTATGTCAAGTAAAGCGGACGGATCGCTCTAGCTTCGGGGGGAGCGTCCAAGTGTGGTGCCCTGAATCGTTTGCATGATGCCGGCGAGGATGAGCAGGATCGCCGTCACTTGCAACCAGAAGACGGTCGCCGCAACCGGAGCAAACAGGACAACGACGCCTGCGGCGATGCTGATGAGTCCGAAGGCGACGCCGACCCAGGCGCCTTTGCCGCGTGGGAGGTCCATCAGCACGCCGATGCCCTCAAGGATCCAGGTGATTCCAATGATGGTCGCGAGAACGGTGACGCCGAAGAGCGGGTTGATCAGCACGACCACACCACCGATTATCAGCAGCACACCGAGCACGGCGAGGAACGCCCGATAGGAACCCGCGAGCCCCTTCGCCATGATCGCCCTGATGATGCGTGAGGCACCGCTGACGACGAAGTACACACCAAACAACCACGCAACTGCGGTCAGCGTCGCCTGAGGCCAGAAGAGTATCGCGATTCCGAAAATAACAGCGACGATTCCGGCCACGATGCTCACCAGACGGATTGTCTTGACTTCGGACGGTGAAATGTCTGCGGGATTCACCCTCAAGAAATATGACACGATCGCCTCCGGGTTCCGGCTGCCCGCCGTCTGGTCCGCCGCACAACCGGTTTGTGAACGTAGGTCACTGGCGTGCGCTGTGCTCGATTGTCCCGCACTCGACCCGTATAGCACCAGCGATTGTTACCGTCGCGTTTATCGCCCACCGTGCCGATAATGCACATTATGTCAAGAGAACTATGAAGCGCTGTCCGCAGCGCCCGCCCGGGCCGATTGGAGGGCAAGACGGGACTACCCCACCCCTTTTCGACTGCAGTCCTCACGGTGTCGCTGGAAAGCCGACCGCTGGTATCGCTGTGGCGGCCGAGAGCGTCGACGCTTGGTGCGCGAGGTGGCGCGCAAGACGAACCGCAAGGCACGCCGCCACGAACGTCGGGTTCGCTTCCCCTGCCGTGCGAAACACACTGCTGGAGGCGATGTACAGGTTGCTTGAGCCGTGAACCCTGCACTCTGCGTCGACGACCCCATCGCCCGGTTTCGCGCTCATGCGCGTCGTGCCGATGCTGTGGAACCCATCGATGGCCTGCTCCCAGATCCCCGCTCGTACACCCTCGGGTGTATTCGCAAGGTACTCAATCCGCCCGAGACCGGCAGCACGCAGCTGCTCATCAAGCAGTTCGTGGCTGCGAACAATGGAGTCGATATCCTGGTCGGTGTACCGGTAGTCGATGGACAGACGCGAACCTCCAGCCCCTGGCAGAAGACTGAGCCTGCTCTCCCCGTTCGGGATCTGCTCGGCGTGGTAGTGCAAGGCATACCGGCCGGACTCGTTGCGGAGAACGAACCCGGGTTTCCGAACTGTGGAGAGATACCGGTGTCGGAGCACGTCTAGGACGTCGACTGCCGCTCGCCAGGGCTGACGCAACACATTGGCGACGTGCGCGCCGATGCGCCAGGGGCGTGTGCCGATGTGGCGAAGGCGAATACCCTCAGCGAGGATTCGTCGCCCGATCGGCGGGATCAGCAAGCCGAGATACACCAGGGAGAGGGTCGCGTTACGGTGGTCCACCTCGTAGAACGGCGGATTATCGAGGTAAAAGCTCGTGTTAAGGATTTCCTCTCGCCGCTGCGCTTCCTCGGTCAGGGTGAATCGCCGCCGTAGGTAGGTACCGTCTGACTCACGATGGAAGTTCATATCGCGGGCCGACTCCGGTTCGGTCAGGACGATGTCCGCGACACTCCCGGTTGCGTGGCCCATGTAGTAGCGACCGAGCGACCCGCCTGCGCCATCGAACAGCGTCGGATTCGAACGCTGAATCGTCAACAGCAGCCTCGTTGTCTCGAGGCCACCCATCGCGATCACATAGTTCGAGGCGTGCACCTGACGATGCTCCCCCTTGTCGTCGATGACAAGCGAGCGCACCGCACCTTCCGGCCCGAACTGTATATCAATCACAGGAGATTTGAGGAGCACGGTGATGCCGGGGTGCTCCCCCACCCTTCGGCCTAGACGAGCGGCGACCTTGGGCTGCCTTGACCAGCGTTCCAGTTGCGACATCTCGAAATCGCCGAGCCCGGCCCAGTCCGCCGCGTCGGTTCGAAACCGCGCTTTACCGCAGTCGAGGTAGTCCGCCGCGGCCGCCTCATACGGTCGAATGTCGTCAATAGTGATCGGCCACTGTGAGTCGGGGACAAAATCGCGGTGCTCGAGATCGATGGGTTCGAACGTGACACACCTGCCGCCCCACAGCCAGGATGTGCCGCCGATGCCACGCCGGGTCACGTGCTCGATCGGCGCATGTCGGTCGGGGTCCACGATGATGTCGGGCCCTTCGGCACGCTCGGTAATGTCACGCCGCCCGGAGCTGTTCGAACCAGCGTCAATGAGGAGAACGGTGAGTCCGGCTTCAGCTGCCTCGAGTGCACAGGTCAGGCCGATGGGCCCAGCACCAACGACGCAGCAATCAAAGGATCTTGTCCCTCCGTCAGGTCTGCTGTTCGAAGTCATTGCGATCCCCCCGCTGACCTAGTGGATGCGTCTCGTTCCCATGTGCGAGAGCGGGCACGCATGGCGACCCGTGACCGGCGCCGGGCAACAGTGGTCAGCACGACGTACCAACCCAAATCGATTGCGGTGCGCGGGCCGCGCACCGAACTCAGAAGAGCTCTCCCCCGGCTGCTCGTTGTCGACGGCACACCCAACTCAAGCTGCCCACGACGTTGCCTGGTCAGCACAGCGAGGAGTCCCTGCACATCGCGTGGTGTCCTTACCCGCATGGGGATCGCTGGGACTATCGACTTCTCATGCTCGCCGAACTGCATGTCGATCCACGAGTCATCTGCCGTCACCGCAGGGAACGAGGAAAATCGACGGTGGCCGTTCCTGTTCACCGCGTACCCGCCCGCCCCCCACAGTCGTGACGGCTGCCCTGGTATGCGGCTTCGAGCACGGTAGTACGCCCTCACTGGGCCGGCGGCGCCGTGCGTGTCGTAAACAAACCGAGGCCGAGCCGCCACGACCCCCGGTCGTTCCAATTCTTCGAAGAGTGCGACCACGGTCTCCGGTGAGACCTCGATGTCTGCGTCCAGATAGAGGCGGGGCCAGCCCGATGCGAGGGAATCACCAGCGTTCAACGCGGCGGTTTTGGATGCTTCATCGATCTCGACAACGTGCACGCCAGGGACCTCACGAGCGAGCGCCGCCGTCTCGTCCGTGCATCCGTTGCACACCACGAAAACTTCGACGTCCGACTTTGCGCAGAGCGGCGCGAGACTGCGGAGGGTTCGAACGATGACAGCGGCCTCGTTGTGCGCCGGAATGATGATCGCCCCCGGTGGGCGTTCGCCGCGTGCCTGCGCCCACTCCCCAACCGGCCAGGATCGAGGGGTTTCCTCGACCGCACCGTCACGAGGCAGCGCCCCTGCCGCCATCATCGTTGCGCTCATCGATGGGCAACGTGTGCGCAGTGGCCGATGAAGGGAGTGTGTCGACGCATGCCGCGTCGACGCTGGTTTAGCGTCATCTGGAGTTCCTGAACGTCCGGTTGATGTGGGGCCGGACTCGGGCAAAACACAACTGAGGATTGCTCGCGTTTCCGGTTTCCTCACCGTAACCCCGTTCCCACTCTTTCGGCTCACCCCACATCGGGGGCATCGGTCAGCTGCGCTTCCGTGCGCCATCCCCCCGCTCCCCTCCTGTAAGGGCCTCGCGGCCCTTCGTCGACTGACGGGTGCTTTTCCTCACCCCGGCCGTCGCGATAACGACCAGGCCGGCGCCGACGAGCGCGAATCCAACCCACCCGACGGGCTGAAGCCGTTCACCGACGATGACAATGGCGAGAGATGTCGCAACGAGAGGTTCCAGCAACGTGAGCGTCGTCGCTGTCGCTGGCGACAGCATCCGTAGTCCGTATCCAAACGCGAGGTAAGCAAGAGCCATTGGAACGACGGCCAGATAGATCAGAATCAGGATGCCACGTGGCTCGGCAAGCGGGCCGGCATCCGCGAGAAAGAACCAGGGCACCATGACGACAGAGCCCGCGAAGAACATGGCCCCCATCGATGCGGCAGACGAAACGCCGGTGGTCATGATGGCCGAGGCGGCGACCGAGTAGGCGGCGTAACCGAGGCCAGCGAGCAGGCCAAGCGCGACTCCTGCCACGATTGAGCCGGTCGTTGGTGCCTCTCCCCCGCCGCCAGGCGTGACACCGAAGGAGAGCAGCGCGATTCCGACGATGGCAACGGCTGTAGCGATGCCCCAGCGAGCCGTAAGCGGTTTGCGGCGCAGCGTTCGGTCAAGCAGGGCGGCGAACAGGGGACCTGAGCCGAGGGCGACAACGTTGCCAGCGGCGACGCCGATGAAACTCATCGACGAATAATAAGTGGTTGGGTAAACCACGATGCCCACCGTACCGAGGAGAAGCCAGGGCCAGGCCGTCCCCGGGCGCCGCAGAAAGGCCAGAATGTCGCGCGGAGAGCGGAGGAAGAGCAACAGGCCGCCGAAACCGAAGGTCGCGAGACCGACGAGCAATGGTGAACTGCCCTCCGGAGCAAAGGACGCGACAGTGCCGGTTGTTCCCCACAGCACCGCGGCCGCGAGCACCGCTGCAACGTGGGGCGACGCGGATTGCTCGGTGGCCACTGGTCTCCTGTCGGCGCCGGGGACCAGCCGCCCACCGGGTTACCTCGAGATTAGGGCACCCGAGCGCCGTCAGCGAGCGTTCGCGCGCGAGCGTCTCGGCTCACGCAGAGGCATCCCCAGTTCGTCGAGGGGCGAGGAATTTTCGTGCTCGAGGCTGCGGTCGATCGGAGCAGGGCAGTTCAAAATCGCGTTCGGGGTGGAGTGGTCGATCACGTGCTCCCCCATCGGATGGCCGCACACGGGGCAGGGCGCTGCGGCATGTTCCTCTTCGATGCCGTACGGCCCGAGGGGCGGCGGCCCGAAGACGGGCGTCAGCTTGCGATCGACCCACGCCGCGCTACGGACGAGCCGTCCGTTGTGGCCCGGATCCGGTTGAGTCTTCTTTGACGTGTCCATGCGCCCATGGTACGCCCGATTTGCGGTTTTGACTGGCCCGTGCTAAATGCGCCGAATGGACTCGCTCACGCCTCCCCGAAGCCCGATTCGACCAGATCGGCGAGAGCGTCGACGGCTTCCCGTCCGGCCGGGTCTTCCGTCGCAATCTCCGCAATCTTGCCTCTGACAAGACCGAGCGCCATGATCGCAAGGAGGCTTTTCGCGTCCCGACCGTTGACGGTCACTCGAGGGGCGAAGGTGCTCGCGAGCTTGACGAAGTCAGCGGCCGGCCTGGCGTGAAGCCCGTCGCGATTGAGAATGGTCACCGATCGCGAGTATCCCGTGAACGGCGCAGCGGGCGCGCTGGCTTGTGAGCCGGGCGTTGCCGCTCCTGCCTGATCCGTCCCCGTGCGCGGAGCAACGAAAATGTCGACGGCCGAGCGAGCGGCGGCCTCGACACCGTCGAGGTCCGAGCCCGTCTGGGCGGCGACCGCTGCAGCGACTCCGCCCTCGACAAGCGGGGCGTCAATAATGCGAACGGATGCCTGCGCGGCGTCATCGAGGAAGTCGAGCGCTGTTTCCGCCGTGAGAATCGCGGAACCGAGATCACACAGAATTGCGACTCCTCCCCCGGAGTCGGCGTCGGCGATGGCCGCTGTCACCCTGTCAAAACTTGTCCCAATCCCGCCGTCGTCCGTGCCACCAGCGGCGACAAGGGCAACGTTCGGCGCCATCTGTCTGGCAAGCTGCACGAGCCCCTCTGCGATGAGCGCACTGTGCGAAACCAGAACGATGCCGACGGTCACGATTCCGTTCCACTGGTGTTGGCGTCACTGCTGTGGGCTTCACCGTTGCCGGCCGCGACCGATGCAGCGGCCCGCAACAGCAGCGCCGTCGACTGGGCACCCGGGTCTCGGTGGCCGATCGCGCGTTCGCCCAGATAACTGGCGCGTCCCTTGCGCGCGATCAGCGGTTCTGTCGCCTCCGCGCCCCGCTCGGCAGCAGTGGCGGCTGCCGCCAGGACTGCTGCCTCGTCCTCACCGGCAGCTTGCGCGTCGGCAGCGGCGTCGACGGCTGGAGTCCACGCGTCGATCATCGTTTTGTCGCCGGTTTCCGCCTTCCCGCGCAGCACGATGCCGTCCCGAGCGGCGCGCAGGAGCGCAACGACCGCCGCTGAGTCAAGCTGCGGTTCGGAGCCGATAGCAACCGACGCCTTGAGGAATGCCGTACCGAACAACGGACCGGACGCCCCTCCAACCGTCGAGATCAGTGTCGTGGCCACGAGCTTGAGGACATCGGACGGCGTCGCATCGCTCGCGAGATCGTCGAGCTTTCCCACCACGGCCGAGAATCCGCGATCCATGTTCTCGCCGTGATCACCGTCGCCGATGTCACGGTCAAGGGTGATCAGCTCAACACGGTGCTCGGCGATGACCGCCGCGCACGCGCGCGTCCAGTCGATCGCCCACGAAGTTCCCAATGTCATTGAATTGCCCTTTCAGACCTCGACGAATACAGCGGCGGCAGGAGCGTCAGCGACCCCAGCGGAGCGCGGCGGTCTGCACCGGCGCATCCCACAACTCGGTGAGTTCGGAATCCAGCTTGAGCACCGAAAGCGACATGCCCTGCATCTCCAGGGATGTCGTGTAGTTGCCGACGAGAGACCTCACGACGTCGATCCCCTTTCCCCGGAGCACCTCGGCCGCGTGGCGGTAAGCGATATACAGCTCCACCTGCGGAGTCCCGCCCATGCCATTCACCAGCAGCAGGACCTGATCCCCCGAGCTGAACGGGACATCATCGATGATGGGCCCGAGCAACCGCTCAACAATCAGATCCGCCGATTCGAGCTTGATCTTCTCGCGTCCTGGTTCACCGTGGATCCCGATCCCGATTTCGATTTCGTCCTCGGCCAGCGTGAAACTCGGCTCACCGGCGTGCGGCACCACACACGGCGTCAAAGCGACACCCATCGATCGCACGTTGGCGTTGACCCGCTCTGCAACAGCCGTCACTTCGTCCAGCGAGTCCCCGCGCTGGGCCGCGGCCCCTGCGATCTTCTCGACGAGCACGGTGCCAGCAACCCCACGACGTCCAGCAGTGTAGAGCGAATCCTGCACGGCGACGTCATCGTTGACGATCATGCTGCGGACTTCGACGCCGTCAGCGGCAGCCAGCTCGGCAGCCGTCTCAAAGTTCAGGACATCCCCCGTGTAGTTCTTCACGATGTGAAGCACACCTGCTCCCCCGTCGACGGCTTTTGTGGCCGCGACTATTGGGTCGGGCGTTGGTGAGGTGAATACAGCGCCGGGAACGGCGGCGTCGAGCATGCCGTAGCCGACAAAGCCGGCGTGCAGAGGCTCGTGTCCGCTTCCTCCGCCCGAAACGATGCCGACCTTCCCGGCCTGTGGCGCATCAGTGCGCACGACATAGACGGGGTCAGTCGATGCTCGGACGATGTCGGCGTGGGCTGCAGCGAACCCCGCTACCGCCTCGTCGACGACGTGCTTCGGGTCATTGATGAGTTTCTTCATTGAACTCTCTCCAGGTGGCGAATGTGGCGAATAGATGTGTCACGCGGGGCCTGACACTCAACCTAGCGCCGAAGAGCGCGCGAAGGTAAGCCTTAAGCGCTTGCGCCAGCAACCCACTGATCGAGCTTCGCGGCCGCACGACCCGAGTCGAGCGCTTCCCTGGCAACCTCGAGCTGCGCCGCGAACCGATCAAGAATAGAAACCTGCATCTGGCTCGGGTCCTCAGCAAGCCGATAGGCGACAAGTCCGGCCGCGGCGTTGAGCAGCACGATGTCCCGAACCGCGCCTTTCTCTCCGGCGAGCACGCGCCGAACGACACCAGCGTTGTGCTCCGGGTCGCCTCCGATCAATTCGCTCATCTTCACCAGCGGGATTCCGAGGTCACGTGGGTCAAGGTCATGTTCGGTGACCGATCCCCTGCTGACTTCCCAGATGTGGGAGTGCCCCGTCGTTGTGAGCTCGTCGAGGCCGTCATCGCCGCGAAAGACCAGCGCCGTTGCACCGCGGGTCTGGAAGACGCCGACGAACAGAGGCACACGGTCGAGTTGTGCAACGCCGACCGCCGACGCTTCGGGTCGAGCAGGATTGCAGAGCGGACCGAGGAAGTTGAAGACCGTCGGGATGCCAAGATCGGCCCTCACCGGTGCCGCGTGACGGAACCCGGGGTGGAACGCCGACGCGAACGCGAAAGTGATCCCGGTTTCCTTGAGAGCGGATGCCACCTGGTCAGGTGAGCGGGTCAGGTCGATTCCCAGCGCAGAGAGCACGTCGCTCGCACCAGACACGCTGCTGACCGCACGGTTGCCGTGCTTGATCACAGGAACGCCGGTTGACGCGACGACAACACACGCCATGGTCGAAATGTTGACAGTGCCAAATTTGTCTCCGCCGGTACCGACAATGTCGAGCGCCATCGAATCCACCGGAAGAGGAACGGCCCGCTCGAGGATCGCGTCGCGGAAACCGACGATTTCGTTGACCGATTCGCCCTTCGCGCGGAGCGCGACGAGGAACCCGGCGATCTGCGCCGGAGTGGCTTGCCCACTAATGACGTTCTCCATCGCCCAGGTCGCCTCAGCGACGCTGAGATCATCGCCGTGAAGCAATGTCGAGAGAAGTTGCGGCCAGGTGACGGTGTCGGTCATGCTTCCCAGCTTATCGAGCGACCCTTCCGCCACGAATTCACTGCACATTCCCGGACTGAACTAAGGCACACCTAAGTAAAGACTTGGCTGTCAGTGCCCCCGAATGCGAAAAACCGCCGGGGATATCGGCCATAATGGAACAGTGACGAGCACCTCATTGAACTACGCGGCGAGAGCCCAAAAGATCAACAGGCCAAACCCTGTAGCCGTTGGCACCATTGTGTGGCTCGGCAGCGAAGTAATGTTCTTCGCCGGCCTGTTTGCCATTTACTTCACCCTCCGTTCGGTCGCACCTGACCTGTGGGCGAGCGAGACTTCGCTGCTGAACATTCCGTTCTCGACAACGAACACGATCATCCTCGTGGCGTCGTCGTTCACCTGCCAGTTCGGTGTTTTCGCTGCAGAGCGTATGCAGCCGCGGTCGGTTGGCCCTAAGCCTTCGCAGTGGGGCATGGTCGAGTGGTTCTTCCTCACCTATGCGCTCGGCGCCATCTTCGTCGCCGGCCAGATCTTCGAGTACGCAACGCTCGTCAGCGAGGGCGTCTCGATCTCGTCGAACGCATACGGCTCGGCGTTCTACCTCACAACCGGCTTCCACGGTCTCCACGTCACTGGCGGACTCATCGCGTTCCTGCTCGTCATCGGCCGCGCGTACGCCGTTAAGACCTTCGGCCACAAGGAAGCGACAAGCGCGATCGTCGTCTCGTACTACTGGCACTTCGTTGACGTGGTCTGGATCGGCCTCTTCTTCGTCATTTACGTACTGAAATAGAACCGGAAGACTGCACGCGAATGTTTAGGACTCACACACGTTCCCCTCGTCAGAGCAGGAACACAGGACGCCGCTCCCCACTGGCGACAACGGCACTGATCGCTGTCGGACTGCTTTTCACCGGCGGAGCGTACGCCGCGTTCTCAACCACGACGGCCAGCGCTGAAACGTCCCACGCCGCAAGCGCAGGCACCGTTGAGGAAGGCAAGAAGCTCTTCCAGGCCAACTGCGCCAGCTGCCACGGTCTCGCTCTTCAGGGCACCGACGACGGACCAAGCCTTATCGGCGTCGGTTCCGCGTCCGTCGACTTCCAGGTCGGCACCGGCCGCATGCCACTGCAGGCACAGGGCCCACAGGCTCCGGTGAAGCCGGTGCAGTTCACCGACGAGCAGGTTCGCGCCCTCGCCGAGTACGTTGCGACAACGGGTCCAGGCCCGAGTATCCCCGACGAGTCACTGCTCCAGGCTGACGGCGACGCAGCCAACGGCGCAGAACTCTTCCGCGTCAACTGCGCGATGTGCCACAACGTTGCAGGTGCAGGTGGAGCGCTGACCGAGGGCAAGTACGCACCAGCACTGACCGGCGTAGAGCCCGTTCACATCTACGAGGCCATGGTTACCGGCCCGCAGAATATGCCTGTGTTTAACGACGCCAACCTCTCCCCCGAGGACAAGCGCGACATCATCACCGCACTCAAATTCACCCAGGAAAACTCGACTGTCGGTGGACACGCCCTTGGAAGCCTCGGCCCAGTCGCCGAAGGCCTCTTCATCTGGATCTTCGGACTCGGGGCAATTGTCGCGCTCACCGTGTGGATCACGGCGCGATCCAACTAAGCAGCAGAGCAGCAATGACACAGCGCAGAACTACTAAGGAGCACAATGGCACAGGACGGTAACAGCGGCACGGAACTCGCCGCTGCCGACTCGTCGGACCACGGCCACGGCACTGAACTTGCCGTAGGCACGGCGGTTGTGGCCACAGACGCGGTACCGAACCCGGGATTCCCCCCGCACCGGCCCCGCGTGACGGATCTGGATCCCAAGAAAGAGAAGCGCGCAGAACGCACCGTCTACACGCTGTTCTACCTCTCGGCAGCGGGCAGCATCTGGGCGATCGCCGCCTACATGATGTTCCCCATCGAGCCGGAGAACCTGAACTCGGTGCGGGCGAACAACCTGTTCATCGGGCTCGGTCTTGCTCTCGCTCTTCTGGCGCTCGGTATCGGCGCTGTGCACTGGGGCAAGGCTCTCATGCACGACCAAGAGGGCATTGACATGCGTCACCCGACGCGCGGCTCGGAATCAACACGTGATCGCGCCGTCGAAGTCTTCGCTGAGGCGAACGAGGAGTCCGGCTTCGGACGCCGCTCGCTCATCCGCAACAGCCTCATTGGTGCGCTCATCGCCTTCCCGCTTCCCGCGGTCGTCCTCTTCCGAGGCCTCGCACCCGAGGGCCCTGAAGCCAACCCGGTCAGGCTGCTTGAGCACACCATGTGGAAGAAGGGCGACCGTCTCGCCCGCGACCCTTCCGGTGTTCCCATCAAGGCAGTTGACGTCACCATCGGTTCCGTCTTCCACGTCATTCCCGAAGAACTGGCGAACCTGGGGCACAGCGAGGGCTACCTCGAGGAGAAGGCGAAAGCCATAGTTCTCCTCATGCGCCTCAAGCCGGAGGACCTCGTCGAAGACGAGGACAAGAAGGACTGGTCGTACGACGGAATCGTCGCTTACTCCAAGGTCTGCACCCACGTCGGTTGCCCGGTTGCACTGTACGAGCAGCAGACGCATCACCTGCTCTGCCCATGCCACCAGTCGCAGTTCGATGTCACCAACCACTGCGCCGTGATCTTTGGTCCGGCCGCCCGTCCCCTTCCGCAGCTTCCGATCGCTGTTGACGACGAGGGATACCTCGTTGCACAGAGCGACTTCCTCGAACCTGTTGGCCCAAGTTTCTGGGAGCGTCATTGAGCACCGTCACGGCCCCTGCCGACACCACTAAGGCACCCGCCAAGAAGTCAGGCGGATTCACTGCTGCGGCTTCCAACTACCTCGACGAGCGGACGAGCATCTCGGCCGCCGTCAAGGAATTCGGACGCAAGATCTTCCCGGATCACTGGTCGTTCCTGCTCGGAGAAGTGGCGCTGTACAGCTTCGTCATCATCCTCCTGTCCGGCACCTTCCTCACCTTCTTCTTTCAGGCCTCAATGGCGGAAGTTCACTACGAAGGTTCGTACATCCCGCTGAAGGGTGTCGAGATGAGCGCCGCCATGGCGTCCACACTGGACATATCCTTCGACATCCGCGGTGGACTGCTGATGCGTCAGGTGCACCACTGGGCTGCACTGCTGTTTGTGGCCTCCATCGGCCTGCACATGCTCCGTGTCTTCTTCACGGGTGCGTTCCGTAAGCCGCGCGAGCTCAACTGGGTCATCGGCTTTGTCCTCTTCATCCTCGCGATGGCTGAAGGATTCACCGGATACTCCCTCCCCGATGACCTGCTCTCCGGAAACGGACTTCGCATCATCGACGGAATGGTCAAGGGCATCCCGGTGATCGGAACCTGGACTTCCTACCTCCTGTTTGGTGGAGAATTCCCCGGAACGGAAATCGTCGGACGCCTGTACTCGCTCCACATCCTGCTGTTGCCGGCAATGGTGCTCGCGTTCATCGCGCTTCACCTTCTGTTTGTCGTCGTACACAAGCACACCCAGTACGCGGGCCCGGGACACACCGAGCAGAACGTCGTCGGGTACCCCGTCCTCCCGGTGTACGCGGCGAAGGCCGGTGGATTCTTCTTCATCGTCTTCGGTGTCGTCATGCTCATCGCGTCGCTCTTCACGATCAACCCGATCTGGAACTACGGTCCGTACGACCCGTCACCGGTTTCCGCAGGGACCCAGCCAGACTGGTACATCGGATTCGCTGACGGTGGGCTCCGACTCGCTCCGTCGAACCTCGACCTGGTGCTGTTCAACCACACCTTCTCGTTTGGAATCCTGCTGCCGCTTGCGGTCATCGGAATCTTCATCGTCGCCGTCATGTTCTACCCCTTCCTTGAGGCGTGGATCACCGGTGACAAGCGAGAGCACCACATTCTCGACCGCCCGCGGAACGCCGCGACCCGCACAGCGATCGGTGCTGCAGGTGTCACCTTCTACGCCGTCCTCTGGGCAGCGGCGAGCTCCGACATCATTGCGACGCACTTCAGCGTCACAATGGAAGGTGTCATCCGCACGCTCCAGGTCCTGCTGTTCGTCGGTCCGGTCATCGCCTACTTCGTCACGAAGCGCATCTGCCTCGGCCTGCAGAAGAAAGACCGTGAGATCGCACTGCACGGCTACGAGTCCGGTCGTATCGTTCGCCTCCCCGGCGGCGAATACATCGAGGTTCACGAGCCCGTCTCCGACTACGAGCGTTGGAAGCTCGCAAGTCACGAGGAGTACAAGCCGCTCATGATCCGCCCGAACTCACGCGGCAAGATCACCGTGGCGCAGAAGGTCCGTGCCGGACTTTCGCGCTGGTTCTTCGAAGACCGCATCTCCCCCGTGACTCGGACTGAAATTGAGTCCTCGCACGGAGACCACCACTAAATTCCCTTCACAGAACGGGCAGCGTTGACCCTCCGACATCTTGCGGAGGGGCTTCGTTGCCCGTTCTGCTTTTCCGCCACATCCGAGAACCGCCCCTTGTCCCCCGTCGGCACGCTGGTTGTGGGCTGCGACGCCGGCCACCGGTTTGACGTGAACAAACGCGGCTACATCTCGCTGCTGCCACCGGCCAGCCGAATGACAGGTGACAGCCAGGCCATGCTCGATGCGCGGGCGCACTTTTTCGACACCGGCAATTTCGATTCAATAGCGGATGCTGTCGCTGCGTCCAGCGTCCAGGCTCTTGCATCCGGAAGCATTGGGCCGCACGGCGCCGAGGCAGCGGACACGGCCGGATCCCGCCCCATACGACTCGCGGAGATCGGCTGCGGCACCGGGTATTACCTCGACCGAGCCACGCGTGGGCTCAGCCAGGCGGGCGCCGTCGTCGAGCCTGTTGCCGCCGACCTGTCGCCGTTCGCTGTCCGCATGGCCGTCAGGGCCGTTCCGGGCGCCGCAGGTGTCGTTCTCGACGTCTGGCAACCGCTCCCCTTCGTCGACGCGCACCTCGACGGCATCATCAGCGTGTTCGCACCACGAAACCTGCCCGAGTTCGCCCGCATCCTCCGCCCTGGCGGCTGCCTCGTCGCCGTGGTTCCGACGACGCGGCACCTCCACCAGGTGAGGGCAGAGGGGCTGGCGATCGGCATCCCCGACGGCAAACCCGACGCTCTCACCGACGCCGCTTCCCCTTGGTTCGCCGAGGTGGATCGTTCGCTGGTCGAGTTCGACATGAAGCTCACCCAGCCCGAGTTAAATAACCTCATCGGCATGGGCCCCTCGGCCCACCACAGCGCCGCGGCTACGAACACCGGTCCGGTACAGCAAGGTGACGTTCCAGGCGCGCATGCCGCGGGTGAAGGCAGGCTGGCAGCCGGCGATGCGACGCCGGCCAATGGTGAAGACGCGGCGGCAGCCGGTGAGGGCTCCGTGGCTGGCTCGGTGCGGCTCGTCACGGCGTCGGTCACCGTGCTGACCTATCGGCTCACCCGGTCGCACTGACGGGCATAGAGCCGCCGGGTGTGTCCGGCGCATCACGGCTGTTACGGACCGGGACGACATGAGGTGTTGCGTCGGTCACCGTTCTCACCTACCGCCTCACTTGCTCTCGGCGCGCGGCAGACCTGACGTTCCGGGGTGCGACGGTCACGACGTTTTGGGGCGCGATGGACCTGGCGCTTGGGCGCGGACCTGACGCTCGGGAAGGACCCAGCCGCTTCTACAGGAGGCAAACGCTAATCGCGAGGGACACCGACGCTTCTCGCGAACGAGGCTGACGTTAGTCGCGAAGGAGGCTGTGTGCGGTCACCGTGACGTGCGCTGCGTGCCGCACCGTGGCATCCGCTCTCTGTTTTTTGATTCTCCACCTTCAGCCAACGGCACGGATCGCCTCGCTCCAACGAGCGCAGATGCGGACCCGGCGCACGCAAAAGGCCACACACCTTTCGGTGTGTGGCCTTGAGCGTCAGATTGGATCTACCTGGCGTGGAAGCCGCGGTAGTACTCGTAAGTCCAGCCCACGACTGCGATGAGCAACAGTGGTGCTGCGATGTACGAGATCCAGAAGCCGATCGAAAGACCGAGCATCATGAGCGCTCCACCGGCAGCCAGGATAATGGGCCACCAGCTCCACGGGCTGAAGTGCCCGAGCTCAGGGTCTCCGTCATCGATGTTCGCGGTGAGGGTGTCCTCGGGAAGAGGCCCACCCTGGTGCTTGAACACCCGGCTGAGGTAGAACCCGACGAACGCAGCCAGGATCGCAGACAGCGTCAGCGCGGTTGTTCCGGCCCACTCGATCGTGCCGTAGTTGGGGTCAACGAGACTCCAGGTCACGTAGACACCGGCCATGATCAGGAAGAAGACGGCGAGGATCCAGAAGAGATTGACGTGAGCCTTCATTACTTCACTTCGCCTTCCGCGCGGTCATAGGTGGGAGCATCTGGAGCGTCCTTCGCCGGTCCGACGCCAACGGGGATGCCGGCCTCGGGGTGGTTCAGGTCGAATGCGGGGCGCTCAGAACGGATCCGCGGGATCGATGTGAAGTTGTGGCGAGGCGGCGGGCAGGATGTTGCCCACTCGAGCGATCCGCCGTAACCCCATGGGTCGTTCACTGTGACCTTCGGTGCCTTACGCGCAGTGATGTAGACGTTCAGGAAGAACGGCAGCATCGAGAGCGCGAGGATCATGGCGCCAACCGTGGATAGCTGGTTCATCCAGGTGAAGTTGTCTTCGGGTGAGTACGTCGCGTAACGACGGGGCATACCCATGACACCAAGCCAGTGCTGAATGAGGAAGGTGGTGTGGAACCCGATGAACAGCAACCAGAAGTGCCAGTAGCCGAGCTTCTCGTTGAGCATCTTGCCTGTCCACTTGGGCCACCAGAAGTAGAAACCGGAGAACATGGCGAAGACGACAGTACCGAACACCACGTAGTGGAAGTGAGCCACAACGAAGTAGGTGTCAGACACGTGGAAGTCGAGCGGCGGCGATGCCAGGATCACACCGGTGAGTCCACCGAACGTGAAGGTGACCAGGAAGCCGATCGCCCAGAGCATCGGCGTCTCGAAGGTGACCGATCCGCGCCACATGGTGCCGATCCAGTTGAAGATCTTCACACCCGTCGGAACTGCGATGAGCATCGTCATGAGCGAGAAGAACGGCAGCAGCACTGACCCAGTCACGTACATGTGGTGTGCCCACACGGTAACGGAGAGTGCGGCGATCGAGATCGTTGCATAGACGAGGGTCTTGTATCCGAAGATCGGCTTGCGGCTGAACACCGGGAACACCTCACTGACGATGCCGAAGAACGGCAGCGCGATGATGTACACCTCGGGGTGACCGAAGAACCAGAACAGGTGCTGCCACAGGATCACTCCGCCGTTTTCGGCGTCATAGACGTGAGCTCCGAAGACTCGGTCTGCGCCGAGCCCGAAAAGCGCCGCGGCCAGAACCGGGAAGGCCATGAGGATGAGCAGCGACGTCACGAGCGTGTTCCACGTGAAGATCGGCATGCGGAACATCGTCATACCAGGGGCACGCATCGTGATGATCGTCGTGATGAAGTTCACACCACCGAGGATGGTTCCGAATCCGGAGAGTGCGAGGCCGAGAACCCAGAGGTTACCGCCGATACCCGGCGTGAACGTCGTACTCGACAGAGGCGCGTACGCGAACCAGCCGAAGGACGCAGCACCCTGCGGGGTGAGGAAGCCGCCGATAGCCAGGAGGCTACCGAACAGGAACAGCCAGAAAGCGAAGGCGTTCAGCCGCGGGAAGGCAACGTCAGGCGCACCGATCTGCAGCGGCATGAGCACGTTCGCGAAGCCGGAGAACAGAGGCGTCGCAAACATGAGCAGCATGATGGTGCCGTGCATGGTGAACAGCTGGTTGTACTGTTCCTTCGTCTCGAGCAGGCTCAGGCCAGGCTCGAACAGCTGGGCACGGATGATCAGAGCCATCACGCCACCGAGGCAGAAGAACAGGAACGAAGCAATCAGGTACATGTACCCGATCGTCTTGTGGTCGGTGGAGGTGATCCACTTGACCAGGACGTTGCCCTTGTTCTCGACACGGTTGCTGTTGACAACCCGTGCCTGTCCCGCAGGAAGCTCAATAGTGGTAGCCATGATTAGTAAGCGCCTTCCTCAACGCGTTCCGGAGCGTCGACGCCCGGCAGTGTTGCATTCCGGGAGAACTCGTCTCCGAAGTCACCGACATTGCCCTCGTCGGCAAGCGACTGCAGGTAAGCGTCGTACTCGTCCTGCGAAACAACCTTGACGTTGAAGAGCATGAGCGAGTGGTATTCACCACAGAGCTCGGCGCACTTGCCCGCGTATGTTCCTTCACGCTCAGGGGTGAACGACATGTAGTTCGTCTTGCCGGGGAACATGTCCTTCTTGTAGAGGAAGTCGATGACCCAGAACGAGTGGATGACATCGCGGGACTGAAGAGCGATCCGCACGTCAGCGCCAACGGGGAGGTACAGCGTTGGCAGCTGCTCCTGGTCGATGGTGCCCGCTGGGGCGCCTTCTTCTTCCTGCGCCTGAATTCCGGCGGACCACACATCTTCGCCGTTCACGGCGTCTGCGTAAATGAAGTCCCACGCCCACTGCTTGGCGAAAACTTCGATCTCCACATCGGGGTTCTCGAACTGCGTCTCGATGATCTCCTGGTCACGCGCGGTGAACGCGAAGAAACCGAGGACGAGGATCAACGGAACGATCGTGTAGAAGATCTCAATGGGCATGTTGTAGCGCATCTGTGCTGGCAGGCCGGTCTGGCCCTTCCGGCGGCGGTACACGATGATGGCCCAGAGCGTGAGTCCCCAGGTCAGAAGACCAACGCAGAGAAGCACAATCCATGAGGTAACCCACAGACCTGCCACACGCTCGGTGTGGTTTGTTACGGGCGGTTCACCCTCCAGAAATCCTGGAAGATAACCGTGAAGTTCGGCCTGGGTACAGCCGGCGAGAACCACGGCAAGCGTGATAGCAACCGGTATAGCAGCCCATCGGAGTCGACGATTCGAGCGCACCTGGGACCTTTCGATGACAGTGTTGTTTCAGCTTTCAGTCTAGCCCGAATGGGGCTACCGCTCTCGACCATTTGCGCCGTCCTGACGCGATTTACGCCGGTGGACCGGGGTTAAATGCTGCAGGGGACCCGCCGGTGGTGGCGTGTCCCCTGCAGCTTTTGCTGAAAAACTCCCTAGTGGAAGCTGTCTCCACAGGCGCAGCTGCCGCCGGCGTTCGGGTTGTCGATGGTGAAACCCTGCTTCTGGATGGTGTCTTCGAAGTCAATCGACGCTCCATCGAGGTACGGAACGCTCATCTTGTCGACGATCACTTCGACACCGCCGAAGTCGACGGTCGCGTCACCGTCGAGCACACGCTCGTCGAAGTAGAGCTGGTAGATCAGTCCGGAGCACCCGCCGGGCTGGACGGCGACCCGGAGGCGGAGGTCATCGCGACCCTCCTGCTCGAGGAGGCTCTTGACCTTGGCGGCTGCCACGTCACTCAGGCCAACCCCGTGGGCGGCTGAGACGGGCATAGTGGATGTCAGCGTCGTGTCGCTCATGACTCTCCTCGGTTGTGAACGTGCGTTGTGCGAAGTCTGCGATCAGTGTAATCGACCAATCATGGAAATCACCCTGATCCACAAAGTGCTTCCGGGCCGCTGCCTAGCGCTCGGCCGCGTTGAGGCGGGCAAGCAGGAGGGCCTCTGAAAGCACAGAGCGGGCGAAGACCCCGAGGTGAAGCGATTCGTTCGGGCTGTGTGCACGCGAGTGCGGGTCTTCGACTCCTGTGACCAGGATCTCAGCCGACGGGAACACACGGACGAGGTCAGCGATGAACGGAATGGACCCACCGACCCCCAGCTCGACCGCGTCCACTCCCCACGCGTCTTTCATGGCCCGTTTTGCTTCGCCGAATGCCGAACCGGATGTGTCGACCAGGAATGGGTCACCAAGGTCCAGGTCGTCGATGAGGACGTCGGCACCGAAGGGAGTGTGGGAGGCGACGTGTGCGCGAATCGCCGCGGCGGCATCCGTTGCATTCTGTCCTGGAGCGATGCGCACACTCACCTTGACCGAAATGCTCGGCGAGAGCGTGTTTGACGCGTTTGCAACGCTCGGGGCGTCGATGCCAGTTACGGTGATCGACGGTTGGTTCCAGATTCGAGACAGGATCGTGCCTGTACCAAGGGGCGAGACCCCGGGAAGGAGACCCGTTTCGGCACGCAGCTGCTCTTCGGAGTAATCCGGAGTGTCACCCGAGTAGCTGGTGAGGCCATTCACGGCGACCGTACCGGCCTCGTCCCAGAAGGATGCAAGCAGCTTGATCGTGGCGAGCATGGCGTCGGGCACGGCTCCCCCGAACATGCCTGAGTGCGATGCGTGCTCAAGAGTGCGGACGGTCAAACGGAAGGTGACGTTTCCGCGCAGGCCGACCGTGATCGCCGGGGTCACTTCGTCCCAGTTGTTGGAGTCGGCCACGATGATGGCGTCGGCTGCGAGAGCCGCCTTGTTCTCGGTGAGGAAGTTCGCGAACGAGCGCGAACCGAATTCTTCTTCGCCTTCGATAAAGAGGGCCAGGCCGAGATCGAAGTCCTTGCCGAGCACGTCGCGCATAGCGCGAAGTGAGGCCAGGTGCGACATCACCCCGGCCTTATCGTCAGCAGCGCCGCGACCGTAGATCCGGTCGCCGCGAACAGTGGGTTCGAACGGGCTCGATTCCCAGTCCTCGTCCTTTCCTGGAGGCTGGACATCGTGGTGGGCGTAAAGCAGAACGGTTGGCGCCCCGTTTTTCGCGGCGCGGGTGGCGATCACAGCGGGCTGGCCGAGCTCGTCGGTGTCGTCGATGTTCGCCTGCTTGATTTCAACCACCTCGAACAGCTCCGTCTGCTCGGCAAGCGCGGCAACGGCTTCGGCGCTGGCCCGAACGTGCGCCGGGTCGAAAGCCGCCCAGGAAACACTCGGAATCCGCACCAGGTTGGACAGGTCCGCGATCGTCGACGGCATTCCCTCCTGCACTGCGGTGGTGATGAGTGAATCGAGGGCGTTCGGCTGTGCGTTTGTGTTTTCCGCGGGAGGAGTCATGCAGGTAATCTTAAGAGGTATCCAGCGCAAGGACCCATCGTGACCAAACACAGTTCAGGCTCACCAGCCGAGCCAACCATCGAAACCCCTCAAGAGACGGCCGACCGAATCGCCGGCGTTTCAGGCAAAGGGCGACCGACACCGACGCGCAAGGAAAGGGAAGCCCTCAACAAGCGTCCCCTGGTGCCAGGCGATCGCAAGGAAGCGAAGCAGGCAGCGCGGGCAAAGCTCGCTGAGTCCAGGGAGAAGGCGCGACTCGGTCTGGCGGCAGGCGACGAGCGTTACCTTCCACAGAAAGACCGCGGCCCGCAGAAACGCTGGGTCCGTGACTATGTCGACGCTCGATTCAGCGTCGGTGAGTTCCTCATTCCGGTGATGTTCGTTGTCATCCTGCTGACCTTCATCCCCCGGCCGGAGGTGCAGGTGTACGGAATGCTCGCCCTGTGGGCGTTCTTCATCATCGCGATCCTCGACTGCATCTTCCTCGGTTATCTCGTTCGGAAGAAACTTCGCGCGAAGTTCGGTGAAGACAAGGTCGAACGTGGGGTGCGCTGGTACGCCGGCATGCGGGCGCTTCAGCTGCGGCCGCTTCGATTGCCGAAGGCTCAGGTCAAGCGCGGAGATTATCCCGCCTGACCACAGGTCACAAAGAACCGCCTCACCGATGATCGGTGAGGCGGTTCTTTTTCTACTCGTTTAGCGCTGTGAACGAAGTCGGGCGAGTCCCCGGTTGATCTGGCGCGCCCAGAGCGGGCCGAGGTAAAGGAACGCTGAGTAGCCCTGGACCAGGGTCGCTCCAGCATCCAGTCGCTCGGCGACCTCTTCCGCAGTGGACACTCCCCCGACGGAGACGACGCAGAGCGAACTCGGCACGACGCCGCGGATGACGCGGAGAACCTCGAGGGACCGCTTGGCGAGCGGCGCACCGGACAGGCCGCCTGCTCCAGCCGCCTTCACAACGGACGAATCGGTGGCGAGCCCCTCACGGGACAGGGTCGTGTTGGTGGCGATGATGCCATCCAGACTCAGCGACACCACGAGTTCGGCGATCCGTACGACCTCCTCGTCGGTGAGGTCTGGCGCGATCTTCACGAGGAGCGGCGTCGAACCGGCCTCCCCCTTCACCGCGGCGAGCAGCGGCGCGAGCTTGTCCAGTTCCTGCAGGCCCCGCAGCCCCGGGGTGTTCGGGGAACTGACGTTGACGACCAGATATTCAGCGACCGGGGCGAGCAGCCGCGTGCTTGTGAGGTAGTCGCCGATCGCGTTATCGACACTCACCACCCGGCTCTTGCCGATATTGACCCCGAGCACTGGACGATGCGGTGCGCGACGTACGCTGCCAAGCCGCCTGGCGGCATCCGCTGCTCCCCCGTTATTGAAGCCCATTCGGTTGATCACCGCGCGATCCGGAACGAGGCGGAAGAGGCGCGGTCTGGGATTGCCCGGCTGAGAGTGGGCGGTGAGCGTGCCGACCTCAACGTGGCCGAAGCCGAGGAGCCCGAGACCGAGCACCGCCTTTCCGTCTTTGTCGAAGCCGGCCGCGACGCCGAACGGTGATGGGAACGTGAGCCCGAGCGTCGACACGCTGAGGTCAGCAGCGGGTGCGGTGTGTCGCCGGATGGCCGACCCGAGGCCCAGCTTCGGCAGCACCCGGATGACGTCGAACGCCAGGTGGTGAGCGAACTCCGGGTCGAGTGCGGACAGGACTGTACGGAAGAAGAACGGGTACATCAGCGGTCGACGTTATCTGCGGCGTCGGCTGAAAGCCCGGTCGCGTGCTCGACTCGAAGCAGGGAGATGGCCGACTCGAAATCCTCGAGCGAATTGAACGCCTGGTACACACTGGCGAAGCGGAGGTACGCTACCTCGTCAAGCTCCCGCAGCGGGGTGAGGATGGCCAGTCCGATCTCGTTGGCGTCAATCTGGCTTGTGCCGGTCTGACGGATGGACTCTTCCACTTTCTGGGCGAGGATCGCCAGGTCAGAGTCGGTGACCGGCCTGCCCTGACACGCCTTCCGAACGCCGGAGACAACCTTGTCGCGCGAGAACGGTTCAACAACGCCAGATCGTTTGATCACGTTGAGGCTCGCGGTCTCGGTTGTGCTGAATCGCCTGCCGCATTCCGGGCACTGCCTTCTGCGTCGGATCGAGAGTCCGTCGTCGCTCGTGCGGGAGTCGATCACGCGGGAATCGGGGTGGCGACAAAATGGACAGAACATGAGGACTCCAGCTAGTAACGGATGCTTCGGCGCCAGTCGCGAGCGGCTATGAGAACCGGACGGTGACGGCAGCGCCGTGCGCGGGCATCGCTTCGGCACCACTCAACGCGACGACCTCTGCAGCGACCTGTTCGAGGGCTGCCCTGTCGTAGTCGATGACCTGTTGCGGACGAAGGAAGGTGTAGGCGCCGAGGCCCGACGAGAATCGGGCCTGGCCGCCCGTCGGGAGAACGTGGTTGGAGCCGGCGAGGTAGTCCCCCAGGCTCACAGGCGAGTGTGCGCCGACGAAGATGGCGCCGGCACTCGTGATTGTCGCGAGGACCGCGGTGTTGTTCGCCGTCTGGATCTCGAGGTGCTCCGGTGCGTAGACGTTACTGAAGCGCGCGGCTGCTCCGAGGTCGTCGACGAGGACAATCGCCGACTGCTGGCCGCCCAGGGCCTCAATAACGCGGGCGGAGTTCGGCGTTGCTGCCGCCAGAACGTCAAGCTCTTGGACGACGCGCTCGGCCAGCTCGGCAGAGTCGGTGACGAGGAGTGCTGCTGCCGCTTCGTCGTGTTCGGCCTGGCTGATCAGGTCGGCCGCGACGTATCGCGGGTTCGCTGTCTCGTCGGCGATGACCAGGATTTCCGTCGTGCCTGCTTCAGAGTCGATGCCGACGACGCCGCGTACCAGCCGTTTGGCGGCCGCTACGTAAATGTTGCCCGGGCCAGTCACAACATCGACTGGCTCAAGTCCGAGTGATGTAACCCCGTATGCGAGGGCGCCGATGGCGCTGGCGCCTCCCATCACGTAGACCTCGTCGATGCCGAGGAGCCCTGCGGCACCCAAAATGGTCGGGTGGACACGCCCGCCGAACTCGCTCTGAGCCGGAGAGACCAGTGCGATGGACTGCACTCCGGCCACCTGCGCCGGGACGACATTCATCACGACGCTTGATGAGAGCGCCGCCTTACCGCCGGGCACGTACAGGCCGACTCGACCGACGGGCACCCAACGCTGGTGCACGTGGGCACCGGGCCCGAGGGTGGTGGCCACAGGCGCGTGCAGCTGGGCTTCACTCGCCGTGCGCACTCGCTCAATGGACGCCTCGAGCGCAGCTCTTACGTCTGGATCCAGAGTGGCAACGGCTGCGGTGATTTCGGCCGGATCCACGCGAACCTCGACATCGGACACCCGATCGAATGCTGCAGCGTGACGCTTGAGCGCTGTCTCACCCTCGGCGCGAACCTCCGCGATCAGCTTTTCGGCTGCCTGGCTCGCAACGGCGATATCCACGACCGGGCGAGGGATCAGGTGCAACAGTTCAGCGCGAGTAGGCTGAATACCGCGCAGGTCAAGTGTCTGGATTGTCTTCTGGATCATGGCGGTACCAGCCTATCGCCCGGCGTCGCAGGGTCGGTTACTCGGCGCAGGTGAAAGGAAACTCAACACACGATGAATCCCATGAAGGACGACCTCGACGCGTTCAAAGCCGCTTTCCGCAGGCACGCAGCCGGAGTCGCCGCCATCACGGCGCGAGATGCCCAGGGAAAACCTGTCGGATTCACGGCGACGTCGTTGGCATCACTGAGTGCCGTCCCGCCCCTTGCCACATTCAATATGGCCCGGAGCGCGAGCAGCTGGCCGGCGATCGCCGAAACCGAGCGAGTCGTGATTCATATGCTCGGCGCACGCAACAGGTCGCTCGCCGAAACCATGAGCGGCGACAATGCATCACGCTTCGTTGGCGAACACTGGCATGAAGGCGCACACGGTCTTCCGATCCTGGACAACGTCACAACCTGGATGGTAGGACGCATCATCGAACGGTTCCCCGTACACAACAGCGTTCTTGTCGTCGTGCAGATCGAAAGCGGTGAAGTGGGAGCGGACGACGCTCCCCTGCTGTACCACGAGCGCCAGTATCTGCGCCCAGGCGATGTCGCCTAACCGCGCATGATTCCGGTGAGCTGACGGAGGACACCAACCCGGCCATCGTCGTGCCGGATGACGAGTTCGCTTCCGCGGTCGACGATAGCCAGCGCCCATGCGCTGGGGCCAATCTCGAACACCGTCGCCCCGGAAGTCTCATCGACGATCGGAAGCGGAACAGGCGAGTAAACCCAGAACGGCTGGGTGGAGACGACGGGTGGTGTCTGGGCCGTCGCGGGCATCGGCGCATGCTCGCTGGCTGCCGCGGAACCGATGTCGGACGTCGCGCCAGAGTCTCCCAGAATCTCCTGCTCGGCGACGTGGCGAATTGCCGAAACGGGGGCTGGTTCGTTCCCGAGGTGAGACTCGTCGTCGTCTCGGTCCTCGTCACTGTTTGTGAACAGGACTGGGGTCTCATGTGGCGTCGGAGCCGACGCGTCCGCGAGCTCACGGGAGTCGAGAATCTCGGTCTGAGGTTCTCCCTCAGTGTCTGAGGCGGAGGCGGAAGGGTCGAACGTTGCGTCGTCTGTCGCGACGATCGGTTCTGGCGTCCAGCTCTTTCGTCGGTACGCTGCGAAGTCCTCCGGCCGGGCATCCGCCGGGGTCAGCTGCACTGACCCGGTGTTCTCTTGGCTGTATGAGTGCACCTCTGGCGCATGGGGCGCTTCGGGGCGGACGGGTCGTGGACGACGCGGCACCGGGTTCGCCTCCCGCGCGAGCGGGTGTGCCGGTGTTTCCTCTCGCCGCGCGAAGTCGTCCTTGAGCGGCGCCGTGAATGGTGCGAACGTCGTAGGGACGAGGCTGGCCAGGGCGAAAATCAGGCCGAGGATGAGGCCGGGGCCCGGGGCGATCACCTCGGCGTCGCGGCCGAACGCGTTACCGCCGAACCACGCGGAGAAGCCGAGGACCAAAAACAGGGCGCCAACGTAGAACCCGGCAGTGGAGATCGCCATCGCCGAAGCAAACTGATCGACGGACAGTGACCCGACCCGGAGACGCTGTGACGGGCGAAGGCGGCGAATAACAATGAGCGCAGCTGCGACGGCCAGCAGGAGCGCGCCTGGAATGGCGATCCACGGGGCAGGTGCCCACAGGCTGGTGTATCCGAACAGGTCGGCGTAGACGCCGCCGATGAACGGAAGGAACGACGAAACGAGCACCAGGGCGGCCAGGATCACAAAGATCGTTTCACGCAGGGTGAAGGGACCGACGCCGTAGGCAGCGCCGTTCTCGTCGAATCGCGGGCGCCGCTGCCTGGCTTGCGCGGGGGCGGCTGCCGAAGGCGCGAATGCCTGGGGGTGCCCATCGGTCGACTGTTGCGAACCGTCGTACGCCTGCGGGTACGGCTGCGGGTAGCCGGATTGCGCGGCGTACTGGTGTGCCGGGTACGCGGACTCGGGCGCCTGCTGCTCAGGGTGATCCGGTTGAGCGGCAAACTGCTGCTCGGGGTGACCGGGTTGAGCGGCAAACTGCTGCTCGGGGTGACCGGGTTGAGCGGCAAACTGCTGCTCGGGGTGACCGGGTTGAGCGGCAAACTGCGGCGTCACTGGCTGTGCGGCTGGCGCTGCCACAGACTGCGTCGCGTGAGGCTCATCCGGGACATGCGGGGCCGAGACCGGCTCAGACTGACCGGCCTGTTGCGATAGCCCTTCCCCATCGACTGTGGCGTCCGGGGCGTGTGGTGCGGACCGCTGCGGTTCAACGGGAGGGGTTTCAGGGTTGGTCATCACAGTTTCCTTTGGTCACCGCTGGTGGCACGGTCGTTCTGCCGAGGCACGAATGTACTCCGAACGGTTGCAGCCGATACTAGCCGAGGCAATTTGGCCCCAGCAACGACTTCAGCTCTCCGAAGAGATCGGGCGTCACCTTCACCGGGTATGGGATTTCGAACAGTCGGGCGGTGTCGCCACGTACGAGCTTCAGGCGCACTTCTGCGTCACCCGAGTGACGGGTGAGGATGCCGCTGAGTTGTGTGACGAGCTCGGTCGTCGCACGGAAGTCTGGCATCGTCAGGGTAAGTGGTCCGCTTGATCCTCCTTGCCCGGTTTCGGGCGAGAAGATGCTGTACGCGTGCAGGTTCATGCCGTCATCTCGCATGCTGACGCGACCACGAACAACGACCACCGCATCGTTGACCAGCGTTGGCGCGAACTCCTGATAGGCCTTGCCCATGAACATGACAGTGATCTCACCGCCGAAGTCCTCGACCTGGATCATGCCGTACTGGTTACCCGATGTCTTGGCCACTCGATGCTGAACGCTCGTGGTGAGCCCGGCGATCGTGACGGTGTCCCCGTCCTCGGTCAGATCCGATGTGAGCAGATCGGTGATGGTTGTCGACGCGTGTTTGGCCAGTTCCAGTTCGAGACCGGCAAGCGGGTGGTCCGAAACGTACAGGCCGAGCATGTCGCGCTCGAACGCGAGTTTGTCTTTTTTGGACCATTCCGGACGATCCGGGACCGCTTCCGCCGTGGCATCCAGTTCAAAAATTCCACCGAACAGGTCAACCTGCCCGTTGGCTTCGTTGCGCTTGAGGCTGACGGCGCTCTCGACGGCGTCTTCGTGAATCTCGATGAGGCCGCGACGGGTGGCTCCAAGCGAGTCGAATGCCCCTGCCTTGATGAGCGACTCCATGGTGCGCTTGTTGGCCACCTGCAGCGGCACTTTGCGCAGGAAGTCGTGGAACGAGGTGAACTCACCCTCGCGTTCGCGGGTGGCTCGGATCGCCTCGACGACGTTGAATCCGACGTTGCGAACCGCACCGAGGCCGAAGCGGATGTCTTCGCCGACCGCAGCAAAGAAGCCGATCGACTGGTTGACGTCAGGCGGGAGCACCTGGATGCCCATGCGCCGACACTCGTTGAGGTAGATGGCGAGCTTGTCACGAGCGTCACCGACGCTCGTGAGGAGCGCCGCCATGTACTCGGCGGGATAGTGGGCCTTGAGGTAGGCGGTCCAATAGGACACAACACCGTATGCCGCTGAGTGAGCCTTGTTGAACGCGTAGTCCGAGAACGGCAGGAGGATGTCCCACAGCGCCTTGACGGCCGCATCGGAGTACCCGCGTTCGTGCATGCCTGCGCTGAAGCCCTCGAACTGCTTGTCGAGCTCGGACTTCTTCTTCTTGCCCATCGCGCGGCGCAAAATATCTGCCTGGCCGAGCGAGAAGCCAGCGACCTTCTGCGCGACGCTCATCACCTGCTCCTGGTAGATGATGAGGCCATAGGTCTGTCCGAGGATCTCCTGCAGCGGCTCTTCGAGCTCGGGGTGGATCGGGGTGATCGCCTGCAGGCCGTTCTTACGCAGTGCGTAGTTGGTGTGCGAGTCAGCACCCATCGGACCTGGCCGGTACAGGGCGATTACCGCGGAGATGTCTTCGAAGTTGTCTGGCTTCATCGAGCGAAGCAGGCTTCGCATCGGGCCGCCGTCGAGCTGGAACACACCGAGAGTGTCGCCTCGGGCGAGAAGTTCGTATGCACCCTTGTCGTCGAGGGCGAGTTCCTCGAGCTCGATCCGGTGTCCACGGTTTGACTCGATGTTGTCGAGCGCGTCGCTGACGATCGTGAGGTTGCGCAGCCCGAGGAAGTCCATCTTGATCAACCCGAGCGATTCGCAGGCCGGGTAGTCGAACTGCGTGACGATCTGGCCGTCCTGCTCACGCTTCATGATCGGAATGATGTCGATGAGCGGGTCGCTCGACATGATCACACCTGCGGCGTGCACACCCCACTGGCGCTTGAGGTTCTCGATGCCGAGCGCGGTGTCGAAGACCGTCCGAGCCTCGGCGTCGGTTTCGACGATGGTGCGGAGGTCGACGGTTTCCTTGTACCTGGGGTGGGTTTTGTCGAAGATGCCGGACAGCGGGACATCCTTGCCCATGACGGGTGGCGGCATGGCCTTGGTGAGCTTGTCGCCCATCCCGAACGGGAAGCCGAGCACTCGCGAGGAGTCCTTAAGCGCCTGCTTGGCCTTGATGGTTCCGTAGGTGACGATCTGCGCGACGCGCTCATCGCCGTACTTCTCGGTGACGTAGCGAATCACTTCGCCGCGTCGCCGGTCATCGAAGTCGACGTCGAAGTCGGGCATGGAGACGCGGTCAGGGTTGAGGAACCGCTCGAAGATCAGCCCGTGGACGAGAGGGTCGAGGTCGGTGATCTTCATGGCGTACGCGACCATCGATCCGGCACCCGAACCACGGCCGGGACCGACGCGAATGCCGTTCTCCTTCGACCACTTGATGAAGTCGGAGACCACGAGGAAGTACCCGGGGAACCCCATCTGGACGATGACGCCCGCCTCGTAGTTCGCGCGCTCACGAACGTCGGAAGGGATGCCGTTCGGGTAGCGGACGTGGAGTCCCCGCTCGACTTCCTTGAGGAACCAGGTCTCCTCGGTTTCACCCGCAGGGACCGGGAACCGGGGCATGAAGCTCGCGCTCGTGTTGAACTCGACGTTGCAGCGTTCGGCGATCGCCAGCGTGTTGTCGCATGCCTCGGGGTGGTCACGGAACAACTGGCGCATTTGCTCGGCTGACTTGAGGTAGAACTCGTCGGCGTCGAACTTGAACCGGTTCGGGTCGTCCAGCGTCGAACCGGACTGCACACACAGCAGTGCGGCGTGCGCTTTCGCGTCGTGGGCGTGTGTGTAGTGCAAGTCGTTGGTGGCGAGAAGCGGCAGGTCGAGCTCTTTCGCGAGCTTGAACAGGTCGGTCATTGTTCGTCGCTCGACGTCGATGCCGTGGTCCATCACCTCGCAGAAGAAGTTGTCTTTGCCGAAGATGTCCTGGAACTCTGCAGCGGCTTTTTTGGCCTCGTCGTACTGGCCGAGTCGAAGGCGGGTCTGGATCTCGCCACCGGCGCATCCGGTGGTTCCGATGACGCCCTTCGCGTAGGTCGAGAGCAGCTCGCGGTCCATGCGCGGTTTGAAGTAGTAGCCCTCGATCGACGCGAGAGACGACATCCGGAACAGGTTGTGCATGCCCTCGGTGGTCTCGCTGAGGAGGGTCATGTGCGTGTACGCACCACTACCGGAGACGTCATCGCGCCCCTGGGTGCTCGAACCCCAGCGGACCCGTGTCTTGTCGCTTCGGTGGGTTCCCGGCGTGACGTACGCCTCGGTGCCGATGATGGGCTTGATGCCCGCCGCTGTTGCCGTTCGCCAGAAGTCGAAGGAGCCGAACATGTTTCCGTGGTCGGTTACGGCGACCGCTGGCATCTTTTCGGCGAGAGCAGCGTCGATCAGGGGTTTGACGCGCGCGGCGCCATCGAGCATCGAATACTCGCTGTGGACATGCAGGTGAACGAACGAGTCGTCTGATGAGGTCAAGACTTCTCCGGGAAGCTGAGGGGCTGAACTACAAGCCTAATCCTCGCCGAGGACATCGAGTGCGTGCTGCAGGTCGGCCGGGTAGTCGGAAGTGAATGTAACCCACTCCCCCGTACCCGGGTGAGTGAACGACAGTTGACGGGCGTGGAGCCACTGCCTCGTCAGCCCAAGCCGTGCCGAGATGGTGGGATCGGCGCCGTAGAGAGGATCCCCGACACACGGATGCCGTTGGGCGGCCATGTGAACCCGAATCTGGTGCGTACGGCCGGATTCCAGGTGCACCTCGAGTAGCGAAGCGCTCCGGAACGCTTCAAGCGTTTCATAGTGCGTTACCGAGGGTTTACCCTCTGCCGTGATGGCGAACTTCCAGTCGTGCCTGGGGTGGCGCCCGATGGGTGCGTCGATGGTTCCGGCCAGTGGGTCTGGGTGGCCCTGCACGACGGCGTGGTAGATCTTCTCCACCTCGCGGTCGTGGAACGCCCGCTTGAGAGCCGTGTATGCGCGCTCGCTCTTGGCAACGGCCATGAGGCCTGTTGTGCCGACGTCGAGCCGATGGACGATACCGGCCCGTTCGGTGGCGCCGCTGGTTGAGACGGAGTACCCGGCTCCGGCCAGGGCGCCGAGCACCGTCGGACCGGTCCATCCGACGGACGGGTGAGCAGCGACTCCTGTTGGCTTGTCCACAACGATGATGTCGTCATCGTCGTACACGACATGCAGGTCGCTCACCACGACAGGAACAACGACCGGCTCCTGGCGCGGTGCCCAGTTGACTTCGAGCCAGCCTCCTGCACGGAGCCGGTCGGACTTGTCGACGGTGCGCCCATCGATGGAGACTCCTCCTGCTTCGGCGACCTCAGCCGCAAAGCTGCGGGAAAAGCCGAGCACCTTGGCCAGACCGGCGTCAACACGTGACCCATCGAGCCCGTCGGGAATGGGAAGACTGCGGGATTCCATCAGGCTGGGAGGTGTTTCGGGTCGGTCGTCGAGTCCGGCTGGGCCGGTTCGGGCAGGGGTGGAGTTGAGTCGATGGTTTGAGCGGCGGGTTCGGCACTGGCGCCGTCCGATTCGACTGAAGCCGTGGCATCCGCTTCGGAATCTTTCGTCGCGACGGTTTTCGAGCCGTCGAGGTTGATTCCGCGCAGCGTGAGAATGATGAACAGACCCATGCTGGAGACGATGCAGATGTCAGCGATGTTGTAAATCGCCGGCATCATCCACGGCGTGGAGATGAAGTCGATGACGTGACCGAGACCAAATGACGGTTCGCGGAAGAATCGGTCGGTCAGGTTGCCGAGAACGCCGCCGAGCAGAAGCCCGAAAACGACTGCCCATCCGATCGAACGGATCTTTCGAGCCAGGACGATGATCGCAACTGTGACAACCGTGGCCAGGATCGAGAAGATCCAGGTGCTGCCTGCTGCAAGCGAGAAGGCCGCCCCCGGGTTCTTGACGAACTGCAGGATGAGCAGATCGCCAAGAACCGGAACCTGTTCGCCAAGCGGCAGGTTTGAGACGACGAGGTGTTTCGTGAATTGATCAAGCGCGAGCGCCGTTCCCGCGAGGGCCGCGAGAACGACGAGCGCTCGAACACTGGAAGTACCAGTTGGCGTCTTGGGCAAGACCTTAGACGTTGGACTTTTCGGCGCTGGTCACGAAACCAGAGCCCGACTTCTGGTTGCTCGGGCCACCGTTGGCGTCGAGGTCCTTCAGCTGGCTCTCGATGTAGCCGCGGAGCTTCTGGCGGTATTCGCGCTCGAACTCGCGCAGTCCGTCGATCTTCTTCTCGAGCTTCGAACGCTCCTCGTTGAGGATGTTCATCTGCGCGCGCTGCTTGGCCTCGGCCTCGGCGACGACACGAGCCGCTGTGGCGTGTCCTTCGGCGATGAGGGAGTCGCGCTTCTCGGCACCCTCACGGACGTGCTCGTCGTGGAGACGACGTGCCAGCTGGAGCAGGCTCGAGGAGGACTCGGAGTCGTCCTGTGCCTGAACGGGCTGAACAACGGGGGCAGCGGCTACCGGGGCGGGTGCTGGTGCGGCGGCGGCAACGACGACCGGCTCTGCCTGACGCTCGGTCGAACCGGATCCGGCTGCCTCGAGCTTGGCCTGAAGTTCCTGGTTCTCCTGGTGCAGGCGGCGCAGTTCGACGACGACCTCGTCCAGGAAGTCATCGACCTCGTCCTGGTCGTAGCCCTCGCGGAACTTGGTCTGCTGGAACTGCTTGTTGACTACGTCTTCCGGAGTTAACGCCATGGCTTCCCACCTCTTACTTGATTGGCTCGATTGGACGTGCCCACGCTAGCAAAATCCTCTGCCGAAAAGCTGGGGATGACGCGATGCGAGACACGTGTCTTTCAGGATACCGCTACGAACGGGCTCAGCGCAGGATCGCGTTGACGAGCGTCATCGCGATGATGACACACAGCATGGTGATGCTCCAGCCGAAATCGAGAGCGAGCGCACCCATCCGGATCGGCGGAAGGATACGCCGAAAGAAACGGATGGGCGGGTCGGTCAACGAGTAGACGACCTCCGCGGCGACCAGAAGGAAGCCCTCCGGACGCCAGCGCGGCTTGAACGTCCGCGCGAGGTCGAGCGCAAATCGCGCCCACATCGCGAAGAAATACAGCAGCAGCGCGAAATAAAGGATGTTACGAATCAGAGAAAGAACGGAGTCCACCCGTCAATTATTGCTGAGCGAAGAAGGTGGATTCTGCCGCAGCAGCTCCACCGGCTTCTCCGAGCACGGCGACGTGCTGCGGCGAGAGCAAAAATACCTTGCTCGTAACGCGTTCAATCTTGCCGTACAGCCCCTGCGAGAGTCCGCTGGCGAAGTCGATGAGACGCTTGGCGTCGCCTTCGCTCATCTGCGACAGGTTGATGATGACAGGCACTCCATCACGGAACGTTTCTGCGATCACTTGGGCGTCACGGTACTGCTTGGGGTGCACGGTGAGGATCTCGTTGAGCTCGCTCGGCGCGGCCTGCTTGGTGGCAGCCGGGCGTCGCAACGGTGTCACAGGGGCACGGGTGGCAACGGGGGTCGGCCCCTGGGCAGGTGCACCGTTCGAATTTGTGGAGGCGTTGGAGCTCTGAGCCGCAGGGGTTGCCTGCTGGGCGGGAGAGTCACGCTCCTCGTACTCGAGATCGTCATCTGCGAGGCCAAGGTAGACCATGGTCTTCTTCAGCGGGTTGGACATCGCTACCTCCGTTTGTGCGGTTCCTTCTCTATGAAGATTAACCGTCTGTTGGTCTGTTTCCGGTGATTGCGGTCCCAATGCGAAGGTGTGTCGCGCCTTCGAGGATCGCTTCCCGGTAGTCGTGTGACATGCCGGCCGAGATCCGGGTCGCCGTCGGTGTGAGCGCGACGACGCGCTCCGAGTATGCGCGCAGTCGGGCGAAAGCCGCGCGAGGGTCCTCCCCGAGGGGAGCGACGGCCATGACACCAAACAGGTCGAGCCCGGCGGCGCCGAGCACCTGTTCCACGAGGGCTTCAAGCCCTGATGGCTGCACTCCCCCACGCCCCTCGTCCTCGGTGAGGTTGATCTGCACGAAGCAGGGCAGCGGGGGCATGTCGGCACCGGCGTTGTCGAGCGCTGTGACGAGCGCGGGCCGGTCAACTGAATGCACCACGGATGCGTACTGTCTGGCTTGCCTGGCTTTCTTGGACTGCAACTGCCCGACGAAGTGCCAGGAAAGGTCGGGAAGCGCGGCTAGTTCAGTCGCCTTGGCGGATGCCTCCTGGTGCCGGTTTTCGCCGACGTCCCGAACGCCGAGGTCGTAGAGATCCTCGATCAACCGAACCGGATGGAACTTGGTGACAACTATCGTTGTGATCTCGTTCGGATCGCGCCCCGCTTCTGAGGCTGCGTTGCTAATTCCCGCTCGTACCGACGCCAAACGCTCGGCCAGCGGGCGCTGGCCGAGCGTTTGTTCGTTCTCGAGGGTCATTCCTACTTGAGGAAGTCGGGGATATCGAGTTCGTCTTCGTCCGCGAACGCCGGATCGGCGGTCGCTGGCGGAGTGGACAGCGCTTCTTCGGTGACACGCCAGGTTTGGGGCGCCTCGGTAAGAACGGCACCGCTCGCTGCCTTGTCACTTCCAGCTGACGAAACGACCGCAGCGGCTGCTGGAGCGCTCGTCATGACGCCGCCCGTCGTGATGACGGCGTCTCGGACGGACTCGGTGGCGCGCGATGGCGGTTCGCCACCGTCGAATCCGGCGGCGATGACCGTGACCCGAACCTCGTCACCAAGCGTGTCGTCGATGACGGCGCCGAAGATGATGTTGGCCTCGGGGTGAACGGCTTCCTGCACGAGTCGTGCGGCGTCGTTGATCTCGAAGATACCGAGGTTCGACCCACCCTGAATGGAGAGGAGGACTCCGTGTGCGCCTTCGATCGACGCCTCGAGCAGCGGCGATGCAACGGCCAGTTCAGCAGCTTTGATGGCGCGGTCGGCGCCGCGTGACGAGCCGATGCCCATCAGAGCGGAGCCAGCGCCCTGCATAACGCTCTTCACGTCGGCGAAGTCGAGGTTGATCAGGCCCGGCGTCGTGATGAGGTCGGTGATGCCCTGAACACCGGCGAGGAGCACCTGGTCGGCGGTCGAGAACGCCTCCAGCATGCTGATGCCGCGGTCGCTGATCTCAAGCAGGCGGTCGTTCGGCACGACGATAAGCGTGTCGACTTCCTCCTTGAGTTTGGCGACACCGAGCTCAGCCTGAGCCTGGCGACGGCGTCCTTCGAAGCCGAACGGCTTGGTAACGACACCGATGGTCAGTGCGCCAATGGACTTCGCGATCCTCGCGACGACCGGCGCCCCACCAGTTCCGGTACCGCCACCCTCCCCAGCGGTGACGAAGACCATGTCTGCGCCAGCGAGGGCTTCTTCAATTTCTTCAGCGTGGTCCTCGGCGGCACGACGGCCAACCTCGGGGTCTGCGCCGGCGCCGAGGCCGCGAGTGATCTCGCGTCCGACGTCGAGCTTCACATCGGCGTCGCTCATGAGCAGCGCCTGTGCGTCGGTATTGATGGCGATGAACTCGACGCCGCGAAGGCCGAGCTCAATCATTCGATTGACAGCATTGACGCCGCCGCCGCCAATGCCGACGACCTTGATTACGGCAAGGTAGTTCTGGTTTGTAGTCACGTCCGGCCTCCGGTGAGAACTCTCAACCTCAGGTTAAGGTTTAAAGTTATGCTCAGTATGCATTTCTTGTATTTGACGTTAGGGCCAGTTGCGCGCGCGACAGGGACGACTCCCCGCGTGTCGGGGATCCGGGAGTGAAAGTCGCCGCTATCGAACCACGGCGACGCTCGGTGAGCTGACGTCGTAGACATCAAAACCCGGCTGGGCGGCCATGAGCTTGGTCAAGGTGAACGCCTTCAACTTCGACTCGTCTGCGCTTCCCCAGACGATGCTGGCATCGCCGTCGCGCAGGCTGAAGGTCACGTCGTCCTGGGTGGTCGCGGTCACTTCGTCCACAGTGGCGAAAAGATCTTCCGGGAGGCTCCGCAAGACGGCTGCCGCCGACAGGAATCCCGGTGCCTCACTGCCGCCGTCAACGGCTATGAGCGGGTAGTTTGGCGGCCGACTTGTCGATTCCTCGATCACGACGCCAGCCGCATCAACAACCGTGAAGCCGTCAGGCGTTGCAAGCGCTCCAACGGGTGTGCGCTCAACGAGCCGGACAACGAGGGTCGATGGCGGACGCGCCTGGACCGAGTACGACTCGATCAGCGGGTACGTCACGAGCGCCGCCTTGATGGCTGTGTCGTCAACAAGGGGGAACGGCGTGCCGAGCTGGCTCGACAAATCCTGCACTACAGCGTCCGAGTTCACCCGGAAGGCACCCTCCACCTGGATCTCCCGAACGGAGAGCAGCGGGGTATATGCCGCTACCACCGCAACAAGCGCGAGGACGACAACACTGCCTGTACCAACGAGCCAGTTGCGGCGGAGTCGGCGGGCGCTTGCCGTGAAACGCCTGACCTCGGCTTTCTCAACGCGCTTGCGCTGCTTGCGTGCCTCGCGTGGGCTCACCTGAGCGCTGACGAGCGGGGGGACGCCCCCGCCGTCGTCACTGGTCTGCTTCGGTGCCGCCCGCCCAAAGAGCGGGATCGGGTCGGGGCGCTCGGCTGGGGTGTCGTCGGGAAGTCGACCTGCTCCCCCACCTGTCTCGGCTGGCCGCTGCGGCGTGAAGCCGGAGGGACGTTTCATCGCCTAGCCCCGTGCGGCCGTCAGCGACCCGAGCAGTTGCGGGACGATGCGGTAGACGTCTCCACAGCCGAGGGTGATCACGTAGTCTCCCGGCTGGGCGATCGACGCAACGTAGTCTGCAGCGTCCTGCCAGTCCGAGATGAACCGAACCTTCGAAGCATCCGCAAACCTGTCAGAAACGGTGGCACCTGTGACACCGGGTTCCGGGTCTTCCCTCGCGCCGTAAACATCGAGGACGATCGTGTGGTCTGCGTGAGACTCGAGCGTGTCGGCGAACTCGCGCGCCATCAAGCGGGTGCGGCTGTAGAGGTGTGGCTGGTGCACGGCGATGATACGGCCGTTGCCCACCACCGTTCGAGCGGCGGACAGCGCCGCGGCGACCTCGGTCGGGTGGTGGGCATAGTCGTCGTACACGCTCACACCGTCAACGGTGCCGTGCAGCTCGAAGCGCCGTTCGGTTCCGCCGAACTCGGCGATGGCCGCAAGGGACTCCGAAATGCCGAAACCGAGTCCAACCAGCACGGCAAGCGCCCCAGCCGCGTTGATGGCGTTGTGCTTTCCGGGTACACGAAGTGTGGCGCCGTTGTCCTGGCCTTCAACGCTCACAATGAAGGAAACGAGCCCCTCGGAACTGATCGAGGACACGCGGACGTCGGCGTCGGGGCTTTCACCGAACGTGATGACGCGCTTACCAGTGAGCTTTTTGGTGACTCGGATCGCACCAGGGTCGTCAGACGAAATGACCACCAATTCCGAGGCCTTCTGCGCGAACTCGACAAAGGCGTCATCAAACGCTTCAAGAGAGCCATAGTGGTCGAGGTGATCGGCATCGACGTTGGTGATGAGCGCGACCGCTGTGTCGTAGAGCAGGAAGGAGCCGTCCGACTCGTCGGCCTCGACGACGAACAGTTCACCTGTTCCGCTTGCGCTTGACACACCGAGCGATTCGATGACGCCGCCGTTGACGAAGCTGGGGCTCTCGGACAGGCCGAGAAGCCCTGTGATGATCATTCCCGTTGACGTCGTCTTGCCGTGCGCGCCTGCGACTGCGACGAGTCGCTTCCGGTTGATCAGCCAGGCCAGGGCCTGCGAACGGTGCAGCACCGGGATGCCGCGTTCCTGTGCGAGTACGTACTCAGGGTTTGTCGGCCAGAGGGCACTCGTGACGACGAGGGTGTCAGCGGAGCCGACGTTCGCGGCATCGTGCCCGATGCTGATGGTAGCTCCGAGTTCGCGAAGGGCTGCGATGTTCGACGAGTCACGGACGTCGGAGCCGGTGACCACGTGTCCGGCCGCGAGGAAGAGCCTGGCGATACCGCTCATCCCTGAACCGCCGATGCCCACGAAGTGGACAGCGCCGAGTTCGTCGGGGATCTCGATGCTGAAGTCGGGTTTGATCACGGTGTACTTCCCTGTTTGTCGTTCGCGCCGTGTGGCAGCTTGAGTTTAAGCGTGTCGGATGTGAGTTCAGGACGACGACGTGGCGAGAGCCTCGTCGATGAGGGTCAGCATCCGGCTTGACCCTTCGAGCGTCCCCATGAGTCGCGACTGAACAGCCATATCCTGAACGCGCATCCTGTCTGTCATGAGCGGAATCAGTGAGGAGGAAATCCACTCGGGAGTGAATTTGGCGTCGAGCACGATGACGGCACCGCCGGCGTTCACGGCGTCAGCGGCGTTGTATCGCTGTTCACCGTTTCCAACCGGGTATGGGACATATGCGGCGGGAATACCGAGGGCGCTCAGTTCCGAGACCGTTGCGGCCCCCGCGCGTGAAACCGTGAAGTCAGCGACGGCGAGGGCGAGGTCCATGCGGTCACAGTATGGCGCCATCCGGTAATGCCTCGTGCCCGGGTCGGTCAGGTCGGATTTGTCCCCCGTGATGTGCAGGATCTGGAAGCCGGCGTCGATGATCATGTCGCGGGAGTCGTAGATGGTCTTGTTGACCTTGCGCGCACCCAGTGATCCGCCAGTGACGAGGAGGGTCGGCCGGTCGTCCGCGAGGTCGAAGACGTCTCGGGCCTCGCGGCGGGCAGCGTCCCGGTCAAGCCGTTCGATTTCGCGGCGGAGCGGCATCCCGACGAATCGCGAGTTGCGCAGCCGGGTGCCGTGGAACGCCACACCGACGAATTTCGTGTAGCGCGCGCCCAGCCGGTTAGCCAGCCCGGGCTTCGCGTTCGCCTCGTGCAGGACAAGCGGAACTTTCGCCCGTCGAGCGGCGAGATATGCCGGTGCTGAGGCGTAGCCGCCGAAGCCAACGACAACATCGATCTGATGGGTGGAGATCATCTCGACCACACTCGCGACGGCCGCTGAGAACCGGGGGGCGAAGCTGAACACTGAACCGTTCAGCTTGCGGGGAAACGGCAGCTTTTCGATGGTCAGGAGTTCGTAGCCACGCTCAGGGACGAGCCTGGCCTCAAGGCCTTCCTTCGTTCCAAGAACGAGAACGTGAGCGTCTGGGTCACGTTCGGTAATGGCATCCGCTATTGCGAGAAGAGGGTTCACATGGCCAGCGGTACCTCCGCCAGCGAGAAGGTAGTTCGTCATCGGGTATATCGCTCTCCTGCTAAGGGGAATCGGGGTTTCGAGGCCTGCTCGCGTGCAAATGACAGCACGATGCCAACGGCGCAGAGGGACGTCAGGAGTGCCGTTCCTCCCGCTGAGATAAAGGGAAGTGGAACACCGAGAACCGGGAGGAGCCTGAGTACGACCCCGATGTTTACGAACGCCTGGCCGATGATCCAGACCAAAATAGCGCCGGTTGTGATGCGGACGAACGGGTCGGAGCTGGCACGGATCACACGAACGAAGGACACAGCGAGGAGCACGAACATGATGAGGACGACTGTCGCCCCGATCAGACCGAGTTCCTCACCGATGATGGCAAAGATGTAGTCATTCGACGCAGCGGGCAGCCAGGAGTACTTTTCGCGCGAGTTACCGAGCCCCAGGCCGAACACTCCCCCGTTTGCCAGCGCCCAGGTGCCATGAAGCGGCTGCCAGCAGAGGTTCTCGTAGTCGGCGCACTCTTCGTCGAGGAAGGTGAGGATGCGCGCCATCCGGTTCGGGCTGATGAGGGCCATCACCGCGAAGAGGGCAACACCGGCGAGAACGGGGACGAGCAGGAAGCGAAGCTTGAGGTTCGCGAAGAACATGGCACCGATCACGATGCCAGCCATGATGACGACGGTTCCGAGGTCCCTTCCGCCGAGGACGAGGCCCAGCGCGATGGCGGAGACAGGGACAACGGGAATGAGCGCGTGTTTCCAGTCGCTCAGCAGGTTGATCTTCTTGCCCAGAATGAATCCAAGCCAGACAGCAAGGGCAAGCTTCAGCAGTTCGGAGGGCTGGCCATTGATGGGCCCGATCGCGATCCAGTTGCGGTTTCCACCCTCGGTGATGCCGAGAGGGGTAAACACAAGGAGCTGGAGGACAAGAGCGCCGAAGAGCGCGAGCCAGGCCCACTTCTTCCAGAAGCGCACCGGGATGCGGGAAATCACGAGCATCAACGGAATGCCGATCAGCGCGTAGGTCGCCTGCTTCCAGAAGCCGCCGAAGAATCCCTTGTTGTCGAGGAAGGAATCGACGGAGGAACTGGAGAGCACCATGACGAGACCAACGCCAACGAGAAACACAGTTGTGCAGAGGACGAGCAGGTAATTGCTCGATTCCGGGCGAACGTATGCGCCCAGTCGTATCCTCGAACTTCTGGCGCCGGTGTCTTCGCTAAGCGAACGGTTGGTTGGTGGGGCGCTCATCTGCCTCACCTTCCCATCGTTCACGTACAGCGTTCGAAAACAGTCGGCCACGTTCCGCGTAATCCGTGAACTGGTCCATCGATGCGGCGGCGGGTGCGAGGAGCACCACATCACCAGCAACTGCGAGTCGCGACGCAAGGTCCACGGCTTGCGGCATGACATCTTCAGTGTGATCCGCGTCGACCTCGGCGAGAGGGACGTGGGGCGCGTGTCGCTCGAATGCGCCGAGGATGGCGGACCGGTCCTTGCCGATGATGACCGCACCGCGGAGCCGGTCGCTGTGTCGGGCAACGAGGTCTCCGACGTCGACGCCCTTGAGCAGTCCGCCGAGGATCCAGACCACTGAAGGGTATGCCCCGAGCGACGCGTTCGCGGCGTGCGGGTTCGTCGCCTTCGAGTCGTTGATCCAGCTGATGTTGTTGCGTGTCAGAACGGGCTGGATCCGGTGGGCGTCGAGTCGGAATTTGTTGAGTGCTGAGCGCACCTGCGCGGGTGTCACGCCATACGAGCGTGCGAGTGCGCTCGCAGCGAGGACGTTGGCAACGATGTGTGGCGCCGCGAGGCCCGCAGCATCCAGGTCGGCGACGGTGGTGACCTCGAGCGCGGAGGTCGACCGCTCCTCCAGGAACGCACGGTCAACAACTATGCCGTCGACAATGCCGAAATCGCTTGGGCCGGGTACGCCCAGGTCGAATCCGATGGCGCGTGCGCCCTCTTCAACGTCCGCGTCTCGAAGCAGGGCTTCGGTACGCGAGTCAGATTTGTTGTACACGCATGCGACGCGGGTCCTGTCGTAGACCTGTCCCTTCGCCGCAACGTACGCGTCGAACGAGCCGTGCCAATCGATGTGGTCCAGCGCGATATTCAGGCACGCGCTCGAGAACGGTGTGACGAAGTCCGGGCCGGCCTGCGCTCCGAGGTAGTGCAACTGGTAGCTGGAGAGCTCAACGACGAACACATCGAAGCCCTGGGGGTCACGAACGGCGTCGAGGACCGGCACTCCGATGTTTCCGCACGGTGCGACTCGAAGCCCAGCCTCTGCGAGCATCGCGGCCGCGAGCTGGACGGTCGTGGTCTTGCCGTTTGTTCCGGTGACAAGGATCCACTCGGCGGGAGTGCCCGTCTTGTCGCGGACTCGCCAGGCGAGCTCGATGTCTCCCCATACGGTGACCTGGTTGCGAGCTGCCCACTCGAGCAATGGGTGATCGGGGTGGAAACCCGGCGACACAATGAGCACCTCTGGATGGTGCTCGTCAAGGTCGACAGGCACCTGGGAGAGATCGGTCTGGACGAGCCGCGCGCCGATGACACCCACAAGGCCCGCGCGTTCGTTGTCGCCCTCTGGCGCGAGCACGAGGACGTCAGCTCCGAGTTCCGCGAGCGTGTCTGCCGCGGCAAAGCCGGTGACGCCGAGACCAAGTACGGCGACCCGAAGGCCTTTCCAGTTCGCGTGCCAGCTGGTGAGCGAGTTCAAGCGGTCGGACATGTTAGCGCAGGATCCATTCGAGGTAGAAGGTTCCGACACCGGCTGCTGCGAGGAGCCCACCGACGATCCAGAACCGTACGACGACGGTCACTTCAGCCCATCCCTTGAGCTCGAAGTGGTGGTGGATAGGGCTCATTCGGAAGATCCGCTTGCCGTGGGTGAGTTTGAAGTAACCGCGCTGCACGATGACCGAGCCGGTCTCGATGACGAAGAGGCCACCGATGAGCACGAGCAGGAGCTCGGTGCGGGTGAGGATCGCAAGCGCGGCAATGGCTCCACCGAGCGCAAGCGAGCCGGTGTCACCGAGGAAGATCGACGCTGGCGACGTGTTCCACCACAGGAAGCCGACAAGTGCGCCTGCGATCGCGGCGGCGACGATAGCCAAAGCCAGAGGATCGCGGACTTCGTAGCACTTGTACGCGACTTCGTCGGCAATGGACGCCCCGAAACAGGATTGGTTGTACTGCCAGAAGCCGATGACGACGTACGATCCGAACGCGAGGATGGACGCTCCTGTTGCCAGCCCATCCAGTCCGTCGGTGACGTTGACGGCATTCGAGGTCGCTGTGACGAGGAAGCTGGTCCACAGGAGGTAGAGCACCACTCCGATCACTGGACCGAGGATCATGAGGTTCAGTGGGAGATCGCGCGTCACCGAGATGGCTGTCGACGCCGGGGTGACCCCTTCAGCGCTCGGGAAGTTAATGGCGAGGATGCCGAAGATCACGGCGACGACAACCTGACCGAAGACCTTCGCCCAGCCTGTCAGCCCGAGGCTGCGCTGTTTGCGCGTCTTCGTGAAATCGTCGATGAAGCCAACGATGCCCAGCCCGACCATCATGAAGAGCACGAGGAGTGCGGAAACACTGATCGCGTCACCCGTGATGATCATGGCGGTGAAGAAGCCGAACAGCGTCGCCAGGATGATGACAATGCCACCCATCGTCGCCGTTCCCCGCTTCGCGTGGTGGGATTTGGGACCGTCATCGCGGATGAACTGACCCCACTGGAGCTTTCGGAACAGCTTGACGAAGACCGGGGTGAGGAAGAGAGAGAAGGCCATCGACAACGCCGCGGCCGTGAGGAGTGCTACCACGAGAACAGTTCTCCTAACCGGTCACCCAGGAATCGTAGTTGGGCAGAATTGGAGGACTTCACAAGGACTGTGTCTCCGGGGATGATCTCTGCGGCGAGGTAGTCGTAAGCCGCATCCATATCGCCAAAGTACACGCTCTCACCGTCCCAGGAACCCTCGTTGATGGCGCTGATATGCATTCGGCGGGCTTCTGGCCCGACGACCACGAGTCGCGAAATGTTCAGCCGGACGAGTTGCAGGCCGATTCTGTCGTGTTCATCACCCGAATATTCACCGAGTTCGCTCATCGCACCGAGCACGGCGATCGTGCGCTTGGACGGCTCTGAAATCTGCGCGAGCGTTTTGATCGCCGCCGCCATCGAGTCCGGGCTGGCGTTGTACGCGTCGTTGATGATCGTGACGTCGTCCTTGCCGCCGAGCACCTCCATGCGCCAACGCTCCGCCCGCTCCAACGTCTCGAGCGCAGCCGCCGCCCGCGCGAGCGGAACTCCGAGCGTTGATGCGACGGTGAGAGCCGCAAGCGCGTTGGAGACGTGGTGTTCTCCCAGGACGCGAAGCCGTACCTTGACCGGTTCTTCGTCCGGAGCGTGTGCGATGAACGTGGTCCCGGTCCGCGTGCCGACGATGTCTGTCGCGCGAATCATCGCTGACTCGTTTTCGCCGAATGTGAGAACGCTGGCGCGGGTTTTGTCTGCCATCGACGCCACCCGGGCGTCGTCAGCGTTGAGCACGGCGATGCTGTCGGTGTCTAGATCGGCCACCATTTCGGTCTTGGCCGCGAGTGTGGACTCGATGCCGCCGAATCCGCCAGCGTGGGCAAGTCCGACTTTCAGCACAACTCCAATGTCGGGCTTGGCGAGTTCCACGAGTCGAGCGATATGTCCAATCCCGCTCGCGCCCATCTCCACGATGAGGTACCTGGTCGATTCGGTGATGCGGAGCATGGTTGTCGGAGCACCAACCGCGTTATTGAAGGAGCGGACCGGCGCGACGGTCTCGGCCTCTTCCGAGAGAATGCGTTCGAGCATGTTCTTGGTCGTTGTTTTGCCGTTGGATCCCGTGATGCCGATGACCGTGAGGTCACCTGCTGAACGAACGCGCTCAACGACGAACTGGGCGAACTCCCCCAGCGCGATAACGGCATCCGAAACGACGATCTGCGCGATGGCGTCCTTCACCGGGTGTTCGACGATGGCCAGGGCCGCGCCGCGATCGACGGCGGCGCCGACGAAGAGGTGACCGTCTGTGTCATCGCCACGTTTGGCAACAAAAACCCCACCGGGCACGATCTCCCGTGAATCGGTCTCAACGGGACCATCGACGATTGTCTCGCCAGTGGCATCCGTCTCGGAAAGATGCAGGGAACCGGACAGCCGTTCGGCAATCTCGGAAAGGGTCAAACGAATCATAGGAAATTTCTTTCAGGCACGCAGGCTTTCGCACTGGTGCCGATGCAGCGAGAAGCTGGTGTCTCGCGCACGGGGTTAGTAGAAGCCCGGGTAGTCGGCGCCGGGCGTTGTCGACGGTGGGATTCCGTACTTCTTGATCACCTGGAGGACGGCTTCCTTGAACACGGGTGCCGCTGCCGCTGATGAGCGCTTGTAGAGCGGGTCTTTCAGGGTCACGGTCACGACGTATTCAGGGTCGTCGGCCGGAAAAGCACCGGCCATTGATGAATAGAACGTGTCTTGAAGTATACCGCCGATGATCTGTTCACCCGTTCCGGACTTCGCAGCGACGCGGTAGCCGGGGATCTCGAGCTCTTCAGACCAGAAGCCCTCTGTGACGACGGTTTCCATCATTCCGAGGGTTTGCAGCGCTGCTTCCTCGGATACAACGCGCTGAGGTTTCCCTTCAGCGGGCACGTCGGTGACGGTCCCGTCGGGGTACGTGCACCCTTCGATCAGCTGCAGAGGGAGCTTTTCGCCGAGGTTAGCCAGGGCTTGGTATGCACCGGCGAGTTCGATGCCTGTCACGTCGACACCCTGGCCGAACATGGTCGTGTAGTAGGTCTGGTTGTCCCATTCCTGCCACGGGTGCAGCGTGCCCTGCTGCTCCCCCGGGAAATCAATCGAACTCTTGTGACCGATACCGAATGCGTCGAGGTAGTTGTAACGCTTCTCAGGGCTCAGCTTCTCGCCCAACTGGCTGGTGCCTGTGTTGGACGAGGTCTGCAGTACGCCGGCCAGGGTGAGCTGCTGGCGCTCGTGCGGCAGTGCGTCTTTGATGCTCGCACCGTTCGACGGCTTGTACCGATAGTCAGCGATGACCTGTGAGGCCGGCGTCGCCAGCCCAGCGTCGATCAGGGACGCGGCGGTCAGCGGCTTGAACACCGACCCAGGTTCGAACCGGTTTTGGAACACATAGGACCGGCGGTCATCGGACGCCGTCGCCGTGATGTTGTTGGGGTCGAGTGACGGGGCCTCAGCGATCGCTCGGATCTTGCCCGTCTTCGCTTCGGTGACAGTGATCGTTCCCCATGCCGCGCCCTGAGCCTCCACCTGGGAGGCGACGAGCTGCTGCATGTACCAGTTCAGATCGGCGTCGAGCGTGAGTTTGAGCTCGCCACCCGGTTCAGGTTCCTTGGTGATGGTCGTGGTTCCTGGCAGCGCGACGCCGTCCTTGCTCCTTTGGTACGCTTCCTGGCCGTTGGTCCCGGTCAGGCAGCTGTTCTCGGAAAGTTCTAGGCCGCCGAGACCGGCGTTATCGCTCCCGACATACCCGATGACGCCTCCGGCGATCGCCCCGTTTGGATATGTGCGTCCCGAGGTCTGCTTCGGGTAGATCCACCAGATGCCTTGCTTTTTGAGTTCGAGGAGCGCCTGGTAGGTGTCGTACTCAACGCCTTTGATCAGATAGGCGAAGTTGCTCGACGGGTCCGCGGCGAGGGCACCATCGACGATCGCGAGCAATTCCTCTTTGGACTGGCCGGTGACCGCACCGATCTCGGCCATGGCCTGCTCGACGGTGACTGTGGTTTTGTTGCCATCCTCGCCGGTGCGCGAGAATTCGTCGACGTCCTTAGGCGAGATCGTGACATCGAAAAGAGTGACGCTTCCGGCCAGCTTCGTCCCGTTCGTGTCGACGATAGATCCGCGCGGAGCGTAGATCGTTCCTTCGCTGGACGTTTTTGTCAGGGAGTCATCCACGAGCGCGCTCGCTCGGACAACTTGGATATCCACGAGGCGAACGACGAAGACTCCGACGATAGCGATCACGCAGACGATGGCTGCTGCCACCCTGCGCCGTGTCGAGAGCGAATGTTTCACTGCGTTTGTCCTTCGCGCCTAAGCCCCGGCGTTTAGTGGGTCTGAGGCGACGGGATCCCGTTGTCCAACGATATGGGCGCCGCCGGCGCCGCAGCGTCTGCCACGCCAGAGTTGGCAGGATCAACGGTTTGTTCCGGAACCGTGACGAGCGGGAGGTCAGCGATCAGGGAGTTCGCCACGAGCGTGGACGCGCCGACCGGAACGCTGCTGTCTGCTGTCCCAGCGGCGGGCACCCCGACGATCCCGCCGTCGGAAAGCCGGAGATATGCGGGAGTTCCGCTGATGACCATGCCGAGCGCCTGAGCGTTTGCGGCGATGAACTGTGGCGATGAGACCTCAAGCAGGTTGTCAGTGACTGCCTGCTTCTCCCAGGTCAGTTGCGTCTGCTGCTGAGTCAAAGCGGACATCTCATACGCACCATGGCTGAGTCCAACGCTGAGTAAAAGCTGCGTGACAACAATCGCCAGAATGCCGGCTACGGCACCCACCGCGTAGGCAATCTTTGGCCGTGCACGTCGTGCGGTGCTCGCCGGGACAGCGCGAAGCGGGCGCTCTGGCGTGTTCCGCCTCGGCGCCGCCGGGGTGGAGAGGGGGAACGATGTCGCCAGGTTCGCACTCATGAGTTTTCTGCTTTCAGTCGTTCTGCTGCACGCAAGCGAACGGGTGTCGCTCGCGGGTTCGCTGCTTTTTCGTCATCCGTCGCCAGTTCGGCTCCTCGAACGAGTAGCCGGAACCTGGCACTGTGCTCGGGAAGCTCAACCGGGAGGTCGGCCGGAGAAGTCGATGAGGTCGCCGCCGAGAGATCGCGTTTCACGATGCGGTCTTCGAGGGACTGGTAGGACAGCACCACGATTCGCCCACCTACGGAGAGGGTTCCGAGTGCGGCGGGAATTGCCCGCTTGAGAACGCTGAGTTCGGTGTTGACCTCGATGCGAAGCGCCTGAAATACGCGCTTGGCGGGGTGCCCGGCGCGGGACAGGGCTGCGGGCGTTGCGTCCTGCAGCAGCTGAACGAGTTGACCGGACCTGGTGATCGGTTCGATCTGTCGTGCCTCGATAATCTTGCGGGCGTATCGAGCCGCAAGCTTCTCTTCGCCGTAGTCCTCAAAGATGCGTCGAAGGTCACCCTCGCGGTAGGTGGCGAGGATCACCTCAGCGGTTAGCTCGCTCGTCGCATCCATTCGCATGTCGAGCGGCGCGTCCTGGGAATAGGAGAATCCGCGCTCAGCGCGGTCAAGCTGAAGCGACGAAACACCCAAATCGAAGAGGATGCCATCTGCCGCGGCAAATCCCAGACCGTCCAGTGCGTCAGCGATTCCGTCGTAAACCGTGTGTACAGGGTGGAACCTGCTGCTGAATCTTTTGAGGCGCTCTTCGGCAATGGCGAGTGCGTCCAGGTCCCTGTCGAGGCCAACGAGCTGCAGTTCCGGGAAGCGCTCCAGAAAAGCTTCGGCGTGCCCACCCATGCCGAGGGTCGCATCGATGAGGACAGCACCAGGCTTCGAGAGCGCTGGGCTGAGCAGCTCGACCGTGCGCTCGAGCATGACCGGGGTGTGAATGTTGTTAAATTCCATAGCTTTTCCGGATTGCCCCTGAATCCTGATCCCCATCCATTCCGACCTGGCACCGGGGAAGTGTGCCAGGGCGAGCGAACGGCTGGGAGTCAGAGCTCAGGGACTAGAACAATCCAGGAATCACCTCCTCTGCTGTGTCGGCGAAGGCAGCTTCCTGCTCCTCGAGGTACTTCTCCCACGCTTCGGTGTCCCAAATCTCAGCGCGGCTGCCCGCTCCGATCACTGTGAGGTCACGCGAAAGCCCTGCGTAGGTTCGCAGCGAAGCCGGAACGGTCACCCTGTTCTGCTTATCGGGTGTCTCAGCGCTCGCTCCGGAGAGAAAGACGCGGAGGTAGTCGCGGGCCTGCTTGCTTGTAACCGGTGCCTGGCGGATCTTGTCGTGGAGCGCCTCGAACTCGCGCGTGCTGAACACATAGACGCAGTGCTCCTGCCCGCGAGTCATGACGACTCCCCCGGCCAGCTCCTCGCGAAACTTCGCGGGAAGGATGATCCGGCCTTTTTCGTCGAGCTTGGGGGCGTAGGTGCCAAGAAACATCGGCAGATCCCCCTTCGATTCCGGCCAAGCATCAGGTTGCCTCCACTTTACTCCACTTAGCACCACATATCTACGAAATCGCGGGAATCAATGGGTTTGGACTCGCAAATTGGCGCGCCAACACTGGGAACTGTCGAGTGGAGGGAAATGGAGACGATCTGCATCGGGGGATGCTGCGGCGCGGCCACACAGGGGTCCAAGGCGAGGACCGCACACGCCTGGGCCTGAAGTGGAGGGCAGTGGAGGATCGCTATCGGGGCGCGAAAAATGAGCGCCAGCGATCACCGGCGAGACGTGCCGCCCCAGAAAAGGCAACAAAAAAGGGCCGACCACTATGGTCGGCCCGACAAACGGTGAAGAGTTTATGTGCCCCGGCGGCAGCTAACGGCGAGGATCTGGTGGAGGTTAGCGGTCGTCCTGTCGCTTGTCCCAGCGATCATTCATTCGATCCATGAACGAAGCGGATGCTTTCGGTTTTGATCCGCGCGAAGCTCCCGTAAACGGCGACTCGGGAGTCGAGCTTGCCGATCCCTTGCCTGGGGAGATCGCCACCATCACACCGACGAGCATGGCGGCGAAGCCGATGATGCCAATGATGGGCTGTTGCAAGATGACGCCGGCAACCAGCGCACCGGCACCGACGATTGTGACAACACAGCCGATCGCGATATTGCGATAGCTCGGTCGCCCCTTTCGATTCCCGACGGTCGATACGAAATCAGCGTCGTTCCTGTAGAGGTTGCGCTCCATCTCATCGAGAAGCCGTTGCTCCTGTTCAGACAGTGGCATGATGTTCCCTCCAACTTCGGGTTCGACGCAGGTTCATCTGTGTCAATTCTAGCCTTGCTCCGATGGCTAGGCTAGCGATGTGAATGAAACCGTCAACCTGAACGACCTTGTCCAGTCTCGGATCGGTGATTTCATTGCATCGCGAGAGTCAATTCTCTCCCAAGTGGGCTCAGGGCTCGATCCCTTCGCTGCCTTTTCTAGGGACTTTCTCAGCGGTGGCAAGCGCTTCCGTGCCCGCTTTTGCTACTGGGGCTGGCAGAGCGTCTCGGAAGCACCAGAGCACCCCGCCGTGAGCGGAAGCGCAACCCTTTCGGACGTCATTTCGGTGGCAAGCGCGCTGGAGATTTTCCACGCGGCGGCGCTGGTGCACGACGACATCATCGACAACTCGGACACCCGTCGAGGCGCGCCGAGCGCACACCGTCGATTTGAGCAATTGCACAGGCAGGGAACGTGGGCCGGCAATGGTGATGAATACGGCCGAGCGGCCGCAACGCTGCTCGGCGACCTCCTCCTCGGATGGAGCGACGAGCTCCTCGACGAAGCCCTCGACAACTGCGCTCGGCCGGTGGCTCGAGCCGCGCGCTCCGAGTTCAACAGGATGCGCACCGAGGTGACCGCCGGGCAGTACCTTGACATCCTCGAGGAGCGCGCGTGGCGCTCCCATGACGACGATTCTCAATTGGGCCGCGCCCAGCAGGTGCTCATCTACAAGTCTGCGAAATACAGCATCGAAAGTCCGCTGGCGCTCGGCGCCCTCCTTGCGGGCGCCACGGAGGAGCAGCTCTCATCTCTGAGGTCTTTCGGCCTCCCCCTCGGCGTCGCCTTTCAGTTGAGGGACGACCTGCTTGGCGTCTTCGGGGACGCGACCGTTACCGGCAAGCCGAGCGGCGATGATCTTCGCGAAGGAAAGCGCACAGTGCTCATCGCTCTGACTCGAGCCGCGATCCCCGCGTCGGCTCGACGCATTCTCGACGAGCTTCTCGGAGACCCCGAACTCACCGGCAGCCAGGTTTCGTCGCTTCAAGCGACGATCCGTGAGTCCGGCGCGGTCGACCAGATCGAGGCGATGATCGACAACAACGTCGAGCGCGCGATCGCAGCACTCGACCCAGCACCGCTATCGGCTCAGGCCTCAGCGCAACTACGCGAACTCGCCGATGCTGTGACGCGTCGATCGCACTAAACGCGTCGGTCCGGATTAAAAGTAATCAAAAAGCTCGGACTGAAACGGAGCTGACTCAGGCGAGAGCCTGGGCCACGCGACGAACCTCGGCTTTGCGTCCAGCGCGAAGCGCATCGATCGGCGCGACCAGCAAGCTCTCTTCTTCGGTGAGGAGCCACCGCATGGCGTCATCATCACGGAAACCAGCGTCAGCGAGTACGAAAAGGGTTCCGCGGAGTTCGCTCATCGGTTCATTGTCGCGGAGGAAGTCCGCGGGTACGCTCAGCACGCCCTCGCGTTTGACCGCGAGCAGCTGGCGTTCTTCGATGAGTTTGCGGATACGGCTCTGGGTCACGCCTACTGCGTCAGCGATCTCGGAAAGAGTCAGCCACTGTCGCTCAGGAAACATATTTGTCACGCTACGAGTCTGCCACGCCACCGGAAGCGATCTCACCCTTTCATTCGCGGACACGCCAATTCACACCAGTCACGTTCATCACAATGGCCTCAGTGATTGACTCCTGGCACGGATCTGTGGGAGCGTGACTACCGGATGTCACACGAACGGGGGTCATTCCATGCCGTTGCCATCAGCGTCTCACTTAGTTTCTCCAGATCTGCCCACTACCGACGAGCCCACCACTAACTCGCTCACGGAGCGAGAGGCAGCCGAGCGCGACACGGAAGCCCGTGCGGCGAGTCGCCGCCGCGCACGCAACCTCACGCTGCCGCTCGTTCTGACGGGTTCCCTCGCTGCCAGCATGCAAATTGCTTTGCCTGCCGCGGCGCACTCCTCGGCGTCCTCTCCTCAGCCGCGCTCGAGCGTTCCGGCGCCCTCACTGCCCAAGGCCGCCCCGACACCTGTCGCTGTCCAGGCCGCACCGGCCCAGTACACAGTCGAATCCGGCGACACCATCTCGGGCATCGCTGCAAAGTTCGGTCTGGCAACGGCATCCGTCCTCACCCTCAACGGGCTTGGCTGGTCAAGCATGATCTTCCCCGGGCAAGTGCTGATGCTGAGCGGCGCGACTGCGAGCCCGGACGCCGCGCCGACCGCGCCAGCGCCTCCCGCTCCGGCCACCTCGACGTACACAGTCCTCTCCGGCGACACGATTTCAGGCATCGCCTCAGCCCATGGAGTGACGGTCGCAGCCGTGTTCGCCGCCAACGGGCTCAGCTCGGCCAGCATCATTTACCCCGGCCAGAACATCACTATTCCCGCAGCCGGAACTCCACAGTCCGCGCCAGCTCCCGCTCCAGCTCCCGCTCCGCCGGTGTCTTCGCCTGCCCCCTCCGCACCTCAGACGGTGACGCAGATGTCGGCAGAGATGCGGGCCAACGCCGCTGTGATCGTTTCGACCGCCAGGTCGATCGGAGTGGGCGACCACGGCATTGTGATCGCGCTGGCTGCCGCCGCACAGGAGTCGAGCCTCCGCAACGTGCAATTCGGCGATCGCGACTCCCTGGGTCTGTTCCAGCAACGCCCGAGCATGGGATGGGGAACTCCCGATCAGATCCTCGACCCGGTGCGGGCGACCAAGGCCTTCTTCGGCGGCTCGTCGAACCCGAACCCGGGCCTCACGAGCGGCCTGCTCGACGTTCCCGGCTGGAAGTCGATGAGCGTCGCCGCGGCCGCCCAGGCTGTCCAGAAGTCGGAACACCCGGACGCCTACGCGAAATGGGAAGCGTCAGCGCGCTCCTGGCTCGCCGAACTCGGTTGACCGGTTCACACGCCCGGCGAAACTTACGATCAGGTCACGAATTGCCCCTGATTAGTGGGCCATGCGGTGTTTTGCCAGCGCCAGGTGGGCATGGCTCCATAGACTTTCGTTCGTGACAACCAGCCAGCAGACCGACCCGATTATCGGCCGTCTCATTGACGACCGTTATGACGTGCGCTCTCGAATCGCCCGCGGCGGCATGGCGACCGTTTATCTCGCCACAGACCGACGCCTCGAACGGCGCGTTGCCATCAAGGTCATGCACGGCCACCTCGCGGATGACAGTAATTTCCGCAACCGTTTCGTTCAGGAAGCGCGGAGCGCGGCACGGCTCGCAGATCCTCATGTTGTGAGCGTTTTCGATCAGGGCCAGGACTCGGATCTCGCTTACCTGGTGATGGAGTACCTGCCAGGCATCACCCTTCGCGAGTTGCTTCGCGATCACGGCAAGCTGACCCCACGTCAGGTGATTGACATCATGGACGCCGTCACCAGCGGCCTCGCTGCGGCACACCGTGCCGGCATCATCCACCGCGATGTAAAACCCGAAAACGTGCTTCTCGCTGACGACGGTCGCATCAAGATCAGCGACTTCGGGCTCGCCCGTGCGGCAAGCGCCAACACGGCGACCGGACAATCGCTGCTCGGCACGATTGCTTACCTCTCCCCCGAGCTCGTCACCCGCGGCGTGGCGGATGCACGCAGCGACATCTACGCGCTCGGCATCATGATGTACGAGATGCTCACCGGCGAACAGCCGTACAAGGGCGAACAGCCGATGCAGATCGCGTACCAGCACGCCAATGAGTCGGTCCCGCGCCCGAGCGCGGTGAACCCGGACGTTCCTGACGCACTCGACGACCTCGTCCTGTGGGCGACAGAGCGCTCGCCTGACCAGCGTCCGAACGACGCACGCGAACTTCTCGAGCGTCTCCGGGAGGTCGAGAACCAGCTCGGTTACGGCGGATCCGCGAACACGCAGGCCACCATGGTGATGGCCAGCACACCGCCGGCAAGCGATGCAGCCGGGTTCACGCAGGTGCTGACCTCCCCCTCGATGCGCACCGACCCTGTCGATCCCGTCGACGCTGCATCCGCGCTCAGCACGGTCGCAGCGAAACGGCGCACAAAGGGCTACTGGATCCTCGCACTTGTCCTGCTCCTCGCCGCGCTGTCCGGCGGCACCGGCTGGTACTTTGCCGCTGGCCCTGGCTCGCACGTCTCCATACCCTCACTGGTCAATGAGAACCCGGATGCCGCATCGCAGGCCCTGATTGACCTCGGCCTCGAGGTGACACGGGGCGAGGAGTACAGCTTCGACGTGGCGGCTGGTCTGGTCTCGAGCACAAACCCTGTTCAGGGAGCCCTGGTCGATAAGGGCAGTGCAGTCACGGTGAATGTTTCACTCGGCCGCGCTCCCGTAGCGATGCCCGCGCTGGCGGGCATGCCGAGAACCGACGTCGAGGCGTTCCTCTCCGAGAACAGGCTCACTCTGGGCACTGTTGACGAACAGTTCAACGGTGACGCTGATGAGGGAATCGTTCTTGCGGCGACGGATGCTGCCACTGACGCGGATCTGTCGGCCGGCGGTGAAATCCTCCAGGGTGAGACGGTGAATCTTGCCGTATCGCTCGGCAGCATCCCCTCGGTGAGCGGAATGGGCCCAGACGAGGCACGAAGCACCCTGACCGAACGCGGGCTCCTCGTTGCGGACAAAAACCGGGAAGAGTTCAGCGACGAGGTCGACAAGGGAGTTGTCATCAACGCCGATTTGCCGGACGGCACAATTCGTCCAGGCGATTCAGCCACGCTGATCGTGTCTAAGGGCCAGGATCTGGTCTCCGTCCCAGACGTCGCAGGCAAGGTGCTTGCCGAAGCCAAGACACAGCTTGAGGAGCTCGGGTTCAGCGTCAAGGTCATCAGCGACGTAGCCGAAGCCAACTGGGGATTCCCGCTCGTCACTGTCGACCAGTCTGACCCACCGGCAGGAACCGCCATCAAGCGTGGCTCGACGGTCACCCTGACCTCGTACCTCTTCGAAGCGCCCTAACCGCGCACGCTCGCAATTGGGCCTGACGGAGTCCGCCCGTCACGACCGATGCACTGACAGCACGATGATGCACGTTTGTTTCTCAGGCCACAGAGCAGCTACCCGGCTATCTGGCTACCTCGTTGATCTCCCGGAGCTGCGCCGTTCTGTCGCCTCCGGCGTCTCCCGTATTGATAGTGCCCTTCGGCTCAATCAGGATTGCGCGAACTTCGCCGGCCGCTTGTGGGCAATGCTCGATGCCCCTCGGTACGACGAACACATCGTTCGGACCCAGGGTGACGTTCCGATCCCGAAGTTGGATGGTCAACTCACCCTCAACGACCATGAAGAATTCGTCTGTATCCGGGTGGGTGTGCCACACAAACTCCCCCTGCATCCTGACCACCTTGACGTCGTAGTCATTGATACTGGTGAGGCGATGCGGCTGCCAATGCTCCTCGATTGAGGAGAGGGCGTTCTGCACGTTGAGGACACCGTCGGTCATAACGAAATCCTACGGCGCACGTGAACGAATACATCCACCGAATGGTGGAGCCCTGAATCAACCTATGCTCAGACGCTACGGTCGATGTAGTGGGGTGGCGTGTGCTCGTAACTTCGCAGTATGGACGCTATAGAAGTACGGAATCTGCACAAACGCTACGGTAAGCACGTTGCCGTCGACGAGGTCTCCTTCACCGTGGAAGAGGGCGAAATTTTCGGCATCATCGGGCCCAACGGCGCCGGCAAGACCACGACAGTTGAGAGCATCGCTGGCCTGCGCACGCCAGACTCTGGATCAATTTCTGTGCTGGGGTTCAACCCGGTCAAGGACCGGGCGGAGGTGCGCGAGCGACTCGGCGTGCAGCTGCAGGAGAGCAGTTTTCCCGATGCGATTAAGGTCTCGGAAGCCCTCGAGCTGTACAGCTCCTTTTACCAGAACCCCGCTGACTGGCGTGAGCTCATGGATCTCCTGGGTCTAACCGAGAAGCGCCACACCAGATACAAGGCCCTCTCCGGCGGACAGAAGCAACGACTGTCAATCGCACTCGCGCTAGTGGGCACCCCGAAGATTGCCATCCTGGACGAACTCACGACGGGGTTGGACCCGCAGGCCCGACGGGATACGTGGAGCCTCATCGAAAGGGTTCGCGACGCCGGCGTGACAATCATCCTCGTCACGCACTTCATGGATGAAGCTGAGCGCCTCAGCGACAGGATCGCCGTCATCGATGGCGGGCGGGTCGCCGCAGTGGATACGCCCGCAGGTCTGATCGCTCGGTCGAGCGCTTCGCAGCAGGTCCGGTTCCGCCTCCGCCAGCCTCTCGATAAGAGCATTCTCACCGACCTTCCCGACGTAACTTCCGTCGATATGAGTGACGGACGCTGGACGGTCACAGGGAATGGACAGTTTCTGACCAGTGTCGCCGGGGCCCTCGCCAGAGCGCAGGTTGTGGCGGAGGATCTGCGTGTCGACCAGCGCAACCTCGACGACGCGTTCGTGGCCCTGACGGGACGCGCCCCGGACTCGTCTATACCCTTCGAGAGGAAGGTTGATTGATGCGCGCTCTTCCCCAGATGGTCAAAATTGAGTCCAGACTCTTCCTTCGAGACTCTGCCACCGTTCTCTTCGGCGTGCTGTTCCCGACGGCGCTCCTCCTCGGAATGGGCGCCGTCCCAGCGCTCAGGGAGTCAACGCCGGACACCGGCGGGCTACGATCCATCGACATTTGGGCGCCAACCGCGCTGGTGTTCGGAATGGTGATGATCGCCGTGCAACACATCCCGGCGGTGATCGCGACCTATCGCGAACGTGGGATCCTTCGGAGACTGTCGACCACCCCCGCGCCGCCGGGGAGCATTCTGCTCGCCCAGATGATCGTCGCATTCGCATCAGTGGTCGCGTCCGCGGCGCTCCTGATCATCTCCGCGTGGGCGGTGCTTGGCATCGCTCCGCCCGAGCGGCCTCTCGAGTTCGTCGCCGCCTTCATCGTCGGCTATGCGGCCCTGCTTGGGATCGGCTTGGTCTCCGCGGCGGTAGCCCGCACGAGCAGTGCCGCGACCCAGATCGGTACACTTCTGTTCGTTGCCCTGATGTTCTTCGGAGGAGCGTTCCTGCCCCGCGTCGTCATGCCCGACATGCTGCGCGCGGTTGGCGAGTTCATACCGCCAGGGCTGCAGGCCCTGACCACGGCATGGTCAGTGGAAGCGGGCGAGATCACCGCCACAAACGGGGGTTTGCCCTTCTGGCTGCAGATTGCGGCGATGGCTGGTATTGCCATTGTCACCACCGCGATCGCCGCTAAGCTCTTCCGTTGGGAGTAGATGTCGATGATGCGGGATACCCGAGCCGGTGAGCACCCGAGCTTTGGGACGCACGAATTTGCGATCGAGGAACCGGCGAATAACTCCACTCACTCCCGGCTGGCGTGGAAAGCAGAGCAACTGCGTGTCTGGGACAGGCTGCAACTCGTCGCCCCCTGGCTGTTGCTGACGACCTCGGCGACGATCTACTTCGCGTGGGTGCTTCCCTCTTCCGGTCAGGGATTCTGGCCCGAGGGCGCATCCGTCCTCGGGTTGGTCGCGGTCTCGGTGTTGTGGGTGCTGTTCGGTCATACGCTGCCCCTCAGGAGGCGGTCGCTCCGACCTGTTCCCGCATGCGTCTTCTTCGTGGGGCTGCTCGCGTTGTGCGTCGCCCTCATGGCTCACTCCGTCATCTTCCTCGTCTTCACCATCGCCGGATTCTTTCACGCCTACCTGCTCAGGCCGTGGCCTCTTGGGGTGGCCGGAGTTCTTGCCACCTCTGTGGTTCTGAACGGTTCGACGATGGGGGTGTGGGCTAATGCGACTCCCGAAACGATCGCAGAGTTCGCCCTGATCGTCACCGTTCAGACTGCGGCCATCGGGGTGGGTATTCTGCTGACGGCCCGCAGCGAGCCGGAGGAACGGAAGCGGGAAGAACTTGTCGAGCGGCTCGAGGCGACGCTGCACGAGAACGCCGGGCTTCACGCTCAATTGGTCGCCCAGGCGCGCGAGTCCGGAGCTCAGGATGAGCGACAACGATTGGCTGGCGAGATACACGACACACTCGCTCAGGGCCTCGCCGGCATCATCACACAGTTGCAAGCCGCGCAGCGCTCCGCGGCTGTCCAGGGCGAAACTGAAGAGCATGTCGCTCGAGCACTTCGCCTGGCCCGCAGTAGCCTCACCGAAGCTCGACGGTCGGTGCAAGCGCTCGCTCCGCAGGAACTCGGACGAGCTCACCTCCCTGACGCGGTGCGCACGCTAGTTGAGCGATGGTCGGAGGAACAAGGGATCAGTGCGCGGGTGGAGGTCACTGGCCACGGAGAACCGCTGAGCCCGGCGATCGAAGTCTCGCTCTTCCGGGTCGCACAGGAGTCACTAACCAACGTGGCGAAGCATGCGCAGGCCTCACGTGTCGGTGTCACGCTGTCTTACACCGGCAACGAGGTGCTGCTGGACGTCCGGGATGACGGACGCGGTTTTACTGAGGTCGACGGGACGGGCTTCGGCCTGACAAGCATGCGCCAACGCATCAGAGGGGTCGGCGGTCACGTAGAGGTGCAGAGCGCACGGGGCGAAGGAACATCCGTCAGCGCGCGGGTGCCGGCGATCGCGCCCGGGGGCACGAGAGCAGCAAGGGAGATCCACTCATGATTCGACTCGTGATCGTTGACGACCACCCGATCGTGAGGGGCGGTCTCCGCGACACCTTTGCGGGCTCTGATGACATCGTCGTGGTCGGCGAGGCCGCGGACGGCGCCGAAGGCATCTCACGGGCGACGCTTCTTTCAGCAGACGTCGTGCTCATGGACCTTCGAATGCCTGGCATGGACGGCGTCGCAGCGACCGCAGCCCTGCGAGAGCACTCCCCCTCCGCACGAGTGTTGATCCTGACTACCTTCGACAGCGAGAGCGACGTGCTGCCAGCCATCGAGGCGGGCGCGATCGGATATCTCCTGAAGGACGCATTGCCGGACGAACTGATGCGAGCCGTCCGTGCGGCCGCGCGAGGAGAATCGGTGCTCGCTCCGTCGGTGACCCAGCAATTGCTCGGGCAGATTCGGAAGCCCGGCCCCGGCGCCTTGACGGATCGCGAGCGAGAGGTGCTGCAACTGGTCGCGAACGGCAGTTCCAACCGGGAGGTTGCATCGGCATTGTTCATCGGTGAAGCGAGTATCAAGACACACCTGCAACACATCTACGACAAATTCGGCGTTCGCGACCGCGCCTCAGCGGTCGCCGAGGGCTACCGCCGCCGCCTGCTCACTTGACGCCAGAGGGTTCGCCCCGGCGCCGTATGACTCAGTCCGCACGCACGAAAAAATCCCCGAGCCATACAGCTTGGGGATTTCTTCGTGCGTCGAGTTGTTACTTGGCCAGTTCCTCTGCCACCAGGAAGGCGAGCTCGAGGGACTGCATGTGGTTGAGCCGCGGGTCGCAGAGCGACTCATAGCGTGTCGCGAGTGCTGCTTCGTCGAGCTGCTCCGAGCCGCCGAGGCATTCGGTGACGTCGTCACCGGTGAGCTCGACGTGGATTCCGCCCGGATGGGTTCCGACCTCGCGGTGCGCTTCGAAGAAGCCCTTGACCTCATCGACCACGTCGTCAAAGCGACGCGTCTTGTACCCATTCGGCGTTGTGATTCCATTGCCGTGCATCGGGTCGGTCACCCACAGCGGGCGAGCATCCGTTTTCTGAATTGCTTCAAGAAGCGGAGGCAGAGCGTCTCGGATTTTGCCTGCGCCCATGCGGGTGATGAAGGTCAGGCGACCAGGCTCACGATTCGGGTCGAGCTTGTCGATCAGCTTCTGCATCGTCTCGGGTGTCGTGGTTGGGCCGAGCTTCACGCCGATCGGGTTGCGCACCCGAGACAGGAAGTCAACGTGCGCTCCATCGAGATCGCGAGTGCGCTCACCAATCCAGAGGAAGTGAGAGGACGTGTTGTACGGCGTTCCGGTACGGGAGTCGATCCGGGTCATCGGGCGCTCGTAGTCCATCAGAAGACCCTCGTGACCGGTGTAGAACTCGACGCGCTTGAGCTCATCGAAGTCGGCGCCAGCTGCCTCCATGAACCGGATGGCCTTGTCGATGTCGCGCGCGAGCTGCTCGTACCGGTGGTTGGCCGGGTTCGATGCGAAGCCCTTGTTCCAGCTGTGCACTTCACGGAGGTCGGCGAAACCACCCTGCGTGAAGGCTCTGATGAGGTTGAGCGTCGATGCGGCCGTGTGGTAACCCTCAACGAGCCGGGCAGGGTCGGCGCGTCGTGACTCGGGAGTGAAGTCGTAACCGTTCACGATGTCGCCCCGGTACGCGGGCAGGGTGACATCGCCACGGGTCTCGGTGTCGCTCGAGCGGGGCTTCGCGAACTGACCGGCCATCCGGCCCATCTTGATCACCGGCATGGACGCGCCGTAGGTCAGCACGACGGCCATCTGCAGGAGAGTCTTCACCCGGTTGCGGATCTGGTCTGCCGTCGCTCCGGCGAAAGTTTCTGCGCAGTCTCCGCCCTGCAGCAGGAAGGCTTCACCTGATGCTGCCCGCGCCAGGCGCTCACGCAGAATGTCTACTTCACCGGCAAAGACGAGCGGTGGGAAGGACGCGATCTGCGCCGACGCACGAGCAACGGCATCAGCGTCGGGCCAGGCGGGCTGCTGCTTGATCGGGAGCTCACGCCAATAGTCCAAACCGGCAATCACAGAGTCATCTGCCAAAACCACCGGATCGTTTGGATCTACCACGGAACATCCTGTTCTAAAAGGAGGGAATGCCCATTTCAAAGGGAAATGAGCGACGATCCCAGACTACCGCGATTCGATTGCGGCCTTTTCCTTGACGCTCGTCGCGTAAACGTCGACGTACTCCTGGAGGCTCAGTCGCTGCAGTTCGTACATCAGCTCGTCGGTGACGGACCGAAGAATGAACCGGTCCCCCTCCATACCTTCGAAACGGCTGAAGTCGAGCGGTTTGCCGATGACGATGCCGATGCGCCGAATTCGCGGAAGCGTGGTGCCGATCGGCATCATCTTCTCGGTGTCGATCATCGCAACCGGGATGATCGGCACACCGGCTTCGAGGACCATCCGCGCTACGCCGGTGCGACCTCGATACATTTTGCCGTCCGGGCTTCGAGTGCCCTCGGGGTAGATACCCAACAGGTCTCCCCCACCGAGAATGCGGAGGCCGGTACGAAGAGATGCCTCTGAGGCTTTGCCGCCGGACCTGTCGATGGGCAGCTGCCCTGTCGCGGTCATGAACATGCGCGTGGCCCAACCTTTGAGCCCTTTGCCGGTGAAGTACTCACTCTTGGCGAGAAACGAGATCCGCCGGTCCAGGTAAAGCGGAAGGAATACGGAGTCAATCACCGACAGGTGGTTCGACGCGAGGATTGCCCCGCCGGATTTGGGGATGTTCTCCTGGCCGATCACCCACGGACGAAAAACAGACTTCAGGAGTGGGCCAGCCACCAGGTACTTCATGAACCAGTAGAACATCGTCGTCCCAGTATGCTCTACAGCTGCGCTGAGTCGGCGGTGCGACGTGCGGCGACACGCGCAAGGTCGGCTGCGCCGACGACGCCGGCGTTGTTCACGAGCTCCGCGATTCGGAACTCGGGCTCAGGGTGGTAACCCCGGGCCGGAAGGTGCTCGAGGTATGCGTTGCGGATTGGTTCGAGCAGCAGCTCGCCCGCTTGCGCCACTCCTCCGCCGATCACGAAGAGTTGCGGGTCGAGGATAGCGCCGAGGCTGGCGCAGCCCTGGCCGAGCCCGTGGCCGAGCTGGCGGAGGGCTGCCAGTGAGCCGCCATCGCCGGCGATGATGAGGTCCGCGACGTCGTTTCCGGTGAGTTCGCCGGTCAGTGCCCTGCGATCGGCGAGGGCCTGCCCGATTCCGCCAGCGTCAGCGAGTTCATTGGCGAAGCGAAGGAGTGCGCGGCCCGAGCCATACTGTTCGAGGCAGCCGTGCTGGCCGCAGCCGCAGGGGTGGCCGTCTGGCACGAGGCGCATGTGTCCGAGTTCGGCGCCAGCGCCGAAACCACCGCGGAAGAGGCGATCCTCGGTGACGATGGCGCCGCCGACGCCGGTGCCAATGGTCAGCATCACCATGTCGCTGACAAGTCGGCCGGCGCCGAAGCGGAACTCAGCCCACCCCGCTGCGTTTGCGTCGTTGTCGATGACGATGGGGAGGTGCAGCCTGGCAGCCAGGCGAGCCTGGAAAGGCTCGTTCCTCCAGCTGATGTTCGGCGCGTAGTACACGGTTGACTGTGCGGCGTCGATGAAGCCGGCAGCGGCGACCCCGACACCCTCGATGGCTTCGCCCATTGCAAGGTCGGTCACCATGGCGACCACCGCGTCTTCAATCAGCTGCGCGGTCGGTGGCGTGGGTACACGAGCCTCACGGAGGATGTCGCCTTCTTCATCAACGAGTGCGCCGGCGATTTTGGTTCCGCCGATGTCTATACCGATGGCGTGCACAGGAACCTCCAGTTGAAACCAGAATGGATGGTCTGACGAAAGCGACAAGCACAGCCCGCGCGAGTACCGCTCAGTTTAGTGATCCGGTCCAACCCGCGTGATCTCGCCCGCATTCGAGGCCGGATGCCCCCTAGAGTAGACGTACCCTGCCCCTTTAGGTACCGAAGGAGATACCTTGGAACAGTTCGATGTCCCAGCAGTTGTCACCGCCGACCCGACAGCGAACACAACGGATCTGCTGGTCGAGCGTGCAAAACTCACACCAACGGCCCCCCTCTTCGCTCTTCCGGACAACGGAGGATGGAAAGACGTCAGCGCCGAGGAATTCCTCCGCCAGGTCGTCGCCCTCGCCAAAGGGTTCACCGCTGCAGGAATTGAGCCGGGCGACAAAATCGGCTTGATGTGCAAAACCAGCTACCAGTGGACGCTGATCGACTTCGCCACCTGGTTCACCGGCGCCATCCTGGTACCGATCTACGAAACCAGCTCCCCGAGCCAGGTTCAGTGGAACATGGAGGACTCGGGTGCCGTCGCGGTCATCCTCGAGAGCGCTGACCACTTTGCCCGCTTTGACGAGGTTCACCCCGACCTTCCATTGATCCGTAACGTCTGGCAGATCGCCCTCGGCGACCTGGACAAGCTGTCTGCCTCCGGCACTGATGTGCCGGACGAGGAGATCGAGCGTCGCCGTTCGCTCGCCGTCGGCGCGGACATCGCGACGCTCATCTACACCTCCGGGTCTACGGGCAAGCCGAAGGGCTGCGTGATCACGCACTCAAACTTCGTCGAGCTTTCGCGTAACTCCGCCGTCGCACTTCACGAGGTTGTGGACGGGAAGAACGGGTCATCGACCCTTCTCTTCATCACGCTGGCGCACATCTTCGCCCGCTTCATTTCAGTGCTCAACGTGCACGCCGGCGTGAAGACCGGACACCAGCCTGACACCAAGCAGCTGCTCCCGGCGCTCAGCACATTCCAGCCGACGTACCTCCTCGCGGTTCCTCGCGTTTTCGAGAAGGTATACAACTCGGCTGAGCAAAAGGCTGAAGCCGGCGGCAAGGGCAAGATCTTCCGCGCCGCCGCTGACGTCGCAGTGGACTACTCGAAGGCACGGCAGGCCGGAAAGGTCCCGTTCGGGCTCAAGGCCAAGTTCATGCTGTTCGACAAGCTCGTCTACAACAAGCTGCGCACCGCGATGGGCGGTCACATTGAGTACGCCGTCTCCGGTTCGGCCCCTCTCGGATCACGGCTCGGACACTTCTTCCACAGTCTAGGCATCGAAATCCTCGAGGGTTACGGCCTCACAGAGACCACGGCGCCCGCGAGTGTGGGTCGTCCGGGCAAGACACCGATCGGCACCGTCGGCCCGCCAATGCCCGGGGTGTCGATCCGCATCCTCGACGACGGTGAGATCGAGGTCAAAGGCAACAACGTTTTCAAGGAGTACTGGAAGAACCCAGAGGCCACAGCCGAGTCGTTCAACGACGGCTGGTTCCGCACGGGTGACCTCGGGACCTTCGACGCGGATGGCAACCTCGCCATCACCGGCCGCAAGAAGGAGATCATCGTCACCGCTGCCGGCAAGAATGTTGCCCCTGCCGCGCTCGAGGACCCGATCAGGTCGAACCCGGTCGTCGGCCAGGTCGTGGTCGTCGGAGATCAACGCCCGTTCATCTCCGCTCTGATCACTCTCGACTCCGAGATGATCGGCACCTGGCTCGGCAACAACGGCCAGGACGCGTCCCTGTCACTCGAGCAAGCCACGAAGAACCCTGCGGTACTCGCTGAGATCCAGAAGGCCATCGACAACGCGAACACCCGGGTGTCCCGGGCGGAGTCCATCCGAAAGTTCGTCGTTCTGAATACGGAGTTCACCGAGGCGAGCGGGCACCTGACGCCCAAGCTGAGCATCAAGCGTCACGTCATCCTCAAGGACTTTGCGCCCATCATCGACGGTCTCTACGCTGACGCTCCGACCCAGGGCATGTCGCTGAAATAGGCCGACCCGCTTTCGACAACGAAAAAGCACCCGCCCTGGTTCAAGCCAGATCGGGTGCTTTTTCGTTGTACCAGGTTCCGCCGTCTCGTGGTGCAGCGCCGGTTCAGAACCAGCTGCTCTCCCGGACTTCCTTCATGGCAGCGCGGCGGTGTTCCTTGCCGAGCCGGTCCAGGTAGAGCATGCCGTTGAGGTGGTCGGTTTCGTGCTGCAACGCCTGTGCGAGGACGCCGGTTCCGGAGACCTCCACGGGGTTACCGTCGAGGTCGATCCCTGTCACACGAGCGAAGGGGTAGCGCGGTGTCGGATACCAGAGCCCTGGCACCGAGAGGCACCCTTCGTCAACGAGTTCAGCCTCGCCCCGTGTCTCAACGAGTTCGGGGTTGAGAATGTACCCAATTTCACCGTCGACGTTGTAGCTGAACGCCCGCAGGTTGACGCCGATCTGGCTTGCGGCGACGCCAGCGCGACCGGGCAGCCGCACACTGTCGAGGAGGTCGTCAACGAGCCCGCGGACCCGGTCATCGATGTCGGTGATCGGGTCGGATGAGGTCTTGAGCACCGGGTCTCCGAAAAGTCGGATCTGTCGTTCTGTCACTGGCGTCTTTCGGTCGGGGATGATGTGGGAAGTGTCGGTCGTGTTGTGGGCATTCCCGCGACGACAAGCGCGGCCAGAGTCCGAGCTGCGTGCCGTGTCACGGGTTTGAGGTCTTTGAAGGAGATGGCGGAACCGGCTGCGAGTTGAGGGTCGTACGGGATTCGGACGATCTCGCGGACCCGCGACTTGAAGTGGCTCTCGATCTCGCCGAGGTTCACCATGTGCGACCCCTGCGTCGCCGTATTCAAGGCGACTATTGCGTTGGACACGAGGTGCTCGTAGCCGTTCCGCTCAAGCCAGGTCAGGGTCTCGGACGCGAGTCGCGCCTCATCGACGCTTGATCCGGAAACGATGACGACAGCATCCGCTCGCCGTAATGTCGCACCCATGACGGAGTGCACGATGCCGGTGCCGCAGTCGGTGAGTACGAGTGAGTAGTACTGCGAGGCGATGTCAGCCACGATGTCGTAATCGTCGGCGTTGAACGCTTCGGACAGCAGCGGATCGGTGTCTGACGCCAGTACGTCGAGTCGGGTTTCATCTCGAGCGACCAGAGTGGAGAACTCGTTGTAGCCGTGGATCGAGTCGACATCGCGAACGACGTCGCGAACCGTGTGATCGGTGTGTCTTGCGATGCGTTCGGAGAGCGTCCCGCGGTCGGGGTTGGCGTCGATCGCGATGATCCGGTCATCGCGAGTGTCAGCGAGAGCCATGCCGAGAAGCGCGGTTACCGTCGTTTTGCCGACACCGCCCTTGCGGGTGAGGACCGGGACGAACCGGGCGCCACCGTGAAAGTGTTTGCGGATGCGCTCGTCGAGGTCCTTGCGCGCTGCGGCTTCGGCAGAATCACCGAGGTGGACGCGCTGGCCGCTGACGTCGTAGACGAGCTTGCGCCAGAAGCCCTCCGGTGGTGTCCGGCTGCCGTGGGTTCCCTCAAGCAGGCGTTCGCTGGTGAGAAGATCTGACGATTCGGGTCCGCCTTTCTCAGATCGCCTGGCACTCACACTCACCGGCGCCGGCTGGACCTCCGGCGTCGGAACGGGAGCGTGCAGAACGACAGACTCCGTCGAAGGCTCGGTGCCGGCTTCCAGGTAGTCGGGTTGCACTGCAACGTCGTCGATGGCGACGGCCTGCTCATCTTCGGGAATGTCGTGGATCGGCGCTGCAGGCAGTTGGACGGAGACCGTCGCCCGTGACGACACGGCGTCGATCGGGTCGATCGACGCCGTGTCTGTGTCTGCGGACGAGAGCACCGGCTCAGCGGCAACGTCCTTTCCGGACCTGTCGCCTGAGTGTCGCGCGCTACCCCCTGCGCCTTGAGTGGGTGCCATGGGAGCAACCCCCTTCGTTCGGGTTCAACCCCTTAGTTTAGGTGTCAGCGCTCCCCCGTGCCCAGAACAAGCGTTACGCGCCCGGCTTGACCACCACGATCAGGTCGCCGGCTTCCACCTGCTGGGTCGTTGAGATCGCCACACGTTCGACGGTTCCGCCAACAGCAGCGGTGATTGCCGCCTCCATCTTCATGGCCTCAATCGACGCGACAGGCTGGCCGGCCTCGACGACATCGCCTTCGGCCACCTTGACGGTAACAACACCGGAGAACGGCGCGGCAACCTGGCCCGGCTTCGACGTGTCTGCCTTCTCGACGGGCTTCGTCTCGACCTTGATGCTCGTGTCTCGCACGAACACCGGCCGCAACTGGCCGTTCAGCGTCGTCATCACCGTGCGCATACCCTTGTCGTCCGGTTCACCGATCGCCTCAAGGCCCGCGTACAGGCGGACACCCTTGTCGATCTCGATGACGTGCTCCTGGCCCGGCTCGAGCCCGTAGAGGTAGTCGATGGTGTCAACAACCGAGAGATCGCCGAAGAGTTCACGGGTCTGCAGGAAGTGCTGCGTCGGTGCGGGGAACAGCAGGCGGTTCAGAGCTGCCCTCCGCTCGACCGACGTGCCGTCGAGCTGCGCCTGGTCGTCGTCGCTCAGCGGGGCGACCTCGATGTTGATGTTCCTGCCAGCGAGAACCTTGCTGCGGAAGGGCTCAGGCCAGCCACCGGGCAGGTCGCCCAGTTCGCCGGCCATGAAGCCGACGACCGAGTCCGGCACATCGTACTTGTCCGGGTTCTCGGCGAAGTCGGCCGGGTCGGCCTTCACAGCGGCGAGGTAGAGCGCGAGGTCACCAACAACCTTTGACGACGGCGTGACCTTCGGCACACGACCGAGGATCCGGTTCGCGGCGGCGTACATGTCCTCGATCAGCTCGAAGTGGTCAGCGAGCCCAAGGGCGATCGCCTGCTGGCGCAGGTTCGACAGCTGGCCGCCGGGGATCTCGTGGGTGTACACGCGCCCGGTCGGGCCGGCGAGGCCTGACTCGAACGGCTTGTAGATGTGACGAACCGCTTCCCAGTACGGCTCAAGATCCGCGACAGCCTGCAGGGAAAGTCCCGTGTCACGTTCCGTGTGCGCGAGCGCTGCGACGAGAGCGGATGCCGATGGCTGGCTTGTGGTTCCGGCCATCGGAGCGCTCGCAACGTCAACCGCATCCGCGCCGGCCTGGCTCGCGGCAAGCAGCGTGGCCAGCTGGCCACCCGCCGTGTCGTGAGTGTGGACGTGAACGGGCACATCGAAGCGTTCACGGAAAGCAGAGACGAGCTTTGCCGCGGCGGCGGGACGCAGAAGACCCGCCATGTCCTTGATGGCAAGAACGTGTGCTCCTGCGGAGACGATGTCGTCGGCGAGCCGGAGGTAGTAGTCCAGGTTGTAGAGGTCCTCGGACGGGTCGAGCAGGTCGCCGGTGTAGCACACGGCGACCTCGGCGACAGTTGTTCCGGTTGCGAGCACAGCGTCGATCGCCGGCCGCATCTGGTTGACGTCATTCAGAGCGTCGAAGATCCGGAAGATATCAACGCCACTGTCCGCTGCCTCGCGCACGAAAGCATCCGTCACCGCTGTCGGGTACGGCGTGTAACCGACCGTGTTGCGACCGCGGAGCAGCATCTGGATGGCGACGTTCGGCAGGGCCTCACGCAGGCTGGACAGCCGCTCCCACGGGTCTTCGCCGAGGAAACGCAGTGCGACGTCGTACGTCGCGCCACCCCATGCCTCAACGGAGAGCAACTCGGGGGTGAGCCTGGCGACGTAGGGCGCAGCGGCGAGCAGGTCGCGGGTGCGCACGCGGGTCGCGAGGAGCGACTGGTGCGCGTCACGGAAGGTGGTCTCCGTGACGGCCAACGCTGTCTGTTCCCGCAGCGCGCGGGCGAAGCCCTGCGGTCCGAGTTCGAGCAGGCGCTGCCGAGATCCGGCGGGGGCCGGCGTGGTCAGGTCGAGCGTCGGCAGTTTCTCGGCCGGGTGGAAGTTCGTCGGCCGTGCCCCGTGAGGCTGGTTCACCGTAACGTCGGCGAGCCAGTTCATGATCTTGGTTCCACGGTCCTTGGAAACCCGCCCGCGCACCAGCTCGGGGCGCTCGTCGATGAACGACGTGCTGAGGTCACCGGCAACAAACTCCGGGTCTTCCAGAACAGCCTGGAGGAAGGAGATGTTCGTGGAGACACCGCGGATTCGGAACTCGGCGAGCCCGCGCTTCGCGCGTGCAACGGCGGCCGGGAAGTCGCGGCCGCGGCAGGTCATCTTCGCGAGCATCGAGTCGAAGTGCGGGCTGATCTGAGCGCCGGGGTTGATGGTTCCGCCGTCGAGACGAATTCCGCCTCCACCCGGCGAGCGGTAGGTGGTGATCTTTCCGGTGTCCGGGCGGAAACCCTGCGCCGGGTCTTCCGTGGTGATGCGGCACTGCAGAGCGGCACCGTGCATCGAAATGGTGTCCTGGCTGAGCCCGAGGTCGGCGAGGGTCTCCCCCGCTGCGATACGGATCTGCGACTGGACGAGGTCGACATCGGTGATTTCTTCGGTCACCGTGTGCTCAACCTGAATACGCGGGTTCATTTCAATGAAGACGTGCTGGCCCTTACGCTCGCCGGCTGTGTCCAGGAGGAACTCGACGGTACCGGCGTTGACGTAGCCGATCGATCGCGCGAAGGCGATGGCGTCGCGGTACAGTGCCTGACGCAGTTCATCGCTGATGTTCGGCGCCGGAGCGATCTCGACGACCTTTTGGTTGCGGCGCTGCACAGAGCAGTCGCGCTCGAAGAGGTGAACGGTGCCGCCAGAAGCGTCAGCGAGGATCTGCACTTCGATGTGACGCGGACGCAGTACGGCCTGCTCAAGAAACATTGTCGGGTCACCAAAAGCGCTGTCTGCCTCACGCATGGCTTCGGCCAGCGCCGGAGCGAGCTCTTCCTTCGTGGCGACACGGCGCATACCGCGTCCACCTCCACCCGCGACAGCCTTGGCGAACAGCGGGAAGCCGACAGCGTCTGCTCCTGCGAGCAGTTCGTCGATGTTCCGAGACGCGGGCGTTGATGCGAGAACAGGCACGCCCGCCTCGATCGCGTGCGTCTTCGCAGTGACCTTGTTTCCGGCCATCTCGAGCACGTTCGACGTTGGGCCGATGAAGGTGATGCCGTTCGCAGCGGCTTGTTCAGCCAACTCAGGGTTTTCGGAGAGGAACCCGTAACCGGGGTAAATCGCGTCAGCGCCTGACTCCAGTGCGACACGAATAATTTCGGCTACGTCGAGGTATGCCCGAACCGGGTGACCGGGCTCGCCGATCTGATATGCCTCATCGGCCTTAAGCCTGTGCATAGAGTTGCGGTCTTCGTACGGGAAGACAGCAACGGTTTTTGCCCCGAGTTCATAAGCAGCGCGAAAAGCGCGGATAGCGATTTCACCTCGGTTGGCAACGAGAATTTTCTTGAACATGCAGACCTCTCTGGCAACACAGCGCACAGGGAACAGTTAGGTTCTGCCAGCTTAGTGAAGGTAACGTATCTACTTGTGCACGTACTAAGCGTCTCGAGCCTCAAAGGAGGCGTCGGGAAAACAACAGTCAGCCTTGGCCTGGCCTCCGCGGCCTTCGCCAAGGGCGTCCGAACCCTCGTCGTCGATCTCGATCCACAGTCAGATGTGTCGACCGGCATGGATATTGCCCTCGCGGGTCGATTGAACGTCGCTGACGTTCTCGCGTCGCCGAAGGAAAAAACCGTTCGCCAGGCGATCTCGCCAAGCGGCTGGACGAAGACACACCCGGGCACCATTGACGTGCTCATCGGCAGCCCGTCAGCCATTAACTTCGACGGCCCTCACCCGTCCATTCGCGACATTTGGAAGCTCGAGGAAGCCCTCGCCCACGTCGAGGACGACTACGACCTCGTTCTCATCGACTGTGCCCCATCACTCAACGCACTGACCCGCACGGCGTGGGCAGCGAGTGACCGCGTTGTCGTTGTCACCGAGCCTGGCCTGTTCTCCGTCGCCGCCGCTGACCGCGCGCTCCGCGCCATCGAAGAGATCCGGCGCGGCCTCAGCCCCCGACTCCAGCCTTTGGGCATCGTGGTCAACCGTGTCCGTTCGCAGTCACTTGAGCACCAGTTCCGCATCAAGGAGCTCCGCGACATGTTCGGTCCCCTGGTGCTCAGCCCGCAGTTGCCAGAGCGCACTTCGTTGCAGCAGGCCCAGGGTGCGGCAAAGCCGCTTCACATTTGGCCTGGCGACAGCGCTCAGGAGATGGCGAACAACTTCGACCTGCTTCTCGATCGCGTGCTCCGCACTGGCCGAGTCGGCGAGTACGCTGACCCCGCAAAAGCAGCTCGGTAACCTACCTCAGCACTCCTAAGCAGTGCGGGCTCGCCAGCGCTGCCCACTTCGGAACGCTGAAGGCTTACACGGGCGTTCGCTCGCGCAGCGCTTTGGCGCGGACCTGTGGGCAAGAAAAAGCTCGCCTTACCACGGTAAGGCGAGCGACGTGAGGAAGAACCTACGCGGTGCGCGCTGCGCGACGAACCGCGAGTTCGTCCATCGGATCGGCTGTCTGGCTGTCGAACTCGATGAGTGTGCTCTCGACTTCGCGCAGAACCTTGCCGACGGCGATACCGAAAACGCCCTGGCCACGACTGACGAGGTCGATGACCTCATCGTCCGAGGTGCACAGGTACACGCTGGCGCCATCGCTCATGAGTGTGGTCTGGGCCAGGTCATTGATGCCGGATTCGCGAAGCTGGTTGACGGCCGTTCGAATCTGCTGAAGTGAAATTCCGGTGTCGAGCAATCTCTTGACCAGTTTGAGCACAAGAATGTCGCGGAACCCGTAGAGCCGCTGCGACCCGGAACCGGCCGCACCACGCACGGTTGGCTCAACGAGGCCGGTACGGGCCCAATAGTCGAGCTGACGGTAGCTGATGCCGGCAGCACGCGCGGCAACGGCGCCGCGGTAGCCTGACTGGTCGTCCAGGTCCGGCATGCCGTCGGTGAAAAGCAGCCCCAGGTCGTACCGAGCATTGTCGTTGGCGGTATTCTCGCTCATCCGTTGGTGCTCCTGTCGAAAAAGGCTGCGGCGGGTGCCACGTTGTCAACGCTACAGAGCCGGGCCGTTTCGATCAACGACATCGGCTCAGCGAGCCCGGCGTGTCGAGCTGCCGTGATCATTCTGTGACCTGCCGTCGCGCCGGGCTCACGAGGTGAGCCTGCCGAGCGCCGACCGAACGAGGCTCGCACGAATCACGTCGAGCTGCCCAGCGATCTCACCGGACAGTTCTGCGGCGCGCGCCCTGCTGCCGGCGTCGTCCTTCCGCGAGATCGGCAAGAGTGCACTCTCGATCAGACTGACTTCCCGTTCAGCGGTCGCGCGGTAGCCGCGCAGGTGCCGGGGTTCGATGCCGCACCGTTTGAGCGCGACGAGCGAACGAAGCACACCGAGGCTGTCATCGGTGTATGTTTCCGACGGCGTAATCAGTGAGGCAGAAATCGCGTCATTAAACAGTGAAGCGGATGCTCCCGCCTCCTTGATCAATTCCTCACGCTGGTACCGCCTGCCTGCGGGAATGATCGTTGAAACGCGGCCAGTGCCCCCAGGCAGAGCGGGCGACTGCCCAGCGTCCAAATCGTCGAGATAGCCGCGGATCACCTTGAGCGGCAGATAGTGGTCACGCTGCATCGAGAGGATGATGCGCAGCCGCTCCACATCGTCAGGGGAAAACTTCCGGTAGCCGGACTGCGTCCGACGCGGCGAAACGAGGCCCTGCTCCTCCAGGAAACGCAGCTTCGAGTTACTGAGGTCGGGGAACTCCTTCGCCAGCCGCGCGAGCACCTGGCCTATTCCAAGGAGAGCGGGCGATGACTGCCCCTTGCGCGCTTGACCCGCGCGCACATTCTCCTGCCCGCGCTCAGCCCCGTGCTGCCTGGCCGCCTGGGCTGACACAGGCTAGGCGCCCGCTTGAGCGTTCAGGTCGACGCGTGACGGGTAGAAAGTGAGACGGAACTTTCCGACCTGCACTTCCGCTCCATCGCTCAACATGGCGTTGTCGATGCGCACACCATCGAAGTACGTTCCGTTCAGCGAGTTCAGATCGCGCACTTCGAATGCGACGCCGTGGCGAAGAAATTCTGCGTGCCGCCGAGACACCGTGACGTCGTCGAGGAAAATATCGGCATCCGGGTGCCGGCCAACCGTCGTCACATCGGCGTCGAGAAGAAAGCGAGCGCCTGTGTTCGGACCCCTGCGAGCGATCAGCAGTGCCGACCCTGACGGAAGCGCCGCAATGGCTTCTCTCTCGTCAGCGCTGACATCCGCTTCGACTGCCTGGAGCGCCGCACTCAGATCGCGACTGAAGCTCGCTGTCGTATCGTTTGCAACTGCGCCGGTCGCACTGTCGTACGCGGCCGGCTCTCGCAAAAAAGCCCCGGTCGGGGGATTCTGCTCGTCCCCGGTCGGGGGGTTCTGCTCGTGGGGGTATGACACCGTGAACCTCCTAGGTTTCCAGCGTATCTGATCCGAGGTCCGTGTGTGATGAACCCGGGTGCTTTGGGTGCACTCTTTTCACGCGGACGGTGTCAACGAGGTAGAGGATGCCGGCCCACCAGTAAAGCACGGCGCCGACGATGGCGAAAATCATGCCGAACGGCTGCGCGTAGCCGTGAACGTCCGGCAACGCGGCTCCGAGCATCAATAGCGGGAGGCCAACAAAGAGACACGCCGTTGCGAACTTCCCCACCCAGTTGACCGGGAAAGCACCGTGGCCGATACGCGCCAGCAGTATTCCAATGACCAGCAGCATCACGTCACGGGAAATGATGACGATCACGAGCCACCACGGAATCAATTCGCGCCAGGCCAGTCCGAGCAGCGCGGCCAGAATGTAGAGACGATCGGCCGCCGGGTCGAGCAGTTGGCCAAGTCGGGAGACCTGGTTGAGTCGGCGTGCCAGGAAGCCGTCGAGAAAATCGGTAAATCCTGACACAGCGAGAATGACAAGCGCCCAGATGTCCTGCCCCTCGACAAGCAGGATGAGGAATACGGGAACGAGCGCGAGCCGGAGAAAGCTCAGCAGATTCGGAACCGTCAGGATGCGGTCACTCACGAGGGAATCGCCTTCTCTGCTCACCCGGCCAGCCTAATGGACGTGCTTCTGATGCCGCGGAAAGACCTGTGAAGCATGACACCCCTACGAGGGCGTTTTCTCATTGATTTCCTGACGTACTCTTTACACATGCAGCGCAATCCGCGAACCGGCGATCAGATCGGCCGGCTCGACATTTCGCCCAGACTGCGCCGCCGAATCGCACTCAGGGTGGGCGTTCCCGTTGCGATCGCCACCGCCGTTGGCGCCTTGTTTTTCGCGCTATCACCGCGTCCGGTTGCCGTGACAGCGACGCCAGGCGACGGCTCAGGCGGCACGGTGGCTGCCGCTGCCGATTCGACGTTTTCCCTGGCGTCATTCGTCGACGCTCGAGATTTGATGAAAGACGCGGACCGAACCTTCGTCGTGCAGGTCATTGGTGATTCCACCGGCAATGAACCCGGTGAGTGGGTCGACGTTGCGTTTCGAGCTCTCTCCGAAGAACTCGACCGGCCACTCGTTCAACACCCGTGGGACGTGCTGTCGAGCGCGTACCTCGAGCCGATTCGCTCCAACGACAACGCACCGCATGCCCCGCTCGAGGTGTGGAACGGTTCGGCGAGCGGCAAGACCGCCGAGTACTCACTCGCCAACTTCGACACTCTTATTCCGGTGGAACCTGACCTCGTGATCCTCAATCATGGCCTCAACAATGTGCTGGAGCCGGCCCAGGTCGGGGAGCAGTTCACCGCGCTGGTTGCCGAGATTGAACGCCACTGGCCGTCACAGATCGGCTACGCAGCGCTCCTCGAGAATCCCCGACTCGACCAGTACTCTGCCGCCCACGACGACGTCATCGACCACGTGACCGGCTGGCTCGCTGAGCACCAGGAGGTTCGCGCCGTCGACGTGCACTCCGCGTACCTCGATTCACCTGACGTCACGACTCTGCTTCTGCCCGACCTGCTGCACCCGACGCCCGCGGGATCAGCACTGACAGCATCGACGGTGCTCGACGCCCTCCAGCGCTGACAATCCGAAGCGATTCGGCCGCGTCAAAAATGCTGAGCGTCCGAAAGAACGGTTGAGACTTCACCCGCCAGCGGCGAGGAAGAATATCCCGAAGTTCTGAAGGGAGAAAGCTTCGCCGGATGGAGATGAGTCCGTCTTCCCGCACGAAGGACCGCCGGAAGAGGATCGCCGTGACGGCGCCGTAGAGAACGTACCCGAGGCGGGTTCTCCGAATGTCGCTGTGAATCACCAGTCGCCGTGCGAGCCGCTCAGAGTCGGCAAGCACCGCTCCAAGCTCAGGTGCGGAGAGGTGGTGCAAAACGTGGTTGGAGACGACGAAGTCGAAAGTCGCCCCTTCGGAAACAAGTTCCGAACTGGTGCACTGGCGGTAGGTGACACCCTCCCTCGTCGGCAGGCTGCGAACGTATGCGGCCGCACGCGGATCGGGGTCTATCGCGGTGACCGAGAGCGTGACGCCGTCGCGTCGCGCAAGCCTGTGTAGCGCACGAGCGACGTCACCTCCACCCGTCCCAATGTCGAGGAGAGTGTGGTGCGTTCCCGTGAACCGTGGCCGGATCTCGGCCCGGTAGGTAATTCCCCAGCCGGCAACGATCCCGTTGATCACCGGGAACTGCGCATAGGTACGGAACAGTGTGGGCAGGTCGCACTCAGGATCGTCCATCCGCTCCGCGACCTCAATGTCACGGAAGCGGAGCCACCCCGCGACGCCAGAACGTGTTCTCACCGGTCGACCCGGGTGAACAAGCCAGTTTCGACGGTTAGGCCTGGCCCGAACGCCATGGCGCACACCCGTTCCTCGCTCACATCGCCCGGGGACTGGAGAATCTCCTTGAGGACGAAGAGCACTGTGGCGCTCGACATGTTTCCGTAGTCGCGAAGGATGCGTCGCGACGGCGTGAGTTGTTCGACACTAAGGCCGAGGGTGGACTGGACCTTGTCGAGAATGCTGCGTCCGCCAGGATGGATGGCCCAGCGCGCGATTCGATTCGGCAGGTCTTCGGCCAGCCATGGCTCGTCGACGAGCAGGGGCTCCAGGGCCGGTCGAATGTAGGTGTCGATGATCTTCGGCACCGCAGCGCTCAGCACCATTTCGAATCCGGTGTCACCGATCGTCCACGCCATATCTTCCTCGCCGACCGGCGTCAGTTCGCTGGCGAGCTTGTCGATCCTCAACGTCGGCGTTCCTGCCGGCCCGGGTGCAGCTGTGACAATCGCCGCCGCCGCTCCGTCACCAAACACGCTCGAGGCCACGATCTGGTCGGGGTCGTTGGACGATCGAACATGGATGGTGCACACTTCGCAGCTGACGATCAGTACAACGGCCCGAGGATCAGCCTCGCAGAATGCGGCAGCCGCCCGCAGCGCGGGGAACGCGCCGTAGCACCCCATAAATCCGATGTGGTAGCGCTGGGTACCAGTGGCGAGACCGAGCTTGCGCACAATTTCGTAGTCCGGACCCGGGGAGTAAAACCCGGTGCACGAGACGGTGACGACGTGCGTGACATCACTGGCCTCGATCTCCGCACAGTCATCGAGCGCGCGCCGCGCAGCGTCGACGAACAGAGTACGAGCCGCCTCGATATAGACCTCATTGCGGGTGCGGGTTGATGGCGCAAGCAACGCACCAGCGGCAGCGTCATAGAACGTGGGTTCGCCGACGGGCGTCGACCCATCGAGCTCTTCGACCACGGTGTGGCGCGTGTCGATTCCCGAAACATCGAACGAGGTTCGCACAAGCCGCTCTCCCAGCCGCGTGAGCCCATCCTGGGACGCGAAAATCTCCCGCGCCACCGACTGATCGAGGATCGTCGGCGGAACTGCAGTCTGGATGGTTCGTACATGCGCTGGCATAGATCACACTCTAAACACCAGCGCCCCCTGTTCACGGCCGGTTGCGCGAGAAGAAACTATCCGAACACGATTTGTCCCACGAACAACCCGTCCACAACCTCCTGTCGTGTTTTCGACGCTCGCGCAAGGCCTTGAGAACGGTCCAGGTCGCGGCCTAGCCTGATCCAATCACACCGGCCGAAAGGACAACAGGACTATGGCAACGGCAACGCAGGAACGAACAAGGACCACTTCGTCGAACTCCGGAGCGAAGACCACCCGCAGGCAGAAGCCCGAGCGCGGATTCATCGCATCCAGCGAGCTCGCCGAGAACATGCAGAAGGTGCTCGTCGACCTGGTCGAGCTGCACATTCAGGGCAAGCAGGCGCACTGGAACGTCGTCGGCAAGAACTTCCGTGATCTGCACCTGCAGCTTGACGAGATCATCGAGGCCGCTCGCGAATTCTCTGACGAGGTTGCTGAGCGCATGCGGGCACTGCACGCCGTCCCGGACGGACGCAGCGATACGGTCGCATCGACCACAACACTGCCCGCATACCCCAACGGTGAGACAGACACCGCCCAGACCGTCGACCTGATCACGGTCCGCCTCGAGGCAACGGTCGCCACCATGCGTGACGTACACGACGCCATCGACGAGGAAGACCCGACGACAGCAGACATCCTGCACGCGATCATCGCGAAGCTTGAACAGTTCGCGTGGATGGTCAGCGCGGAGAACCGCTCAAGCTCAAAGGGCTAATCACGTCGAACACATCGCCGATCTTTCCCTGGGAGGTCGGCGATGTTTCGGTTTGGCGACGGATGCCTGTTCCTCATTTTGGTGCGGACGACAGGCGCCCCTATTCGACGTCCGCCGACGCCCCACCGGCTTTGGCCTGTGGCTCAGGCACGATCTGGAGTCCGCTTGCGGAGTTCGACGACGCACTCAACGCGAGGATCCAGTCACGGTTGAGCGAAGGCAGCCTCGAACCGAAGTATTTGTAGTGCAGTGGAATGTGGGGAGCAAGCCAGATTGTGCTTCGACCGTCTCCGACAGCGGGGTCGTCCTTCCAGCTGAAGTAGAACGATTCGCCTCTCCGAAGCTTTGCACCGATGACGATTTGCAGGTGCGCAAGCACACGGTCATCAAAATCGACGGTCAGTGTCGAATCGTAGTAAAGCTTTCCCATGTCAGACCTTTCCCCAATACCACCTGGCGATTCGACGTGCCCAGGCGCCGCGCGGAATTCGTCCGCGGAAGCGGCCAGCAAACACTGCTTACCGAAACACTAGCCTGACCGGGCAGGCGAGGTAAGAGTTCACCTCAGAACACGTGCGATCCGGCCGTAGAATCGAAGCCATGCCGCTGTGGACCGAAATCGCCGACCGGGTCTACGTCCGGCGCTACTCCCCGCTCGATATCTCCGTCACACTGATTCGCGGTGACGAAGGCCTGCTACTTGTCGACACCCGCTGCAATCCGCGTGAGGCATCAGAAATCCGAGCGGATGCCATGACCCTCGGTTTCGGGGACGTCACCCGTGTGGTGAACACTCACGCACACTACGACCACACGTTCGGAAACTCGGAGTTCGCCGCAACGGCGACGGTGTACGGGCATTCCCGGATCCCCGCTCACTTCGCCGCCTTCGAGTCGCCCCGGCTGGACGTGTGGCGAGAGGACCCCGCTGCGCAGCCGCAGTATGACTGGCGCGACGTCGTTCTCACTCCCCCCGCAGTGCTGATCGACGCCGAAATTGAGCTCGACATCGGCAACCGGCTCGTGCGCCTGGTGCCCCTCGGCCCAGGACACACCGACACAGACCTCGTTGTGCACGTGCCGGACGCCCACACCTGGATTGTGGGAGACGTCGTCGAGGAGTCCGGACCGCCGATGTTCGGCTCGGGCAGCTTCCCGTTCGACTGGCCGGTCCAGCTCGACGCCCTCGCCGGGCGAATGACCGACGCCGACGTGATCGTGCCTGGTCACGGAGCCCCAGTAAACGTGGCCTTTCTTCGACAGCAGGCCGTTCTGCTGCGCAACGTAGCTGATGGCATCCGTGAATCGTATTCCCGCTCTGAACCACTCGAGCTGGTGATAGATCGGCTCTCCGCTGCCACCGGCCTGCCCGAACCAATCACCGAAGCCGCTGTCTACCGCGGCTACACCCTGCTCGCCGGGCAAACATCATGACGTCGACCGTGCGGATCGACAGCTGGCTGTGGGCCGTGCGCGTGTACAAAACCCGCTCGATGGCGACGACCGCGTGCCGTGGCGGCCACGTTCGGGTCGGCGGTGAGCGGGTCAAGGCCGCGTACCCGGTGAAAATCGGCGACGAGGTTCGCATCCGCGAGCACGGTTTCGACCGCATTGTGACCGTGACGCGCCTGGCCACGAAACGAATGGGGGCACAGGCAGCCGCTGAGTGCCTGATTGACACAACTCCGCCTCCGCCGCCCCGGGAGGAAGTTGCCCTCGCTCCGACCCGTGACCGCGGTGCCGGCCGGCCGACGAAACGTGAACGGCGCGACCTGGAGAAGCTGCGCGGTCGGGAGCCCGCCGACGACTGAGCGGCCTAGGCTGGGCCTGTGACCGTGCTGACTCCAGACCTGCTCGAGCGGATCCGTTCCCGCGCGCCAGGCTATGACCGCGACAATGTTTTTCCCACTGAGGACCTGGACGAGCTCCGCGCGGCCGGGTACCTTGCCCCGCAATCGTTGCTTGATGCCGCACACAACCAGCGACTGCTCGCGCGCTTCGCCCCTGCGACAGCACTCGCCATCAACATGCACCACGTCGTTGTCGGTGTCGCCCGCGTACTGCACGATCGGGGCGACTTCAGCCTGGACTGGATCCTCGACGAGGCCAGGGCCGGTGAGTTGTTCGCTTTCGGCAACAGCGAGGCGGGAAACGACGAGGTGATGTTCGACTCTGGCACGCGAGCGGAACCGCAGCAGGACGGCTCGTACCTGTTCACCGGAACAAAGATTTTCACCTCGCTGTCGCCGGCCTGGACCCGGCTGGGCATCTTTGGCAGGGACGACACGGACCCGGACTCCCCCGTGCTCGTGCACGGGTACCTCACGCGGAACAGCGAAGGACACCGGGCCGTCGGCGACTGGAACACCCTCGGCATGCGCGCAACGCAGAGTTTCACCACGGTTCTCGAGAACGCCCGTGTGCCCGCAGAACGAATCGCGCGGATCCTCCCGGTCGGCCCGAGTGCCGACCCGTACATCTTCGGAATCTTCAGCAACTTCCTCCTGCTGATCAGCTCGGTGTACGCCGGAATCGCTGACCGTGCGCTCGAACTCGGTGTCGAGGCCGCACACCGCAGAACATCGAAGAAAGCCGGAGGACGACGCTACGCAGACGATCCAGACATCCGCTGGCAGCTCGCAGACGCCGCCATGGCGCTCGACTCGCTGGCGCCGCAGATCGAGTCGCTCGCCACCGACGTCGACAACTCGGTCGACCATGGAAGTGCGTGGTTCCGGCTGCTCGTCGGAACCAAGACCCGGTCTGTCGACGTCGCCAGGGACGTGGTCGAGAAGGCGATCCGCTGCTCCGGCGGCGCGTCGTATTCGGCCGATCACGAGCTGGGCCGACTGTATCGCGACGCCCTCGCCGGCCTGTTCCACCCGAGCGACCCGGAATCGGCGCACTCCACAGTCGCCAACCACCTGCTCGGACCGGTCAGCCCACCGCGGTAAGGCTGCGTTCGAGCGCTGCCTCAGCTGTGCGCTTCTCCGCCTCGACGCTGATCCGGTTCGCCATTCCGTTGAAGATAACGCCGTGGAACGGCAGTATGGCGAACCAGTACAGGCGACCGCCGAGCCCTTGCGGAAAGAAAACTGCACGCTGGCGGTAACGAGAACCGGTCGCGGTTTCCTCGACGCAGAGCTCAAGCCAGGCGCGGCCTGGCACCCTCATCTCGGCGCGCAGCCGCAGCCGGGAACCCCGATCGAGCAGTTCGACCCGCCAGAAGTCGAGGGCGTCACCGGTCTGCAGCCGGGAGGCATGACGCCGTCCGCGCCGCAACCCGACTCCCCCGACGAGCTTGTCCATCCACCCGCGCGCAGCCCAGGCCAGCGGGAACGAGTACCACCCGTTCTCGCCGCCGATACCCTCGATGACCGCCCAGAGATCGGCGGGGGTCGCCGCTGTCTCACGTTCCTTGAGGTCGGTGTAGACGACGTGCCCGGCCCAGAGGGGGTCGCTTGGCAATGAATCGCTCGGAGCTCCAAAGACCGACGAGTCCTGCCAGCTGGTTTCGACATCGCCATCACGCATCCGGGCGAGGGCCAACCGCACCGCGGCACGGTAGCCGGTGAGCCCGCCGGGCGGAGCAGGAATGTACTCGTCGATTCCGTGCTCGGTAACGACACAGTCGTACTGCAACGACGCGATGATCGGAACGGCGAGGCTGCGCGGAATCGGCGTGACCAGGTTGACCCACTGCGACGCCAGCCACGGCGTGAGCACGGGCAGGGAAGCGATCGGGCGCTGCTTGAGCCCGGCCTCGAGGGCATACCCGTTCATCATCTGCCCGTAACGCAGAATGTCAGGACCACCGATATCGAAAGTGCCCTGAACAGCGCCAGGAAGCCTGGCCGCCTCGACGAGGTAGTGCAGGACATCACGAATCGCGATCGGCTGGATCCGGTTTCGTACCCATTTCGGTGCAGGCATGTACGGCAGCACCTCGGTCAGGTGCCGGATCATCTCGAATGACGCGGAACCGGAGCCGATAACAACGCCGGCCTGGAACGCGATCGTCGGGACAGGCGAGTTCAGAAAAATCTCGCCGACGGCAACGCGGGATCTGAGGTGCTCGGAGAGGTCGCCAGTTGCGGGATGCAGTCCGCCCAGGTAGATGATCCGGGACACGCCCGCGTTCCCGGCCGCCTCGGCCACCGTCTGAGCACTGGCCGCCTCGATGTCCTCGAAACGTCCGCCTGCCCCCATGGAGTGCACCAGATAATAGAGAGTGTCGACGTCGACGCACGCCGCGGTGACGGCATCCGTGTTCGCTAGATCGCCCTCAACCACTTCAACGTCGTTTCGCCACGGAACATCAACCAGCTTGTGCGGGCTGCGCACGAGCACCCGCACCGCGAAACCGGCTTCAAGCAATTTGGGGACGAGGCGACCGCCGACGTAGCCGGTGGCTCCTGTGACGAGAATGCGAGACATGAGTCGACACTACGTCGACGGTGGCCGCGCCGGGCGCGCGGCACGAGAATTCACTCCTCGATCACAGACAAGACATTGCCGGCCGGGTCGCGGAACCAGGCGATCGACGGGCCGTTGCCGCTCATGATGCCTCTGTCGTCTGTGGGGAACTGCTCGTCATCGTAGATCTTGGTCGTCACTCCAGCGGCGTTCAGCTCGTCGACGGCTCGGCCGACGTCAGAAACCAGGAAGTTGAGGATCGTGAACGACGCTGGAGTGTGGTCGGGCTTCGGGTAGGCGATGACCTCGGCCCCGCCTGGAAGGGTGAGGTGGAGAATGCCCATCTCACCGGTAGCCACCTGGAGGCCGAGAGTCGTGCCGTAGAACTCCTGTGCAGCGTCGATGTCGTCGACGCTGAATCCACCGAACGCGGATGTTGTGGTCAGCATGTGTAGCTCCTTTGCGTGCGTTGTGCATGGGGGTTCCGAATAAGGACTCCCGTTGTCCTCATTCCGTTTTTACACTGGTGCAACCCAAGTATCGACCCCCGGAGGACGCCATGGACTGGAAGATCGAGCTGATTGCGGTGCCGGTCACCGATGTGGACCGCGCCATCGACTTCTACACGAACAGGGTCGGCTTTGCCCTCGACTCCGACCACCGGGTCTCGGATGAGCTTCGGTTCGTACAGCTCACCCCACCGGGCTCAGCGTGCTCAATCGCGATGGGCACCGGTATCACCGAAATGGCGCCTGGCTCACAGAAGGGTATCCAGATCGTCGTGAGTGACGCGGATGCCGCGAGGGCGCAGCTGATCGACGGCGGGGTGCTCGCCAGTGATGTTGACGAGCAGCCGTGGGGTCGGTTTGTCTACTTCGATGACCCGGACGGGAACAGCTGGGCGCTGCAGGAGTTGCCGCAACGAACATAACGGTCGCGGCGGATGGCGCAAGCCCTTGAGCTGTGAAAGATCCGGTGGCAGCGTCGCAGCATGACTCGATTCGGATACACACTCATGACGGAGCAAAGCGACCCACGAGAACTCGTTCGTTATGCCGTTGCGGCCGAGAACGCCGGGTTCGACTTTGAAGTGTCGAGCGACCATTACTCGCCGTGGCTCACCGAACAGGGACACGCGCCGTTCGCCTGGACGGTTCTTGGCGCGGTGGCGCAGGTGACGAGCCGGGTCGAGCTGGCCACCTTTGTGACCTGTCCGACGATGCGATATCACCCGGCCGTCGTCGCGCAGAGTGCGGCGACTCTCCAGATACTCGCCGAGGGCCGGTTCATCCTCGGGCTCGGTTCGGGCGAGAACCTCAACGAGCACGTCGTCGGTGAGGGCTGGCCATCCGTCGACGTGCGACAGGACATGCTCGAGGAGGCGGTGACCATCATCCGTGAGCTTCACACCGGCCAGCTCGTGACCTGGGAGGGTTCGTACTTTCGCGTCGACTCCGCCCGCATCTGGGACGTTCCGGACTCCGGCGTGCCGATCGGCGTCGCCGTTTCGGGCGAGAAGTCCATCGCGAGGTTCGCTCCACTCTCGGATCACTTCATCTCGACAGAGCCTGACCCGGAGCTCGTTGCGGGGTGGCGAGCGGCCAAGGGCGGCACGACAGACGAATCGCGGGTGATCGGCCAGATCCCCATCTGCTGGGGCCCTGATAAGCAAAAAGCGATCTCGAAGGCGCACGAACAGTTCCGCTGGTTCGCCGGCGGCTGGGCGGTCAACGCCGACCTGCCGACGCCCGCCGGGTTCGCCGGTGCGACGCAGTTCGTACGCGAGGAAGACGTTGCCGAGTCGATCGCGTGCGGTCCTGACCTCGATGAAATCGCGGAAAGCGCTCGCGCGTTTGTCGACGCCGGTTATACAGACATCGCACTCATTCAGGTGGGTAATGAGGGTCAGGACGCATTTCTTGCCGATGCTGCCGAGCCGCTGCTTGAGAAGCTTCGGGCCCTGTAATTCAGGTCACGACGACTGGTCCATCCACCACTCGGTGAAACTGCGTGCTCGACCGTTCGCGTCGAAACTGATTACCCAGAGGTTCGAGTATGTCGGTCCGTCCCGATAGGTCGTCTTGCCTTCGACGACTGTGACAGCATCCGTTTCGGCAATCACCGACCAGGTGAATTCAGCCGTCCCTGGTAGGTCCTGTCGCTCGAGCCATCCGTCGACAATGGCATCGACACCGCGCCATGGCTGGACCCACGGCTCGGTGCGATACTCGGCATCCTCGGTGAAGAGCGCGCGAATGTCGTTTGCTCTGTTGCTCTGCCAGGCTCGGAGGTAACCGTTCAGCCATTGGTCGATGTGCGAGGCCATCCTCCCGGTATAGCGCAGCTCACCGGGAGTTGGAAGCCTGGCGACGTGCGGGATGGACCTTCGCGGCCGAACAATCAACCCCTGTGATTTGCCGAATTCGCCGGGCTACGCTGTCCGCAACGCTGGTGGGAAACGCCGGCAGGGAGGCAGGCGAGAATGGCACACGCACCGCGTCGAGGACGGCGAGCGACGCTGACGAAGAATGTAGCACAGGGGGTTCACCGACTCGAGCACGCCTACGTGAACTGTTACCTCATTGAAGACGGCAGGTCCATTACCATCGTCGACGCCGCCTTTCCGTCGACCTGGGCACCGCTACTGCTGGCCCTCGACGAGATCGGATACAAACGCACAGACATCGAAGCGATCGTGCTTACCCACGCCCACTTCGATCACATCGGCTTCGCCGCCCGGGCACAGGCGGAGCTGCGGGTGCCGATCTGGGTGAACCGCGCTGACGAGCATCTTGCCGCCCACCCCTACCAGTATCAGAGGGAACGCACACCGTTTGTGTATCCGTTGCTTTACCCGGCGGCGATACCCGTACTCGCGGGCATGACGGCGGCCGGCGCGCTTGCCGTCAAGGGTGTGGAGAACGTCGAGTACCTTCCAGAGAGCGGCATGCTCAATGTGCCGGGTCAACCGCAGATTATTTTCACCCCGGGTCACACGTTCGGCCACACCGCATTGCATCTCGCCGGTCGCGGCGCGTTGCTCTCCGGAGACGCGCTCGTCACCCTCGATCCGTACAAGGGTTCCCGTGGTGCTCAAATCATCGCCGGCGCAGCAACTGCCGACTCCGTTATGGCCCTCGACACACTGACGGCGCTCGCCGACACCGATGCCGAACTTGTTCTGCCCGGCCACGGCGACCCGTGGTCAGGCGGTGTCCGTGCAGCTGTCGACGCGGCTCGCGCTCTCGGGGCGTCCTGATAACACCATGATCACACCGGTTCGCGGCGATATCACGACGATGCGAGTGGACGCCATTGTCAATGCGGCAAACACGTCACTGCTCGGCGGAGGCGGTGTCGATGGAGCAATCCACCGCGTTGGAGGCCCCAAGATTCTGGCGGCTTGCAGGGAACTGCGAAGAACCACGTTCCCGCGCGGACTGCCAACAGGGGAAGCTGTGGCGACCACAGCGGGACGATTGCCGGCGAAACACGTGATCCACACGGTCGGTCCCATCTGGGACCCGAATGAGGATCGCTCGCAGCTTCTGGCATCCGCATATCGAAACAGCCTGCGCGTTGCTGACGAACTTGGCGCCGAGACCATCGCCTTTCCGGCGATTTCCGCTGGCGTGTACGGCTGGCCGCTCGCGGATGCCGCCCGGATTGCGGTTCGGGCGGTCCGCGAGGTCGACCCGCCGATGGACGTCACATTTGTGCTGTTCTCAGCGCAAACGCTCGAGGCGTTCCGGGCAGCTCTCGATGTCTAATCGGTCAGCTCGGCGATGAGCACGGAGTGCGGCGCCAGCTGAATGATGCCTTCTCGCCGATCACGGACCGCGTCGCCGTCAGATGCGAACGAGAGCAGTTCCGCGCCAACGGGTGCTGAAACCGTGTGCTCCTGCTCGTCGAAATTGATCACGATCGCCACGCTGCCGCGACGGAGCACCAGCCAGCGCTCGTCCTCGTCGAACTCGACGCTCGTCGCACCGAAGCGCGGATCCAGCAGGTCAGGGCGCGAGCGTCGAAGTGCGGTCAGCTCGCGGTACCAGTCGAGCAGCCGGGCCGAGTCCACGTCTTGAAGCTCATCCCAGTTGAGCTTCGAATTCGCGAAGGTCGATGGTTCTTGCGGGTCAGGCACAACGTTCGGGTCCCAGCCCATACGCTCGAACTCCGCGATGCGTCCCTCGGCCGTCGCCTTCCCGAGCTCAGGCTCCGGGTGGGAGGTGAAGAACTGCCACGGCGTCTTCGCACCCCACTCTTCACCCATGAACAGCATGGGCGTGAACGGCGACGTGAGGGTGAGCGCCGCTGCGATGGCGAGCTGGCCTGAATCGAGGCTTGCCGACAGTCGGTCGCCGGTAGCTCGGTTACCGATCTGGTCGTGGTTCTGGTTGGCGACCACGAGGCGCCAGGCCGGCATCCGCTCCGTGTCGATCGCCCGACCGTGGATTCGGCCGCGGAAGCTTGAGAACGTGCCATCGTGGAAGAACCCGCGGGTGAGCACCTTCGCGAGGGCAGACAGTGGCTCGAAGTCCGCGTAGTATCCGGTGGTTTCCCGGCTGAGGGCGACGTGCACGGCGTGGTGGAAGTCGTCGCTCCACTGGCCATCGAGCCCATATCCGTTTGCCTCACGCGGGGTGATGAGCGTCGGATCGTTAAGGTCAGACTCGGCGATGAGGGTGAGGGGGCGGCGCACAGCAGCGCTCAGGGCGGCGACCTCCGTCGCCATCTCCTCGAGCAGATGAGTGGCGCGGGAGTCGACGAGCGCGTGCACGGCGTCGAGGCGGAGTCCGTCGACGTGATATTCGTCGAGCCACATCAGGGCGTTCTCAAGAATGTAGTTACGCACCTGATCGGAGTGTTCTCCATCGAGGTTCACCGAGGAACCCCAGGTGTTGCCCGGGCCATCCGTCAGGTACGGCCCGAACTTCGGCAGGTAGTTTCCGCTCGGTCCGAGGTGGTTGTAGACAACGTCCTGGATCACTCCGAGGCCAGCGGCATGGCAGGCATCGACGAAGCGTTGGTAGGCGGCCGGGCCCCCATAGTTCTCCGACACCGTGTACCAGAGCACTCCGTCGTAGCCCCAGTTGTGGGTTCCATTGAAACCGTTGACGGGGAGCACTTCAACGAAGTCGACGCCAAGCTCAACCAGGTGGTCGAGCCGGTCAATCGCCGAGTCCAGGGTGCCATCCGGAGTGAACGTTCCGACGTGCATCTCGTAGATCACTCCCCCGGCAAGCTGACGCCCGCTCCAGGCAGAATCCTTCCAGCGGTACGTCGCCGGATCGTAGGTACGAGAAAGCCCGTGGACGCCCTCCGGCTGCCGCAACGATCGGGGGTCGGGAAATGGTCCTTCTCCGTCGATGAGGAAACCGTAGTCGGTCTCGGAACCCACATTCAGACTGTCGGATGCCGGTACCCACCACGCGTCCCTGCCCCGTGTCATCGGGATTGAAGAGTCCCCGAGCACAAGATCGACCCGGCTTGCGGCCGGCGCCCAAACGGTTAACGGCTCGCGGTGGCGTCTGCTGATCATTCGGAATCTCCCAAGAGTGCTGTGAGGTCTGTGTTGTCAGGGACGAGGAGCGCGACCGGGTACTGTCGCAGCAGATCGGCGAGCCGGAGGGTGCCGCCCGCGTATCGTTCCCCGGTGAACGCATCGACGAGAGGTCGACCGGCGACGACGATCGTGGTGTCACCCCAGCCGCCCTTGTTCTCGAGCCCCACGGGAAGGCGGGTGGCCACGGTGAGAGCCTCGCCACGGTCGAAGGCGACGACGTGATCGGCGGCTGAGCCGTACGCGGGGACCGGCAGGTAGCGGGAGAACCACTCGGGACGATCCCGTCGCAGCCGAAGCGCGCGAGCGGTGACGAGGAGTTTTGCCGCACCGGTCTCGTCGATGGGCGGAAGCCAGCCACGGTCGACCCGTGCCAGAGATTCACGTCGCAAGGCGAAGTCGACCGAACGGCGGTTGTCCGGGTCAACGAGTGACGTCTCCCAGAGTTCGCTGCCCTGATAGACGTCGGGCACACCGGGAGCGGTGATCTGGATGACCTTGGCCGCCAGCGAATTAGACCACCCCGCCTGCGCCACAGTGTCGACGAAACCTGTGACGATCTCGTGCACTTCGGCGTTGTCGAAGACGGCGTCGATGAGACCGTGCATGGCCGATTCGAACTTCTCGTTCGGAGCGGTCCATGTTGTGGACGTTCCGGCCTCGCGGGCAGCCTTTTCGGCGTACGCGTGGAGCCTCTCCCGCGACGCCGGCCATGCCCCGAGGACCGCTTCCCACAGCAGCTGCTCGAACGGACCGTCGCCGAGCGGCGCGAGTTCGCGGAGCCGGTCCAGGGTCGCTTCCCACTTTTCCGGTATCTCGGCAATCACGGAGATACGACTGCGCACGTCTTCACCGCGTTTGGTGTCGTGGGTGGACAGCGTGGTGAGTGATGCCGGTAGCGTCGCCTGGCGAGACTGCTGGCGGCGGTGAAATTCAGCGACGTCTATCGCGAACTCGCCCGGGTCAGCCCCAACTTCGTTGAGCGACGTGAGTCGGCTGAACCGATAAAACGCCGTGTCCTCGACACCCTTTGCCATCACCATGCCGGAGGTTTGCTGGAACCTGACGGCGGCCGGATGCTTCGGGTCGGAGAGCACGGGATAGAGAGCCTCGACACGCGAGGCCAGCTCGGGTCGGCGGGCGGTCGCTGAGCGAGCCGCCTCCGCGAGGTGCTCCTCGCCGAACGGCAGGTACGACCGATAGACGGGGAAGCAGGCAAGTATTTCGGCAAGCGCGTCGTCAGCACCGTCGATTTCCGGCACGAGCCGCGCCAGCCGAAGCACCTCAGACCGCAGAATCCCGTCGGCGATGTGGCGCTTGTTCTCGTAGATCAGCTCGGGCCAGACGTCGTCCATCGACGCCTGCGTGTCCTCAAGCCTTCCTTCCAGTGCGTCAAGGCGGCTACGTCCGGCCGGGTCAACCAGGACCCGGTCGATGTCGCCGAGTGCGTCATAACCCGTCGTTCCCGCTGCGGCCCAACTGGGCGGCATTCCCTCATCACCCTCAAGGATCTTCTCCACGAGGACATAGATGCCGCCGGTTGCCTTGTGCAGGTCATCGAGGTAGTCGCCGGGCTGTGCGAGACCGTCCGGGTGATCAACACGGAGCCCGTGAACGAGATCTTCCTTCACCCAGCGGAGGATCTCGGCGTGCGACTCGTCGAACACCCACGGAACCTCCACGCGGATGCCGGCGAGAGAGTTGACGGCGAAGAATCGTCGGTAGTTCAGGTCAGAGTCAGCCTTGCGCCAGTTGATCAGTTCATAATTCTGGCGGGAGTGCACCATACGCGCGTCTGCACCGTCATCCGCCGTACCTGGCGCGATGGGGAAGCGATTGTCGTAGTAGCGCAGCTCACCATCGACGAGCGTGAGTTCGTCCAGTTCGCCGTCTCCGTCACCGAGAACCGGGATCCGGATCTTGCCGCCACCGGCTGCCCAGTCGACGTCGAACGCCTCGGCATATCGCGATTCCTGCCCGTGGGTAAGCAGGTCCCACCACCAGGCGTTTGTCGCGGGAGTAGCAACGCCGACATGGTTGGGCACGATGTCAACGAGGATTCCCATGCCGGACTGCCGAGCCTTCGCGGCGAGCCGTTCAAGCCCTGCAGCCCCACCCCGAACCGGGTCGATGTGGGAGTGGTTGACGACGTCGTAGCCGTGGTCAGACCCGGCCTCGGCCTCAAGCAACGGCGACAGGTAGAGCCAGTCGGCACCGAGGCTCCGGATGTAGTCAGCCACCTCAGCTGCAGCATCCAGATCGAACGACTCCCGGACCTGAAGCCGGTACGTGGAGACGGGAATCCTCATGTCGCTCAACTCACTGCTCCCGGTTTCACTTCGGTGCTCGAAGTGGTCTGGGACCCGCTCAGGACCGCAAGCGATGCGGCGACCGAGTGATCCGGTTCAACCTCAGGGGCTCGGTAGGCGCGCATGACAAGAAGCGATCGTGCCTTCACCGTCTGGATTGCTCCTGCTGGACGCGCGACGCTGTCCGCTCCTTCACCGGCGGTGTCGACAACGATCTCCCATTCGGGAGAATATTCCATTGGCGGAAGCGTGAATTCAGCGTCCTCAACGTCAGCGTTGAAGTAGAGCAGGAAGTGCACATCGCTGACGTTCTGACCGCGCGCATCTCGTTCACGGATACCCTCGCCGTTAAAAAACACACCGACGGTCCGGGCCAGGTTCTCGTCCCAGTCTTCAGGCTGCATTTCCATGCCGTCACGGTTGAGCCAGACGATGTCGGGAAGCGGTTCGCCTTCGGTGCGCCGTACCGGGCGACCGTCGAAGAACCGGCTCCGGCGGAACACGGGGTGTTCCTTGCGCAGTCGGGCCACGGCTGAGGTGAACTCGATAAGCGGAACGTCAACAACGTCCCAGTTCAACCATGTCAGCTCGTTGTCTTGCGCGTACCCGTTGTTGTTTCCCTGTTGGGTTCGGCCGAGTTCGTCGCCATGAAGGATCATCGGCACACCCTGCGAGAGCAGGAGCGTCGCAATCATGTTGCGCTGTTGCCGCGCCCTCAGCCCAAGAACTTCGGGGTCGTCCGTGTCGCCCTCAACGCCGGAGTTCCACGACCGGTTGTGTGACTCACCGTCGTTGTTGTCTTCACCGTTCGCATCATTGTGCTTCTCGTTGTAGGAGACAAGGTCGCGCATGGTGAAGCCGTCGTGAGCGGTCACAAAGTTGATCGAGGCGACCGGCCGGCGGCCGGAGTGCTCATAGAGATCGGCTGAGCCGGTGATCCGTGAGGCGAATTCACCGAGTGTTGACGGTTCTCCGCGCCAGAAGTCACGCACCGTGTCGCGGTACTTTCCGTTCCACTCGGTCCACTGGGAGGGGAAGTTTCCCACCTGGTACCCGCCGGGGCCGACGTCCCATGGCTCCGCGATGAGCTTCACCTGGGAGACGATGGGGTCTTGCTGAACGAGCTCGAAGAAGGTCGACAGCTTGTCGACTTCATAGAGGTCGCGAGCCAGTGCAGACGCCAGGTCGAAGCGGAAGCCGTCGACGTGCATCTCGGTCACCCAGTAACGAAGGGAGTCCATGATGAGCTGAAGCGAGTGCGGGTGGCGCACGTTGAGTGTGTTGCCCGTGCCTGTGTAGTCGGTGTAGTAGCGCTTGTCGTTATCTTCGAGTCGGTAGTACGCCTCGTTGTCGATTCCACGGAATGAGAGGGTCGGTCCCATGTGGTTGCCTTCGGCCGTGTGGTTGTACACCACGTCGAGGATGACCTCGATGTCTGCGGCGTGAAGGGATTTGACCATGCCCTTGAATTCCTGCACCTGCTGGCCGATCTCGCCGGTCGCCGAGTACTCGTTGTGCGGAGCAAAGAACCCGATGGTGTTATATCCCCAGTAGTTCCGGAGGCCTTTGTCGAGGAGCGTCGAATCCTGGACGAACTGGTGCACCGGCATCAGTTCGATGGCGGTGACGCCGAGTCGCTGGAGATGCTCGATCGTGGCGGGGTGAGCGATACCTGCGTAGGTGCCGCGCTGCTGCTCCGGGATTTGCTCGTTGAGCTTCGTCAGGCCCTTGACGTGGGCTTCGTAGATCACGCTGTTGTTGTACGGGGTCTTCGGGTGGCGGTCGCCCGACCAGTCAAAGAAGGGGTTCACAACGACGCTGAGCATCGAGTGCGCTGCGCTGTCTTCGTCGTTGCGAGAGTCTGGGTCACCGAAGTTGTAGGAGAACAGCGACTGGTCCCAGTCATAGGATCCGCACGTTGCCTTGGCGTATGGGTCAAGGAGCAGCTTGTTCGGGTTGAGCCTGAGGCCCCTCTCGGGTGCGTACTCGCCGTGGACACGGTAGCCGTATCGCTGGCCGGGCTGTGCCTCAGGCAGGTAGCAGTGCCAGATGAAGGCCTCGGAGTCCCGCACTTCGATTCGCGTTTCTGTGCCGTCCTCGTCGAAGAGGCACAGTTCGACTCGTTCCGCCGCTTCGCTGTAGATCGCGAAGTTCGTGCCACTTCCGTCGAATGTGGCACCAAGCGGGTACGCGGTTCCAGGCCAGCTTTCCATCGGTCTCCTTGTGGGGGCTCCACCGAGCGTCAGATCGCACGGGTTTATCAAATCTAGTTCGTCTCTCGCTGTGCGACCCTGTGATCGCCGGGTCTAGCTTTCCGGCCGTTCGGATGGTATGGAGCTTCCGCAATCGAGAACGCGCAGTTGGCACAAGCCCTTGTAATGTCCAACGCTGGCGGGTTTCATGGGAGTCGCGGCACCGACGTGAGGGACGGGCCTTTCGATGCGGTGTGAGCCTGTCGAAGAGGAGGGACAAGCGAGTGTTGGATTCACAAGCACGGAAACTAGCTGAGCTCTGGCGCCGAGAGGGCAAATTCTCCACGGTGTTCATCGACGCGAACGGACTGTCGGACGGACCAGGGCAGGACGCGGAGTCCCGGCGTCGACAGGTGAGCGACGACCTCGCGCGGGCGGGCGCTCCAGAGCGAGATCTCGCCGCTGTCGAGTCGATCCTCGCTGAGCCGACGGGCCAGGGAGGCCCACTCGCGCGGTTCCTCGCAGTGCACGATGGCGAACCGGTGATCGACGAGGTACTCGCCGGACCGCGCGCATGGCCGGAGAGCACCGGTTACCTGAGCGTCCCTGACCTGCTCCCCCTCGTGCGGTACCGCCAGAACGACGTGGTCTATCTGGTGGTTGAGGCAAGCAGGGGCACGGCTGAGATTCATGCGTATCGGGCGTCGCACCACACCGCCCTGCATTCGGAGAGTCTGGAGGGGCGAACAGACAGCTTGAAGAAGGTTCAAACCGGTGGCTGGGCGCACAGCCGGTATCAGCACCACTCGGAGGAGATCTGGAAGCAGAACCAGAGCCAGCTGGCTGGTGCTGTGGACGAGCTCGTCCGCCAACTCCGCCCGCGGTTTGTCCTGCTCGCTGGCGACATGCGAGCCGTGCAACTGCTGACCGAGGAACTGTCCCCTGCCGCTCGCGAGATCAGTCGCCCGGTTCCGGCCAACGTCCTCGCTGCCGGTTCTTCACGGAGCGCCCTTGAGCTCCGCGTCTCAGAGAAACTCGAAGAAATTCGGAGACAGGACCAGTCTGCGGCGCTCGACCGGCTGTCGGCCGGAGACTTCGAGAACGGCGCGGTCGGAATCGGTCCTGTGGCCCACGCCCTCCAGCAGAGCCAGGCGGACACGATCCTGATCGATGAGGCACCCGCCGATGGGCGGGTTCTTCTCGCGCTCGCGTCTGAACCGTGGGTTGCGACAGCGCCGGAAGAAGCAATGGGCGCTGAGGTGCTTGAGCCGGTCCCAGCGCTCCTGGCCCTGGTGCGGGCCGCCGTTCTCACCGAGTCAAAGATCATGTTCGTCGATCACGGTGTGTTGCCGAGGTCAGCGGATGTCGCGGCCGTTCTGCGGTGGCCGACCGGCCCGGCCATTCCTGGCACGCCGCGCTGGCAACAGGAGCAGGACGAAGCCTCGCGTGCCCAAACTCAGGCGAACGCATGAGCGCGCTGAACCAATTGAACAGCCGAGAGAAGGTTAAACATGAGTGAAACCGAGAATGCGAACTCCCACAAGAACGGCACAGCGACCGGTCCCGGGGCGTCGATCGGTGAGCGCATCACCGGCGTATATGATTCACGCGACCCCGATGGCCTGATCACGCTCAATGACCTTCCCGACCGGAACGGCGACGCGAGCGACCTCAGCGACCTGGTGCGCAAGGCGAGCCAGTACGGCAACCAGCAGGAAGGCACGGCGGGCACAACACGAGAGAACTGACCCGCGAGCGCAACCTCTTGCAAGCGCGACTGTCACCGCCCTACTGTGAGTCGAATGCGCGACACAGTGAGAAAACCAACGCTTTCGACGGGACGGGATACCGGGGCAGCCCGGTCCGTCGCCTCGATGTTCGCGGTTACCGGGGCTATCCACTTTCTTCGACCATCGGTTTTTGACGCGATAGTTCCGCGCCTGTTGCCCGGTTCGAGCAGGTTCTGGACGGTGTCCTCCGGTCTCGCCGAATGGGCGCTTGCCTGGCTCGTCGCCACCCGAGCCACTCGCAGCATAGGCGGGCTGTTATCGGCGGTGTTTCTGGTGGCCGTATTCCCGGCGAACGTCCGCACGGTCCGCGTGGTGCGCGCAAAGGGCACCCCGGCGCTCCTGGCCGCCCTGGCCAGACTCCCCCTGCAACTCCCCCTGATCGCGCTCGCCCTGCGGGTGGGACGGAGCGAATCATGACACTCACCCCCACCGGGCTTCTCGGCGGCGCCATCGCCGGCATCTTCGACACCCTCCGCATTGTTCGACGTCCTCGTCCGATCCATCCACACGGCATAGCACTCCGCGGGACGCTCCGCTGGCTCACTGACCGGGCCCCCGCCGGCATCGACTTCATCGATCATCCGCACACCAGCGAACTGCCTGTGACAGCACGGATCTCCCGCTCGGTCGGCGTTCCGTCGCCGCTCCCCGACGTCATCGGGCTCGCCCTCCGCTTCGAGACAACGAACCGCCCCGCCGACGTGCTGTTCGCGTCAACCGGGTTCGGTGTGCCGTCCCGGTTCTGGCTCGCTGCCCACCGGTCACCGTCGCGGGCACGACTGACCACGCTGATGCCGCTACGCACACCGAACGGCCCGATTCTCCTGGCCGCACGCACGCTCGAGCCCGAAGACCTGCCGACCGACCCCGACGAGCTTGCCCGTGCCCTCGACGAGACCAGCTGGCGACTGAAGCTGTACCACGCGCAACCGCTTGGCTTATGGCATCCGTTCGCAATCGTGGAGTTGTGGCGTGAACCGGGAGCCGTCGACACAGCCGAACGATACGACCCCGTGCGGCACCCGCTGCCCGGCACCTCAACATACGCCTGGGAACGCAGGCTCCGCGAACCTTCGTACCTGAGGGTGCAACGCCGCAGCCAGAGGGAGTCGAGATGAACAGTTCTGATCTGCTGACGGATGCTTTCCAGCGCGTTTCCGAGAGCGTCCACAGTGCCGTGAATGGCCTTGATGCGCCGACACTTCTCGCGCGCGTGGATGACGAGTCGAACACGCTCGCGTGGTTGATCTGGCACCTCACCCGAGTGCAGGACGACCACGTGGCCGAACTTATGGGAACCGATCAGATCTGGATTTCGGCGGGCTGGGTCGACAGGTTCCGGTTGCCGTTTGCGCCGGAAGACACCGGGTACAGGCACTCGAGCGACGACGTCGCGGCTGTAGTGGTGAGCTCGCCCGAACTGCTGCTCGGATACTTCGATGAGGTGCACGAGCGAACCGTGCACTTCGTGCGCGGGCTGGACGACGGTGACCTCGACCGCGTGGTCGACGAGAAATGGGATCCGCCAGTCACCCTCGGTGTTCGACTCGTCAGCGTGATAGCCGACGACCAGCAGCACGCCGGTCAGGCAGCCTTTCTCCGCGGCGTGCTATTACGGTCGCACGGCTAGGCGGCGTCATCGGATACAGGGCCACAGGCCAGCAGCGCGAGCATGGACAGCTGAGTGAGACGTCTGGTTCCATCGCATTTCGGTCTCGGACTTCTTTCCGGTCCCGTACCCTCGGTCCCGGGTTGGAGAATGTCTCCTTCACAAGCGGAACTGTCGCCGCCCTTTCTGGGAGAGTAAGGCATGGCTCAAATCATTGTCTACGGACATAAGTCGGCGCTTGTCCCTCGCATCGCATCACTGTCCGACGCGATCCACACGGCGGCGGTATCGGCGCTCCAGCTGCCGGTCGAGAAGCGATTTCACCGTTTCATCCCCCTGGATCCCGAGTACTTTCTCGCGCCCTCGGATCGTTCGATCGATTACACCATCATCGAAGTCAGCATGTTCGAGGGTCGCACGACGGCGACAAAAAAGGACTTCATCCGGCAGATGATCAGCAGTGTTGCTGCGATCGGCGTCGCCGGCAACGATCTTGAAATTACGATCACCGAGACGCCTCGGGCGAATTGGGGAATTCGAGGAGTGCCCGCTGACGAGTTACAACTCACCTACCCAGTGAAGGTCTAAGCATTCGCGCACCTGCAGCACGGCGTCAGGCAGCGTTTCTCCGTGGCGTGCTGTTACGAACGCACGGGTAACCGGCGCGGATCGCGATGCCGTGCTGTTATCGCTGACGTCGAGCGAGCCGGCCGAGCGCAGCGAGCGGGATCGGCAGCCAGTCCGGACGGTTGCGCGCCTCGTACACCGCCTCATACAGCGCCTTATCCATTTCGAACGCGTCAAGGAGTTCTCTGTGGGTGCGGAGGTCGTTTCCCGAACGCTCGATGTAGCCGCTGAGGAAGGCGTTGCGGGAGGCGCGGGTCCAGCTTTGGGCGTCCTCGGTGCTGCCGAGCGAGCCGGCAACGTAATCGAAGCTGCGCAGCATGCCGGCGACATCGCGCAGGGCGAAGTCGAATCGAGAGCGTTCCTCCATCGGCCGCATCGGTTCTCCCTCGAAATCGAGGAGAACCCAGTGCCCATCTGAGGCGAGCAGCACCTGGCCCAGATGATAGTCACCGTGGATGCGTTGGAGGGGCGGCCAGTCGAGTGACGCTGTCGATGCGTAAAGAGCCTCGATGGTGTCCCGGAACTCGTCAATCGCCGGAACCTCGTCGATGGCGAGCAGCAGCCGGGATCGCCAGCTGGCGAGGGTGCTGTCGATTTCATCTCGGCTGGGAACTGTCGTGCCGAGCGACCCGGCCAGAAGTGTGTGGACCTCGGCGGTGACGGTGCCGAGTGAGTAGGCCCGTTCGGTGAAGTCATCCATCTCCTCGGCCGAGCGCAGGGCGAATCGCCACGCGTCTTCGGACCCTGCGAGAAACTCTTGTGCGAACGCAAGGTGCCCAAGCGCGCGCCCGTTGGCCCGCCCGATGTCGTTCCACTCGCCTACAACCGCCCCGATCGACTGGGGAACGTTGGGTGAACCGGAGGCGGCGAGCGCCGCCTGGAGAACAACGTCAGGGTTCTCACCGTGGTGGAGCGCGCGAAACACTTTGCAGATGACACTGTCGATGCCACTATCAGTGACCACCGAGTAAATGATGGACGTGTTCGACTGCTCGCCGCGCAGAACACTCGAGGACAGGATTTCGGAGAACTCGATTGCTCCGAACACCTGGCCGTGTGCTGTTGCCCCGTGTGCGGTCGCTTCGGTGCTGGCGCTGATCATTCTGAGCAGCGCCGTTGCGTATGCGGGATCGTGTGGTCCGTCGTAAAGGTATGTCGTACCGTTCTCGGTCGCAACCTCGGCGATCAGGGCGTTCTCGGCTCCGTCGAGGGGCTCAGCCCTCTCGGTCACGGGCACCTGGTACAGCACGGGCACCCGGGCGGAGAAGTCCATGATCAGGTGGGTGACGATCCTCGGGCCGTCAGAAGGAATCTCCCAACTGCCGATCGACTCGAGACGGGGAACCCGCCCCTTGCTTGCAAACCAACGTTGGGAAACGACCCAGGGCGAGATGTATTCGAGCGGACTCGTCGGCGAGGACATAAAGGAAGACTATTGCCTTCGCGGTTTCGTGGCCGTCACACAGCCCGGGGGTTGACAGGTGGTTCAGTTCCCGGCAAGTGGCGCCGCATGCGCATTTCACAGACCCCATAGACCAGCGCGTAGAGCAACAGGGTGACGAGGAGCCCTGGCGGAAGCAGCCAGGCAGCGACCCGGGAGAAGTCGAGCTGGGACCAACTCAGGGCAAGTGCCACCAGAATGAATCCGAGACTGACCATTTGTGCCTGGAAGAGGATGCGGAACGCACTCCAGCGCACATCAATGAGCAACCACACATTGACCATCCCGGGCAGGGTCAACGTTGCACCGAGGACCCGGGCGGTGAGCGGGGTCAGGGGCCACGCCCAGGTGTCCAGCCCAAGAGTGGGCACCAGAAAGAGAACGACCCCGACGCCCATGGACAGCAGCCCCAGAACGGCGAGCGCTATCCGCCACCCTGCCGGGATCACAGTGTCGCGCTGAGCCGGCTTTCCCGGGTCTGACCCGGCCTGCAGAACGAGGGCGGCTCCCACCAAAAACGGCGTAGTGATGTAGAGCGCCGTCCAGGCGAGAAAGGACACGTGTCCGGCGTGGAACCTGTCCCAGTGCAGAGCTGTAGCGGCGGCGAGCAGGCCGGCGAAAACGAGCACCGCCGGGAAACCATGCCGCACACGGTGCCACTGGCGCACACGCAGCACGTTTCCGAAGAACCACACGCCACCGAGATAGGCCGACGCGAGGTACATGGCGGTGACACCGGGTTCGATAGTCCACGCGAAATGCTGTTCCGTGTTGGCTGGAGCGACGTAGAGGAGGCAACTCGCGATGATGAGGAACGGCAGAACGAGGATGCTCAGGCCCGCGGTGAATGCCGTGACGGCGTTGTCAGCGCGGACCGCTCTCCCCCTGCGCCGCTCACGCATTGGCTGACTGTTTGTTTACCGGAGCGAGTGGTGGGGGCAGCGCATAGTCAACGGCTTGCGACAGACTGAGCGCCCGACCGGCCGCGCGCGCCGACTCGAACACGCCGGCCCCCTCACCGGCGAGCACACCGTCGACCCATGGTTGGTAGAACGCGAACGTCGGCGCGTTGTACAGCCCGGTTTCTTCGCGCACCTTTTGGGCCGCACCGGTGAGAACTCCGGCCCGTTGGATGTCGCCGCTCGACACTGCAGTGACGATCAGCCCCTCCAGACCATAGGCAATGCCGTCGTCATGCCGCAGTCGCGCTGACTTGGTCAGACTGGATTCGAACGCGGTGCGCGCGTTGTCCATGTCCCCCTGAAAGGCCAGCGCCACACCCAGGTGATGCAAAGCAATGGTCTCGCTCAGCTCGTCCTGCTCTTCTTCGGCGAGCGCGAGACTCCCCCGGAAACGACTGAGCGCCGCTGGAACGTTTCCCGAGAGCAACGCCGTTCGCCCCAGTGCCACAAGCACCATGGCCTGCCCCCAGTTGTCCTCGGCTTTCCGGAACAAGTCCAGGCTGGTTTCCAGCGCGTCCTCCGCGCCCTGCATATCGGGCACGTCAGAGGCCAGCCGGGCCAGTGCGACGGAGACAAGCGCAAGGGCCTGACCCGATGTCGCCCCCTCAGCGCGAAACAGTTCGGCGCTCTCGACGAGTCCTGGAAGGACCTGCCCTGCTGGCTCCTCCCAGAATCCGATGGCGCGGGTGAAGTACAGGGCGACGGCTCGGGTGAACCCCGAGACCGGCGGGTCGGCTTCGAGAACCCGGGTCATCCAGGTGCGAACCTCGCCCAGCCTCCCGCCTACCCACCAGTAGACATAGAGAGTCCAGCAGAAACGCGCCGCCCGGTCCACATCACCCGTCGACAGAAAATAGAGCACAGTGGCGCGGAGGTTGGCGTTGTCATCAGCCAGGCGACTCATCCACTCGCGCTGTGTCGGGCCCTCGAGCGAACGTTCCGCCTGTTGCCCCAGCCGGGAGAAGTACTCGGCGTGCAACTCACTGACCTCGGCGAGGCGCCCCGTCGCTTCGAGCTGCTCCCGAGCGAATTCGCGTACCGTCACGAGTTGGGAAAAGTACGAGCGGGCGACCCTGTCTTCCTGACGGACGAGGCTGTTGTCGACAAGCGTGCCGAGCACGCTCAGGGTGTCTGTGCCTCGGCCGGGACTGTAGACAGCTTCGGCGGCCTCAAGCGAGAAACCGCCTTCAAAGACACCGAGGGTTGCGAGGAGTTGTTTCTCGTCCTCCCCAAGCATCTGGGTGCTCCACTCGATCGTCTTCCTGAGGGTTTGCTGGCGGTCCGGGAGGTCGCGGAGCCCTCCGCTGAGGAACGGTAGCAATCGATCGAGCCGCTCAAGCATGGCGGCCGGCGTGAGCAGCCGCACCTTCGCCGCGGCAAGCTCGAGCGCCAGTGGCACACCATCGAGCCGGGTGACGAGCGAGGCAACCGCGGAGGCGTTGGCATCCGTTATCTGAAAATCGGGCTTCACAGCCCTGGCCCTCTCGGTGAAGAGGGCAACCGACGGAGCCGCCAGGACATGCTCGGCCGTTGTGGGACGCCCGGGCACGGGCAACCTGAGCGGGCCCACCTCGAAGCTGCGCTCGGCAGAGACCCGCAAACGAGTGCGACTCGTGACGAGAACGGTCAGGCCGGGTGAGCTCACCAGCAGCGCGGCCAGACGTGGCGCTGAGTCGACCACCTGTTCGAAGTTGTCCAGGACGAGCAGAACCCGGCGATCCCGGATCGCGACGACGAGCTTCTCTTCGAGCGACCCGTCTCCGGTGTCGCGAACCCCCAGAGCCCCTGCAATGGTGGCGAGCACCGCTGTCTCGTCGTGGACAGGTGCAAGGTCGACGAAGCACACCCCTCCGGAGAACGCATCGGCGACGTGCGACGCGGCTGCGATAGCCAGTCGGCTCTTGCCGATACCCCCTGCGCCGACGAGGGTGACAAGGCGAACGGCCGGGTCGCGCAACAGGGACTCGACAGTGTCGAGCTCGGTCGCCCTGCCGATTAGCTCGGTGAGCGGAGCTGGCAGGCCGGAGCGCGCGGTCGTGGCTTCGTCGACGTCAGCAACCGTCGTCACCTGCCCCAGTGCGAAACGTTCGGCCAGCAGGATGGCGAGATCGGCCTCGACGTACTCGCCGACCTCAGCGGGCTCGGTGAAGTACTTGAACGAGGCCATGTCGTCCGTGCGGATCCTGTCGAGCAATTCGACCAGTCGCGGCTCCCGGTGAGCTGACTCCTTGATGTAGATGAGCTTCGGCATTGACCGCGGTGCGAGCAGGTACTCGTCAGCGAGCCCTGAGACCTCCTCCCCTGGTGCGACCCAGCCATAACGTTCCCAATACAGGCCGACGAAGACGTCGCTCTGCGCGAGGTACGCACGGTAGAGGTCCCTTGGCGGATGCGGCCTGGCCCCAAGCTCGAACATCACCGGTGCCAGGTGCAGGCGCTCGATGGCCGCCCTCGCCGTCACACGCTCAGCGGCGAGTTCCTTCAGCGTCGAGCTGACAAAGATGCGCAGCCTCTGGTCGGGGGTGCGGATCGTGCCGGGCTGTCGATCCATGCAGGAATTGTCGAACGTGAGACACCCTCGCGTCCAGCCCCCGCCGCTCTGGAGTCCAGCGCCGCCGCCGAGTACACTCGCGGGCAGAATCGCGGGCACTCAACGGGGAGGTTCCGAATGACCAGCGAACAGCCCAAACGCCCGAGGATCCTGGTCTGCCTTGCTTCGCCACACTCCCGGGGCAGGATCGTCGACGAGCTCACCCGCCGGTACTCCAGTGACTATGACGTTGTTGCCTCCGACAGCGCCGTTCGAGCGTTCGACGCCTTGCGTGATGCGTCATCCTCCGCCGTGCCAGTCGTGCTCGTTCTCTCTGACGACCTGACCGAGGACACCACTCACGGCTCAGTGTTCCACCTCGCTCGCCATCTCTTCCCCGACGTGCGCCGCGGGCTCGTGATCGAGTGGGGGTCGTGGGCTCTTCCGAAAACGGCGGAAGTGGTGCTTTCGGCACTCGCATCGACACAGGCTGACTGTTACATTGTGCTCCCTCGGCGCTCGCCCGACGAGTACTTTCACCGCGCGGTCACCGAGTTGCTCTATGCCGTTGAACGATCAAGCACTTTGACAACACCGGATGCCACGATCGTCGGCTCGTCATCCCTGCCACGAGTTCACGAGATCATCAGGTATCTCTCCCGGGCGGGCATTCGGCACCGGGTGAGCAGCCCGGAGTCCGCTGCGGGCAGCGCGATCCTCGGTTCTCTCACCGCCGTGGGCTCGGACGCGCCGGTGGTCGAGGTGGCTGGCGGGGGCATCCTCGTGAACCCGAGCAACGCCGAGCTCGCCGACGTCTTCGGGCTGAGCACCTCGGTGCCGACATCCGAAATTTCCGATGTCGCCATCGTTGGCGCAGGACCGGGAGGCCTCGCTGCCGCCGTGTACGCGGCATCCGAAGGTCTTCGCACCCTCGTTCTCGAACGGGATTCGGTCGGAGGGCAGGCCGGCTCAAGTTCACTGATTCGTAACTATCTGGGCTTCGCCAGCGGTGTGTCCGGTGCCGACCTGTCGGACCGTGCCTACCAGCAGGCGTGGGCGTTCGGTGCGCGGTTCGGACACACGAGGAACGTTGTGGGCATGTCGATGGATGATGAGGGCTTTCGGCTCACACTGGACAGGGGCGATGAGGTGGTGGCCCGGTCGGTCATTGTGGCGACGGGGGTGTCCTATCGACGGCTTCACGTGCCCGGGCTCGAACGGTACGTCGGAACGTCGGTGTTCTACGGCGCAACCGCCGTGGAAGCGAAGGCCCAGACCGGCAAACATGTGCTCGTGATCGGTGGCGGGAACTCGGCAGGCCAGGCAGCGCTGCACCTCGCACGGTACGCGGCCTCGGTCTCGCTTGTTGTGCGTGGTCCGAACCTGGCGGCGAGCATGTCGAGTTACCTGATCACCCAGCTGAGCGCTGCGGGAGTGGCTCTGCTCACCGAACGGAAGATCGTTGGAGCCATCGGCACCGATGAGGGACTCGACGCCGTCGTGCTGCGGCACCGGGTGGCCGGCGACGAAACCACTGTTCCGGCGAGCGCCCTCTTCATCACGATCGGCGCCGCTCCCCACACGGAATGGATCGATGATGCAGTGCTTCGCGATCAGTGGGGTTACGTTTTCACTGGTAACGACATGGTGGTTGAGGGCGGACGCCGGGTGTGGTCGAGGGATCGGCCACCAGCACCGCTCGAGTCGTCGGTGCCCGGCTTCTTCGCGGTGGGTGACGTTCGGCGCGGTTCGGTCAAGCGAGTGGCGTCAGCCGTCGGCGAGGGCTCCGTCGTCGTGTCGTCCGTGCACGCCTTCCTCGCGGAACGCAACGCGCGCTAGGTCAGATCGAGGAGGTCAGGCGGCCAACTCTGCGACGATTTCGGCCAGGCGCATGGCGTCGAATGGAGCACGCACCTTGGCGTCGTTGTCGCAGTACACGTAGACGTCGCGTGCTCGGCCGTCTGTCGACTCACCTGTCCGCCAGCCGTGCACCCGGGCGGCCCAGGTCTGCAGCAAATCCTCCGGGTACCCGCTCACGTAGAGTTCTTCTGCACCGTGTAGTCGCACGTACATTTCATCGGATGTCACCTCAAACATCTGCGGAAACCGTCCTGCGCTGTCAGACACAACAATGGCCACGTCTCGATCACGAGCGAGCTGCACAAAGTCCTCGCACTCAAAACTGGGGTGCCGAATCTCGAGCGTGTGCCGGAGAGGCCTGTCAGCGTCGGTTTTCAGCCACGCCCTACCGTCCATCCGCTCATCATGGTTGCGGCCGACCTCGACGGCCGCCGACGTCGTGCACGGCAGCGTCGCCAGAAAGGCATCGAGAGTGTCCCTGTCGTAGGCGAGGTTTGGCGGCACCTGCCAGAGCACAGGGCCAAGTTTCGGTCCGAGCGCGAGCACCCCTGAGGCGAAGAAATTCGCCAGAGCCTTCTCAGTATCCTTCAGCCGAAGAATATGGGTGATGTAGCGTCCGCCCTTCACAGAGAACAGGAAGTCATCCGGCACCTCGTCTGCCCAGCGCTGGTAGCTCGTCGGCGTTTGCAGAGCATAGAAAGACCCGTTGATCTCGACCGAGTTCATCCGGCCAGAGACGTACTCGAGTTCCCGCCGCTGCGGCAGCCCCTTGGGGTAAAACACCGACCGCCACGGCACATAACGCCAACCTGAGATCCCGATCCGAGCGGCGCCGATGCCCGATTGACCCGGGTCAACCGGTGCGAGTTCCGCCGCGTCGACGCTCATCGCAACGTCTCGCCCGGCCACACGTACGGCAGGTCGTCAGGAACGCCTGGGAACACGTCCCGGTAAAACTCCGGATCCTTCCGAACCAGGTTCGAACGGTGGCTGAGGTGAAATGCCTCGTCGCCGATCCACGGCGGCAGATCGAGTTCGTCCTGTCGGAGGTCATTCACCTCGGGCGCGAACAGCAACACCTGCGGTCGCACAGTGTCGCTGTGCCCGCGCGCGATCCAGGCATCCGTCATCTCCAACGCGTATTTCGTGAGCCCCGGCACATACCCACGCCACATCTTGGCGGCGGGATGGTGGCGCCAGCCGTAGGTCGGAATGGTGACGGCGCGCAACACCTGAAGCGCCTCAACGCGCTGCTTTCCGAGACGCGAGCGGTCGAGAACGGCAGCGCTCTCGGCGAATGAGGGGTAAGGAAGGAAGGTCTGCACAGTGTTTTGACGTTAGCCCAGGCAGCCGCGGCGTAGACATGGGTTGACGAACCGCACACCGGGCCACTCGCAACCGCACACTGTCGCAATCGCGCCGAGTCCGGCAGGATCGACCCATGGAACTCTCGCCAGCCTCTCCCGTTTCGCCGCAGCTCGCCAAAGCGATCGGAGCTGTCCCCGAACCGGACAGCGTCGATGGTGGCCTGAGCTACGAACCGAAGTGGGACGGCTTCCGCGCGATCATCTACTTTGATGGTGAGAACGTCGAGATCGGCAGTCGCGGCTCGAAGATGCTGACGCGGTATTTTCCTGAATTGACGGATGCCTTTCGCCGGCTTCTGCCCGGACCTTGCGTTCTCGACGGTGAAATTGTGGTGCCACAGGGCGCCGAGGGTTCCCAGAAACTTGACTGGGAGGCGCTGTCGCAACGCATCCACCCGGCGGCGAGCCGCGTGAACCTGCTCGCCGAGACAACACCGGCGATGTTCGTGGCGTTTGATCTGCTCTCACAGGCTGATGAGGTGCTCCTCGACGCTCCGTTCTCCCGGCGCCGCTCCATGCTCGACGATCTCTTCGGCGCGCTGCCGCACCCGTTGCACGTGACGACGACGACGACGGACGTAGACCTTGCCCGTCGGTGGCTGGTCGAGTTCGAAGGCGCTGGCCTGGATGGGGTCGTCGCCAAGCCGTTGAACGCCGCATACGCGCCGGGCAAGCGGCTGATGCTCAAAATCAAACACCACCGAACGGCGGATGCCGTCGTGGTCGGCTATCGGGTCCACAAGAGCGGGAACGGTGTGGGCTCTCTGCTCCTGGGGCTCTACACAGACGATGGTGTCCTGCTCAATGTTGGCGGAGCATCCGCTTTCAGTAATGCGCGTCGACTGGAGCTGATCGATGAGCTCGCGCCACTCGTGAAGCGGGACACGGACGGCGAGATCGTCTCTGCTGAAACCGACCGCAGTCGGTTCTCGGGCTCGAAGGATGTGTCGTACGTCCCGCTCGAACCCACCCGGGTTCTCGAGGTGCAATACGACCAGATGGAGGGCATGCGGTTTCGGCACACCGTGCAGTTCGAACGCTGGCGGCCGGATCGGGAAGCAACCTCATGCACCTTCGACCAGCTCGACCGGCCGATCGCATACGACCTGGACGACGTGCTGGTCTAGCCGGACTTTTTCTCCTCGCCGTCCCAGTTTGCTGCGTTCTTCCGGCTCGGCTGCACACGCGGCGGCTCGCCTGGCATTTTCGGAAAGTCGGGTGGGAACGGCAGTTCACCGAGCCCGTTCTTCACGTCCCGGTCCCACCACCCGAGGAGGGTGTCGAGCGTGCCGGGGTTCTCGCCGAAGCGTGCCCACGGGTCACCGATGGTGCGGAGCCGCTCGGGCACCGTCTCGATGGTGAACGCCCTGGGGTCTGCGTTTTCCAGCTCGTCCCACTCGATCGGGCATGAGACCGAGGCGTGGGCGAGGGCACGAGGGCTGTATGCGCCCGCCATTGTGCGGTCGCGGTTGGCCTGGTTGAAGTCCACAAATATGCGTTTGCCCCGCTCTTCCTTCCACCAGTTCGTTGTCACCTGGTCGGGCATTCGCCGTTCGAGTTCGCGCGCTGCCGCGATAACGGCGTGCCGCACCTCAAGAAACTCGTGGCTGGGTTCGATCGGGGCGAACACATGAATGCCGCGGTTTCCGCTTGTCTTGAGAAAGGCCGTCAGTCCGGCCTCTTCGAGAAGCGAGCGGAGTTCGATCGCCGCCGGGATCGCGTCGTGGAAGTCGGTGCCTGGCTGGGGGTCGAGGTCGATGCGCAGCTGGTCGGGATTGTCTGAGTTGCCCGCAAGCGACGGCCACGGGTGGAACACGACGGTGTTCATCTGAACGGCCCACACCGCGGCTGCGGGTTCATCAAGAACGACCTGAGGGTGCGACCGACCGCTCGGGTAGGTGACCGTGACCGCGCGCACGTAGTCCGGGGCTCCTTTCGGCGGGTTCTTGGAGAAGAATCGTTCGCCGTCGATTCCGCCGGGAAAGCGCTCGAGCGACACAGGCCGGTCCCCATTGGCCGCGAGGAACGCCGACCCCACCTCAACCATGTACTTCGCCAGGTCAAGTTTCGTGATGCCCGGCTCCGGCCAGAGCACCCGCCCAGGGCTCGAAATACGAACGTCGCGCGTTCCAGAGGGTCCGTCAACGGGAAGGACGACTGCGTCGGTAGCCATGCGACCAACCTAGCGGGGCACTCCAAGCGACGTCACCCCTTGCCCCGCCCGCCATGGCCACCCCAGACTCCCCCGCTGGCTTCCCCGGAGTCGCGCGCGCTCATCGATACGATGGGTCAGTCCCGACGACAGGTCGCGACTGAAAGGGCAGCATGACGATCACCGCCTCAGCCGACGGCTCGGCACTTGGCAACCCGGGACCCGCAGGTTGGGCCTGGTACGTCGACGACGAGCGTTGGGGTGCTGGCGGTTGGAAGCATGCGACCAACAACCAGGCCGAGCTGAAGGCAGTGCTCGAGTTGTTCCGAGCGACCGCCCACGTCGACGATGACCTCCTCGTTCTGTGCGACAGCCAGTACGTCATCAACGCCGTCACCAAGTGGATGCGCGGCTGGAAGGCCAAAGGCTGGCGCAAAAGTGACGGTAAGCCGGTACTCAACATCGATCTGCTCAAAGAACTCGATGAAGTACTGGTAGGCCGCAGATACAAATTCGAGTGGGTGAAGGGTCACATCGGCCACGAACTCAATGAGGCAGCGGACACCCGCGCACGTGCGGTCGCCGAGGCGTTCCAGCGTGGTCGCGAGATTCCGTCTGGTCCCGGCTTTCCCGGTGCGGTTACGCCATCACCAGATTCGGATGCTGTCGCGAACGCCCCAGCAAACGAACCGTCTGATTCGTCGCCGGCTCCGCAAATCCTCGAACCGAGCCTCTTCGACCTCGACGACGACATCAGCGGCACGGAGTGGCACACCATTACGTTGTCGCTCAGCGCTGCAGAGAACATCCGGCTGCAGGAGCGCGCCCGCCAGAAGGGCGTCAGCGCCGAAGACTTCCTTCGCGCCCTGATTTGAGAAGACAGGAGATACCGGTGAGTGAGCGTCCGTATCACCACGGTGACCTGAGGCACGCCGTAATCACCGCCGCGGTCGATGTGATCAGCGATTCGGGCCCGGCAGCGGTCAGCCTGAGGGATCTGGCCCGTCGAATCGGGGTGTCGCACGCGGCTCCCGCGCACCACTTTGGTGGCAAGGAGGGTCTTTTCACCGCTGTCGCCACCGAGGGTTACAGATTGTTGACCGAAGCACTCGGTCGGGTCGAGCCGGCCACGGACCTCGTCGAATTGAGCGTCGCCTATGTGCGGTTCGCCGTCGACCACGAGGCGTACTTCGAGGTCATGTTCCGACCCGATCTCTTCCACAACGATGACCCCGGTCTGGTCAAGGCCCGAAACATGAGCCGATCCGCTCTCTTCCGCGGGGTCGCATCGCTCCCGCCGGAGCGCCGGGGTGGAGACACCATCCTGACCAATGTCAGCGCGTGGGCTTTCGTTCACGGTTTCGCCACTCTCTGGCTGCAGGGTGCTTTGCCCAAGGAAATGGGAGCCTCTGTGGATGACGCCGTCCGGGTGTCGGCGTCGTTTCTCTTCGGTCGCGTCGGCCACTGAAGCCTTGCCCACTCGTCTACGGCCCGTTTCCATCAACGATCGCGGCTCAGCACCGACCCGGCCAGGGACGCCCGGTGCACCGAAGCCGACGCTCCTGCTCCTCGGCATTGAAGCGGTGATCTACCCCGTGCCAGCAATCCTCAACGGTGGGTCGGCGGAGTTCTCCCCCGCAGCCGGCCCGCTCGCGCCCTGCGCCTCCTCGGCACGCGCATCAGCTGTCGCGCGTGTTGCGGCGTCGGCGGCGTCGTTCGCGGCCTGGATCGCACGCTGACGAATGCGCTCCCTTTCGAGCGGAGATTTGGAGGGCATCTCGATGAGCACACGTTCCCCATCGACACCGGGCGGATGAACCATGTAGTACTCACCCTCGATCCGCTCCACCTGGCACTTTTTGGTGTGAACGTAGTTGTGGTGGAACGGACACATCAGGATTCCATCAGCCAGGTCGGTGCGCCCCTCGTGTGCCGCCCACTCGTTGATGTGGTGCGCTTCCGTCATCGACGGCGGGCAATCGCATCCCGCGATGCGGCACCCGCCATCGCGAACCGCCATAGCAACCCGCTGTTTCGGCGTGTGGAGCCGTTGCTCTCGTCCAACGTCGAGGATTGTTCCGCTGGTGTCCATGAGGATCGGAGAGATTCCGGAGATACAGATCTGCTTTTCGATCACGCTTCCGGGGACACCGTCTTTGTTGTCTTCGAGATACCCGGTGCCGGTCAGAAACTCGGAACCTTCGGCGTCGGGAGTGCGGGTGTTGAGGCTCTCCTCGGTCATGACCACCCGGATTCCCGGCTGACGGGAGCCGAACGTCGTGCTCGGGTCTGCCTGGACACCTGCCTTCAGTGCGCCCATCAGGATGTCGTAGACGATCTGATCGTTGGAGCGGCTGTCGAGTCGCAGCCGTTCTGCACGCTCGGCCTCTTCCGCGTCGACCATGCGAGGTCCACCGCGTCGCGGCCGCATAGCTGAGCCGACGATGGATTCCATCCAGGCTGCGCCCTCCTCGTCGAAGGTGACGTATGCGGTTTTGGTGCCGTCTTCGGTGCGGCCGAACCGCCACTTGCGGTTTTCGTAGCGTTCATCCCAGCGCAACTGAACTCCGGCCGGGTCGATGCGGTCGCGCAGGTGTCGCGCTCTCGCGCCCAGATCGTCGGCGTGAACGCCTGCCGCGTCAGCAATGATTTCCTCCGCGGCGGCGCGGAGCATCTCGACACTCACCCGCTCTTCCGGCTTACCGAGGCCGCGCATGATGATCGTCACTGCTTCTGACCGAATGACACCGTCTCGAACTGCCCGTGTGAGCGGCTCGTGCCACGGCACGACGGGAACCGGTCGAAGCTGGATGACTCCGGCGGTGGGAGCGTCAGGGTTCGGGCCGACCTCCACACTGCCCTCAGGGTCGATGAGCGGCTCTCCGGTGCCGTCTGTTCCGGGTGGCAACCCGACCGGGTGGGTCGCGGCGTCAGCCTCACCCATCGCTTCGCCAAGACGGACCTGCCGGAAGGCCTCGGTCTTCGTTGACCCGGTGAGACGCTGAACCAGATTCACAGCCGTCCGGTCACCACTGAGCCCACCCCGAATAACCCAGGTCACGAGTTGAACGCTTGGCCACAACCCCTGCACCCGCGGCGATGACCACATCGAGTTCAGACTTTGCGCGCGCCGCGTCTCGGAGCAGGGCCTCCAGCTCTTGGTTTGACGCGCGGTCAAGCACCATCGACAACGGAGCGGCACTTAACGAAGAACCGGCACCACTGATAGCAGTAGTGCCGGAGGATCCTATTTCGAAAGGCCTCGAGATCAAGGTCGATCCGAATTCCGCCGAGTTCTCAGCGGCCGCCTCGCAGCGAGAGATTCGGTCGCTCACTTTGAAGGCGACCTCTCGAATCTGCTCGGACATCCTTGCCATACTCAATTGTAACTCTTAACCACCGGAATCGAAAGTATATTCTCCAATCTTTCGAACGAGCCTCCTCACCGGTGGCCGCGATCGTCCACGATGGCGATAGGCCTGACCCCGCCTTGCTACCGAATGCCACGGAAATGCAGCCTTTTCCGCAATCCTGACGCCGTCTAGATGGGCCGCGTGACACGTCTTTACGCTGGCTAGATATGAGACCACGGCGCTCGAGGACAGCTCGAGTTTTCGCTTCGGATAGGTGACCCGCACGAAGCGCTGAGGCCCGTGGCATCCGCTCGAAAAATGCTCTCAAACCGGCCCTAGCGAGAGTGCCGGAGTCGTGCTAACGTACAACCAAATGGTTGTATATGAGTTGAGTGACACCGCGGTGGACCGCATCTTCCAGGCCCTGGCAGACAGTACCCGCCGCGACATCATCGAGCGCACACTGCGGCACGAACAGTCGGTGTCTGACCTCGCGAAGCATTACGAAATGAGCTTCGCGGCCGTTCAGAAACACGTTGCGGTGCTTGAGCGCGCGATGTTGGTTACTAAGGAGCGTCGGGGACGGGAGCAGATCGTGCACGGAAACTCCGAAGCGCTCCGTCGAGCGAAAGAACTGCTCGACGCCTACGAACAAATCTGGCATGAACGTGCCATTCGTATCGGAGAGATTCTCTCCGAGCCCGAGAAGGACAAGAACAAATGACTCTCACTCTTTCGCACAAGGATGTCGAAAACCTCACGCTGACCTTCACCACCGAGTTTGCGGCCAGCGTCGACCGCGTCTGGCAGGTCTGGGAAGACCCGCGTCAGCTCGAACGCTGGTGGGGGCCTCCAACTGTGCCAGCAACGTTCACCAAGCTGGAGTTCTCGCCCGAAGGGGACGCCCGCTACTTCATGACAATGCCCGACGGCTCCAGAGCCTATGGCTGGTGGCGAATCCTCGCCGTACACGCGCCACACCGACTTGAATTCGAAGACGGATTCTCCGACGACAGCGGCGAGCCGGTCGACAGCACGGACTTCGCAACATGCGCCGTGACGCTGGAAACCGTCGAGAATGGCACCCGAATGACCCTGGTCAACACCTTCAAGAGCGCTGAGCAGCTCGACGAGATGATGAAGATGGGGATGGAAGAGGGCATGGCCGAGGCGCTCGGCCAGATCGACGCGATACTGGCGGAGTCGTCGGTTTCGCGCTAGCCCGAAATGCACGCGAGGTGGCGGCTCACACGGTCGCTGCCTCGCGTGCGCCATGCTCGACCGCAGGGCGCACCGTGCGTGATGCCGCCGAACGGCGGACCGAGGCGGCGATGCTGTCGGTTACCTTGGGTGCAACGGAAGCGAGGTCGGATGGTCATCCACATCGGCACGTCCGGCTGGAGTTACGAGCACTGGGACGGCGTTCTGTACCCGCCGGGACTCCCCCGGTGGCACCGGCTCGGGTACTACGTGAACCGGTTCGACACCGTTGAACTGAACGCGAGCTTCTACCGCTGGCCGCGCGACACGTCATTCGCCAGCTGGCGCCGTCGGTTGCCGCAGGGCTTCCGGCTGTCCGTGAAGGCGCCGCGTGGGCTCACCCACGGCAAGAAGCTGTATGCGCCCGAGGCCTGGGTCGAGCGAATCACCCGCGCCTGGCACGAGCTCGGCGACAAACGGGCGGTATTGCTCGTTCAACTGCCACCGTCGCTCGAGCGGGACGACGTGCGACTGGGCTACTTTCTGGGTCAACTCCCCGACTGGATCGCTGTGGCCGTCGAGTTCCGCCACCCGAGTTGGCATACCGACGACGTCTTCCGGCTCCTCGAGTCACACGGAGCCGCCTACTGCGTCATGAGCGGAGCGAACCTCCCGTGCGTCCTCCGGGTGACCTCGCCCGTCGCCTACGTCCGAATGCACGGCCCAGACCACGACCACCTCTACGGCGGCTCGTACTCCGACCAGGATCTCGCCTGGTGGGCAGACCGGCTCCGCGAATGGCGCGACGCCGGCACCGAGGTGTACGTGTACTTCAACAACGACGGCGACGGCAACGCCGTGCGCAACGCCGACACGCTCCGAGCGATGGTGGGTTGAGCGCCACGTCGGTGGGCTGAGCACCACGTCGCGCGGTTAACGGCGAAACGCCGCGGCGGACGGCCACGGCGTTTCGGTGAGTGTTGCTTAGGAGACGGTCTCCGCCTCGCGACGCGGAAGTTTCCATCCCGGGCGCACGAAGTGGCAGGTGTACCCGTTCGGGTACTTCACCAGGTAGTCCTGGTGCTCCTCTTCGGCCTCCCAGAACGGGCCGGCCGCGGTGACCTCGGTCACAACCGGGCCCGGCCAGAGGCCCGAGGCGTCGACGTCGGCGATCGTGTCCAGAGCGACACGCTTCTGCTCCTCGTCGAGGTAGAAAATCGCCGAGCGGTAGCTCATGCCGACGTCGTTGCCCTGCCGGTTCTTGGTCGACGGGTCATGGATCTGGAAGAAGAACTCCAAAATGTCTCGGTACGAAATCTGCTCAGGGTCGAAGACGATCTCGACCGACTCAGCGTGGGTTCCGTGATTGCGGTATGTCGCATTCGGAGTGTCGCCGCCCGAATATCCAACGCGCGTCGAGATCACTCCCGGGCGCTTGCGCAGCAACTCCTGGGCTCCCCAAAAGCATCCACCGGCGAGGATCGCGGTCTGTGTTGTGTTCGTCATAAGTGGCTCCCTTGTCTCGGAACAGTCTGCCGAAAAAGAGGAACGCCCGCGACGCCTCCCCTGTTCCCGGTTACCTGAATGCGGGCCGTGAACAGATAACGGATGCTCCAGCGCGCCCAAACAAATATTCCTCGCCCGCGGGCGGCTCGGTCGATAGCCTGAACGAAATGTGCGTGCCACACCAAGGGGTTTTATGAGTCCACATACCGACGAGGGACAGATCGCACGGGCGCCATTCCGCCCGTTGCCGTTCGAACTCAAAACTCAGCGCCTCATCCTGCGACTCTGGGACCGGGCCGACGCATCCGGCTACCGCGAGCTCGTCGGCGAACGGGGCGACCCATTGCCCACCATGGACGAGGCACTGGCCGACATCGACGGCGCCCGAGAGAGCGCTCCTGGTCGCGGCATCCACCTTCTTACGCTCCGTCGACGCGACGACCCGAGCATGTTTCTTGGCTATTGCGGCCTGGTCATCGGCCGCGCGAGCATTGAGGAGCCCGAGATCGCCTACGAGCTTCTCCGCTCGGCACACGGCAACGGGTATGCCACGGAAGCCGCCCAGGTGATCGTCGACGCGGCGAGAGCGACGGGCCGCACGCGGCTCTGGTCAACCGTGCGCCCGTGGAACCCGCCGTCCTTCCGCGTGCTGGAGAAGATTGGTTTCTCCCGCGACCGTGTCACAACCGACGACGGTGGCGACATCGTCTGGCTGACCCGGTCACTTGACGCCTGACTCCCCCGCAGCTTCCCCTGCGCCCAGCTCCCGCAACGGTTGCAGCCGAAAGATCCGAACGCGCCGCCCCGAATCTCGCTCATAGCCGCGGTAACCGGGCCATTGGCTCTCGATGCGACGCCAGGCGGCCTCGCGCTCGTCGCGGTCGTCAATCAACGTCGCGTGCACCAATAGGCGGCGTCCTCTCACCGTGATCATGGCATCCGGATTCGCGATCAGGTTGTGAGTCCACGCCGGGTGCTTCTCGCGGGCGAAACTGGTTCCGGCGACGAGGGCCCGGCCGTGCCCGTCGGGTGTGTACATCAGCGGTGACTCGCGCTTCTCGCCGCTGCGCGCACCAACTGTGTGAAGCATCAGCGACGGCACGAGCAGGCCGCTGACCTGCACCTTTCCGCCGGTGATCCGAGTGAGAAATCGTTCAAACGGCGGCAGTGCTCTCGGCGCGACCGCCCGGAAGGCGCGGGTGCGGCTGAGCGGGGCAATTCCCGCGCGGACGATCTGAGTAACGGTCGGCATGCTCCCATCCTGGCCTTGTCGAGCGGATGCCACGAGGCGCCTTGTGTGCGAAACGCCCCGATTGCCGCGTGCTCAATTCCCAACGCCCGCATGCGCCGTCGCGCCGTCACAAGTGGCTGGCCGCAAATCCCGCTCGGTCGGTACCGGCTGGGGAACTCGCCCTTAAGCAGCCGTTGGCGACCGAGCAAGACTGAATCGATCGTTTGTGCCCGCGCTGGCACCCGGGCCGATAGCATCGCTGCCATGGAACGAGAATCCCGAGAATCCAGCGAAGCCGCCGCTCCCTCGCGGACCCTCCGCCTCATTTTCGCCTGGGTGGTCGGTGTTGTCGGCGTTCTTGCCACTCTGCTGTCCATCGCACCGAGCCTGTTCGTGGCTTTCTCGTATCTCTCGGCCTTCGCCGGTGCTGTGCTCGCGGTCGTCCTGGTCGAGTTGAGCGTGCCGATATTTCTGGCGCTCTCCATAGCGAACGCCGGGGGCCGCTGGTGGCTTTGGCTCCTGCTCGCTGGCGTGGCGGTTCTACTTGTCGTTCTTGTGGGCCCCGCGTTCGGCGCTCTCGGCGTTTTCTGGCTCAGATTTTGACGCAAAATGCGCGTAGGAGACGCCGGTAATACTGCACGTCGTCCCATGAGAGCCGTTCGCTGACACAACAGGGCGCGAGAGGGGCTACCGTTGAACCTATGACGTCTTCTGACACGACGACGCTGAGCGAGGCAGAAACTGCCCGCGAAGCTCTCACATTTTCCGATCTCGGACTGAGCGACACAGTCCTTAAAGGCCTCAAGGCAGTCGGGTACGAAACCCCCTCGGCTATTCAGGCAGCAACCATTCCCGTCCTTCTCGACGGCCGCGACGTCGTTGGACTCGCCCAGACCGGCACAGGAAAGACCGCAGCGTTCGCACTGCCGATCCTTTCCCGGCTCGACATGTCGCAGAAGAGCCCGCAGGCCCTCGTCCTCGCGCCGACCCGTGAGCTCGCGCTCCAGGTTTGTGAGGCATTTGAGAGCTATGCAGGTGGCATGCGCGGCGTCCACGTCCTCCCGGTCTACGGCGGACAGGGCTACGGCGTTCAGCTGTCGGCTCTTCGCCGCGGCGTCCACATTGTCGTCGGTACCCCCGGCCGCATCATGGACCACCTCGAAAAGGGCACGCTCGATCTCTCGCAGCTCAAGTACCTCGTCCTGGACGAGGCCGACGAGATGCTCAAGATGGGCTTCGCTGAGGATGTCGAGACGATTCTCGCCGACACCCCCGAAGACAAGCAGGTGGCTCTGTTCTCTGCCACGATGCCGGCGCAGATCCGACGGATCTCCAAGAAGTACCTGCACGACCCCGAAGAGATCACCGTCAAGAACAAGACGACGACTTCGGCGAACACCACGCAGCGGTACCTCATGGTGTCGTACCCGCAGAAGGTCGACGCGCTGACCCGCATCCTTGAGGTCGAGAACTTCGAGGGCATGATCGTCTTCACTCGCACGAAGAACGAGACCGAGACTCTGGCCGAGAAGCTTCGGGCCCGTGGGTACGCCGCAGCGGCGATCAACGGTGACGTGCAGCAGGCACAGCGTGAGCGCACCGTTGAGCAGCTCAAGTCGGGCAAGCTCGACATCCTCGTTGCAACGGATGTCGCTGCTCGCGGTCTTGACGTCGAGCGCATCAGCCACGTGGTCAACTTCGACATCCCGATCGACACCGAGTCCTACGTGCACCGCATCGGCCGCACCGGCCGCGCCGGTCGCAGCGGAGCGGCGATCAGCTTCGTCACGCCGCGCGAACGTCGCCTGCTCACCGCCATCGAGAAGGCCACACGCCAGCCGCTCACCCAGATGCAGCTGCCGAGCGTCGAGGACGTCAACGTGACGCGCCTCGCTCGCTTTGATGACGCCATCACCGAAGCGCTGAGCAACAGCCAGCGGATCGAGACATTCCGCGACATCATCAACCACTACGTCGAGCACCACGACGTCCCTGAGGCTGATGTTGCCGCCGCGCTCGCTGTTGTTGCACAGGGCGAAACACCCCTCCTGCTCACGGCAGAGGACGAGCGCGCGCAGCGTCGTGACCGCGAGCGGATGGAACGCGACGAACGGGCAACCCGTGGCGACCGTAACGATCGCCCGGCACGTGGTGGCGACCGGAATGATCGCCCCGCTCGTGGCGAGCGTCCCGAACGCCGGCCGCGCTCGAGCGACCAGCAGCTCTCCGCCTACCGCATCGAGGTCGGCAAGCGCCAGAAGGTCGAGCCGCGCCAGATCGTCGGTGCACTGGCAAACGAGGGTGGTCTGAGCCGCGAGGACTTCGGCGGGATCAAGATTCTCCCGGACTTCTCCATTGTGGAGCTTCCGGCGAACCTCTCCCCCGAGACGCTCGACAAGCTGAAGGAGACCCGCATCAGCGGCAAGCTCATCGAGCTGAAGCCCGACCGCAAGTCGTCAGCACGTCGCGACGACACGCGCGCCCCGCGCTCTTAAGCGAGCAACACACACAGACGCCCTTCGCTTCCGAGCGAAGGGCGTTTGTGCGTTTGTAAGGCATCTCTTCTCCGCTGTCGGAGCCGAGTACTACTCTGACCGCAGAGCGGCGTGACATCGGCGCCGCGCTCGTGAGAAGGAGATCGATTATGACTGTTTCACGTACCTATCCGCACGGGGTCTCGTGCTGGGTCGACACTGATCAGCCCGACACTGCGGCCGCCCGGGGCTTCTACGGCCGCCTGTTTGGCTGGACCTTCACGTCGGTGATGGCGGAGGATGCACCCGCTCAATACTTCATCGCCCAACTCGACGGTCAGGATGTGGCAGCAATCGGCTCGGAGTCCGGCAGTCCGGCCTGGAATACCTATTTTGCGGTGACGGATGCCGACGAATCTGCGGCGCAGGTCGTGGCAGGTGGCGGAACCGTGGTGTCCCCGGCCGAAGACGCTGGGCCCGGTGGACGAACGGCAACCTGCCGCGACCCGCACGGTGCTGAATTCCGCCTCTGGCAGCCGTACCGGCGACCGGGAGCGCAGGTCGTGAACGCGCCCGGCTCGTGGAACTTCAGCGACCTTCGCACCACCGACCGTGATGCTGCCGCCGAGTTCTACTCTCACGTCTTCGGCTGGAGATACCTGAGTTTCGGTGCGGGGTTCGACGGAATGATCAGTGTGCCCGGGTACGGTGACCACCTCGCGGCAACGGCCGACCCGGATATCTACGTGCGGCAAGCCGACGCTCCAGCGGGGTTCGCCGACGTGATTGGTAACATGAGCGTCGCAACAGGGGTGGAAAGTTCGCACTGGCAAGTCACCTTCAGCGTTATGGATCGTGATGACAGTGTCACGCTCGCGGAATCGCTTGGCGCGACGCTGCTTGAAGCGACCGAACACAACTGGGCGGCTCTGGCCAGCCTCCGAGACCCGCAGGGTGCTCAGTTCGTTGTCAGTGAGTTCCGCCAGCCCGCCTGACACGCAAGCCCGCTCCGGAAGTCGCCACATGGCATCCTGAAGATATGTGGATTGGCTGGATCGAATTCGACATTCTGCTCGGTGACGTCCGCTCACTGAAGGAAAAGCGCTCGGTGATTCGGCCGCTCGTCGCCGACCTGCAACAACACTTCCATGTGAGCGTCGCTGAAGTGGGCTCGCTCGACCTGCATCGCCGCGCAGCCGTCGGCGTCGCGGTCGTCTCACCCGACCTTCGGCACGCCGGCGACATCCTCGACGCCATTGAACGATCGGTCGCGAACCGCCCTGAGATCGAGTTGCTCTCGGCACGGCGCGGGCTCTCGACACCTGATGACGAGTAGCGCTGCTTTTGGCGGGTTCCGCATCGACCCGCCAGACTGGAAGTACGCCCTCGATCGAGAAGAGTCCCTCATGCCAGAACCCGTCGATTCGCGCGTCGCCGTTTACATCGACTTCGACAACATCGTGATCTCGCGCTACGACCAGGTGCACGGTCGCAGCCAGTTCATGCGCGACAGGGCACGCGGTTTCAGCGCGGCCGACCGCGAGGCGAATCCCGAGATCGCCGAGAAGCTGAGCCGCGCGACCGTCGACGTTGGTGCGATCATCGACTTCGCCTCGTCATTCGGTACCCTCGTGCTCACACGGGCATACGCAGACTGGTCTGCTCCGTTCAACGCTGACTACCGCGGACAGCTGGTCAGCCGTGCCGTCGACCTGGTCCAGCTGTTCCCGGCGGCCGCCTACGCGAAAAACGGTGCAGACATCCGACTTGCCGTTGACAGCGTTGAGGATATGTTCCGACTTCCCGACCTCACCCACGTCATCATCGTGGCTGGCGACTCGGACTACATTGCCCTGGCGCAGCGCTGCAAGCGTCTCGGGCGTTACGTGGTCGGCATCGGGGTTGCTGGATCGACCAGCCGTTCGCTTGCTGCCGCCTGTGACGAGTTCGCCACCTACGACGCACTCCCCGGTGTGAAGCCGATCCCCCCGGCCCCCGTGGTCGAAGCACCCGAGCCCGACAAGCCGGCAACGGCGAAACGGGCCTCCCGTTCGAAGAAGACACCGACGGATGCCGTCGCTGCAGAATCGATAACGGATGCTGTCGCTTCCGAACCAGCGAAGGAGCCGGTTTCGCCCACCGCACTCGTCTTCTCCGGCCCCGATATGCCGGCGGCACCTCCGCGGCGCCGCGCGTCCCGACGCGCAGCGGCACCTGACCCCGAAATCGACGACGAACCAGAGGTCGAGCCCGACCCCCAGGATGTCGCGACCGGGCTGCTTGAGCGCGCGCTCCGGCTGGGGCACGAGAAGGACGACGCCGACTGGCTGCACAGTTCGAACGTGAAGACGCAGATGAAACGCATGGACCCGTCGTTCAGCGAGAAAGCCCTTGGTTTCCGGTCCTTCTCGGACTTCGTGAAGTCGCGTGAAGCTGTCGCCGAGATCGACGAGACTAGCACGGCCAGGCTGGTTCGACTCGCACCCGCTCTCTCCGACAGCTGAGCGGAGCAGCCGCCGACGACATTGCGGCTCCGACCGAGTTTCCTCGCGAGCTCGGTAATGTCGCGAGACGGGCACTCGCCGAGAACGGGTACACCAGATTCGACCAGCTCACCACTGTCACGACCGCTGAGCTCCTCGACCTTCACGGCATCGGCGCGAAGTCCATCCGGATTCTGTCTGAGTGTCTCGCGCAACGGGGACTGGCATTTCGGGAGATCTCCTAGGGCGATCCACCGAGACCGGGTTGGCCTCGCGTCGGAGTCACCCTCGGCGGATGATTCGGCGGCACTGTGCCCGGTGTTCACTGTTGCAAAAGTTTGGCATCCAAATGAGAGCGAGAAGTTATGTGTCGTTGGCTTGCGTACTCCGGTTCGCCGGTGTCGATTGAGGATCTGCTGTACAAGCCGGCGAACTCGCTCGTCGTCCAGAGTCGACACTCGCGGCTCGGCGCCGAGACGGTCAACGGCGACGGTTTCGGCATCGGCTGGTACGGTTCCCATGCAACACCGGGCATCTACCACAGCATTGAGCCAGCATGGAATGATCGCAACCTGCGTGAACTCTCGGCACAGGCATCCGCTGGTCGTGTCTTTGCCCACATCCGAGCGTCCACCGGCTCTGCCATCCAGCAGTCCAACTGTCACCCGTTTCGTTATGAGAACTGGTTGTGGATGCACAACGGCTCGATCGCTGACTTCTCCTTGGTCAAACGGGATTTGGTGATGGCTGTGGACCCGTCCCTGTATCCGGACATTGAAGGGTCAACCGACTCTGAGACCTTCTTCTTTCTCGCGCTCACGTTCGGGTTGGCTGAGGACCCTCGCGCTGCAGTGGCGAGGGCCGTGGGCTTCATCGAAGAAACCGGACGGAACCACGGTGTGCAGTTCCCGTTGCAGATGACCGTGGCGACGACTGATGGAGACACCACGTGGGCGTTTCGTTACTCGAGCGAGGGCCGGTCTCGTTCGCTGTTCCGAAGCACAGATGTCTCGACGCTTCGCCATCAATACCCCGATAACCCGCTCCTTCACGATCTCTCCGATGACGCTCGGCTTGTGGTCTCGGAACCTCTCGGCGATCTGCGTGGAGCGTGGGAAGAAGTGCCTGAATCCTCCTCGGTTGTTGTGCGGGGCGGCCGCGTGGACCTGCACGAGTTTGCGCCGGCGGCGGCAACCGCGGCGTAGGGCAAGGCACCGGGCAATGCGGTCCATCGCGAGGGCCGCTTGTCTTCGGTGCCTCGCCGAGCTCTGGTGCGACCCTCACGCATTCGATAGGTTCGGGTCATGCCCCTCGGAATGGATATCGCCTGGACGGCGTACACGGCGCTCGCTATCGTACTCATCGTCGCCATCGCGGTCGTTGTGATTCGCTTGCTGCTTGCGGCGACGCGAGCCCTCAACGCCTACGCAGACGACCGTAAGTTGCGGACGGCGATTGCCCTCGACGAGATTGATGCGATGGATGATGCACGAAGCCGCTGACGCCGCACAGGCCGCGGGTTTGCCGAGTGCAAACTCCGGTGTGTCCGGATGGCTCAACCCGAGGCGTGCTGGCTCGGCATCGTCCTACTCGTTCTCGGCACCGTCGGCGCCAACGCCCTGATCACCGGTTCCATCGCTCTCGGTGGACAGGAACTGGCATCGAGTTGGCCGATCTGGACACTCAACTCAGTGCTGAGCCTCATGGTGCCGCTTGGCGCCGGGTTTGTGGTCGCCTCGATAGTCGCGCGCGCGATCGGCGAAAAGCGGTTCTCGCGTCAGGCTGAGAGCACCGACGAGTCCCGGTTACCGCCCCGGTTGAGCCCAAGGTTTGCCGTCCTCCTGGGTACCGGCCTCATCGCAATCGCCATCGTCGACCAGAACCTGCTGTTCTTTCAGTACATACCCGACCGGCCGGGAGTGGAGCAGGATGTGCTGAGAATTCTCGCACCGCTCCTCGGTGTGCTCAGCCCTGTTGGCGCAGCCCTCATCCCCGGCGGCTGGCTCCTGGCACGCGTTGCCGCGTCGTCAGTGCCTGCGCCGAACGCGACCGGGACCGCGACCGCGCCGACCGTCTAACCTGCGTACGCCGATCTATTCGCTCGGCCGGTCCGCTTCGCTACCCAGGATTTCCGCAAGGCGACGAAGGGCGGGAACGCTCGCCTGAAGCTGGTCACGTTCGTCGGCGGTGAGCTGCGCGGCGGCACTGCTGACGGCGTCAGACCACGCAGACTCGAGAACCGTTTTGATGCGGAGCGACTCTTCAGTCGGGTGCAGCGCGACGTAGCGTTTGTCTGCCGGATCGTGCTTACGGGTGATCAGTCCGCGGATGACCAGCTCCTTGAGCTGGGTGCTCACGTTGCTGAGCTGACGGCCGAGGCGCGTGGCGAGTTCCGCAACGGTGATGCCCGGGTTGTTCTCGATGACACGGACGATGTCGAACGCCGCATTGGACAGGGCCGGATCACCGGTTCCCTCGTGTGACTTGCGGCGCACGTCCGCCGAGATGTCCATGAGCGCGACCGCAAACTCACGGGACTCATGCAGCCTGGATTCAGCGGCGACGTGACCATTGTGCATGACCTCAGCCTAGGGCGAACGAGACTGTGGTTTCGCGCAACGCGGCGCGAGCTGCAAGCGTTCGCATAAGCATCCGTTGTTGATCGTCCTTAACGCATTTGGCCCCGGATCGAAAGCATTCGCCGCATTCGCCGAGTGATCGTTGTGTGTGCGTGCCCTCCGTTTCTCACCCGGCCTCACATCTGGCCTTTGTGAATCGTCAGTAGTAGTGACACCAACTCGACACAGAGAGGATCACCGTGGGAATTGAGCAGACAGTCGTCATTGTGGGCGGAGGATATGCCGGGATCTTGTGCGCCAACCGTTTGCGATCCTCGTTGGGCGAGGACCGGGCCGCTCTGACCCGGGTCGTCGTCGTCAACCCGACGTCAGAGTTCCAGGAGCGGATTCGACTGCACGAGGTCGCTGCCGGCACGCGCACCTCGGCCGCGATACCGCTCGCAGAGATGCTGCATCCAGACGTTGAGGTGACCATCGGTCGGGTCGTCAGAATCGACTCCCCCGGCCGCGTCGCGGAGGTCGAACGCGCCGGCGAAATCCGTGCTCTGCACTACGACCTCCTGGTTTATGCGGTTGGCAGCTGCGCGGACCGGCGCACGCCGGGTGTCAGCGAATTCGCTCTCGGGCTTGCCGATCCGGCCGACGCGGCTGTGGCGCTTCAGGCGATCGGCGCCTCAGCACCCGGTTCGCGAGTCGTAGTGGTTGGAGGCGGGTTCACCGGCGTCGAAACCGCGAGTGAGGTCGCTGACCAGCATCCCGATCTTGAGGTCGTGCTTCTCTCAGCGGAACTTCTCGTGCCACACATGCGGGCGGCGGCCCGCCGGTCGATTCATCGATCGCTCCGTCGCCTCGGCGTTGATGTCCGCGAGAACGCGCGTGTGGATTGCATCACCGAGAGCGCAATCGTCCTGGACTCTGGTGAGCTCGTGAGTTTTGGCGTCTGCATGTGGACCGCGTCCTTCTCCGTTCCGGATCTGGCTCGTGCCAGCGGACTGACCGTCGATGAGCGGGGCCGCTTGCTCGTCGATGAACATCTTCGGAGCGTTGATAGCCAGCACATCCTCGGTGCGGGCGACGCCGTCCGGCTCCCGGAGTCGGTGGGCGCCCACGTCCGGATGGGCTGCGCCATGGCACTTCCCCTTGGCGGCGCGGCCGCAGCGACCGCCCTTGCCATTCTTCGCGGTGAGCAACCGCCGACGGTTTCGGTTGGATTTCTTGTGCAGTGCGTCAGCCTGGGCCGTTCACGCGGTTACGTTCAAGTTGTGCACGCCGACGATTCGCCGACGTCACTCGCTCTGGGCGGGCGACTGGGCGCTTTCGTGAAAGAAGCGGTGTGCAGAATGACGGTGAACTCCTCACGGCGCGAACGCACGGAGCCGGGTGCATTCTGGGCGCCGAAGGGACCGAAACCTCGACCGAGCGGAGCCACTCCGGCACAATGGGCACCGTGATGTTCGAACGCGATAGCAGTGAGTATCGACGGTTATTTGGGGTCGCCTATCGGATCCTCGGCTCGGTGCACGACGCAGAAGACGCCGTGCAGGAGGGCTTCGAACGCTGGCAACGATTGACCGCCGACGAGCGCGATGCAATTCGCGAACCGATGGGCTGGCTCACTCGGGTGGTGAGCCGCATCTGCCTCGACGAGCTCAAATCGGCTCGATCTCGCCGAGAGAACTACGTGGGGATCTGGCTTCCCGAGCCGCTCCTGGGTGAGGCTGTCTCGGTAACGCTGCCCGTGACATCCGTCGACCCTCACGACTCCGTCAGCCTTGACGAATCGATCTCGCTCGCGCTCCTGGTCGCAATGGAACAGTTGACCCCGCCTGAGCGGGTGAGCCTGATCCTGCATGACGTCTTTGGAATGCCGTTTGGCGAAATCGGCGAAATCGTTGGACGAACAGCGGATGCCTGTCGGCAGCTTGCGACGTCGGCGCGCCGGAACGTGCGATCACGTCCCCGATTCGACGTGAACGGCTCCGAACGTGATGCCGTCGTCGGCGCGTTCGCTCGCGCGTGCATGGACGGGAACCTCGAAGCGCTCGCCGCCGTCCTCGACCCGGAGGTGATTTCGCGCGCGGACGGTGGAGAGCACATTCACGCCGCCCGCAAGGCCCTGCGAGGAGCGAATGCCGTCGCGGTGTATCTGCTCGGCGTGTTGGGGCAGCAGCGCAATCGCGGCGCGGCTGTTGTTCCGTCACTCGAGCCGGTGAACGGGCGCACGGGAATCGTTTTGCGCGAAGGCCGGAGCATTGTCGCGGTTGTCGACCTTGCGGTCGCCGATGGGGCGGTGCGGGAGATCGCGTTGGTGGTGAACCCGGAGAAGATCGACACTCCGTTAACGCCACACGTGTGACAGTGTGAGTGCCATGACGATTCGGTTTCCTTCCCCGCTCGCCTCCGGTGATCGAATAGGAATCACGGCACCTTCCAGTGGTGTCGGCCCGAACGAACAGGATCGATTGCATTTCGCCTGTCAATGGCTTCGGGATCAGGGTTTTCAGGTTGAGCTTGGCGAGTGCATGGACGGCTCGGCTCACATCAGCGCTCCAGCAGCGGCTCGAGCGGCTGAACTGATGCGGATGTTGCTCGACCCTGAAATCCGTGCCGTGATCCCACCGTGGGGCGGCGAAACCGCGATCGATCTCCTGCCGCTCCTCGACTTCGACGCCCTCGCACAAGCAGAGCCGACCTGGTTCGTCGGCTACTCCGACATTTCGACGCTTCTCACCCCGATTACCCTGCTTACCGGGTGGGCGACCGTGCACGGCCCGAATCTCATGGACAGTCCGTATGAGCTACCGGAGACTCTGACGTCCTGGCTCGATGTCGCGACGGCAGCTCCCGGCACCGTTATCCGTCAATCGCCCTCGAACCGTTTCCGAAGAGGCGACCACGACGACTGGATGGCTCATCCCAACATCACCACACATACGTGGAACGGGACTGGCTCGTGGAGGCGCCTCGACGAGGGTTCAGGTCCGGTCGCTGCGGAAGGACGGTTGATTGGTGGGTGTATCGAGACTCTGGCGAACGTCGCTGGCACACCGTTCGGCGACACCTCGTCCCTTCGCGGTGAGTTCGGAACGGAGCCGACCATCGTTTTCGTCGAAGCCTCAGAGGACGACGCCTTTGACATCTGCCGAAACCTGCACGGCATGAAGCTGGCCGGGTTCTTCGACGGTGCGGTCGCCATTCTCGTCGGACGCACAGCGGCACCAGGAATGCCGTCGCTGAGCCAGGACGACGCGGTCTTGGACGCTCTGGGCTCGCTCACGGTACCGATCATCGCCGACCTCGAAATCGGGCACGTTCCACCCCAGATGTCGATCATCAATGGTGCAAAGGCTCGGTTCATTCACAACGAGCGAGAGAGCTTTTTGGAGCAACAGCTCGGCTGACGATTCCGTAAGCCTCGTCACGGTTCCACAACAGCACCTTCGGCGGGAACGCTGGACTCCCGCCACGTGCCAAGACTCCGGCTGCCCAGCTCCTCTCGATACCGGCGAAACACGATCGGAATTCCCTGGGCGACCGAGAGATCTCGACTGTCCATCGCCTGCACGTGGACGTGAGGTTGGGTCGAGTTGCCGGAGTTCCCGCAGACAGCGACTCGCTGTCCCGTCACAACCCGGTCCCCCGCACCCACGATGAGTGAGTCGCGCTGCAGGTGCACGAGGGCGACGAATGCTCCTCGGTCTGGGAGCTCGATGATCACATAGTTGCCAGCGATCGCCGAGACTCCCTGGCGCATCCTGCCTCCCTGCCCGAGCATGTATCCCACCAGCGCGAAAGGCGATCGACGCGCTTCATGGTCCGGCTCACCATCGTGCACCTCGGCAATCACACCGTCGCACGGAGCGAGTATCGGTCGGCCGAATGAGAAGAACAGCTCGGGTGGTTCGGCGCCGGCCAGCGTCCGAAGGCTCACGTGTTCGGTCGTCCGGCGCCGAGCATCGACACCGACGAAGTCGATCGCGTACCGTTCACCGAATGCATCGGTACCGTGGCTTGGCACACGCCGCGCCGGACTGTTCTGCACCAGCCAGCGACCGGTGAACGGCAGGTCAAGAACGAGGCGTCTACCCGGCTCGTTTGGCTGCGCTGCCGTCATTGCAGCAGTCTAGAACCATCCCGGATTTTCCCCTGATTGCCCCCGCTGACCAGTACGGTGTGATCATGACGGAGCAGAAGAACCCTTCCGAGCAAACCCGCGCGCGGCTCGGCACAACGCAAATGGCGTGGCTGCTCATCGCCGGTCTCCTGTCCGCGATCGCACTCCTCTACGCCGTGATCGCGCCGCTTCTCACGAAGAACCCCGCGGGAATTCCTCTGGGAATCCTCTGCGGTCTCTCCGCCTTCGGCATTGTTCTCATTGTTCGCCGGTCTAGGCACCCATAACGTGCTAACACGGGTCGCCTGTATCACGGGCGTGGGTCGAAAGAACGGCATTGCGCGATCAATCGCACTTCGATTGGCGAACGATGGCTGGGATATCGCGTTCAACTATTGGGTGCCGTACGAAGAACGAATGTCGCTCGGCGGAACGGCCAGCGACCCCGCCAACATTGCCGATGAGATCGCGGCGACGGGGACACGCGCACTGGCTATCGAGGCAGACCTCGAAGACCCGTCCGCGCCAGCTCATATTCTTGGTCGCGCAACGGCAGAGCTCGGACCGGTTTCCGCTCTGGTGCTCTCGCATTCCGAATCGGTGGACTCGGGCATTCTCGACACCTCGGTCGACAGCTTCGACCGGCACTTCGCGGTCAACACCCGAGCGGCGTGGCTTCTCATTCGAGCCTTCGCTCTGCAGGTACCGACGGACGGCGGTGCCATCGTTGCGCTGACGAGCGACCATGTCGTGCACAACATGCCTTACGGCGCGAGCAAAGGCGCGCTCGATCGAATCGTGATCGCCGCCGCTCGCGAGCTGGGCGACCTCGGCATCTCGTCGAATTCGCTGAATCCCGGGCCGGTGGACACGGGATGGATGGACGAGAGCATCCGTGCGTCTGGAGTCGCTCGCCAGCCGACGGGGCGACTCGGCACAACAGACGACATCGCAAACGTCGTCCGTTTCCTCGTCTCACCGGAGGGGCGCTGGGTCTCCGGTCAGCTGATCAAAGCTGACGGAGGGTTCTCCGTCTAGGAAAAGGGCCACGCTCGGCGCGGAATATGCACACAGGTCAACGCACGATCTCGCTTCGAAGCGGCAGCGCGCGCACCGCCTCAAATCGGCGGAATGCGCCATCGACAGGATCAGTGAAGCTCAGTTCGCTCGCCAACAGCTGCAGTGGGTGCTCGAAGTCGTCAACTGACACGTCCCGCACAACGGGGTACAGCGGGTCACCGCTGATCGGAATGCCCAGGCTCCACATGTGCAGCCGCAGCTGATGCATTCGCCCCGTCCGCGGCGTCAGCCGGTAAACAGCCTCCGTTCCGCCGATCACCGTCTCAAGCTCAACCAGCGACTCGGAGTTCGCCGGCTCCCCCGCAACAATCTCGCCCTGCATTCGCCCGCGCTGTTTCACCAGGTGGTTGCTCACGGTCACCGGCAGGTCCAGCTCCGGGCGATGCGCCGCGAGCGCTCGATACACCTTCCGCACCTCACCTCGCTGAAACAGCGTCTGATACGGCGCACGCCACCGCTTTTCCGTCGCAAGAATCAGAAGACCGGATGTCACACGGTCCAGTCGATGAAGCGGCGACAGTTCCGGCAGCCCGAGTTCCGCACGCAGCCGCACGACCACACTCTGTTGCACGTGCCGCCCTCGCGGAATCGTCGAAAGGAAGGGAGGTTTATCGATCACGACGATCCGTTCGTCACGATGGACGACAGCGATTTTTCCCGGTACGGATGCCTCCTCCCGCAGATCTCGATGAAACCAGACGAAGGTGTGTGGCCGGTAAGCGTCCGACCCAGCGACGGCGGCACCTGACTGATAGACGAAACGCTTGTCGTTCAGAAACTGGGCGACGTCGATGAATTCGGAGAGACGGTCAGTCAACCAGGCGCCCATGGTCGGCCATGGCTCCGGCAGTGACCGATCGAGGTCAGGAGTCCTCATCCACGCTGGATCCAGCCCGTGTCGCTGCGGGAGCGGAGAGCGTGGAGGCATTCCCCGATCGTATCCGGAGAAACGAAAGTGACATGGCGCCCCCAGCGAAGACACCCCCGAATATCAGTCCGTTGCGGCGTCTGCACCGATAACGTGGTCGCTATCTGCGCTGCGTCTCGACAGCGTTGAGCTTTGTCGAAACCAGGAGCACAATGAACGATCTCGTTCTGCACTCGCGCCGGAAGCGTGCCGACAGCCGAGCAATTCGGCCTTTGTTCGCGCTCGCAGCGGTGATTCCCGCTCTGGTCGCGGCTCTCGCCGTACCAGCCCATGCGGCCACCGTCGATGCTGCGTCACCAAGTGCCGGATCAACGGCCGTGGTTGCGGCGGTCGACGACTCCCAGCTCAACGCGGGCCCACCGAGTCGCGGAGGAAACTATATGCACGACGCCGACGCTGCATGGGTCCGTCCCGTCGCCGGCAGGATCACGTCGAACTACGGCCCGCGCCCCGTCATCTGCACTCCGGCGGGGTGCTCGAACACGTTCCACGACGGGGTCGACTTCGGCTCGGCGTGCGGCACACCGATCAAAGCCATTTCGCCCGGCCGCGTGACCTCAGCGACCAACGCTGGCAGCTTCGGAGAGCGCGTGATCATCGACCACGGCAGCGGTCTCGAGTCGATCTACGGGCACATGCAGACCGGGTCGTTCAAAGTGTCCGTCGGCCAGCACGTTCAAGCCGGCACCATCATCGGCAACGTCGGCATGACCGGCGTCGCCACCGGCTGCCACCTCGACCTGAAGATCCGCACGGGCGCATACACCGACCCGAAGCCCTTCCTCGCGTTCCGCGGGGTGACTCTTTAGAACGAACCGATTCCCGGGCGCTCGTCGAGCATTCCTGACGCCGAGCTTTGCCCGTCGTCCGCGTTCGGACGGAAGCTGCGGCCCGGCCGCAGCCTGCTCGTTCCCCGATGGTGTCTTTCAGGCGCATCGCTTCAGCACCGGGGATTGCAGCCTCGACCCGCGCCGAACGGGTCCTAGCATGGGACGCATGCACAGCTCACTGCCGAGAAGCACGCCGTCCGCTCACTCCGTTGACGCCCAAGGCATCGCCGCCTTTATCGAGGCACTCGAAGCCGCCCCGAACATCGAACCGCACAGCCTCATGCTGCTGCGCCATGGGCATGTGCTTGCTGAGGGCTGGTGGTCACCATACTCACCTGACCGGGTCCACCTGCTCTACTCGCTGAGCAAAAGCTTTACCTCCACCGCTGTAGCCTTCGCCGTCGAGGAAGGCCTGCTCAGTCTCGACGACACTGTGCTCAGCCACTTTCCCGAGATTGACGCTGACATCGGCGACCCCCGCAGCCGTTCCATGCTCGTTCGGCATGTCCTCGCGATGTCGAGCGGCCACCGTGAAGACACGCTCGACCGCGCCCTGGCCATCGACCAGGACAACCTCGTTCGCGGGTTCCTCCTGCTTCCTCCCGACGAGGAGCCCGGCGCTGTTTTCGCCTACAACCAGCCGTGTACGTATGCCGCGGCGCTGATCGTTCAACGCGCCTCCGGGCAGTCGCTCGTCGATTACCTCCGCCCGCGCCTCCTGGATCCGCTCGGAATCGGCGACGTGGGCTGGACAACGGATGCCTCTGGTCATGAACTCGGATTCAGTGGCCTCCACGCAGCAACGGAAGCGATCGCCGCCCTCGGGCAGCTGTACCTGCAGCGGGGAATGTGGAACGGCACACAACTGATCCCGGCCGGGTGGGTGGATGAGGCAACCCGGGCGCACATTTCCAACGGCTCGAACCCCGCATCCGACTGGGAGCAGGGCTACGGCTTCCAATTCTGGATAGCCCGCCACGGCTATCGGGGCGACGGCGCGTACGGTCAATTCTGTGTGGTTCTGCCGGCGCACGATGTCGTCCTGGCGATGACCGGTCAGAGCGACGACATGCAGGGGGTCCTCAACCTGGCCTGGGAGCACCTGCTCCCCGCTTTCGGTACGCAGAACGAGTTCCGTGGCAATTCGATGACGGATGCCACGCTGGCCGCGCAGCTTGCGTCCCTGGCCCTTCCCGCTCTCGAAACGGGTCAAGGCGATCGGCCGGTCACATCGCACACCTTCTCACCGTCGTCAGCCGATACGTACCCGTCTCTGACCTCCATTCACCTCCGGGCGAGCGACACCGGGCTTGTGCTCACGCTCGTTGAGGACGAAAACCACATCGAGGTTCCGGCGGGATTCGGCGAGTGGCTCACGAGCGAAGCGACGTCGGCGAGTGCCGGCTGGGGCTCGAAGCACCTCGCGGTCGACGTGATCTTCATCGAAACACCGCATCGGCTTCACATCCGTCTCGATTCGGAAACCTCAACCTTTGAAACCCGCTGGGAGACCGAACCGTTGCACGCTCCCCCGCTCGTCTCGCTCCGCAAACCGCAGGAACCACGTTCCTGACCAGCTGAACCTCGTCATTGCACCTGTTCGAGCTCCTCGATCAGCCCGTTGTGTTCGGCGTCATGGGCGATCGCCTTGCCAAGCCTCTCTGCGGCCTCGCGATAGATGGGCCTGGTGAGGATTGTCGTTGCAGCACGCGCCATACGCGGGGCTCCGGCGCGACGGGACAGAGCGATTCCGGCGCCACGGGTGGTGACACGCACCGCGTTGTCGGACTGGTCGCGGCCGTGGGGAAGAACGAGCAGAGGCACTCCGGCCGCGAGAGTTTTGACCACCGTGCCATGGCCGCCGTGTGTGACGACCAGGGCGGCCTGGCGAAGCACCTCACCGTGCGGTGCGGATGAAACGACAGAGACATGCGCTGGTGCGGAGATGGCATTCGTAGGCACCGCAGGCCCGGTTGTGACAACGGCACGCACCGGGAGCGAACTCAGGGCATCGACGATCTTCTGCATGCACCCGACGTGGTTCTGAAACGTTGATGACATTGCCACGAGAACGAGGGGCTCGTCGCCTGCCGGTGGGATCCACGGTTGCGTTGCGGCCCACGCCGGGTCGTCGAGGATGGGGCCGACGTAGCGGGCGTTTTCGGGCATTCGTGCCGGAAAATCGAACGACCTCGACGTGAGAATAAGGTGACGTCGTGCAAAACGCATTTGAGCCCACGTCGTCGGAATGGGCGCCAGAGAGTATTCGCTGCGAAGCGTGTTAATTCCCGGCAGAGCATATCGATCGAACAACCGCACGCCAGCGGTGCTGAAAATCCTGTCACGAAGAGGACCGAACGGCCCTCGAGCCGGCGCCAATCCCGCGCCAAACGGCGGCATTCCCTCGGCAGGGAATGGATACACGTTAGGAATCAGGAGATCGAAAGGCACTCCGCGTACCTCGGCCGCGACCATGGCGCCGACCGCAAGAGACGACGCGACGACGAGGTCGGGCTGGACAGCATCGATGGCCATCAGGGTATCCGCAGCCTGATCCGGTGCGGGTCCGACCATCATGTGATCTGCCATGGTTCGAGCGAGAGCGAGGGGCGTCAGGTTCCAGTCGCGGAAAGTGCCAGAGGGTGCGGTGGCCCGCGGCAGGTATGCCGCGCCCGTGCGGCGTACCGCCTCTGCGAGAGTCTCGTCCGCGAGGACGGTGACCTCGTGCCCGCGGTCGACGAGTCGACGGGCGACACCGAGCTCAGGAGGAACTGTGCCGCCCGCGTCGATGAGCGCGAACAGGTATCGTCGGGGCGGTGTCCCGTGAGGATGGTGCGGTGAGTCGTCACCGGTCATGGCTGTCATGTTAGGCAGCGTCTTTGAGCCCCGCAACGGGTCGGGCAGGTTGCTGGTGCACGCATGGCTACCCGCGCCCAGCCGCTATCCGGCCGGGCGACTCGCTCCGAGCACAGCGTCGACGATTCCATCCAGACGCGCTGGGTTTGGGGCTTGAGCGAGCAGTCGAAAAAGCACAGTCCCCAAAAGTGCGTCAGCGATGGCAGCGGAATCCACCGCTGCTGACAATTGTCCAGCGTGCTGGCCGCGCTCGAGACGATTCAGGAGGTCTCGATGGAGCGGTCCCGTCAGGTGGTCCCACAGAGCGGTTGCCTGGGCGGCATCGTCCGAAGCGGCGGCGGCAAGCGCGCGAACCATGGGACCGGTTGCTGCGTCATTCATCACCTGAACGGTCACGTGCAGCCAGGCTTTGAGGTCGTCCTCGAGTGACCCCGTTACCGCGACGTCAGCTGAGGGCAGCCGAAGGTATCCCTCAACGACCGCATCAGCGATAACGCTCGACTTCGCTCTCCACCACCGATAGATGGTTTGTTTGCCAGCGCCCGCTCGCGTGGCAATGGCTGTCGTCGTGATGTTGGCGTACCCGATTTCGTCGACGAGCCCGGCGGCGGCCCGAAGAATCGCATGGCGGGTTGCCTCGCTTCGCGGTCGACCCAATTTCGCTTCAACCATTTTCTGATTCTAGGGTTTATAGTCGCATTACGAGACGGAGTGTCTCGATAGTCGCAAGGGAGCACAGCGTGGATCAGGTAGTCGTCGTCATCGGTGTCGGCGGAATGGGCGAGTCGATCGCGCGTCGCCAAGGCTCAGGCAAGAAGCTCGTTTTGGCCGACTTCAACGAAGAAGGGCTTCTTCAAACGGCTGATGCACTGCGTGGCGACGGATACGTTGTTGAGACTCACGTCGTTGACGTTTCATCGCGAGCGTCCGTCGCGGATTTGGCCACCGCCGCGGCGGCTGGCGGCGCGGTCACTGAGGTGATTCACACGGCTGGCCTCTCCCCGGCACAGGCGCCTGCGGACGCGATCCTCCGCGTTGATCTCGTTGGCGTCGCGAACGTACTCGACGAGTTTGCGGCCGTCATCGCGCCCGGCGGAGCCGGAGTCGTCATCGCAAGCATGGCCGGAAGCATCGCGGCTGGAAGCTTGCCCGCCGAGCTCGAAGGAGCACTGGCGCTCACACCAACTGACCAGCTGCTCGACCTGCCGCTGTGGGCTGACCCCAAGTTCTCGAACCCCGGCGCGGCGTACAGCATCTCGAAGCGCGCCAGCCAGCTCAGGGTTCAGGCCGCCAGCATCGCATGGGGCGCCAGCGGTGCACGGATCAACAGCGTCAGCCCCGGGGTCATCTCCACGCCGATGGGGCTCCAGGAACTCGCAAGTCCCAGCGGAGAGAACATGCGCACGATGATCGACGCCTCAGGCACGAAGCGGGTCGGCACCCCAGGCGACATCGCGAACGCTGTCGCGTTCCTGCTTTCCCCTCAGGCGTCGTTCATGACGGGAACCGACGTCCTTGTGGATGGTGGAGTCGTCGCCGCCATCCGCTCAGGCGTCCTGACGCTCGGCTGATTTCCCCGAGCAGGCCGTGTCCCACTGTGGGCCTTGACCTGAACAGCGTTGGATATTTCACGGCCTGCTCGCATCTTCCCGCCCCAACTGGCGCGGGAAGTCCGAGCTACCGGCGCTCGAGAGACTCGTCGCTGCGCACGACCAGGGCGTAGATGATGGTGATGTCGATCGCGATGACAATGAGCGACCACCACGGCTGCGCCGGCATGAGCAGAAGTTGAATCAGCGCGCTCACCACGGCAAGGACGATCGCGGTGATTCGCGCCCATCCCTGTTCCGCGAAGACGCCGATGGCTGTGGCGATGAGCAAGACCCCGACGATCAGGTTGAACCAACCCCACCCCTCAACGTCAAAGAGGAAGAGTCCGCTTGGCATGGCCGCGTAGTAGGTATCGGGGCCAATGAGCGCCACGACACCCTGGATGACGCTGAAGATCCCGTTGATCATCAGGATTACTCCGGCGAAGGTGACCCAGCCGGCCCATACCCCTGATCTGGCTCGCGCTTCGGTAGTGGAAATACTCATGATGCGGACCTCTTCCTCGTGGCGCAGGTATCGCTGTCATTCCACAGCGACAACGGGCACCTGCTCCTCAGCCGTGGCTGGCACTGTGATCACCGGCCGTTGAACAAGTTCGAGAATCAGAAGAACCAGGCCAGCGAGCACCAGCGTCCACAGGGTCAAACCGACGGTCACCGGTCGCACGATGAGGACAACGGCCGCAGCAATAACGGCAACGGCGGCTCGCAGGAGCGTTCGGTGTGTGTACACCCACACGCCCACCCGACCGGTCGTGATTCCGCGTCGCTCTGCCGCATTGCGCAGCACAGCCGTGCCCTCATTGGCGAATCCGCGAAGGCGACGTGGAAGCGCAAACGGGCCGGCCAGCCAACCCACCAGCGCGACAACGACGGCGAGCACGAGAACCGCGACCGCTGTTGCTCTCATGTTTTCTGCGACAGTTTCATACAGCAAGCTGGTGACGCCGGAGGGCAGGATGTCAGGGCTGAGGGCGGAGACGAGGGCGAGACTGCCGACAACGAAACCAGCGAGAGCGAGCCCCATCGACAGGGCCAGTGCGATGGCCGCCCAGATCAACGCGATTGGCCTGCGCCGAGCAACCAGCACTCCGAGTGCGAGAAGGACGATGGCAATCCACGGCAACCACGAACCCAGTGTCACGGCAGCCCCGTAGGCCAGTTGCACTGACGCGAGCGCATCGGACTGCGCGATGACTATGGTTCGGTCGACCGCGGGAATCTGGTTCGCCAATTCGATGCCCTGGTCGAGCAGGGCGGACTTCACAGCATCGATGATGGGGCCGAGTTGGATACCAACCGAGCCGTCATCGCCTAGCTGCAGCGCAGCATCCGGATCCGCCCCCATCGCTTTCACCAGCTGAGTGTGGCTGATGCGCAGAGCAGATGCCCACACGTTTGAGAACGCTTCGGACTCAACGAAGGTGGTGACGCCGCTTTCCATCAGCGACTCGACTCCTGACGCGGCCGGTCCCTTCAGCAGCTCGAGCGCCTCGGTTGCGCGTGGTCCTGTGCCGAGTTCGGTGATGCCGTCGATGACGTCCGACGTGATCTGGGGGATGTCGATCTGCTCGTTGATGACGAGGAGTGCCTCGTCGACGACGTAGGCCTGAATACGCGGGTCCTCTGAGAGAGGCGCGTATGTCGCCACGAATTGGTCGGTGTCCGTGAGGACGGTCTTTGACCAGGATGCGACCAAAGCGACGGGCGCAAGTAACGCGCCGAGCACGATTAGCACGGTGGCGAGGACTGTCCACCACCAACCGCGCCCTTTGCGCGGCCCATCGGGCAGCGCGCCTGAGGGGATGGGTTCGGTCGGCCGGGCGGAATCTCGTTCACGAAGCGTTGTGTTCTCAGCTTCGAGTTCTTCGATCCGCCGCAGCAGGTCCACGTTCGCCAGGTCCGCCATGAGTCCTCAATCGCGCTGATGGTGTGCTGCCAGCAACTCTGCCCCCGGGTGTTCGGGAACCAGATCACCCGCGGAGCATGAGATCGCGAAAAAACGACATCGGGCCAACCACTCGAACGTGCGGACGCTTGACGTACATCACGCCGCCACAATTAACTGTGAACTCCACCCGACTGGCCGCGAAATAAGGAGAGCCCACCGATGAATGATTCGCGATCGCCCGATGCTGATTTCTCCGCGGTCTCCCTCGACGGCCGGTACTTTCGATTCGCCGGGTCCATACGATCGGCGCTCGATCCTGGCGCGTTCGTCACACTTCTCTCAGACGACGGTACCCACCAGCTTGGACAGGTCGAAGAGGCCAGGTTCTCGATCGAAGACGGAGGCATGCAGGGTGCCGGCAGAATCCTTGGGTTGGTTTCGGAGGATGGCCAACACCTCGATCAGCGGCGTTCTCGCCCATTCGGTGGAGCCTCAGTTTCGCCCGCGGACGCCACAGCGGTCAAAGCGCTGTACGACAACCCGGTAGACGTCCTCGACATCGGGTCCTACCTCGCTCTGGCGGATCTTCCCGCTCACCTGCTCCCCCACAGGTTCAACCGACACACCTTCTGGTGCGGGCAGAGCGGATCGGGAAAGACATACGCGCTCGGAGTTGTTCTCGAGCAGATTCTGGTGCGCACCGGACTGCCAATGGTGATCTTCGACCCGAACGCCGACTTCGTGCGGCTTCGCGAAGCCAATTCCGGGGCGGGCGAGACGGATGCCACGCGAGCGCTTTCGAATCGCAACATTCGGATACTCCGTCCATCGTCCCCCAACCCCGACTCCCTTCGTGTCCGGTTCATCGACTTGCCCCTGCGCGCGAAAGCCGCCGTGATGCGCCTGCACCCGCTCAATGACCGGGACGAATACAACGAACTTGTCCACCTGGACGAGATGATCGGCTCGGTCGAAGGCAACGACGTCGTTTCGATGCTGCGCAGCCGAGGTTCAGCAGCCGCAGCGTCTCTGGCGGCACGTATCGAGAATCTGGGCCTGCTTGACTGGAATGTCTGGGCCCAGGGGTTCGAAGCGGTGACCGATATCCTCGACACGCGTCCTGACGCGACCGTGCTCGATTTGGGCGGTTTCGACAATCCCGACGAATCGCTCGTCGTGGCGATGGCGGTTCTCGACGACCTCTGGGCCAAGCGTGAGCAGCGACGCCCACTGCTCATCGTGATCGACGAAGCGCACAACCTCGGATCGCCGGATCAACACAGCCCACTGCACGTCGCTGTGCGTGAGCGACTCATTCAGATCGCCGCCGAGGGCAGGAAGTTCGGTTTGTGGCTCCTGCTGTCGACGCAGCGGCCGTCGCGGATTGATCCGAGCATTATCTCCCAGTGCGACAACCTCGCGCTGATGAAAATGACGTCGCCGCTCGACCTTTCCGAGCTTGCGACCATTTTCGGATTCGTGCCAAGCGCGATGCTCGCGAGGGCCTCGCGGTTCCAGCAGGGTGAAGCGCTATTCGCCGGCGGGTTCACCGCTGCCCCAACGATGGTGCGCATGGGGCCGCGGCTTACCCGAGAAGGCGGAGCCGACGTTACAGTTCCGACCAGGTCCGCAGCGGATTAAGACTGCGAAAGCCTAGGCAACCGCACCAAGTGCCCGACTCTTCAGTCCGTCGAACTCTGCCTGGCTGATGGTTCCCGAATCGAGGAGCGTCTTCGCCTTCGCGATCTCCTCGACCGGTGAGCTCGATGCGACATTACGGATGTACTGGTCCGTCTCAGACCTGGCCTGATTCGCGGCGGCACGCTGGCGTTCGCTCATCCCCTTGCCACGGGCAATGAGATACACGAGGGCGGCCAGGAACGGAACGAACACCAGGAAGATCACCCACACCGCCTTCAATCCGCCGTTCAGGGTGTGGTCGCGGAAGATGTCGGCGATGATCCCGAAGAGAACCATCAGATAAGCGAAGAAGACGTAGCTCCAGAACACGAACACAATGAAGTCCCAGAAATTCATTTCAGGGCGACCTTTCCACGATAAACATCGGCGAAGTACGCCGATGGCCTGAATCTAATGAGCGACGGATGCCACTGCGTCACCCCGCGAGGATGACCCGCTTCTTCCTCCAAACCCTCACCCCGACCGGATGACGACGAGCCCTGAACTTCGCCGGTAGCATCCCGAGAACCGACCGGCGAAGCCAGGAGTGCAACGATGATCAAGCCGCGTCGACATTCGCGCAGAAACAGCTCACCCGACAACGAATCCGCGGCGCCGCGACGGACGATCTGGCAGTCAGGATATTGGCTTGTGCTCGCTCTCCTGGCCACGTCATACGTGCTCTGCGCAAGCCAGACATCCCCGAAAACCAGCCTCCTCGCTCTCATGTTCCAGCTCGTCACTGTCGCGGTGACCCTGTGGGTGGCCGAGGTGGGTGTGCGCCTCCGACGGCTCGGGCTAATGCTCCTGGTTCTCGTCGCCTCGATTGTGGTTGCGGTCGAGATCGCCGCGCTCCAAAACACGATCCCTGCCGTCGTCCTCGCTTCAGCGTCCATGGTTGCGTACCTCGTCGCGCCTGTCGCGATCATCGCGCACCAACTACGCAAGGTTGTCGTCGATGGACAGACACTCCTCGCGTCCATCGCGGCCTACGTCATGGTTGGGATGTTCTTCACGTTCGTCTTCAACCTCATCGCTCTTCTGACGCCGACACCGCTCTTTGGGCCTGGGACCATAGACTCACTCACCGGTCAGTTGTTCTTCTCATTCACGACGCTGACAACGACCGGTTACGGCAACCTCGTGCCCGTCGGTGCCCTCGTTCAGAGCGTCGCGATTGCCGAGGCAATCACCGGTCAGCTGTTCCTGGTTATCGCGATCGCGCGGATCGTGTCCGGCTGGCAACCACGCCGCTGAGGTTCGCCGGTGTGAGTCATATCGGGTTGACCGATATCAACTCAATGTTAAGGTTGCCGAAAATCGTGAGGATGCCCTGCAGCCGGGACTGATCCGGGACCGTACCAACGAGGTGCGTTTCCCCGTGCTCTACCCGATGAATCCGAAACCCATCGATGAGATCGAGGACCGGCTCGCTCAGTGTGCCCTTGATAACGATCTCGAATGATTCACCGGTCACAGCCAAACCTTTCCCCCCGCTAGTGTGCGAGCGCTGCCGACTCCCCGCGTCATCCGTCAAGGGTGAAGGCACCCTAGTTGTGAGGGGTAGAGGAACCCTAGTTGTGCGCGGAAACTCTGGTCGCGGCAGGTCACTTATGCAACACTGACCGTGGAACGGAGATGCCATGAGCGCTTCCAGCCATCCAACGACAAAAGAACACCTGATTGAACGACCGGCGCTTCTCGGTGTACTCGACGGAGCGCTGAACCGACGACTCACTCTCATCACGGCGCAAGCCGGTGCGGGCAAGACCACGTTGCTGAAACAGTGGGCGACCACACACGCCGACCGCGCATTCACCCAACTCGACATCGAACCAGACGATGACGACCCGGCTCGATTCGTGGGGCGCCTGGTCGCAGCACTCACGAAATCGCGACCGACGGTTGCTCGCGTGCCCCGGACTGCCGGGCCCCATAGCTCAGGTCTCGATTCCCATCTGAGTGCGACCCTCACGAGCGCGCTCGCAAAATCCCCAGAGACGGTTCTTCTGCTCGACGACGTTCACCGTTTCACCAACGTGTCGCTCGTGGCCGATCTCGGTCGCCTGATCGAACAGATGCCGGAGTCAGCCCACGTGGTGATGGCGTCGCGGGTGGACCCGCCCATCGCGCTCGGCAACCATCGCCTCAACGATGACCTTCTCGAATTGCGGCCCGCTCACCTCGCGTTCAGCGAACGTGAGTCCGCGGCATTCCTTGAACGAATCGTCGGTCGCCCAGTGGACCCGCAACAGGTCAGAGTGCTTCGGGAGAAGACGGAGGGGTGGGCAGCCGGCCTGCAACTTGCCGGTTTGCATCTCAGACACGAAGCCGATCCTGACGCGTTCGTCGCCCAGTTCAACGGTAGCGACCGACTGGTGGCCGACTACCTGGGTGAAGAGGTCATCGATGGACTTCCCCCTGAGCGGCGACACCTGCTCCTGAAAATGTCTGCGCTCGATGACATGTGTGCAGGCCTTGTGGAAGCGGCGATCGGTCCGGTTTACGCGCAACAGGTGCTTGAGGAACTGGAACACGAATGCATGTTCCTCATCCCGCTCGACGCGCGGCGCCAGTGGTTCCGATTTCATCACCTGTTCTCGGAACTCCTGCGTTCCCGGCTCCGAGTCGAGAACCCTGCCGCTGAACTACAGATCCTGACCGCCGCCGCCGACTGGCACCTCAGTCGGGGGCGCGTCAAGCCCGCGCTTGACTACCTTTTCCGCGCGCAAGCACGAGACGGAGCGATGGAAGCGATGCTGACGTCCTCCGCGAACGACGCGACCGAACGCACGGAGACTACCGCCAACCTCGAGGCCGAGACCGCGGAGCTGTGGACATCTGACGTTGTGGACGAAGACTTGTTCGCGGGAGTGCGTCACGCGCGGCAGAGCGAATCCGCGTCAGCCCAGGAGATCAGCCCGCTGCCCGGGCCGTTCAGCACAGCCACGCCGCGTCGAGGGTGGGGATTCGTGGCTGCACAGGTTCTGTGGCGCACTCGCCCTGACATATCAACTGAAGAGGCCCAGTCAAAGGTGGCGACGCTCAGTAATTTGTCGACAGCTGCAGGCGCGCCATCTCCCGACCTCGCCGACGCGCTGGTTTCGGGCGGCCGAGCATATTTCCTTGCAGGAAACACCGATGAGGCTCGACGATGGCTCTCGATGGCGCTTCTCGCTGCATCCGGAGACGTCGTAGGTCGAGTCAGCGCTTTGAGCGCACTGTCTCTCGTCGAAGCCTGGTGCAGGAACACCGTCATCGCTGACCGCCTCGTGCGAGATGCGCTCGAGACAGCGCGCGACGCAGGGATGCTGGCGCAGCCCGCCATCGCCGACGCCCACCTCGCCGCTGTTCTGACCTCGCTGGAGCCCGGAAAAGCCGTCGTCTCGACGACGCTGCCCGAATTGCGACACAGCCACAGCCCACCCGACTCCTTCCCCGCAGAAACCGGGAGCCCCGGCGAGGAAAAAGTGCGACACCCGCTGGTGCCTCGCACGGCCACACGCCCGGACAACGCCGATCTCGGAGCGTTCGAGTCACCGAAGCTCGTTCCTACGGTGCTCTTTGACCGTGCCGCGGCCTCCATCTCGCTCGGTGACACAGAGCTCGCTCGCGAGGTCGTCGAAGCCTGGGACGAACTCGTTCAGGTTCACACTCCGCTGTCGGTTGTCCAACATCACATCCTCCGAGCCCGTCTGGCCGGGGTCGACGAAATGCCGGATGAATCCATTCGCCACCTGACCGCCGCTCTTCAAATCGCTGAAGTCCACGGTTTCGTTGACGTCTTCGTGCAAGCCGGGCCGTTGATTCTTCAACGTCTCTCGATGCTTTCCGGACCGCAATCGGCCTTCAGCGACATAGTGCGCACTCGCGCTCGCCGGGAGCTGGAGCCGTCACCAGTCGGGCTCAGCGAACCGCTAACGGAACGGGAATTAGAGGTACTCGCGTTTCTTCCGACCCGGTATACGAACCTGGAATTGGCACGTCGGTTCTTCGTTTCGGTCAACACCATCAAAACCCACATGGCGCACATCTATCGCAAACTGGACGCAACAACGAGGGACAACGCCATCGAACGCGCCCGCGAGCTCGGTCTCCTGTAGAGCCCTCGGAAGCCGCGCGTTCACATGGGCAACTCGTCAGGCAGCGGCGCTGGCTTGCGAGCACTGGATTTGCGCTCGTTGCGCTCGCGTTTGTGAGCCGATCTCTGAAGCCGAGTGTCGGCATCCGTTGCCTTCATAATGCCTTTCGCCTCGTCGATGTCCCCCGTCAGTGGTCGCCACCTCGCAGCGTTCGGGTCGGCATCGAGCAGGATCGCGCGAACCAGCAGCGTCAGCGGCACGGCAAGCACAGCCCCGACAGGACCGAGGACCGGCGTCCAGAACAAAACCGAGACGAAAGTGATCGTCTGGTTCAGTGCGACGACATTGCTGACAAGGAAGGGTTGCACGATCGACTGCACGATCACGTTGATGATGCCGTAGACGAGGATGACCGCGATGGCCGTTGGCCAGCCGCCGACGAGCAAGCCAAAGATCGTTGGCGGGATGATCGCGAGGAAATAGCCAACGTTGGGAATGTAGCTGCAGATGAACGAGAGCAGCGACCACAGGAGCGGTGCGGGGACTCCGAGGATCACGAGGGCGATGAAGTTCATGGTGCTTTGCAGCAGGCCAAGGCCTGTGGCGGCGACCATGTAGCGCCGGACGCTGGCGGCGTATCCGACGAGCGCGGCGACGAGCGTCGGACGAATCCGGCGGAGCTGGGAGAGGAGCGTCGGCAAGTAGGTCGCGTCGAGCGCCATCAGCATAACGAGTGTGAGGATGACGACGAGCGAGAACACGATGCCCGTGAGCCCTCCGAGCAGTCCGGCTACGAAGTCGAGGAGGTTAGCTGGCTCAAGCCCCGTGATTATCGTGTCCGCTGTTTTCGCGCCTACCCCGATTTTTTCGAGCCAGGCCGCGAAGTCCTGCCCGATTTGCTCGAGCTGCGTCACGTATTGAGGCAGCAGGGTGGTGAACTGGGTCAGTGCGATGAGGAGGGCGGCAACGAAGCCGGCGAGCAGCGCGAACACGAGCAGGATTGCGAGAATGGTCGCAACTCCTCGAGGTACCCGGATTCGCTCAAGAGCGCCTCGAACGGGGTGCGCGCAGATGGTCAGGACAAGTGAAAGGGCGACAGGCGCGGCAACGGTCTGCACCGCCGCGAGGCCGAAGAGCGCTGCTGCTCCCCCACCGAGGCTGAGGAGAATGATGGTCGCGCGCGGGAGTGTTCCTGGGCTTTCGCTGTAATCGTTCGACTCGGGTTGAGGCGGTCGCGCTACGTCAGGCGAGCGTTCGCCGCGACGCCAGAAGCGTAGATTCATAATTCCATCCTCGAAGCACGTCCGCGGCTCTGCGGTCCCGACTTTGTGGCAACCTAGCACTCGGCACAGGGTTTCACCACGGTTGCTGAAGTCCGCCGCAAATGTCATCCGTGACGGGTGACTGCAAGCGGTGAAGGGCTCCACTAGGTTTCAGCTGACGAGAGTTCGCCTGCGAGCGAAGGAGTGAGCTGACATGAACTGGTTCAACGATTTCTGGGACGTCATTGTCTGGTTTTTGTGGATTTATGTCGTCCTCGCCTACCTGATCACGATCGTGTTCGTGCTCGGCGACATCTTCCGCGACCATTCGCTGAGTGGCTGGCTGAAAGCACTCTGGGTCATCTGTCTGGTCTTCGTTCCCATCCTCACAGTCCTCGTCTATGTCATAGCTCGTGGGAAGGGCATGAGCGAACGCAACGCGAGGGGTCCAGTCACGGTGTCCGAACCCGATGACTACCACCCACACATCTATTCCCCCAGCCCGACTGACCAGATTGCCCAAGCTCAGGGCCTTTTAGCTTCGGGGTCGATCACCGCGGACGAGTTCGCCGCACTCAAAGCAAAGGCCATGGCCTAGCCGCTACGCGACGGCCGGAGCGTGATGAGCAAACGGCGCAGTCCGACCGAACCGCGTGCGAGCAAGCATGACCACCGTCATCGCCCAGATCCTGCCACTCGCGATCGCCGTCGCTCTCAGTACGGTGCCCATCATCGCGACAATTCTGATCCTGCTGTCCGATGCGAAACCGCTGGTGAGTATCGCCCTCCTCATCGGCTGGGCATGTGGAATGGCAATTATCCTGACCGCCCTGACCATCGGGGTTGCTCTCATCCCCGCTGCGACTCCGGCGAGGAATGACACGACAGTCGGGGTGATCCGTATCGTCCTCGGCACTGCATTGCTCATATACTCCATCGGCAAATGGCGCACCAGGTCGAAGGGACCGTCTGCAGCGCCACGATGGATGGATGCGTTGGGGAGAATCACCTCAGGCGGCGCTTTCGGATTCGGCGCGGCGCTCGCGTTGCGTCCGAAGAACATTGTCCTCTCGTTTGCGGGCGCAATCGTGATCGGGGATGCTTCGCTTCCAATGGGAGACGTCTTCATCGTCGTCTTGATCTTCACACTCATCGGGGTGTCAACGGTCGCTGCGCCGATCATTGGACACTTCTCCGCACCGGAAAAGACCAAGCAGCCCCTGGATGCAACCCGTAACTGGATTGTGAGGAGCGGCAGCTCCCTGATGCTCGCCGTAGCTCTCATGGTCAGTGCCATCATCATCGGCTCCGGCATCGCAATTCTGTAAGCGAGGAACGCTGAAGTCTCGGATCCGAAGCGCTATTCCGACGATCGCATTGTGTCGGCACAATCACCCCGACGGGGTGACGCTCACCCGGGCCCGAAGGAGGAGTGTCGCGGCAGAGGAGGAAGCCGTCTCGCAGACGGACGCTCATCGGTTGCTCTGCTCCACCCGGTTCAGCTTCGATCGATGCCCTCTCCATTCGGAAGAAACGGAGAAAGAAATGAGCGAAGCACGAGCAACAACGTCAGAAGGAACCGGCGGGTGGGTCAGCTTCGCCGCCACCATCCTCATCCTCAGCGGAGCGTTCAGCCTCATCCAGGGGTTCATCGCCCTTATCGGATCCAACGTCTACTACACCGTTGAGGGCGGAACCCTCTTCCTGTTCGACCTCACCGGGTGGGGGTGGTGGAACCTCATCGTCGGAATCGTTCTTCTCCTCACCGGATTTGCCGTACTGACAGGCGCCACGTGGGCGCGCGTGCTGGCGATCATCGCGGCCGGGCTCAGCGCGATCGGGCAAATGCTGATTCTCCCCGCACAGCCGTGGTGGTCGGTCATCATCATCACGGTCGACATACTCATCATCTATGCGGTAACCGCCCACGGCCGGGATCTCCCGCTCGCAGAGTGATCACGACTCCACGCGAACCACTCGACACGCGCCTCGGCATCACACGGGGCGCGTGTCCGCGTTCGACCGAGGGTCAGAGAGCCGCTACGCCTCTGGACCCGCGTCAGCCAGATGACGTCGAGCCGCCAGACATTCCCAGTTGGTTGATCCAGACGAATAGGTCGTCGAGCGCTTCAAGTGCGACGGTGCCGTGGCCGACCCGCGGGTACGTGTGCGAGGTAACGTCGGTTCCCGCTAGTTCCTGAGCCCGAACATACGCAGCCGTAATGTGTGGCCGCACGAGTGTGTCCGATTCGCCCTGCGCGACGAAGAGCGGCACAGTCAAAGCGGCGGAGCTCGGCTTATTTTGCGCGAGCAAACCGTCCCACGGAGGAGATGTCGCTGGCTCGACGGCCAGATAACGTCCGATGAGCGGTTTCGCAATCGCGTGCAACTGGTCGTTCTGACCGAGCAGGCATAGTTCGCTCATGCGGCTGGTGGCAGCGACACCATTCGGCGTGAGGATTGTGCTGAGTGGGTCAGGCGGGAGCGCATCGGCATAAGCGGACGCATACGCGGTCAGGGCGTACGCTCCGATGGTGATACCGGACACGCCAACGATATCCGCTGTGAGGAGCGCGCCAAGATCGGTCGCCGGAGCGGCGACGGCTACTCCGAGTACGTCGATGTCCGGCGCATAGAAGGCCGCATTGTGCGCCGCGAAGAGAGCGGCGTGGCCGCCCTGCGAGTGCCCCCAGAGGAGAACGTCGTTGCTCGCGCGAGCGCCCGGAATCTGTTGCGCGGCGCGCGCGATATCGAGAACATTTGCTGCTTCAGTGTTGCCGAGGAGGAAGGACGGCGGCCCGGGCAGCCCCATACCGGCATAGTCCGTCGCAACGACCACGTATCCAGCCGAAAGGAATCTGGTCAAACCCTCGATGAAGAAGAACGGGGCGATTCCGATAGAGGGAGCACAACGGGGCGCGGTTCCGGTTGTCGGGTGTGCCCACGAGACGACGGTGCGCTCGCCGGTCGTATTCGCCGTCGGCGCGACCACGGTTCCCGACACGATCGTGTCCGCACCCTGCTCGTCACTCGAGTGGTACAGAACGCGCCACGCCTCGGCACCTGGCGGCGCGCCGACGACGCGTTCCGATCGAACGATCTCACCCGGGGAACCGGCGGGGAGAGAATTCGGCACTGTGTAGAAGGCGCTCAGGCTGGGCTCTGCGCGTTTCCCAGCCTCGAGCCGCTCGGCGAAGTCCGCAACCTGAAACAGACCGGGCAGCAGCGCCAGAACAAGCAGGGCGAGCAGGCCGAGAACGAGAGGGCGCACCCGCCGTGGTCTACCGAATCCCTGAGCAGCGTCGCCCTGTCGCATGAGCAACTCCTTTGCGCACTCAGTGGGGCACGGTTGTCGGATGGTGGGCAATTCTTCGACCATCATCCTCCGGGGAAGTCTTCTGATGAAGGCCCTGCCCCAAAATCGCGCAAAACGGCCAGCGATGCACCCGCGCGCCCCGCGGCATCCGCACCGCTCGTCAAGCATCGATGGAAGGAACCCTCTAACGTAAACCTGTGCACTCTCCTCTTTTGGCTGGCCTTGGCCTTGGCCTTTCCCTCATCATTGCGATTGGCGCTCAAAATGCTTTTGTGCTTCGGCAGGGTCTTCGCCGCGAACACGTGTTCTGGGTCGTTGCGATTTGCGCACTGTCTGACGCGGTGTTGATCGGTTTGGGAATCTGGGGGCTCGGCGCAATCATCGAGTCGGCGGATGTGCTGCTCGTTGTGGTGCGGATCGGTGGGGCCGCGTTCTTGATCTGGTACGGAGTGCGCTCGGCCATGCGGGCATGGCGGCCCGGCACATTGAACGCGGAATCGTCCGGTAGCGCACTCCCGCTGAGGAGCGCCGTGGCCACCGTCCTCGCGCTAACCTGGCTGAACCCGCATGTCTACCTCGATACGGTCGTGCTGCTCGGCTCGATCGGTGCAACCTACGGCGACAGCCGGTGGCTCTTCGGGCTCGGCGCGATGCTCGGGAGTGTGGTCTGGTTCACCGCGCTCGGGTATGGCTCACGGCTCCTGAGACCGCTCTTTGCGAAACCGATAGCCTGGCGGATCCTCGACGCGGGCATCGCGCTCGTCATGTTTGCGATCGCGACCAGCCTGCTTCTCGGTCTGTAGGACAGGGTGATGCTCACCGTCCATCCCCAACTCGCGCGACGTCACCGCCGCTGGTTGCCGGTTGTGCGAACCACCCGCCGAGAGAGTGACCACAGCTCCGGGGCTTGTCGGGCATAACGGTTCCTGACACCCTGAGGAAACTGATCGATCGGAGAAGCCTGTGTCCAGTTTTGTCACCACCGAGTCCGGCGATCGAATCGCCTTCGACCGACGCGGCACCGGCCCGGCTCTCATCTTCGTCGCTGGCGCAGGCCCCTGGCGAGAAATCGACTCAGGAACGAGCCAGACCGGAGAACTCCTTGCCGGCAAAGGCTTCACCACGGTGGTCTACGACCGCCCCGGTCGCGGAGAGAGCGTCGCTGAAGGCCCATTCACCCTCGAGCGCGAGCTATCGGCGCTAGCGGCCCTGATCGACGAGGTCGGTGGAAGCGCTGTTCTCTGCGGTCACTCCTCCGGCTGCTCCATCTCCCTTCTCGCCGCAGCGCGCGGGCTCCCAATTGCGGGGCTTGCTCTCTGGGAAGCGCCACTCGCTCCGCCACACAGCGGAGCCGACGACTTCGCCGACGAACTCCGCCACCTCATCACGGCCGGCGAACTCGAGAACGCGCTGAGCTTCTACATGCGTGACATGCCGCCCGAAATCCTCGACATCGTGAAGACCATCCCCGCCATGATCGGGCAGGCCGCAACACTGCAGCCCGACGCCGATTCGCTCGCGTGGGCAGAGTCGGCGCCGCTGTCCGACCTCCTTTCAGAGCGACGGATGCCAGTACTCGCGATGGTGGGAACCTCCAGCTTCGACGACGTCATGGTGCCCGCCGCCGAAATGATCGTCACTGAGATTCCCAACGCAGAATGGAAGCGAGTGCCAGGCGCGAACCACGATTGGGAACCCGGCCCGATGGCCGACGAGCTGGCCGAGTTCCTGGCGAGGATCCCCCGGTGAACGGACGATGATTCGGAGTCCGCACGGCAGTTCATCGCGGGGCGTCAGCGAGCGCGTTCCGACGGGTGAGCTGTGGGTGGCGCCCGGACGTTGTTGGCTCGTGTCGACGGTCTATCACCGCGAAGCACGGGCGTTCTTCCGCGAGGTCTTTTATCGATCTACCGTCGACGGCTGGGAACGGCTCGACAGTTACGCCGCCACCGATCCCGAGTCCGTACGACGGTGGGCGAGGACCTTTGCAAACGCGGATCGCGACGAGCGCGACCTGTCGGAGCTTCCCGCCCTGCCGCTGCCCAGCCCACCCCACAACCTGCAAAACTTCCCTCGATATCGAACCCCGACGTCGGCGTCACGAACCGCGGCGACGCGGTTTCTGCCAGCTTGGCTGGCCTTGAGACTTGTCGGCGCGAGCATTCGAAGGAGCCAGCGTCGCCGTGCGCGGGCCTTCGCACGAACGGCGTCACCGGTTGGGCGCTAGTCGGTCGGTGGTCGGCGTCGGTGTTGCTTGGTCTCCGCTCGTCTCCCCTTGGCCGCGAGCCGCCGACGGTTCGACCCTTTTGTCGGTTTCGTTGGGCGTCGACGTGGGCCGTCAGGTGCGAGACCCGCGCGCACAAGCTCGGCGAGTTTTTTGAGAGCATCTTCTCGGTTCCGCAGCTGCGAACGTTCCTCCGACGACGTGACCGTGACAATCCCGGCGATGAGACGACCTCGCAACCGCAACAGCAGTCTGTCCCGTTGCTCGTCAGACAGCGTCCTCGAGTCGAGAACGCTCCAGGACAGCTCAACCCGGCTGTCCGAGGTGTTCACGTGCTGCCCACCCGGCCCCGATGACCGCGAGAATCGCCATCCGAGTTCAGAAGCCGGAATCGTCAGCGCGGTCGACACTTCCAGATCCATAGGAAAAGCGTCGCACGTTATGGCCACGGAAACGAACGGTTCGGCGACGGAAGCGCGCAGTCACGCCGCGTCGTAGGCTGTGCTGACGCGGATAGCACAGGGAGGCTATGTTGACCCAGACCACGATGACCGGGACGACGGTACCCGAACTGATGTCGGAGTTAGCTGCGCTTGACGACCCGCGTGCCCGCGAGGTGAACCACAGACACGGCGACGACCACGGCGTCAATCTCGGAAAACTCCGCGCGATCGCCAAACGTCTGAAAACGCAACACGAGCTGGCGCTCGACCTTTGGGCAACCGACGACACCGCCGCCCGGCTGCTGGCTCTCCTGATCTGCCGGCCGAAGGCTTTTTCACGGAGCGACCTCGATACCAAGCTACGCGAAGCCCGTGCCCCCAAGGTGCACGACTGGCTGGTCAATTACGTGGTGAAGAAGAGCCCGCACGTGGACGAACTACGGGTGGCGTGGTTCAGCGACCCCGATCCAGTGGTTGCGAGTGCCGGATGGGCGCTCACCACAGAACGGGTGGTGAGAAAGCCGGAGGGAGTGGATCTTGGGGAGCTGCTCGACACCATCGAGACCGACATGAAGGATGCACCCGACCGGCTTCAATGGGAGATGAACAGCTGCCTCGCCCAGATTGGCATCTCGCATCCGCAGTACCGCGCCCGGGCCGTCGACATCGGTGAGCGCCTGGAAGTTCTCAAGGACTATCCCACTCCCCCTAACTGCACCTCCCCCTACGCCCCGATCTGGATAGCGGAAATTGTCCGCCGCCAGCAAGCCGTCGAAAAATGACACCACAGACCCCTTGACGTGACACCACTGTGGTGTCACCGTGGTGCTATGGAACTCGGGCAGTACGTTCAGGACCTGCAACGCCAATTGGCGGATGCCACGGAGCACGCGTCGGAAGACACCCGCGCCATCGCTGAACGGCTCGCAGCCAGCCTCGACGCCGCAACGCGGCTTGTGCTCCTCGATGCCCTGTCGGCCGCGGCCGGTGAAATCACCCGCGAGCTCGCTCCGGGCGCCGTCGATGTGCGTCTTCGCGGACGGGAGATCGAGTTCGTCGTTCTTTCGCCGAACATCGACACCGACGGGGACGATCGAACGACCTCCCCCGTCGACCTTGATGATGCCAGCACCTCCCGAACCACACTTCGCCTGCCCGACGCTCTTAAGGCGCGGGTCGACGAGGCTGCGTCAGCCGACGGTCTGTCAGTCAACACCTGGCTGGTCCGAGCTGTCGCTTCCGCCCTCCAACCCAAACAACGACGATCCGCCCAACGGAGCCTGCGCACAGGAGACAACTTCGCAGGCTGGGCGCGCTAGCGCCCTCGCCCCTCCCTGATCCCCGCGAAGACGCGGGGATGGCCGAACACGCCTACCGAAAGGACAGCGTCAGCATGCCCACTTTCCCCACTCCCGCGCCCATCGACCTCGCCGTTCACCTCCCAGTCGGCGCGATCGACGTTGTGGCGAGCAACCGAACAGACACGATCGTGACCGTCGCCCCGTCCAACCCGGATAAGGCGGTCGACCGCAGGGGCGCGGCCGAGACGAGTGTCGAGTTCGACGGACGCAGGCTCACCGTCACCGGCGCGAAACCTCGGTTCACTCTGGTCGGCCCGGCCGAATCTGTCGACGTCACAGTTGAGCTCCCCTCCGGATCGCGGCTCACCGCTGACATCTCGGTGGGTGGCGTGCGCACCGTCGGGCGGCTCGGAGCCACCCGCATCAAAGCCTCCACGGGCGCCGTGAACGTCGACGCGACCGGCGACCTGTGGTTGCGTGCGTCCCACGGTAACGCGACGCTCGGTGCCGCGAACGGCGACGTTGAGATCACGGCCGACCACGGGCAGATTCGGGCGGGTGCCATCAGGGGCGACGCTGTCCTCAAGTCATCGCACGGCAGCATCCGGGTCCAAGAAGTCCACGGTGACGTCGATGCCCGGCTGTCATACGGCGACCTCGAAATCTCTCAGGCGAGCGCTTCGGTCACCGCGAAAACGGCGTACGGCAGCATCGAAATCGGCGAAGTCTCGAGCGGTTCAATCGAGGTCGAGAGCGGCTACGGCGGCGTATCAATCGGCATACGATCCGGCGTCCCAGCCTGGCTTGACCTCTCTTCCAAAGACGGCCGGGTTCGAAACGAACTCGACGGTGACCGTGCTCCCGCACCCTCCGAACAGACAGTTGCTGTGCGCGCACGAACGCAGTACGGCGACATCGCCATTTCACGTGCCCCTTCAAATCGGGCACATTCAGAAGGGATACAGACATGAATATTCCCGCAATCGACGTCCGAGGACTTCGAAAGTCCTACGGCGACAAAGCAGTCCTCGACGGCGTCGATCTCACCGTTGCTCCCGGAACGGTCACCGCGTTGCTCGGCCCAAACGGAGCAGGCAAGACCACAACCGTGCACATCCTCAGCACCCTGATCCGGCTCGACGGTGGTGTTGCATTCGTGAACGGATGCGACGTGGCGCGCGACCCGGACGGCGTGCGCGCTGCGATTGGCCTGACCGGTCAGTTTTCCGCAGTCGACGGGCTGCTCAGCGGCGAGGAGAACCTCCAGCTGATGGCACGGCTTCGCCACCTCGGCGCGAAGCGCTCGAAAACTCGGGTCGCTGAACTTCTTGAACAGTTCGACCTGGTCGAAGCCGCCCGCAAGCCGCTCGCCACCTATTCCGGTGGGATGCGCCGCCGCCTCGATCTGGCAATGACACTGGTCGCGACGCCGAGCGTGATTTTCCTCGACGAGCCCACGACCGGCCTCGATCCGCGCAGTCGCCACACCATGTGGGACATCGTGCGCGCACTCGTCGTCGAGGGAACCACCGTACTGCTCACCACCCAGCACCTCGACGAAGCCGACCAGCTCGCCGACCGGATCGCGGTGCTCGACGGAGGCCGGATCGTCGCGGAAGGGACACCCGAGCAACTCAAGCGGCTGGTTCCCGGTGGACATATTCGACTCCGGTTCGCGGACGCTGATGGACTGGGCAGAGCGGCGAGTCTCCTCGCCGACTCAACGCCCGAAGACGCAGCGCTGGAGCTCGCGGTTCCGAGCGACGGCGGAGTTGGAACTCTTCGCACAGTTCTAAGCCGACTGGACGAGGCTCACATTGAGGTCGATGACCTCAGCATTCACACTCCCGACCTCGACGATGTCTTCTTCGCCCTCACCGGCCGGGCCGAACCCGAGGACACACCGTCATGACCACTCTTACAGGCCCACAGCCAACCGCGGGCGGCGTACGCCCGCACGGATACGTCGTCGCAGACGCGGTCACCATGATGCGCCGCAACCTGCTGCACATGATCCGTTATCCCGGCCTCTCGGTGTTCACCATTCTGGGACCGGTCGTCATCCTGCTGATGTTTGTCTATGTCTTCGGCGGAACACTCGGGGCAGGCCTCCCAGGGGTTGATCCCGCCGGCGGACGCGAAGCGTATATCGCCTACGTGATGCCGGGCATTCTGCTCATCACCATCGCTGGCAGCGCTGGAGGCACCGCAACCACTGTTTCGATGGACATGACCGAGGGAATCACGGCCCGGTTTCGGTCGATGGCGATCTCGAGGGCATCGGTGCTCGCCGGGCATGTCCTGGGCAATACCATCCAGGCGTTGATCGCCGTCACCCTGGTGCTCGGTGTTGGAGTGCTGATCGGTTTCCGTCCGGCGGCTGACCTGCTCGAGTGGTTCGCTGTCGCCGGTCTCCTCATCTTCATCTCGTTTGCCATCACCTGGATCGCTGTGGCCATGGGCATGCAGGCGAAGTCGGTTGAGACGGCAAGCAACTGGCCTCTGCTCCTGACCTTTCTGCCTTTCCTCGGCAGTGGCTTCGTGCCAACCGAGTCAATGCCGACGTGGTTGCAGTGGTTCGCGCAGTTTCAGCCATTCACGCCGTTCATTGAGACGGTCAGGGCGCTATTGCTCGGCACCCCCCTTGGCTGGAATGGAGTGCTTGCAGTCATCTGGTGTGTGGTGATAACGGGGATCGGCTACGCCTGGTCGATGACCATCTACGAACGGAAATCAGTGCGCTGAGCACTCCCCCCGAACGCCGAACGGGCAACCACAGCGTTCGTGGTTACCGCCCAGTCGTTCTGACCAGCTTTCAGTTGAGGGGTTGGCCAACCGAGGTGAGGGGCTCGACTGACCCCGGCAGGGCAGCCATGATGACCGAGATCCCTCCCGCTCCAAACAGGAGGAAGAAGTCGACGAGGGTCAGACCGGTCGGCAGGAGCCCGAATACCGTGTCATCAAGCAGCCCCAAGCCACCGATCGCCAGCAGGCCAGCACCGACTGCAAACAACGAACCTCGAATCGCGTTCGGAGAACTGTCTGTCAACGCGACGAAAAAGAGGAGAACTGCCATGAGGAGGTACACCACGTCCACGAAGATGTCGACGTTGAGGATCGCCAACAGGTGCTCGCCCTCGATAAACAGCCCAATCAACCCGTGGCTGCCAAGCACAATTGCGAGCATCAATGCATATAGTTTTCCCACGAGTTGTCCCCTCTGTAATGCTGGCCCTTCCGTCGTCGGGCAGGCTTTGACGGTGCCGAATCTACCGACGTGCCTACGGTAAGGAAGCAATCCGGTTGCGCGTGAGGCGTTGACAACCAGCGTCGATGTCAGTAGGCCCTGTTACGGTGCCGACATGCCGGAAAGAATCGAGGACTGGTGGGCGCGTCGCCAGTTCTCCCGTGGAACCGATGTGCCATACGCCATCGGCACATACCGCGAGGCGTGGGCGCCATATCCGGCGTTGATCCGGCAGTACTATCCCGACCGCAACGCGGGCATCATGCTGACCCAAATTCCCCCGGCCGCCGACGTACTGTTGCTCTGGACCTGCAGCGCCGGGCACGTGTTCGTCGCCACTCCAACCGAGCAACGTGCTCGCCCAAGCCGCGAGCGTCGCAGGTCAGCGTGGTGTCCGGACTGCACGTCCCTCGCGAAACCACAGCACGTTCGACCCGCGAAATCAGCGGAGATCCGCCGACCACAGAGGCCGGCCCGGCCGGTCTGCCCAAAAACCCCTCGGCTTCCGGTCGGCGAGCCGTTTGTCAGCACGTGCGCTCCCAAGCCCGCGTCAGCGGTCGAAGCACAATTGAGAGCTGACCTTTTCGCACGTTTGGCTGTTACCCCCGGACTCAACGCCGTGCGCGTGAGCCGGCCATTTTTTGATCACCTCGAGGTCTGGCCTGACCTCGTTCTCCCCGAGCTGCGCATCGCCGTCGAATACGACAGCACCGGGCGACACGGGCTCGAGCACGTCGGCAAACGGGAAGAGGCGGATCGCCGGAAAGACCGGTTGCTGCGTGCGGCCCAGTGGGAGGTGGTGCGAATACGCACAGGCAAACTGGAGAAGCTCGGGCCGCACGATCTCCAGTTGTCTTCGGTGACCACCCGCGGTCTCGAGCGACTTGTGGATTCGTTCCGTGACATCCGCGGAGCTATTCTGGTGAACGCTTACCTGACCTGAGGGTTGCAGCTGTGCGATCAGGCGTCCAGCGCGCAGCGAAATCCGATGTGGCTCATCGCCGTGTCCTCGGCCTGCGGCGATCGTGCGGCCGGACGGAACCTGAGGCAGTAGTCCGGGGAGCACAGGTGTGATCCTCCTTTGAGGACACGCCGAGGCATTTCAGGAAATCCCTCCTCCGCGCTCGCGGCGGCAAGCAGATTCGTTCGACCATGCGCTCTCACCGGCTCGTCAGACGGCCTGATGTGCTGCGCCGTGTAGAAATCGGATGTCCACTCCCACACGTTGCCGATCATGTCGTGAAGTCCATATCCGTTCGGCGGATAGGAGCCCACCGGCGCTGTGCCGCCAACCCCCTGGTTGTCGTACGGGAAACGACCGAGCCAGGAGTTCGCCCGCGGTATCCCGTCGGGGTAAGGCTCATCGCCCCACGCAAACCGCGCGCCATCGAGGCCACCTCGCGCTGCGTACTCGTATTCAGTCTCCGTAGGCAGTCGCTTGCCTGCCCACGAAGCGAACGCCACGGCATCCTCGAACGCAACGTGAACGACCGGATGGTTGAGCTTCTGATCGATCGACGAACCAGGACCGGATGGCTGCCGCCAAAATGCGCCAGGCTGCCACCGCCACCATCCCCGCCAGTTGCGAAGATCGACCGGGCCAGACGGAGGTGTGAAAACCATCGCACCCGGAACCAGAATGGCCGGATCAACACCGGGGAACTGAGTTGGATCAAGATCCCGTTCGGCCACCGTTACGTATCCGGTCTCGCGGACGAATCGGTCGTAGTCCTCGTTGGTCACCTCGAGTCGGTCGATACGAAATGACTCGACGTCCCTTTCATGGACAGGCCTCTCGTCGGGGTAGAACTCGGCCGAGCCCATGCGGAATGTTCCGCCGGGAACCAGAATCATGTCCGCCGCCACGTGCACCTCCAGGAGACTTCCTCACGACATACCAGGGTGTCGTATCTTATGCGCCGAAGCGCACCGACGACAATGAACGCCATCTCCTCTGAGGTCTACGTGTTCGCGGTTGAGCCTGTGCCGAGGAGAACGGCGAGCTTGTCCAGGCATTCCTCGAGGCCGGCGAGCGACATGGCACGGGCGTCGTGCGCGGTGTAGCCGGATTCGGTGACGCTCACTCGGCTGCGATGATCGTCCAGCCGATCAAAGAGAACAACATGAGGGACGAAGTCCGGCACACCGCCCGGGATACCAGCACTGGCAGGACTGATGGGCTGGCCTTCGGGAGTGGAGAACCGCATGTCGTATTCAAGCCGATTCGGAGGATCGACTTTGGTGTACGTCCACGTGTTGTACATCACGGCTCCGCCAAACTCGGCCGGAGCTCGCATCGCGACCACCGAGACGCCGCCGCTTCGAACGTCCATCTCAGCCATCGGGCAGGTGAAGCCGAGCGGACCCCACCATTGTTTGACCAGGTCCCCTTCGGTCCATGCCGCAAACACCGCCTCGACCGAGACGGGAAACGTTCGGGTGGCGTGAACGTCAAATGTGGGTTGCGAGTTGCTCATCATGTCGCTCCATTCACTATCATCAACGTAGTGAGATCACTCTGATGCACAAAGCGAAATGAAGTCAAGGGGCCACCATGAGACGAACAACCGGGAAGTCCCACTGCCCGATCAACTTCGGTCTCGAGGCCTTTGGCGACCCGTGGGCTCTCCTCGTCGTTCGCGACATCGTCTATTTCGGGAAACACACCTTCAAAGAATTCCTGGCCTCAGAAGAGGCGGTTGCGCCCAGCGTTCTCGCCGCACGTCTAGCGCGGCTCGACGCCGATGGCATCCTTGACCGGACTCCGGATCCCACCGATGCGCGAAGAGTGGTCTACAACCTCACCGAGGCTGGCCTTGGGCTGATCCCGATACTCCTCGAGATCGCCAACTGGAGCGCCAGTATCGATCCAGAAACGGACGCGCCGCCGGAGTGGATCGCGGCTGTCAGGCGCGATGAGACGACCATGACCGATCTGATCGTCAGGACCGTTCGCAACGGCGGCAGCATCTTTGTTGGCGCAGACAGCGTCGTCGCCTCACTCACACAACCAGCGACGACACAGTGATCGACCCGGGCAACGACGCTACGGTTCGAGGAAGAAGGCGAGATTGACGAGCGAAGACGTCATTCCCTCCGCATGGTCACGCGCTCCGACCCCCACGGGAACGTTTCTCGCCTCAAATTCGACAACTGTCCCGTCGCGCTCTTCCCGGAGACCCCACTCCATTTGCATGGTTCCCTGAAACGCCGGATCGTCGGACTCGAAATCGACCTCCTGCACGACTCGCTCCCCCGGGACGAGGAGCACAACTCGCACCTCGGACACGTCCGAGCCAGCCGATGTCTTCCCCGGCGCTCCTGATGCGTTGTCGTAGGTAAGCACGAGGCGGTACGAACCGCCGTCGCGCATGTCGAACCGCTCGAATTTCCCGCGCATGCCCTGCGGCGGCAACCAACGGACGAGAGCCTCTTCACTGGTAAGCGCGGCGAACACCCGATCTCGGTCAGCGTGAATCAGCAGGCTCGCTCTATCGGTTCGGCTCACCGTTCATCTCCCCGCCATGTGCGAACATCACTGGTCGTTGCTCGACACTCGCCCGCGCGCCGCATTGGTGTCACGCATCCGGACGACAGAAACTCCTACGCCGTAGGTCACGAAGTCGCCCACGGGGCGAACACCGATACCGAGCAGTGAGCCGTGCGCGCCCCCGTCTTCGCTAAGCGTGAGTCCCTGAGTGAGCGCCTGCCGCGCGGCGTCAGGCATCCGTGTCGCTGGCATCACCTCCGCGATTCCCGAGAACGTGATGGTGGCGGCAGGAACTTTGATCCACGGCAGGAGCGGTACCCGTTTCGGGATCGCCACCGTCACCGACACCTCGGGATTGAACGCGATGTGACGTGCCTTCCACTCCCTGTCATTGGTTGTGAACCAAAGCGTGCGATCCAGGGTGAACGGCATCACGCCGGCGGTGCGAGCCTTGCCCCGAGCCGAGACCATTCCCACCACCATGAAGTTTTGCTTCTCGAGCACCCGCCACACGTCATCGGTGGTCAGATCCGCCATGGTGCCTCCCGGGGCTCGCGGTCGCCCCAAAGTACTGCACTTCACCGTCGCGCGGAACCCTGACCCATGCACAGTGGCGGGCAGTCAGCTCCCCCGTCCGCATCACTTCAACAATGAGGGGTAATCCTGTCAAGCGACTATCGCGCTCCTGCTCGCGGCCGCGAACCGGGAAAAGTACTAACGGTGAGGCGACGGTACCGGTGCTGTAAACCCGGCCAGCACCTTGAGCACCTCTTCGGTGAGCGCATCGTGAATGGTCGACGCCCAGACGCAGTTTCTGTGCTCACGAAGCAGCCAGTCCATGGCTTCATCCTCGGCCATTCCGACGTCATCCCAATTGATGCCCGGGTTTGCGAACGTCGCGGGCAGTCCGGTCTCGGGTGAGATGATCACCGCACCGAGGTGGATGTGATTCTCGTCCTCGGATCCCGGCGGTGCCCACAGCAGTTCCGCATCGCCGTTGCGCTCTTCGTCGTGCATGTGCCACGCGTCGCCGCTGCCCGTCCAAATCTGCGGTTCGGCGTGGCCAGGGATGCTGACCCGAAACAGTTTGAAGTCGTTCCGAGTGAAACGCGCCCAGTCTTCTGGCTCGAAACTCGCAGGCGACAGTTGCGCCGAGGTCGCTCCAGCCTCAAACAGGTCGACGGCGTCAAAGATGTCGTCGTCGATCATCTCGATGCAGGCGTGCACCTTTCCGACGAATTCAGCCATCCACTCGAGGAGCAATGCGGTCGTCGGTTCGTCCCACGGTGTCCCCTCCAGGGGCGGACCATCGTGGCCGCCGACGTGAAGGTGCCATGCGACATCGTCGTCGGTTGTCTCGACGTGCATGGCGATATCGCCGATCTCGATAAACGTCAGGGTCAGCTCTTCGTCGATGATCCACCGTGCGTGAAGTCGTGGCTCCGGCAGCGAAGCGGGGTACGGCGCGAGAAGCTCCGGAAGATCGGGAAGCAGAAGCTCCGCCTCGAGTGTCACGACGTCTTGCTCGGTTCCCATTCATCGACCTTTCCGGGATTTATCTTCGCAGCAACGGCAGACGCTCACACGACAGCCGTCAGCCTTTCGCTATTGGCCGTTGGCGAAATCACGAACCTCTCGGACCGTTGGGCTCTTCTGCAGGCCGATGGCATCGGGCGCTATGGTGTTCTGCTGCCCATCTTCGGTGACCTGAAACGAGACGGCAGCGGTGGAACTGATGCCGTCGGAGGCCCCGGCGAAGGCCATGAGGGAGTCGTTGAGAACCGAGTCCAGGACCGCGCCCGGCTCCGCTGTAACGCGCACGCTAACCGTCGAACCCATGCCGATGCTCGCCTTGTGCCTGGCATTCACGCTGGAGACACCCTCAACCGCAGAGATCGCCGACTCAAGATTTCCGGCGACATCCTCGGTGCTCTCAGCCCTCGCGGTTCCGCAAGCGGTCAAACTGCACGCTAGAAGTCCAACGGCGATCGCCAATCCGAGCTTCTTCAACATGTATTCGAGTCCCATCCGTGGCGCCGTGCGGCGACGGGTCCAATCTTAGGGGTTCAGCGAGCCACCTCCCGGGCTGAGCGCCCTCGTCGCATTCGTTCTCAAACGCCCATTTTTTCACGAACGGATGCCATAACTCGCGATCCATGGACGGCGAAAACGCACGCTCAGCGTGAGTCAGAGAGACGCCACGAGTGCGGCCGCGAAGAGGGAGGGAACGCCGGTTGTCAGGACAACCCAGATCGCCGCGAGAAAGCCAATCAGGGAAAGCGAAAATCCTCGCGCGCCCGGCGTGAGTTTGAGCTGCCGTCGCGCTCCGAGGCTCAGGCCGATCGCCGCGATGGCGAGTAGCGTCGCGACGAAAGGCATGCTTGTCACGAAGAGGGAGCTGACTCCGACGACCGCCGCAGCGATGGCGGGGATGGAGTACGCGTGGGGCGCCACGCTCTCGGATGAGCTGTCCTCTGTCATCTTTGGACGCTAACAGCTCTGGCGAACCATCCGAGACACCCAAACCAGGTGACCGAGTCCGGCGCGCACAGCCCCGCCACAACGAGCACGCTCACCGTGAGCACCGAAGAGCCACAGTGGAACGTGACAAATTGTCGGAAACGAGGGTAGCGTAACCGTTAGATCGTCCCGAGTTCGAGCGGGCGAGACGAACCGCCTCAATGAAGGTGAGCAGATGAGCAAGTACGAAGGCGTGCGCAGGACCCGGTCCGTAAAGCGCGGGGATCAGTCATGACGATGCTTGAGTGGGTTCTGGCCGGGTTTCTCCTGATTTACCTCGGCTCGCTCGCCGCAGTCGCACTGGTTGTCCGAAACTTCTATAGAAGGATGCGGCGCAGCCGCGCCGTCAGCGGAGCGATGCTCCGCACACGCACCCGACTGAGTCTGGGGCGGCGGCACGAGGTCCTTTCGCTGCGACTGCGCCTCGACAATTCGCTCGCAAGCGGTCAGGCGGCGGTAGACCTTGCCGCGCATAGCGAGTATGCACACGGTGAGATACCGCGGCTCTTCCGCCGCATCCAGGCCGAGGGAATTGCGCTCGAGTCGCAGTTGCGACTGATGGAGAGCGAGACCGATCCCGCCGTGCTGGCCGAGGCGATACCGGTCGCAAGACGCCGGGTTGAAGCGGTGGCGAGCGTTGTGCACGAACTCCGCTCCGTCGTCGCTACTGGCCTCGCGGAAGAATCCGACGCTGGGTTGGAAAGGCTCCGGTCGGATGTCGACATCGAGGTCTCGGCGATGAACGCTGGACTCCGCGAGCTGCACAACCTCAACGGTTACGACGCACGACAAAATCGACGACAGCACGGGTCGAACCCCCTTGAGATGAACCGCCTGAGCAGAGGAAACAAGCCATGAGCCTGACTTCACGTTTGCGAGCCGTATTCCGCATCAAGGCGACGCACGTCGTCGACCGGCTGGAAGACCCGCGCGAAGCGCTCGACGACAGCTACGACGAGCAAGTGAAGATGCTGCAACAGGTGCGTCAGGGACTTGCCGCGGTCGCGACGGGCAAAAAACGGATCGAGTTGCAGGGCCAGGAGATGGGCAACCGGTATCAACGGCTGACCGAACAGGCGCAAGAGGCGCTGAGTCAGGGGCGGGAGGACCTCGCACGAACCGCACTCGAGCGCCGCTCCCTCCTTGAGCGACAGGTCGCAACGGTGCGTGAGCAGCATGCGGCGCTGCTCCTGCAGCAGACGCAATTGCAGGAGAATGAGCGCCGACTCGCGGAACGTGTGGCTAACTTTCGGGTCGAGAAAGAGACGATCAAAGCGACATACACCGCTTCCGAGGCCCAGGTCAGGGCGAACGAAGCCGCCGCTGGTCTTGGCTCATACATGAGTGACGTTGGTGCGAACCTCAACCGCGCCAAAGATCGGGTCGCCCAGATGCAGGCCCGTGCGGCGGCGACCGACGAGTTGCTCGCCAGCGGCGCCCTTGAAGACCTCACCGCCTCGCCCGATGCCGACCTCGAGCGCCAGCTCTCAGCCGGCGCAGCGCAAGCTGAGGTCGAGCGGCAACTGCGGGCGCTCAAGAACTCGGGCGCGTCCTCGGACAGTTCTGGTGCTGACCGGCCCGGCGGGGGCCCTGACGCGTGGTTGAGTATTGGCCAGGGCCCGCGCTAACCACACCCCGCCCGTCACAGCAGCTGCACCAGCTCGGTCACAGCCGTCGTGATTCGGGTGATGGGTGCGGCCCGGCGTTTTTCGGCCTGAATCCGAAAGGTCGCTTCCTCCCCCACTCGCACCGTGTCGAAGTCGACAACCGGCACAGGGACGTTGTCCCGAGGCAGCACCTCGGCGCCCTCCCTCGTGGATGGCGTTCGAGTGAGCAACACCGGGCGTTCGGCTTCGTTGACGAGAAGGTACTGTGCCCCTGAGGAAGTGGTGATGCGAAACGCCCCGAAAGTCGCTGTCGTGACCGCTCCAACGCTCACGCTATCTTGAGCACTCATCTTGTCGACCTCTCGTTGTTGCACAGTGCCAAGCTCGCCCGGGGCTGCTGGACGAGGTTTCCGTGCCAGGCCTGTCATCGCGCCCGTGACTTCTGCTTCGGTCCTCTCCGGCCCGGTCGAGTGATGAGAGCAACAGTGCACCGCGCGGCTGGTCGGCAGATCACCCACCGAGCATGAAATGTCTGTGGCGGCACGCCGTCACAGAGGGAGCTCCGGTGCTGAGCCGCTCTCACTCGGAACGGATGACGACAGCCCGGAGCCGGAACGCGAAAATGACGACCAGGCCCGCTTCTCACCGCGGGAACAACAGGGGAAACTATGTCGACAACGAACACGCGCCGAGGCCGCATTCTCGGTCGAGCCGTGACTGATGAATCGCAAGCGCTACTGGCAGGTGCGGCGGCATTCGTGGTGCTCACTCTGGTCGCGCTCCTCATTTTCGGCGGCCAGGATATCCCGCTGGCGGGGCGGCTGTCTGTCGCAACAGTTGGCGCGCTCGGTGGCGCCGTCGTCGGCGCAGCGACGTTCGCCTTCTCGGCGTTTCGGGCCAGACAGGTACACCCCGATGCCGCCCTGTTCCGCGCCGGACGGGTTCGCTCACTGATCGATCTTTTCTCCCTGGCCCTGGCGCACGGGATCGTCGCCCTACTTCTGTGGCTCGGCCTGTTCACCCTGTTACAGGAGAGCTTTCTCGGAGCGGTCCTGTATCCGATCGCAGCGGCCGTCATGGTCGGCGCTGTCGGGTCGGCGACCGCATACGTTTCTTACCTCTCCGCAACGCGAATGGACGCGTATCGACTGGCCACGCTGCTCGCCGTGTTCCTCGTCGGCGGAATGCTCGCGAGCATGCTGACCGCGAGCGACCCCAACTGGTGGCAACGAAACCTCAGCGCCCTTGGTGCCAGCGCTGACGCGTCAGGCAAGGCGTTCAACATCACGCTGCTTGTCGCCGGAGCACTGGTGACCGCACTGGCGAGCTTCGCCACGCGCCCTTCGGCAACTCCCCCGGTGCACGCGCCGACCGCAGAGGGGTCAGCGCCCGCCGCCGGTTCGTTCTCTCTTCTTCAGGGCGGCCTGACGTTGCTTGGTGTGTTGCTCGCGTGCGTCGGACTGTTCCCTGTCGATGAGCTCTTCGTCGTTCACACCATTGCCGCGTCAGGAATGGTCGTCACCTACGCCGTCCTGGTTATTCGCGTTCGCCGTTTCGTTCAGGGTGCGACAGTCGAGTTCATCTCTCTCGGATACGCGTTCCTCGCGGTCATCATCATTGCGGCATTGCTGTACTTCCCCTTCGGCTATTACAACCTGACCGCCGTCGAACTGATCGCGGGGTTGTTGATCTTCACCTGGCTGATCGTCCTGGTGCGCACACTCGCGGCGCACGAGACTGACGACGCCAGCGACGGTGTCGTGGAACGACGGGAAGCTGCGGATGGCCGCCCCGTTCCTCCGTCGTCCCCGGCCGACCAGAAGGGCTCCCGCTGAACGCAGCGCCGTTCGACGCCTGACCCGAACCGCAAGATCACCCACAGCGGGTGGCTCACCCGCTCACCGCGCAGTGTTAGACAAGGACCAGCCTCTCGGTCGTTCACGCCGACCACGGGGACGCCGGTACATCACACAGAGAAGGCGGTCGGCACGATGAACAGCTCCGCAGCGGCACCCCAGTCCAAACCAATGGGATGGACGGGTTGGGTCTTCTTCGCAGCCGCGATCCTCTTCGTCAATGGCATGTTCAGTCTCACGCAGGGCCTGGTGCTCCTGACCGACCCGAACACATACTCGGCGGAGATCAACGGGGAGCTCCTCGTCTTCGACACAACGGGATGGGCCTGGTGGAACATCATTCTTGGTGTGCTGCTGCTCGCATCGGGCAGCGCTCTCTTTTCAGGAGCGACGTGGGCCAGGGTGGTCGCCGTCGTATTCGTGGTTCTGAGCGCTGTGTCGCAACTGCTGCTCATCCCCGTGCAGCCGTTCTGGTCGCTTGTCGTCATCGCCATCGACGTACTTGTGATTTACGCGCTGCTGGTGCACGGCGACGAGATTCGAACCGACAGCTGACTCGGCTGTAGCGCCTCATGGATTCAACCTCTGTGGCCAATCTGGTCTGGGCGATCGCGTTGCTGGCCGACCTCGCCATCAAGGTGGTCGCTTTGATCGTCATTCCACGCGGGCGCAAGCCCACAGCGGCGATGGCCTGGCTCCTGGCCATCTTCCTCATCCCGTTTGTGGGCATCGCGTTCTACCTTCTCCTCGGCAGCTTTCGCCTGCCGTCCGCTCGCAGGAACGAGCAAGCGCGCATCGACACCCTGATCGCCGAGCGCGTCGCGGAAATCGACACGCACACGCGAGCGGATGTTGCTCTTTGGCCGCGCTGGTTCCAACGGGTCGTGATGCAGAACGAGGACCTCACCGCGCTTCCAGCCGTGAGCGGCAACGACGCCAGCCTCATCGCCGACTACGAAGCTTCGATCGCGCAAATGGCATCGGCTATCGAGAGCGCTACCCGGTTCGTGCACGTCGAGTTCTACATTGTGTCGTTTGACGAGACGACAGCTCCGTTCTTCGCCGCGATGGAACGAGCGGTCTCGCGTGGAGTCACCGTGCGGCTGCTGGCTGACCACGTCGCATCGAAACGGGTAGCGAACGCGACGGAAACGTTCGCCAAGCTGGACAGCATCGGGGTGTCGTGGGCGTGGATGCTGCCGGTCATGCCGACTCAGGGCAAGTACCAGCGCCCGGACCTCCGCAATCACCGCAAACTAGTGGTCATCGACGGCCGAGTCGCATTCATGGGCTCGCAAAACCTCATCGACCGTTCGTACAACTCACCCAAGAACATTGAGCGTGGCCTGAAGTGGCAAGAACTGATGGTGCGTTTAACCGGACCGGTCGTGGCATCCGTCAATGCGGTTTTCCTCTCAGACTGGCTGATCGAAACCGGCGATCTCGTGGATCAGGATCACGTGCCGCCTGCTGCCGTGCCTGTGTCCTCAGGCAAACTCGTCTGCCAGGTCGTGCCGAGCGGCCCCGGATATATCACCGAGAACAACCTGCGGCTCTTCCTGTCCTTGATCTACGGCGCCACGGAGCGGGTGATCCTCACCAGTCCGTACTTCGTGCCGGACGAGGCGATGGTTTACGCCATCACCACGGCCTGCCAGCGGGGGCTTGAGGTGCAGTTGTTTGTGTCGGAGATCGGGGACCAGGGCCTGGTGTATCACGCCCAGCGTTCGTATTACGGCGTGCTGTTGGAGGCCGGCGTGCGGATCTTCCTCTATCCGGGGCCATACATCCTGCACGCGAAACACTTCTCGATCGACGACGATGTTGCGGTCATCGGATCAAGCAATATGGACATCCGCTCGTTCAGCCTCAACATGGAGGTCTCGCTCCTCGTGCGCGGCGGTTCGTTCGTGGCGGACATGCACCGGGTCGAGGACGCCTACCGGGAGGCGGGGCGCGAGCTGACCCTTGAGGAGTGGCGCAGGGAACCCGCCAGGGCCACGTTCCTCGACGGTCTCGCGCGATTGACCTCGGCCCTCAACTGACGGCGTGAATAAAGCGTCAGCGCATCCCGAGTTGTGTTTCGAGCACCTGTGCGGCCGCTCCCCTGAGGACGAGGTCAGGGTCGTGGCGACCGACCTCGATCTCGAGCCCCTCGACGATGGTTGGGCGCAGGCGTGAGTGCACCCCGGAGACGACCCCGGCCGCGAACGCTCCCTCGACGAGGTCAGCTGGGCCGACAACGACGACAACGTTGATGTTCAGCATGAGCACGATGGGGGCGAGCACCTCGCCGAGCATGCGTCCGGCGGGCTCAAGCACGCCAGGACCGGAAACCGCGACCCGGCGGGAAAGGTGAGGGGCACCGACCACCACGTCGAGGCATCCGTTCCGTCCGCACCGGCACGGGTCTCCGTCCCGGTCGACAGTCAGGTGGGCGATCTCCCCCGCGGCGAACTGTTCTCCGAGCACGGGAACGCCACCGACGAGCACAGCAGCACCAACACCGTTGTCGAGCGCGACCACAATCGCGTCTCGCCCCGCGTCGGTCTGGAACCGGCTGAGGCCGAGCGCAAGCAGATTGACGTCGTTTCCGACGATCGTCGCAACGCCGGTGCTGCTGTGCAGAACCTCGGCAAGGGCAACGTCGCGCCATTGGAGTCGATCAGCAACGTGCACGGTGCCGTTTTCGTCGACGAGACCGGGAGAAGCAACGCCGATCCCCACCACCTGCGCGGTGGTGCGCTCGATCAGGACGCTCGCGAGATCAACAGCGTGGGCGAGTGCGTCATCTCCTGCGGCATCACCGATATCGACCTCGACACGATCCACGATGGCGCCGTCGAGGTCGACCGTCGCGCCGATGAACAGGTCGTCGTGTGTGAGGTCGAGGACGATTGCCACATTGCCCGCTGTGTCGATTGCCACCCGGGATGCGGGCTTCCCCACGCGGGCCTCCGCGATTACCCCGAGGTCTTCCACGGTGCCGGCGTCAACAAGCTCGGCGACGAGTGCGCCGACCGTTGGCAACGACAGTCCGCTGAGGCGCGCAAGTTCTGGCCGCGATTGGGGTCCGTTCTCGTAGAGGAGACGGCGGATGACCGAGAGGTTGTGCTGTCGAGTCGCCTGGATGGCGGCTCCGCCTGGCGTCGGAAACGGCCTGCGCAAAGCCTGCAGCTCCGTTGATGTCAGCGACAGGATGCCGGTCGTCCGGTTGGTTCGCTCGCTTGCGTCCCGCACGTCCCCACCCACATCTTTCTCGTCCTCGATCGTTGTCACCGCACGATTGCGGAGGTCAGATCATCGATCTCCCGCTGGCGCTCATCCTGTTCCTGAATGCGTCCGCTGACACCGGGGCGTTCCTGCCACGGTAGCGGTCCTGCCGCACGACGATACTCCACTCCCTGCTCGGCGAGTCGCCGGAGATGCACGTCGAGCCGTTGTTTGAACTCGTCGAAGTTGCCGCCTGGCCCGCACCACAGCACCTCGGCCAGCGCCGATGCCCGTGGCCAGAGCATGTAATCACGCGAGCGTGCGTCCTCCAGGTGCTCAGCCCAGAGGTTCGCCTGCGCTCCCCGAAGGAACGCGGCCTGCTCAGGTGTTGCCCAGTCCGGGATGGGATTGAACTCGAACACCTCTCGAAGCCCAACGACGACGCCAACCGGGATCGGCTCACGTGGGTCGTCTGACTGCCGATAGTCAAAGTACAGGCGGTTGTCTGGGCATGCGACGACGGGGATGCCGCGGCGAAGCGCTTCGCCGACTCCGGCGTCACCACGCCACCCGAGCACTGTGACGTCCGGCGTCACCTCGTGCTCGAGCACTTCGTCCCACGCCATCATGCGACGCCCGCGCTGTTCGATGTGCGAGCGCAACTGGTCGAGGAACCAGAACTGCAGCTCACGGGGGTGCGTCAGGCCGCGTTCCCTGGTCAGCTCTCGGGAGCGCGCATCGGCTTCCCATGGGCCTGAGGGCACTTCGTCGCCCCCAAGTCCGATGTCGACGGACGGGAAGAGCGCGAGCACCTCGTCGAGCACGACCCGGAAGAAATCGACGGTCGACGTCTCGGCGTTGAGCGGGTACTGGCTGATCCCCCACCGCGGGAACACCTCGACGAGAGGCGGTTCCCCATCCGGGCCGGGCACACCGAGCTCGGGATACGCGGCGATCGCGGCCTGCGAGTGGCCGGGAAGGTCGATCTCCGGAACAACGACGATGCCGCGGGACGCGGCGTATGCAACGATTTCGACGATGTCCTGTTGTGTGTAGAAACCACCATGGGGACGGTCGATCTCCGGCGCTGTGGCGTCGGCTGCACCGACCTGGGTGCGGTAGCGCCACGCGCCGACCTCGGTCAGTTTCGGGAACGCCCGAATCTCGACGCGCCAGCCCTGGTCGTCGGTGAGGTGGAAGTGCAGGCGGTTGTACTTGTGCATGGCCATCAGGTCGATAATGCGCAGCACCTCCCGGACGGGAAGGAAGTGGCGTGCGACGTCGATCATGAGTCCGCGCCATGCGAAGGCCGGTTCGTCTTCGATGTGGCAGGCCGGGATGGTGATCACGCGGGTGATCGCACTGACCGAGCGCCAGATGCCGTCACCCATCAGTTGCAGGAGTGTTGTCGTACCGTGCAGGAAACCTGCCGCGTCGCCCGCCGTGATGGTGACAGCCGATGAGGTCACGTCGACCAGGTGGGTCTCAGCCGCCACCGTGGCATCCGTTATGAAAGAAATCTTCGACGGGGTCTGATCAACGACGTCGACGCGGATGCGTGCACCGGCCCACAGCCGTTCGGTCAACAGGGCAACCGCGTCCCGAGCGTCGGGAACCGCGGAAACCGCGACCGAGCCGTGCATGGTGAACTCACCATCGGCGGTCGTGAAGAGCCGCGGACGGGGAATCAGCGTGTGCGCGCCCATCAGCCCTTCACCGCCCCTGCGGACATTCCGACAACGAGTTTGCGCTGCAGGATCACGAAGAACACAACAACCGGCAGGGAGAACAGCACGGATGCAGCCATCTGACCGCTCACGTCGGTGCCGGTGAGTGGGGAGCTGAACGATGCCAGCCAGACGGGGAGGGTATACATACTTTGGTCCTTCATGAAGGTGTAGGCGATGAGGTAGTCGTTCCAGGCATTGATAAACGTGAACACGCTGGTCGCGATCATGCCGGGGAGAACCAGGGGGAACAGGATGCGGGTCAGCACCTGCCAGGTGCTTGCGCCGTCGAGCTGAGCGGCCTCCTCGAGTTCGGCGGGAAGCGCCAGGAAGAAGCTGCGCATCATCCAGATCGAGAACGGCAGGGTCGATGAGATGTAGGCGAGGATGAGCCCGGTGTACGTGCCGAGGAGACCGGCCTGGTTGAAGACCAGGTACTGCGGGATCAGGGTCGCCGCGCCAGGGATCATCTGGATGAGGAGGATCAGAACGAGGATCTGACGACGACCGCGGAAGCGGAATCTGGAGAGGGCGGCTGCGGCGAAGAGGCCAAGCAGCACGGCGAACACGACGGCACCGGTTACGACGATGACCGAGCTGCGCAGGTTGTCGAAGAAGCCGGCCTGGAAGATCGCCGTTTCGAAGTTCGCCAGGGTCGGGTTAAGAGGGAGGAACGACGGCGTTGTGGTGAGGGCGTCCTTGCGCGGTGTGAACGCGGATTTCACCATCCAATAGGTCGGGAAGGCCCACACCACGCAGAAGATAAGAGCGATTGTTGTGGCGACCGGAGATGGTCGATGAAGCCGGCGACGTGTGCTCACAGGTCCTCCCCCGATCGGATGAGATTACGGATGTAAACGCTCGTGATGGCGCCGAGCAACAGTGCGGTGATCAGCGCGAGGGCCGCTCCGGCTCCGATGTCGAGACCGACGAACGCTGTGATGTAGGTGAAGACGCCGAGCGTCGAGGTCGAGCCGTCCGGCCCGCCTTTGGAGACAAGCCAGATCTGGTTGAAGACGTTGAAGTCCCAGATCACCGACAGGATCGTGACGAGCAGGATGGTCGGCTGAAGGAACGGGAGCGTGACCAGGCGGTAGATGCTCGCTTCGGACGCGCCGTCCAGTCGCGCGGCCTCAATGTACTCGCTGCCGACCTGGGTTTCGGCGGCGTAAATCGTCAACGCGATGAAAGGAACGGCCTGCCAGACCACGAGCAGCCAGATGGCAATGAATGCGAGTCCGGTGTCAGCGCCCCAGTCGGTGTTGGTCATGTCACCGAAGATGCGCAGTTGCGTGAGAATCCAGTTCATCACGCCGTAGCCGGGCTGGAACATCCAGTTCCAGACGAGCGAGGCCGCTACGTTCGGCATCGCCCAGGCGAACACGAGCACGATCGTGGTGACGGTGCGCATGGTGGTGCTCAGCCGGGTCATGAGGTGGGACATGCCAACGCCGATCACCACGCTGCCGATAACGAGAGCAGCGGTGAAGACGATCGTGCGGACAAACGATGCCCAGAACTCGGGATCGGTGAGGATGCCGGTGAACTGGGCGAATCCAACGAAGGAGTACTCACCGGTGAAGAGCGAGCGCTGGTTGTAGTCGGTGAACGCCATGTAGACCATCACCAGGAGCGGAATGAGCGTCACCGCGGCGAGAACGATGCCGGCGGGTGCCATAAGCAGAAAGGGTGGAAGTCGACGCTCTGCAAAGGCGCGCGCGGATTGAGGTTTTCGGTTCACGGTGTATCTCCGGGTCGGACGACAGGATGGGCGCCCGGTTCGGGCGCCCATCCGTCAGATCACTTCAGGGCTTCGCCGGCCTTGGCGTCGTAGGCGGCCGCAGCCTCCTCCGGCGTTGCCGCGCCGGAGGCCACTGTCGAGAACAGGTTCTGAAGCAGGTTTGCGCCCTCGACCTCGGTCCAGCCCGGCGCCGCGGGGGTCGCACGTGAGTTGAGTGCCGCCTGGAAGAACCCAGCCTTGACCTCGCTGAGGTCGCCTTCGACAGCTTCGATGCTCTCCTCGCTGTTCGGCATCAGGCCCTGGTCACCGAAGACGTACTCGGTCTGGATGTCCGGGTTCACTGCGATCTGTGTCCAGATCAGCGCGAGCTCGGGGTTCGCGCTCTTCGCTGCGATGCCCCACACCGATCCGCCGAGCATGACCGGCTGGGTCTCTTCGTTCTGACCGGGCAGTGCGAAGGTGCCGAGGTCCGCCTCGGTCAGTTCGGGGTTGGCGTTGAGCGTCGCCGTGACCGAACCGTTCGAAGCGATGATTGCGCCGGCCTTGCCATCGGCGAGGATCTGCTCCTGCTCAGGCTTGTCTGCCGAGACGGTGCGCGATGATTCTGCGGAGTACGTGTTCTGGAATTCTTTCCAGGCTTCGATGCCCTTGAGCGAAGCATCGGAGCCAGCGGTCGAGACCCACTCGCCGTCCTCCTGCGTGGCGATCTCTCCGCCGTGGTCCCACATGAACTGAAGGCCGACGTACCAGTGCTGACCGGGGAGGTACAGCGGCGAGAAGTCTTCGGCCGGGTTGGCAGCTGCGACGGTGTCGAGCGCCGCCGTCAGTTCGTCCCAGGTGGTGGGTGCTTCGGTTACGCCCGCTTCAGCCCACATGGTCTTGTTGTAGATGACGGCGCGGTTTCCGGCGAAGCCGGGGATGCCGTAGAGCGACCCATCGACGGTCGCGGGCTCCTCGAGGCCGCCGAGCCAGGTCTGACCCTGCGCGAGGTCCTCACGGTAGTCGGTGACGTCGAGCAGTGCACCGTTGGTGGCGTAACCGGCGACCTGTGTGTTTCCGATGTCAACGACATCCGGTGGGGTGGATGTACCAAGTGCGGTGCTCAGCTTCGTGCTGATGCCGTCCCATGGCTGCATCTGCACGTCGACCTCAGCGCCGGTGCGCTCGGTGAACTCTTCGTTGATGGCGTCGAGCGTGGCCTCGCTGTAGTCGTCCTGCATGACCCAGACCGTGAGGGTCTCGCCCTTGGCATCAACGCTGTCCGGGATCCCATCCGGGAGGCTGGAGCTTGCTCCACCTCCTGTGCTGCATCCGGCCAGCGCCAGAGTGGCCGCGCCGGCTAGGGCGAATGCGGTCACGCGATTGATCTTTCGCATCTGTACTCCTCTATGAGTCTCGGTGGACCATCGCGATTGGATGCCGATGGATTAATTAATAATTCATGCTTATTTATTATTTCACAAGAGCAAATCTCCAACTCGATGCAGGTCGCGGCATCGAATCGATTGTCCAGACTCCCGCGCACCCGCTTCGGGATATCGATGATCACGGCGATTGCGCCGGCCTAAAAGACGCAGCGCGCTGATGCGGCCGCCCCCGAAATGGGGTCAAAAGTACAACCCACTCGTACTGCGCTCCCCGTCTCCCCTACCCGGGCACGTGCACCCTTTTGGCGAGCACAGGTTTCTCCATCGACCATCGCGCGAACCGTGAAGAGCGTCCGCACCTTGCCATTCACCCGGCGCACTCCGGCCTTCGACTCGGTGCCTCAGTTCGAGGCGCGGCGATTTCAGCACAGGTAGACGGCTTACTTCACCCGACTGTCCGGAGCGGCCATGTCATACGGTTCGGGCGAGGTGGCCGGGTCGAGGCGTTGGTACCGTGGCGCCCGCTCGCACAAATGACCACTGAAAGTGAGGACAAGAATGTCCACCGCCGATCCCTTTGAGCCAATACACGGGGGCGAAGCCTTCCGTACACATATCGACCCGTTCACCTTTCCTGAGAACTCACTTCCTCCTGACGAGGCCTACGAACTCATCCACACCGGGCTCATGCTCGACGGACGCGAGACGCTCAACCTTGCATCGTTCGTCACGACATGGATGGAACCCCAGGCAGAACAGCTGATCCACGACTCGCTGCGCAAGAATCACATAGACCACGAGGAGTATCCGGCCGCTTCGTTGATCGAGGAAGCGTGCGTGCACATGCTGGGTGATCTGTTCAACGCCCCTGACCCTGCTGAGGTGGTCGGTGTTGCCACCATTGGATCTTCCGAAGCCATCATGCTTGGCCTTCTCGCGCACAAGCGAAGCTGGCGTGATCGACGCCAGTCCGAGGGGCTGTCAACGGATCGACCCAACGTTGTGTTCGGTGCGGAAACCCACGTTGTGTGGGACAAGTTCGCCAACTACTTCGATGTGGAAATGCGCAAAATTCCCATGCGACCTGACCGGTACGTCATGAGCGCAGACGACGTCGAAGAGCAGGTAGACGAGAACACGATCGCCGTGGGCGTTGTTCTCGGCACGACTCACATCGGCGAGGCAGACCCGATCCCTGAGATCAATGAGCGATTGCTGCGCCTGAAAGCCGAGAAGGGGTGGGACATCCCGATTCACGTTGATGGCGCGAGCGGTGCTTTCATCGCCCCATTCGCTCACCCCGACTATTTATTCGACTTCCGACTCGAGCAGGTCGCGTCGATCAACGCGTCCGGGCACAAGTACGGCCTGGTATACCCGGGCGTCGGTTGGCTCGTGTTCCGTGACCGGTTCCAGCTCCCCGAAGATCTGGTTTTCAGCGTCAACTATCTAGGGGGCGCCCAACCCACGTTCACCTTCAACTTCTCGCGTGGCTCGGCAATGATCCAAGCTCAGCTGTACAACTTCCTCCGCCTCGGTCGCAACGGCTATAAGTCGATCGTCGCCAACATGCTGGACAACGCGCGCCATCTAAACGAGCGTCTCGAGGCGAGCGGCTGGTTCGAAATCCTCAATCCCGGGCTCAGCGAACCGGTGGTGACGTTCCGACTCAGGAACGATTCTGACTTCACGGTCTACGATCTGTCGGCCCGGCTCCGCGAGCACGGCTGGATCGTGCCCGCGTACAGCCTCCCGCCGAACGCGGAGGACGTTCATCTCATGCGAGTGGTAGTGCGCCTCGACCTCAGCCGACAAATGGTCGACATGCTGATTCGTGATATCGAGGATGCCTGTACTCACTTGTCGGAGGAAAAGCCTGCGACGCGCAAACACACGAGCCCGGATCTATGGACGGCCCCCGCTCTGATGGCGGCCCACCAGAAAGCCCGCACTGGCCAACGCCGGGCTTGAGATGCACAAGCCCTCCCGGTCGAGCGCACTGGGTCTCAATGTTCCCGCAGGCTGGCACCTGGGTCAGGTTGACGGCCCGCCGTTCTTTGCAACCCGTGCAGTGGTCAGACGCCCTGATGGGACGGAGATCGATTGGAGCACGCGGCGTCACCGCAAAGGGCTCGCGCCGATGGCGACAGAAAATCGCCCCGTTCGCCGCCTTCGGGACCTAATGCGCGGAGCGACGCTGTCCAGTTGGTGCATAGGCGGCCTGTTCATGGTCGGGGCTTTCTGTTTCGCGCTCGGCTCGCTTCCGGCATTTTTCAACCTTGCCGATTCCGCGCTCGTCGCGTGGGTGTTCTTCGGTGGGTCGATTTTCTTCACGGTCGCGAGCTACCTGCAGTTCCGGGAGTGCCTTGCTGCGCCGGAGACGATCGACCCGGCAGGTTCACGCAAACAAGGTTTGCGCTACCTCGTCGGGTGGCGAACGCGCAGCCTCGGCTGGTGGGCTACGGCGATTCAGCTTGCCGGAACGATCCTCTTCAACATCAGCACGTTCGCGGCAACCCGGCAGGACCTTGCGGTTGATCAGGAGCGGAAACTCATTTGGGCGCCCGACTTCTGGGGATCAGCGTGCTTCCTCATCGCCAGCGTGCTCGCGTACGTTGAGGTCTCTCCGCGAATCTGGAGGCACCCCCGGCGCGATCTCGGGTGGCATATCGCACTACTCAACCTCGTCGGATCGGTAGCGTTTGGGCTGGCGGCCATTGGTGCGCGCTATCTGCCCACGACGTCGGAGCCCGCGAACATTGCACTGGTCAACGCCGGCACGTTCGTCGGTGCTGTGTGCTTTTTCGTCGGCGCTGCGCTGTTACCAGCCGAATCTGCTGGCTCGGAGCGCGCGCCGAAAGTGGCTTCGAACATGAACTGATCAACGCCCTCTCCGCGGCCAAGCCCCTTCCTCAAGATCACCCCGGCAGGGGGACCCTCCAAGTCACGCTTACGACCACCCTGAGAAGACGCGCAACACATGCCGCCATAGCCATCGATGTTCAACGGCATGGGCGCGGACCGTCTTCGCAGTTTAAGGAGGAGTGGGTGAACGTTCTCGTCGGCTTTGCTGTCGTGATCGCGATCACCGCTGTCACCGTCACCGCAATGTTGCTCGTCCGCAGACGTGCTCCGTCTGGCAGCTATTTCAGTGATGGCGACCGGGCATCCGGGGTTTTCGGCGTGCTGGCCACCGGCTTTTCTGTGCTCCTTGGTTTCATAATTGTGATCGCCTTTCAGTCTTATGACGAATCGCGGGCGGGAGCAGAGGCGGAGGCCGCGATCGTGGCTCAGCAGGTCCAGACCGCCCAATTCTTACCAGCGGACGCTGCTGAGGATCTGACCGGTCAACTCGTCTGTTACGCGCGTTCGGTGATCGGCCCTCAATGGGATGCCTTGGAGCGGGGGCAATTGAGTGAGTCCATTAACCCCTGGGGCGGGCAGATGTACCTCACTATCAAGGCGGTTGATCCGGAAACCCCCGTCGAGCAGTCAGCTTACGACCGATGGATGGATCAGACGGGAGAACGAGAACAGGCGCGACTCGATCGAATACACGCGGCTGGAGGACTCATCCCTTTACCTCTGTGGATCGCTCTTTTCACAATCTTTGCCGCAATCCTTGTCTATATGTTGTTCTTCGCCGATCCGGACGAGGGACCGGCAACCCAAGGCATGCTGATGGGGAGCGTCACTCTGACCATCAGCACCCTTCTGGTACTTCTTGTCTTCTTCAATAATCCGCACGGCCCGGGTGTCGGACAGCTCCGTCCGACAGCGATGGAGCGCGCAACCCGGATCATCGACGCCGAGCTCGACTTTGTCGGGCTGAACCTGAACCCACCATGTGACAGCAATGGCATCGCGCGCTGATCAAGGGGCTGCCAGCCAGGACCGCCTCGAACTGCTTGTCACCGTGCTCCTCGTGGTCGCAGCCGTTGCCACATCGTGGAGTAGCTACCAGGCGACTCGATGGCACGGCGAGCAGGCGCAGGCGACAAGCCGCACGAATGCCATCCGAATCGACGCCGCTCGCTCGTCGAGCCTTGCTGAAGCTCAGACTGAGGTGGACGTGGCTACTTTCATCGCGTGGGCTGACGCAGATCAGAGCGGCGACGCCTCGCTCGCCACCTTCTACACCGAGCGATTTCGTCCCGAGTTCACGGTGGCATTCAATGCGTGGATCGCGACGGAGCCGTTCACGGACCCGAAAGCGCCGGAGACTCCGTTCACCATGGCGGAGTATCAGGTCGAATCGAAGAATGAGGCAGCTCGGCTCGACGACAAAGCGGAGGAATCCGCGGCTGAAGTTCGTCGTGACATCCAACGGGCAAGCAACTACGTACTCTCAGTCGTCCTGTACGCCGTAGTTCTGTTCTTCGCCGGTATCAGCACCAAGTTCAGCAGCCGGCGACTTCGCGCCGTCATGCTCCTCTCCGGTCTCGCGGTGCTCGTGGGCGCGCTGATCTGGGTTGCCACCTTCCCCGTGAGCATCGGCCTGTGATGCCCCGGGAACCGCGCTGAACTCGCCGCCACCGGTCTGGCGAACTTCGGCACGGTCGACTGCGTTTGCCTCCGACGGGTCAGTCCCCGCCAGCGATGAACGCTTCGAGCTTCGCGACCGCTTGATCAATGCCGAATGTCGCGGCTTTCTGCCGGGGAGGAAACTCCTCGAACGTTGTCAGGAACCGAGATATGAGAGCTTGGGAAGCGAGAATCAGATAGGCATTCTCGAGGATCCAGTTGTAGTACGTGTTCGAGGTTACGTCTGCGCGCTCGAACGGGTCGGTACGCAGGTTGTAGAGCTTCGGCACCCGCAAGGTGACAAATGGGTCCGCCCATACCGCAAGTGTCCCCGCCGTGCGTTGCTCCATAAAGACGACCTTCCAATTGTCAAAGCGAAGTGCAAGAACGTCGCCGTCGTCCGAGAAGTACACAAGACCTTTCCGAGGGCTCTCTTCCTCTTCCCCGGTCAGATAGGGCAACAAGTTGTAACCGTCGATGTGGACCTTGAAAGTGGCGTCGCCGATGGCTTTACCCGCCTTCAGCTCCTCGACAGTAGTTGTGTCCCCTGCCGCGGCGAGGAACGTGGGCAACCAGTCGTGGTGCTGCACGATCTCGTTTGACACTGTTCCGGCGGGGATGTGACCTGGCCATCGCACCATTTCCGGGACACGGAAGGCGCCCTCCCAGTTTGTGTTCTTTTCGCTGCGAAACGGAGTCATTCCTGCATCGGGCCAGCTATTCATATGCGGCCCATTGTCGGTGGAGTAGATCACAATGGTGTCGTCCGCGATGCCAAGCTCGTCCAGTTGATCAAGGAGATCCCCAACGAGCGCGTCGTGATCGATCATCGTGTCGTGATACTCGGACTGCCACCGACCGGCTTGACCAACACTCTCGGGCTTGGGATGTGTCCTGAAATGCATGTGTGTGGTGTTCATCCACACGAAGAACGGCGTGTCCGAGCTGACCTGACGACTGATGAAGTCTTGAGCGGCCGCCGCGAACTCCTCGTCGATCGTCTCCATCCGCTTCTTGGTCAGCGCGCCGGTGTCCTCGATTCGTTGCTTGCCCCGGCGGCCGTATCGTCCGTCCTCCGTGTCGTCATCCTCGTCGGTCGCCCACGAGCGGATGACCCCGCGCGGACGAGCGTGCGCGTTGAAGTCAGGGAAATCCCTCTCGGAGGGCCAATTCACCGCCTCCGGCTCCTCCTCCGCATTCAGGTGGTACAGATTGCCGTAGAACTCGTCGAACCCATGCACGGTGGGAAGATATTCGTTCTTGTCACCGAGGTGGTTTTTGCCGAACTGTCCGGTTGCGTATCCGAGCGGTTTCAGCACTTCAGCAATTGTCGGGTCCTCGGGCTGAAGGCCGACGTCGGCCCCGGGCATGCCAACTTTGCTCAACCCGGTCCTGAATACGCTCTGCCCGGTGATGAACGAACTCCGCCCAGCGGTGCAGCTTTGCTCGCCGTACGAATCGGTGAACCGCATTCCTTCCTCAGCAATGCGGTCGATGTTCGGCGTCCGATACCCCATCAGCCCGTCGCTGTAGCAACTCAGATTTGTGATTCCGATGTCATCTCCCCAGATGACCAGAATGTTCGGCTTCCCGTTGGGCATCGTGCGCTCCTCCGACTTGAAACGTCGACGCCTTCACCGGCGCGACCTGAATACTCGACCCTGTCACCGGACTTGGCGTTGTGTATCACCCGCATCGGGTGAACGTAGGCAAGAACGGCTGATTGAACACGGTTCCAGAGCCAAGACCAGCCGGGAGGGTGAGCGCCAAACCGGGTCGCTGGCTCTATGGCGATCCCGCTTCGACGGGACCCGCGTGCTTCCCATCCTGGGACGGCGTGGCGGACGTCGGCAGTGTATGACTGACGGATGCCGCGGCTGACGCTGCGTCGTAGAGAGTTCCCACGGCCGCGCGGTGACGACCCATGACAACAGCCATCAACACGCCCGCGAGGCTGAAGATCGCCATCACCCATGATGCTCGGGACAGACCATCGGCGAGCGCCTCCGCCGTCTCGGCACCGGCCGCCGTCTTCGACGCGATCACAGAACCATAGATCGACGCGGCGAGCGCCGTTGCCACCGCCGCTCCCACGTAACGAGCCATGTTGGACACACCGGAAGCCTCCCCCACCTGATTGGCCGGAACCGACGCCGTTGCCGCCGACGATGCCGGCCCGTTGGAAAGCCCCATGCCAACGGCAACGGCGATCAGCGGCAGGACAAAGATGGCATAGCTCCAGTTCGTCTGCGTGAAGCCGATGATCGCGAACCCGACAGCCGTAATGGCAAAGCCAGCACCGACCACCTGTCGACCACCGAACCGGGCAGCCAGCCGAGGAACGAGAGGTGCGACGATGACCAGCCCGACCGTGGCCGGAAGAGTCGCCAGTCCGGCCTGGAACGAGTCGAAGCCAAGGCTCGCCGGATCCTGGAAGTACAAACTCAGCAGGTACATCAGCGCGTTGATGGTGCCCGCACCGATCAGGATCGCCACGGTCGATCCCACCAGCACCCGGTTGCGAAGCAGAGCGAGATCAAGCAACGGCACCTTCACGCGGCGTTCAACGGCCACGAACGCAATGCCAGCCACCACCCCGAATGCCAGCGAACCCAGCGTCGCCAGCGAGGTCCACCCCCACTCGGCGCCCTTGCTCATCGCAAGGATGATCGGACCAAGCGTCAACGCGACGAGGATCGTGCCTGCGAAGTCGATGGAGTGCGATCGGTTGGGGTCACGCGACTCGGCAACCGACATCGCGGTGATCACGATGCAGACGACACCAACCACTGCGTCAACCCAGAAGAGCCCCTGCCAGCCGGTTGTGCCCACAAGCAGCCCGCCAACCAGCGGCCCGGCAGCCGCACCGACCGCCGCCGCAGCTCCCCAGAGCGACACCGCACGCAATTGCGCCTGTTGCCCCTTATTGGCCACGGTCAAGAGGCTCAGCCCGCAGGCCAGGATCGTCGCACCGGCAGCCCCCTGAATCATCCGACCAGCGATCACCATGCCACCGGTCGTCCCCAGAGCGATAAACACGCAGGAGGCGACGAAGAGCAGCAGGCCCAGTTGGAATATCCGCCGACGACCGAACACATCGCCCAGAGATCCGGAGGTAATGATGACAGCCGCACCAACCAACGAATACCCGGTGACAGCCCACTGAAGATCGGTCACCGACATCCCGGTATCCTCACTGATCGCAGGCAGCAGGATGCTCACCGCCGACGTGTTCGCGTTCACCACGAGAGTCGAGAGACAGGTGGCGATCAGAACGCCGCGCGTTCGGGCGACGGTCTCTGTACTCATGAGAACCTCTTTCGTGATTCACGATCAGCGACCGCCAGCGCGACGGTCCGGGTGCGTTTTCAATCAAATGCAGAGAGCGGATGCTGTACGGTCGCGGCTTCGTGGACCGCCTTCGATGGGCGAAGGCGCACGCTCGCAACCCGCGAAAGGGCCGCGAAGGTCGAGGATGATTCGCCGATCCGTGTCGTCGACGACGACGCGGCTCGAGCTCCGGGTGGAGGAACGACTCCCCCGGACTTCGAATCCACAGCCGGCATTCTCACTCCTCGTCGGTTCCGAACCACAGTGTGAAGCGCCCAGAGCTGACGCCCGGGCTACGTGCTTCTGCTGACAGCGTGCTCTCCGCGAACAGATCGTCGCCTCACCCCTGCCGGGTGATTGCACCTGCGGGCGGGGCTTTACGCGAAAACGGGTTGATCCATGTGCGCGGAGTTGATGGGCATAGGCGTCGGCACCGACTTCGCTTCAATCAGTACAAATGACCACTATCAACGTAGTGATTGTGGTTGTAGAGTGAGAGCACTATAAACATAGTGTTCACCGAAGAGGAGGTGCGAAATGACCACCACGATGGCAGCGAAACCTGCGATGCCCATGGTCGCCGACGTCGAGCACACATTCATAGATCTGGCGGACGGGCGCATGCATGTCGCGACCCTGGGATCGGGCGACCCCGTGCTGCTGCTGGCTGGATTCGGTCAGACGTGGTGGGAGTGGCGCGATCTCATGCCCGCGCTGGCCTCTGCGGGCTATCAGGCAATTGCCCCGGATCTGCGGGGCGACGGCTGGACTGATCTGCCAGCCAGCGCTATCACACGCACTCGCCGCGAAGAAGACGTCATCGCGCTACTCGACACGCTGCAGCTTGACTCGGTGCGACTCGTGAGCCACGACATCGGCTCGATCACGGCGTTCCAGCTCACCTTGGACTTCCCCGATCGATTCACCGCGCAGGTGCTGCTGGCCGTTCCGCCTCCACAAATGAAGTTCTCACTCTCTCTTATGCCGGGTATGCGTCATCTCTGGCACCAGGAAGTGATCCCCATTCCGGGACTCGGACCCGCTCTTCTGCGTGGGGGACGATTACCCCGCAGGCTGTTCTCGAACTTCTCGGCGCGACCAATGGATCCCGAGGTCGTGAACCTTGCCGTCGAGATTCTCGGGGACCCGGAGATTTCAGAAGCCTCGGCATTGTTGTGTCGGCGGATGGTGCTCACGGAACTCGTGCGAATCGTTCGGGGAGCGTACCGGAACGAGAGATTCGCGATGCCGACCCTCTTCGTCTTCGGCACCGAGGACATCGTGTTTCCTCCACAGATCGCCCGGAAGGTGTTCGAGAACCCAGAGACCATCGGCGCCGACGTCCGACTCGCGCTCATCGACGGGGCCGCGCACTACATCATTGACGAAAATCCGGATGCCACGGTACCCGTGATCGTAGATTTCCTCGCGTCGGTGTGACCGGCGAGATTATTTGCGGCGAAGGGCGCGTCCCGGACGATCAGAGCGAACCGGAATCAACCTCGGATACTCAAACGACAACCAAGTAAGTCCCGCAAACCCATGAGTTTCCGAGACGTTGTGATCGGGCCGACATGATTTGAACCCGCGACCCCTTGGAGGTTATTTCCTAAACTCTGGTTTTACCGAAAATCGCCGAAAACTGGCGGATTCCCTTGTGTTTACAGGGAACCGGGCGGTTCGCTGCCTCCAATTGTACGCGGTCAATTCGGGTCAGATGAAGTTGAATTAGATGACTAAATGATGACCATTTGAGCCCCTTTTGGCGGCACTCCGAGCCCTCCAAACGATTCTCCCCGTGCCGCCGCGTGTCATCGAGCATGGCTGTGCTGGCGCTCGATCTGCGGCCTGATTTGCATCACGACGGCGTTACAAACGGGCAGCCATTTGGGGCGTCGATGAGAAAGGTAAGACGGGTGAGAAGCCTTCCACTTGCCGTGGGCGGCGATTGCCAGCTAGGCACGCGGCTGGCAGGTGCACCCGAACCCGATGTCTCCAAGGCGCGCTGCGCTGACCTTTCCACAGCGGCGGCACCGCGTGTGGTGAGGATCATCCCTGTACGAGGGAGCTGTCAAAGGGCCAAGGTAGTCGAAACCCTGTTCTTCGATGAACGATTTGGCTTCCTCGTAAAGCACCGGCGTTAGGTCGGCCCACTCCCCCTGCATTCGGCGGCTATCCGCTGCCCAGCTACGCCAGAAACACGCACGGCAGGTTGGCTCTCCCCAACCATTCTTCTCCAACGTGTAGTTGAAGCGATAGTGCGCCTCAACGCTGCACGTCCGGCACTCGGTTAACTGCCAATCATCAGCGTGCGTGAACGACTCCAACGGACGCAACCCACCCTTGCGCTGAATGTCTTCTATGTGGCCGGCGCACCACGTCGGTTTAGTCCGGGTCTTGAATGCTGCCACGGCTCCGCAACCGTCGATCGAACAGGTCTGATCGGTCGGGACGGGGATCCGTCGAAGTGGCTTGGGCGGTCTAACGACCTGCGGTTGAGCTGCCAGCGGTGAGGCGCGCTCAGTAAGCGGTAGTCCTCGCAGACGACTTGGTACTTCGGTGTCTGAGTGGGAGCCCGCATCCGGCTGAGCGACACTGCAATTAACAAGAACCTCGGCACCATCAAGCATGTTGCCATCGAGGCAGCGCAGGAAGTCATCCTCCGTCATCACCTCAATCTTTTGACCCTTGTCCTGCAATTCAAATACCTTGCGCGCCTTGCCCGTAAGATTCGAGCCAGGACGCAACACAGCCGGGTTCATGTCGCCGACAACGAGGACATTCGTTCGCTTCGTCGTGTCGTTCTGGGGAATCGCACCAACCTTGGCGAACTCCTGTCGGGCAATATCGCGAGTCATCGACATCAGAGTGCCCGTAAACACGACGACTCGTCCGTACAGATATCCGCCCGGATCCGCTTCAGCATTGACTTCAATTGGGGTGAAGCTACGGCCGCTAGACGAAGCCGCGGTACTCCCCCGGTAAATGCCGCTACCCATTCGCCCGACACCCACACCGACCGAAGCGGCAAGCTCCTCGAGGTCGGCAACTCCCTGCTTGGCCGCGAGCCGCGCGACAATCTCGACGACCGCGTTCGCGTCCGCAAGAGCATCGTGGTGATCATCCAGCAAAAAGCCCAGCGACTCGGCCACGAACGGCAACCGGTAAGTGGGCAGAGCCAGAGCGCGTCGGGCCATGACGAGCGTGCACAGGAAGTTCATCTCCGGCCACTCGATACCGTCCAGTGCGCAGGCGTACCGGATTACACCGGTGTCGAATCCGGCGTTGTGAGCCACAACGACATCGTCACCGATGAAACTGACGATGTACGGGAGGATGTCTTTCCACCGAGGGGCGTCCGCCACCATGTCGGCGGTGATTCCATGAATGGCGATATTCCAGGCGTCGAACCACTCAGCACCCTCGGGCGGCCGGATCAACCAGTGGCGTTCGTCCACGGCCTGGCCATCGCGGACACGGACGAGGCCGACCGAGCACGGTGATCCTCTGTAAGAGTTAGCCGTTTCGAAATCGATCGCAGTGTAGTCGAGCATTCGGTCACACACGCCTTAAGTCGTCAGTTGGAACAGGTCTAAGCCGAACTGGTGCAGGCACGACGGGTGCGGGCCAGTTGGGTCCGAGCCGAATCGGTCGCACGCCGAGAGTCTCGGCCGAATGGGTCACATCTGTGGGTGCAGTGGAGAGCAATGAGCGCAACAGATACGCGGTGGCCACCGCGTCATCGAGCGCGGCGTGGGTGGGTGAGGCATCTATACCGAGCCGATCGCACAGAGCACTCAAATTTGCTGGCTCGCCCGGAAACAGCCGCTGCGAAAGCCGCAGCGTGCACAGCGTAGGCCATGACATCGGTCGGGCTCCTGCTCTTTCAAATTCGCTCGAGAGAAACTTAAGGTCAAAGGGAGCATTGTGTGCAACGACGATCCGTCCCGACAGACGATGCGCAACTTCATCGATAATCCCAGCAAATACGGGAGCCTCGCTCACGTCTTGACTGCTTATGCCGTGGACGTGGCGAGGGCCGGTATCGACTTCCGGGTCGATTAAAGTCGACCAGGTGTCAGTAACATTGCCCTTGGAGTCCAACGAAACGAGAGCGATCTCGACGACACGGGCGCCGTTGCGGGGCGAGAGCCCGGTGGTCTCAACGTCCACCACCACGAACGGTGTCTCGCCAAGCACCGCTAGCTCGTCGACCGACGTCCAAGATTCAGGCACGACATCAGGAATAGCGGGATGATCAGCAACGATCGACGTGAGCTCATCCCACGCGCCATCAACATCAAAATCTCGCGCGGCGGCTGAATCCCTCAGCAGGGATTCACTTAGGTACTCGTCGTACTTGTCGACATTCTGTATCGGGGCGCTACCTGCTAGATCACGAGCAGTAGGCTTCGGCATGGAACCGATTGCCGCGAGGATGCCGAGAAGCTCTTCGCGTGTGACGTCCTGGCATTTGATCGTCATCGATTCGACGCTGTTCTTCACGCCCATGATTGTCAGCATCGCGCTCAGCGTCGTGCAAACTCGACTGCCACGCCACACGAACAGCAGGCAGTTCTTGCCCGCACTTACAACCGCATTCTCCGCGAGATCATGCTGCGCAAAGGCTGACTGCCCCTCAGCGAAGAGCACTCTTGCCTGCTGATCGAGGTAAGCGGGGACTTCAGTCGCCACGTAGAGCTCGCGCATCTTCTGCCGTATGCGGTCAGCGATATCGCCTGAGCTCGGGTTGAACTGAGGAGTGACTCCACCGCGTGCCTCAGTCAGCTCGATCGTCTTCGTAGCGGTGTCGACCGCGACGACGAGCCATCTTCGGCCGGCGAAAATCATCATGCTGTCGACGAGAACCGGGAAGTCGACAGGGATTGTTCCTAGAAGCTGCCCGTGCGCGAGCAAGCGATACTCCTCCGACGAGGCGAACGCTGCGTAGAAACTGTAGTGGTTGATGATCCGCTCGCCCACGACTCCCGGCAATAGCGTGCCGTCGCCGGCTTGCGAGAGCAGCTCGGTAGATCCGAGGTTCCGCAAGAGCTCGACGAACTGTGATCGCGAAACGTATTCGAATGGGCCCGCTGCACACAATGCGTTGAAGAGCTGTCCTGCAGTCGCGCCGCCATGTTGAGCCACAACAGAGAGGATTTGTTGAATCAGAGTCGAGAGGTGGAGCTTGGTCATGGCAGGAGGTTCATACCAGTGTTTGAGCATTAGGTCCACAACTGCGGCCGTTTGAAAAGTCCTAGTGCGAAGCCTGTCCGTGACATTGGTCTCCGAGTCGAGCCCAGTCTCCGTGAGGTATATGCGCAAGACCGCGGGCTTGCCGCGGCGCCCAGAACGGCCGACGCGCTGACGGAGTGCCGCGACCGAGTAGGGCGGTCCGATCTGGGCCACCGAGTCCGCAGACCCGATGTCGACTCCCATCTCGAGCGTCGACGTGCACACGGCGGTCGTAGGGGTGGAGGGATCTTTGAGTCTGGCTTCAACATCTTCACGCAGCTGCTTGGACAGACTTCCATGATGCGGCAAGAATTCATTCGGAACGCGTGCTGCGTCGCTGGCCTCTCGAAGGCTGTCGGAGTATGTCTCGACGTCGGACCGAGAGTTGGCGAAGACTAGATTGTCCTGGCCTCGTAGTACGCGAAACAGGTGCCCAGCGATCGTTCCTTCACAGGGGCTCGATCCGTTTTCGTCAGTGAACTCAAAGGCTGTTTGCTTCGGACGACGGTGCTGCTCGCCCGATTCTCTGGGTGGCGGCGACAGGCGGTATCCGCGCACTTGAAGCCGCAGGTCAGAGCGCCCTTCCGATTCATCTCGCACGACTTCGACGTCGGCGCCCCGCCTCGGTCGAAGAAAGTCCGCCGCGGCGCTGAAGTCCGCAAACGTCGCGGACAGCCCAATACGCACCACGCGGCGGCGGGTTGCAAGCTCGATCCGGTGGAGTAAGGACTGAAGCTGAGCGCCTCGCTCTGTTCCGATGAACGAGTGCATCTCGTCGATCACCACATAACGAAGTCCCGCGAACAGTGCTGGAACCTGCGGCCCTTTGAGCACGAATTGCGCCTCAAGTGCTTCCGGCGTGATCAAAAGCAGGCCATCTGGCTTGCGAGTCAGTGCCTGTCGCTCAGAGCCGGAGACATCTCCATGGCGTCTGACCACGGGCATGTCGACAAGCTCGCACAGCGATTCCAAACGCTCGAACTGGTCGTTGATGAGTGCCTTCAGCGGGCTGATGTAAAGAGCTTTGATTCCAGGGGCAGATATTCCCGCTTCGGCTTCGTACGCGAGCTTCGAACAGATCGGCAACCACGCCGCTTCCGTCTTGCCGCTCGCTGTCGCTGCACTGATGATGACATCGCGGCTGCCCTCGAGGATCGGCGATATCGCCAGCTGCTGCACGCGGCGCAGCTCTGCCCAATTCTGGTTCCAGATCCAGCGCTGTACCTGTGGATGGAGGTCGTCGAACCCACGAGACGGGATCAGTGCCCGCGAGCCGGGCTCAGAGTCGAAATGCGGTGAGGTCATCGTCGTCTTGGGTCGATGCGACAGAGAGTGCAGCCGCGAACCTCGGCCCGTTAGATGCCGCCGGTGCAGACTCAGCCCAGCCGTCCGACTCGCCGCCCCCGTCGATCGGCTCCAGATCAGGATTAACTTCCTCGGCGATCTGAACGGTGCCGACGAGGTCGACCCAACCTCGATCGGGGTTCTGCTCGAGCACTGCGAGAAGATCCAGGTAGCTCTTGATCGACGTGCGTGGGGTGCGGAAGTAGGAATTTCCAATTCGAGTCTGGCAATGGGCCATGTATGCCTGGATACCGTCATCCGGCATGAGGTAGGCCTCCGGATCGCCCGATGCCTGCACGTGACGCAGCTTGCAGAGAAGAACGAATAGATCTTCCGGAGTAAGTCCCGGCAGCCGAATGACCGGGCCGGAATAGTCGACAAGCCCGTCCACGGCGAAGGCGTTCTCGGCAAGGCGCGTTTGGAGAGCTGAATACGAGTAGAGGCCTCTTCGCGGATCCATCAAGAAGTCCGGCGTACCGCCCATGACGAACCCGAGACCAATGGCCGTGCCTTGCGTAGCGTCGTTGACGATCCGCAGGATCTGTTCGTAGTTGGCATTGCGCGCCTGCGTGTGCGCGAGTTTGTACAGATTGACCATCTCATCCAGGCACACCAGCAAACCACCGAACCCGGCCAAGCGCACAAAGACTGCGAGCAATTTGAGCTGGTCGTAGACGTTCGAATCGTCGACGATGGTGCGGACGCCGAGGGCATTGCGAGCGTCGGTCTTCGTCGTGAACTCCCCGCGCATCCACCGCACCGCGTCGGACTTGAGCTGCTCGTTTCCGTTGTCGTGACCCTCCCAGTATTTGGCTACAACCTCGGCGAAATCATAGCCGCCGGTGAGCTCCGTCAGCTCATCCAGCCGCTCTCGAATAACCACTTCAACCGCCTGGTTCGAGGTCTTCGACTCGTTCAACGCTTCGGTGATGAAGCGCTCGAGGACGTTGGTCATGGCGCCGCCATCCGGTTTGGCGCGCGTCGACATGTTGCGCATCAGCTCTGCGTAGAGGCTTCGTGCCTGACCCCCGGTCGCCTGCAGCCGGCGATCTGGCGAAAGATCGGCGTGCACCGTGACGAGCTTCTGCTGCAACGCCATCGATCGCACCAGATGCAGGAAGAAAGTCTTCCCAGATCCGTAGTCACCGATGACGAAGCGAACGCCCGAACCCCCATCCGCAACCCGCTCGATGTCGGTGAGGAGCGCTCGCACCTCGTTGGCGCGTCCCACTTGGATGTGCTGCTGGCCGGTGCGTGGCACAACACCGGTGCGAAGGGCTTGCAGCACTGCATCGCGGTCGCGAGGGCGAATCGTGTTGGGTTCGGTCACTTCATCATCTCCTGTAGTACGTCGAGGTTGAGGAACAAGGTGTCATCACCCTCCAGCAATAGGTCATCAGCCACATCGAGGGCGGCTTCGTTGAGGGTGTCCAAGGCACCGTTCGGCAGCACGTCGAGAACTCGAGCGATCTCCTCGAAGTCGGGGCGCGAAATTCGTGAGAGTCCCGCCAGCCGCCCAAGCAGTTCGGAGTGGGCAGAATCAAGGGGACCGAAGCACGTAACCTCAACTGCTGGGCTCGCCACCACGGAAGGCTCGTCCTCGGCGAACACGTCACGCAGGAGTGCAGACACTCGAGCTGTCTCTTGAATAGTCAGATCGATGAGCTGTCGGTTGAGAACGAGCCCGTTCGGCTGCGCGTCCGCCGGGATTGCAGCCTTCGGATCAGAGGGCTTGGCGGGAATCGACTGCCCAGCGACTGGGGACGGCGCGCGCCACACCGTGATCGGCTCGTCGTCGACAGTGCGAGGCTCGATCGCCACCTGGGTGGACGAGAGCGCAGTGTGCAGCCGTGATGCGACCAACGAAGGATTCTGGCCGAGCACAGCGAAGATACGCATCAGCATGTCGACCTCTTCTTTCGCGATGACCCCATCACTGACGGCGACGCGAATAAGGAGGTCTGCCAAGCCCGAGCTCTGCTTCGAGCTCAATTCGGCTACCCGCTTTGGGAGCCCGTTGAGCTTGGAGGCGCCGGTGGCGACCCATCGTGCGTGAGAGTGGAGTCGAACCTTTTCTTCGTCGCTGAGTCCCAAAGAAGACTTGATGTGCTGCAGCAGCGTCGATCTTTCAACGTCGACAATGTGGCCGTCGGCAGCGCTGACTGCGACAGCAAGATGCACGAGAAGCTGAGCCGCGTCGTACTCTGCCGTAGGCGATCGAGATCCTCCAACGGGCGCTGGAAAAACAAGCACGGGCCGATCTCTGGAGAACGGTTCACCGCCGAAGCGGACATCCGGCTCGACGCCAAACCCGAGCTCGCCCAGGAGTTGAGCAATCGGCACCGACTCCGCCTTGGTCAACCGAGACGTGTGCTCGCTGTGCCCCCACAGCCGAAACAGGTCGGAAGCTGCACCCTGCAAGCCTGCTTTACTGAGCGCTTCAGCCCACTCACGCAGCGCGCTAACTCCGTCGAGGGTCGCGTTGATGAGGGGAGCTGGCAGCCGCGATATAGCTTCTAACGATGTCTCCGATCCCGGATTCTTACCGATGTAACGGCTGTAGCCATCCAGCATCGATTGAGCAGAGTTCGCAATCGAGATCAGAAGGAGCCGTGGTTCAACCGCGTCGAACACATCGGGGATGCCCTGGAGCGTCGTTTCCGTTGCACCAATGCCAGAGCTAGCCGGAGTGTAGGTGAACGACATCGCCCTCTTGACCGGCGGGACCACCACGCCGACTCCGCATCTCTCCCGATACAAGACCTTGAAGAGGGCCTCATACTCCTGACGGCACCTCGTCGCCGGTGTCCGCAGAGTAATCGCCGGAGTGAACCACGCCCACGCGAAAGCCAATGCTGCGGGTATCGGCTGGCCAGCCGCTGAGAGGCGCCCTAATTGCACGCGGATCGCGACCGGCATGGAGAATCGGTTCTCAGAAGGACGCGGTGGCGATAAATCTGAAGCGGGGTCCCTCTGCAGCAACAACAGGTCGAGAAGCTGAATGAAGTTGGTCGAATATCCATTGAACGACGAACTCGACGAACGGTACGCCGCCTGAAGCCTGAGCATCTCGTCGCGAATATGCCGCAGCTCGGTCGCGTCATCGACGCCGTCCACGAGCACGCGACGCTCCAGCCCGTACATGAACAGAAACATGAACCCCGTTGGCGCGAGTTTCTCGCGGCGACCGTCCGCGAGCCAGCGCAGATAACCGGCGCGAGACACGGCGCTTATCGAAGCGTAGGAAGGCCAGTACCCCAGTTGATCGACGGTTCTTCGCGCCGAGTGTCGGTTGACGTCCAACATGGGATCGATCAGCGAAGGCTCTACCCCACCGTACGGGGATCTGAGTCCGGACCCGACGTAGATCAGCCCGCCCCGGATTGCATATCCTGCCACATGGACCGTCTCACCGTGCCGTATCCATCGACCCCCGCCGATAAATTCGTTTCGTGGCTGCGCCTCAGCCGAGTCGGCATCCGTTGATGAAGCTGGCTCGACGAAACCCAATGTGCCCGCCGCAAGAGCCGACCTAACGACAGCAGGAACGGAAGCGATCACGCTTCGGGCAGCTGCGGGGACTGAGGCTATCGGCGCCCGGATTGCGCGAACCATCGGTGCGCCAGCACTGAAATCCACGTAGTTCTCGTACGCGACTGGGTTACCATTCGCTTGGAGGCCACCAGCCGTCACCCCCAGTCCGGCTTCCTGCGCGGCGCGCTGGGCTTCGTCCTCTCGCTCCGCCGCACGGATATCGCGGCGAGTCCTGAAAGTTGGCGCGGGGGTACGTGGCACGCTCTCAGCCGCCACATGCGCGGCCTTAGCCGCTGGCAGCAACGGCTCAACGGACTGCGGCTTCCCCGTAGGCAACGTTGGGTGGGTCGACGCCGAATCGGCCGGGTGCTCGTGCGCAAGAATCGTCCACCGAGCGCCATCCCACCACCGGCTTTGGCCACCTGACGAGGTATCGGGGTACCATCCGGGTGCGACGACCTGTGCCGCCGGCGGAGACGCGATCGGCACTGCCACGTTGCCTGTCCGACGGGCATGGGGCGGGACCTGCGCTGATTTACGTCCGCTTCGCCGCATCAGCCACACGATCAGCGTCACCAGCAGCGCGACCGGCGTCAGAAGGATCACAACAACGACGATCACGCCAATGATTGTTCCGAGCGTTTCCGCCATTTCGGGCCCCTCCCCTCGGCGCCCTAGCCGTGTTCATCACGCTAGTGGCAGCTTGCGACATCCGCGAATCCGTCTGGGCTGCGGTGACGTGTCCGTCGTCGATCTACGCGAAGTCGCCGCCAAGCAGCGCCCCCGCTCGACCTCTCCCCTTTGATCGCGTCGCGCTCTGCACGACTTCGCCGAAATCTGATTCCGAGTTTGACCATATCGGCTACGAAGCTCGGCTAACTGCCATCCAGCACACCCAGAACGGGAACCCTCAGCGGGAACGTCCAAGGGGGAACCCAATTGCGGGACAGCGTCGGAACCGCGGACGTTCAGACGCGCTAGCGCACGCCTGCCGACGCACGTCATTGGTCAGGGGCTTGTCGTCGCGGACTTGGCCCGCAGCCAGCCGTCCGTGGTCTCACCATCAATCGTGGCCTCTACCATCTCTACGACCATCTCCACCTTTGTACCGTCCTGCCACCCCGCCGTATCCGACTCATCGACGAACACGGGCAAGTCCTGGGCTCCGTCCTGAGCCTTGAGCATGACGAAAAAGTCTCCGGATGCCCCGGTCATCCATAGATCGGACATGAACAACTCGCCATTCAGCCGGAATTGATCCCCAACCTTGACTCCACCCATCTCGGCGGAGTTGAGCCTTTCGAGTAACTCATCAACGGAAGTGTCTGTGATCACGGCGGCGGGCTCGGGCGCGGCTGATGGTGCGCTTGCCTCGCTTGGTGCCACCTGGGACGGAGTTGGCGACGGCGAGCTCTCATCGCCTTCTCTTCCACTACCTCCGCCTCCGATCGCGTTGATGATGAGGAGCACGGCGATAAGGAGTGCGACTACGCCGCCGCCGATTCCGATCAGTTTCCACGGGGTCTTCGGCTTCTGGCGCCGGAAATTCAACTCCGACCGTACTGTTCCTTGAGTTTGAGAGACGAACTCCCAGCCTTCGTTTTCTATCTTGGCTCTGGTCCTGGTTTCCATGCCGCGAACCGTTTTCACGGACCGTGTCTCGTACTGCACATCCGGTGCGGTCGTCATGTAACTTCCCCCTGGTTCCGGGCATCCAACCGCTTCTGCACGGTTTTCATGAGCTTGCTGCAGTGAATGCGTCTACCACTTCGAGGGGCAGACGCCCCCGAACTCCGATGGCGTATCCGTTCGCGGCTGCCCATGCGCGAACTTGTGCCGGGGGTACCGTGATTACGGGGGTGGCCGATTGAGCAACCGACGTTGTTTCTGAGGCGACTTGGAGTCGCGGGGTGAATTGCGTCCCGACCCGCTGCATGGATGCCGGCTGTAGGTGTGTGAGCAGAATTTCGAACACATCTGGGTGCACGACGCGTGTCCCGATTTCCGTCGCCTTTGCGAGCTTGGTGCCGGCGAACGTTCCATCGGTCACGAGCAATGTGGTGAGGCGGGAGATACTGCCAGCTACGCGCACACCGAGTTCTTCGGCGCGCTTCTCAAGCTTTTCGCGCTGTGCTTCGTCGCATCCGGTGAAGCCGACCTTGTCGCCCACGCGGAGCGGTTCGCCGTGTGTCCAACCGTCGGGGAGCGGAAGGAGGCCTGCGCTCATTCGGGTGGCGCGAGCAGCATCGGCGTGCTTGATGGCTCCTAACACGGTGCTGCGTGGCACTGTAAGCAGTTCGGCCAGAGAGTACAGCTCGGCTCGTTCGTCGTTGGAGACGTGCCCGTCGTCGAGTGCTCGATGCGCGAGAGCGAGGAGGCAGGCGCGATGGGTCGCTGCTACGTCCGCGTCGCTAAGTTCGTATGCTCTGACCAGGTCGGCCAGATGAGCCGTCTCGGTGTCGGACAGGTCGCCGTCTTCGAGGCATTCCAACAGCGTTTCGAGGTACGCCGTCGTGCCTTCGGGTGCGCCCTCGTCGACGACTTCAAGCAGACTCAGCGCGGTGAGCTGTTTGATGAGTGGCGGCTGTTTCGCGCGTGCCGGGGTAAAGCGGACAGGTCGACTATCGATGGGGCGGCTGTTGCTCGGCCTAGGCGCTACGCGCTGCCGGGGCGTGGGCTGACGGCTGGGGCCTGCGGGCCAGAGGACAGTTCGTGCGTGCGAGGGCAGAGTCAGCAGATCAGAGTGGACCTCGGCACCGCCGTGCCCGGCCATGTAGCGGTTCATGAGCCCTGCCGTTGCCCGAGCGTCGCCGAGTGCGGAGTGCGCATTGTCGAGCGTTACGCCGGTCGCCCAACAGCAGTCAGCTAGTTTGCGGCGGGCCAAATCAGGCATGTAGTGGTGGCTCGCGTGCAGGGTGCAAAATGACGGGATCGATGGCGTATCCCAGCCGGCTGTGGCAAACTCCGCTCGAAGGAACGCCAGGTCGAAGGACGCGTTGTGAGCGGCCACCGGCAGCCCCTGCAGGCGGGACGCAACGGTGGGCGCGAGGTCTCGGAAGAACGGCGAGGCCGCGACGTCCGCGTCCCGGATGCCATGGATGTGTGTCGCACCGACCGGCCCCTCCGGGTTGAAACGCGTCGCCCATTCGTCGACCACCCGCCCCTGGGCGTCGACGTGGACGATCGCAAGCTCGAGGACTCGGTCCATCCGAGGTGAGAGCCCGGTCGTTTCAACATCGATGATCGCGAATGTCGGCTCGCTACTCTGTGTCGCCCGGCGCACCGGTCGAGCCTGAGGCGAGGTCGCGGTGTTCTTCGTGCGGCGGCCGAAAAGTCGGTCAAAAAGGCCCATTATGTACTTTCTTCGTCGAGGACAGCCTGCTCAGCTTGGCATGGGAAACCTGCACCTCACGGTTCCTCCGCGACCCCTTTTCGGGCAGCAGCATGCGCCTGTCCACGACAGTCGACGGCACCCGTGGGACACCTCGCAGTCGGTTTGGTTCGCAGTTCGGCGTGCCAGAACGCGGAACCCTGTGCGCGACCGCGTCGGAACCACAGTCGTTCACACGCGCCAGCATGCGCGCTAGCAGTACAGGCTAGAACGGTGCGTCCTCCATCGGTGCGCTAACCGGCAGAGCTATGGGCGCAGCCGTAGTTGACGCAGTTCCGTTTTGAGGTTGGGGTTGGGTTTGCAATGCCCACCCTTTCCTGTCCGCTTTGTTCTTGTCATAGGGCACGTCAAATGCGATGGGCTGCTCGGCATCAATCCATAGGCCGTGGGCGATGGCTCGTAGGCGAGGAAGTTGGGGCAGACCTTCCGCGATCGTCGACCCATAAACATTTCGGAGGAAATTGATACTTGTATCATCGACGCAGGAAAACGAAACTATCGTGTTGCACTGAGTCAGAACTGACTTACTGACCGTTGCCGTGCGCTGAGCGAGCACCAAAAGCCCTACCCCGTATTTACGTCCCTGCAAAGCGATCTGGGTAATTTTCGCGATTGTGCCTTTGGAGTCGAAATCACCAAGTCCAGAGAAGGATGCTTCTGGCATGACCGTGTGGGCTTCTTCCACAACTACTACGGTCTTATTGTTTCCCGTCTTGCCTTCTCTTGCTAGTTCGAGAAGAGTGCTGAGGTACATCTCGGTGATCCATAGGGTTGCCTTCGTATTCGAAATTTCGTTCAGCTCAATGAGACCTAGAGACCCCGCACTACCTGCGAAGAAGTCCTCGAGCGCCTTGCGAATATCAGCGCGGATGTCCTTCGCGAACTGATCCAGCACCTTCTTCTCAGCCCCGCCGCCATAGGCCCCAGTTTCTGCCTCAAAGAGCCGTTTCCCGAGGTCGGCGGCTTGCGCGGCGGAAATCGAGAGTTGCACAGGGTCGAGATCGGAAAGGCGGGGAGCATATTGAGAAGTGAGGTCTATACAGATCACGTTCACCCTGTTCTGCAGAGCGTGGCGGATCAAGTCGAAGGCGAACTCGGTCTTTCCACTTCCGGTCGTGCCCAATATGGCGGTGTGTGACTCGAGATTCTGTACAAAGTCCCCACGCAGCGACACGCCCGTGCCTGGAACAACACCCAAAGTGAACCGACGATCGTCGTTGCCAAGCTCGACGACCGGAGTGGGCCATTCGAAGACAAGCTCATTCATCATCGGTAGATAGTTGAACCGCTCGAATCGACCGTTCTTCAGCAAGCCGATCTGCGTGGCGGAGGCGATGTGTGCGCCATAGTTAAGGCCACCAAATGACTCCTCAGCTGTTTCGGCTTCAGCGACCTGATAATGGACAGGTCCTTCACTGGAAGGGACCACAAATACCTGCCCCGAGCTGACTTGACTGTCCGGGAGAATCTCGACCCGTAAACGCGACAGGTTAGAGCCCTCCCGTACGATTCCGACGAGTGACGCGCCCACGACCCCCGCAAGACCAGCAACTAGCTCAGAACATGTTGGGCCTGCCTCAGCCGAAGGTGGCAGAACAACGGTACCGGCCCGACCACTGCCAGGGACGATCTGAGGGGAGATAAGGAACGTCGCCCACGAGCCATCGCTGCGATTCTCGCGAAACAACGGAATCCCCCATCTCGCGGAGCCGTCATGAAGGTGTATCGCCACGGAAGCATCTCCACCCGGCCAAGATTCGCTCGTCGCAAGCGCGACTCGTGCGATATTTGGGCTGTCGATCCGGTCCAGATTCCCAACCAAGACTCCGCGCCATGCGGAAGATTTTTTCAGTCGGCTGATGAACTGCGGTATACCCAACGGCCAGATCGCGAGATATAGACCCCAGAAGACAAGCAACGGTAGAGCAAGTGCAGACCGTTCACTAGCAAAGAAGAAGATCGCGGCTAGAAATACGACCGAGAAGACGACCTGTGCCCTACCCAATTTTGAAGCTACGAGGTAGGCCACGGCCATTGCCTTGCCGACTCTGCCGCCATGGCCAGCGGACTGCAGGGATAAACAAACGATGCCTGCCACCATCACGAGTACCAAATACGTTGCGACGGCTATCCAAGGACCGCGCGAGACAGATGGAAAGAGCGGAATAATCGTGATGAGAGCAGTGAATGCGTTGACTAGTGCATCACCCGGGGCGGTGAAGTGTTTTTCGAGAATAACCGAACCAAGCACCAACAGGAGGATGCTGTTCTGCACGAGTACAGCCTCGGACGGATCGTTCGGGATGATTTGTCCGGTCGTCCGCACTACCACTATGCCCAGAATGACCATCGCAACGCTAAGGATGAGCACGCGGACCCAGGGACGAGTCCCATTCTCGACAGACTTGGACATTTATCTCCGTTGCACTTCAAATAGATCGGGCGTTAAGCCGATGGGTTCCGCTTGCGGCGCTGCCCCGCACTCCGTGGACCAAGCTATCGTCATTCCCTGCCGCGCACCCCTCCGACCCAGAGGGGGTCGTCAGCTGCGGGCGCTGAAGCGAGCGGCCGCTGGATCAAGCTCAAGCCGGCGCTTCACAAGCTCTTTGGAGGCCCCGAGCTCTAAAGCAACCCATGCACGCATCACGACGATTGATTCGCTCCACCTGTTCAACAGGTTGAGTTCGGAAGGTAACTTGCGGTTGGCATGCTTAATCCCGTTGTAGGCGCTTGTCATTTCGGCCGCCCACGTCGCGCCGTCGAACGGTAGCGCTCCATCAACGTCCGACGCGATCCGGTCCAGGCGTTGTCGCAAAGGCGAATCTTTCGCGGCGGTAGATCCCACGCCGTCCCGATTCTTCAGAATCAGGTATCCGAGAGCTTCAAGCCCAGGCCCGACTTGTGCGAGGTGCGTAACCGCTGGCACGCGCTGAAGGTACCGGTCGGACACGATCGGGTCGAGGGCGCGACTGAACTCGTCGCGCAGTTTCAGCCACCGCGCCACACCTGCTGCGCCGCCGATCTCGTCGTACTCCATCAGATGGGGCCGATAGCCGGTGACCGCCGCCGGCGGATCCTCATGACGCGGTGACATCACAGCGCGCCACTGCTCACCGTGCTCCTCGCCGTCGAGCGTCACAATCGGATCGTCCGCGCGGGTGGCGAACGTCACGTTACAAGTCTCTCGCCGCCAGCGAGCGAAGACGAGCAAGTCCCGCACGCCGCGATGAGCTTCAGCCAAGTCCTCCCAGGCGCCCGGCGTCGTCGCCCTCGTCTCGCACGCGACGTAGTCGCGGAGCACGATCGATTCCTCACCGTCCGGCCGCTCCGTCAGCCACGTCGGAACCAGCGTCAAATCCTGGTTGACGTTTATCGGGTTTGCCGATTTGCCGACGATCGTCATCGTCTGCGACGACGGATCGAAGTTCTCCGAAACGCTGCTCACCTGAAGCCACTCACGCAGGCCGGACACCTCTGACCGGATGCCATCGAGCCGCGAGAAATCGAGATCAGTGCCAACGTCCATCACCGCATAGGAAGCCCACATCCTTCCTGTTCCGGCGGCAAAGTTCGTGTGGTAGCCCTTGGGCCAGCAGTCGACCAGGAGAACGGAGCCGTGTGAGTCCGTAAACAGCAGGCGCCTTGGTATCGGCTTGTTGTTCTTCGCAGCGAGGCCCTGGAACGCGTCGCGGAGAAACCAGGACGCGTAGTAGTCGTCGGGTCCCGACCACGGGATTTCGACGCTAATGCCTTTTTCCGACCACTCCAGCGTGACTTTGACCTTCGGCGTATCTGGATCGAAGTCAATCAGGTCGCCGGTCCTGCGGGTGCCTGGTTTCAAATTATTCGGCAATCTGTGTCCTCATCATCTGTCCGCACTATAGGCGCGGGCCGGACCTCGTTGGGGATGAACGGCGTTCGGCGTGGCTCCCTGCAGGTACGACTCGAGCAGCTGGTGGAGCGCAGCGGTTGCCGGGTGGATCGCCAGTCTGGTCGCGCTCACGATGGTCTGCTGCGGGCTCAATGGCACAGGGAAGACTCCGACGTTTCGGGAAATGGGATTGACCTCATTCTGGTGGCGTATCGATGTCCCACGCCAAACCCAATGGGAGGGCCATCGTCCGCGTCGCCGGCCACCCTGAAGGCGAAATGCGCCGATAGGGGACCGTCTACGGGTAAACGGAGAGCGATCAAATCGTCGAATATCGGAGGATGGCCGCGCCGCTTGGCTTGGCTTGTAAAGCAATATGCTTTGGGAATGTCGTCTGGGGAAAGGTCCGATCGTGGCTGAATGGGTGCCGCTTGCAGTCGCGGTGGTTGCAGGTGTGTCGACGGTCGGTGTGCAGTTGTTCATCGCTCGCGGAGAGCCGTCAGCAATCAAACGAATCAAGTTGCTAAGTGAAGCGATTGACAGCATGCCCGACAATGATCAGGGCCGGGTGAAGCTGGTGGATGCCAGAACGCACCTCGCGTCTCGTCTCGCGAAGTCGCTGATCGGGGTACAGGGTTTCGCGCGGCTTCTTCGTCTCGTTGCGTGGGGTTGCCTTGCCATAGGTACTGTGACAGTCGGCGGTTGGCTGCTCTATCTCGCATTTGTGCCGGGCGCAGCCACTATCGAAGGAGTATCAAACTTCGGCACGGCGGGAGTCGCGTTCATCGTGTTCTCGCCCGTGTTCCTGATCTATTCTGCTCTGTGGCCGAAGTTCGACAGCGCCACCGATCTGATGATCGGCTGGGTTGCCCGGACGATTAAGCGTCAAACGCCCACACCGCAAGTTGACTAGCCCGCATCGCGAAGGCCAATTATCGCTATCCGCTGTCAGCGGCGGACCGCAATGGTCTCTGGCCCCGTCCTCCTCGCTGTGCTCACGCCTTTCACCGCGGATTAGGCCTTAGCGGATTACACATTAAGTGGAGTGACTATCGGCCAGCGATGAGGTTAAAGATGTCTTGTTCGAGATGAATGTTCGTCGGGTCTAGCGCGCTAGAGAACATTTCTCCGTCATCGCCGACGAGGCCGTGTTGCCAACTTCGGTAGAGGGTGTGCCACCAACGCATGATACTCAGGAGCATCCGCTGCAGACTCGCGACGCCTCGCCAGCACGAAGCTCAGAAGGTGTCGGGTGAGGACTTGAGGCGGCGCTCATGCGAGGATGCTATCCGGCTCGCATGCCCGTGAGAAGGAGTCCAGCAAGGTAGGGCTTCCCCATCGCTGGACCCGAGTGGGCCCAAGGGTGTGGAGCGCTCCACCCGGCGGCGTTGCGACGGCACCGAGGTCGTCCGATCGCGACAGAACGGATAGGCGGCCCCTCTACGAACCGAGGGCCGCCGGGCGACGCCACGAACGCTTCATCTCGGAAAATGCGTTGGCCGCAGAATGGGGGTGTCGTCGCGACGGATCACGCGACTCAGAGCGCATTCGGTTCGGGCGATTGGCTCAATCGTTAGCGCGGTCTCGTTTGACCCGTCCGAATAGATTCGCAGTCGAGGTGCCTCCATACGGCCGAAACGATTGACCCCGGGAGTAGAGTCTCTCCCGATTACAGGTGGGCTGCTCTACTGGCCGAAATCGCGCGCGTTCGTGCACCTCGGGAGATCGAGCGTTCAGACGATGTCGGGATGGGCAGATTCACGACCCCGGTAGCGCTCCTGGCCGCTAACTCCGACTAGAAGCGGATGCCGACAGACCGAGGTCCCGACTGAACCACGTTTGGTGATGCCTCGAAGCGGTGGTCTTCTCCAGCTAGCTGCTGTGCTCTGCGGATTGCGGCACGAGCACTGGCGACGTCCCGTTCCTGTGCCACCGATGAAAGGGGCGGACCGAGGGTTCTCGCACTGACGACGCCGTAACGGTCCCGGTAAGCCGCGACCGTGCAGGCGCATTGTCGCCACGCGACGGACCCGGAGCCCTGTGGCGTGGACCCCAACGCCCGAGTCCACGGGGCCCTGACGAGCAATGCCGCATCGAGGACGGCACTCGCTCGAGCCTCCATCATGGCGCCGCGTTCGTCGAGAGCGCGCCGCAGGTCAGGTTCTATTGGCCCGACCGCTGCCGGGATGAGCCCGACCACCAGTGCTGGCGCGCGCCCGGGTCGGCCGGCACCGGGGTCTCGAGCTATCACCGAGGCGATCCGGCTGTGCAGGACGGCCGCGATGTCTTGGGCGTCGTCGAACCCGCGGGCCGCAATGATCCGCTGGAGAAGGCTTCTGACGTTGTAGTGGTGTGCCTCAGCTCGACGCAACTCGGCCGCCAGGGCCCCGAACGCTTCTGAATGGATGGCGTCATCGGCTTGGCTTTGGGTGAGCCCGGTTTCTCGCAGAGCTGAAGCCCACCTCTCACGCTGCGCGGCAGCCGCGATGGTTTCGTACTCAGCCGCGAGTTGCGCGATCGATCCCCGAGCGTCGTGCTCCGCCACGATCGTCTCGTGCGCAGACAACTCGGCGGCGATGTGCTGCAGCACCCCATAGAGGACACTGCGCCCTGTCGAGTCGGCGCCATTCCCCAGGCGAGGTCCGAAGTGCGCGAAATCCGGCTGATCGACGGCCACGTAGGCCGTGTTCGCCTCGCGGCCGCGCGTCATGGCGACGTAGAAGTTCTCCCTCGTCGTGCTGGAGGCGACGATGACGTGAGCGGTGTCGGTGGTGATGCCTTGTGCACGGTGGGAGGTGACGGCGTAGCCGAGTTCGACGTGGCGCTTCATGTACTCGGCAGGGAGCACCACGGCGCTCCCCCATCGCCGCCCAAGCCGTCGGACTTCGGCCGAGCCGTTCCGCCGCACTGCGATCACAGTCCAGCGGTCACCGTTGCGCACCCAGGATCGGGCCGCGCGGAGCCGACGATCGTTGCGGCGCGTAATGATCGTGTCACCGGCAGCCACACGGGTTCCGTCATGCAGGTGTACTTCACGAAGAGCGTCGACACGACCCTCGAGAATCAGTTCTGTGCGGGCGCGTGTGTTCAGTGACGCCACGGCCTCGTTCGAGTCGCTGATCAGAACCGTTCGTTTGCCGACTCGAGTGTCTACACGCCACGCCTCGTATGCAGCCTCCGCCATTGCCTCAGTGCTGCCCTCACGAATGCGATTGTGCCCGATGTATTGATCGACGGACTCGGGGTCGCCCTGACGCAGGGCGAGGGAGGCCGTCTTCTCCCAGTCTTCAATGAAGCGGTACACGTCGACGAGCTCGGGCGCGTCTGCTCGATGATGGACGAGCAGCGAGAACGCACCGCCCGCATCAACCGACTGCAACTGGGCGTGGTCGCCAACCAGGAGGACTTTCGCGCCGGCGTTCGCAGCGAGTGCGGTGACCCGGTCCAGAGACAGTGTTCCTGCCAGAGACGCCTCGTCGATGATCACCAGTTGAGCGGCGCCGAACGTCGCCCCAGAAACGAGGTGGTTCTGCCACCATTTGGCCAGGTTCTCGGTGGTGATGCCGAGATCTTCCCCTAGAACCTGTGCGGCAGCCGCCGAGGGGGCGAGGCCGACAACCGAGCCCGCACCATGTGCCGCCTCCCAGGCTCGACGAAGCGCGTGCATTGCCGTTGTCTTGCCGGCGCCGGCCGGGCCCACGAGGACATCGATGACGCGTCCGGAACCGGCGATCTTCGTGAGCGCTCCGAGCTGACCTTCGGCCAGTACTCCGCCACCCGGCAGCTTCGTCCGGGAAACCGAACGCAAGATTGCCGGTGCGAGTCGCGGTCCAGTCTCATCGGCCGCGCGTTCGAGCAGTCGGGCCTCCGCGTCGAGCAACTCCGACGACGTGAAAACGATGGAGTGCTTCGGGTGAAACACCGAAGACCCATCGTTCCGCCGGAATGCCTCCGGAGTCGACGCAAGCTCCGGGGGTGTGATCCGCAGCGACGCTCTTTCGGCGGCAGTGACGACACGGCCGAGGACGGCTTCGCGGTCAGCTGCCGACGCGAATCGGAGGTGCATCGTCTGGCGGGCGGCTTCGGCCGTCAAGTTCCAATGCCGCCAGGTGGACGGCTTCTCGCTGACCGCCGTCATCACGCTCAACCCCAGCGAATGGACGGTTTCGGGCGGCACATCCTCCGCGCGTATCACCAGCACGGAGGAGCCGGCGGATGCGGCGCTCGCCCACGTTGTCGCATCCCGTCCCAACACCAGCTCCGCGCGTGCACGCCATTCTCCAGTGAGTTCTGCGAGCGAGCGCACATGCTTTGCGGGTCGTGTGGAGAGAGTCGCTTGGGCGCGCAGCTTCATGATGGTGGCCGGCCCGGGACGATGACCGTGCCTCTCGACGTACGCTTCAATCAACTCGTCGGTCTCAATATCAATGCGTCGTGACCTGGTCGAAAATTCCGCGACGAGTGCCTCAGGTACGAAGTTGATCGCCCATGCGGGGTGGCGATCCCTCCCCCGCTCGCGTACCTCCCACCCGACGCCCAAGGATCGGGTCAAGGCGTCAGCGAACAAAGATTCGTGCAGTTCGGACAGCGCAACCACAGCCGCGTGCATCGGCCGCCCATCGAGCGAGCGCCACTTACCGTCCAGCACGGTCTGCACCTTGTTGCTGATGACCACGTGCGTATGCAGATGCGGGTCACCAGCCCTGCTGTCGAAATGATCGAACGCCGTGGCGATCAGGCCAGTCACATCGACCTGCGCAACGGCTCCGCCGTCAGCCGTGGTTCCCGTCCGCGTCGCCGCGACCTCGCGCTCCATGAACGCGACGACCTCGGCAACCGCCGCGTGATGCGCTTCCACAATCCGCGACTGCGTCGCTGCGTCAGCCAGGCCCCAGAGGATGCTTGCCGACTTCGGAATCGAGAAAGTGAAGTCGTACCCGGCGACCGCACGTCGCCGGGTCTCCGTCGCCCGGGACACGCCGCTCTGCGCTGGATCTGTTGGGCTTCGGTACACGGGATAGGCGCAACCGAGAGGCGAACCGTCGACCGGGTCGCACCCCAATCCGATCAACCTCTGCAGCTGTGCCTCCGTAACTTCGTCGCCCTCGACGATGCAACCCGCGCCCAGGCCACGGAGGCCACTTCCCATCCATTGACCCGGTGGCGTTCCTTTCGCGCTGTAGTAACGGGTCAACGGCGTGGACAGCGGCCGCTGCCCGTCTGCGGCAGCGACTGTGCGCAGCAGGTATTTGTAGCCGTCGCCGGCGCTCATCACCCGCATCGACACCGTCACCGCGCGCTCCTCCGCTATCGCTTAGGAGGTACGCCGCCTCGATCTGCAAGAGGCGTGGCAACTGAAATTTAGGATTGGCGGCGCCTTCGAGGCAATCACCTGGATGACGTTTCAAAGGCAGGATGACGTCGCGCGACGGCGGGAGACTGACGTCGGGTTCCGCGAGATTGGAAACTACGGTCCGGCGATATGACCTGGTGCCTCAAATACTGCATATTCTAAGGACCCGGCGCCGCTGGGCCGGGAGCCGAAGCAAGTGCCCCGGCTCTATTGCACCCGCCAGTCTCGAAGCAGGTCTGCAAGGGCGATAGTCGAACCTGCCACCTGGTCGGCCAGTTCCTGAATTCGTTCCCCTGTCAATGACTCGACAAGACCAAACATCGGCGCCTGCAGGTCTAGTACGAAAGCCGGGTCACGGATGCCGTAGTGCATCGCATAATTGCGGACCATCCTGAACGCCGGATCTTTGAGGAAGTATGCGGCTTCCTCCGATTGCAGGAATTGAAGCATGGGATTGGAACGCGCCGACAACCCGGGCTCCGCGTCGAGTACGGCGCGGATTGTGGAGAGCGCGTGGAACAGAACAACCGTCTGTGAGCGGAAAACCGAAAGCTGGATCCCACCCGCGGTGTGCGGAAGCACCTCAGCCGAAGTCGCCACCTCGGACTCAACCAGAAGGAGTATGAACTTCGTTTCGATGGCCATATTTGATTCGTACGACCGCTTCAGCTCTCGTCCCGCCAGCCGGTCGCGCCAGGTGACCCGACCGATGCGTTGATAGTCCACAGGGGTCACTTGTATCGAGGTCTCACCGGTCATCGCAGCTAAAACGGTCAACGCGCTCCCCAACGTCTCTGCGAGCGGCATTACCGACGATTCATCGAGTGCTTCCAACCCGAAGCGTCGATCCAGCGGGATCGACGCGGCGATAACCCGGTCGTTGAGAGTCGCTAGAGCCAAGTCCGTCTCTAGACCGCGCGCGAACCAGACTGCGTTCCCGGTAAATCGCGCATGATGCGCCGCGTAGGTAGAGGCCATCTCAGCCCGGAGTTCCGCCAGCGATATCAACTTGTCGTCGAGAAGCTTGCTCGCTTGGCGCGATCGCTCAATTTCCGCTGCATGCTGTGTGGTCAACAGTTCCGCGAGTGCGGGCACGCCAAGTCGCTCGTCACGTGCGATCTTAGATCCTTCGAACACAACTCGCGTTGCGTGACCGAAGAGCGCTATTGACCAGACCCCATCTTCTCCACGAGCCGAGATCAAAGCATTGGACAACCACTTCGCGTCTTGAGCGACCATCGCGCGACTCGCGATCACCTGCGCGTCTCCACCTCCGAGTCCCGCGTCGATGTGGCTGGGATTGGAGGACGCATCCATTGGGGGCACAGTCATAGTCTGCCCTTAGATCAAGACTAGGGTCGCACGGACGCGCAGCGGGCGTTCCCCCAGTACAGGACAGGCATCGTCGGCAGCCTGCGTGCCGTACGAGCGAAATCACTCGCAGCCCCCTCAGAGGCTCCACGCACAACTCGACTCGCCCCGATCGGACTCAACTTGCCGTTCGCCTTGTTCAGAGAGCCCCCGACTACTTCTTCCCCTCCGATAACCTGTCGGAATGACCAATGCCGAGCCGAATCAAGGGCTCCAACGACAGGTGATCGTGGAATACCTCCCGGAAGAGTTGCGCGAGTTTGTGGCGGATCCGACCCAATACCCGAACCAGCTTCTGACCAGGCTTGCCGCCGAGGTGCTGCAAATTTCAAATGACGCGGGGGTGGTCTACTCAGCGAACTTCGTCCGGTCCGTCCAGGACCGTTTCGACGCCAGAGGCGTGGGCATCATCTATGGCACCAGTCGAGGTGCAAACGTTGCAGTGGCGAAGACCATGCGCACAGCGGATGGCGGGGTAGACATCCTGATCGACATTGACGCGCTTTTTATAGACCCGGAGTCCACCGAGGAGCAATTGGATGGGCATCACCTTTTGCTTTTTCATCTGGCGGCACATGAGGCGATCCATGCCCTGCATCATTTCCGCGGGGAAGATTCAGAAGCGGTTTACAACTCCATGAACGTTCGGTCCTCTGAGCAACGGTACTTCGCGACCGAAGCTGGAACCATCATCGAGGAGTACCGCGCGGAGCTGGCCGCCGAATCCCTTCATCCACATCCGTCGCCTTTCAGCGACGTCCTCAGTAGCGACATTTCAGCATTCGTCGCGTCCACTGCCGAGGCGCGGACCATGGTGCGGACCGACCTGCACGCCGCTGCCCGTCTTCAGTCCGCAGCTTTCACGAACCTTTGGAAGGCTCTGTCTCTGCTCGCTGCCGAGATTCGGGTTCGAGAGACTGCGCTGCCAGCATCCGTCGAATCCTCGAGTGAGTGGCAGAATGTGGCCGCGCCGTTGTGGGCGGAGTGGTGCGTTTTGCTCGGACGACTTCCCGATGGTCAGGCAGAAGCTGATTTAGCGAGACTACGAAGTGTCACGACGGACCTGATTCAGTTGCTCAAGAGGTCTTACGTGCTGGCGCGCATCGACCGGTCCTGGGATTCCCAGGACCGCGAGCTCATGTTCTGGCGCTAAAGTCCGGTCATCGCAAGAGCGAGCATCCGAGCATTGCATGGAGGTACGCACGTAGACGCAGGGCAAGATCGGGATCTTCGGCAAGGCGGGGTCGTAGAGGCTCAAGCGGACCGTCGACAAACGAATCGGTCGATCGTGTGCCCTTGCGGGTTCGTCTCGGCGAACAAATTTGCCCCCAAAGGATCCGCGCCGCCGTCGCACATGGAGAACGTCCCGGGTTGCCGTCTACGCGAGCGCGCTAACGGTCACCGCGGTGCGCCAACACGGTCTGTGTCGATCACGAACCAGTCTTAGCGGGAATCGACGGGGTATGCCCATCTGGCCATCTGGTCGATTCATCCCACATTTCCGCTGCTTCCAGCTGTTCAAATGTTGTTCCTGTGGCCTGACTCAAGTCTGCACCGTTCAGGTGAGCGCCATCGAATATAGCCCCAGACAGGTTCGCCCCAGTCAGTGTCGCATGACTAAGGTGTGACCGGCTCAGGTCCGATCTATTCAGGTAGGCATTGCTGAGGTCGGCAGAGCCTAGTGATGCTCCGCTGAGGGCGGCGTCGGGGAGATGCGCTCCCCGACAATTCGCATTGTGAAGGTCCGCGTCCGTGAGGCGAACGAAATGCATGCCGGCGTCTTCCAGCACAGCAAACCGAAGATTCGCGTGCTCCAGGTTTGCATAATCCAAGTGCGCGCTCGGGAGCCGAGCCCCTTCAAGGTTGGCCCCATGCAGGTCCACACCGTGAAGATTGATGTTCCAGTACCCAGCGTTTTCATGGGACTGCGTCAGCCGTGCCAATACCGTCGCAACCGCTGCTGTGTCGGTCGACATTTCGTCCTCGGTTGGAGGCGGAAGATGCCCCTTCTGGTGTTCCATGCTGGCGCTCTCGCGCAGATAGGCCGCCAAAACGTCCAAAATGGTTTGGCGGTCAGCCACAGCTGCCTCTGAGGCCAGACGCTCCAAAGCGTAAATGCCGCCCAATCTGACGGACACAGACTTGACGTCACCCAGTTGGCCTATCGCGTCGGTGTACCGGCTGGTCCAATGTCGGTCACTCTCCAGCCTCTGCCGATCTTTGTCGAGGAACTGGCGGTGCTGTTCCAACTGAACGCTGAGATGCTCACGCCTGTTTCGATACAAGGAGAGCACCACACCGACTAGCGCTACCAAACCTCCGAGGGTCCACAGGACTGATTGCCGAGCTGCGGTGAGCGCGTTGGCCCACTCCACGCTCGTAGAATCCGTGGTGTGGTTCCACGGGAACGCCCCAAACACCATCCAGGCCGGTGCCCACAAGATCAGCGGGATCGACACGAGGACGAATAGGGACGCACACAACCACGGCCAAGTCCGGTGCCATTGGCCAGGGTGAGGCACAGGCGGCTCGGGAATTACTGTCATATGCAGATCGTATTGGTATACCGATGCACACTTTGTTGGAGCTGCCGCCGCCGCGCGACCGGCCCCTCCAACTTCATGTCGAATTGGACGGGCTCATAGTGCAAGAGAGCGCTTATCAACTGCCGCGACATAAAGTTCAGATATGTTCGTCTCGTGACTAAATGGGGATGGGACTCCGGTAAATCGATCGGCAGCGGCGGATTCGGTGAGGTATACGCGGCTTATGGGCCAGGTACGGATCAGCTCGCGGCCAAGGTCGTGCCCAAAGCGGAAGGTGCGACGCGCGAACAGCTCATCGCACAGGACGCACCCAGCTCGCCCCACGTCGTCCCAATCTTGCGCGTCGAGGAGACGCCCGATTCGTTCGTGCTGTACATGCCGCGTGCGGACTACTCGCTTCGGCAGAAGATCAACGCTGGCGTTAGCGCAGGCGAGGCGATTGCCATACTCACAGATCTGGCCGAGGCCCTGAATGTCATCGCGCCGGTAGTAGTTCATCGCGATATCAAGCCAGAAAACGTCCTCTTTCTCAATGGAACTTGGGCGCTGTGCGACTTCGGAATCGCGCGGTACGCTGACGCTGCGACCGCTGGCGATACGCGAAAGTTCTCCTTCACTGCCGCCTATGCCGCGCCCGAGCAGTGGCGGTACGAGCGCGCGACTGCGGCGACAGATGTCTATGCGTTCGGTGTCATCGCATACGAACTGCTCGCCGGTCAGCGTCCATTCACTGGCTCGCATGACGTTTTACGCGACCAACACCTGAGCACTGTGCCGGACCTCCTGCCCGGCAGCCGAAAGCTGTCCTGGATTGTGAGCGAGTCTCTGAGCAAAGCGCCCGGAGCTCGTCCCGCGGCGGGGAATCTCATCGACCGGCTTCGACGGGCTGGGGCCGAAGCTGCAACACGTGGCGGCAGCGCCCTCGCCGCTGCGCAGTCGGCAGTCCTGCAATCTCGTGCCGCCGAGCAAGCCGCCGCGGAGACCGTTCGTACGGAACGCGAGCGCAGGGAAGCTTTGGCGGACAGCTGCCGCGGTGGCTACGCGGCGCTGATAGAGGAGGTAGTCGAGTTCATCTCCGACAGTGCCCCGGCGACCGAGGTATCTCGCTCACGCGACGGTGGCGCGACGCTCGCGCTGGGGCACGCGCGCCTAATCATTTCTGGCCTATCTGACTTCTCCGGCAGCGAGTCGTCGCCGTTCGACGTGATCGCGTACGGCCACATCCGGCTCGAGGACAGCGGTCGCACTCGTTCCCGTTCGCACTCGCTCTACTTCGCCGACTTCGAAGCCGAGCATTCATATTCGTGGTTCGAGTTGGGCTTCATGCAGACTATGGGTGCTGACTTCAATAACCAGCCTCGTGCGGTTCAGCCCAGCGAAGGGCTCGGGGTATTCCAAGGTGGGCTCGGTCGGCTTCAACTCGGGTATGGCGTTGTCCCTCTTGACGTCGGGGACCTAGACCTGTTCGTTGACTCCTGGGCGGAGCGTTTTGGTCAGGCCGCGTCCGGGCGTTTCCCGCGGCTAAGCCAGCTCCCGGACGGGAACACGAACCGGCCATTGCGTCGGCGGTAGAGAAGGTGTACTGCTCGGTTTTCGAGCGTGGATGCGCCTACTACCGACACTGACCGCTGACCGTGCCGCTAGCTTGCGCCCGCATGACGCGTCGGTGTCTCGTTCCGCTTCCGCGGATGGAGCGATTGCGAACCGTCGATCCTCGGCGCACAATGGAAGGTAGATCTGAGGAGGCGCGCACGCTACATCAACGACCGGATCCTCGAGCTTTCGGTACAACTCCAGAAGAGTCGGTGGTGCCATTGTGGCACCACCGTGATCCGTGGTCGACGCTCGCCAACAAAACCCTAGAAGACGCGGTGCCGCCACCGTGGCGGCACCGCGATGACCCGGACATGATCCGCTGAGAAGCGGCGAATCCCTGGTAGAACGGTGCTGCCACCGTGGCAGCACCGCGTTCACTCATCATCCTTCGGAAACGCCCGGTCGAGGAGCGCGGCGGTGGCCGGGTTCACCATCTCGCTGCGCTGGATGTAGTGCTGCACCGTGATCTTTGTGTCCGTGTGGCCGAGCAGCTCTGAGGCGAGCTCGATGCTGGCGTTGGTGTTGACCGCAGTCGCGACCGTGCGGCGGAACATGTGCGGGGTCACTCCCTTGATGCCCGCCCCCTCGAGTACCTGTCGCAGTTGTCGGCGCACGTTCGCGGTGGTCAGCGGGGTGCCGTCCCGGGATTGGAACAGCAATGCGTCCAGGCCCAGGCTCCCGACCTTGGCGAGCCGTCGGCGGACCGCGTCGGCGGTGAAGGTGGGGATCGCAACTACGCGGGTGGACCTGGCGGTTTTCGGGTGGTCCTGCCGGAACGTCTGCTCGCCGTTCCGACTGACGATCGTGCCGGCCAGACGGATTGAGGGCACAGCGCTGGTGATGTCGACGTCCCGGCGGTGGACGGCCAGCACCTCGCCGATCCGTGCTGAGGTCCCGAGCATCACCTCGATGATCGCCCCGAGCTGGCCGTCGGGCTTCGGCCCGGAAGTGTGGTCGGCGGCGCCCTCCCACTGGGCGATCGCCGCGCGGATCATGTTCACCTCGGGGGCCATGAGTGCGTCGGGCACGGTGTGGCTCACGGTAGAGGCGGGAGACGTGGTCCATCGGATTCCGCGGGAGGACCTCGTGCCGCACCGCCAGTTCCAGGGCGAGCCGCAACACGACCCGGGCCTGCTTGGCGCGACTGTAGGAGATCTTCGCCAGCTGTTTGATGAACTGGTCGCACCGGGCGACGCCGATCTCGCGCAGGGTGAGGTGGTCGAAGGCCGGTGAGACGAGGGTACGCATGTTGCGCTCGTAGAGGTTCCGGGTGGTCCGGGAGATCCGGCCCTCCGAATCAACGTCCTCCAGCCAGTAGGTCACGAGGTCCTTGAACAGGCTGTCCGGCGTGAGCCTCGTGTCGGCGGGTTGGAACAGGTCCCGGTCGGCAAGCTTGCTCTTCAGCGCCCGTTCTGCGGCCCTGGCGGTGGTGCCGCTGGCCTGCACCAGACGGGCGTGACCGTCCCAGTCGCGGTAGCGGGTCCGCGCCACATATCGACCGGTCGGCGACGTGTGAATGCTGATGTCGCCGAAGGTGCCGATCGCCAACCGCTGCCGGGGCATCTCAGCTCACCGCCGATCGATGCGCCTGGGCCCGCTGGTGGGTTCGCGTTGCTGGGCGATCCAGTCGCGCACGTCGGAGATCGCGAACTTCAAGTGTTTGCCGAACCGGTAGGCGGCGGGGCCTTTGCCGTGCACACGCCAGTCGTAGACCGTGGAGATCGGGATGCCCAGGTAGGCCGCCAGCTCGTGGACGTCCATCAGGGGCTCGAGACCCCAGTCGTCGGTGGAAGGAAGGGTTGGGTGTTCGTCGTGGATACTCATGCCCAGAAGGTGTGCACCACGATCCTGAACATTCGGGAGGGTCCGATATTGACCTCAGGGCCCCGGACGACAAAGCCGGTTCAGCGGCTCGAACGGGGTGAAAGTGGTGACGTAGTGATGACTTAATCAAATCTCTAACCAAAAAAGTCCCGGAAACCCTTGAGTTTCCGGGACATTCGGTCGGGCTGACAGGATTTGAACCTGCGACCCCTTGACCCCCAGTCAAGTGCGCTACCAAGCTGCGCCACAGCCCGCGACCAGTCTTCCTCGCGGACGACCTCGTCAATGCTACAGGACAAACGACAATGCTTTTGTCACGGTCGCCGCCCGCTCAGACCGCCGGCTCACCGATTTCTCGCGCGGAGGGCTGCAGGTCAAGCGCACGCTCCCGCACCAGAGACAACGCGTGCTCAACAGCCCCTGCGCTGACGGCAGCACCGCCGAGAGCAGACGCAAACAGCTCGGGCGCCGTCGGGTCACCACTCTCGGCGATGAGCCGCGCGGCGACGTCGATCACGGTCGGCAACGAACTGGAGACCGCTCCCCCGATGATCACCCGGTCGACGTCGAGCAAGTCGCTGAGCACGATGCAGATGCGGGCAAGCCGCTCGGCTAGCCGATCCAAGATCGCGCGGGCGACGGGGTCCCCGGCCTCCGCCGCTTGGGCCACGTCGCGCTCCGTCAGGGTCTCTGGTTTCAGCCACCCGAGCGGGGTGTCCTCAGCCGCCCGCCCCGAGGCAATCGCCTCACTCGCCCACCGCCGTGCCTGTAACGCCAGCCCGTCCGCAGACCCAACCCCATCGACGTAGTCGAGAAACCGCATCTCGCCGGCACCACCCCGCCGTCCGCGAACGAGTCGCCCGTCGATCATCAAACCCGAACCGATGCCCTCCCCGACCAGCATCGAGATGTACGAGCTCACCTCCCGACCCTGGCCGCCGGGAGCCGCCCGTTCGGCAAGCGCCGCGAGATTGGCGTCGTTCTCGACCGTCACAAGAGGTGCGAGCCCGGCGAAGGCTCGCCCCAGATCGGGATTCATCACACCCCAAAAACCGTTCTTCCCCTCCGGCGAACGGCCGACCTCATCGACGGGCGCTGGCACTCCCAAAGTGATCGCCAACAAACTCGAACTGTCGATGCCTGCCGATCGGAGCGCCCGCTCAAACACCTCGTGGACCAGCCGTTTCCGTTCCGCACCGTCGGCGGCCCTCTCTACGCTCTGCGGTGAGCGCGCAGGAATCGTCACGTCAGCACTCCCCACAACGGTGCCGCGCAGGTCGGCCACTCGTGCAACCATGCGGTCGTACCCGGCATCGATCCCGACCACAAACGCCGCGCGGTCGCGCAGCGCGTACCGGCGCGCCGGCCGCCCTTTTCGCGCAGCAAGAAACTCGCGACCGTCGCCGAGTTCGTCCAGCCACCCCTTCTCGACGAGTTCGTCACACACACCGATGACCGTCGAGCGCGTAAGACCGACGGATGCCATCGCATCCGTCGCCGTAAAAGCTTGCGTTCCCCACGCATGCTCGAGGATTCCGCGCGCGTTGAGCGTGCGGAGCACCTGAGGTGACGACGCGGTAACGCTCGAAGTCAAAGTCTTGACCTTTCTGTGCGAGAGGCGGATGATTTACGACACCATTAGATTTGCAACCTAGATTTAATGATCCCGCTGGGCGGCGGGAAGCGACATCCCCCAAAAGCGCCACCCACCTCATTTGTCAAGGGAGACAATGTCGTGATTCGCAGAACTGCACTCCGCGACCGAATCGGTATGGCCGTCGCAATGATGGCCGCCACGGCGCTCTCGCTCACCGGGTGCGCCAACGCCGGCAGCGGCCCGACCGAGATCACCTTCCACATGAGCAAACCGGAGGCGATCGGGTTCTTCCGCGACCTGGTGAAGGAGTTCAACGCCGAACAGTCTGACGTTCGCGTCACCCTCGATACGGCCTCTAATCTTTCGGCGGGATTCCTCCGAGGCGACCCACCCGATGTCGGTCTGCTCAACTACAACATGGAGATGTCGCGCTTCATGGAGCGCGGCGCGCTCTCGGACCTCTCCGACATGCCTGAAGCCGACCGCATCCGTCCAGACGTTCAGGAGCTCGCCGATCAGTACGCGACGTATCCGGGGCGCACCAGTGTGCTTCCCTATTCGGTTGCAGCGGCATCCGTCATCTACAACGTGCAGATGTTCGAAGACAACGGTCTCGAGGTCCCCGAAACGTGGGACGAACTGATCGACGTCTGCAACACTCTGCAGGACGCGGGCATCACGCCGATCTACAGCACGTTCTCTGAGCCGTGGACGATCGCCCAGGGGCTGTTCGACTACACCGTCGGCGGATCGGTCGACCTGGTCGACTTCTTCGAGCAGATGAACGAACTCGGCACCGAGGTTGGCCCGGATTCACCGGTTTCCTTCTCGAAGGATTTCAAGGATCCGGTCGAGCAGATGATGGAGCTCGCGGCCTATTCGAATGAAAGCGCCCCAAGCCGCACTTACGGCGACGGCAACGTCGCTTTCGCGAACGGCGAAGCGGCCATGCTGATGCAGGGTCCGTGGGCGCTCGGTGAGATTGCCAAGACCAACGAGGATCTCAAGCTCGGCACCTTCCCGTTGCCCGCCACCAACGACCCCGATGACCTCAAGGTTCGTGTGAACCTCGACCTTGCACTCTGGGTTCCCGAGATCGGTGACGCCCAGGAGGCGTCGCGAGAGTTCGTGTCGTTCCTCATGCAGCCGGAGATCATGGACGAGTACAACGCGACCTTCCTCGGCTTCGGCACCACCACAGACGCCGCACCCGCGACGGACGAACGCCTCCTGGGCATGCAGGAGTACTACGAAAACGGTGACTTCTACCTCGGTGCGTCACAGCGCATCCACCTCAGCATCCCCGCGGCCAACTACATCCAGGCCATCGCAACCGGTGCAGACATCGACGGGACGCTGAGTCGGCTCGACGCCGACTGGGCGCGCCTCGCCCTGCGCGAGTAACTCGAAGCACCAGGAGGACAACAACATGACGACTCCCATGGGCCCGGCCACAGCCGCCACAGGCACTCTCCTCGGCAAGGCGGGCGGGCAGAACGACCACCTCGCCGGGTCGCACACCCGAAGAGGCAAACCAAAGATCGACCGAATCTATTACCTGTTCCTTCTGCCGTCGCTCATTCTCTTCACGCTTGCCATCACGGTTCCGGCGCTCGTCGGGATCTTCTATAGCTTCACGAACTTCATCGGGTTCGGCGACTGGCAGCTCGTCGGGATCACCAACTACATCGCGGTGTTCTCCGATCCCCTGATCCTCTCCAGCTACCTCTTCACCTTCGGCTTCGCTGTGGTGACGGTGTTCGTTGTCAACGCCATCGCGTTCCTCCTTGCGGTGGCCCTCACCTCGCGGATCCGAATGAAGGCCGCGCTGCGGGCTGTTTTCGTCATCCCAATGGTCATCTCAGCCATCGTCATCGCGTACGTGTTCAAGTACCTGTTCGCGAACTCGCTTCCCGCGTTGGGAGCCGCGACCGGTATCGGCTGGATGCAGGAATCGATCCTCGCGAACGAGAACCTCGCGTGGGTCGCCATTGTGATCGTCACAGCGTGGCAGTCGATCCCCGGCGCACTGCTGATCTACATCGCCGGGCTGCTGTCCATTCCCGGAGAGGTCTACGAAGCCGCAGACATCGACGGTGCAAGCGCCTGGACCCGGCTTCGCTCCATCACCCTCCCGCTCGTGGCCGGCTACGTGATTATCAATATCATTCTCGGGTTCAAGGGTTACCTGAATGCATATGACGTCATCGTGGGCCTCACTCAGGGAGGGCCAGGCACTGCAACCCGAAGCATTGCGATGACCATCTTCACCGGCTTCACCGGCGGTGACTACGCGTATCAAATGGCGAACGCGACGCTCTTCTTCATCATCACGGTGCTCATCTCGATCATCCAGCTTCGGATCACCCGCGGAAAGGCGGCGCTCTCATGACGCAGGAAAAGATCCGCACGGAACCTCCCGCTGCGCGATCCGCCGCCGCCGACAAAGGGAGCGGTTCCGGGCCACGCCGCAGGCGCGGCAAAGTCGGGCAGGAGAAGACCAACTGGCCCACAATGATCATCCTGTTCCTGTGCGCCCTGACCGTCCTGCTGCCGTTGTACGTCACCATCTCGATGTCGATGAAGACGTCGGCCCAGTCCGTTGACGGCAACGCGCTCTCGCTTCCAGCTCCGATCGACCTCTCCGGCTTCGCCGAGGCGTGGGAACTCACCAACTTCCCGGTCACCTTCACCATCACCACCCTGGTCACGATCGCAACAGTGGTCGGCACTGTGCTCCTGGCCTCCCTCGCCTCTTACGCCATCGTGCGCAACTGGGATCGCCGCCTGTTCCGCTGGTCGTTCTTCTACCTGCTCGCAGCCATGTTCGTGCCATTCACGGTCATCGCACTCCCCCAGATCCAGCTCACCGGCCTGGTCGGGTTGGCAAACCCCGTCGGCGTCACCATCCTGCACATCATGTTCCAGCTGTCGTTCAGCATCCTGCTGTTCACGGCGTTCCTGCGGTCGATTCCCCTCGAACTGGAGGAAAGCGCCCGCATCGACGGCGCAACCACCTGGCAGACCTTCTGGCAGTTGATCTTCCCGCTGCTCGCACCGATGAGCGCGACGGTCGCGATCTTCGCCTTCCTGGCCTCGTGGAACGACTTCATGCTGCCGTCGCTGATCATCGCCGACGCGAGCCAGCAGACGATCCCCGTCGTGCAGAGCATCTTCCAAACGCAGTTCAGCAGCAACTACAACGTGTCGTTCGCGTCGTACCTGATGGCAATGGCTCCAGCCATCATCGTCTACGTCTTCACCCAGCGCTGGGTGATGGAAGGCGTCACACAGGGCGCGGTGAAGGGCTGAGATGGGAGGAGAAACGGATGCCACGTGGTGGCGCCAGGCTGTCGTCTATCAGATCTACCCGCGCAGCTTCGCCGACGCCAACGGCGATGGAATTGGTGACCTTCCCGGCATCCGTTCTCGTATTCCCTACCTCAGTTCGCTCGGCATCGATGCGATCTGGCTGAGCCCGTTTTACCCGTCCGCCCTGGCCGACGGCGGATACGACGTCGATGACTATCGCGACGTCGACCCTCGGCTCGGCACGCTGGCCGATTTCGACGACCTCATTACCGAGCTGCACGCCGTCGGTATCCGTTTGATCGTCGACATCGTGCCCAATCACACGTCGAACAGGCACGAGTGGTTCGTCGAGGCACTCGCATCCCCTCGCGGCTCGGCTGCCCGCAAGCGGTACATCTTCCGCGACGGCCTCGGGCCGGATCGAGCCCTCCCGCCAGCCGACTGGACCAGCGCATTCGGCGGACCGGCCTGGGAGCCCGTCGGCGACGGCCAGTGGTACCTGCACTACTTCGCGACCGAGCAACCCGACCTCAACTGGGATAACCGCGAGGTGCGCGACGACTTCCTCAAAACCCTGCGGTTCTGGTCCGACCGCGGTGTCGACGGTTTCCGCATCGACGTCGCCCACGGTCTGGCCAAACAACTCGACCGGAACCTGCCCAGCCAGGCCGACCTCGACGCGTTCCCGAAGAACAACGGGGGCCACCCGCTCTGGGATCGGGACGAGGTGCACGACATCTACGCCGAGTGGCGAACCGTCTTCAACGAGTACTCACCGCCCCGCACCGCCGTCGCCGAGGCGTGGGTCGAGTCGCACCGGATCCCCCGGTACGCAAGCCCTGAAGGACTCGGCCAGGCCTTCAATTTTGATCTTCTGCAGGCGAATTTCGAAGCGGATGCCTTCCGTTCCGTTGTCGAGGACAACCTCGCCTTGGCAGCGCTGTCGGGGTCGTCAACGACCTGGGTCCTGTCGAATCACGACGTCGTTCGACATGCAACACGGTACGGGCTGCCCGAACCGACCCAGCCGAGGGAGAAGCCCGGTCACGCCTGGCTGCTCACCGGCGGTGTCTCCCCCGTTCTCGATGCTGATCGCGGACTTCGTCGTGCACGCGCCGCCACCCTGTTCGAGCTCGCGCTGCCCGGCTCGGCGTACCTGTACCAGGGCGAAGAGCTTGGTCTCCACGAGGTCGCCGACATTCCGCCGGACCGGCGCCAGGACCCGGCGTTCTTCCGCAACCCCGGCGTCGAGATTGGCAGGGACGGATGCCGTGTTCCGCTGCCGTGGACGCCAAACCGACCGTCGTTTGGATTTGGAACCGCCTCGGCTCATCTGCCGCAACCCGACGACTTCGCGTCGGTCGCCGTCTCGGTTCAGGAATTTGACCCGAGCTCGACGCTCGCCCTGTATCGCCGGGCACTTGAGCTGCGGCGCCGGCTGTTTACCGAGGAAACGTTGGAATGGCTCGACTCGCCGCGCGACGTGGTGCGGTTCCGTCGCCCCAACGGCTGGGAGGTCGTGATGAACTTCGGCACGGACGAGATCGAGCTGCCCCGCGGGACGGTACTGCTCTCGAGCAGCCCGCTCCCTGCCGGACGAGTTCCTGGCGAGACGACGGTGTGGCTTCAGCAGAGCGCCGCGCCGCTCCCGTTCAGCTGACCTCCGGCACTCCTCACACGCCCGGCCACACCGTGTTCCAGTGACGCAACGTTGTCGAGTTCAGTTTCACCCACACCACGCTCACCAGCCGTCCGCTGAAATCGACAGTGACGGCCGCGGTCGTTTGACCGTCCTGACTGAGAACGAGGCCGGCCTGCCCGTTGACAGAGCGTTCCACCGCGAACCGACCCTCCTGCTGCCCCACCCCGTAGAGCAGGAGTGCAGTCACATCGTGCCTGCCCGCCACCACTCGAATCGACTGGGCTCCCCCGTCGCTCCCGTCAACGACAACAGCGACGTCCGGGTCGAGAAGAGACGCGAGACGATTGGTGTCTGAATTCTCGGCAGCCAGACGCAGGTTTCGAACCGCTCGATAGTGAGCCGGGCGAGCCAACCATTCCCAGGTCAGCGCCCACGGCGTCGCACCCCTTCGGTCAATCCAGAGTCGTTCCGCGGATGTCAGTGACATCGAACACCTCAGCTCCCTGCGCGCGGCCCACAAGAGTGGACCGGTGTCCTTTATACGCTTTAGGCTTCCGGCATGGAAGAGGGTGCGAACATCGCAGTGATTCCGGTGACGGATGCTCCGTGGCGAGACACGCAGGCGGTGTTCGGAACGCGCGGCGACCCGTCCAGTTGCTGGTGCCAGTACTTCAAGATGGACAATGCCGAGTGGAAGACGGCGAGCCGCGACACCTGTGAGCCGCTGCTCAAAGAACAGGTGCGCGAGCTCAGCCCTCCGCCGGGGCTTATCGCTTACCTCGGCGACGAGCCCGTCGGGTGGTGTGCCGTCGAACCACGCATCAACTATCCCCGGCTCGGCCGCGGGAAGGTGGTGCAAGCGAGCCCCGAGCCCGTGGACGACCCGACCGTCTGGGCTGTGACATGCTTCGTCGTGCGGGTCGGCTTTCGCAAAAAGGGCATCGCGACCACCCTGTTGGCCGCAGCGGCCGAGCACGCTCGCGCTCACGGAGCACGGGTACTCGAGGGGTATCCCGTCGACCCGGCCCAGCGGGAGAAGATCTCCTCGGCGGAGTTGTACTACGGCATCGTCTCGCAATTCACTGCGAACGGTTTTCGGGAGGTCGCGAGGCCGACGCCCGGTCGCGCGTTGATGCAGTTGCGCTGGACCGATTAGCATCCCGGAGGTCGCGCCTCGGCGGAGCACTCGCAGAGAGCGCGCGAATCGCACGCCCGAGGTGTTTCCTCGCTGAATGAGAGTGTGTCTCGCTCAGGCTCCGAGGCCAAGAGTTTCCAGGAACAGGCGAGCGAATCGCGCCGCGTCTACATCGAGCGCCACATCAAGAACCGCCCAGTCGCCGACTCCTCCGTGGATCGCGTCCTCTCCCGAGTACCGACGTCGATCGACAACGGTCTGACCTCGACCGTACCCAGCCAGTTCCACCCGCACTGGGCGACGCTCGATCGAGAGCGCCTCCGGATCGACCAGAGCGCAGATCGCCCCGGCGTCGCCGATCAGGCCGGTGTACACCAACGAGCTGTCCTCGCTCAGCGCCACCCGATTGCCGAGAAGAGCCCCAACCACCTGGCCGAGGTTCGAGCCGCTCGACGCAAGCGCCGCAGCGGTGTCCTGGGCCACGGTGACCTGGTTGAAAACATCGAGTCCATACATGAACGTCGGAATTCCGGATCCGAGCACGATGGCTGCCGCCTCAGGGTCGTGCCACACGTTGAACTCCGCAACGGCCGTCGCGTTACCGACGCTCGCCGAGCCGCCCATGAAGACGATCCGTTCGATCCGGTCAACCACGTCCGGGTGGGTGCGGAGCAGCAGCGCGAGGTTCGTTTGCGGAGCGAGCGCGACCAGCGTCACCGGCTCGTCGCTGTCCATCAGTGTGCGCCGCATCAGCTCGACAGCGCTCACCGGCTCCGGCTCCCGCGTGGTCTGGGGCAACGTCAACCCGCCGAGTCCGTCCGCTCCGTGCACGTGTGAAGCGACACGTCCGGGCGCGAGCAGCGGGCGAACGGCGCCAGCCGCAACAGGGATCGACCCGGCTCCAGCCGCGTCAAGAATCCGCAGCGTGTTGTCCACCACCTGCGCAAGCGACGCGTTGCCCGCAACACACGTGACCGCACGTACGTCGATCGCCGGGTGTTTCACGGCAAAAAGCAGGGCCAGAGCGTCATCGACACCCGTATCAACGTCAAGAATCACCGGAAGTGTGCGCATTCAACCAGCTTACGAGTCACTGCTCGACACCCTTCGCGGCAGCACACCTCCGGTTTGCAGGTGATGGCACGATAATCAGGATCGAATGTGAAGGATCATCCTGATAATCGTGTCATCTCCTGTAAATCTCGCAAACGATCCAGCGACGAGCTTCAGGACGTTGGCGAGTCGAGCAGGTCGAGCAGCCAGCCGGTGCCGCACGTTGTCACGCCAAGCACCTCGGTGCGATCCCGTAGCGCGCGGTCGTTTGTGACCACTCGAACGGATGCCTCGGGCGAGGCAAAGAGGCAGATCCGCTTGTCGACGATCCGCGATTCAGCCGTCCAGCGCCCCGCTCCGCCCAAGGGTACCTCGGGGCTGTGGTCGAGAATCTCTTCCAACCGGGCGTCACCGCCCTAACGCAGGGTCTCGAGGTGGAAGCGAGACCGACGACGACCTGGTGCAGGGTCACCGTATCCAAACAGGCACGGACATGGCACCAAGCGAAGGATCGCCGCGGGCACTTTCATCCTTCTCCCGCGCCGACCTCCGTGCGACACACCCGCCGGTCAGCCGAGCAGGTCGAGCAGCCAGCCGGTCCCCCGGGTGGTCGCGCCAAGCGCCTCTACCTGCACCCGCAGGGCCCGATCGCTTGTGATGACGAGAACGGATGCCCCGGGCTGGGCGGTCAAACGTCGCACCTCGCTCACGATTCGGGAGTCCCCGTCCGTGGACGCTCGCACGACCCGCAAGCGGTCGGTTTCGGAAAGGGAAGCCTCGTTCGCCCGTCCCTCGAGTACGGCGAGGACGTCCGGCCACCAGTGCGACTGGGGAAGGTTGAGCGATTCCGCGTCGACACCGGTTGCCGCCAGCGCCTGCAGCTGCGATCCCAACCGCTCTGCGGCTCCGGCGCGGTCGTTCCACCAGCCGTCCGGGCGCGAACCGACGACGTTGGCCATGTCGACGACGAGAATCGGTCGACGCTCGAGGTCGCGGCGAAGCGCCGGCCACGACGAGGCGAATCCGGGATGGAGGGGAAGGTCATCCACCTCGTCGAGCGGAACCCACCGCACCTCGAGGCTCTCGGGGTCAGCGATCCGGGGTTCGAACGACGTTACCGCGTCGGCGACAACCGTGACGTAGGACCAGATCCCGAGATCAAGAGTTGTGAAGAAGCGGGGCCGAAGAGCATCCGTCGGCACATCAGCTTCTTCGTTCGCCTCACGAATCGCACCGTCGACGGCGCTCTCACCCTCGTGGCGTGCGCCACCGGGCAAGCCCCACGTGCCACCAAAGTGGCTCCACAGGGCACGGTGCTGGAGCAGTACTCCGCGATCGGGATCGACGACGAGCAGCCCGGCCGCACCGAACCGGCCCCAGTATTTGGAGCCGTCTTCGGCGTGCACCCAGGCATCACCCGAATTGCGCGGGGCAGGCGGCAGGAACTCGCTCGTCACCATTTCAGCTTCTCACGAGTTTCGCCGCCCTCAACGGTTTATGACCGTTTGCGCTTCTCGCGCACGCGCATGTTGACGTTGATCGGGCTGCCTTCGAATCCGTAGACCTCGCGGAGCCGACGCTGGATGTAGCGGCGGTAACCCGGGTCGAGGAAGCCTGTGGTGAAGAGCACGAATGTCGGCGGGCGGCTCGAGGCCTGGGTGCCGAACAGGATGCGCGGCTGCTTGCCACCACGAACGGGGTGCGGGTGCTCTGCGGTGAGTTCGGCGAGGAACGCGTTGAACTTGCCTGTCGGGAGGCGGGTGTCCCACGACTCGAGAGCGAGCTCGAGAGCAGGTACCAGCTTCTCCATGTGGCGACCGGTGCGGGCGGAGATGTTGACGCGCGGCGCCCAGGCGACGTGCGCCAGGTCCTGCTCGATCTCACGCTCGAGGTAACGGCGACGTTCGTCGTCGAGGAGGTCCCACTTGTTGAAGGCGAGAACGAGGGCACGACCTGACTCGAGGACGAGGTCGATGATGCGAACGTCCTGCTCGCTGATCGGCTCTGAGACGTCGAGCATGACGACGGCCACTTCGGCCTTCTCCAACGCGGCGCTTGTGCGGAGGGTGGCGTAGAAGTCAGCACCCTGCTGCAGGTGCACACGACGGCGGATACCGGCTGTGTCGACGAAACGCCACACCTTGCCACCGATCTCAACCTGCTCGTCGACCGGGTCACGGGTGGTTCCGGCGAGTTCGTTGACAACAACGCGCTCTTCGCCAGCTGCCTTGTTCAGAAGGCTCGACTTGCCGACGTTCGGGCGGCCGAGGATGGCGACGCGACGCGGTCCGCCGACCTCTTCCTTGGCCACTGCCGAGATCTCGGGCAGCTTCGTCATGACGAGGTCGAGCAGGTCGGCGACGTTGCGACCGTGGACGGCAGAGACCGGGTACGGCTCGCCGAGTCCGAGCGACCACAGCGATGCGGCGTTCGGCTCCTGGCGCACGTCATCAACCTTGTTGGCAACGAGGAACACGGGCTTGTCGATCTTCCGCAGCATCCGCACGACGTGCTCGTCAGTTGCTGTCGCGCCGACGTTGGCGTCGACCACGAAGAGTACGGCGTCGGACAGGTCGATGGCGACCTCGGCCTGGGCTGCGACCGAGGCGTCGATGCCCTTGGCGTCCGGCTCCCATCCGCCGGTGTCGACGAGGGTGAACTGGCGTTCGTTCCACTCTGCCTTGTACTTGACGCGGTCACGAGTCACACCCGGGGTGTCCTCAACGACGGCCTCGCGGCGGCCGAGAATACGGTTGACGAGCGCCGACTTGCCGACGTTCGGGCGACCGACGATCGCCAGCACCGGCAGGGCCGGCAGATAGCGGATCGCGTCGGGGTCGTCGGTGATCGACCCGAGGATCTCGAGGTCGTCGTCTTCGAGGTCGTAGTCGTCGAGTCCGGTGCGCAGCGCTTCGGCACGACGGGAGGCTAGCTCCTCGTCGATGTCGCTCATGCGCTCGACGAGACGATCGTCGGTGTCTGTGGTGTCTTCGTCAAAGGCGTCAGCCATGGTTGTCTCTCTCTGCGATCGTGCTCCGCGGTTGCGGGATCGATCTACTTTTCTTGCGAGGTTCGAATCACGTCGAGTACGGCATCGACGGTCTCGTCAAAGTTCAGGTTGGTGGAATCGACAGTGACAACGCCATCCGCTGCAGTCATGAAGTCGACAACGCGGGAATCCGCGCGATCACGCTTCTGCAACGCGATTGCAACGTCGGAAGCCGACTCAGTCGCAAGTTCTGCAGAGCGTCTTGACATTCTAGCCTCTTCACTGGCTGTGAGCAGAATGCGGGCTGTCGCGTCCGGGGCGACCACCGTGGTGATGTCGCGTCCCTCAACGACGATTCCCCGCTTTTCTGTGTGCTGAATGATGTCGCGGAACAGCGCGGTGAGGTGGGCACGCACCTCAGGAACACGGGCGACAGCACTCACAGCGGCAGAGACACGCGGTTCACGGATGCTGTTCGTCACGTCGGTTTTCCCCACCCGCACGCCGTAACCATCAGGGTCCGTTCCGATGGCGTAGTCGAAGCTCGCCAGCGAGGCGATCACCGCGGGAGCCTCGTCAGGGTTCACGCTCGAATCGAGCACGTGCCACGCCAGTGCCCGGTACGCCGCACCGGTGTCGAGGTAGGCGAAGCCGAGGCGTTTCGCGGCTGCCTTGGAGACGCTCGATTTTCCGCTGCCCGCTGGGCCGTCAACGGCTACTACTGTTTTCGTCACTCTTACGTGCTCGCAATCCGCCAGCCGCGTGCCTCGAGATCATCGATGGCGCGCTGCTGGACCTCGGGAAGAACGGCGATCTCGGCGAGGCCGATCTGGGCACCAGGTGAGTGCTCCAGTCGCAGGTCTTCCATGTTCACTCCGATGTCACCGAGTTCGGTGAGGAGTTTGCCTAGTTGGCCTGGGGTGTCGTCGACCATAACGACGATGGTTTCGTAACGGCGGTCCTGCCCGTGTTTGCCAGGCAACCGGGCAACACCGCTGTTGCCTGCCGCGATGGTGTCTGCGATCGCGCGGCGCGCGCCGGGAGCGTCAGGTTCGCGGAGCGCGTCGGTCACCCTCGCGAGGTCGGCAGCGAAGGTGTCCAGCATCTCGACGACGGGCGCTGCATTCGACGCCAGGATTTGCACCCAGAGTTCGGGTGCGCCAGACGCGATGCGTGTGGTGTCCCGAAGCCCCTGCCCGGTGAGCCGCACCGCAGAGTTCGGCGCGGAGACCAGTTGCTTTGCCAGGACGCTCGCGACCAGCTGCGGCACGTGTGAGACGAGTCCGACTGAACTGTCGTGCTCTTCCGGTGTCATCTCGATTGGGCTTGCACCCAGGTCCAGGGCGAGGTCCTCAACCAGGGCGAGCGCCTCAGGTGGCGTCTCCTCGTCGCGACAGATCACCCAGGGACGGCCGAGAAAGAGGTCGGCGCGAGCGGAGATCGCTCCCCCGCGTTCCCGCCCGGCCATCGGGTGCGATCCGATGTACCGCGTCAGGTCGACTCCGCGGTGAACAAGGGCGAGGTAGGGCTCGAGTTTGACGCTGGCCACGTCCGTGATCACAGCGGAAGGGAATCGAGCGAGCTCATCCTCGATCACGTTCGCCGTGACATCCGGTGGCACACTGACGATCACGAGACCTGGTGCGTCATCCTCGCGCTCGACCCGGCCGGCGCCGTAGTCGACGGCGAGCCTCAGCTGAGCCGGTGAGGCGTCGGCGAGGATCACGTCGACGCCGTTTTCGCGCAACGCGAGGCCGATGCTCGCGCCGAGCAGCCCGGCGCCGACGATGCGGACCGAGCCGGTCAACCGGGACGGGATGATACTCACGAGTGCTCTATTCGGAGGAGTCGGATTCTGCGGCAGCGCGGGCGACGGCCTTCTCGGCGTCACGCTCGGCTTTGTCGAGTTTGGTGACCTCCCGCGAGATCGTCAGGAGCTCACCGAGTTCAACTTTAGTCAGTTCGCGGGTCTGGCCAGGGCGGAGGGTGCCGAGGCTGACCGGGCCGAACTGACGACGCACCAGCTCGAGCACGGGGTGGCCGATGGCCGCGAGCATCCGCCGCACGATGCGGTTCTTACCGGAGTGCAGGGTGAGTTCGACGAGGCTGCTGTCGCCGGTGCTCTGACCGGCGAGCAGGCGAGCCTTGTCTGCGGCGATGACACCGTCTTCGAGTTCGATACCGCGGGTGAGCGTTGAGATGTCCTGCGCTGTGACCCGACCAGAGACCTTGGCGATGTACGTCTTGAGCACTCCGAATGACGGGTGCGCAAGCATGTGCGCGAGGTCGCCGTCGTTGGTGAGGATCAGCAGACCGCTCGTCTCGGCGTCGAGGCGTCCGACGTTGAACAGGCGTTCCTCGTACCCCTCGGTGTACTGGGTGAGGTCGGCGCGGCCGCGCTCGTCTGCCATGGTGCTGACAACACCGACCGGTTTGTTGAGCACGACGTAGCGTTTGGTGGTGTCGAGCTGCACCGGCACGTTGTTGACCTCGACGAGGTCGTTCTCCGGATCGATTCGGCGGCCGAGTTCGCGCACGACCGTGCCGTTCACGCGCACACGACCCTCGACGATGTACTGCTCGGAGACACGACGGGATGCCACGCCGGCAGCGGCCAGGACCTTCTGCAGGCGAACCCCCTCAGGCTCGAACGGATCGAATCGGGGCTTTTCCGTTTCGGTGGCGTCTGGGACGTCGAAGTCCTCGGGAGGGGTGGTGTTATCGGAAGTCACTGTCGAATCCTTCGGTGCCGTCGGCGAGCAGGGGGGAAATGGGGGGAAGTTCGTCAATCGAGTTGATGCCGAGCTGCTGCAGCAGCACGTCGGTCGTGCCGTAGTTGATGGCGCCGGTCTCGCTGTCGGTGAACAGTTCGGTGATGAGGCCTCGGCCGGCGAGGGTGCGCACGACGGAATCAACGTTGACCGCGCGGATCGACGCGACAGCACCTCGGGTGATGGGTTGTTTGTACGCGATGACAGCGAGGGTTTCGAGGGCCGCCTGCGAGAGCTTGCTGGGGTTCTCGCTCGCCACGAAGTCGGTGACGACCGTGTCGTATTCGTCGCGAACGTAGATGCGCCACCCTCCGCCGACCTCACGCAGCTGGAAACCGCGGCGCACTGAGCCGTCGACGCCGTCGAAGTCGGCGACCAGCCGGTCGATGGCAGCGTGCACGGCCTTCACCGGGGAGCGGAGAGCCGTTGCCAGGCTGACGACGCTCTGCGGTTCATCCGCGATCATCAGGATGGCTTCGAGTGCCCGATCGATGTCGGATGCCGGCGGCGTTGCGGACGCGACGTCAGGAGCATCCGTTTCAGGTAACCGTGTCTCAGTTGTCATAGTCTGCTCCCAGGTTAGCCAGGGTCTCTTCGGTGAAGTTCTCGGCCGTCCAGCGCAGGGTGAGCTCACCGAGCGGTTCGAGCTGTTCGAAACTGAGGGCTGAGCGGCGGTAGAGCTCGAGCACGGCCAGGAACCGGGCGATGATGACGCCCTTCTGGTCGGCACCGGCGATGAGCTGGCGGAAGGTTCTCGGTTCGCCGTGCTTGAGCAGAGCGACAACGTGCGCTGCCTGCTCCCGAATGCTGATCAGCGGGGCGTGCAGGTGTTCGAGGCCGACAACCGGGATCTCGCGCGGGGTGAGCGCCAGTGTTGCCAGGGCGGCGAAGTCGTCGAGGGTGACGGTCCAGACCAGCTCGGGTTTGCGCTGGCGGAACTTCTCCTCGAGCCGAACAGCGCGGGCGTGCCGATTCGACTCGGCGTCGAACTTGCCCGAGAACCAGGCGGATGCTTCCTTGAACGCTCGGTACTGCAGCAGTCGCGCGAAGAGCAGGTCGCGCGCCTCAAGCAGCGCAACATCCTCGGCATCGACGAGTTCACCCTGCGGCAGGAGGCCGGCAATCTTGAGGTCGAGCAGCGTCGCGGCCACAACGAGGAACTCGCTGGCCTGGTCCATCTCGGCCGCGGAGTCGAGGCTTCGCAGGTAGCTGATGAACTCGTCTGTCACTTTCGAGAGCGAGATCTCGGTGATGTCGAGCTCGTGCTTCGTGATCAGCGAGAGCAGCAGGTCGAACGGCCCCTCGAAGTTGCCGAGTGCCACCTGAAATCCGGTCGAGCCCTGCGGCTGACCGGGCGCACCTGTTGCCGCTTGTGCGGTGTCAGGCGACAGCGCCACGCGCAACCAGCTCCCGAGCGAGCTGGCGGTAGGCGCGAGCCGACGCGTGCTCAGGGGCGAACTCGGTGATCGGTGTTCCTGCGACGCTGGCGTCAGGGAACTTCACCGTGCGACCGATGACCGTTTCGAGCACGTCGTCACCGAAGGCATCGACAACACGCTCGAGCACCTCACGGGAGTGCAGCGTGCGCGAGTCGAACATCGTGGCCAGGATTCCGTCGAGCTCGATGGCCGGGTTGAGCCGGTCCTTGACCTTCTCGATGGTTTCGATGAGCAGGGCCACACCGCGCAGCGCGAAGAACTCGCACTCCAACGGGATCAGCACGCCGTGGCTGGCCGTGAGCGCGTTGACCGTGAGCAGGCCGAGTGACGGTTGGCAGTCAATTAGGATGACGTCATAATCGGATGCCAGTTTGCGAAGAACGCGGGCAAGGATCTGTTCGCGTGCAACCTCGTTGACGAGGTGCACTTCAGCCGCGGACAGGTCGATGTTCGCCGGAATGATGTCGAGGCCGTCCACCTTGGTGTGCTGGATGGCATCGGTTGGCTGGTGCTTGTTGGACAGCAGCAGGTCGTAGATGGTGAGCGCGTCGTGGGTGTTGACGCCGAGGCCGGCGGAGAGCGCACCCTGCGGGTCGAAGTCGATGCAGAGCACGCGGCGGCCGTAGTCGGCGAGGGCAGCTCCGAGGCTGATGGTCGTCGTCGTTTTTCCGACGCCGCCCTTCTGGTTGCACAGGGAGATGATGCGGGCGGGGCCGTGACTCTTCAGGAGCGCTGGGACGGCGAACTCGGAAAGGGTCCGACCTGTCGGGCCCTTCTTTTCGATCGGTGCATCCACCGAGAAGAGCTCTTCGTTTGTTTTGGCCACCTGGCTTGCCCCGCTCCGATCGTTTCTCGCACTTGCTTAGCTTCCGATTCTACCGGGCGACCCCCATTCCGCCGCGCGGCCACGCGTAGAGCCGCTGTTTCGTGACGAGCGGCGATAATTCCTATCGTGCCCGCGGGTGCGCCGTCGTGTACATGTCTCGCAGAGTGTCCGCCGTGACCAGCGTGTAAATCTGGGTGGTCGCCACAGACGAGTGCCCGAGCAGTTCCTGCACCACTCGAACGTCTGCTCCGCCCTGCAGCAGGTGGGTAGCGAACGAGTGCCGGAGGGTGTGCGGCGAGACGTGTGCGGCCAGTCCTGCTCGCTCAGCGGCCGCCCGGATGATCAGCCAGGCGTTTTGCCGGGATACCCGTTGCCCGCGCAGCCCGAGAAACAGGGCAGGCGTGGCGACGCCGCGCACCGAGAAGACGGGTCGAGCGCGAACCAGATACGCGTCGAGTGCTTTTCGGGCGTATGACCCCACCGGAACGATCCGCTCCTTGTTGCCCTTGCCGCGCAACCGAACGATGTCCTCGGCGAAGACATCGTCGACGTTGAGTGACACGGCCTCGGAAACACGGGCACCGGTGGCGTAGAGCAGTTCGAGCAGCGCCCGGTCGCGCAGCGACTGCGGGTCGTCTCCTCCGGATGCCTCGAGCAAAGCGGTCACCTGATCGATGGGCAGCGCCTTGGGCAGTCGGCTCGGCAGCTTCGGCGGCTTGACGTCGCGCGCGACGTCCACCTCGATCGCCTCTTCCTCGAGCAGGAACCTGTGCAGCCCGCGAACGGACGACAGAACCCTGGCGAGCGAGGTCGCGGTGAGCGGTGAATCCTCGCGGGTGGCGAGGTCGCGGAGGAAGTCCGAGACGTGTTGCCGCTCGACGTCGCCGATTTTCACGACGCCGCGTGAGGTAAGCCACTCGAGGTACATCGTCAGGTCACGGCGGTAAGCCGCGACCGTGTTGGCCGAGAGCCCACGCTCGATCGAGACGTGACGAAGGTACTGGTCGAGGTCACGCGACAGCGACATGTCAGCTGGCCGGGAAGGATCCGAGTTTCGGATGCCGCGTCCACGGTTCATTTGCGTCGCCGAGTGTGTCCCAGTTGCGCTGTTCTGCCGCTGAGGCCGCGAGCACGGCTATGCAGAGTGACGGGTTCTGGATGCGCCGCTCGAGCACAGCGGTGACAAGCTCATCCAGCGGAGCCCACCGCGTGACGATGTCGGCCTCTTCCGCCTCGCGTTCAAAGGGCTCACTCGTCGCGGTCAGCCCTCGAGCCAGGTAGATCCGGATGACTTCGTCGCTGCCGCCAGGTGAGGTGGCGAACTCGGCCAAGACATCCCAGTCGCGTGCCTCGAGGTCGACCTCTTCGGCGAGTTCCCGCTTCGCGGCGACGAGTGGGTCCTCTCCTTCGATGTCGAGGAGGCCGGCCGGGATCTCCCACTCACGGGAGCGAACCGGATGCCGATACTGCTGGATGAGCAGGACCTGGTCGTTCTCGTCCATGGCAAACACCGCAACAGCACCGGTGTGGTCCATGTACTCGCGGGTGATGTCTTCGCCTCGGTAGTCGAAGACATCACGGCGGACGCCCCAGACCATGCCGTCGAAGACGAGTTCGCTCGAGCGAACCTCAACCTCGGTCGGCTCGTCCTCGAGCGGTCGGTCCTCTAAGAACTCAGGCACCGGCAACTTCAAACAGCAGGCTGGCCTGCTGGCGCTCGAGTGCTGCACCGATCAGCCCGCGGAAGAGCGGGTGGGCGTGGGTCGGACGTGACCGTAGCTCGGGGTGAGCCTGGGTGCCAACGTAGAACGGGTGCTCGTCGCGATCGAGTTCAACAAACTCAACCAACTGGCCATCCGGGCTGGTCCCCGAGAAAACGAGTCCGGCATCCGCAATCTGCTGGCGGTAACGGTTGCTGACTTCGTAACGGTGACGGTGACGCTCGGTGATCTCGGTCGAACCGTACAGCTCGGCGGTGATCGATCCTTCGTCGAGGGAGGCGGGGTAGGAGCCGAGACGCATGGTTCCGCCGAGGTCTCCCCCCGCGATGATCTCGACCTGCTCGGCCATCGTCGCGATGACGGGGAACTCGGTGTCCGGGTCGAACTCGCTCGAGCTGGCACCGGTGAGGCCTGCTTCGTTACGGGCGTATTCGATCACCATGCACTGGAGGCCGAGGCACAGTCCAAGGGTCGGGATCTTGTTGTCGCGGGCGAATTTCAGTGCGCCGAGCTTTCCTTCGATTCCACGGATGCCGAAACCACCAGGCACGCAGATTCCATCGAGCTCACCGAGGGCCTTTGCTGCGCCCTCGGGGGTTTCGCACTCGTCTGAGGGGATCCACTGCAGCTTCACCTTCGACTCGTGCGCGAATCCGCCGGCGCGGAGTGCTTCGGTGACCGAGAGGTAGGCGTCAGGCAGGTCGATGTATTTGCCGACGAGGCCGATGGTGACCTCGTGCTTGGGCTCGTGAACTGCCTTGAGCACCGGCGACCAGGCTGACCAGTCGACGTCGTCTGCTTCGAGTCCGAGGAGGTCGATGATGTACGCGTCGAGGCCCTGGTCGTGGAGCACGGTGGGGATGTCGTAAATGCTTGGGACGTCAACACAGTTGACGACGGCGGCTTCGTCGACGTCACACATCAGCGCGATCTTGCGCTTGTTCGACTCAGACACCGGGCGGTCGCTGCGGAGGACGAGTGCGTCCGGCTGGATACCGATTGAACGAAGCGCGGCAACGGAGTGCTGCGTCGGCTTGGTCTTCTGCTCGCCTGAAGCGCCCATGTACGGCACCAGGGAGACGTGGACGAAGAAGACGTTCTTGCGACCGAGCTCGTGGCGCACCTGGCGTGCTGCCTCGAGGAACGGCTGCGACTCGATGTCGCCGACCGTGCCGCCGACCTCGGTGATGATCACGTCTGGCTTCGGGTCGTTCGACGCCTGGAGGCGCATGCGGCGCTTGATCTCGTCTGTGATGTGCGGGATGACCTGCACTGTGTCGCCGAGGTATTCACCGCGTCGTTCGCGGGCGATGACCGTCGAGTAGATCTGACCTGTGGTGACGTTCGCCGCCTGGCTCAGGTTGATGTCGAGGAAACGCTCGTAGTGGCCGATGTCGAGGTCGGTCTCTGTGCCGTCGTCTGTGACGAAGACTTCACCGTGCTGGAACGGGTTCATCGTTCCGGGGTCGACGTTCAGGTAAGGGTCGAGTTTCTGCATGACAACACGCAGTCCCCGAGCTGTGAGCAGGTTGCCAAGGCTTGCGGCCGTGAGTCCCTTGCCCAACGAAGAAACGACACCACCGGTCACAAAAATGTGCTTGGTCGTGTCGTTCGAAAGGTCCGCGTCTGTAATGTTCACCACGGGCTTCTATCCTACCATGTGAGTTGCGGACCGGGCGAGCGTCAGGAGCTCCCCCGCGTGGGCAAGGCCCGATTCGCTGTCGGCGAGACCGGACAGCAGGCGCGCCATTTCGGCGGTGCGTTCGTCACCGGTGAGCTGACGGACGCTGGATGCTGTGACGGTTCCGTCGGAGTCTTTTACGACGGCGAGGTGGTTGTTGGCGAATGCCGCGACCTGTGCCAGGTGGGTGACCGCGATGACCTGGGCGGTTTCGGCGAGTTTGGCGAGCCGGCGGCCGATCTCGATGGCGGCAGCTCCACCCACGCCAGAGTCGACCTCGTCGAAGACGAAGGTCGGAACCGGATCGGTGCCGGCGATGACCACCTCGATGGCCAGCATGACCCGCGAGAGCTCACCACCCGACGCACCCTTCGCCAGCGCACGAGGTTCGGCGCCGGCGTGTGGCTTGAGCAGGAAGGAGATGTTGTCGCGACCGGAGAAGGTGAGCTCGTCAGTTCCAGTGACGTCGATCACGAGGGTGGCGTCAGGCATGGCCAGGGCGGACAGCTCGTCTGAGACGGCGGTGGCCAGCCGGGCGGCCGCGCTGCCGCGCATCTCGCTGACGCGAGTGGCCAGGGTGTCGACCAGCGTGGCATCCGCTTCGACGATCGTTGTCAGTTCGTCGATGCGGTCGGAGTCACTGTCGAGTTCGAGCAGCCGACGGTTGCCATTTTCGAGCGTGGCGAGGACGTCGTCGAAGGACGGGCCGTACTTGCGCAGCAGGACGCTGAGTTCACTGCGTCGGTCCTGCACGATTTCGAGTTCGCGTGCACCGTCGGCGTCGAGGCCGGCCAGGTAACGGGAGAGTTCGAGCGCGACCTCTGACAGCTGGTAGCTCGCTGTCGCGACCTGCTCGGCGAGCGTGCCGAGTTCGGCGTCGTATGCGGAGACGCGCTCAAGCTGACGGCGTGCCGAGTCGAGGAGCATAGCGACGTCGGGGCCCTCTGACTCCTCGGCCGAGATCGCTTCACGTGCGCCGGCGGCGGCGAGCCGCAGCTCTTCGAGGTTCGTGAGTCGTTCGGCGCGGGTGGCGAGTTCGTCGTCCTCACCCGGCTGCGGAGCGACAGCTTCGATCTCGGCGATGATTTCGCGCAGGTCGGCTGCTTCGGCGCTGCGGGCGTCGCGTTCGCGGATGAGGGTGTCGCGCTCCGTGGTGTTTTCAAGGAAACGCGAGTAGACGGTGCGGTAGTCGGCGAGAAGCTCGGCCAGCTCAGCGCCGGCGAACCGGTCGAGGGCATCACGTTGCGCGGTCTGTGAGCGCAGCCGCACCTGGTCGGACTGACCGTGCACCACGACAAGCTGTTCGCCGAGTTCGGCGAGTACACCAACGGGGGCGCTGCGCCCACCGACCTGAGCCCGGCTTCGACCTTCAGCAGAGACGGAGCGGCCGAGGGTGAGCTCTGCCTGCCCCTCGCCAAACGGGTCGACTCCCCCGCCGGCTTCGGCGACACGATCGGCGACAGCGCCGTCGGCCGGGATGACCCAGCGTCCGTCGACACTGGCCTGGCCGTTGCCCTGCCGGATCACACCGGAATCAGCGCGACCGCCGAGCAGCAGCCCGAGCGCGGTGACGACCATGGTCTTCCCTGCGCCGGTTTCACCGGTGATGGCCGTGAAGCCGGTGCCGAGTGGGAGCGTCGCCTCAGCGATCACTCCAAGGTCACGGATGCCTATTTCCTCAATCATTCGCGTCGGGTCCCCTCCAGCCGGTGACCGGCAGATGGAATTTCTTCACGAGCCGGTCGGTGAACGGGCTCTGGTGCAGGCGAGCGAGCCGCACGGGAATGGGCGAACGGCGAACGACGACACGGGCGCCAGGGTCAAGTTCATGGGTGCGACGGCCGTCGCACCAGAGCACGCCGGTGCCGTTGGTGCGCTGGAGGACCTCGACGGCGAGCGACGAGTCCGGTCCGACGACGACCGGCCGCGCGAACAGGGCGTGGGCGCTGAGCGGAACGAGCATCATCGCTTCCACCGTCGGCCAGATGATCGGTCCACCGGCGGAGAAACCGTATGCGGTTGATCCGGTCGGCGTCGAAACGACGACGCCGTCGCAACCGAAGGTGGACAGCGGGCGACCGTCCACTTCAATGACGACTTCGAGCATCCGTTCTCTGCTGCCTTTTTCAACCGTCGCTTCGTTGAGCGCCCAGCTCTCCCAGACCACTTCGTCTCGGACCTTGACCCGGACGGACAGTGTGAGGCGTTCTTCGACGAGGTAGTCACCGGCAATGACGCGGTGCACGGCGTCGGCGAGGTCATCGCGTTCGCTTTCGGCCAGGAAACCAACGTGGCCGAGGTTGACGCCGAGGAGCGGCGCCGAATAACCACGCACGAGTTCGGCCGCGCGCAGGATCGTGCCGTCTCCACCGAGCACGATCACCAGTTCGAGCTCGTCGGCCGAGACGTTTTCGCCGAGGATCGCGATGTCGCCGAGCTCAGCACCGGTTTCGAGAATCTCGTCGCGTTCCTGGCGGATGAGCACCGGATGAGCACCTGCCGCCTGCAGCTGGGCAAGCACCTGAACGGCGGCGTCAAGCGAGTCGGCGCGGCCCGTGTGTGAAACGACCAGGATGAATCTGCGGTCAGAATCCATCCGTGTCACGCTCCAGCTATCTCGGTAATTGTGTCCAACCATTCTGTCGGATTGCGCCCCGCGACGCTGGGGGCATTGACATCGGGTGCTGCGGAACGCAACCAGACCAGGTATTCACGATTGCCGTGTCCTCCGACGATGGGTGACTCGATCAGGCCGGCTGTGCCGAGGCCGAGGTCCCACGCGTGCCACAGCACCGACGCGATCGCGTCGGCGCGCAGCGCGTCGTTGCGTACGATTCCCTCGCGGATTCCGCCACGCCCGACCTCGAATTGCGGCTTGATTAGCATCAGGAAGTCGCTGTCCGGCGCCGCCGATCGCTGCAACGGGCCCAGCACGTGGGTCAGCGAGATAAAGGACAGGTCACCGACAATCAGATTCGGTGATTGTGAGACAGCGGATGCTCCTGCGAGGTTTTCCGGCGTCAGGTCACGAACGTTGAATCCCTCGATCACACTGACCCTTGGGTCGTTCGCGATTTCGGGGGCGAGCTGGCCGTGGCCAACGTCAAGTGCGATCACGTGGCGGGCTCCGCGTTCGAGCAGCACCTGCGTGAACCCTCCGGTTGATGCGCCGGCGTCAAGCGCCAGTCGCCCGGTCGGGTCCACTCCGAACGCGTCGAGCGCGCCGAGGAGCTTGTGGGCGCCGCGGCTGACGTAGTGATCGGTTCCTGCGACCTCGATGCGGTAACTTCCGCGAACCTTGGCGGCGGGCTTCACCACGGCGCGACCGTTGACGGTGACGAGCCCGTCGGCGATGAGCCGTGCGGCCAGGGTGCGTGAGCGGGCGTGACCGCGGGTGACGAGGGCGGCGTCGAGCCGCTGTTCGACGTCATCGGCGCCGAGCTCGGTCAAGCCGGGCTCCTGGCTGACAGCTTGTCGCCGACCTCGAGCTGGGCGCGCAGTTCCTCGTGCAGTTGGGCGTACGCGTCGGCCCGTGCCTCAAGCGGCTGGTCCTCGATCAGATGAAGCCGAGGGACGAGCGCGTCGTCGGTCAACTGGGGGTTCTCACTCACGTCCCCTACGTTACCCGCGAGCTCAGGAATACAGGCGTTCCGGCACGTTGAACCCAAAGATCGCTCGACCCGATGCCCAGATGACGGCGCAGGCCGCCCGCAGGAGGTCGATCGGCTCGGAGCCGTCCTTCACGATGATCACGTCGTTGCCGTCGATCCGAACCACCGCACTGCCGACGGTCGCCTCGGAATTGTCGCGTGACATCCGCGTGACCGGATACGGTTCGTGCAATTGACGCAGGTCGTCCACGATAAAGGTTGGACGTGAATACTTGTCTGCGGCGAGCACGTGTTTGGCCTTGTCGACGCCGGTGAGAACGAGCACCGAATCGATGCCGGCGCGGTTCGCGCCGAGGATGTCGGTGTCGAGCCGGTCGCCGATGAACAGTGGACGCGTTGAGCCGAACCGGATTTTGGCCTCATCGAAAATGGGGGTTTCCGGTTTACCAGCGACCGTCGCCAGGCGGCCAACCGCGGTGTGCACTGCGGAGACCAGGGTTCCGTTTCCCGGCGCGATGCCTCGCGCCTGCGGGATGGTCCAGTCGGTGTTCGTCGCGATCCACGGGATCTCGACGCCGTCCTCGCGCGGGTGCAGCGCGTATGCAGCCTCGGCGAGGTCCGACCAGCTGACGTGTGGGGCGAAGCCCTGGAGCACGGCGGCAGGAGCGTCGTCGGCCGAGCGGGTCACGGTGTATCCACCCTTTTCGAGTTCGGAGACGAGACCTTCTCCCCCGACGACCAGGACGGTCGAGCCCGCCGGCACGTGGTTGCCGAGCAGGCGAACCGCGGCCTGAGGGCTCGTGACGACCTCGTTCGGCGCGACTGTCAGGCCGAGCTCGGTGAGGTGCTCGGCGACAGACACGTCGGTACGCGACGCGTTGTTCGTGATGTACCCGACACGAATGCTCTCCGCGGCACGGTTGAGGCTCTCGATGGCGTGCGGGATCGCGTGCGGTCCCGCATACACAACGCCGTCGAGGTCGGCGAGGAGAACATCGACGCCGTCGAGCGGCGTCTGACCCTTACTTTTCCGGCTGAGCAGCGGACTCATCCAACTGTTCTCCCGTGTTCTCTTCGGCGTGCAACTCGTCGTCTGCCTCAGGGGCAGCCTCAGCGGGGTCGATCTCCTCAGCCTCAGCCTCATCTGTGGTGACGTCATCGCCGAAAGTCTCCTCGGAGTCCTCGTCGAACGCACCGGAGGCGACAGCACTGGCGAGGTCACCCATGTCGTCGATGTCGAGCGGGATTCCCTCGGCCTCTGTCGCGTCGACCTCGTCAGCTTCATCGGGCTCTTCGACGATCTCGAACACCTCAATGGTCTCGAGTTCGTTATCTCCACGCTGTTCAGCGAGAGCAGCGGATGCCACCTTCGCACGTTTACGCCACACCGCGGCTTCGTCAGCGCGACCGAGTTCTTCGAGAACCTCGGCTTCGGCGGAGAAGAGGCTGGGGCTCCACTCGAACGCGCGGTTCGGGTTGAGTTCAGGAACCTGCAGTTCAGCGAGAGCGAGCTCCGGCTGGCCCAGGTCGAGTCGTGCACCCGACATGGCGATTGCCAGGGCAACCCGCACCGGGGACGACAGGCTGGCGCGCTCGACCGAACGACCCAGCTCGAGTGCGCGTTCGGGGCGACCGACACCGCGTTCGCTGTCGACCATCAGGGGCACCTGGTCGTTTGACCCGGTGATGCGTCGGTGGGTTCGGAGTTCGCGGAGCGCGAGTGCGTAGTCGCCGGTTTCGTATGCCGTAATCGCAAGGGTCTCGCGCACAACACCGATACGTCCGGCACGTCGAGCCGCTGACAGAGCGTGCTGGTGCGCCAGTTCGGGGTCCTCGTCGATAAGCATTGCGGCCATCGCGAGGTGACGAGCGACGCGTTCAGCGTTGTCTGTTGTCAGCGTTTTGAGTTCGTTGCGGGCGATGCGGTCGAGGTCGTTCGCCGTTACCTCGTCAGGCAGATCGGGGTCGTAGTGGTCCTTGCGAACCATCCGCAGCTCGCGCTGCATCCGCTGCTCATCGGTCATCTCGTCTTCAGGACTGCTGGCGGTCCTGTCACCTCGGGCAGGCGCGCCGCCGCGGGTCCACAGCTTCTCCTCGCGACCGCGTCCGCCGCGAGGGCGGTCTTCGCGTGGACGGTCCGGGCGGTCACCGCGCGGCTTGTCACCATACGAAGGACGGTCACCGCGCGGCTTGTCACCATAAGAGGGACGCTCGCCACGAGGCTTGTCACCATACGACGGACGCTCACCACGAGGCTTGTCACCATACGACGGACGCTCACCACGAGGCTTGTCACCATACGACGGACGGTCAGAACGAGACCGGTCGCCTGAGGCGGGACGTTCAGTGCGGGGCTTATCGCCATATGAGGGCCGGTCGCCACGAGGCTTGTCGCCGTAAGAAGGACGGTCACCGCGAGGCTTGTCACCGTACGAGGGACGCTCACCACGGGGCTTGTCGCCGTAAGAAGGGCGGTCACCACGAGGCTTGTCACCATACGACGGACGGTCAGAACGAGACCGGTCGCCTGAGGCGGGACGTTCAGTGCGGGGCTTATCGCCATACGAGGGCCGGTCGCCACGTGGCTTGTCGCC
>NZ_RCWJ01000002.1 GCF_003668565.1 Mycetocola zhadangensis
CCCAACCAGAAAAGGCCGAGTCAACGGGTATTTGGCATTTGACATTGTGCACGCTGTTGAGTTCTCAAGGATCGGATGCTCCCGCTTTTCACCCCTCAGGGCTGCTCCGCAGGGCAACTTCTCTACCCTACCACATCGATCAGCCGTGTGAAACCGGCCGCTCCCCGTGATTTCCAGTCGAGCCAGACATCACAAGAACCGCCGAATTTCTTCGGTTGTTCGAGGGTGGGTTTATATCCTAAACCTCAAAATGAAGACGCTCAAGAGCGCTTATCTTTTGGTTGGGATTGGTCCCGCATGAGGCCGGCGAGCTAAGCTCAGCCGCACCTTTGGGGTGACGAGTAGTTACTCTACGTTCGATCAGGATTACCCCGCAAATCTGCCCTGCAACCCGGGCGTGTCGCCGCGCGGTGGCCCGTGATCGCGCGGAATCGGGTTCAAACCTTCGGCGCCGTCGAGTCACGCACCACGAGCTCCGGCTGAAAAACGACATGCTGCCGTTCGAATTCGTCTGGCGCTTCTGCTTCACGCAGGAGAAGGTCAACGGCGGTGGAGCCAATAAGGGCGCTCGGCTGCCGTATCGAGGTCAGCGGGACGACCGCCGCGCTGGCGAAATCAATGTCGTCGTAGCCAACAATGGCGACGTCTCCCGGCACCGTGAGAGGGCCGACCATGCTGAGCGCTTGAAGGAGTCCCATGGCGACCAGGTCATTGGCTGCAAAAAGCGCGTCGGGTCGCTCGACAGCGTCGCGCTCCCGGATGGCCTCACCCACCTGCCGCCCCTGCAGCACAGTGAGTGCGTCCGTCGCGATGTACTCGAGCGTCGCGTCGGCCGTCTCATCGACAGCATTCGTCGCACCCGCCAGCCGGTCGGCCACCTGGTGGAGATCCCTCGGACCCCCGACGAACGCGAGGCGCCGCCGCCCGGTGTCGAGAAGATGCCTGGCCGCGAGATACCCGCCGGCAACGTCGTCGACCGCGACCGACGAGAAACGTTCATCGGTCGTGGGCCTGTCAACGAGCACCGTCGGAATGCCTCGCCGGTGGAGTGCGTCCAGCCGACTCTGCGCATCACCGACTGGGGAGAACAGCACGCCATGCACTCGTTGCTTCTCGAACAGGTCCAGGTACGCGGCCTCCCTGTCCTCGTTCTCATCACTGTTTCCGAGCAGGACGGTGAGCCCATCCTCCGCGGCCCGGTCCTCCGCGCCGCGTGCAACGTCTGTGAAGAAGGGGTTCGAGACATCGAGCACGATCAGGCCGATACTGAGGCTCCGCCCTGCCCGCAACTGGCGCGCGGCGTCGTTGCGCACAAACCCGAGCTCGTCGATGGCCGCACGGACTTTATCCACGGTGTGAGGGGAAACCTTGTCGGGACGGTTGAGAACATTAGAGACCGTTCCCACCGATACTCCGGCCCGTGTCGCCACATCGCGAACACTCATTCCCATAGCTGATCCTCCGTCATTGGTGATGCCAGCGTAGCGGCGAAGTCGACGTCCTCTGGTTCCGGCGCGAGCCGACCGACTCGCGAAGACGTGATACAAATGAGCGCATTGAATCATTTCATTTCATGCACCGAAATGAACAAAATTGCGGATGCCACTGGCGCCGCATCGAGGGATATCACCGAGAACGCCAATCGCGTCCAGTGACGATCCACCACTCGCATCGTGACCAAAGGAGCTCATCGACATGGACAGCGAAACCGGACGTGTGTGTTTTCTTATGCACCTCAAGCCCGAACGCGTCGACGACTATCTCGCCGCCCACGAAACGGTGTGGCCAGAAATGCTCGAGGCGCTGAGCGCCTGCGGTTGGCGCAATTACTCTCTCTTCCTTCACAAAGAAGATGGCCTCGTCGTCGGCTACCTCGAGACCGATGACTTCGACCGCGCGCGCGCCGAGATGGACCGTACCGATGTGAATGCTCGCTGGCAGGCGACCATGGCCGGCTTCTTGGCTGAAGAGACAGCGCCAGACCAGACGATGATGCAGCTGCACGAATACTTCCATCTGGCCTGAGACCGGACGAGCCCCGCACCCTGACCTGCGTCCCCCACCCGAAACGTCCCCTCGCGTTGCAGCGAGGATTCCCGTCATTCCTCGTTGAGCATGGCGTGCCGTTCGTCGGATGGATCATGCTCGGCCTGCTGGCCGCTTCGCTCCTTATCGGCGCGATCTGGGCACCTCGGACCCAGGGCCGAAGCCTCCAGGAGATCGAGGACGAGCGTGAGGGAGCGTCGACCGGTGCCACCACTTCGGCCGCCGACGCCGGCGACCTCACCGGTGCCGCGTCGCGCTAACGCGATCAGGACCATTGAGAAAGGGGGAGCGCTGCGATGCGGCACTCCCCCTTTTGGCACGTCCGTCTGGTAACTTAGCTTGAAACGATTCATTCATTTGCCCGATGCGAGTGAACTTCAGTAAGGACGAACAATGACGATCGACTCCACAGCGCTTGCGACGCTCGAGAAGCAGGCAATCGAACTCCCCTCATGGGCCTTCGGCAACTCCGGCACCCGGTTCAAGGTATTCGGCACCCCCGGCACTCCCCGCACCATCCAGGAGAAGCTCTCCGACGCCGCCAAGGTTCACGAGCTCACCCGCCTGGCACCGAAGGTCGCCCTTCACATTCCGTGGGACAAGGTCGATGACTACGCGGCTCTCCGCGACTACGCAGCCAACCTCGACGTGACCCTCGGAACCGTGAACTCCAACACCTTCCAGGACGACATCTACAAGTTCGGCTCGCTCACGCACACCGATGCCGCCATTCGCCAGAAGGCGATCGACCACCACTTCGAGTGCATCGACATCATGAGCGAAACCGGCTCGCGGGACCTCAAGATCTGGCTCGCCGACGGCACCAACTACCCAGGACAGGGCGACATCCGGGGCCGCCAGGACCGCCTCGCCGAGTCACTCGAGCAGATCTACGCACGCCTCGGCGACGACCAGCGCCTCGTACTCGAGTACAAGTTCTTCGAGCCAGCTTTCTACCACACCGATGTTCCGGACTGGGGAACCAGCTACGCCCAGGTCAGCGCTCTCGGCGACAAGGCGCTCGTCTGCCTCGACACAGGTCACCACGCGCCAGGCACCAACATCGAGTTCATCGTCGCCCAGCTGCTTCGCCTCGGCAAGCTCGGCTCGTTTGACTTCAATTCGCGCTTCTACGCCGACGACGACCTCATCGTTGGCGCGGCCGACCCGTTCCAGCTCTTCCGGATCCTCTACGAGGTCGTCCGCGGTGGCGGACTCGACGACGACTCACCCGTCGCGTTCATGCTCGACCAGTGCCACAACGTCGAAGACAAGATTCCGGGCCAGATCCGCAGCGTGCTCAACGTTCAGGAGATGACCGCACGTGCACTGCTCGTTGACCGCGACGCTCTCTCCGCCGCGCAGAACGCCGGCGATGTGCTCGGTGCCAACGCCATCCTGATGGATGCTTTCTACACGGATGTTCGGAGCGACCTGGCAGCGTGGCGCGAGTCCCGCGGTCTTCCGGCTGACCCGATGGCTGCCTACGCCGCCTCCGGCTATCAGGAACAGATCGCTGCCGACCGCGTTGGCGGCCAGCAGGCCGGTTGGGGCGCATAACAGAGACGAGCTCTTCAGCTGACGGGGTGTCGGCGGCCCGGGATGGCTTCGGCCTCCCCGCCGCAGGCACCCTGCGGTCGTATGAAAACGCCGGCTACCTGAGCCGGTCGAGGAACCGCACAACGTAATCCGTCAGCACGGAAGCGGACTCCGCTTCGAACGACGGCAGGCTGGAATCGACGAAGAGGTGCGAGTTTCCCGGGTACAGGAAGAGCTCCGCGTCCTCGGCTTCGGCGACGAGCGCCCTGGCGGCGTCGATGTCGCCGGAATCGACAAACTCCGGATCTGCTTCGGTGGAGTGGATTTGCACAGGCACTCCGGTCGGCCACGCCTGGCTGAACTCGGAAACGGGAAGGCATCCCGAAAAGAGAAGTGCACCGCGGCATCCGGGCCGAGCCTGTGCGAGCAGCTGGGCAGGCATCACTCCGAGCGAAAAGCCGGCGTAGACGAGGTCTGACGGCAGCTCGGCCGCGACGGCCTTTCCGCGCTCGAGAACCACATCGAAGCCGATGCCCCTCGCGTGGTTCACACCCTCGTCCAGCGTCTCGAACGTGCGCCCCTCGTAGAGGTCCGGCACGTGAACGGTATTTCCGGCGTTCCGGAGTTTGTCACCGAAAGCCAGGACACCGGGCGTCAGCCCCTGTGCGTGGTGGAACAGCAGCACTTCAGCCATCGAAAACCCTTTCAACCGGTTACGCGCGAATCTCCCGTATGTGCTGGTGCCTGACCCTATTACACCGACCTCAAGCGCAGCGGCATCACACGGCAGGCAGGCGGAGCTCGGTCAGATCCCGCCGTATTTACGTTTCGTCAGCCCGTTGAGAAGCGACGCAAACACCAGCACCAGACCGAGGGCGAGGAGCTGCACCTGCACCCCGTCGTTACCGGGGAAGGCGAGGAGGATTCCGGCGTTGAGCCAGACGATGAGGATCGTCGCCAGGACGACGCCGGAGACCCGGCCGATCCCGCCGGTGATAGCCACCCCTCCAAGTACCGCGATGGTGATGGCGGGCAGCGCCATGCCATTTCCGCTGGTCCCTGCGTCCGGTCGCGCTGAGGCGAACTGGGCGACAGTGACGATTCCGACAAGTCCGGAGATGACACCGGAGAGAACATAGACCGCGAAGCGGTTCGGGCGCACGTTGATGCCAGCCCAGGCAGCCGCGGTGTCGTTCGTGCCGAGGGCGTAGATCCGGCGCCCGAAGGTGGTCTTGTTGAGCAGAATCCACACCACGAGGACTACGGGGATCAGGAAGGTGAAAATTCCGAGGGGAACCAGCGGCAGGTACGAGCCGATGAGCGGAAGCTCGATTGCTTTTGCTGCCGAATAGAAGGACTGGATCTCCGTCGAGTTGACGGGCTTCTGTCCACTCCACACGAGGGCAATCGACCGGTAGGCGTAGAACGTCGCGAGCGTCGCGATGAGAGGAGGGAATCCGACGAACGACACAAGAGCTCCGTTGACGCCACCGAGAATTCCGCCGAGCACGATGGCGAAGATCATGGCGACCGGAAGGTTCCACCCCCACAGTCCGTATGACATCCCGAACGCAATGCCTGTCACGGAGACCATCGATCCGACCGACAGGTCGATGCCGCCTCGACCAGACAGGATGACGCCGAGCTGGGCCAACCCGAGCATGGCCAGGGGCACGGCGTTGATGAGGGATGCCGCGAGGTAGTCAGAGTTGTACGAGCCGCTCAGTGCCCCAGTCGCGTCAAGCACCGTCATGAGGATGAGCATGAGAACAATGAGAACCGCAAGAAGCACGACGCGTTGGGTGAGGAGCGCCTCGAGCGCGCGGCCACCGATCGACCGCTTCGTGTTCTGGGTTCTGACCTTCGGTACCGTCTGGGTCGTCAGTCCGCTCATGCTCTGCTCCTCCGAGCCCGTTCGCGAAGCAGGTCAGTGCCAACCGCGATGATGATGAAGATTCCAACAAACAGGTTGGCGAGTTGCGACGGCCAGCCGAGCTGTGTCACACCGGAGTTGACCGTCTGCACGAGGATTGCCCCGAGAAGCGTTCCGATGACCGAACCGCGGCCGCCGAGGATCGAGGTTCCGCCGATGACGACAGCGGCGATCACGGCGAGCTCCCGCCCAGCACCGACACCCTGGTCCAGGGTCGATGTGCCCGCCGCGATGAAGAAGCAGGCACCGAGGCCGACAAGCGCGCCGGTTGCGACGTACGCGAACACCACACGGGGCTGCACCTTCACACCCGCCAGCCTGGCGGCGTTCTCGTTGCCGCCGATCGCGAACAGGTGTCTGCCGCCAGCGGTGTTGCGCAAATACCACCACGCGATCAGCACGACGAGGATCGTGATCGCGAAACTGTGCGGCACCCCAAGCGTGCGGCCCGATTCACCACGGCCGAAGACGTCGAGGGTCGACGGTATTCCGTTCACCGTCGACGACCCGAACACCCTCAGGGCGAAGAACTGGAAGATGTTCGCCGTTCCGAAGGTGATGATGATCGCGTGCACACGCCCGTAGGCGATAAGGGTGCCATTGATCAAACCAAGCACCGTGCCGAGGACCATACTCACCAGCACTGCGACGATCAGTGGCACGTCGTAGTTCACGAGGAGTTTGGCGGTCACCACGGCGCAGAGCGCGATCGCGCCTCCCACCGAGACGTCGATGCCCGCCGTGATGATGATGAACGTCATCCCCACACCAATCAGCGCGATGGGCGCGACCGAGACCAGCAGCGGTTGGATCGACGACGGGCTGAGAAAGGAGGGAGTGAAGATTCCGAGCAGCACCCACAGCACCGCGATCACACCGACGAGGACCAGCTCCTGCCCCGTCACCGGAGGAGGGAGGATTCGTTTTACAATCGGCTTCGACGCCCGTTCGTGCGCCACAGCGGTCATGATGGCTCCTCGCTTCCGTGGGTCTCGCCAGCCGCAGCCGCCAGAATTTCGACCTGCGTGGCATCCGGGGTGAATTCGTGAGCAATCTCGCCCGATCGGATCACGATGATCCGATCGGAGATCCGCAGCACTTCGCCGAGGTCGCTTGTGACGACGAGGACCGCTGTGCCCTCTGACGCGAGGTCGTCGATGATTCTGTGGATCTCTTCCTTCGCCCCAACATCAACACCCTGGGTCGGTTCGACAAGGACGAGGAGTTCCGGCCGGTTGACCAGCTGCCGAGCCAGAACGACCTTCTGCGCGTTTCCGCCAGACATCGCGCTGATCGGTTGCCTTTCACTCGGCGTCTTCACGGCCAGACGCGTGATGAAGTTGCGGGCGATGTCGCGTTCGGCGCGGCGTTGCACCCATCCCTTGATGCGTGACAGCAGGTGGAGTTCGCCGATGGTGATGTTGAACGCGATGCTCTGGAAGGAGAACGAGCCCTGCGCTGAGCGGTTGGCTGGGAGGAGGTGGATGCCACGCTTCTTCGCCGAGGACGGCCGCCGAAGCACCACAGGTTCGCCCCGAACGAGCATCCTGCCGCCGGTCGGACGCTGCATCCCGTAGATGGTGCTGGCGATCTCGCCTGCACCTGAGCCGATAAGACCGTAGAGTCCAACGATTTCACCTGCGCGCACATCGAGGCTGATTTCACTGAAGGAGCCAGCGAGGCTCATATCGTCGAGTTGAAGCACGACGTCACCTCGAGTCGCCTCCACGTCTGCTCGCGGCTCCGCGAGGACACCGCCAACCATGAGTTCGGCGATCTCCCGCACGGTCAGCTCACCAATCGGACGTGTGGTGATCGTCTCGCCGTCTCGCATGATCGTCACAACGTCGGCGATGCGGAAGAGCTCGTCGAGGCGGTGGGAGATGTAGATGACCGAGACGCCGGTAGCTGTGAGCCGCCGGATGACGGCAAACAGCACGTCGATTTCTGCGTCGGTCAGAATGGCCGACGGCTCGTCAAGAATGAGCACGCGGGCCTCTCCGGCGAGCGCCTTCGCGATCGACACCTGCTGCTGCTGTGCGATCGACAGGTCACCGACGGTTCTCGTGGCGATTCCCACGTCGAGCCCGACCGTGTCGAGCAGCGAGTTCATCTGCTCGGCCTGCGCTGCCCAGTCCACTCGGATTCCCCTGCGCAGCTCCCGCCCGACGAAGACGTTCTCGGCAACGCTCAGTTCGGGGAAGAGTTGTGGCTCCTGATAGACGGTCTGCACACCCAGGCCGAGAGCATCCGTCGTTGATGTAATGGAAACCGGTTCACCGTTGAACTGGAGCGAACCGGCGTCGGCCCGCTCGGCGCCCGCGAGAATCTTGATGAGTGTGGACTTGCCAGCCCCATTCTCTCCGACGAGGGCGTGCACAGTGCCAGGGGCGACGCTCAGGTCTGCGTTGCGGATCGCCCGGACACCGCCGTATGTCTTGACGATTCCGGACAGCTCGACCCGCGGGACGGACCCAACCACTTCTGCTGTGTTCGACATGAGTTCCTCGCTGAATCGAAAGAGAAGGAGTCGGAGGGGTCCGGTCGGCCGAGCCCCTCCGACGGTGTCGCTGGTTAGTAGTCGAAGTCGTCGACGTTCTCGGAGGTGATCCTCAGGGCAGGGCCGAGCAGGAGCTCCTTGTTCGATTCGTCGAAAGCAACCTCGGGGAGGTCGTCGCTGACATCGTTCGTCGCTTCGAACCCGTTGTCCTCGGCGAGCTGGAGTCCAGCCCACGCGGTGAGGTAGCCAAGCGCCTCAACATCCCAGAGGATCGATGCACTCGATGATCCGTCTTCGATGTACGGCTTCATGGATTGCGGAGTGCCGAGCCCGACCGTGAAGACCTGGCCGATCTTTCCGGCGTCGGATACCGCCTGTGCCACACCTGGCGCCGATGACGTGCACTCGCCGACCAGCCCGGTGAGGTCAGGATGTGCGTTCATCAGGTCTGTGGCCATCGACGTCGCCGCCGCCTGGTCTTCACCCGCGTACACAATGTCGACGATTTCGGCATCCGGGTACTTCTCCGCGGTGTACGCCTCCTGTACCTCGATCCAGGAGTTGAGGTTCGCGGCTGTCTCACCGCAGGAGACGATGGCGTACTTGCCGGATCCGCCCATGGCCTCAAGGAGCGCATCGGTCAGTCCCTCACCGATGCCCTGGGCCGAGGCCTGGTTGACGAAGACCTCGCGAACCGAGTTCGGAGCGTCGGTGTCACTCGTTCCGACCTGAATTCCGGCGTCGGCTGCCTCCTGCAGCAGAGGAGCCATCGAGTCGGGGTCATTGGGAGCAACAATGAGTGCGTCGACGCCCTGCTGGATGAACGAGCGAACGATGTCGGCCTGGGCGGCCGCGTCTGCGGTCGTTGGCCCCTGGTACAGCCACTCAATTCCCAGTTCTTCGGCGGCAGCCTTACCCCCGGCATTCATCGCCTCGAAGTAAGGAACACCCTGCAGCTTTGGCACGAACGCGACGGTGACCTTGTCGTCTCCACCGCCTCCACCTCCTCCGCCGCCGCCCGTGTCATCACGACTTGTGCATGCGGTGGTGGCGAGGGCCGCCGTCAGCGCGAGTGCGCCGAACGCGAGTACTTTCTTCCTGATCAACACAGTGGTGCCTCTTTCTTCTGTGAACCGGGCAGCATTGCCCTGCTGGTCGCGACGCTCCTCGTCGCGAGGTGGTTGGGGTGCGCGAGGCGAGGTCCGGTCATGCCGACACCGTCTCGGATAGCTCGTTCCGCACGCGCGATGGCACCGGCACAACGTGGACGTCGACGCCTGAGCCCTGCCAGGCGTCCGCGAACTCCGTTCCGACGGCGTCGTCCGTGTACAGCGCCGAGATCTGCTCGGGCGGAGCGAACGCGTGAATGCCGAAACCCGACGCCTTCGCGGCCGTGAACAGGCCGACGATCGAGTCGCATGAGCGGGCGAGTGCCTTTTTCGCCTCGCCCTCCTCGCTCGACAATTCGAGCAGGCCGAGGCTCCGTGACACACTCGTCGCTCCAAAGAAGCCGACCTTTACGCGCCCCCGACCCTCGAGAACATCGGTGAAAGCGCCGACCACCGATCGTGACGCTCGACGCAACACTCCGCCGGGAAGGATGACCGTGGCATCCGATCGCTCCATAAGAAAACTTGCGAGGTGGATGCCATTGGTCACGACAACGAGACCGGTGCGGCTGATCAACTCGGTTGCGAGGTAGTGCGCCGTCGTTGACGAGTCGATGGCGATGACGTCGCCGTCCTGGACCCGGGTCGCTGCAGCACCGGCGATCGCGCGTTTCGCTGCGGCGTCGGAACGGAGCCTGCTCTCGAAGGCACCCTCGTCTCGCGGGGTCGAGGCGACCGCTCCCCCTCGAACCCGCCGAAGCAATGATCGCTGCTCGAGAAGATCCAGGTCTTTACGGACGGTGACCGGTGAGACGCCGAACCGCTCGGCCAGGTCATTCACGGTGACACGCCCCCGCGATGAGAGCTCGTCGAGGATGACCTCTTCACGTACGAAGTCGTACCGGCTCATCGTTTTCCCCGTTCGGCGACAGTGACGAACTCTCAGGTTTGCACTCGAAAGATAGACGTAAACGTCACTTCGCGTCAAGAAACGAAACCAAACTGTTGCTTCACGCTTGCCCGACGGCCCATGACGGTGGGCGTCCCGCGCTGTTCGGGAGCGTGAGCTGTAACATTTCATCCCGAAGCGAGGAGCGCGAAATCATGGCTACAACATCGACTGTCGACGCCGAGTCGCGTCGGGAGCGCCTGCTCGAGATCCTCACCACCGACGGAATCATCCGTTTGGACGCTGCGGCCGAGCGCCTCGGTGTGTCGGCCATGACCGTGCGGCGCGACCTTGCCGACCTTGAGACCGAGGGGCAGTTGCGCCGGGTTCGAGGTGGAGCGGTCCCATCACTCAGGCCGCGCTCGTTCGTCGACCGGATGTCGACCGGCGCCGACGCGAAGCTCGTGATCGCGGATAAGGCCCTCGACCTGATGCCGACGACTGGTGCCGTTGCGTTCGACGCATCGTCGACGGCTGGCACAGTTCTGGCGCGAATGGAGGGCACGCGCGACGAGCTCACTCTCGCGACAAACTCCTACGAGAACTTTCAGAGCGCACGCCGGGTGGCGGGAACGGCACTGCTTATCGGCGGCGAGGCTGAGGAACGAACGGACAGCTTCGTCGGACTGCTCGCTTGCCAGGCTGCGGGCTCACTGCACTACTCCCGGTTCTTCACCTCGGCCGGAGCCGTCGACGCCGAGCGTGGCACGAGCGAGGTCACCCTCGCTGAGACGCAGGTCAAGCTCGCGTTTGTGGACGCGTCTGACGAGACCGTTCTTCTCGTCGATTCGTCCAAGCTGGGCCAGCGTGCCCTGGCCCGCGCGCTGAACTGGCAGCACGTGAGTCTCATGATCACCGAGCTCGATCCGACCGACAGTCGACTTGACCCGTATCGGGAGCTGGTCGCGCTGGCCTGACCGGTCGCCGGATTTCTTGACGGATCCTGTTGCCGGTGTTACTTTCTGTAAGAGTTAACACGAACGAACAACAGGAGCGCGCATGACCAACGAGACAGCCGCGGCACTGATCGCCCGAAGCAACAGGCTCGGCGCCGACCCGAAGAACACCAACTATGCGGGCGGCAACACGTCAGCCAAGGGCGTCGAGACCGACCCGGTCACCGGCGAAAACGTCGAACTGCTCTGGGTCAAGGGCTCCGGTGGAGACCTCGGCACGCTGACCGAGAAGGGCCTCGCCGTTCTTCGTCTCGACCGCATGCGCGCGCTCACAAACGTCTACCCCGGCGTCGACCGCGAAGACGAGATGGTCGCAGCGTTCGACTACACGCTGCACGGCAAGGGTGGTGCTGCCCCGTCGATCGACACTGCAATGCACGGCCTCGTAGACGCCGCACACGTCGACCACCTGCACCCCGACTCCGGCATCGCGATCGCCACCGCCGCTGACGGAGAAGAACTCACCAAGACCATCTTCGGCAACAGGGTTGTCTGGGTTCCGTGGCGTCGCCCCGGCTTCCAGCTCGGCCTCGACATCGCCGAGATCAAGGCGCAGAACCCGGATGCCATCGGTTGCATCCTCGGCGGGCACGGCATCACCGCGTGGGGCGACACCAGCGAGGAGTCCGAGAGCAGCTCGCTCTGGATCATCGACACCGCCGCCGAGTACATCGCGGCGAACTCGCGCCCCGAGCCATTCGGCCCCGCCCTCGACGGCTACGCCGCACTCCCCGAGGCCGAGCGTCGCACCAAGGCAGCCGCTCTCGCTCCGACGCTCCGCGGTTTGGCATCCACCGACAAGCCGCAGGTCGGACACTTCACCGACGACGCCGCCGTTCTCGACTTCCTGGCCAGCGCTGAACACCCCCGCCTCGCCGCACTCGGTACCAGCTGCCCCGACCACTTCCTGCGCACCAAGGTGAAGCCGCTTGTCGTCGATCTGCCGGCATCCGCTTCGGTGGAAGAGACGATCGAGCGCCTGCGGGTTCTCCACGAGGAGTATCGCAAGGACTACCAGGCCTACTACGACCGCAACGCGACGGCGGACTCCCCAGCGATTCGCGGCGCTGACCCACTCATCGTTCTCGTACCGGGCGTCGGCATGTTCAGCTATGGCGCGAACAAGCAGACCGCACGCGTGGCGAGCGAGTTCTATCTCAACGCCATTCACGTGATGCGCGGGGCCGAGGGGCTCTCGAGCTACGCTCCGATCGACGAGACCGAGAAGTTCCGCATCGAGTACTGGGCCCTCGAAGAGGCCAAGCTGCAGCGCATGCCGAAGCCGAAGCCCCTCGCGACCCGCGTCGCGCTCGTGACCGGTGCGGCATCCGGAATCGGAAAGGCGATCGCCACCCGCCTGGCCGCCGAGGGCGCCTGCGTCGTCATCGCAGACCTGTCGCTCGAGAAGGCGGAGGCCGCTGCCGCCGAAATCGGAAACACGGATGTCGCCATCGGCGTCGCCGCTGACGTCTCCAGCGAGAAGGCGGTGCAGTCCGCGATCGACGCAGCGGTTCTGGCATTCGGCGGGCTCGATCTCGTTGTGAACAACGCCGGGCTGTCGCTGTCGAAGTCCCTGCTCGACACCACCGAGGCCGACTGGGACCTGCAGCACAATGTGATGGCCAAGGGCTCGTTCCTCGTGTCGAAGGCTGCGGCCCGCGTGCTCATCGACCAGAAGCTCGGCGGCGACATCATCTATATCTCGTCGAAAAACTCGGTCTTCGCCGGCCCGAACAACATCGCATACTCGGCGACCAAGGCAGACCAGGCGCACCAGGTGCGACTGCTCGCCGCTGAGCTCGGTGAGTACGGCGTGAAGGTCAACGGCATCAACCCTGACGGTGTCGTTCGCGGCTCGGGTATCTTCGCATCGGGTTGGGGCGCCAACCGTGCCAAAACCTACGGCATCGAAGAAGAGGACCTCGGCAAGTTCTACGCACAGCGCACGATCCTCAAGCGTGAGGTCGTTCCAGAGAACGTCGCCAACGCGGTGTTCGTGCTCTGCACAAGCGACCTGTCGCACACGACCGGCCTGCACATTCCGGTGGACGCCGGGGTCGCTGCCGCCTTCCTGCGATGAGCAACCGCATTTCGAGCAAGGCTGGGGCCACCGCGTGACCGGCACGGTTGCGGCCGTCGACCTCGGCGCGACGAGTGGCCGGGTTATGCTCGGCCACGTCGGACCAAATGAGTTGCGGCTCGAGTTGGTGTCTCGCTTCCCGAACGGGCCCGTCGAGATCGACGGCGGGCTGCACTGGAGCGTGACGGGCCTGTACGAGTCGGTGTTGGCCGGCCTGACCGAGGCCGCCACTCGCGCCCCGAACCTCGCGAGCATCGGCATCGACTCGTGGGCGGTTGACTACGGCCTGCTCTCCGGCGGAGAGCTACTCGGTGAGCCGTTCCACTACCGCGACGGCCGCACGGAACGCGGCGTCGCGGCCGCGCACGCGAAAGTTCCATTCGAGGAGCTCTACGCCCAAAACGGCCTGCAGTTCCTCGCGTTCAATTCGCTCTACCAGTTCGCCGCCGACGGGGACGAACTGAACAGGGCCGATTCGGCTCTGCTCATTCCCGACCTGCTGGCCTACTGGCTTACCGGCGCCCGCGTCACCGAGTCCACCAACGCATCGACGACCGGCCTGCTGACTGTCAATGGCGAATGGAACGATGCGCTCATGAGCAGGCTTGGCCTGCCCCGCGCATTGTTTGCGCCGCTCGTTTCTCCGGGCACGACGATCGGTACGCTGCTGCCGCCTCTCGCCGAGTTGACCGGCCTTTCTTCGCGCGTTCCCGTGACCGCCGTCGGATCGCACGACACGGCATCCGCTGTTGTTGGTATTCCGATGACGACGGGGAACGCAGCGTACATTTCGTGCGGCACCTGGGGGCTCGTCGGGCTCGAACTCGATGCGCCTGTGCTCACCAACGCCAGCCGCGAGGCGAACTTCACGAACGAGGGTGGAGTCGACGGGCGGGTGCGGTTCCTTCACAACGTGATGGGGCTGTGGCTGCTCAGCGAGTCGGTGCGCACGTGGGAGCGCGAGTCCGGAACCCCCATCGACCTGCCGGCCCTCCTGAGTCAGGCCGCTGCGGTGACCGGCCCCGTCCCCGTCTTCGACGCGAACGACGCTCGGCTCATGGCACCGGGCGACATGCCCGCGCGCATTGCCGAACTGCTGCGTGAAACGAACCAGTCAGTTCCGCTTTCGCAGGCTGAGTTCACCAGGTCAATTGTTGAGAGCCTTGCGGATGCTTTCGCTCACGCTGTCGAGACCGCGTCACGTCTCGCGGGCACGACAGTATCGGTGATCCACATCGTCGGCGGTGGATCGCTCAACACGCTGCTCTGCCAGCTGACCGCGGACCGAGCCGAACTGCCGGTGCTCGCCGGGCCGGTCGAGGCGACCGCGATCGGCAACGTGCTCGTGCAGGCTCGCGCTGTGGGGCTTCTCGACGGTGATCTGGAATCGCTGCGAGCGCTGGTTGCTGCATCCTTCGAGCCAGTGAGGTTCGAACCGCGCTCGCGCTCCTGAACGACCACCCCTGCGCAACACCCGCTGATCCGCTCTTCTGCTGGAATGGGTTCAGCGCGTGTTGTCGTTTACCACGTCAGCCGACGAGTGCGGCGATCGCCGCAATAGCACTGGCCAGCGTGATCACCGCAGCCAGCACGAAGAGCACCATGTGGACGGTGAGGAACTTTGTCGCTTTACCCGCGGCATCCCGCGCCCTCGGGTCTTTCACAACGCGACGGTAAAGCGGCGGCCAGACGATGAGGTTGAACACAACGTTGACGGCCAGAAGTGCGATGACGAGCGGCGAGTCCATTCGTCGAACCTAGCAGCGGCGCCACTGTCAACTCCTCGGGCAGCGGAACGCCCTTCGATAGGGTCGATTCATGACTGATCCACTGCTCGTGAGCGTCCCAGGCAAGACCCTCCGCAAAGCCATCGGTGACATTGATGGCGTCGAATTCGTCGAGTGGGACTTTTCAGGGCCCGCACCTCGATCCGAGTTCGACATCGTGATCACTCCGTACATGGGCGCTACAGACAAGCTCGGCGTCCTCGCCGGAGTCACCACAAGGCTCGTCCAAAGTCAGTCCATCGGCTATGACGGCGTCGACGAGGTCCTTCCGCCCGGAAACGTCTTTGCCAATGCCAGCTCGGTGCACGAAACATCGACGGCCGAACTGACGCTTGCGCTTCTCCTCGCATCACAACGTGGCATCCCCGACTTTGTCCGCGCCGCGGGCGACGGCCGCTGGGCCCCTGCCCGCTACGAGAGCCTCGCCGACCGCACGGTGCTGCTTCTGGGTTACGGCGGAGTCGGGAAGGCCATCGAAGATCGGCTCGCGCCGTTCGAGGTGAACCTCGTCCGTGTCGCCACGCGGGCGCGCAGCGACGAACGAGGCCAGATCCATGCAATCAACGAGCTCCCCGAGCTCTTGCCTCAGGCCGACATCGTAATCGTCGGGGTTCCACTCACTGCCGACACCACGGATCTCGTCGACGATCAATTTCTCTCCTCAATGCCCGATGGCGCCTTGCTCGTGAATATCGCTCGCGGAGCCGTTGCGAACACTGACGCGATCCTTCGCCACGCTGAGTCCGGCCGACTGCGGTTCGCTCTCGACGTCACAGACCCGGAACCCCTGCCAGAGGGTCACCCGCTGTTCGCCCTGCCGAATGTGCTCATCAGTCCGCACGTCGGCGGTGCCACCACCGCCATGATGCCCAGGATGGCGCGGCTCGCTCGCCGTCAGATTGAGCGAATGCTTCGGGGCGATGAGCCGGAGAACGTGGTGCTGCGGAGCTAATCTGCACACTAACTTCAGTGAGCAAAATTTCCCTATCGCTGAGCGGGCGTCTATGCTAACGTCGCTTTTGGGGGATTGCTTTCGTGCCCCGGCGCAAGAAGATGAATTCCTGCGCCAAGGATGGCGCGGATTCATAACTTTGCTTCCGGGGGGAACATCAGTGGACTATGTCCGTCGATGAGTGCCCGCCAACTGACACTCAAAAGGAACACTGATGAAGAAAATCACTAAAGGAACTATTGCTGCAGGCGCTGCCGTCGCACTCCTGCTCGGCACCGGCGGATCTCTCGCCTACTGGAACAGCACCGTAGACGTGGGAACTCCTGCTGTCATCTCCGCAGGTAACCTTGCTCTCACGCAGACCGCTGCACCCGCCTGGACGATCGTGCACACCAGCGGCACATCGACCCCCGTCGCCGACATCGCCGCGGTTCGCGTCGTTCCCGGCGACCGCCTCGTCTTCAGCGCTGACTACTCGATCGCAGCTCAGGGCCAGAACCTCGAGTTCACCGCAACCGTCGCTCCCGGATCAATCACCCCGGTCGATGCGGCTGACCCCGCAGACGTGGCGCTTGCTGGCGACCTCGCTCAGACGGCCGCGTTCACCATCAACGGTGTCGCCGGCCCCACCGCGACGATCGCGCACAACAGCAACACCGCAGGCACATACGCCGTCACGATCGATGTTGACCTCAACTGGGCATTCGCTGGCGCTCCTGCAGATGACAACGCCTCGAAGACCGGACAGGTTAACCTCTCCCAGTTCGCAGTTGCCGTAACCCAGGTCGACGGCAGCCTCTGATAGTGGCTCGTGGTCGTCGCCTCGGCGACGACCACACCGGGGTTCATATGGTTCACGCGAATACGAAGTACACAGCTCGTCGCGATTCGCGACGGCTCGCAAAAGCCAGCTCGCGAGCGCGATCGCTTCTGACAGCCACGCTGCTGTCGGGCGGCGCGCTCGCGCTCGGCCTCGCGAGCGCCGGTGGAACCTATGCGTTGCTGAATGCGAGCGTCCAAACCCCCGCCGTCACGGTCACAGCCGGAACCTTCGAGTTGCGGGTAAACGGCGCTGCATCGTCAGCACTCGGCACGTGGGCCGCCGTGACTCCGGCTACTCCGGTTGCTCGGTCCTTCACTGTCACCAGTGTCGGCGATGTGCCCTCAGTTCTCAACGCACGAATTGCCACGACCACGAGTACGGCGATTACCGCGAACACCCAGGCCCGACTCACTCCTGTCGCAAATGCGGCGGCGTGTGCCGTCGGGCTCGGCGGTCCGCTCGCCGACCTGAGCGGGTACACCCTCGGATCTCTCGACCGGCTCGCAGCCGGCCAGACAAAGACATACTGTCTCGAGGTACGGCTCAGGCCGGCAACACCGACTACCCAGAGCGGTCAGGGCGTCGGATTCACGCTCACCATCGGTGCCGACCAGGAGGCGCGCTAATATGCGAAGTGCCCGTCAAGGCGTAGCAGGCTTTCTTGCCGGCATCATGGCGTTCGCCCTGCTTGTGGGCGGCGGCGGCGCGGCCTGGGCATACTGGACAGCGTCGGCTCAGGGAACAGGGCAGGTCACCACCCCTTCCGTGACTGTGACTCAAATCAGCTTCCCATCACTGAATGCGACGTACACCAACGCACACGCACGTCAGACAGTGACCGGCCCTTTCTCGATCTCCAACACAGGAAGCGTCGCCGGTTTTGCGACCGCGAGCATCTCCTCGACTGCGCCCATCGCTGCGCAACTGCCACTGACGATCTGGCGTGTTGCGAATTCAGCAGCCTGCGTCGCAGGGTCGACGATTCCTTCAGACGCCGTTACGGGCACATGGGCGTCGGCAACCCTCGGGAACATCCAGCTTGCAGCCGGTCAGGCGCAGACCTTATGTGTACGCACAACCATCCCGCTTTCACAACGAGACAGTGTGGCATCGGCCACAGGCGACGCCAGGGCTGCGGGCACCCTCAATGTTTCCCTCGCGACTACCACCGGGTGGACAGCGGCATCTACTCCAGCCGTAGCGACGCAAACTATGTCAGCCATCTACCCGCTGGACACCGCGCTCGCACCCGTCAACGATTCTCGATGGCACTCGATTCGAAGCGCGAACGGCGCGACCTGTCTCGATGTCGAGGCCAACAACACCTTCGGCAACGCAATCGCCTATCAATGCGGAAGCTCCGTCCAAGCGAATCAGATGTGGCAGGTCGTCCCGGTCAGCGAAGCCGATCGCTCGCTCATCACTCTGCGTCCACGCCACTCTCCGAACAGCCGTCTCGCAGTGGACGGATCCAACCGCCAGGTGACCGTGTCGTCTGACCCCGCGTCTCCCGCCCAGCAGTGGTACGTCCAACGCGTCTCAACGACCACCGTGCAATTTGTATCTGCGACGAACGGACTGTGTCTCTCCATGCCACAGGCCTCTGGTGTCGCAGCTCTCACGATGATTGACTGCAGCAACATCGGCTCTGTAATCGTGAACCCCCTGCGCATCCCCCTCGGATTCTCCTCAAACGCCACGACAACCACGCTCACGGTTGGTCCGCGCGTCGCGGCCGCGCCGTTCTTCTTGCAACGGCTCTCGGGCGGAACGTGGACCACTGTGACCACGACGTCACAGGCGAACGCGTTGACCGTCGCCAACGACCTTCTCGTGGAAGGTCCGAACACAATGCGCATCATTTTCATTGATGGAACTTTCCCGGCGTACAACAACCTCGTTCTCAACCGAGCCGGCACTGTTGTCACGGCCGTCTCCGGGACGGGTTGAGAATGATGTCGCGCCCACTCAGCCGCAAAGTTCTGCCATTGGCGATTGCCTTCGGCGTTGCCCTCGCGCTCACTCCCGCAACCGCCGCTACCGCAGCTGTCGACGAGCCGCTCCTGATCTCGCGTGACGGTGTGACCTTTGCGCCCGCAAGCGACGTGCCGCTCTTCCCCTTGGCCGGGCGCATCGTGCCAGGCGATGAGGTCACAGATCGCGTCTGGCTGCGCAACGACTCCACCGAGGCTGGGCGCCTCGGACTAAACCTTGCGAACGCCACAGCAACGAACCGGGACCTCGCACAGGCATCCGATCTCACCTTCACCGACGTAGATGGCCGCGAACTCGCTCAAATCACCGTCGAGGAGGCCGTTGCGGCCGCGCCATGCGCCCCGCTGAATAACGACATCGTGCTCGCACCTGGCGAGACCTTCCCCCTCGACATCGCGCTGAATTTTGACGCGACCACGGGTTCCGCCCCCGGCGACAGCGGCCGTGAGGGCGCGCTTGGGACCTTGAGCTTTCAGCTCCGCGCCACCCTCACTGACGCCCAGGTCGACCCAGGCGACGACGGCTCTGTGTTGTGCCCGCCGACGGGTGGAACAGGGCCGAACCCTGACCCCGGCACCCCGGACCCCGGCACCCCTGGCGCCGGCGGCAACGGAGGCGCGGGTGCTGGTCTGCCTGGTTCGGGGAACTCGAACGGCGACCTTCCGACCACCGGTGGCCAGTTCAGCGCCTTTGCCGTTCTCCTGAGCACCGTGTTCCTCGGGGGCGGAGCCATCGGCATCGCGCTCTCGCGCCGGCGCCACGAAGCCAGCATCGATGCCCAACACCCGTAACCGGAAACGACTGCCCGGATTTCTGCGTGCTCTGAGCACCGGGATCATGACCGGCCTGTTCTCGATCATTGTCCTCGTCGGGATTGTCGCGATTGTCGTTCCTGCCGTGACTGGGTCGACGGCGCTCACCGTGATGACATCGTCAATGGAGCCGCACTATCCAGCGGGCACTCTGATTGTGGTGCGCCCGACAGACGTCGACGACATCGCTCCGGGTGACGTCCTGACCTATCAGCTGCACAGCGGAGAGCCGACGCTCGTGACTCACCGCGTGACGGAGCAGAGACGTACGGCGGATGGCGAATTCATGTTCACCACACAGGGTGACGCGAACCCCAGCCCGGACGCCGGCTTCGTGATCGAAGACCAGGTAGTCGGCACGGTTTGGTACGCGGTGCCGTGGGTCGGCTGGGTCAGCCAGATCGTCACGGGCGACATTCGAGCGGTCGTCGTACCGCTCGCGGCGGGAGCTCTTGGGATCTACGCAATCTGGATGATCGGATCCGGCCTTAGGGAGCGCACCAAGCGCCCCAAAGGTGGACCCGCACGCAGTGAAGCGGCCGACTCGGCGCTGGCTGCCAAGGCGCCGGCCGACGGAACGCCCGCGCTTGCGGATGGGCAGCCGCTAACGCGCCGCGCGCGCCGCCAGGTCCACTAACGCAACTCAGGGCGACTCGGGCCGGCTCGCACCCAAGCGCCAGTCCAAGCCCACGCTGCGCGCGCTTTTCCGTGTAGAGTGTGTGGTCTGACCACACCACGAACGGGAGCAGCGTGACGGATGAACCCCGCGCCTGGCGCGTCGTGCTCGAGTCGATCGAGCGCGACCTGCTCGACGGCCGCCTGCGCCCCGGCGACCGACTGCCAGGCGAACGCACCCTCTCCGCCGACCTCGGCGTCGGACGCTCGAGTGTGCGTGAAGCACTTCGGGTGCTCGAGGTGCTCGGTCTGATCCGCACGGCGACGGGCTCGGGCCCCAGTGCGGGTGCGATCATCGTTGCGCTGCCCGGCGGCGGCATGTCCGCCCTTATGCGACTCCAGGTTGCCGCGACGGGCTTCGCTGTCGCCGACATCGTAGGAACGCGACTCGTTCTCGAGACCGCCGTTGCTGCCGACCTGGCCGAGTCCGCTCCGAAGCGGAGCCTTGAGGCATCCGTCGGTCTTCTGGATGTCATGGAGTCGCGCACACTCTCAGCCGACGAGTTTCTCGCTTTGGACGCGCAGTTTCACCTCTCGCTCGCCGAGGCGTCTGGCAACCAGGTGATCGCGGCGACGATGGCCGGCCTGCGCAGTTCGATCGAGAGTTACGTGCGCGCCGGGGCGTCGACCCTGCCGTCGTGGGAGGCGACATCCGCTCGGCTGATGCTCGAGCATCGCGACATCGTGAGGGCAATCGAGTCCGGCGACGCGGCTGTCGCCCGCGCAACGGTGCACTCGCACATCGAGAACTACTACTCCGAGACCAACCTGCCCGCGCATCGAGTGGTCGGTTTGCCAGAAACGGTTCCGGATGCCACGCCACGAGGCACGTAGACAACCCTTTTTGGCATTTGGACCACCACTACCCCCGACAGAAAGAGACCCCATGGTCGAGAGACGAATCCCGAAGGTGCACGACCTCGCACCGCTGATGCAGTTCAAGAAGCCGGAGTTCAACGCACGCACCCGGCGGCTCGCTGCAGCGACAAGCATCGCCGACCTGCGGACGATCGCGAAGCGTGTCACCCCGAAGGCTCCGTTCGACTACACCGACGGCGCTGCGGAGGGCGAGATCTCGCTGAGCCGCGCCCGCCAGGCGTTCCAGGACATCGAGTTCCACCCGTCCGTGCTGCGCGACGTGTCCAAGGTCGACACCACGCGCGAGGTGCTCGGCAAGACCAGCGCTCTGCCGTTCGGTATCGCCCCGACCGGCTTCACCCGCATGATGCAGACCGAGGGTGAGCGCGCCGGAGCAACCGCAGCCGAGGCCGCCGGCATCCCATTCACCCTCTCCACCATGGGCACCACCTCGATCGAGGACGTCGCCGCCGCAGCACCGGGTGGACGGAACTGGTTCCAGCTCTACATGTGGACCGACCGCGACCGGTCGCTCGCCCTCGTTGACCGTGCCCAGGCCGCAGGCTACGACACCCTCATGGTCACCGTCGACACCCCGGTCGGTGGCGCACGCCTCCGCGACGTCAAAAACGGCTTTTCGATTCCGCCTGCCCTCACCCCGAAGACCGTGATCAACGCGCTGCCTCGCCCGGCCTGGTGGATCAACTTCCTCACCACAGAGCCCCTCGCCTTCGCGAGCCTTGACCGCTGGTCGGGCACCGTTGCCGCCCTCATCGACACGATGTTCGACCCGACGGTCGGCCCCGACGAGGTGAAGTTCATCCGCGAGCAGTGGAAGGGCAAGCTCGTCGTCAAGGGCATCCAGTCCGTCGCAGACGCTCGCCTCGCCGTTGAGCTCGGTGCGGACGCCATCGTGCTGTCGAACCACGGCGGACGCCAGCTCGACCGCGCACCGATTCCGTTCCACCTGCTCCCAGCTGTCGTCCGGGAGGTCGGCACCGAGGTCGAGGTGCACCTCGACACCGGCATCATGAACGGCGCCGACATCGTGGCCTCCGTCGCCCTCGGCGCCCAGTTCACCCTCATCGGCCGTGCCTACCTCTACGGCCTCATGGCCGGTGGCCGCCAGGGTGTCGATCGCACGATCTCCATCCTCTCCGAGGAAATCCGCCGCACCATGAAGCTGCTCGGTGTCGCGAGCCTCGAGGAGCTCGAGCCGCGCCACGTGACCCAGCTCGCGCGCCTCATGCCCATCGGGCAACCAGCCGCGAACACTGTTTCCGCCCTGAACGGCTAAGAGCGCACCTCTGCGAATCGGGTCCATCGCCTCCGGGCGGTGGACCTTTCGCATCAGCGGACGAACCAGCCCCGCACCCTCCCCGGCAGGGCGCCGATCCCCCACAGCGTCACCCGCAGCATGGCCTCGGCCACAATGCCGCCGGTCATTTTCGACACCCCGAACTCCCGCTCCACAAAGGTGATCGGCACCTCGACGATGGTGAGCCCGGCACGCTGAGCGTGAAACAGCATGTCGACCTGGAAGCCGTAGCCCTGGCTGTGCACATTTTCCAGACGGATGCTGCTCAGCGCGGATGCGGTAAACACCCGATATCCCCCGGTCACGTCCCGTTGCGGCAGCCCGAGCACGAGTCGCGCGTATGCACTTCCGCCCCGCGACAGCAGTTCACGGTACTTCGGCCAGTTCTCGACGCCACCGCCAGAAATCCAGCGCGATCCGAGAACGACGTCAGCGCCAGCATCCGCTGCTCTCAATAACGACGGAAGCTGCTCGGGGGCGTGTGATCCGTCAGCGTCCATCTCGACGATGCGCTCGTAACCGCGGGCGAGCGCCCAGCGAAACGCCTCGCCGTAGGCCATGCCGAGGCCGTTCTTGCCCGCGCGATGCAGGACAAAGAGCGAAGAGTCGGATGCCGCCAGGCCGTCGGCGATCGCACCGGTGCCGTCTGGAGAATTGTCGTCGACCACGAGAATGTGCACGTCGGGCGTCGCCGCGCGCACTCGAGCGACGATGGCCGCAACATTCTCGCGCTCGTTGTACGTCGGAATGACGACAAGCGTTTCTGCCACGTGCGTCCTCCCGAGGCGGCGGGCGCCGCGCGGCTTCCCAGCCTAATCCTTCGGCAAGGGCCCTTCCGTCAGCGCACCCCGCTCATGAGTCGCAGCACCGGGCGGGCGATGAGTGCGAGCACGATTCCGATCACGATCGCGATGCCGCCGAGCAGGCCGAAGTACAGCGACTCATCCACGGTGAGGTACCACTCGGCCAGAAGGCCCGAGACGGCGGAGCCCAGCGCGACCGAGAGAAAGAACAGGGCGACCATCTGCGTGCGGAACGCCTCTGGCGCGAGCTTCGTGGCGACCGAGAGCCCCACCGGCGAGATCAGCAGCTCCGCGATGGTGAAGACGAGGAGGATGCCGATCATCGCGAGCAACGGTGTCGAGTTCGCTGCCCCACCGGCAAACGGCAGGAACAGCAGGAACGCGAGACCCATGATGGCTGTGCCCGCCGCGAACTTGAGCGGAGTGCTCGGCTGTTTCGTGCCCCACTTCGTCCAGATCGCCGCAAACACACCGGACAGAACGATGATGAAGATCGGGTTGATCGACTGCACCCACGACACCGGCATCTCCCAGCCGAACAGGCCACGGTCGAGCCGTTCGTCCGAGTAGATTGTGACGACGGTGAACTGCTGCTGGTACAGCGACCAGAACGCCGCACTCGCGATGAACAGCGGAATGAACGCGTACACCCGCTTGCGCTCGATCGAGGAGACGTGCTTGCTCGTGAGAATCACGATGAAATACAGAATTGCGGATGCCACGGTCAGACCGATCACAATCGTGACGAGGTTCTCTGCGGTGATGACGCCGGTCATCACGAGGATCACGATCAGCACAAGTGCTGCGGCACCGATCAGCCCGTACAGCAGCCAGCGTGACTTCGGCAGCGGGTCGGGAACGTGGCTCGCGATCGCGGGCAGACGCTTGCGGCCGAACGAGTACTGGATCAGGCCGATCGCCATTCCGACAGCGGCGAGGGCGAAGCCGTAGTGGAAGCCGAGGCTCTGCTGGAGCAGTCCCGTGAGGATGGGTCCAAAGAACGCACCCAGGTTGATGCCGAGGTAGAACAGGGAGAAGCCGGCGTCGCGGCGCGGATCCTTCTCCGCATACAGCGTTCCGACCACACTCGTGGCATTGGCCTTGAGACCACCGGACCCGATGGCGACGAGGATGAGGCCTGCAGCAACACCGGCGACGCCAGGGACAAGGGCCAGGGCGATGTGCCCGACCATGATGACGATGGCGCTGTAGAACAGCACACGTTCACTGCCGAGCAGCCGGTCAGCAACCCAGGCGCCGAGGATCGTCGACAGGTACACGCCACCGCCGTACGCGCCGACGATGCCGGCGGCTGTGACCTGCGGAATGCCGAGTCCGCCCTCTTCTACCGAGTAGTACAGGTAGATGAGGAGGATGCCCTGCATTCCGTAGAACGAGAAGCGCTCCCACATCTCGACACCAAACAGGTTGGCGAGAGAACGGGGTTGTCCGAAAAAACTGTGGTCTTCGCGTGCGGAGGCCGGAGTTGTGGTCTGGCTCATACCTAAGACGGTACTCCCCGAATCACGGCTTCGCGAAAGCTATTGCTCGATCACGAGCCCGAGCCCGAGCCCGAGCCCGAGCCCGAGCGAGGCTTCCGGCGCTACGCGCCGCGGAACTCCTCGAGAACGGCCTCCAGCTGGTCGACCGCCCAGTCGAGGTCGTTCTCCTCGACCACGATCGGCGGGGCCAGCCGAATCGTTGAGCCGTGTGTGTCCTTGGCGAGGACCCCGCGCTCCATCAGTCGCTCGCAGACAGCCCGGCCCGAGGCGAGCGCTGGGTCGATGTCGATTCCGGCCCAGAGTCCGGCGCCTCGCACCTCGAGCACGCCGTGCCCGACGAGAGCGCCGAGCCGTTCGTGCAGTCGAGCGCCGAGCACGCGCGCCCGCTTCTGGTATTCGCCGCTCGCCAGCATCCGCACGACAGCGCGGCCAACGGCGGCGGCCAGCGGGTTGCCGCCGAAGGTTGACCCGTGCTGGCCCGGCTGGAGCACACCGAGGATGTCGCGGTTGCCGACGACAGCAGACACCGGAACGATGCCACCGCCGAGCGCTTTGCCGAGCAGGTACAGGTCGGGCACAACGTCGACGAGGTCGCAGGCAAAGGTGGCTCCGGTTCGACCGAGGCCTGACTGGATCTCGTCGGCGATGAACAGCACGTTGTGATCGGTGCACAGTTCGCGAACCGTGGGCAGGTAGTCGGCCGGCGGAACAACGATGCCGGACTCGCCCTGGATCGGCTCGATCAGAACAGCAACCGTGTTCTCGTCGATGGCCGCAGCGAGCGCCGCAGCGTCACCGTATGGCACCGTACGGAAGCCAGGCGTGTACGGGCCGAAGTCAGCGCGGGCATCTTCGTCGTCGGAGAAGCTGATGATCGTCGTGGTGCGACCGTGGAAGTTGCCGGCCATCACGATGATGTTGGCCTGCCCGGCCGCAACGCCCTTCACCCGGTATCCCCAGGCGCGCGCAACCTTGATCGCTGACTCCACCGCCTCAGCACCGGTGTTCATTGGCAGCACCATCTCTTTGCCGGCCAGTTCGGCGAGCGCCTGGGCGAATGACCCGAGCTGATCGTTGTAGAAGGCACGGCTGGTCAGGGTGACCCGGTCGAGCTGCTCACGCGCTGCGGCGAGTAAAGTGTGGTTCGAGTGCCCGAAGTTCACGGCCGAGTACGCCGCAAGGCAGTCGAGATACCGCTTGCCGTGCACGTCGGTCACCCATGCACCATCAGCGGATGCCACAACCACCTCGAGCGGGTGATAGTTGTGGGCAACGAACTCTTCTTCGCTCGCGATAACGCGTCGCGCCTCACTGGTCATCACGGTCATTTCCCCATTCACGATGCTCATGACTTCCGCAGCTCCAGGGTGCAGCACTTCACGCCACCGCCACCGAGCAGCAGCTCGGAGAGGTCAACTCCGATGGGGTTGTAGCCGCGCTCGCGCAGCTGACGTTCGAAGCCAACAGCGCGCTTCGCGATGACGACGTTGTACCCGTCGGAGATCGAGTTGAGGCCGAGAATAGAGGCGTCCTCCTCACTGACGAGAATGGCATCCGGGTATCGATCCTGGAGGATCAAAAGGGATTTCGCGTCGAAAGCGCTCGGCAGGTAGGCGATGTTGGCGCCCCGGTCTCCCGTGAGCGGGTCGAGCACCGCGATCGCTGTGTCGAGGTGGTAGAAACTCGGGTTGACGAGGTTCAGGGTGACGACCTCGCGGCCGTACAGTGCGGCGACCTCGCTGTGGCTCTTCGACTCACTCCGGAAACCCGTGCCGGCCAGGATTGTGTCGCCGACCAGGAGGAAATCACCCTCACCCTCATTGATGTTCTCGGGAACCCGCACGTCGAAGCCCTGCTCGCGGAACCAGTCCATGTATGCGGGTCCCTCCGGCATGCGCTCGGGGAAGGTGAAGCTCGCGCCGTACGCGATGTTGTCGATCACGAAACCACCGTTCGCCGAGTAGACCATGTCAGGCAGGCCCTCGACGGGATCGATCAGGTGGACGTCGTGGCCGAGCCCGACGTAAGTGTCGTACAGCACCTGCCACTGCGCGAGTGCCTTGGCGGTGTCGGTTGGGTTCGCCGGCTCCATCCACGGGTTGATCTTGTACGAGACCGTGAAGTGTTCAGGGCGGCACATCAGGTAGCTGCGGGTCGTTGGGACGCGGCGCTGCTCCGGTGCCTGCGTCAGGGTGTCGATGTTCGTCATGCTGGTTCCCGTCAGGAAAGCGGCGGACGGTGTCCTGGTTGGCCAGCAGCTCGCGGGTCGCGAACCGGCAGGCACGCCGTGCTCCCAGTGTGGCACGCAGCCCCGAAATCTTGTCTGCAGTTCAGCGCATGAATGCTGCGTGAATTCTCGCTCAGACGCAAGAATCGGGCGTAGACTGCGGCCATGGACAACCTCGACCGCGGCATTATCGACCTGCTGAGGCAGAACGCCCGCGCCGGATACGGCGATATCGGGCAGGAGATCGGCCTGTCGGCCTCGGCCGTGAAGAGGCGCGTTGACCGGCTGACAGCGGATGGAGTCATCCGCAGCTTCACGGTGCAGGTGGACCCGGCTGTCGACGGCCTGCACACCGAGGCCTACGTTGAGATTTTCTGTCGCGGCACCGTTGCGCCGGATGAGCTCCTCCGAATACTGGCGGATGTTCCCGAGGTCATTGATGCAGGCACGGTCACGGGAAGCGCGGACGCCATCGTCCACATGCGCTCACGTGACATCCCCAGTTTGGAAGCGGCACTTGAGCGGGTTCGCCGTGCGCCGCACGTTGATCACACCCGCAGCGCCATCGTCCTGTCGCGGCTGATCTCCCGCGCCGTCGACTAGGCGGGCGTCTCAGACGGCGGTCGCCTTCGTCGGGGTTCTTTCGAGTGACACTTATGGCCGGTTACCCCGCCACGCACCCATCACATCTGTCACTCGAGCGCGCACCAGGCCCACGGCGGCTCTGGACCCGGCCGCGGTGATGTGCACGCGCGTTAACTGAAGCAAGGCCACCCCGTCGGTGACGGTGTGGCCTTGCTGCTGTCGTCAAGTCGGGCTCAGCGAGCCCTTAGACGAAGTTCAGGGAAGAAGCTAGATGCTCTTCTTGCCGGTGACGACGCGGAGCAGCCAGGCGATGATTGCCAGAACGAGGAGCACGACGCCGACCCACAGGAGGAAGTTGAGGGACTGGACGAAGCCACCGGTGACAAGAAGGATGATGGCGATGATTGCGACCACTACAAGGAGAATGTTCATGTCTACGACCGTAACAGCGCCCCACGTTTGGGTGCCAGAAAGCCCCGGGGCCTTGACTCCTAACCCTCGTAGCTGGTAACAGGGTGTGAGTTAGGTGAGTTTTCGCCGCGAAGCTCGAGGGAGAACACCGTGGTCACCATCGTGAAAGCCGCGGATCTGCGCATCGGCAGCGGGAGGACGGCGCGCTTCGAGGGGGTGGCGCACGACTCGGGGGTCTCGTTCTACCTTGTCGACAACGACCCTGGGCAGGGGCCCGGATTGCACAAGCACCCGTACACCGAGACCTGGCTGGTGCAGTCGGGGTCAGTGACCATCACGGTCGGTGACGAGACGGTCGACGCCGCGGGCGGCGACATCCTCACGGTTCCGGCTCACACACCGCACAAGTTCATCAACTCAGGACACGGTTCGCTGCACATGGTGTGCATCCACGCGTCACCGGCGATGATTCAGGAAAACCTCGAATGACCGAACGGATGCCGCTGGTGCAGCGAACGCGACAGGAACGTCGAGACGCTGCCCATGGCATCCGTTCGAAATAACTACGAGATAAAAGAGAGCAACGCCTCGGTGACCTCGTCGGCATGAGTCCAGAGCAGACCGTGCGGCGCTCCGTCGATCTCAATGTACGTTGCATCGGGCAGGAGCTTGGCGAAGGGTCGCCCCGTCGAATCGATCGGCAGGATACGGTCGGCTGTGCCGTGCACGATGAGCGTTGGGACGTCGATCTTTGCGATGTCGCCACGGAAGTCGGAGTACCAGGTGGGCACGACGGCGGATGCTGCGAACCAGGAGCCTGCGACGGCCACGTTCCAGCTGCCGCGGACGGCCGCTTCGCTGATGCGCGAACCGAGGTTCTCGTCGAGGTTGTAGAAGTTGGAGAAGAAGTCGTCGAACCAGCCGTAGCGATCGCCGGTTGCGGCCGTTTCGATCTCGTCGAACACGCTCTGCGCAACACCGGTGGGGTTGTCGTCGGCGTGGAGCAGGAACGGCTGCAGCGAGGCGAGGAACACGGCCTTGGCGACGCGCTTCGAGCCGTGGGTGCCGAGGTAGCGGGCCACCTCGCCTGTGCCCATCGAGAAGCCGACGAGGATCGCGTCGTGAAGGTCGAGAGTTTCGAGCAGCGTGTTCAGGTCAGCGGTGAACGTGTCGACGTCGTAGCCGATGGTGGGCTGGTCTGACTGGCCGAACCCGCGGCGGTCGTAGGTGATCACGCGGTATCCGGCGTTGAGGAGGGCAGCGGACTGTTTCTCCCAGGAGTGGCCGTCGAGCGGGTAACCGTGGATGAGGACGACGGGCTGCCCAGAGCCATGGTCCTCGTAGTACAGGTTGATGTCCGTTGAGTTCTCTGTTCCGACCGAAATGAAGCTCATTCGCGTATCTCCGTTTCCTCTTGCCGCCGTGCGGCACCGAACTGGTTATAGCGATGGTGACACGCTTCTCGGGCCACGACCAGCACGCCGATGGCAGACTGAGGTGCGGCGGTCGAGTCCGCCACCGGAAGGAACCGCCCACATGCCCGATGCCGGAGATCTCAAGCAACTTCGAGCCCTCACCGACGAGTTCACGCGGTTCATGCTGTCGTACAAGTTCGCTGTCGACGAGATGATGACGAAGATCAACATCCTCAGGGAAGAGTTTTCTCACCGGCACGACTACAGCCCGATCGAGCACGTGAGTTCGCGACTCAAGTCGCCGGACAGCATTCTGGCCAAGGCCGCTCGGAAGGGTTGCGAGCTGACGCTGGCAGGCATCCGTTCAGATCTTCATGACATTGCCGGTATTCGGGTGACCTGCAGCTTCATTTCTGACACCTACAAGATTTTCGACATGATCGCAGCGCAGCGGGATGTCACTGTGCTGCAGGTGCGCGACTACATCAAGGAGCCCAAGCCGAACGGCTACAGGAGCCTGCACATGATCGTCGAGGTGCCGGTGTTTTTGTCGGACCACGTCGAGCAAGTGAAGGTGGAAATCCAGATCCGCACGATTGCCATGGATTTTTGGGCAAGCCTCGAGCACAAGATCTATTACAAATACAACCGCGCCGTGCCCGAGCGCCTGCTCGCCGAGCTGCGTGACGCTGCCCTGGCCGCGGGCTCACTTGACGTGAGAATGGAGCGGCTGCACGACGAGGTGATCGCTCTCCGCGATCTGGGCGGCGCCGACGACGGTGTGATGGACGCGCGCGACATCGGCCGGGCAGGCGTGCCGGAGGCGCTGCTTCGGATGCTCGCCGTCTCGCGGTCGGCCGAGTAACGCCTACGGGCGCAGTTCGGCCAGGAACCCGGTCTCGAGTGCGACCCACACTGTGCCGTCCTGAGCAACCGCGAGCCCGTGCGGCTCACTGTTCGGCGTCGGCAGGTCGATCACCGCGATCGTTCCGTCTGCGGCGATGAAGCCCAACTGGTTCGAGCCCCACAGGGTGAACCAGCACCCACCGTCCGGGTTCGCGACGATGGCGTGCGGCTTGCTCTCGCGATCCGGCAACTCGAACTCGGTGAGCTCTCCATTGCGGTCGATTCGTCCGATCTGGCCTGCGGCGATTTCGGTAAACCAGGCGGCAGCATCCGTTGCAACAGTGATGCCAACCGGGCCTGCTCCATGGGTCGGGAGCTGTGTGAGGGCCACTGCCGAGTTGCCTCCGCGGATGTAGCCGACCGCGTTGGCTGCGTTGAGGGTGAACCAGACGCTCTCGCCGGAGACGGCGATCATCGACGGGGTGCCGTGCTCGACACCGGCTGTGAACTCCGCGACGCGGCCCAGAATGTCGATACGGCCGATCGAGTCCGTGGTCATTTCGGTGAACCACACCTCGCCGGAGTCGGCGGAGGCGACACCGAAGGGGCGCGCGTTCGCGGTTGGCACAGCGGTTTCGGCCCGGACGCCTTCTGGTCCGACCCGGATTATGCGGTTGAGCGCTGAATCGGTGACCCAGACGGAGTCTTCGGTTGCCACGGCGGGGAGCGATGGCTCGGAGCCTTTGCCGAGCGGAATTGTGGTGAAGCTGCCGTCGGGGTCGCGGCGCACCAGGGCCGATCCGCGGATGAGCGTGACCCACACCGCACCGTCATCTGTGATGGCGACACCGTACGGAGCGGCCTCCGCAGCGGAGATCCGGTGTTCGGAGAACTGCATGGGCTCGGTCATGATTCCAGCCTATGCGTCTGTGCTTCCCGTGGATCACTTCCTGCGTGCTTGCCGCGACCAGGTTTGTATTGCTACGTTGAGAGGCGGTTCGTTCAGCGCAGCGACCACACAACAGCGAGGACCCCATGCCGCACACGTTTACTCTCGACGCCTCGGTGTCAACGCCACCGTTTGAGCAACTTCGGGTGCAGGTCATCGACGCTGTGCGCGATGGCTCTCTGGTGCCGGGAGACAAAATGCCCACGGTGCGCAACCTCGCCGCCGAGCTCGGAATCGCGGCGAACACCGTCGCTCGCGCCTACCGCGAGCTCGAGCGCGATGACGTCATCGAGACCCGCGGTCGCAATGGCACATTCGTCTCGGCCGTTGGCGACCCAACGCACCAGCAGGCGCAGTTGGCCGCAGTGGCATACGCTGACCGGGTGAAATCGCTCGGCATTCCCGCCGACGACGCCCTGTCGATCGTCACGGCGGCCCTGGGCATCCGCGCCTGATCAGCGCACGGGGGAATCGTCCACTACCGTCGGGTTGCGGATGCCGACGAACGAGATCACTCCTCCGAGGATCATGGCGATTGCTGTCGCGATCATCGCCCGGTGGAAACCCGCGAGGTCGAGCACAGTGCCAAGAATGAGGCCAGCGCAGGCAACGGCCACGAGGCCGGCCACACGGGCAACGGCGTTGTTGATGGCTGAGCCGATGCCGGCTTGCGACTCGTCGATCGCGCCGAGGATGGCGCTCGTGAGCGGTGCGACCGTGATCGAGAGGCCGATACCGAAGATCACGAGCCCCGGCAGCAGTTCGAGCCAGTAGTTCACTCCGGAGTCGACGGCGAGCATGAGCAGAAATCCGAGGCCACCGACGATCGGGCCAACCGTCATGAACATGCGCGGTCCGACGCGGCCAGCCCACGCGCCAATTCGGCTCGAGAGAAAAAGCATCACCAGGGTCGGTGGAAGCGTGGCAATTCCGGCCAGCGTTGCGGGCCAACCGGCGACCTGTTGCAGGTAGATGGCGATCACGAAGAAGCCGAGCCCCAGGGCGCCGTAGATGAATACGGTGGCGATGTTGCCAGCCGAGAAGTTGCGGGACTCAAACAGCGAGAGCGGCATCATCGGGTCGCGTGTTCGGCCTTCCCACCAGAGGAAGGCGGCGAACGCGATCACACCAACGAGGAGTGGAACCCAGACGACAGGGCTCGTCCAGCCGAACCTGGCCTGTTCAATCAGGGCGAACACCGGCCCGCCGAGTCCGATGGCACCGAGGATCGCACCGATCACATCCACCCGTGGCCGCCGCGTTGTCCGCTCGGGATCCTTTCCCATTCTGGTCAGCAGTACGAGAGTCACCGCGATGGGAATCACGTTAATCCCGAAGACGAGCCGCCAACTGACCGTGTCGACGAGCAATCCGCCGATGAGCGGCCCGACGATCATGGCCGTGCCTGTCCACGCCGTCCAGGTACCGATGGCCCTGGCCTGCGCCTGCCCCGAGAAGGTTGAAATGATGATCGCCAGCGAACTCGGCACAAGAAGCGCGGCGGTCGCGCCCTGCAGCGCTCGCACGAAAATGAGGAACTCGGCACTCGGGGCGATGGCACAGAGGAGAGAGGTAGCCCCGAATCCAACCAGTCCGATCGCGAGGATGCGAACCCGGCCGAAGGCATCCGACAGGGAACCAGCGAGAAGGATAAACGCGCCAAGTGTGAGCAGATACGCATCGACGACCCACTGCTGAACCGGAAGACCGCCGCCGAATTCGCGGGTGATGGCTGGCAGCGCAACGTTGATGATGGTGCCGTCGAGAAACGCGACGAATGACGCCAGAATCGCGACGAGAAGAACTATGCGCTGGGTGGCGGAGTCGGTTCGAGGGGCGGATGCCATTGAACAAGTATGCTCCGGAGCGCACCGACCCGGGAGGGCCGATAACGGGAGGGCAGGAAGCCCACCCGCTCGTCTTTTCGGGGCGAGGTGGTAGTACCGAGCACCCCTTGCCGCTCTCTCTCCCGCGGAGTAAGCATGGGGAAGTCCGGATCCCATGCTGAGAATCACGGATCGACCGGTTCATTGACGGAGGTCAGGATGCGCCGAGCAAGGCGAATCGGCATCGCGCTCACCGCTGCGGCCATCGTTGTCTGTGGCAGTGGTTGCAGCACAGCCACCGACGCGGCGAGCGCTCAACTCTGCGACGAACCATCGTCGACCCCGACGGTCGAGGACCCCTCAACGCGTCCCCTCGCCTTCAGCTCGAACCGCGCCGACAGCTTCGACCTGTGGCTGATGGGAGCGGATGGCACGGATCCGGTCCAGCTGACCACCGCCGATGGTGTCGAGGGGATGGCGTCGTGGTCACCCGACGGTACTCAATTGCTCTTCCTGTCGGCCGTCGACACGGAGAGCAACGGCGACGTCTGCGTGATCAACGCCGACGGAACAGGGCTCAAGAACCTCACCAGCACCCCGGACGTCTACGAGACCACGCCGTCATGGTCGCCAGACGGCTCCGAGATCGTCTACGGGACCTGGAAAGGCAAGGCTCACGAACTGCACGTGATGGACAGCACCGGGAAACGCAGCCATCGAATCACATCCAACGGTAATTGGCCCAGCTGGTCTCCGGATGGCGAGCTCATCGTCTTCAGCGCCAGTCGCGGTTCTTCAGCGCAGGACCTCTGGACGGTGAATCGAGACGGAAGCGACAAGGCGCTACTGGCCGATGGCGACAGTGAACTTACCGAGCCTGCGTGGTCGCCGGATGGACGAACAATCGCGTACGTCTCGGTGGGCAGTGAGGAAACCGAAGAGGACATCTTCATCATGCCTGCCGGCGGCGGATCAGATCGTCGAGTCGCGGCCCTCCCCGGCAACGATCACTGGCCTCCGGCCTGGTCGCCAGACAGTATGCAGCTCGCCTTCACAGCGGACGGTACCGATCTGGTTGGCGAGATCGTCGTGGTTGACCTGAGGACCCGAGAAACCACGAATCTGACCAACCACGAGTCGCACGACGCGTTCCCAGCGTGGCGACAATAGCGACTTCGCTCTATTTAGAGGGTTCGGGTGGCTCCGGCGTGATGCGGAGACCGGCAGGTGAGTTCGCCAGCCGGACCAGCTCTTCGACCCAGGCACGATTCAGACGTGGTTCCCTGCTGCCGACAAAGTCGAACTGCAGGGGGATCGCCGGGTGGATCCAGATAGAACTGTGTCCGCTGCCAGACGCAACGGTGTACTCCCAGGAGAACGAGAAGCTCTCACCGCGGCGCACCTTGGAGAGGATGACGACCTTGAGGTGCGCGAGCACCCTGTCGTCGAAATCGACCGAAATGGACGGTGTGCCGTAAATGAACTTGCCCAACGTCTACTCCCCTAGCCCAGCGTCGATTTCGTGCATGACGGCATTGAAGTCGTCCGCGGTGTTGCCTGCGTCCGCCGATTGTTCGACCATGCCGTGGATGCCAACCTGCGGCATGTCAGGAACCGGAAAACGCGCGGCCTCTTCCTCCGCACTGACGCCGCCAACGTCTGCGACGTCAAACTGGCTGGCCTGGCTGAGAAGAAACTCGTGCACCGTGACTTCGCCGTTGGCTTCAAGAACCGGGATGTTCACCGTGACGCTGTTCTCCGCGTCGGCCACCGTGGTGGTGTACTGGAGAAGCGCTGCCGTGATGGCGTTGCCCGTCACAATGGACCCACCGCTGTAAGTAATGCGCTTCATTCTTCCGACAGTAGCCCACGAAAAATTTACCGCCACACCCCTCGACCCGTGCCGGTGCGCGTGCTACGCCCGCCCCCAATCATGGCCAGGCGCACGTCGAAGAGGCCGCTCGGATCGCGGCTAAATGACCTCTTCGCTCCACGGATCGGGGTTTCCGAACCGGTGCGCCGTGATCGAAATCGCCTGCTCGTGCAGGAACGGAAGCAACTCGATCCGGCCAGACTGCGTCACAGCTCCCGAGTAGATCGCGAGATCCGGGTTGCCCTCGGCGGCCACAGCGAGCGCCGAGTGCAACGACCGCCGCGCCTCAGCGCTTCCGACGAGTCGCACCCGGCCAGCATCGGCGTCGACTTTCGACGCTCGCGCGATCCATTCAGCATCCGTTTCAACAGAAACGGGTACGAGCAGGTCGCCGAGCACTCCGCGAATCGCGGAGGGCAGACCGGATGCCACGCTCAGCGTGAACTTGGACCGCGAACGCACCGCAGAAATCACCACTCGAAGCACCTCACCGAGGTCGGCGTCGGCCGTGGCGCGCACCGCGACGGGCACCGGGCGGTAGCGGAACAGGTTGCGTTCAACTCCGAGCGCCGAGGCGTCCTTCACCTCGCCGTACTCATTGCCCCAGGCGATGGCATCCGAGAGGGCGGACCGACGCAGCACATCGAACTCTTCGTAACCGAGCGACGGCTGTGCCGACTCGATGATGCGGGTGACCCGAGAATCGAGTCCTCGCAGGTGCAGCGTCTTGCTGCTTGAACCGGAGTCGGGCAGCCATGAGCCCAGCGTCATCAGGTAGTTGGGGCCGCCGGCCTTCGCGCCGGCACCAACAGCGGACCGCTTCCAGCCACCGAACGGCTGACGCTGCACGATGGCGCCAGTGATGCCACGGTTGACGTAAAGGTTGCCCGCTTCGATGGTGCTGAGCCACTCGTCGAGGTCATCGGCATCCTGCGTGTGCAGCCCGCTCGTCAGCCCATAGTCGATGGCGTTCGTATAGCGGATGGCCTCGGTGAGGTTCGGAGCGTGCATGACACCGAGCACTGGGCCGAAGAACTCGGTCAGGTGGAAGTACGAGCCCGGCGCGACATCACCGCGAATTCCCGGCGACCAGAGCTTGCCTGTGTCATCGAGCTGCCGCGGCTTGACCAGCCATTTCTCGCCAACGCCGAGTTCGGTGAGAGCGTGCAGCAGCTTGCCGTTCGCCGGCTCGATGATCGGGCCCATCTGGCTGGTGGGGTCGTCCGGGTAACCAACACGAAGCGACGTCGCCGCGTCGATGAGCTGACGCCGGAACCTGTCGCTCTTCGCGACAGACCCGACCAAAATCACGAGGCTTGCCGCCGAGCACTTCTGCCCGGCGTGGCCGAACGCGCTCTTCACAACGTCGGCCGCAGCGAGGTCGAGGTCAGCACTCGGCGTGACGATGATGGCGTTCTTGCCGCTCGTCTCGGCGTGCAGGTTGAGCTCCGGCCGCCAGGAACGGAACAGCTTCGCGGTCTCCCACGCACCGGTGAGGATCACCCGGTCGACAGCCGGGTGCGACACCAGCTGTTTGCCGAGCCCGCCTTCGTCGAGCGAGACGAGGGTCAGCAACTCCTGCGGAATGCCGGCTTCCCAGAGCGCCTCAACCATCACTGCCGCTGAGCGACGGGCCTGGTGCGCCGGCTTGATCACGACGGCAGACCCAGCGGCGAGCGCTGCAAGCACCCCTCCGGCTGGGATCGCCACAGGGAAGTTCCACGGCGGTGTGACGACGGTGAGCTGCGACGGCACGAAGCGTGCGCCACGAATGGCGTCGAGCTCGCGCGCCTTGGCGGCGTAGTAGTGGGCGAAGTCAATCGCTTCGCTGACTTCGGGGTCGGCCTCGGCGATGGTTTTTCCGGTTTCGGATGCCATGACCTCGATCAGGCGGTCACGGTTTGCGGCGAGCGCGAAACCGGCACGGTCGAGAAGTGCTGCACGTTCTGCCGCTGGCGTTGCCCCCCAGGCAGCACCACGGGCGCGGACTCCCTCAAGGATGAAGTCGAGCGTTGCCGCGTCGGTGACCGTGCACGCGTCGATGGTCGCCATGCCGAGCTCGCTGCCAGGGACACGCGCGAGGATCCGGCGACCCCACGCCCGGTTGGCCGGGAGCGCCGGGTCGGTGTCCCGGGTGTTGACGAAGCCGGGCGCACCGAGATCGGTCGCCGGAATGGTGTTGAGGGTCGTGGTGTCGAACACCCGAACCGTGTCGAACGGAGACTCGGCCTTCGACGCACGCGAGAGCCCGAGCACCTGCTGGGTCATCCCGATTTCTTCCTCGTCGGCGATGGCCCTTGTGAACGACTGCTCGGCCATCGCACCGGTCTTACCCGGCGACAGCTCCTCAACGGGCGCGATTGTCCATTCGGTCTCGCGGTTCTGCGTGCGGCGAGGCGAAGGAACGTCGTGCGCCGTGGCATCCAGCGCCTGTGCACTCGCAAGGAAACGGCGCTTCTCCCGCTCGAACAGCGCCGTGTTCGTGGTCAGCTCGAACACCGCAGACATGAAGTTCTCCTGCGACGCGTTCTCCTCGAGGCGGCGGATCAGGTAGCTGATTGCGACGTCGAACTCTCGCGGGTTGACGACCGGTGTGTAGAGCAGCAGGTTGCCGACGTCGCGCTTCACTGCAGCGGCCTGACCCGTGGCCATGCCGAGCAGCATCTCGAAGTCGACACCGCCGGTCACTTCGCGCTTTTGCGCGAGCAGCCAGGCGAAAGCGAGGTCGAAGAGGTTGTGTCCTGCGACACCGATGCGAACGTTCCGAGTGCGTTCGGGGCTCAGCGCCCACATCAGCACCCGCTTGTAGTTGGTGTCTGTGTCTTGCTTCACGTTGTACGGCGCTGTGGGCCAGTCGTGGATCTTGGCCTCGACGCCCTCCATGGCGAGGTTCGCACCCTTGACCAGACGTACCTTGATGGCGGCACCGCCTGCGGCAACCCGCTGAGCCGCCCAGTCCTGCAACGTCTGCATCGCCGACAGGGCGTCGGGCAGGTAGGCCTGCAGCACGATTCCGGCCTCGAGCTTGCGCAGCTTGTGCTGGTCGAGCACCCGCATGAACACCGCGAGGGTGAGGTCGAGGTCGCGGTATTCCTCCATGTCGAGGTTGATGAATTTTGGTGAAGCGGATGCTGCCGCCAACTCATACAGCGGAGTCAAACGTTCCACAATCCGCTCGACTGCCTCGTCGAACGACCACATGGACAGCTGCGAGACGATCGCCGACACCTTGATCGAGACGTAGTCGACGTCATCGCGGGCGAGGAGGTCGCGGGTTCCCTCGTAGCGGTTGTGCGCCTCGTGCTCACCGAGGACAGCCTCACCGAGCAGGTTGAGGTTGAGCCGGGAGCCGCCCTCCCGCAGGTGCGCGATGGCCGGGCCGAGCTTCTCAGGGGTGGCGTCGACGACCAGGTGCCCAACCATGTTGCGGAGCACACGTCTGGCGATCGGAATGACGACGCCGGGGATCACTGGCCCGAGAACTCCGCCGGCCGCGATGGCCGCCTTGAGGTACCAGGGCAGGAACGCGGGCGTGAGTTTCGCGACCCGTTGCAGGTTGTAGCCGGCCACAAAAAGGTCTTCTGGGCGCATGACGCCGTCGACGAAGCCGACGGTGAAGGCGAGTCCGTTGGGATCTTTCAGGACTTCGGCGAGTCGCTGGGCGGCGGGATCGACGGGAGCATCAGCGCTCTCGGTCACCCACTTTTGAGCGAGGACAATGGCGTCGGCGGCGAGCTGGGTGGCGCTGAGCTCAGCGCCGGCCGAGGTGTGAGGCATGATCACGAGACTATTCCCTCTTGCGTGGGTGAGAAGTGAGCTGCACGCGGGTTGCGTCAACTCCCAGTTTTAGTGTGAGCCCGATCGTTCATCCAGAAAAGTGAATCTTTCTTACCGGTATTCATCGGATTTTCTGATGGATAGGCTGGGCCGCATGCTCGACATGAGACGGCTCCGCCTGCTGCGCGAAGTACAGTTGCGCGGCACGCTGGCCGGAGTTGCCGAAGCACTCGCCTTCAGCCCGTCCTCGGTGTCACAGCAGCTGGCCCAGCTTGAGCGCGAGGCAGGCGTGAAGCTGCTGCAGAAGAGTGGCCGTCGGGTGCAACTCACTCCGCAGGGCGAACTGCTCGCCGCCCGTGCGGCCGAACTTCTCGACGGGCTCGAGCGGGCAGAGGCCGAGCTCGCCACGTCCCTCGATGCGGTGATCGGCACGGTGCGGCTGGCCGTGTTCCAGTCCGCCGCGCACGCCGTTATCCCCGAGGCGCTTTCCCTGCTTCGGGTTGAGCACCCGCAGCTCCGGGTCGAGATCGTCGAGCGCGAGCCCGAGGCCGGCCTCTTCGACCTGGCCGCTCGGGACTTCGACCTGGTCCTGGCCGAGCAGTACCCGGGCCACACCCGACCGCACCTGCCCGATCTCGATCGTGAGTTTCTCGCAACCGATGCCCTCCGACTTGCCGTACCAACGGCATCCGCTATTTCTACATTGACGGATGCCACGGACCTCCCGTTTGTGATGGAACCGGAGGGCACCGTGGCGAGGTTGTGGTCGACGCAGCTCTGTCGCGCTGCCGGGTTCGAACCAGACGTGCGGTTCGAAACGGCCGACCTCATCGCGCACATTCGGTTGATCGAATCGGGCAACGCCGTCGGGATGCTGCCCGATCTGGTGTGGGCCGGACGCGAACCGGCGCTGCGCCTTGTCGACCTGCCGGGGACTCCGGCGCGTACCGTGTTCACCTCGGCGCGGCGGGTGAGTGCCGCCCGGCCGGCGGTCACCGCGGTGCGGAGTGCGCTGGCGCGGGCGACCGGGTTCCTAGTCGCGGACTGATCCACGAGCTGCTGTGCGTGCCCCAGCCCGAGCATGGGCCGAGGCGCCTCACCCTTGCCATTGCGTGCCTCGCCCTTGCCACGAGGCGCCTCTCAGCGAGCCACGAGCCGCGAGGTGCCTCTCACCGAGCCACGAGTTGCTGACTATGTGACCCTTTCGAGGCGGTCAACCCCGCAATTGCAGCACCTCGCGGGCACCGACTGCCTCAGCGCGCAGCGAGCTGCATCACCCAGCCGCGAGTTGCCGGGTATGAGGCGCTTCTGAGGCAGTCAACCCCGCAAACTCAGCACCTCGCGAGGTGCTGAGTTTGCGATTCCTTCCGGCACGCAACCCCGCAACTTCAGCGTCTCGCGGGCGCCGCGACGGGCGTTACGCCACCCGACACGGATGCCACGTGACAGCACCTCCGAAGGACAGCACACTTGAGCCATGGACATCCTCTTCGTCGCCGGCTTCTCGCCCATCGTCGCCGACCCGAACGCCTCCCGATCCTTCTACGGCGATGTGCTCGGCGTGCAGTTCGAGAAGAAGATGGACGACTACAGCTACACCCATGAGCTTGCAGGCGTGAAACACCTCGGCCTGTGGCCGCTCGCCGAGGCCGCCGAGACCTGCTTCGGCACTCCGACCTGGCCGGCGCACATCCCTGTGCCGCAAGCCACCATCGAGTTCGAGGTCGCCGACGTTGCCGTCGCGGAGCGCGAGCTTCGCGAGAAAGGGCTGGCCCTCATCCACGGCACGCGGCTTGAGCCGTGGGGCCAGGTCACCGCACGCCTCCTGAGCCCGGAGGGGCTTCTGGTCGGGCTGGTGTCGACACCGTGGCTGACCACGGGCGAATAGTCGCCTATCCCAGAGCGCCCGTGACAGAATCGGCCGCATGACGACACCGGGAACGTACGACGCCATTCTCGTCGGCGGGGGCCACAACGGCCTCGTCGCTGCCGCCTATCTGGGCAAGGCAGGCAAGCGGGTGCTGCTGCTCGAGCGGCTCGACGTTCTCGGCGGCGCCGCGATCTCAGCGCAGGCCTTCGACGGCGTCGAGGCGTGGCTGTCGCGCTACTCGTACCTCGTCAGCCTGTTGCCGCAGCGCATCATCGACGATCTCAAACTCGACATCACCCTGGTGCGGCGCAGGTACTCGTCGTACACGCCGGACCCGACCGATCCGACGCGAGGTCTGCTCGTCGACAACGACGATGCGGCCGCGACGAGAGCATCGTTCGATCGCATCGGCGCCCCCGGTGATGAGTTCGACCTGTTCACCCAGTTCTACGAGCACTGCCGACGGCTCACCCAGGCGCTCTGGCCCACGATGACCGCGCCGCTGCTCACTCGCTCGGAAGCCAAACGACTGGTCACAGAGGCCGGAGGCGCGAGCGAGTGGGAGGCGATGATCGAGACGCCGATCGGTGAGGTGATCTCACGGCACCTGCAGAACGACCTCGTTCGCGGCGTCGTCTTCACCGACGCCCTTATCGGCACCTTCGCCAGGGCCCACGACGCCGACCTGCAGCAGAACATCTGCTTCCTCTACCACCTGATCGGCGGAGGCACAGGCGACTGGGACGTCCCCGTCGGCGGGATGGGCGCAGTGTCGGCCGAGCTTGCCCGCGCTGCCCGCGACGCCGGCGCCACCCTGGTCACGAACGCCGAGGTCACTTCCGTTTCCCCCGACGGCGTCGTTCGGTACCGTCACGGCGGCGCCGAGCACGAGGCGCGCGCCGACTGGATCCTCTCCAACGTGGCCCCTGCCGTGCTCGATCGGTTGCTCGTCGCCGGCACCACCGTCAGCCACGGGCGCGAGCAACTCGCGGCGGGCGAGCCCTCTGTCGGCGTCTTCGAGGCGCACCCGTTCGGCATCGGCACCGCAGCGACATCCAAACCCAACACCTCCCGCGAGGGCGCCCAGGTCAAGGTGAACCTCCTGCTGAAGCGCCTGCCGCAACTGCGTGATGCAAACGTCACCCCCGAAGCCGCGTTCGGCGGCACCTTCCACATCCACGAGTCGTGGTCCGAACTCGACGCGGCATACCTGACCGCCGCCGGGGGTGGCATCCCGAGCCCGCTGCCCTGCGAGATCTACTGCCATTCCGTCGCCGACCCGACCATCCTCTCCCCCGAACTGCGCGAGGCAGGAGCGCACACCCTCACCGTCTTCGGCCTGCACACGCCGGCGCGGCTCGTCACCGACGCGAATAACGACGAGATGCGCGCTCGCCTGCAGGCAGCCGTGCTGGTGTCGCTGAATTCGGTGCTGGCCGAACCGATTGAAGACCTTTTATTGACGGATGCCACGGGGCGGCCCTGTATCGAAACCAAGACCACTCGAGACATCGAGCGTGCGGTCGGGATGCCGCTCGGCAACATCTTTCACGGTGGGCTCGACTGGCCGTTCGCCGAGGACGATGCCCGGCTCAACACCCCGGCCGAGCGCTGGGGCGTGGCGACGGCGCACCCGCGAGTGCTGGTTTGCGGATCGGGAGCGCGCCGCGGTGGAGCCGTCTCGGGAATCGGCGGGCACAACGCCGCGATGGCGCTGCTCGAGAGCGAGTAGCTCCGTCCCCGCGACCGGAGCGGGGCGCTTTCCGGGCTGTCGTGCAGTGGCGGTGAGTATTGTGGGGCGTGTGCTCCCGACCATCCGGAGTATGGGAAAGGCACACTTGAGCACACCGATCACGAGCGACGTCGATTCGCAAACGGCCGACGACGGCAGGAACAGCGCAGAGCTTCTCCGCCTCGACCAGTGCGCCCGCGAACCGATCCGCACTCCCGGGTCGATCCAGCCGCACGGCGCACTTCTGGCTCTCGACCCGCAGAGTTTCGTGATCAGCATCGTGAGTGCGAACTGCGCAGACATGCTCGGAACCGGTTCCCCCCTTCTTGGCCAGGCTCTGGCAGAGGTCACCGGGGGAACCTTCGAACGTGACGTCCGAGCATCCGTTTCGGGTTCTGCAAATGAACTGAACCCGCTTCACCTGATCGTCGGAGAACGCTCATTCGACGCCATCGTGCACTCGGTCGACGGCTTCGTTGTCATTGAACTCGAGCCGGAGTTGTCTGGGCCGTCTCCACTGTCGACGTCGGCGTTGCACGCGCTGCACCACCGGCTGGCGCGCAGCACAACGGTTGAGGAGCTCCGCGCCGACGCCGCTGCCGGGCTGCGCGCACTCACCGGATTCGACCAGGTGATGATCTACCACTTCCACCCGGACGGTCACGGTGAGATTGTCGCTGACGACCACGCCGACGGCATGGAGCCGTACGGCGGACTGCACTTTCCGGCGTCCGACATCCCCGCGCAGGCTCGAGAGCTGTATCTCACCAAACTCTCCCGCGCGATCGTGAACACATCGCGGTCGAGTGTGAACCTTCTCACCAACACCGATGAGTCCATGGCTTCTCCCCTCGACCTCGGCCAGGCCGAACTGCGGAGCGTATCGCCCCACCACCTGAAGTTCATGAGCAACATGGGGCAGGAATCGACGCTGTCCATCTCGATGGTGCGCAACGGAGAGCTCATCGGCATGATCACCTGCGCGCACCGCAGCGTGCTGAGAATCCCGTTCCTGCTGCGCCGCGGCATCGAGGTTCTTGCCAACCAGATCGCGTTGCAACTCGACGCGCTTGGCCGGGTCGAGCAGCTCACCCGACAGGTGGCCGTGCGAAGCATGCGTTCGCAGCTGATGAGCCAGCTCGCCGCCACCGACGACATTGTGGAATCCCTGCTTCGCGGAGAGGTCACCGTGCAGGACGTGATCGAAGCCGACGGAGTCGCTGTGCGCCTCGGCGGCATCAGCTCGGTCACGGGCACCGTGCCGCAGGCGAGCGAGCGCGAACTGCTGATCACTCATGCTGAACGCACCTGGTCTGTCGAACCATTTGCCAGCGACGCAATCGCCGTCGATCACCCGGAGCTGGCGGCGGTCGGCCGCTCGTCAGCCGGTGTTCTCGTGCTCCGCATCGGAGGAAACGGCGACTACCTGGCCTTCTTCCGGAACGAGATCCTGCGCAGCGTCTCCTGGCTCGGCGACCAGACGAGCGCCAACCGCAACACTGTGCTTTCGCCCCGCAACTCGTTCTCGTCGTGGACAGACAGCGTCACGGACACTGCAGAGCCATGGGATGACCTCATTCCGGAAGCGGCCGAACTTGCCCGTGACCTCGAAGGTGCGCTGCTCCGAAAAGCCGAGTCTGAACTCGCCCACCTCGCTCTCCACGACGCCCTGACGGGCCTGCCGAACCGCCGCAACCTCATCAGTCAGCTCGAACTCGCGCTCGATCGCGAGAACGCCGACACTCAACTCAGCCTTCTCTTCATCGATCTGGATGGCTTCAAGGGCATCAACGACTCTCACGGACACGACGTCGGCGACTCGCTCCTCACCCTCGTTGGCCAGCGTGTCGTTTCGGCGACCCGCGCAGACGACCTCGTGGCCCGGCTCGGCGGAGACGAGTTCGTGGTTCTCTGCGAGGACGCGGGCGGCGGCGAAGTCGATGTGATCGCGTCGCGCGTGCGCGCATCAATTGCAGAGCCCATCACCATCGGCGACCTTTCCCTCTCCGTCACGGCGTCCGTCGGCACAGCCGTCGCGGCCGGCGACTCCGAGGCCTCAGACATCCTGCGGCGAGCGGACGTCGACATGTACCGGGCGAAAGCACGTCGGCGTGAGCCCGCCCGGCCCTGACTGACACGACGCGCACCGCTGCTCGGTCACAAAGGGCTGATCGCTACCCGGCATGGTCACAAAGGGCTGATCGCTACCCGGCGTGGTCACAAAGGGCTGATCGCTACCTGGCGTGGTCACAAGGGGCTCGAAAACCCGAAAAAGCTCGACCCTTATCGACTGAGCAAAGAGGCTGCGACCGTTTGCGACCAAGCCAGCAAGGTGGCCCGAGCTGGCCCCGAGTTCGGACCACGAGCCAGCCAGCGAGCCAGCCAGGCCAACGAGCACTGACGCCCCTCAGTGCCAGCGGTGATCCTGAATGGTGATCCGCGGGCCACGCCGCGGCTTCCGCACGCCGCTCGCGAGAATGAGCCGCAGCACGCGCTGCCGCTGCCCCTCCCACGGCGCAAGCAGCTCAAGCATGCCGTCGTCGTCCACCGGCGAGCCGGCCAGCGCCACACCAACCGTCGACGCGAGGTGGTAGTCGCCAACGCTGACAGCATCCGGGTTCCCGTGCGCCCGCGCCGTGACCTCCGCGGCCGTCCAAACGCCAATCCCCGGCAGACTTCGAAGACGAGCGGATGCCGTCACCGACTCCCGCAGAACATCCTCCCCTGTCGAGAGCGTACGTTCGAGAGCTCCGGCGACGCGGCTGGCGCGAACAGCGGTCTCCGACCGTTGCGGGCCGACGCCCGCCTCGTGCCACTCCCAGCTCGGAATGAGCCTCCACGTGTCGGGGGACGGTGCGACCACCATGCCTTCCGGCGCCGGGCCGGGTGCCGGATCACCGTGGCGTCGAACCAGCATGCGCCAGGCACGCCACGCCTCGACAACAGTGACCTTCTGCTCGAGCACCGCAGGCACAAGCATTTCGAACACGAGCCGGTTGCGGCTCAACCGAAGTCCCTGGTTGCGTCGACGAACCTCGGTGAGCAGCGGGCTCGAACTCAGGTCGAGGTCGTCCCAGGTGTCGCGCGAACCGAGGAGCTCTGGCACCCCGTCGATCGCCCACTCGGCACCATCACCCCACGCCGAAACGGCGATCTCATCCGCGCGTTGCTCGAGGTGGAGAGTCGCCGGCCCGAGCGGTGTGCGCAGTGTCAGCCACGCGCCGGTGGCTGTTCGGCGGAAGCACGGACCGTCTCCGCCGCGCGAGAGCGGTGACAGGGTCTTCGACACCGACACCGGGTGCGACGGCGCATAACGTGAGCGCAGCCCCTGGTCGGGAGCTGCGAGCGTGTCCATGCGACCACACTACGTGAATGGCACCGACACGCCGACAGAACGATCACCACATACGTGAGGAAAACTCGGGTATGGCTGGTGCTCCCGTTGCCGATACCCATAGAGTTCCCGCATGACTTTTTCTCCCACCGACGTCACGAGCCTCCGCGCGGCCCTGACTGGTGAGGTTTTTGAGCGCGGGGACGAGGGAATGGCCGCTGCCGTTGCCGCCCAGAACACTCTTGTGGTGCACGACCCAGACATCGCGGTCGCGGTCGCAGACGAGGCCGACGTCTCAACAGCCGTGCGGTTCGCGGCCGAGCACGACCTCCCCGTGACGGTGCAGGCAACCGGCCACGGGGCCTGGCGCCCCGTGGCCTCGGGCCTCATCATCCTCACCTCCAGCCTCAACTCGGTGTCGGTCGACGAGAACGAGCGAATCGCGACGATCGGTGCTGGCGCACGCTGGAGCGCCGTCATCGACAAAGCAGCGCCGTTCGGGCTCGCCCCCATCACCGGATCCTCGCCACACGTCGGCGCCATCGGTTACACGCTCGGCGGTGGGCTCGGCCCCCTGTCCCGCAGTCATGGCTTCACAGCCGATTGGGTGCGCGGCTTCCGAGTCGTCCTCGCCGACGGCTCCGTCGCCGCCGCAACGCCCGCCGAGAACCCCGATCTGTTCTGGGCCCTGCGGGGAGGCAAGGGGGGCCTCGGCATCGTGACCGAGATGCGGCTCGAGCTCGTGCCACTGCGCACGCTCTACGCCGGCAGCCTCCTCTTCGATACGCCCAACATTGAGACGGCGCTTCGCACCTGGGTGGACTGGACCCGCACAGCACCCGACACCGTCACTACCTCGATCGCCCTGCTCTCGATGCCGCCGATCGACGAGGTTCCCGAGCTTCTTCGGGGCAAATTCCTCTTGAGCATGCGGTTCGCCTATCCAGGCGGCCCCGCGGAGGGCGCCCGGCTGCTCGAACCCCTGCGCCAGGCGGCGCCCGTCTATCTCGACGGGGTCACCGAGATCCCGGCAACGGCCATGGGGTCGATCCACGCCGATCCCGACCAGCCGTCGCCGATCTGGGATCTCGGCCTCCTGCTCGGCCACATCGACCAGGACTTCGTGACCGAACTTCTTGCAAGCTTCGGGCCCGACGCGAACTCCCCGTTCGTGGCCACCGAAATCCGCCACCTCGGCGGCGCCACCTACCGCGACGTCGACGGAGGCTCCGCGGTCGGCGGCCGCACCGGCGCATTCACCCTCACGCTCATTGGTGTCGTGCCACCGCTCTTTGAACGGATGCCTGTCGTCGCGAACGCTTTTCTCGAGCGTGTGCGACGCTTCATCTCGCCCGAGACGAACATCAACTTCTCTGCCCGAGTCGAAACCCCGGATCACTTCGCACAGGCCTGGCCGCCCGAGACGTTCGAGCGGCTGGCCCAAGTGAGAGCGACCTACGACCCGGAGGGCCTCTTCGCGTTCGGGCCGGCGGAAACCGTCGCGCAACTCTGATCTCGTGCCGCGAGATGCTGGGTTTACGAGGTTGCCCATTCAGGAACCCCGCAAACCCAGCAACTCGCGAGACGCGGAGCTAGAGGTGACGCTCGTCGGGCCCGTTGTACTCCGACAGCGGGCGAATCAGCGCGTTCGATGCCGCCTGCTCCATGATGTGCGCCGTCCAGCCGACGACTCGAGCGGCCACGAACAGCGGCGTGAACGTCAGGGTGTCGAAGCCCATCAGGTTGTACGCCGGCCCTGACGGGTAGTCGAGGTTCGGCTTGATGTTCTTGCGCGACACCATGGCCTCCTCTAGTGAGTTGTACAACTCGAGAGTGTCCGGCCGGTTGTAGTAGGTGACGAGCTTCTCGAGCGCGGCCTTCATGGTCGGCACCCGCGAGTCGCCGTTCTTGTAGACCCGGTGCCCGAAGCCCATGATCTTGCGCTTCTCAGCGAGCGCCTGCTCGAGCCAGGCCTCAGCCTTGTCCGCGGTGCCGATCTCATCGAATGTGTGCATGACGGCTTCGTTGGCGCCGCCGTGCAGTGCGCCCTTCAGTGCTCCGATTCCGCCGACCACCGCCGAGTACAGGTCGCTGAGCGTCGAGGTGATGACTCGAGCCGTGAAGGTCGAGGCGTTGAACGAGTGCTCGGCGTAGAGGATAATCGACACGTTGAACGCCTCAACCACCTCGTCGGCCGGCACCTCGCCGAACGTCATGTACAGGAAGTTGGCCGAGTAGCCGAGGTCATCACGCGGCGGAACGAGGTCCTCACCACGGCGACGGCGCTGGTCGTACGCCACGATGGCCGGGATCTGCGCGTACAGTCGCGCGGCCTTGTTGAGGCTCGATTCCTCGGTTGCGAGCTCAGCCTCGGGGTCGGTCGCTCCGATGGCAGAGACGGCGGTGCGCAGCACGTCCATCGGGTGGGCGGTCATCGGAATGAGATCGACGACAGCCTTCACGTTGTCGTCGAGAGCGCGCTGCCCACGTTCGACATCCTCGAATTCCTGCAGCGCAGCATCCGTCGGCAATTCACCGCGCCACAACAGGTAGGCGACCTGCTCGAAGCTGCAGTTCGCGGCGAGCTCCTGCACCGGGTAGCCGCGGTACAGCAGCGAATTCGTCTCCGGGTTGACCTTGGAGACGGCCGTGTAGTCGACGACGACGCCGGCGAGGCCCTTCTTGATGTCGGTATCGGTCATGCCGTGCTCCTTTGCGTGAGTGTGGTGCGAAGTGTCTGGGGCGGTGTGACAATTACGAGAACGGATGCCACACCGCCGGTGCGAGGAACCCTACCGTTCGACGGTGAAGTTGAACACCGAGGTGTCGAACTGGTTGTAGCCCTCGTAATCGATGAGCTCGTACAGGTCGGCGCGGTGCTGCATCTCGCCGAGCTTCGACGTGAGGTTGCCCTCGTCATTCAGGGTGTCGAGCGCGCGTCCGGCTGCGCCCATGGCGGTGCGCAGCAGCGAGACGGGCCAGATCACAATGTTGATGCCGACGTCGGCCAGCTGAGCACTGGTGAACAGCTCGCTCTTGCCGAACTCGGTCATGTTGGCGAGGATCGGCACGTCGACAGCCTGACGAATGGCCTCAAACTCGCTGAGGTCACGCATCGCCTCGGGGAAGATCGCGTCAGCCCCGGCGTCGACGAGCTTCTTGGCGCGGTCGATCGCTGCGTCGAGTCCATCGACGGCACGGATGTCTGTACGCGCCATGATGAGGAAGTTGTCGTCGCGACGCGCGTCGGCTGCCGATCGAATCCGCTTGAGCGCTGTCGATTCGTCGACGACCTGTTTGCCGTCGAGGTGTCCGCAGCGCTTGGGGTTGACCTGGTCCTCGATGTGCATGCCGGCGATGCCCGCGTCTTCGAGCTCCTGGATGGTGCGGGCGACGTTCATCGGTTCACCGAAGCCGGTGTCAGCGTCAACGAGCGCCGGCAGCTCGGTCATGCGGGCGATCTGCTTCGCCCGGCCGGCGACCTCGGTGAGGGTGGTTAGCCCGATGTCTGGCAGGCCGAGGTCTGCGCTGAGCACGGCGCCGGAGATGTAGATGCCGTCGAAACCCTTCTGCTCGATCAGTCGGGCAGACAGCGGGTTGAATGCCCCGGGGAAGCGCAGCAGTTCACCGGTGGCAAGACGGTCGCGGAAGATCCGGCGCTTCTCTTCGGGTGTGGTCTTGGCGTAGAGCATTTAGAACAGTCCCTTCGGGGATTCGACCGCGGCCAGGACCCCGGGGGCCGCGTGAATGGTGAGTCCGCTCAGCTCATCCGCGGTGAGTTCGGGCAGTCGCTGCACCGTGGTGAGGAAACGCTCAATCTCCTCGGGCTCGAGTACGGGCTCAGCCAGGGTGCGGAACTTGGCGATGTAGTCCTCGCGGGCGAACGGCCGTGCTCCGAGCGGGTGTGCGTCGGCGACGGCGATTTCGTCGACCAGGGTGCTGCCGTCGGTCAGTGTGATCTCTACCCGGCCGCCGAAGGCCTTCTCGGCCGGGTCGTGCGAGTGGTAGCGGCGCGTCCACTCGGCGTCTTCCTGAGTGGTCACCTTGTTCCACAGCTCGACGGTCTCCGGTCGTGCGGCGCGCTCGGGCGAGTATGAGTCGACGTGGTGCCAGCGTCCGTCCTGCAGGGCGACAGTGAAGATGTATGGAATCGAGTGGTCGAGCGTTTCGCGCGACGCTGTCGGGTCGTACTTCTGCGGGTCGTTTGCGCCAGAACCGATGACGTAGTGGGTGTGGTGCGAGGTGTGCAGGACGACGGAGGCGATCGCTCCGTCGACGAGCAACTCGGGGTGCTCGTTGTGCAGTTTGCGGGCGAGGTCGATCCACGCCTGCGCCTGGTACTCGGCCGAGTGCTCCTTCGTGTAGCTGTCGAGAATGGCGCGCTTGGCTTCGCCCGCCTCGGGCAGCGGGACCTCGTATGTCGCGTTCGGACCGTCGAGCATCCAGGCGATGACGCCGTCTTCGCCCTCGTAGATCGGCTCGGGGGAGGTTTGTCCGCGCATTGCCCGGTCGACGGCTTCAACGGCCATCTTGCCCGCGAACGCCGGAGCGTGTGCTTTCCAGGTGGAGATCTGGCCCTTGCGTGACTGGCGGGTGGCCGTGGTGGTATGCAGCGCCTGGCCGATGGCCTGGAAGATTGTTTCGACGTCGAGGCCGAGCATGGTGCCAATTCCGGCGGCAGCCGACGGGCCGAGGTGCGCGACGTGGTCGATCTTGTGGGCGTGCAGGCTGATCGCCTTGACGAGGTCAACCTGGATCTCGTAACCCGTTGCGATACCGCGGAGAAGGTCCTTGCCCGTTGCACCCACGTGCTGGGCGACGGCGACGAGCGGCGGGATGTTGTCGCCCGGGTGCGAGTACTCGGCAGCGAGGAACGTGTCGTGGTAGTCGAGCTCACGAACGGCGACGCCGTTCGCCCACGCTGCCCACTCGGGGCTGACCCGACGCGCTGCGTCAGGTCCGAACACGGTCGAACCGTTTCCGCCTGTCGTGACCGGGTGAGCGAGCGCCTGCGAGCGGGCGGCCACGACCGGTGCACGGGTCAGTGAGGCGGCAGCGACCGCAGCATTGTCGATGATCCGATTGATGATCATCTCGGTCACCTCGGGGGTGACTTCGACAGGGTCAGCCGCAACTTCGGCGAGAGCCCAGGCGAGCTGCCCTTCGCGGACGAGATTTTCCTCGCTCCTGTGTACGCGCAGGTGGTGGGTCTTCATGGTGTTCCTTTCATCGAAGACGCAGGGGTGCCGGCGGAGAGCGCGGCGGTGTCAAGCAGGTTGGTGAGGCTCTTGCGCAGGTGGACAGCGGTGGCCTGTGCCGCGAGCAGTTCGTCGCTGTCGAGGATCGCCTGCACGATGAGCAGGTGTTCACCGACAGATTCGGTGAGGCGCGCCGGGTTGTCCTGGGCGAGGCGTCGAGCCCGGGCGAGGTGGCCGCGGAGGCTGCGGAGCGAGCTGAGCAGGAACTGGTTTTGCATGGCCGCGTCGATGGCCGCATCAAGACGCGCAACGAGCGCGTAGTAACCAGCCGTGTCGCCCGCAACCGTGGTGCGGGCGCTCTCGAAGTCCGCGCGGAGCGCCTCGAAGATTCGCGCGTTGCGGCGGCGAGCGGCCAGCCGGGCGGCCTGCGTTTCGAGCGCCTCACGGAGTTCGAAGAGTTCAGCGAGGTTGGCCGCAGACACGTCGGTTACGACGCCGGCGCGGCCCCGCTGGGTGTCGACGAGCCCCTCGGCCGCGAGGCGGGTGATGGCCTCACGAAGGGGTGTCCGGGAGATGCCGAGTCGTTCAGACTGCTCGGTCTCGGCGAGAACGGTGCCTGGCGAGAGCCGCCACGAAAGAATGTCCTCTTTCAGGACGTCGTAGGCCCTATCGCTTGCTCGCACCCGGCCAGTATACGCACGCAACATCCGCTCGGTATACAGAGGCCACAAAATCGGGTGCCGGTTGCGAGCCGATCGCCTGTTTGGTATACCGGCTAGTGCCGCGGTGGCTCGTGCGCCAGTGCGGCCGCCGCGAGCGAGTCCGGTACGGCATCGAGCGACGACGGGGTCCAGTTCGGTGAGCGGTCCTTGTCCACCACCTGCGCGCGGATGCCCTCGGCCAGGTCGGGTTGTGCGGCAAGCCACGCCGAGGTGCGGTACTCCTGCGCGAGGACATCGCGCAACGAACCCAGTTCGCGCGCACGTCGAACGGCGGCGAGCGCAACGGTCAGCGCCATCGGTGACAGCGATTCGAGTTCGAGCGCCGCAGCGGCGGCCGCGGCCCCTGCCTCGTCGCGGAGCCGCTCGAGAATCTCGGCCACCGAATCGGCCGAGTAACACCGGTCGATCCACTCCCGCTTCTGCTCCAGCTCGGAAGCCGGCGGGGTCTCGTCGAACAGCAGCACCACCTCGCCTGGTGAGCCGGGGTCTGCGCGTTCGCCGAAAGCCTGGAGCAGGTGCGGGAGGCGATCCACCGGGACGTAATAATCCGCGAATCCGCACGCCACGGCATCCGCCCCGCTCATCGTTACGCCGTTGAGCGCGAGGTAGGTGCCGAGTTCCCCAGGGGCGCGGGCGAGGAGCCAGCTGCCGCCGACGTCAGGGCTGAACCCGATGCGGGTTTCGGGCATGGCCACACGGCTGGTCTCGGTGACAATGCGGATGCTGCCGTGCGCGGAGACGCCGACGCCTCCGCCCATGGTGATGCCGGTCATGAACGCGATGTACGGCTTGGGGTACTCATCGATCGTGGCGCAGAGCTCGTACTCGTCGCGCCAGAAGCGTCGGGAGAGGTCGTTGCGGCCGCTCAGGGCGTGCTCGCGCAAACCGCGAATGTCGCCGCCCGCGCACAGCCCGCGGTCGCCAGCCCCGTCGATCACGACCATCGCCACCTCAGAGTCGGTGCGCCAGCGCTCGAGCGCGTCGGCGATGCCGGAGATCATCTCGTGGGTCAACGCGTTGAGCACGTGCGGGCGGTTGAGGGTGATACGGCCAACGCCGTCTGCCACGCTCGTGATCAGGTCTGCCACGGATATTCCCTTCGTCTCTCCCAGTATCGCGAGGCGACGGCCGGTGCCGTGCCACCTCTCCCCGCTACAGGAAAATGTCAGGAAAAAGGTCCTTCTCGTCCACCCCCGGCGAGTACTGCGAGAAGTCGGTCACGCCCGCTGCGAGAAGCACGTCCTCGACGATGAGCGACTGGCCGGTGTACTCGCGCGACGGCTTCGTCAGCACCTCGTACGCGGCGTCCGCGTAGATCTCCGGGGTGCGGCTCCTGGCGAGCAACGCCTCACCGCCAAGGATGTTGCCGACGGCCGCCGTTTTGATGGTCGTGCGCGGCCAGAGCGTGTTGGCCGCGATGCCGTCGCGGGCGAATTCAGCGGCGAAACCCAGGGTCGCCATCGACATGCCGTACTTCGCGAGGGTGTATCCGGTGTGGGCACCGAGCCATTTTGGGTCGAGGTTGATCGGCGGGCTGAGCGACAGGATGTGGGCGTTCGGTGCCTGCTTGAGGTGCGGGATGGCCGCGCGCGACAACATGAACGTGCCGCGCATGTTGACGTCCTGCATGAGGTCGAACCGCTTCGGGTCGAGCTCGAGGGTGCGCGCCAGGCTGATCACGCTCGCGTTGTTCACGACGATGTCGATGCCGCCGAACTCCTCGACGGTTTTCGCGACCGCGTCGGCAATCGACGCGTCGTCACGCACATCACCGACGACGGCGAGCGCCTGCCCGCCAGCCTCGCGGATCGCCTCCGCAGCCGTGTGAATGGTGCCCTCCAGCCGCGGGTCGGGGGTGTCCGTCTTGGCGAGCAGCGTGATGTTCGCTCTGTCACGCGCGGCTCGAAGGGCGATGGCCAGGCCGATTCCACGGCTGCCGCCAGACATGATCAGGGTTTTGCCTGCAAGGTTTTCGGTCATGAACGTCCTTCGATCGAGGGAAGAAATAAGGCGAGCGGATGTTATCGGCTGGCAGAACGGGAAACGAACGCGGCGATTCGACCACGGGCGTCGCTCGTAGCGGCAGCAGCCGCGATGGTGCGTGCCTCGTCATCGAGAGCCGAGGGGTAGTCACGACCGACGCCAGCCCGGAGGAGCCGCTTCGCCTCACCGAATGCCGCTGTCGCGCCGGAGAGCCAGACGTCCGCGATCTCGCGCGCTCGGGCATCCGTTTGACCGTCGGAAACGACCTCGGTGACCAGTCCCCAGTCGAGGGCTTCCGCAGCGGTCAGCGACCTGCTGCTTAGGGTGAGTTCGAGCGCGCGGCGCATGCCGATCGCTTCGGGCAGGAGCGTTGAGACGCCGCAGTCCGGGGTGAGGCCGATGTCGGCGTACTTCGACACGAACCTGGCGGACTCCGCGGCAACGATGTAGTCGGCCACGAGCATGAAGCCGAGCCCGCCACCGGCGACGGCGCCGTTCACCGCTGCGACGATCGGTTTCGGGGTGGCCGCGAAGGTGCGGTGCCCCTCGTGGATGATGTCGGCGAGCTCACCGATGGTTGCGGCGCTGTCGCCGTCCATGGCGGACATTTCGGCGACGTCTCCTCCAGCGCAGAACGCCGGGCCGGCCGCGTCGAAGAGCACGGCACCGATGTCATCGCGGTCGGCGACCTGCTGCGCAAGGTCGCGCCAGGCACGCGCGGCGTCTTCATTGATCGCGTTCAGTCGGGTCGGCCGGTTGAGGGTGAGGTGGGCGAGGCCGTTGTCGACCGTGAAGAGGATGCTGTCGGTCATGCTGTTCCTTTCGAAGGAATGCGGGAGTTCTGGAAGGCAGATATTCGGGCGACGAACGGATGCTGCTGGCTTACTTCGGTGCCATCCGGATGGCGCCGTCGAGCCGAATGGTCTCGCCGTTGAGGTAGTCGTTCTCGGCGAGGTGCTGCACGAGAGCGGCGTATTCGTCAGGGCGCCCGAGCCGGGAGGGGAAGGGCACCTGGGTTCCAAGCGAGTCCTGTGCTTCCTGCGGCAGCCCCATCAGCATGGGCGTCTCCATGATCCCCGGCGCGATCGTGTTCACCCGGATGCCGTACCTGGCGAGTTCGCGGGCGATCGGAAGGGTCATCGCGTGCACGGCGCCCTTTGATGCGGCGTAGGCGGGCTGGCCGATCTGGCCGTCGAACGCCGCAACGGATGCTGTGTTGACGATGAGCCCTCGGCTCCCGTTCTCGTCCCCCTCGTTTGTCGACATGACTGCTGCGGCGAGGCGCAGCACATTGAAGGTGCCGACGAGGTTGACCTGGATGACCGTCTGGAATGCGGCGAGCGGGAGTGTCCCGTCGCGGCCGAGCACCTTGCCTGGGGTCGCGACGCCGGCACAGTTCACGACGATGCCGAGCGGTGCCAGCGCAACCGCTGCGTCAACGGCGGCCTGAACCTGTTCTTCGCTGGTCACGTCTGCGGCCACAAAGCGAGCGTTTTCGCCCAGGTGAGTGGCAGCATCCGCCCCCTTTGAACTGGGCAGGTCGACGATCACGACCGAGACGCCCTGCGCGGCGAGGCGGGTGGCCGTTGCGTGACCGAGGCCTGAGGCGCCACCGGTGATGAGTGCGGAAATTCCGTCGAGCTTCATTGCTTGATCCTCCAGAGAACGGGTCGAGTGCAGCCTAGGGCTGGCCGCTGACGCGCGGCGGCCTGCTTGTGCTGCACAGCGCCGCGAGCCGGGGCGCGGAGCGGGGATGTTGTGCCGTCCCCACAATTTCGAGTGCCCGGCTACAGCCGTTCGATGATCGTGGCGTTGGCCATGCCACCGCCCTCGCACATGGTCTGCAAACCGTATCGGCCGCCGCTGACCTGCAGCGCGTTGACCAGGGTGGCGAGGATGCGGGTGCCCGACGCACCAAGTGGGTGCCCGAGTGCGATGGCGCCGCCCCATGGGTTGAGTTTGGACACGTTCACGTCGAACTCACGCTGCCAGGCGAGGGGAACAGAAGCGAACGCCTCATTGACCTCAAACACGTCGATCTCGTCGATCGCGATGCCCGTGCGTTCGAGGACGCGACGGGTGGCTGGGAGAACCCCGGTCAGCATTTCGAGCGGGTCGCTGCCGACGGCCGCGAAGCCGACGAAACGGGCTCGAGGAGTGAGTCCGAGCTGCTCGGCCTTCTCCTCGCTCATGATCAGGGCGGCCGACGCGCCGTCGGTGAGCGGCGAGGAGTTGCCAGCTGTGATGTTCCAGCCGATCTCCGGAAAACGTTCGGCGAGTTCGTCGGTATGGAAGGCGGGCGGCAGGGTGGCGAGGGCGTCGGCTGTTGTTCCGCGGCGCACGGTTTCGTCGATGCCGAACGTCGTGGTCGAGCCGTCGAGCGCTCTGAGGGTGATCGGCACAACTTCGGGAGCGAACAGGCCACGGTCGATCGCGGCGCTGGCCCGGGTGTGCGACTGGGCTGCATACGCGTCGAGCTCGGCGCGGCTGATCTTCCAGCGAGCGGCAATGAGCTCGGCCGAGATGCCCTGGTGTACGAGGCCATCCGGGTAGCGCGAGGCGAGCATTGGGCCGAGGTAGTCCTCACCCTGGGTGGCGTAGCCGATCGGCTGCTGGCTCATCTGCTCGACACCGCACGCGATGACGATGTCGTTGGTGCCGGCCAGAATCGCCTGCGCGGCGAACTGTGCGGCCTGCTGGCTCGACCCGCACTGCCGATCGACCGTGGTGCCCGGCACGCTATCCGGGAAGCCGGCCGCGAGCACCGCATTGCGAGCGATGTTCGTCGACTGCCGCCCGGACTGGGTGACGCAGCCGGCGATCACGTCCTCAACCAGTGCGGGGTCGAGACCCACGCGCTCGACCAGCCGTTGCAGGGTCTGAGCAAGCAGGTCGACGGGGTGAATGCCGCTGAGGCCTCCCCCGTGCTTGCCTCGCCCCGCGGCGGTGCGAACGGCATCAACGATCACTGCTCGTGACATGGGAGCTCCTTCGACTCGGCGTGCATTTCGAGCGTACGACGGATGCTCCCTTCCGGGCCACCGCAGGACGGCCCGGTTTGTCGAGAACGTGCGGTGGGAGCGCCTACTTCTTTTTTGCTTTCAGGGTTCTCGCGTGATCAATGACGAGTTTCGACTCGTCCCTGGGTGGTCGTTCGTACGAGGCTGCGACCGGCCGATCGGGAATGGTCACCTTCTCCGGTTCCCGATGCTCATAGGGGACCTGATCGAGCAAGTGCTTGATGGAGTTGAGCCGGGCAGCGCGCTTGTCGTCACTTTCGATGGTCCACCACGGCGAGAAGTCCTGGTCGGTCGCCGCAAACATGTCGTCCTTGGCTCGCGAGTAGTCCTCCCAGCGAGTGATCGAAAAGAGGTCCGTGTCTGAGAGTTTCCAGCGACGCATCGGGTCCTCAAGACGCGAGCGGAAGCGTTCCTCCTGAATAGTGTCCGAGACGGAGAACCAGTACTTCACCAGGATGATCCCATCGTCAACCAGCATCTTCTCGACCTGGGGTACCTGCTCAAGAAACCGGTGGTACTGCTCATCACTGCAATAGCCCATCACCCGTTCAACCCCGGCGCGGTTGTACCAGGAGCGGTCCATCAGCACGATTTCACCGGTACTGGGCAGGTGTTCGATGTAGCGCTGGAAGTACCACTGGCCTCTCTCCCGCTCGCTCGGCGTCGGAAGTGCGACCACCCGGGCTGAGCGTGGATTGAGATACTGAACGATCCGCTTGATCGCGCCGCCTTTACCGGCGGCGTCGCGGCCCTCAAAGATGACCAGCACTCGTGCCCCGGTCTCGATCACCCATTGCTGCATGCTCACGAGTTCCGCTTGCAGCCGTTCCAGTTCCTGCTCGTAGAGCGACTTGGAGACGCGTTTGATGGAGCCCGACTTTTTCGACTTCGACATGGTTGCCTTTCGCCGTGCTGCAGTCCCACTGACTGTCAGCACCGGTTGCATGATCATAAACACTGTGCGGCGAGCGGCAGGGGGCTTGCGCTGGCTGACGGGGACTGAGTGTGCGGTTAACCCTCCTCTCTCGGAGCAAGAACGGATGCTCCCTGCCGGGCCACCGCAGGACGGCCCCCTTCCCGAATCGCGCACGCGATGGCAACGTAGTCGAGTACGACCGGACGCAGTGAGGTGGCCCCATGGGAAAGATCATCGTGCAGCAGCTCGTCACCATCGATGGCTTCGCTGCGGACGCTGAAGGAGACATCAGCTTCTTCGAATCGGTGTCCGACTGGACCCAATCTGACGCCGACCAGCTCACCTTTCTCGACTCGCTGTCGTTGATGGCTCTGGGGCGGAAGACGTATCGCATGTTCGCGGGCTACTGGCCGACCGAGCAGTCGAGCGCAGAGATCATCGCGGACAAGGTGAACGCGCTCGACAAGGTCGTGTTCTCACGATCACTCGACAGAGCGCCGTGGGGCGATTATCCGGCGGGCCGGGTCGTCGCAGGCGATGCCGCTCAGACTCTGCGCGCGCTCGCGGATGACGCGCCAGGCGACGTGGTCGTGTGGGGCAGCCTGACCCTCACAGACCAGCTCTTCCAGTCGGGTGGTGTCGATGAGGTGCGCTGGCGGGTCTGCCCGATGGCGCTCGGTGGCGGGCGGAGGGCGCTCCCGGTCGGTTATTCAACGGGAGCCATGCGGCTGCTCCGGAGCAAGACGTACGATTCGGGACTGCTCACCGCCGACTACGCCCTCCTCTGAACTCCGCCCCTCCAGCACTCACGACCGGCGAAGCGACGGCCCGTATGGCCGGGCGGCGCCTGTTCGACCTGGCCGCCTGTGTCCGGGCCGGCGAGACGCTGGTGCGCGACTCGCGCGCGGGCGACGAACGATAGGGTGACTTCGTGACCTACCCACCCCAGCCACAGCCACAGCCAGCGGCAGGCCCAGGCCGCGGCCTCGCCGTGACATCCCTCGTCCTCGCGATTCTCGGCGTGATCGCCGCCGTCGTCGTGCTGCTCATCTTCGCCGGATGGGCTGCGCTCAGCCTTCTGACCGGCGCGCCGATGCACGTGCTCGCCAGCATCGGCAAGATGTGTGCGATCGCCGCTGCGTCCACCGTCATTCCCCTCGCGGCTCCAGCGCTCACCTTGGGTGTGGTCTGGCTGGCGCGTTCCCGCGGCTGGACGCCACGTCCCCGCGGACACGGGCTCGCCGTAAGCGGGGTGGTCATCTCGGCCATCGCGCTTGCGTCTTTGCTGCTCACCGCGCCGTTCTGGGGCGTCGAGGTCTGCACCAGGCTCGTCTGCTGAGCTCTGAACTCCTGACAGGTCAATCTGCCGTCCCGCGGTACTGACCGGGCCGCGTGGTACGGCAGCTACGTCCGGCACCACCCAGCGAACACCGGCTAAAATCAGCGGGTGGCCATTTCGAAGATCCTCCTGTACTACGTCTTCACGCCCCTGGCCGACCCCGATGCGATCCGGCTCTGGCAGCGAGACCTTTGCGAGTCGCTGAACCTGCGCGGCCGCATCCTGATCTCGAAGGACGGCCTCAACGGCACGGTTGGCGGCGAGCTCAGCGCCGTGAAGAAGTACCTGCGGAAGACACGCGAGTACCCCGCGTTCAAGAACCTCGACGTGAAGTGGTCCGAGGGCACAGGTCTCGACGATAACGGCGGGAGCGTCGACTTCCCGCGCCTGGTCGTAAAGGTTCGCGAGGAGATCGTCTCGTTCGGCGCTCCCGGCGAGCTTCAGGTGGATGAGAACGGCGTCGTCGGAGGTGGCACGAAACTGCAGCCGACCGAGCTGCACGAACTCGTGGCCGAGCGCGGCGACGATGTCGTCTTCTTTGACGGGCGCAACGCGTTCGAGGCCGAGATCGGACACTTTAAGAACGCGGTGGTCCCCGACGTTTCCAACACGCGCGAGTTCGTCGCGGAGCTGGAGAGCGGTAAATATGACCACCTCAAAAACAAGCCGGTCGTGACCTACTGCACCGGAGGCATCCGTTGTGAAGTGCTCTCAGGCCTGATGAAAAGCCGCGGATTCGGCGAGGTCTACCAGCTGGACGGCGGCATCGTTCGCTACGGCGAGACGTTTGGCGACGGCGGACTGTGGGAGGGCTCGCTCTACGTCTTCGACAACCGACTGTCGATGGACTTCTCAGACCACGCGGCGATTGTCGGCGCCTGCGCGATCTGCGGTGAGGCGAGCAAGCACATGCAGAACTGTGCGGATGCCTCCTGCCGCACCCAGCTGGTCCTGTGCGATGCGCACGCGGCTGAAGCGCCGCTCTGTGACGAGCACGCCGCAGCGTCGAACAACATCACGGCGTAAATCTCCCGGTCGCGCAACCCTCGGTGTGTGGCTGGTGAACTGGCCGTTCCGTTCGCCGTGAATGCTCGAGCGCTCGGTCTTGCGGCATGATCTTCCTTTTTACGCCGTTTCGAGAAAAGTCCTCCACAGGAGCACTTTTTCAGAACATTTCGAACATAGCTTCTAATGTCAGCGGTGCTTTGGTAAAATCAAGCATGGTCCAGATATCGGAGCAGATTCGCCAGATCGCACAGGAGATGTGCGATCGGATTGCTTCGCTGGAGCCCGCACCCCCCTCCATCTTTGCCTCCACTGCCAACACATCACAGGTTGGCACCCCCACCGCTGGCACCTCGTCCGCGTCACTTGCTGCGGTTCCCCTGTCGGTGATCATCGACGGTGCGTCCGACGCTCAACTCCAGCATTTGCTTCGGGAGTCGTCCCGGCTGCGGTCCGAGGCAGACGCTGTCGTCGCAGCGACGGCCGGGGTGATCGCGAAGCGTTCTGCCCGTGAGCTGGGTCAATCCGGATTAGCCAAACGCAACGGTGATCACAACGCCGTTGACATGGTGCAACGGCTGACCGGGTCGACCCGAGTCGAAGCCGCTCGACAGGTGAAGCTCGGCGAAGCGATGAGGGAGGCCGATGTCGCCACCCATCCCACCAAGAGCGGTACCGGTCGCCCTGATGACGACGGCGCTGACGGGACCCCCGGCATAGCAACGCCGGTGCTCGAGGTGCCGTGGCATGAACCGCTCACCCGGGCAGTTCGGAACGGCTCTTTAAAGCCAGAGGCGGTGACCATCATCATGCGTGGCCTCGGCGAACCCAACGAACGCGTCAGCGTCGAAGACCTTCGCCTCTCGGCCGAACAGATCCTGGAAGGCGCCGCCGGCGTGAACGCTGACGAACTGGGCCGGCGAGCCCGACTGCTCCGCGACCAGATCGACCCGGTCGGAGTGCGGTTGCGGTGGGACCAACACTATGAGAACCGAAAATGGCGGTTCAGTCGCTCAGCGGACGGTGTCCGCACCGCATGGGTCGAGTTCGATGATGAGTCCGCCGCCTACATTGACCAACTCGTGGGCATCGGAATGCGCCCTCGCCGCGGCGGACCGCGCATGGTCGACCCGCTCGAAGCTGAACGCGCCCAAGAACTCATCGACGACCCGCGCAGCAACGATCAACTCGTCTTCGACCTGCTGATGGCCACCATCAAAGCCGGCGTGGACGCCGACCCAACGGTCGCATTCGGCTCCCGGCAACCCGGAGTCCGGGTCGTGATCACCGAGGAACAGTTTCACACCCGCGACGCCGACGGTCACCTCACTGGAACCGGGTTCAACGAAGACACCGGCGAAGCGATCCCCGGCAACGTGATTGAACGATTCGTCTGCAACACCGGCATTCGCCTCGTGACCGTCGACACCGACAATAACCCGCTCGATGTCGGTCGCGAAGAGCGTCTGTTCACCACCAAACAACGCATTGGACTGGGCATCCGTGACGGCGGTTGCATGTTCAACGATTGCACCAAACCGCCGTCGTACACCGAAGCACACCACATCAACGAATGGGCAGCCGAGGCCGGACTCACCGATATCGCGGACGGCATCCTTGTCTGCCATGAAGATCACATGCTGCTCCACAACAAGGGCTGGAAGTTCGTCCGCACCGGCACCGAGTACGACCTCATCCCACCAATAGACGTTGACCCCGAACAAAGGCCCCGCCGCGTCCGGTCCAAATCCACGCTCAAACAAGCCCCACCGCGAGCACGGCAACTCCAGATACCGGACGAGACGCATAAAGCCGGCGCGCAATCGAGCAATAGCGGGCTCCCACCACAACAGCGTCGTGCGGCACCCGAGCCCGCCTGGAATGTACCCGACCCACAGGGAACTGTGTCGGCACCCCCGCCACCCAGCTGGTCCTCCCAAACACCGCTATCAACGTCAACGTCGAAACCCGCGACCTCGGCACCGCCGCCGGCACGAGCTCAGCGGTCCTCGCAGGCCTCGTCGCCCACTCCGCCACGGCAGGCGCCCGGGTCCCCGCCCGGACCATCGTCACCCGCCGGGACTTCAAGGCCCCGGAACCACGACAAGAAGACCGACCCACCAGCCGGTCCCCGGCGTCGCGAATCAAACCGCCGCGTTATGGAAACCTGGTACGTGGCGCCTGAGGAGCCCAGCAGCTAATCGCCGCAGAACTCGAGGTCATCGCCGTGCAACCCACGAAGCGACGCGAAGCGGGGAGCGGCTCTCTTGTGCGGTAGCGCTCAAGCTTGCTTAGCGGCCCTGAACGACTTGGCCCACAGCCAACATCGTTGAGACGTTTCCGCCGCTGCGGCTCCGCTCCATTCAGGGCGAGCCGCAACGGCAGAAGTTGTCACCGCAAAGGGCTTAGCCGTCGGTACGGCCGTCGATCTGATCGTCGAGAATCGCGTCGGCAGCCTCAGTGTCGGCATCCGAGTTGTTGTAGTGCTCCTTGAGAGTCTCATTGTCGCCCTCGTAGTCTTGCGCGCGGAGCTCGGGTGAGGAGACGATGTCCTCGCCGTAACCCTGCTCGACGAACTGTGCGTCAACGACCTCGGGAGTCGCGGCCAAACCGTCGGGAAGAGCGTTCTTTGGTGATTCTGCGTCAGTCATGTGAAATCTCCTTCGTGTTGCGTTCTTCGACCGTAAGCTGGTGCCCTGCACTCCGGCAAGGGCCTTGCGAGGCAGGCCCTCGAGCGACACAGGCTCAGGGTTGCGTGCGCCACGCCGCAAGCGATTCGATGTCGCGGGTGTTTCCGAACGTGCGGATCAGCGGGATCGGTGAGAGCAGAATGAGGCCGCCAGCCACCCACAACGTGCCCCGCAGTCCGATCAGTTCGCCGAGCATTCCCCCGACTAAAGCACCGAGGGGGAACAGCCCCATGATGAGAACACGCATGGTGGCGTTCACTCGACTGAGCATGTCGTCCGGACAGAGCCGTTGCCGCAAACTCACGTTCGTCACCGCGTAGACGATCTGCCCCAGCTCGCCGGCTGCCATGGCGACGACGACCAGGAGCGCCGACCAGCCTGGTTGGGCCAACGGAGTCAGCACTGCCAGCGGTCCAGTCGCCACGAGCGCGAGCCAAATGACACGGACGCTCCCGACGCGACGCGACAGGACCGGCGTGAACGCCGCCCCAACGATGGCCGACACCGAACCAGCCGCGACGATCAAGCCGATCGCTAGCGGAGAGAGGTCCAGGGTGCGCGAAAGAAATATGAAAGTCACCGCCGAAGAGATCGCGAACGAGAAGTTTCCGGCTGCGCTGGCGAGGGCCGTAGCGCGAAGGATCCGGTTGCGGGCGACAAAAGCGAGCCCTTCCACAATTTGCGTCCAGAGCCGGGGACGGTCCGGGTGTGCGGGAACAGGAGCCTCGCGGGTACGGATCCCGATAAGGCACACCGCAGACACCACAAAAGTGACCGACTGGAGAAGCACAACGCTGGCCCCGCCGACCAGCGCTACCAGCCCGCCACCCAGGCCGGGCCCGACAACCTGGCCCGAGGCTCGGATGGCTTCCATGAATGAGTTGCCAGCGAGAATCCTTTCCTTGCCCATCACCGACGGCAGGTAGCTCTGATAACCAACATCGAAGAACACTCGGGCGAAGCCGGTGAGCAGGGCGACGATGACAAGCTGAATGATGGTGAGGACACCGAACAGTGCGGCGAGCGGGATAGTGACTAGAAGCAGTGCGCGGATGAGATCGCTCGCCACCAGTACTGGGAGTTTCCTCCAGCGATCGAGCCAGGCACCCGCGGGAAGCCCGATCAGCGCGAAGGCGAGGGTCGATGAGGCGGTCACGAGGCCAAGTTCAATTGGCGAGGCGTCCAGGGTGAGCACCGCGAGCAATGGAATGGCCACTCCGCTGACTTGAGCGCCGAGCTGGCTCGTGGTTTGACCAATCAGCAGCAGCCGAAAGTCGCGGTTCTTCAGAAGTGGCGCATCGGACATGGCTCTTCATTTTGCGCGCCCTCAGCACCGCCTACAACCGTTTGCCGAGAGTCAGCGACGAGCCGCGGCCACTTCCGCGCCGGCATGAGTTGACATGCGCCACGCCTCGATCGCGGGGACGAGGAGCAGGACGGCGAGAACGGCGAAGGCCCACCGGTAGCCAAGCTCGGCCGAGCCGGGGTCGACCAGTGCGGCGCCCGCGGACGTCGCACGCACGATGAGCGCGGCCACCGCGATGCCGAGTCCGACCGCGACCTGCTGCAGCGTCGAGGCCAGTGTGTTGGCACCCGAGGTAAGCGAGGAGGGCACGTCGGCGAACTGCACCGAGTTGTATCCACTGAACCCGATTGACCGGAACACCCCGCTCAGAAAGAGCAGAATGGCGATGATCACGATCGGCGTCGAAGAGTCGACGCATGCGCACAGCGCGAACACGACCGCGCCGCACAGGTTGCTCCACACGATCACCGCACGAAACCCGAACCGGCGAATCAGCGGGCTGGTCGCCGGCTTGATCACGACGTTGCCTGCAAAGACGGCCATCACCAGCAGTCCGGCCTGTGAGGCGCTCCAGCCGAATCCTGACTGGAACATCAACACAAAGAGGAACGGCGCCGCCCCGATGAGGAGCCGATAGAGGCCACCACCGACGTTGCCCACCCGGAAGGTGTGGATCCGCAGCGCTGACAGGTCGAGCAGAGGGTGCGCTGCCCTCCGAAGGCGCAGCACAGCGCCCACACCGGTGACAACGGCGAGCGCGAGCAGTCCGCCCGCCGAGACCCAGTCGGTTGAGCCAGACCCGAGCTGCTCCATGCCGAGCACGAGAGCGGCGAGTGCGACACCGACAAGGACGAAACCGGCCCAGTCGAGTCCGTGCCGCTCGATCCGCTCGACAACCGGAACGAGCCGAAGCGCCGCGATGAACGCGATCACCCCAATCGGGATGTTGATCAGGAAAATCCACTGCCAACCAACCGTGTCGGCGAGCACCCCACCGATCACGGGCGCGAGCACCGGCGCCAACAGGGCCGGCCAGGTCAGGTAGGCCATGGCATCCAGCAGGTCACGCTTATCGATCGCGCGCAGAACGGCGAGGCGTCCGACCGGCACCATCATGGCACCACCGATGCCCTGCAGCACGCGCATGGCCACCAGCATCGGCAGCGTGGTGCTGAGCGCACACAAGGCAGACGCCACAGTGAAGATCACGATCGCCAGGGTGAAGATCCTGCGCGTTCCGAAACGGTCGGCGAGCCAGCCGCTTACCGGGATACCGATAGCGAGGGTGAGCAGGTACGCGGTCATCGCGATGTTGATGTCGACCGCGCGAACCCCAAGGTCGAGCGCCATAACAGGCGCGGCGGTCTGAATGATCGTTCCGTCCAGGTTCTCCATGAAGAACGTGGCCGCGACGAGCAACGCGAGTGGCCTGTTGAGCGTCGCCGATCGGGTCATCGTCCTATTCTGCACGAGTGGCAACCGTGTGCCGCTAACTCCGGGCGGGAGTGCAGGCACTCTAGGCTTGGGCGCATGACAACGACGTTCCGCGCCTGGCTGGTTGAGAAGCAAACGGATGCCTCCGGCTCTGCCTCGCAAACAGCATCCGTTTCAGATCTCACCGACGAGGACCTGATGCCTGGGAACGTCAGCCTCGATGTTTCGTGGTCAAGTATCAACTTCAAGGATGGCCTCGCCCTGACCGGTAAGCCGGGAGTGGTGCGGGCCTGGCCGCTGATCCCGGGGATCGACGTGGTCGGAACGGTGACCTCGAGCGAAACGAAGCGGTTTGCCGTCGGCGACGAGGTGCTGCTCAACGGCGCCGGACTCGGCGAAACTCACCACGGCGGCCTCGCTCAACGGGCGCGCGTCGACAGTGCGTCGCTGGTGCGGGTGCCGACGTCGCTCGGTGCGAAGCGTTCAGCGGCGATCGGCACGGCCGGATTCACGGCCATGCTGTCGGTACTGGCCGTCGAGCGACACGGCGTGACGCCGGGTGATGGCCCCGTGCTCGTTACCGGGGCTGCAGGCGGCGTCGGTTCGATAGCGATCGCGTTGCTGGCGAAACTGGGATTCGAGGTAGTGGCCTCGACCGGCCGGGCCGACAGCCAGGGTGATTACCTGCGGCGACTCGGTGCGAACTCGGTGATCGACCGGGCCGAGATCAGCGAGGCGGGCAAGCCGCTGCAGTCTCAGACATACGCGGCTGTCGTCGACGCGGTCGGAAGCACCACGCTGGTGAATGCGCTCGCGCAGCTGAACTACGGGGGAATCGCCACAGCGTGTGGACTGGCGCAGGGTGCCGACCTGCCAGGAACCGTGATGCCGTTCATTCTGCGCGGAGTGACCCTTGCCGGAATCAACTCGGTCGACGCGCCATTGGCCATGCGTGAGGAAGCGTGGAATCGGCTCGCTACCGACCTGGACACGGACATTCTCGATGAACTGACCACGTCGATCGGACTCGAGGATGCTGCCGACGCTGCCGGACGGATCCTGAAGGGCGAGTTGCACGGCCGCACGGTCGTCGATGTTTCGGCATAAAACCCTGCGATCCAGTCGAGTTAGGAAGATGTCCCACGAATGTGGGTCATCTCGCTGGACATCCCACGTCATATGTGGTTATCTGACGATCACGCTGTGACCCGAACGCAACGTTTGATATGGGGCTCTGGCCCAACCATGCCGCACGAAGTCGTGCGCCCTTAGAGGAGAAACTATGACAGTTTTGAAGAAACACGTTCGGGGACGCAGAGGGGTGATGGCCGCCGCCGCGACATTCGTCGCCGTCGCGCTCGCCCTCCCCGTCTCAGCGGCACAGGCCGCACCGGCTGACCCGCCCGGCACGTTTTCGACCGCAAACATCTCGGGCGCGCCGGTCGCTCCGTTCGCCTCCTACCGCATCCCCGCGCTCGTCTCGCTCGGTAACGGAGTGGCTCTCGCCGCGTACGACGGCCGACCGGGAGGCGCAGCCGATTCTCCGAACCCGAACTCGATAGTGCTGCGCCGAAGCACCGACGGCGGCGTCACCTGGGGCGCACAGACCGTGGTGCGAGCCGGAGTCACCGGTTCACCCAAGAGCGGATACAGCGACCCGAGCTTCGTGTATGACGAAGAAGCAGGCAAGGTCTTCCTGTTCTCCGTCTACTCGAAGGATCAGGGCTTTGGTGGCAGCATCTTCGGCAACGACGACGCCAACCGGCAGGTCATCAGCGCACAGGTCTCCGAGTCGAGCGACGGCGGTCTGACCTGGAGTGCGCCACGGCTCATTACGAACGTCGCCAAGCCGGGAGCGAGCGCGTCGAGCGTTGCACCGGGTGATGTGCGTTCGATGTTCGCAACCTCGGGCCTCGGCATCCAGCTCAAGTATGGTCCGCACGCTGGCCGCCTCATTCAGCAGTTCGCCGGCGATGTGCGCCAGGCGGACGGAACGAACGCCATCCAGGCATACAGCGTGTACTCGGATGACCACGGGGTGACCTGGAAGCGCGGCGCGTTCACGGGAACGCAGATGGACGAGAACAAGGTCGTCGAACTCTCGGACGGTCGCGTCATGCTGAACACCCGTGCGGGCGGTGGGTACCGCAAGGTTGCCATCTCCACCGACGGCGGCATCACCTATGGGCCCGTCACGCAGGACCGCGAACTGCCTGACCCCACCAACAACGCGGCCATCACGCGTGTCTTCCCTGACGCCCCGGCCAACTCGCGTGAGGCGAAGATCCTCCTCTTCACCAACACCGCTTCGCAGTCGGCGCGGTCGAACCTCACCGCACGCGTATCGTGCGACGACGGTCAGACCTGGCCGTTCTCCCGCCAGATCAACGCCGGAACGTCGGGCTACTCGACGGTCACGCGGCTCACGCCTGACACCTTCGGGGTGCTTTACGAATCACCCGGGTTCACATCGATGAACCTCGCCAGGTTCGACGATGAATGGCTCGGTTACGCCTGCGACGATGTGAACGTGCTCGACTCGATCACCATTTCCGGAGCCCGCACGGACACATCACGGAACCTCACCACGACGCCGTACACCGCCGGACAGGCCGTGCCCTACGCGTTCACCGTGCGTAATCACGGGGGAGGAACGAGCGCTGTCACTCCGACGAGCGGCAACTTCTCGCCGTTGGTCGCTCCGGGCGCCGGTAACTGCCGCTACCTCGCCCTGCCAGCGGCCGGCTCCTACGACTGCGGGACTCCCCGTCACACGGTGACCGCCGCGGAGGCCTCCGCCGGATACTTCGTACCGAACACTCTCTGGTCATCGACCGGTGATTCGACTGGAAGCTCCCAGGTGCTTGGAACGCCTGTTCCGCTGCGCGGAGGCATCCAGGCCGGTGTCGGTTCCGTCGGCGGCGCCACCATCGTCGGCTACCGGTCGGACGGCGCGCGCGACCTTGCCGCGTCGCCGTACGCCGCAGGACAGCAGGTGTCGTACACCTTCCAGGTCACGAACACGACGTCGACGACACTCGCCGTGACTCCGACGGCTGGCAATCTCACACCGTTCGTTCCGACCGGCGCAGGGAACTGCCGCTACACGGCTCTTGCACCGGGACAGTCGTACACCTGCTCAACCCCGATTCACACGGTGACGGCAGCGGAAGCTGCGCAGAACTACTTCGTGCCGGACACGTCGTGGACGGTCACGTCCGGGGCGACCAGCACAAGCGCACGACTGTTGGGAGCTCCCGTGAACCTCGGCTGAGGACGCGGGCTGTAAACAACAAGGCGCCTGCCGCGGTATTCGCGGCAGGCGCCTTCGTGTTCAGCGGAGCAAACCCCGAGGTCAGAGGGTTTCGTTCGACTCAAGAGTCGACTGTGCAGGCGCCACCTCTGTTGACCCGCTCGCGTCGAGCGGCGGTGCCTTCCGAGCGCGAGGCTTCTTTGCGTCGGGCTGCGTCGCCTTGGGCGTCCGCGGTGTTCTCGGCGCTGGAGGGCGTACGGACTTTGTTCGCTTCTCGACGCTCTCGTCAGGCGCAGCCGCGACCGCTCCGGCCGCCGACTTCGCCGACGATTTGCGTGGCGCACGCGCCTTCGCCGCCGCGACAGCGGTCTCGGGAGTGACTACAGCGAGAGCATCTGTGGATGTGGGGCCGTCCGCCGGAGCCGGCGCGTCAGCATCCGTCACCTGCTTGAACACACGTTTCGGTTTCGGTGTGACCTGCGGCGTCGCCTTACGAGCGCGGGCAGTCTTTTTGGCTGGTTTCACGTCAAGCTGTAGGTTCGCGACGAGCTCGAGCCCGTGCTTGGTGGTGATGATGACGCGCGAGAATTCTTCGTCAGCGATGTCGATCACCACGGAGGGTTTGGTGCCCCGGAGTACGAGGAAGTCCTTGCCGCCGTGGAACTTCCACTGACCGACCGCCAGCGTGAGCGGGATCGCCGTGCCTGGCGCACGAATGCCGCGCACCCAGATCCACGGGTCGTCGGTCAGCGTGGCTGAGCGAATGGCCGAGCGCGGAATGATGATGTTCTCTTTGCGCAGCGAAAAGGTCTTCTCGGCCGTCGACAGTGCGATCTCAAGTCGGTCGGGGTGCAGGTGAAGACGAGCCATGTTTCCAGTCTGCCGGTCGGGTCGGCGAAATCGGGTGGTGAAACCTCACAAAGAGGTAACAGCGGGGTTGTGATTGGGCCGCAGGCCGCGAAACCGGTTAGACGGGCTTCGCGGCTGCTGCGGCCTTCGCTGCTGCGGGCAGCACATCGATGATGCGGTCGAGAACCTCGTCATCGTGCATAGCTGAGACGAACCACGCCTCGAAAACACTGGGTGGCAGCGAGACGCCGCCATCAAGCATGGCGTGAAAGAACGGTGCGTAACGCCAGACGTCCTGCGCTTGCACGTCGACGTAGTTACGTGGTTGCTTGTCGGCAAACACAAAGCTGAACAGGTTGCCAGCGCGCTGAACGACGTGCGCGACGCCCTCGCGAGCGAAAGCGTCGGAGACAGCATTCGACAGAGTGACGGATGCCGCGTCCAGGCGTGAGTACACCTCGGCGGTTGCCCGTTCAAGGGTCGCGATCCCGGCGGCAACGGCGACCGGGTTACCCGACAGCGTTCCGGCCTGGTACACCGGACCGGCCGGGGCGAGGTGATCCATGATCTCAGCGCGTCCGCCGAGCGCAGCGAGCGGCATGCCGCCGCCGATGACCTTGCCGAAGGTGAACAGGTCGGGCTGGTATGCGGGGCCTTCGGAAACGGAGAGACCCCAGTACCCGGACGCGCTCACCCGGAATCCGGTGAGCACTTCGTCGAGGATGACGAGCGCACCGTGCTCATGGGCCAGTTCGACCAGTGCGGCGTTGAAGCCAGGAAGCGGTGGGAGCACTCCCATGTTCGCCGCGGCGGATTCCGTGATGACGGCGGCGATCTGGTCACCACGCTCATCGAACACCACGCGGAGGGCGTCGAGGTCGTTGTATGGAACGACGAGGGTCTGAGCCGCGATCGGCGCCGGAACGCCGGCCGAGCCGGGAAGGGCCAGCGTCGCGAGGCCGGACCCGGCCTCGGCGAGGAGTCCATCGGAGTGACCGTGGTAGTGCCCGGCAAACTTCACGAGCAGGTCGCGGCCGGTGTACCCGCGGGCCAGCCGGATCGCGGTCATGGTGGCTTCGGTACCGGTTGAGACGAGACGGAGCTTCTCGATCGGCGACATGCCGCTGGCAGCGACGCGCGCCTTGACGAGTTCTGCGAGTTCGGTTTCAGCTGGCGTCGATGCACCGAAGGACAGACCGAGCGCCGCCGCATCCTGCACGGCGCGGACGACATCGGGCTGGGCGTGGCCGAGGATGGCGGGGCCCCACGAACCGACCAGGTCGACATACTCGGTACCGTCGGCGTCTGTGACGTATGCGCCAGACGCTTTCACGAGGAAACGTGGGGTTCCGCCGACGGAGCCGAAGGCGCGAACCGGCGAGTTGACTCCGCCTGGGATGGATTCCTTGGCGCGGGCGAAGAGAGTGTCGTTGCTCACTTGAGCCACCCGGCTGCCTCGGTTGCCCAGTAGGTCAGCACCGCGTCGGCACCCGCGCGGCGGATGCTGACGAGTGACTCCTCGATGGCGCGGCGCCGGTCGATCCACCCGTTGGCTGCTGCGGCCTCGATCATCGCGTATTCACCGGAGACCTGGTAGGCCCAGACCGGGATGTCACTCATTGCCGCAACGTCGGCGAGAACGTCGAGATAGCTCATCGCCGGCTTCACCATGACAATGTCTGCGCCCTCTGACATGTCGAGGGTCGACTCCCGCATGCCCTCGCGCCGGTTGCCCGGGTCGAGCTGGTAGGTGCGACGGTCACCCTGGAGCTGGGAGTCCACGGCCTCGCGGAAGGGACCGTAGAACGCCGAGGCGTACTTTGCCGAGTAGGCGAGGATGGCCGTGTCGATAAAGCCTTCCTCGTCGAGAGCGGCTCGCACTGCGTCCACCTGACCGTCCATCATGCCGGAGAGCCCGAGGATCGCGGAACCAGCGTGCGCCTGCGACAGCGCCATATCGACGTAGCGCTCGAGTGTTGCGTCGTTGTCGACAGCACCACGCGAGTCGAGCACACCGCAGTGGCCGTGGTCGGTGAACTCATCGAGGCAGAGGTCGGTCTGTATGACAAGTGCGTCGCCCACCTCGGCGACGAGCGCCTCCGTTGCGATGTTGAGAATGCCTTCAGGAGCGGATGCCTGTGAGCCGGTCGCGTCCCGGGTGAGGGGAACTCCGAAGAGCATGACGCCCCCGACGCCTGCTTCGGCCGCGTTCGTCGCGGCTCGCTTGAGCGAGTCGATTGAGTGGTGCATCACGCCGGGCATCGAGCCGATCGGCGTTGGCTCCGTTGCGCCCTCTCGGACGAAGAGCGGAAGCACGAGTTCCGACGGGTGCACTCGGGTCTCTGAAACGAGACGGCGCATTGCCGGGGATGAGCGGAGTCTGCGGGGCCGGATCACGGGAACATTCACGCTTCCAGCCTACGCGTCGCCGGCTGTGACCCAGCCGGATGCACGCTCGCAGCGAACGCGCGAGCGGCCTAGAACTCGCTGGGCTGCGGCTGGGCCGCTTCGACAGTTGCAACGATGGAGTCGAGCAGCGCTGAAACGGTCTGGTGCCTCGAAACGACGTCGACCTGCAGGCCGAAAGCGACAGCATCCTTCGCCGTCCGTGGACCGATAGCAGCGACGAGTGTTGCCTCAGGCAAGTCACCGAACTGCTCGACGACCTGCTCGGCAACGGAACCACTGGTGACCAGGATCGCGTTGATACGCCCGGACTGGACGTCCGCAATGATGTTCTCGGCAACCGGCTCACCGATGGTGCGGTAGGCGACAACCGACTGGACGTAGTGGCCGGCAGCGGCGAGGCCCTCGCTCAGCAGCGGCTTCGCAATTTCGGACCGAAGCGTGAGGAACCGCTTGGGTGTCGGCTCGAGCTGGGTGAGCTCGGAAACCATGCCGCGCGCGGAGTTCTCTTTGGCCGGGACGAGGTCGACCCGGTAGCCAACGGCCTGAAGCGCAGCAGCGGTGGTCTCACCGACGGCGGCAACGCGGGTGCGGTCCGGAATCTTGACATCCTGGGAAAACATGACGTCAACGGTCGTCGCGCTCGTGACGGTGAGCCAGTCGAACTCACCGTTCTCGAGTGCGGCGAGGGCGACGGTGAGGCTCTCCGGGTCGTCGGTCGGGGCGAAGTTGATCATCGGCGCGACGACCGGTGTTGCCCCGCGTGCGCGCAGATCGGCGGCGACGCTGTCACCCCATGGACCTCCCCGTGGGACGAGGATGCGCCAGCCCTTGAGGGGCTTGCTTGCTGCTACAGAGTTCATCGGGTCCTCAGTTGTGCTTCAGCGGTGCGAGCGCGGCTGCTCCCCGCGCCAGCAGTTCGTCGGCGAGCGCTCGGCCAACCTCTTCGGCTGTCTCTATGATGCTGGCTGAACTCAAACTTACGAAATCCTCAGTTTCGGGGGCACCCGCCGGGGTGACGACGTCGCCGGATCCGGTGAGAGCGAGAGAGTCCGATCCGTCAGGAGCGTAAACGGCGCCAAGCAACGTGACGTTCCCCTGCCCGACGATGGCGTGCGCTCCGATCGGCGCGGCACAACCCGCTTCCAGCCGGTAGAGGATGCTGCGCTCTGCCGCCGCAGCAGCGTGGCTGGCGTCGTCCTGGATGGCAGCGAGGGCCCGGGCAAGGGCGTCGGAATGGTCCTCGTCCCGCACTTCGATAGCGAGCGCACCCTGCGCTGGAGCCGTCGGCCAGGACTCAAGATCGAAGTACTCGGTGATCCGCTCGGTTCGGCCCAGCCGGCCGAGACCAGCGGCCGCGAGCACAACAGCGTCGAGTTCACCGGAGCTAACGAAGTTCAGCCGAGTGTCGACGTTGCCTCGGATGTCAACGATCACCAGGTCTGGACGTCGCGCGGCAAGCTGTGCGGCTCGCCTCGGCGACCCGGTTCCGACCCGTGCGCCGTCCGGCAAAGTCTCGAGCGTGAGCCCGTCGCGAGCGCACAGAGCGTCGCGAGCGTCAGCACGAATCGGAACCGCACCGATACGGAGACCCGTGTACGGCGCCGTCGGCAGATCCTTCATCGAGTGAACGACGAGGTCGCACTTCCCCGCAAGCAGGAACTCGCGCAGCGCCGAAGCGAAGACCCCGGTGCCACCGAGGCTCGACAGCGATTCGCGTGACACGTCACCGTGAGTGGTGACTGGCACGAGTTCGGTCGGCACGCCGGTTCGCTCGGTGATCTCCCGGGCGATGTCGCCCGCCTGGGCCAGGGCAAGGGCGCTGCCACGCGTTCCCACAAGCAGAGTCACGGCTGAAGGCCCGCCAATGCTGGCTTGAAGCCGAGACGAACGTTCTCGCAGCAACCGGGGCGGCACACGTCGTACCAGGGACCGAGGTCGGTCATCGCCGGGCGGTCAGCGACCGCGACGCCGTCGCGACGCTCGAGGACCAGGTCGATCAGCCCGGTGACGTACGCCTGGTGCGTACCCGGCGTAGGCACGCGCACCGAGTACAGCCCGTTTTCTTCGGCGGACTCGGTGGCTTCGTTGTCGAGGTCCCACAGAACTTCCATGTGGTCGCTGACGAAGCCGAGAGGGACGATGACGACAGCACGGATGCCACGGGCCGGCAGTTCCGCAATCGCATCGTTGATGTCCGGCTCAAGCCACGGCATGCTCGGGGGGCCGGAGCGGGACTGGTAAACCAGCTGCCAGGCGAGCTCCGCTTCGAGCGAGAGTTCACGCTTCACGGATTCGATAACGACTTCGGCGACGGCCATGTGCTGCGCTGCGTAAGCGCCACCCTCACCGAAACCGCGTTCAGCCGGACCTGACTTGGCGGCATCCGTCGACGGAATGGAGTGGGTCGAGAACAGGATCTCCACCTCGGTTGCCAGGTCGATACCGGGATTGTCCCGCTGAATCTGCGCGAGGCCATCACGAACGCCGTCGATGAACGGTGTGACAAAACCGGGGTGGTCAAAGAACTGGCGCACCTTGTCGATCGAGATGTGCCCGAACAGGCTGGTCTCGTCGAGGGCAATGGCAAAGTCCTCGCGGTACTGCCGGCAGCTCGAGTACGACGAGTATGCGCTCGTCGCGATGGCGATGAGCTTGGTGTACCCACGCTCGTTGGCCTCAACCAGCGCGTCACGCAGGTACGGGTCCCAGTTGCGGTTGCCCCACAGCACCGGAAGATCGATGCCCCGTGACTTCAGTTCCGCTTCAAGCGCCGCCTTCAGCTGACGGTTCTGGTCGTTGATCGGGCTCACGCCGCCGAAGTGACGATAGTGGTGAGCGACCTCCTCGAGGCGTTCCTCGGGGATTCCGCGGCCGCGGGTGACGTTGCGCAGGAACGGGATGACGTCATCCTGGCCCTCTGGTCCGCCGAAGCCGGCGAGGAGGATCGCGTCATACGCGACGGGCTCGGTGATGTGCGGCTCACCGGACGCCGCAGCTTCCGTTGCGCCGAGAACGATATCGGTCACTGAATTACCTCGGGAATTTCTGCCGTCGTGATGCGACGACCTGTGTAGAAGGGAACTTCCTCACGCACGTGGCGACGGGCGTCCGTCGCTCGCAATTCGCGCATGAGGTCGACGAGCTCGACGAGGTCGTCTGATTCGATCGGGAGGATCCACTCGTAGTCACCGAGGGCGAAGGCAGACACCGTGTTGGCGATGGCACCGCGGAAGGCGGCTCCCTTGCGGCCGTGGTCGGCCAGCATCTTGCTGCGCTCGGCGTCCGGGAGGAGGTACCACTCGAAGCTGCGCACGAACGGGTATACCGTCAGCCAGTCCTTCGGTTCGATGCCGCGCAGGAATCCGGGAACGTGGCGTTTGTTGAACTCGGCCTCGCGGTGCACACCCATCGCGTTCCAGGTCGGAACGAGTCCGCGAAGAATGCTCGTGCGGCGCACCTCCCGCAACGCACGCTGGAGGGCGTCCGCTGTGTCGCCGTGCAGCCAGATCATGATGTCAGCGTCGGCTTTGAGACCGGACACGTCATAAAAACCGCGCACGGTTACGCCGTTTTGCTCGACCCGCTTGACGGCGGAGTCGAGTTCGAAAACAGCATGGTCGCTGATCGCGAGAGGAGCCTGAGGTCGGCGCAGAACCGCCCAGAGGGCAAATCCTGTCGGGTTCTCTTCGGGTTCGGAAATTTCGGGGGGCAGGGGTGCCTCGGCGGAGGCCGGGTGAGTCATACCTAACATCATCACCCCTTAATCTCTCCCCACCAAATAGGGACAGCTTCACCTGAAGGTTCCCTCAACGCGGGCCTGCTTCGCACCCGATTTTGGGCGCGATCAGCGTCTCGAAATCGCTGTGACCCGTTTAACGGTGAGCGATCCCGCGAACGATCGCCCACGCGGCGAGGCCCGCGACGGATGCCACGGCGGCGATTCCTGCGTAAATCGCCGCCGGATTTTCCCGCTGGAGCGTCGCTACCTGCTTCTTGCCCTGCACGACCAGGCGATTGAACTTTCGAGGGACGTTGAGCTTGTCCTCGATTGCATTGAGTGTTGCGACGAGCTCAGCTCGTGCCGCTGCAGGTGTTCCGGGGTTAGTAGCGGTCATATTCACCCTCTCCCTTCACTGCGCGGATGTCCTTCTTCACGCTCTCGATCGGATTGGGGTCGTCGCTCAGCTTCTTGAAGAACTTGAGCCCGATCAGTGCAAGCACAACGGCTATGAGCAGGAACGCCACGAAAACGATCAGCGCACTGAGCCAGGCCGGAAGGACAAGGGCGAGCGCGAGAATCGCGACGGCGACGAGGGTGCCGATCGCAAAGAACAGGAAGATCAGCGCGAGCACCATGAAGATGGCACCCTTACCGGCGTAGCTTCCGAGGTGCTTGGCCTTGGTTTTGACCTGCTCGATCTCCGCCTGAATCAGGTTGGTGATCAGGTTGGGCAGGTCCGCGAGCAGCTCAAAGATCGATTCGCGGCTCTTATCGCCGAAATTTCTGTCCGTCATAGTCGAACGCTCCAGGTGCTACTTCGAGGGGGTTCCGGTTGACGAGCTTGGTGCATCGTCGTGCGGGAGGACTCTGTCTGCAACGTCGTCTACGGCGTCCTTGGTCTTCGCAATGGTGCGGTCCAGCTTCTGGCCTGGAGTACCTTCGCCGCCAACAGCCGTTGAGACCTTCTTCACACCGGCGAAGACGGCTCCTGGGACCTCGCTCAGACGTGCCTTGGCAAACCCCTGAACGACCTCAACCTTGTCCTGCACCACGTCGGTGTTCCAGACCTTCAACCAGTTTCGCTTGATCTGGTTGTACCGCTCGCGGCCCGCGCGGGATCCGAGCACGTATCCGGTGGCCATACCTGCCACAAAAATCAGCTTGCCCCTCATGGGTGGCTCCGTTCAATAGGCGGTTAGTGGGTCCAGCGTAGCCCCTATGGCGTGTTTGCGTCCGGGCTGGTGTCGTTCATGCTCGTTCTGGTATGCGGGTCGCTGGCGGCCCGCTCGGCTCGGTAAGCAGCGACAACGAGCTGCCGAATCCGAGCTGACGCTGCGAGAGCGTCAGGCACGACTGAGGCGAGCCCGGTTCCGGAGAGCCAGCCGCCGGTTACGTCGATCTCACCGATACCGATCGCCGCGTCGCGCAGACGCTGCGCCCGCTCGCGCTGGCCGATCGCGGCCCCTGGAAGCGTCCCAACCCACCGGGTGCGGGCGAAACCGACAACCTGACGTTCATCGAGAGCAAGACCGAGGATCTCAGCGGCGTCCGAGACGGCCAGAGCCCGAAGCGCGTCGTCATCGAGTTCGAGGCTGGGGTTCGGCTGGCCGAGGCGACCGAAGGAGAGCCGAACGACGTGGCGGTGCGGGTGCCCGCTGGCCGCTTCGTCTGCGAGCCATTGCCACTTGGCTGTTGAGTGGGTGAGCGCTTTCGCGGTGACCTGGCGCCCGCTGGCACGCTGACCGGCCACCGCTTCGGCGACGAGAACGCCCGTACCTCGGGGCTTGTTGTCGAGCTCTGGCGCGTCGAGAACGAGCGTCGCCAACTCGACCGTGGGCGTTTGCATTGGCTCTTCGCCGGCGAACTCCTCCGACAGCGGCTCGAGCAGCCGAAAAGCTGTGGACTCGGGCGTCGCAACGAGAACATAATCGGCGTCGACAGCCCGGTCGTCGTCGAGAATCGCACGCCACTGAGCGGCCCGTTCGGTCTGCGCTGGCTCCTCAGCTGCGTCCGGCGCATCCTCGTCAGGGGAAGGTCTGTGCAGCTCGCTCACCCCGACGCCGAGAATGATTTCGACCTCGCGCAGGCGAAGCTCCTTGAGAATTGCCTCGACGAGCGTGTACATGCCTCCGCGAAGACCCTCAACGTTCGAACCCGCCGGAGCGGCGGCGCGAAGTGATGCCACAGCGCCAGACAGCGACCCCGTCTTGGTGAGGGCGTTGTTGAGGCCGGGCGCCGCACGCGTCACGTCGAGGTCTGTCGGGTCAGCGGAGTAGACACCGCGCGTCACCGGCGCGACCAGCGCGTCGAGCACGGCTTTGCCCATGCGTTTCTCGACAAGGTCACCAAGGTTGCGCTCCGGCCCGATGGTCAGCACCGGCCTGAGCCGATCGAGGTAGGCGCGAATCGCCCCGCGCCAACCGATAACCCGACGCACGTCCTCGGCTAGCGGGTTCGACGGGATCCCGAGCAGTCCCGCTTTCGGAAGCGGGGCGCTGACGCCAGTCGGCAGGCGCACCCAGGCGCCGCCTGCCGCGGGTTGCACCACAGAATCCGACAGGCCCAGCTCGTCTACGAGCCTGCGCACGGTGCCCTGGCGGGTGGCGTAGCTCTCCGCGCCGGTGTCAACGCGGATGCCCGCGACGGTTTCGGTGGCGACTGAACCACCGGCGCGGTCGGCCTTTTCAACGAGTGTGACGCGGATTCCGGCGCGAACGCAGTCAAGCGCGGCAACCAGCCCGGCGACGCCGCCGCCGATTACCAGGACGTGTCGCGGGCCGGTCACTGCGCGTGAACGAATTCGACGAGTCGAGTGAGTACGGTCGGGTCTGTCTCCGGCGGAACTCCGTGCCCAAGGTTGAGCACATGCGACGGCGCACTCTTGCCGCGATCGAGCACATCGCGCACGTGCGCCTCGAGCACAGGCCACGGCGCGGCGAGGAGTGCCGGGTCAACATTGCCCTGCACCGGAACGAGCCCACCGAGTCGGCGAGAGGCCTCATCGAGCTGCACCCGGTAGTCGACGCCGACGACATCCGCCCCAATGTCGTGCATCGCCTTCAGCAGTTCACCTGTGCCGACACCAAAGTGCACGATCGGCACGTTGCGCGTCTCGCGGGTGTCCTCCGCCTCGCCCGCAACCGTGTAACTCAGGTCACGGACGTGTTCTAGAGCACGAGCGGATGCTGGCGCCACGTATCGCACATAGTCATCAAGTGAGAGGGCCCCGGCCCACGAATCGAAGAGTTGCGCTGCCGACGCTCCGGCGAGAACCTGGGTGCGGAGGAACCGTCCGGTGACCTCGGCGACCCACTCCATCAGGCGCGACCATGCCTCGGGGTCTGAGTGCATCAGGGTTCGAGCGTGGATGTGGTCCTTGCTGGGTCCGCCCTCGACCAGGTAGGCCGCGAGGGTGAACGGCGCGCCCGCGAAGCCGATGAGTGGAGTTGAACCGAGTTCGGCCACCGTGAGCGCGACGGCGTCGCGCACCGGCGCGAGGGTCTCATCGAGCACGGACGGATCGAGAGAAACGAGCTCGTCCGCATCGGCGGCCGTTCGAACCGCCTTGCCGAGTACAGGTCCCTTCCCAGGCACGATGTCCACATCGACACCGACCTGCTTGAGCGGAACCACGATGTCGCTGAAGAAGATGCCGGCGTCGACGCCGTGGCGACGGACGGGCTGCAGCGTGATCTCGCTGGCCAGTTCCGGGTTGAGGCAGGCGTCGAGCATCGCCGTGCCGACGCGGAGGTCCCGGTACTCCGGAAGCGACCGGCCCGCCTGTCGCATAAACCACACGGGGGTGACGTCGGGTCGCTCACCCCGGTAGGCGGTAATCAACCGGGATGAGGGGGTGAGTCCTGCTTCAAGTGGGTGGTTCGAGTTCAGCTGCACGTCACAATCCTCTCAAATTGCGTGCGGACACACACGTTCGGTGTATATACACGCACGTTCGTGCGCTGCACGATGCCACTAGCCTCGAAGCGGTGGCGAGACGGGTCGCCTCACAACCGTGGAGGAGTTCGAGGGTGGAAACGATGGAGGAGGCGGGCACGAGCCTGCGCACAGACGCGCTCACGTCCCGGCTGAGGCGTCGAGATGTTCGGGCGTTCTACCGCGCTTTCGCCCAGCAGTATCCATCCGTCCGTGACCCAGCGGGAACCGCCCGACGAATCATTGTGTCGGTCGGGTGGGTGGTCGCGCCGGTCGGGTTGCTTGCCATGTCCGTTGGCATCAGCTCGGAGATCGAGGAAGCAGCCCCCGACATGGTCAAGGAGCTCGTGGCCATGGCGGCGATCTGCGGGCTTTTCGTTTATGCCGGCGTTCTGCTCTGTTGGACCAGCTTTCGGATGTGGAAGCAGCGCGGCAATCCCGAGAGGCACTATCGCCTCGCGACGTTCGCTCACGAAAACGGGATGAGCTATGTGCCAGGACCGATCCCTGGCGCTCACCTGACCCCCTGGCAAGAACGCGGTGAGCTCGCACTGACCCGGGTCATGCGCCCGATCTCCGACCCACCGATCGAGTTCGCGAACTACCTTCTCGACTCGGGCACCTCGAAGAGCCGGAATTCGAACTTCGGGGGTATCTGCTCGATCAAGCTCCCGCTTTCTCTGCCCCACATCGTGCTCCGGGCGAAAGACGGCAGGCCGGACCTCGCCTCCGCAGCACCGGCTGGGAGCCAGGCACTCTCCCTCGAAGGCAACTTCGACAACTATTTCACCCTATATTGCCCTCGAGGTTATGAGCAGGACGCGCTGTACCTGTTCACCCCGGATGTGATGGCCACCCTCATCGACCGGGTGAATGGTTTCGACGTTGAGATCATCGATGACTGGCTCTTTCTCGAGTCCAGCCGTGACGTTGTCACCACCAATCCGGAAACCTGGCACAACGTTGTCACGGCGACAACAGCGCTCACGCAGAAGGTTGAGCGGTGGGTCCGCTGGCGGGATACTCGCGTGCCTGCGACTTCGGCCGAATTTTCCCGAGCGGCCGCGACCCTCTCGGCGTCAATGCCGCGCGTCGCTCAGAGCGGCCGGCGCCTGAGAATGGGCCTCGGCGGTGGCGCGATTCTGGCCGCTGTGCTCGGTGCCGCATATGTCATCGCGGTTCTCGTGGCGAACTCTCTGGGGTAGCGGCTCGAACCCAGCGGCCTGCGGCACCGTGCACAACGCCCACGGACGGAACACTCAGAATCGCCCGGTATCCTTAATCAGTGCTCATGTGTCTGACGGCGAGTCACAAAAACGCCTCCTTCGATCTGCTCGAGCGACTCTCAACGGGCGCCGAGACCGTCGGCCAACGCATAACCGATCACTCCGAATGCGTCGCCGGGGCCATCGTCATCGCCACCTGCAACAGGTTCGAGGCGTACATCGATCTCGATGAGCCGGTGACCGCAGGTGCCCAGGTGGCTCTTCAGGCAGCGACGGATGCCGTCAGTGCGGCGACCGGAATTCCCACCGATGCCCTGCACCAGACCTGGATCACGCACACAGATGAAGAGGCGGCTCGCCACCTCTTCGCGGTCTCTGCCGGCCTGGAATCCGTCGTCGTCGGCGAGGGCGAGATCGCCGGCCAGGTGCGCCGCTCACTGCAGCTTGCCCGCGAATCGGGAACGACGACGAGCGACCTCGAACGCCTCTTCCAGCGCGCGTCACAGACGTCGCGCGGCGTCAAGAACAACACTCCGCTCGGCCGCGCCGGCCGCTCCATCGTGCGCCTCGGCCTCGACCTCGCCGAGGGCCGCATCACCGACTGGTCCAAGGTTCGAGTGCTGCTAATCGGCACCGGCGCGTACGCCGGAGCGAGCCTCGCCGCCCTCCGTGACCGCGGCGTCACCGACGTCGCCGTTTATTCGCCGTCCGGTCGGGCGTCGAAGTTCGCGGCCGGTCATGACATCCGCCCGGTCGAAGCTGACGTTTTCCCGCGGGAGGCGGCAGAGGCGACGGTCATCGTGACCTGCACGACAGCATCCGGTTTCGTGCTTGACGCTGAGACGATCGCCGCTGGCCGTCGCGACCTCGAAGCAATGCTTCCCGCCTTCCCGATCGACAGCACCCCCGGTTGCCCCGTCGACCACTCGGCTGGCCAGCTCGTGATCGACCTCGGCCTGCCGAGGAACGTTGACCCCGACGTCGCCACACTGAGCGGCGTCGACCTGCTCGACCTCGAAACCATTCGCATTCACGCTCCGCTCGAAGAGCTTCAGGCCACAGACCACGCCAGACAGATCGTCAACAAGGCCGCACGCAAGTTCGCATCGGTGACCGATGAACAGAGCCTTGCTCCCGCGGTTGTCGCGCTGCGCTCACGTGCAAATGAGGTGCTCGAGCAGGAGATCGCGCGGGTTGCGCCTCGTGACGCCGACGGAAACATCGAACGTGCTCTCCGCCACATGATGGGTCGCCTGCTGCACACCCCGACGGTGCGCGCCCGCGAATACGCCCGTGCCGGTGACCACGACCGTTACATCGACGCCCTCGAGACGCTGTTCGCCATCACGGTGAACGAAGAACCGGCCGAGCCCGCTCCCGTCACCCTGTCGGCGTCGCACGGCGACGTCACCCAGATTCGGGACGCTGAAGCCTCCTAAGCGGCAACACCCAGACAAAAAACGCCCGCCTCACGAATCCGTGAGGCGGGCGTTTTGTGGCTCCGGCGGGTGCCGGATGTTGTTTAGTACGTCGTGTCGTAAAGGTCCGGGCTGTTCAGCAATGCAACAAAGCCGATAGCCAGGAGGATGTATCCGAGCGTGTACAGCGCGCCGAGGATGATTCCGATGATCGCGAGGACCTTGCCCTGCTCACCCGTCTTTTTGATCTGGTTGAGCGAGATGATGCCGAGGACGATCGAGATGACCGAGAAGCCGAGCACACCGCTCACCAGGGTGATGATGGAGAGGACATTCCACTTGGCCGGCTGTGCACCGTACTGACCCTGGGGGGCTCCGTACTGGCCCTGCGGCGCGTTGCCGTACTGGGGAGCACCGTACTGCGGAGCCTGAGGCGCGCTGTACTGGGGTGCCTGCGGGTTCTGCCCGTATGGTGCCGGAGGCTGGTTAGAGCCAGCGTTGGGTACTGGCGGAATGTTGTTGTTGTTTTCGTCAGTCATTGTGCTCCTTTATAAGCCGGGTTCCAGACTGGCAGTCACCCAGTACGAGTGTCAATTACAGCGCGGCCCGTCGCGTGGGGAGAAGTACCCGCCCTCGCGTTACCGGTCGGTGCGAGCGACACAAACGGTCACATCTGGCCGGGGCCGGTGCGGGAAAAGTGAGCGGCGCGCGCCGCCGCATCCGCTTCGAGGTGTTCTCTCGACCGGTCGAGAACGTCGCCGTCGGAGTACGACGTGCGCTTGCTGCGTCGGTCCCGAATTCCGAGGAAGATGACGAGCCCGAGGATGAGCAGTGGAAGGGCGACGAGCAAAAGAATCGTTCCGAAATCCATGGTTATGCCTCCGTTCGAGTTCCTCCAACGTAGGGCGATACGCGCGCTCGAGCAAACGTGGCGCACAAACAGGTCGAGCGCCGCAACAGGTCAGTTGCGGCGCTCGACACGGTCGATCAGTGGCTTAGGCGCCCTTCAGCCGCTCAGCCAGGTAGACGTAGAGCTTGTCGATCGACACCCGCTCCTGTGCCATCGTGTCGCGGTCACGCACGGTCACGGCGTTGTCCTCGAGCGAGTCGAAGTCAACAGTGACGCAGAACGGGGTTCCCACCTCGTCCTGGCGACGGTAGCGGCGACCGATGGCACCGGCATCGTCGAAGTCGATGTTCCATGACTCGCGGAGTTCGGCAGCAACCCTCCGCGCGAGCGGCGAGAGAGCTTCGTTGCGGCTGAGCGGGAGCACGGCTGCCTTCACCGGAGCGAGGCGCGGGTCGAGCTTGAGCACCGTGCGCTTGTCTGTGCCGCCCTTCGCGTTCGGCACTTCCTCCTCGTGGTACGCGTCGACGAGGAATGCCATGAGCGAGCGAGTGAGACCGGCTGCGGGCTCGATCACGTATGGCACCCAGCGCTCGTTCTTGCCCTGGTCGAAGAACGACAGGTCCTTGCCCGAGTGCTCGGCGTGGGTGTTGAGGTCGAAGTCTGTGCGGTTCGCAACACCCTCGAGCTCACCCCAGTCGCCACCGGTGAAGCCGAACTTGTACTCGATGTCGACGGTGCGCTTGGAGTAGTGCGACAGCTTCTCAGCCGGGTGCTCGAACAGGCGCAGGTTCTCGGGGTTGATGCCGAGGTCGGTGTACCAGTTGAAGCGGTAGTCGATCCAGTACTGGTGCCAGTCCTCATCGGTGCCCGGCTCGACGAAGAACTCGAGTTCCATCTGCTCGAACTCGCGGGTACGGAAGATAAAGTTCCCCGGTGTGATCTCGTTGCGGAAGCTCTTGCCGATCTGGCCGACTCCGAACGGCGGCTTCACGCGTGCGGCCTGCAGCACGTTGGCGAAGTTGACGAAGATGCCCTGTGCCGTTTCGGGGCGCAGGTAGTGCATGCCTGACTCGTCCTCAACCGGCCCAAGGTAGGTCTTGAGCATCATGTTGAAGTCGCGCGGAGGGGTCCACTCGCCACGGGTGCCGCAGTTGGGGCAGGCGATTTCGAGCATGCCGGTCTCGGGTGCGCGGCCCTTCTTCTCTTCGAACGCCTCGAGCAAGTGGTCTTCGCGGAACCGCTTGTGGCAGTTCAGGCACTCGACGAGCGGGTCGGTGAAGACGCCGACGTGGCCGGATGCTTCCCAGACCTTCTTCGGCAGGATGACGCTCGAGTCGAGGCCGACGACATCGTCGCGGCGCGTGACCATGTACTTCCACCACTGGCGTTTGATGTTCTCTTTGAGCTCGACACCTAGGGGCCCGTAGTCCCAGGCGGATCGCGACCCTCCGTAGATCTCTCCGGCCTGGAAGACGAATCCGCGGTGGCGGGCGAGGGCGATGACTGAGTCGAGACGGCTGGATGCGGCCACTGTGGCTCCTGATACGAAAAAATTGCCCGTGCCGGCTTGCACAGACGCCCCTCAAGCTTAGCCGCGACGATTCCGGGACCATTTCGCAAGAGTGTTCGCTGAACGCGAGACGCCGCATGGTGACGGACCGCGGTGCTCAAACTTGCTCTGGCACCTGTCCGTGTGATCATCCCGTGAAAATTCGGGCGAGGATCGTCGAAGTGGCCGCCCACATGGCCGCGCCCATCGCACCGCCCACAGCCTCATCGGCCCGCTCTTTCAGCCATTTGATCGCACCTGACAGTTGGGGAGAGTCAGGAGCCAACTCCCCTCGTGCCGCCTGGTCAAGTGTGTCCGCCGCACTGTGAGCCTGCGAACGCTCAAGCGAGTCGAGGTGTTCGGAGTCTTGGCGAACGGCCATCGCCAAGTCAACAAGGTCCCGTGCCGAAATGTGAACGGAATTGCCAGCCACTATTTGAACCCCACCTATGTTGATGTGACCGTTCCCAACAAACGTGGGACCCCCCGCTCGCTCGGCGATCTGTAAGTCATAGGAGCCTTGCGTCAGCGCGAGGTGATGTGGGGGACTGCCCAGAAGTATTCCAATCAAGCCCCAGTCATTGGCGGTGACATATCCTCGACCAATCATCCATCGCGCCGCCTCGATCGCCTGGTGTCCGCTCAAGCCCTCCCAGAAGGACGGCGGAATCGCTACCGAGGTCCCCACAGCCCGTGTTGCTCGGAACAGTGCGTTCACGGTCGATTCGGCGATTTCCTCACACTGCACGTCGGTAAGAGTGCGTCTGGTGACCACCTTCCAACGCCATACGCCTACCCCCACAAGAACAGCGAACACCGCCAAGGCCAGCCAACTATCCATCTCTGCCCCCTCAATACGGACCGCTAGTTCTTCGTCAATAAGCCTGAATCCCACCACATTACGACCTCGAAGGATCTGACGCTGGTTCGTTGAGAGCAATCTGGCCGCCGTCTTAGCCATCACGACTATGAAACGCTCAACCGGGATGCTGGCCGGCAGCACCGAGCAACTTCATGCGGCGTGACCTCTTGCGTCCCGAAACCTAAGTTCACCTTGGCTTGGGCGCGCTGACATGGCGAGGGAGTGATCAGACAGCGTCCGTAGACTTGCCGCATGCCGAGACCCTCCGTCCACGAGTTCCACGCCCGTGGGAACGTCACAGTTGTCGCGGAGCGCGGAGTCCACACCGGAGCGTCGTTCATCCTGTTGCACGGCGTTGGAATGGGCAGACGCTACTGGGCAGCGCTGACCGACTCACTCGGCTTCGACGGCCGCGTGTATGCCCTCGACCTTCCGGGATTCGGCGACGCACCCGAGCCGGACGAGCCGCTCACCATGGCCGAGTTCGGCGACCTCGTTGCCGAACTCGTCGAACGGGAGGGCATCAAGCGTCCCGTGCTTGTCGGCCATTCCATGGGGGCCCAGGTTGCTGTCGAAGCTGCGGCGCGGCATCCGCTCGCCTTTGAATCGATCGTGTTGATCAGCCCAACGGTGAACCCGGCCGAACGCCGTGCGACCACCCAGGCGCTGCGGCTGGTGCAGGATCTTTGGGGCGCACAGTGGCGGGTCGTCGGTACCGGCGCCTTGTATTACCTCAAGGCAGGCCCGCGTTGGTACTTCACCACCCTGGCCGCGATGATGCGGCACGAGGTCGAGAAGACCCTGCCGCGGGTTCGCGCGAACACACTCATCGTGCGCGGAAGCGACGACAAACTCTGCCCGCGCGGATGGGTGGATCGGATGGTGGCTGCGATTCCGCGTTCTCGGCTCGTCGAGGTGCCGGGGACCGGTCACGAGGTGATGATGACGAACGGGTCGGCGGTAGCATCGCTCATCGTCAGGCACGAACGGGGGCACGTGTGAATCTTCTCGACAAAGCAGGGGTTTGGGCGCTCGACTACCTCGACGCGGCCGTGCTGCACGTGCGCGCGGTGGCCGGTGGCTGGAGGGTTCCGGCGCACTATGCGCACGGTGAGCCGGGCAAACCAACGATCGTGCTCATTCCGGGCGTCTACGAACGCTGGAACTTCCTCAAGCCGATCGCCGACCGCCTCTGGGAAGACGGCTACCCGATCAGCATCGTTCACGGGCTCGGCTACAACCTCCGCCCGATCGTCGAGACCTCCGACCGGCTCACCGCCGCACTCTCCCGCGTGCGGGCGAACCCGGCCGGCCGCATCATCGTCGCGCACAGCAAGGGCGGACTCGTCGGCAAGCACCTCATGCTCAGCCACAGCGACGATTTGGGCGTTCGCGGTCTCGTTGCCGTCTGCACCCCGTTTGCCGGTTCGCGCTACGCCAAATACGTGCTCGGGCAGACGTTGCGAGCGTTCTCGCCGACCAATGACACGATCGTGCTGCTCGGCCGCAACTCGAGCGTCAACGCCGAGATCGTGTCGATCTTCGGACCGTTCGACCCGCACGTGCCCGATGGCAGCGTCCTGGTCGGAGCGACGAACGTGCAAATCCCGGTCAGCGGCCACTTCCGCATTCTGCACTCCGCCGAGGCGATCGACGCGGCCGCAGACGCTGTGCGCTTGTTGGCGAGCCGTCCTGACACGCGAGTGACGGCATCCGCTGTTCAAAAAACGGCTCAGCCCACCGAACACCCCGACATCCTCGTCGCGGCCGTCGCGCTTCTTCGCGACAGGCACGTGCTCATGGTGCGGGCGCGCGGGCGAGATGTTTTGTACATGCCAGGCGGCAAAATTGATGAGGGCGAAAGCCCAGCGGATGCTGCCGCTCGCGAAACCCGTGAAGAGGTGTCGGTCGGTCTCGTTCCCGGCTCGGTTCACGAACTGTTCACGGTCGTAACGCAGGCGCACGGCGAACCGGACGGGCGGCAGGTGCGCATGGTTGTGTTCGGTGGTAAGGCGGATGCTGAGCCACAGCCGAGCGCGGAGGTCAGCGAGGTGCACTGGGTGACCACGGCCGATATCGACCGCTGCCCGCCGGCAGGGGCTGAGGTGCTGCGGCAGCTCGCGGCCCTCGACCTGATCGACTAGCTGGTCGGGTCCGGCGTTCGCGCGGCCTCGTCAAGTTCTTCGAACAGGGTGATCTGCAGGCCGGCCGGGGCGTCGAGCCGCGAGTTGAGGGAGTTCCACGGTGTCACCGTTGGCGGAGCGACCAGGTCAGCGCCGTGCTCGGTGAGGATCGCGGTGTGCCCCGTGGCATCCGTCACCTCGAAGGCGACCCTGAGACGCGGGGCGACCTGCCTGCCCACCTCGACGGCGTCGATCATGCGTTTCTGCGCGGGGTTGGCGATCTCGAGGGTGGCGCGGCCGGCGTCGAGGATCATCACGCGGGCGTCGCCGTCACCCTCGAACGCGGCCTCCTCCGGCAGGCCGAGGGCGTCGCGGTAGAAGGCGATGGCGGTGTCGAAGTCGTCGGCTTCGACGACCAGGCGCATCTGTAGGACTTTGCTCATGTCTGGGGCTCCTCTGCGGTTGTTGTGGGTGTAACCGCGGCGGCGCGTGCTGCCTTCCCGTGGGCGCGACCGGGTTTGCCGTGCCGGCCGTGCCGCTCGGGCTCAAACGGCTGTTCGGGCCCATCTCGAGGCGTTGCTCGGTCGCGAACGGCTGGCCGGGCGCATCTCGAGGTGTTGCTCGGTCAAAAACGGCTCGAAATCCGCGGAAACTCCAACCATTATCGACCGAGCAAAACCCTCGCTGCCCTGCTCGGTCACGAACGGCTGATCCACGCACCTCGAGGCGTTGCTCGGTCACGAACGGCTGGCCGGGCGCATCTCGAGGTGTTGCTCGGTCAAAAGCGGCTCGAAATCCGCGGAAACTCCAACCGTTATCGACCGAACGCGGCTCGATCAGCCGTTCGTGACGGAGCTGAGGTGCCCCGAACGGCTCCAACCGTTGCGCTAGGTGGATGGGCGCGGGTGCGACGGCGCCCGGTGCGGGGTTGAGGGCGCGAGGTGCGCCGGACGCGAGGTGCGCGAGACGCGACGTGCGAGGTGCGAGGTGCGCACGGCCTTGGTCGCCGGGCTGGGTGAGCCTATGGCTGAGCCGACGCGCGGCCCGGCCAGAGGTTTGCTTCGAGGCCACGCTCGAGTTTCGCCACCGTGTACAGGTCGGGCCAGGTCCGGCCCTGCAGAATCGCCGATATCGTGCTGTGGTCGACCCCCGGCAGCCTCCGCGGCAGCGCGAAGGGTGCGGTCGCCGATCGCGGCGCGGAGGTTAGCCGTGAATTGGCGGGCAACCTCGCCGACCGGGTCGGTGGATGCGGCATCGGGCCACCCATCGACGAGCTCCCTCGGCGTAGGTCGCGATGGTCGTGGCATACCTCGAGCGTAAGGGATCGGAGTTCGGCGAAGCCCGAGTTAGTGCACGTACTCCACGAGGTCGAGCCCGATCGTGTGCATCGCGTCGAGCACAGCGAGCCGCGTGGTGAGGCCCGAGTCGGTGAAGGACGCGGACACCGCGTATGCAACACCGGCTCGCGGTCCGCGAACAGCACCGACATCGGTGCGCACCCCAACGTCGGTGCCCGTCTTGTTGAAGATCTGGATGCCGTGGTCACCGCTGCGGTGCGCGAGCGGGTCGAGACCGAACGCCGATGCGACCATCGAGAGGTCATTGTTGAGCGAGAGCCAGCTGGTGACGCGCTGGCTCGTTTCCTGGTTCACGACTTCGCCGCGGGCCAGGGCGGAGAACAGCCAGGCGAGCTCTTTCATGGAGCCGACCGACAGTTGCGGGGCGTCATCGGGCCCGCGACTGTCACGCACCTTATCGAGAAGGGCCAGTCGCTTCAGGCCGATCGACTCGGCTCGTTCACGCACGGAGTCGAGGCCGACGCGACGGAGCAGAACGTTCGTGGCGAGATTGTCGCTTGTCGCGGCAACGAGGGCAGCCAGGTCGGCAACGGGAAAGGACGGCACCTGCAGGTGCTGCCAGATACCCGAGTTGCCGACGGAGTCGTCCGACTCACGATCGAGGATCGTGAGAGCGGCGAAATCGGGGTCGGAGAGTTTCGCCGCAACGTCGATCAGCAGAAGGACCTTGCCGATCGAGGCCGTCGGCATGACGACGTAGTCGTCGACGCTGAGCAGCTCGGCGCCGCTGGAGAGATCGGTGACCCGCGCGGACACCTGAACGCCGTTTCGCGCCAGGTAGCCGAGCGCCTTGAAACTGCGGGTGAACGACTCGCTCGGTTCGGTGGATCGGTGCTTGGCACGTCGACGATCCCGCGCACGCAGTCTCCCGTGGGAGTGCGGTGCTGGGGGTTGCTGAGTCGGCGGTACCACTGGGGTTCTCCATCACAAGAAGCGACTCGTCCGTGACCACTCGGAAGCGTGTGCCCGCGAACCATCGACGTCGATAACGGCCGACTGCTGCACTCGCCCCGTTCACCCTCGCGTCCGGTTTCGACCGTTTTCCACGCTACCCCAAATGCCCTCCCCGTATCTCAAAAATGCCGAGGAATGCACCCGGAATGGGGCTACCAGATGGTGACGCGCTCGGCCTCGTCGAGCCACAGCGCGTCTGTCGCCGTGACGCCGAACGTGTCGTAGAACTCATCGATGTTGCGCACGATCTGGTTGCAGCGGAACTCGTTCGGGGAGTGCGGGTCGATCGCTAGCAGCCGGATCGCCTCGGCGTCGCGGCTCTTCTGCTGCCAAGCCTGGGCCCAGGAGAGGAAGAAGCGCTCGGCCCCTGTGAGACCGTCGATCACGGGCGGTTCCTCGCCGCCGAGCGAAAGCAGGTACGCCTTCCAGGCGATAGAGAGCCCGCCGAGGTCTCCGATGTTCTCGCCGATGGTCAGCGCGCCGTTGACGTGGTTGTCGGGCACCTGGGCGGGAGCGAGCGTGTTGTACTGCTCGATCAGGGATGCCGTCCGCTGCTCAAACGCTGCTCGGTCTTCTTCGGTCCACCAGTCGGTGAGTCGTCCGTCGCCGTCGTACTTCGAGCCCTGATCGTCGAAGCCGTGCCCGATCTCATGCCCGATAACCGCGCCGATCGCACCGTAATTTGCGGCAGCATCGCGCTTCTCATCGAAGAACGGGAACTGAAGGATGGCGGCCGGGAAGACGATCTCGTTAAAACCCGGGTTGTAATAGGCGTTGATCGTCTGTGGGGTCATGAACCACTCGTCGCGGTCGAGCGGCTTGCCGATCTTGCCGAGCTCGCGGTCGAATTCGAACGCGCTGGCACGGCGCACATTGCCGAGCAGGTCGCGCTTGTCGACGGTAAGCGTCGCATAGTCGCGCCATTTCACCGGGAAGCCGATCTTCGGCGTGAACTTCTCCAGCTTCTCCAGGGCGCGCGCCCGGGTGGCCTCGCTCATCCAGTCGAGAGTGGAGATCGACTGCCGGTACGCCTCGACCAGGTAGTCGACGAGAACGTCCATCTGCTCCTTGGCCTGCGGCGGGAAGTGCCGCTCGACGTAGATCTTGCCAACGGCCTCACCCATGACGCCCTCGACCAGAGAAACACCGCGCTTCCACCGTTCGCGCAGCTCGGGCGTGCCCGAGAGGGTGCGGCCGTAGAAGTCGAAGTTCTCCTCGACGAAGTCACTCGACAGGTAGGGCGCAGCGCCGTGGATCACCTTCCACGCCAGCCAGTCCTTCCACGCCTCGAGCCGCGACGGAACGAGAAGCGGCGCGAGGTCTTCGAAGAAGCTCGGCTCGCGAACCACTACCTCATCGAAGGCACCCTCTGGCGCTCCAAGCCCCACCCGCCACGTTTCGAGCAGTCCGGCGGCTGCGCCGGATACCTCACGCGGGTCGCTGCCAACGGCGGCCGTCCCCGCGAACAGCGCCGAAGCATCCGCCCACGAATACAGGTTGTATGTCGCCTCGCTGTCGCGGGTGCGCACGTTGTCCCAGTGGGCAGCGGCGATGCTCGTCTCGAGCTCGAACACCCGCTGGGCCCGCACATCGGCGGCCGTGGCCTCCTCACCGGCGGGAATGCCGTCAGCGGCAAGCTCGAACAAGCGCTGCACGTGGGCCAGGTAGGCCTCGCGAATCGCCGCGAACGAGTCCTCGCGGTAGTAGCTCTCATCGGGCAGCGAGATGCCGCCCTGCTCGATCTGCACGAGGTAGCGCTCGGGGTTGCCCGGGTCGTTGTCGACGTAGAGCTGGAAGAAACCGCCGACTCCGGCCCGCTCCAGCCCCGCGACCGTCGACACCAGCTGCTCGATCGACTCAATCGCGTCAATCGAGGCCAGCTGCTCGGCGATCGGCGCCACCCCAAGCGTGTCGATCAGTTCGTCGTCCATGAAGCTCGAGTAGAGGTCGCCGACCTTGCGCTGCTCGAGAGCCGTGTCGCCTGAGGGCTCCCCCGTGGCATCCTGCGCCTCGGAAATGATGTCCTTGACGGCCTTCTCGGCCTCTTCGGCCAGCTGGTGGAAAGATCCCCAGCGCGCCTTATCGGCTGGAATCTCGGTGCGATCGAGCCATTTGCCGTTCACGTGGCGGTAGAGGTCGTCCTGCGGACGCACCCCCTTGTCGAGTTCGTCGAGTGCAATACCGGAGTCGAGCGGTGCGTTCGTCATGATTCCACCCTAGTTGTGAGGCGGTTTTGACAGGCGAGCGGATGCCATCGGCAGCGTCGGCGCGTTACGCCCGGTTAAGAGGCGGCCGGCTCCACAGCGAGGGTCCTGACGAACCGGAGCACAAGGGCACGGTGCCTGTCGATGTCGCTGCGGCCGTTCTCGCGCGTGTTTGGGTGCCACTGCTCGCACAGGGCAATGAGTGCCTCGAGGATCGTCACGGCGTCCCAGTCCGTCGTGACCAGACCGGCGTCCTGCAACCGAGCGAGCTCGGAGACAGCACCAACGCCGCTCTGGCCGGTGTCCATCAGCTGGAAGAACTCGTCTTCCCGCTCGAGTCTGGCCCAGGTCATCGTGCGGGTGTTGGCGGGGTCATTCACCACGAAGTCGAAGATCGCGTTCGCCAGCGAGTCGATGTCGCGGTGCTCGGTCCTGATCGCCTCGGCGAGGCTGGCCGCGGCATCGAGCACGACCGCGTCGAAGAGTCCCTGTTTGTCTGAGTAGTACGCGTAGATCCGTTGCACGTTGGCGCCAGCCGCTTTGGCGATGCGCTCGACTCGACCGCCAGCGAGCCCGTGCGCGGCGAATTCTTCCCTCGCGGCGTCGAGGATGACCTTTCTGGTCCGAACCGATGGCGATGTCATGTCATCATGATAGAGCTAAAAAGCAAATACTTATTTGGAAAAGGTTTCCTGTGTCAGTTCCGTCCGAAGCTCCCCTCTCTACCAAGCGCCGCTGGTGGGTGCTCGCCATCGTGGCGCTCACCCAGCTGGTGGTCGTTCTCGACGGCACCATCGTCAACATTGCCCTGCCGCAGGCGCAGGCCGACCTTGGGCTCACCGATGTCGAACGCCAGTGGGTCGTCACCGCGTACGCCCTCGCCTTCGGTGCGCTGCTCCTTCTGGGCGGACGTATCGCCGACTACTGGGGGCGTAAGCGCTCATTCATGGTCGGCATGGTCGGCTTCGGTATCGCCAGTGCATACGGCGGACTCATCGGCACCGGTATCGAACTCATCGTTGCGCGCGGCCTTCAGGGCCTGTTCGCCGCACTGATGGCACCGGCGGCTTTGGCCATCCTCACAACGACGTTCCCCTCCGGCCGTGAGCGCAACACGGCGTTTGCGGTCTTCGGCTCGATCGGTGGAGCGGGCGCCGCTGTCGGCCTCGTGCTCGGCGGAGTGCTCACCGAGTTCTTCAGCTGGCGCTGGTGCCTCCTCGTCAACGTGCCGATCGTCCTGGTTGCGATGATCGCCGCCGCGTTCCTTCTCCGCGAGAGCAAGGCAGAGGGCGACAACAAGTACGACTTCCTCGGCACAGTGCTCGTCGCGTTCGGACTCGGCGCACTCGTTTACGGTCTCACCCTCGCCGAACACGGCTGGAACTCGCTCGGCGTCTGGGCCTGCCTTGGTGCCGGCGTCGTGCTGATGGCACTCTTCTTCTACTCGCAGTCCAAAATCGCCCAGCCGCTACTCCCGCTTCGCGTCATCGCGAGCAGGGTGCGCGGCGGTTCGCTCCTGCTCCAGATGGTGTCCGGCAGCGTGATGATCGGCATGATGTTGTACGTCACGCTGCACCTGCAGATCGTGCTCGGATTCTCACCGCTCCTGGCCGGCGTCGCCTCCCTCCCACTGACAATCGTGATCAGCATCGTCGCACCCATCGCAACCAAGCTCCTGCCCCGCATCGGACCGAAGCCGCTCATGGTCGCCGGCCCGCTCATCGCCGCGGTCGGCATGGTCTGGTTGAGTGGGCTCACATCCACCGGCGGCTACCTGGCCGAAATCCTCCCAGGCATGGTGCTCCTCGGCATCGGAATGGCCATGCTCTTCGTGCCGATGCAAAACCTCGCGCTTCTCGGAGTCGAACCCCACGACGCTGGGGCGGCGAGCGCGGCGAACACGGCGGCCATGCAGATCGGTGGCTCAATCGGCCTCGGGATTTACACCGCGCTGTACACGGCGGGCAGCGCGAGCGGGACCGGCTTCGACGCCCTGGTCTCCGGTTACTCCGCAGTCTTCATCGGAACGGCCGTCGCGCTGGTTGTTGGTTCGATCATCGCGGCCACGTTCATCCGCGGCCCCAAAGAGACGCTGATGCCCATGGGCGAGCCGGCCGAGAAGGTGCTGCACCTCGGTTAGCGGCCCACGCCCTTCCTTCCGACGGCTCGTCCGTCGGAAGGAAGGGCGTTTCACTTTTTAGAGCGCGGCCACCCCGGCTTCAGCGACGGTCTGGTCCTGCTCGCCCGACCCACCGCTCACGCCGAGGCCACCGACAACTGTCCCGTCGCGGGTGATCGGAATGCCGCCGGCAAAGATCATCACCTTGCCTGCGTTGCTCGCGGAAATGCCGAAGAACTGCTGGCCAGGCTGCGAGTTCTCGGCGAGGTCCCTGGTCGAGATGTCGAAGGCACGCGCTGTCCACGCCTTGCTGATCGAGATGTCGACGCTCCCGATCCAGGCGCCGTCCATTCGTACGTGGGCGATGAGGTTTCCGCCGGCGTCAACGACGGCGATGTTCATGGGCTGGCCGATTTCCTGGGCCCGTTTCTCCGCGGCGGCGATGAGGGTGCGTGCGTCGTTGAGGGTGAGTGCGTTCATGGTGCTCCTGACGTCGGTGTCGAACGAGTTGCGCCCATCGTACGTTCCTTCAGTCGGCGCGCTCGAGGGTTCCGATCTCCTGATCGGCGCTGTCGAAGATCTGAAGCTCATCGTCGTTGCCCGCAACCAGGGTGGCCGAGGCCGCCCCGCTCAGCCAGGTATCGACGCCCTCGCAGGCCATCAGTGTGCTGGCGATGTCGGAGAGGAGCACCGTGTCCCCCTCCACGCTCCATGTCCCGACGAGGCGGTTGCAGCCATCGGTGCCCGTGAGCCCTCCCTCTGCGTCGAACACGAGGTTGGGTTCCTGCACAGCGGTGGATCCCCAGGTGCCGACAAGCGTGTTGGTGGTCAGCGCCTTCGCTGTTTCGGTTGCCTTCGGCGACGGCTCGTCGCCTGACCCGCCCGACGAGGCGCACCCACCGAGCAACAGCCCAGCCGCGAGCGTCGAGACGGCAATCGAAACCCGGGAAACCGGAAAACGTGAAGCGACCATGGTGCACCTCCGATGTGGCACCCCGTGCTGCTCGCGACTCGATCCCGTGATCTCGGAATCCTCGGCGAAACCCATCGCACCGATGCCCGTGAGCGCCATCCTAACCAGCGAAGCGGCGGCTGTCACGCACTCGCGATATCCCGTTTTTCAAGCAGAACGGATGCCACGACACCGGCACCAAGCGCGAGGGCAAGCATCACAAATCCACTGCTCCAGTCGGTTTCCGATCCAATCGCAGCCGGCGCGTGAGTGAACGGCGAGAGGTTGTTCAGCCAGTCCGGGAATCCGATGAGTTTGCCGAACAACCCGACGAACGCCCCCGCCGTGAGCAGTGCCCAGCCGAGCGGAGCGGTGTACCGCGGCAGCAGGACGAAAATCAGCGCGACGGTGCCGAGATAGAGCAGCGGGGCAGGCAGTTGGGCGAGTGCCGACGCCACAGCGTCCGAGTTTGACGCGCTCGCGGCTCCGACGGCGGCAGCTGCCCCGATGGCGGCAAGGGCTGCGACGCCGAGCACGAGAACCACAGCGACCACCCCGACCACCAGATAGTCGACGAGCCACCGCACACGCCGTACCGGCGTTGCCAGAACGAGCTCGGCCGTCGTGACGGCTTCCTCCTGCCTGGCACGAACAGCTGCCTGGACGGCGCAACCGGCCGCGAGCACGCCGACCAGATTGAAGATCGCCGTGAGGAACGCCTGGTCCAGGGTCTCGCCTCCGTCAGACAGCCGCCGCAACTGCTCGGCGAGCGGGTTGTTCGCGACGTCATTCTGCCCAGCGACGGTTCCGAGGGCACCGGCGAAAACGCCGAGCAGAAGCCCGCCGAGCACCCAGCCGATCACGCTCGGCCGATGCAGCCGCCAGGCCAGGCCGATCGAGCTCGACAGGCTCCGCCTGGCGGTTGCGCGCCCAACTCCGGCGCCGAAAACACTCGCCCCACTGTCACGCGTCACAGCGAGCAAACACGCGGATGCCGTCAGTACGACCGCGAGGGCGAGGTTCAGCAGCAGCGGAGTCCAGTCATTGGCCGTGAACGGGTGCGTTGCGAGACCCCAGCCGATCGGCGACAACGCACTGGGCCAGGCGCTTTGCACAACGAGGCCGTCCTGCGACACCTCGCCGAACGCGTCCCCGACGCCGCGGGCGAGGTAGGCAAGCAAAACGGAACCGGCCGCGACGGCATTCGCTGCACGGGAGGTGAGCATCAGTTCTGAGGCGAGGAGACCGACCGCGAGAAACGAGAGCCCGATCGCCCCGAGGGCGACTCCGGTGAGCACCGAGCCCGCGACGTCCATACCGGCCGCCACGCAGCATCCGCTCACCATCACCGCCATCAGCAGGTTGACGATCACTCCCCACACCACCGTCGCGCTGAGCGGAAGCAACCGGGGAATCGGTGTTGCGCCGACGAGTTCTGCACGACCGGTCTCCTCCTCGGCTCGGGAGTGGCGAACGGCGAGGAATGTGTTGATCAAACCGACGAGCAGGCCGAGAAAGGAGAAGGATGAAAAGATGAAGAGCGCGTCCAGATCCACGCCCTGCGGCGGGCCGCGGAGCACGAGAATGGCCGGATTCGCCGTGGCCAGTTGAATCAGGGCGGCCCGCTCGCTTTCCTCGCCGAAAACGTCCTGAAGCGCCGATGCGGTGAGGAACACGATCGTGGCCATCACGAGGAGCCAGCTGAGCACCTGCACCCGGTCACGCCGAACACGCTGTCGAAGCAGCGTGAAGAAGATGCTCATCTCGAGCTCTTGGCGTGCCTGGCGTGCGCCGGGGCCGATTCGGTTGCCGGTTCGATGACGGGGTCGGCGCCCGGCTCGATGGCAGGGTCGGCGGCCGGCTCGGCGGCCGGTTGGTTTGCCGGTCCGGCGTCGCCGTAGTGCCGCAGGAAGAGCTCCTCAAGCGACGGCGGCGTGATGGTCAGGTTCTGCACCCGCAACGCGGCGAGCGCCGGCAGCGCGTCAAGGAGTGCGGACGAGTCCGCCGTGAAGGTGGCCCTGCCGTTCTCGACCCGCAGATCGGTCACGCCGGGGATGACGACGAGGTCGGTCGCTGCAAGCTCGCCGGCCGAGAAGGCCACCTCGGTGCGGGTGAGACGTCGCAGGTCGCTCAGCGTTCCCTCTTCGACGCGCCGCCCCGCGCGGATGATGCTCACCCGCGAGCAGAGCAGCTCAACCTCACTGAGGATGTGGCTCGACAGCAGCACTGTGCCGCCGTCGGCCACACGATCGAGGAGCTCGCTTCGAAACACAGCCTCCATCAGCGGGTCGAGCCCCGAGGTCGGCTCGTCGAGCAGGTACAGCTCAGCTGGCACGGCGAACGCCGCGACGAGCGCCACCTTTTGCCTGTTGCCCTTGGAGTACGTGCGCCCCTTCTTGGTCGGGTCCAGCTCGAAGACGTCGAGGAGGTGCTGCTTGCTACGCTCGTATTCGACACGATCCCGGATGCCACGGAGCCGGCTGAGCAGGTCAATTGCTTCACCGCCGGTCAGGTTGGGCCACAGACTCACGTCGCCCGGAACGTAGGCCAGTCTGGAGTGGATAGCGACAGCATCCGCTCGGGGGTTCGCTCCAAAAACCGACGCGCTGCCTGACGTGGCTCGCGCCAGGCCGAGCAGGATGCGGATCGTCGTCGACTTGCCTGCGCCGTTCGGGCCGAGGAAGCCGTGGATTTCGCCTGCGTCGACGTCGAGGTCGAGGCCGTCGAGGGCGCGCACATGACCGAAGTGCTTGTGCAGGTCACGAGTTCGGATCACCGTGCTCATGGAGCGGAACACTACGCCTGCCCGCGACGGTTGGTAAGGGGGTTTAGGCCCTATTCAACGAGGCAGAACGGGTGGCCGGCGGGGTCGAGAAACACCCGGAAATCGTCCTCACGATAGCCGGCGTCTGAGGCTCCGATCGCGAGTACCTGTTGCTCGGCGGCGTCGAGGTCGGCGACCCTGACGTCGATGTGCAGCTGTTGCGGTACGAGCTGGCCAGGCCACTGCGGTGGGTTGTAGTCGTCGATTTTCTGGAACGCCACCCGCGGACCGCCCTCGGGTTCCTGCAGGGCGACCCAGTCGTCCTGGTCAACGGCGCGCTGCATTCCGAGCAACTCTTCATAGAACGAGGCAAGGGCGCGGGGGTCAGGGCAGTCGAGGACGACGCTGCGAAATTCACCGATCATGAGGGTGAGACTACGGGGGCGGGCCCGGCCAGCGGAAGGCCTTGCTCGGTCACGAGCGGCGGCACGCACCATTGCGCGGTCACAAACGGCTGCACGCCCCTTTGCGCGGTCGAAAACGGCGGCACGCACCTTTGCTCGGTCGAAAACGGCTGTTCGTTGACGAAAAATCCAACCCGTTGCGACCGAGCAACGCCCGCACCCGTCCCCAACCGCCGTTCGTGACCACGCCGGCGGCCAGCCGAACCTCGCGGCCGCCGACGAACCGACGCCGGCGGCCTCCCGTAGGCTCGAACGTGTGAGAACGGTTGACCGCGACATCCTGCGCCTCGCCGTTCCGGCACTGGGCGCCCTCGTGGCCGAACCCCTCTTCCTCCTCGCCGACTCCGCCATGATCGGCCACCTCGGCGTCACCCCACTCGCCGGCCTCGGCCTCGCCGGCGCCGTGCTGCAAACCATCATCGGCCTGATGGTCTTCCTGGCCTACGCCACAACGCCCGCCGTCGCCCGCCGACTCGGTGCTGGGAACGAGCGCGGCGGCGTCTCCGTCGGCATCGACGGCATCTGGCTGTCACTCGGCCTCGGCCTGGTGCTCGCCATCGCGGGATTCGCTGCGACACCGTTCCTGCTCTCCCTGTTCGGTGCGACAACGGATGTCACGGAGCAAGCCTCGATTTACCTCTCGATTTCGATGATCGGCATCCCGGCGATGCTCCTCGTCTTCGCGGCAACGGGGCTGCTCCGCGGCCTCCAGGACACCCGCACACCGCTCCTCGTCGCCGGGCTCGGATTCGCCGCCAACGTCGTGCTCAACTTCGTCTTCATCTACCTGCTCGACCTGGGCATCGCCGGCTCAGCAATCGGCACCGTCGTGGCCCAGTGGGGAATGGCCGGCGTCTACCTCGCCGTCGTTCTGCGGCACGCCCGACGCACCGGGGCAGATATCCGCCCCTCCCGCGACGGCATCTCCGGGTCAGCGATGTCCGGCGGCTGGCTCTTCGTTCGAACGGCCAGCCTCCGCGCTGCCATCCTGCTCGCGACCTTCGTTGCGACCGGCCTGGGCACAAGCGAGCTCGCCGGCTTCCAGGTCGTGATGACCATGTTCACCCTCACCGCGTTCATCCTCGACGCCCTGGCTATCGCGGCCCAGGCCCTCATCGGCAAGGGGCTCGGCGCGGCCGACACTGCGGGAGTGCGCGCCGTCCTGGCCCGCTGCCTTACCTGGGGCGTCGGCTCGGGAGTGGCGCTCGGGCTCCTCGTCGCGGCGACATCCGGCGTCACCGGCCTGCTCTTCACCGGCGACCCCGACCTCGCCGCGCTGCTGACGCCGTCCCTGATCATTCTCGGCGTCAGCGCACCGCTCGCCGGGTTCGTCTTCGTGCTCGACGGAGTGCTGATCGGCGCAGGTGACGCACGCTACCTGGCCCTCACAGGCATCCTGAACCTCGCCTGTTTCACACCGCTCGCGCTCTGGGTCGCTCTCGCTGCCCCGACGAACGCCGCTGGCCTCGCCTTGCTGACGGCCGCGTTCTCACTCGGCTACCTGTCGGCACGTGCGCTCACACTCGGTCTGCGGGCGCGCACGACGGCGTGGATGCGCACCGGCGTCTGACGACCGCCGACCACCACCGACCACCGACCACGGACTGACGACCACCGACCAGGGTTGCCACAGCGTGCCCTCCCGGATCTCAGTTGCCACTTTTCGTCGCCCACCGGCTCGGCGAGCGACGAAGTGTGTGTCATCTCGCCCCTCGACAACGACCCCGGTGACAGACTCGATGCATGGCACCCCGCATCATCGTCGCACACGGCTACAACGCCGCCCCGCATCGGCACTGGTTCCCCTGGCTGGTCGAACAATTCGACCCGGGCGTCGTCACCGTCCCTGCCCTGCCGAATTCGACGGCGCCCGAGCTCGAGCCCTGGGTCGACACTCTTGCCGCAGCCATCGGCGGGGTCGACGACGAGACGATCCTGATCGGCCACAGCCTCGGGGCGATCACGACGCTTCGCGTCCTCGAGCGGATGCCACGCCCCTGGCGGCTGCGCGGCTTGATTCTCGTGGCCGGTTTCGTCTCATCCCTGCCGAACCTGCCCAAACTCGATGAGTTCACCGCTCCCCCCGTCGACCTGGCAACCCTCGCCGCGCACATCGAGCACCGCTCGGTCATCGGCTCGGACAATGACACAACCGTCGCGCCAGCATTCACCGCGGAGCTGGCTCGCGGCCTCGAGGCGCCGCTCACAATCGTTTCAGGCGGAGGGCACTTCGTCGATCGCCTCGGCTGTCATTCCATACCTGAACTGCTTCCCGTGGTCAACCGCATGCTGGAAGCCAGTCCCCCTGACACCATCGAAACACGGCGCTGAATTTCCGCGTTGTTCCACGATCAGGCAGGAGAGGTCACCATGTCGCCCGACCAGCACACGTTCGAAGATCCAAGCAAGAAGTACTCAGACATTGACACCACCGCCCAGTCACAGGGAGGCCCTGGCCTCGACGCCGATCTGGTCCAGAAGGCCGACCGAGGCGAGAAGAGCTACCGCGGCGCTGGCCGCCTCGAGGGCCGTAAGGCGCTCATCACCGGCGCAGACTCGGGCATCGGCGCCGCCGTAGCCATCGCATTCGCGCGCGAGGGAGCAGACATTGCTCTCTCCTACCTGCCCGAGGAGGAAGAAGACGCGCAGGGTGTTGTCGCCCTCATTCAGGAAGCCGGTCGAACCGCCGTGGCCATCCCAGGCGACCTGACCGATGTGAACTACTGCCGTGAACTCGTCGAGCGTTCGGTCACCGAGCTCGGCGGACTCGACATCCTTATCAACAACGCCGGCAAGCAGCAGCACGTCGAGGACCTTCTCGACCTCAGCGACGAGCAGTTCGACGAGACATTCAAGACCAACGTCTACGCGATGTTCTGGGTGACCAAGGCCGCGCTCAAGCACATGGGCCCTGGCTCGACCATTATCAACACGTCGTCGATCCAGGCCTACCAGCCGTCGGAAAACCTCGTCGACTACGCCACAACCAAGGCGTCGATCAACACCTTTTCCAAGGCGCTCGCCCAGCAACTCGCGCCCAAGGGAATCCGAGTCAACGTCGTGGCTCCAGGCCCGATCTGGACTCCGCTGCAGACCGCGGGTGGCCAGCCGACCGAGGCACTGCCCGACTTCGGTGAAGACACCCCGCTCGGTCGCCCCGGCCAGCCGGCCGAGCTCGCGCCGGCGTACGTGTTCCTGGCATCTGGGGAGTCCAGCTACGTCTCGGGGGAAACCCTCCACGTCAACGGCGGGATGCCGACGCCGTAGCTCGGAGATGTGCCGTCCGCCAACCGGCGGGCGGCACCCTTTCTTCCGGCGACGCGTTCCCAGCCACTCGGACAGGAGCGAGAGTGACAGCGAGAAAAGCCGCACAGCTGTTGCCGAAGGCCGACAGCGCTGGCCCGCTCGCCCGGAAGGACGGGTACGCCGACCTCCGCGGTTATGCCGGGATCGGTGACGGACGCACCGTCGCTCTCATCGCTCGCGACGGCTCAGTGGACTGGCTGCCGATTCCAGCGCTCGACTCCGTCCCCGTCTTCGCGGCCCTGCTCGACGCGGAGAACGGCGGACGGATCACCCTGGCGCCGGTCGAGGCGTACACGACGACTCGCGCCTACATACCCGGAACGAACGTGCTGCAGACGACGTTCACGACAGCATCCGGTGTTGTCCGCCTCACCGACGCTTTGGTTACCGGCGTCGCCGGTCGACTGCCGTGGACCGAGCTGGCGCGGCGCATCGACGGGATTCGCGGATCCGTCGAAATGAGGTGGGCGGTTGAGCCGGGCCGAGCGCTCCGAACCGCGATGCCGTGGGTAGACAACACGGTGCACGGTCCGGTCATCCGGGTCGGCGGCGTGATGCTCTCGGTCACCGGTTTTGAGCACGGAGCGAACGAGCCGGGCACACACCACCTCGACGGGGCATTCACGACCAGCGCCGGCTCACGACACCTCTTCGCGGTGTCAGGCACCTCACGTGAACCGATCCACCCGCCGAACCCGCGCAACGTCGACCGCGGCATCGACCGCACCGTCGACAACTGGCGCGCGTGGTCACGTGAGTTCTCCTACGAGGGGCCGTGGGCCGATGCCGTCCAACGCAGTGCCCTGGCCCTCAAGCTCCTCATTCACAGTCCCACCGGCGCCATTGCGGCCGCGGCAACAACCTCGCTGCCCGAGACGATCACCGGTGGCAAAAACTGGGACTACCGGTTCGCCTGGGTCCGCGATGTGGCGTACACGCTGCAGGCCATGATCAGGTTCGGGCTGCGCGAGGAGAGCCAGGCCGCTGTCTCGTGGATGCTCACCACCATCCGCAAACACGGGCCTGAGCTCGAGGTGTTTTACACACTAGACGGGGAAATCCCAGACGAGATCGTGCGCACCGAGGCGCCCGGCTGGCGCGGACTCGGCCCCGTCGTGTGTGGCAATGACGCGAAACACCAGCTGCAGCTTGGGCCGTACGGCGACCTGTTCGACGTCATGCGCAGCTACGTCGACGCGGGCAACATCCTCGACGCCGAGACCGGCCGTTCACTGGCCTCCGTCGCCGACCAGGCCTGCGACGACTGGCAGAAACCCGACGCCGGCATTTGGGAGCTCGAGCAAAACCGGCACTACACGACGTCGAAGCTCGGCTGCTGGCAGGCACTCTCGAGCGCCGTTCACCTGGCGAAACTCGGCGAGATCCCCGGCGACGCCGCGCGCTGGGAGACCGAACGCGACCGGATCGCCGACTGGGTGAACGAGAACTGCTGGTCAGAGGAGCGAGGGGCGTTCACGATGTACCCCGGCTCTGACGAGCTTGACGCGTCGATCCTGCTTCACGCGCCGAGTGGCTTTAACCGAGGCGAGCGGATGTCACGGACCATTGATGCAATCACGGCTGAGTTGGGCGATGGCCCGCTGGTCTACCGCTACACGGGGATGCGTGAGGAAGAGGCGACGTTTGTGGCCTGCGCCTTCTGGCGAGCGGGCGCGCTGGCCTGTGTCGGCCGCATCGACGAGGCTCGCGCACTCATGGACGAGCTCATCCCGCTCGCGAACAACGTCGGCATGTACGCGGAGATGATCGACGCCGACTCCCTCGACTTCGCCGGAAACCTGCCGCAGGGGCTCAGCCACCTGTCACTCATCTACACGGCCATCCTCATCAGCGAACTCTCCGACTGACGGCCATCCACCGATCGGTTGATCGGGATATCAGTCGAACCACCTCTGTTGCACTATCGGATACAGGACGATCCTGTAACCATGACTTCTCCGATAAACGTGGCGCAGACATCCGCTGGTCTCTCAAGTTCGCCCGTGGTCGAGGTGAGGAACCTCGTCAAACGCTACGGCGCGCAGACCACCGTAAGCGGGGTCAGCTTCGACATCGTCCGCGGCGAGACCTTTGCCCTGCTCGGCCCTAACGGTGCAGGCAAGTCGACAACGATCGAGATCCTTGAGGGATACCGCGATCGCACGAGCGGCGATGTGCAGGTTCTCGGCGTCGACCCGCAGAAGGGAGACCTGGCCTGGAAGGCGCAACTCGGCATCGTGCTGCAGTCGAGCGCTGAGGCCGCACACGTCACAGTGCGTGAGCAGGTCGAGCAGTTCGCGGCGTACTATCCGCATCCGCGCGACGTCGACGAGGTCATCGCGGCCGTCGGCCTGACCGACCAGTCGAAAACTCGGATCGGCAAACTCTCCGGCGGTCAGCGCAGACGGGTGGACGTGGCGCTCGGCGTCGTCGGGCGCCCACAGCTGCTGTTCCTTGACGAGCCGACGACGGGATTCGACCCCGAGGCCCGTCGCCACTTCTGGGACCTCATCCGGTCACTCAAGGCCGAGGGTACGACGATCCTTCTCACCACCCACTACCTCGACGAAGCCGCACAGCTTGCTGATCGGGTCGCGGTCATCGCGGCCGGCCGGCTGGTCGAGATCGGGCCGGTCGACACGATCGGTGGCGCAGACGCCCGAGTCCCCGTTGTGCGCTGGCGGGACGCCGCAGGTCTTCGGACCGAACGCACACTCGAGCCCGCCGCATTTGTTCGCGCCCTCTCCGCGGAGATCGGCGAAGAACCGCGTGACCTTGAGGTGATCCGGCCGAGCCTCGAGGACGTCTACCTCGGCCTTGTCAGCGCAGCTGACGCGAAAGCGGCAGACGCGACTTCCGCAACCCACGCGACAGGAGCAGCCCATGTCTGAATCGACACTCACCCGGCCAAACACAACACAACCGGTTCCGGCGCTGCCGCGTGGCCGTGGCATCCGTTTGGGAATGAAACGCATCGGGTACGAGATCAAGACCTACTTTCGCGTCGGCGACCAGGTCTTCTTCACCTTCCTTTTTCCGGTGGTGATGCTGTCGATCTTTGCGGCGGCATTCAGCGCCTCGGGCAATGTCGGTACCAACCCGGACGGCACCGGCGGGATCACCCAGGGTGCGTATTTCCTTCCGGGAATGATCGCAGCTGGCATCCTGCTCTCTGGGGTGCAGAATCTCGCCGTTGATATTGCGACCGAGAAGAGTGACGGGACGCTCAAGCGGTTGGGGGGATCACCACTTCCGGTGATCAGCTACTTCATCGGCAAGATGGGGCAGGTGTTCGTGACGTCGCTTGCGCAGATCGCTCTCCTCCTGCTGGTCGCGCGTGTGGTGTTCTCGATCGAGCTGCCGACAGAGCCCGAACTCTGGGCACGTTTTGCGTGGCTCTACCTGCTCGGTATCGTCACCTCGGCGGTTCTCGGTATCGCGCTGTCGGCACTGCCGCGAACCGGGAAGAGCGCGACAGCTGTCGTCATCCCGATTGTGCTCGTGCTGCAGTTCATCTCCGGCGTCTACCTGATGTTCACCATGCTGCCCGAGTGGCTGCAAAACATCGCGAGCATCTTTCCGCTGAAATGGCTGGCGCAGGGCATGCGGTCGGTGTTCCTGCCCGAGAGCTTTGCATCGTTGGAGCAGAACGGGAGCTGGGAGCTGGGATGGGTTGCGCTGGTTCTGCTGATCTGGTGTGTTGTCGGCCTGGTGCTGTGCCGGTTCACCTTCCGCTGGATCCGCAAGGATAGCTGACGCCTGGCGTTCACCCCGGTCGAGCGTCACCTGCCCGCTTCCAATGCGAGAGAGTAGTGCCGTGAACAATCCGAAATGGTGGGACATTGCTGTCGCAGGCACCGCGGTCATTGTCGGTATCACCGTGGTTTACACCACGGGCGGTTACGAAGGGTGGGCTGCGTTCGTCTCCCTCGTGATGCTGTGCCTCGTCTACTACCTGTTCGGCCGCAGGCTGGTCGGGGCGACCGATCGGGTCCCGCCGCCAACGTCGATGGCACCGAGCATCACGTTCCAAGCGCTGCTCGCCATTATTGTCGCGGTCGGCGCCGCGTTCGAACCGAACGTCGTGACGGCGCAGGCCATCGCCTTCCCGTTGATCTGGGTGGTGTCACTCAACACCAGGCAGGCCGTGATCGCCAACATCTTCGCGGCCATCGTGATAGCCGTCGGCTTCGGTATCGGACTCGGCGGCGCAACGGGCGCCATCCAGGCGCTCTTCGTCGCCGGCCTGTCGCTGGCCTTCAGCCTCGCGCTCGGCCTCTGGATCACGAGCATCGCGAACTACGCCGAGGAACGCGACAGGCTGCTCGCCGAGTTGCGCGCCACCCAGGGCGAGCTCGAGGGCATGAGCCGGATTGCCGGTGCGACCGCAGAGCGGGAGAGGATTGCCCGCGAGATTCACGACACCATCGCCCAGAGCCTCACGAGCATTGTCATGCTGGCCCAGCGCGCCCGGCTCGAACAACCCACCCCCGAGACCGCACTCGAGCTGATCGAATCGACGGCCCGCGACGCGCTCGGAGAAGCGCGGGCGCTGGTCACCGCGAACGCCGGGCTCCCGTCGACCGACGCTTCCCTCGCCGAAACGCTGTCCAGACTCGGCGAGCGCTTCTCCCGCGAAACCTCCGTCGCCGTCACAACGCATGTGACCCTGTCCGGGCTGCCCCGCGATATCGAAGTTGTGCTGTTGCGCTGCGCACAGGAGGGCCTCGCCAACGTGAGAAAACACGCCGCCGCACGAACAGCATCCGTCACCGTGTCGTCCACCGAATCCAGCGTGACCCTGGAGATCCGCGATGACGGTCGCGGGCTCCGCGGCTACACACCGGGCGACGAACGCGGTTTTGGCCTCAGTGGCATGCGCGATCGTGTGGGTCTCGTCGGCGGTACATTGACGGTGACGGATGCTGACACCGCGTCCGGCACAATTCTCACCGTCGACATTCCCCTGATGAAAGCACACACAGCATGACCGACCGTTCGATTCGGGTTCTCGTGGCAGACGACCACCCCATCGTGAGGTCGGGGATCGCGTCGCTCTTGACCCTGGCCGATGGCATCGAGGTGGTCGGCGAGGCCGCCAGCGGCGCAGAGGCAATCTCGCTGGCGCAGTCGCTCGAGCCCGACCTCGTGCTGATGGACCTGCGGATGCCTGTGGCCAACGGGCCCGAGGTCGACGGCGCGGCGGCGACCGCGCAGATTATCGCGACGGTCCCAGGCACCCGCGTGCTGATCCTCACCACATACGAAACCGACGACCACATCCTCGGCGCGATCGAGGCCGGAGCGAGCGGGTACCTGCTCAAGGCGGCGCCGCAGGACGAGATCGTCGCCGGAGTGCGCTCGGTGGTTGGCGGGCAGACCGTGCTCGCCCCCGCGATTGCGGCGAAACTGGTCGAGCGGATGCGACAGGGCGCTGCTCCTGAGCGTCCCCGGCTGAGCGCGCGCGAACTTGAGGTACTCAAACTGGTCAGCGTCGGCAACAGTAACGCGGCGATCGCGCGGACGCTCTTCATCAGTGAGGCCACGGTGAAAACGCACCTCATCCACGTGTTCGAGAAGCTCGGCGTCTCGGATCGGACACGTGCCGTGACGCTGGCCCTTGAGCTCGGGCTGCTCTGAACGACGATGTTTATTGGTCGCGTGGCAGAGGCTCGGTCTGGTTCGGTTCGACGCTGCTGGTTAGCATGAGGCATGCGCCCGACCGAGTTCTCCCGCCCCATCCAGACGGAGCGGCTGACCCTTCGGCGTCCTGAGCTGACGGATGTCGACGCGATCCACGCCTTCCAGTCGCGCGAGGACGTCTGCGCCTACCTTCTGTTCGCGCCGCGCGACCGCGCCTCGGTCGAGGCCAAGGTGGCGGAGAGCACCACAAAAACCCGGCTCGAGAAACCGGGCGACTACCTCCAGCCGACGATGGAGCGGCGTGACGACGGCCGGGTGATGGGCCAGATGTACCTGAGCATCGACAGCGTGGAGAACGAATGTGTCGAGATCGGATGGATCATGCACCCCGACTACGCTGGGCGCGGCTTCGCGACGGAGGCTGCGTTCGCGTTGCTTGATTTCGCGTTTCGAACCGTTGGCGCCCATCGCGTGATTGCAACCCTCGACCCCGCCAATGAGGCCTCGGTGCGCGTCTGCCATCGCCTGGGCATGCGCAAAGAGGCTCACCTGCTCGAAGACATGCGCGTAAAGGGCGAGTGGGCTGACACAGGCGTTTACGCGATCCTCCACCGAGAGTGGGCAGCAGCAAGCGGGTGACGCCGGTTCGGACTCCACACGGGTCGACGTCGATGGCTCTCACAGGGTCAGTTTGTGAGGATGGGGCAATGACGTCAGCACCACGCACCACAGCACGCAGTATGAGCACGCGTGTGAAGTCATGGCTCGCTCACCCTCGCTTCCTGCTGGCCGTGAAGACTTCGATCGCCGTCGGAATCGCGTGGACGATCGCCCAACTCGTGCCTGGCGTCGCCGAGGAATACCCGTACTACGCGCCGCTCGGCGCCCTGATCAGCATGTATCCAACGCTGATGAGCTCCCTCCGCACGAGCGTCGAGACCCTGGCGTCACTCGCGATCGGAATTGTGCTGGCCGTCATCGTCCTGCTCGTTGCCGAACCAAATGTGCTCACCATCTCGTTGGTCTGTGGTGCGGGGGTGGTCATCGCCGGCAGTCGCTGGCTCCGCACAGGCGGAGACTATGTCGCGGTTGCCGCGCTGTTCGTCCTGATCATCGGAGGGCCGAACGCCGACGAGTACTCGATTGGCTATCTCGTGCAGATGAGCGTCGGCATCACTGTCGGCCTGCTCGTCAACCTGCTGATCTTTCCGCCGCTTAACTTCAGCGGTGCCGTGATGAAACTGGCCCAGTTTCGCACGCTGCTCGCCAAACACCTCGACGACATCGGCGCCGCGCTCACCGAGACGTGGCCGCCGGAGCACGAGGAGTGGGCAAGCCGCAGCCAGACGCTCGTGACCACAGCAGACGCTGTTCGCCAGGCCGTCGGTGAGGCAGACGAGAGCCGTAAGGGCAACCCTCGCGCGCGCAGGCACAAGCGAGACCTCGGCGAGGACTACCGTGAGCTCGAAAGACTCGAGCGGATCACCTTTTACATTCGAGACCTCACCGAAGTGCTCGCCGCGGCAATCTGGGACGCGCCATTCCACTCCGAAGTTCCCGATCGCCTGCGCGAACCGTTGTCGGACACCCTGCACGCGGTCGCTGAGGTGCTCAAGGCGCACAACTCAGGCGAGGGCGTGAATGAGGCGGTTCTTGTGGCCAATACAGCGGCGGACACTTTGATTGCGCGACTCGATGAGGATCGCGACAGTGCTCCGTCGACGCTCAGCCCCGTGGCATCCGTCGCTATGGATCTTCACCGGATTCTCGCCAGCATGGAGCGTGCCGACCCGGCCGAGTGAGCGGGACACATGGCATCCGTTCGCTGTCTCCTCGTTCCAGTGCCGCAAGCTCGCGTTAACCACGCCGAGAAGCGAGCTACGCGATGCTTTCGCGTAACCTGAGCGAACCAGGTCGCCAGGTTGAGGCCTGATGACCCGGGATCTCAGGCCGGCGGCGGACCCGTGGTGTCGCCCGGCTGGAAGCGCACCTCGAAGGCCACAGGGGCCGGCGTTTCGCCCGCGAGCATCTCCACGACAGCGCGCCCGGCCGCCGCACCCTTGCCCTGGGCCGGCTGCCACACCGTGGTGAGTTGCCGGTCGAGGCCGTCCACCCTGATGCCATCGAAACCGACGACGCTGACGTCTTCGGGCACCCGCAGACCGAGCTCCTCCGCCGCTGCGATGACCCCGGCCGCGAGCAGGTCGCTCTGCGCGAGAATCGCGGTCGGGCGCACGTCGGCCGCAACGTCGAGCAGGCGCAGGCCGGCCTCCCGACCGGCGTCACTGCGGCTGCCTGCCGCGATCATGCCTGTCGCGTTCGGGTACACCTCTCGCACTCCGGCGATGCGCTCGAGCGTTGTGGTCACCGTGGCTCCCGCTTCCCGCTCGGCAGTGAGCGGTGCGAGCGCTCGGTTGCGGTCGAGGCCGAGCGTGACGAGGGCGACGCGGGTGTGGCCGAGGTCGGCCAGGTGCTGGGCCAGAAGCCTCGACCCGCCACGGTTGTCGACGCTCACGGTGTGCACTCCGCTGTCGCCTGGGCCCTCGATCTGCACAATCGGGATGTTGCGGCGGCGCAGTACCTCGAGCGTCTCGATTGCGTCGGCGTTGCAGCCGACAAGAACAACGGCGTCGACCGGCGCGGTCGTCACGCTCACCACACCATCACCCAGGTCTGGCATCAGGAGCAGCCCGGCACCGATGACACTGATCTCTTCGGCGAGTCCGTCGAGGGTTTGGATGAGGACAGGGTCGCGGAACGAGACACCGATGCGTGCGGGAATGAGTGCCCCAACGATCCCGCTTCGGCCCCGCCGGAGCGACTGGGCAAGCGGGTCAGGCCCGCCGTAGTTCAGTTCACGGGCAGCCGCCAACACCCGCTCGCGCGTCGAATCCGACACCGGGCCTTGCCCGCTGAAGGCAAGCGATGCCGTCGATGGCGACACACCGGCCCGCGCGGCGACAGCGGCGAGCGTTGGCCTGCCCTCGTGCGAATTCGAAGCGGATGCCTGTGGCTGGGTTGTCATACTTACTCTCGATTGGCCAGACCATCGGTTGCGGGCACGGCGCCCTTGACCGAGGGTGTTTCCTGGCGTTAGCTTAGGCGAAGCACGAGGTCGAATCGATTCGATCCTCGCCGTCGACACCTTCGCTTTCCGCCTAGAGAGACTCGGACGCCCAATGCCATCCCCCAGCACTTCTCCAGCCACCCGTTCTCGGAACGAACTGGCCGCCTGGCGCAACGCCATCTTCGTGATCTTCACGCTGTCCGGCCTGAGCATCGCGACCTGGGCAGCGCGCCTGCCCGAGATCAAATCGAACCTCGACGTATCGACGGGCTCCATCGGCATCCTCATTCTCGGCATGAGCGCCGGGTCGATCCTCGGACTGATGGCCTCTGCCTGGCTGATGGTGCGGTTCGGAGCGCGCGCCGGCATGGTGTTCTCGCTCTCGTGTGTTGCGGTTGGCCTCGTGCTCATCGGCATCGGAGCCGGTGTCGCGTTCTCGCCTGCACTCGTCTTTGTTGGCCTCGCCCTGTTCGGCTTCGGCAACGGAAGCGTCGACGTGATGATGAACGTCGAGGGCGCTGCGGCCGAAACCGAATTGGGAAAGACAGTCCTGCCGCTGATGCACGCCTGCTTCAGTCTCGGTACCGTGATCGGTGCCGGAATCGGCGCCGTGGCATCCGCTCTGGAAATCGGTGTTGTCTGGCACGCGTCCGGAATGGCGGCGGTCATAGCGATTGCTGTGGTGATCGCTGTGCGTTTCGTGCCGGTGCGCGAAAACCTGGGTGACGACACCCCGACGCACTCCCACAAGCTGGACTGGAAAGCACGACTGCGTGCCAACCTGTCGGTCTGGGCCGATCTGCGGCTCATTCTGATCGGTGTGATCATGCTCGGCATGGCGTTCGCCGAAGGCAGCGCCAACGACTGGCTCGCTCTCGCCACAGTCGAGGGGCACGGCCAGTCCGAGCCGACCGGCGCGATCGTGTTTGGTGTGTTCGTTTCAGCGATGACCGTCGGCCGGGTGGCCGGTGGCCCGCTCATTGATCGCTTCGGGCGCGTGCTGGTGCTGCAGGTCTCGGCCGTGTCCGCTGTCATCGGTCTGCTCGTCTTCATCCTCGGGTCCGAGCTTTGGGTCATCGTTCTCGGCACCGTGTTTTGGGGGCTCGGCAGCGCGCTCGGCTTCCCGCTCGGCATGTCTGCGGCTGCTGAGGGCAAAAACGCCGCAGCCCGGGTGAGCGCCGTCGCCATGATCGGCTACCTGGCATTCCTCGTCGGACCGCCGCTGATCGGCCTGCTCGGCGACCAGGTCGGCCTGCTCAATGCGCTCTACGTCGTCCTCATTCTGGTCGTGCTTTCGGGCCTCGCGTCCCCGGCCGCCCGCGAGCAGAAGGTGCGGCCGGCTCCAACGCCCTGACAATCCTGACCGGTGGGCGCGCTGCCCTGAGCCGGGCTACACTCGTCGAGTGCGTTTGGTGATTGCGAAGTGTTCCGTTGACTATGCAGGACGACTCTCGGCGCACCTCCCGCTGGCGACGCGCCTGCTCATGGTGAAGAGCGACGGCAGCCTCCTCGTCCACTCCGACGGCGGCAGCTACAAGCCACTCAACTGGATGAGCCCGCCGTGCAGCCTCACCATCGTTGAACCGGATCAGACCCAGGCGGATGCCGGTGTCACGGAGACCTGGAAGGTCACGCACGCCAAGACCGGGGACGCACTGATCGTCTCGATCTACGACGTGCTGCATGATTCGGCGCACGAACTGGGCATCGACCCCGGACTGCAGAAGGATGGTGTCGAAGCGCACCTGCAAAAACTGCTTGCCGAACAGATCGAACTTCTCGGCGATGGCCACACCCTCGTTCGCCGTGAGTACATGACGGCGATCGGCCCAGTCGATATCCTCGCGCGGGACTCCAGCGGCGCGTCCGTCGCCGTTGAACTTAAGCGGCGCGGGGACATCGACGGCGTTGAGCAGCTCACGCGCTATCTCGAACTGATGAACCGGGATCCGCACCTCGCACCGGTTTCGGGTGTCTTCGCGGCCCAGGAAATCAAACCGCAGGCCCGGACGCTTGCCGAGGATCGTGGCATCCGCTGTCTCGTTCTTGATTACGACGCCATGCGCGGACTCGACAACGCAGACGGGCGCTTGTTCTAGGAGCTCCCTGCTTACACACAGGTAATTGTGGCGTTGATCGCGAAATTGCCTATCATAGAGTCCCTATGTCTATTACCTCACCCGAACTGACGAGCACCGGCACGGTCACCCGAACCTGGTCGTGCGTGCTCTTCGACCTCGACGGCACGATCACAGATTCCGCTCCCGGAATCGTCGCCCGTCTCGCCAAGACCTTTGTTGCGCTCGGTCTCCCCGTCCCATCCGACGACGAACTGCTGAACTGGGTCGGACCACCCCTGCTTGAATCGCTCGAGGTTCGCGCAGGGATGACCGCCGCTGAGGCCTTCAACGCCCTGACCGTCTACCGCGGTATCTCAGACATCGACGGACCGTGGACCGGTTCAGCCGTCTACCCGGGCATCGCCGGCGTCATCAAGAACCTGTTCGCCGCAGGAATTCCCATCGCGATCACGAGCAGCAAGCCCGAGTCGCAGGTGCGTGCCGTGCTCGACCACTTCGATCTGAGCCAGTACTTCACCGAGCTCTGTGGCGCATCGGAAGATGAGGTGCGCAGCTCGAAGGCCGACGTGATCCAGGAAGCACTCCTCCGCCTCACCGCGAAGGAGATCGACCTCAACCAGGTTGTGCTCGTCGGCGATCGTCATCACGACGTCGAAGGCGCCGCTGTGCACGGGATCCCGACCATCATGGTCGAGTGGGGCTACGGCTCTCCCGTCGAGGCCGAGCACGCGATGGCCGTCGTCCACTCAACGGACCAGCTGAGCAAGCTTCTCCTCGGCTAGCGTTCATTCCGCTGGCCGTTCTCGGCGTCCTCCCAACGGCCCGACCTACACTCGGAGCATGCTGAACGGACTGTGGTGGCTCCCGTCGCTTCTTGTCTTCGGAACAGCCGCGCTCGCGGTGATTCTCGGTGCACGAGCACTGCGCTCACGCCAGCGCACACGGGGTATCGACCCGGTGTCAACGCGCGCTGCGCTTGAGCAGTCCGCTGGCGTCGAGCTGGTGCGAGTCGACGACCTGTTGAGCGCCGCCGAGGACGAGGTCGAATTCGCCCGCGCCCAGTTCGGTGATCGCGCAGCTGTTGGTCTGGCCTCCGCCGTTCAGTCGGGCCGGGAGCAGCTGCGCGAGGCATTTCACCTGCACCAGCAACTTCACGACGCTGTGCCAGACAGCGACTCTCAGCGACGCCGCTGGTCGGAACGCATTGTCGAGTTGTGCGGCGCGATCTCACAGGGTCTCACAACCGAGATGACCCAGCTGGACGGTCGGCGATCGATCGAGCGATCTGCACCCGAACAGCTGTCCGAACTCGAACGGGGCATCGCGGCGACACGGGCTGAGGTTGCCGAGGCGGAGGCGACCCTCGACAGGCTCAGCGAAACCTACGCGCCGGCAACGTACTCACGGGTCGAGTCCGCCCCGGCCCATGCAACCGAGTCGCTCTCCGCGGCGCAGTCGGCGCTGGCCATTGCACGGCAAAAACTCGCCGCACGCGAACCGGCAGCGGAAGCCCTCGACTCCGCCGCTCAAGAGCTGCGAGCGGCTCGCCACGCCATCGAATCCGTCAGCCGGACAGCATCCGGCCTCGATTCTTCAAGCGCCGAACTCGCCACCGTCGTGGCTCAGACCCGCCGTGCCGTGAGTGATGCGGCAGCACAACGCGACGCCGCGACACTTCCTGAGTCTGCCGACGAGATTTCACGAGCACTGGATGTCGCCACGGCGACGATCGCGCTCGTCACCGACCGCAGGCAGCTGCCGGATCCGTTGGCCCGATTGGACGAACTTCGCGACGCCGTTTCACGCCTCGATGCCGCCCTGGCGACGGCGCGGAGTCAGCAGCAGCGCATCGACAACGCGCGCGAGGCGCTGCGCGGGGCTCTCTTCTCAGCACGCAGTCACCTCGATGTGGCCAGCGGCTTCATCGAAGACAACCGCGGTCGGGTTGGTGCAGACGCTCGCACTCGGCTCGCCGAGGCTGAGCGACAGTTGGCGCTGGCCAATGCGGCCGATGACCCGGTCGAGGCACTGGACACCGCCCGCCGGGTGTCCAGGCTTGCGCAGGACGCCGACGCACTCGCGCGCTACGACGCCGGGCCACGAACGGCGCCGCTCAAGCGCTCAGCGGGCTGATCACCGCACTATCCGACGCGCGGCTCTGCCGACCCAGCGGGGGTGAACGATTCGAAGACGCCGTAGGCGATGATCCGCTCCGCTGTCGAGAAGAGCGGGTTGCAGGCCACAAAGGTGATGACCTTCTCCGGGTTCACAGACACGTCCTGCCTCGGCACCGGGTACGTGACGTCGATGGCGGACGGCTGAACGTACTCAGAGGCGCGGAACCGATACAGGTACTGTCCGTCGGCGGTCTCAACAACGATCGGATCACCGACAACGAGGCTGCCGATGAGGTTGAACGGTTTACCATGGGTCACCCGGTGCCCGGCGAGCGCGAAATTGCCCGGCTCCCCAGGCATTGCCGTTCCAGGGAAATGCCCGATCATGTGATTGAGGACGGCGGCCTCACCGATGCCCTCACCAATCGGCTCGGCGTACTCCGCACCGAACCGCGGAATGCGCAGCGTCGCGATGACCGCTCCTGTTGCGGGTGCGGCAGAGACCGCTGTCGCAACCGGCGGGAGCGTTCCCGCGTGCGATGCCGGGGCATCCGCTGGCCAGAAAACGACAGCCGAAACCACCGCAAGCGCGGCGAACAGACGCTTGACCGATCGCAGCGTGGCCTGTTGTGCCATCTTCGTCCCCCGAAAACGTTCCCCGGGTTTCAGGTTAGGCGACAGCCGCCGGCAGCGCGAGGCTACAGTGACAGCCCTCGGCTGGCGAGGTAGGGCACAGGGCTGGTGAAGCTGCCGTTGATGCCGATCTTCAGGTCGAGGTGGCAGGCCGTCACAACTCCGGTCGCTCCGACGCCGGCCACAACGGTTCCGGCTTCGATGAGGTCGCCAACGGAAACCTTGAATGAGCCGGTCTGCAGGTGCCCGTAGATCGAAGCCACTCCGTTGCCGTGGTCGACAACGACCCGCTGACCGTAGCTGCCTGCATTGCCGGTGAACGTCACCCGGCCGGCCGAGATGGCCTTCACCGGAGTGCCACAGCTTGTGCCGAAGTCGATGCCGTCGTGGAAGTTATTGGAGCAGCCGGCGCCGTTGCAGATGAGACCTCGGGGGCCGTACGGCGAGGAGATCGAAGCGGCGACGGGTCGAATCCAGGTGTCACTCTTTCCGGCGAGGAAGGCGGCGAGTTCGGGGTCGGAGGTGCTGTAGGGGTACCCACCTGATCCGCCGGAGCTCCCGGAGCTCCCGGAACCGCTCGATGCCTTGGCCTCCGCTGCCCGAGCTGCTGCAGCGGCCTTGGCAGCCGCAGCGGCGAGCGCTGCCTTTGTCGCAGACAGCTCCTCCGGGGTCGTCGCCGAGTAAGCGTCTCGACTGACGCTCTCGCCCTGCCAGTTATTCACGATGAGCGACTGCGCTCCGGTGTCGTAGACGGGAGAGGTTGTCGCTGCCGGAGTGGTTTCGAACGCGTACGCGGGCAGGGCGATCGTGCCAAAAATGCCGGGAACGACGAGCGCCATGATGAGCATTGAACGGATGCTGCGCCACCGCGATTCGCCTGTCGCGCGTTTGACGGGCGGTGCGCTGACTCCCGCACTCTGGGCCGTGACACTGCGACGGGCATGGCCGCTCGTGGACGGCTGGGCCGCCCGGCGAAGGCTCGCGCGAGTTGGGAAAGGCGTCGCTGCTGTTGGGTCGATGGAACCGCTCTCTCGGGCGAGGTTCTCAGACATATATCTCCGGCCTGGCGGGAGCGCGTTGGCTCTCCGATGGCATCGTTTCTCAGCGGGTGACACTGGCGAGGTGCGCCGAGCGTCGGACAGGATTCTTCGAGATTAGCCGCTTTGGCTGGGAATTCCATTCCCCGAGTGAGGGACTGTGCATAAAGTCGCGCCTGTGGAGAACGGCGGCGCCTATCATTAAGCGACATGGTTACGAGACGAGAAGCCGCACAACGACTGGACATTCCGCTGGAAATGGCGGCGCGACACGGCATCCCGTCGCGACTGAGCGAAGCAGAACTCGCGGAACTCGACAGCGCGCCTCCCGCCTGGCTCATCCAGTCCCGCGCCAACCGCACCGGCAAGAAGGCGGTGTGGGTCGAGCTCAGCTGTGACGTCTGCGGCTTCACCGAGACCACCCGCCCGAAGAAGTGGTGGCCGGACTTCACATATCTCACCTGCTCCCACCACGACCCTGACGAGTTGCCTGACCCGGCGGCAGGAAAGAGCCGCACCGAGGTCGATGGCGTCGGCAGCGGATTCATCGGAATCGTCGACGAATAGGTCTTCTTTTCTGCATTACCACGGAAGCGGTCGGCTGTTGTCGGACACCTGTCCGAGAAGTGGTAGACTGGTCTGATGTTGCGCTCAGAAGCCCCCGTGGATTCGGAGCGCTCTCTCAAATCAGACCCGCGTGCGGAGAAAACCCGGCGGGCAATCTTTTCGGCGGTTGAGTCACTGACCTCTGCGAAGACCACTCCCATCACGGTGAGCGACATCGTCCGCACGGCAGCGATCAGCCGCAGTTCGTTCTACGCCCACTTCAGCGGCCTCGATGACCTGGCCCGCGAGTACCTGCACGTCCAGTTGGCTGAAGTGCGAGCATCCGTCGCCCTTCTTGTCAGCACAGATGCCGCCGACCGGCGCGACGCGGCACACGACAGCTACCGTGGCCTGCTCACACACATGGTCAAGCACTATCCGGTTTACGAGACGGTGCTCGACCTGTCGCTCTCACGCGGGGCGTATGACGAAGTCGTGCACGGCTACGCGAGTCTGTGGCTCGACTCGATCGACACCCTCGGCGGATTGCCGATCGGTCCGCGCCCGGAACTCACGGCGACGTTCGTCGCTGGCGGTGCCCTCACCCTGATCGGATCGACCCTCAAGGGTCGTGTTTCGGTGTCAGACGAGGATCTCGTGGACGAGCTCACCAGACTCCTGCCAGCCACCCTGCTCGAAACCCAGTTTTGCTAAATCCCCGACCGGCCGCTTCCCGCGCCGACCGGCATCCACGTTGTCCTTCGTTGAAGGACCGATTGAAAAAAGAGGTACACCGGAAATGAATTTCACCGTCGGAGAAACACTCGTCTACCCTCACCACGGCGCGGTCACCATCACCGAAATCTCAACGCGGTTGATCAAGGGCGTCGAGAAGAAGATCATGACGCTCAGCGCTCACACGAGTGAACTGGTCATCAAGCTGCCGATCGACAACACCGAACTCGTCGGAGTTCGCGACGTCATCGACGCCGCTGGCGTCCAGGCCGTGTCGGACGTGCTGCGTGAGCCGTTCGTCGAGGAGCCGGGCAACTGGTCACGCCGGTACAAGGCCAACCAGGAGAAGATGGCAAGCGGAAGTGTCTACCGCGTCGCCGAGGTTGTCCGCGACCTGTGGCGTCGCGACCAGGACCACGGCGTCTCCGCTGGCGAGAAGCGACTACTGATGAAGGCTCGCCAGATCCTCGAGTCCGAGCTGGCCCTCGCCCAGAAGTTCACCCCTGAGGAAGCCTCAGCTGCCCTCGAGGAAGTTCTCGCGAGCGCCCACGCGACCGCGTCCGTTCCGCAGGCGTAACTTTCGAAACACCTACCTGATCCGGTCGGCCCACCGCAACCATGCGGCGAGCCGACCGGATCAGTGCGTAGGGTGAGGCACGATTGACCTGAGACGGTCTTCGTCTTCCGGCGTCAGCCGGTTCACCGACATGCAAGCAGGGAACGATGCGCAGAAATCGCAAACAGGTGGTCGAGGACGCAAAGAACCTCAAACCTGACATCGCCATTCAGACCGGAAGTGACGCACCTGGCTTCAGCGTCAACGCCTTCCGCATCGGCCTCGTCGGAGCACTCGGTGTCCTCACCGCCCTCGTCATCGGCGGCATCGTCACCCAGCTCGGCACCGTCTTCATCTACATCGGTGTCGCCCTCTTCCTGGCACTCGGACTCGATCCGCTCGTCACCTGGCTCGAGAAGCGGATGCCACGGACGCTCGCGATCCTGCTTGTGGTCATTGCCGTTCTCGGTGTCTTCGCCGGCCTGCTCTTCGCTGTGATTCCCGTGCTCGTCACACAAATCACCAACCTGGTCGAGGACCTCCCGCGGCTCGAGCAGGAGCTCACCAGAAGCACTCTGATTGAAGACGTTCAGAACGCGCTCGGTGGCGTCATCAGCATCGACGATGCGATCAGCGGCGGCGTCGACTTCGTCAGTGACCCGAAGAACCTCCTCGCTATCGGCGGAGGACTTGCGGCAGTCGGCGCTGGCGTCGCCAGCGGAGTCACCGGTGCGACCATCGTTGTCATCCTCACCCTGTACTTCCTCGCGTCGCTTCGCTCGATGAAGGGCATCACGTATCGATTTGTGCCCGCGTATCGCCGTGTGCGCTTCGCGCAGATCACCGAGGAGATCACCGGCGCGGTCGGACGCTACGTCGTCGGTCAGGTCTCGCTCGCGCTGTGCAACGGAATCCTCAGCCTGATTTTCCTGTCTATCATCGGGGCGCCCCTGCCGTTCCTGCTCGCGGTGATTGCCTTCCTTGGCTCGCTGATCCCCCTGGTCGGAACACTGACGGCGTCGATCATCAACACGCTCATTTGCCTCTTCGTCTCGCCGTTCACCGCTCTTCTCGCCGGTATCTACTACCTCGTATACATGCAGATCGAGGCCTACGTGTTGAGCCCCCGAATCATGAACCGGGCCGTTGCCGTTCCCGGAGCCATCGTGGTCATCGCCGCTGTCGCTGGTGGAGCGATCGGCGGAATTCTGGGCGCCCTCGTCGCCATCCCGGTGGCGGCATCGGCGATCATCATCGTGCAGAAGGTGGTCTTCCCCCTGCAGGACGCCAAGGAGACTCCGGCCGGTCCGGGAGCGACCGCACGCTAGCGGCCCCCTTGACCTCCGGCCGGTGGCGGAGAAAACTCGTGCGGGAATCCTGACCGGACAACCGCGGAGTGAAAAACCATGACCACCGTCGAATCTTCCTTCCTGCACCCCGACGCCATCGCCGACCTCAGACAGTCAGTCGCTGGCGCCGTCGTTCTCCCGAGCGATCCTGAATATGAAGCGGTCAGCGCCATTTACGGCAGCGTCTACGGCGTGGTCAGCGCGCCGGCGCTCGTGCTGCGGCCGGCCGATGGTGACGACGTTGGCGTTGCCGTCGCTTTCGCTCGCTCACATGGCCTCGAGCTGTCGGTGCGGAGTGGCGGGCACAGCGGCAGTGGTTTCAGCACCAATATCGGCGGCCTCGTGATCGACCTCCGCGCACTGAACGACGTCAGCGTCATCGATCCGGTTGAGGGCATCGTGCGGATCGGGGCAGGCGCAACCTGGGGACAGGTGGCCGCAACACTCGGCGGCGAGCAGCTGGCACTCTCTTCAGGCGACACCGTCTCGGTTGGTGTTGGCGGGCTCACCCTTGGCGGCGGCATCGGGTGGATGGTTCGAAAGTACGGGCTCGCACTCGACAGCCTGGTCGGTGCAACCGTGGTCACGGCGGGAAGCGAGCAGCTCCGTGTCAGTGCGACCGAACACGCTGACCTGTTCTGGGCCATCCGTGGTGGAGGCGGAAACTTCGGTGTCATCACGGACTTCACCTTCCAGGCGCATCACCTGACGCGTGTTTTCGCCGGGTCACTTCTGTACGGCAAGGCAGACCTCGCCGAACTTCTCGCGGGATGGCGGGACGTCATGCGTGATGCGCCAGAGGAACTCAACACGACGTTCCTCGCGATGCCCGAGTTCCCGGGGATGCCGGGTGGTGTGCAGATCCTCGTCTGTTACGCCGGGGACGACTCGGAAGCGGCTGACGCGGCGTTTGCTCCTCTCCGCGCCCTGCCGGGCCTCACGGGTGACGCCATCACGGCCCAGCCGTACGCCGATGTTCTGGAGGAGGCTCATCCGCCGGAGGGAATGACGTTCGTCGGGCATAACGCGTTTGCTCGTGAAATGAGTGACGAGATGATTGGCGCGCTCTCGGGCATGTACGGCGAGCTTGGCGGATCTGTGTTGATGATTCGGAGCCTGGTCGGCGCGTTCAACCGGGTGCCGAACGACGCGACGGCGTTCGGGTTCCGCGACAGTGAAGCGCTCGTGATCTCGGTGGCGTTCCTGCCACCGGATGCACCGGCAGAAGCTTCGGACCGCGTGCATGCGCTCTGGGGAAACCTCGCGCCGTACCTCCAGGGCATATACGCCGGCTTCTCAAATGCGCCGGCTGGCGAGGACCCCGCCCTGCTCTACTCACCAACCACCCTGGCCCGCCTGGCCGAGATCAAGCGCACCTACGACCCGGAAAACCTGTTTCGGCGCAACCACAACATCAGTCCAGCCCTCGCGACTTAGCGCCAAGCTACGCGCAGAGCTCCCGCCCGGAAACGGGCGGGAAGACCTCAGGACTCGACGTCAGCTCCGGCGTCATGCTGTCGGCGAGAGCGACGGGTCAGCCCATCCGACGACACTCCGGGGTGAGATTCGAGCGATGTTCCCGGGACCGAGGCCTGCGGTTTCGTCGCTGCAGGCCGTGGCGCGGCCGAGTGATTGAGGCCAGCCGCCCACGAAACGCGAGGCGGGCGATTGATCGCACTGACGGCATCCGTCTGTGCAGAAGAAGGTGAGGTCTCGACCTCGGAGTCCTCGGGGAGAGCCGGGCCGGAGCCGACCGCCTTCACGACGAGCACGGCGATGCCCGTTGTGACGGGGATGGCGAGCACGAGTCCGATGGAACCGACCAGGGTGCGCACGATTTCTTCGGCCAGCTCGCCGCTCGAGATGGTTTCGAGAAACGGCCGATCCTGCAGGGAGAGCAGGATGAGCAGCGGAAGCGCCGCACCGGCGTAGGCGAAAACTATCGTGTAGACGGTCGAGGCGATGTGGTCGCGACCGACCCGCATGGCACCGGCGAATAAGCGTCGCGCGCTCGATTCGGGAGCGAGCTCGTGCATTTCCCACACCGCAGACGACTGGGTGATCGTCACGTCGTTGAGCACACCCAACCCCGAGATGATGAGCCCGCAGAGCAGGATGCCTGAGATCGAGATCGACCCGGTCGCGTACGACAGGGTGTAGTCCGCGTCGTCGTTGAGCCCGGTGAGGTTCGCTGCCCCGGTCGCCCATGCCGCCACCAGGGAGGTAATCACGAGCCCGAAAATCGTGCCGAGCAGCGCCGTTGAGGTGCGGGCCGAGAACCCGTGTGCGAAGTACAGCACAGCGATCATGATCACACTCGATCCGACGAGCCCGAGCAGGAGCGGCGGTTTGCCCTCGACGAGACCGGGGAGGATGAAGTTCGCGACGACCAGATAGGCGCCAAGCAGACCGAGGAGCGCCCGCAGACCACGCCACCGGGCGACAAGAACCACGACGAGCGCGTAGACCGCCGCGAGGAGCGCCATGGGCGCGGTGCGCACGAAATCGATGAACGAGTAGCGCGCGGCCGGATTGTCAGCGCGGTCACCCAGATCAATGAAACGGATGCGGTCGCCAGCGACAACAGTCACCTCGCGGCTGATTTCCGGCGGGATCTCGACCGAGACACGGCCGTCGCCACCGTCGGGGACGAGCTCGGTGACGGTGCACTCCTGCCCCTCTGGCGCGTTGGCAGATGGATACAGGCAGGGAGCAACTGTCGTGTTCTCCACAGTGCCGGTCTGGAAGCTCATGCCGCCGGCCACCGAGTATGGATTGCCGACCTGGACGTCGTCGCTCGAACCACTCGGCCACAGCAAGGCCATCCCGAGCACAGTGGCCAGGGTCAGCGGAATCAGGATCGCGGCAAGAAGGCGGTTCGCTCGTCGCCGGGTCGCCAGTGCGTCCACCGAGGGTTCGGCGGTGGAGTGCGCGTGTGAATGTCCCATGGGCCCGACAAATCCTAGCTCGCGAGGGCCCGGCGGGCCCGAGCCGTTCGAAGCGCGTCGGAGCCGACCATGAGCACGAAGGCAACCGCGACGAAGAGCACGAGTGTGCCGGGAAGGGAGGTGATTCCGCTGCCGTCGAGCAGGAGGCCACCCACCAGTGCCCCTCCGCCGATCCCCACGTTGAATGCGGTGGTCTGCAGCGCCGCCGCAAGGTCGCGCGTCCGGAATGACGCGGTGTGCAGCATCCGTGTCTGAAGCATTGCAGGGATGCCGCCGAATGACGTTCCCCAGACCACGATCGCCACAACAACCACAACGGGGTTTGCCGACCAGAGAGCGAGCGCAACAACCGCGGCCATCACGGACAGGAGCGCGATGGCGAACCCTCGTTTCGGGAAGCGGTCGGAGGCGAAACCGGCGAGGACGAGACCAACGGCCCCGGCGCCACCGTAGAGGAACAGCAGGAACGGCACGCTGTCTTCGGAGAAGCCGGCCGCTTCAATGAGCCACGGCGCGATGTAGGTGTAATAAATGTTCTGGCCTGTGATGAGAATCACGATGATGAGGCAGAGAAAACCGATGCCCCTCATGCTGCGGTCCTTGCGCAGGGGCAGCGGGATCTCGCCGGTTTTCAGCACAACGTGGTGGTTGACCGGCGGCAGGAACTTGATCACGGCGAGCGCCAGCAGCACGATGACCACCGCGATGATGCCGAATGCGACGCGCCAGCCCAAAGCATGCCCGAGCGCTGTGCCCACAGGAACACCGAGTACAAACGCCGCTGACCCGCCGCCAGCGGTGATCGCGATGGCCTTCCCAAGCTGCTGTTTCGGAACCAGGTGGGCCGAGTATGCAGCGACGACCGCCCAGAAGAGTCCGTGCGCGAGACCGCCCAGCACCCGAGCGCCGACGAGCACCTCGTAAGTCGGGGCGACAGCGGCAAGCACGTTAGCCAGCGCCAGCACACCCAACACGACAACGACGAGGCCCTTGCGCGAGTATCTGCGCGTCAGGGCAGCGAGCGGCGTTGTGGCGAGAACGACGGTGCCTGCGAAGACGGTGACGAGGAAGCCAGCCGTCGACAGGCTGACATCGAGCTCGCTTGCCATCTCCGGCAGCAGCCCGGTGGGCAGAAACTCACTGGTGACCGAGATGAAAATAGCACCGGCCAGGGTGAGCAGACCGATCCACGGGAAGGCTGAGGTCTCGGTCGTTGTGGTCGTTGGAGAAGACACAGGCGTTGCCATTCGGAAGGAAAGAAGGAGGGAAGTGCCGGCATGCGCGGCGCGAGACTGACAAGCCTATGCGACCTGCCTGCGGGATCGATCAGTTTTCAAGAAGCGGATGCCACGCGCCAGTTTCTAACATGGAAGCCACCTCCCGAAACATCCAGGCATCGAGACGAAGGACAAAGCAATGAGCACCAAGGACACCAGGGTCTCCGGCACACAGGACGGATTCTCCGCCGAGGAACGCGAGGCCATGAAGGAGCGCGCCCGCGAACTCAAAGCCGAAGCTCGACGAGACGAACGAGACGCCAAGGCGCGTGAGAAGGGCGAGGCCGACCTGTTGGCGAAGGTCGCCGAGATGTCGGACTCCGACCGTGCGATCGCTGAACAGTTGCATGCCCTGATCTCGAGAACTGCACCCGAACTTTTCCCGAAGACCTGGTACGGCATGCCTGCCTATGCGAAGAACGGCGAGGTGCTCTGCTTCCTCCAGCCGGCAGACAAGTTCAACACGCGGTACTCGACCCTCGGTTTCAACGATCCGGCGATGCTCGACGACGGCACCATGTGGCCGACGTCATTCGCGCTGACCGAGCTGACCGAAAAGGACGAGAAGACGATCGCCGCCCTGATCCGCAAGGCGATCGGCTGACGCACACGCACCTGCTCAGGATGCCGTGTACTCAAGCAGGCGTTCGAGTGGACGCGGGGCTGGCGCACTCCCGAGTGCCCCGGTGAGCACCCGGGCGTACCTGCTCTTGCGACCGCCAATCGTTCCGAGAAAACGGCGCAGCTGAGCTGGGGTCTCCCGCCCGCGCTGCGCTGGCTGATTCTGAAAGGTGCGGAACGCCCGAAGGTCCCCCTCTGCAGCGAGAGCACGTTCAACCCCGTCGATGCCGAGCGCTCGGATCAACTCGTCCTCGAGGTCGGCGTCGCAGGAGAAGAACCCGAGCTCCTCCATCCCGCTCACGTCGAGCTCGGCGCCCAGGCCGGAGTGCTCCATCGCTCGACGGAAGTAGCCCAGCTCGTTGGCGTCACACAGCCCGGCAACGTCCATGCCGAGACCGGCGGGTCCAAGACGGGAGAGGTACGCCCGAATGTTCATCGCTCCCCCGATCGGCAGCAGCACCACCCGCTCGCTTTCGAGGTCGCGGCCGCGCGCTTCGGCGAGCGCCTCGATCGCCACCCGGTCGCTGTCTCCCTCAACCAGAACGACCAGTGCAACGTCGTCGGCACGCTTCGAGAGTCCGGAGGGCATCGACTCCGTCGGTCCGGTCACCCACGTTTGAACCGCATTGCGAAAGTCGGCGAGGTCGTCCATCGCCTCATTCTGGCGCTGCCCGTCGATCAACACCAGAGGGATGCCATCCCGCACGTCGAGCGATCACGTCACCGGCCGGAGGCGAGAAGCTTCACAACCCTCTCCGGCGAGTGCAGAAGCTGCCGCGACGCCGGGTCCGCCACAAGCCGGGCGAGAAGCGCCGACGCGGCCCTGACGCTCTTGGCCCAGTAGCCGCCGACGTGGTGGCGGGTGATCGGCATCACCATCGGTTCAGCACCGACAACAGACACCGTCAGAGTGCCATCCTGAATGTCATCGGCGATATTCCAATCACCGAAGAGCGAGCCGAGAACACCGAGCGCAACGGTCGACACCAGACCTGGCAGCCGAAACCGCGTTTCCGGCACCTCCAGCGTGACACTCTCAACACGGAACCACTCGAGACTGAGCGGTTGCTCCCGATACTCGCGAAGCACGAGAGCGGATGCCGTCAGTTCGGCATGATGGCCGCCAGCGTCCCCGAGAACGAGAGTGGTGCCGCGGGCTTCGAGGGGTCCGAATCGGCTCATGCTGCCCAGCCTAGCGATCGAGAACCGACCAATTAGCGGGGGCTATAACCCCGGTTCACCGTCGAAACAACCCCCTGTCACTCATCCCCGGACAGTGTGAACCTAGCTGACACGGAATGACGACGGGAGTGCAAATGCGAGCGATGGTGTACCGCGGACCGTACAAGGTCCGCGTCGAAGAAAAGGTGATGCCGCCGATCGAGCACCCGAACGATGCGATCGTGCGAGTCACCCTTGCCGCGATTTGTGGCTCTGACCTGCACCTGTATCACGGCATGATGCCAGACACCCGGGTGGGCATGACCTTCGGGCATGAGTTCATCGGTGTTGTCGAGCAGGTTGGCTCATCGGTCCAGAACCTCAAGGTCGGTGACCGCGTCATGGTCCCATTCAACGTGTACTGCGGCTCGTGCTACTTCTGTGTGCGCGGCCTCTACTCGAACTGCCACAACGTGAACCCCAACGCAACGGCGGTCGGCGGGATCTACGGCTACTCACACACCTGCGGTGGATATGACGGCGGGCAGTCCGAGTACGTGCGGGTGCCATTTGCCGACGTCGGCCCGTCGATCATCCCCGACTGGCTCGAGGACGAAGACGCGCTCATGTGCACCGATGCCCTCGCCACCGGATACTTTGGCGCTCAGCTCGGCGACATCTCGGAGGGCGACACCGTTGTCGTGTTTGGAGCAGGCCCTGTCGGGCTCTTCGCCGCCAAGTCATCTTGGCTTATGGGCGCCGGTCGAGTGATCGTCATCGACCACCTCGAGTACCGACTCGAGAAGGCCCGCACCTTCGCGCACGCGGAGACGTACAACTTCGCCGAGTACGACGACATCGTGGTCGAAATGAAGAAGGCCACAGACTACCTCGGCGCCGACGTCGTGATCGATGCGGTCGGGGCCGAGGCCGACGGCAACTTCACCCAGCACGTGACGGCCGCGAAGTTCAAGCTGCAGGGCGGATCACCCATCGCCCTCAACTGGGCCATCGACTCGGTCCGCAAGGGCGGCACCGTTTCTGTGATGGGCGCATACGGACCCATGTTCAGCGCCGTGAAGTTCGGCGATGCCATGAACAAGGGCCTGACGCTCCGAATGAACCAGGCGCCGGCGAAGCGCCAGTGGCCGCGGTTGTTCGAACACATCCAGAACGGCTACCTCAAGCCGAACGATATCGTCACGCACCGTATCCCGCTCGAGCACATCGCCGAGGGGTACCACATGTTCTCGGCGAAGCTCGATGACTGCATCAAACCGGTCATCGTTCCAGGCGCCTGACAGGAAGAGGGAAGACTATGCCGTACACAGCGAACCACCCGCCTCGCGCCGAGTCGAATGACGAGCTTCGTGCCCGCATCCCCGGGTGGGGTGCCGACCTCGACCCGAAGGACCGACCGTCGGTTCCACGCGAGCGATTCGACCCGAGCGCGACAGGTGCGCACTGGGACTTTCCCGAGCGCCAGGAGGAGAAATGGCCACGGGAACGGTCGATCGAGCACAAATTCCTCACTCCGGTTTTCGGCACGTCATCGCCGCCGCACGGATTGTCAGGGGTTCTCCGCAAGTTCGCCTACGCGAAATACAGCGAGGGCCGCGCGGCGCACTGGCTGATCCTGCTCGGCGCCGATCGGGTCGACGCCATCGAAAGCCATCTGCGCTCCTTCGCGACCACGCGGCCCGACAACCCGATCACCGAGACCGGGGTGCTCAGCGAGTTCAGCCGCGGCGGCATCTCATCGCGCTTCGGCAAGAAGCGCGTTGACCTGAACCACCAGTGGATCGACCCGATCCTCATCGCCGGCCCGTGGATCGCAGCCGTCGGTGCGGTGGTGCTCGGAGTGAGGGCGATCGCGAAGCGCTAAGCGGAACGGGCTCCAGGGCGCGACGTTTCTGTTCTCCATGGATTGCAAGACGCACCCCGTACATCGGCTGGAATGCTCGGGACCGTTACGCCAGAAGCGATCGACCGGACCCTGCTGAATTTCGGCGGTTGGCTGAGATCCTGCATGATGGTGGCAACGCGACGATAGTGGCTTCCATCTGAGGCCTTCCGCGTGAGCAGAAACAGGACACTCGGATGCCCACCCCTTCTGTCGAGCTCCACCCGCTGACCGGTGACTACGTCATCGCCCGCCTGCCCGCGTCCGCCCAGGTCCCGGACGAACTCCTGAGACACTCGCCAGGCGACGGATATGTCTCAATAACGCGCACTCCCCAGGAGCTGTCGATCGTGTGCCTCTCCGAGCAAGCCCCCGCAAGCGCGAAGATCGACGGCACGTGGAAAGCTCTGTACGCAAGTGGTCCGATCCCTTTCGGACTCACAGGCGTCGTCACTTCACTCGTCGCCCCGCTATCTGCGGCGGGGTGCGCCGTATTCGTCACCTCGACGTTCGACGGGGACGTGCTGATGGTTCAATCCGCGGACAGCGATAGAGCTCGAACGCTCCTGAAGGAGGCGGGCCACACGTTTACCTCAGCCTCTGATGTTCGGACGCCCACACGCTAGCCATCACCAGGTCAAGCGTGTCAGGGACGAGGACCTCGGTGCCTCACTAAAGGACGCGGGCAGGTTCGTCCTTCGGTGAAACATGGCCGGGAGCCAATAGCGGGCCTTACCCACCGAGTAGCAGCGATCGATAACCGCTCTGAACGGTTACTCGCGAAAACGGGATTTGCGCAGCAGGAGGATATGCCGTGCCATCGCCAGCGCGCCGAACGCAGCTAGCGCGATCCCGGCCAACTGGAGTCCAATGGGCGGTGCGAATATTGCCATCAGAATGCCCAGAACAATCCAGAACCCATTTTGCGCAGTCACCTTACCGAGTGGGACGTTCTTCATTTCGGGTGTTCTGGGGTCGGCAACGCGCTAGAAACCTAGCGCGACGAACGGAAGGTTTGGGTGAAGCTCGTACAGCGACTGAGACACACACGAACTAACCATCTCTAGCCTCTTGGAATCCTCGACTCCGGCCGGGAAATAGTCTTCAAACTTGAACTCGTCTCCGCTGTAGTCGAGCCCTTCACTGTCCAGACACCGATTGGTCTCCTCGATGAGCGCCGGTTCCATCCTCGGTTCAGTCAGCGCCCTATAGGCGCCCTCAACCAGATTCACGTGCCTCGACCGGCAGTCCGTGTCTGCTTGAGCAGACGCGGCGTTGGTTGTGTTTCCGTCAAGCACCTGAAGCAGAAGAAGCTCATTGTCCGCCGGGTTCAGCACTGGACCGTCAACTTGAAATCCACGTTCGGTGACGCACGTGATGTAGGCCCCGACCGACGCCTCATAGTCATCGAACGTCACCGCCCCATCGCTCAGAAGCGCCTCTTGAGAAGAATGCCCTTCCTCCGCAGCCTGGCTGCGAGCGTCTTCGATCACCATGGCGGGCTGGATGTCCACTTCTGCGTTTTCGGGCGCACTCCGAGATGTGGCCGTGCACCCGACGAGCATCAGTGCGAAAGCAAAAAGACCAAACGGGGTCACTGCAGCGTGAATTTTTGGCAATGGTCAGCCTTTCTATGAATGGGGCTGTTGCCTGATCAACATATACAGGTGCCGGTTCCACCCCTGCACTGAGCTCACATGCCTTGGAATTTTCCTGCTCCGGAAGCACCAGTCAGCGAAAGTTGTGCCCTTGGGTGCCGAGTAGTGTCTGTGTCGCACCCCGCACCGATTACCGAAAAAGTTGGGAACCGTATGAGCGAACGCAAAGAGCATTTCAAGCACCCAGGCTTTCCGCTTGGGTTTGGATCTGTCGCCTTGATTGTGGGCGTCGTGGCGGTCCTGCTGCCCAACCGAGAGTCAACTGAGGGAAGTGGGGTGTTCTCTGTCCTCGGGGTCCCTAACTGGGGCCTGGGCATCGCGTTACTTGCGCTAAGCGCTCTCATGTTCTATTGGGGAATTGGGCAAACCGTGCGGAGAAGAAAGCGCCGCTGACGGAATGTAGGAATGTTGCTTAAAGCCAGCTGGTCCCCAGCTTCGTTCTCTCAGATCCCATCGCTGGCCACGGCTCTGAGCGTCCCAGTTCACGGCGCACAGCGACCCCTAGGGCCCGCCCCAGATGCGTCTCGGATCAGCCGTTGAAGCGGCTTTCGGTGAGGTGAACCTGAGCCTTGAAATTGAGTTTGCTCGGAATCCAATTGCCACGCAGCTATTTCGCAAGTCGGCGGAGGTTGTGCACCCACCATGAGATCCACGCCACAGCGACGATCACAGAAGCGCCGACCAGCAACCAGTCTTGGAGGGCTGCGGCAGCGACCGTTACGACAGCGTGAAGGACGAGCACAACAACGCCGACCCATAACCACGTTCGATTTGAAGGCTTGTCCGAAGGTGGCACTTCTTCGTCGCTCATCGGCATGAAGCTCCTTCTCGACATGAGTGCAACCTGAGGCGTTGTGTCGAACGATAGCGCCTACCGCGTGCTCGCGATGCCGTCGGTTCCGTCCCGCCGTGCGACATGAGCCGGACCCGTCGAAGTTGCGCAGTCTCGAAAGCACCCAGCCTGGATTCGGTGACTGCGCGACTCACAGCGGAGCGGCGGCTATGACACCTCGCGGTCGTCCGAATCGGAAGGAGTCTGGTAGGGCAAGCGGCGCAAGCGTTGCGCGTAGATGAACAGCGCCACCCCGCCAGCAATCAGCGCAGCCCCAATCACCCAAAGCTGGAGAAAACAAAGCACGATACCGATTCCGCCCACGAGCGAACTCCCCAAGCCAGCGATCTCTTGCGGGTACATCCCGAACCTTTTTCGCTCTTCGCCCACCCCAGTGCTCCGATCCGCAACCAGTGTCAATCACGTGCTTTCCGACCAAGGTAGCAAGGACATCACACACCCCGTGAAGTACTTCCGAGCGATCGATCCGGCTGTTTCACTCGATCGAAGCGCACCGCACTCGGATCGTGCTGAATTCATGCTTTCCGTGCGATGCTGGGCTCACCTTCGACGGGAGAATAAATTGGTCACCATCTTCGGCGTTCTTTTCTTCGTCGGTGGGCTTACTTTGGCTACGCGATCCGCAATCCTTGAGGTACGCGCCGCAGGTGACCGGCCAATACCGCTATGGCTAAACGGAACAGCGCACCGGCGTCCGCGTGCCAGCACGATTTTGCAGCTCACCGCGGTGCTTTTCATCGGCATCGGCGGGGTCCTATTTCTTATTGCCTGGGGACCAGTCGCGATACTTCTAACCGGTTTGGTGTTCTTTCCGCCGGTCGTGGTTATAGCGATGCACAACAGGGCCGTTCGGGCCCCGTAGCTGGCCGAGCGGGACCAGAACCGTGAGACACCAGCCGCATGCGGACACGATGGGTTACTTGGGCGTTCGCTGTCGCGGCTCAACGCTTCATAAAACGTGACGGTGCCAGCCGCGGGTTAGTTGGCGTCTGTCTTGACGACGCGCCTTTTGCTCGGCAGATAGCACCAGGCACAAACCAACAAACGAGAAGCCCGTGACGAGAACGACAATGACTGCGGCAAGCATGTAGCGAAGTGTTTCACCTCTACAGGGGCGTGGCAACGCAACGTTCACTCGACCAGAACGCCATTTTAAGCGCCAAAGCGCCCTTGTTAGCGTTCGCTTGTGATCGAAACCACTTGTAGTCGCGGTGCGACCCGACCGACCTGACGCTATGGGCCGGACGGGTCTCACATCTACGCGCCCGGAATGAGCCGATCGGCGCGATAGCGGTCGAAGAGCGTGGTGAACGAGTCCACCGTGCGGTGGTGCACAGAGAACCCTGCGAGCCGGGACTTGCTGATGTCGGTGACGACCTCGATCTCGCGCCCGAGGTCTGCGTCGGTGTGCCACCAGGATGCCACCCGGCTCAAGTCGGACTCAAGGAGGTCGTGCTCCTGCACGATCTGCTGCCAGACCTTTTCTGCGCCGACCATCTGCTGCTCAAGCGGCTGCGGCTCCGCACCGGGGCCAACCGGCTCGACTCCGAAGTACTCGGCGAGGCGTGTCCACATCCAGCGCCAGCGAAACACGTCACCGTTGACGACGTTGAAGGCCTGATCGCGCCCTGCTTCTGACGTCGACGCCCAGAACATCTGCTCGGCGAGCACCGTAGCGTCAGTCATGTCGGTGAGTCCGTTCCACTGCGTGAGCGAGCCAGGGAAAATGAACGGGGTGCCGAGTTTCCGGCAGATCGACGCGTAGACGGCCAGGGTGAGCCCCATGTTCATCGCGTTGCCGACGGCGTGGCCGATAACGGTGTGCGAGCGGTGCACCGACCAGGTGAAGCCGTCACGTTCAGCTGCGGCAAAGAGCTCGTCTTCCTGCGCATAGTAGAAGTTCGGGGCATCCAGCCGTGCCTCTTCCTCATGGAAAGGAGTGTCTGGCATGTTGCCCTGCCCATACGCCTCGAACGGGCCTAGGTAGTGCTTGAGGCCGGTGACGAGCGCGACGTGCTGGAGTGGCGCGTGTGAAAGGGCCGCAAGCAGATCGCGGACCATTCCGCCGTTGACGGCGATGTTCTCTTCCTCGGTCGCCTGACGGGACCAGGCGGTGAAGAACACGTGGGTCGGTCGCTCGTCGGCGAGCACTCGAGCGAGGTCTTCGGCCGAGCGGAGGTCAGCCGCGAGCGGACGAACACCGTCGCGCTCCGCACCGGGACGCCGAGACAACGCCGTGACCTGCCAACCCTGTTCGGTGAGCAGGTCGACCAGAGCGGAGCCCCCGATACCGGTCGCTCCAACGACGAGCGCGCTGCGGCCTTCGGAAGGATTCGAACGAGTGGACTGGGCGGTATTGGACGTCATTCAGCAATGCAACACTCGATGCAGTGAGAAATTCCTTCAGGCGCTCTGCTCAATATCTCCGGGCACCACCGCGGGCCAAGGGCTCCTCGTCGGCCCACCCGACGAGCCGACACCCGACCTGTTTGTCGAGGTGGCTGAGGGCGTCCGTGACCAGGTGGCGAAGGAACGGGCCTAGGCGCTACCGCGGGGCGAAGGCGAGCGAGAACAATGTCATGGCACGGCTGCCGGCCGCGCGGCGCTCGGCGGCGTCGCTTCTGGCGAGCACACCGGCGAGCATAGAGACGGCAAGCAGCACATCGTCGACAGTGACGTGGGTGCCGATGTCGCCTGCGCTTCGCGCTCGGGAGACCTCGCGTTCGATCAGTCCTCGCAGCCGCTCACCGAGATGCGTCACCCGCTCATCGTGCGAGTGCGCCCAGATCAGGTCGATCAGCGCCGTTGAGACAACGGCCTGATCGATGACCCGGTCGAGCAGGTCGTAGATGGTGCTGTCCGGACGATCGACAAATTCCTCGAGCTGCGTAAGGTTTTCGTCGAACACGGCAACGGCGAGCGCCGTTCGATCGGGGAAGTGCCGGTACAGGCTGCCCTGACCGACACCGGCCTTGCGGGCAACAGCACTGAGCGGGGCGCTCAACCCTTCCGATTCGAAGACCTCGCGCGCAGCGGCAATCAGGGCCCGCCGATTCTCGGGCCCAGCACTGGGACCACGATTTATTTTCGGACTCGATGGCACGGGTGTAGCCTACAACCGGACAATGTTGTCCGGTTCACCCCAAACGAAGGAATCCCATGGCTCCAGCACCCCAGACCCTCACCGCAGACTCCTCGATTGGCACCTGGATCGACCACCCCGTCGGAGGCCTCATCCTCCGCAACATGCTCGCGCAGGGTGGCCAGAGCCCCGAGGTGATGCGCCCAGTTCGCGGCCTCGCGATCAAGCGCCTCGTGAAGCTCAGCAAGGGCTCCTTCTCCCAGGAGATGCTCGATGCACTCGTTGCGCGTGCGGCAGAGGGACACGTTCCAACCTCGGAAACGATTGCCGAAACGGATGCCGGTGGCGAAGCATCCGTTTCATCGAACGTCGCGAACGTACCGGTCGAACGCCCGCAGTGGGTCGAGCGCATCAGCGCTGGCCGCTTCACCGGCAAGACCGTCGTCGTGACCGGTGCCGGCTCGGGAATCGGACGCGCGACCGCGTCTCGTGTTGCCCGTGAGGGTGGACGCGTCATCGCCGTTGACATCTCCCGCGAACGCCTCGAGGAGTTCGCGGCTGAACTGCCGGAGGCCGAGATCGTGCCAGTGGTCGCAGACATCACCGATGACGCCGCTATCGCGTCGATCGTTGATGCGGCAGGCGGAACCATCGATGCCCTGGCGAACGTCGCCGGAATTATGGACGACATGACCCCGGTGCACGAGATTTCCGACTCGGTCTGGAAGCGCGTGTTCGCCATCAACGTCGACGGCACCATGAAGCTCATGCGCGCGGTCGTTCCGTCGATGCTCACTCGCGGATACGGCTCGATCGTCAACGTAGCGTCCGAGGCCGGTCTCCGAGGCTCGGCTGCCGGTGCCGCGTACACGGCGTCAAAGCACGCCGTTATCGGGCTCACCAAGAGCAGTGCGTTCATGTACGGACCGAGTGGACTACGGGTCAACGCCGTTGCCCCTGGCCCGACCATCACGAACATCGAGGCAACGTTTGCGTCGGAACTCGGCGCGCAACGGGTTCGCGCCGGCATGGCGGTGATGCCAGACGCCGTCGAGAGCGACGCCCTGGCCGCGTCGATCACCTTCCTGCTCAGCGACGATGGCGTGAACGTCAACGGTATCGTTCTCGCCAGCGATGGTGGCTGGTCAGCGGCATAAAACGAGAGCCGGCCCGCGGTCATTTGTGGGCCGGCACACTCGCTCCCTGAGTATTCAGTGAGCGCTGCATAGGCATTTTGATACCCGGTGTGTAAGCTCGACCCTCGTGTTCGGCAAAGTCAAGACAACTGCCTCAGCGCAGACAGGCTCCGCGGTCATCGACCGGGAGTTGCCCGCAGTCGATTGGGACGCCTTCCGGGTCAACACGGAGGCTCCGCCTCGCGCCCGCGCGGGCTCGTCCTACGCTGAAGCGACGCCGCGGGTTCTCGTGCTCGGCGAGGGCGGTGGCACGTTCGACGCGATCGTGACGGAGCTGTCCGACCACGGAGTCGACACGGTCCGCGCCAGTGAGATCTCAAGCTGCGCCGCCTCACTCAAGGAAAACGAGGCAACGGGTGTCGTCCTGACCGTTGACACGACAAGCCTCTCCGACCGTCGCACGCGCAAGGAGTTCGCGACGACACTCTCGAGCACACTGCACGACCTCCTCCCCCTGCTGGCCCAGCCAGCGCAGGTTCTTGTGCTCGCACGCGGAACGGATGTTTCCCTCAAGTCGCGCCTGGATCGCGAAGTGGTGTCTGTGATCACCCGCACCAGCAGCCAGGCCACGAACGAGTACGGCATGAACCTCAGCATCAACGCCGTCGACATCACGGGTGACGTTGACGCCGCTCTGATCGCCCACCGCGCCGCCGAGCTCTTCAACGGACGCGAAGAAGTGTTGACGGGCGAAGTCCTCGACTATGCCGAGATCGAGGGCCAGTCCATCGGCTGTGCACTCGCGCTTCGCTTCGTTTACTGACGCTTCAGCCGACCGCTAACAGATCGCGGTGCCGATAGGAACGCCTATCTTTTTTCGCGCCAGAGAACCGAGAGTGGAATCCCGGTACTTTTCGCGAACGGACAGAGTTTCATGGCCACCACCTCTTCATCAGAGCCGAACCTGCAGGAACTCGCTTCGGCTCGCGCCGCACGCTCAGCCCAGAACGCCTGGTCCGGAATTCTCTTCGGAGTCGGCATCGTCGCCTTCGTGGATGAGGCGGTGTTTCACCAGCTTCTCCACTGGCACCACTTCTACGACCTGTCCACGCCAGACATTGGACTGGTGTCAGACGGCATCTTCCACGCGATTAGTTGGTTCGCCACAATAGCGGGGCTCTTCCTCTTCGCTGATCTGCGAAGGCGGGGCGCGCTATGGGCCAAACGCTGGTGGGGCGGCGTTCTCGTTGGCGCTGGCGCGTTTCAGCTTTACGACGGAACCGTCCAGCACAAACTGTTGGGGATTCACCAGATTCGGTACGTCCCTGACCTCCTGACATACGACCTCGTGTGGAACATCACGGCCGTCGTCATGCTTGTGGCTGGCGCGATTCTCCTCACCATCACCCGGCGCAGCGCGATCTCGTCAAGCTAGCCGACATGCACGGTCACGGAAACACGGGTTTGCTCTCGCTCGATCTGCTGGCCGGGGCCGGGGTGGTAGCGGTCGCGTGCCTCTACTTCGGCGGGGTCGTCGCAGCGCGACGAAGGGGACGCGGCTGGCCGGGGGTCCATGCGGCCGCCTGGGTGGCCGGACTGGGCGTTGGGGCGGCCGCGTTGCTCGGACCCCTCGCCGAGGCCGCCCACGACAACTTCCCCGCCCATATGGCCGGCCATCTGCTCATCGGCATGCTTGCACCCCTGCTTCTGGTCGCCGGGGCGCCGGTCACCCTGGCCCTGCGAGCACTCGAGCCCCGCCAGGCCCGCCGTCTGTCCCGAGTGCTCCGGAGCGTGCCGGTAATGGTCGTCTCCCATCCGGTCAGCGCCGCGGTTCTCAACGTCGCGAGCCTCTGGATTCTCTACACGACGCCCCTGTTCGACCTAATGACCGGCAGTCCGTTCTTCCATCTGCTCGTCAACGTGCACTTCCTGCTCGCCGGTTACCTGTTCGTCGCTTCGCTGGTCGGATGGGATCCCAACCCACACCGAGCGAGCTTCCCGATACGGGCCGGCGTGCTGGTCGCGGCCCTCGCCGGCCACGGCATTCTGGCGAAGTACCTGTACGCGCACCCGCCGACGGGGATCCCGGTCGCCCAGGCTCAGTCTGGCAGCATGCTGATGTACTACGGGGGTGACCTGGCCGACGCCATCCTGATCGGGGTCCTGTGCCTCCAGTGGTATCGCTCAGCCGGCAGGCAATTGGCCCGAACGACCGATGCTCTCCCTGTCAGTTCACCAGCTCCGCGGCCGCAAAACGCTGGACAACGCGCACGTCGAGTGGCACGATCGGGCGTGTGACAAGCAGATCCGTTGACGCACAGCGCCTGCTCGACCTGGCCCAGCTGCGGCGAGTGAAAGACCGAATCGACCGGGAGTACGCCCAGCCGCTCGACGTCGAGGCGCTCGCACGCGGCGCCAATATGTCTGCCGGTCACCTGAGCCGCCAGTTCCGGCTCGCCTACAGCGAGTCGCCATACTCCTACCTGATGACGCGACGCATTGAGCGAGCAATGGCGTTATTGCGTGGCAGCGACCTTAGCGTGACCGACATCTGCTTCGCCGTCGGGTGCTCATCACTCGGCACGTTCAGCACCCGCTTCACCGAGCTTGTCGGCGTGCCGCCGAGCGTGTACCGAAAACAGAACGCTGGCTCACCGATAACGATGGCCCCGTGTGTGGCAAAGCAGGTCACGAAACCGGTCAGGAATCGAGAAGCGCGGGCGCTGCAGCCGGAACTAGCGTGACCCACATGACAATCACAATCCACCAATCGTTCCTGCCGCACACCGACGCAGACGCATCCCTCGCTTTCTATCGCGATGTCCTCGGGTTCGAGATTCGCAATGACGTTGGCTACAAGGAGATGCGCTGGATCACCGTTGGGCCGCCTAACCAGCCGGACACCTCAATCGTGCTGATGCCACCGACCGCAGCGCCCGGAATCACCGAGGAGGAGGGTCGAACCCTGCTTGAATTGATCGCCAAGGGAAGCTACTTCGGCGTGAACCTCGCGACACCCGACCTCGACGACACCTTCGCCAAGTTGGAGGCCAGCGGCGTCGAGGTGGTGCAGGAACCGACAGACCAGCCATACGGCATCCGTGACTGCGCCTTCCGCGACCCCGCAGGCAACATGATTCGCCTGCAGGAGCTGTCCTGACTTACCCGACGGGTCGTATGCTCGGGACGGGCAGTCGCCTGCGGTGATACAGCCGGCCGCCCAATGACGGAAAGAGACACGATGAGCATCGCGACCGACGAGAACAAGCAGCCGACTGGATCGCACCCCGCTGACACGCACGATCTGATCCGCGTTCAGGGAGCCCGGGTCAATAACCTCAAGGACGTCAGCATCGACATCCCGAAACGTCGATTGACGGTGTTCACCGGGGTCTCGGGATCCGGCAAGAGCTCGCTGGTCTTTGGCACCATTGCCGCCGAGTCCCAGAGGATGATCAACGAGACATACAGCGCATTCGTTCAGGGCTTCATGCCCAACCTGGCGCGCCCTGACGTCGATGTCCTGGAAGGCCTGACCACGGCAATCATCGTGGACCAGGAGCGAATGGGAGCCAACTCTCGGTCTACGGTTGGCACGGCGACTGACGTCAATGCCATGCTGCGTATTGTCTTCAGCCGCCTCGGCCAGCCACACGTCGGATCACCGCAGGCGTTCTCGTTCAACGTCGCTTCCATCAGCGGAGCAGGCGCCGTCACTGTTGAGCGCGGCGGCAAGACGACGAAGGAACGTCGCAGCTTCGAGATCACCGGCGGAATGTGCCCCCGCTGCGAAGGCATGGGAACCGTCAACGACATCGACTTGACGCAGCTCTATGACGATTCCAAGTCCCTTGCCGAGGGAGCGATGACGATTCCCGGCTACACGGCCGACGGGTGGGGCGTGAAGATCTTCACCGGCTCCGGTTTCCTTGATGCGGACAAACCGATTCGCGATTACTCCAAGAGGGAACTGAACGACTTCCTCTACAAGGAGCCGGTCAAGGTGAAGGTCGGCGACATCAACATGACCTACGAAGGGCTGATTCCCAAGGTCCAGAAATCCTTCCTATCCAAGGACAGGGAAGCGATGCAGCCGCACATCCGGGCTTTTGTCGATCGCGCTGTCACCTTTACCGTCTGCCCCGAGTGCAACGGAACCCGACTGAACGAGGGCGCCCGGTCCTCCCGCGTCGCCGGAATCAACATCGCCGAGGCATGTGCCATGCAGATCAGTGATCTGGCCGAGTGGGTACGCGGACTTCACGAGCCATCCGTCGCACCCCTTCTCGTGGCCCTGCAGGAAACCCTCGACTCGTTTGTGACGATCGGCCTCGGCTACCTGTCGCTCGACCGACCAGCTGGCACTCTCTCCGGTGGTGAAGCGCAGCGAACCAAGATGATCCGTCACCTCGGCTCTTCGCTGACCGACGTCACCTACGTCTTTGACGAACCCACCATCGGCCTGCACCCGCACGACATCCAGCGGATGAACGAACTCCTGCTGCGGCTTCGCGACAAGGGAAACACCGTGCTCGTTGTCGAACACAAGCCGGAAATGATTGCCATCGCCGACCACGTCGTAGACATTGGGCCCGGCGCAGGCACGGCGGGCGGCACCATCTGCTTTGAGGGGGATCTGAACGAGCTGCGCTTGAGCGACACGCTGACCGGTCGCCACCTCGCCGATCGAGTGGCTCTCAAACCCACGGTTCGCCAACCAACCGGCAAACTCGAGATCCGTGGTGCGACCGCTCACAACCTGAAGAACGTCGACGTGGACATTCCACTCGGCCAACTCGTCGTCGTCACCGGAGTGGCGGGCTCGGGCAAGAGTTCTCTTCTGCACGGATCAATCCCAGCGGGCGCCGGGGTCGTGTCCATTGACCAGGGCGCCATTCGCGGATCACGGCGGAGCAACCCGGCCACATACACCGGCATGCTCGAGCCGATTCGCAAGGCTTTTGCGAAGGCCAACGGAGTGAAGCCTGCTCTGTTCAGTTCCAACTCAGAAGGTGCATGCCCCAACTGCAATGGTGCCGGGGTGATCTATACCGACCTAGGAATGATGGCGACTGTCGAATCGCCATGCGAGGTTTGCGAAGGCAAGCGATTCCAGGCATCCGTTCTCGAATATCGTCTCGGTGGCCGCGATGTCAGCGAGGTGCTCGGGATGTCTGTGATTGAGGCGGAGGAGTTCTTTCGAAGCGGGGATGCACGCACGCCGGCTGCCCATGCGATTCTCGACCGGCTGGCTGATGTCGGACTCGGCTATCTGAGTCTGGGGCAGCCTCTCACGACGCTGTCCGGTGGCGAGCGTCAGCGGCTGAAACTGGCCACACAGATGGGTGAGAAGGGCGGCGTTTACATCCTCGATGAACCGACCACGGGATTGCACCTGGCTGATGTCGAGAACCTGCTTGGGCTGCTCGACAGGCTCGTCGACTCCGGCAAATCGGTCATCGTTGTGGAGCACCACCAGGCGGTTATGGCACACGCCGACTGGATTATCGACCTCGGCCCCGGCGCCGGCCACGACGGCGGGCGCATCGTTTTCGAGGGAAGCCCTGTCGACCTCGTCGCCCAACGCAAGACCCTGACGGGCGAGCACCTCGCCACATACGTCGGCGCGTAGCTTTCACCTCACGCTGCTGCGAACAACCGCAGCCGCGGACCGCGCGAGGCGGGGCGACCGGGAACGGTCGCCGAGCTCTGCCTCCGTGAAGCCGCTGCCGAGCACTTCTCAAACTGATGTTTCGTTCGAAACCCGCGCGGAGCATCCGTTCGAAAATTCGCTCGGTGTTTGCGCTATCTTTTGCGGGTGTGAATCCGCTCAATCCTGTTGGCGTTTCCGCGATATCACGATAGTGTGAGCGCAAACATTCATTAGTTCGGCAGCGACGCGGTGCACCATAACGCTCGGGGCCGACAACGGATTCGCCTCGCCGGTCGAGGCGGAATCTCTCAAAGAGGAGCGACAGATGACATCAAGGACTCGCTTCGCGCGTTTCACAGCCGTCACGGCTGTGGCGGCGATTTCCGCGTTCGGGCTTGCGGCCTGCAGCAGCGGCGGTTCAGCTAACTCGAACGGCGACGCCGTCGAGATCGAGTACCTTCACCGTCTTCCCGATGGCGAGGGCATGACACCGGTCAACGAAATCGTTGACAGGTGGAATGAGGAGAACCCGGACATCCAGGTCAAGGCAACCAAGTTCGACGGTGCTGCCACCGACATGATCCTGAAGCTCGAAACTGACGTGAAGGCTGGCAAGGCTTCCTGCCTCGCGCAGCTCGGATACTCCGAAGTGCCGCAGATGTTCGTCAAGGGGCTGGTCGAAGACGTAGCTGACGAAGCAGCCAAGTACGCCGATGACTTCTCCGAAGGCGCCTACGCGATGATGACCGTTGGCGACGCGGTCGTCGGCCTGCCGCAGGACACCGGCCCCCTCGTGTACTACTACAACGACACGGCATTCAAGGAGCTTGGACTCAGCGTCCCAGCGACGCTCGAAGAACTGGGTACCCACGCGGCAACAGCAGCAGCTGCCGGAAAGTACGCAGCGGCGTTCACACCTGACGAAGCACTGTCCTGGTTGTCCGCCCAGTCTGCCGCAGCAGGCGATGTTTGGTTCGGGTCGACCGACGATGGCTGGACCGTTGAGACCGAAGGACCCGGAAGCCAGAAGGTTGCCGCATTCTGGCAGGGTCTTGTCGACAACAAGCAGACTCTGGTGACAGAGCGTTGGGGCGAAGGCTTCACTCAGGCGCTCAATGACGGAGCCCTCATCGGCCACGTCGGCGCAGCATGGGAAGCCGGCTTCCTCCTCGACTCGCTCGACGGAACACCTGCTGAAGGCCAGTGGCGCGTCGCGCAGCTGCCCGACTTCGGCGCAGGTGCAGTCACCGGCCCCGACGGCGGTTCCGGCGTCGCGGTGATGAAGGGTTGCGAACACCCGGCCGAAGCGATGAAGTTCAACGCCTGGTTCAACACCCAGACCGACGACCTCGCTTCGCAGGGCCTCGTTATCGCCGCAAACGGCACACCTGAGACGAGCGAGAAGATGCTCCGCCAGTTCGGAGGCCAGGACGTCCTCGCTGAGCTGGCAACGGCATCCGCCAACCTGAACCCGGACTTCGTCTACGCACCGGGCTTTGCCTCGCTGACCAAGATGAATGAAACGGCTTCAAACGTTGCGGGCGGCTCCGCCACTGTCGCTGACATCTTCACGACAGCAGGCACGACGGCACTCGAAACCCTCGAGGACCTCGGACTGCCGACCAACAAGTGACGCTAAACGCAAAATAATTACCGGGCCGGCGGCCCACACGCTCAGCACGTGTGGCCCGCCGGCCATTCACGGTTGAAGGAGACAGAACGTTCATGACTATGACCACCAACGCACTCCCCGAGAGCGCTCCGCCTGAGCGGAAACCCGCTGCCCCACCGGCGCGTCCAGTGAACGCAAAACGTAAGCGTCGCTTCGGCTCTCAGGCGGCGACCGGTTGGCTGTTCATGGCGCCATTCGCCATCCTGTTCATCGTCGTCTTCGTTGTTCCCATCGGAGTGTCCATCCGATCAGCGCTCTTCGCCCAGAAGCCCGCCGGCGACGGTCTCTACGGTGGCGGTGAAATCGTTGACACCTTCGTCGGGTTCGACAATTTCGCTCTCGCCCTGGGTAGCGACGTCTTCTGGCTTGGCATGGGCCGGGTGACGCTCTACGCGCTCTTCCAGATTCCGGTCATGATCGTTGCAGCACTAGGCCTCGCTCTCCTGCTCGATTCCTTCCTCGTGCGCCGTCCAACGGTGTTCCGTCTGGCCTTCTTCCTGCCGTATGCCATCCCGGGCGTTATCGCCGCAATGATGTGGCTCTACCTCTACACGCCCGAGGTGTCTCCCTTCATGCAACTGCTGCCCGAGGGAACGGACCTTATGGGCCCGGGCACAGTTCTGCTCTCGATGTCGAATATGACCACCTGGACTTACACGGGCTACAACATGCTCATCTTCCTTGCCGCCCTTCAGACCGTGCCGCGCGAACTCTACGAGGCTGCTCGCCTCGACGGCGCATCCGGCTGGCAGATCGCGATGAAGATCAAGGTGCCTCTTGTGCGTTCGGCAGCACTGCTGGCCGTTCTGCTTTCCATCATCGGCACTGTGCAGCTCTTCAACGAACCGGTCGTCATGGAAGCCGCTAACCCATGGATGGGTAAGGCATACACGCCGATGATGCTCACATACAACTCGATGATGGGTGCGATTTCACCGTCAGGAACCGGCCCCGCCTCGGCATACTCTCTGCTGATGGCAGCGATCGCTGGTGCCCTGGCAATTGTCTACGCGCTGCTGCAGCGCCGGAAGGGAGCAAGCGCGTGAGCGTCGACCTCGTCACCGTCCCTAAGCGTCCTCAAAAAGAACGTCGCCAGAAGGCACCCGCTGCCGATCTCCCACCCAAGTCTGTTCTCCCTGGACCGGTCGCCCGGGTAGCAGGTATCGGCGCCCTCGTTGTCGCGACGCTGTACTTCGTCGCTCCTGTGGTGTGGGTGATGTTCGCTGCGACGAAGAACAACCGCGACCTGTCGTCGACGTTCGGCTTCTGGTTTGCTGATTGGAACCTCGTCACCAACTACGAGAGTCTGATGAGCTGGACCCAGGGCCTGTTCTGGCAATGGGTCGGCAACTCCATCTTTTATTCGCTGACCGCCGGACTGATCGGCACGCTGTTCGCGGTCATGGCGGGTTACGCTATCGCGAAGTTTGACTTCCCCGGAAAGCAAATTGCGGTCGGCGTGATCATGGCGGGGCTGCTCCTCCCAGTGGCGTTGTTGACGGTTCCCCTCTACCTCGAGTTCCAGGCGCTTGGCCTCGTTGACACCGTCTGGGCGATCATCATTCCATCGGCGGTTTCGCCGTTCGGTGTCTTCCTGGCCATGGTTTACGCGGAGTCATCGGTGCCAAGCGAACTGCTCGAGGCCGCCCGCATCGACGGGGCCGGGGAGACGCGCATTTTCTTCACCATCGTGCTTCGCCTTCTGGCGCCCGCTATGGTGACGATCTTCCTGTTCGTTTTCGTTGCCACCTGGAACAACTTCCTGCTGCCATTGCTGATGGTCTCGTCGCAGGAGCTGAAGCCCGTCACGCTGGGTCTGTTCGGCATGGTCAGCTACTTCGCCCCCGACAAGGGTGCGGTCATGCTCGGAGCGTTGCTCGGCGTTGTGCCGCTCATCCTGCTCTTCTTCACCCTGCAGCGGTACTTCCAGTCCGGCCTCGCCGCGGGAGCGGTCAAGGGCTAGATACCTACCCTCGTTAACGACGAAGGCTCCGTGGCATTCGCCACGGAGCCTTCGTCGTTAAGTCGGTTAGGAGCCGATGAACTCTTCGACCTCGCCGAGCTCCGCTCGATCGCGAACCTCGATTGCACCACCCAGTTGTTCAAGGTCGAGAACACGCACCTCATTGCGTCCTTCGCGCCACAGCGGCGCCGGCGCGTAGAGCGTCTCCTGAGGACCAACGCTCCAGTAGCGGCCGATGAGGAAGCCGTTCACCCAGACCATCCCCTTAACACCGCCAGGGAACGCGAGCCACGCATCGGCGGCAGCGGGAAGGTCGAATTCCGCACTCGCGAATCCGTCGGTGCCAACTTCTCCGATAAGCGGTTGACCGTCGAGCGGAAGAACGCGGTGGGTCCACCCATGTGCCAACCGTCGGCCAAGCAGTACGCCGCCGAGAATTCCCTTGCGTTCGCCCAGCTTCGCGCCGTAGTTGATGCGGCCGAGGCTCTCCACCACGATGGTGAGGATGCCGGAACGGGCGGGGCCGGCGATCTCCAGGCTGGTCTGGCCATCCCGCTCGAGCGTGCCGAGACGTTCACCATCGACGAAGACGATGGCCCGATCGTGGAGCCCATCGATCGCCAGAGTCGTTGAACCCGGAAGGTCGACGACACTCTCGTAAGCAACGATTCCGTCTGAGACGCCCAGTTCCTCAAATGTGAGGGGCAGCGGATGCTTCGGGCCGGCTGGCAGGGAACGCACAGCATCAATCAGCGACACCTCGGGAGTCAACGGAGCGGTTCGCGATTCCTGGAAGCGGGGTGCAGCGGGCAGCTCGGGCAGCGGTCCATCGTGGAACGGAGCGAACAACTCGCGGAGGGCCTCGAATTTCGCAGTAAGGCGGCCATCTTCGGCGATGGGGGCGTCTGAGTCATAGCTCGTGATCGTCGGCTGAAGCACTCCGTCCCAGTTTGCTCCGTTCCAGAGTCCGAAGTTCGTTCCGCCGTGCGCCATGTAGAGGCTTACCGAACCGCCGGCGGCGAGAAGTTCTTCGACGGTGCCTGCCGTGCTGGACGCGTGTCGAACGTGGTGGCGTTCACCCCAGTGGTCAAACCATCCACCCCACAGTTCACTGCAGAGAAGCGGGGTCGCGTCGGGAAGAAGCTCCTGAGCCGCCTCCACGCCGGTACCGAAGGTGAACGTCGGCATGGCGCCGTCAATCGACCCATTCCTGACCATGTCCGCGGTGGTTCCATCCGCTGTGGTGAGGAGTTCGACGATCCCGTGAGCCCGAACGAGGTCACGGAGGTGTTCCAGATACGCACGGTCCGATCCGAACGAGCCGTATTCGTTCTCAACCTGGAAGGCAACGATCGGGCCACCATGCACTGCCTGCAGGGGCGCCAATCGCGGCAACAACTCTTCGTACCAGGCGTCGACTGCCCGCAAGAATTCCGGGTCACTGGTCCGCACTCCTGAAGTCCGTCCAGTCAGCCATGTTGGGAGACCACCATTGGTCCACTCTGCACAGATGTAAGGGCTCGGGCGCACATAAACATCGAGCCCGAGCTCGCCGGCGAGGCGAATATAGGCTTCGACGTCACGCCACCCATCAAATCGCGGCTCACCTTCGGTCTCCTCGTGAAAGTTCCACGGAATGTACGTGTCGACCGTGTTGGCCCCCATAGCCGCAAGACGTCGAAGTCGGTCTTCCCACTGGTCGGGATGCACGCGGAAGTAGTGCACCGAACCGGAAAGCATCCGGTGCTCGCGACCCGCGCGTCGCAGGACATCGTCGTCGTACGAGAGGGCTGCGAGCGGGACGCCAGTCTCCCGAGTAGTCGTGACACTCATCTTGGTTCAGTCCTCCGATCAAGCGCGGCTTGCGCAAGTATGTTTGCGATAACATTACCGTGATTTCGGGCCACGGGGGGCTTTCATGAGGGAATTGAGTGAACGCTCACTACGATGGGGGAATGCCACGTCGCTCGCCCGAAGATAGGTCGCCAAGTCAGGTAGATGTCGCGAGGGCTGCTGGTGTCTCAGCCCAGACAGTGTCTCGGGTGATCTCCGGCCAATCGAACGTCCGCCCGGAGACGGCGCGCCGCGTCATGACCGCGGTCGATGCGGTCGGTTACCGTCTGCATGCCGCAGCGGCATCACTCGCCTCCGGTCGCACCAGAACGCTTGGGGTGATCCTGGTCTCGTCCGACCGGTACTCGACCAGTGCAATCCTGCTCGGGGTTGAGTCCGTCGCCGCGGAGTCCCGGTACACCGTCACAACGGCCAGCGTGCCGCACCACTCCACCCCGGCTTCCTTCATCGAGGCTTTCGAGCGACTGGAACGCCAGGGATGTGAGGGGATCGTCATCCTCGCCCCTGTCGGTTACCTCGCCGAGGCGCTGGGTACTCGAACCGAGCGAACTCCGACGGTCGGGCATCGGCAGGCAGACAGCATGGGCATCGATGCGCTCGTGGACCAACGAGCCATCGCGCGGGCGGCAACCGAGCATCTGCTCGAGCTGGGCCACCGCTCCGTGTGGCACGTGTCAGGAGATGATTTCTGGCAGGAATCGAAGGCACGGCGCGAGGAATGGGAAGCTGTCCTCCGCGAGCACGGTGCAACTCCACCGCCGGTCCTTCCAGGCGACTGGTCGCCCGAGTCGGGCTATCGCGCCGGCCGGACGCTCGCGGCAATTCCGGACGCAACTGCCGTCTTCGTGTCCAGTGACGAGATGGCCTTTGGCGTCATCCGGGCTCTGCACGAGGCTGGCCGCATTGTGCCGGATGAGGTGTCGGTGGTGAGCGTGGACGACATCGCGCTTGCCGCATACGCAGCACCGGCGCTGACGACGGTGGGGCAACCGTTCGAGAAGGTCGGGCGCGCAGCCGCGACACGAGTAATCGACATGATTGAGAAGCGCGAACCGAGCCCGGTGGAGCCGCTGCACCCGCAACTCATTGTGCGTGCTTCGACGGCGCGGCCCCCTGCGCCGTCCACGTAAAACGGGGACTGTGAATGACTATTTGTCGGACACGCCATTGCTGCGCTCCCCAGCGCCTTCTTCGCGAACGCAGTCCCGCACCTCACGAGGTCGTGCCTGCCATCTGCCGCGAGCTCCGGCGCGTGCTGGCGTCGGCTGCTGAGAATGTTCTGTGAGCGTGCAGCAACCACCTGATCAGGGTTGGTCTCGCGTGGTGAACCACAAACCACTGACCTCTTCACACCGCTCGCACTCACGGTCGGCATCATCGAGAGCGGGGTTTTTATCCTCTCATCGGGACAACGTTCGCGAACAATCCGGCGCGGTGAGGTCAGGGCGAACCTGATCATCGGGAGTACTAACGCTTCGCACGCTTAACCCCAACAGATCTTGGCCAACATCTTCCCGCCGATCGTGGCTTCATAAGCTCCCCGTGGCGCGAAATGGCGCACCCCCCGACCAGGGGCCAGGATTAGGGTTGGCGCGGATGTCGTGCTATTCCTTACGACTAATAGAGGTAAGCGGCGCTGCAATCTCGTGTGTACCGGCCCTTTTCGTACAGTCTGGGGGCTGTCGTGGTATCTGAAAAATCGTTCACCAAACACCTGGGTCAGGTATTGCTGGCAGGCTGCATCGCGATCGGGGTCAGCGTAGCGTCCGAATCTGCAGCTGTAGCCGCGACCACAATTGATGGGCCAATCGACCTGGGCACGGCGACCACCTTCGGCGTCCTGGGTGGAAGTACTGTGACAAACACCGGCCTGACCGTCGTCAACGGGGACGTCGGGGTCAGCGCAGGCTCATCCATCACCGGATTCGAGGGACCACCGGCCGGTTTGGCTACTGGCACCATTCACCGCGCAGATGAGGTGGCGAGTGAGGCGCAGCTTGACCTCACCACTGCCATCAATGCCGCCGCAAGCCTGACCCCCACGACCTCTGGGTTGGCGAATCTGTCGGGCATGTCCTTGACGCCTGGAGTGTATTCGGGCGGCGAGTTGTCGCTCAACAGCGGCGGACTCTTGACCCTCGCCGGAACCGCTGAATCAATCTGGGTATTCCAAGCGTCGAGCACGCTCACGGTCGGGTCCGGGTCACAGATTCAGATGACAGGAGGCGCATCGTCTTGCAACGTCTTCTGGGAGGTCGGGAGCTCGGCAACAATCGGCACCAATGCAGATTTCGTAGGAACGGTCATGGCAAACACGGCAGTCACGGCGAACACCGGGGCGACGATTCGTGGTCGCCTCCTGGCCAGCACAGCCGCCGTCACTCTGGACAACAACTTCATCACGGCGCCGACCGGTTGCGAGCCAGCTTCAACGCCCGTCGAAACTGACAGTCCAGCGTTCACATCGACTCCGCCGGCGAGTGCGACGGTTGGGACGCCTTATACCCACACCGTAACGGCAACGGGCACACCCGCCCCGACCTACAGCGTGACGGGCGGCGAACTGCCAACCGGACTGGAACTCGACAGCGCAACCGGCGTCATCTCGGGAACGCCCACGGCCCCAGGCCAAACAACCGTAACGATCACGGCGAGCAACGGTGTCACGCCCGTCGTCTCTTCCATCGTCACCTTTGAAACGTCCGCCGCCGATGCACCGGCGGCGACGGGACCCGGTTCTCGTGGAATTGTTCCGCCGACGGCGGGACCCGGTTCTCGTGGAATCGTTCCGCCGACGAACGAAGCGGCTCCAACAGCAGAGTTACCCATCAACGAAACCCCGTTCTCTGCTGAACGCGTGACAAACGGGGCGACGTCCATTGATGAGCTCGCGGCTACAGGTACCGAAACCGAGATGCCCGCGGTCCTCTCCTGGGCCGCAGCGTTGATGCTGGTCGGAGTGTTCCTCTTGATCGGTCGTCGAACGAAGCGTGCACGTGGCCGCGTCGAGAGCCCCGCGGGTCGCTGAGCTTCGAAGACGCAGTCAGCGGGTCCTCGGCGTCGGCGCTAGTCACCTGAGAGAGCTAGTTCGACGGCCGCCTGCGCCTGGATGCGCATCGTCGGAAACACCGGTACCGCTGTCGGTCGCTTCGATCAACAACTCGATCTCGGAGCAACCCAGGGTGATGCCTGCTACTCCGAGCACAAGTTCCTCGATCATGACCCGGTGCACGAATTCACGAGCGGATGCCGTCGGCACGATCACGTCGATTCCTCGCGTTGCGAGGCGGTCCCGAGAAAAATCGCGCTCCATCGTGAAAGCGGTGCCCAGGGATGCGACGCGCCTCGGACCCGTCTCTCAAACGATCAGGGCAGCGGCATCCGCAATGTGCAAAACCGGTACTCCGACGGTGTCTTCGATGCGATCCCGCCCGCCCCAAACTGGAGACTATTCACGCACGCCGCCGTCCGTTTCACTGAGGACCATAGAGGGGAGTCAACGTGGACTTGGGGTTTGCGGCGGTGTTGCCTTGGTAATCGTCGTTGGCGTGACTCTTCTCGCCGTCGGCCTCACCGTGTCCACGGCAGCCGGCATGTTGGAATCGCAGACTGCGGGCCGTGAGCAAATATCCCTGCGGAAACGCAACCGTGGTTATGGACAACCGCTGGCCAACGTCGTCGTGGGACTGGCGGCCAGCCTCCTCGTCTTAGCGGGAGCGGTTTTCCTCGTCATCGCTTGGGGGACCCCAGCCGTCTTCTTCATCAGTTTCGTGTTTGCGCCTCGCCTGATGGTCATAGCGCTACACAACAGGCACGTGCGCACCTCGCAGCTGGCGCGGGTCTCGAGATGAAGCCCGCTTAATACACGGAGGTCTCGTGCCGACCGCTCCGCCTCTTGAGTCACTGCGTGCGGAAATCCCGCGTCAACCGCAGAAAACACGCACTCGGCTCGCATCGGCTAGCCGAGAGTAAGGAGTGCCCAACTCGTAATCGCGAAGTGCTCCAGGATCACCCGTGCAGGCTTCAAACCTGTCACCATACTTCGGAGTCACGAATCGTGCTCGGTCATCGCGTCCTCCGACGCAAGTCGGTATCCGGACGATGACCCGAGCGCATCGAATGCCATGACCAGCGAGTGCACACGTTGATCGTCCGGATGCAAGAGTTCGATGAAGAGCGCACGCAGCGCCCCTCCATCGGACAGAGCTGAGATTGCTGCAGGGGTTTCGGAACTCGCGAATTCGTGGATACCATCACGCGTAAGTCCGCCGACCGTCGCCGGGATGCCCTCGGCCGTGACGAAGTCGTACCGGTTCATCAACTCCGCGATCACAGCGGCATCCAATGCGGGAGCACTCTCGAGGTTCTCGGTGTCGGCCCCGACCGCAGCGAAGACCAGCTCAGACTCCAGCAGCAAGGAGCTATCGCCGGTCCCGCTCAAATCATGGAAAGCGTGTTCAATTCCGTCGGGGCGGGAAGGTGCCGAATTGTCCGGAGGCGCGGGTGCGATGGAACTTGACCGGGAAGGGGGGAGCATTTGCTCGACCAGTCGTTGAAGAGCCGCATCTTCCGCTCTCGATGCTCGCCCTCTCAAGTAAGAAGAAGCCAATCGCTGGAATCTCCCGGTGATGTGCATGATCCCATTCCCGGGAACCTCAATCACTGTTTCTTGATGTTGAAGATCCGTTACAGACGACGGCTTCTGGAAGTACACCGCCAGCCTCGCATCGGGCGAAGATGTGCGACGACGTCAAAGACATAGTGCTCGAGAAGCTCACCCAGGTATGAGACTGGACCATTGGCTTCCTCGTCCTGCCGTTGAAACCGCGTCGCCAGGCTTCTCGATGTGGGAGGTAGCTCCGGTAGTCCGGCATCCAAACGAAGTTTGGCCCACTTCCAGAGCGGCACCAGAGATTCAAAAGATCCGTCCATTGGTCCGGTATCACCTCCGGAGCGTTCGATCACCTGCCGGAGTTCGCGCAGTTTCGCTGAATGCTGTGCCTCGAATTCGTCACGATATCGAAGGGCTTCATCGTGGCTCAGCTCGTACAAGAATCGGTAGGTCATGAGGGAGAGTGTACGAAAGAGGACGTCATCGAATGGCGGTTGAAGCTCGAAGCCTGGTGGCAGGCCTACGGACATTTCACGAAGGAGCGCAGCACGGACAGGCGCAGCTGGTGGTTCACCGAGGACCGGCTCCGCAAGGGTGGGCAATCAGCGCCGAGGAGGGCTACTGAGCAAGCTCGGGCTGGGCAGGACGGTCATGACACGCCCGAGCGTATCCGCACGTTCTTGCCTATAACCCCCTAAACCCCGATTCGCCGCCTGGACGCGAAAAAGCCTCCGATTTCTCGGAGGCTTGTTCTTCGGATTAGAACTTAGGCCAACCCACACTGTGGGCTATTCAGCTATCTCGATAGTCCGCGTATTTGCTGGGCCCATTTCTACTCATGCAGAAGTCATCATTTTCTAACAGGCAAACCATCATTTGGCCTCAGCAAGTCGCGGGTCGTTGAGGTGAGCTTGGCACTCCCACCAAACGTAGCCACTCCGGCGGCCGTTACACCGGCCCAGGTTGCGCCGACCAGCAGTCCGACTCCGAAGCTAGCGATTAGTTGCGCCGTTCCGCACCAAGGCCAAGGCGCCACCGGGCTAACGTTCACCCGCTGCCACCGAGCTCAGCGTTCGATCCACGCCGCTTAACATTTGAACGGACCATTCGTCCAGCCGAAAACCTGGCAATCGGGGGTTTCCGGATACGAGGGGTCGCCGACATGTCTCTGCACGTTTCAACGAACGCCTCACTATGGAAAAGGGCCTCTATTTCCGAATAAACCGGCACTGAATCCGTTACGTGCCGCGAGAAACCGGGCTGTTCGTGAGTGCGTCGCGGGTACTCGGGGCAAGCGTCTCGCCTCTGGTTGCTATTGCGCCCTTGCAACAATCGATGCCACCGCGGCTACCGTTCGTCTATCCTCTCTAAAAGAATGACCATCTCATCCAAGATATGGGCGGTCTTAGTGAGATGAAGACGGAGAACTCCTGGCATCACGTCTCGGATGCGTTCGAGCGCCTCGGCCCGATGACCTTCACCTTCCGTGTTTAGACTCCAAAAGTGGTGCCCCGCCATTTGCGATTCCAAGATGCTAAGCTCCGACGCTACTTGCCAGCGCTCTTCAGACTCATGCCTGTCCTCCGCGAGATCAACCGGACCGATCTCGTCTAGTAGCGTGTCACTTATCGGCAGGATCGCCCTCTCGGCCTCGGTACGAGCGATTAGTCTTTCGATCCAAGATCTCACCACTTGGTCAACCACTTTCCGTTCGGACCCATTTTCCCGCCGAACCGTCCGTAGTGCTTGCCTGGCTGATTCCCGTACCTCCGCTGGCCTTCTATTGACTTAGCCAAGTAGCGCATCGGTCCACCGTCTCGAGCTCCGTGTTTCTGATAGTGGTAGACAAAACTGGATTGCGGGCTGCGAAATGAGCCCTTGTCCCAGGTCTTTTTTATTGCTCGGTAGTTCTTGGACGAGGCTGCAAACTTGATCACAGCATGCGAGCGGTATTGTGCCTTATTGATTCCGGCAGCAATTTTTACATAACGCGCTGCGAATATTACTCCCCTCGTCGCTAACACAGCGCCCTTGATCGCAAGACCTGCCGCCGTGCCAACGCCGGGTACGAACATGATCGCTGTGGAAGCGATGTCGACCGCGAGGAGCCAGTCGAATCGACCATCCAAGTCCGAAGAACCTATCGGGTCCGTTGGCCAGACATAGTCGTTGTCGACGCCACCCTCGATAGGGTCCATCTGCAAAAACCTGCCGAGAGCCGGCACGTATAGCCTGGCACCCATCTCTAGCAGCGTTACGCTTCCCGTCGTATGCGGGAGCTTGAGACTCTCCTGATGCCAACCTGAACGGTCTGCTGTCCGATTGCTGTCGTCGGCGACCGTAGTCCCAATTGATTGAGTAGTCGGGTCGAGCGGTTGACCGTAGGGGTCAAACACTTTCAGTTCGCCTGTCGAAGTGCCTTGGCCTGTCGCAATAGTGTGTCCGAGAATTCCTGCGTACGCCCATTGTTTCGCAGCACCGGTAATTGCCACTGTCGCACCACCAGGGAGGTTGATGTGCCTTGTGACGGTGGATCCATCGATCGTGGCCCATGGTTGATCACCGTCGCCCCCGTAGAGATATTTTGTGGTTGAGCTCGCCCCGCCGGTTGCGGTGATCGTCCTGCCAACGACCCGACCGAGTGAGTCCCTGGTGAGGTTGACCGTGGCTCCGTTGGCGTAGGTGATGCTCCTGTGTTGATTTGTTGCGTCATACGTGAACGTCATGTCAGCGAGCCGGGTGACGTTGCCAGTGACGCCGTAGGCAATCTCGCTCGAGCTGAGGCCGTCTGCGACAGCATGCGAGCCCGCAATCGGATTAGTTACCATGCTGGAAGTGAGTCGATCGGCCCAGTCATAGCAATACGTTGACATTGTAGTGACGGCCGCGGTTGTTCCCGGAGCTGTGTACGCATCCCTCACGGTCGAACGACTGCTTGAGGCGCCAGCGGACTGATTGAGACCGCAGCCCCCCGTGCTCCCATAACCGTAGAGGAGACTGTGAGATGGAATATCGGCCGACACCAATCGCCCAGCCGCGTCATACCCGTATGTTGAGCTATGGGTAACCGCGGAACGGGTGACCACGTCACGAATGATCCGGCCGGTCTGGGATCGAATGACAGTATCGCTGATGGCGGCGGACGAGGGAAAGGTCCAGTCCATTCCCTTCAGTCTGGACGCAGCATCACGACTGATGGAAGCCAATTTGCTCCCGCCGGCGTAGGCGACCGATGTCAGCTGCTGAGCGCCGTCGTATATGGGCGATGCCAGGATCTCGCCGTCGACTTCGATCGCAGTGACCTTGCCATCACGGTCGTAGGTGTATTCGGTAACAACCGGAATTCCGCCAACGGGCGTAGTCGTGCTGCTAACCAATCGACCCGTTCGCGGGTCATAGGAGGCTGTGGTGACTGTGCCCCAGACGTCTTCATACTTGATGGTCTGGCCGATGAGGTTCGTGATGGTCGTGATTGTGGATCCATTGGGCGATCCCGACACGGCCCCGTCTGAAACGGTGACTTTTTCCCCAACCTCGGTTGCTGGAGTCGAATTGGTAACGACGGTGCGCGGCGGCACCCCTGAACCACCAAAGGCAGTTTCTTTGATCTTTTGTCCGCGAGCGTCGTACTTCGTGCAGGACCAGTCGGTGTCCCCGCTGGACCTCGTTCCCGCGATCCGTCCCATAACGTCGTACACGTATTCCGTGACAACTGCGTTCCCGCTGGCGGGTGTTGGACTGGTTGACGTTCTAAGGAACCCAAATTGCCGAACTCCGCCTGCTTCGCAGACGTTCGGCGCCGTTTCAAGTTCACCCCAGTATGAAGCGGTCGTCCTCGCTGTGCTGGGGGCCGCGGTTGTGTTCGCGGCCGGGAGCGTGCGGCTAAGGCGACGTAACCATCCTCCCGCGCCGGGCTGCTCATACGTGGTGCTCGTTGTGAGGCTCAAACCCCCGGGATCGATATTTGCGGTGGACGTTTGACCGAGCCAGGGGTGTGAGTACTGAAAGGTGGTGTGGATACCCGGAGCGAGGCTGTCGGAGATACCCGCGACGCCGCCGGGTGCGGAATCGTCAACGGTCCTCGAAGTAACGGCCCCGTAGTCAGGGCGGAGTGCGACGCCTGGGACAAGGACGAACGCTGAGCTCGCCGGCGTAGACCATTTCAGCTGTAGGCTCGCCCCGCCGGAGACATCATGGTATTCGAGTCGTATCCGGCGGGTCTCTCCGGCCGTGACGGTGAAGCCTTGCGAGGTAACGTCCGTAGGCGCCTGGGGAATCCACTGGTCGAGGGTGAGGGCGTCGTTCAACCACAGCCGGATTCCGTCATCGCTGGTCGTGCGCAGTCGATAGGTTCCCGTCTCAGGAAAAGTGATGAGGCCGGTCAGACGAATGGAGAAGTTGTCTGCGCTGATACCGGTGGCTGGCGCACTTGTACCCCAGTCACGGTCGACCGCACCTCCTACCGCACCTGCTAAGCCGAGATTGTATAGACGCGGCTGACCGGCGAGTTGTTGGGTGTCGGTGTAGTAGGCAGCATGGAGGCCCTGTAGTCCACCGTCGTAAATGGTGGCGGCGTGGCCCGGAACCACCCCGCACCCATTCGTGGCGACCGGGTTGGCCACGGGCGTCCCCCCGGCAGTGAAGCACGCCGCTGGCGCCGGCCCGTATGTGTGGAGAGGTCGGTCTGTGATGGGGTCGTAAACCGTTGTCTCTCTAACGCCGGTAGATGCGGTGGTCGAGAGCAACAGATCTTTCGTTGGATGCCATTCATTGGTTGTTGCCACACCCATCGGACTAGTCGAAGAGAGTTGCTTCCACCCCGCGTCATACGTCACTGTCGATGTCGAGTTGGGTACTCCGCCTAACGCTACGGTGCTTGTCCGAGCGGCCATGTTGTAGGCGTAAGTCTTGCTCATCCGGGCTTCCTGCCCGTCAGGCGACGGCTGGATGACGGAGCTAACGCGACCGTCGGCGTATTCGATTTCTAGGAAGGGAGGATCGAACGACGCCGGTTCCGCGAGGCTGAGCAAGTAGTCACTGGCGACGGTGTCCTGTATTTGAGTGAGAATGCGGTTGTTGTATCCGAACCAGGTTCGTTCCGCGCCGGGGTCTTCGATTAACCACAGGGATTCGTTGGGGCCGTAGTACAGGTTGGTCTCATCACCGTTTGGGTATTTAATTTTGCACAACATGCCCTCCGGTGGAGACCAATAGCTTGGTGCTAGGCCGTGGCAGTTCTGCGCGTCGTATGACTCTTCACCGTTGAAGTAGATGAGTTCTACTTTCCGGTGATAGGTGGCGCCGTCTTTTGACGCAGGATCAACGATTTGAGAGACCCGACCAGCGCTGTCGCGAATTGTGATCGGTGTGGCGGGGCGTTGACCGTCGGCCGCGGGTGTCGCAGATTCGATCCGGCCGTCGTTCGCGAACTGGTACACCGTTCCGTCTTCGTCTGTGAAGACCACTCGGCCGCGTCCGTCGAGGCTGGCGATTCCATATTCTCCGGTGGGTGGCGTGTACCCGCCCGTGGAGGTCTTCGTGTAGGTGTGGGTCGCCCCACTTGCGTCGGTAAGAATAATGGCGGACTCGGTGATTGATGCGCTGGACCAAGTGGTGGCGTCACCCGCGATGGGCATTGAGGCGGACCACCCTTCGGGAAGGATGGTGGGTTTTCGGCTTAACCAGTTCGCGGGGACGGGTACTGGACCTTCGGAATCGTTGAGGTCATCGGCCCACAATTCGACCCCAGCCCCGCCAACACCTTCGAAGAAATCGAGTTGAATCGGGACCTGAGATGTGGTCATGTTCGTTCCGCCGGTCCATTCAACAGGGACAGCACCGTGCGCCCACTTGTCGAGGATCAACTGGTTGTTGACGCGAAGCCGAACCCCGTCGTCGTGTTTCACTCCGAATCGCCACTTGGTGGAGTCATGGGGCACGCGGATGAACCCGGTCCAGCGCGCAAGGAATTGATCGGCGGGCACCGCCCCGCCCGGGGAACCGGTCCCCCAATCGAAGGACACAGTGGGGTCGTTGCGGACAATCAGTGGAGTCTTACCGTCGAAGGTGTACCCGGCAGCGGATGTAGGTATGTTCCCCGCAGCGTCCCGGGCGTCGAAGTAGGAACCCGTCAAGCCGTGGGTTGATGCACGAACTGATTGAGAGTTGTAGACGAAGGACATTCCCATAGGGCCGCCCAACGTCTCCACCGTCGGAGAAGTGAATGACACGTTCGCGTTGCCGTTAGCCATATTCACGGTGACGGGGCCCGCGGAGTCAAAGGGCGATGGGCCTGTCGATCCGAGGCGCATGTCGACCTTGAACTTCTTCGTCCAGGTCGGGTACACGTTCTTACTCAGCCCGTCGTGGGGCTGCACAATCCAGGAATAGAGACCGCCATCCTGGAGTGTGCCATCAGGCACCGTCCAGCGGGCTTTGCCGTCCGCGCTGGCCGGTATAAGACCAGAGGTGTAGACGGCGCCGGTTTTTCCGTCCTGCCCGGTTGCCAGCTTGAACTCGTACGTCACTTGGCCGCCCGCCGGGATGGCGTCCGGGTCGGTGACGGCGTCTACCTGAAGAGTGGGCGTCAGCGTGGTCAGCGTTTCTGGCAGCCCTGTAGTGTTCCCCGGTGTTGCGGACACTTCTGGCGGCGTTACCGGCACCTTCTCTGTTTTCAGGTTCCAAGTGCTGCTCACGCGTTCCGTGGTTTGCCCTGCTTGTCCGTTGTGCCCGTCGACCGTTCGAACTTGCCAGTAATAGGTGGTGTCCGGTCGAAGCCGACCTTCCGGGACAGTGGCTTGCTTAGCATCGAGCCAACCGGAGTCCCACACGGGTCCGCTCATGTCGGCGTTCGGTGAGACCCGGAAGAAGTAGCTCGGAGTGGAATACGGCGAGTATCCCTGCCCGGTGAGCGAGAGAGTCGGTGTGAGAGAGGCTCCGGTGGTGCCGTTGCTCGGTGACGTCTGGCCGACTGTCGGATACGGCCAGTACTCGATGAAGATTTCCGTTGCGATCTTCTTGTGGGTGTATGCCGCGCTTTCGTTGCCGCGGAACATGAAGGTGACTCCGGTATCGCCTTGGGCGAACGCTGACGCGAGGCGCCCACGGATTGCGTCTCCAGACGTCCACGTGGAGTTATTGCTGATTGCGTAGCTGGTCAGGCCTGTGCCAACGCAGTTGTAGCCGAGGCAATTGGCGTGGCTGATTTCACCGTTCTGAAGCGTGGTGGTACCCACTCCGTTGAAAGCAATGCCGAGCTGCGCATAGTTAATGAACTTGCCGGGAACGTCGGCGTAGTTGTAGCTCGCGAGAGCCCGCCAGAAGACGTTCTGGTTGTTCTGCCGGGTGTTACCGACGTGCAGCTGCCCGCTGTACGTCGCGCCGTCAGATTTGAATGAGTTGTTGTAGGACGGTCCGTGCTGGATGGTGGGGTCCACATAAATGGGGAACACTCGTTCAGGGGCGGCGAGCCACTCGCGCTCCATTTTGAGAGTGTATTTCCACTCGGAATCGTTGATCCGTTCCAGAGTCATTGCGGGATTGATCAGGGTGTCAGAGGATTTTTCATCCTTACCAGAGGAGTCCCATGCAACGGGTGCAGGAATCGTCATCACAACTGTTCCGTCGTCGTCGAGGAATTCGACGAGTCCGCCTTCCCGTGTTTCTGGGGTGAGCGAACCTGCATCGACCAGCCAGGACCATGACGTCGCTGAGGGGACGTCATGGAGGACGAGAGCTTCTTTGACGCCAGCGTTCTCCACGATGTACTGCAGGTCAACGTCCGGTTCCACTTCCTCGTAGATGAGAGTGTCATCCGGGGACTCGTTCTCGTCCGTCGAGAGCACTTTCGCGGACCCCTTGGCCACGCCTTCTAGCGTGAACCCGACCTTGTGTCCTTCGCTGGTTACCGTAACCGCGTTGGGGGCGTTCGCGTTCTTCGCGAATCTGGGGGCAAGCGGGTGGGCGTCAACTTTCCAACCGCCAGCTTTGACGTTCTTGAGTTCCGTCGAGATCGCCTCCCATCCGGTTTTAGTTTCGACGTTGATGGGGTCGGTGGACATTTGGCGGATCTGTGATCCATCCTCCCGCTCGAACGTGGTCGAGAACTCGTCCTGTTCGGCAACGGGTAGCTTGTCAGTTTCCGTAGCCAGTTCCTTCTGGTTCGGCAGGTCCTCCACAGCGGCTGGTTGCTCGTCATGGGCAGCGTCAATCTCGTCCGCCGAAAGAATGGTGTCGAACGAGCCGGCCGGCATATCTGGTGACCCCTCGTCGCCTTCCGTGTCAGGAAGTCCGAGAAGCTCGACATCGCCGGTGGTGAGCTGACCGTTGCCCGGAACCTTAAGATCGTCGTTCTTGACCTCTTCGACTGTTCGCCACCCAGCCATCACGCTCGCAGCGGTGGGATCGACAGGAAGGACAGCAAGAACAGCTGCCATCAATACTCCGATACCCGGAGCGAACCACTTTTTGCCCAGCACAAATACCGCCACTCGGTTGGACGCTGGGCACGATATCGCACCGACACACGCCGTGAATCCCCCAGGACTCAGCTGATTCGAAGGTTACACAGGGGCAACTCACATTGTCTCCATCCCCAAAGGAGGGCCACTCGCCAGCCTCCGTGTACGGGCCCATGCGGAGCCTTTTTCGTCGCTCAGCAACCTTCTGGGCGTTGGGGCCTCAGTGCAGACCTGCGGTGGAGGAACCGTCGCCGCGACGGGGAAGAGTTCGCGAATGGTAAGAGGCGATGGGCGCCGTTGGCTGCCCGAGGCGACGCGGCCAACAACTGCCGGGTGGCAACGAGGTCGAACGAAGCCTGACGCTCAGACTAAGTCCTCGTTCTGCGCGAGCTCGCGAACCAGCGATGCCCGCTTGCCGAAACTGCGTTGGTATAACACTCCACCCGGCTGAGTGGGCGCGATGGAATCCCCGCTCGACAAACCGCGACACCCTAAGCGTCCTGTCACCGTGCGGCCTAAAATTTCAGGCCGAAGCTACCAGCTCTGTATCGTCGCCGAACTCCGCAACCGCCGCCGGGCCAGTCGGCTGATCAGGCGTCATCACGTCTTGCACTATCAGCCCAACTCCGGCAAATGCTGCTGCAGCAAGAACCCAGGGCGAGACATTATTCACCAACACGCCGATTGATCCCACCCCCGCACCGATTATGATGCAGAGGAGATCGAGCGGCCAGCGCCGACGGGTCGCTGGCATAAAGAATCCGGGGAAAGCTCGCGAGACGGCAACTGCGAATGCGATCAGTGCCGAACCCCAGATAAGCGGGCCTAGAGATAGCGACGCAGGATCACTGTTCAGTACCAGCTCAACCGACGCGTTCGCAATGCTCCATGCGGCTACGGCGCCGATTATCGTCATTCCGCTGTTGAGTATGCGGCCAATCTGGCTATTGTTAATCACTTTTGTAGTGTATGGCTGTTGGTCGGAGCGACTCAGCGCATGTGGGCTCCAGGTCGCACCTCGTACGTCAGCGCTCCAGCGCCGACGGCAGTTGGAGTGGGTGGTTGAATTCTTCTGCGGCCTGCCGCGCGGCTTCAACAAGAAACCGAAATGCTGAATGGGTTATGGCCGTGATCACAGCGCTCCGCAAAAGACTTCGCACGCTTCGTCGAATCGCCCGACGTCGGCCCGCACGGTAGCCGCCTTCTGTGTCTCCCGCACTTCGTAAACGATCAATTCGCCGCCCACTGCTTGCCGTGGTTGCTCACCGCATTGAGCAACACACGACAAAGCACGCGCCTCCTCCACTGTCACACAGAGTTCACATCGGGGACGCGATTGCGCATCTTCGAGTCGAGCTCAATGAGTCGAAACGTAGTTCGCGGGTGGACATCGCCGCGGCCGTCTATCGCACCATGACGGCTGCAAATGACCTCATCCGAGCGCTGACCTACCTATCGGCGGAACTCGGACTAGATGAAGATGGAATATTCCGCGACAGCAGCCACCGAGAGTACGGTGACTTCGAGCTGTACAACAAGCGGGTCGACGCGCGTACGCCATACCTACTAAAAAGGAACGGAAGCGAAGACACCGACGGCTACAGCACATGGATGTGCCCTGCAGGCAGCCGCAACCCGACCCTCACTTGCGACATCAAAACCAACATGGGAGTCAACGACCCAGCTTCTCCCTACAACATCGGCAGAAGGAAGAGCCTGATGCCGGTCATAAATATGCCCCGACAGCTAAAGGGCAACTCCATCTGCACGAACAAGACATCGGTGAAATTTCCGCCGAAGGCCGGAGCGAAATACTTTCAGCACCTTCAGTACGGCACAGAGGATTGGCGAGCCATGTATTCAACCGCACGGAACACCATTGAAGGGTTTAACGCCTTCGTGAAGGACCCCGGCCGCGAAGCGCTCGACGCTGCAGCCCGACGGCGACTCCGCGGCGTGACCGTACAGTACTTTCTGACAACACTTCTCGTCGCCGCCGCCAACCTCCGGAAAATCAGCACCTTCCTCGACGGTATCAATTCCGCGATAACGCCAGAGAAGAAGGTCCAAAAGCGCGCCCGGCGACGTGAACTTACCCCGTTATCTCCCTGGGCAACCGCTCCTCGCACGAAGGCCAAGGCACCACCGGGCTAACGTTCAGCCGGCGTCTCAAATCTCATAGCTCGCCTCGAGCCCTTCACCTTTTATACGGACTAATCGTCGCGCCAATATCCCCGTCCTCGGGTCATGCTGATGAGCGTGACGTCCCGGACGACGCGAAACGGGCTACAAAGAGCCGCTAACAAACACAAAAGGCCACCGAAATTCGGTGGCCTTTTTGCTTTTCCAGAGTTTCCTGAACTAACCGATCAAGAAAGCTGAACTACCCACTGTGCGCGAGGGGGGACTTGAACCCCCACGCCCTTTCGAGCACTGGCACCTGAAGCCAGCGCGTCTGCCAATTCCGCCACTCGCGCAGTGTTGCGACACGCGTGCGTGTCAACTCAGCGAGATTAGCATGGCGCGAGCCCATTCGCCATTCGAGAGCTACCCACTCTTGAGCAAACGAACGGAAAAACGGCGCGATTCCGCGCTTCACAGGCGTCTCCTCACCCTTTTGAGTGTCACTCACAGCCCCGCCTACTAACATGTGCATAGCCATTTGACGCGATCGGGAGACCTGTGGGCATTCTGGACAACTTCGAGAAGGGTCTCGAACGTGCCGTAAACGGTGCGTTCGCCAAGACCTTCCGTTCGGGGCTGCAACCGGTCGAAATCACCTCGGCTCTCAAACGCGAAGTCGACACGAAAGCGGCTGTCGTCAGCCGCGAGCGAATCCTCGCCCCCAATCAGTTCGTAGTACACATGTCGGCGTCCGACCACGAACGGATGTCAGCCATCGGGCCGGCCCTCATCGACGAGATCACCGGAGTTCTTCAGAAGCACGCGAAAAACCAGGGTTATTCGTTTGCCGGAGGAATCAGCATCCGTCTGAAACAGGATTCGTCACTCAGTGACGGGATGCTGTCGGTTGACTCGGTCAACGTCAAGGGACAGGTGTCCTGGACACCGGTTCTCGACATCGGTGGCAAACGCCACCCGCTGACCAAAAGCCGCACGATCATTGGTCGGGGCAGCGACGCAGACATCACCGTCGACGACTCAGGCACGAGCCGCAAGCACGTCGAAATCCTCTGGGATGGCGAGCGCGCACAGGCCCGCGACCTGGGTTCGACGAACGGTTCGACACTCAACGGTCAGGCCTTCAGCCAAGCGGCCCTTGACCCCGATTCGGTCGTACAGATCGGTCGGACGCGTATTGTATTCCGAGTGTTGGCACAGGCTACGACCCGAAACTCTCCGGCGGAACCCGATGATTCGACCCGCGCTTACGAAGCCGGCGACGGATTTTGGGGGCCCGCCCGGTGAGTGAACTCACTCTGCTGGTCCTTCGGATCGGCTTCCTCCTTTTGCTGTGGTTCTTTGTCTTCGCCATCGTCTATGCGTTGCGCTCTGACCTCTTCGGTCAATCGACCCGCAAGACCCCTGCTGCCGCCGCTGCAGCAACGCCATCGGCGCCCAACGCGGCGCCGCGCGCTCCGATCGTTCCGCCGCACGCCGCCGCTCCACCGCCCTCGCTCCCTGTGCCACCGCGCAAGCACGAGAAGGCGACGATCCACAACGTCAGCCGTCTCGTCATCACGGCCGGTCCTAAGGAAGGCCTCGAGGTCTCACTCGGCCGCGACCCGCTGACCATCGGTCGTGCCCCAGACTCCGGCCTCGTCATCCGCGACGACTACACCTCGACCCACCACGCCAAGCTCCTGCTGTGGAACGAGGAGTGGATGGTTCAGGACCTGGACTCCACCAACGGCACCTTCCTCGGCGGCAAGCGCATCAGTTCACCAACGCAGATCACACTCGGCACCCCGATCAAAGTCGGCGCGACCAGTTTCGAACTGCGGCGGTAGGCGATGACGAAGGCGGGCGACTCCGCGGCCCTCTCCCATGTCGGGAAGATTCGGTCCAACAATCAGGACTCCGGCTACGCCGGTTCGCACCTGTTTATTGTTGCCGACGGCATGGGTGGGCACGCAGGCGGCGACGTGGCATCCGCTATTGCACTGAAAAGAATTATTGAAGCGGATGCTGTTTACACCAGCGCGCAAGACGCCGAAGCGGCCCTGCAATCCGCGATTATCGCCGCAAACAACGAGCTCGCTGATGCCGTGTTCGAGCACCCGGAGCTCGGCGGAATGGGAACAACGGTCGACGCGATCGCCGCGGTCGGTAACGAGATCGCCATTGCGCACATCGGCGATTCACGCATCTACCTGCTCCGTGACGGCGAACTGAGCCAGATCACCACAGACCACACCTTCGTGCAGCGACTCGTTGACTCGGGCCGCATCACCGAGGAAGAAGCCATGGTCCACCCCCGCCGCTCGGTGCTGATGCGCGTGCTCGGCGACGTCGACTCGAATCCCGAGATCGACACCATGGTGATGGGAACCCACCCGGGCGACCGATGGCTGCTCTGCTCCGACGGGCTGTCAGGTGTCGTCGACAAGGATGCCATCGAGGCCACCCTCGCCCAGGAACTGCCGGCGCGGCAGGTGGGCGAGCAGCTCGTCCGCAAAGCGCTCGACGGTGGCGCACCAGACAACGTCACGGTCGTCATCTACGACGTCGGTGTTGAGCGGTCGGCGAACGCTCAGACCCCGGTTATCGTCGGGTCAGCATCTCGCCCGCTCGCCTATCAGAACGAAGCGCCGAAGCGATCGGGCCTGCTGCCGTCACTGCGCCTGCACTCGGCACGCCCGAACCCGCTCGCCTCGAGCCACTTCGAACCGGCGTCTGAGGATTACCTCGACGAGCTCATCGAAGAAGATGCCCGCCGCGCGCGCCGCCGGCGGCTGACCTGGCTGGTCGGAACCATCGCGCTCGTGCTCGCGCTGCTTCTCGCCGGGCTCCTCGGCTACGCCTGGACGCAGTCGCGTTACTTCGTCGGAGAAGACAGCAACACAGTTGTCATCTACCAGGGCATCCAGCAGGACATCGGACCGTTCAGCCTGTCGCATGAGTTCAAGGACACCGGCATTCCCGTGTCTCTCCTCTCTACCTATGACCGCCAGCAGGTGGAGCAAACCCTCAGCGCCTCATCGCTCGAGGAAGCTGAAGAGATCGTGTCGCGGTTGAGAACGACAACGTCCAAGGAAGGAGAGGGAGGCGAATGACGAACACCACCAACCCGACGGCCGCAACGGTCAAGCCCTCCTTCGCTCCCGACACCGGCGTGCTGCGCACCATGCGCAAACTGCATTTGCCCCAGAAGCTTCGCAACCGCGAACTGGCCCTCCTGCTCTTCGCCTGCGCCATTAACTCGGTCGCCATCCTCCTTGTCCAGCTCGGCGCAACCGGAGCGATCGACCTCAATCTCCTTTACCTCGGCGCCGGTTTGTCTGTGCTCGTCATCGGGCTGCACATCTGCCTGAGGTACGTGGCGCCGCGAGCCGACCCGCTCCTCCTGCCCATCGCCACCGTGCTCAACGGCCTCGGCATCGCCATGATCTACCGGATCGACCTGGCCAAGAGCCTCTCCGGCTGGGCCGCGGCGTCCACGCGACAGATCACCTGGTCAGCTGTCGCGATTCTCGCGGCCATCGTCGTGATCCTCGTCATTCGCAACTACCGCGTGCTCTTCCGCTACACCTACGTCTTCGGTGCGCTGGCCTTCGTCCTCCTGCTCCTGCCCCTGGTGCCCGGGCTCGGCCGCGAGGTCAGCGGCGCCCGTGTCTGGATCAGCCTCGGCGGTTTCGGCAGCTTCCAGCCCGGTGAGATCGCGAAGATCGCACTGGCTGTGTTCTTCGCCGGATACCTCGTGCGCACCCGTGACAGCCTGTCGATGGTCGGCAAGAAGTTCCTCGGCGTTCGCTTCCCCCGGCTGCGCGACCTCGGCCCGATCCTCGTGGTCTGGGCCCTGTCGATGCTCATCATCGTGTTCCAGCACGACATGGGGACAGCGCTGCTCTACTTCGGCCTGTTCACGGTCATGCTCTACATTGCAACTGGGCGCCTCAGTTGGATCCTCATCGGATTCGGCCTCTTCGGCACCGGCGCCTTCTTCGCGGCGCAAACGCTTACCTACGTGCAGGGACGTTTTCAGAACTGGCTGGATGCTTTCAGCCCGGCTGTCTACGACGCCACCGGCGGGAGCTACCAACTCGTTCAGGGAATCTTCGGGCTTGCCCAGGGTGGGCTGATTGGCACAGGACTCGGACAGGGACGCCCCCAGCTCACGCCCCTGTCCCAGAGCGACTACATCATCGCGAGCCTCGGCGAGGAGCTCGGCCTGGCCGGCCTGTTCGCGATTCTCGGACTGTATTTGCTGTTCGTCTCGCGCGGCCTTCGCATTGGATTCGCCGGACAGGATGACTTTGGCAAGCTCTTCGCGATCGGCCTGGCGTTCACCGTCGCGCTGCAGGTGTTCATCATGGTCGGTGGAGTCACCCGGGTCATCCCGCTCACCGGTTTGACCACCCCGTTCCTGGCTGCCGGCGGTTCATCACTCGTGGCTAACTGGATCATCGTCGCCCTGCTCCTCCGAGTGAGTGACAGTGTGAAAACCGGGCCAGCATCGGAGGTGTCAGCGTGAACCGAGAACTCAGACGGGTGAGCATCGTGGTGCTCGCGATGTTCGCAGCCCTGTTCCTCTCCACCACAGTCATCCAGGTGGCGCAGGCCGACGCGCTTCGCCTCGACTCGCGGAACACCCGTGCCCTCTACGACAGCTACGACACCGAGCGGGGGCCCATCCTCGCCGGAGGAACGGTCATCGCCCAGTCGGTCCCAACCGGTGACCAGTACGCGTTCCAGCGGCAATACCCGCAGGGCGAGTTGTACGCACCCGTCACCGGCTACTTCAACCCGACTCAGGGTTCGGCTGGCATCGAGCGGTACATGAACGACTACCTCTCCGGCACCTCGAACTCCCAGTTCCTGGACACCATAAACCGCATCATTGCCGGCCAGGCCCCCAAGGGCGCTGCCGTTGAAGTGACCATCGACCCGGTGGTCCAGCAGGTCGCGTTCGACGCGCTCGGTGATCGCCAGGGCGGTGTCGTCGCCATCGAGCCGTCGACCGGCCGCATCCTCGCCATGGTGAGCACACCCACCTACGACCCGAATGTGCTGGCAAGCCACGACTCGCAGGCGGTCATCGACGAATACAAGGCGCTTCAGGCGGATGACCTCAAGCCGCTGTCCAACCGCGCAACGAGCGGAGACATGAACCCGCCGGGTTCCTCCTTCAAGATCATCGTCGCCGCCGCTGCCCTCGCGAGCGGGAAGTACACAGCAGACAGTGAGTTCCCCAACCCGGTCAGCCTCCAGCTCCCTGGAAGCAGTTCCGAGGTCTTTAACTGGACCCGTGCCGCCTGCGGCCCCGGCGAAACTGTCACTCTTCGCGAAGCACTCCGCCAGAGCTGCAACGTTCCGATGGCCGAGCTCGCGATCCAGCTCGGCGACGACGCCATCCGCGAGCAGGCAGAGAAGTTCGGCTTCAACTCGGAGGTCTCAGTGCCATTCCCCGCTGGCAAAAGCATCTACCCGTCAGGTCTCGACGACGCCAAAACCGGTCTGACCGGTTTCGGACAGTACGAGGTGCGCACGACACCGCTGCAGATGGCGATGACATCAGCAGCCATCGGCAACGACGGCGAACTGATGGCTCCCACCCTGGTCGATAGGGTGACCGGCCGAAACCTTGAGGTCCTCTCGAGCTTCGAGCCGGAAGTCATGGCGGAAACTCTCGATGAGGAGAGCTGCGTCGAGCTGACCCAAATGATGGTCAACAGTGTCTCAGACGGGCAATCCAACGGTGCAAGAATAGAGGGGGTCGATGTGGCTGGAAAGACCGGAACAGCGCAGAACGGCACGGACGAACCATACTCACTGTGGTTCACTGGTTTTGCGCCAGCGGAGAACCCGGAAGTCGCGGTCGCGGTCGTCGTCGAAAATGATGGAAACCTTGGGCATCACAGCTCGGGCAACATCGTGGCCGCTCCCATAGCCAAGAAAGTCATAGAGGCGGTGCTGAACAAATGAGACCCACAGCTGGGGTCACCTTCGGGGGGCGCTACGAGCTCGAGTCCCGTATTGCCATCGGTGGCATGGGTGAAGTGTGGAATGCCACAGACCTCGTCATCGGACGCAGTGTTGCCATCAAGATCCTCAAGGACGAGTACCTGGGCGATCCGAACTTCCTCGAACGGTTCCGAACCGAGGCGCGTCACGCCGCCCTTGTAAACCACGAGGGCATCGCCAACGTCTTCGACTACGGCGAAGAAGAAGGCAGTGCATTCCTCGTCATGGAACTCGTTCCTGGCGAAGCGCTGTCCACCATGCTCGAACGCGAACACGTGCTGTCGACCGACAAGGTCCTCGACTTCACCGCCCAGACCGCCGCCGCTCTTCAGGCTGCCCACGCGGCCGGGCTCGTTCACCGCGACATCAAGCCGGGAAACCTGCTCATCACGCCAGACGGTCGGGTCAAAATCACCGACTTCGGAATCGCCCGCATCGCGGACCAGGTTCCGCTGACGGCAACCGGACAGGTCATGGGCACCGTCCAGTACCTCTCGCCGGAGCAGGCCTCAGGTCACGCCGCGTCGCCGACCACCGACATCTACTCCCTCGGCATCGTTGCGTACGAGTGCCTCGCAGGTAAGCGCCCGTTCACCGGTGAGTCGCAGGTCGCGATCGCCATGGCGCAGATCAATGAGACTCCACCACCACTCCCCGTGACGGTGTCCGAGCCTGTTCGCAACTTCGTGCTTTCGATGATCGCGAAGAACCCCGCTGATCGTCCGGCATCCGCTGCCCACGTAGCCCGTGCGGCGCAGGCACTGCGTCGTGGTGACGTCTCGGCGGCCACTGTGGCCGTCCCCGCCGTCGCTGGAGACCTGCCGACAGCGGCAACCACTCTTCTCGGCGCGAACTCGGATGCTGAAACAACACTGCTCGGGACGTCGAGCCTCGACTCAACCGAGGTCACGACCTCGACAGCCGAGGTCCCGGTCACTGAGAAGAAGAAGCGAAGCCCGTGGACCTGGCCGCTCATCGCTCTCATCGCCATCCTTGCCGTGGTCCTCACTGGCACGGTGATCGCTCTCGTCAATCAGAATGGCAACGAGCCTCCGGTCGAGACCACGTCGAGCGCACCAACACGAGCGACTCCTCCCCCGTCAGAGACACCGACGCCTGAACCGACGTCGAACCTGATTTCGGTCAGCCAGGGTGATTTCGTCGGTCTCTCTTACGATGAAGCCGCGGCAAAACTTTCCTCGCTCGGACTCGCGTCTGAACGGGTCGACGGGAACGCCGCGAGCTCGCAGGATGAGGTCGGAATCGTCTACGCGATCAACCCGGAGGGAAACCTCGAGAAGGGCCACATCGTCAAAGTCACCGTGTACAGCGCGATGGCGGAGATTCCGACACCAACCGCAACGCCGACCCTGTCTGGCGACGCGTGCACAGACACCAGCTGCACCACTCTCAAGCCAGGTGCAGAAGTCACCGTCAACTGGGCCGCATTCACTCGTTGCCCGGCCGGAATGCAGCAGCTCGGCTACCGCATCACGGTCACAGGCGGAACGTCACAGGCCGCTGGCGGCGCAGTGCAGTCCAACACCGCCAAGGTCACCGTCGGCGCAACCGAAGGTCCGTTCAGCGTGACCTACAGTGCGTTCTGCGGCTCCGAAGAGACCGGCCAGTCACCGGCAGCGAACGCGACTGTGCAGGCTGCGCCCGCAACGGAGCCAAGTAACTGACGCTTTTCCACCCGACTAAGCTGTACCCAGTGAAATGTGACTGCTGAAGGAGTTCATGAGTGGCTGACGAACAACGCCTGCTCGCGGGGCGCTATCTCGTCGGCGACCTGATCGGTCGCGGTGGAATGGCCAACGTTTACCGCGGGACAGACACCAAGCTCGGACGTACAGTCGCGATCAAAATCCTCAAGGCCGATCTGGCAACGGATCCCGCGTTCCGTACGCGCTTCCGCCAGGAAGCACAGGCGGCGTCACGCATGGCGCACCCCACGATTGTGCGGGTCTTCGACGCCGGCGAGGAAACCGTCAAGAGTGACGACGGTCGCGTGACGCGCGAACCGTTCATCGTGATGGAGTACGTCCACGGTGAAACCCTGAAAACGGTCATCGCCGAAGGGCCGATCGAGGCCTCACGCGCCGTCACGATCGCAGAAGGCATCCTCACGGCACTCGAGTACTCGCACCGTGCCGGCGTCGTCCACCGCGACATCAAACCCGGCAACGTGATGATCACGACTGAGGGCAACGTCAAAGTCATGGACTTCGGCATCGCCCGCGCCGTTTCCGACTCGTCATCGACCGTCGCACAGACCACCGCGATCCTCGGCACAGCCTCGTACTTCTCGCCGGAACAGGCGAAGGGTGAGACCGTCGACGCACGAACCGACCTGTACTCAACCGGTGTGGTCCTCTTCGAGATGCTCACGGGTCGCGCGCCCTTCCGTGGCGACACCGCTGTGGCCGTTGCCTATCAGCACGTGAGCGAAACAGCGGTGAAGCCGTCGAGTGTGAACTCCAAGGTCTCACCGGCCCTCGACAGCGTTGTCATGCGCGCGCTCAAGAAGGACAGGTACGAGCGCTACCAGACTGCGGCTGAATTCCGTGACGATGTCGAACTTGCCGGTAGCGGCAAGATCCCGGTGCACCGGGACAACGACGAAGTTGCCACAGCCCTCTTCGGCCCGTCGCCGACCGCCGCTTCGAGCACCGAGCAGGCGCTTCGCCAGCTCACCAGCGACGACTCTGTCACTCGCACGCAGCGCCGCCCACCAGTGGTGTGGATCTGGGCGGGCATCGCCTCTGTCGCCGTTGTGATGATCGCCGTCATGATCTGGGTTCTCTCGCTGGGCTCGGCGCAGCCCCTTCCGGCAGCATCACGCGCCGTTCCCGATCTCGCTGGCGTGAGCGAACAAAGCGCAGTCGATACCCTGAGCGAGCTCGACCTCGTGGCGAGCGTCGTCAACGAGATCAGCCCCGATGTTGCACAGGGCACCGTCATCCGCACCGATCCTGGTGAGGGAAGCAAGGTCCCGCCGAAGACCGTTGTTCGTGTTGTTGTTTCCACTGGCGCCCCGACCGTGGCGGTTCCCGATGTATCGAATAAGTCGACTGAGCAGGCGCAAACGGATCTCACGGGTGCCGGACTGTCCGTCGGCGCCATCAACCGCGAGAACTCTCCGGACAAAGCTGCGGGGACCGTCATCAGCACAGACCCCGTCGCCGCAACAGAGGTCGCCGAGGGTACAACTGTGAACCTGCTCGTCTCGAGCGGTCTCGTCACCATCCAGGATGTTCGCGGTCAGAGCCTCAACGTGGCCACCGACCTTCTGGAGGACCCGACAGTGGGCCTCAGCGTCCTGCCGAAGCCAGACCCCGCCTGTGTGACCGAACCGGGTAACCCCGTCACGAACCAGTCCCTGGCCCCCGGCGACGTCCCCCAGCAGTCGGAAATCGAACTCACTTACTGCACCGGCTAGTCCTCCGGCGCGAACCCGCGGGTACCGCCATGCTCGACTGAGTGCGGGGGCGTCACGCGCCTCGTGTTGGTCGTCTCGGCGTGCGACAAGCTTTTTGCAATCGGGGTCGGCGCGCTCGCTCTCGACACCAGCGCCGACCGGCTGACACCGTAAGCCGTCGCCCGCATCGCTGGCGCCCCACAAGCAGCTATGCGGTCTACGAGGCCCGCGCCTATCGCCGACTGTGCTCCCGCGCATCGGTGATGTTCCGCCTCGGGGTTCTCGCAGCGCCGAGGTGATTTTGCGAGCGGATGCCACGACACAAGAAAAGCGGTGACCGCGACGTGAGTCGCGGCCACCGCTTCTTGTCTGAACTGATTACCGGAGCGTGTTGTCGCTCGAGTAGTCGGTCGTGCTAGGCAGTCCGCCGCCGTCCGGGGAAACATAACCCTCGGTGGAGTACGTGTCCGTGCCAGACGTGGTGTCGGACGACGAGTCGTCTCCGCCACCGCGGATGTCGTCAGACTGGGACTTAGCGTCGTCCTTGACGTTGGAGACGGCTTCGGCAGCCGCCCCCTTCACGGACTCAGCCGCTTCCTTTGCCGGCTCCTTGAGGTCCTCAGCGAAGCCCTTTGCGGTCTCCTTGAGGTCGTCGACGAGGGGCGCTGCCTTGTCCTTCGCGGTCTGAGCGAACTGCCTCTCCTTGCTGGAGGCAGGAATCAGCGAGGCCGCAAGCAGGCCAATGCCGAAGGCGATGACGCCGACGGCGACCGGGTTGCCCTTCGCTTTGCTGACTGCGGAGGAGGGCATGTTGCCGACGTGGGACGCCTTATCACCGACGTGCGAGGCAGCGTCGCTCAGGTGAGACGTGGCGTTGTCCGCGACGCCCATGACGTTGTCCTTAACCTTACGGCCGAAGCCCTTGACCTTTTCGGTCTGGCGGTGCGCAATGCTCGACGGGCTTACCTTGTCGGCGAGGGCGTCGACGTCGTTGCCGAGTTCACGGCGTGTTTCCTCGATTTCCTGGCGGATTGCTTCGGGGTTGTTCGTCATCTCTGATCCTCACTTGTCTTGAATGCCTCAGGCACCTTTTTCAGTGTTTCTGCAGTCTTGGGCGCACCCTTGATCTCTTCGACTTCCTTCTTTCCGCGCATCGCCAGAACTGCTGCGACGATGCCCCAGATGACGGCGACGATAATCGCCGACCAGACATTGCCTGTCAGGTAGCCGAGGCCCCACCAGAGTGCGATGGAAAGAAACAGGAGAACGAAGAAACCGGCGATTCCAGCTCCACCGAACATCCCGGCACCCTTACCGGCCTTCTTGGCCGATTCGGACAACTCAGCCTTGGCGAGTTCTACTTCCTGCCGGAACAGCGTCGAGATATCTTTGGACACCTCGCCGAGGAGCTGGCCGAGGGACTCGGTCTGCCCATTGGGGTCTGGTACATAAGGGTCGGTCATCGAAGATCACCGGATTCGGTGTAACCGCCAGTGGTGACTGGCTCAACGTAACCGGTGTCGGTCGTGTAGCCGGGCTCAGTGACGGTTGTCGTTGTGTCGGCGTATGCCGGCGGAGCGACGTAGCCGAGGTCAGCGGCCGTCGAGTCGAAGGTCTGGGTCGGTGCCGCGTACCCGTTCGATGTTGACGACGATGAGGTACTCGTCGAGTCATCTCCACCGGTCAGCGACTTTGCCAGCCGACCAACGACGATTCCCGCACCGGCGGCGATGGCGATGAAAACGCCGGGACGCTGACGTGCGAAACGCTTGACGTCGTCGAGCAGCCCTGCCGGGTCGCGGTCTTCGAGCCAGCCTGCGACACCTTCGACACGCGAAGCGGCCTGCGAGACCAGGTTGGATGCCATGCCCGGCGTCTCGGACGAGTCTGCCATTGTGCGCAGCTGGTCGCTCACCGTGCGGACGCCGCTTGCGGCGCGTTCCTGCTGGGTTGTTACCTGCCCGCTGAGCTGCGAGCGAACTTCGCCGAACAGGTTCTTCGCCTGCGCGCCGACTTCCTGCTTGACGTTTGATGCGCCGTCTGCCGCAGTAGACGCGACGTGGCTTCCGGCTCCGCGAACGCGATCGGTGGTGGATGTATCGTCTGCACCTGTTGAAGTTTGGGTCATGATTCTTCCTCCTCGGAGGAGACCGAGCCACCGCATCGGTGTGAACGGTGGCGTTATGGTCTCGAGTCGTGTGTCAAGAATCTTCGCCCGATTCGGAAGTTAAGCCAAGCTTTCAACCAAGGCTTGACACCCTGCGAAGAGGGGAGTATCGCGCGGCTGCGAGAACCGAGAAATAGGCGAACTCACAACCCAATTCGGGCCCTTGCGGAGGGCACTGTGAGGGAGTAGGCATGAGGAATCCGGGACCACGTGAGGGGAGCTACGGCTACGGCCGGGACCGCTCAGAGTGGAGGCTGTTACGCATCACGCCAAGCGCCCAGCATTCGCAATTGCGGTTCTGATACTTCTCTTCGGTGCCAGCGGCTGTTCGGCTCCCACCGGAGCCGGTTCGGCGGACGCCGATTTGTGCCAGGAATCCACCGATACACCAACGGTTGTTGACTCGACCGACCGACCTCTCGCCTTCACGTCTGACCGCTCGGGAAACTTTCATTTGTGGTTGATGGCAATCGACGGATCAGATCCGGTCCAACTGACCACCGGTGACAATACCGGATTTATGCCTGCCTGGTCTCCGGACGGGACACGACTGGCGTTCGCATCCGCCGTCGATCAGGAACATTACGGCGATATCTGCGTGATCAACGCTGACGGCACGGGCCTGCGTAACCTCACTAACTCCGCCGACACGGCGGAGTACGTCCCCACCTGGTCACCCGACGGCACGCAAATCGTTTATGTGCGCTGGGGCGAGAGCGTCAGTGAGATTCATGTCATGAACAGTGACGGCGGGAAAAGTCGTATGCTCACGTCAAATGGCGAGTGGCCGAAATGGTCCGCGGACGGCGAGCAAATTGTGTTCGTTTCTGACCGCGGCTCCACCGGAACAGAACTCTGGACCATGGCTCCGGACGGCAGCGATCAGACCGTGCTGACGGACATGGACGGTGCACCAACGGAACCCTCCTGGTCGCCCGACGGAGAGGCGATAGCCTTCGTGCTGGGCACAGGCAACATCGAGGATTCTGACCCGGTGAAATGGAACGAGGACATATTCGTGATGCCCGCGAACGGTGGGCCGGCCAGGCAAATCACGAGCTCCCAGGGAAATGACCACTGGCCTCCGGCGTGGTCACCGGATGGTACCCAGCTGGCCTTCACGGCTGATGGGAAGGCGAACGTCGGCAAGATCGTGATCGTCGACCTGGATTCCCTCGACATAGAGACCGTGAGCAACGGCGATGGTCACGATATGTTCCCCGCCTGGCGTCACTAACCTGGTGCTAGCTTCGGCTGGACTCCGCCTGCATCAGGGGGGTGAGGCCCTTGGCCGTCTCCGCAGCCTGGGGAAGGCCGGCCGCTGCGAGCCAGTTACCCAACATGAGGTAGCCGCCCTCAGTGAGCACGCTTTCCGGGTGAAACTGCACGCCGAAGATGGGCGCAGTGGCGTGCCGGAGTCCCATGATCACGCCGCCAGCCGTGTGACTGGTCACTTCAAGGTCCGCGGGCACAGTTCCGTTTACGACGGCAAGGGAGTGATACCGGGTTGCGGTGAACGGCTGGGGCACCCCGGAGTAGAAGGAACTGCCGTCGTGCTCGACCAGCGATGTCTTTCCGTGCATGAGTTCCTCGGCGTTGGTAACCGTTGCGCCGAACGCCTCGGCAATCGCCTGGTGCCCGAGACAGACACCGAGCAGCGGTGTTTCGGAGTCGAGTGCGGCGTTCACGACCGCGATCGAGACGCCGGCGTCTGCAGGGGTTCCGGGGCCGGGCGAAACGAGAACAGCGTCGTACTCGGAAAGCCGCGCCGCGGCATCCGCTTTCTTGAAGGTGTCGTTTCGCACAACATCGGTCTCGGCACCGAGTTGGAGCAGATAGCCGTTCAATGTGTAGACGAAACTGTCGTAGTTGTCGATCACAAGTACTCGAGTCACGTCAGCCTCTACTCTTCAACGGTTACTTCTTGCGTGTCGACGATGTCTTGCACCCAGGGAAAGACCCACGTCGCCAACACATACAAAACTACAGCGATCAGAACGATCACAATGAGAATGCGCACCCAGATCGGTCCGGGGAGGGCGCGCCAGAGGGCCGCATACATGATCTAGCTCTCCAGAGGTTCGGTGAGGGAGTCGGGTGGGCCGGCTGCCGCGGGAGTCCAGGATTCGAACAGGCCGTAGGCGACGATGCGCTCGGCTTGCGAAAAGACGGGGTTGCAGCTCGTCAGGGTGATGACTGAATCGGTGGCGACGACGCCATCGGCTTGCGGAACAGCATCAAGCACCCCGACACCCGACGGCTGCACATACTCGGTCGAGCGATAGCGGTAGGTGTACCAACCCTCGGGTACTTCGATCACAATGGCATCGCCGACCTGGAGGGAACCGATGGCGTTGAGCGGTTTTCCGTGGGTGTTGCGGTGACCGGCGATGGCGAAGTTTCCCACCTGACCCGGCATCTGTGTGTCGGGGTAGTGCCCAAGACCGAGGGGGTCGAGGGTGCGCGCCTTCGATACGCCACCCGACAGTTTGGCCGCGTAGTCGGGTCCGAAACGCGGAACGTGCATGATGCCGAAAGTCTCGGCGTCTCCCGGCTGGGGAAGAATCACCGGTTCGCCGTAATCCACAGGCTGTGAATTACTCTCGGAGGGGATCGGATCGGCCGTGGGCCGGGTCGCCGCCCACTGTTGACTGAGTTTCGCAGCCTCGTTGTCCTGTGCCGCTCGAACTATCGCGTCGTTTACCCAGAGCTGCCAAACGAGGAAAAGCATGACCAAAACTCCGCCTGTGATCAGGAGTTCTCCAATCACCCCGACCACACTGATCCGTGACGTCGGGCGCGGAGCCTTCGTCGCCGACTGACGCCGGCGGGCCGCCCGGGTGCTCGGCGCTTCTGGCTCGATCGAAGACATGCGGGCAAGTCTATCCGGCGCGCCTCAGGGGGAGATGTCCACACTTTCCACGGGGTTCTCCACACAGTTATCCACAGGCTGGGGATAATTACACCGGTGTAATTGTCCACACTGTTAATGAGGGTGTTAATAACTCGCGACCCGGAGTTTTGCGGCTTTCAGCGTTAAATGCGAAATCACCCGCTGCGAGGCCGCCCGGAGCGGCTTCGCAGATCGGGTGATCTCGAAGATGGGGCTGGTTAGCGCCAGCGGGTTGTCATGAGGAAGCCGATGAAAGCGATTCCGAAACCAACAACAATGTTCCACGATTCCAGTGCCGCAATCGGGAGGGCGCCCTGGCTGACGTAGAAGACGATGATCCAGATGAGACCGACGAGCATAAAGCCGAACATCACCGGCTTGAACCACACCGGGTTGGGTGCCTGTTCGCCGGATCGCTGCGCGCTCGTTGGCGCTTGGGTGCTCTTCGTCTTCTCGCGTGCCATACGGATGATTCTAGCCGGTAGAGCCGTCGGACCGCGCCTTTGTCGGCTAGAAGACGAAGTGAACCAGGCTGAGGGCTATCAACACGAGGGAGAAGGCCCCGATCAGAACTGCCTGAAGGCGCTTTTGCCGCAACCTTCTGGTTTGGTAATAGATGAGGCCGACAACCGCACCGCCGATAAGACCGCCAACGTGGGCCTGCCACGCGACGTTCGTTCCGGGGATGAAACCGATAACCAGATTGATCGCGACGAGAACGAGGAGCCCGTTCATGTTGCCGCCCAGTTTGCGCTGAATCACGAGGAAGGCGCCCATCAAGCCGAAGATCGCTCCCGACGCGCCCACAACGGCCTGGTTCGGCGCTGAGAGGAACAGAACGCCGAGGGAGCCAGCGAATGCGGAGATCACATACAGGGCCAGGAATCGAGCCCGCCCAAGCATTGGCTCAAGTGCCTGCCCAAAGAGCCACAACGAGTACATATTGAGGCCGACGTGAAGGATGAAGTTCTGGGAGTGCACCAACGCTGTGGTCAGCATCCGCCACGGCTCGAACGCAAACGGGTAGGAGTAAAGGCCAGCGTAGAGCAGGCGCTCGGTGACCCCGAGTCCAGGAATGAGCTGCAGCAAGAAGACCAGTGCCGTTACGGCAAGGATGCTGTAAGTGACAACCGGCTTGTCCGTCGAGCGGCTGAAGAAACCGGTCCGGGTGCGCGTCCGAGGCGCAGTCTTGCGCTGCTCGTTCATGCACTCCGGACAAATGACGCCGACCGCACCTGGCGTCTGGCATTCGCCGCAGACGGTACGCCCACACCGCTGGCAGAGCACGAAGCTCTGACGGTTGGGGTGCCGATAACAGAAGTTGTTGCGCTGAACCGGGGGAGTGGAGTTCGAGGTCATCGAATGACCGCTAGCAGCCGTTTGTTATACGTCGGCAACCGTGATGCTCTCGATGACGATGTCGTCGAGCGGGCGGTCACGGGCGTCACGGGGAACCTCAGCAAGCTTGTCGACAACCTTGCGGCTTGCCTCGTCCTCGACAGCACCGAAGATGGTGTGCTTGCCCTGGAGCCAGTTGGTTGCTCCTACTGTGATGAAAAACTGAGAACCGTTGGTTCCCTTTCCACCGATCGTTCCAGCGTTCGCCATTGCGAGCATGTACGGCTCGTTGAAGTTGAGGTCAGGGTTAATCTCGTCGTCGAACTTGTAGCCGGGTCCACCGGTTCCGTTGCCGAGCGGGTCGCCGCCCTGAATCATGAAGCCGGGGATGATGCGGTGGAAGATAACGCCGTTGTAAAGAGGCGTTCCCTTCTTCGACTCGCCGGTCTTTTCGTCCGTCCAGTCAATGTCGCCTGTCGCGAGGCCCACGAAGTTCTTCACCGTCTTGGGTGCATGGTCACCGAACAGGTTGACCTTGATTTCTCCGTAGTTGGTGTGAAGGGTGGCGACAGCGGTGTGCTTTGACATGTTCCCAATTCTTACACATCCGCTGACACTGTCAGGTGGCGTTCAGGCCATTCGGTGGCAAGATGGAGACCTGTCGCGTTTAAACGAGATCAATGGAGGTCAGCGGTGAGCCTGTCACGCAAGCGTAAGAAGGAACTCAAGCGACTCAAGGGAGACGCAAACGACCTGTGGCGTGCCCAGCAGGAGATCCTCGATCACGCCAACCACGTCGCTCGCGAAGCGTCGAGACAACTGAGTGCTTACGGTCGTGAGCAGGTTGTGCCATCGGTGATCAACACATACGAGCACCGCGTCCAGCCTGTCGTTGAGCGTGGATACGCCGCATCCCGCGGCATCGTCGACACGGCGAAGCACAGCCTCGACAAGGCCGTACTCCCCGCGATCGGTGGTGTTGTCGGCTCGGTTCTCTCGATCAGCGACATCGCCAAGGACACTCGTGTTCGCTCGGCACTTGAGCGTCTGCAGCACGCCACGCAGCCGGCACCCAAGAAGAAGACGTCGAGTGCCGGCAACGTCATTGCCGTCGGCGTCGGCGTCCTCGCCGCTGCGGGCGTCGCATATGCCGTCTGGCAGACGTTCCGCGCCGACGACGAACTGTGGGTTGCTGACGAAGAGCCGGCGCTGCCGAACCTCTAAGCGTTGAAGAAGTGAATGGCCGGTCCCAAACGGGGCCGGCCATTTTTTCGTTAAGCGGTCTCGGTGGCAGTTCAGCGCGCCGCCAGGCGCACCCGAGCCGGTGACTCTGAGTCGATCCTCGCTCGAGCCCTAGCTGTGACCGTTGCCCGCTTGGGTCTGCGGGTTCTCAAGCATGTCCAGGGCGACGGCCACGAGTCCGACGGTGTCCAATTCAGAAAGAGAAGCGAGCGGATGCCACGCGGCCATGTCGGTAGATCCGCCACGTTCGTCAGTTAGCTCACCTCCGGTCACCTGAGCGCGATAGACGATCCGCAAAGCGTGAAGGGGTACAACCGCTGAGGGATCGAGCCTTTGCTCGGCCGGAACCACGTAGGAGTGGATCCCAAGGAGATTGTCGAGCTTCGCGGTGTAGCCGGTCTCCTCAAGGATCTCGCGCACTGCGGCATCGGCGGGGTCTTCGCCGGGGTCGATTCCACCGCCGGGAAGGGTCCACCCGCTGCGCCCTCCCTCGTTCCAGTGAGCAAGAAGAATGTCGTCGTCTTTGATGACGACGCCGTAGGCAGCCACGCGGATATCCATTGGCCCAATGTACAGATGCGCCAGCCCGTCAGTGAACCTTCGGGCTAACCGCCCTTCCGCGGTGATGTTCGAATGATTGACGCTCAAGTGTGAATAACTCACAGGGCGTTAATCGGGAATCATCTGGGAATCCATCCACAGCTGTGGAAAGCGCTGTGGATAACTACACGCACGTAATTCGCATCCAAATCCCACGCTGCACCGATGGAATCGAATCTTAATTCGGAGTCGCTGTCGGCGCAGTTGCTAATCCAGCCGCCGTGCCTGCCACCCTTCGTGGTTGGGGGATCTGGCCACAATGGCCGGCGAGCGTGTGCGGGGACCCGGGCCACCGCCCGAGGAGGAATGTGGCACCGAGGATGGTTCATCCCGGGAGGCTGGGGCTTTCAGTCGTGGGCGTCTACGACGGGAGGAAGATCAGGTTGTCTGAAATGCGAACCCAACCGTCCTGGATCGCGGAATCCGGAATCCGTGAGGGGGCATGCTTCAATTTCCCGAATGGGTATCCACTCGCGGAGTTTGGGCCGGAACACCCACCAACGGCACCGTCCGGAACGTCGGCTCCTGAGACGAGGATGCAGATGCCGTCTTTGATCTCATCACCCTTAGGCAGAGCGAGGTAGAACGACCGGCCGTCCAACTCACCGACGAGACGCACGGAGCCCGACTCTGAAATCTTGGAGTAGTCCTCCCGGAACAGATCAGCGTTTGTCTGTGGTCGGTCAAGCTCGGTGTACGCCGGACCCGTTGTCGCGGTGCACCCGGTCGCGAGCAGAGCGACAGTCGTGAGAACTCCGATGCACCACGGTTTTGACCAGACCACGCAGCTCCTTCGTTTGCCGCGAGAATAGCGGTGCAACCGCGTCCCGGTCGATACCCCCGAGAAGGTCATCGCGCAGAACACTCGGGACGGGCTGCAACGACTACGCCGAGACGTACTCCGCGAGCGAGCCGGTGTTCGCACAGGATTCGTACGGGAGGCCCTACGCTCGCTTCTAAGGCCGCGTGAGGCCAGTGCGGCCCCTGCCGCTTCGCCGCTGCCCAAGACGCCCTAAGCAAGCCCCAGGGCGCTGAGCGAGCCGTGAGGCGCTGAGAGTAACCTGCTTGCGTCCCTTTCCGGCTCGACGGAACACACAGTCGAGCACCCGCCGCCGGAACAGGTGGCCGCAAGCGGTCTGTGCCGAGGCAGTGTGTGAAGCGGTCTCAATCTTTGAGCCGAACCCGTTTGTCTCGCAGAACCGACTGAGGTCGGACGCACGGTGCGATGGCGTCGGCGAGCCGTACCTGCACAGACCTCGAAATGACGACCCTGCCGTGTCTTTCCACAGTGTTAACAACGCTGTTAAGAACTATCCACACTGTTAATAAGGCTGTTAACAACTCCTGACCCGGAATTTTTTGCGACCGGGATAGTGGATCGTCTTCCGCTCCGATCCTGACCCCAGAACCTCGACCTCAGTCCGCACGCCGCTTAACACCACGAGACGCACTCCGCCGCGCGGGTCCTGGGCATCGTGAGCCAGCTGACAGGGGCACACCACAGCCGGCGGCCACAGACGACCGTACAGTCTCGGCTCAGAGGGAACCGGACCTGACACCCATGCAGTGCATGACGACATTCAGAAAATCGAAAGGCCACTTCCTCAAGGAAATGGCCTCAGAACCGGAACTTATCCAGTTCTCCGTTTAGCGATTCTTCTGACTTCGTCAGAGTCAAACTGTGGAGCCTAGGGGAATCGAACCCCTGACCTCCTGCTTGCAAAGCAGGCGCTCTACCAATTGAGCTAAGGCCCCATTTTGTGGGAGAAACTTATTAAATTTGTCTCCCGAGTGGGGATACCAGGACTTGAACCTGGGACCTCTTCGTTATCAGCGAAGCGCTCTAACCGCCTGAGCTATATCCCCGTTTGGGCAGGTTCGAGACTACCGGAGATCTGCCGATTTTTATAATCGAGCGGCTTTCGCCGCACGACTATGGATGAACTAGTTGTTTGTGAACCCGACGAGGAGCCCGCCGGTGATCTTCACGCTGAGGTTGTACAGCGCAGCCGAAAGCGCACCAAGTGCCGTCACAACGATGAGGTCGAGGATCGCGACCACAACCGCAAAGCCCATAACGCGGCCGAGGTTGAAGATCGCAGTGAGGTCATCGCCTACTCCAGCGACGTCCTTGTACAGTCCGTTGATGTTGGCGAAGATTCCGGTGGTCTCCAGAACCGTGTAGACCAGGAAGAACACGACGACGGTGATCACTGCGAGAGCGATCGAAACCAGGAAGGACAGCTTGACCGCAGACCAGAAGTCAACGTAGACAAGCTTGAGCCGCACCTGCTTTGTTGTCGTGCGTTTGGTCGACTTTTTCGCCAGCTTCTCAGCAACGCTACTCATGCTTACTCTTTCTGCTCAGATTCGCTCTCGGCTGCTGCGATGGTGTCTGCATCCGCGTCGGCGACAAGATTACGGTCACTGTTCCTGGCCAGGGCGATAATACGGTCGTCGTCTGCGAATCGTGCAAATACGACACCCATTGTGTCCCTGCCCTTGGCCGGAACTTCGGCCACGGCAGACCTTACCACCTTGCCGCTGGCAAGAACCACAAGGACCTCGTCCTCCTCGCCGACGATCAAAGCACCGGAGAGATGACCGCGGTCTTCGTTGTATTTGCCGACCTTGATGCCGAGTCCGCCACGGTTCTGCAGGCGGTACTGCTCGATCGAGGTGCGCTTCGCGTAGCCACCCTCGGTCGCAATAAACACGTATGCGTCCGACTCCGGTTCCGCGGGAAGCACAGATGCAGACAACAGCTCGTCGTCTTCCCGGAAGTGCATTCCGATGACTCCGGACGTCGAGCGCCCCATTGGGCGAAGCGCTTCGTCACTCGCCGTGAATCGGATCGACATTCCGTGGCGCGAGACCAGGAAGATGTCGCTGTCGTTCTCGACGAGCAGAGCACCCACGAGTTCGTCACCCTCGCGCAGGTTGATGGCGATGATGCCGCCTGTGCGGTTGGTGTCGTATTCGCTCAGAGCCGTCTTCTTTACCAGGCCGTCGCGGGTTGCGAGCACGAGGTAGGTGGCCACGGCGTAGTCGCGGATGTCGAGAATCTCAGCGATCTCTTCATCAGGCTGCATGGCGAGCAGGTTGGCGACGTGCTGGCCCTTGGCGTCACGCCCGGCTTCCTGCACCTCGTAGGCCTTGGCGCGATACACGCGACCCTTGTTCGTGAAGAACAGCAGCCAGTGGTGTGTCGTCGTGACGAAGAAGTGATCGACGACGTCGTCGGCGCGGAGCTGAGCGCCCTTGACTCCCTTACCGCCGCGGTGCTGCTGGCGGTAGTTGTCGCTGCGCGTGCGCTTGATGTATCCGCCGCGCGTAACGGAAATGACCATCTCTTCCTCGGGGATGAGGTCTTCGATGGACATATCGCCGTCGTACCCGAACATGATCTCGGTGCGACGGTCGTCACCGTACTTTTCGACGATTTCCGTCAGCTCTTCGCTCACGATGGTGCGCTGGCGCTGCGGGTCGGCAAGGATTGCCTTGTACTCGGTGATCTCGAGCTCGATCTCGTCGTGCTCGTCGATGATCTTCTGGCGCTCAAGGGCCGCCAGTCGTCGCAACTGCATGTCGAGGATCGCACGCGCCTGGAGCTCGTCAATGTCGAGCAGGTCGATGAGTCCGTCGCGAGCATCCTCAACGGTCTTGGATCGGCGGATGAGCGCGATGACCTCGTCGAGCGCGTCGAGCGCCTTGAGGTAACCGCGCAGGATGTGAGCCCGCTCCTCGGCCTTGGCCAGACGGTGCTTGGTGCGACGCACGATGACATCGATCTGGTGCGCGGTCCACGCGGTAATGAAGCCATCAATCGCGAGGGTCCGCGGAATGCCATCAACGATCGCCAGCATGTTGGCGCCGAAGTTCTCCTGCAGCTGCGTGTGCTTGTAAAGGTTGTTCAGAACGACCTTGGCGACGGCATCGCGCTTGAGCACGATGACCAGGCGCTGCCCGGTTCGACCAGACGTCTCATCGCGGATGTCGGCGATGCCGGAGATCTTGCCGTCTTTAACCATGTCGGCGATCTTGATTGCAAGGTTGTCCGGGTTGACCTGGTAAGGAAGCTCGGTGACGACGAGGCAGGTGCGACCCTGAATCTCCTCTACGTTGACAACAGCGCGCATGGTGATCGAACCGCGACCGGTGCTGTACGCGTCGTGAATGCCCTTGGTTCCGAGGATTTGCGCCCCGGTCGGGAAGTCAGGACCCTTGATGCGCTGCATCAGAGCTTCGAGAAGTTCCTCGCGCGGCGCATCCGGGTTCGCAAGGTGCCAGAGAGCACCCTCTGAAACCTCACGAAGGTTGTGCGGCGGGATGTTGGTGGCCATACCAACCGCGATACCGACGGAGCCGTTGACGAGCAGGTTCGGGAACCGGGCGGGAAGAACCGCCGGCTCCTGCGTGCGACCGTCGTAGTTGTCCTGGAAGTTGACGGTGTCTTCGTCAATGTCCCGGACCATCTCCATGGCAAGTGGCGCCATTTTGGTTTCGGTGTACCGCGGAGCCGCGGCGCCATCGTTTCCGGGAGAACCGAAGTTACCCTGACCGAGAGCGAGCGGGTAACGCAGGCTCCATGGCTGGACCAGGCGAACAAGCGCGTCATAGATAGCCGAGTCACCGTGCGGGTGGAACTGGCCCATGACGTCACCGACGACGCGCGCGCACTTCGAGAACGCCTTGTCTGGGCGGTATCCGCCGTCATACATGGCGTAGATCACACGACGGTGCACGGGCTTCATGCCATCGCGCACCTCAGGGAGCGCACGACCCACGATGACGCTCATGGCGTAGTCAAGATACGAGCGCTGCATCTCGAGCTGAAGGTCGACCTGGTCGATGCGACCGTGCACGCCGTGGTCGATGGGCACTACAGCCGCCGTGGTCTCAGCGCTGTCGTCGCTGTTGTTCGTTTCGTCTGCCATCAGTCTTCTCTACTTGTTCAGTCGGCGTTTCTCGATGCGTGCCGCGTACCTCCGCGACCCGCTGATCTGGCTGAGTTCAGCCCGATCAGATGTCGAGGAAGCGCACATCCTTTGCGTTCTTTTGGATGAAGTTGCGGCGTGACTCAACGTCTTCGCCCATCAGGGTGGAAAAAATCTCGTCCGCAGCTGCTGCATCGTCGAGGTTGACCTGCATCAGCGTGCGGGTTTCCGGAGCCATCGTGGTCTCCCACAGCTCCTTGTAGTCCATCTCGCCGAGACCCTTGTACCGCTGGATTCCGTTGTCCTTCGGAATCCGACGGCCCGCTGCCGCACCAGCGGCGAGCCGCGCATCGCGCTCTGCGTCGCTGTAGACGTACTCGTGCGCGGCATTGGACCACTTGAGCTTGAAGAGCGGGGGCTGCGCCAGGTAGACGTAACCAGAATCGATCAGCGGCCGCATGTAACGGAAAAGCAGGGTAAGCAGCAGCGTCGTGATGTGCTGACCGTCAACATCGGCATCCGCCATCAGGACGATCTTGTGGTAGCGAGCCTTCTCAGGGTTGAAGTCCTCGCCGATGCCCGCACCGAAAGCGGTAATCATGGCCTGCACCTCAGCGTTGCCGAGTGCGCGGTCGAGTCGGGCCTTTTCAACGTTGAGGATCTTGCCTCGGAGCGGCAGGATCGCCTGCGTCTCCGGGTTGCGGCCCTGAACAGCAGAACCGCCTGCAGAGTCACCCTCCACGATGAAGATCTCCGAAAGCGACGGGTCCTTGGACTGGCAATCCTTGAGCTTGCCAGGCATTCCGCCACCCTCGAGGAGGCCCTTGCGGCGAGCAGTTTCGCGAGCCTTTCGTGCGGCCATGCGCGCGGTCGCAGCCTGGAAAGCCTTACGGATGATTTCCTTCGCCTGGGCGGGGTTGCGTCCGAACCAGTCACCGAGCTGATCGCCGACGACCTTCTGAACGAACGCCTTCGCCTCGGTGTTTCCGAGCTTCGTCTTCGTCTGGCCCTCAAACTGAGGTTCGGCAAGCTTGACCGAAATAACAGCGGTCAGGCCTTCACGCACGTCGTCACCGGAGAGGTTGTCGTCCTTCTCCTTGAGCAGGCCCTTTTCCCTGGCGTACTTGTTGACGAGAGTCGTCAGCGCAGCACGGAAACCCTCTTCGTGGGTTCCACCCTCGTGAGTGTTGATCGTGTTCGCATAGGTATGAACGCTCTCGGTGTACGAGGTGGTCCACTGCATCGCAACTTCGAGCGCGATCTTGCGGTTGTCGTCTTCAGTTTCGAACGAGATGATTTCGTCGTTGACCAGGTCAGCCTTGCGCGCACGGTTGAGGTACTCGACGTAGTCGACGAGGCCGCGCTCATAGTGGAAGACGTCGGACTGGTGGACCAGCTCAGGCGCCGCGCCCTCCTTGGTCGGCGCTTCAACCAAGTGGTCGTCGCGCTCGTCGGTCAGGGCGATTCGAAGTCCCTTGTTGAGGAACGCCATCTGCTGGAAACGAGTCTTCAGCGTGTCGTAATCGAACTCGATCGTCTCGAAGATGTCTGCGCTCGGCCAGAACGTGATCGTCGTTCCGGTGATGTCAGAATCCTCGTCCTGCGAGAGCGGTGCGTCAGCAACACCATCGTGGAACGTGGCACGCCACACCGAACCCTGGCGGCGAACTTCGACGTCCAACCGGGTTGAGAGTGCGTTGACGACGGAACTACCGACACCGTGAAGTCCTCCGGAAACGGCGTATCCGCCACCGCCGAACTTTCCTCCGGCGTGCAGGATTGTGAGAACAACTTCGACGGTCGACTTGCCCTCTGCGGGGTGGATGTCGACCGGAATTCCTCGACCGTTGTCGACGACCCGAACCGCACCGTCCTTGAGGATCGTTACTTCGATGTTGTCGCAGTACCCGGCGAGGGCTTCGTCGACGGCGTTATCGACGATCTCGTAGACGAGGTGATGCAATCCACGCGGACCGGTTGAACCGATGTACATTCCGGGACGCTTGCGTACGGCTTCGAGACCTTCGAGAACCTGAATCTGGCTTGCACCGTAGCTGCTGTTATCCACGGACCTGTTCGGTTCTGATGACATATGAAATTAGGCTCCAAACCGTGTTCTTGCTCGACATCTAATTCTATCAAGAACTGCTCGGGTTCGGGGCAGAATCGCCCGTTTGAGCGGGTTTTATCGGTCAGGCGACCTGATTTGTCTGGTTATCCGTAGGTATCGCGTACGCCACGCCCCTGAACCGATCTGGGGCCACGTTTGAAGGAAGGGACGTTGGGCCCTAGAAAACGGATGCTTTCAATGCCGGCTTGGGGGTACCGCACGGCAATGTGCGTCATGATGTCGACCCGCATGAGTCGCAGCTGTGTCGCCCACGCGGTCGACTCGCACTGCACAGTGAGCACTCCGTTGTCGATTCCGACCGGCGTCGAGTGGTTGGCCGTCTCCTCGCCAGCAAGCGAGGTCCAGTTGGCGACCAGCTCGGACTGGGCGAGCGGAGAATCCCAGCCCAGCTGGTTGGTCAGAGCCCCGACGATGTCGCCGAGACCCTTCGGATCACGGCCGGCGCCAAAAGGCACACTGTCTGCCGGATCGATTCGACTCTTCCGCTTCGACTTCGCGTAGTGCTTGTGACCGCCGAACAGTTCCTTGAATCGCACGTACACACGGGCCGCCTCAGTGCCGCGTTCGAATTCCGCCTCAGCCATGAGCTTCCGCCTTATCGCCGACGATCGCCGCGGTTTCAGCTGCAGGCAGAATCCGACCAGCCTCGATGTGCACGGTGTGAGCGGCAAGAGCCTCAGGCACATCTGCGAGAACGGCGGCGGTGATCAACACCTGCTCGAACGACGAAACAGCGGCCGCAAGCCGGGCCCGGCGGTGCGCATCCAGCTCGGCAAAGACGTCGTCGAGAATCAGCACCGGGTCACCAAGGCTCGAATCCTGACGCAACAATTCAGCGGATGCCAATTTCAACGCAAGAGCGAATGACCACGACTCCCCGTGGCTGGCATAACCCTTCACTGGCAACGAGTTGAGCTCGAACAGAATGTCATCGCGGTGAGGCCCGACCAGGGTGAGACCCCGTTCGATCTCGCTTTTCCGCCGCGCAGCCAGGGCGCTGCGAAAGCGGTCAGCCGTCGACAGATCTGACGGAACAACCGGCCCCGCTGCCGACTCGGACGCCCCGTTGTCTTCAGCATCAACGCCATCAATGGAGAGCACGGGAGTCAGCGATGGGCCGTGATCGTCGCCGACCACTGAGGCGTACGCGTCGCGAATCGGCTGGGAGAGCGCGTGAACGAGCCGCACCCGCTCATCGATGATTTCGCTCCCGAAGACCACGAGCCTGTCGTCCCAGATCTCCAGAGTTGTGAGCTGGTTCGCCTTGAGACCGGACGTTCTTGCCGATTTCAGGAGCGAGTTGCGCTGTTTCAGGGTGCGCTCATAATCACCCATGACACCGGCGAGGCGCGGGGTGTGAAGGATCAGAAGCTGGTCAAAGAATCGGCGACGAGCCGAGGGATCCCCACGGACGATGCCGAGGTCTTCGGGAGCGAACAGCACGCTCGAGAAATATCTCGGCAGTTCTCGTGGCTTGATCTGGCCCCGATTCACCTGGGCCCGGTTCGCTCCGCTGCGATTGATCTGCACTTCGGCAAGCAGGTCACGGCCGTTGTGCTGGAGACGCGCTCGAATCACCGCGGCGTCAGCTCCCGCACGGATCAAGGCCTGATCGCTCGAAACGCGGTGCGAGCCGAGGGTGGAGAGATACCCCAGCGCCTCAACCAGATTGGTTTTTCCCTGGCCGTTGCGGCCGACAAACAGGTTGGCCCCTGGTGCGAATGTCACGTCGGCGACCGCGTAATTGCGGTATTCGCTGAGGTTGAGGTGGGTGACAATCACTCAGACAGGCTACCCGTCAACCACTGACGCGACTATTCCTCCGACTTCTTCACTGCGTGGCCACCGAATTGGTTGCGCAGTGCAGCCACAGCCTTCATCGCGGGAGATTCGTCCTGTCGAGACACAAACCTGGCGAAAATCGACGCTGAAATCGTCGGTACCGGAACGGCGTTCGCGACAGCTTCCTCAATCGTCCACCGGCCTTCGCCGGAATCCTCCACGTACCCGTCGATTTCCGAGAGGTCGTCGTCTTCGTCCAGCGCGCGCACGAGAAGTTCGAGCAGCCAGGACCGAACGACGGTGCCGCGCTGCCAGGCCTTGAACGTGCCAGGGACGTCGCGGATGATGTCTTCGCGCTTCTCGAGGAGTTCGAATCCTTCGGCGTACGCCTGCATGAGGGCGTATTCGATGCCGTTGTGCACCATCTTCGCATAGTGACCAGCACCGACCTCGCCGACGTGAACGAAACCTTCTTCGCGCGGACCTTCCGGGCGGAGGGCGTCGAAGATAGGCATGACGCGCTCGACCTGCGCGACCGAGCCGCCGACCATCAAACCGTAGCCGTTCTCCAGGCCCCACACTCCACCGGAAACACCGGCGTCAATGTAGTCAATACCCTTCGCCGAGAGCAGCTCGGCATGCTTGAAGTCCTCGGTGAACCGGCTGTTCCCACCATCGATGACGAGGTCGCCCGCGCTGAGCAGCTCGTTGAGCTCGCCGATCACGTCATCGGTGATTTTTCCGGCCGGCACCATGACCCATACAGTCCGCGGCGCTGGAAGTGCTGCGATCATTTCTTCGACTGTCGCAACGTCCGTGACATCCGGATTTCGATCAAAACCCGTCACCTCGATACCTGCGGCGCGCAGTCTGGTGCGCATGTTGCCGCCCATTTTGCCGAGTCCGATGAGGCCAATGTGCATGGTCATCCCTTTCGTGAAGCGATGCGGCGCGGGTTGGGCGGAGGCATCCGTGATTGTGTCGTGACCGGTCCTAGCGCAGCAGCAGGTTGGGCTGCAGAAGGTACTTGAAGCTGTCGGCACCCGGCTGGTCCTTCGAGGACTGGCTCGTGATGAGCATTGGGCCCGGCTTGTTCGTGTTCTCGCTCTTGGTGAACGAGAAGCGCACAAATTCACTGCGAACGGCCGTGAGGCCGTCGATGAGGAACTGCGGTTTGAGGCTCAGGACAATGTCATCGCCGGTGAGAAGCGCGTCGATCGCTTCTGACGCCTGGGCGTGCTCGGATCCGACCGCCTCCATGGTGAGCCCGTCGATGGTGAACGTGAATCGGAGCGCGGCTTCACGCTCGAGGACGAGTGATACACGTCGAACGGCCTCAATGAGTTCGCCGGTGTTGATGACCGCGTAGTTGTCGGTCGTTTCGGGGAAAAGACGGCGGACCGGGGGAAAGGATCCCTTGATGAGCAACGACGTCACTGTCTTGTTGTCGGCGGTGAATGCGATCAGTTCGCGGTCATCCTTGGCAGTGAATGACACGGAGATAGTGGCCGAGTGGCCGAACGTTTTGCCGACTTCCTGGAGTGTCTTCGCTGGTACGAGAGCTGTGAGGCCTTCTGGAGACGTGTTTTCGCCGTTATCCCAGTCAATTTCGCGAACAGCCACGCGGTAGCGGTCGGTAGCGACCAGTCCCAGGCGGTTGTCGGTGACCTGCAACTGCACGCCGGTGATGACCGGGGTGACATCGTCTCGGGATGCAGCAACGGCAACCTGAGCAACCGCAGCGGCAAATTCTTCACCCGGAACCAGGCCCGTCTGGCCGCTGATCTGCGGAATGCTCGGATATTCCTCGACCGGCATCGACAAAAGCGTGAAATTGGCGGATCCGCAGCTCACCACAATGCGGTTGTCGTTCGTGGAGAACACGACAGGTGCGTTGGGAAGCCGGCTGGCGATGTCGGCGAGCAGTCGGCCAGAGACCAGGACGGTGCCTGGTTCGTCTACCTGGGCATTGATCTCCGTTTGTGCCGAAACCTCGTAATCGAAGCTCGAGAGCACGAGACCGGTTTCGGTCGCTTCGATCAGGACTCCGCTGAGAATCGGCAGGGTCGTGCGCTGTGGCAGAAGTTTGACAGCGAACGAGACCGCTTCACTGAAGACATCACGATTGACGCTAAACCGCACGGTGGATCCCCTGTCGTTTCAAGGTACGAGTGGATCCCCATGTTAGCCGGGTCTGAATCTTGCTGTCACACCACCTCGGGACGAGGTGCGCCATCGGCAAAAGGTTATTGGCGGATTAAAAGTTAAAGAAGTCTTTAAGAGTCTTAACCGCTGTGGAAACTGTGGATAACTTCGGAGAGGCCAGTAACGAGTAGGGAACTACACCCTTGTGACTTGTGGGTGTGTTGTGGAGTTGATGCGAACAGAGTTCCTTGCCATTACTGGCATGCAGGCGGGTTGTACACATTCGAGGCGACTTCGTTCACAGGCTCGACCGAGTTATTAGATTTCTTTCCACAGGGTTATCCACACTGTGTAGGAACGGCTCAACCTGTGCACTTTAAGTGAGGCTGAGCACTGCTTTAACGGTTGAAGCGGTGCCCCTGCTTGATGCGACTGGTGAGTTCGGTCACCTGGTTGTAAATCGATCGACGTTCCTGCATGAGGTCGGAAATCTTCTTGTTCGCGTACATCACTGTGGTGTGATCGCGGTTTCCGAACAGCTGGCCGATCTTCGGGAGGGAAAGATTGGTGAGCTCGCGACAGAGGTACATAGCGATCTGCCTCGACGTGGCGATGGCCTGTGAGCGGCTCGAACCGTAGAGGTCGTCAACGCTCAGCTTGAAGTAAGCAGCGACGATGTTGATGATGTCGACCGGCGAGATGACGTTGTCATCGTCGAGGGTGATGAGGTCCTTCAACACCGTCTGTACGAGGTTCATGTCGACAGGCGTGCGATTGAGGCTCGCAAACGCTGTGACGCGAATGAGCGTCCCCTCGAGTTCGCGGATATTCGAGGACACCTTGGACGCGATGAACTCTAGAACCTCATCCGGGATCTGAAGTTTCTCGCTCTGAGCCTTCTTACGAAGGATGGCGATGCGTGTTTCGAGGTCGGGGACCTGAACATCGGTGATGAGGCCCCACTCGAAGCGCGACCGCATGCGGTCTTCGAATCCGGTGAGCGCCTTGGGCGGAAGGTCACTGGTGATAGCGACCTGTTTGTTGTGGTCGTGCAGCGTGTTGAAGGTGTGGAAGAACGCTTCCTGGGTCTCGGCCTTGCCCTGGAGGAACTGGATGTCATCGATCAGCAGGATGTCGATGTCACGGTATCGAGACTGAAATACCGAACCGCGGTTGTTCGCGATCGAGTTGATGAAGTCGTTGGTGAATTCCTCGCTGGAGACGTAGCGAACGCGGATTCCAGGGTAAAGGCTCATCGCGTAGTGGCCGATGGCGTGAAGAAGGTGAGTTTTACCCAGGCCTGAGTCGCCATAAATGAAAAGCGGGTTGTATGCCTTCGCCGGAGCCTCGGCCACGGCCACAGCCGCGGCGTGGGAGAAGCGGTTGGACTGACCGATGACGAAGTTGTCAAACGAATACTTCGAGTTCAGCCGGGTGTCGTTCTGCCGAGCCGGGAGTGCCGTGTCATGCATCGTCGCGTGAGCGGTGTTGTCGAGATAGTTCGGCTGTTGCTGCTGAACCGGTGCCTGTGGCAGCGGTTCGAATTCTTCATCGATGATTTCGGGATTAACCACGACGGCGAAGGTTGACGCGCCGTGAGTGTCCTGCAGGGTGCCAATGGCTTTGAGGAGCGGCGCACGCATCCGCATGTTGAGCTGGCCCGCGGTGAATTCGTTCGGCACCTCAAGGTAGAAGGTCCCGGCCATGATGCCCTTTGGCACCACCAGGTTGAGGAAACCGTGCAGAGGCGGAGTGATTCGCTCGTCTGCAGCGAGTACGTCGAGCACGGTCTGCCACGTTTGCGTGATGGACTCTTGCTCGTTTGACATGATTCCCTTACGAAGTTATTCACAGAGTTATCCACCGGAGCAGCCGAAAAGTCCGGATCTGTGGGGAACTGGAGCGGTCAGGCTGGGGATAACTTATTCCTCACGGTAACGAATCACCGTGAAAGGCCCAAATTTACCGCAGTTAACCACCCGCGTGTCAGGTCGAGTGAACCTGTGGAATCTGTGGATAATTGTGTTTTTGCGCTCAGTCGGTTTGACCCCAGAGTCCTGAAGACGTAGGTTTAATCAGTTGACTTCTGCCTTCGGGCACCCAATTCTCCCTGCGTGCGACCAGCAGCAGTGGAAATTCCAAACGTGGAGTAAGTAATTATGAGCAAGAGAACTTTCCAGCCGAACAACCGTCGTCGCGCCAAGGTGCACGGTTTCCGTCTGCGCATGCGTACCCGTGCCGGCCGCGCCATCCTGAGCGCACGCCGTGGCAAGGGCCGCACCGAACTCTCCGCCTAGCACCTCACCCCGGTAACCCGTCGTCATCGTGCTTGCTTCAGAGCAGCGAATCACGAGCGCTGATGACTACAAACGGGTGGTCCGCAGGGGTCGACGGGCGGCGGGCGCAAGCTGCGTCACCTACCAACTGATGAACCCGAACGGCGGTACTCCGCGGTTCGGGTTCATTGTTGCAAAAACCGTAGGAAACGCTGTCGTTCGCAATCGGGTTCGTCGACGCCTGAAGGCGATCTCACACGACCTTGCTCCTGAGCTCCCGGCCGGAGTCGAGTTCGTGTTCCGAGCGCTCCCACCCGCTGCCTCGACTCCGTTTTCTGAACTGAAGGCCGAGCTGGAGCACAGCACGGCGAAGCTGGTGTCCCGCAGATGACCGGAACGATTGTGAACGAGGCAAACGGCACCGACTTGGCCCGTGGCATCCTGCTGCTGCCCCGGAATACCGCCGTTGCTGCACTGATCGCGTACCGCACAGTGGTTTCACCGCTGTATGGGGAAGTGTGCAGGTACTATCCCTCTTGTTCGGCCTACGCTATGCACGCGATTCAGCAGCACGGTGTTGTGCTGGGATCCGGGCTTGCCGCCGCGCGAATTGCCCGGTGTCATCCCTGGGCCGCCGGTGGCGTCGATGATGCACCACTGAAAAAGAATTTCCGTTACTCCGTGACCCCCCGCGGTTTCGTTGTTACAGCCAGCCACCGAAAGGGCTAACTCCGCATGGATCTCTTGTCGATCATCCTCTGGCCACTGAAGTGGGTCGTGGAGCTCATCCTCGTGGGCTGGCACTCGCTGCTCTCGTTCGCGGGTATGCCCCCTGCGGATGGTCTCACCTGGGTTCTGTCGATCGTTGGTCTGACGATCGTGATCCGCGCGGCCCTGATTCCGCTGTTTGTGAAGCAGATCAAGAACCAGCGGCGCATGATGGAAGTTGCCCCGCAGCTCAAGAAGATCCAGGACAAGTACAGGGGCAAGAAGGACCAGTTCAGTCGCGAGGCCATGAGCCGCGAGACTATGGAGCTGTACAAGAAGACGGGAACGAACCCGCTCGGGTCCTGCTTGCCGCTGTTGATCCAGATGCCGATCTTCTTCGCGCTCTTCTCGGTTCTCAACGACTCTCAGAACGGCAAATCGGGCGTCGGACCGTTGAATGAAGAGCTCTCGACGGAGTTCGGCAACTCATCGCTGTTCGATTTTGCTCCGCTGCACATGAGCTTCTCGTCCGCAATGAACGCGGCCGGTGGGCCCGAGGTCGGCGTCATGATCGTCGCGGCCATCATGGTTGTCCTGATGACGGCGTCTCAGTTCATCACGCAGTTGCAGATCGTCTCGAAGAACATCTCGGATGAGACCAAGGCGAGCCCGATGTTCAAGCAGCAGCGGATCCTCCTGTACATCCTGCCGTTTGTCTTCCTCTTCTCCGGCTTCGCGTTCCCCCTCGGCGTCATGTTCTACTGGTTGGTTTCCAACATCTGGACCATGGTTCAGCAGTTCATCATCATTCGTCAGATGCCGATGCCAGGCACTGAAGCGGCCAAGGACCGCGAAGAGCGCCTCGCGCGTAAGGGCAAGTTGAAGCCGGCCGACTCCGCAGGTGACACTCTTGTTGTCGAAGAGAAAAGGCCTGCACAGCGCCAGCAGCCCATGAGTAAGAACCGGGCGAAGAAGGTCGCGCCAAAGCCGTCGACCGCTTCGAAGCCTGCGAACCCCGCGAAGTCAGGAAACCCAGCGAGGGCTGCTCAGGCTGAACCGAAGTCGTCAGCGTCGAAGCCTGTAGGGCCCGCTGATCTCGGAACCGGCAAGTCCTCCCCACAGAGCAACGGAAAGTAGCGCCATGAGTGACGTGATTGAAGAGCCGATCGACATCGAGACCCCTCGGAACGACTCCCCCACAGCGACCCAGCTCGAAGAAGAAGGTGACGTTGCCGCGGACTACATTGAAGAGTTCCTCGACATCGCAGATCTCGATGGAGACATCGATATCGATGTGCGTAATGGCCGCGCCTATGTCGCAGTGACGGCGAGCGAGGGAAGCAATATCCGCGTCCTGTCCAAACCAGACGTCGTCAGCGCACTTCAGGAACTGACGCGTCTCGCCGTGCAGAGCAAGACAGGCCAGTTCTCACGATTGATCCTCGACATCGGTGGGTCGCGTGAGGCACGACAGGCGGAGCTCACGGTCCTCGTGGACAGCGCGATCGCCCAGATCGAGTCGGGTGCAGCGTCAGCGGCACTCCCCCCGATGTCCAGCTACGAGCGCAAGCTGGTGCACGACGTGGTCTCCGAGCGTGGGTTCACATCGAACTCTCACGGCGAGGGCCGCGACCGACACACAGTAATCACCCGCGGCTAGATTCGCAGTCGGGGTCTCTGCCGCAGAGGTCGATCGCGCCGCGCGAACGGAGCGCCCTGGCACAGGCGGTGTCATTGGTGCGAAGCCGGAAGCCAGAATCGCAGATACATTTGTCGCTCTGATGGGCGAGTTGGGAACGTTATGACCGAGCCTGTACTCGAGGCAGAGCCAGAATTCGCGGAAGCCGTACTCGGAGATCGCCTCGATGTGGCCCGCCAGTTCACATCTAATCTCGCCAAGTACGGTGAGGAACTCGGCTTGATTGGCCCGTTGGAACTCCCCCGCCTCTGGACTCGCCACGTGTTGAACAGCGCCCTGGTCGCTCCCCTTTTGCGGCCGGGTGTCGTTGGTGACATCGGGTCGGGAGCGGGCCTTCCCGGGATCGTGCTCGGAATTGCGCGTCCCGATGTGCAATTTGTGCTTATTGAGCCGATGGAACGGCGGGTCGCATGGCTAAATGATCAGGTAAGGGCCCTTGGACTAGACAATGTGTCGGTCGTACGCGCCCGCGCTGAAGAGGTCCTTCTCACAGAGCCTCTCGATCAGGTCACGGCACGCGCTGTAAGCGCATTTCGTAAGCTTCTGCCTTTGACTGCTCCACTGCTTCGTGATGGTGGCGAGCTGGTCCTCATGAAGGGTGCGAACGCGGAAGCGGAAATCGCCGCCGCCGCCAAAGAGATCCGCAGGTTCAAAGTGTCGAACGTGCGGGTGGAAGTACTGGGTGAAGGGCTTACCGTGGACACAACGCGCGTCATCCTTGGGACGGTCCGCGCGTAGTCCGTGGAGGCGGTGTATCGCCTTCGCGTCCGGGAATCGCACATCACGGTGCTCAAGGAAATCCGCTTCGGTGCTCTGCGCGGGCGACTCTCAGTGGATCGCGGCACTATCGGTTGTGGACATGGCGTCAGAGTGAGCGCCGTCGGTCGTCGGCATCGGTTTCCACACTTTCGCGGGAGGCAGCGGCACCGTGTCCACCTAAACCTCCTCCCCCTCACCGCACAAGACCGTGATCTCGTGTTCTAGTCACGCCATCAACCACAGATACGATCGAAAATGTGCGATCGAAAATGTGCCGTACTGATGTCCAAAGCGCTCATGTCGCCTGGGAGCTGGCTGTTTCAGCTCTGTGAGAGCGATCCTAAGCTCGCGGCGGCGACTTCCACCGAGCGAAATTCGGGTCGAAAGTTGTCGTAAATGGTTTGAACATCGGCCGCTAATCGTGCGTACGTTCCCATATGGCGCCAACCTGCCGTCGGCGTCAGTCAACCTGGTAGACCCAACTATGCATCCTGGCTGATATCTATCGCGCCGAACCTGTGATGTTCTGCGGGCCTCGCTGCGGCGCGCAACGTGTGGGTCGTGATAGTGGTTGGCGCGGTTCATTCCCGCCGTTGATGAGGCGTAGCAGGATTTGGACTTCGTGCGACTCGGTTCAGCCCGTTTTGGCGCGGGCGCCTGGGCGGTCGGACCTTGAATTAGACTCGACACTCCCCTGAGTGGCGCTTGGGCTTCTGTCCCTCACGCGCCGCGGGGTCTTTGTTCGGCCCACCCGTGATCTTGTGGCGTGACAGTCCATCGCTTCAGACGCTTCTTTGACTCACACTCGCCGTCGGTGTTTCACGTGAAACAGAGCGGATCGGCGGCGCCAGAGAGCCTGTTTGGGTGTGACGGATGAAACCTCGACAGCCCCGCGGTCATTAGGGTGCAAACCCAAGCGGTGGCGCACACGACACTTTCGCCGCGTAGCGCGACGGAGGTTTTGAGGACGGTCTGCGGTCGGCAACGGTTCCATAGATTGACCAGACCGGTTATATGTTTCACGTGAAACGCGCAATGATCAGGCTGAGGAGCCGCGGTGACTGTTTCCGGGGCGGTGGTGGTGTGAACTTCGTGAAGTCCGCATCAAGTCCTCGGACGAAATCGACCGGTTCAGCCCTGTGAGAGCGATCCTAAGGCGGAAACCCAACATCGCCTCACGCCGCAAACGGACGGTTTCACCGGCGAAAAAGCGGATTCGAGACAGGCGAGGCTGCATTTTGACCGAACACAGCCGGGGACGCGGACTTCCATTCAGAAGGTCGCCAGTCAACGGTGCTTTCCCTGCGGCGAGATCTTGGTCAATCCGGCTTCGTTATTCTGAGCCTCAGGACCGTGCGGTGAGCAACTCGCGCCGGTGAAACAGGTTCACGAAGCGGTGGTACTACGTTCCCGGAGGGCGGCAGGTGATCACAGGGGGCGAGGTCACCTTCGACCCCCCGTAGTTTCTATTCGACCGTGCCACCTGAATCGAGCCGATCGAAGATGCGCAAGCTCCATCGATCTGAGGTGCGTAGTCGCAGTTTCACGTGAAACAACGGGCGGCCTTACCGTCGGCCGTCGAGCGCAAACCGCATCAGCCAAGGTCGGGCGCTTTGCCCGCGCCTCTGCATAGGAGCCAGGCGGCGCGCTCCATCGGTGGGGAGGTTTCACGTGAAACATGACCGCGGATTCGCCTGTGCCCCTCGGGTTTGCCTGCTCAAGACGATCAGGGAACGCCCGCATTCCGTTGGGTGGGGCTGAGTAATGCGCGACAGGCGCCTGCATGAGCCGAGGACTCGGGGTCGGTCGGGTACGGTTGGGTAGTACGACCGGACGACCCACGTTTCACGTGAAACATCCCCACACAGAAGGAGAGTCGGTGACTCAATCGCCCGCCGCAGACGACTCGTCGCCGCTCATGCGCGAGATCCTGGATCTCACACACCGTCGCAAGAATCTCGCTGAAATAACCGTGCCTTTGCCCGGAAAGACGCGGATCTTCACCGTATCGAACCAAAAAGGCGGCGTCGGTAAAACCACGACCACCGTGAACGTCGCGGCGTCCCTCGCCAAGTTGGGTGCGCGAGTCCTCGTTATCGATCTGGACCCCCAGGGGAACGCGTCAACAGCGCTCGGTGTCGATCACCACGCCGAGATCCCAAGCATTTACGACGTCCTGATCGATGATTTTCCGCTCGCGGACGTGGTGCAGCAGAGCCCCGAGTTCGACACACTGTTCTGCGCCCCGTCGACCATTCACCTGGCTGGCGCTGAGATTGAGCTGGTTTCGCAGGTTGCCCGTGAGCACCGCCTTCGCACAGCACTTGAACAGTTCGTCCGCGAAGCTGACGAGCCATTCCACTACGTCTTCATTGACTGCCCACCGTCGCTCGGGCTTCTCACCATCAACGCTTTCGTCGCTGCGAGGGAAGTCTTGATCCCGATTCAGGCTGAGTACTACGCTCTCGAAGGGCTCAGTCAGCTACTGAACAGTATTCGGATGATTCAAAAGCACCTGAATCCCCCGCTGAGGGTAAGCACGATCCTGCTGACGATGTTCGACGGCCGGACCAACCTCGCTCACCAGGTCGCTGACGACGTGCGTGCCCACTTCCCGGCGGAAGTTCTCGCAACGATCATCCCGCGCGCAGTCCGCATTTCGGAAGCACCCAGCTTCGGTCAGAGCGTCATTAGTCATGACCCCAGCGGCGTGGGGGCTGTGTCGTACCTCGAAGCAGCTACCGAGATTGCATCCCGAGAGGCGCAACGCGAAGAAGCGCTAGCCCAGACCGCGGAAGAGAACACAACTGAACTAATGACTGAAGGAGCAACACGCTAATGGCTGTGAAGAGAACGGGCCTTGGCCGCGGAATCGGATCCCTTATTCCGACGACAACGCAGGAAATGACCGACAACGGTCGACCGGTCGACGTCTTCTTTCCACAGAGCAACCCTGAGCGCACGAAAGAAGACGACGGCCTGATCACGGTACCGGGCGCACGGCTGGTAAATCTGAACCCGGCCGACATTATCCCCAATGCTGTGCAGCCGCGAACGAACTTTGACGCAGCCGATCTGGCTGAGCTGGTTCATAGCATCCGCGAGGTCGGCGTCCTTCAGCCGATTGTTGTCCGCCCCCACCAGAAGCGCCGTGGCAAGTACGAGCTCATCATGGGCGAACGTCGACTGCGTGCATCAAAGGAAGTCGGTCTTGCCACCATCCCGGCTGTGGTAAAGGACACCGCCAACGAGGACATGCTGCGCGATGCGCTCCTCGAGAACCTCCACCGCGCAGATCTGAACCCGCTGGAAGAAGCGTCCGCCTACCAGCAGCTTTTGGCTGACTTTGGTATCACTCAGGACGAGCTCGCGTTGAAAATTGGCCGGTCACGGCCACAAATCACGAACACGATCCGCCTGTTGAAACTGCCGGAGGCGATTCAGGCGCGTGTGGCAGCGGGCGTGCTGACCGCAGGCCACGCTCGTGCCATTCTCTCGCTGGTAGAGCCCGAGCTGATGCTGAAACTGGCCGACAAGATTGTGAACGAGGACCTCTCGGTGCGCGCGGCTGAGGCCGCAGCAGCTCAAATCCAGGGGCAGGCACCCAAGAAGGCCAAACCGGTTTCCGGAACGCGGCACGCCCACCTCGAGGAGGTCGCGGACCGCCTCGGAGATCGCCTCAACACCCGGGTCAAGGTCGCTCTCGGAGCGAGAAAAGGCCAGGTCACGATCGAATTCGCGACCCTCGGTGACCTCAATCGGATCCTCGCAGAGATCGGCGAGCCCGCCTACGGCGCATAACAGCAACCCCCAGCCCGGATCCCCCGGCTGCGGCCAGTGCTGTTCCGCGGCTGCGGCCAGTGCTGTTCCGCGGCTGCGGCTGGGTTACTCCGAAGCTGCGGCCAAAGCCAGGGCGCTGTATGCCGACGCAAGCGTCAGGCCGGCAGCCTGGATGGCCTGCGGCACCAGCGAGGTCTCTGTGAGGCCAGGAAGCATGTTCGCCTCGAGGAACCACACAACGCCGTCCTGGTCGACGATCAGGTCGATGCGCGAGAGGTGGCGGAGCCCGAGCAACTTGTGCACTTCAACGGCAGTGGCTCCGGCGCGTTCAGCGATCTCTTCAGAGACTCGAGCGGGAGCGTAAAACGTCGTCTCCCCCGCGTTGTACCGCGCCTCAAAGCTGTAGACACCCGACAGCGGCTCAATCTCGACGGCGGGCAACGCGACCGGCCCGTGTCCTGAGTCCATCACGGTGATCGCGAGTTCGGTTCCTTCGATCTTCTTCTCGATCAGAGCGACATCCGAGTAGGTATACGCGTCCACCATTGCGCGGGGCAGGTCCGCAACGTCTGTCACGATCGTCACACCCTGCGCAGAGCCGCCCTGTGCGGGCTTCACGACCGCGGCAGCACCGATGCCATGCACGACCTCGTCCAGCACTCCGTTGGCGCCCAGCTCGCGAAATGTGCCGTTTGGCAGTGCGAGCCACTCCGGCGTTGCGATTCCGGCACGTGAAACCAGTGCTTTGGCTGTCGGCTTGAACCAGGCGAGACCGGCTCCGTCGGAATGCGAACCAACATAGCGGATGCCACGGGCACGCAATAGCGCCTGGAGCGCTCCATCCTCACCACTTGCACCGTGAAGAGCGGGCCAGATCACGTCGGGGGCCTTCTCGGTGAGCGTTGGCAACAACTGCGCGTCAGGGTCACGCATGGTGACAGTGTGTCCGGCCGCCTGCAGTTCTTCGGCCACTCGCCGCCCTGAACGCAGGGACACGTCGCGCTCGTGGGAAATTCCCCCGGAGAGCACAACGATGTCGAGCTTCTTGAAATCAGTCATGATCAGGCCTTTTCTTTCGGTCTGGACGAGCGGCAGCGGCGCAGTGCTCAGGACAGGTTTGGCGGGGGGCCCGCGAAGTTTCCGCGAGACTTTGCGCCGGTCAGGCGACCGGTTCCCGCGAAGGTGTTCAGCAGGTCGAGTTCGCCGTTGATGACCGTTGAAAGGCGTCGGATTCCCACACGGATGTTCTCAGGGGTCGGGTAGCAGAACGAGAGGCGAATGTTACGGCGGCCGTCTCCGTCGGCGTAGAACGCCGTTCCCGGTGTGTATGCAACCAGTTCCTTGACAGCCCGAGGCAGCATCGCCTTCGAGTCCAGTTGTTCCGGCAGTGTCAACCAGACGTAGAACCCACCGGTGGGGTTCGTCCAGGTGAGCTCAGGCAGGTACTCCCCCAGAGCGGAGAGCATCGTCTCTTTGCGCTCCTTGTACACGCCGCGGAACGTGTTGATCTGGCCCTTCCAGTCGGCCTGGTCCAGATACTGCGAGATGACGAGCTGGCTGAACGACGATGGGCACAGGATCGCGGCTTCGTTAGCCAGGATGAGCTTCTCGCGGATGGCGTGCGGGGCCAGTGCCCAGCCCACCCGGAAGCCCGGCGCAAGGGTTTTGGAGAATGTGCCGAGGTAGACGACACCGTCAGACTCGAGCGAGCGCAGCGCGGCAGGCGGCTTCTGGTCGAAGTAGAGCAGGCCGTAGGGGTTGTCCTCGAGCACGAGGATGTCGTTTTCCCGTGCGATCTCGAGGATCTCGCTGCGGCGGGCCTCGCTCAGGGTCACGCCGGCAGGGTTGTGAAAGGTCGGAATCGTGTAGAGGAACTTGATCCGCTTGCCCGCGGCCTTGAGGCGGGCAATGTGCTCGCGCAGCGCCTCGGGGATGAGTCCGTTCTCGTCCATGGGGACGTGGTCGACCTCGGCCTGATAGCTCTTGAAGATCACCATGGCTGTGACGTAGCTCGGACCCTCAGCGAGCACGACGTCACCCGGGTCGATGAAGAGCTTGCTGAACAGCTCGAGCGCGTGCTGGCTGCCCGTCGTGATGACGACGTCTGAGGCGCTTCCCTGAATTCCCTCGAGCGCCATCACCTCGAGGGTCTGCTCACGCAACTTCTCGACGCCTTGTCCTGAGCCGTACTGAAGAGCGACAGGTCCCTGTTCCCGCATGACGCGGCCCATGGCATCCGTCACCAGGTCTTCAGGCAGGGCGGAGACGAATGGCATTCCACCGGCGAGTGAAACGACCTCAGGGCGACTCGCAACGGCGAACAGGGCCCGAACCTCGCTGGCGGCCAACCCGGCCGTGCGGGCGGCATACGCGCCGTACCACGGGTCAAGGTTGTTTCCGGATGAGTGGCGAGAGCCGAGTTCTGACACTGTTCGTTCCGTTCCTGGTCTTTCATCGATGTTAGCCGCCTCGCGGGGATGCCAATCGACCGAAAGTGGCCTGCGTGCTGTCGTTGAACCACAAAACCCGCCCGGCGAGTGCCGGACGGGTCGAGGGAAAGCGGGTCCGGCTACGCCAGGAAGGCGGCCAGATCGTTCTCGAGAGCAGCTTTCGGCTTGGCGCCGATGATGGTCTGCGCGACCTCGCCGCCCTTGAACACCTTGAGTGCGGGGATCGACGTGATCTGGTAGTCCATGGCGAGCTGGGGGTTCTCGTCAACGTTCACCTTGACGATGTCGAGCTTGTCGGCGTTCTCCGACGCGATCTGGTCGAGGATCGGCGAAACCATGCGGCAGGGGCCACACCACTCAGCCCAGAAGTCGACGAGAACGGGCTTCTCGCTCTTCAGAACCTCGGCGTCGAAAGTACTCTCAGATACTGCACGTGCTGACATTGTTACTCCTTGTGGATAGATGAAAATTAAACGGATGCCGCGACAGCGGACGCAATTTCGGGATTGTGGTGCGCTTCCTGCTCGAGACTCGCCAGGTAGTGCTCGGCGTCAAGGGCGGCAACGGTTCCGGACGCGGCCGCGGTGATGGCCTGCCGGTAGCTCGGGTCGATGACGTCGCCAGCGGCGAAGACACCTGGGAGGTTCGTTCGGGACGAGCGACCGTCGACAGCAATGGTTCCGTCCGAGGTGAGCTCGAGCTGGCCGTGGAACAGGTGGGTGCGTGGGTCGTTGCCGATCGCGACGAACAGTCCGCCGAGCTCGAGGTGGCTTTCGGTGCCATCGACCGTGTTGCGCAGGGTCACGCCGTTGACGGCGTTCTCACCGGAGATGCCGACGACCTCTGAGTTCCAGACAAACTCAATCTTCTCGTTGGCGAACGCGCGCTCCTGCATGATCTTGGACGCGCGCAGGGTGTCCTTGCGGTGGATGACATAGACCTTCGACGCGAATTTGGTGAGGAACGTGGCCTCTTCCATCGCGGAGTCGCCACCGCCAACAACGGCGATGGTCTTTTCCTTGAAGAAGAACCCGTCGCAGGTTGCACACCAGGAGATACCGCGACCCGAGAGGCGCTCTTCATCGGCGAGACCGAGCTTGCGGTAGGCGCTGCCGGTGGCCACGATGACGCTGGACGCCTCGAAGTCGCCGGAATAACCGGTCTTGATGGTCTTCACGTCGCCATCAAGGGATACTTCGGTGACGTCATCCAAAATGACCTCGGTGCCGAAGCGCTCTGCCTGCTCCTGGAACTTGCTCATGAGCTCGGGGCCCTGGATGCCCTCGGGGAATCCCGGGTAGTTCTCGACCTCTGTGGTGTTCATCAGTTCACCGCCAGCCTCGACGCTCGACGCGAGGAGCAGCGGGTTCATGTTGGCCCGAGCCGCGTAAATCGCCGCTGTATATCCGGCAGGTCCAGACCCGATGATGATGACATTGCGCACGGTATTGCTCCTCAAAAGTTCGCTCGACCAGTCCAACACATCTTAGTTGGGCGGTATTCCAGAGCCCCCGGACGGGCTGAGAGGGGCCTGTGAGTCGGTTCGCTGTGCGGGGACTAGCGGCGGCGCAGGCGTCGGGTGACCGGAGCCATGGCGGCTCTGAGCTCCTCGGATCGCATGGCCGCGAGGGCGCCCAGGTACAGCACGAGCATGACGACACCGATGAGTGCCATGGTGAGCACCGCGGAGACGACCGAGCTCAGCGCCCAGCCGTCGGTGTATCCACCGAGAACAAAGAGCAGAACGACGCCGGCGAGCACAGCCGGAATTGCCGCAACCGTGTAGATGGTGAGGCTGCGGATGATCCGTGCCATCTCGAGGCCCCTGATCCGCTTTCGAAGCAGGATGCCTGCAGTCACCATCTGCACGACTATCGAAATCGACATGGAGACGGCAAGACCGATGCCGATGAACTGCTTCGGCAGTTGGGCGCAGGCCAGGGCCAGGCCCACATAGACGGCGGTCTGCACGAGAGTGAAGAAGAACGGCGTGCGGGTGTCCCCGAGGGCGTAGAAGGTGCGCTGGAAGACGAAGAGCACGGCGAAGGGAACCAGGCTGATGAGGTATCCCATGAGAACGAAAGCCATTGCGGCGGTGTCAGCGAAGCGACCGGTGAACAGACTGGCGAAAGGGAACGCCACAACGAGAAGTACGGACGTCGCCAGCACGATAAGAAGGGTGATCTGGCGAACCGCAGCCGAGACATCCGTCTTCAAATCTTCAATTCGATCCTCGCGGACGTGCTCAGACAGGCGTGTGAAGTAGGCCGTCGCGACGGAGAGCGTGATGACGGAATGCGGCAGCATGTAGATGAGCCAGGCGTTCTGCAGGGTCGCAGGGCCGGGACCGTACCCCGAACCGATAAGGGCGACGTTGGTTTGAATCAGTCCGCCGATGGTGGTGACGCCGAGCATGGCGAACGACCAGCCGGCGAGCTTGCCTGTCGCGCGGAGTCCCACGCCGCGCCAGGCGAAGTCGGGGCGATAGCGGAGGCCGATTCGTCGCCAGAAGAAGAACAGGACGATCGCCTGCGCGGCCACGCCGACTGTTGCGGTCCCACCGAGCAGGGTGACCATGTTCGGTGTCCACTCGGTGACAAGTCGAGTGCCGTTGGGGTCGGCACCGAAGAGCACGATGAAAACCACGAGACCGGCCATCGAAACTATGTTGTTGATCACCGGTGACCAGGTGAACGGCCCGAATAGCTTGTGTGCGTTGAGGATCTCACCGAGCACCGTGTAGAGCCCGTAGAAGAAGATCTGGGGCAGGCACCAGTAGGCGAACGCGACGGCCAGGGCGCGGGCATCAGAATCCAGGCGGAGCGAGTACATGTGCACCAGCACAGGGGCGAGTACAACGGCCGCGACTGTCGCGATGATGAGCACAACGAAGGTGATCGTCAGCAGCTTGTTGATGTACGCCTTGCCGCCGTCGGCGTGGACGATGCTCCGCACGATCGACGGGACGAGCACAGCACTCAGCACACCGCCGGCGATGATGACGTAAAGCGTGTTCGGGAGCTGGTTGGCCACGCCGAACGCGTCAGCGCTTCGCGACCCGACCAGGCCGATGGTGGTGGCAAGGAGCATCGCCTTCACGAAACCGAGAAGGCGGGACACCATGGTTCCCGATGCGAGGAAGAAGCTGGCGCGGCCGATACCGGCGCCGTCTGTTGTCTTAGTCATTCACGCTTTCGGCGGGTGACGGCTCGACTTTGGAAAGTCGGCGCTTGCGGATTGTACGGATGAGGCCACCGAGGAACAGGGCCGCGATGAGTGCGACGATGAGCGTTGCCCCGATGCCTTCCCAGTCGGCGCGCACGCTGACCGGGACCTGCACACTGCCGCCGACCATTACGTTCTGGGGCGAATACAGCTGCACTCGGACGGAAACGTCGCCGTTGCCCAGCCGGGCCTGAACGGGAACACGCACCGTCTCTCGGGAATTGGCGGGGATGGTCTGGGTGACTGCGGAGTCGACGCTCAGTTTGAGGCTCGAGGTTGAGGCCTGAAGCACAACGGTGACCGGCAGGTTGAAGTCGTTGCGGACGGAGAAGGGCAGGGAGGTCTGGTTGCTCACCATGTTGATCTGGGTGGTCGCCGTGATCGAGACCGAGGCCAGGGTGTTCGTCGTCTGTTTGTCGTGGTCGACGACGGCCTTCGTCCAGTCCTCGGTGTCGTCGCGCCACGAGGTTGCCAGCAGGGCGAGAATTTCAGCCCGTTCGCGACCGGTGAGGAGTGTGGGGTCATCGAGCACTGTCGCGAAGCTGGTGAGTTCGGCCTCGCGGGCGCTCAGCCGGGTCGCCGTCGATGTACGCGCGGCGTCCTGCGCCCTATCGATGATCGTCACGGCACTCGGGACGGCTGTCGACGCCGCGCTGAGCGAGGTGCTGACGACGCCCGGAAGTGTCGCGAGGGCGGACAGTGCCTCGCTCAGCCGGGCGGCGGTCGGCGGCCATCCCCGGTCGAGCGTGAGGACGAGGTCCCGCTGGGGCGCACCGCGCTCAGACCCAACCACCATGAGCTGTGCGGCGAGATCAGCGAGCGCGTTTTGCTGGGCGTCTGCGCTGATCGCTGTGACCGCAGCTCGCAGAGCGTCGGATGCCGCGGCATCCGACACAATAAGAGCCGCGTCGCCAACGTTCGCCGCAGCACCAGACGTGTAGGGCTCGGAGAACGCGACATTGTTCGACGACACGATGGTCGAGGTGGCGCCAGATGCCGCAAACACGGGAAGATCCGTCGCCATCACCGTGTCGTCGGTCGGCCAGACAACCCCACTCGTTGTGTATTCCCACGCAGTGAGCTCGGCCAGGGTCGGCAGCGTTGGTTCGTTGGTTCCCGGGGTCGGTGACGGCGACGGGCTTTCGCCGGGTGTCGGCTCCTCCCCTGGCGTGCCGTCGGCGGCATCGGCCTCACCGACGAAGTTGTCAGGGTTGAGGCCGTAGAGCAGCGACGTCGGGCTCAGGAGAGCGGGAATGCCGGCCTGAGACTGCACCGACGGGTCGGCGTCAGCGAACTGGAGCGGGAAGGTCTCGTTGGTCGCCCGCGATAACCGGTCAAGCCAGCCGATCGCTGAGGCAGGTGCAGCGTCGCCGAGTGCACGGATCGACGCAATCAGCATGGGGTCGATTCCGAGTGCGACGGGTCGGTCAAGAACCCCGTCGAGCTGCTTCGTGAGCACTCCGGTTGGCGAGGTGTAGATCTCGAGTGCTTCGGCCGAAAGCAGACCAGAGGTCCCAACTGGGGCGGTGATCGGCATCACCACGGCGATTCCCAGGGGTGTCGCCGAGGCGTCTGGGCTGTACACGACGGTGTCCCGGGATTCGATCACTGTCTCGGCGCTCGTGAAGATCGCGTCGAGCGGATAGGTGCCCCCGGTGGCGGGCAACCCAAGCGACTCGGCGGTGACTTCGATCGGAGTGAGCGTGTAGCTCGCACCGGGATCAAGTGCAGGAACCGGTACAGCGGCCACTGTGTGGTCGGTTTTCGACGTGGTGGCAAGGTCGAACCACTCGCCGAGGTCGGCGCGGGAGGTGATCGGTCGATCATCCGTCTGGATCGCGAGTGTTCCCTCGGGAACAAACGATTCCGTCAGGTTTTCAACGGTCACCGTCATGGCCATGGAGGCCCCGGCGCCGAGGAAGCTGGCTGACTGCCGAATCGAGACAGAAACGTCATCGAGCGGGTCCGCCTTTGACGCGACGACGGGCACTGCTGTGGTCTGATTTTCCAGAGCGGATGCTGCTGGCACAGTCCCAAGGGACAGCAAACCGACCGCGGTGGCGAGAAGCGCACGGAGGGTCAGTGGCAGTCGATTCTGGGTCATAGGCGTTCGCCGGCGCAGAAGGAATCACCTGCCGGCATCGATCCGATTCTATGGGTGGACGCTGAGGGGATGCTTTCAGCACGCGGGGAATCGCGGATCGAGGCCCTGCACAGCCCCGCCTCCCGGGCACGTTCCGCACAGTTCTGCCGCTAACCCCTTCAACCGGTTGCGGCGCGGGCACGCTGATTCCATGCCATACATGTACATGCTTCGCTGCACGGATGGCGCGATCATCACGGGTACCGCGTGGGATCTGTCCCACCACTTGGGAGACGAATGCGGGAGCGGTCGAACGCGTACCGCCTGGCGCAGGCCGGTCGAGTTGGTCTATGTCGAGTGGTTCGACCGCATTGACGCAGCGTTCTACCGGGAACGTGAGGTGCACGGCTGGAGACGCTCTCGCAAAGAGCGGTTGATAGCGGAAGGCGGGGGTTGGCTCGACAGCCGACCCTCGTGACTAGTCGGCGACGGTGCCGAGCAGAGTCCAGACCGTGCGCGTGAGGTCGGGATGCTCAAGCGCAATGCCTCTCAGCAGGTCATATTCCAGTTTCGCTATGTTCTCGCGATGCACTGCCGCATCAGGCAGGGCACTTCGGGCCGCGTGCTTTGCCATGGCGTACTGCGCTGTCATTCCGCGGGCATCGAGCGCATCGGCCCGAAGTTCGAATACGACGAGTTCATCAACCGTCGGGAGGTCGTGGATGAAGTCGTATGGGTCTTCACCTGCGCGACAGCGATGCTCGATCAGCACGTCGAGTTCGTATCGGGCGTAGCGGCGCAGCTCGGCGAGGTCCATTTTTGCCATGGTCATTCCCGCCTCCTTCCGATCTGCGCGTCGTGCCGGGTTAAAGCGTACGCGAGGATTTTCTCGGACGACATGAGGAAAGCCAGAAGCGAAATTCGCCGGTAAAGCGGTGTTGTCGTGCAACCATGAGCCATGGAACAGAAACCGCTCGCCAGCAGCACGCTGCGGCACTTCCACGGGATCCTCGATGCCCAACGAGCGGAGCTCGTGGCGCAACAGGCGCACGTTGCCTCGTCACTCGCCGAGGTGCGCGAGGCTCGAGACGGTGAACAGGACGACGAGCACGACCCGGAGGGTCCGACGCTCACCACTGAGTGGTCCCGGTTGACCGGTTTGCAGGATGACGCCGTCCGCCAGCTGAAGGAGATCGACAAGGCGCTCGGACGGATCGCCGACCGCAGTTACGGATTTTGCTCACGCTGCGGCCAGCCGATCGCACGGGCGCGGCTTGAGGCCCGGCCGGTGGCCGAGCTGTGCATCGAGTGTGCCCGCCTGGCGGAAACCGGCAGATAGGGTTACGGCCTCCCGAGTCGCTCATGGCTGGATCGACGCGTACCCTCTCGGTATGACCGAGAACCTCAGAGCGCTTCCAGAGGTCTGTGTTTGCTACATCCTCAGCGAAACCCCCGATGCCGGTTACCGCGTACTTCTCGGTGAGAAGAAGAAGGGTCTCGGCTCGGGCAGGCTGGTCGGACCGGGCGGCAAACTCGAGCCGGGTGAAACGCCCGAACAGGCCGCCGTGCGTGAGGTGCTCGAGGAATCCGGCCTTCGCATCCACGAGGAGGACCTGATCCCCCTTGGTCGCATTCGATACGAGTTTCCGCATCGCGAAGCGTGGAGCCAGATCTCGTGGGTCTTCGCCATACGGAGCTTTCACGGCGACATCGTGGAGTCTGACGAACTGCTGCTCGACTGGGTGCCCGTCAACGCGATCCCGTTTGACCGAATGTGGGACGACGCCAGGTTCTGGCTCCCTGGCGCTCTGGCGGCCCCCGGTGCGGGAGACTTCATCGCACGTCGATTTGTATTCGGCCCCGACCTCGCCACGGTCGTCGACTCCGACGGCGACGCCCTCGAGATCAGCTCCGTCAGGCCTGAATCGCGAGTGTGAACGGAAGAACGGCGGATGCTCCGGCGGAGCGAAGCACGCGGCCAGCGACCGTGATCGTCCACCGGCTGTCGGCCAGGTCGTCAACGAGCAACACAGGACGCCCCGTGTAACTCTGAAGAGCGGTTACCAACTCGGGTGCGGCCTCAAAACGGTCCCACACACTCGAGAGTCGGTAGGCACTGTTGCCGCCCGGTTCCCCGGATGGTCCGCCGTTTCGGAGTTCAAGTGCGCCCAGGTATGGCAACCGTCCCACGTCAGACAGTGCACGTGCCACCGAGTCGACGAGCTGCGGGCGGCGTCGAGACGGCATCGCCACCACGGCAGCTGGCCGTTCGTCCCAGTCCCATTGCGCGAGCACTCGAATGCACGCGTCGATCAGCGCTGGACTCGCCGGAGCATCTGGCGCACCTGCCGCAAACAGGTTGCGGAGAGTGCCGCCCCAGCCCAGGTCGGTGAGCCGGGCAAGGGCACGCCCCGGCTCAACCCGGTCGGAGGGCGCGATCTTGCCCTTCACGGGAACACCGAGCTGGTCGGCACCCGTGGGCCACTGGGCTCGCGGTTCGAGCACAACCCCGACCCGATTGAGCGACTGCGATGCCTGGCCCGTCGCCTCCTGCCGAATATCTGTCGGGTACCAGGCCGGCTGGCCCGCTGCGGCCGCACAGTTGTCGCATCGACCGCATGGAACCGCCGTCGCATCGTCGAGGGCCCGTTGGAGAAACTCCATCCGGCATGCTGTTGTTCGCTCGTACTCAAGCATGGAGTTCTGCTCGGCGATCCGCGCCGCCGCAATGCGGGCGTAGCGTTCGGCGTCGTACACCCACGGCTGCCCGGTGGCGATCCACCCGCCGGCCACCCTCTGAACAGCTCCGTCGACGTCGAGCACCTTGAGCAGCAGCTCGAGGGGGCTGCGCTTGAGGTTGACCCGCGCCTCGAGCGCCGGTGTTGACAGAGGGGCACCGTTGAAAGCGAGTTCATCGAGGACGGCCGTCGCCCGGGCCTCATCCGGCATCGACGAGGTGGCGAAGTACTGCCAGATCGCTTCGTCTTCGTCGCCGGGCAGCAACAGCACGTCGGCGCTCGCGCGTCTGCCGTCGATCATCGCGGCTCGGCCCGCTCGTCCGACCTGCTGGTAGTACGCAACGGGTGACGACGGTGCGCCGAGGTGGATCACAAACCCGAGGTCTGGTTTGTCGAATCCCATTCCAAGTGCGCTCGTCGCGACGAGTGCCTTAACCGAGTTGTTTTTGAGCGCTTGCTCCAGGCCTTCGCGATCGCCGGCATCCGTTCGACCGGTGTATGCCTGCACTTCGTGACCGGCCTCGCGCAGCAGTCGGGCGGTGTCGTCTGCGGCGGAAACCGTGAGCGCGTAGATGATGCCGGAGCCAGGCAGATCGCCCAGGTGGGTGAGCAACCAGGCCAATCGGGCACCGGCGTCTGGCAGGCGGAGGACGCCAAGGCGAAGGGATGCTCGAGCGAGCGGCCCGCGGATCGTCACGACCTCGGTGTGGCCGGCTGACTCGAGCTGCTCGGCGACGTCGGTCACCACGCGCGAGTTCGCCGTGGCGGTCGTTGCGAGCACGGGAACGCCTGTGGGCATCTCGGCGATGAGGTCACGCAGGCGACGGTAGTCGGGACGGAAGTCGTGCCCCCAGTCGGAGATGCAGTGTGCCTCGTCGACAACCAGGAGGCCGGTGCGCTTCACGAGGCTCGGCAGTTGCTCGTCACGGAACCGAGGGTTATTGAGGCGCTCGGGCGACACCAGCAGAACATCGACCTCGTCGCGTTCGAGTTTGCCCAGCACATCTCCCCACTCGTGCGGGTTCGCCGAGTTGATGGCGACGGCGCGAACACCGGCACGAGCCGCAGCCTCGACCTGGTCGCGCATGAGTGCGAGCAGCGGGGAGACGAGCAGCGTCGGACCAGCGCCCTGTCGGCGAAGCAGGAGGGTCGCCACGAAATACACCGCGGACTTGCCCCAGCCGGTGCGCTGCACGACGAGAGCGCGACGCCGTTCATCAACGAGGGTCGCGATCGCCTCGAACTGGCCCTCGTGAAAATCGGCCTCTGGTGCGCCGACGAGTGTTCGGAGAATCTCGAGCGCGTCAGCGCGGGTGTTCGTCATTCCCCCAGCTTCTCAGCTACCGCTGACAGATCGCTTCGCCACCACCGCTGAACCGATGGTTTGTGGGTGCCGTCATCACAGCAGACGTTGTCCGATGAAGAGCCTGTTCCGGAACGTTCAGATTTCCGGGGCGACTTCCGACGCGGTCGTGCTCCGCAGAAGCCGGAGGCGGCTGGACATTCGGAAGGCGTCGGGTCGAGCCGACGCCAGGACGAGGAAGTCAGACAGTTCGAGGGTCGACGTGAATGAGACGGTCACGTCCGCGTCAACCAGCACGTCGACGAGGTTGATGAAACGCTGCTGGGACTCACGATCTGCATCATCAAAGCGCGGAATGTCTGTGATGACCCATCGCGGGAAAGCGTGCGCCCATGCGAGGTATTCCACGGTCGAGGTAGCGGTACCGCAGAGTTGCTCGAACGTCGCGACCAGCTCGCCGTTCGTGGCTGACATAACGACAAACGTCCGCCCAAGCAGGGTCAAAGTGGTTGGCGCGCCCACGGTGCCGCCATCCAAGACGGCCGACCAGGTGCCGGCGGCGAAGCCGCGGCTGTGGTCGCGCGTGACAGTCCGGTAATCGGTTGGGCCGTTCAGGTGCCACCTGTCCATCTGAGTTTTGATGAGCGCGATGCCGGGCTCGAAGGTGTGGTGCCAGATCGGGTTCGGCAGCAGATCGTCAGGCGCGTAGTTGGACGTTGCCAGCACCGTCAGCCCACGACTGAATACGTGGTCAAGGAGGCGCGTGAGTAATCGAGCATCGCCGGAGTCGTGCACGTGCAGCTCGTCGAAGAAGATCAGTTGACTGTTCTTCGTCACCTCGTCGATCGCGCGCGTCACTGCGTCGTGTTCATCTCGGTGCTTGTGGATGCTGCGATGCAGTTCGTCGAAGAACCCGTGGAAGTGCACCCGGGTCTTTCGCCGCAGCGGGAGCGCCGAGTAGAAGGAATCCGCGAGCCATGATTTGCCCCGGCCGGCGTCGCCGTAGATATAGAGGCTTCGCGGGGGTGCCGAGCGGCGCGTGCTTCCCGTGAGGGCTGCGTCCAACTGTGCGAGACGGTTCAGCAGGGCGCGTTGCTCACCGTCGAGGATGTATCCGCGATCAGCGGCCTCGTTCTCGACGATGCTGAACAGCGTGCTTGTCACTCGCATCTCCATAGCGTTCGCAGCAACCAGCCTTGGGGGGCCGACTTCAGGAGTCGACGATCTGTTTGCCGAGCGGCAGCAGTGCGACTGGCACCATTTTGAAGTTGGCCCAGCCGAACGGGATGCCGATGATGGTGACGCAGAGCAGCACACCGCTGACGATGTGCTCGAGGGCGATCCACCATCCGGCCAGCAGCAGCCAGATCACGTTGCCGAGAGCCGACCCGAGACCGGCCGTCGGGCGATCGACGACCTCCTTGCCGAATGGCCAGAGTGCGTACAGGCCGATTCGCGCTGCGGCGATGCCCCACGGGATCGTGACGATGAGCAGGCACATGATTGCTGCGGCGAGCATGTAGCCGAGGAACAGCCAGAACCCGGACAGCACGACCCAGATGATGTTCAACAGTGTTCGCATGATGCGCCCAGTCTCGCACCGACGCTGCGGTGCCGGGGTATGAGTGCGCACAATTCAGCCAATCTTGCGGTCGGCAGGCGGTTTTGCCCGCACTGTGGGCATGACCGGGTCGAATTCGGCTGAGTTATCGGCTCGGCCACACCGGTGTCAGACTGGTGCGGTGACTCCTGAGCTCGTGCATTCCCTCCGATCAGACCTCGACGACGCCGCCTTTTCGGTGACCACCCTCACCGAACTCTGGGGAGCCGAGGCCGATGCGGCCCTGCACCGCAACGAGCGGGTGCCAGCGTTGCGCGCTCTCACCGTTAGGCGGCAGGCGAAAGGGCCGGAGGCACCCGCCACCCTCGCGACACTGTTTGTGCTCGGACTCGCTGTTCCCCGCGACGACCTGGCAGCCGCGCTGCCCGCCCTGACCGTCGAAGGCGCGATCGAGCTCGGTCTCGTCGAGCTGGAAGGCGGCGAGGTGCGGCCGCTGCTCGACCTGCGCCCGTACAGTTTCGTCGACGGCCACGGTGCCGGCAGCTGGTGGATTGTCTCGGACCTCGGCGAACTCGCGCTCGGCGGACCGCTTGGCGAGGAACACGTGCTCGGCGTCGGTGGCGCCTCGATCACGCTCAGCGGCCTGATGATGCAGACGCCGGTCGGCAGCGTGCTCGACCTCGGCACCGGGTGCGGCATTCAGGCTCTGCACGCGGCACGGCACGCCACCAGGGTGGTCGCCACGGACATTTCGACGCGTGCGCTTGAGCTCGCCGCCCTCAACGCGCAGCTCAACTCCATTTCGAACATCGAGTTCCGGCACGGCAGCCTGTTCGAGCCGGTTCATGGAGAGCGGTTTGACCAGATCGTGTCCAATCCCCCGTTCGTCATCACGCCGCGTGCCGAAGGCGTTCCGGCGTACGAGTATCGCGACGGCGGCATGGAGGGAGACGCTCTCGTCGAGGCGGTGCTGCGGGGCGCAGCAGCCCACCTTCACCCAGGTGGGGTCGCCCAGATGCTCGGCAACTGGGAGTACCGGGTCGGTCAGGACGCGTTCCGTCGTGTCGGCGGTTGGATCGACGGCACCGGTCTCGACGCGTGGATCATCGAACGCGACACCCAGAGCGCAGCACAGTACGCCGAAACCTGGATCCGCGACGGCGGCACCAAACCCGGCACGCCCGAGTTCGACCGGCTGTACGCGGCCTGGCTTGACGATTTCGAGGCGAGGCGCGTGACAGAGGTCGGTTTCGGATACGTCACACTACGGATGCCACTGGCCGGCTCCCCGACACTGCGCCGGCTTGAGCGGCTACACGGTTCTCTCGGCTCGAACGAAGCTGGCCTCGGCCTGCACCTCGCGTCCGTCCTCGGCGCACACGACTGGCAGGCGGCACGCACAGATGCCGAACTGGCCTCTGCTCACCTCACCGTCGCGCCAGACGTGACCGAAGAGCGCCACTACTGGCCAGGCGCCGAACACCCGACGGCCATGATGCTCCGGCAGGGCGGCGGTTTCGGCCGCACGGTGCGGATGGAGACGGCGCTCTCGGCTCTCGTCGGAGCGAGCGACGGTGACCTCTCGGTTGGGGCGGTGGTCGCTGCGATCGCGCAATTGCTCGACGTCGATTTCCCTGAACTGCTGGCCGAGCTGACGCCGCGCATTCGGGATCTCCTCTCCGACGGGTTCCTCCTCCCCGCCGACTAAGGGCCACTCTCTTACCGCTGAGGCACCCACGGCGGCAAAGATAGGGTATTCGCCCGATACCAGGACCCCTCCTTAGAGGACACGATGAAACCATCGGAACACTCAGGAGGAATCATGATCATCTCAGGCGACTACGGAAGCGAACTTCTCCTGCGTTACACCGAGGAGCGGCTCTCTCGTGAACTCGAGCAGCGTCGAGTGTCGAACGAGCGAGCCGCTGAGTCTCGATTCGAAAACGGCACAAAACTGTCTCGCTTCGCCCGGTTCTTCTTCCGTGAGGAGGCCGATGCCGAGACACCCGAGTGGACGCGCCCCGACGTTGAGATGGCGCCTGCGCCCGGGTTTGAGCCGTACGTGCCGCAGACCATGGCAGCCGCAGCGGCGTCGAGGGAAGAAGAACAGCAGATGCCTTCGTCCCCGACGGTCCGCCGGCGTCTGTGACAGAGGCAGGTCTGACTAAGACAGGTCGCGCAGAGGCAGGGCGGGCAGAGGCAGGTCTGACTAAGACAGGTCGGGCAGAGGCAGGTCGAGCAGAGACAGGGCTGCCAGAGACACGTGCAATCAAGGCGAAGCTGGCTGAGGCGAGGCTGAGAAAGCGAGCCGTGGAACCGTCGGCGTCACGGCCCGTTTCTCTGCGGGCGGACGGACTCTCCTCGACGCGCGTTGGAGTGCCGTGGCACGATGATGGGGTGAAGTCACCGGCATCGAGTCCCGCCATGATCGGGCGGGAGTCCGAGCTCGATCTGCTGCGCGAGATTTTCGCCCTTACTCTCGAGGGGCGACCGCAGGGTGTCGTGGTCTCGGGTGAGGCCGGTATCGGGAAGACGCGCCTGCTTGAGGAGTTTCGGGATTTCGCGTCAGGGGAGGCCCTCGTCCTCACCGGCCAGTGCGTCGACCTCGGCGCTGTTGCCGCCCCATACTCGCCGATCCAGAGTGTCATGCGGGGGCTGGTCGCTGCCCTCGGTGCCGATGCAGTACTTGAGGCTGGGGGACCCGGTGCCGAGGCGCTCACCGCGCTGATGCCCGAACTTGCGCCGCGCGCCGCCGATTCCGGTAGTGGCCGCCTCAACCGCGTGCACGACACGGTTGCGACGGTTCTGGAAACGGTGTCGCGACAGAACCCGCTCGTTGTTGTCCTCGAAGACCTGCACTGGGCAGACGAGGGCACTCTCGATCTCCTCCGGTTTCTCCTGCGCGTGCTTGGCTCAGGCCGAATTCTTGTTGTGCTGAGCTTTCGCACCGAGGATGTGTCGCGCGGTCACCCGCTGCGCATTCTCCTCTCGGAACTGGATCGCAGCCGCAGCGTCACGCGGGTCGAGCTGCGACGGCTCACTCGGTCGGAGGCGCGACGTCAGGTGGTCGAGATCCTCGGTTCCGCCCCGGATGATGAGGCGTTTGACAGCGTCTACGCCCGCAGCGAGGGTGTGCCCTTCTTTGTCGAGGAACTAGTTGTTTTCAAATCAACTTGTGAGGGCGAACTGCCCTGGACCGTCCGTGAACTTCTGCTCGCGCGCTACGAGCGCCTGAGCGATGAAGCACAGCACCTGTTGCGGCTCATTTCGGCCGGCGGTGTCCGGGTCGACCACTCGCTCCTCTCCGAGGTGTTTTCCGGCGATCCTGACGCACTCGAGACTGCGGCCCGCGAGGCCGTGCTCGCCAACATCCTCGTGGCCGATGACCGGAGTTACGCTTTCCGGCACGCACTCGTGCGGGAGGCGATTCTCACCGATCTGCTGCCAGGTGAGCGTGCCCGGTTCCACAGTCGTTTTGCCCAAGCGCTCGAGGCCATGCCGGGTGAACGCCGGGTCGCCACCGAGGTGGCCTATCACTGGCTCGCCGCGCACGACGTTGGCCGGGCATTCCCGGCGGCGCTCGCAGCGATGACCGAGGCACGCGCGAGCTACGCCTACGGAACGGCCGCGCAAATGGGTGAGCGTGCGCTCGAGCTGTGGGACTCTGTTCCTGACGCTGAAATCATCGCGTCACGCAAGAAAATCGACCTTCTGGCGCAGACGGCATCCGCTCTTCGAAATGCGGGTGAGGGCAAGCGTTCCCTCGCCGTCATCGACCGCGCACTCGCGGACTGTCCGCGTGACGAGGGCCTTCGGTACGCGCGTCTGCTGCGCGACAAGGCCCTGTACCTGGGTAATGTCGGCAGACCCGGCTCGATCCCGCTGCTGCGGGAAGCCCTTGAGCTTGTTCCAGCCGGGTCCTCTGGTTATGCCGGAACGTCGGGCCTCGCCGGTTCCACCATGAGCGCCGGAGAGCTCCGGTCGGGGCTGCTCACCGCCCTCGCCAGTCGACTCATGCTCGGTGCGCACTTCAAGGAATCCATTGAGAGCGCGCAGGAGGCGCTCGCCGAGGCGCACCAGGCTGGCTCCGATCGCCACGCGTCGATCGCGTCGAACGTTCTCGGATCGAGCGAGATCAACTCCGGCCTCATTACCGAGGGACGCGCACACCTCGACGACGCTCGAGTCCTTTCCGAGAACGACACGAGTGCCCGGTTGAGGTACCGGGTGAACGCGTCAGACGCCGAATACCTCCTCGGGCACTACGCCGAGGCGCTTGGTATCGCCCAATTGGGCATCCAGCGGGCACGCGAACTCGGTGTCGAGCGCAGTTCGGGCATCATCCTCAAATCGAACGCCGTCGACCCCCTCATCGCCCTGGGGCAGTGGGATCGAGCGGATTCATTCATCGACAGTGCCATTCGGCTTCTCCCCTCGCCGACATTCAACGCCTACCTCAATCGGGCGCGTATTTTCCTCCTGACCTGGCGGGGGGATACAGGTGCCGCCGCTCGCCTGTGGCGCAGTGTTCGGACATCCATGCGCGAACTCGGAGAGGTCGAAATGCAGGTGAAGCTCGGCACTCCGCGGGTGGCCGCTGAGTTGCTGCTCGCTCGTGGTGAACCCGCTGAGGCGTGGAATGAGCTGTCCGTACTGTTCGATGCGGACCACCGACCGGTCCCGGGCTACGAGTTGCCACTGCTGGCAACAGCTGCGAGAACACTTGCCGCACTCCGAGCGTCAGGCGAGGCACCTGCCGGTGCCGAAGAACGGTTGTGCGCCCTCCTCGATGAAGTGAGCTGGTGGCCGACCGCGCCTCTCTGGGCAGCGATCGTCGATGCCGAGCTTGCGGGCCAGCACGGCACGGGCGATGACCCCGATGCCTGGCAACGCGTTGTCGACATCGTTGCGTCAGACCCTCTGGCACAGGCCCACCTTCCTGCATACGCGGCGTATCGACTCGGTCAGGCACGAGTCGCGGTTGGCGATCGAAACGGCGCAGCCGATGCCTTACGTGACGCGATCCGAAGGGCTGATGCGCTCGGTGCAGGTCTCGTGTCTGCCCAGGCCACCGCGTTGGCCAGCCGCGCCGGACTCTCGCTTCATTCCACTCCTGCACGACGAACAGCGGATGCCACAGAACTCACGGCTCGAGAACGGCAAGTGCTCGACCTGATCGGGCAGGGGCTGACCAACCGCCAGATCGGCGAGCGGCTTTTCATCAGCGCCAAGACGGCGAGCGTTCACGTTTCGGCCATCCTGCGGAAGCTCGGCGCGTCCAGCCGGACCGAGGCCGCGTTCCTCGCTCGCGAAGCGGTGTGACATTTCTCCGACGGTTCGACGTCGGTGACGGAGGTCTCGTGACGGCGCCGAGCAGTGTCAGCGGAATCAGAGCATGATAGACCGATTCTTCTGCTTCTAGAAGCGGTTGCCGACTTTTCCGTTCGCTTCTAGAGTCCCGGTGTGGCAACGGTGCCACCATTCAGCTTCGTGCTGAACCTGACAAAGGGGATGAGCATGGAAACCAACAAGGCTCGGGCTCCGATCGGGACATCGACATGACCAGCGTGCTCGGCCGCACCGACGGCGGCCGTCCGGACGGCGACAAGACGAGCCCCGCTACTCAGCCGCGGGTGCGGAAGCGAAAGTACAACCGCCGAGAGGCCATCGCGGGATACCTCTTTATCGCACCGTGGGTCATCGGCTTTCTGGTCTTCACCCTCGGTGCGATGATCTACAGCCTCGTGATCTCGTTCAGCGACTACAACCTCGCCGCCAACACGGCGACACCTGTCGGCTTCGCGAACTATGCGCAGCTCTTCGAAGATCCGAAGGTGGGGCTCGCACTCGGAAACACGCTCGTGTACGCGCTAATGGCCGTTCCCCTCGAGATCGCGTTTGCGCTCTTTCTCGCCATGCTCCTCGCTCGCGTCGGCAGGGGCGCCGGCTTCTTCCGTACCTTTTATTACCTGCCGAAAATGACGCCAACCGTCGCTACGGCATCCGTCTTTCTTCTGCTTTTGAATGGCAACTCGGGTGCCATCAACAAGGGACTTTCGGCGATCGGCATTGAGGGGCCGCAGTGGCTTGTTGACCCGGCCTGGGTGAAGCCCTCAATCGTGCTGATGACCCTGTGGACGGTTAGCGGGACGATGGTGATTTTTTTGGCCGCCCTGAAAAACGTTCCTCGCGACCTCTACGAGGTTGCGTCGCTTGATGGAGCGGGACCCGTTCGGCAGTTTTTTGCCATCACGGTTCCGATGATCTCCGGCGCGATTTTCTTCAACGTGATCGTGTTGACCATCGCGGCGTTCCAGGTGTTCGACCAGGCCTATCTCCTGTTCTGGCGTGACCAGTCGAACGCGTCGCCTGAGTCCTCCCTGTTCTACGCGGTCTACCTGTTCCAACAGGCATTCCGGCAGTTCGACTTCGGATTCGCCGCTGCGATGGCCTGGTTGCTGTTCATGATCATCATGCTCATCACCTTCATCCAGATGAAGTTCGGAAACCGATTTGTGTACTACGAGGGAGATGACAACAGATGAGCGTCACTCAGTCGTCTCCGGACGCGATCAAGCTCACCGGGCAGGTGATCGGTGAGAACACAGTTGTTCCCGGGAACGGGAAAGGAAGAGGGAAGAGCCCGAAGGTCGATCGCTGGTACAAACCCAAGAGCGTTTTGGGCAAGGTGGTGCTCTGGATCACGCTCATCGGATTCGCGCTTCTGTTCATCTACCCGTTTGTCTGGTTGCTCGCGGCCAGCCTCAAACCCCGCGGACAGGTTTTCGACAACGCCCTGATTCCCAAGACCTGGGCTCCCGAGAACTATGTCGCGGTGTGGGACCAGCTTCCGCTGGTCAGCTGGATGTTCAACAGCATCTCCATCGCGCTGCTCGCCGCGTTTGCCGTGGCGATCTCGAGTTCGGTTGTCGCGTTCGGTTTCGCCTACTTCAAGTTCCCGGGGCGCAACATTCTCTTTGCGCTGGTTCTGGCGACCATGATGCTGCCCGGTGCGGTGACGATGATTCCGCAGTACCTGATCTGGAAGGAACTGGGCCTGATCGGAACATGGGTTCCGCTGTGGGGTGCGAACCTCTTCGGCTCGGCGTTCTACATCTTCCTGCAGAGGCAGTTCTTCCTCGGCCTTCCCCGCGAACTGTTTGAGGCAGCACGAATCGACGGTTGCAGCTACTGGGGACTGTTCCGCCGCATTGCTATGCCACTGTCGGTGCCGTCGTTCATCATCGTGTTCGTTTTCGAGTTCCAGGCCAGCTGGAACAACCTGCAGGCATCACTGATCTACCTGAATGCCGGTTCGGTTGAGGGCTTCACTGCCCCGTTGGGAATCGCGTACGTGATGACCAAGTACAGCCCAACGGCTGGCGGACAGGGTGACTACCAATACGTCATGGTCGCGTCACTGATCATCACGCTTCCCATGCTGCTGATCTTCGCCTTTGGGCAGAGGTACTTCATCGAGGGAGTGGCCACTCAGGGTCGAAAAGGCTAGGACAGGCGCAGACACATAGAAGAACGGGCAACCCTGGCCGGGTTGCCCGTTCTTCTATGTGCGAGGTGCGGCTACGTCATCACCTCAACTACTACTTCGTGACTTTGTCATAGGCCCGCATTGCGGCTTCCTGTGCGTCGGCCAGCGCGTCCTCCGCCGACTTGTCACCGAGCAGCGTCGACGTGACCGCATTCTTCAGTTCGGTCTGGATCTCCTGCCCTGCTGCGGAAGCACCGAACGACTCTCCTTCACCGACAACGTCGTAGAAGGTGGCAATCGTCTGGTCGAATCCAGCGTTCCCGCTGGTCGTCACAAACTTTTCGCGGATCGCCTCGTCAGCCTCGGGCGAGCCAGTGAAGAGCCCGGTGTTGATGGCACCCGGCTCGGCCGCGATGGTCTTCGCACGAGCTTCTCCCGCTGCCATCCAGGCGTCCTGCGACGTGAGGTTCACTGCCCACGCACAGGCGGCATCCGCATTCTTCGCACCGGCGGGAATGACGAACGCCTGTCCCCCGGTGACGGCGAACGGTTCACCCTCAATGTTGCGGAACGGAACAGCTTCGATCTGGATTTCGTCAGCATACGGACTCAGAACGTTCACGTACCACTGGGCGTTGACCTGAGCTCCCACCTGGTCAGCCACATAGGGGTTCTCGTCACCGAATGCGTCGAAGGAATCGGTGAAGCTCTTATACTTCGCGTACCCGCCCTGCGCGTCGAACAGTTGCTTGAGGAAGTTGATGGCCTCGGCGTTCTCGGGTGAATCGAGCGCGGGAACCCCGTCATCGTCCATCAGCTCTCCTCCGTAGCCCAGCAGCCACAGGCCCGCCTGGTTCACACCGACGGAGTCGAATCCGAGCACGCTTGGGTTGCCACCGGACTCTTGATACATCTTGCCGATGGCGTCGAGGAGGACGTCGGGTTTCGACGTGTCAATCTGATCGGCCGTGACTCCGGCGGCGTCCATCACCCGCTTGTTGAGGATGATCGCGGGGGGCTGGTAGAACTGCGGCACTGCCCAAACCTTGTCATCCCATTCGACGTCGTCCATGACCGATTCGTAGTACTGGTCGTCTGGTTCGACACTGTGGGCTGCGAAACACTCGTCGAGAGGTGTGATCAGCCCCTGCGCTGCATAGGTGCCGACGAACTGACGATCCATCTGGACCACATCCGGCACGTTGCCGCTCGCAACCCTCGTCGTGAACTTCTGGGCGTCAAACGCTGTCTGGTCGATCTTGATGTCGACATCACTGAGCTGTTTCTCGGCGTAATCGAGTCTCGAAGTGCCAACATCATCGGCGTTGTCGAATCCCCATGCGGAGAGTGCTCCTGATGGGCTGTCACTGAATGACACATCCGCCGTCTCGCCACTACCTCCACCGCCACACCCCGTGAGGATGAAAACCGATGCTGTCACGGTGGCCGCGATCAACACCTTCTGCCTCTGAACCATGTGTTGTCCCTTTCCTGAACCGAGAGACCAACGTCGTCGTCAGTCTCCGCGCACGAAAAATGTCGCTGTTCAGGTGAAGGTATCCACAGAGCGGAAGACCGGCAAGGGGTTGCGGACCCGCATGCTGGCGGGTTCGTTTCTCCAATTTCGTCGATTCCGCTGGCCGAACCTGGTTTAGTTCGCTGTGGCGCCGCCCTCGGCAAGATACGCCAGTCGCTGGAGCGTTTCGGTGTTGCGCGCGTGAAGCATCACACGTCGAACCGGTTCAGGAATGTAACGGCCCGGACCGCTGACGGCGTCCTCCCCGATGCGCACGACGCAGCCGTCGCCTCGAGGTTTGACGTCGAGCGTGACGTGCGCTTCACCGATCGGCCAGCCGCGCGCCCGCACCTTCATGTGCCGTGGCGGGTCCCATTCGAGTACAGAAGTCGAATCGTTGATGAGAAACGGCCACACACCGAACGAGTGAAACAGTCGTGCACCCTCGGCGGGCCAGGCATCATCGACGTCGCGCATTCGCGACGCGCCGACAACCCAGCTGGGGTAGAGCCAGCCATTGGCGAGCACCTCAAATACCCGCTCCGGGCTCGTGTGAATGAGTCGATAGTTGACGCTCATGGCTACCTTTCAACGATTTGTTCGGGCAATGGAGAAAGCGAAGGGGGCGTTGTGACACCGAACTCGTCGCGGAGGGCGAGCAGTGCGGCGTTCCAGCCGGGCATCCCGTGCACACCTGGGCCAGGAGGTGTCGATGACGAGCACAGGTACACGCCCTTCAGCGGGGTCCGCCATGGATTCAGTGACAGCGTCGGTCGAGCCACGAGCTGGACGGTGTTCACGTCACCAGCCGAGATGTCGCCACCGACGTAGTTGGGGTTGTATTCCTCGTACTCGACGGCCGACCGGTGGGTTGACGCCAGGATGAGGTCGCGGAAGCCGGGAGCGAATCGTTCGATCTGCCGAATGATCGCCTCCGTACGGTCCTCTGTCGAGCCGGCCGGCACGTGCGTGTAGGCCCAGAGTGTGTGCTTGCCCTCCGGTGCCCTGGTCGGGTCGAACGTGCTCGGTTGGGAGACGAGGACGTAAGGATTAGACGGATGCTGTCCGCGAGCGACTTCCTGTTCCGCGCGTGCGATTTCTGCCCGGGTGCCTCCGAGGTGAAGTGTTCCAGCCTCATGCAGCGTCTCATTCGTCCACGGCACAGGGCCGGACAGCGCGAAGTCGACCTTGGCGACGGCATTCCCGTAACGGAACCGGCCCAGTCGGCGTGCGTATCCGGCTGGGAGTCGGTTACCGGCGATCTGCTGCAGGCCGCGAGCACTCGTGTCGAGGAGAACGGCTCGAGCCGGTGGCAGTTCGCGAAGGTGAGTGACTTCGGCCCCCGTGACGATCTCGCCGCCGTGAGCCGTGACATCCGCCGCCATCGCATCAACAATGGACTGGCTGCCGCCGATCGGAACCGGCCAGCCCCCAGCGTGAGCCAGTGTCGCCAGGACGAGGCCAGCGGCCGTCGGCGCGAAACTCGGAAGCGGGCGGATGGCGTGCGCAAGCACCCCAGTGAGGAGAGCTGGCGCTGCGTCATCGTGCCAGCGGGTGTTCCACAGTCCGCTGCCCTGTTCGAGGGCGCGAAGTCCGAATCGCACCATGGTGATGGGATGCTCCGGGATGCGGAGGAGGCTGGTTCCGACGAAACCGGCGACGGAGTTCGCGTGGGAGACGAGCGGTTCAAGGAGTTGCCGCCATGCCGCACCATCTCGCCCGAGGTCGTCGACAGTGCGGTCGAGTGAGTGCCAGGCGAGGCCGGCTCGACCTGAGTCGAGTGGCTGTGCGTATGACAGTTCGGGAAGAGCGAACCGGATTCGGTCGGTGAGGCCGAATCGGGTGAAGAAGTCGGAGGCGAGTGCCATCGGGTGCACAGCTGAACAGGTGTCGTGGCGGAATCCGGGCAGCGTCACCTCGGACGTGCGTGAGCCCCCTCCGATGGTGTTCGCGCGTTCGTACACCCGCACGGAAACACCGGCTCGAGCCAGTGTGACTGCGGCGGCAAGTCCGTTGGGTCCCGCTCCGACAATGATTGCTTCAGGCTCAGACATCCATCGCAGTATGCCAGTGCGATGGACTCGTATCGACCCCTTGACGGGGTTTTCGATCAGAACTGTGATGGGCAAATGTCGTGCGGCGTTCATCTCGCGTTCGGAAAACTCTGATGGAATGGCCTCAACACGTACGGTGGCGCGGACAAGGCGCCGCCACCAAACCCGATTGGACGGAACGTGACAGACCGCGCGGCTGAGTATCCGAGGCCGGACCATTTCCTTTTGCACATCAGCGACACCCACCTTCTGGCGGGGGGTGACAAACTGTACGGCTCGGTCGACAGCGAGAAACACCTTAGACAGGTGTTCACTGAACTCGAGGCCTCAGGCGGACGCCCCGAGGCCATCATCTTCACCGGTGACCTCGCCGATAAGGGCGAACCTGACGCATACGAGCGCATCCGCCGCATCGTCGACCCGGCGGCCAGCCGATTGGGCGCACAGGTCATTTGGGTAATGGGCAACCACGACAAACGGGAGGCGTTTCGCGCCGGACTCTTCAACGAGGTGCCGACGGGTCGCCCGGTCGATCGCGTCTACGACGTGAACGGATTGCGTGTGATCACGCTCGACACCACGGTGCCTGGGCATCACCACGGTGAGGTCAGCGGGGAGCAACTCGACTGGCTCGCTGAGGAGCTTTCCGTACCTGCGCCAGACGGCACGATTTTGGCACTGCACCACCCGCCTGTCCCCAGCGTGCTCGACCTCGCCGTGAGCGTCGAGCTCCGCGACCAGGGTGGCCTTGAAGAGGTGCTCGAGGGCTCAGATGTGCGGAGCATCCTCGGCGGTCACCTGCACTACTCATCGATGGCGACGTTCGCGGGGATTCCAGTGTCTGTGGCATCGGCCACCTGCTACACGCAGGACCTCACCGTTCCGGTCGGCGGCACGCGTGGCCGTGATGGTGCCCGTGCGTTCAACCTCGTGCACGTGTACCCGAAGACAGTGCTGCACTCCGTGGTTCCCCTGGGTTCGTTCCCGACGCTCGACTACATCGATGCCGAGGAGAGCGCCAAGCGCCTTGGCCTGCTCGGCGTACACATCTCTGCGCCGGTCAGCATGGCCGGCGACATGCCCGTGCGCCAGGCCCCCGCCGCGCGGCATGCACCACCAACCGAGTCCATCCCGGTTCTGGTCTGAGCCTGATTCGAGGGCTCGGTCTTGATCGGCTGCTTCACACCTGCTGGCGGACCGACGAGTAGCCAGCGGACGGGATCCCCGTGCGATAACCACGACGGCGCGACCGACGACGAGGAAGCGTGAATTTCTGTGAGGGGATTGAACACGCAAGGTGAATTGCTCTGCCCTGGTCGACCACCAGGGGGGGTCAGCCGCGGCCGGGTTCGACTAACCGGCGTCGGTCACCGAACCGGACTCTGCGCCATAGACCGCAACTTCCGTTTCCCACGGCGCCGCAAATGGGAAGTAGTGCTCGAGGAACTCGGTGACCGCCTGGGTGCGCTTCTCCACCGAGATCTCTGGTTTCGAGCCGTCGTTGAGGCAGAACATGTCCTGGTCGCGTCGCTTGAGAAGCCGATCCATCGACGGCAACGCCGACTTCAGCGTCGTCTCGATGTACTTGACCCGTGCGTTGGTCTGCACGACAGCGCGACCGGTCATCAGTCCGTAGTAGTGATACAGCGAGTTGGTGACCGAGATGTCGGTTGCCGACCGGAACCGGCTGGCCGCTGTGCGCCGGAAATCCTCGGGGAACTCAGCCTGGAGCTCGTGCAGCACACTCTTGCGCATCGGCGCGGCCGAGTGCTCGAGGTGCCGGGTGGTGACCTTGCCGAAGCGCTCGCGCAGGAGCCGGCGGTTCACTCGCGCCGCGTTCTCGAAGCCGCTGCGCGATGGGTCGCTGTCGCCCAACCCGATGCGGGTGGACGCCTCAACGAACTTCGTGATTCCGCCGGGCGAGAAGAAGATGTCGGGGCTGATCGGACGACCGAAGAACATGTCGTCGTTCGAGTAGAGGAAGTGCTCAGCCAGACCGTCGATGTGGTGCAACTGGGCCTCGACCGCGTGCGAGTTGTGCGTCGGCAGCACGCTGGTGTCTTCGAAGTGGTCCTCGCTGCGGACGAGGGTCACCGCGGGGTGCTCAGCCAGCCACTCCGGTCGCGGTGAGTCGGTGACAATGAAAATCCGTCGTACCCACGGCGCGAACATGTAAATGCTGCGAAGCGCGTATTTGAGCTCGTTGATCTGGCGGAAGCGGGCCTCGGAGTCGTCACCGTCGCCCACGACGTAGTTCTGCATGCGCTTGGCGCGTGCCCGCTGGAACTCGATACTTGAACCGTCGACCCAGGAGAACACCATGTCGATGTCGAAGGTGACGTCGCTGGCGAGGTCAGCGAACATGTTCTGCAGAGTCGGCCAGGTCTGACCGAACATCTCGACGGTGTCCTCAAGTGCCTCTGAGCGCGGCAACCACCGGCGCATGAGGGCGTTCTCGACGGGCGCGATGATTTCGTCTTCGCCGAACTTCCAGAGTTCCAGCTGAACAGCGGTGTCCGGGCCGTAACGCAGTCGGCCGATCGGTTCGATGCGAGGCCGGTACAGCCGGAAGACCGATGCTTTCTTCTCGCTCGCGAACGTACCGTCCGCGAGAAGCTGAGCTATGGCATCCGTTTTCTTCGATGATTTGCCATCTTCATGGGAAGTGGCCGGGTCGACAGGTTTCGCGTAGAACGGCTCGTCGGCGAAAGCCTCGGCGAAGGCTTTCGCCAGCTGCTTGCGGCGTTTGCGGTCGACAGCGAGGACGAGGTTGCCGTTGCTTCCTCGCACGAGAAGGTAGGCGATGTCGTTTTCTTCGAGCACCCGGCGGATCTCAAGCAGGTCAGCGATGCGCGACTCACGCGGAGTGAGGTGACCGTTGATCAGGGTGAACTCGCCCTTGCGCAGAACCACGTCTTCGCGGGAGAAGCGGTTCTCGCGGTCTCCGTTCGAGAGCAGGACGAGCTCGGGGGTCTCGCTGAGGATCGGCATCGATGCCGTGATCGGTTCGTCACGGCGGAAGGCGTCTGCGGCGCTCTCCGTCGCCGTTTGGTGCTTCTTCGGTGTGTTAAACGTCGTCATGATCGCCGCCCTTCTCGGTGGTTCGCCTTGTGGGCGTGTGTGGTGCGCTCCGCATTTGCGGTGTGGCGGCGCTGCCTGCGCTTGGCCGACGTTGCGGTCGAATGACCGGCGTCCCTGTGCTCATTCTAAGCACACCGCCCGACGCGGATGCTCTCGCTGCGGTTTCGCGGCGGGTGGGCGCTACTCTCACGTGTCGCGATTGTCGATAGGTACACAAAACGGCCGGCGCGCTTTCGCACACCGGCCGTTACAGCTTCGACAGCTCTTACTTGCTGAGGTTGAAGCCGCCTGCCCAGGAGATTTTTTCGCTGCCGGCGAGAGTCAGTTGCAGGAAGCCGAGTGCCTCAAGCTCGCGGGCACGCTTGAGTGATCCGGCGTCGACGGCGTTCAGTCCTCCGGCCTCGACCAGTGCCACGAGTGTCGCCTTCGCGTCAGCGTCGTCTCCGGCGATGAGCACCGTTGTTTTCGTGCCGCCAACGATTCCGCCGGCAAGCGTTGCGGCAAAGTTGGTGTTGAACGCCTTCAGAACGACGGATGCCGGTGCGAGCCTGGCGATTTCGGCTGCGGCTGAGCTGTCGGCCGGGACGACGAGGTCATCGAAGGTCGCGAAATCGAGGGGGTTGGTCAGGTCGACGACAATCTTGCCGTCGAGCTGGCCGGCGTAGGTGGAGAGGACATCGGCGACCGCAGGGTACGGCAGCGCCAGGACGACCAGGTCACCCGTGAGGGGATCCCCCACGACACTGGTCGTTGCTGACGCGTGCACCTGCGCTTTGTTCTCATCGCGGGCAAGCACCTGCACGGTGTTGCCGCCCGTGAGAGCGAGGTTGGCGATGGCGGCGCCCATGTTGCCTGCTCCGATGATGGTGACGTTCGTCATGTGCACTCTCTCCTTGGTTCCGACAGTGGTCCGATTGGTTGTCGATACAAGTAATCCTAGAGGGTATTAGTTGTAGCGTCAAGTATTGGAGTACACTGGATTCATGACCGATGTGCACTGGCTCGATGACAACCAACTGGACGCGTGGAAGAAGTTCGTGGCCGTTGTGGAATTGCTGCCTGGCGTTCTCGATTCCCAGCTGCAGCGCGACGCCGAACTCAGCCACTTCGAGTACTTCGTGCTCGCCATGCTCTCGGAGGCGCCGAGCCGCACTCTGCGCATGACCGCGCTGGCCGGTGCAACGAACGCCACCCTTCCTCGACTGTCGCACGTGGCATCCCGACTGGAGAAAAAAGGGTTTGTCGAACGCACGCCGTGTGAGGAAGACAAGCGGGCGACAAACGCTCGGCTCACGGAGTTGGGTTATGAGAAGGTCGTTGCGACCGCTCCCGGTCATGTCGCCACGGTGCGTGAAAATGTCATCGACCCGCTGAGTCCTGAAGACGTTGCCCACCTTGATCGCCTCATGGGGCGCATTCTCGCCACCCTCGATCCTGAGCATCGATTCAACCCGGGCGCCCGCGGGGCGTGATCGCCCGTTGAGTGCGCTGGCGCCTGCGGCCAGGTGAGACTGGGCGCCTGCGCCTGGGTGAGAATAGTCGAATGAGTGAGGCCGGAGAGTTCATTGACGCGGCCCTGCAGCGCGAGACAGCGTGGACCTCGCCGGCCGACGATCGCGACTCGAGCGGTCTGCACTCGTATGGCGCGTCGATCGGCGCTGTGCGCGGAACCGTGCGCGATGCGCTCCGCAAATTCCGCGGCATGCCGCACGACCAGGTCACCGCACTCGCCTCCGAGCTGTGGAGCGTTCCGGTCTTCGAACGCCGGCTCGCCGCTGTCGTTCTGTTGCAGTCGAGTGTTCCGCTGCTCGACAACTCCGACCTCACCCGGATTGAGGGATTCCTCCGCGAGGGCCGGGTGCGTTCTCTCGTCGACCCACTCGCGATCGACGTTGTCGGCCCCCTAATCGAGCGGCTGGACGAGGTTGGACGTAATCGAGCGTTCGTCGCTCTCGATCGCTGGCTCGGAGAGAACAATGTCTGGCTGCGCCGGGCCGCGATCCTCGCCCCGCTGCGGGCGTTGCGTGCCGGAAACGGCGACCCCGAACGGTTCGCCCGCTCGGCACGCGCGCTTCTCGCTGAACCGTACACAAGTGATGTCGTCAGCGAGGCCATCGATACCGTGCTTGACGCGCTGCCGAAGTGACAGAACGGCCCGCACTGGAGGCCAACCGAGCCGACAGCATCCGTTCGCTGAATTTGCACCAGGCAGCACAGCTAAGCGGTCTCGCAGCCTGACAGCTAAGGGGTCACCCAGCCTGGCGTCAAGGCCCTCCTGCCAAAGCGGCCTCCCGCGTAACGTGGCGGACGGGAAAGGAGCACGATGACTGAGAACATTTCTGGCAAGAAGGTCGCATTTCTGCTGACCGATGGATTCGAGGACTCTGAACTGACCAGCCCCTGGCAGGCGGTGACCGATGCCGGTGGTGAGGCGGTTCTGGTCTCACCGGAGATCGGCACAATTTCCGGCAAGAACGGACACGAGCAACAGGTCGACGTTCGCTCCGCCGACGCCTCGTCGACGAAGTTCGACGCGCTCATGCTGCCTGGCGGTGTGGTGAACGCCGATCACTTGCGAATGCACGCCGATTCGGTGGCATTTGCCCGCACCTTCTTCGAGGAGCACAAGCCGGTCGGCGTCATTTGCCATGGTGCATGGATCCTCGTTGAGGCCGATGTGGTGAGGGGCCGTGAACTCACGAGCTACCCGAGCCTCAAAACCGACCTCATCAACGCCGGAGCGAACTGGGTCGACGAGGAAGTTGTCGTCGACAGCGGCTTCGTGTCCAGCCGTACTCCCGACGACCTGCCGGCGTTCAACGCCAAGTTCGTCGAGGAAATCGCCGAGGGTGAGCACTCCGGACAGACCGCTTAGCGCAACACAGGGCACCGCCGGATCAGCGGCCGATCACCTTGGTGATTTTCATCACGAGAATCACCCGGTCGGCACTGTCCGGCGGTGCCTCCTGCGTTGCATTGCCATATCGCTTGCCGAGGTGCACATAGAACGATCCGGTTGGGTCGTCCCTGACCTCGGTGAGTTCCCCGCGCAGTTCGATGTAGCTCAACGGGTTTGCCGGGTCGAAGATGGAAAACGCCATCGACGGATTCTTCTGCAGGTTACGAAACTTCGCACGCTGTGTCGTGTGGGTGAACAGCAGGTTGTCGCCGTCGAACTCGAACCACATCGGATTCACCTGCGCGGTGCCGTTCGGCCGCACCGTGGCGAGGCTCCCGAAGTTGGCGTTGGTCAGAAGGTGCAGGAGAGAAGCCGGAATCTCGGTCGTCATGGTGTCCAATCTAGGTGGCATCAGCAGCGGTGTCGCGGATCGAGGCAGTTTTCCACAGCGGTGCGCTTCTCCACAGATAGCGGATGCCACGGGCGGATTTCGCGGGATCGGCCAAGTATCGATTCATGACCGGAATCAGCGCCTCAACGGCGAACACCCAGCCGCTCGTGACCGACGAGCTCATCGAGCAACGCGTAAGCGACCTCATCGGTCGTGCGTCCAGACGGCAGCTCTGGCTTCTCTTCCTCGACAGCGACAACGTGCAGTTGCCCCTGCTCATCCCCACGGATGACTACCCGGGTCGCCCGACGCCCGATCATGCCAATGAGTTAGCGAACGGCATCCGACACATTGCGGGAGCAGCGAGGGCCGCCCAGGTGATTCTCGTTTGGGAGCGATACGCCGGATCCGACCTGACGCCGCTCGACCGAGCGTGGGCACAGCAGCTGCACAATGCGTGTTCCGGAATCGGAGTGCCGATTCGTGCGCAGCTGCTGAGCCACAAGCGCGGGGTTCGCTGGCTGGCGCCAGACGACTATCTCAGTTGACCATGCGTCAGACACGGCTGACCGCGCACCAGACATGGGCGACCGTGCATCAGACGTGGCCGACCGTGCATCAGACATCGTCGTCCGTGCGCCGGACTCAGTTGGCCGCACGCTGGACGCAATTGACCATGTGGCAGAGACGGCTGACCGTGTGACAGGCACGGTGGACGGCGCGTCAGGCCGAGTTGACTGCGCGTCAGAGGTCCACGGACTTGTTGTCACCGACGTCAGGTTGCCCGCCGGTGAGCGCGGCCTTGGCGATCTTGAAGACGCTCACAACGCCGGGTTCGTCAGAGGTCCAGTACTCCGCTGACTGAGCACTGATCTTGATCAGGGCAACGGTCGGGTCGTCCTTTCCGTCGGGAAACCACGCCCCGACAGCGGGCGACCACAGCTCGTCGATCTTCGCCCTGTCGTGCACCAGGGTGGCTGAGCCGGAAATCGAAAGGTAGCCCTTACCCGACTCGAAGGCTGCGTTGACCTGGTCGTTCGAGCGGATGTCGTCGACCTTCGAGCTCGGGTCCTGTGTGAAGAACCACAGGTCACCGTCGAAATCGATCTCCTGTGTGGCGAGTGGACGGCTGTGCAGTTGGCCGCTCGGCGTCACCGTCGTGAGCAGCGCAATTCTTGATGCCTTCACGAGTTTGGCGATGGTGGCCATGTCGTCATCATCGGCAGCGTGAAACTCGCTCGACGCCGGATTGGTGGTTTCGGCGTCGGTGCTCGGTGCCGTGACCGCGTCACTGATCCCTGCGTCGATGAGTCCGCCATCCGTTGTGGTCGTGACCTCGGCGGCCTCATTCGGGTCGGGGATGGTTGCCGCGTCGTGGGCGGCGTCTGTTCGACCGTGTGCCGTGTTGATGGTGTCGGAGCTGGTGCCGATTGGTTCGCCAGACGGGCCCGTCGTGCCGGGAGATCCCGGTGTTCCTGCTCGTCCGGCGCGGGGTGTGTCGGCTGGATCGTTCAACGTCATCGGTCTCTCCCTCAGTGTCTGGCTGCCGACGCTTTTCAAAGCACGCGCTGGCTCGTTCCTCGGAACGCTACGCCGTGGCATCCGTCGTCTTCTACCGGGTTGACAAGGTTTGGCGCGAGCGGCAGGCCGGGCCGCTCGGTCCAGCGGTTGACAGAACCGGGGAGAGCGGGACTACCGTCAGCATCACCATGGAGTGGTTCGCCGCGGGAGATTATGAACTGGCTCGCCAGGTTCTTCAGCGCGGAATCGCCGCGCTCTACCTGATCGCTTTTGTCTCGGCCGCGAATCAGTTTCCGGCGCTGCTCGGCGAACGCGGCCTCCTGCCGGCTCCGTGGTTTCTCGACCGGGTGACGTTTCGGCAGTCGCCGAGCCTCTTCCACTGGAAATACAGCGACGCTTACCTCCTCGGCATCGCGTCGGCGGGAGCGGGCATCGCGGCCACACTTGTGGCCGGTCTTCCGCAACAGGGGCCACCGTGGTTGCCGATGATCGCCTTCCTGCTGCTCTGGGTCGGCTACCTGTCGATCGTGAACATCGGACAGACGTTTTACGGCTTCGGCTGGGAGAGCCTGCTCTGCGAGGCCGGGTTCATCGTGGCCTTCCTCGGTTCGGACGAGGTCGCACCGCCCCTGGTGACGATCCTGTTTGTGCGATGGCTCGTGTTCCGGCTTGAGTTCGGTGCCGGAATGATCAAGATGCGGGGAGGGTCCGAGTGGCGAGACCTCACCGCGCTGACCTATCACCACGAGACGCAGCCCATGCCGAATGCGGTGAGCTGGTACGCACACCATCTGCCGCGCTGGTTCCACAAGGGAGAGGTTCTCGGGAGTCACTTCGCCCAATTGGTCGTGCCGTTTTTCCTGTTTGCTCCACAGCCCGTAGCATCCATCGCCGCAACCATCCTTATCCTGACCCAGCTCTGGCTGGTCGCCACCGGCAACTTCGCCTGGCTCAACTGGATCACGATCGTGCTGGCGTTCTCCGCGATCAGTGACGATGTGGTCCGGGCAGTGATTCCCTCGCTCGGGCTCGTCGGTGCCGCGCCACCCACTCCACTGTGGTTCATGGTGCTCGTACTCGTGGTGACGGTGTTCCTGCTCGTGTTGAGCTGGCGGCCGCTCGTCAACCTGTTCTCCCGCCACCAACTCATGAACGCCAGCTTCAACCGCTATCACCTGGTGAATGCGTATGGAGCGTTCGGGACGGTGACGAAGGTGCGCCTCGAAGTGATCATCGAGGGGTGCAGCGACGAGCACCCGTCACCGGACTCCGAATGGAAGCCATACGAGTTCAAGGGAAAACCGGGCGATGTGACGCGGAGGCCACGCCAGGTCGCCCCGTATCACCTGCGGCTCGACTGGCTGATGTGGTTTCTGGCACTTGGAACGCCGGACAACCGCTGGTTCCAGATGCTGCTCGTGCGGCTGCTCGCCGGTGATCCGCGCACGGTGCGACTGCTGAGCCTGAACCCGTTTCCCGAGGCTCCGCCTCGCTGGATCCGGGCTCGTGCGTTTCGTTACCGATTCTCGACCCGCGCCGAGAAACGGCAGACCGGGGCGTGGTGGTCACGCACACTCGTCGGCACGCTTGTCGACCCGGTGACGTTGCGTCCGTGAGAGGCGACGGTTATCCCTGAGCACCAGGCGACGCTGGCCCATAGAGCTCGGCGGGGATCTGCGCAGTAAAGATGTGCGCCGTCACCGGGCCGACTCCCTTAAGCGCGGTGAGCCGTTCCGTGAGATCTGTCTCATTCTCCGACGTCACGACGAGGCGGTGGACCGATCCGTAGTCGTCCACGATGGTGCGCATGACGGCGTGCAGGGTGTCGGCCATTTGGTAGTCGAGCCGCACATAGCCGCCCCGGTCGAGAAGACGTCGCAGCGGCTCGCGCTTGAGCGTGCCGAACGCCGAGGGATTGGTGAGCCCACCCGCGATCAGCGTCCGATAGGTTGCGGCAGCCACAGACTGCTGAATCGGCCGACCAAACAGGACGCTCGCCAGAAACCAGCGGTAAAGCTGCTCGGGTGACCCGCCCGCCGGATTCAGATCAAGGTCGGCCGGCGTCAGGTGGGCCCTCATTCGGCTGGCGAGTCCTCCGAGGACTGACCGGCGTTTCCGTTGCCCTCGCCGAGACCGGTTCCATCACCGATTCCCTCGTCGGCACCGAATCCAGCGTCATCCGAGGTGTCAGTGTCGGACGTGGGTGCGGCGTCGTCGGATCGGGGGTTGGAGTCCTGAGGGGTTTCTTCGTGGTTCGTCATGGGGCGAGCGTACGCCGACCCAATTCGAGCCGCTGAGGGGTTGACGACCGCAGCCGCCACGTGGCATCCGCTTGTCGTGTGGTTGTCAACGGATGGAAGCGACGGCTGGGAAGCGGTAAACAGGAGGCATGACAGATGAGCCTGGCCGTTCGCAGACCGAGATCGAGCGCAAGTACGACGTTGACAGGCAGGTGCAGTTGCCCGACCTGACCGGCGTCGCCGGAATCGCATCGGTCGAGGTTCATGACCCGGTCACGCTTGAGGCGGTGTACTACGACACCGCGACTTGTGATCTGGCGCGTCGTCGGGTGATCATCCGACGGCGTGAGGGCGGTGGTGACGCTGGATGGCACATCAAGAAGCCGGCAGCTGAGGGGCGTACCGAGCTGCACTGGCCGGTTGGAGAGGACACCGGGGTTGTTCCCGATGCCGTGCTCGAACCGGTGCGGGCGGTGGTGCGGGATCGCGAGCTCACTCCGCTCGCCCGGATCGTTACTCGGCGGACGGCTGTTCACCTGCTCGATGCCGCCGGCGTCGGGGTGGTTGAACTTGCCGACGATGAGGTTGAGGGCGGTGACGTCCGCAACGGTGCGTTGCGCACGTGGCGCGAGTGGGAGGTGGAGCTGCTCGGTGGGGCCCCGGATACCGAAGAGGGTCGCACCGTTCTGTTGGACCAGATCGAACGGATGCTCGGAGCCGTCGGCGCACACCCATCCCCGAGTGTCTCGAAGATGGCCCGCACCCTCGGGGTCGATTCGCTCACCGATGTGACGCCCGCTCTTGGTGCGGCTCCCGGGGCGCCCGAGCCGGGTGAGGATCGGGCGCAGGCCGATCTCGAACCGGGCAGCGTGGCATCCGTCGTCGTTCCCGCACTGGCTGACCTGGTTCTCGCGCTTGAACAGGCCGACCCTGCCGCCCGTGCTGACGAACCCGATGCTGTGCACCAAATGCGCACGACGGTTCGGCGCCTGCGGAGTGTGCTTGCCGCGTTCCGCAGGATCTTTGATCGAGACGTGGTCGATGAGCTGCGCGATCGTTTGGCACGGTTCGGTTCAGTTTTGGGTGAGGCCCGAGATGCTGAGGTGCGTGGCCTGCGGGCGCGGGCCTACCTCGACGGCCTGCCGGTGCAGCAGGACGATGACGACGCTCGCGCTCGACTCATTGACGGCGCCCAGTCCGACTACCGGGAGGCGCATGACCGGTTGCGTCGGGGGCTCACCTCGCCCGAGTACTTCCGGTTGCTCGATGCGCTCGACAAGTTCGTGGCTCGTCCGCCGCTAACCGATGCGGCGTCGAAGCCAGCGGCAAATGCCGTCGCCTCCGCGGTCGCTCGTGAAATCCGTCGGGTGAAAAAGCGAGCGGATGCCATCGGTGCTGATGGCGGGAACCTCGAGGCTCAGTTGCACGCTGTGCGACGTGCCGGACGACGGTTGCGGTACACGGCCGAAGATGTTGCCTACAACGGAGACGGTGGTTCGGCCTATGCCGGAGTCGCCGAGGCGGGCGAACGCGTTCAGGATACCCTCGGTGAGCATCGCGACAGCGTCCTGTTCGGACAGCATCTCGTGCTCACTTCGAATCGGGCCGACGCCGAGGGTGAGAAGACGTTCGTCTACGGAGTGCTCGCCGGGCTCAACGACCAGAGTGGCCAGGCGGCGCTTGACGAGTCGTCACGAGCTATCGATGGTGTCGAGGGGTTTGCCGACCGGTTCTGACCTCGCCGGCGGCCCGGTGGGGGCGCGGGCCGCGGGCCGTGCGCGTTTGCGAGCTCGCATGAGTCCGGATTTACTCTCGAGCGGAATTTCTTTCTGATCGGGGTCGACACCGACGGGAGGGACCAGGACATAGTCGGTCTCCCGACGTCGGATTACCCAGCCGGTGTTGTGCAACAGCATGTGGTGATGTCGGCAGAGCAGGATGCCGTCGATCACCTCGGTCTTTGGCGACATGCTCCACGGGATGATGTGGTGCGCTTCGGTCCAGGACACCGGGCGATCGCAGTTCGGGAACATGCAGCCACCGTCGCGCACCGCCAGAGCCCGCCGTTGCCTGCGGTCGAACAGGCGCTTGCCTATGCTCGACTCGAACGGGACGTTGTCGGGGCTGAGCAGAATGGCTGTGAGTTCTGCGGAGCAGATGGTGCGCTCAAGAGTGGCACCGGAGACGGCTTCTCGCGAGTCTTCGAGCATCCCTGTTCCTGTGAGCCCTCCAGCCTCGGAGCGGGTGTCGAGGCTGTCGGCGGTGACGACGATGCGAACCGCTGACTGCCGCGGAAACAACACACCGGGGTCAGCCTCCGCACCAAGTTCCATCAGCTGGATCATCGTGTCCAGTGCAATTTGCTCTGTGCTGCGCGGGTCCGCGATCAGTGCTTCTGCGGCTGCGATATTTTTCGCGTCGACGAAACGAGGGCCGCCCCTGCGGGGACCTGTGGCCGCATCGATGAGAGTGGAGAAGATTGCCTCGTTCTCGGGGTCGAGTCGAAGAGCGACCCCGCGCATTCCTGTGGCGTCGCGCCGAAGCATCCGAAGACCGCGCATTTCGCGGAGCGCTCCCTCCCGTTGCGCTACGCCGGTCACGTCGATGAGATTGCGCTCTTCGCGCGCGAGGCGGCCGAGTTCATCCATGTCTGTGGTGTTTGCCAGGGGCAACAGTCGCTCAGCCGCTGCCTGAAGGAGATCTGCTGGTGCGTCCTCGGTGGGGTCGCCAAGTCCTCGTGTGATCGCTTCGGCCGCGCTGGTCGACAGTGTGCCTTTGGAGGCGGCGAGGGAGATCGGGAAATGCCACGGGACTTTCACCGTGAGGGAAACGTCGGGTTCCTCGCCGTCGGCCTCGACCTGCCTCGACGAGGCTTGGGCCTGCGCCCGTTCAACCGCCTTAGCCTCGCCCATTGCTCCACCGATACGCACCTGCCGGGCAGCGTCTCGGTAGCTCGAGCCAGTGAGGGACTGCACGAGGTGCTCAGCCGTGCGCACTCCCCGACGCTGGGCGAGCCCGGAGTATCCGAGTTCCCGGTCGGAGAGAACCGCGATGCGGCCGGCACCAATAGCCACGAGAGCTTCGCCGAGCTTCATCACCTCAGCCGCGGTTCGTGTGAACCATTCGACCTCGTCGGCATCGAGCCGATCCACCAGGTCGTGGGCGTTGAGGTCGGTGATGCCGGGTTTGCTAACGCCGGGGTCACTGGTGCCCGGGTCAGCCCTGCCGGCGTTGCTCATGCTAACGCCGGGGGTGTCCGATCCAGCGGGGCCGACGTGTGAGTCGGTGAGGATCTGGGCCGGGAGCCCGAGACCGACGCGCAATTGCGCGACGACCTCTGGCAACCGATCCAGAATCTGAGACATGCTCCCACCATGCTGGCGAAGAGGATGCAACGGAACCCTCGCCTGGCGAACGGTGGATAGTGCTCGCTAACTTTCCCCTGTGGAGGGCGGTGCTCAGGAGAGGCCGGCGTGTCCGCTCAGGTCGATCTCGTCCGGGTCTACCTCGATGTCTCCGACATCATCCGGGCCACCGGTGCCAGGCAGGAGGTTGACGTCATCCTGGTTGATGGCGGGGTCATCGAGAGCAAGCGAGTCCGACCCGTCCTGCTGCAGTTGCTCGGTCTCGAGTCCACTCGATGGGCTGTAGGAACGGTCTTTGGTCGTCTGCTCGCGGTCGTTCAGGTCACCGCTCTTGGTGCGCTGCACGGGGTCGCCGCTCTCGATGTTGTCGCCTGGGTTCAGTGTCTCGTCGCTCATGATTCGAGGTTACGGTCGGGCGGAAGAGGCGAGAAGGCCCTTGCATTTCGCGCAGCGATCCCGCAGAGTGCGGCCGATGCGATGCGATGCGATGCGATGCGATGCGATGCGATGCGGTGCGGTGCGGTGCGGTGCGGTGCGGTGCGGTGCGGTGCGGTGCGGTGCGGTGCGGTGCGGTGCGGTGCGGTGCGGTGCGGTGCGGTGCGGTGCGGTGCGGTGCGATGCGGTGCGATGCGATGCGATGCGATGCGATGCGATGCGGTGCGGTGGGTGGCATGCGGTGCGGTGCATCGGGGCGGCCCCACGCAGAACGGGCCGAGCGCTCAGCGCCCGACCCGTTTTCTCGCGAAAGGAGCGCGAGCCTACTTCTGAACGGCGGCGTCGTCGTTCACGCCGTCTTCGTCGATCCGCACGACGCCGAACGACTCGTCGAGTTCGACATCTGCCTGCGTGCCGTCGTCACGGGTGACCTCGACCTCGAAAGCGTGGTCGACATCGTCGCTGCGGTCGATGTCCGTCACTGTTCCGGCGACAGCGGCGAGAGCGGCCGCCTCAGCGCCCGAGCGTTCCTCGTCGGTGAGCGGTACGTCGTCCGAGTCGTCGGCCCGCTGCCCGTCCGATCCACTCGAACCGTTGGAGTTTCCCGAACCGTCGTCACCCGAGTTGTCGTCCCGGTCGACAGCGAGCACGGCGAACGCCTCATCTAGCCGAACGTCGACCTCGCGGCCGTTGTCGAGGGTGACCTCGACCTCGTATCCGCCGTCGTCTGCTTCCGAGTCGGTGACCTTTCCTTCGCCGACCTCGTCGAGCGCTGCCTGCGAGGCCTTCTCCAGTGTCGACCCGGTGAGGGTGTCGTCGTTGTCGAACGGATCGGTCACCGCGACGGCGACCCCTGTTCCTCCGAGCACGAGCACCGCGGCGAGTACGGACCCGATCACTACTGTCTTCTTCTTCACGAGAGCCTCCTTGTGGCGTTTGTTCCACTGTGCACGGGAGGTGCTGAAGCGCTCCTGAAGCTTCCTGCACGATTTTTCAGGAGAGCGAGTCGGATGCTGCTGGCAGGCGCAGTTCGAATCGCGCACTCCCCTGCGCGGTTGCGCTTGCACGCACAGAACCGCCGTGGGCCACGGCAATCTCCCGCACAATCGACAGCCCCAGCCCGCTGCCACCCGCATCGCGGGCACGGGCCTCGTCAAGCCGAACGAATCTGTCGAAGATCCGCTCTCGGTCGTGCTCGGGTATGCCGGCGCCGTCGTCCGACACGACGAGGAGCACCTGCCCGTCCGACTCAGCGAGCTCGAATCGCACCTCACCAGCTGCGTGCCGAACGGCGTTGTCTGCAAGGTTGCGCATGGCCTGCCCAAGCAGCGCGATGTCGCCACGCACCCTGCCGGGACCGACGGCCGAGACGTCCACGCGGAGCGCCGTTGTGTCGCGAAGTCGACGAGCCTCGGCGAGGACGAGGTCATCGAGATCGACAGCCGTGCGATTGGGCGCGAGGGTTCGCTCGTCGGCTTTGGCCAGCACGAGCATTCCCTGCACCAGTCGCTCCAGCCGGGCACCCTCGTCGAGGACAACGTCGGAGAGTTCGTTCGTACTCACTCGATCCGGGTGCGCCCTGGCGACCTCGGCGTACTGTCTCATCGACGCGAGAGGCGATTTCAGCTCGTGCGAGGCATCCGAAATGAAGCGTCTCTGGGTCGTCTGAGCCGCATCGAGCCGGTCAAGCATCCGGTTCATCGTTGTGGCGAGACGTCCGATTTCGTCGCGCGAGCCGGGGTCGGCAATTCGTTGGTGCAGGTTGGCTGAGGTGACGTCGTCGACCTCGCGGCGCATCCGTTCGACAGGTCGAAGCGAACGACCGACGACGAACCACGTGGTCAGGGCCACAAAAGCGAGGAGCACGGGCAGCGCGATGGCCAGGAGTCGCGTCACAGTGGACGTGGTCTCGTCAATGTCCTCGACACTGCGGCCGGCGAGAATCGTGAACCCGTCCGCCTCGGCAGACACGGTGAGAAACTCGGCTGACTGTCCCTGCAGGGAGGTCATTCGGGCGTCGTCCCGCGCCGGTGCGGCCAGGGCACCGATCGCCAGGGCGTTCTCACTCGAGGCGACGACGGTGCCCGAGTCGTCGATCACCTGGAAGAACGCTTCGTCGTCCTCGAAGCTCTCGAGGAAGTCCTCGGTGCTCTGGGTCAGCGGGTCGTCGTCGCTGCTGTCTCCGTCACCGCTGCCGCCACCGTCATCACCGTCACTGTTGCCGCCATCACCACTGTCGTTTTCGTCGTTTTCGTCGCTCTCGTCGTCGCCACGGTCCGTCGCTTGTGGCCCCGTGGCATCCGTTCGAATTGAATCCAGACCGGATGCCTCGACCCGATTTTCGAGGTCAGAGAGGCTTTGTTCAGCGCTCGCTTTCACGCTTTCGCGGAGCGAATTCTGCAGCAGCACCACGAAACCGGCCGCGCCGAGAAGGAGGGCGATCGCCACAACAGCGGTGGCCGCGAGCACGATGCGGGTGCGCAGGGAGATGCGGCGGCGAGACCCGGCGTCAGCCACCGTTCGCCGCCAGCCGATACCCGGCACCGCGGAGCGTCTCGATGGCCTCCCGGCCGAACGGACGGTCGAGCTTGTTGCGAAGATGACGCACGTACACCTCGACGATGTTCGGGTCACCCTCGAAGTCGAAGTCCCAGACGTTGTCGAGCACATCGCGCTTGGACACCACCGTGCCGAGGTTGCGGATGAGGTATTCGAGTACAGCGAATTCACGACTGGTCAGGTCGATCGGGGTGTTCTGCCGCCACACCTTTCGAGCGGCAGGATCCACCCGGATATCGCCGGCTTCGAGCACCACGGGGCGCTCCGCGGCACCGCGGCGCATCAGCGCACGCACCCGGGCCAGCAGGATCGAGAACGAGAACGGCTTGGTCAGGTAGTCGTCTGCGCCGGTGTCGAGGGCCTCGACCTGGTCCCATTCGCCGTCCTTGGCGGTGAGCATCAGAATGGGCGTCCAGTTCTTCTCGGCGCGCAGCGTCTCGCAAACGCGGTACCCGCTCATGCCCGGGAGCATGATGTCGAGCAAAATCACCGAGTAGGTGTTTTCGCGAGCCAGCCAGAGTCCATCTGTTCCGGTCGGCGCGATATCCACGGCGAACCCCTCGGCCTCGAGCCCGCGGCGCAGGCCGTCGGCGAGCCGCTTTTCGTCTTCGACAACGAGAATCCGCATTCCGACCACCTCCGTGAGCCATTCTGCCCGAGCCGGCCTGAAGCGCTGCTGAAGTGCCGCTGAAGCGTGCTCCCAGATTTCCTCGGTATCGTGAGTCTGCAGATTTCCCGACCCGAAAGCGAGCGGATGCCAGACAGCCCGATTTCGGCGACGCCTTACGAAGTTCTCGGCGTCAGTCCGACGGCCGACCAGGACGAGCTGCGTCGCGCATACCGCAAGCTGATGCGCGAGACCCACCCGGACACCGGCGGAAGCGCCGCTCGGTTCACGGCGGTTCAGATGGCCTGGGAGCGTGTCGGAACGGCGGCTGACCGTGCCGCGTACGACCGTGGCAGGTCAACAGGCGCGCCGGCGTCGGAGGAGCATCCCACCTGGGCGGCGTCGGCCTCGAGGCCGCAACCCGATTCCCGCCCGCGGGCTCGTTCATACGGCCACCCCGGTGGGTGGCGGCGTGAACGCTACCTGCGGCTCATGCGTGAGTGGACAGGTCGCGGGGTTGACGCAGACCCGTACGACCCGGCGCTCGTGCGCACAGCGCCGCGCGAACTTCGGCACCTGCTGGCGGACGCGCTCGCCGAAGAGGCAACGGCCCGCCAACTGGCCGACCTCGGGCTCGGTTTCACCGCCTGGCACGATGTGGCCACGGGGGCGCCAGACGAGAAGGTCGACCACGTTGTGCTCGGCCCGACCGGGCTGTTCGCGTTGCTGTCTGAGGACTTCGGTGGTCCGGTGAAGGTCAAACGAGGCGAACTCATCGGTGAGGCCGTCGCCGGTGACCGCCCGATGCACGAGCTCGCGGCGCGCGCCAAGATCCTCTCCCGGGCGCTTCGGGTCCGCTTCACGGCACTTGTGCTGGTGCTGCCCGACGACGCACTGGAGGATTCCGTTGTCGAACTGGGCTCAAGCCGTGGAGCCGCGAATCTGGCCGTCCGCTCGTCGTACCTGCCAGGGCTTCTGCGCAACGGGCTTCCCGGAATGGACCGGGCGGGTGGAAACGAACTGTTCGACGTCCGAACGAAGCTGCAAAATGGCATCCGCTTCGTTGAATAGCGCGCTGCGAACGCGAGCTGTCTGCTAAAAAAGCCTGCCGCTCAAGGTTTGCCGCAGAGAGGTCGGACAGCAGCTCGGCGTTCAGCGCCTGCTGAACCCAGACAAAAGGGACGGTGGGGACGTTGGTCATGGTGCTCCTTCGGCTGGTGATGGCTCGCAATTCGGTCACGCGGTGCCACTCGGCGCGATCGGGCTGGACGATGGCGCTCGGCCCGTACTGGGGACTGCTCCAGGTGCACCCCTGCCCCTAGTGTCGGGCCGTGCCCGAACTCACCACGATCACGCCGATGCGAAGCCGAACAGCGGGGCAGGAGGTGATCGCCGAGTTCCTCCGCCAGCAGGAATTCGTGCCGCCGCGAACGCCGATCGCCCGTTTTCTCGGGCGCTCTCCACTCGGTACCGAAAGCAGACCCTGGTACATCGGAGCCGAAGGCGAGATCGCCGTCGGGCGCGAGTTGGCCGACCTTCCTGCCGGCTGGACCGTGCTTCACGCTGTGCCGATCGGCACCAGGGGCTCAGACATCGACCACATCGTGATCGGTCCGGGCGGCGTCTTCACGGTCAACACCAAACACCACCTGGGCAAAAACATCTGGGTGGGGCGACGGGCCGTGATGGTGAACGGACGCAAAGTGCCTTATCTGCGCAACGCGGAATACGAGGCCACCCGGGTCAGCACCCTGATCACTAAACGGATGCCACTTGGCATCGACGTTCAGCCCCTCGTCGTCATCGTCGCCCCAAGGCAGATCACAATTAGGCAGAAACCGGACAGGGTGACGGTACTCACTTCTCGACAGCTGCGCAGGTGGCTCGAGAAACGGCCGTCGGTGCTGGACGAGGCGACAGTGTCGGCCCTGACCGCCCTGCTCGACGATCCCGATGTCTGGGGAACGGGAACGCCCACCCGGAGCGACCTCGGTGCCGAGTTTCACCGGCTCGACGCGGAGGTGCGTACTGCCCGCACCCGCCGCAAACTCTGGGCCGGAGCTGGGGTCGTCGGCATCGGCGCAGCGCTTCTCGGCGGGCTCCCGCTCGCGCTGCAGATGTACACCGAGGTGGTCTACTCGCTGATGCCCTAGCGTGGGAAGGCACGTGCGGCTCCGCCGTCCGCCCGTGACTAAGGAGACCCCGTGTTTTTCTCGACTGTGTTCTTCTGGACTGTCGATTCGAAGGCCGTCGCCGAATGAGGACTGTCCTCGTCACCGGTGCCTCAGGCGGAATCGGAGCGGCGGTCGCGCAACGCTTCGCCGAAGCTGGCGATCGGGTTGCCATTCACTACGCGTCCAACCGGGAAGGTGCAGAGGCCACGATTCGCTCGCTGGATGGCACGGGACACGTTCTCGTCAGCGGGAATCTCGGACACCCCGACGGTGCGGCGACCGTTGTGGCGTCGGCGATCGAGCAGCTCGGTTCGCTCGATGTTCTCGTTTGCAACGCGGCGGTAGCTCCTGCCCCCGCCAACCGGCACGTGATCGGCGAGTCGACCTACGCCGAGTGGACGGCGGCGTTCCGCGAGATGGTCGACGTTAATCTCCTCGGAGCGGCGAACCTGGCCTGGGCCGTCGCCACCCATTTGATCGAGCGGAAAGCCCCGGGGGCCATCGTGAACATCGGCTCCCGCGGTGCCTTTCGTGGCGAGCCCGAGTTTCCCGCCTACGCGGCAAGCAAAGCCGGACTGCACGCCCTCGGCCAGTCACTGGCCGTTGCGCTGGCGCCACACGGCATCTCGGTTACCTCCGTCGCGCCCGGTTTTGTCGCAACCCAGAGGCAACTCGAGAAACTTAGCGGACCCGACGGCGACGCCCTTCGGGCGCAGAGCCCGTTCGGTCGGGTCGGAACCGCAGAAGAGATCGCCGCCGCCGTGTTCTGGCTGGCGTCGCCGGAGGCCGCGTGGTCATCCGGAGCGATCCTCGACGCCAACGGCGCCTCCCACCTGCGCAGCTGATGTACGTTTTGGAGCGATAACCATGGGTGCAATGGACGACCTTCTCAGCCCTGACGTCGTGGCACGACTGACCACCGCGATCTCGTCAGCGGCGCCAGGACTCGACCTGCCGTCGATGACCAGCGCCCAGTCGGCCGTGCGAGACAAGCGGCTGCGCGGCCGGGTCGACGTCGTGCGCGACGCCCTGCTTTCGGATCTGCCCGGGGGATTCGACACCGTGGAGGGAATCGTCCCTCACCTGCTCCGCGACCCCCTGTTTGCCGGCTGGATGATCTGGCCCGTGACCGAACTGGTCACGCACCGGGCACTCCGATCGGGGTCGACCGAGCATTTCGATTCGGCCATGGAGCTACTCGCCCGGTTGACCGTCGAGCTCACAGCAGAGTTCGCGGTGCGCGACCTTCTCAACGAACGCCCCGAACGGGCACTGTCGATCATGCACTCCTGGACGAGCCACGACAACGAACACGTCCGCCGGCTGGCCACCGAGGGATCACGCGCCTACCTGCCGTGGGCCAGGAGGGTGCCGTGGCTGCTCGAGAATCCCGAATCGACGATGGGTATCCTCCACGCGACGTACCGGGATTCCGCCGAGTACGTTCGGCGTTCAACCGCCAACCACCTCAACGACCTGAGCCGCATCGATCCGGCGATTGTCACGGCGACCGCAGCCCGCTGGGCCGAAGACCCGGACGGCAATACGGCGTGGGTGATCCGCCATGCCCTTCGAAACCTGGTCAAGCGCGGCGACCAGCGGGCACTCACCCTTCTCGGCTTCAGTGGGGACGGGCTCGTTGTGGCCCAGCCGCAACTGGCGGAAAACGTCATCGAGTGGGGAGGCACTGTCGAGTTCACCGCCGACGTGACCAACACCGGGTCGACGGCGGCCGTGGTCGCTGTCGACTATTCGGTCGGCTTCACCCGGGCGAACGGATCGGTCAGCCCCAAGACGTTCAAGCTCGGGTCACGGTCGCTCGCACCGGGCGAGACGGTGACCGTCTCAAAGTCCCACTCATTCCGGCCGATCACCACAAAGGTGTACTACCCGGGCAGGCACTTCATCGCGGTCCAGGCCAATGGCGTGCTCTCGCCGCAGGCTGAATTCCTGGTTGAGCGGGGCGCCGTCGACTGACCCGTGCCCGCGCGGCCAAATGACGCTCAGGTGTTTGGGGTAGAGGGGGCACCTACCCCCAGTAGGTGCCCACTCGTCCAGCATGGTGCGTGCGCGAGGCACAGCACCTCTCTTCCCCCCGAAAGAGACCTGAATCCAGCACTACTGGAAGACGCTAACTGCACATCCCCCCGGGTGTGGTCCGGGATTCACGATAACCCGGCAAGTGCAGCGGCTGCAAACTTGAAAATTGGGGGTTGCGCTTCTCGGTTGTCCTCTTTCGCTGGCGAGCCCATGGGGACTACGGTGACCGGAAGAGAAGGAGCGACGATGACGTCAAGCACCCTGCCGGAACCGGTGGCCCGACTGATCGCGGCGGCGAACGCCGGGAACACCGACGCCTTCCTGGATACGTTCGCCGAGACCGGGGCGGTCAACGACTGGGGTCGCGTCTTCACAGGCCGTGACGCCATCCGCGCATGGTCGGACTCGGAGTTCATTGGAGTCGGCGTCACCCTCGATGTCACCGCTGAGATCACTACGCGTGAACACGCCACGGTGACGGCCATGGTGGGCGGCCGCGGGTTCAATGGGCAGAGCCACTTCAGCTTCACGGTCGCCAACGACCTCGTGACCGATATGGCCATCACCGCCTGAGAACTCCACCAGATGGCACAAGCCGATTGCCGACCTGCGCCCGATGTCTCGCCGCCCGGCTCGGTGTGACCCCTGTGACTGGTGTCTATCGACGTGAAATGCCGCGCCACTAGGCTGGGGGCGCCGACCACCGGCCGACGAGGAGTGTCATGGAATTGCTAGGAATTGTTCTGAGCCCGATCATCGTGGCGGTGGTGGCGGGTGTCATCCTGCTGATCATCATCATCATGTTCATTCAGGGTCGCTACAAAATCGCACAGCCCGACGAGGCGATCATCGTCACCGGGCGTCGTGCACGGAAGTCGGTTGGCGCGGACGGGCGCACGATCACCGATCTGACCGGCCAGAAGGTGGTGCAGGGTGGTGGTGTTTTCGTCATCCCGTTCCTGCAGAAGCAGTTCTCGATGTCGCTGCGCTCCCGCGCGATCGGCATCCAGGTGGTTGCGCAGACCCGCAACGGAGTGACGATCCGGATCGAGGCCGTCGCCGTTGTGAAGGTTGGCGACAGTGACTCCGCGATTCGTTCGGCCGCCCAGCGGTTCCTCGGGCAGGACCAGCACATCGAACCGTTCACCCAGGAGGTGCTGTCTGGTTCGCTGCGTTCGTCGATCGGTAACCTCACGGTTGAGGAGATCATTCGCGACCGGGCCGGGCTCGCCGAGCAGGTCATCGAGGCGGCACGCACCTCGTTGCTCAACCAGGGGCTCGACGTCGACACGTTCCAGATCAAGGAAATCGCCGACGACAAGGGTTACATCACCGACCTTGGGCGCCCGGAGCAGGCGCGCGTGCGCCAGGCCGCCGAGATTGCCGAGTCGGTTTCTGCTCGAGCATCGGAGCAGGCCCGCATTGAGGCAGCCGAGGCGATCGCCGACGCGAACCGTGAACTGTCGCTGAAGAACGCGTCGATCAAGAGTGAGACCGACAAGGCGCTCGCCGAAGCCGAGGCAGCAAAGCCACTCGCCGAGGCCTTCGCGCAGCAGGGCATTCTGCAGCAGCGGGAGATCACGGCGCAGCGCGAGACGGCACTGCGTGAGCAGCAGCTCAACGCGGACGTGCGCAAGACGGCCGATGCTGAGTCGTACCGCATTCGCCAGATCGCCGAGGCGCACGCCGCGCAGGTGGTGGCCGAGGCTAAGGCAGACCGTGACCGTCGTATCGCCGAGGCAGAGGCAACTCGCGCCGAGGGTGAGGCCGAGGCGGCCGCGATTTTCGCGAAGGGTGAGGCCGAGGCACGGGCGACCGAGCTGCGTGTTGCCGCGCTTCGCGACGAGTCCGAGGCGCTGCTACAGCAGCGAGCCATCGAGATTCTCCCGGAGATCGCCAAGCAGCTGGCGGCGCCGTACGGTGCCATCGACAACCTCACGGTCATCTCGACCGACGGAGCATCGCACCTGTCGAAGCAGGTCGTCGGAAACGTCACCGAGGTCACCCAGCTGCTCAAGGATTCGACCGGCATCGACCTGGCGAGCCTGCTCAGCGGATTCGCGGGCGGCGCGGCGAGCGGACACGCTGTCGCGAAGGCGCCGACCTACGGAACGCGCACCAGTGTGCACGCCGACGGTTCAGCGAACGAAACCGAAGCAGCACCGGCACACCAGGGCGAGCCAGTCGCCGCCGAGTAGCTCAAGCCCTCCGTACACGGAGATCGGCCCCGGAGAAGGACAGAAGCAGTACATTCCGTCCTTTCCCGGGGCCTTTTTCCGTGGGAGCCGGGGGTTCCTCATGTAGTGCGCCGTGGCATCCGCTCTGTAGTTCTGTATTCCCGAGCGCGGGCGGCTCAGACGGCGAGAAGAGGTAGGAACCAGCCCAGCGCGACGAGGGTCAGGAAGCCGAAGATAATCCAGACGTTGCCGCGACCCCGACGCAACCGACGGCCTTTCATGGCAACACCGGGCGGACGCGAGGGCGGTGGTGTCCCCACCGATGTAGCCACGGGGGTGTCGGCCGGAACGGCGGAAGGTTCGAGCAATCTCTCGTCGCGCCAGCGTGTCCACTGGTCGACCTTGCTCTGCAGCGCCGAAACCGTGCCGAAGAGCCAGGCCCACATCTCGGGGTTGACGGTCGAGATGCCCGGCCCGGTGTAGAGGAAGAGGGTGTTGTCCACGATCTCGACGTCGAAGAGGGCGGCGGTGTCGGCGAACCGCGCCATGATGTCTGGGGAGAAGAGGTAGAGAGCGTCGCGTTCGTATCCCTCGGGGCAATACAGCTCGAAGTATCGATCGAAATCGCCCTCGAGCGAGAGTCGCTGTTGGGCCCCAAACGAGGTCGGCAGGTTCGTGCCGAGAATGGAGTTGTTGGCGACGGCGTCGAGCACGATGTGCGGGAGCGCTGTGCCGAGTTCGATCGCGATGTATCCCCAGCGGAAGGTCGTCGATCGCTTTCCGCGGCGCACCACGTACTGGTGGTGGCCGTACTCGACGTGCGGTGACGTCACCGTGCGAAGGGCGTCGGTGGTGATGCGATCACCACCGATCGAGAAAATCATTCCCGGAAGCGAAGGATTGGCGACCCGGGACTGGTAGGTCATGGAGTTCGCGGCAGCGAAGCGGTCGAGTCGGTAGCGAATTTCCCGGTCACGCCGCACTTGGCGACGCACTCGAGAAATGATGAGCACGGTTGCCGCGATCATGCCGCCGAACACAACCGGGACGATCACCGGACCCGCAGGAAGGCGGGCCAGGTCGGTGAACAGCATGACGACCGGAATGAGACCGAACGGGACCAGAAGGGCCATAACGACCCACACGATCACGTCACCAGCGGTGCGCGGGCGGCTCGCTTTGTGCGCCTGGTGGTGCTCGTGAACTCGTCGTGCGTCGACCGGTTCGGTCAGCGGGGTCGGGTCGAAAGCCAGACCGGGTCTGAGGGAAGAAATGCTCACCCATCCACGCTATCGAAACGCCGGTGGTCGCCGGCGCGCGGCGATCACGTTCGCAATTCAGTCAGTCCGGGGCGAATCGGGACGATTTCGGCGCCATGTTGTTCGAAATACGTCGGAGTTCCTGAATTGCGAACCCGAGGGAAGATTCAGTTGGGAACGACGATGAGTTTGCCGCGCACGTGGCCGCGTTCGAGCTCCTCGTAGGCCTCTGCTGCACGCTCGAGGGGGTAAATGCCGCTGATCGGGAGTTCCAGTTCGCCTTTCGCGAGCAGGTCGGCTACAAGGGTGAGGTCGTCGTTGGTCGCCTGCGCCCCACCGACGTGCGCCGCTCCGCGGTCGGCGGGCCCGCGGACGGCGATCGTGTTGATTCGCTCGATCGGGATGCCGAGCTCGAGTGCCGCGTCGATCGAGTCTGGTCCGTGGTTGTCGAGGGCGGCGGTGTAGCCCCGAGGTGCGGCATCCCGTAGCCGCTCCACGAGACCGTCGCCGTATGCAACGGGGATCGCACCGAGTGAGCGTACGTAGTCGTGGTTGGACTCGCTCGCTGTACCGACGACCGTCGCCCCTGTGCGCTTCGCGAGTTGAACGGCGAGCCCACCGACGCCACCGGCGGCGGCGCTGACCAGGACCGTGTCAGCATCCGTCAACGAAAGCGACTCGACAGTCGCCCACGCGGTGCGCCCGACGACGGGAAGCGCTGCGGCCTGCTCGAAACTGAGGTTCGTGGGTTTATGAACGAGAGTGGCGTTCTCGGTGGTGACCAGAAAGTCGGCCATCGCGAGGTTGCGTGCGCCACCGAGAACCTCGTCACCGACGGCGAAGCGGGTGACGCCCTCGCCGACCTGCTCAACCACACCCGAAAAGTCATTCGCGACGCCGGTCGGTGGTTTTGCGCCGTAGGTTTCCGCGGCCGGTCCGCGAAAGATCTTGACGTCGACCGGGTTGAGACCGATGGCGCGAACCCGCACCAGAATCTCGCCTGGGCCAGCGGTCGGCTTGTCGACCGAAAGAAGCGTCAGGACCTCAGGCCCACCAAACTCGGAGTACGAAAGAAATCGAGGCATGAGTCCTGCTTTCTGAGCGGTGATCGAGCGTTACCTCAGGTCTACCCGACGGATGTCCGTATTGTTCCCATGGCTGACAATATTTCGCTCGCGCCGAGGGAAGGTGGCAGCCAGAATGGTGCGGTGACTTCCACCACTCTTGACCTTGTTGCCCTTCAGCAGCGCACAATGCGCGTGCTCGTCGCTGGCCAGATCCTCGGCGGGCTCGGCATCGGTGCGACGCTCTCGATTGGCTCGGTGCTCGCCGCGGAGGTGAGCGGGTCAGAGGCGTGGGCCGGGTCGGCGGCGACCATGAGCACGCTCGGTGCTGCCGCTGTCGCGATCCCGCTCGGCAGGCTCACCCGCCGGTATGGCCGCCGCGTCTCGCTCGCCCTCGGCACGAGTATCGCCCTGCTCGGCGCCATCGTCACAGTCTTCGCGGCCGCCATCGACGTCTTCCCGCTGCTGCTCGTCGGTTTCGCGATGCTCGGCTCCGGTGCGGCCGTTGGGCTGCAGTCCCGCTTTGCAGCGACCGATGTCGCCGATCCGCGCCACCGTGGTCGTGACCTCTCGATTGTGGTCTGGTCGGCCACGATCGGTTCGGTGGTCGGGCCTAACCTGTTCGGTCCAGGCGAGGTGATAGCGACCTGGTTACGGATGCCACCCCTCACCGGATCCTTCGTGGTCGCGATCGCGGCCCAACTCGCGGCCGTCTGCGTTTATGCGTTCGCACTTCGGCCTGACCCGTACCTGGTCAGCCAGTCGATCGCCGCCCCGGCGGAAGCGGCGGTCGGTGTGAACAACACGGTGAGTGAAGACGCAGACGCCCAGCGCAACCGCTCGCTCGTGATCATCACCATCGGGATCCTCGGGCTCAGCCACGCCACCATGATCGCGGTCATGTCGATGACGCCGGTGCACCTCGTGCACCACGGCACCTCCCTCGCCGGGGTCGGGCTGACGCTGAGCCTGCACATCGCCGGCATGTTCGCCCTCTCCCCCGTGTTCGGCTGGCTCAGCGACCGCTACGGCCGGTATCGGATCATCCTCACCGGGCAGGCCCTGTTCGCGGTCTCTCTCGTAATTGTCGCGTTCGGTGAGCAGTCCATGACCTGGGTGACGGTTGGCCTCATCTTCCTCGGCCTCGGCTGGAGCGCGTCGACGGTGTCGGCATCCGCTCTGCTTGGTGACCTCGTCACGGGATCGGCGCGACCGATCATTCAGGCGCGCAGCGACCTCGTGATGAACCTTGCCGGGGCGCTCGGCGGCGCAGCGGCCGGACCGGCGCTCGCCCTTCTCGGCTACCCGGGGCTCGCGGCGTCGGCCGGAGTGCTCGTTGCCATTGTGGTGATCGCGGTGACCGTGGTCGCTGTTCCCACCTCTCGAGCTCGCACCGCCTGACGCCAGGTAACTTTTCCTTGACACCAAGTCAAAGTTTCTTTACATTGAAGAATGTAAGGTTTTCTTTACATGATCGAGGAGCAGCGGATGTCATCCGAAGAGAAAAGCGCATGGGTCATGCTGGTCGTATCGCTGGCTGGCTACGCGACGTATCTGGTCATCGTGGCCGCACAGGCGGCATCCGTTTCACTGATGGAAACCGCGTGGGTGACCGCGATGCTGTGGACGATCGGTGGCGGGATTGTCGCCGGGATGCTGCTGAACATCGTTCTCGGGATTTTCTCGCCGAAGGATGCGGGCAGGAAAGACCAGCGTGACCGCGAGATCACCCGCTTCGGTGACTCGATCGGGCAGTCCTTTGTGATCATCGGCGGTGTTGCGGCGCTGATCCTTGCGATGCTCGAGGCGCCGTACTTCTGGATCGCGAACGTGATCTACCTCGCGTTCGTGCTGTCGGCGTTTTTGGGCTCGATCGCCCGCGTCATCGCCTACCGTCGAGGGCTGCCGACATGGTGAGGTCGAAGGCTGCGACGCGGGTGACGAACGACATCCGCCGGCTGAGATTTCTTCATGGTGAGATGACACAGGCCGAACTGGCCGACCGCATCGGGGTCACCCGACAGACGATCATCGCCATTGAGCAGGGTCGCTATTCGCCGTCGCTTGAGATGGCATTCGAAATCGCCGGTGTTTTCAGGGTGCCGCTCGACGATGTCTTCTCTTATTCGGCGCCCGTCATCACTGAGGAGTGATCATGAAGGCTGTCGTGCAACACAAATATGGGGAGCGCGATGTGTTCCGCATTGAGAACGTTCAAGCGCCCGAGGTGGGTGATCACGACGTCGTGGTTCGGGTGAAGGCCGCTGGCGTTGACGCTGGCGTCTGGCACACGATGGCAGGCAAACCGTACCTGTTGCGGCTGTTCGGCTTTGGGTTGCGTGCGCCGAAGCAGAGAATTCCGGGGCGGGATGTTGCCGGCACCGTTTCGCGGGTCGGCGCGGGCGTGACGCGGTTCGTCGTCGGTGACGAGGTGTTCGGCACGACCCTGAAGGGCAGCTATGCCGAATTTACGCAAACTCCCGAGACTCGGCTCACGCAGAAGCCCTCGAACATCTCGTTCGAGCAGGCCGCGGCGGCGTCGGTGTCTGGATGTACGGCGATGCACGGTGTGCGTGATGCCGGGGGTTTGAAGGCTGGTCAGAAAGTGCTCGTACTCGGAGCTGGCGGTGGAGTTGGTTCGTTCGCCGTGCAGATCGCGGTGGCGATGGGTGCGACCGTGACCGGGGTGTGCAGCACAAACAAGGTTGAGTTCGTCTCGTCCCTGGGCGCAACACGGGTGATCGACCGGAGCCGCGAGGACTTCGCGGCGGGGAGTGACCGGTACGACCTGATCATCGACACGGCAGGGCACACGTCGCTGGGCCGGTTGCGCCGGGTGTTGACGAAGCGCGGCACGCTGGTGATCGTCGGCGGAGAGGGTGGCGGTCCGCTGCTCGGCGGATTCGGTCGGTCGCTTCGGGCACCACTCGTTTCACTCTTCGGAAGCCAGAAACTTCGAGGGCTGATGTCTGGCGAAGACCTGCCCACACTCGAAGCGCTGCGCGACCTGATCGGGGCGGGCAATGTTGTGCCGCCCGTCGATCGAACGTTTCCGCTTGAGCAGGCCGGCAAGGCAGTCGAGTACCTGCACGATGGTCGTCCGGTCGGCAAGGTTGTCGTCACGGTCTGAGAGCCGCGCATTCTCCGGGCGTGATTCCTATTCCGATGTCGACGTAATATGACGGTGATCAGGCTGAGTACCGTGTGGTGACTATCGGTTCGTCACATGGGAGGCTAGCCGAGAGGCCCGTGAAACCATTGAGGCCATGATCTCAACGCTTCCGATTCTCGACTTCTCCCGACTGGACGCTGGTGCCGACGAGGCAGCTGCGTTCCGCGTCGATTTGCTTCGCGCGACACACGAGGTGGGATTCTTCTACCTCGTCGGGCACGGTGTCGACCGGCAGCTGATCGACGACCTGCTCGATGTGTCGCGTCGGTTCTTCGCTCTGCCGACCGAGGAGAAGCTGAAGCTCGAGAACGTGCACAGCCCGCAGTTCCGCGGGTACACCCGGGTCGGTGGTGAGCTCACTCACGGCGACGTCGACTGGCGTGAGCAGATTGACATTGGACCCGAACGGGATGCCGTGAAGCAAGCCGAGGGGACGGCCGACTATTGGCGGCTGGAGGGTCCAAACCACTGGCCCGAGTTCCTGCCGGAACTGCAGGAGACCGCGGAGCGCTGGAACGACGAGCTCAGCCGCGTCTCGCTCCGGCTGCTCCGCGCCTGGGCGCTGGCGCTCGGAGCCCCCGAGGACTCCTTCGACGAGGCCTTCGCTGAGAAGCCGTTCTCTCTCACCAAGATCGTGCGATACCCGGGTGAGTCTGACACCGAGCGCAAGCAGGGCGTTGGTGCTCATCGGGACGGTGGGGTGCTTACCTTGCTTCTGGTCGAGCCGGGCAAGGAGGGTCTGCAGGTCGAACACGAAGGCGAGTGGATCGATGCACCCTCCATTCCGGGCGCGTTTGTCGTCAACATCGGCGAGATGCTTGAGCTCGCCACTGGCGGTTACCTGAAGGCGACGTTGCACCGGGTGTTCTCACCGCCGGTCGGTTCGGACCGCATCTCTGTACCGTTCTTCTTCAACCCGGCCCTCGACACGGTGATGCCGCGGCTGGAACTGAGCCCGGAGCTTGCCGCTGCGGCTCGAGGGCTGTCGGTCGACCCGACCAACAGCCCGATCCTCGACACGTACGGAGACAACGCGCTGCGCTACCGGTTGCGCGCTCACCCCAACGTGGCGGAGATCCACCACAGTGATCTGTTGACGTAGGGGTGCTACCGAGCCGAGCCGATGTAACGGTCGTCGATACCGTTCTCGGTGCTCGTGCCGATGAGAGACCCGGACGCTTTCACTCCGTCGAGGAAGCCCCGTCCGTCGAGGACGGTCCACTTTCCTCGAGACCCAAATTCGCCGAATACCGCGGAGAGGTGTACGTCGACCCCACCCTCCCCGCCAGCGCAGGTGAACTCCTTCACTCCTGTGTAGACCCCTCCCCACGATGTGAAGTGCGTCGTGCTTCGACCCTCGGTCACGGTGCCGGTCTCGCACCCGGGGATATTCCCTTCGAACGAGCTCACCTCTGAACCGAAGACGGTGTGAACGACGACGTCAACCGACGTGCGCACCGGTGCTGCCTCGGCCGGTGCGACCGCGCCGACCGCTAAAAGCGTGCCGAGTGCGATGCCCGTGGCGCCGGCTCGCGCTAGTGATTTTTTGAACATTGTGTTGCCCCAAACTCGGACAGTCTGCCCGATGGGTCGCACAGTACTCCCTACGGCGGTGTGCCTCCATCCCACTTCGAACACGGTGGCAGGCGGGTGCGACGGGGACGCGACGAGCGTATGTAGGCGGTTTACTCGAGCGGTCAGAGGTCTCCCAGGATGTCTTCCCGAGCGGCGGCATACTCTTCGAGGGTGATCTCACGCGAGGCGCGGCGGATCCCTAATTCATGCAGACGTTCGGCCGGTGTTCCAGCCTCCGGCTGTGCTCCATCCACACCCGGCGGGTGCGGCGGCGCACTGGGTTTGGCTTCGGAGCGGTTCCGCACCGTCAACGGCACGAGAATGATGACGACCACGATGAGGACGACGGCGGCCAGGGTTATGAGGACCTATAGGAAGTCGAGGATGAGGTTCACGGAAGCCTCCGGTCGGGAGGCTACAAGCTTGGCAACTCGCCGGGTCGGCGTCAATAAACGCTTAGCGTCCCGCGCCATCGGCTGTCGCTCCCGCACGACGGAGGCAGGCGCGGAAGGCCCGCACAAAGGCGGATGCCCCGTCGAACACGGCGTCTGCGCCGTAACCGTCAGTAAGTGCGAGCACCTGTGCCGCGGTGTCGCTGCCGTCGAGGAAGGTCACCTCTGCGCCGTGTCCGCGCTCAATCTCGAGTTCTGTTCAACTCGAGTCGATCGCGAACCCTGTCGGCGGCCCTTGAATGGAGATGGGGCGGCGTTAGTGCGCTGAGCAATTCCGTGGGGAGCAAGTCGACCAGTTGGACAGGGTGATCACGCCGCGCAACCGAACCGCCATGTCGGCGCCTTAGCCCTCCGTGGTTTTCAGCCACCAACACGGCGAGATGGCCGATGATGCGGCCCAGTGTGCCCGCCTCCTATCGAATGGACCTATTCTTATGCAGGTTGATCATCGTCAATGCGGGATATTTGGGTCAGCACTTGAATCATCAAAGGAGATAAATGAGCAGTGGTGAGTTCTTGAACTCTGACGACGCGACGGATTCGGCTGTCGACGATGAGACTGAAGCCGACGATCTAGGTCTATTCGAGACGGCAGCGTCCAGTTTGCCGTATTTCGGGGCAGACTTTGACGTTGCAGGCCTTGTCCGGCGTCTTGAAGACGAGGACATCCTTGTTCCCCGTTTTGACCCGGACGAGTCCGAAGATCTGACAATTGAAGGTTTCCAACGCCAGCGTGTATGGACGGCGCCGCGCATGGAGAAATTTATCGAATCCCTCCTTTTGGGCTGGCCAGTTCCGAGTATCTTCCTGGTCGTCGAGCCCGATGGACGTTATCTCGTCTTGGATGGGCAACAGCGGCTCACCACTTTGCAGAATTTTTACAGCGGCACTCATCTGGACGGGCGTCCTTTCGTTCTTACCGAAGTCGCTGAGCATCTTCAAAATGCGACTTACGCCACTCTCTCCAAGGAAAGCCAACGGCGCTTAAATAACACGTTCATCCAGGCCGTGGTAATCGAGCCTGCTGGCGAGGATGGACGGGATGCGGTTTACCGCTTATTCGGCCGACTCAACAGTGGAGGAGTTTCACTTACGGCGCAGGAGATTCGAGTGGCGCTTTATCGTGGCCCTTTAGTCGAGTTCATCCGCGATTTGAACCACGACCCATCATGGCGGCACCTCTTCGGGGCGCCCCACAAGAAGTTGAAGGACCACGAGCTAATACTGCGCGCCCTTTCTATGTCTGACGTGATTGGAAAAGTAGCGGAGCGGTGGGAGGATGACGACCTGCGATTGACGGCGTACAAGCCGCCGATGGCGCAGTTCCTGAACCATTTCCTTGAGACTCATGGTGATCTAGCTAGTTTGGCCCCCAATGTAGCCGAGGCCTTCGGCGCTAGTTGTCGACTTCTGGTCGATGCTGGCGGTCGCGATGGACTCAAATTCGCTGGGCGTCTCAACGCGGCTCACATCGATGCGTTGTTAGGTGCGCTGATCTCCGCCCATTTGAATGGCAACGCAGTCACCGCCACGCAAGTCAAGACGGCGGTCGCGGCGTTGAGGAATGACCCACAGTACGTGGACTGGGTGTCGCGCAGCACGTCTCACCGTGACAGCGTGTTCGGGAGGCTGCGTACCGCCTACGAATCGTTGAAGGTCTAAAGTGTCCGCGACCACTATCGCGCACAAGGACGCTTTCGCACTATGGTCCCGGCTTCAATCCGAATTCGACAGATACCACGCTGCTATTTCATTCATCCCAACCAACCAGCTCAAACTGCAAGACGACCTACGACGCTATCTATGCCTGCGTTGCGCGGGTTTCTTAGAGAAGCTCGTTCACGAATGCGTTACCCAATACTTGGAGACCAAGGCTGGCGGTCCCGGACTCGAGTTCGCCAGGTCGTTTTTTTCGAAGGCTCCGAACTTGAACTCGGAGGCTTTTGTCAAACTGATGGGTAGGTTCGGCGAAGACCATGCCGCTCGTTTTGAGGAATTCTTAACCAAGCCGCTGCGAGATAGTCTCAATGACCTTTCGTCTGTGCGGAATGCGATCGCGCACGGCGCGGTCACGGGCGGTCAGAAGCTTGACCCAGAGAGGTATAGAAAGCTGTGCGAAGCCGTCTACGTTTGGATGACAAGTGAACTGCTTTCGCCGCCAGCTGTATCGACAGTCTTTCCGGCGGGGTCGCTAAAAACGTGATCCCGCGGCAAGAACTCGAGGTTGGTGCCTGGCTATCTCGTTGAGAGCGGCGGAGCTTCAGCTTGGGAGTGGCATAAGTGTGTTGATACTCCGGCCCACCGCCCCGCCTTGTCGGTGGCGCAACGTAGGCTGTTCATATGAGCTCAAATCAACTTTCCGCGATCGAGATTTGCGCTGGCGCTGGCGGCCAATCATCCGGTTTGGAGTTGGCCGGATTCGGGCATGAGCTGGCCCTTGAGATCGACGTGGACGCCGCGCAGACTCTTCGACGGAACCGCCCGAAATGGAACGTTGTAACCGACGACGTTCGCAACCTCAATGGCACGGATTATCGTGGCATAGATCTTTTGGCCGGTGGTGTACCGTGCCCTCCGTTCAGCTTGGCTGGTAAACAACTGGGTGCGGACGACGAGAGGGATCTGTTTCCTGAGGCTCTCCGATTGGTTCGAGAGGCGAAGCCCAAAGCCGTAATGCTCGAGAATGTGAAGGGGCTCGCCTCGGCGCGCTTTGCGCCGTATCGCGCCCAGATCCTTGATGAGCTTGAGCACCTGGGTTATGAGTCGAGCTGGCAGCTTCTGTTCTCGTCCGAGTTCGGCGTGCCGCAGTTGAGACCGCGGTTCATCTTGGTCGCACTCAAGCGTTCCAAAATGAAAAAGTTTGAATGGCCGCGCCCCGTGACCGCAATGTCGACTGTTGGCGACGTGCTCAAACCGCTAATGGGGGCGAACGGTTGGAGTGGAACCGAGCGGTGGGCGCAAAACGCCAATGGGATCGCTCCAACAGTTGTTGGTGGATCGAAGAAGCATGGCGGTGCAGATCTAGGGCCGACTCGTGCGAAAGCCGCATGGCTCGCTCTCGGTGTCGATGGTAAGGGCATCGTGGACGAAGCTCCAACAGTCGACATGCCGGAGACGCATATCCCACGCCTCACAAACCCGATGGTCGCCAGAATCCAGGGATTCGAGCCCGACTGGCAATTTGAGGGTCGTAAGACTTCGGTATATCGCCAAATCGGAAACGCATTCCCCCCTCCGGTGGCTTGCGGAGTCGGAGCTGCTATAGCCGCTGCGCTCGGCTCGAAACAGGCGGCTACGGAACCGGCCATTCTTCGCGCGGCTGGGTAGTCGAGTTAACGAACTTAGGCTTTGTTGCTCAACATCGTAAGCGTTGGGGCGGGCACCTCGATTAGTTCCGAGGGCAGGGCAGCTCTCCACCAGGCGCCATCAAGCATCACAGAGTTGCGGTCATCACGCGTAGCCGGGACAACTCGAACGCTAACGAGTTCACCTGGTTCCGGGATTGTGATATTCAGGGCCCGCGCGACAGCCACTTGCGCCGCGTAGTCCCCTCCTAGCACTAGGTAGCCCTCCGGTTGCAGTTTCTCGCGCGCACCCCCATTGGCGCGGACTCTCTTCATGAAGTCATCTTGTTGCGCCACTGTCGCGATGATAGAGCGCGACAGGCGACGGTTAATCGCAACGCGAAAAAGTTCGTTGATCCGCTGTTGCCCGCTTGAGGAAGCAAATATGCGCTTGACGTCGGCTGGTGACAGCTGAGCCAAAACATTCGGTTGCATCGGCGCGTTACGATGCAACCAGGTGACGTTGCTACGGCCCACCGAGTTGAGGCCGGTCTTCTTGTCGCGATTCTCGCTTAGTCTCCGGTTGGCAAGCGTCGCCCGGACTACACCCAGGCTCCATTGCGACTGGAGGTCGTCCGCTTGGGCCACGAGGATCAGCTGCTCGAAGCTTTCAGGCGGCAGCATCCACGCGCCCGTATGGGAATACTTGCAGTCAACCTCGTGACCCGCGATCCGAAAATCGAGCACGTCCCCGTCGACAAACTCGAACTCTCGTTGGAGGTTGATTTCTATCAGAGTTCCGAAGTGGGTCTTCTCTGTTTTGAAGAGTTGATCCACCTTGAATCGACCCGTTCTTTGCCCGTCATAAAGCTGGTCGAAGGTTCGACGAAATACCTTGGCGGCCCGAGTGCCGTCTGGGTCCAGTCGCTTCATTTCCGCGACTACTGCGGTGAGGGCGTGGTCGTTCTCGGGGGCGCCCGGGTAGTCGAATAAGGTCATGAGATCAGAATAGGGAACTGTAGACCTGGCGGTCGCAGCTTGGGGAAGCAGGCGCCTACTACGCCGGTCGATCGCTGCCATGGCATGGATGGTCGTTGTCGCGGCCTCACTACGCGACTCACTTTTCACAACCGGAGAACCTTCCACTCGGCCGATTCGAGCGTGAGCGCGCTCAGCGGTTGCATCTACATCCCGCACACTGGGGCTGCTGTTGCGTCTGCTCAATCGGTAGCGTCATGAATGACGACGAAACAGGGGAAGATGTCAGACGAATTGCGCAAGCGCCGGTATTCCCATGCCGACTCAGCTCCTGAAGTATCAAGAGTGCCTATGCTCCATGCCGACGGTCTCCACGATCGTGTGAGCGTTTTCGACTGATGCTTGAATTGCGAGATTACTTGCAGCTTTCCCGTTCTGCGGCGGAGGCTCAGTGGCGGGAGGTGCTCCAACGATCTTCTGTTCCCGCCGGTGCCCGCCAGGTCGATTTCGCACCAATCGAAACGCTGTTGTGCTTCGGACTTGGTCTGATCGGGCATCGAAGTAAACGCGGGAACATCAACATCAGCGAACGGGACCCGGTCGCACTGAAACTTGCGAGCTTGGTGAAGCGGACTCCTGCCAGCCTCGCGGCTAAGCTCGCCAATTTGGACGGACGTCGGCCGAATTCCGCCCGACACGAGCGCGCGCTGTGGGTAGCCCTGACGAACGATCTGTTTCATTTTGGTCATCTCTATGCGACTGTCATCGACGCGGCGCGCCTCGTCGGTATCGATGAGAATCAGTTGCCAGACTTCCTTGATCTTCCAGACACGCCTTTGCACGCAGTTGTGGAGGCCGATCGCATTTCAACCGATGAGTTGAGGGACTCGATTGAGGATGAGATACGCGACTGGATGAACCTGAATCCCGGCGTGGATACCGTGGAAACCGAACGGGCGATGTTGGGCAGCGCACGTGTGGGCCAGCAGCAATTTGCGCGGAAGGTTCTGTCGAACGCCGGTTTCGCGTGTGTCTTTTGCGGGCTCAGCTTCAAAGCAATGGGCCTGCCCTCCGCGCGGATGCTGGTCGCTAGCCACATAAAGCCCTGGAAAAACAGTATCGGCTCAGAGCGGATCGATCCCTTGAACGGGCTTGCGGCTTGTCCTACGCATGATGCGGCATTCGACGCTTTCTTGATCACAGTCTTGCCAGACCTCTCAGTTGTGGTGACAAGGGAATTGAAAAAAGCGATCGCTGGCGATGCTGCCATTGAGAGAAATTTCGGTCAGGAGGGCCTCGTCCGATCGTTGCGAATCCGGGCTCGTGAGCTGGCGCCAGGCGAAAGGTATTTATCGTGGCATCGAAAGATAAGTCTGGGGCGTGAGGTTGCGTAGCCAGCCGGAAGGCAAGCCTCCGGCATCAAACTCGAGATATGCGTCTGCAGCATCCCCTCCACCGAGGAAAAAGCCTGAATTCCATGTTCCTGACCTTCCGACCGTCGAGAGCGTCGTCGTCAACCTTGTCATCGTCGTAGTGATTTGCTTTGCCGTACTGCATCCGGCGCCCTGGGTACTGCCTACGTTGGGCGGCGTGGCGCTCTCCCGAGTGGCGACGAGTCTTTCGATTCTTGCCATCGTTCCGCCGCTGGTGCCCTTGGCCAGCAAGAGCCACCTGCTGGCGCGAGTCGCTTGGTTGGGGAAGGTCGTCCGTGGTGCCGCGTTGTTCTGTATTTCGTCGTTCACCGGCGCGATCGTTGGTTTGCAAATGCAGGCTCAGACATCTAAGTCGATGCAAGAAGTTGTCGAGTTGTTGTCTTGGGTCATCGCGACCACTGCTTACGTCGGCATCATGGTTCTGGCGTTGTGGCTAGCCGTTGACGTGTGGGGACTCGGTGGTCGCAGCGGGCGAGAGGCTGCTGGCAGAGCGATCGCATTCGTTGTGGGTGGTCACGCCGGTGATTGGCTTATGCAAGGACGCATCACAAACTGGTTTGTTGCCGTGGCTTCCCCCCTGTGGACAGCAGTCACCATCTGGGTGTTCGCTACCCAAACGCTCTGGCCGACGTTAGAGTCAGGCCCGTTGACCTTTCATTAGGCACTCCGCCTCATCGGTTTGGAGAACGAATCACGCTCAAGAATTGAGCGTGAGACCCGTGGGCGCAATCAATTGCGGCCTTGAAAGTCTGACGAAGTATCGGCGACCACCGCCTATGAGGACGAGTTGATCGACACTCGCACGTTCAGCTGGTACACGCGGAGCAAGCGCACGCTCGAGAGTGCAGAGGTGCGATCCATAGTGGAGAACTCGGTCGGTCTGCATGTCTTCGTGAAGAAGAATGACGCCGAGCGCACGGGCTTCTACTCCCTCGGCAGGGCACGCTCAAGCGAGGCCATGCAGACAACGATGAGCGGCGAAAAGGGGAGCGTTGTCCCGGTAGTTCGGATGCTCCTGAGCTTCGAAAAGCCCATCGAGGCCGCACTGTTCGATTACTTTCACACCGACTTGACTGACTAGTTCCGGCAGCTTGGCAGTAATTGGAGACATGACTCGTAGGCCGACGTGAGCGCGAAGGTGTGCCACGCGACGGGTAGATGGTGCTAGCGGGAGCCGCCGATCCAATCCCGGATTCTCAGCGCCCGCAGCGTGACCCAGCGGCTCGGCCCGGCCTCCTTCTCCAGCTCGAAATGCACCCTGCCGGGGTGTGACAGCTCGAGTAGCCACCGGTCGTCGGGTCCACGCTTGCTCTCGACCAGGTCGATCGCCTCGGCGAGACGCAGGTCCGGCGCGTCGCCCGTCCGCCGGAAGTAGTCGAGACCCCTCAGGACGTCGTAAAACCAGCGGGTGGGGAAGGAGAAGCGGGCGAAATCGGGATCCGCGATTTGTCCTGTCGACAGGCGGCGGAGCATCCGTCGTTCGAGGAGATATTCCTCCGCTCGCCGTCTCGCCGCAGTAACGTCGGCGGATGGCCCGTGCGTCTGTTCGTGCTGCAATAGCCCGTCGAGGACGCAGATCGTGGTGTGGAATGACGAGCGGGTGGAGCCGCGCTCAGCCTCGCAGTTCCAACCTCCGTCGTCGAGTTGTTCACCGAGGAGCCGGTCGACCAGAGACCGCACATTTTCGCCGAAGTAGTTGCCGAGCGCGACGACCATTCCGTTGACGCATGGTTCGATCTCGCCGTCAAAGTAGTTCTCGCCGGCGTGATCCCATTTGACCTGCTCGCGAACGAGGGTGATCGCGGTGCGGGCTTCGGCGCTCGCCGGATCGAGGCCCAGCTCGCGGAGGAGGACGAGTGTGTGGTGCGTGGCAGTCCACGGCTGTCCGGGAGCGTCCGGGTCGCGCTGCTCGGCTGGGTCATAAACGCCGCCGTCCCACAGCCCATCTGGCGTTTGTAGGGCGAGGAGTTGCGCCCCCCATCCCTCGGTTGCGACCTTCGCTCGCTCGGCGGCAACCACCTCGGCCGGCTCGTGGAGCAGGTCGCGCATCACCTGCCAGCGGATCGAGGGATCGGAGTCGAGCAGCCAGTCCGTGACGGTCATGACCGGAATCCTAGGGCGCTGTTTCGGCAGGTGAAAGGGGCGACCTGAGCGTGGCCGCACACAAGGCTTCCGTACACGCCGACCCGCTGACAGACTCGGGCCGTGCCCATTTTTACAGACATGCCCGAGCTATTCCCGCTCATGCGTGGGGGCGGTGCGTTCCTGGTGGCGATCGGGCTCGGCATCCTCGTCGGGGCATTCGGCGGACGCAAGTGGCGCATCGTCTGGCTGATCGCAGGTGCCGCCCTTGGTGTGCTGATCATGGCCGTTGGTGGTGCGACCCGGCTGATCTTCGACGAAGGCGTGCGCCCGCCGATATGGCAGTGGATCGTGCTTGGCATTGCATTTCTCGTCGAGGGCTACCTCGTTAGCGTCGTCGTGCGGAAGTTCCTTGACATGGACTCGCGCCCGTTCTGGATGTGGATGCTCTTTATCGTCGGCGCACACTTCCTGATCCTCGGCCTCAGTCATGGCCCGATCTGCGCCGTTCTTGCGATTGTCTGCATGGTCAATGCTTGGATCGGGTTGAGGACAACGAGCGTCGACCTCCGTGTGTTCTGGGCGGTCGACGGCGTGCTCAAGATCCTTGGTGGCGCGCTCATGATCGCCGTGAGCTACAGCTAGCCATGGCTTCGGAGGAAGGGAACCGAGTGGACAAGTACGACGTCAAGACCGCGCATAAGGCGCTGTATGCGCCGTCATCCAAGGACTTTTCGGTCGTGGACGTGCCCGAGCTGCAGTACCTCGCGATCGACGGACACGGCGACCCCAACACCTCGCCCGAGTACACGGAAGCACTCGAAACCCTGTATCCCGTGGCCTACTCGCTCAAGTTCGAGAGTAAGAAGGCGCTCGGTCGGGACTTCGTTGTCGGACCGCTCGAAGGGCTGTGGCGAGCTGACGATATGACCGCGTTCACCCGGCGTGAGAAGGACACCTGGGACTGGACCATGCTGATTAACCAACCAGAGTGGATCACCGTCGACATGGTCGAGCGTGCCGTCGCGAATGTGAAAGCGAAGAAGGGCGTTCCGGGCGCCGAGCGCGTGCGGCTCCTCACGTTGAACGAGGGCACCACGGTGCAGATTCTCCACGTGGGTTCCTACGACGATGAGGCCCCGACGCTGCACAGGCTTCACCACGAATATATGCCTGCACACCGGTTGGCGTTCAACGGTGACCACCACGAGATCTACCTGAGCGACCCGCGCCGCACCGCCCCCGCCAAGCTCAAAACAGTGTTGCGACAGCCCGTCCGACCGCTGTGACGAGCGCCACGGCTCGAGACATCAGGACGACGCTGGCGGCCGGTCGGACCAGGTGTTCTGCGCAGTCTCACGCCTGGTGTTGGCAACGGGGTCGCTGGTGCCACTCTCGATCGGTACGTTCGGGATAGCCTCGAGACCTTCGAGCAGCTCGTCGAGGATGGCCTCTGGCTCGTTCTCGTCATCGAGCGAATCGTCGAGCAGTGTTCCGATGAACTGAATCGATTCGTCGAACTCTTCATCAGTGCCGCGCCAGGCGTCGGTTTCATTGAGGAACTCGAGGAAGTGCATGAACACGTCGAGGGCTGGTCCCTCGAGCTCGCTGAGTTCCTCGTCGTCCGCGACCATTCCGAGCACGGTATCGAGCACGTCGACGGTGGGGTGGCTCAGTGAGAGTCCGCGGTCGGCGGCCAATTGGAAGAGGACACCAGCGAGGATTTTGAATGCATCGGGCTCGGGATGCTCGTCGTATTCGACGGCGTGCTTGCGGTACCAGGTGGTGAATTTCAGCAGGAGAGCGGTATCCGCGGTTGACGGTGAGCCGACCAGGTTGAGGTGGCTGCGGCGGGCGGGATGTCCGGTGCGATTCGCGGGCTTCTTCTTCTTCGACATGGCATCCGTTCGTCGGCGAGCGATTCAGGGTGTGGTTCGCTCCCCACGATAGCGAGCCGCTTTGAGCACGACCAAGGATGGGTCGGCGACCGGGGATTTGCTGTTTCGTGCCCCGTGGCATCCGCTCGCCGTGAGATCCCGACGTTTCCTGTGCCGCGTGGTTCACTACAAGCTGATCGATGAACGGGAGACGTCGTGACGAATCTGCACATACCGGCGGTGCGGCGCAATCGCGTGAGCGTGGTCGCACTCGTCTTCGCCGGGATTGCTCTGTTGTTCGCGGTGGTGCCGAAGCTTTCGGGCTTCACCTTCCTGTTCGCGATCACCGCGATGGTGCTGGCGATTATCGGCATCGCTCAGCGCCAGACGGGTCGGTGGATGGCGACGATCGCGCTGATCGTCGGCATACTCGCGCTGCCGATTTCGACGGTTGTGTTCTGGTCGAATGTTCTCGAGAACGCCGATGACCCCTGGCACAAGGTTCCAGGGGGTCGGGAGGGACTCTAACGTTCGAGGGTCAGGACGTTTGCGGCGAGACCGTGGGAGGCAACGGCGAGCCGAGAGTCGTTCGTCCACAGCTCGTCACAGCCCGAGAGCTGGGCGGCCGCGAGATGGAGGGCATCCGGCGTGCGCAGGTTATGCCTCGCGCGCAGTTCGGCTGCCCGGAAGAACTCGTTCTCCGTGAGTGGAAGGCGCCGGAATTGGGCGAGGAACGCGACGTAGTGGTCGCGGAGCTCCAGGTCATCGTTTCGCAGCGGGCCTACGAGCAGTTCCAAGGTGACGAGAGGGCTGACCGCAAACGTCACATCGGGGCGCGCGGCGATGCGTGCGCGAACGATGTCGCCTCGAGGCCCTGTATCTTCCAGCGCGTATACGAGGATGCAGGTATCGAGGTAGATCACTCCCACGCCTCGCGTTCGAGAAGGATCTGCTCATCCAGGTCCGCAGTGTTTCGACGAATCCTGTCGGGAAGAGTGTGCTCGTTCAACCACGAGGTGAGAGCAGCACCGGTGTGGGCGTTGGCTTCATCAGGGATCGCCGTGAGACGGGCCACCGGCTTGCCGCGCTTCGCGATCACCACATCTTCGCCCCGCTCGGCCGCCGATACGAGCTTCGAGAGACTGTTGCGCGCGTCGAGGATGTTGACAGTTTCCATACTGATCGCCTCGCGTTCCAAGATGGCTAGGTTATCTAGCCAGAATACCCAGCGATGTGCGCGTGCGGAAGAACTCGGCGTTGTCATTTCGTGAGGCTAACCTCGCGCCGATCGCAGAGAACAGAGTGGCCCAGTCCTGTGGATAACTCTTGCGTGAACGCATCCGAGCCGAGAAGATCAAGTGGATCTGTGCCGGGCAGAATTGGCAGACTTGGGTCGGCAAAAAACTTTTGGCGCAGTGTCGATCTGACGCAACGCCGTTCGACGTTTGTGTAGAGGGCGCAATCGGCGCCCACAACTCAAGGAGAAACTCTCATGAAGTACATGTTGATCATGCGGTCGTCGCAGAAGGCATTCGAGGCGTACAAGGACATTCCGTTCGAGCAGGTGCTCGAGCAGATGGGTAACTACAACGAGCAACTCATCAATGCTGGAGTGATGCTCTCCGGCGAGGGGCTCGCCGAAGACATGACCGATAACTTCGTCGTCGATTTCGAGGGCGACACCCCTGCCGTGACCGACGGTCCATACGGTGAGCTCCACGAGCTGTTCAACGGTTTCTGGATCATCGAGGTCGCCTCGAAGGAAGAGGCCGTCGAATGGGCAAGCCGGTGCCCGCTCGGTCCAGGCGCCAGGCTCGAGGTGCGTCGGGTCACGGACATGAGCGACTTCGCCGAGTACGCCGACACCCCGGCCATGCAGAAGGAAGCCGTCTGGCGGGCCGAGGGCTTCTAGCCCGTCGGTCTGCTGAGGTTTGTCATGGCTGACGTGAAGCGCACCCTCGATGCACTCTGGCGCATCGAGGGTGCGAAGATCGTCGCCACCCTGGCCCGCATGACCGGCGATCTCGGGTTCGCCGAGGACCTCGCGCACGAGGCCGTCGTCGACGCACTGGCCCAGTGGCCCGAGTCCGGGGTGCCACGCAACGGTGCAGCCTGGCTCACCGCCGTCGCCAAACGCAAGGCGATCGACAGCTGGCGACGCCGCGAGCGGCTCGACGAACGCTATCGCGCGCTGGCTCAGGATCTGGAAGACGCCGCCGATGGCGAAGGAATGGCAGCGGATGTCTGGGAGCCGATTGACGACGACGTCTTGCGTCTGGTCTTCACCGCGTGCCACCCCGTGCTCAGTCGTGAGGGACAGATCGCGCTGACACTGCGGATTGTTGGAGGCCTCACCACCGAGGAGATCGCGCGGATGTTCCTCGTTCCGGTCGCGACCATCCAGCAGAGGATTGTGCGGGCGAAGAAGACCCTCGCTGCGGCGCATGTTCCGTTCGAGGTGCCGGAACCCAGCGAGTGGAAACCGCGCCTGTCCGCAGTGCTCGGCGTGGTCTACCTCATCTTCACCGAGGGCTACGCGGCCACATCGGGAGAGAGGTGGTTTCGTGCTGAGCCGGCGAACGAGGCGCTGCGGCTCGGCCGAGTGCTCGCTGGCCTCGTGCCGAAAGAGCCCGAGGCGCACGCGCTCGTCGCGCTAATGGAGTTTCAGGCGTCCCGGTTTGCTGCCCGGGTGGACAAGGACGGTGCGCCTATTCTGCTGGCTGACCAGGACAGGAGCCGCTGGGATCGAGCGCAGATCGGCAGGGGTCGCGCTGCCCTTGCGCGAGCGGACGAACTCGGTCGCGGCCGGGCCAGCTATGCCCTGCAGGCGGCGATCGCTGAGTGCCACGCGACAGCGCCGAGTGTGAGGGACACCAACTGGGATCGAATCGTGCTGCTGTACGAGGCGCTTGGCCGGGTCGCTCCCAACCCGGTCGTTGAACTGAATCGAGCCGCGGCAGTCTCGATGGCGACCGGACCGGCATCCGCTCTTCGTATTGTGAACAGCCTCGTCGACGCGGGCAGTCTGCGCGGGTCCTACCTGGTGCCGAGCGTGCGCGGCGAGTTGCTGGCGCAACTCGGCCGGGTCGAGGAGGCGCGCTCGGAGTTCGCAACAGCTGCGGCCCTGACGCCGAACTCGCGACAACGGGACGTGTTGATCGCGAAGGCCGCCGCGCTCTGAACGAAGACGAGGCCGAGCACCGTGGGTGCTCGGCCTCGTCGAATCGTGATTGTTACTGTGCGGCGAAGAAGAACGAGTCGCCCCAGAAGAGGGCCTCAACCGTCCATGCACCGTTTGCGGCGTCAGCCGTCGGGATGGCGACAACGATGTTGCCGGTGCCGCTGGCGCCCGGGTACAGCTCGTTGATCTCCATGAACGTCGGTGCGGGAGCAACGACCAGGCTGTCCGCTTCGTCGTGAGTGGTGCCCGCGGCCGAGACGAATGCGAGGTTCAGGTCGATCCACGGCGTACCGGTGTCGGTTCCGACGTAGGTCACCGTGACCGGGAGGACCGCGTACTGGAAGCCCTCCGGGGCGGGCTCGTTGAACTGGTTGGCTTCGGCGACAGCTGCTGTCGCGTCCAGGATCGGAGCACCGAGGGTCACTTCGTACTCGGGTGTTCCAGCATCGGTAATTTCGACGGTGGTGCCGATCGGCGCCGGGTTCTCGCGGGTTCCAACCTCTGCTGACGCGTCGGTTGCGACGTCATCCCGTGGACCGACTGCGGCTTCTTCCTCTTCTTTTTGCTCGCTGGTCTGCGGCGTCGAATCCTCGACGGCGGCGACGAACCCTGCGGTGTACGCGAATGCGAGTACAACAGACAGGATCAGGGCAACGACCGACACGATCAAACCGGCGATGGCGAGCTTCTTGGGCTTGTTCTTGCGAACCACTGCAATGATGCCCAGGATGATGCCGACAACTGCCAGGAAGCCGGAAACGAAGTTGATGAGAGGGATAAAAGCGCCGATCAAGGCGACAATGCCGACGATCAGAGCTGCAACGCCGAGGCCGTTACCTGGCTTGGCGGGTGGTGCGCTCGGCGGGTACTGCATGCCGGGGGCGGGAGGGGTCGGTGCTCCGTACGGCGATCCCAAAGTGTCGGGGGCGGGCGGAACTGGCTGTGCGCTGTAAGGCTGCTGCGTTTCGGACATAATTCGATTCTCCATTGCACTCAGCGTTCCCCCAGCCTGATTGCCCGTTGTCGCTACCCCGTCTTAGGGTGACACTCGATTGACGTCGTCCCGTTGGCGTCGCTTCTGCCATGCGAGGCAATCCCCAGTTGGTCGGTCGAGAACCATGGCACTCACGAATGCGCATGGCTAGCCTTGGGGCCATGCCGACGACGCGCGGACTTGAACGACTCATCTTCTTCACGGATGCGGTCGTCGCCATCGCGATAACGCTACTGATCCTGCCGCTGGTGGATGCGGCATCCGTTCACAGCGATACCGAAAAAACCGCGGCCCATTTTTTCACCGAGGAATGGCCCCAGGTTCTCGCTTTTCTCATCAGTTTCGCCGTGATTGCGCGGCTGTGGGTAGCGCATCACACGCTCTTCGAGCACGTCGCGTCGTACAACGGGCGCGTCATCTTTCTCAGCCTGGCCTGGGTGTTCACGATCGTTGTGCTGCCGTTGCCGACGGCGATGTCGGCTGAGTTCGACACCGAAAAGCTGACCATCGTGTTTTACCTAGGCACCATGCTTGTGAGCAGTTTGTTGCTGACGCTGTTGTCGCTCACGGTTCGGGGGAACTCCCAGCTGGAAGCGTCGGAGAATCCGATCGACCCGCGCGGGGTTCGCGGCACCGCAGTGATGACTATCCTGTTCGGGATTGCGCTCGTCGTTGCTGTGCTCGTGCCGGGCGTGAATTATCTCGCGCTCTTGCTCCTGGTCCTCGCGGGGCCGATCGAGCGGGTGCTTGGTCGGCGTGCTGCGCGGGTGACGTGATGGGAGTTACGTCAGGCGTGAGCTGAAGCGGAGCAGGTAACCGTCGGGATCCTGGACGAGGAACTGCCTGACCCCCGTGCTGCCCGTTGCAGTTCGGTAATGCTTTGTCTCGGGAGCCAGAAAGAGAGGCCAGTTGGCCTCGTCGAGTGTGGACACGATGTCGTCGATGGCGTCAACCGAGATCTCGAAGTTGACTCCCCGTCCGAAAGGCCGTTGGAGCGTTCCGGTCACCCAGTCTCGGCCCTGTCCTATCTGGTCGAGCATGAAGTGGGCGGAACCACGGTGCACAAGGGCGAATCCCTCTTCAGGACGCTCATAGAGAACCTCGAAGCCACACAAGCCCGACCAGAAGGCAAGACTGGCACTGAGATCGGATATGAGGAGCTCCGGTACAACAGATGGGAGCGGGGCGTCCGCTTTCTGGCTCATGATCTCAGTATGAGCGCCCGAGCCGAATCAGGCGGAATAGAGATTGAGGCCCGCCGCTTAGCCTCGGAGTTTCGTCGTCGCCCGGACACAGCGGTCTCGTCCCGCGATTGTGCGACTTCGCAACCCGGTCATCCTCTCGATGCGACGTCGGTAGGCTGGCGAACACCATGCTGAGCTACCCGAGATCCCACACCGAAGGCGGTCGTGACCGCACGATTGCCGAGCCGCACACCGATCTCGAGGACGAGTTCCGCGTCGACGTTGAACGCATCCGGTTCTCTCCCTACTTCTCGCGGCTGTCCGCCGTCACGCAGGTGATCCCGCAGGCCGGTTCAGGCACCGTCGTACACAACCGTCTCACTCACTCGCTCAAAGTGTCTGCCGTTGCCCGCTCGATCGCCGTGAGCTTCCGTGACGCATCCGACGAGGTGCGCCGCACCATCGAGGACCTCGGCGGATGTGACCCCGTGGTCGTTCAGGCCGCAGCAGCGGCGCACGACCTCGGGCACCCGCCGTTCGGTCACCTCGGCGAGCAGGTGCTCGACCGTGCGGCCCGCACCAAGCTGGGCCTGCCTGACGGCTTCGAGGGCAACGCCCAGACCTTCCGCATCCTCACCGCACTCGACAGCAGCGACGCGACCCCGCGCGGCCTCAATCTCACCAAAGCCGTGCGAGCCGCTGTGCTCAAGTACCCGTGGACTCGCAACGAGTGGCGCACCATCCCCCCACGTGACGCCGAAGACCTGCCACGTGGTGTTGGCTCAGACTTCTCGACCGGTGCGCAGAAGTTCTCGGCGTACTCGATCGACGCTCGGGAGATGGCAGACGTGCTCGCCGCTTTCCCCGCCATCGGGCGCCACCAGCAAACCCTCGAGTGCTCGGTCATGGACGTCGCAGACGACATCGCGTATTCCGTGCACGACCTTGACGACTTCTACCGCGCTGGGGTTCTGCAGTACACCTCGGTGTCCGCCGAGCTCAACGGCTGGCTCGCTTCCCAGTCGGCGCTCGCCGCGCTCGACGACTCGGAACTCGCCGTTCGCCGCATCCCAGGGCACTCGCTCGAAGCAGCATGGCGACAGGTGCAGGCAAAGGATGCCTGGATTGCCGATGCGGATGCTTTCCGCAACGCGGTCGAACGGGTCACGAGCGATCTCGTTGAGGGTCTCCTGACAATTCCGTACGACGGCGGACTCGAGGCAGACCGCGCGGTTTCCGCATTTACCCGGCGCTGGATCGACCGGCTCAAAGGGTCCATTCGGGTCGAGCGGGAGCCAAACATTCGCAGCGGACACGTGCGGCTGAGCCGGCAGGCCTGGCACGACGTCGTTGTGCTGAAGTTCGTGCACACCCGCTTTGTGCTCGACCGCCCCGACCTCGCCGTGTTCCAGCGCGGCCAGTCCCGCGTGATCGAAGCCCTCGTCGACGGTTTCCACGGCTGGCTTAACGACCCGGCAGACGCCGCCCGTGCCCCACGCCGACTGCTCGACTCGGTCGAAGCGACCACAGACGAATACCGCCGCCTGCGCGACGAAGCACCCGAGTACTTCACCCTGGCAGGGGTGTCGACAGGCGAGTCGGACATCACCCGCCTGGGCCAGGCTCGCGCCGTGATCGATTACATCGCGTCACTCACCGACGCCCAGGCCATTTCGGTGGCGACGCTGATCAGCGGCACCTCAGACAACCTCTGGGAGTCGGGCCGCGGCCTGTAGCCCAGTTCAGGAGCGCGCCCCGGCCGTCTCGCGTACCTCGGGTTGCGTCGGCTCAGCCGGTGCGGGCTCATCCTGAGCGAGCGCTGGCGCTCGGCGCTGCTGCACGATCTCCCGCAGGGTGGCGCTCACCCCACGAAGCCAGATGATCGCCTGGCACCAGGAACTGTCTCGAACGAACAGGAGATCGAGCGCGATCATGGCGAGCGAGAACGGCCACAGGCCCAGGAACAAACCGATTCCGAGGTGCATGCCGAGAATGAAGACCAGCGCGACGATGCGGGTCGGCCGCCACAGCAGGAAGAGAGGGAAGAGCAACTGCACCCAAATCGACAGGAATGTCGCGACGTAGACGCCGAATTCCCACTGCCAGGTGAGGTCGCTCAGCGCCGGGAACGGGCGGAACACGTCGAGCACCACCGAGTAGTAGAAGGCCGTGCCGTCGCGCCACTCCTCACCCATCAGTTTGTATATGCCGGAGTTCACATACACAAGAAGGATTTGGTACGCACAGAGCATGACGGCTGCATTGTGCGCCGCGTTTCCCACCCATGACGGAAACGTGAACCAGCCCTTGAGTACGGGTTTGCGCGTGGGGCCGCGCTTGCGCCGCAGCCAGGCATCGACTGACCAGTGCTGTGAGAGGTTCGCGAAGACCAGGAACAGCAGCGAAATCCTCATGATCGTGTCGCCGCCGTTGGTCAGGACCGCGCTGTTCGTCGACAGCCCCACCCAGAACAACGTCAACAGTGGCGTCACAAACCGGGTCTGCCACCCGACGAGGAAGACGAGCGCGAGAACGAACAGAGCGCCGTACGCCACATCGAAGAGAAACGCGTTGTCCTTACTGAACAGAACCCTCAGGATCTCGGCCCAACCCCTGCGTTTCGCTTCCGGTTCAACCCAAGCAGAGGCCACACCCCAGAGGTAATGCCGATCCCTCAGGTTGGTGCTGAGAAACGCGAGAATGATCGTCCCGTACACGATCCGCAGCGCCGAAAGGCTGTAGGTGGCACGTTTCGCGTCTGTGATCCAGCGCACCAGGGCATCGAATCGGTTTGAGACCGAAAACGCAGAAACGGATGCTGTCGCTTGCGGCTTGCGCGAAGCATCCGTTGCTGAAATGGTGCGCTTCTTCGTCCGACTGGGCGTTGTGGTCATCGGGAGTCTCCGTATCGGGCCAGGACGTCGTCGTACACGGCGATGGTTTCGGGATCGATCAGGTCGTCGGCGTGGCGCCAGCCGAAGACAACAACGTACGGATCGAATTGGGCCTCGTCATCGAACCGGTGCTCGAAGTCGTTCGGTCGTTCGCGCTGCAACTTCCAACGGACGCGTTCGATGGGTTTGTCGAAGTGTGCGGTTGCGAAGGTGGTGGCGGACTCCTTGAGCATGTAGTCGTACCGCAAGAACTGGACCACTGCGGCGCGGTTCTGGCCCATTTCGGTGAGTTGAGACACCAGCGGTTCGGCCTGCTTCGCGCGGTAGCCACCGTCGTGCCGCTCGATGAAGGTGTCGCGAACCACGTTGCGTTGGGCCTCGGTGAGCGCAACGTATCGCTTGTTGTATGCGTTGACGGCGTTCCAGGAGGACTTCTGGATGCGGGAGGGCATGGCGCTTCCCGCCACCGAGTTCTGCTCGATCGCTGTAATGCTGACCCAGTCACTCTTGACGAGCTGGCCATCGTCGCGCCACTGGGCCTGGATGACCAGTTCGGAGTTCGTCTTCATGATGTTGGGAGCGAAGACGTTCCACTTCTGGGAAAAGTATGGGCTCGCCGCCGAGACGACCGCTGGTCGCATGGGCGACGACGGGAGGACGATGATCAGGGTGACGGCGACATAGGCGGCAACCGCCAGCAAGGCGACAATCGCTGCGATCCGCGGACCCTTTGCTCTCGAACTCATTCGTTCTCCGATAGGTAGTGGGAGTGGAAGTGGAAATTGAGTGGCGGCCATCGATGTCGATGGCCGCCACTCTGAGGTGTGAGCGGGTCACGGTCGGGAGGACAGTGACCCGCTCAAGGTGTTACTGGAGTTGCGTCTTGCGAACGAACACCAGCGAAGCTCCGAGAAGGAGCAGGAGGGCGGAGACACCGCCGAGCCAGATTCCGCCGAAGCCGGTGCCCGGAAGGCTGCCAGCATCGCCGTTGCCCGCGGTAACCGGAGCGATCACCGTGAACTGAGTGGCTTCGTTGCGGTCGAGAACCTCACCCGACACGCTTCCGACCAGGTCGACCCTGTGGGCTCCGAGCTCGAATGCCGCGTCGATGGCGAAGCTGAACGTCACGTTGCCCGCAGCGTCAGCGACCTTCGGGGTGAGTGGGAACGGTGTCGAGTGAACCGTGCCGGAGACCGTCTCGCCGGGCGCGAACCCAATTCCGAGGACCTCCTGCACCACGCCGGTACCGCGGACGATGCTGGTGTGCTTCACCATGCCCTTGGTGCCGCTGTTGTCCACGTCGCCGCCTGCGTCGGTTGCACCGTCAGCATCAGCTGCGGCGTCTGCTGCATCAGCATCAGCATCAGCATCAGCATCGGCTGCCGCGTCCGTGTCGGTTCCTGCATCCGCGTCAGCGTCGGCGTCTGCATCTACGTCTGCTGCTGCGCCGTCTGCGTCTGCTGCTGCGTCAGCGTCAGCGTCAGTTGCATCAACGTCTGCGGCTGCGTCTGTGTCCGTTGCGTCCACGTCTGCGTCAGCGTCCACGTCAGCGTCCACGTCTGCATCTACGTCTGCTGCTGCGCCGTCTGCGTCTGCTGCTGCGTCAGCGTCGGTCGCATCAACGTCTGAGTCAGCATCCACGTCCGCAGCTGCGTCCGTGTCTGCTCCTGCGACGGTGTCCGTTGCGTCCACGTCTGTGTCAGCATCTACGTCCGCTGCTGCGTCTGTGTCTGATGCCGCGTCCGTGTCTGCGTCGGTGTCCGCCGCATCAACATCTGCTGCAGCGTCCACGTCGGCCGCTGCGTCGGCGTCTGTCGCGTCGACGTCGGCCCCTGCATCAGCATCAGTCGCGTCCACGTCCGCTGCTGCGTCCACGTCTGCGTCGGCTGCTGCGCCAGCATCTACGTCCGCTGCTGCGTCGGTGTCAGCATCGGCTGCTGCATCCGTGTCTGCGTCTGCGTCTACATCTACGTCTGCTGCTGCGCCGTCTGCGTCTGTGTCTGCGGCTGCGTCAGCGTCGGTCGCATCAACGTCAGCGTCAGCGTCCACGTCGGTTGCCGCGTCGGCGTCTGTCGCATCGACGTCTGAGTCAGCATCCACGTCCGCAGCTGCGTCCGTGTCTGCTCCTGCGACGGTGTCCGTTGCGTCCACGTCTGTGTCAGCATCTACGTCCGCTGCTGCGTCTGCATCTGATGCCGCGTCGGTGTCTGCCGCATCAACGTCTGCTGCAGCATCCACGTCGGCTGCTGCGTCTGTCGCGTCCACGTCTGCTGCTGCGTCCACGTCTGCGTCAGCGTCGGCTGCTGCGTCCGTGTCTGCGTCGGTGTCCGCATCTGCTGCCACATCGATTGCCACAGAGAAGTCAACCGTTGCGGTGCTGACATCAGAGCCCGAGGTCTGAGTGGCCGTTGCAGTGTACGAGCCCACCGGCAAGGCCGGGAAGGGGATCGTCCAGGTGCCGTCAGGGTCAACGGTCGCCGTCTGCTCTGGTTGCCCAGGGATTGTGACGGTCACTGTTCCCTCGGGCTCACCCGCGCCAGCAAATGTCACCGGAGTGTTTGTGCTCCCCAGTGGCACCTCGATCACCTGTCCATCCGTCGGTGCGGTGATGGTGACCTCAGTAACATCAACAGCGACAGAGAAGTCGACTGTTGCCGTGCTCACCTCCGTGCCCACGGTTTGGGTCGCTGTGAGGGTGTGAGCGCCTACGGGGACTCCGGTGAAGGGGGCGACCCACGTGCCGTCCTCACCAACAGCAACGGTCTGCACCGGCAGACCGGGCACGTTGACGACTACTGATGCACCGGCTTCACCGGTACCGGCGACCGAAATGGAAGCAGTGTCATCTTCACCCGGGACCTCAAATACACGGCCTGAGGTAGGAGCAGTGATCGCAACGTCATCGATCACTGCGACGGCCACCGTGAAGTCCACGGTCGTCGTGCTGACATCGCCACCGGACGTTTGCGTCGCCGTGGCCGTGTATGGGCCGACAGGCAAGCCAGTGAAAGGCGCGGTCCACGTGCCATCCGTGCCCACGATTACGCTTTGTTCTTCCTCGTCGGTGAGATTGACGACAACTGTGGCACCGGGCTCGCCTTCGCCGCTGACGGTCACGTCAGCTGTGCCGCCTTCAGCCGGAACTTCAACTACCTGTCCCGGCGTGGGGGACGTGATCACAACATCCGTCACGTCGAGTGCCGCCGAAACGTTCGGTCCGACCTGGGCGCGGCCGAGATCAACCGTGCCTAGCATGCCGCCCAGAAGTGTCACGCGGACGGCTGTTTCGCGGAACACTCCGGGTGCGGGCTGCTCCTGGACGTTTACCGTGACTCCTGCGACATCGCCGATAGCCCGAAGAGCAGGATCAAGAACGTTCGCAGCATTCGTGACAACCGAACCCACGGCCGTGCCCGTCGTGCTCAGCAGAGTCTCGAGTACTGGAGACAGCACACCGGAAACCGCGCCCTGAAGGGTGGACAGCAGTGGAGTCAAAATTGGGTCGAGCACCGCGAGCAGGCCCGTTCCAGTGACCGTAAGCGCGGCATCACCGTCGAGGAGATCGCCGAGCGTTCCGTCATAGTTGATGTCCAGTCCCGCCGTGCAGATTCCAAGCAGGCTGAGGAGGCAAACGCCGCCGGAGATGTCAACCGCCACTGCGTTCACAGCAGGCGCGATGGCGTTGTTAAGCGTCGTTTGCAGGTTGCCCAGCAGTTCTGCCAGCGTGTCGGCGACGGCGCCAATGGTTGCCGCGCTGAGAACCGGCGTGTTGGGTGCCAGGCCATTCAGATTGGCAATCTCGGCCCAGTCGACGACTATGGTTCCTGCTGCCAGGTCGACTGTGACCCCATTCAGGGATGTCGGTGTCGAAAGGACACCTGAGACGGCGGCCTCGAGGTCCGCGCTGATGGCGACCTCAAGATCGTTAGCCCCCAATTGAACACCGGGAAGGATTCCGCCGATCAGATCCAGCGAGTCGAGTACTCCGTCAAGGACGCCCTGCTCGATCACATCAGAAAGTCCGTTGACCGTTGTCGAAGCGGTCGCCAGGGCACCGTTGACGCCCGCGCTGATACCGCTGACGGTCTCCGAGCCGACATTCAGTCCCAGTCCGGCAACAGAGTAACCACGGCAGTGGTCGGGGTTCGTCACGTCGTCGCAGGCCTCAGCAATCACGGCCGGGTTCGCAGCATCGAGCGCTGCAACACCGGTGACGGCGCCGACGTTGAGTGACGCAGTGTCGAGTATCGACGTGGAAGGCAGCAGCGCCATCAGGTCGAGAGTCGCATCCGCCGGGTACGCGGCTGATCCACTCGTGTCGATAATTCCCGCGTCGGTGACCGTGCCGGAAACGGCACGAGACGAGCCATCAGCGGAGGACTCGGAATACTGGTTCGCGGCACCGAGAGCGAGGAGGTCCCCGAGCGGAATGCTCAGCCCTGACGGCATCGCAACATTCAGCGTGCTCAGGACCTCAAGATCCAGCGGCGTCGCCTGGCTTTCAGACTCCGTCCCGTCGCTTGAGGTAGAGACACCTTCGAGTTCAGCGATCGCGTCCAGAAGTTCACCGTTTGCCAACAACGATCCGGACAAGAACCGCGCCGACGAGTTAGAGCTATCGCCCGGAGCAGCGTGGGCTGCTGTCACGGACCCGAAGAGCATCAAAGATGTGGCCCCGACGACTGCTCCCAGCCTCAATGCTTTCGGCCTACCGCGAGCTCGCGTTGAATTCATGAAATCCCCTAATTCGAGAAGGAATGACGGCGGGGAACGACCCGCGTCATTTGAGGGCCGACAGAAGGGCCCAAAATGAAGGTATTGCCGGCGGGTGCGGTGAAAACGAGGGTGAACTACTGCTTAAACTCAGTAGCGATGCTGATGTACTGAGGCGCAACCTGAGGGAAGTTAGGATTGTTCAACCCCGGGTATGGGGGCACGCTCGGGTTTGGAAGATCAAGGTGTGGCTGGCGGTCGAAGTTGACCGGCTTTGCACGTTCTTCTTCCCTCGGAAAACCGGCGGCTTCAGTAGCGACTACCGAGACCGTCTCAGCAGTGAATCGCGAAATCACGTTACTACTGAGGTGTTCGGGCGGGTCGGGGAGGTAAGGCGTCTCTCCGCAATTGAGATCGATACAAACGGTTCGGGGGAACAAACGTGACGGTAACAAGCGCTGTGGGGTACTCCGCCTTCCACATCGAGGTCGCTGAGGGTTCATCTACCTTGGACGCGGAACGAGAGCGCCTGGTTTCGCATCTTCTCTCGCGTCTCGGTTTCGGAACCGGGGTCGTGATTGCGGCGGCGTGGGGTGCTGGCAAAAGTTTCATGCTCTCTCGCCTCGTAACTGAACTGCGTTCGGTGGACACCCAGGTCTCGATTATCAAAGTCCGCGGTGCGCGTTCGACGAAACTCGTTCTGGACTACATCCAGCACGCGCAACCGAATCAGCTGTTGGCGATCGACGATGCGCATGCGCTTTCCGACGAAGCCTTCACACTTCTTCTGAACCATTTGGTGGAAACCGGTACGCCCTTTATCGCGACGATCTCCACGGAGCCGTCACGAGGGCAAGGTGAACCTTTACGAGGCCGTGATCTATCGGCCCTGTGGACTGACCTCGACTCCGAGAGAGTCGACCTCAAAGGTGTTGGATATGACGAAGCAACTCGAATAGTCAACGAGGCCTCAGGCAAGGTTCAACTCGACGCAGTGACGCGGGCGCAGATCATCGGGGAAGCTGCCGGAAGCCCTCTCCTCCTTCGCGAACTTACGCAGGCAGCCGTCGATTCCGACGGGTGGAGCCTGGGCGACTCGTTCTCCCTTGCCGTCGGACCGGCCGTCGTTTCGTCGCGACTGATCGAGCTCGTCGCGCCACAGCTCGGTGAGCTCACGGAGCGCGACCGAGTCGCTCTCATCGTCCTGGCGAAGCTCGGGCCGGTGGCTTATCCGTGGGCAACCCGCCTCTTCGGTACGGACGTCATCAACACTCTTGTGCGTCGGCGCTTTATCCGCCGAAACCCGGGGTCAGTTGAAGGCGTCTCGACTGGCGTGCTGTATGCGAATGTGCTTCTGGCGGATGCAGATCCTGTGTTCATCGCGAAGTGCGAGCGCGACCTGGAGCAAGCGTTGGTGTGCCTGATACGCGACGGAGCGGACAGCCCGGAGGCTTGCGTCGTTGTGGGCACCTTGTGGGCTAACGACGAAGACGGGACCCCCGCGACTGCTGGTTCTCCCGCGGAGGCGGCTCGCATCCTCGAGAGGGCCGCCGAGCGCGCCAACAGCGCAGGGCACCCAATCTCCGCCGAACTTTTTGCGCGGCGCGCACGCGCTCTCCACACGAGCCCCGGCATCCTGGAACAGCTCTCCCGCGCCCGTGCCGCGCAAAGGGATGTACATGGAGCTTTCGAGCTCCTCGAGAACTCCCCGGCTGCGATTCACACGGAACGCGAGAACGACATCCGACTCCTGTCGTGGTGGATGACACTCATTCAGTGGGATGGAGATCGTGAGTCCAGGCGACGAACCTGTTTCGATGTCGCTCGAAGCTGGGGCACGGTGAATGACCTGGTCGACGACTGGGAGGTCCTCACGTCTGCCGGTTCCGAGCTTGTTGAGTCCCGATACGCCCGCGGCATCGACCACCTCGAGCGCCTGCTCGAAGCGCGCAGCACCAGTCCTGAGATACGGCTCCGGTCGCTGACAGCGCTGGTTCCGGCTTACGTGTACACGGGTCGGGCTCGGGAACTCGACACCGCAATCGACCTCGGTCGCACGCTCGCCTCCGAACTTATCGCGGTCGGCTCAGCCGACAGCCCGGAAGTCAGACATGCAAGCCTGGAGTTTCTTCTGCACTCGGGTTTATTCCGCGGCCTGACCGGGACCCGATCCTCGACGCTGATGAAAGACGCAAACTCGTTTGCGCTCAAGGCAGCAGACAGCGGTGACGTTGCCGCCCTCGCCTGCGTCAACATCGTCGCGGGGCACGCTGCGCTCGTGGGTGGCCGCGCGGACCAGGCGCTGAGCGAGCTGCTCGCCGCCGCCAAACGGGTCGAAGGCACGACGGCTGCCATTCTCACCCCTCTGATTCTGCTCTTGCTTACGCATACCCTCGCCGTGCTGAAACAATCAGATAGCGCTCGCGCGATGCGCACGCGACTCGCCGCCTTTGAGAACACGCGATCGCCATGGCAAAGCTTTGGTGAGGACCTGGGTTTGGTCCAGCTCCTCATCAGTTCGGGAGATACCGACGCTGCCAGACAGAAGTGCCTTAGCATCGCTGACACCCTGGATCGGCGTTGCCGACTGATGCTCGTCCGCGTTCTCCACCTCGCATACGCACTGGGCGAACCGGCGAAGAAGACCGTCGCCCAGCTCGGTTGCCCGCCGCCTGTCGAGCAGTGTGAGGTAACTCGCGCTCTTGAGGAGCACCTTCGGGCGGCAGACGCGGCTGATGCGTTCCGGCTCGACGCCGCGGCCACGCACCTCCAGTCGATCGGTTTGTTCGCAGAGTCCGCGCTCGCATACGGCGCCGCTCACGTCGCCCACCTCGCCCACGGGCGGACCGAGGCCGCAACGTCGAGCTTCACGGCCGCTTCCCATTTGGCTCAGGGTCGCGGATGGACCGATTCACCTGGCCAGCGCCATGCGACGCCCCAGCTCCAGATGGCCAGCTCCCCACTTGCCCTTCTCACCAAACGGGAACTCGAGGTCGGCCGTCTCGCGAGCGTCGGGCTGAGCAACGCCGAGATCGCCGAGCGGCTGTACCTCAGTGTGCGAACCGTCGAATCACACATCCTTCAAGCACGGAAGAAGCTCGGCGCCGGTCGACGCACCGAACTAGCGCTCCACTTCAGGCACACGCCAGGCACACACGCAGGCGGAACGTCACACCGATAGTCGCGGCGAGACAGCTCAGGCGCTCGCCGCCCCGAGTGCCGCCCGCAGGAACCCGTGGTGATCGGCGAGCAGCTGCCGCGCCTGGTCAGGCGTGAGGCTCCCCCGAATCGCCAGAATGGCTTCTTTCACCGAGTTATCCGCAGCGACGAGGGCAGTTGCTGCACGCTCGCTCGAAGCATCCGTCACCGACATAATCGTGCGCTCCGCGCGCGCCCTGAGCTTCTCGTTGGTGACCTTCAGGTCGACCATGACGTTGCCGAAAGTCTTGCCGAGCCGCACCATCGTGAGCGTCGAGATCATGTTGAGGATCAGTTTCTGAGCGGTTCCGGCCTTGAGGCGGGTCGAGCCAGCGACGAACTCGCCTCCGACAACAACCTCGAGCGGATGCTTCGCGAGAGCGCCGATCCGTGAATTGCTGTTGCACGCAACGGCGACGGTCAACGCGTCGACCGATGCGGCATACGCGAGCGCTCCCGCGACGTACGGCGTGCGGCCGGACGCCGACAGGCCGACCACCACATCGGTGGGTTGCAGGTGCACGGCACGAAGGTCGTTCGCGCCGGCATCCGCATCATCCTCTGCGCCCTCAACGGCAGACGTGATCGCCGTGGGGCCGCCAGCCATGATGCCGATCACGAGGCTCGGGTCGGTGCCGAAGGTCGGGGGAACCTCGCTCGCGTCGAGCACTCCGAGCCTGCCTGAGGTGCCGGCGCCGATGTAGATCAGGCGCCCGCCGGCCGTCATGCGTTCGACGATGGCGTCCACGGCCGCGGCGATCGCCGGTGTGAGCGCCGCAACGGCATCGGCGACGGTTCGGTCCTGCGCGTTCATGGCCGCTGCCATCTCTGCCGTGCTGCGCAGGTCGAGGTCACGGAGATCCTCGGCCACCACCTCGGTGCTCAGCTGGGACAGTTCGTTCCGAAGGTCGCCGCGGGCATCGGGAGCCCCATCCGTCTCGCCGGCCGGGGCGCTCAACTCCGGCTGTGACTCCCGAACGGCATCGAGCGACACAGCATCGGGTACATCACCGGCCGTGGTCAGGGCGAGAACGGCTTGCCGGTGCCCCGCCGTCAGTCGGTTCGCAGCGTTCGCTCCGGCGAGTGATGCGGCGAGGTAGCCGCCCGCGAAGGCGTCGCCGGCACCGACAGCCTCGAGCACCTCGGTCTGGATCGCCGGAACGAAGACGGCTCCTCCCGCCGAGAACTCGGTGGCTCCGACATGTCCGTCCTTAATGACGAGTCGCGCGGGAGTGTCGATCAGCGCTCGTACCTCTTCCGCCGTCGACGTTCCCCACAGCGTTTCTGCCTCGTCCAGGCCGACAAGCACGATGTCCGACCGTCGTGCCAACTCGAGCAGTCGCGGTGCGGCCGTGGCGACATCCCACAGTCCACTCCGATAATTAACGTCAAAGCTCAGCAGCACATCGGTCGCAGCGAGGCGCTCGATCACCGCGTCGAGCATCGCATCGCAGCTCGAGGAGAGCGCTGCCGTGATGCCGGAAATGTGCACGATCGACGCCCGCTCGAGCGGGATGCCGTCGAGGGACGCCGGCGACATCCGGGAGGCCGCCGAGCCGCCGCGGTAGTACAGAACGCCCCTGCCCGGGTCCTTGACGTACACCCCGGTAGGTGCGTCAGGGTGCACGGTGAGCCAGCGGGTGTCGACATCCCGCTCAGATACCTGCCGGGTCAGGCGACGACCGAGAGCATCGTTCCCAACCGCGCTCACCCAGGCCGCTCGCTGGCCGAGCCCCGCGACGTGAATGGCCACATTCGACTCAGCCCCGCCGGCTCCGAGCGAGAAGTCCGTCGCGGTCTCAAGCGACCCCGCATTGGTTGGCGCGATCACGACCATCGTCTCGCCGATCGTGATCAGGTCGGGAAACCGAGGTTCAGACATGGCTCCACTATCGCACGGGGCATTCCCAGGCGGTCGGAATAGTTCGCCCGCTCCCCCGGTTGGGCCCAGAGGCCCTGCTTCAGCCGGGCCCCACCAACGAAAGGCACGCACTTTATGGACTTGTTCTCGCCCGTTTCCCTCGGAGACCTCCAGCTCGCCAACCGCATAGTGATGGCACCACTCACCCGGCTCCGTGCCGGAGAGGATGGCGTGCCAGGCGACCTGATCGCCGAACACTACGCGCAGAGAGCCAGCCTTGGGCTGATCATCACCGAGGGAACGTACCCGAGCGCCGAGTCACGTGCATACCCGGGCCAGCCCGGCATCATCACCGATGCGCAGGTCGCCGGCTGGCGCTCGGTCGCCGAGGCTGTTCACGCTCGGGGCGGACGCATCGTCATGCAGGTCATGAACGGCGGTCGTGTCTCGCACACGGCGATCACCGGCACCGACCGCATCGTCGCACCGAGTGCGATCGCGATCGATGGTGACGTGCGCACGCCGGACGGCAAGCTTCCCTTCCCGGTGCCGCATGCACTGTCTCTCGAAGAACTCGAGACGGTTCGCGATGAGTTCGTGACAGCATCCGTTCGAGCAATCGAGGCGGGCCTCGACGGAGTCGAAGTTCACGGTGCGAACGGCTACCTCCTGCACGAGTTCCTCTCCCCCGCCTCCAACACGCGAGACGACGCATTCGGCGGATCGCCCGAGAAGCGCGCGGCTTTCGTTCTCGAGGTGACCAAAGCGGTAGCGGATGCTGTGGGGCCAGGCCGCGTAGGCATCCGTATTTCTCCTTCACACAACATTCAGGACGTGCTCGAAACCGACGCGGACGACGTTGCGGCCACCTACGGTGCGCTGATGGACGGGCTTGCCCCGCTCGGGCTTGCCTACCTCAGCATTCTGCACAACGACCCGACCGGCGACTTTGTTCAGGGACTGCGTTCGCGGTTCGGCGGCAAGATCATCGCGAACAGCGGGTTCGGCGCCGTCACCACCCGCGACGAGGCGATCGAGCTCATCGATTCGTCACACGCTGACGCCGTCGCGATCGGTCGAATGGCGATCGCCAACCCCGACCTTGTGGAGCGCTGGAGCGGCGAGCACCCCGAGAATGAGCCGAACCCGGCAACTTTCTACGCAGAGGGTGCACTCGGTTACACCGACTACCCGCGCCTCGACGAGTCAGTGCTCGCCGGCGCGTAGGTGCTTCTCCCGCTGGCCCGCACTGTTCATCGGTGCGGGCCAGCGGTGTTCGAAGTTCGAATACCCAGCGAAACCCCGTAACGTAGAGAGGTGGCACCGGGTCCCCCCTCGGGCGCCGAGCGCACGCCACGCTCTCCGAAAGGTTTGCCTTGAGCAACGAATGTAAGCACGGTTTCGAAAACGGAGCCTGTGCAACCTGTTTCCCCTCCGCCCCACCAGCTCCGAAGGTCGTTGTCGCTCCGAAACGCGCACCTCGTCCTCGCACCACAAGCCTGCGCACGGCCCCTGCCGCAGGGTCGAAAGCCGCAGCGGAGTCGTCGATCGACATCGCCGAGCAGCGGATCTACCATGTCACCCACATCTCAAACCTCGAGAAGATGCTCGCGTCCGGAGTGTTGCTCGCTGACTCCGTGTCAGCGGATCCCCGCGTTGACATCTCGTCTCCCGAGAACCGCGACGCGCGACGCTCGACCCTGGTTTCGAAGGCAGGAACCGCGACGGTCGCCGACTACGTGCCGTTCTTCCTGACCCCGAACGCCAGCCTTTGGGCGAGCCTTCGGTCCGACGCCGCTGACCCGCGGCTCTCAGGTGAAGCACGCAGCACAGCCGTCAACGACTACGTGGTCCTGGTCAGCTCGATCAAGAAGGTCCGCGACACGAGCGAACCCGGCTACTCCAACATCGTCGTCACCGACGGAGACGCTGCAGGAGCGGTCACCCGACTCGAGGCCACGAAGGAAAGCGCCGAGCGAATGCTGCGCAAGCTCCGTGCCGAGGAGGAATCGGGTGCCATTCTTGAGGCTGAAGTCCTCGTCGAGACCAGCCTGCCGTTCGACGCCATCTCAGTGATCAGTGTCGCAACGGTGTCCGTTCGGGAAACGGTGAAGGAAATGCTCGAATCGACGCCGTACAAGGCGAAGGTTGCCGCGCACCCGCCGTGGTTCCAGTACGAGAGCGCGCTGTAAACCAATTCTCGCCGCTACTCACGCAGCGTACGACTGGCAAACCGGGCCAGATCGACCCGGTTTGCCGTTCCTGTTTTGCGCAGCAGATTCGAAATGTGCGAGCTCACCGTTTTCTCGCTGATCACCAGCGCCCGGGCGATTTCCGAGTAGGTCCGCCCGGCGATGACGTGATCGAGGATCTCGTGCTCGCGCGGTGTGAGCCCCGCCTCGGGCAAGCGTGACGTGCCCGCCTGCTCGACGTGCCCGAGCGGCACTCGCGCGGTTTCAGCCAGCGACAGCAGCAACTGCCCCAGTGGGTCGGCGGAGAGCCGTTCGCTCAGGTCGACTCCACGGCGAAGCACGGATGCTGCCTGGTCACGATGGTGATGACCTCGCGTCAGCAGCGACTCAGCGGCCCGCCAGCAGGCGTACGTCTCCTCCCACGGAAGTCGCGCATCGGCGAACCGATCGGCAACGTTCACCCATTGAATGCCCAGATCGGCATGCGCTCGCCCGCGTGCAACCTCGGCGGCATATAGGGCTTCCAGGGCTGAACACTGGCGGTCGTAGAGGTCGGATCCAGCGCCGGTATGACGGATGACTGCGGGAAACTGTGCGACGAATCCGTCGAGCTGATCGATCAGGTCGGTGGGGTCCTGGCCTGCATCTCGTTGCTCGCCGATCAGGTTAGCCAGAGCCGACGCGGCAAGCGGAACCAGCCATTCGCATCGCATGGGCGGAAGTCCGGTGAATGTCGCACCGGCGAGAGCTGCGTCGAACGCGGCGGTGTTGTTCCCCTGCGCCAGGGCGACCTCGCTTCGCACTGCATCGAAAGGGAGCGCCAGAAACTCGCTTTTGTCTCCGAACAACTCGTCTGCGCGCTCAAGATGCGCGTGCGCTTCTGCCGTGTGACCCTGCCAGGCTGAGAGCCGAGCCGCTGTGAGGCGGGCAGTGGCGTCTGCCACAGCTCCCGGATCCGAGCCAAGGACGACGCGAAGCCCGCCGAGGACCGTCATCCAATCACCGAAGGCCAGTCGAGAGGACGATTCTTCGGCCGAGAGATACGCCAGGTAGGTGTGCGGGGCGTTCAACGCGCTCAGGCGCTCACGCCTCCCGCTGAGGTGGTTCGCGAACTCCTGCGCCGTCCAGGTTTCGAGAGCATGCGCTTCCCACGACGCGGCATGGACGTAGGCCCACCAGTCGCGCGCGTCGACCGCCTCCTCGAGTCCCTTCGACGCGTGATCGAACGCCTCGGCGTCGTTGTGCTGGTCGAACAGGACAGCCATGGCCATCGCCGAATGGGCATAGGACATCGCTCGTGGGTGTCCGGCGCTCAGTGCCAGGTCCAGGGCATCCGCTGCCCGCGCCGAAGCCCCGTCGACACCGGCCCAGAGTTCGGCGTGGGCGAGTTCTGCCAGCGCGAGGGCGTATTGCCAACTGGACGCGTCAGACCGGGCTACGTCCACTGCGGCGCGAGCTTCAGGAACGGAGAGAAACGCACGCCCGGTCGAGAATCGCAGGTGCATCCTGCGGACCAGCATCTCGGCAACGTCGAGCGGAGGCAGATCCGGGTTCTCGAGTAACTGCTCGATCGCACCGAGCTCCTCCTCGTGCGCCCCGGCAGCATCCGCCGCTGCGCGAAGTCGCACGAGCAGGTCATGAACGCTCGCGGACGCATCCGGAAGTTCCTTCCGCAGGGCAACGGCCCGGCGCAGGAGCCTGAGCATCTCGGGACGCCCACCGGAGTCGCCGGCTTCCTCAGCCGCCTGAAGCGCCCAATCGAGCGCCTCGGCCGCATGCCCGGCACGGTCGTGATGGTCCGCGACCGCGACGAGCACTTCGATACGTCCGGGGCCGTCCGACAGCTTCCCTTCGTAGTAGTCCGCGAAACGGGCATGCCAGCGGTGGCTGGAGTCCGGCGCGAGAGAGCGCTCGAGCACCTCAGCGATGAGCGGGTGATGGAACCAGTACGTGCCGTTGGGTGCCGCATCGACAGTTCCTGCGTCGACGGCCTCCGCAAGCAGCGGCAGGATGTCGTGGACGCCGGAGACCGCCTCGAGGTCGTTCACGCTCATCGGGCCGCCGTTTACCGCGAGCGTTTGCGCGAGGCGGCGTGCCTCGGGCGAAAGCTGCCGCCAGGACTGCAGCACCGCCGAGCGCAGATCGTCGGGGAAGTTCGACCGGATATGGCGGGCGTTTGCGGACAGGCCGGAAACAACGAGCCGGGTGAGGTAGGCGTTTCCACGTGTGTGCGAGTAGACCTCGTCGACGAGGGACTGGTGCGGAGTGCTGTCAAAGATTTTGGCCATCTGTTCACCGGTCGCGATCCGATCCAGCGGCTGGAGAACCAGTTCGGTGATCTCGGGCAGACGGCGGATGTCCGCGAGCCAGCGCTGCAGCCGAAGGTTTGAGTCGTCCTTGCGGATGGTGCAGAGGATGGTGAGGGGTCGGCGCACTCGCCCGGCGATCAGGTACATGAGCACGTCGAGAGTGCTTTGGTCGGCCCACTGGAGATCGTCAACCGTGAGGACCACCGGGCGGATGGCACACAGTTCGTCCAGCCACGTGTCAATGAGAACGGGAACGTTCATGGTGGTGTCCGTCACGCGCGGCGGCGGTGGCCCGTCGTCGGGGCTGAGATTGCGCACCGCCGAGCGCAACGCGAGGAATGGCACGCTCAGTGAGGTAAGCGGAAGGCAGGTTCCGTACAGTTCGGTGACGGAACCGGCAAGGCGTTTTACCCCTCTCACCAGGGCAGTCTTGCCCACACCGGGGTCTCCCGTGACGAGGAGGGTTGCCGCATCTCCGCCGCTCGCCCGTTCAAGAATCGCGCGAAGGACGGCCAGTTCTGCGTCGCGACCGACGAGAACGGGGTCCGGTACGCTTCCCCGCGCCTCCATTGCCCCAGTGTTGCACTGATCGGTCCGGCAGCCGAGCCCCTCCCCTGAGGATATTTCCTGATTTGCGCACCTGGAATTCGGCAAAATGACCTCTCGTCGCCCGGATCTCAGGGTTCGCTACGAGGTTCTGAGGGGTGGTTTCTGATGTGTAGGTGGTGTCATGCGGAGGATCCTCAAGCCAGATCAGGTGCGGAGTCGGCGTGATCTTTCCCCCTGGGGATCCGTCGGCTCCCACCGGTTTACGGCTGTCGGGTGCTCCCGGCGGGCGTTGGTCGCCTCAAGAAAAGGGTGTGCTGATGTTGAAAATACGTGGTCGTCTTGCCGTTAGTGCCGCTGCTGGCGCGCTTCTACTCGGCGCGGGAGTCGCCGGTCTCTCCGGTGGGGCTGCCGCTTCCACCGCACCATCACCGTCCGAGACGCTCACCTTCTCGCAAACCTGCCTTCTCCAACGGATCGGCGGCCAGTTCACACGATGCGACAATCTCACGGGAGCCGGCGTGCGAGCCCCGGCGTACATCCCGCAGGTCCAGCGCATGGGACTCAGCGACTTCCGCTAGCGTCCGCGTCTTATCGCGTGCAAGCGCCTGATTGCACTTGGGCCGAGAACGACGGTGCCTGTGCGATCACCGGAAGTACCTCTTCCATGGTGAGCGCATAACCAACGTTCTCCGTGACATCCGACTTCGCAAAAATTACGCCGACAACCGCGCCGTCCGTCGTCAGCAGCGGGCCGCCCGAATTGCCCTGCTGCACGTTGGCGGCGAGCGTGTAGACCTGGCGCGGAGCCGGGGTGGCGCCGTAAATGTCGGGAACGAGCGTGGTGCCGTGGGCGAGAACGCTCGCCGACCCTGCGGTGAACGGTCCGCCGAACGGGTAACCCATCACCGCGGCCTCGGATCCGGGCGAGAGTGCCGTCGCCATCGGCAGGGCCGGAGCGTCGAGTCCGGATACGTCGATCACGGCGAGGTCATCCACGGGGTCGAAGTACACGATGCGGCCTGGCCGCGGCATTTCGTTCGGCGCCTCAACCACGAGCTCCGTCACCCCGGCCAGCACGTGGGCGTTGGTCACGACGCGGTCCTCGGAGACGACAAATCCGCTCCCCACGCGCCCGGTTCCGCAGGATGGCGCGTTTCCGGTGATTCGAACGACGGATGCCGCTGCTGTCGTCAACGCCGGAGAGTCCAGTTGGACGGCGGGCAAGTCTGGCGAGGTCGTCGGAACACCGACCGCGTCGAGGACACGCGGCAGTCCGTCGTTCATGACGGTGGTGCGCACCTGGGCCAGGAACGACTCGACGGGCGCAGGCATGAGCGAGTCGAGGGTGCGAAGCACGGTGGACGACGCCATGGCCTGGCTCACCATGGGCGCTCCGAGGGCCTGCGCGCTGAAGGCGAGTACCGAGATGACCAGAAGCGCGACCGAGGTGTTTGCGAGCGCGCCAACGAGCTTGTCGACCAGCTTGAGCGGGGTCTTGTGCAGCGGGCGCCGAATCAGGTTTCCGAGCGCGATGCCGACCGTGTATCCGATACTGATGAGCAGCACCGCCGCGGCGATGGACGCGAGAACCCGCCATTCCGGGAGCCAGGTGGCGATCAGTGGCAGGGAGAAGAACGCGGCCACTCCCCCGGCAATCATGCCCGCAATGCCGCCGACGATACGAAACAACCCGCGGCTGTAGCCCTGGATCAGGGCGCCAACAACAACGACAAGGAGAACGACGTCGAGCGCGATCGACCCGAATGATGCTGCGTTCAAGGGCCCTCCAGCCGTATCCGGATTCATTCTAGGCGCGGCATCCGTGAGGATCCCGATGGCAGAGAGTCGGTCGTTTCCGGGTTAACTACAGAGACCTGCCGCCCGGGTAGGGGCGGCAGGTCGCTGATCGACTGGTTTAGTTTTCGGAGCCGGTCTCATCTGTGGCTGGAGCCTCGCTCGAGGCGAGAGCGTCGCTGTCGAGAGCGTCGGTCAACTGCGACGTCGTAGTGTCCTGGTTGTCCGTGCCCGGCTCGACCTCTCCGTGCGTGTTGCTGAAGAGGTGCTGGTCGTTCTCAGAATCCATCGAGTCGCCAGACAGCGAGGTCTCAACGTCAGCCTCGTCAACGTCAATGAACGCGGCGTCGACCGGCTCGCCTGCGACCGCATCATTGGTGACGGTCTGGTTGGCGAGCATTTCCTCGTCCTTCGGGTCGCCAACCCCCCAGACGCCGCCCTCAGAGGTCAGACCGTCTGTTGCCGGGCTCTCGTCGTTCACCGAGGTGTCGTTCGAACCGGTGTTCTCTGCATCGCTCATGATTCTCCAATCGTCGGAATATTCACGCTAGGGCGACCTCGAGAAGAGCCTCAAGGGGTTGCGAACGGGAGCGAAATCCCTATGCTCGCGCGACAGGCACGAGCGTGACATCCCGAAGCTCGCCATCGTCAGCGACCGCCGTCAGGTAGGTGCAGACGGGTTGTCGCCGACGATCAGTTGGCGAACCGGGGTTGAGGAGCCGGAGCCCATTGGGGCTCACCGCGTCCCACGGAATGTGGCTGTGCCCGAAGATCAACACATCCGCATCAGGAAACCCCAGATCAGCCCTTACTTCCCGGCCCTTCGCCTGTCCCGTTTCGTGAATCATTGAAAAACGGATGCCATCGATCACCGCGTTCGCGACCAGCGGCAGGCGACGCCGCAGGGCTTCACCGTCATTGTTGCCGTACACGCCAATCAACCGGGCGGCCCGGTGCTCGATCGAGTCGAGCAGATCCTCGGTCACCCAGTCACCAGCGTGGAACACAACATCGGCCTGGTCGATGGCGTCCCACACCTGACCTGGCATCTCTCGTGCTCGTTTTGGGACGTGGGTGTCAGCGAGCAGAAGAAGGCGGGTTGGCATATTCCGATTGTTGCATTGGGGCACGAGGAGCGGGGGATGCCCGAGGGTCAGAGGAGCTCATCGGCCCCGCCGGCGAGGAAATTGTCGATGTGTTCCGACTCGATGGCTTCGTCCTCGAGCGCCTGCATCCGCTCGCGCCTGCGGGCATCTTCGTGGGCGTCGTCGTGGACAACCGGTTTGTTCTGGCCCTCCAGGGCTGGTTCTGCCGCGTCATATTCTGGATTGCTCATGCCATTCCATTTCCGATATGGAGGCGGACCGCGAGCGGTCCGCCGTCGGTCGTGGCGTCAGTGCGCTTGTGGGGCGCTGGCGTCGTCGTCGGTTCATGATGTTGAGGCCCGGAGCGCAGTGACCCCGGGCCTCAACTGGTTCTACAGCGCGGAGTTCGGTTTAGCGTGGCGCGGTCCCGATGAACCGCCGTTCGCCTGTACGTCGCCGAGGTCCGCCCGAACCGGGGCGGATTCTCGGCCCACGTCTCCCCCGCTGTCCCGAACAGGCTCAGCCGCTTCGTTCTCGCGTGCCTGCTCGTCGAAGTTGCGGTCGTGCGCCTGCTCGTCGGTCTCGCGAGCGTGCCCGTCGTTCTCACTGTCGTGCGTGTTCTCGCCGGCGTCGTGCGCCGAGCGCTCCCCGCCCTCCTCGTTACGCTGGCGGGCGGCGGCCTGCTCCAGGAGTTCCGTCCGTTCGGGGTATTCCTCGGCTGGGCGCGCCGTTCCGCCGTCGGTGTCCACATCGCTCAGGCCGAAGTGGCGGTTGAGCGCCTCCTCGTTGTGCGGACTGAGACCCTCGTCCGCGTTCAGCCGCGGTGCAGCGAGCAGGGTCTCCTTGTCGAGGTCCAGTCGCAGAATCTCTCCGTCCCAGGTGGAGTTCGCCAGCGGTGCGAAGATTTCGTGGCGCCCAAGGAAACCCGTCTTGAGGGTTACCCAGTTCGGCGCACCGGTCACCGCGTCAACAAAGACCTGGTGAACGTTGCCGATCTTCTCGTTGTCGGGTCCGTGGACCGGGGCGCCCTGCAGGCCACCGATGTCTCGTGAATCCAGCATCTGTTTCCTTTCTGAACTAGCGGCCGAGGCCAGCGCGGTCAACGCGGCGGTGGAATCGCATTCCGGCGAGACCGCCGAGAACTGCGCCACCGAGGGCAACCACGAGCGCAAGAATCGCCGTGATGACTCCGCCGGATGTCAGCTCATCCGCACTCATCGGAATCCGCGGGAAGGTGTTGAGGTTGGCCAGGATGTTGAACTGGCTGCCAGCGATCGCTCCGAAGATCGCGACAACGATAGCGATCACGACAGACCAGATCCAGACCGCGATGCCCTGCTTCGCTCCGCTGAACCGTGCCATGCGCCCGGCGACATATCCACCGCAGTAGTAGGCGACAAACAACACCGCGAGCACGACGATCGCGTACACGAGGACTCCACCGAGCTGCGCACTCAGCGTGCTCTCCGCAGCATCCTCAACCCCACCGGATACGGCGACAACTATCGCCGCGACTAGGGCTGTGAGGATCACAGTGAGTCCGACCGCGGTCAGCCAGCCGAAGAACGCCGACCCGAATTTCATTCCGCCGAAGCGTTCCTTCTCCCGTGCGACCACGTTTTCGCGGTGCGACTGCTGTGATTCAGCGGGTACAGCGCCGTGCGTCTGTGGCCCGGCGTCCCGATCGTACGCGGCTGTGCGCGCGTCCCGTTCCCTGTCTTCTGGAGTGCTCATGGTCTGTGTCCTCTCTCCATTGCTGACTCAAGTCAAGGCCGCGGCCCGAATTTGATGCAAGGGGTTGCGAATTGGGCCACTCGTGTTCGAGAGTGCCGAGAGACCGTAGATTAGACGGGTGACCCGCAGACAGAGCCCGCTGGTGCCCCTCATAGTCGGGCTTGTCGCGCTCATCGGTTTCGGGTGGGTCTGGATCGCCACCGAAACCTCCGACGCTCCGGCCTCAACGGTCAGCTGGTTCATCTCCGAATCCGCGCTCGCGCTCGCCATTCTCGTCCCCGCGGTGTGTCTCTACTTCGTCGTTCGGGCGATGCATGCCCGCCGCGTCGAAGCCCGCCAGGTGACCGGCCCGGCGAGCAACGGCATCCAGCAGGGGAGTGAGTTGTTGTGGTCCCTGTCGAACGGACTGCTTCCGCAGGCGACAACGTCACCCGATATTCAAACGGATGCCACTGAGCTGGTTTTCCTCTCCGAAACCGCGGTCGTCGCCAGGCACCGGCAGCCCACACCAACGACCCGCACGCTCACCGCATCAGCGCGAGCGTTGGCATCCTCATCCGAAGCTGGTCCGGACACTCAGCGCTCGCCGCGCACCGACGGAGCCTGGTCGTCGATTGACGATGTCAGTCTCGCTGTAACAGATCGTCGCATCCTGCTCCGGGGGAGCGGCGGACTGATCGACGTGCCATACGCGGACATCACTGCCGTTCATCTTGTTCCCGGTGCCGTCGTGCTCCGGGTCAACGATCAGGCACCGCTCCTTGTGGCCTGCGCACACGCCGAGTCTGTCGCGGTGCTTGCCGTCTGGGGAAGCGCGGGGGAGTCGGCGCTCAAGCGGCACCCCGACTTCGCTGCGTTCCGGTCCTGACCGCTCGTGGATCACGCACCGAAGGGTGAGGGCATGCGTTGGGGCCGGATCTATTTCGCCGTGCAGGCGGCGGCAGGGGCGATCTGGTGGTTCGCCGTTTTCACCTCACCTTTCGTGCGCGAAGCGACCCTGGGCGGTCTTGATCCCGTTCTGGTGGCGTGCTTCGACATTCCGCTTTTCGTGGTGGCCTCGGCGATCGCGGCGTGCGGTGTTCGAAGTGCGGCTGCCGTGACGGCGGGCTGGACGGGCTGTGTCGCGATGGCGCTCGCCGTATATGCCACGGTCACGACAGAGGCCGGCTGGGGCGTAATCATCATGATCGCGGCCACCGTGTGCTCCGCGCTTGCGCTGTGTCTTCTCGTGCTGGGGCGGGTGCCGACGTCCGAGCTCATCCGTGGCCCGTTCGCGTTTCGTCCGGCGGCCGTTGCTCCAGCGGCCGCTACTCACGTGGCGAGAACCTTCCGGCAGATCGCGGTCTTCTGGGGACTCTTCCTCGTCGTAATTCCCCTGGTCGTTGCTGCGCTCGAGCGACGGTGGGAACTGGCCCTCCCGCCGTCGGTGCTCGCCGCAACGCTGGGGGGAGTGGTGCTCATCGCCGCAAGCGCCCTCGGTATCTGGGCCGCCGTCACCATGTCGACGCTTGGAAACGGAACGCCGCTGCCGTCAGCCATGCCCCACAGGCTGGTTGTTGCCGGTCCCTACCTGTGGGTGCGCAATCCGATGGCGGTCTCCGGCATCGTGCAGGGCATCGGTGTCGGACTCCTGCTCTCTTCGTGGCTCGTCGTCATCTATGCGATTGCTGGCTCACTGCTGTGGAACTTCGCCATCAGACCGCACGAGGAAAGCGATCTGGAGCAGCGCTTCGGTGAGGAGTTTCGCCGATACACCAGCTCCGTTCGCTGCTGGATTCCCCGGGTGCCACGGGCAGGTATGGTCCACCCGAGGGCGGATTTTCCGGCGACTGAAGCGGCACAGTCTTATGCAAGTGAATAAATCGGGGGAAATGTTGTTGGGATAAGTAGTCGGTCGTTTGGGCCGACCTTCCACGTGCCTCCACAAGGGGCTGAAGGAGAAAACATGACTGAGAAATTTGCAGGCAAGACCGCGCTCGTTACGGGCGGCGGATCAGGTATCGGCAAGGCAGTCGCCACGGCCCTCGCGGCCGAGGGTGCGAGCGTCGTCATCAACGACCTCAAGATCGAGGTTGCCCAGTCGGTCGCCGACGAGATCACCTCGGCGGGTGGAACAGCCGTCGCTATCGCCGGTGACGTGTCCAACCCCGACGACGTCCAGGCTGCGGTGCAGAAGGCAGTCGACACATACGGTGGACTCCACCTCGCGTTCAACAACGCCGGAATCGGCGGCCCACAGGGCCCAGTCGCCGACATCGACATCGCCGGATACCGCGCACTGATGGGCGTCAACCTCGACTCCGTCTTCTACGGACTGCACTTCCAGGTGCCCGCGATCCTCGCGGCTGGCGGCGGAGCGATCGTCAACACCTCATCCATCCTCGGAGTTGTCGGCGACGCAAACGCGCTGCCCTACGTTGCGGCCAAGCACGGCGTCGCCGGCATGACCAAGGCTGCGGCGATCAGCTACGCCGACAAGGGAATCCGGATCAACTCGGTGCACCCGGGCTACATCGACACCCCGCTGCTTCAGGGGCTGCCGGAAGAGGCATACAACGGTCTCGTCGCGAAGCACCCGATCGGTCGCCTCGGTGCATCCGAAGAGGTCGCCAAGGTGGTGCTGTTCCTGCTCTCGGACGACGCCTCGTTCGTGACCGGGTCGCAGTACCTGGTTGACGGCGGCTACACCGCCCAGTAATCGCGCAGGGCGGGCGCGTGATTGGATGGAACCATGACGAACGCGCCCGCCCGAACCGATTCCGTCGCCGAGTACATCGAGGACTTCGCCCGTTTTATAGCGGCCAGCCCGTCGTCGTACCACGCGGCAGCCGAGGTGGCTCGACGGCTCGATGACGCGGGTTTTTCGCGACTGAAGGAATCGGCAGAATGGCCGACAGAGGCTGGGAAGCGCTATGTCGTTCGGGATGGCGCGGTAATCGCGTGGAACCAGCCGATGGCATCCGCGTCAATAACGCCTTTTCGAATTCTGGGAGCGCACACCGACTCGCCGGGTTTCAAGCTCAAGCCGAAGCCGACGATCGGGTCGCACGGCTGGCTGCAGGCCGGTGTCGAGATTTACGGTGGGCCGCTCCTCAACTCCTGGCTCGACCGGGAGCTTGAGCTCGCCGGTCGCCTCGTCACCCGCGACGGACGTGAGTACCTCGTGCGCACCGGGCCGTTCCTGCGGATTCCGCAGCTGGCCATTCACCTCGACCGCGACGCCAATGCCGGACTCACGCTCGACAGGCAGCGCCACACCACCCCGGTCTTCGGGGTTGGTGACGCCAGCCAGGCTGACTTGATCGGGCACCTGGCTCACATCGCCGGGATCGACGGCTGGGCTGTTGCCGGCTACGACATCCTCACCGCAGATACCCAGGAGCCGCGCCGGTTCGGCCTCGCTGACTCGCTGTTCGCTGCGGGACGGATGGACAACCTGTCTTCGGTATACGCCGGTCTCGTCGCGCTGCTCGGTGCGCCAGAGGACGCCGACCACATCAACGTGCTCGCCGCGTTCGATCACGAAGAGCTCGGGTCGAACTCCCGCTCGGGTGCCTCCGGACCGATGCTCGACGACGTGCTCTCACGGATCGGGGCGGGCCTCGGCGCGAGCGTGTCAGACAAGCTGCGTGCGTATGCCGACTCGTGGTGTCTCTCGGCAGATGCCGGCCACTCGGTGCACCCGAACTACGCCGAGAAGCACGACCCGGTGAACCAGCCGGTGATGGGCTCAGGCCCGTTGCTGAAGATCAACGCCAACCAGCGCTACTCGACCGACGCTGCAGGAGCAGCACTGTGGGCACGTGCCTGCGCCGCTGCCGACGTGTCGTACAGCGAGTTCGTGTCGAACAACACCGTGCCGTGTGGCTCGACGATCGGCCCGCTCACGGCGACGCGACTCGGCATTCGGGTGCTCGACGTCGGAGTGCCGCTGTTGTCGATGCACTCCGCGCGCGAACTGGCTCACGTGAACGACCTCGTCGGATTGTCCAGGGCCATCGGCTCGTTCTTCGCCGGCGCCTGAGAGTCGCTGCTCCGCTGAAGAGACATACTTCGTCGTTCACCGCGCGCCGCTTTGGGACGATTTGTGACAGCTCAGGCCCCTGAGCGCCCGGTCGCGTTCATCGGGAACCCAGAGGCAGGGTAGCGGGCCTCGGTGCTGGCGTCGAGGCCCCGGGCGAAACGGGGCGCGCCCGGCGCCGGTGCCTAGGCTGATGTCATGAGCACGCAGGGATCCACGACGGGCAGCTACGTCGAGCCGGGCGAGGAATACACCCGCGACACGAACTACATCGAAGACCGCATCACGCGCGACGGTCGCGACGGCTGGCCAGTCGAGGCAGGCAGGTACCGACTGGTTGCCGCCCGCGCCTGCCCGTGGGCGAACCGCACGGCCATCGTTCGACGGCTGCTCGGTCTCGAGGACGCGATTTCGCTCGGCCTGCCCGGCCCCACCCATGACGCCCGCAGCTGGACCTTTGACCTCGACCCAGACGGACTCGACCCCGTGCTCGGCATTCACCACCTGCAGGACGCCTACTTCCGGCGATTCGCCGACTACCCGCGCGGTATCACGGTGCCAGCGATCGTCGAGATCGCGTCGGGCAAGGTCGTCACGAACGACTTTCCGCAGATCACGCTCGATTTTGAAACCGAGTGGACCGAGCACCACCGTGACGGCGCACCCGACCTGTACCCCGAGCACCTCCGCGCTGAGATCGACGAGGTCAACGACCTCGTCTTCCGCGACGTCAACAACGGCGTCTATCGCGCCGGATTCGCCGGGTCGCAGGAGGCATACGAGAAGGCGTATTCGCGTCTCTTCGACCGGCTCGACTGGCTCGAGAAACGGCTCGCCGGGCAGCGTTACCTCGTCGGCGACACCATCACCGAAGCCGACATTCGCCTCTTCACCACCCTCGCCAGGTTCGACGCGGTCTACCACGGCCACTTCAAGTGCAACCGCAACAAGCTCACCGAGATGCCGGTGCTGTGGGCATACGCCCGCGACCTGTTCCAGACGCCCGGCTTCGGTGACACCACAGACTTCGAGCAGATCAAGCAGCACTATTACGTCGTTCACTCCGACATCAACCCGACCGGAATTGTGCCTGCGGGGCCGGATGCCTCTGGCTGGCTCACAGCGCACGGTCGCGAATTACTCGGTGGACGGCCGTTCGGCGACGGAACTCCGCCTGGACCGCCGCTGCCCGCCGAGCGGGCAACTGAGGGGCACGGTCTTGAGGCGACGCTTGCACATATAAGTCGCGCCTGATACTTTGTCCGCATGGACATCAACACTTCGGAACTCACAGAGGCGACCGGCGCCCAGATCGACGCCGTCACGCGAACCCTGAGCCGCCGCGAGATCGACGGCGAAAACGGTCGCGTCCTCACCCTGTCGCAGACCTATCCCACCAGCCAGGCCGACCTGTGGAATGCGATCACTACCGGCGATCGCATCTCGCGCTGGCTCATGCCGATCAGCGGTGACCTCAAGCTCGGCGGGCACTACCAGCTGGAGGGCAACGCTGGCGGCGAGATCCTCGAGTGCGCCGAGCCACACACCCTCGCAGTCACGTGGGAATACGGCGGCGACGTCAGCTGGGTCACCGCCCGCCTCACCGGCGACGAAAACTCGGCGACCCTCGAGGTCGAGCACGCGGCGCTCGTCGACGACGCCGACTGGAAGCAGTTCGGCCCGGGCGCCGTCGGTATCGGCTGGGACTCGATGCTCCTCGGTCTTGCCCTCCACACTTCGAGCGGCGCAAGCCTCGCTCCCGAAGAAGCCATGGCTTGGATGGAATCAGCCGATGGCATCCGTTTCATGACTCGATCGAACGATGCGTGGCGGAACGCCAGCATCGCGGCAGGGGAGAAGAAGGCCGACGCAGACGCTGCCGCAGCTCGCTGCCTCGCGGCCTACACCGGCGTCGGACCCGACCCCGCCGAGGGTGTTGCCGGGTAGTGCACGCGTTCGACATCCTGGGCGACCCGGTGCGGCGCAGGCTGCTCGAGCTGCTTGCGGATGGTGAGCGGCCGGCTGGCGAGCTCGTCGACATCATCCGTGGTGAGTTCGGCATCAGCCAGCCGGCTGTGTCGCAACACCTCAAAGTGCTGCGCGAGCAGGGGTTCACGACGGTCCGTGCTGATGGCCGGCGGCGCATCTACGCGGTCGACGCCGATCCGCTTCACGCGGTCGACGACTGGCTCGAGCACTTCCGCGGCTTCTGGACCCAGCGGCTCGATGCCCTCGGAACCGAGATCGTGCGCGGTTCACGTCATTAAACGATAAACGGATGCTGTCCCGCAGCGTGCGGGACAGCATCCGTTCATCGAGTGGTGACGTGGGTCGACACGTCGGCTCTCGGGTTAACCGAAGAGGTCGGCGATCCAGCTTTCCTTCTTCGACTTGCGGTAGCCGTCGCGGTCGTCGTAGCGGCGGTCGTTGTTGCGCTCACCGTACTGCGGGGCGTACGAACGGGGGTTCGTCGGGTACTGCTGCTGGGGCATCGCAGGCGCGGCTGGAGCTGGAGTGCTCTTCGCGATCTCGTTCTCGGCGCGTTCGATGATCTTGTCGAGTTCACCGCGGTCGAGCCACACACCCCGGCACTCGGGGCAGTAGTCAATCTCGACGCCGCTGCGCTCGCTCATGACGAGGGTGGCTGAATCTGTCGGGCACTTCATGATGTCCTCCAAGGCGAAAAGTGTTCGGTTCATCCTAGGGAGCCGGTTTCTGCTGATCCTGAGAGTTGCGCGTGCAGAGCGTGGGGGTGACCGGTCTTTCAGGATTGGGCGGGCCGGTCCCCGTAGGCTCGAAAGCATGATTCGCCGATTCGCTCCGCTTCTTGCCGTTCCGCTTCTCGTTGTGCTCGCCGGGTGCAGCTCGGTCGGTGACGCCGCGAGGGACATTGCCGGTGAGGCCGCTTCGCAGGCCGGATCGGCTGCCGTTGCTGAACTTCAGGAGCAGATCTGCACGACGATCGAGGACGGCCAGCTCAGCGAGCAGGACAAGGATGTGCTTGCCGGGCTGCTCACGGCGGCCGAGGCGGCCGGCGTTCCGGCCGAGTTCCTGAACCCGATCGACAGCATCGCCGGCGGAGATGGCCAAGTGTCACGCGAAACCATCGACGCTCTGCTTGACGCCTGCGGCAACACCGCGACTCCAGCGCCGAGCAACGGCTAAGCGCTACACGGTCGCGAGTGCGCCCTCGATGACCGAGACGATCTCGGGAGCGTCAGGAACCGTCGTCGGACGGAAGCGGTGCACAGTGTCGTCGGGAGTGATGACGAACTTTTCGAAGTTCCACTTCACCTTGCCCGCCTTGCCGCTGCCATCCGGAGTCTGAGTCAACTCGGCGTAGAGCGGGTGGGCGTTCTTGCCGTTTACCTTGGTTTTCTCGAACAGCGGGAAGGTCACGCCGTGGTTGATTCGGCAGGTCTCTTCGAGCGCCTCGCCCTCGCCGGGCTCCTGGAAGAACTGGTTGCTCGGGAAGCCGAGAACTATAAAGCCGCGGTCGCGGTACTTCTGGTACATCGCCTCGAGGGTGTCGTACTGCGGCGCGAGCCCGCACTTGGAGGCGACGTTGACGATCAGGACCACCTTGTCCGAATGCTCAGCCAGGGTCGTTGTCGAGCCGGAGATTGTGGTGAGGGGAATGTCGCGGATGCTCATGATTCTGAGGTTACGACCGGATGCTGGAGGTTGCCTGCGCAGTTTGCAGCGACTGCATACTCGGAACGATCGATGACATCGCGGGGTGCTCGGTGACACACCACAGGCCCGCACGGACCAAGCGGGCAGTCGGTGGCGGTCCGACGCCGCGCGTAAACCTAGGATGAAGAGCATGCCTGCCACCGTCATCCTCGTGCACGGCCTGCGCACGTCAGCGACCCTGTGGCGTCACCAGGTTGAAGAGTTGAGCACACTCGGCATCCCCACCGACGCAATCGACCTGCCCGGGCACGGGAAACGAATCGGCGAACGGTTCACCCTGGAGCTCGCTCTCGAGAGTATCGATGACGCTGTGACCGCCGCCGAGGCATCCGGAACCAAACCGTACCTCGTCGGATTCTCGCTCGGCGGTTACCTGGCCATCGAGTGGGTGGCACGAAACCCCGGCCGGGTTGCAGGCCTGCTCGCTGCGGCCTGCGCCACAGTGCCGCACCCGGTGATCATGCACGGTTGGCGAGCAATCTCGAAGGTGATCCACACATTTCCTGACCGCGGTCGAGCACTCAACGACTTCACCGTGCGTCTGTTCGTGCCGAACCCCGGTGCAACAGACGTGATTGCCGGGGGAGTGGCCCTGGAGGTGATGGACGACGTGCTGCTCACGTTGTTGACGCTGCGCCCCCTCGAGCGATTGCCCGAAATAGACGTGCCCGTGTTGTTCATCAACGGACAATTCGATCACGTGCGGGCCCATGCCGGTCGGTACCTCGCGGCGACGCGTGACGCGCGACTGGTTACGGTGCCAGGTGCCAGTCACATGGTTAGCGTTGTGCGGCCCACCGAGTTCACCGAGGCCCTGCTCGACGGTTACCGGCACGCCACATTGGGTTAAGTGCGGGTTGGCTATCGCGCCGACCAGCCGCCGTTCATTGTGTAGCTCGCGCCGGTGACCATCGCGGCGTACCCTCACGCCGTCGCCGTCGCCGCGCGTGCCCCGGCCCTCGATGGCATCGACATTCTGGTGAATAACGCCGGCATCCAAGAGGTAAGCCCGATCGAGGAGTTTGACCCAACGTGTTTGTGCACGTCGAGGCGACGCGTGCTGGCGCGGGTGTCGGGTTGTTGCCGTGCTTCATGGCTGACCAGCACGATGATCTGGTGCGACTGCTGCCCGGAGACTTCCGCGAGGAGCAGCCGTACTTTATGGTGCTGAGGCCTGACTCGCTGCGTCAGCCCGCAGTCGCCGTGGTTGCGGATGCGCTCCGGGTGCGTGCGGCTGCGTTCAAACCGCAACTGATGGGCGAGATCTGACGCTTCGGCTCTACGCCGTGGCGAACGCGTGTGCCGACCCGGCGATCCCACGGCTTCGGGTGTTCATACCGGCCTGGACAAAGGTGGCCCCAATGTTGCCCAGGAGGAGCAGGAGCGCAAACTTGCCTCCGGTGCCGCCTCCCGAGACCTTAGAGATGCCGGCCGAGAGCGTCCACAGCCACCAGATCGATACGAACGGAACGATAAAGAGCCAGGTGGTCGGGACGGAGGTGCCCTGGCCGTTCACTTCGCCCCTGGTTTTGGCGAGCCAGACGATCCAGTAGATGCCGAACGTAATGAGTGGGAGAAAAAATACGGCTGCCGCGCTGCGCTGCTTCAAGAGGATCCGATCGATGGGGTTTCTCGAACCGTAGTGGAGGGTGAGCTGTGGGGGTAGCCCTCACTCGGGGCTCCGCAATCGGTGTGGACACGCTGGTGTAGCTGCCGCCCGGGGCCGTGACAATAGTGGGCGGCATACGACGGTTGCCTGCTGATGAAATCGGGATTACCAGTCTTTGCGGGGCACACCCTTGGCGGTAAGCCACCGCTGCCGGCGGCCAGCAATGATGAAGGCCCAGACGCCTGCCGTGGCCGCTCCCAAAAAAATCAGACCGGCATAAATGCTGCCGGGCATGGTAAAGCCAGACAGCGTGGCCGGGTAGATCGGAACGCAGGCAATAACGAACAGGACAACGCCCAGAATGCGGATGCCGATGGGATTCTGCAGCGGTGCTTTTGCGTGGAACGTGTAGTCGGACGGGACTCCACCCGGCCCGTATTCCTCCCGGTACTGGTTTACGTTGAACGGATTTGGATCGTAGTTCGGTCCGTGTTGCGGCTGGCTGTTGTCTGGGCTTTCACTCACTTAGGCCTCATTCAACTGCTGCCGCAGGGCTACGGCGAGTAACTGAGATCTGCCAGAGAATTCCTTGGCCAGTGCGCTGAGTTCTTGAACATCGGCGCCAAGCGATTCAGACATGGCAGCTCCGGAGGGTGGCGAACAAAAGCAGGTGCACGTTCACCTTGAGCTTAGCGGCGACCCACATTTTGCCCCATGGGGCGGACTCCCCATGGGGGCTATTCCGACTGGAACTCGGTGTCGCCCTTGGCCCACATGGAAATTCCGTTCCCGGTATCGCAGTAAATTGCGGATGCGAGCGAGGTCTCGCCTTGCTACGGTGACTGCATTACCGGGAGGAAACGGCATGTCATTTCAGGCGTACCTTGACACGATCGAAGACAAGACGGGACTCACCCCACGTCAGCTGCTCGATATTGCTCACAGCAAGGGGTTCGAGGGGGAGTCGGTGAAGGCCGGCGAGGTGCTCGAGTGGCTCAAGGTCGACTACGGCCTCGGTCGCGGGCACGGTATGGCGCTCGTGCACGTCATCAAAAAGGGCCCGCAGATCGATGCGAAATTCGTGGGAACCACAGGCACCCATCGCGATGACTCAGACGTCCTGTGGCTGGACGGAAAGGCGAGCAAACCGGCCTAACGCGCGGCAAACCTCGCCCCGTAGGGTTACCTTGCTAGCTGGCGGTAGCCCGTTTTCCGCGGGTCGTCAACACATCGCCGTGGGAGTTCCTCGGCTGTAGCGTGGCCGGGCGAGACCTGTTCGACGACGGAAGGGGCGCTGATGCGGCGCACGACACTCACCATCGAAGGGCACTCCTACGTGCTCGCCCAGGGAACGGAAACTGCCACACTGAAAGCCTCCGCGGAGGAGGCGGTGGTCGCTGGCGGCAAGTTTGTGGACCTCACAGTTGTTGGAAACATTGCTGTAAGCGTTCTGGTGAGTCCCGGTGTCGCCATTGTCATCACCACGCAGGAGGTCCCCGATGACCCGCGTGACACGGGTCACCTTTCAGAGCCGTACAGCGACGACAATGCATGGGACATCGCTGACCTGTTCTGACCCGACCGCGCTGGGTCAGAACTTTGTGTCGGACGCGCAGAGCAGCCGCGGAGCGGGGTTAGAGCCCATCGAAGAGATCGGCAAAAGCGCCGACGGCTTCGAATACCGCGCCGCCAGCGTCGACGGCATCGCCGAGGGCGAAGGCCAATTCAGCGAGGTTGCCGACGACGCTCGCGAGGAGGAGAAGATCAGCGGCAACGTCGAGTGCGGCACCGACGCCCTGGAGATCGGTCGCACCGACCGCGTTATAACTGACCCGGAGCTCGGCAAGCCATTCCTCGCTGTGCCCAAAGAGGATGGCATACGGTAGCAACCGTTCATTCAGGATGAGCCTGTCGAGTTCGAAGGACGGGCCTGATTGTCCGGTGACGCCAACGCCGACGGCGAGGCCAGCCGCAGTGACCCCGGACGCGGTGCGCAATGCTCCTGACGGGCTCTGCAGGAATCGAAGCCGATCGGCTTCGGCAAGGGAGATGTACCCGTTGAGCCCGGCCAACTGTTCCCGGAGAAGAGCCGATGGCTCCCCGTACCTACGCCACTTACCCGGCGCCACGATCATGGAGGCCAGAGCGATCCCGGCTGTCAGCAGAGAGATATACATCGCGGCGATCTCGCCGTTGCCGCCAGCGCCGAGCGCGACGAAGAGAGCGAAAAGAAGGAAGATTCCCGCGCACACGCGGAGGAGAATCAGGCGCCACTTTACGAGGGGGCCGATGAGCCCATAGCTCCTGAGGTAGGACTCGGCAGCGGCCAATACCTTCGCAAGTTGAGCGGACTGCGCCCGTCGGTCTTTACTGAAGCGCCGGACCCGACTTGAGCTGTGTCCCGGGCCAAACAAGGCATCGAGAAGACCGAGCTCCTGGATGGTGAACACAGCGTGGGGTTGCACCTCGACAGCAACCGGCGCTTTTTTGTCGGGTTCGGCGAGAAGGCGGATCTTGCGGTCGACGGCCATCCCGATGAGAGCCGCGGCGATCCCGCGCTTCTCGTTGCCGCTCAGCAGAGCGGCGTCGAGAACGGGCACACCCTTCGGGGGAACGTACTCGACGACGCGCGGTTTGGGCAAAGCTCGCCCGGTCGCCCGAGCAGTGATGGCTATCGCAAGCAACGCCAGTGTTGGCAAGGTCAGGAAAACGAGCACCAGGACGAGCATCATGTCACGAGTCTGGCAGAGTCCGCGTGCCGAGAGAGCTAGTCGCCGCCTCCGCCTCCACCTCCACCGCCGTCTCCACCTCCACCGCTGTCTCCGCCGCCGTCGCCAGAGCTCCCGCCGGAATCTCCGAAGTCCATTCCACCTGAGTTCCCGAAGTCGGATCCACCCTCGTCTGACGAGTCGAAGCTTCCTGAAATGCCTGTGGAAGCGACGCCTTCGAATGCCTCGGAGAACCCAAGGGTCACTGGCACGCTCGTGAGGGTGCCGCCATCGGTGTTCTCCCGCTGCAGTTCAAGCAGTTGTGCCCACGGTTTGCCGTAACCAAACAGCACGGCCCAACCGAGAAGACGTTCCGTGAGAACGAGCACATCTCCGCGGGTCATCGCGGTGTCCGGGCCTTGCAGCACCCGGATCCGATCCGACTCAGCCAGCCGAATATACTCGCGCAGTCCATGAAGGTAGTCGCGCAGTTCGACACCTCGTGGAGTGAGCGCGTGATATCGCCCGAACGCGAAACCGATCGTGATCAGCCCGAAGGCTAACGCGAGCAGCCCGATCGGGACGACTCCGGCACCCCACACCATCGCCGGTGCAACGATGAGCAGCTGCGGGAACGGCAGTATTGCGCGCAATCCATTTCTCGGTGGGCGCATCAGGTTGGCCTGAACAACTGCGGCGGCCGCGCGTCCCTGGGCGATCATCAGGCGTCGGGCGAGCCGGGCGTTTGTCTTGTTAACGCGCACGACGTCGCCAGGTTTCCCGGTTCGGCCGAAGATCGCATGGACAACACGTTCCTCGATGGGCCCGTTTACCAGACGCGGGTCGTCCAGTCGTAAGAGGTAGATTTTGCCGACCTGTTCGGGCTCAAGCGCCGACAGCACGCCGCGCACGGCAAGGTCAACGATTTGAGCGCTGACGCTACGTTTCTGTCCGTGAAGAACGATTGCAGCCTCGAGAACTGAAATACCAGCGGGCGGTACATACTGAGCGATCACGGCGCGGGTCGATTTCGGGGAGCGCGGCGATCGAAAAAAATGAATTCCTGACACCGCGCAAATAATGCCGCTGATCACCGTGAAGAGAATCGCCAACTGGATGTCGCTCACTCATACCCCCGTCAGAACCGGCGGACGTCGCACGGTGTCGTGGGTTCAGTGTGGCAGCAATCGACCGGATGCCACGCGGCGCGTCCAGGTCCACAACGGCAGCGGACTAACTCTTTTGTGCCGCCGCACCGTGCGTTGCAAACCGCTGTTGCAGCAGCACGGCCACCACGATGATCAGGCCTTTGGCGATCGCCTGCACGGAGGTGTCGAGGTTGTTCTGCGTGAACACGTTGGTCAGGGTCGAGAAGATCAGCACACCGAGCACGGTGCCGACGATCGTTCCCCGGCCACCGATAAGGAGCGTGCCACCGACGACGACCGCAGCGATGGCATCCAACTCCACGAGCGTTCCGTGGGTGGATGTTCCTGCCGTCGTGCGACCGAGCATCATGATGCCGGCGATGCCTGCGGTGAAGCCGGACAGCACGTAGACCATGAGCAGGTGACGCCTCACCTTGATGCCAGCGAGGCGGGATGCTTCGGCATTCCCGCCGATCGCGACGGTGCGGCGGCCGAACGTGGTGCGGTTGAGGAGGATCCATCCGGCGATCGCCACGATCGCGAAGATCCAGATCAGCACTGGCACACCGAGCAGGTTTGCGCGCGTGAACTCGAGGAAACCCGTGTTGGTGACGATCTGCGTACGCCGCCCGGAGATGAGCTCGGCGAGGCCCCGCGCGCCGACGAGCATCGCCAGTGTCGCCATGAAGGCCACGACATTGCCGTACGCGATGATGATGCCGTTAACCAGCCCTGCGGCGGCGCCCACGGCAAGCGGGACCAGGATCATCAGCAACCACGAGCTCTGCGTCGCAGCGAGTTGCACTGCCGTGAGGCTCGCGACGACCGTTGAGAGGCCCATCACTGAACCGACGGAGAGATCGATGCCTCCTGCGGTGATGACGAACGTCATGCCGATTGAGATCACGCCAATGATTGACGCGTAACGGATGATCGTGAGGAAATTATTGACGTCAGCGAAACGATCGCCTGCGGTCACTGTTCCGATGATCAACAGCACGACAAGCGCGATGACGAGGCCGAGGTTTCGACCGACGGACCCGCCAAGGACACGCTTCAGCGCACTGGGGCGTTCCGCCTGCTGTGATGCACCCGGGACGGGCGCAGCCTCCGCGTGGACCGGGGTCTTCTGCTCGCTCACGCGGCACTTCCTTTCATTACGAGGTCAAGCACACCGGATTCATCGATGTCACCGGCGTTCGTCTCGGCCAGCACGTTCCCGTCGCTGATCACGAGCACCCGGTCGGAAAGGCCGAGGACCTCTTCAATTTCGCTCGAGACGACGACAATGGCTGTGCCTTCGGCCGCCAACCGGCGGATGAGGGCGTAGATCTCTGCACGCGCCCCCACGTCGACGCCACGCGTCGGTTCGTCGAGCAGCAGCACACGGGTGCCGTGCACGAGCCAGCGAGCAAGGAGAATCTTTTGCTGGTTGCCACCGGAGAGGGTGCGCGCGGGGCGTTCAGGATCGGCTGGCCGCAGTTCGAGGGCGTTGATCTGTTCGCGAGCCGCGACCTTCTCCGCACCTTCGTTAAGGAAGCCTGCGCGTGAGAACCGGCTGAAGGTCGACAGCGTGACGTTCTTGAAGATCGGTTCGTCGAGGATCAGACCTTGGCTCTTGCGTTCCTCGGGTGAGAAACCCATCCCGGCGCCGACCGCTGAACTGACAGAGCCGGCGTGCAGGGGCTTGCCTTGAACAGAGACGGTGCCGGATGTCGCTTTGCGCGCCCCGTAGATCGTCTCCAGAATTTCCGAGCGGCCGGAACCGACGAGCCCGGCGAGCCCAACGATCTCTCCCGCACGAACGGTGAAGTGCACATCGGAGAAGTGGCCGCGGAGGTTGAGGTGATCCACCTCGAGAAGGATAGGAGCGCTGGCGGGCACCGGGACGGCATCCGGAAACACGTTGGCGACGTCACGCCCGGTCATCAGCCTGATCAGCTCAGGAGTCGGTGTCTCAGATACGGCCAGGCCGCTCGCGGTGCTCCTCCCGTCCTTAATCACTGAGATGCGGTCGCCGATCTGCCGAATCTCCTCGAGCCGATGAGAGATGTAGACGACCGCGATTCCGGAGCTCGTCAGTTCGCGGATGACGCGGAACAGATTGGCCACCTCTCCGGAGTCCAGTACGGCACTCGGCTCGTCCATGATGATGAGCCTGGTGTCGCGGGAGAGGGCACGGGCCATGCTGACGATCTGTTTGTTCGCTGCCGACAGTTGGCCGACCTCGGTCGACGCGGGTATGTCGCCGTGGCCGAGCCGGCTGAGCAGCTCCCTGGTGATGCGGTTCGCCTGCGAGACCTTCAGCAACCCGCCGGTGGAATGTTCATGGCCGAGGAAGATGTTCTCGGCGATGGTGAGGCCGTCGACGACATCGAGCTCCTGGTACATGGTCGCGATTCCGAGGTCGAGCGCAGCGACCGGGTGGGCGATGGTTACCGCTTCGCCGCGCCAGAGGATCTCTCCCGAGTCTGGTTGGTGCACTCCGGCGAGCGTCTTGATCAGCGTCGACTTGCCCGCGCCGTTCTGCCCGAGAACACAGTGGACCTCTCCCGCACGAACGGTGAGGTTCACGCCCTTGAGCGCCTGCACCCCAGCGAAGGTTTTGGTGATTCCGCGGACTTCGAGCAGGGGTGCTGCATGGTCGTCATCGATCATGAGCGCAATCTAGCACACATATGACGATGGACGATAATAAGTCGCCGATTTCGTGACCACTTCTGCTATGGTGACAAAAGTCAGCGTCGACACAGGCATTTCGGTTCAGCAGCCCCCTGGCCAAGCCCTCCTCATCGTTGGCAACCTTGCGAATCACCCAAACGGAGGAATCACATGCTTTCACTACACAAACGGGGAAGGACGCTCGTCGCCGCGGGCGCTACCCTGGCCGCCGCTCTCGTTCTCACCGGCTGTACGGCCGGTGACACTGGCACGGACACCGGTGCCGAAACCGGCGGATCGACAGTTGAAGACAACGAGGCAAAGGGTGACACTGTCGTCATCGGTTTCTCGGGTCCGGCTGCCGACCACGGCTGGCTCGGCGCGATCAACGCATCGGCCATCGCCGAAGCGGAGAAGTACCCCGACATTGACCTCCGGGTCGCCGAGGGAACCAACGACGCAAACCTGCAGATCAGTCAGGTTGAAACGTTCATCAACGACAAAGTCGATGCCATCGTCCTGCTGCCTACCGATGGAGCTGCGCTGACCGAGGTCGCCATTCAGGCGATGGAGGCAGGCATCCCGGTGATCAACGTCGACCGTGAGTTCTCGAGCACATTCGCCTCCCGTGTCACGATCCTCGGCGACAACTACGGCATGGGCGTCTCGGCAGGAACCTACATTTGTGAAGAAGTCGGTGACAACCCGGATGCCATCGTGGCGGAGATCGCCGGAATCGACTCGCTTCCGTTGACCCAGGACCGCACGCAGGGTTTCAATGACGCACTCGAAGACTGCGGACTTGAAGTCTCCAACCGCGTCGCTGCTGACTTCACCGTGCAGGGTGGCGAAGCGGCCACCTCGCAGCTGCTCGCGGCGGCACCTCAGATTGACGCCCTGTGGAACCACGACGACGACCAGGGCATCGGCGTCCTCGCAGCCATCGACGCCGCAGGCCGCGATGAGTTCATCATGGTCGGCGGCGCCGGATCAAAGAACGCCATGGAACTGATCAAGAGTGGTGACAGCGTGCTGAAGGCGACGGTCATCTACCCGTCGACGCAGGCCGCTGACGGCATCCGCCTCGCCCGACTCGTGGCACAGGAAAAGGCAATGAGTGACCTGGTCGAGATCGAGGTCCCGAACCGCATCGTCCTCAACGCTCCCGTCGTAACGAGCGAGAACGTCGATAAGTATCTGCCGACGGCTTTCGAGTCATAGGCAAACCGGGCGGGGGTGCCTCGGGGCGCCCCCGTCTTCTCATTGCACCGCTGCATCCGCGGCGAACCGCCAGAAAGAGGAACCGTGCCAAAAAAACCACCGCTTCGGATCGCCATGATCGGATACGGCTTCATGGGGGCCGCGCATTCGCAGGGTTGGCGGGTCGCTCCACGGTTCTTCGATCTGCCCGTCGCTCCCGAGATGACGCTGCTCGTCGGTCGTAATGCCGAAGCGGCAACGGCCGCCGCCGACAAGTTCGGCTGGGCCGAGACGGCGACCGACTGGCGGGATGCCGTCGCGCGCGATGACATCGATGTGATCGACATCGTGACCCCGGGCGACTCGCATGTCGACATCGCGATCGCCGCACTCGAGGCAGGCAAGCACGTTCTGTGCGAGAAACCCCTGGCGAACACGGTCGAGGAGGCGCGCGCGATGGCGAATGCCGCCGAGAAGGCTGCGGCGAACGGCGTCTACGCCATGGTGGGATTCACCTATCGACGGGTGCCAGCCGCGACGTTCGCTCGCGACCTCGTGGCATCCGGTGCCGTTGGAGAGGTCCGGCAGGTGCGCGCCATGTACCTGCAGGACTGGCTCGTTGACCCTGAAGTTCCTCTGGCGTGGCGGCTGCAGAAGCACCTGGCCGGATCGGGTGCGCTCGGCGACATTGGCGCGCACGCCATCGACCTGGCCCAGTTCATCACCGGCCAGCGGTTGACGAGCGTAAGCGGCATGCTCGAGACGTTCGTGAAGCAGCGCCCGAAGCTCGCTGAGGTGTCGGGGCTGGCCGGAACGGCGTCGGACGAGATGGGCGACGTCACCGTCGACGACCTCGCCCTGTTCACCGGTCGGTTCGACGGGGGAGCGGTCGGATCGTTCGAAGCGACACGCATGTCGACCGGGCGGAAGAACGCGCTGCGCATCGAGGTCTCCGGATCGAAGGGTGCGATCTCGTTCGACCTCGAGGACCTCAACTCACTCGGCTTCTACGACGCAACGGCCCCAGCGGACCGGCAGGGATTCACCAGGATCCTCGTCACCGAGCCGCAGCACCCGTACCTCGAAGCCTGGTGGCCCACCGGTCACATGCTCGGCTACGAGCACGGCTTCACCCACCAGGCCCGCGACTTCGTGATCGGCGTCGCCGGGAGCAGCCAGCCAACACCGTCGTTCGCCGACGGGCTGCAGGTGCAGCAGGTGCTCGACGCCGTCGAGCGCAGTGCGGAGTCCGGAAGCGCGTGGACCGCGACGTCCGGGCCGAACTGAGCTCGTGGCATCCGTTCTCTCGATCGACATCGACCAAGGAGTAGTTTCATGACCCGTCCTGTCACATTGTTCACCGGTCAGTGGGCCGACCTGCCGTTCGAGGAGGTCGTGCGTCTTGCCTCGGGGTGGGGCTATGACGGTCTCGAGATTGCCTGTTGGGGTGACCACCTCGACCCGTGGCGCTGGGATGACGAGGAGTATGTGGCCGGCAAGCTCGCGCTGCTTGAGAAGCACAACCTCAAGGTGTGGGCCGTCTCGAACCACCTGAAGGGGCAGGTGGTGTGTGACGACCCGATCGACCAGCGGCACCGCGACATTGTGTCTGACCGGGTCTGGGGTGATGGCGACCCCGAGGGTGTGCGGCAGCGTGCGGCCGAGGAGTTGAAGAACACCGCGCGGCTCGCCGCTGCGCTTGGCGTGAGAACGGTGACCGGGTTCACGGGGTCGTCGATCTGGAAGTATGTGGCGATGTTCCCGCCGGCGACCGAGGCGATGGTTGAGGCCGGTTATCAGGACTTTGCCGACCGGTGGAACCCGATTCTCGACGTGTTTGACGAGGTTGGGGTGCGGTTCGCGCTCGAGGTGCACCCGTCGGAGATCGCGTACGACTACTGGACGACGAAGCGCACGCTTGAGGCGATCGGGCACCGCGAGGCGTTTGGCCTCAACTGGGACCCGTCGCACATGGTCTGGCAGGACATCGACCCGGTCGGTTTCCTCTGGGATTTCCAGGACCGGATTTATAACGTGCACTGCAAAGACACGAAGAAGCGTCTCGGCAACGGCCGCAACGGGCGGCTCTCGTCGCACCTGCCGTGGGCGGATCCGCGCCGCGGCTGGGACTTCATCTCGGTTGGTCACGGTGATGTGCCATGGGAGAACGCGTTCCGGATGATGAATGCGATCGGTTACGACGGGCCGCTGTCTGTCGAGTGGGAGGACGCCGGTATGGATCGCCTCGTTGGTGCGCCCGAGGCGCTCGAGTTCGTGCGGAAGTTCGCCTTTCCGGCGCCGGCGGCCGCGTTCGACGCGGCGTTCAGTACGAAAAACTGACTCGATCGGTCACGAACGGTCGTTTCTGCAATCGATCGGTCCGAGAAGGTCGTTCGTTTTGCGTGGAACGACCCTTTGGGCCGACTCGATTTCGTGAGTGACCCTTTGGGCCGACTCGATTTCGTGAGTGACCCTTTGGGCCGACTCGATTTCGCGTGGTGGTCGGTGGACCGAGTTGGCCGGCGCGTTCGGGCGGCCCGAGTGGTGTGAATGCCACACGCCGTCGTAGCGCCAGCTGAGTTGCCGAACTTCGTCGTTCGTGGGCGCACCCAACGGCAAAGTGGGTCTGTTCAGCGGGTGCAACCGATTCTCGATGGCTCGAGGCGCGTGCGGTCGGCGAAACCCGCGAGCGGATGCCACGGGGTGGCGTGCGAAACGCAGCGTGGGTTTACCTCGCGGTGGCGTCCGCGAGGTCGACCACCATGGCCTCGACGCTCTCAGGGGAGAGCACGTGGTGGATCGCCAGCAGGCTCGCGCCCAGGACGGCCGCGTTCGCGCCAACGCTCGACTGGGTGATCTGCAGGTGCTGGGTCGCGAGCGGCATCGAGCGGGCATAAACTACCTCGCGCACGCCGGCGATGAGGTGCTCGCCCGCTTGCGCCATGGCGCCGCCGACCACGATGACCGAGGGGTTGATCAGGCTGATGCAGGCCGTGAGCACCTCGCCGAGGTCGCGCCCCGCCTGGCGTACGGCCTGGATGGCGTCGAGGTTGCCCGAACGCACGAGGTCGATGACGTCCTGACTCGAGGGTGTCGCGACGCCGAGCGAGTGCGCGAGGGCCGGACCCGACGCCAGTGCTTCCAAGCAGCCGGTGTTGCCGCAGTGGCAGAGCGTACCGCTGTCTCGTGACACCCGAACATGGCCGAGGTCGCCGGCCACTCCCTGGGCGCCGCGTTGCAGCATCCCCCCGGAAATCACACCGGCACCGATGCCCGTCGCGACCTTCACAAAGATGAGGTGATCAACCTGTGGCCAGGCCACCTCGCGCTCGCCGAGCGCCATGATGTTGACGTCGTTATCGACGAGCACTGGCACGTGAAAGTGCGTGCCGAGCCAGGCGGGTACATCGAAGTTGTCCCAGCCGGGCATAATCGGCGGGTTGATCGGGCGGCCGCTGGAGTGCTCGACCGGTCCGGGCAGGCCAACGCCGATCGCGAGCAGGTCGCTGGGCGATCGACCAGCCGTGGTGAGGAGGCTGTCGCCTGCGTCAATCACCCAATTGAGCACGGCCTCCGGCCCTCGGGTGACCTCAATCGCGGCTGTGTCTTCGCTGAGCGGGTGGCCGGTGAGGTCGCTCACGGCGATCCGCACGTGCGTGGCCCCGATGTCGACGGCGAGCACGACCCTGTTGCCGGCGCGCAGCGCGAACTGCGACGACGGGCGGCCACCAGTGGATGGGGCTGTCTCGGCCGGCCCGATCAGGCCGAGTTGGGTGAGCGAGTCGATGCGCAGCGCAACAGTGGAGCGTGCCAACCCGGTGAGCGTGGCGAGCTCGGTGCGAGTGCGCGGTCGACCGTCTCGCAGAATTTGGAAGATATCGCTCGTCGCACTCGATCCGAGCGCTCCTCCGGGACTTATGTCGACCATCAGGCAATTCAACCACAGCCAACGAGCATATGTTGCGAGGCTTCGTCATATCTGCGGGAGGCGAGCCGGGTTAGCCGGGTTACCCTCGAAGGGTGTCCGACGCAGTTCTCGCCCCACCCGTGTTGCTGACGCGCGCCGACTGGCAGGCGCGCGAGGTGACGCACGCCGAGCGGGCCGACGCGATCACCGCCGACTGGCGGGCGCGGGTGCGAAGCGGCCAGAAGCATCCGATCGAAGACTTCCTCTTCACCTACTACCCGGTCAAGCCCACCCACCTGCGCCGCTGGCACCCGGGCGCCGGCGTCGCACTCGAGGACGCTGGCGATTTCGAGCGCACCGCCTGGCGCTGGTATCGAACGGATGCCATCGGCTCGGTTTCCGTCGACGCCGCGGCTTTTCTTGCGGCTAAGAAAGCATCCGTCGATTTCATCGAGAAGCTGCTGACCCGGACGGCAGCCAGGGTCGGGCAGTTCGGGTGTTTCGGCCTGCACGAGTGGGCGATGGTTTACCGGAGGGGTGACCACCGGCACGACGTGCCGCTGCGGCTCGGGCAGAGCGGCACCGATGAGGTTGTCGAATCGCACCGCATCGGCTGCTCGCACTTCGACGCGTTCCGCTTCTTCACGCCGGAGGCAGTACCGCTGAACCGGTTGAGTCCGACGAGGGACAATCAGCCAGAGCTCGAGCAGCCCGGCTGCCTGCACGCCGGGATGGACGTGTACAAGTGGGCGATCAAGCTCGGCCCGCTCGTGCCCGGTGAGCTCCTGCTCGACGCGTTCGACCTGGCGCGGGACATCCGCTGGCTCGACATGCGTGCATCGCCGTATGACGTGTTGGAGTGGGCGGGGGAGCCCGTCGCGATCGAGACACCGGAAGGGAAAGCCGAGTACGTGCGCCAGCAGCGAGCGTTCGCCGACCGGTCGAACGCGCTGCGCTCCCGTGTCGTCGACGCGATTCGCGACGCACGCACCGTCGCCCTCACTGGATGAGGGTGCGTCGCGTGCCGCCGGTCGCCATGTCCCGTTCATCGGTCCGTTGCGTCGCCTTTCCCGCGTTTGCACGGACCTAAGGGACGATGAAATCAGGGCTCCTAGTTCATCGGTCCGTTGCGTCCCGTTATCTTCGTTTCGACGGACCTAAGGGACCGACGAAACGAGGACGCCTAGTTCATCGGTCCGTTGCGTCCACTTTTGTCCGGTGTGCCGGACTTAAGGGACCGACGAAATCACGGCTCCTGGCACCTACCCGCACCTGCAGACGCGCGGCACCCCGACAGTTGCCGGCCTGAGGTTTGCGGTGTGAGCGTCAGCTGCGGTTGCCCGTCAGAGCCAGCGTGCCGCCGAGCCCGATCATCAGCACCCCACCCGTGCCGGCCAGCGTGGAGACGCGCCGGGGCGACCGGGCAAACCACTGGCGCGCCGTGCCCGCAGCCAGGGCCCATGCGCTGTCGCTCACGAGCGCGATGCATTGGAACACCAGCCCGAGCAGAAGGAGCTGCGCCCACACCGACCCGGCGGCCGGGTCCACGAACTGGGGCAGCACCGCGACGAAGAAGGCGATGGTCTTGGGGTTGGTCAGCCCCACGAAAAAGCCCTGCCTGAGCAGCGTCCCGGTTGGAATGCGCACGGGGGCGAGGTCCTGCAGGTGCCCTCTGCGATGGCGGATCGCCTGAATCCCGAGCCACACCAGGTAGAGCGCCCCAGCGAACTTGATCGCGGTGAACGCGATGACAGACGACGCCACGATCGCCCCGACGCCGAACGCGACAGCGATCACGGCCGGGATGGTTCCAAGAGTGTTACCCACCACGCTGAGCACCCCGGCGCGGCGGCCAAGGGCAATCGACCGTCCGATCACGAACAGAACGCTCGGCCCTGGAACAAGAATGATGACGATCGATGCCAGCGCGAACGCCAGCAGGGTCGAGGGAGTGATCATGAGCGAAATGTACTCCGTGGGTCGGGCGGCGGCGAGGGGGTTTCAAGGCGCGCACACGGAATAGAGACGCGCCTCGATGGCCCTGCCGACAGCATCCGCCCGGGACTAAACTGCGGTTCCACATCGCAGTGCAAAGGGGCATCTCATGATTCCGGACATCAACTACTGGGCGGTTCTCCTCGCCACTCTGTCGAGCATGGTCGTCGGCTCGATCTGGTACACCCCGAAGGTCTTCGGAAACTACTGGATGAAGGCCGCGAACGTCACTCCGTCCGGCAACTCGAGAGACGCCGTCCGGCCGATTCTGTTGACACTGGTGGTGAGTTTCGTGACGGCGTGGGTGCTCGCGGGCACCACCTACCTGTCGTGGAACTTCTACAGCGGCAGCTTCTTCGTCAACGCCCTACTCACCGGCATCATCCTCTGGGCAGGCTTCACGGCCGCACGATTCATCACACATGACGCGTTCGACGGTCGCGCGCCAGGACTGACCGTGCTCAATGTCGCCCATGAGTTCGTGACGATCGTAATCATGGCGCTGATTATCGGGGTGTGGCCACCGAACCTCGTCGGCTAGCGCGTCGCGGTGGTGCGCTCGGGCAGTGGCCGAGGAGCGCGGACCCGAATGATGATGGTCGCGAGAACGAGTGCGATCACAACGACGATCGAGGCGATGGCCGTCGGGGTCGACAGCAGGTCGCCGGTGAGCCGGCCGACGGCGACCCAGGCGATGCCCCAGCTCAGCGCTGCAGACGGTGCGAGGCGGCCGCGGCTGTACAGCGCGAGGGCGATGCCGATCACTCCTGCCACGAGGATGAGGAGAACACCCCAGACGTCGGGTGAGATGCCGAACCCGTCAAACCCTGACGCTGCGAGAACGGCTGCGGTGTTGGCCACCGTTGCGATGGTCACCCAGCCGAGGTAGAGGCCGACGGTTCCGTCTGTCACGATGCCGTCGATGAGGTTGCGGGGCCTGCTGGCCAGCGTGATGCGGAACGCGCCGATCAGCACAATGAGCAGGATCACAATCACCGGGACGCTGGCCCAGAGCAGATCGAACTGCACACTGAGAATCCAGGCGGCGTTGAGGATCAACGACAGGGCGATGGGATAGCCGAGCCGGCGGTGCCGAGCTGCCGTGGTCTGCGCGGGGAGCAGCTGCCAGATCGCGTACGCGATCAGACCGGCGTAGATCACGGACCAGATGCCGAACGCTGGCCCGTCAGGGGCGACAGGTGTTGCGTCTGCAGACAGCGCTCCGCCGGACGCCTCTGCGATGGGTGTTCCACCGGCGGCGCCCGACCCGATGAACGCCCCGATCAGGGCGATGATGGCGCTGATCAGCACGGCGATCTGGCGTAGTCGGTCGTTCTGCTTCATGAGCTTTCCTCCCCGAGAACGGCGCGATCCGCGCCGAGTTTCTCCGACCCTAGCAACGGGCGGCACGCGAAAAATCAACCTTTCGAACGGTGCCGGGATGTGCATAAAGCGAGAAAAAACGGATGCCACACCGTGGCATCCGTTTCTCGAATCGGGAATCGAGGTTGAGCGGTCCGCTCTACGCAGCGCGGGTCATGTCGCGTTGTGTCGGTGTGGCGCTTCCACGTGAGTTGGACAGAACCGTGCCGGCAGCGATCGTGCTGTCGCGGTCAACCCGTACACTCCCGCCGATCGTCACGTTCTCGCCGATGCGGCAGTGGCTCTCGATTTTCGAGCCGACACCGACGATGGTTCCTGCTCCAACGTGAACGTTGGCGCCGATGAACACACCTGGCGAGAGAACGACGTCGCGGTCGATCCAGCTGCCGGCTCCGACCCAGCAGCGACCGGCGACTTGCGCGCCTGGTTCGACATATGCCGTTGGGTCGAGGAAGGTGGTCGGATCAACTTTGGCGGTGGACGCGACGAAGCCGCGCCCGTTGCTGTGGCGACGGTACTTGGCGATGTCGCCCGCGGAGGACTCAATCTCTTCGAATACTTTGCTCATGATCTCCTAACGACGCTGTTCCGTGAAAGGACACGGGTTTTGTGCGCTACCTCAAACAACAGCGCGAAGTCGCAGAGGATTCCTCCTACTCAGGCACCTGTCAGCTTGGTTGCGGTGATAAAATTGGGGGTACTCGGCTCGTCACGATGTGGTGCGTAGTCCCTCATCGACTGAAAGCGATCCGATCGTGACGCACGATTCTGCCCCAATCTCCCCTGAGAAACTCTGGACACCCCCGTTTGTCCTCGCGGTGCTCGTCAACTTCTTCCTCGCGATGGTCTTCTATCTCCTGATGACCACGATGGCGCTGTACGCCGTTCAGCAGTTCGGCGCCTCAGACACCGTGTCAGGGCTCGCATCGAGCACCTTCATCATCGGCGCGCTCATCGCACGCATTTTCGCCGGCAAGTTTCTCGACTTCGTCGGTCGACGACGGATGCTGATTCTCGCGTTGGTCGTTTACGCGATCGCGGGATTCCTCTACGTGCCCGCCGACAACCTCGTGCTTCTTCTCATCATCCGCACGATCCACGGTGTCGCGTTCGGTGCGGCGAGCACCGCGGTCACCGCGTCGGTGATGGGACTCATTCCGGCTCGCCGTCGTGGCGAGGGAACCGGTTACTTCGGAGTCTCGACGACCCTGGCTACCGCCATCGGCCCGTTCCTCGCCGTTGTGCTCGCGGAGTCCGCCACCTACGACGCACTCTTCATCCTCTGCGGCATCTGTGCCGCTGCCGGGCTGGTGTTCTCGCTTTTCCTGAAACTGCCGGAGCGCACGCCGAGCAAGCAGGAGGTCGCCAACAAGTGGCGCTTCCACCTGAGCGACCTGTTCGAGCCGGCAGCGCTGACCATCGGCGCCGTCATGTTCATCGCGGCCATCGGCTACGCCGGGGTGCTCGCGTTCCTGCACTCCTTCGCCGAGAGCGAGAACATGGTGACGGCGGCAAGCGCCTTCTTCCTCATCTACGCGGTCGTCGTGCTGGCATCGCGCCTGGTCATGGGGCGCCTGCAGGACAGGTTCGGCGACAACGCTGTGATCTACCCGACCATGCTCTCCTTCGCGATCGGGCTCGCGTTGCTCGCCTACTCGCCGAACGGCACGGTCCTCGCGATCTCCGCCGTGTTCATCGGCTTCGGTTTCGGCGCACTCATGCCGTGCGCGCAGGCCATTGCCGTGACCATGTCGCCGCGCCACCGCATCGGCGTCGCCACCTCGACCTTTTTCCTCATGCTCGACGCTGGCATCGGATTCGGTCCCCTCGTGCTCGGCGCACTGCTTCCGGCGACCGGATTCCACGGAATGTACGGCTTCCTGGCCCTGATGGTCGTGCTGGCAGCGGTGCTCTACCACTTCGTGCACGGCTCGAAGAGCATGGGCCGCACCCCACTCCCCGCCTGACCCCAAGCCGGCGCGGGGCGTGAGCCGGTTCTTCGACCGCCCGCGCCCTAGCTGTCCGAATGGGCGAGCACGCGGCGGGCGAGCAGCACACCGATTGTCGCGGCGAGCAGTGAACCGAGAATTTTTCTGTTGCCTTCGCGTTGGCGACCGTTCCAGCCGCCGGTCACCGTGGCATCCGTCGTCGATGGAGGCGAATAAAGCGCACCGCGCGTTCGAGGCGCCGCCGTGGTCATCGACAGGTGGGTCTTGTCGGTCTGCTGGGCCATCTGCGCTTCGATCACGGCCGGGGTCTTGCGGTGCTGGGCGACGAGGGTCTTCGCGATCGGCCCGCCGGCGATGAGTTCGTTTTGGGGCTTTTTCGACACCTTCACGATGGCTTTCGCCACGATGTCCGGCGCGTACACGGGCGGCATCGCCAGCACTTCGCGGCCCGTGTAGTTCGCGGCGTGACGGAAGAATGGCGTGTCGATGGTTGCCGGCAGGATCGTCGACACCGAGATGTGCTTCTGCTTCGCAAGCGCGAGCTCCGACCTCAGGCTCACGCTCAGCGCGCGCACCGCGGCCTTCGCCATGCCGTACGGCGCCGTGTACGGCTGCGGCACTTCGCCGACAATCGACGCGACGTTGACGAGACTGCCGTGCCCCTGTTTCGTCATAACGCCGAGGGCGGCCTTGGCGCCATAGATGTAGCCCATCAGATTGACATCGAGAACACGACGGATGTCATCGAGCGGCATCTCGAGGAATGGTGCGAATACGGAGACAGACGCGTTATTCACCCACACGTCGATCGTGCCGAAGGTGTCGACGGCACGGCGGGCGAGCGCCTGCACCTGTCCGGCGTCGGTCACGTCGGTCTGCACGGCCAGTGCTTTTCCTCCCGCTGTCTCGCACTCGACGGCGAGCTCGGCAAGCGCCTCGGACCGGCGGCTGGCGAGAACGACGGCGGCGCCGCGCTTCGCGAAACGGAGGGCTGTCGCTCGGCCGATGCCGCTCGACGCCCCTGTGATGACTACTACGGTTCCCGAGAACATCGGTTTCTCCCTTCGAGTCGCACCGGTTGGCGCGTGATTCAACGGTGCGCGCGGCGGGGTTCCGCGGTCAAGCGGTGGTGCGGTGCGGATTGATGGGCTACGTGCGCTGTCGCGGGTGCGTCAACGACACCACTCGAGCAGCTTGTCCACAGGCCAGGTGGTGATGATGCGGTCAGCCGGAATGCCGAGCGCCTCGGCGCGAGCTGCCCCGAGATCGAGCAACCCAAGCTGCCCCGGCGCGTGGGCATCGCTGTCGATGCTGAACAGGCAGCCGGCGTCGAGGGCGAGGGCAAGAAGGTCGTCAGGTGGGTCCTGTCTCTCCGGGCGTGAGTTGATCTCGACGGCGACGTCATTCTCTGCGCACGCCGCGAACACGGCTTTCGCATCGAATGTGGACTGTGGCCGGGTACCCCTGCTGCCCTGTACGAGGCGCCCTGTGCAGTGGCCGAGCACGTTGGTACGCGGGTGGCGGATGCCCGCCAGCATTCGTGTGGTCATCTCCCGGGATGGGGTGCGCAGCTTCGAGTGCACACTCGCGACGACGACGTCGAGCCGATCGAGCATCTCTGCCGACTGGTCGAGGTCACCGGTTTCGAGGATGTCGACCTCGATGCCTGAGAGCATCCGAAAGTCGTCGAACCCCTCGTTGAGTGTGGCCAGTTCGTCGAGCTGTTGCTCGAGTCGTTCGGTGCTCAGCCCGTTGGCGATGCGCAGCGACGGTGAGTGGTCGGAGGCGACCAGGTAGTCGTGGCCGATCCGCTCGGCGGTGCGAGCCATGGTGGCCAGGTCAGTTGTGCCGTCTGACCAGTAACTGTGGCTGTGCAGGTCGCCCTTGAGTTTCGCACGCAGTTTGGTGCCCGCCTTCGTCACGGGGCCGCCGATGCGCTCGCGCAGGTCGGCCAGGTAGTCGGGCACCTCGCCCGCGACGGCCTGTTCGATCACGGTCCAGGTCGTCGACCCGATGCCCTTTCTCCGTTTGAGGCTGCCGTCATCGACTCCGGCCTCGATCTCGTCGGCGGTGAACGCCTCGATGGCCGAGAGTGCACCGCGGAACGCCTTGGTTTTATAGGGCGATGCGAGGTTGCGCTCGAGCAGAAAGGCTATCTCGTCGAGAGCGTCTGTGGCTTCCATGGCTGCGCCCCTCAGTCCGCGTCGATCTTTTCCAGCAGGGTGCCGAGAGCGTCCCGGATGTCGTCGTAGTTGTACTGTCCGGCACGGCTCTCACCGGAAATGATGGCGCAGCGGTGCACCTTTCGGAAGTCCCCGAGCGGAAACTTATAGTGCCCCTTGGTGTCGTCGGGGTGGTCGTCGTCGACTCCGAGGTGCCACTTCGAGTACTCGGCCCACTTCTCGCTCTCGATGAACCCGTTCTCCTCGTCGGCGGTTGGCGCGTCCTCGCTCCAGGCGTCGCGCTCGTCCTTCACGACTTTGCCGTCGAGCACGAGCTTCTTCGCGGAACGGAACGCCGTCTCGTTGAGTTTCACTGCCATGTCGACTCCCTCGGTCTCGGTCGGACAAGCAAACGCGATTCGGCCCGCCGGGCGCAACCCCCTGGTGTGGCGTCAGCCCGCCTGCTCCACTGTCACTCGTCCGTTTGTCGTTCGCGCGGTGATCGAGCGGTCGGAGTCCGGGTCGGTGCGGATGTCTGCAGTATTCACCTTGCCGTTCGTAGTGTCGGCGTCCACCCGGTAGCTTTCGTCGTCGTCCGGAACCCGCACCGAGATCTCACCGTTGGTGCTCCTCGCCGAAACGGCGTCCGGGGCCTCGGTGAATGCGAGCAGTACCGCTCCGTTTGTGGTCTCTGCCTCGACGTCCGTCGACGTCACATCCGTCAGTTCAATGCGACCGTTGGTGGTCTCGAGCATGAGCCGACCACTGGCCTGCTCAACCGAAACTGTGCCGTTCGTCGTCGACAGGTCGAGGTCACCATCGAGTTCGCTCGCCGAGATGCCACCGTTCTGCCCCTCCGCCTCCACGTCCAGTTCGGCGGGCAACTGCACCTCGATGCGCACCGAGCACCGGTTGAACAGAAACCAGCCGCGCGGGCATCCGCCGGTAATTTCGGTTTCACCGTCGTCGTTCCGCAGGCTGAGCTCCGGCTTCGTGCCGGAGTAAGTGCCTTGCATCGTGACGTGAACCCGGTCATCGTCACTCGGGCCCAGGAACAGCGCGGCGTTCGGTACGTCGATCGAGACGCTTGAGCCGGCATCCGCGTTCAAATCCTGACTGACGTTGGAGCCACCCGAAGCGGCCCGAATGGCGGAGGAGAGCGAAATCGCGAACGCGACAATCAGCACAATGACCAGGATCGGGATGCCGATGAGGAGGAACAGGCGAAGGCCGCGCGACATCCGCTGCGGGGGTGGGGCCGGGGGATAGCCGGTGGGAGGGGGAGTGGTCATCGGAGTTTCCCGTCTAGTACTCGGTGCGAGCGGGGTTATCGGCCCAGGCGGCAAAGGGGGCCAGCGGCTCGTCGGCGGCGCTCAGGGTGATGGTGATCGCCGGAGCGATTCCGTCGAAGTGGTCGTAGAAACGTTTGTCGTCGAAGCCGGCGCGGTCGGCGTCATGCCGGTCGGCCGCATAGACCACGGCGTCCACGTGCGCCCACAGCGATGCGGCGACGCAGAGCGGGCAGGGTTCGCAGCTCGCGTAGAGCGTTGAACCGGTGAGGTCGAAGGTGCCGAGTTCAGCACAGGCGTGCCGGATTGCGACCACCTCGGCGTGCGCCGTCGGGTCGTTATCGGCCGTCACCCGGTTGGCTCCGCCGAAGACGCGGCCGTCCCCGGTCACGATCACGGCACCAAACGGCCCGCCGCCGCCCGCGACGTTTTCGACGGCCAGGGCGATGGCGTGGTTGAGGTGAGCGGATGCTGCGGGGTCACCAGAAACGGACATGCTTCAGAGTATCCACACGGGTGTGCCCGGTTGAAGGAGGTTTCGCAAAAAACCCTTGACGCAACACGACGGCAGATCTACTCTTTAACAACCAACAAGTTGATAAAGGGAATGGTTGACAATGGCACTCGGCGCGGACACCGACGAACACCTCGACCGGGCGTTCATGGCCCTCGCCGATCCGGTGCGTCGAGCTCTCATCGCGCGCCTGAGCAGGGGCCCCGCAACGGTGAACGAACTCGCCGAACCGTTTGCCATCACGAAACAGGCCGTCTCGAAGCACATAGCCGTGCTCGAGCAGGCCGGGCTCGTGAGCCGTTCCCGCGACGCACAACGGCGTCCGGCCGCGCTCGTGCCCGAGGCGCTCGAGCTGCTCACCGCCTGGATCGACACCTACCGGCTCACCACCGAATCCCGCTTTCGCCGGCTCGACGACGTTCTTGCCGGCACCTCCGTACACACCCCCACAGGAAGAAAGGAAGAGAAGAAATGACACACCCAACCACGATCACGGCGCCCGAGGGCCTGCCGTTCATTGAGATCACGCGCGAGGTAGACGCTCCCGTTGAAGCCGTGTATCGAGCACACACCGACCCCAAACTCGTTGTCCAGTGGCTTGGTCCCCGTGGCTACGAGATGGACATTGAACGATGGGACATCGTGAAAGGCGGTGGCTACCGGTACGTTCAACGAGACGGCAACGGCGAGTACCCGTTCAACGGGGTTGTGCACTCGGCCTCGCTCGAGGCGGGCATCGTGCAGACCTTCGAGTACGAGGACTTCCCCGGCGCCGTGAGCCTCGAGTTCATGTCGTTCGAAGACCTCGGCAATGGGCGCACCCGGCTGCACGGCCGCAGCGTGTTCCCGAACCTGGAGAGCCGCGAGGGCATGGTGCAGTCCGGCATGGAGATCGGCGTGAACGAGGGCTACGAACGGCTCGATGAACTGCTCGCGACGTCAGACAACTCCGTCTCAGCGTAAAAGCACGGATGCTCCGCAACACGAAAGGCGGGCAGGCTCAGCAGAGAGCCCGCCCGCTTTTTCGTCGTGTGAACGGCTCGCGCTCAGTACCCCTCGCGTCGCCGCGGCGACCGGGGTGCTGGGGGTGGTGGCACTTCCTTGGCTGCGATCACCCGGTCGAACCGAACGGTCTCCATTCCGCGTTTGCCAGCGATGACGCAGGCGGTCGCGTCGCCGCGGATAAACCAGCCCAGAGCATCCGTCGCCTGACCGTCATCAAGTGAATAACGGATGACAACACGCGTGCCCTCGGTGGTGTTGCGGAGGAATTCGACGGCCTGATCGTTCATGCACCCAGCATCGCACGCGCCCCTAGCCGGCTCGAATCGGCCGGAGTACCCTGACTCCACAACACGGACGAAGGGACACCCATGCCTGACATCACTGTGACAACCCCGGGCGCACCATGCTGGCTCGAGCTCACCACTTCAGACCCCGCCCGCTCGCAGGAGTTCTACAGCGCCCTCTTCGGCTGGGACGCCGCGACCGGCGACGAGGTGCTCTACGGCGGCTATGTCGGCTTCAGCTCGACCGGGCGGCGCGTCGCCGGTGCCATGAAGAAGCAGGACGACGCTCCGTATCCCGACAGCTGGTCGGTATACCTTTTGACGACGGATGCCACGGCCACGGCTGCAGCGATCGCCGAGGCCGGCGGAACCAACATGTTCGAGCCGATGGAGGTGCCGGACATGGGCGTGATGGGCTTCGCCACTGATGCTCTCGGCGCGACGGTCGGCTATTGGCAGTCGGGACACCACACCGGTTTCCAGGTCGAGCGGGAGCACGGCGCCCCTGTGTGGTGCGAACTGCTCGCTGCTGACTTCGATCGGGCCGCGCGGTTCTACGAGAGGGCGTTCGGGTGGACGCTCAAGGACGAGAGCACCGGCGACGACTTCGGTTACAAGACCTTCGAGCGTGACGGGCAGCCGTACGCGGGAATCTACGACGCGAAGGGTGCGCTCGCCGAGGGGGAGCCGTCGGCGTGGGCGGTGTATTTCGGCGCGAATGACGTCGACGCCACGGTTGCTCGCGCGCTCGAACTCGGGGCGAGCGTCAAGGACCCGGCCGTCGACACGGAGTACGGCCGCATCGCAACGGTCACCGACCCGACCGGTGCAGTGCTGCGCTTGATGTCGTTCTGAGCCTCGCCGCGAGCCCCGGGCCCATCCAGGTAGCGGAGACGCACCGAATGAGCCCCCGCGCGGCGCTCGACACCCTTCCGGTCGCGCAATTACCTCGAATGAGCGCTCATTCGACGTAATCCCGCGACCGGAACGGCTCGGCGCGGCGGCGCGGCCCAGGGCTGGTCGCGCACGCGCCGCCACCACACGCGGACCCGTCGCGGCTCGCTACTGGTACGTGATTAACTCGGGTGTCGGGTGTACGCCGGAGATGGTCTGCTCGGGTGTGAGCATCGGCACGTCTTCGTCGTAGAAGTTCTTCCAGCCCCAGGCGACCCCGGCCGGGGCGTCGCGCTGCAGATTCGCCCAGGTGGCCTGCTTGTCTGGCTGCCCGCCCTGGCCGTCGACGTGCAGAAGCATCGCTACCTCGGGCCTGCTCAGGTCCAGGTTCTGCCGATCGGTCACCATGCTCGGTCGGAACTGGTGCACGATCAGCATTTTCTGCGGCAGCCCCTTCTCGTTGGTGAGGTCGGCCAGCCAGTGTGTCACCGAGTTGACCTCAGCAGCAGACACCGAACCAATCGTGCGCAGATGGAACTGGTCGGGCGCGAGCCGCCACTCGGGGTCGAGCGCGAGCCCGACGTTCGGCAGCTCGAGAAGTGACTGGTACTGCTGAGCCTGGGTGAGGAAGTCGGTTCGCCCCGGCTGCAGGTCGATCACGACGTACATTCCCGCTTCGGCGGCAGCGTCGACCCACGGGCGAAGCGACTCGGCCGAAAGCTCGTTCGAGAAGTTGCCGTCAGTGCCAGGCCCCCCAGCAGCGACAGATGCGATGATCTCGAACATCGGAACGACGGTCTTCGCCGTGAGCGCCTGGTACGGCGCCGCAACCTCCTGCGCCCGCGCCACCGAACCGGCGATGTCCTGCTCGCCGAGCACGCCGAGGACCGGCGTCGACGGCGTTCCATAGATCGCCACGAACTGGTGGTCGGCAAACAGCAACTGGCCGCCGCCGGGCAACTGCGCTCCCGTCCGCGCGGTGCGCACCTTCCAGTCGAGCGCCGGTTCGGCGCCGAACGCCGCGCCGAGAGCGATTGTCTTCTCGCCAGCGGTTTTATGAAGAGCGTCAATAACGGATGCATCCGCTTGCGGATTCGTGAACCCTCCGGTCAAGAGGTGCACCGGGATCCCCGCGGCCCGGGTGGTCGCTATCGACGCGAGTTGTTCGACACCATCAATGGCGATCGCCGCTGTGTCCGCGAGGGGTTTGGGCCGCTTCACGGCCGGGATCTTCGCGCTGGACGTGGTGGCGCCCGGTGCCTCGGTTGAGGCGGATTCCGGAGCCGACAGTGCGGCGATCTCCGCAGGGAACATCGCCGGCAGGTCGGTGCTGGGTTCGGCGAGGTCGTGGCCGATGGCTGTTCCCGCCGCTTGCGCCGTTGCTTTCGTCCGCACGATGGTCAGGTCTGACTCGTCATCGACTGCGGGAGCTGCGGCGTCGCCGATCACCAGGGTCGTCGTCGTTTTGAGCCTCTGGAGTTCATCGGCGATGAGGTTGGGAGCATCGGCGGGCTCGTCGGGTGTCGCGGTCTCCGCGCCGGGCTGGGGAGGCTCAGCAGACTCGGATGGCTCGGATGAATCGGATGACTCGGTGGGCCCGGGGGAGTCGGCGGGAGCCGCGGGCTCGGTCGTACTTTCCCCCGCCGCGTCGGTGGCCGGAGCGCTCGTGCTCTCGCTCGGCGCCGCCCTCTTGTCGCCGATCAACAGAGGAACGCCGAGCGCAATCGCGGCCCGTGCCGCAACATCCTGAGCCTCGGGTTCACCGACAGGGGCAACGACCACAACGGGTGCGCGGTCGAACAGTTCGCGGCTGGTGGAGACCGATGCCGCGATTTCGTTCGTGTCCGCGATGACGGTGAGCGTGGCATCCGGGCTCGATGTCTTAATCGTCCGCGTGGTCGACTCGGTGGAATCAGTCGCCGTGCAGGCGGAGAGCGCGAGAACGACACCGAGACTCACGGCCGCGGTGCGGAGGATGCGGCGACGAGTCATGCTTCAACGGTATGTCACCCGTGCGGGGGGAGCGAATCCTGACGCTGAGCGCGCCGCGGGTCAGGCGTCTGCCGGTACCCGCACGACCAGGCCGCCGGGCTCAACCCAGGTCTTCAACGCGGTCGCCTCGCCGAATTCGTCACCGTCGAGCTCGATCGGCTCGGCCCGGCTCAGCCTCACGGTGAGCTTCTCGCCGCGGAAGTAGTTGAGCGCCTTCACGTCTTTCGAGATTAGTTTTTCGCCGAGCTTCGACCGGCGCAGAACGCCGTTCTCCCAGATCACCTTCACGAAAATCTGCACCCAGCCGACGAAGCCCTCCGGCCGCAGCACGATGATGTCGAGCTCGCCGTCGTCAACGGCGGCGTCGGGCAGCAGCACGACGTTGGCCATGAGCGATCCGCAGTTGCCCATGATGATCGTGTGGGCGCGTACCGCTTTCGGCTTCTCGTTGCCCAGCTGGTAGCGCATCCGCAGGTAGTTCTTGTCGGTCAGCGCCTTGCCGATCGCGCCGACGTAGGCGAGCCAGCCGACCTTGGCCTTGAGCTCGTCATCGGTGTTCGCGAGCATCTTGGCGTCGAGACCGAGCCCGGCCATCACGAGGTAGGCGTGGTGATCGATGGTGCGGTCGGAGCGCTCGATGTCGATCTTCGCAAGGTCGATCGGGCGGTCCTTGCCGCTGAACGCCGAGTGCAGCGAGTGGTCCAGGTCGTCGAGGGTGAGGTCGAGGTTGCGGGCGAGCAGGTTGCCCGTTCCCGACGGCAGTAGCGCGATCGGCACTCCCGAGCCCGACATGGCCTCCGCGACGGCACGCACCGTTCCGTCGCCACCGGCCGCGATGATCATGCTGGCGCCGTCGCCGAGTGCCTCGGTCGTCACCTCGCCGCCCGGGTCCTCTACAGATGTTTCGTAATACCGGGTTTCGGCCCAGCCAGCCTCGGACGATTCACGGCTCGCGGCCTGCTTGATCGCGTCGATGTCGACCTTGATCGGGTTGAAGATGACGGCCGCGAATTTCGGGTCTGAGGTGTTGCTGGTTTCTGTGCTCACTGTCTCACCGTGACGGCTGCGCCCCGTGTGCGCAAGTCCCTTGCCAGAAGAGAGCCGGATGCTGTTTCCCCTGTTATAAGGATGGCGGTCGGTCATGCAGTTCTACGCCTCGCGAGTTCATCCTTTCGGGTGACCCCGGATCATCCCGGGGGCCGATCCGCCGCGCTCACCGGTTCGCTGAACTGGAGTCATGCTCATTCACCGCCCCGTCCTCGTTTTCGCCGCGACCGCCCTCGCCGCGCTCAGCCTCACCGGCTGCTCGGTGCAGGATGTGCTCAGCAACTCACGTGAGACGGAGTTCGCGAGCTACGAGGCCGCGGTCGAGATGTGGCCTTCGGGCGAGCTGCCGGGTTGGATCCCGACGGATGCCACTGGCATCCGTTCACTTGAAACGAAAGACGGGCGCCTCTCGGTAATTCGCGTGAGCACATCGAGCCCGCTTGAGGGCGAGTGTGAGGAGCGGCCGCGCGAGGGTGTGCCCGTGCTGACCGCGAGTTGGACGGCCGCCGCCGACCGCCCGGATGTCGTGACCGTGTGCGACGACTACGAGATTATGCCGGTCGAGGGTGGGTGGCTCGGGTGGTTTGAGGGTCCGGAGGAGCCGAGCCGGCTGGCAGCTGAAGCGGGCTGAGTTGGCCGATTTCGTGGGCACCGTTGCGCTTTCCATTATGGCAACACTAGAGTTGCCGACATGGAAAGTATTTACGAAGCCGGCCCGGTCGATCGCGACGATGCGCGATCCCAACTCGAGTTGCTTGCCGCAGATCGTGCAGTGTCCAGTAGCCGAGCGGCAGCCCCCTGGTGGTTGATCGCCTTGCACGGTCTCAGCGTCGCTGGCTTCGTCTTCTCGTTCGGCCTCGGCCGATGGGAGGCAGCAGGATTCGCCATCAGTGCTCTCGTATTTGTTGGGCTCGGCATGATCCGACCCTGGATCACGCGTACCCGCGCGGAGCCGTGGTCGACGTCGACGCGCGCTGTTCGCCCCGGTGTGCTCCAGTTCGTGTCGGCGGTGGCGATCATCGCGGTTGGCGCACTGCTTTTCAAACAGCTCGATGCTGAGTGGGTGCTGTGGCCAACGGCCATTCTGGCCTGCGGCACCACCGTGTGGTTTGGGCTGCAGATGGAGCGCGCCCTGGCGCTCGACGTCGCCGAGGGCGTTTAGATGCCAGGCAAGGCCGTCGCGCGGTTCGATGAAACCATCCATGGAGTTGTGCGTCTTCGCGTCTGCGGGATGCTCGCTCGCCTGGGTGCTACCGACTTCGCGGTCATCCGGGACGCTCTCGGGGTGAGCGACCCCACGTTGAGCAAGCACCTCAAGCAACTCGAGCAGGCCGGGTACATCCGTGTGCAGAAGGGTCTTGCGCTCGGGGGTCGAACGAAGACATGGGCTGAGTTGACGGATGCCGGAAGGGTGGCATTCGAGGGACACGTTGCGTTTCTGCGTGAGGTCACAGGCGACTGAGGCCCCTCCCACGCACAGTCCGGGCCCGCCGCGAGATCGCGACGGGCCCGGACCCGGTGTTATGCACGGGTGCGACTAGCGCCTTCCGTGGGGACCCTTGTGATCGAAGTGATCGGTGCGCCAGTGGCCCTTGCCGTGGCCCTTTCCACCGTGGTGCTTCGTCTTGGTCTCCGCGAACGTCGCCGTTGAGTGCGCGATGGCGTCAGCCATCTGCTCCAGCACCACCGGGTCGATGTTGCTGATGTCGTCGCACTCCTGGTGGTAGCACGGGTCGAACGCTTCGCCTGCGGTGCCACCGTAGATGGCGGCCTGTTCGGCGCTCTTGATGTCTTCCGCTCCGGAGAACAGACCACCGGCCGGGATACCCGCTTCGATGAATGCGAAGTAGTCACTGCGTCCGTCGAACGCTGTCGGCTCGCTGGCGAGTCCCTGCGATGCGAAGAACTCGGTGAAGTTCGCCTCGATAGCGTCGGAGCCCTCGGGTCCGACCAGGCCGAACGCGCTGCCATCACCGTCGTAGACGAAGCGCACCGCGTTGGGTGACCCCACCATGTCGAAGTTGAGGTTGAGCGCGTGCTGCGCGATCTGGGCTTCGGTCAGCTGGCTGACGTAGTAGTTCGAGCCCTGCAGGCCGTCTTCCTCGCCGCTCCAGAATGCGAACCGAACCTGGTTTTTGGGAACGAGGTTCTTCTTCGACATCTGCAGCGCGGTCTCGAGGATCGATGCGGTTCCCGAACCGTTGTCGTTGATGCCAGGTCCTTCCAGCACGCCATCGAGGTGGCCGCCGACGACGACGGTCTCGTTCGGGTTGCCCCGGCTGTCGGCGAACAGGTTGAACGTGTCGATCGTCTCAACGTGCGCATCGAACGCCAGGCGAGCCGTCACGCCCTCTGTCGTGGCGAACTGCTCGCCGAGCGCGAAGGTTGTGGTCGCGACGGGGAGCTCGAAGATGGTGTCACCCAACGTTCCGCCGAAGAGTCCCAACCGGTCCTCACCGGGAACATCGTTGCCCTGGTTGAAAATGATCACTCCGACAGCTCCGGCTGCGAGCGCGTTGTCTGCTTTGACTCGGAAGTCGCAGGTGCCGCGCTGAACGAGAGCGATAGCGCCAATTGTGAAGTCGGCGAAGTCGGCGGCCTCACACCCACTCGTCGAAGCCCGGTCGCCGGTCAGGTTGATATCGACCGCTTCGACGGCAGCGGAGACATCTCCTTCTGACGCGTTGGCCGCCTCGACAAAGTCCACCTGGTAGCCGTAGGTCGTCGGCGTTGGGGTGAGCTGTTGGAGCGCGGCGGTGTCGACAACTGTCTTGTCGTAGCTGAACGGTTGCCGCCACGTGGTGTAGCCGGCTCTCTTGAGCTTCGCTTCCATATAGTCGGCGGAAGCGACGTGACCCGGAGTGCCGGCCGCACGGTTGCCGCCGTTGGCGTCCGCGACATCCTGCAGCGCCTGGAGGTGTCTCGTGATGCCGTCGGCGGTGACGGCCTTCCTCAGCACCTCGGAAGCGGACTTGCCCCCGGAGTTGCCGTGGCCACCTCCGTGGCCACCGCCTCCTTTGCCTCCACCGGCGTACGCCGGACCGGCGAAGCTCACGGCGACTAATGCGCCAGTGGCGAGAGCCGCCCCCAGCACGGTTCCCACCTTGCGTTTCTGAAACATGTATTACCCCTTCATTGGAGAGTGACAGTCAGACCGGGATCTGAGCCCGGCACGGTGTTTCAGACCTTAGACCCCCGAACGGGGGCATGGGGAGTAAAAAGTGAGCGAACCTCGCACAGGTCCCCCAACTGGTGGACCCGGGCGAAAGCTCGACGAAGCATTCGTATGCATGCCCGCTGGCGCTATAGAGATCCCGCGAAATACGACGCTCCGGCGAGGATTGCGCCGTACTGAACGCCGACGAGAGAGGAGATCGGGATGGTCTCCGCGGCGTTCTCCTCGGCCGCCTCTTCCTGCCAGCGTGTGTACAGCGCGTGCATTCGCGCACAGATTCGACGGAGCTCGGCCCGAGCGGTTCCCGCGTTAACCTCCGCTTCCAAAGCGCGAAGCAGCATCCCGCCGTAGCGAAGCCTGTACATGTGGATCAGGTCTTCGCAGCCGAAGCGCTCGGCGACGGTGGCCGGCCGTTGTGCCTCGGGCTGGAGCGAACGGGCGATGTTCGACTCGCCGGTCGCCGTCATCATCGGAACGAACGCCCGTGAGGCGCGAAGGAACGGGGAGTCGAGCGTGAGCATCGGCTCGGCCGCAGCCAGCATGTCCATGAGCTCGGTGCCGAAGTCGACGAAGACGCTGCCGGTGCGGGCGAGCAGTTCGGCGTATGACTCGTCGATCGGCTCGGTGTTGTCCGCGTCAGCGTGCTTCCAGTACGGCAGCTCGGCGATGAGCGAGAGCGTCCCGTGCCTGAGCGCGTAGTCGCTCGAGGCGTTTCCGCCCGAACCCGGAGGGAAGGGGTCGCCGCCGAGCGACTCGATCCAGTCGTAGACCTCCTCGAGGGTGCCGGTGAGGAAGATGGCCTGCGCGAGTTCAGTGAGGTGCCCGCCCTCCGGCTCGCCCTTATCGAGGGGAAGCCCGAGGCTCTCGGGCACGGCAGCCAGGAGATCATAGATCTCGGGCACGTCACGGGTGAGGTAGTAGTAGACGCCACCCATTTCGGCGTTGTGCAGGGCGACATAGAGGTCGGGTGTGGTGAGGTCGATGGCGCGTGCGAGAGCCTGCGTCTCGGGGAGCATCGCGTCGAAGTACGCTCTCTTGTAGCTCCACGGGAAGGTCCACTCGACCTGCTCGTTGGGAGCCGGACGGTAGAACGCGCGAGCGTAACTGCTCCGGTCGCCCGGGTGAGCGAACCAGCCCTCGTTCAGGCGGGCGCCGTCTGGGTCGATGCACGGCACAATGCTCCAGCGTGCGGCAAGCCCGAGCCGCAACTCGGTGTCGGTCGCAAGCTGCTCAAGCAGGTGCAGTGCCGTCCACGCGCCGACCGGTTCGTTGGGGTGAACGCCGCCCACGACGAGGTGCGACAGCGCTCCCTCACCGATCGAGTACATCATCAGGGCATCGCCGAGTCTGCTGGTTCCGATCCGCTGGACGGAGATCAGCTCGGGGTGCTCCTTCCGCAGCGCTTCAAATCGGGCGGTGAGCTCGTCCATCGACGGGAAGGAGGTGTACTCCGGGATCGCGCCGCTTCGGGCGAGAATGTCGTCGGCTGAGCCGACCCGGCTTCCGCGAGCGAGGGTGAGGGCTGTATCCACGTGGGCGTGATCCTTGGGTTCGGGGTCGGGAGTGCGGCGAGCCGGACCCTCTCACGATACGGGCGTGGGCTGGGTGTTCCCGCCATTGCGCAGCCGTCCCGCCGTCGCCCGCGCCCGTCTTACAGCTCGCGGTGCGTCCAGCGGCCGCCGAGCAGCGTGCCGGCCACCGTCTGCGTGCGCAGTACCTCTGGTGGTGATGCGAGCGGATCCGACTCGACAATCGCGAGATCCGCGATTTCGCCCACCGTGACATCCGTTCGTGTGCTCGCCGCAAGCGCCTGCTGTGCGGTCAGCGCCTGCTCGACGTGCCACGGGTCGCGACCATCACGGGTGCGACCGACCGCGGCAGCGAGAGTGACCCACGGGTCGAGAGGTGCAACCGGTGCGTCAGAGCCGAGCACGAGCCGCACCCCGGCGTCGGCGAACGAGCGCAGCATGAACGCGTTGGCCGTGCGGCCGGGCCAGAAGCGGTCGGCGATGTCGCGGTCGTCCATGGCGTGCTCTGGCTGCACGCTGGCGTCGACACCGAGCGCCGCGAACCGGGCGACGTCGGCATCGGTGACGAGTTGGGCGTGCTCGATCCGGCCGTGTCTCAGCCCGAGCGCCTCGAAGGCGTCGAGCACGTGCGCGTTCGCCCGGTCCCCGATGGCGTGCACCGCGGCCCGCAGCCCAGCCTCGGTCGAGCGGGTGAGCAGCGCGGCGAGTTGCTCAGGCGGAACGACGAGGATGCCCCGCGCGTCCGGCTGCCCGGCCATTCCCGGGTACTCGTCGAAACAGAACGCCGTTCGTGTGCCGAGCGACCCGTCAGTGATGATCTTGTGCCGACCGACGGTGAGCAGCTCGTTCACCCGCTGCCCGGTGTAGAGCCCCTCGGAAATCGCACGGTCGATGTGCTCGGTGTAGATGCCGAACTCGACGCGCAACGTGTCTGTGCCCGAGGCCATGCGGCGCTGCCAGCTTTCCAGGTTCCAGGCCATCTCGAGATCGACAATTCCGACGATTCCGCGAGCAGCGGCATCCGTTGCTGCATCATTCACCATCGGGTCCAGGACCGAATCGGGCACCGTGTTGACCAGGTTCTCGATCGCGAACGCCGGCGTCTCGCGGAGCAGACCGGTGGGGTGACCGGCGTGGCCGAACAGCTCGAGAGCGACAGTGTTGAGCCAGACCGAGTGCAGGTCGAAGCTGATCAGCACGATCGGCACGCCGTTGCCCGCAGCGTCGAGGTCGGCGAGGTTCGGGGCGTCCGGCCAGATTCCGTCGCGGAACCCGTTCGCCACGAAGGTCAGGGGCCGGCCTGTGTCATCCACGGCGAGTGGCCCGGCCGCGGCGAGAGCGTCGCGCACCATCGTGGAGGCCTGGCGCGCACTCGTTGCCGTCGACACGTCGAGCCGCCGGGTCTTCAGCGCCCACTGGGTGAAGTGCACGTGCTCATCCCAGAGCCCCGGAATCAGCCAGCGACCGTCGAGCGACACCTTTTCAACTCCCGAGCGGATGCCATCGGCGATTTTCGCGATACGGCCGTCGGTGATGAGAACATCGGTGACGCGCTCGCCGATTCGGGCGTCGCGGAGGACGAGGTCCAGTCGCCCAGTGCTCACCTGTCGGCGGTTTCGGGGTCGGCGATTCCGGGGTCGGAAATCTCCGGCTGGGGGGTAGGGGTGGGGGCATCCGCGTGCTGGGCGTCCGTGTGACGACCGTCGTGGACGCGGTGCATCTCGGCGGCCAGTCCGGGGTGGGAGTAGTGCTCGCCGTGCTCGAGCTCGGTCATCACGTTGTCGACGATCTCGTCGGACTTACCCTGACTGAGCTTCGCGCGTGCCTCGAACCGGGTGACACGCATCCGGAATCCGACGGTGCCCGAGACGATGCGCCGGCCGTACTCCTCGTTGTCCTCGAGCAGGTTCGGCTCGGGAAGTTCGTGCTCAAAGTGGCTGACCAGTTCGCTGAGCACACGCCAGTTCTCGTCGTCGCTGAGGATTTCCGGGTTGCCGTACAGGTGCGCGGTGACGTGGTTCCAGGTGGGAACCGCAGGCGAGCCGTCGTACCAGCTCGGCGAAACGTAGCCGTGTGGTCCCTGAATAATCACCATCACCTCGTGCTGGCCGAGCTCGAGTGTGCGGTCGTCGGGGCGCCCGACGTGGCTGACGATGCTGATCTCGTCTCGCCCCTCCTCGAGGATCACCGGGTAGTGCGAGGCGACGAGCCCCTTCGCCGTGTTCGACACGATGGTTGCCCACGGGTTCTCGCGGATCAGCCGCTTCACTTCCTGTGGGTCGGTGACGATGTACGAGGGCGTATGGCGCATGGGCAAATTCTGACAGATGACGCTGGGGCGCGCGGGGGGCGTGATCGGGCTGCAGCGGGGCTAGTGCTCGGCGAGCAGCTCGCGGGCATCCGCCGCGGTCGCGACCCCGGCTGCGTCGACGATGCGCAGCCCAACGCTCGGGCGGATCGGGTCCCGCTGCCCACCCGAGTGCACAACCTCATTCCCGAAAACGGTGAGTTGGCTCGCGTGGGAACGCAGAGCATCCGTCATCGTGATTCGACGGTGCTCAAGGTTGAACCACTCGGCTCCCGAGGTCGGCTCGTCGAGGAGCTCGGCAAACGGAATGTCCAGGGCCACGGATGCTCGCAGTGCGGCATCGCGGATTCGCACGTGGTCGGGGTGCCCGTATCCGCCGTGGTCGTCGTAGCTGATCACGAGGTCGGGCCGGGTGGCCGCAAGCAGGGCGGCGACGTCGGCGGTCACTTCGCCGAGGTCGGCGCGGGCCAGGGCGTCGGTGGGAGCATCGTCGGCTGGGCCCGCAACACCCTCGCTCACCCACACCATGCCGGAGTCACGGTAGATGCGCTCGGGCGATCCGTCGACGCGGGCGGGCGGCTGCCCCAGCCAGTAGTGGTCGGTGATGCCGAGCACCCGGAGCGCTCCGGCAAGTTCGCGTTTGCGTTCGAGCGACAGGGCCTCGGTTCCGACGAGGGCAGACAGTGGCCCTGGCACGACTTCGCCCCGTTCGCCCCTGCTCGCGGTCAGCAGGGTCACGCGAATGCCACGGGCGACCAGCTCGGCGATAAGCCCGCCAGAGGCGATCGTCTCGTCATCGGGGTGGGCATGCGCGAACAGCACCGAACGGGCGCCGTTCAGGATGTCGTCGATCGCCGTTCCGCTTGCGCTCACGAAGCGACTCGGCCGCGGCCGGCGAGCAGGCCCTGATAGACATCGAGGGTGTGAAGGGCGGTGTGCCGCCACGGGAAGTCGAGGGCCCGAGCGCGTCCGGCGGTGCCGAGCGACGTTGCGAACGTGGGGTCCGCGAGGAGCCGGCTGATGGCATCCGTCCACGAAGAGGCATCGCGGGTATCGATGAGGAGTCCTGTCGTGCCGTGCTCGACGGCCTCGACCAGGCCACCCGAGCGCATGGCCACAACCGGGATGCCACTCGCCGCCGCTTCGAGGGCGACCAGGCCGAACGTCTCCGAGTGCGACGGCACAAGCAGCATGCGGGCGCCGCGGAGCAGGACGGCCAGATCGCGGCGCGACTGCGGGCCGACGAAACGCACGGTGATGCCGGCATCGGACGCGAGGGTGCGCAGTTCGGTCGGGTAGGACTCGTGGCCCGTGGTCGGTCCGCCGGCAACCACGAGGTCCGGCCGGTCGGCCGCTGGAATCGCGGCAAGGGCGGCGATCGCCAGGTCGAGTCCCTTGAGTGGTTCGAGTCGGGCGGCGACGACGACGTAGCCGGGGTGCTCGGTCGTCGGTGTTTCGAGCGGCGTGAAGAGTGCGCTGTCGACGCCCGGGTGGACGACGCTGACGCGCGTCGGTGCCGCGCCGAGCCGGTTGACGATGGTGTCTCGTTCGGCGGCGCTCACGGCGATGACGGCATCCGATTCGCGGGCGAGGAGCGCTTCGCCGCGCATCCGTCCGGGGGATTCGGGCCGTTCACCCTCGGACAGAGGGGTCGAAACATCCGCCGCGATGCTGTGGAAGCTTTGCACGTGCGGAATGCCGCGGCGGCGAGCGACGTCGATCGCGGCCATGCCGGAAAACCAGTGGTGTGAGTGCACGATGTCGACGTCACCGAACGCGTCGAGCGCGGTGCCGAACTCGGCGATGAAGCCCTCGTGCTCGCCCTTGATGCGGCGCTCGACCGGCCCCGCGGTGAGGTGGTGCACTGTGACGTTCGCAGCGATTTTATGAGCGGATGCCTGTTGCGGCGCCGTGCGACGCGTCACGATGTCGACGGTGTGACCCAGTTCGCCGAGTTCGAGAGCCGTCGCGCGGACGGCCACGTTCATCCCGCCGACGTCACCGGTGCCCGGATCGTCGTCTGGAGACGTGTGGAGACTGATCAGGGCGATGGAGAGGGGCACTCACAAAATGATAGGCCGCACGCCTGAGTGTTCTGTCTGGCTGAAGTTCGCCAGGCGTCGATACCATCGAGCATGCACTTCACCTTCACCTCGCCGCTTTGGGAATGGGATGCGCGGGCCGCGTGGTACTTCGTCTCCGTGCCCGAGGAGGAGAGTGCCGATATTCGGGAGATCCCGCGGATGCCGTCTGGCTTCGGCGCGGTCAAGGTGCGGGCGACGGTCGGGTCATCGACCTGGGACACATCGGTGTTTCCCGACAGCAGTGAGGGTGTCTACATTCTGCCGATGAAGAAGGCCGTGCGCCTGGCCGAGGGAATCGAAGACGGCGACCCGGTGACCGTGCATCTGGAGCTGCTTGATCTGTAGGCCCCAACACGCGCTCGCAGAGATGAATGAAGACAACACTTGACGCACTTAGCTATGGGGCGTAGCTTTAAGCTATTCAGATTAGCCAAGGAGAAGATAATGCTTGAGCAACTGCACCTCGAAGAAGGAACCATCGCTTACGACCTGAGCGGACGGGGCCCCCTCGTCGTCCTTGCTCACGGGATGGGCGACAGCCGGCACTCATACCGTTTTCTCGTCCCGGAGCTGGTTGCAGCTGGTTACCGCGTCGCGAACGTCGACATCCGCGGCTGCGGCGACTCGACCGCCGTCTGGGGAAGTTATGAACGCGCCGATATCGCCGGTGACCTCGTCGCCCTCGTGCGGCACCTGGGTGGCCCTGCCGTGATCGTCGGACAGTCCATCAGTGGCGGCGCCGCAACCATCGCGGCCGCAACGGCTCCGGACGTGGTCGTCGGCATCGTGGAGCTCGCCCCGTTCACGCGAAAGCAGTCGGTGGACATCGGCGGGCTGCTCCGGAACAAGGCTCACCGCAGCGGAACGGCTCAGTTGGCGAAAGTCTTGCTGAGTGGCAGCCTGAAGGGCTGGCTGTCTTACCTGGACCTGGCCATCCCCACCAAGCCAGCCGACTGGGACCGCGAACGCAGCCGGTTCGAGGAAACGTTGCGCCAGCCCGAACGGATGGCGGCACTTCGAGGGATGGCCAAGACTTCACCAATGGATGCCGGTGGTTACCTCGACAGCGTGCAGTGCCCCGTCCTGATTATCGAAGGAAGCGCTGACCCCGACTGGGCCGACCCGCGAGCGGAGGGCTTGAGAATTCTCGCGGACCTCCCTGCCGGCATCGGCGAGCTTGCCGTCATCGAGGGCGCCGGGCACTACCCGCACGCCGAAACGCCGGTGGAGGTCCTCGACCTTGTGCTGCCGTTCCTGAGCAAGACGCTGACAACCACCGCCGGATCGGACAACAATGCCTAGAGCAGGCCTCGACCCCGCATCGGTGACCGAGGCCGCCGCAGCGCTCGCCGATGAGATCGGCATCTCGCAACTGAGTATGAGTGTCGTCGCCGAGCGGCTAGGGGTGAAAGCCCCCTCCCTCTACAAGCACGTGGACGGGCTCGCGGACCTCAGCCATCGCATCGCTGTTCTCGCGGCAACCGAGCTCGGCGACGAACTTCGCGACGCGATGCAAGGCAGAGCGGGCAGGGACGCGCTCGCCGCGGCAGCACAGACCGTCCGCGACTACGTGAAGCAGCATCCGGGGCGCTACGCCGCGACGTTCGTCGCCCGCCCCGCTGACGCGGAGGGCACCCTCACTCTCGCGCTCGACCGGACACTCGCTTCCTTCGCCGCCGTACTTCGAGGCTATGGGCTCGAGCCGTCCGACGAGATCCACGCGCTCCGGATGCTTCGCAGCGTCTTGCACGGCTTCGGAACTCTTGAAGCATCCGATGGTTTTCAGATGGCTGCCGATGTCGAGGCCAGTTTCGCCTGGGTGGTGGAGTTTCTCGACCGTGGCCTGCGCGCCTCATCACTGTGACTCACAGACCGTCACCCTGCCCAATGGGGTAATGGAATGAGCGAGCGGAATCCACAGTTGTCCCCGCCCGGATGCCCCTCCTGGCGCACGCCGCACACTCAATAACTGAGGGCCCGGCGCCCGGAAGTTAGGGGTTGGCCGGAGACCACTCGGTTGCGGCGTACGCCCACGGGTGTTGTAATGTCTCGGGGAACAGGGCGCTGAAATCGTGCGGTAGCCGCAACAGGCGTGCGTTGAAGCTTTACGAGCTCGGGGCTTGCTGTGCGGCCGCCCACTCCGCGACGCGGGCGGCGCTCTCGGCCTCGGAGAGGTCCTCGACGCGGGACATCACGGACCAACGCACACCGAACGGATCGCGGATCGACGCGAACCGGTCGCCGGAGACAAAATCGCTCGGCGCCTCCCGGATTGTCGCGCCCGAGTCGACGGCCCGCTGAACTGTCGAGTCGACGTCGGCGCAGTACAGGCCCATTGAGTAGCAGTCGTCGTCGCCCGAAGGGGCGGCAACGAGGCCGTAGTCGGGCATCGGCTCCCCGAGCTGCAGGTGGCCGGTGCCGAAGTCAAGGTCCGCGTGCACCACAACGCCGCCCATCTCCGTGACGTCGATGACGCGCGCGCCGAAGACCGACGAATAAAACTCGATCGCCTCAGCGGCTCGCTTCACGGCGAGGAACGGGGTCAGACTGGTCGAGCCGTGCGGGATGCCGTTGGTCGTGTTCTCGCCAGTCACGCCGAGCCGGGCTGTGTCGTTCGTGTTTGAATTCATGGGAAGACCGTACGTCGGCGTGCACGTCATCGGCTTGAAGATTCGCGACGAGATTTCGGGAGGTACGACTATGACGGAACCGGCCGACGGTCGAGGCGTCCTCTATCCGACGCGACTCCCATCCTTTTCCCGGCGGCCGGCGCCACCGGAGCTTCAGGATCGCGTCCGATGGTTCTGGATTCCGCAGTGGCAACTCGCGCCGGGGAGGACGTCACGGCAGAACGTGCTGCCGTTTCCTGCGTCGAACCTCGTGGTCGAGGAGAGTGGTGTCTCGTTGTCTGGGCCCACCACTGGGGCGTCGTATCGTGACCTTCGCGGGAGCGGATGGGCGGCCGGAGCGCTGCTCCGTCCGGGCGGCATCGCGTCGCTAAGCACCAACCCGTCGGGCATTCTGAACACGCAAGTACCCTTCGACGCGCCAGACCTGCAGCGGGCACTCTGCGATGTGATGAGTGCTGATGACGCCTCTGGTATCGAACAGGCAATCACGGAATTCACGGCCTGGGCGACTGAGAACCTCGAACCGCCCGACGAGTCGGGCCTCCTGGCGAACGCCATGGAGGACCTCATCGCCTCGGACCCGTCGATCGTTCGGGTCGAGCAGGTTGCGAGTGCCCTCCACCTCTCAGCCCGTGGGGTGCAGCGCCTCGCGCGGCGTTTTGTGGGAGTCCCGCCGCTGGCGATGATCCGGCGATATCGGCTGCAGGAGGCCGCGCGAAAGCTCCGCGAGAACCCGTCGCTGACCATCGCGCAGGTTGCTGCCGACCTGGGGTACGCCGACCACGCTCACCTCACCACCGATTTCACGCGCGTCGTCGGGTTCACGCCGACGAACTATCGACGGAACTCCACGCCCGACGTGTAGCGCGCCGGGTTTCCCTTGCCCAGATACCAAAAATGGCTCTCGCAGCCGCTGGGGGACGGTCGTAAGAGCCATTTTTGGCAAACGGATCATGAGGAGGAATCCGAGTGATGCGGTCGGGATCGGGGCCGAAGCCAGCCAATCCCGACCGGGTCTGTTGGAGGAGCTAGCTCCAAATGTTGTCGCCGCGGAGCGTGGCATCCGCTCCACCATCGATATAAATCGTCTGGCCGGTGACGTGCGTGTTCTCTTCGCTGGTCAGCCAGACGAGCAGGCGTGCGATCACGACGGCGTCGGAGTGGCCGTTGAGCGGCATCGGCACGGCGGAGTCGACCATGGCACGGCCCTGTTCGGTGGCGAGCAGGTCGCGGGTCATGGCGGTGACGACGGTTCCGGGTGCGACGGCGTTGACCGGGATGCCCGCGCCGGCGTAACGCGGTGCGATGCTCTCGCGGCGAACCCAACGCGACAGCGCGCGCTTGCTCGACGGGTAGTTGAGGTAGCCGGCCTCGGGGCCCTGTGCCTCGAGCGCCGCACCGAGTTCGAGCGCGCGTGCCTCGTCGCCGGCGAGGATCGCGTCGACGAGTTCGGGCGAGTTCTGTTGCAGTGACGCCATCGAGCTCACGACCGCGATGCGCGGGGCGTCGCTCTTAGCGAGGGTCTCGGCAAGGCCGTCGAGCAGCGCGGTCACGCCGAAGAAGTTGACCGCGACTGTGAGGGCCTTTGGGGCGGAGATGCCGGCGGCAGCGATGATGCCGTCGATTTTTGAATCGGATGCTTCGAGCACGCCTGCGATCGCGGCGTCACGTCCCAGCGTGGTTGAGAGGTCAGCTTCGATGTCCGCGTTGCGGAGGTCGACGCCGATGACGCGGTGCCCGCGCTCGCGGAGAAGCTCGGCGGTGGCCTGGCCGATGCCTGAGGCGGAACCGGTAACGACGTAGGTGCGGGTCATGATGACACTGTGCTTTCTGTAGGGGTTGAGGAGCGGGCTGAGTCGGTGTCGAGCGTGGCCGCGAACGCGCGGGTCGAAGCGTCGAGACGTTGCATGAGCTGGGTGAGCAGGTGGCGCTCCTTCTCGCTCCAGCCGTCGAGCAATTCGCGGAGCATGCCGTCACCCGCCCGGATGAACGCGGCAGCTACCTCGGCTCCGGCCGGCGTGAGGTGGACCAGCCAGGCGCGCGCGTCGGCGTCATCCTTACGGCGCTCGATGAGCTCGGCGGTTTCGAGGCGCCCGAGAATTTTGCTCACGTTGGAGGCGCCGGTGCCGAGGTTGTCGGCCAGCACGGACGGTCGCATCGGGCCCTGTCGGTCCAGGATGCTGATCGCCGTGATCGATGTCGAGTCCAGATCGATGCCCTCACGCGCGGTGATGGCCACGAGAAAGCTCGGTGCCGTCCACTGCGCGATCACACTGGTGAGCGACGCGAGAAAGATCGAGGAGTACGGATGCTCCGAATAGGGCTCTGACACTAAGTGCTCCTCAATTACTGTCCTAAGGACAGCATATCGGTCCCGGAGCAGCAGCGACAGGGCGGGCGCGGCTGTAGCGGCGCCCACTGGCCGCGATTTCCTCCTTGAGGCGGATGCCGTGGCTCGCGTGCCCGACATAACGTTGCGTTATGGCTACCGACAAGAATTCGAAACCGAGCGACTCGGCATGGGGCGGCGACGGCGGAGACGGTAAATTCCTGGCGATCGGGATAGCCCTCGGGCTCAGTTTCGGAGTGGCACTCAGTGTCGCTATGGACAACTGGGCGTTTCTCGGAGCGGGCCTCGCAATCGGAGTCGCGATCGGAGTCTCGCTCGACGCGGCCCAGAAGGATAAGGGCGCCGCGAAGCCGGGTGACGATTCGGGCGAAGCACCCGAGGTCGGCGACGCCCCCGACGCCCCGCCCCGGCCCGAGTAGCTGACTCTCGCGATCACGCCGGTTCGACCTACAAGCGTCGCACGTGGACGTTCCTGATCGACATCGCGCTGGGCATCCTGGCCTGGGGCGTCCATCCTCGGCGCAAGTTCGGTGCCGACCAGCGGCGCGCTATGAAGCGAGCAGCTCGCGAACCCGCGGAATGACCTGGGTGCCGTAGAGCTCGATGCTCGTCATGAGCTGGTCGTGTGGCATCGGGCCATTGGCGTACTTGAGATCGAACCGGTTGAGGCCGAGGGTGCGAGCCGTTGTGGCGATGCGCTGCGCGACGGTCTCGGGTGACCCGGTGTAGAGCGAGCCGTGTTCGATCTCATTCACGTACTCGGCTTCGGTCACTGGGGGCCAGCCGCGCTCGGCACCGATGCGGTTACGGTTGACGCTGAAGTGCGGCCAGAGCTGTTCGCGGGCAAGCTCGTCGGTCTCGGCGATGTGGCCGGGGGAGTGCGCTCCGAGCGGCATCCGTGGCAGGCCGAGCTGGTCGGATGCGCGACCATAGAGCTCGACGTACGGCAGGAAGCGACCCGGGTCGCCGCCGATGATCGCGAGCATCATGGGGATGCCGGTGCGCACCGATCGCACGACCGACTCGGGAGATCCGCCGACGCCGATCCACGAGGTGAGACGGCCGGACTCGGTCTTGGGGTGAACGTCAGCGTCGACGAGCGGCGCCCGGTGGGAGCCCGACCAGGTGACCGGCTTCTCTTTGAGCAACTGCACGAAAAGGTCGAGTTTCTCGTTGAAGAGCACCTCGTAGTCGGCGAGGTCGAAGCCGAACAGAGGGAAGGATTCGGTAAATGAGCCGCGACCGAGGATGACTTCCGCGCGGCCGTTACTGACGGCATCCAGTGTCGAAAAACGCTCGAACACACGAATCGGGTCGTCACTCGAGAGCACGGTGACGGCGGTGCCGAGGCGGATGCGTTCGGTCTGGCCGGCGATTGCGGCGAGCACCATGTCAGGTGCTGAGATCGAGAAGTCGTCGCGGTGGTGCTCACCGATGCCAATGAAGTCGACGCCGACCGAGTCTGCGAGCACGGCCTGCGCGATGACGTTGCGGATCACCTGGGCGTCGCTCTCGGGGGTCCCGGTGCTGTCGACCGAGACGTCGCCAAAGGTATCGAGGCCGAGTTCGAGCTGCTGCTGTGCCATGGGGGTGTCCGTCCGGGTATCGCGTAGGTCGATGCGTACGCATCAATACGAGCCAACTGTCTTCGACTGAATCGTATTCCCCGCCTGGCCATGGCGGCCCAGCGGGTACGCGAACCTCACGGAGCGGAGTTGTGCGCATGCGGGAAGCGGCGCGTTTGTGGCGTGGAGCTGAATTTTACGGTTCGACCTGCCGAGGAATCTGGGGAAGCGTTGCAATGCGGGCTTGGATCTCCTCATCCAGCAGTGCACGCCGACGAGCGCTCGTCTTCTCGCGTCGCTCGCGAGTCAGCTCGTCCTTGGCCCGGCGAAGCGCACAGTCGAGGTCTATTTCGACGCAGCCCGTGTCTTCCCCGCGGAGTTCTGTCGTGATGAGGCGCCAGGCGAGCTTCTCGACGCACTGTAATTGCACGCGTCGCAACAGCGGATCGGGATCGAGATAAGGCGGTTCGACGAAGGATTTGAGCCCGAAGAGCAGTGCCTCCGCTTGTACGGTGCGGACGACCGCGGCCTTCGGGTTGAACTCGCGTTCCGCTTCAACGAGAGCCAACTCGGGGGTGGTGAGGAAGGTTGTGGCTTCCGTCTCGAGATAGCGCCGGAGAAGCTTGTCAACCTGCTCGATGCGCTTCTGACGTATCCCAGTGCTGGCGTCATGTTCTTTGCCGAAGAAGGACACCAGGACCTCTTCGATGAGTGCGGCTTGTTTCTTCATGGCCACAGTGTGAGCCCGGCCACCGACACGCGCCGCCGCAGCCCGGACTGGGGACTACGCAGGCGCCAACGACTCGGCAACGATGGGGCAGGCGTTTCGATCGAAGGCAGGCTTCATCGGCGAAGCAAACAAGGAGTAACCATGTCGGTGCCCAGCCCGGGAAAGCACAACAACCCATCGGAACCGATCTCGCGCCAGCGGAAGATCCTCATTGGGGTCGTGATCGGAGCTCTCGTACTCCTCATCGTCGCCGTAAGTGGAGCGCTTTCCCAGTTCGTTATTTTCGCGGGCGTGATCGCGACCGGTGTCGGGGCATATGCGGCAACGGTTGGATCGGCCAAGTTTTTCCGTGTTCGCTCGCGCAAGATCGGTGCGCTTGTGCTCGCCGGTGGCCTGTTTGCCGCAACAATTGGTGGTGCGGCGAACGCTGCGACAGTGGATCCTAACGAAAGCGTCGCGGGCATTTCCGAGGCGAGCGAGAAAACGCAAACGAAGCCGCGTCCCCCGAGGACCTCGACTCCAACTCCGACCCCTGTCGTGACTCAGACCGAGATCCGCGAGCCGGTCGCCATCCCCTTCGAAAGCACGTCCGTTAACGATGCGTCGATCGCCATCGGGACGTCTGTCGTCACCACTGCCGGGGCTAACGGCGAGAAGGTCATCATCTCGCGGGTAACGACGACAGACGGAGTCGAGACCGCCCGAGAGGTGCTGCGTGAAGAAACTACGGTCCAGCCGGTCACCCAGGTGACATCCGTCGGCACCAAACAACCCGTCGTTGTAGCGCCTCCCGCACCTGCACCACCCGCAGCAGGCGGCGGATGCCACCCGAGCTATAGCGGAGCGTGTGTCCCGTTCGCGAGTGACGTCGACTGCGAAGGCGGAAGCGGGAACGGCCCTGAATACGTGCGCGGGCCGCTCACGGTGGTCGGGCCGGATGTGTACGACCTTGAACGGGACAGCGACGGAATAGCCTGCGACAAGTAGCAGTTCCTCCCGGGTCCGGTCGAGAGAACCACCCACACACGAATGCCGATCCACCGAAAAAGGTTCTCTGAGTGCGCTTTCGCACCTCTCAGAGAGCCTCTTTGGGTAGGTCGAGCGCGGTCAGGCGCGTTCCACGGGCAGCCACAACTCCGAGGTGGCCGTGCTGAAATCAGCGGCGCGATCGAGGATGGCCACAATCGACGGCCCGGGCCTCAAGCGCCACGGGTTCGACGGGAACCAGTCGGCGGCAGTCGCAGCCCACGTGGACTGCAGAGCCTCCGGATAGGGTCCGGCCGTGCGGAACACGGCCCAGGTGCCGGCTGGGATCTCGATCACGTCGAGGTCCTCGGGCACAGCCGTCTCCGCCTCGATCGCGACGCCGTGCAGATACGTGAGCTCGCTTCCTTCTGTGTAGTCCGGGTCCACGTCGGCGCTCACTTGAAGCAGCCCAGCCGGCTCGGTATCGCTCAGCGCTTTGAGGCGGCCGTGCTCGGTCTCGGGCAGCGAGGCGATGTGCGCCTGGATGTGTGGGTTGACTCCCTGGTAGATGAGCGCCACGCGAACTGAGTGACCGACGAGCCGGAATGCGGGCCGGTCTGCGATGCGAGTGTCCATGGTTGTGTTCCCTTCTATGGTCAGGCGGAACCTGATCTGCGGTTGAGTGCGAAGGGGGCCACCGTTCTGACGGGCATCGCCGGAGCTGGTGCCATGCACCGCTCGGAACGCGCGGTTGAACGCTTCCGTTGATCCATAGCCAAAACGCACAGCGGTTCCCAACAGGTCGAGACCCTCGAGAACTTCGGCCGCGGCGACCGTCATGCGCCGCCGTCGGATGTACTCGGACAACGGCATGCCAGCCAGCGACGAGAACATCCGGCGCGCGTAGTACTCCGTCGTGCCGAGCGCACTGGCCAGGGCGGCGATGTCGATCTCCTCGGTGAGGTGCTCCTCGACGAAATCGACGATGCGGTTGAGAACTGCGATCACGGCTTCCCCTTTCCTTCTCAAGCCTGCTCACCGAAGTACGTTCGTAGCCCACTATTGCGGTTCGATGTGGTCGCGCCAGGTCCCGCGGGGTCGCGGACGGTCGATAACGCGCAAAATGTTCGACCGGTTGCGACCGGGCGGGCGACAGGCACGCAAAACGCACTCCCTTGAGCCCGGAATGTCAAGTGTTTCTCGCAACTCCGGCAAGGGGTTGACCGCGGTGACGCGCGGGCGGAGGGTGTGGGCATGGCTCCCCGCACGATTGCCGCTCCACTCGCAGCGGCTCACCTCAACGTCACCGACTCGCCCGGTCGCACTGAACGCATCGTGAACGCTGACTACGAGTTTCAGCACGACCGGTTGGACGCCGAGTACGTCCTGCCGTTGAAGTGGGAGACCTACTGCGCCGGCGACGTGTTCGAGTTGACCGACTACCTGATCGACCTCGCCGAATGCCTCGACGTGACGGTCGTCGACGGATCGACGGAGCCGGTCTTCGCAGCGCACCACGCACTCTGGGGAGGTCTCGTTCGCCATGTAGCGCCCGACGGTCCGAGCACGCGCAACGGGAAAGTCGCCAGCGTGCTCACCGGCATCCGTCTCTCTCGCCATGAAAAGGTGATCCTGGCCGACGATGACGTCCGTTATGACAGGCGCGGTCTCGAGCGGATGGTGGAGGAACTGCACTACGCCGACGTTGTTCGCCCGCAGAACTACTTCACGGCGCTGCCGTGGCACGCGCGTTGGGATACCGCACGCAGCCTGCTCAATCGCGCCGTGGCATCCGACTATCCGGGCACGCTCGGCGTCAACCGCGACCTTGTGCTCGCGCTCGGCGGGTATGACGGCAACGTTCTGTTCGAGAATCTCGAGCTCATCCGCACGGTTCGGGCTGGTGGTGGCAGAGAACGTCGGGTCGACGACCTTTTCGTGGGGAGGATCCCGCCGAAAACCGAGCAATTCGCTGGGCAGCGCGTGCGGCAGGCCTACGACAGTTTCGCGCAACCGGCCCGGCTCACCCTCGAACTCGCCCTTCTTCCCCTGCTTGGTGCGAGTATCCTTCACCCGGTGCGCCTCATCGGCTTCGCCACCGCCGTGCTGGCGCTCGCCGAAGTCGGTCGGCAACGCAGTGGCGGCACCCGGGTGTTCCCGGTCACCAGTGCGCTGTGGGCACCGGTCTGGGTGTTGGAACGTGCGGTATGCGTCTGGCTTGCGGTCGGTGAACGGATGCGTGGAGGCGTGAAATACGGAAGCTCTCGTCTACGGAGAGCGGCTCATTCAAAGGCTGCCCTGCAGGAGAGGCTTGAGCGCCGGGGCCCTGGTCATGCCTCGGATGCGACAGCACTCCGACGGGCTCGTCGATACGCGGTTGGGCTTTGGCCGTAGGTGCGTGAGAACGCCGTGCTGAACGTGAACGCGCTGCTGTATCCGACCTCGGCGGCTACGGTCGCCGTTGTCACGTCCGAGCTCGCGAGCCGATCGGCGGCAAGCGCGAGTCGCCAGTTGCTCAAGTAACTCATCGGCGGCTGCCCAACGGTGGCGCTGAAGCGCGCCGCGAGTTTCGCGCGCGACACGTGCACACGGTCGGCGAGCGACGCTACAGTCCATCCCGCAGCCGGGTCTTCGTGCATCAACGTGAGGGCTGACGCGACGACCGGGTCACCCGCGCCATTCACCCAGCTCGGCGTCACACCGTCCGGTCGTCGCGCGAACGCCCGGACCACATGCAGCAGCAGCAGGTCTAGCAGGCGATCGAGGGCACTGCCCTGGCCCAGGTCGGACGACGAAAGTTCCCGTTCCAGGAGCGCAACGAGCGTGGCATCCGTTTCGTCTTCGTCAAAAATCGCGACGTGAGGCAGAGCGGATGTCACGAGCTGGCCAACGGCGGCATCACTCGGGTAGGTGCCGATGAGGAGCACGGTGTCACCGGTGGGATCATTGCCCCACGTGCGAACGCCGTGACGCAGCGTGGTCTCGAGGGAGTCGCCGTCGGGGGTGCGGCAGGTCTGGTCGATACCGATGATCACCGTGGGTTCGGTGTCGGGGGCATCGCTGATCCGGTAGGGCTCGGGGCCGCGGACCGTCGCCGACTGACCCGGGCTCAACGATTGAGCAGGGCCGCTGCTCGGAATAAGCCACGACGAGCCACGCACCGGAACGATGAGAGTCAGCGCCGCTTCATCGCGCACGTCGATGGCGAACGGCGGCGACATCACCACCCGGAGCGAGAACGCGTCACGAGCGCGAGGTTCAGTGAAGAACCGGGAGAGTGGATCCATGGCCATCAGTGTAGACGCTGGCGCATCGAAACGAGACGGATAACTATTCACCGTCCAACGTAAGCCGGGCAGGATCGACCCATGAATATCTCATCGAACTTCTCACCCGTCCTCGTCACTGGCGGGACCGGGCGTACCGGGTCTCGAATCGCACGGCGTCTCACCGACCGCGGAGTGCCCGCTCGCATCGGCTCCCGCAGGGTCGACGTTCCGTTTGACTGGGATGACCCGACGACGTGGCCGGCGGCGCTCACCGGAGTGCGCGCGGCCTATCTCTGTTACAGCCCGGACCTGGCTTTTCCCGGAGTTCCCGAGATGATGGCCCGGTTCATCGACGCGGCCCGCGGTGCGGGAGTGGCCCGCCTGGTGCTGCTGTCCGGTCGCGGCGAAGAGGGCGCACGTGCGACGGAGGATCTTGTACGCGGCTCGGGTCTCGAGTGGACCGTGTTGCGCTGCTCGTGGTTCGCCCAGAACTTCAGCGAGCACTTCCTCGTCGGGCCTGTGCGCCGCGGGCGGCTGTTGCTCCCCGCCGACGGTTCGATCGCTGAGCCCTTTCTCGACATCGATGACCTCGCCGACGTGGCGGTCGACGCTCTCACCGGTGATCGTCACGTCAACCAGGTGCTCGAGCTCACCGGGCCAAGGCTTCTCACCTTGTCTGGTGTGGCGGCCGAGTTGGCAGCCGTCACCGGGCGCCCAATCGTGTTCCACCCGAGCACACCCGAGGAGTTCGCCGCCGATCTGGCGCTCGACGGAATCCCGGCAGAAGAGGCGCTGCCTCTCGCCGGGCTGTTCACGGAAATTCTCGACGGTCGCAATGCGTCGACGACACCGGACCTTCGTACAGCGCTTGGGCGTGAGCCCACGGACTTCGGGACCTCGGCTGCCCGTGCCGCCGCGACCGGGGTGTGGGACGTCGTGGTCGGGGCGACGCGATGACCGAGTGGGTGCCGGTGGTCGCCGGGGTCGGGTCTGCGGTTGCTGGTGGTTTCTATCTCGCGTTCTCGGGGGTGGTGGTGCCAGCGCTCCGGCGTCGACCGCCCGCAGAGTCGGCTACGACGATGGCGGCGATCAACGAGGAGGCCGAGCGCGCTCCATTCCTGCTTGTCTTTTTCGGCACCACGGTCGCTGCATTCGGAACGATCGTGATGTCCGTCGCGGATCCGGAGCCCGCCGCGCCGTTTCGCATTGTGGGCGCGTCGCTGTATCTCGTCGGCGTCGTATCCACAATCGCGGCGAACGTGCCCATCAACCGGCGGCTGGCTTCGGCGGGAGATCTCCGTGCCGAAGTCTGGTCGAGGTTCGCGCTCCGCTGGACCAGACTGAACCACCTCAGGATGCTGCTGTCGATCGCCGCAGCCCTTGTTTTGCTTGTGCCCCTCGCACGTCGTTGACCGAGGTGTCCTTCACACGGCGAATTCGCTAGACGCCGTACAGCATGATGTCGGTGACGCTCGTGGGGAAGATGATCGCCAGAGCGATTGTGACGATCGCCAGTGCGATTGTGATGTAGCCGAGGATCAACCCCGTCAGCGCAACTCCACGTCCCACCCGCACTCGTGCGGCAGTTCGAAGTCCAATGTGACCGCAGATGATGGCGACCACCGCTGGAATGAGTGCGAAGGGCAGCAGCAGGATCCCGACGATCGGTATCGGCATGAATATCCCGATCCCGATCGCGACGGTGCCGGCAATAACTGCGGTAATCGCAGCGCCGTTCGATGGCGGGCGTACGGTCGGCGAATAGCCGGGCTGGTACTGCATGTACGGGGCCTGCTGCGAGTTGCTCACCCACTCAGCATGGCAGAGGGGCAGAAATTTTCCGCCCGACCCGACAGCACTCCGCGGAGTCACGAAGGGCTGAAGCCTTCCTGGTCGGTCGAAGAAGGTCGACGAATATTGAAATCCTCGACCGAACGAGACCGAGCGAGGCGGGTTCAAAGCGAGCGGATGCCACGGACGTCACGTCCGGTAGGCCAGCGCGGGTGAGGGCGCGCACGTCATCGTGACGGACGACACCGAGGCGGTACTCGTGCGTTTCCGCGTGCTGGAGCAAAGCTACTGGCACCGACGCGACGGCAAGATTCGAACTTGCGAATGACGGGCTATGAGACCGTTCCCTTTGACCACTTGGGTACGCCGCGGTGGACGCGATGACGGGAATCGAACCCGTGTGAACGGTTTTGCAGACCGTCTCCGTACCTCGGGCACCGCGACTGAGAACGAGGCTACGAACCTCGACGCACTGATGCAATCAATGTGTCGCAGACTTACTCCGCATGTCGTCACACAACGATTAAGGTCGCTTGCGAGCAGAAGTGATGCGGACCCCGCGCCGCGGCTGGAACAGGGGCCGCACCGAATTGTGTCGGACTGAGACCTCGACGCGGGACAACTCCCCACTCCGCGTTCAGAACATTAAACGTCGGACCTATTGACGAGAGGCCGGAGGATTTCCTATGCTCGAAATGAGTCGGAGCCGATCGGGGGATCTCGCTAACGCGGACGTAACTGGCTCTTCATATCCGACTTTCTAGATCGTGCGCCTCCCTGTTGAGCGCGAGCGCCGCGATACTTCTCTTCATGCGCACTTCCGGCGAGCGGGCAAGTGCTGCTCCCACCGTTTGGCGGCTCCCCCGGGTGCCGCCCCCTCGCCCCGGGATGGCACATGCCCCACGACCGCTTTGCTCGCGAGCGAGCATGCAAGGCCGAACACGTCGCGCCGCTGCGCCGTGTCGGCTTTTCGTTCGCGGCGATGGCAGCGCTCGTAGCACTTACGCTCGGGCTGGTCGCGGCTCCCGAAGCCTCGGCGGCGGCTACTGGATTGTCTGACCTTTCCGGTGGTTCTGCGGCACCCGCCGAGGAAACGGCTTCATCGCCAGAGGCCGCGCCCTCGTCGGTGGCAGCGTCCGATGTGTCGGTCCTTGCCGCCGGGGTTCCCGAAGCTCCCGTGCAGCTGTGGCTCGAAGATTTCGAATCGAGCGCTGCGCCATCTCAGCTCGGCGCCTACGCGTCGAACCGATACACCGCGGCCGCCTTCTGGCTGAACTACGCGAACTGCAACGGCGTGATCCTGAACTACACGGTGGCTTTTCCGGCGACTGGCTACTGCGGCACCGCCACGGACGTCGTGTCGCGTAACCAGGTGCGGCGTATGGCCGATGTACTCGGCCAGTCCAGGCTCGGGGTTGTCGGCAGCACGAACAATGCATCACCAACCAACGGGTCGACGACGGGTGCTTCCGGATCGCAGGCGAACCGCGCCGTCGCCGCTATGACGATGGCTGGCGGCACGACAACGGCGAACCAAACGATGATCGAGTCCGTCTCGCCCGTCGGCCTTTCGGCCTCTGCGGATCGCTACTATGCCGCATCCATCGACGTTGCGGAGGATTCCTGCTCGGCCCGGCCGGCCGGCGCCAACAACAATTCGCGCATCGACGTCGCGTTGCTGGTCGGTCCGACCGTGCAGCCCCTTACGGTGGCGCCCATCATCGCGTGCAATATCACTGACGGCCGCTACACATCGCCGACGCTGACGGGCGGGTTCGGTAGCGAGACGTCGGTGCGGGCAGGTCGGTTCTTCACCGACACAGCCATGCGCCTGACCCCGACCGAAGCTGCTCAAGCGCGCATCCGCGTCAGCAACGAGATCTCCGCCTCCTCAGGCAACGACTTCGCCTTTGATAACCTGCGCATCGTCGATGCCACGCCGAGTCTCGACAAGGCGTTCGCAACCGGCCTGGGCACCACAGGTACGCCGACGACGCTGACATTCACCATCACAAACACGTCAGAGCTCGCCGCAAAGAACGACTGGGCCTTCACGGACAATCTGCCCCCTGGCCTCGTCGTTGCTCCAACGCCTTCGATTGGTGGCACGTGCGCAAACGTCACAGGCACCGCATTCGCGGTCCAGGCAAACCCCGGTGCCGCCTCGATCGCCGTGACGGGCGGCGATCTCGCAACCAACGCATCGAGTTGCACGATCAGCGTGAACGTTGTTGCGAACACTCCAGGCACGTACTCAAACGGCCCCGCCAACGTCTCCACGGTGCTGAACGCCCCCGAAACCGCGACGTTCGTTGCGGAGGCTCCGGCGCGCATCACAATCCAAAAGAACGTGACAGGTCGTGCTGCGGTGACCGACCAGTTCCGTCTCGCGCTGAGTCTGGGTGCCACCGAGGTCGCGAGCGTCACCACCGTCGGCACGAACACTGGCATCCAGGCCGCGCGAGTTGGACCAATCAATGTGACGCGCGGCAGCGTCTACACCGTCTCTGAGTCCATCATTTCCACGGGAACGCTGAACTCGTACACGACGAGTTACCAGTGTCTGCGCGGCACGACGACGATCGCCACAGGTACCTCGGTATCGGGACAGATCACCATTCCGAACGAGCCGGGCGCCGAGATCGTCTGCACCTTCACCAATACTCCGCAAGCAGCGACCCTTTACTGCGATGGCACCTACTACTACGCCGTCCGGGCGAACGGGTCGATCGCCCAGGCGAACGCCACAAGCGCGGCCGCGCCGACGCAGCTGGTCGGAGCGGTCACCGGGGCAACCGACATCAACGCATTCGGTGTGAATGGAGCGGGCACGAGCGCTGTCTCCCTGGACCGGACGGGAACCAACGCGGCAAGCGCCAGCGGCATTGTCAATTACACGATCGTCAATGGTGCGCTTCAAGGGACGCGCACGCCCTTCACTGGGACTCAGGGGTCGTTCCTCGACCGTACTGGCGCGACGGTTGATGGCACCATCATCGCCGGTGCCGTCGACCCTCTCAATGGCCGGTTCGTCGTTGGCAAGTCGGCCAACGGCTCCGTGCGCCTGTGGGAGTACACGCCAGGCGCGCTCAATAACGGCAGCCGCTTCCTCTACCTGGGCCAAGTGGCCACGGGAACGACTGTTGGAGAGAACGGCGACATCTCCTTCGACGCGCAGGGCAACCTGCACATTGTTCAGACCGCGGCGGACTCCAGCAACGTCGGCATGTTCAGCGTGACGCGTGAATCGCTTCTCGCAGCATCCGGGGGGACGATCCCAGCCAGTGTGAACGTCCGTAGGGCGCTGAGCGGCACCAACGCGGGCGAAGCCCTCACCGCCGTGAACGGTATGGCGTTTTCGCCGACAGGTAACGTCTACCTCAGCAACGGAACATCGGCATACCAGTTCGACCCGATGACCTGGGAGCGCGTGCCGAACAGCCCGCGTTCCACTATTGGCGCTGCGGCCCCCAACAACGTTACCGACCTCGCCGCGTGCGCGTCACCGTCGACGCTCTCCGTCGAAAAGATCGTGGTCGGGCGTCAGAGCATGCTCGATCAGTTTCGTATAGCTGTGTCAGCCGGGACGCCTCGTTCTGAGTCATCGGTGGCGACGACGAGTGGGACGGCGACGGGTGTGCAGAGCGCCCGCATAGGCCCGACACCGGTGCAGATCAACACATCGGTCACGATCTCCGAGACGATGGCGTTCGGCTCGCTGTCGCCGCTCTCGTCATACAACTCTGTATACGAGTGTTGGGCCGACGGGGTTCGCATTTACACCGGCACAGAGAAGTCGGCCACGATCACTATCCCGAACCGAGTGAGCGTCGGCGTCGCGTGCACGTTCTCCAACTCACCGTCGCCGTTCGCAACGGTGCGAGTCACGAAAATCATCGAGGACTGGAGTGGCGCCAATCGCACGCCAACGCCCGGCTGGACGATGAGCGCCGCCGCGACGGCCAACACCGGCAGCACAGTCAGCACCCTGCCTTCACGCAACCCAGTGCAGCAGACCGGGGCCGATGGGTCTGCCACCTGGCAGGTGCTCTTCGGCGCCGCATCCCAGCGAGGGCGTGTCACCGTGAGTGAGACAACCCAAACCGGCTTCCGCTACCAAAGCCTGGTGTGCACGGTGAACGGTGTTGCCGGCGCCACAACGGTCACGACCGTCGGAGACCAGGTCCGGGGCTCGCTCAACGTCGACATCGGGCCGGGCACCGTCGTGGACTGTGTCTACACCAACCGGCCGATCGCCACTTTGACTCTCGTCAAGAACATTTCGTTCGGCAGCGCCTCGCCGTCGGAATGGCAGCTCGCCGCGACGCGCAGCCTGCCCTCAGCTCTTCCGGGTCCCAGCGGTGCTGGCGGAACTGGGACCGTGAACGCGGTGCCCGTTTCGGCAAACATCCCCTACCGCCTGTCGGAGGCGGGCGGTCCCGCTACGTATCTGCAGGTGGGCAACTGGTCGTGCGTTACTGCGTCTGGAGCGGCCGTGCCCGTCACAGCTGCGGGAGATGTGAGCCTGACCCGAGGGACGGCTGTGACGTGCACAGTCACGAATGCGACAGCATCCCTCACCCTGCTGAAAAACGTGCAGAACCCGTCGACGGGATTCCAGCCGTCCACCTGGAACGTGACCGCGACGCCGGCGACCCTGACTGGCCTCAGCCCGACAACCGTGTCCGGTGCGGACTTTGTGACCACCGGTAACCCGTCCAGCACATTCAACGTTCGGCCGGGGCACTCCTACACCCTCAGCGAAGCACTCGCCCGGAGCGGTACGCGTTTGGCGTATCAGCAGTTGCGGCTCGAGTTGCGCCAACCGAACGGCAGCTGGACGCCCGTGTCATCGCAGACGATTACCGCCCCGGCTGCCGGCCAGAATGCGATCTACCGCTTCGTCAATGCGCCAGTTCAGCCCACCATCCTGCCCATGACGGGTGGCTCGAGCACCGATGCGTTCCTCATCGGCGGCTCGGCTGTACTCGCCCTGGCACTCGCCCTCGCCGTATGGCAGGGACGCCGCCGCGTGAGAAGGAGCATGACCTGACACGTTGACTTCCCTACTTTCGCGATCCCATTTCTGAATTCCACCTCGCTACATCACTTTCATCATTGACAGGAGTAACAATGCCCAGGTCCATTACTCAGCGGGTCACCGCTACGATCGGCGCCCTTGCCTTGGCCGCCGGCGTAGCGGTCATGACCAGCGCGCCGGCGCAGGCTGTGACCCTGCCCGGCAACATCGACACAGCCCAACCTCGCAGCCTCACGGTGCACAAGTTCGCGCTCGGCCCCAACAATGGTCAGATCGTCGGCACCGGCCAGGAGCTCCCATCCACCAGTGGCCTCGGCACGCCCCTCCCTGGCGCAGTCTTCACCGCGACGCAGGTCGCCGGTGTCGACTTCTCCACGCCCGAGGGCTGGGCGATTGCGAACAGCCTGAGCCCGCAGACGGCCTCGACGCGCCTGACCGGTGCGCCGTACACATCGACACCTTCCGCGGCCAATGGAACGGCGACCTTCCCGGCGGACCTGCCGCTTGGACTGTTCTACGTGCAGGAAACCGTTCTGCCCGCCGATGCGACCAACCCGACCGCGCCGTTTCTCGTTTCGCTTCCGCTGCCCACCGGACCGGTCGGCGCTCCAGCGAACCAGTGGATCTACGACGTTCACGTGTACCCGAAGAACGCTGTCACCGAGTTGACGAAGACGCGTACTCCGGCTCCCGCGAATTCAGCTGAAGCGCGCAACCCCGACCTCATCCGTTGGGCGATTGCCTCGAGCGTTCCCACGCTGGCAGCAGGCGACACCATCACCAATTTCTCGCTCACTGACTCCGTGCCGGGCGCGCTGGTATTCCCAACCACGCTCCCCGTCGGCGTTTCGCCATCGACCGTTGCCGTAACAAGCTCCGCAGGTGTCGCGCAGAACTTCGTCCTCGGTGTCGACTACACGATCACGAACACCGATGCCACCCCGACGGCCGAGGCGACGTCCACACTGGTCTTCACTCCAGCAGGTCTCAGCCGTCTCACCAACCTCCAGGGCGGCCTCGTAACGTTCAACGTGCTGACGCGCGCTGTGTCGATCCCATCCAACGGACTGATCATCAACAGCGCCACGGCGAGCATCAATGGCTCTGTCGAGACAGTGACGGGCTCCACCCCGATCGGGCAACTGACGGTCTTCGCCTACGAAAGCAACAACGGCGGCCCGCGTACCCCTCTGGCCAACGCGACGTACCAGGTTTACCTGAACCAGAACGACGCGAACAACCAGCAGAACCCCATCTCGATCAACGGCAGCACGAACTGGACGACCGGCGCGGCTGGCACCGTCCAGATTCCGATCATGACGCCCGGTAACTACTATGTGCGCGAGGTTACCCCGCCGAGCGGCTTCAACCTGCCTCAGAGCAACCCGGTGCAGGCCGTGGTCGTTCCTGGGCCCACGTCGACAGTTGCGCCGGTGCAGAACTACGTCGAGTTCAACCACACCCAGGTGTCGGCAGCGAATTTCCTGCTGCCCCTCACCGGTGGTGATGGAGGGCTGTGGTTCGGTATTGGGGGCGCCACCCTTTTGGTCACCGCACTCGGTGCCGCCATTATCGTGTCGCGTCGTCGTGCGGTCTCCGCACCCATCGCCGCGTAAGTCAACGTGAGGACAACGGAGGCAGGGAGTCCCACGGGACCCCTGCCTTCGTCGTCCCCGAAAAAGGGTAGACAGCCGCGGCTCTCGCGACGGAACGTCGGTCGCTCCGGGCGGTGGCGGCTGTCGGCGATCTCGCTCATCATCGCGCTGATAGCGGTACTGGGCGCGGGGTTACTTCTCTTCCCCACGGTGGTGTCGTGGTTTAGCCAGTATGAGCAGTCACAGCGCATCGACGGTCTGACCGACGATGTTGCCGACCTCAGCGCTTCGACCCTGCAAAGGAAACTCGACCAGGCTCGCGACTACAACGCGAGGATCGCCGGCGGAGGCGCGAACATCCTCGCGAACGAGCGCCTGCCGCTTGCCGACCAGCCGGAGCAGGACGGTGACTACGAATCGATTCTCAGCGTCGACGAGGCGGGCCTGATGGGCCGCCTCAAGATCCCGTCCATTCAGTTGGACCTGCCGATTTCCCACGGAACGAGCAGCACCGTCCTTGAGCACGGAGTCGGACACCTCGAAGGCACCGCCGTGCCAGTGGGCGGAGCGCACACACACTCGGTTCTCACGGCTCACCGCGGCCTTGCGACCTCCGAACTGTTCACCCACCTCGACCGCGTGCAACTGGATGACACCTTTGTCGTCGAGGTCCTGGGTGAGGTCCTCACGTATCGCGTGATCGATTCGCGTGTCGTCGAACCATCCGAGACCGAGAGCCTCTTCCCTGTGGAGGGTAAGGACCTCATCACCCTAGTGACCTGCACGCCCCTCGGAGTGAACAGCCACCGCATTCTGGTGACGGGGGAACGTGTCATTCCCACACCGAGCGGCGACCTCGACGCCGCAGGGCAGCGCCCAGAGATCCCGACGTTCCCGTGGTGGGCGCTGATCGCCGCCGGCGTGCTGCTGACCGCAATCGTCTACGTGTGGCTGTCCGGACGACCGCCGCGAACCACGGTTTCGTCCCGTGGGAGTGCAGCAGAAGACTGAGGTCGGTGGCAGGCGTCTCGAAAAGCGGCGGCAACTGGCATCCGCTCGCTTCGCTCAAAACAACAAGCTTTTGCTCGGGAAGCTCAGTCGTCGATCACCGCTTTGCCCTGGCGCGAGAGCTCTGCAAGCCCATCGCGCATCTTCTGAATCTGCTCGGGTGTGTGCCCCACCCAGTCCGTGAGTTCGCCGACGACCTTCACCGGATCCTTTGTGCGGAAGGACCGTGTCGGATTGCCCGGAAACCTCTTATCGGTCACGTTGGGGTCGTCTTCGATATCCCCGGTCGGCTCGACGATGTAGACGCGCCCTGGGCCATCGCCCACGGCCAGCTCGGCGCCCCACGCTGCGGCATCGAGAGTGGCCGTCAGATAGACGTGGTTGGCGGTTCGCCCTCCGCCGTAGTTCGAGGTGCGGCCAGGCACGAGCAGATCGCCTTTCGCAAGCGCGGCCTTTGTTCCGTGGAGCAGCGCACCGGACTCGTGCACTTCGAACGGTGTCGGTTGGCTCATCGTTGATACCCCCATCTGGTGCGTTAGCCTAGCGCGCTGCGCCGTCGCTGGGCTGTAGCCGCATTTCCGGCTGACGCCACACCGAGGCAAGCTGCCCGAGAGCGTGCAACCATGGGTCGAAGGGCTTCGCGGTCCCCACCCGCGAGGCGTGCACGACGATCGAGGGAGCAGGAATGACCGCAACCATGAGGGCAGTCGAGTATCAGGGAGCCGGCGGACCCGAGGTCATTCGCGTCGTCGATCGCCCCCGACCTGAGCCATCGTCGGGCGAGGTGCTCATCCGTGTGGCCGCAGCCGGGCTCAACCGCGCCGATGTGCAGCAGCGCAGAGGTGTCTATCCGCCACCGCCCGGTGCGTCCGACATTCCGGGCCTCGAGGTCAGCGGAACGGTCACCGCGCTCGGCGACGGCGTTCACACATTCGAGGTGGGCGCTGAGGTGTGCGCCCTGCTCTCCGGTGGCGGGTACGCCGAGTACGTCACGGTTCCAGCCGGACAGATTCTGCCCGTTCCCACGCACACCACCCTCGTCGACGCCGCCGGCCTGCCGGAAGTCACCAGCACGGTCTGGTCCAATCTCTTCCTCACCGCTCGCGTGAGCGCAGGCGACTGGGTGCTCATCCACGGCGGCGCCGGCGGCATCGGCACCATGGCCACGCAACTCGTCTCCGCGTTCGGCGCCCACCCCGTTGTCACCGCTGGCAGCGCCGAGAAGCTCGACTACTGCCGCACCTTCGGAGCCGAGGCGGGCATCAATTACCGCGACGAAGACTTTGTTGAACGCATTCGTGACCTCTCCGGCGGACACGGCGCCGACGTGATCCTCGACGTGATCGGCGCGAAGTACCTCGACCGCAACGTTCGTGCCCTCGCTTTCGGCGGACGCCTCGTCGTCATCGGTCTTCAGGGTGGAGCGAAGGCCGAACTCGACCTCGGCCTCCTGATGTCCCGCCGCGCCAGCGTCGCCGGGACGACCCTTCGATCTCGGCCGGCCGACGAGAAAGCGGCAATCGTCGCGCAGGTCGCCGAACACGTCTGGCCTCTGATTGAATCGGGTGCCGTCCGAGCCGCCGTCGAGACGCGCTTCCCGCTCGAGAACGCCGCCGAAGCGCACGAGCACTTCGATTCCGGACGGCACACCGGCAAGATCCTTCTGACTATCTAACGAACGGATGCCACGTGGCTCGCGTCGATTCTAGGAAAGGAGTAGGCAATCCACCCCGGGTAGATCGCCGAACCGTGCATTCTTGTCGGTAGTGAGAATGGTGCGCTTGGTGGCGAGCGCGGTTGCGGCGATGATCAGGTCGTGGGCGCCACGCCGAGATCCGCTTCGATGGACATGTGCCAGCAGCCGGCCGTGCATCTCAGCAACGGCGAGGTCGTAAGGCTCGACCGGCAGCGTTTCGAGAACGCGAACCAGGAAGTCCGTTCGAGCGGCGCGGTGTCGCTCGCTCGCAAGCTCGATCCCGGTGCGCAGTTCCGCCACCGTGAGGGCAGCAATCACCAGGTCGTCCTCGGGATCGATGCTCGCCTGCAGCGAGTCGGCATCTCGTTCCGAACTGATGAGGACGCCCGTATCGACGATCAATCGTCTGGCCACGCCGGGCCTTCCAGGATGACCGCATCTCGAGCTTTCTCAACGTCACCCCGGAAGTCGGAGTCGACGCCCCCGGAGCCGAGCAGAGCAAGGAATTCGGTTCCGTTGCTCGACGCAGCGGGACCAAGCGCCGCGATACGTCGCCCGCCGCGTGTAATGACAACGGATTCTCCGTTCTCCGCGGCATCGAGAAGTGACGCGAAGGATCGGCTCGCTTCGGTCGCCGTGATGGTGCGCATGCAGATCAGATTATCTGATATTCCGTGTGAGCGCATCCGAGTGAAGGGCCACCACGAGCCGGGGTTTCAGCCTTTTCGTGCAACAAACTCGGTGAAACACCGTCGAGTTCCGGCCAGATCGCTCGTGCGACCACCGCAGGGCCGCGCGAGCGGCCTACGCTGAGAACGTGTCAGCACCTTTGCCAGCCGCCATCCGACCGACCGCACTGAGCCCGCTCGTTCTCGTCGCCATCGCGGTGACGCTGCTGGCCTGGGCCAGCGCGTTCATCGTCATCCGCGACGTCGGCTCAGACTTCACGGCTGGCGCACTGTCCTTGCTGCGGCTGCTCGTCGGCACAGTCCTGCTGGCGCTGCTTCTGATCGGCCGCCGCTGGGTTCGCCCGACGAAGCGGGAATGGCTGCTCATCCTCGGCTTTGGCATCACCTGGTTTGGCGCATACAACTTCGCGCTCAACACCGCCGAGCAATCGCTCGACGCCGGCACAACGGCCATGATCGTCAACCTCGCACCGATCCTCGTCGCGCTCGGTGCCGGTCTCTTCCTCCGCGAGGGGCTGCCGAAGTGGCTGGCCATCGGGGCCGGAGTCGCGTTCATCGGCGTCGTACTGATCGGTGTCGGGGCAGGCGGGCACGACGGAGGCGTCGACGGCATCGCCGTGCTCTGGGCGCTCCTCGCCGCGGTCACATACGCGGCAGGTGTGCTGTTTCAAAAGCCCGCACTGAAACGACTCCCCGCCGCACAGGTGACCTGGCTCGGCTGCGTCATCGGCACGATCGCCTGCCTGCCGTTCACCGGCCAGCTGATCGCCGACATCCAGCAGGCACCGGCCAGTTCGATCCTCGGTGTCGTCTACCTCGGCGCCGTGCCGACAGCCATCGCGTTCAGCACCTGGGCATACGCCCTGTCACGCGTTCCGGCCGGCCAGCTCACCATTTCGACCTACATTGTGCCGCCGCTCGCCATCCTCCTCGGCGCGCTCTTCCTCGGCGAAGTTCCCGTCCCGCTCGCGATCGTCGGAGGCATCCTCTGCCTCGTCGGGGTCGCGCTCACCCGCCGCCGTGGGCGCCCGATCAATCCGGCCCAGTCGCGTTAGAAACGTGAGGCTCCGTGGCATCCGTTCTCGAAAAATCTAAAGTCGAGCGGATGCCACGGGGCACGAAAGCGGTTCCGTGCGGTTACGCCCCAAGTGCGATGGCGACGACCGTTTCAAGGGCTGGGGCACTTTCGACGGTCATTCCCAGGGTGAAAAGCGCGCCGAACGTGAACACGAAAATCATGACGAATGACACGAGCATCGAGACCGCGGAGAGTGCGAGGCCCCAGATGGGCTGCGCCCGCGGTCGACCCGCCTGCGCCCACGCGATGCCGCCGAGGACAACGCCGACGGGGCCGAGTGCAAAGGAGAGCACGTTCACGATCGGGATGAACGCGGCGACCATCGAGGCGATGCCGATGATGAAGGCGGCACGTCCCAACCCCTGGCCGCGTTCGGGCGGCGTCGGGCCGCCCGCGGTGTAGCCGTGCTGAGGCTGCTGTCGGGGATCGTACTCGGCGACGCCGGAGGGCTGTGGCGCCGAATACGGTGATTGAGGGCCTTGCGCTGTGGGGTCGGCGGGTCCGTATGGGCTCGGCGGCAGGTTAGTCATGGAACCGAGTCTGCCGTATTCGGTGGCGCGGTGCGGGGACGTAAGCTCCGTGGCATCCGTCTCTCGAAAACGGATGCCACGGCGCACGTCCCGCGCGCACGCCCCGGTGAGTCGGTCGGTCGCGAAAAACTACCGCTGCATGAGTGCGTCGAGGCCAACAGCCATCGACGCCGCCAGACGGAAGTCGATCCGCTGGTCTGGCACACTCACGGTGTACCGGTCGCGCAGGCTGAACTGGCGTTCGCTCGTCAGCACCGGAGTGCCCGTGGCACGGTCGGTGAAGTCGAAGTGCAGCGGGAGCGGGAGATCGATGAACCGGCGCACGAGGGCGAGGGCCGCGTTGCGTTCCTGCCCGTATGCCTCGAACCCGGGGCCGCGCAAGTGGAACGACGAGCGCAGCAGGCTGTTCGCGAAGTCCTTCTGGAAGGAGCCGAGCAGGGTGCCGTCGGCGGAGGTGACGTCGTACGACGCGGCCAGGTCGATGGCCTGCCGGGCCCGGAAACCGAACAGCGGAACGCTTCTCGAGTCGTCGGAGAAGAAGGTGACCTGCTCGCGCATGGCCATCCGCTTCTGCTGGGCGACGGCGAAGAGCCGCCCCTCGGATCCGTCAGGGTTCACCTCGACGATCTCGTAGCGGTTCACCATCATGGTGATGCGCTGCTTGACGAAGAACTGGGGCACGTACTGGAGTTGAAGCGTTGGCTCGATCATCGGTGTCCTCTGAGGGGGATGGGCAGGCGCGTGCGGCGACGGGGGCGCCGAAACGTGCAGACGCTGAAGATTCTATCGACGCTGCCTCAAAGCGCCGGTAGCGGACCCGTTTCCGTGGAAGTGCACCGAGCTACGACTGTGGCCCAAAGTGGCTAGTCAGCATTCAAAGGAGGAAGCCAATCTGCCTGCAAACGCATCCTCATGGCATGTGCTTCCTCCGGCGTACTGCACTCCAGCCACCTAACTTCGCAACTGGCGATCCAGTCGTTGACCCAGTTGAACTGGACGCCCGACAAGACGGGTGGGCGCGATCGAGCTTCGTTGCGCCCCATCCTCAATAACCTCGCGGCGACGGCGGTGCGAAATGTGCTGTTGCTGAGATCGCGGCCGGTCGCGAGATGAATACGGATTCGACCGCGCAGCCCCTTCTTGCCAAGCGCTTCGCCAAGAAAAACTACATCACCGTCGTGCGACCAGATATGTACCCCGGGGCCCGTTGGGACCTCCGAGATGTTCAGGGTTCCCACTTCAAAGGGCCGCTCCTCGAGGATGCGCGCCCAGTCATCGCTGCGAGACTCCGTCTCCTCAGACACACCGAGGGCGCGATCGATGGCATTGAGAATCCCCGTGAGGTCCTCCGCGTCCTCGGCGCCATACGTCTGCATGTCGGCGAGGGAGTATTCGTTATGCAGAGCTGGGTTCCTTCCCTCGACCGGCTGCAGCCCGCAGGGGGTTCGGCTTGTCCCTTAGGCGACGACGGTAGTGCTCGAAGAGGCTGCACCCGCGATGATCCACAGAGCGGTAGTCCCGACGGCCAGCGCGATCACCACGTAGCCGAGCACCAGTCCGGCGATCGACCCTCCGCGCCCAACGCCACTTCGAGCCGCGTTCCGCAGACCAACGTGGCCGAAGACGACAGCGAGAATCGCGGGCAAAAAGGCGACAAACATCATGAACAATCCGAGCACCGGGATCGGAATCCAGATCCCGAATACCATCGCGACAATACCCAGAACAAGCGCGGTGACGGCCATCCCGTTCGACGGCTGCTTGATGACGGACTGGTAGATGACCTGCTGCTGTCCGTACGGGTACTGATAACTCACACGTTCCAGCCTGTCAGTGCGAGTGGTCCGGCGGCAGCACCAGTTGGGGTGGCAGAGCGCCCCAGCGGCCAGGACCTAGACAGGCTTCAGCCTGCGGACGTCCCCGGATACGACGTAGGGGAGCTCTCCCCAGGTTCCGCTGGAAGAGATGCGAGCGAGCGGATGTCACGCCACGCGTCGGGTGCGGACCGGATTACTCAGCGAAATTCAGCGTTTCAGGGCATCGATGGCGACAGCGGTTGCCTCGGCGATCAAGTCGTCGTCGTACTCGGCGTCGGGTTCCGCGCGACTGGACAGAACGGCGAGCACGATCGGATCACCCTCCGTGGGCCAGATCACGGCAATGTCGTTTCGGGTGCCGTATCCCGCTGACCCGGTCTTGTCGCCGACCGTCCATTCCGTGGGCACGCCCGCACGGATGAGATTGTCGCCGGTGGTGTTGCCCACGAGCCATTCGGTCAGGGTCTCTCGATCAGCGAGTTCTAGTGCATCTCCGAGAATGAGTGCCTCGAGGCCCACAGCAAAGGCTTCAGGTGTGGTCGTGTCGCGCGGGTCGCCGGGCGTGGTTTCGTTCAACTCCGGCTCGGTGCGGTCCACCTGGGTGACGTCGTCGCCCATTGCTTTGAGCGCTGTGGCGAGTCCAGTCGGCCCGCCGATTCGCTCGAAGATGAGGTTCGCTGCCGTGTTGTCGCTGTATCGAACGGCGGCGTCGCCCAGTTCGCGGAGTGTCATCCCGGTGTCGACGTGTTGTTCGGTGATGGGTGCGTAGTCGAGCAGGTCCGACTCGTCATAGCGCACGAGGCTGTCGAGCTCGCTATCGGTGGTCTGATCGAGCAGCACGGCCGACGCGAACACCTTGATGGTGGAGGCATAGGCGAATCGCTCGTCGCTCCGATACTCCAGGGCCAGGCCGGTTCCGGTGTCGAGCGCGTACACGCCGAGGCGGGCGTCGAACTTCGCCTCGAGCTCTCCGAATTGCGCGTCTGCTGCGGGCGCTATGGGTGTAGGTTCCGCGGTCGCGGGAGGAACCTGCGTGGCAGTGGAGTTCGCGGGACCGGCCGCGCATCCGGTGAGTGCGCCCATGGCGAGGATGAATGAGAGAGAGGCAAGTCGGGCAGAGTGCGGCATGGTGTTTCCAGCCTGTCATGAACGACGGGCGGCGCTCTACCGCAACTGAACGTCGAACACGCTGACCGGAGCCGGGCCTTCGAAGAGGGCGGGCCCGTCCACGACCTGGCGTGCGTGAGCGGAGATCGCCGTGAGCTTGTGCTGGCCGAGATAGTGCGCGAACGCAAGCGCGTGAAGGTAACCGGCTGCGGCCTCGTCGGCGGGAGTCGGGTCGCCGGAAGCCACACTGGCAAACGTCACCTCGAGGCGGCGCGGCAGTGTTCCCGCGGCGACGGCGACGTTCTGTCCGGTGCTCGAGTGAATCTGCGACTCAAGATGGCGGCGTGCTGCCGGGTCAAGTACTTGTGAGGTTGGTCGTGTGATCACCATCGCTCGACCGCTGGTCTTGCCGTCGCCGGGTGTTGCCGTCCAGACGATGTTCGCAGAGTTTTCCTGCAGCTCAGCGAGCGCTTTCGCGAACGCGCGGTCGATCGTAGGAGTGTCGACCGCGAGCTCCTGCACCGCCTCAACCCGCTCGTTCATGTCGTCGGGGAATCCGATCTCGACAACCACGCCGACCCAATTCATCGCTGGCGTCTCGATGCTGTGCGCGACGAAGTTCGAGGGGTCGAAGTCGGCGACCCGCTCGGCAACATCAAGATAAAAGTCCTCGACGACCCGTTGCAGGGCGAGCGACTGCCGCCGCGCGTCAAAATCGAAGTCGGACGTCGACGGAAGCTCCGCGACCGGCACGCGAGCCCGTCGCAGCAGATCGAGAATGATCCCGTGCTGCCCCTGGGCGCGCTGGTAGTTGCGGTACCCGTTGATCGGATCCACCGCGACCGGCGCGAGGATTCCCCGCTCCGCATACAAGCGCAGCGCTTTCGGCGTCAGTCCGGTGATCGCCTCGAACTCTCCAGCGGTCAGTGCATCGTTCACGGGGCTCCTCAAATTTCTCGGTCTGCTTCCAGCATGAGGGTTGCCCTTGGGGCGAGGTCAAACGCGGGTTACCTCCCGGGCGCGGCTACCCGACCTCGAAGTAGAACGGCTCGGTTCCGGTGTTCGTGTTGTACGACAACGCCCAGGTCCCGCCGGCCGGGTCCTCATTCGGAACAGCGATCACAATGTTGCCCGTCGTGGTCTCGCCGACATTGATGGGAGCAAGCATCGCGAACTCCGGCTCAGGAGCAATCACATACTCATCATCGGCACTGAAGATGTGGCCATCCGACGAAAGGTATTCGAGGGTGATTTCGCTCGCGACCGTACTGTGCCCCTCCGACAACGACGTGACCGTGACGCGAGCCATCGCCCACTGCATTCCAGCGGGCGCTTCGACGTTGCGCGCGTTGCCGAGAACCTGGTCGTTTGCATCAATAACGGATGCCGTCACCGTCGCCTCGTAGGCCGGCTCACCTGTCGCGCCGGTGAGCTCAACGATCTCCCCGAGCGGCAGCGGGTCCGCAGCCGTTGGCAGCGTCGGTGGGGATGCCGCTTCGCTGGCCTGTGGCAGGTCGCGGGTCAATTCCGAGATGGCGCCGCCGACGAAGAACAGGCCAAAGGTGTAGGCGAGGACCGTGAAGAACGCGACGCTGATCGAGACGCCCGAGAGGATGGTGCCCCACAACGCCTGTCGTCGAGGCCGGTCGGTAAGGATGAGTCCGATGGTTCCGCAGATGAGGCCTGCGAAGCCGAGCACGAACGAGAAGAAGTTGACCACAGGGAGGAGTGAAAGGACCATCGAGACGATACCGATGATCAGCGCTGCGCGCCCCGGCCCGTTGCTGCGCTTTGGTGGCGTGGGGCCCACTGTGGCGTACCCATTCGGCCGTTGCTCCTGCGGGGAGTACTGAGCCGTGCTGGAGGCCGGCTGGCTTTGCGGCGCGGACTCCGCGGGGGCGGATGGGCTCGGCGGGAGGTTCGTCATACGTCGAGTCTGCCGCACTCCCCGGAAGTGACGGTGGGGGAGAGCTCCCCATGTCCGGTGAACCGTGGGCGACGCTAACCTAGAGCCCTCCCCTCGCTTTCGGACACCGACGTTGTCGAGCGGGTCCGCGCCACTCGACAGGACGAGAAATTGACAGCTAACCCCGAACGCGAACTCCGTGACCGCCAGACGACGGCGTGGCACGAGCAGGCGCTCGCCAGCGGGCAGAAGCGTTATCTGCGTCGTGCGTACAACGGAGAACTGGTCAGCTATCTCCCGGAAGAGTACGGCGTCGGTCGCAACGGGCTCGGACCGAAGATCCACACGGTGTGGGGGCACGCGGTCTTGGTGGTTTGCGAGATCATTGCCTTGGTGGCGGTCTTCTCTGCGTTCCAGTTTGGGGGCGGTGAGCTGAGCGGCGGAGTGTTGTTTGCCTTCGGTTTCTTTCTTCTGGTGACCGCCTATTCCGCGTGGAATCTGATCAAAGAAGCGAAGGCCACAATCTTGCGCCGCCAGCGCGGCCTGCCCACACCGGCGGAATAGCCCGCGGTTCCGAACGATTCGATAGGACAAGAAAATGGCAGTGGATCCGCAACGCGAACTGCGAGACGAGCAGGCTAAGGCGTGGCATGAGCAGGCTGTGGCGAGCGGGCAGAAGCGCTATCTGCGCCGTGCGTACAACGGAGAACTGGTCAGCTATCTCCCGGAAGAGTACGGCGTCGGTCGCACCGGGCTCGGACCGAAGATCCATACGGTGTGGGGGCACGCTGTTCTCGTCGCGGCAGAAATAGCCATTCTGGCCCTCTTCTTTTGGGCCTTGGGTGCCGGCGTGGGGGCCGGGCACACCGACGTTCCAGGTGGCTTGTGGGTCGTGTTCGGCTTGTGGGTACTGCTCATCGGCTATTCGACGTGGAACCTGGTCAAGGAAGCGAAGGCGACAAGCTTGCGCCGCCAGCGGGGCCTGCCCACCCCGGCCGAGTAGCGGCCACCGGGAAAGACAAGTCGGTTTACGGAGCCACCGCGAGGTTTCCAGCGATCGCCTGAAGCAAGATCTCGTTGTTGGGGTCTCCGACAGGCAACACGAAATAGATGTTGTAATAGACGTCGTCCTCGCTCAGGATCTGGAATTCTCCCGAAACGATCTCGTCGCCCGGTGCGGTCGCAGGAACCGGGTCCGCTCCGTCTTCGGCTGCAGGAACGACCTGCGAGAACGCTGCCGCGAATTTCGCGCCGGGCACTTCCACGCGCCACGACTCGGTGCCTTCCTGCACGCTCCAGGATCCGTCCCAGTCCGACTTTTCCCCCGAGCAGTTGAATCCCACTACTTGGGCGAGGCCGTTGTAACCGGGCTTCGCGGGCACAGCCGAGGGCGAGTCGTTCGAATAGACGGTGGTGTCCTCGCCGTCGACACTGTGCAACCACCCGGGCGGAACCGGAGCGGATAGCCCGGCACAGGTCGCTGTGGTCCACCCGGCTGGCAGCGCCGTTCCCTCGAGCAGCGGGAGTCGGTCGACGTCCGTTTCGGCCTCCGCCGTGTTTGACGGCCGAGGTGTCTCCGACTGAGCCGTGCCCTTTGGCTCCTTCGCCGCGACGTCCCCCGATGCACATCCGGTGAGAGCGGCAGTGGCAATAACAGCGAGTGAAACGCACACTTGAAGTCGAGCCTTGAATGTCGGCATGAATTCCCCCTGAAAAGTTGCCTGGCGCTTCAAGCTAACAGGCGAGATCGGCTCGACTCGGTGCTTCGCCCTGACACTGGGGGTACTGTGCTTCAGCATTCGCGAGCAGGTGGCGCCATGGCCTGCGGTCGCGTCGGTTTCGTGGCGACGCTCAACTTGATCGCGACGTAGAGCGGCCCGGTGCTTTCCTCCCAGTGCGAGGACGAGCGCGTCCAGAACCCGCTGCCACCGAGGCTTGGATCGCCTCTGGTCCGACCACCGACGCTACTGAGAAACGTCGACGAAGGTGGCGCTGATGCCCAGTGAGCCGAACATGCCGGTGAGCATTGCTTTGGTATTTTCAGACGCACGTTGTCTTAGTTCGGATTCCTCCGCTGCGGCGGTCAGTTTCGTTTCGGCGAGCTGATAGAACTGCGATTGCTGCGCCGGCTCGATCGCGTCTGTGATTCGGTCGAGCACGCCCCGGTCTTGAGAGAAAACATAGGAGCGCTCGTGGTCGAGGTTCGGCTCGTCGAGTTGCGCCTCTGGCAGCGTCACGGTCACTGATGTGCCGTCTGCAGACAGCTTCAGATCCCCGTCAGCGAGATCGGACAGGTCGACATACGCGTTGACGGTGCCCGCCGCGACAAACAGCGTCCGTCGTCCGGAAATAACGTCGGGCAGCCACTCAACGCCTTCCTCGTCCCCATCGTCCACCACGAGCTCGAAGTTCGCTTCCGCAGCGTGGTACTGGCTGATGTCATTAATTGACTTCAGCAGCGCGGGATGGCTTCTATCGGTCTGGCTCGACCCAAACGGGCTGAGCCCGACGAGATTCGCTGCCCCGAGTCCGGCCAACGCCACAACGAGCACAGCGAGCACGCCAACTACCGCAACGACCATCCGCTTGAACAAACTGGCTGCGATCATTTGGCTCCTTCGGCGATTGCCTCTCCGCCGGATTTCGACTGGGAGTGGGCGAGAGTATGGAGCTCGGTCGATAGCTCGTCACACAAGCATCCCAGCGATGGGCCGGCTCGCGGCAGTACCAGTTGGGGTGACCCATGAGAATTCTGAGGAGGGCATCCGCGGCAAGTCACGCGGATATCGAGAATCCCCGGCGGGCTACAACCCAACCACGAACTGTTCCGCCGACGAGCTTGTTCCTCACTTGTCCAGCTCGGCCACGAACGCGCGAATATCCTCCGCTACCAGAGCCGGCACCTCGAGTGCGGCGAAGTGACCGCCGCGCTCCATCTTCGTGAACCGGCGGATGTCGAAGAACCGCTCCGCGTACTCTCGAGGCGGGTCGGTGATGTCGTCCGGGAACACAGCGATCGCAGTCGGAACGTCGATCTTCATAGCCCAGCCACCGGTATCCGCTGACCAATCTTGTTCGTTGGGTGAAGCATCCGTCGTCTGATCATCGAGTGCCGCGTCACCCCAGGACTCTTCCGTGGCTGACCAGTCGCCCATGCCCTCGTTGTAATAGCGGATCGACGACCGGATGCTGTTGCGCAGCCAGTAGAGCATCACGTTGGTGAGCAGGTCGTCGTGCGGCAGGCGGGTGGTGGAGTAACGCTCGAAGTGGTCGATGAGCCAGGCGGCCAGGCCGACGGGGGAGTCGCTGAGCGCGTAGGAGAGGGTGAGCGGGCGGGTGGTTTGGATCATGACGTATCCGGCGAAGCTTTCACTCCAGGTCTCGACTGCGGCGACGAACGCCTTCTCGGCATCGGTGGTGTCGGTCGGGTCGAGGAGGTACATGTTGGCGAACGGCACGTCGGTGAGGTGCAGGCCGATCACGCGGTCGGGGTGGGCGCGGGCGATCTCCTGGCCGATGGAGCTGCCCCAGTCTCCGCCGTGCACGAGGTAGCGGTCGTAGCCGAGGCCCTCGAGAAGCTCGGCGACGACCTCAGCGGCGAAGACGGCGTCTTGCTCGCCGGTCCCCGCAGGGCGCTGGTCGGAGAAGTCGAATCCGGGCAGCGACGGCACGATCACGTCGAATGTGGGCCCGTCTCCACCGGTGAGCCGATCGATCAGGTGGATGTAGCGGTAGAACGAGTCAGCCCAGCCGTGCAGCAGCACGATCGGCACGGCGTTCGCTCGCCCGGAGCGCTGGTGGATGAAGTGGATGTCCAGGCCCTGAACCTCGGCTAGGTAGTGGTCGAACCGGTTGAGGTTCGCTTGGGCGGCGCTCCAGTCGTAACCGGTGCGCCAGTGCTCGGTGAGCTCCTGCAGGTAGGCCAGTTCGGTGCCGCGCAGCCAGCCGGTCGGCGTGGTTTCGTTGGGCCAGCGCGTTCGGTCCAGCCGCTCGCGGAGGTCGTCGAGCTCCAGCTGCGGTACCTCGATTGTGAATGGGCGGATGTCCATCTCTTCTCCTTCCTCTTCCGTCTGGTTCGACGGTAGGAGGGCATGCGGCCACAGAGTGTCCGCATTGGGAAATCGACCAGCGGATGCCGTAGGCCGGGGGAAGTCGCCTATTTGCGGGGTCGTCCACGATTCTCTTAGCGCGGCGAGAAGTGATGCCGCTGAAGCGCGAGTGCGCGCGGCTAGTTGGCGCTTGGGATGAATCCGCGCAGGTACTCGCGTAACGCGGGATCGCAAACGTACACGAAGGTGCCACGGATGCCGCGTGTCAGAAGAACCGCATAGATGTTGCGCACGAAACGGAGTAAGTCGCCGTCGGTGTACGTCTTGCCGAGAACGGCGTTGTTCTCTTTCCCCTTCTTGTCGAAGTAGGAGTCGCGATCGACATAGAGACGGCCTTCGATTGCGTCATAGCGAAGATCCGGACCAATGATGACCCCGGCGTAGTTGAGGTCGTATCCCTGCACCGTGTGAATCGAACCGACTTCATTGATGCTGTTGGCGGATGCGATCCAGTCCTTCTGGGTGCTGTTCCAGCGGAACCGCTGGCCCTCGACTTCGATGTCGAACGCAGTTTTATCGAACTTGGAGTTCCATGGCCAGGCGAATCCGGCAAGGAGGCGAGAAAGCCCCGTTTCCTCTTCCCTTCTCAAAACTTCTGAGCGCATGTCCGCAACACTGTCGAACATCCGGAAGTCATAGCCCTCGAGCGTCTCCGTCGAGAGCATCGGCTTCAGGTCCTCGGATGAGCCGAGCATGTTTCGGACGTAGGCGACATAGTTTGATCCGGCTTGAACACGCATCTGTGTCGCCAGAGGGTAGTGACGATGGCGACTCCTTGCGTCCTCTGCGAGTCCACGCAGCACCTCGAAGGGGATGTCGGCCGGGCGCACACTCTGCTCCGCGTCGAGCAGGTAGATCTGGTGCGTGCTCTTGGTGTGGATCCAATCCAGCTGGGTCTTGCTGGTGTCGTCGGCGCCGAACAGCTTCTTGATAATGTCGGAGAAGTTCTTGTTCTGAACACCAGACGGCTGGTTAGCGCGCTGGTTGAGTCGGTGCGATTCGTCCACGATGAGGAGGTCGAAATTCTCGTCTGAGTTTCCAATATCGAACGCCGTCATGACCATGGACGGGTTAAGCCCCGGAGTCTTTCGGAAGACCTTCTTGATGGATTCACGAAGGGACTGCTGCGGCACAACCAGTCCAATCCGAAGGCCGGCGAGCAACACCCGGTTCTCAGGGACAAAGAAGTCCGCGAACATCGTGTCGCTATCGAAACCTTCCGCCCGGGCAGTGCCTGCAATGTCGACGAGGAGCTTGAGCATATAAATGGCGACGACCGTCTTTCCGGTTCCGGGCTCGCCCTGGATGACGATAGTGCTGTCGGTGTCGGACTTCAAATCCTCGAAAAGGCCGTTGAAGATATCCTCTACTGCAATCGCCTGATCCGGGGTCAGGGCCTTGAAGGGCGAGAGCTTGAAGAGGTCGCTGTTCTCGATCTCGGGGATGCTGCGGGTGAAGACACCGTCGATTCGGAGCTGCTCGAAGACGTCGCGAAACGTCCGTCGGTACAACTCACGGTCGTAGTAGTCGCCCTCCGTGATTCCGTCGTTTCGATTGAGTACCCGGTAGGCACCGTCGCCGGCAAGAAGCCGGATGAGGGACGACTCGAGATCGAGGCAGGCCGATTTGTTGAAGCGCTCATCAAGGATGACGCGGATGGTTTTGAGGTGCTGCTTGCTCGGCGAATCGAAATGTTGTCTCAAACGTAATGCGGCGTTTCTAGACTCGCCAACATAAACGTCAGTGAGCTTGCGATCCCTCGAACCTGTCGCTCCGGGCTTGGAGTCGTCCAGCACGTACACGATGGGCCAGTCGGTGTTTCGTGGATGAGTCGGGGCCCACTGTGAAACTGCCTCGTGGGTGAAATCGAGGCGCGCGATGCTAGAGGGCGTCATATTTCGTGCTTCGGCCCCGCGCTTTGTCGACCGGATACTTGTCTCGTGTGATGGCTAGCTTGTCCAAGATGATCTGGTTGGGGTCAGCACCGATGCGGTCGGCAAGAAGCATGCAATAGGTGAGAACGTCGGCAAGCTCTTCACGGATGCGAGCGGGATTGGCGTCGGCGTCCCACTGGAAACACTCGAGAAGCTCGCCGGCCTCAATCACAATGCTCTTCGCGAGATTCTCTGGAGTGTGAAACTGGGCCCAGTCGCGCTCCGCCATGAACGTTGCGATCTCATCGCGGACTGACTTTTCAACCATGCCGTCAACCTAGCAGTGGCGAATTGATGTGTAGACAGCCCGGGTGCCCGCTCGTCAAAATCACTACCCGATTTGGGCATTCGAAACTCGGCGGCGCGGGCTACGGGAGACCATCGCCTCGCCACCACATGCGGACTGTGGGCGTCCGACGGCGGACGACTTCTGGGCCATGACGTCATGCGTCCATCGTGTCGGTGTTGCGGCGTCGGGCCGACGTTTCAGCGTTATCGCCGGATGGCACGATGTGCACGCTGGTGCAGATGAACTGCGTAACGGGATTTACCACTCGAGAACTGCGCGAAGCATGCGTGCCGTCAGGGGGCAATCTGAGGACGAAAGACGAAAGACGATTCGTACGAGGCAAATGAGCACGATTTTCTTGCGGGCGGGGCAAACGGGAGCCTCAATCATGACCCGGACCTACCTGCCGCAGATGCTCGAAAGGATCGTCTCATTGGCGGACGCCTCAGAATGCATTTGGGTCTCCATCGGCGACTTGCTCATTTGCGGGCACCCGCGTCACCCCTCGCGGGCCGGCTGCGCTTCACCGCTGCAGAGCTTTGACGTCGGGGAACACCTGTGCGTTCTCACGGCTCAGCCAAGGCCCGCTCGAGGAGATACGCCCAGGGCCGGTAGTCGACAGACAAACGGCTGGATCGCGCTGGACTCGAACGAGATTTACTCTTGGTGGCGGCATAGCATGCCGCCCTGCCGCCGTGAGCGGCGATCCGACACCTCACCTGCACTGGGGCTACGGGTCGGATGGTTGTGCCGATAGCGTGGGTGGGGGCGTCCGCGTCGGAGTGGACGGCCGCTTATCGAGATTGAGGAAATATCCTGCAATGACTGTGGCCGCCGGCTGGTACGACAACCCTGACGATATGACTACAGTGCGATTCTGGGACGGCTCTACATGGACATCCCAGATTCAGGCCAAAGCACCGTCGGCGACCACAGTCCCGCCCGGCTGGTACCCAGACCCTGAGATAACAGGTTCTGAGCGGTGGTGGGACGGCAATAGCTGGACTGCACAGGCCCGAGCTCTGGACACGGGCGGGCAGCCCGCGCCGACGACGAACAGCAGGCCTGCAGCCTCGAGCCTCCGGCAGAGCATCCGCCCCATCGATAAACTCGGGAAGGCCGACGCCCGGGACCTCGCTCAACAACTAACCTCGGAGAATGTAGAACTTCGCGCCGTCATCGACAAGCACGGTTCACGAGCGTTCGCCGACATCGACACATATCGAGCTGACGCCGAAGCCGCTGTGACTGCGACCCGTGACAGCGCGCATGCCGAGATCGCCGCTCAACGTGCAGCGGCCGACGCGGCCATCGCTTCCGCCAACGGGCACCTCAATGAACTCCACAAACAAGTCGGCGAAGCGCAAGCCGCGCTCCAAAGCCTCCGTCAGCGCCACATCGACATCACCGACAGCATCACCTTGCAAGACGTCGGCCTGTTCGACTACGACCACCCCGCTCAGTCGTCAGCGAGCCTCGCGACCGAACTCGAAAGTGTCCGGTCCTGGATCAAGGGGATGATCCGAGACAAACGCGCCGTCACGTTCGCCACCGGCTTCACCTTCAACGGCTCCACCGCTCAAGGAAAAAAGTTCATCAACGACATGTCCAAAGTCCTCCTTCGCGCATACAACGCAGAAGCAGAGAACGCAGTCAAGACGACGAAGGCCGGGAATCTCCAAGTAGCTCAGGCGCGCCTTAGCAAAGCCGCGGAACAGATTGCCAACAGCGGCAAAATGATTAGCCTCCGGATTACCGACGACTACCACCGCCTCCGTCTCAAGGAGCTCGAACTCGCCAACACGCATCTGCTGGCTGTCCAGCGTGAACGCGAACTCGAACGCGAACGCAGAGCGGAACTTCGCGAACAGCAGAAAGCGGAAGCAGAACTTCGCCGGGAAAAGGAACGCCTGGAGAAGGAACGTTCCCACTACCTCTCCACTCTCGCCGCCCTAGAGGCTAACGGCGACGTCGAAGGAGCCGAACGAATTCGCGCACAACTCACCGACGTCGACCGGGCGATCAACGACGTTGACTACCGGGCCGCGAACATCCGCGCGGGTCATGTGTACGTTATCTCGAACATCGGCGCTTTCGGTGAGAACATGGTCAAGATTGGAATGACCCGACGCTTGGAACCGATGGATCGGGTCACCGAACTCGGAGATGCCTCTGTGCCCTTCCGGTTTGATGTCCACGCCCTTTTCTTTGCGACAGACGCTGTCGGAATCGAAGCGTTCCTCCACCGGCGCTTCAGTGAACACCGCGTCAACAAGGTCAACCTGCGTCGGGAATTCTTCCGGGTCACACCCGCCGAGGTGCTCGAAGCGCTTAAGGAAGAATCCGTCGAGATTGTTGAGTTCACCACCGAGCCGGACGCGCCGGAGTACCGGGCGAGCTTCAATGACCCGATCGCTGTCGGTTAGGTACCACCCTCAAGAACAAAGGATCGTGTCGTGTCGGGGGTTCCGGTGACCTGTGGCGTTGCCTCCAGCGCCAGTTCTTCGAGAACAATCCGGTTTGCGGCAAAGCTCGACCTCGAGGTGCGCGCTCGCCTCCTCGTGGTCAGTAATGGCGCTGGCTCTGAGCACTAGCGAGCTCCGCTTCCATGGTGGGTGCTGCCCCGCACTGGGGCGAGCCGAAAGTAACTCTCATCTCCTTTGTGATCTTGCACGCGGTGATTCGCTCCGCCGTCTCGCAGGGCCTGCAACGGCACGCTCTTTGGCATGAGGGCCGAGCAGTGCAGACGGCCGCTGCTGAGTCGCTCGAAAGCAGCGTTGAGCCGAGCAGCGAAGGCAACGACTGGACGCTCGATATTCGCGGAACCTCATACACGGTCCGCCCGCAGAGCATGGACTTATGGTCCGTCATGCTCGAGGGTCAACCCACTCACACCGTCCGGAGAGACGCTCGAGGATTCTTTGCAGACGGATCGTCCCGTCGTTTTGGCACGCTTGAGGAGGTCATTCGAGATGCTCGACGTGTCCGTTAGATGAACGTGGCGTCGACACGCGGGAGCGGTCTCATGTGCAGACTCTGGCTCTGCTCGTTCGCTGGAATAGCTTGATTCCCCACACTGGGGACGTTGGCTCTGCTGTCACTGGGTCTTGCGGGCCATACGGTTTGTATATGAGTGATATTCGACCGCAGGCCGCGCCAGGCTGGCATTACGACTCCGCCGGTCTGCTTCGTTGGTGGGACGGGACACAGTGGGGGCCGTACGCACCTCCGACGGGCACCACGCCGGCCGTAGCTACTGCGCCCGAGGCTCAAGGGCCGAAAGAACTCGCCGTCGCGTATCTCATGCTCATTTTTCTTGGCAGTTTCGGGGCTCACCAGTTCTATCTGAACCAACCGCTCAATGGCGCAATGGTGATTGTGCTCTGGTGGGGCGGCTGGGCCACGGCGTTTGTTGGCGTTGGAGTTCTCTTGATTATCGGTGTGCTGATTTGGTTCGTCGTGGACCTCTGCTTATTGCCCAGCTATGTTCGCGCGGCGAATGCTCGCGCGCTCGCCGTCAATGCTGCGTGAGGTAGTTGTCCTCAACTCGGAAGCCAACCATGTGGCATCCGCTTCACTGCCTCTTGACACGTGGCGCGGCGCAGCCCAGGTTCCCGGCAGAATTGACCCATGACCATTCCTCTCTCCGGGACCCAGTTCGAGCTCACCAGCGGCCCATACACCGCGACCATCGCCAGTGTCGGTGCCTCACTGCGCTCGCTGAAGCACAACGGCCGCGACCTCGTCGTGCCGTTCGACGCCGATGAGGTGCGCCCGGCGTTCCGCGGAGCAACCCTCGCGCCGTGGCCGAACCGCGTGGTCGACGGACTCTACAGCTTCGAGGGCACCGACTACGAGCTCTCACTCACCGAGCCGAAGCGGCACCACGCCCTGCACGGACTCGTCGCCTGGCACGACTTCATCGCCCTCGACGAGGCCGCCGACCGCGTCATGCTGGCCACCACGATCGAGGCGGAGACCGGCTACCCCTTCCGCATCCAAGTGCGCGTCGAGTTCGTCCTGAACGAAGACGGCCTCCACACCACCGTCGCCGCACGCAACACCGGCAACGCGCCCGCCCCGTTCGGCACCGGCCCGCACCCGTACCTCGTCGCCGGCGAGGGCACCGTCGACGACTGGACCCTCCTCCTCCCCGCCGAGCAGGTCCTCACGGTCACCGAGGACCGCCTGATCCCGATTAAGAAAGCGGATGTCGCCACCGAGTCAGACGGAACCTTCGACTTCCGCAGTCCCCGCGTTCTCGGCGACACCTTCATCGACCACGCCTTCACCGGCCTCATTCGGGACGCGAACCGCACTGCCGAGGTGCAGGTCACCGCGCCGTCCGGCACTGGGGTGCGCATGCGCTGGGACTCCTCCTGCAAGTGGGTGCAGGTGCACACGGCCGACCAGAAGCCGGACGCGCCGCTGCCCAGCCGCATCGGCCTCGCGGTCGAACCGATGACCTGCCCGCCCGATGCGTTCAACTCGGGCGAGGACCTGCTCGTGCTTCAGCCCGGCGGCGTCACCTTCGCGTCGTGGAGTATCGCCGCAATCTAGCTTGCGGTGTGCGGGTGCCGGCCACGTGGCATCCGCTCGTCTTATTGCGTCGTGGATTCGATACGTAAGGAACTCTCTTGGAACCGCCCTGACCCGCAGACTTGGCGTGCCCGGCATCGTCTTCATGGTGATCGCGGCGGCCGCGCCGATCACCGTGGTGGCCGCGAACTTCCCGCTGATTCTCAGTGTGTCCGGATCGATCGGTGCGCCGCTGATGGTGCTCGTCGCTACCGTCGTGCTGCTGCTCTTCTCGGTCGGGTATGCGTGGATGACGCCGCGGGTGCCTGACGCTGGGGCGTTCTACTCCTATGTGCATCGCGGGCTTGGGCGGCGTGCGGGGCTCGGAACCGCGGCGATCGCCCTGCTTTGCTACGTGCTGCTCACGGTGTCGATGATTTGTTACCTCGGGGTGCAGGCCGGAAACCTGATCGAACTGTGGACCGGGCTGCAGTTGCCGTGGTGGCTGATCTCCGCTGTAATGCTCGTGATCGTTGGGCTGCTCGGCTACCGCAGCATCGACCTGTCGGCGAAGGTGCTCGGCGTTGTGCTCGTGCTCGAGGTGATCGCGGTTATCGCGATCGACCTCGGGGTGGTGTTCTCCGGGCGGGAGTTGACGGCGGTGCCGTTCAGCCCGGTTGAGGCGCTCTCGGGTGCACCCGGCCTTGGGCTGCTGTTCGTTTTTCTCGGGTTCTTCGGGTTTGAGGCGACGGCGGTGTTCCGTAATGAGGCGCGTGATCCGGAGAAGACGGTGCCGCGCGCGACCTATATCGCGGTCGTCTCGGTGGGCGTGCTGTACTTCGTTTCCTCGTGGTTGGTGATTTCGGGGCTCGGTGGGGGAGATGCGGTTGCCGCCGCGTCGGCGAACCCGGATAGCGTGGTTCGCGGTTTGGCTGGCGAGGTGATCGCTCCGATCGCCGCTGACATCGTGCAGGTGCTCGTCGTGACGAGCATGTTTGCGTGTGTGCTGGCGTTCCACAACATCGTCACCCGCTACCTCTTTACTCTCGGACAGCGCGGGGTATTGCCGCAGAAGCTCGCAGAGGTGCACTCGAAGCACCGCGCACCCTCACGTGCGTCGCTCTGGGTCAGCGCGATCACCTCGGTCGTCGTGGTGGTGTCGGCTCTTGCCCAGCTCGACCCGGTGGTTCAGATCTACACCTGGTACTCGGGCGCCGGCGCGGTTGGCGTTCTCTGGATGATGGCACTGACCAGCCTCGCGGTGCTCGCCTTTGGGTTGAAGCACCGCGGGGTGGCCGGTGAGGCGCCGTCGCGCTGGGTCACCGTGGCTTCGATTCTTGGCGGGCTCGGACTTCTTGGAGCGCTTGCGCTCGCCATATGGAACTTCCCGTTCCTGGTTGGCGGCCCGGTCGCGGCTGTCGTGTGGGGAGTGATTCTCGTCGGAGTGTTCGTCGGGGGTCTATTCCTGCCGACACGGAACGTCACTCCTTCAGAGGCGTCGCCAGTTCACGAAGAAGTTGCGAGTTGACGACGGCCAACGCCCGCTCTTTTCTTGCCGGAGTCGTCTCCCGATGGGGACTAATCGTGAGTCTGAGGGACTGGCGATGCCGACTCCGCGAATGCTGACAGTTGTAGGAATTATGCCCCTATGGGGGTGCGGGCTGCTCAAAACAGCGCGGGCAGAGTAGCGCGGAATCTCGACAATAGCGACCATTGAAACGGGAATTGAACGAACTGCTTGTCTTTGCGAAATTAAATAGGGCGCGGACAGCTTTTGATAACTTTCAATCTGTCTTTGTCATTGTCTCAACTGAATACAGGGATTCTGAGGCCATTATGCAAATGCGGGTCTATCGACAATTAAATGTCAACACGGATCAAATCACTACCGTGCGGTAAATCCCACCGCAGTTGTCGGGTCTGACCGGCAGGGTATTACGACAATCTAGAGGCGGCGGATTCGCTATCGAACGACGGAATGGTCGCCTGCTGCAGGTACGTGCTCTCGGGGCTGAACACAGACCTCAAAAAGCTGGGGCGCCTGACCAACAGAGAGTTTGTAGCGGACCAGTTGCTTATCCTCCAGCAGCTCGGAGTGTGGCTACGGCTCACCTGACTCCCAAGGTCGAGGCATAGTCCTCAAGTCGGTGTGCCCGGTGGCCCCCAGTCCGGGCTGTCATCAGCGCCGGTCCGCGAGGTTCGGCCCGCCGTCGATACGATGGCCGAATGCGCCTGATTCGAGCCGGTCTGCCCGCCGCCGTTGCCGCACTCCTCTGGCTCGTGAGCGGAGGCCTTGAGCTTCTCGGTCGGCAGACGCTCTCCGGTCCGAAGGGACACGTGCTCTCGCTGGTTGCGCCGGAGACGATCCCCGTGCAGGAACTCACGGCACCCGCGCCGTGGAGTTTCCTCCTGATCGTGCTGTCGATGCTCGCGATCTTCGCGGCATACGCGGGTCTCGCGGCAATCGTGCGTCGGGAGCCCCTCGATAACGCTGCCGGGGTGGTCGCCCCGTACTCAGGTTCGGTTGCGGGCCCTTCCCAGCAGCGATTAGGTAACACTGCAACTGCGTTTGCCGCCTACTGGCTGTGCGCCGTGGCATCCGGATTTCTGGTTCCTGCGATTCCGGTCGTGATTGAACTGCTTAACGCGGTCGTCGAGCAGCAGACCCCGATCGGCCTGGTCGCCGAGAGAGTCGCCGGGGCCGCGCAGTGGGGTCTGCTTTACGGCTGGATTCCGGCCGCGGTCGCCGTGGCGATCGAAACGATGGGCAACTCGGATCACCGAGTTTTCGCGCGCCGGATGATCGCGATTCCGGCCGCTGCGCTGTTCCTCATCGCCGCGATCGGATTGACTCTCGCGGCCCCGCAGGCGCACGCGGCAGTGCAGGCGCAGATTCCGACCGGGCCGGCACCTGAGCCGATTCCGACCGGAACGCCCGTGCCGGGTGTTGCGCCGGGAGAGTGGCAGGCCGATCCGCTGTGGTGCACGGCCGGTCAGCTGGAAATGACAGCGGGCACTCCTGACGCGGCAACGGGGCACCGCGCGCTCGTGATGCGCGCGACCAACGTCAGTGATGCGGCGTGCATCCTGGAGGGCTATCCGGATGTCGCGTTCGCCGACGTCTACAGCAACGCCCTCGATGTGAGTGTCGACCACGGAGGTACGATGCTCGGCAGCGATCCGGGTGTTACTCGTATCGAGGTTGAGCCCGGCGCGGCCGTCGTGTCGACCCTGGGCTGGAGCGCAATGCCCACCGCGGGGCTGGAAACCGCTGGCTGGCTTCACCTTGCGGCGTATGCCGGAGCGCAGCGGCAAATGGTCACCGTCGAGACCGACATCACCGGGGGCAGCGTGTCGGTAACGGCGTGGGCGACGCCGCCGACTGAGACAGGCGAAGTCTCAGACTGAGGCGCGTCAAGGGGCCGGGCGCAAGTTCGAGCGCGTTGTAGCCTTAAGCCTTCGCGGCGTAGTTGCTGCCGCGCACCCACACTTGGAGGTCCTTATGCCCACCACCGTGCCCGCACTCGTCGCCGCATCCGCCGGAGCAGCATTCGAGCGCTCCACCATCGAACGCCGTGACGTCGGCCCGAACGACGTGCAGATCGACATCGCATACGCCGGCATCTGCCACTCCGACATTCACCAGGCCCGCGAGGAGTGGGGTGCAGGCATCTTCCCGATGGTGCCAGGACACGAGATCGCCGGCATCGTTTCTGCCGTCGGTGACGACGTCACCAAGCACAAGGTCGGCGACCGCGTCGGCATCGGCTGCTTCGTCGACTCCTGCCGCGAGTGTGAGAACTGCCTCGCCGGTGAAGAGCAGTTCTGCCTCAAGGGAAACGTCGCCACCTACAACGGTCGGCAGTACTCAGGCGAGGAGACCTACGGCGGGTACAGCACGCAGATCGTCGCCGATGAGAACTACGTGTTGCGCATCCCCGAGGGCATCGACCTCGACGTTGCCGCTCCGCTGCTCTGCGCCGGGATCACCACCTACTCGCCGCTCAAGCACTGGGGTGCCGGTCCGGGCAAGAAGGTCGCGATCGTCGGCATGGGCGGACTCGGCCACATGGGCGTCAAGATCGCTGCGGCGCTCGGCGCCGAGGTGACCGTGCTCAGCCAGACCCTGTCCAAGAAGGAAGATGGCCTGCGTCTCGGTGCGAACGACTACTTCGCCACTTCGGACCCCGAAACCTTCAAGCAGAACAGCAAGCGCTTCGATCTGATCATCAACACGGTCTCCGCTGACCTGCCGATCGACAAGTACCTGTCGATGCTGACCCTGAATGGATCGATGGTCTTCGTCGGACTGCCCGAGAAGCCGCAAGAGTTCCGGGTCTTCTCGCTCACGGGTGGACGTCGCAGCCTCGCTGGTTCCAACATCGGCGGCATTCGCGAGACCCAGGAAATGCTCGACTTCTGCGCCGAGCACGGTCTCGGTTCCGAGATCGAGGTCATCGGCGCTGACCAGGTCGACGAGGCGTACGAGCGTGTTGTGAAGAGCGACGTGCGCTACCGCTTCGTGATCGACACCGCGACCATCGCGTAGGCGCGAGCCCGCGGGATTCACTAAAGGCGCTGCCCTGAGGGGCAGCGCCTTTTTGCGCGTTGGCAGGGGTCTTCAGAGCGTCGGCGGACCTCGCTGTTCGGTGCAGGCGATTTCTGCAACAACTTGGACATTTTTCAAACCGAATTATGTCGGACTGTTGACGGAATAAATAGACCTCCCTAGGGTTGCGGTGTGTTCAAGCCCGCTGGAGTGCATACACTCATTCGCCAAACCCACGAAGACCGCGTTCTGCGCGTGCTTCGTGAGCACGGCGCCCTGACACGGGGCGAAATCGCGGACCGAGTCGGCCTCTCGAGAACAACCCTCTCTGAGATCACAAACGTGCTGCTCGAGCGCGGGGCGATCACCGTCGCCAACGCGACCGGTGGCATCCGTGCTGGACGCGGTCGCCCTGCCGAACGACTGGTCCTCGATCCGGGTGCTGGCCAGTTCATGGGCGTCGACTTCGGCCACCGCAGGGTGCGTATCGCCGTCTCGGACGCCGCACACGACATCATCGCGTCTGGGGCCGAGTTCTATGCAGCCGACTCGGCCTGGCCGGAACGCATCGACAGCTGCTTCCGATTGATCGAGCGTGTCGGCGAGGAATCCGGAATTCACTATGGCGCTCTGCAGGGAATTGGCATCGGATTTCCCGGCCCGTTCTCTCCGCGGATGCCGAAACCCGCACCCGTTGCTGATGGCTCCTCGGCGGTACCCGCTGGTGAACTTGTCTTTTCCTCGTTCGTGGAGCGGTTCGACGCGTCGGTGATCATCGACAACAACACACGCTTTGCTGGCCTCGCCGAAGCGATTTGGGGGAGCGCCGCCGGGACGCAAGACCTTCTTTACGTGCGGCTCTCCGACGGAATCGGTGGCGGGCTCGTCGTTGGTGGCCAGCTCGTCACCGGTGCGTCAGGCTTCGCCGGCGAGCTCGGTCACGTCTCGGTGAGCCCGAGTGGCGTCCAGTGCCGATGCGGCAAGCGCGGCTGTCTTGAAACCATCGCTTCGGTTCCCGCGATCTTCGCGGGCTGCACAGCCAAAGGGGTTCCGATTCATTCACTCGATGACCTTCGTGCCGCCGTCGCGAAGGGCGACCCGATCGTCGCGAGTGTTTTGCGCGATGCAGGGGATGCTCTGGGTCGCGTACTCGGATCGGTCGCGGTAGCGCTCAATCCCCGCGAGATCGTGATCGCGGGTGAAGTCGCGCAGATCGCCGACGTCATCTTCGAGCAGGCCGTCGCAACGATCACCTATGAGCTGCTCCCAGTACCTGAAGCTGCGCCGCACGTCCGACTGGCGAAACTCGGTGACGATGACGGCGCGCTCGGTGCCATCGCTGCGCTCTTCCACCGGTCGCCTCTTCTCGCCAGTTATCCCGAAACCCATCAACCCGACCACCAGCGGGGCTCTACGCAAAGGAACATTTCATGACCATCCGCGCCCACGGGCATCCGCTGCGTAAGGAGCAACACGCATGACAGACACCGCAACGCGGGCGATGGCCGCCCAGTCGACTACGCCCGCCAGGAAAGCGCCAAAGGTACGCGCGAAGAACCACACACTGATGCTCGTGCTCAACGTCGCGAGCGTCATTGCCGGAATCCTGATCTGGTGGGGATTCTCGCTCGCTGGTTTCCGGATTCCCGCCCCGGTCGAGGTCGCTGAGCGGGCTGTCACCGTCATCGGCGACGGAACTCTCGCTACCGACCTCGCGGCAAGCCTCACCCGCGTGCTGATTGGGTTCGCGCTTGGAACGCTCGTGGCCATCCCCGTCGGTTTTCTCATGGGTTGGTACCCCGTCGCCCGAGCGCTCATTGAGCCGTGGGTGCAGTTCTTTCGGACCATCCCGCCGCTTGCCATCATTCCGCTGGTCATTGTGCTCCTCGGCATCGGCGAGGAACCGAAGATCTTCGTGATTTTCCTCGCCGCGTTCTTCGCGTGCGTGATCTCCACCTTCCAGGGCGTCATCAGTGTTGACCGCACGCTCATCAACGCGGCTCGTGTGCTCGGCAGCAAGGACGGCGGCATCTTCATCCGCGTCGTCGTCCCAGCGTCGACGCCGTTCATCCTCGTCGGCATGCGCGTCGGTCTGGGCGCGTCGTGGGCGACCGTCGTTGCCGCGGAACTCATTGCCGCGCAGAACGGGCTCGGTGCCCGGATGCAGCAGGCCCAGATCTTCTACGACCTGCCGACGATTTTCGTGAACCTCATTGCGATCGGCATCCTCGGTTTGTTGATGGACCGCATTCTTCTCTTCACCGAAAACAAACTGACCGGATGGCAGGAACGCCGATGATCACCACCTACCCCGCCTCCACAGAGGCCGCCGACGCCGCTCGCATTTCGGTGCAGGGTGTCACGAAGACCTACAACCTCGCCGGCAAGGAGTTCTTCGCCCTCGACAACGTGTCGCTCGATGTCGCCGACAATGAATTCATCACCGTGGTCGGACCATCGGGCTGCGGCAAAAGCACCCTCATGAACGTGCTCGCCGGCCTCGACAAGCCGACGAGCGGCCAGGCCGTCGTCGACGGAAAGGTCGTCTCCGGGCCAGGCCCCGAACGCGGCGTGATCTTCCAGCAGTACGCACTCTTCCCTTGGCTGACCGTGCGCAAGAACGTCGAGTTCGGACTCAAAACGGCGGGGCTTGGCGCGAAGGAGCGCCGGGAAAAGGCCGAACACTTCATCGAAATGGTGGGACTCAGCCAGTTCGCCGATGCCCTGCCAAAGATGTTGTCAGGCGGCATGAAGCAACGCTGCGCCATCGCCCGTGCTTACGCCGTCGACCCCACAATCCTGCTCATGGACGAACCATTTGGCGCACTGGACGCTCTCACTCGAGTGAAGCTACAGGAGCAGCTTCTCGACACCTGGAGCCAGGAGAAGCGCACGGTTGTTTTCATCACCCACGATGTCGACGAAGCCGTGTATCTCGCCAACCGCGTGGTCGTGATGGCCGCTCGCCCCGGGCGCATCTTCGACATCATCGACGTCGATCTTCCATACCCTCGCACCGAGGAAATGCGACTGAGCCCCGAGTTCACCGCGCTCCGCAATCGGGTATGGCACGCGGTTTACCACCAAACCACCGGCGCAGCAGCCGGTTCGATGCCGTCAACCCTGACGGCCTGAACACCAAGGAAATCATGACAAACGCATTCGCCAAACGGGGCATCCTCGCCGCCGTCGCAGTTGTCGCGCTCGCACTCACGGGGTGCGCAGCTGACTCCGCAGGAGGCAAGGGCAGCGACGCCGCTGCCCCCGAAGAGCTCACACCGGTCAACTTCGGATACATTGCCGACTTCAACGGCGCCAGCCTCCTGGCCGTCGCGGACGATCAGGGCATCTGGGAGAAGCACGGGATCGAAATCACTCCGAGCGTCTTCACGAACGGACCACTGCAGATCCAGGCGCTCGGCACCGGCGACCTCGATTTCGGATACATCGGCCCTGGCGCCATGTGGCTCCCGGCGTCCGGCCAGGCGAAGATCGTCTCCATCAATACCCTGGGCAGTGCTGACCGAGTGATCGCACAGGCCGGCATCGATTCGCTGGAAGACCTCAAAGGTAAGAAGGTCGCCGTTCCCGAGGGGACCTCTGGCGACATGATCCTCAACCTCGCCCTCGAGTCCGTCGGAATGTCGATCGACGACGTCGAGAAGGTGGCCATGGACCCGTCGACCGTCGTCGCTGCCTTCGCCTCCAAGCAGGTGGACGCGGCCGGGATCTGGTACCCGCTGATCGACACCATCGAACAACAGGTGCCCGACCTCAACATCCTCGCCGAGAACGACGACTTCGCAGAGACAGTGTCTTTCCCGACTGCGTTCGTGTCAGCGCCCAAGTTCGTTGAGGAGAACGAGGAGACCGTGACGAAGGTCATCGCCGCTCTTCGGGAGGCCAACGACTTCCGCGCCGAAAACATGGACGAAACCGTCGCACTGACGGCCGCCATGCTGAAGCTTGAAGAGGCGAGCGTCGAAGCGGACTCCAAGAACGTGAAGATCATGACTTCGGCAGAACTCGACGAACTCACCGAGGACGGGTCGGTCACCGGATGGCTTGAGGGAATGAACGCCTACTTCGTCGGAGCGGGCAAGCTGCCCGAACCGGTCGACCCGGCAACCTACTACACCAGCGACCTCTATGTCGGAGCAGGCAAGTAGGTGACGAAGGCCAGCAACATCCTCTTCCTGATGACCGATCAGCACCGGGTGGACACTCTTGGTGCATACGGAAACGCGCTGGCGGAAACACCCGTGCTCGACGAGCTGGCTCGCACAGGAACGCGCTTTGACCGGTGGTACACACCCACCGCGATCTGCACGCCCGCCCGTGCGAGCCTGCTCACGGGGCAGGCCCCGTTCCGCCACAAGCTGCTCGCCAATCACGAGCGCAACGTTGGTTATCTGGAGGATCTCCCCGATGGTCAGTTCACCTTTCCGGAAGCGCTCCGCGAACACGGATACAACACCGGGCTGATCGGCAAATGGCACGCGGGCAACGAGAAGAACGCCGCGTACTACGGCTTCGACGGGCCCGACCTGCCCGGCTGGCACAACCCTGTGGAGAACGAGGATTACCTGGCCTACCTGACGGAGCACGGCCTGCCGCCGTACAAAATCAGTGACCAAATCCGTGGAACGCTGCCGAACGGCGGGCCGGGCAACCTGCTCGCCGCTCGGCTGCACCAGCCGGTCGAGGCGACATTCGAGTACTACCTGGCCACCCGCGCCATCGAGATGCTCGAACGCTACACCCGCGACCGGGAGAGCGACGGAAAGCCGTTCTTCCTCGCACTGCATTTCTTCGGCCCGCACCTCCCGTACGTTGTGCCGAACGAGTACTTCGACAGATTCGACCCGGCCGACATCGAGTTGCCGAAGTCGATGTCAGAGACCTTCGTGGGCAAACCGCCTGTGCAGCAGAACTACAGCGACCACTGGGCGTTCGACAGCATGCCGATCGAGACGAGCCGCAAACTCATCGCCATCTATTGGGGCTACGTAACGCTCATTGACGAGCAGATCGGCCGGGTGATGGAGGCGATGGACCGACTCGGGCTCACCGACGACACTGCGGTGTTCTTCAGTTGCGACCACGGCGAATTCACCGGCTCCCACCGGATGCACGATAAGGGTCCGGCGATGTACGAAGACATTTACCGGACTCCGGGCATCGTCCGGATTCCTGGAGCACCCGCCGGGCAGGTGCGCGACGAGTTCGTCAGCCTGCTCGACTGCACGGCGACGTTCCTCGAGCTCGCAGGACTCGATACCGCACCGGCCGTCGACTCACGCAGCCTCGTTCCGCTTGTGTCGGGCGAACAGCCGGAGTGGTCAGAGGACATCGTCTGCGAATACCACGGGCACCATTTTCCGATCGCCCAGCGGATGCTCCGCAACGACCGGTACAAGCTGGTCGTCAACCCGGAGTCGGTCAACGAGCTTTACGACCTCGAGCGCGACCCCGACGAGCTCAACAACGTCTACACGCTCCCAGACATGGCAGGCGTGCGCGAGTCCATGATGCAGCGGTTGTACGACGTGCTCCGCGGCCGCGGTGACAAGTTCTACCACTGGATGACCGCCATGTATGACGTTGGAGGGGTGGGCTACGACCCGTCCCTCAGCGGATTCGACGACGCGACCTACCAGAAGTAATCCCGGCTGCCACGTGGCATCCGTTGGAAAAATCACGAAGCGAGAACCATGACGACCCCGAACAAACGACCGAACATCGTGCTGATCCTCACGGATGACCACGCGTCTCATGCGATCAGCGCGTACGGCTCGGTGGTGAACACCACCCCACGCATCGACGAGATCGCCGACGCCGGAGTGCGCGTCGACAATTGCTTCTGCACCAACGCGCTCTGCACGCCGAGCCGGGCATCGATCCTCACCGGCACGCACAGCCACATCAACGAGGTCACGACGCTCGACACCCCGATCGACGCGAGCCAGCCGACCTTCGTGTCGCAGCTCAAAGCGGCGGGATACCGCACGGGCATCGTCGGCAAGTGGCACATGGGTGAGGGTGAGGGGCACGACCCGCAGAGCTTCGACTACTGGGCGGTGCTGCGCGGACAGGGCGAGTACTTCGACCCGCAGATCCTCACCGACGACGGCGTACACATCCAGCCCGGTTACGTGACAGACATCATCACCGACCTCTCGATCAACTGGGTCGAGTCGCTCGACGGTGACGAGCCCTGGTGCCTTCTCATTCACCACAAGGCGCCGCACCGCGCGTGGGAACCCGACGAGAAACACCAGGGCATGTACGCCAACGAGAAGATCCCGGTTCCAAGCACCTTCGACGACGACTACGCCACACGGTCGATGGCCGCTCGCCACGCCACTATGCGCGTCGCCGACTACCTCGACCTCAACGACCTCAAGGTCGCACCGCCGGAGGGCCTCACCCCAGACGAGCTCGCGCTGTGGAAGTACCAGCGCTATATGGAGGACTACCTCGCCTGCGTTGCATCCGTCGACGACAACGTCGGCCGGGTGATCGACTGGCTGCGTGAGCGCGGCGACTTCGACGACACCCTCGTGATGTACACCTCCGACCAGGGCTTCTTCCTGGGCGATCACGGCTGGTTCGACAAACGATTCATGTACGAAGAATCGATACGGATGCCATTGGTCATCAGCTACCCCAACGCGATCTCGCCCGCGAAACCGGTCGAGCAGCTCGTGACCAACGTCGATTTTGCGCAGACGATCCTCGACGCTGTCGGAATCGATCCCCACGAACGGATGCAGGGGGTCAGCTTCTGGCCGCAGCTCACCGGATCTCTCGAACCGACCCAGGACGCGATCTACTACAGGTACTACGAGAACGACGACCAGCACCACCACGCGCTCGCCCACTACGGCATACGGACCGACCGCTACAAGCTGATCTACTTCTACAACGACGGCATGGGCCTGCCCGGGTCCTCCGACCACATCTACCCGCCCGAGTGGGAGATGTACGACCTGGCGGAAGACCCGGAGGAGCTCAACAACGTCTACCACGCCGCTGCCTACGCCGAAATCCGCGACGAACTCAAGGTGCGGTTGTGGCAACTTCAGGCGGAGCTCGGCGATGCGCCGCACCCCTCGCAGCCAGCGCCCGTTGGTGCTTTGTCGGCTCAGTAGAAGGCGCAACCGTGACCGTCACGACCGAGGTTGAAATGATCCGCATTCCGGGCGGGCCGTTTCTCATGGGATCCGAGTCGTATTACCCCGAGGAAGCGCCGGTGTTTCGCGCGACTGTGGCAGCGTTCGAGCTCGACAAACATCCGGTCACGAATCGCCAGTTCTCCGAATTTACGGATGCCACGGGGTACGTCACCGTTGCCGAACGTCCTCTCGATGCTGCCGAGTTTCCGCAACTGAGCGTGGCGGAGCGTGCGGCGGGCAGCCTCGCGTTTCACCCAACCGATGGGCCTGTCGACCTGCGCAACTGGCGGGCGTGGTGGGCCTGGCAGCCGGGCGCGAACTGGAGACACCCGTTCGGACCCGATTCGGATATCTCTGACCGCGGGAAGCACCCGGTGGTGCAGGTGTGTTTTGCCGACGCGGCTGCATACGCCCGGTGGGCAGGCAAACGGCTCCCGACCGAAGTCGAGTGGGAACGGGCGGCTCGCGGAGGGGTCGACGGCCGCGACTTCGCGTGGGGCGACGAGCTCTCGCCAAACGGTCAACTGCTCGCCAACACCTGGCAGGGCTCGTTTCCGTATCGGAACACCGGCGCGAGCGGATGGGTGGGGACCTCGCCGGTCGGGTCCTTCCCGGCCAACGAGTTTGGCCTGGTCGACATGATCGGCAACGTGTGGGAGTGGACGTCGACCGCATTCACGACCGATCACCAGGCCCAACGGGCCGCGACAGCGAATTTGCTCGGGGCGTCGACGCAGCCGAGTGCCGGTGCAGGATGCGGCGACGGGTGCATGTGCGGACCGTCGGACTCAGGAAAGAGTGGGCTGTCGTTGGGCTCTGCCCCGAATCCGGCGGTCAGTCGCGTCACCAAGGGTGGCTCGCACCTGTGTGCTCCGGAATACTGCCAGCGCTACCGCCCGGCGGCGCGCTCGCCGCAGACCGAAGACTCGGCAACAACACACCTCGGCTTCCGCTGCGCGCGCGACGCCTGACGCAGCCGGGGTTGTTGCTCGGTCGCAACCGGCTGTTCAGCCCTTGCTCGGTCGCAACGGGCTGCTCATTTCGGAAATGAGCGACCGTTCTCGACCGAGCAAGCCTTCGCCCGCGAGCCAGCGACCGTTTGCGACCGAGCAAGCCTCGGCCCGCGAGCCAGCAACCGTTTGCGACCGAGCAAGCCTTCGCGCGCGAGCCAGCGACCGTTTGCGACCGAGCAGGGGTGGGCGGCACACGTTTCAGCTCAGGAAGGCCTCAACGGCATCCGCCGCCTTTCCCACACCTCCGTTCGCGCGGACCTCGGCACTGATCTCGGTGAGCCGGGCGGCGACATCCGGTGAACTCGCCACTCTGTTGACGGACTCGCGAAGTGTCGCCGCGCTCACCTCGTCGGCGGGCAGATGCGTGCCGACACCGAGTGACTCGAGCATCGCTGCGTTGCCGAACTGGTCAACCGCCTGCGGGATCGCCACGGTCGGAACCCCAAACCAGAGCGCCTCGGTGCAACCGCCCATTCCGGCGTGGGTGATGAACGCGCTCGCGTGAGCAAGCACGGCGAGCTGCGGCACCGTTTTATGCACCTCGACATTGTCGGGCAGGTCACCGAGTTCGGCCGGATCGACGTGCTGCCCGATGGCCATCACCACATGCCATCCCGAATCTCCGAACGCCTCGATGCACGCACGGTACACGGGAGCCTGGTCGTTGAACGCGGTGCCGAACGAGACGAGCAGCACCTTCGCCCCGCTCGCCGGCGGCTGCCAACTCGTGTCTGCCAGTCGCTCCGGATCCAGGCAGGGACCAACGAATTGAATGTTATCGGCGACCTTCTCGGCGTTCGGCTGCATGGCCCGCGGAATCAGCACCAACCCGTGCGCTGGTCGAGTTTGCCACACCGTGGCATCCGTTTGAATATTGTTCTTCCGCAGCCAAGCGTTATACGTCTCGTAATACGCGATTCCCGAAGCGGATGCCTGCAGCGCGTTGATGAAATCGGCAAAGTCGGTTTCGTACCCGTCCCAGGCGACATAGGTAGGCGACAGCTGCACGGCGGGAACGCTGTACCGGGCGGCGAGAAGGGGTGCCGGGAGACCGCCGATGTCGTAGAGGACGACGTCGGGCGGGTCGGTGTCGTATCGCTCGGTGAGGATCGGCATCACCGCGATGCCCTCATCGAGGAAGACGCGCATGGCTCCGCCCGGGTCGTCGGGCCACTCGGTGTCGTCGAGCGGCAGGATCGACGGGTGGGCGATGACCTCGGCTCCGGTCGGGGTGACGAGGTCGACAAGTTGTTCGCCGACCGTGTAGGTGACGCGGTGGCCGCGGTTCACGAGTTCGCGGATGAGGGCGAGCGATGGGTAAATGTGGCTGGGCGCTGTCGTGCCGACCATGGAGATGTGGTGTGGGGTGCGCATGGCGAAATCCTTTGTGTGAGCGCGGGCATTGCGCGACGCACGGGAGTTCACTCACGGGGGAGTGTTCGCTCGGTGGGGCCGCGCTATCGGAAGCCGGCCCTGCAGTGCGTCGCGTCAGGAATTGCGAATGCGCATGAAAATCCACATGGGGAACACCTTAGGCCGGAGGTGGCGGGCGCTGTCAAGGGTGCAAGCGTGGGCCGATGAGTAACCGAAACCACAAAAAGCGCTGCCCTTCCACTCGCGTTGAGTGGAAGGGCAGCGCTTTTGGATCGCCCTACTCGTCGAGCAGCCCGGTAACCGTCTTGTTCACCTCGGTGAGCGACGACGGCTCGGTAGAGAACGACAGAACCTTGTCCATGGCGTTGGTCATGAGTGCGTTGATCTCGACGGCGTTCTCCGAAAGTGGGAAGAGAATCGTTGTGTCGTCATCCACGTGAGTGGTGAACGCTTCGATGTTGAACCCGGTCTCGGCGAAACGCTCGGATGCCGTGTCACCCACCGCGGAAAGCGAGGGGAAGACGACGCCTGCGTCAGCGACGGTTGACTGGCACTCGGGAGAGGACAGGTACTTGACCCACTCCCATGCGGCTCCCTTGTTCTTCGACGACGCCGAGATCGAGTCAGCCAACGAGTTGAACGTGCTGGCGCGCTCGCCATCGACACCGATCGGAGTGGGAGCGGTGTTCAGCTTGACTCCCTGAAGCTTGGCGTACGTGTTGATGTTCCAGGCGCCATCCGTCACCATCGCGTACGACTCAGCCTGCATCTTCGACGACAGCGCTGTGCCGACGGTCTGCGACAGCGGCGGCATGTAACCCTTCTCGATCAGTCCACGCCACCACGCGATGGCGCTCTGAAAACGCTCATCGTCATAGTTGAACTCGCTGCCCCAGGTTGGCTCGTCCATGTAGGTCCAGCCGGTGGTTCCCGCGAGCATCGACCAGGTCACCTGACCGTAGCCTCCACCCGAGTCGTCCAGGCCGAGTCCGTAGGTCTCGACGCGCGTCTTGTCGAAGCCCTCTTCGTCGCCTCGCACACCGTTCTTGTCGACGGTCAGGTGAGCGATGACGTCTTCGTAGGTGCCACCGTCTTCGGGGTTCCAGGTCATCGATCCGAGCTTCTCTGCTGAAATCCCGGCCTCAGACGCAAGCTCCTCGTTGTAGAAGATCGCGACCGTGTCCCAGTCCTTCGGCATGCCGTACTGGTGGCCGTCTGCGGCGCGCCACAGGTCGACGGTGCCGTTGACGTACTGGTCGAGATCGATGTTGTCCTTCTCAACGAGCTCGTCGAGGTTCTCAATCAGCCCTCGCGACGCGTAGTCACCGTACTTCGAGCTGTGGTCGACGAACACATCCGGGGCCGAATCAGCCACGAACGACGTCATCAGCTTGTTCCAGTAATCGTCGTAGCCGAACTGCTCGATAGTGATGCTGATGTCGGGGTTCTTCTTCTCGAACGCCGTCGCGCAGGCCTGGTAGGCCGGCACCTGGTTCGAGTCCCACATCCAGTAGGTCAGATCTCCGGTTTCGCCCCAGGCGCCTTCCGACATTGCGCCCTGCGTGCAGCCCGCGAGACCAGTGGCGGTGAGAATTGCGAGAGCGGATGTCACGACCCGGCGAGAGAGGCGACGTCGCTTCGTGCGTGGTGATGTGAGTGTCATTTGATGCCCGAGAATCCGATTGAGTTGACGATCTTACGGCTGAAGATCACGAAGAGGATGAGGATCGGCAGCGCCGCCAGCAGTGCGGCGGCCATGAGCCCCGCCCAGTCAGGTGCGCCCTGCGGTGTCTGCGACCGGAACACACCGAGTGCCACCGTGAGCACTCGAACGCTGTTGTCGCTACCGACAAGCAGGGGCCAGAAGTACTCGTTCCAGGCCTGGATGTACTGCAGGATCGCCAGCGTAGCGAGTGGCCCCGTGCTCATCGGCAGGATGATCCGGAAGAAGATGCGCAGGTTGCTCGCTCCGTCCAGCCGTGCTGCCTCTTCGATCTCGCTGCTGATACCGAGGAAGAACTGCCGCAGGAAGAAGATCGCGAACGGCGTCATGAAGAAGAACGGCAGGATGATTCCGGCGTAGGTGTTCACCAGTCCGAGGTCGCGCATGAGCAGGAAGTTCGGCAGCTGGGTGAAGATCGGCGGAACCATCAGCGCGAGCAGGAACAGGAAAAACACCCCGTTGCGGCCGGGCCACTGCAGCCGGGCGAACGCGTATGCCGCAAGCGCTCCGAAGAAAACCTGGCCGAGCGTGATGCTGGTGGCGACGATCACCGAGTTGAGCAGGTATCCCCAGAAGTCGAGGCTCGCTCCTGATCCACCTTCCGCCTGCGCCTCACCGGTTGTGGCGATGCCGAGCACACGCTCGAACGCACCCCAGGTGAAGTCGACGGGAGCCAGGGAACCCGGGTCTGTCGCCAGCGCCGCTCCGTTCGAGAGAGCGGTGCGAAGCATCCAGTAGAACGGAAAGAGGGTGACGAGAACGAAGCCGATGAGTGCCGTCCAGGCGAGGACCTTACCCAGTGACGGCCGTGCGCGCCGTGCCGATGGGCGAGTTCGCCGCGGCGTTTCAAGTTGAGTTGTCATGGCGGGCTCCTAGTTGAGATCCGACTCATTGGCCCGAGTGAGGCGCAATTGGATGAATGCGATGACGGCGAGCACGAGCAGCAGCATCACTGACACCGCGGATGCGTAACCGAAGTCGAGCCGCTGGAAGGCGAGGTCGAAGATGTAGTACTGCACAACGCGGGTGGCGTCTGCCGGCCCACCGCTGGTCGTGACGGCCACCGTGTCGAACACCTGGAACGATCCGATCATGGTGATGACGAGCACGAGCGCTAGCACCGGGCGCAGCAGGGGAACAGTGATCTTCCAGAACATTTTCCACTCGTTCGCACCTTCGGTGCGGGCCGCCTCGTACACCTCCTTCGGAATCATCTGCAGCCCGGCAAAGATCAGCAAAGCTGTGTAGCCCACGTGACGCCAGGTGTTGACGAGCGCGATCGTCGGAATCGCCCAGCTCTCGTCACCGAAGAAGGCGATGGCGTTTCCGCCGAGCCACTCAATTCCCTGGTTCACGATGCCGATCTGGTAATCGAGCATCCAGAACCAGACCAGAGCGACAACCACGTTGGCCACGAGGTACGGCGCGACAACAACACTGCGGAGGAACGTCGACTGCGTGACCCGGTGAATGAGCACGGCAAGCGCCAGCGCCAGGATCGTCTGCAGCGTGATGTTGATCAGCACGTACTGCACGGTGACCCGCGCCGAGTTCCAGAACGTCTCGTCGCCAAACAGACGGGTGTAGTTGTCGAGACCCACCCAGACCGGATCGGTGAACACGTCGAAGTCCGTGAAGCTCAGGTAGATCCCTCGCAGCGTCGGCCAGAAATAGAACACGACGAAACCGAGAAGCGACGGTGCAATGAACGCGAGAGCTGTCCAGGTCTGGCGACGTGTGGCGCGACGCCGATTCGAGCGAGCGGATGCCGTGGGCTGGGCTGGTGTGGACGGCGTCGCCTCGGGCAGAAGCACTGTTGCCATGATCAGGCGACCTTTCGAACGCGAAGCAGCAGGAGCTGCTCGGGGTGAAGCGCTGGCACCTGCACACCGATCGTGCGAAGGGTCCGACCGGTCAGCCGGAGAGATCCTTCTGCCGTCCACGGTGCCGCGGTGTGTGAGCGGCGACGCGCGTTGTCGCCCGGGCTCTGCACGGTGACGTCATACACGGCGTCGTCGTCGAGACCTGGGAGCGGAATGGTGCCCGGGATCGCGGTCAGCGGTGTTGCGAGCTGAACGTAGGCGAAGAGAGCCTCGTCCTGCTCGGGTGAAACCACGCCGTGAAGGAGCGCCGACTCATCAAGTCCGTCTGCCCGAACGACACGGCCCGTGTGCACGAGCGAACGTACCTCTTTATAGAGGGCCACCCACTCAGCAAGTTCGGCGCGGTCCTCCGCTGACGCCTTGGTGATGTCCCACTCAATACCGAAGTGCCCGAACAGGGCGGTTCCCGCTCTAAACGACAGGCTCTGGGTGCGGCTCGTAGTGTGAGCCTTCGGTGAGCCAACGTGCGAGCCGACGAGCTCAGGCGGAATGAGCTGGCTTGTCCAGCGCTGGATTGTCTGCCGCTCAAGCGGGTCGATGACATCGCTGCCCCAGACCCGGTCGGTGCGCTCAAGGATTCCGAGGTCGACACGGCCTCCGCCGGAGGAGCACGACTCGATTTCCACACCCGGGTGACGGTCGCGCAGCTCATCGAGCAAGCGGTACAGCGCGAGGGTGTGTTCGTGCACCCCTGCTGCCCCGGTGGTGGAGTGTGCGGCTTCGAGCAGGTCACGGTTGTGGTCCCACTTGAGGTAGCCGATGTCGTAGGCGTTCAGCAGGTCGCTCAGCCGGTCGAGGATGTAGGTGTACGCACCGGGGTGAGCCAGGTCGAGCACCTGCTGGTTGCGCGATGGCACCGGCAGCCGGCTGGCTGGGGACAGGATCCACTCGGGGTGCGCGCGGGCAAGGTCGGAGTCCGGGTTGATCATCTCGGGTTCGACCCACAGTCCGAACTCGAGCCCCAGCTCGGTCACGGCGCTGATCAGCGGATCGAGTCCGCCCGGCCAGACATCCTCGTCCACGTACCAGTCGCCGAGACCCGCGCTGTCGTCCCGTCGGTGCAGGAACCAGCCGTCATCGAGAACAAAGCGCTCGGCGCCGACCTCGGCCGCGGATGCCGCCAGTTCGGTCAGGCGTTCCAGGTTGTGGTCGAAGTACACCGCTTCCCAGGTGTTGAGAACGACCTTGCGCGGCGAGGACGGGTGGGTCTGGCGTCCACGGAGGTAGCCGTGGAAGCGCGCGGCGGCGTCGTCGAGTCCGCGACCCCATGAGCCGTACACCCATGGGCTTTCGTATCGGTCACCGGTCTGCAGGCGGACCTCTCCTGAGAGCAGGAGTTCGCCGCCACCGAGCAGGGATGTGCCGTTGGACAGGCGCTCGGCGTACTCGCGGTGGTTGCCGCTCCACGCGACGTGCATCGTCCATACCTCGCCAGTGCCAAACCCGAATCCGGGGGTACCCGCGGCGAGAATCGTTGAGGCGTCTGTGCTCGTTCGGCCGCGGCGGCTGTCGCGCTGGTGTGCGCCGACGGAGAACGGCATGCGCTGCGGTGAGCGCTCGCGACCCCAGCGGCCGGCCAGGTCAAGCAGCTCGCTCGCGCGGCGCGGCACCGGAAGGGTGAGCTGAAGCCCATCGAGGGTGAACTCACCAGAGCCGGTGCGTTCGACGGCGGCGCGCTGGCGGAGCAGGCCGGTGGAAAGCAACTCAACGTCGAGAACGATTGTGAGTCCCGCCTCGTCATCGGTGGCTCGCACCGTAAGAGTCGTGGCATCCGCTGCGATGGACGTGGCCGTGAAGAGGGGCGTCCAATCGGTGCCTGAGGTGCTGTGGCCCTCGAGGCCGGGAAGGCCCCGCCAGCCGCCAGACGCCAGAGGAAGGATCTCGACGAGTTCAGGAACATCGAGGTCGTTCGGAACGACGGAGGGGACCGAGACGAGAGCGATGTTCTTCAGCTCGGATTCACCGATCTCCCCGAGGTCTTCCCCCCAGTAGAGGATGACGGGAAGGCGTCCGGCGCTGAGGTCGATGACCAGGCTCACACCTCCGTTCCGCAGATGGACGATCGGCGAAAACGATCCGGTGTTGCCCGCCGATGTCTCGGCGATGGGCTCGGATAACTGCGTCATTGCTACTCCTGGTGGCGGCCGCGTTGGCGCCGGTGTGAGTGGGTGGGATATCAGCAAGTTAGTTGCAATGCGAAACTAAGTCAACTCAAATCGGGAAAAAGATGGCTCATCAGGAGCTGATTTCGCGGTAGCTCGTCAAATTAAGTTTGATTTGGCAACTAAGGCAGGCGGTTCCGGCGATATTGTGGTTCCAGCGATTCGGCTTTGAGAGGGAAACATGCAACAGGACGTGCGGCTTCCGCTTGAGGGCTTGCAGCACGCTGTTGCGATTGATGTGCTGTTGCACGGCCCGCTCAGCCGAAAGCAGCTCGCGGCCCGACTGGGCGTTTCGCCTGGCACACTGACCCGGGTTGCCGGCCCGCTGCTCGAAGCCGGTCTGCTGGTGGAGCGAGCGCTCGTGCAGCGTTCGAGTTCTGGTCGACCGGGAATCGGTCGTCCGGAAGAACCCCTGGACCTCGAGCTCGGTCGCGATTTCTACGTCGGCGTCAAGATCACCGAGAACACACTGCACTGTGTCGTGACAACGTTGCGTGCTCAGCTCGTTACCGAGATCTCACGTTCGCTTGCAAGTCTTGAGCCGAGCGCGGTGGCGGACCAGATTACGGATGTTGTCGGTGAACTGAGCGAGGAAGGGCGCAATATCCGTGCTCTCGGGGTGAGCTTGGGCGGCCAGGTGTCGCGGAACAGCCTTGTCCTCGAAGCGCCACTGCTCGGCTGGAGTGACGTGGACCTCGGCGCACTACTCAAGGATCGAATGGATCTGCCCGTCGTGGTCGACAACGATGTGTTGTCGCTTGTGCGCGCTGAGCGGTGGTTTGGTGCGGCGAAAGACAGCGACCACTTTGCGCTGATCACGATCGGCGCCGGTATCGGCTACGGTCTCGTGGCCGGTTCAGGCATCCTCGAGGGACCCGACCCTGGACTCAGCACCATTACCCACTTTCCACTGGGCATCGGCGGGGGAGTGTGTTCGCAGGGGCACACGGGTTGCGCCGAGAGCCTGCTCACGACGAAGGCTCTCCTCTCCCGTGCTCGGCTTGCGCTCGACGAGAACGTCACCCACGACGAGCTGCTGGCGCTCGCCGACACGAACCCGGCGGCCGCATCCATCGTCGAGACCGCGGCATACGGGCTCGGAAAGCTCATCGCGTCCGTCGCGAACCTAGCATTGCCGGAGAAGATCATCCTGACCGGTGATGGCGTCGACCTTGCTCTGGCCAACCGTGAGGCGCTCGACCGCGGGATCAGCGATCACCGCAACCGTCGTGCGACACCGATTGACCTCGAAATCCAGACGGTGAGTTTCGCCGAGTGGGCGCGAGGCGCCGCGGCGACAGCGATCGAGACGTTCGTCGTCGGCCGCTGATTCGGGATCACTGGCCTGACCGGCTGCCGAGCTGATCGATCTTCTCGAATGCAGTGGCGCTTCCGGGTGAGGTCGAGACGCTGTGGGATGCAATTCGACCGCACCTGGCCGACTTCCCGAGGCACACGCTCGAATGGCTGATGCGTGGGGTTCGGCTAAGGCCGGTTGCGCCGCGCACCACGAAGGGAAAGCTCGGGCTATGAGTCCTCGTCGAATCGTTGACGGGCGATCCAAAAGCAGAAAGCAACACCGAAGATTTGCGTCGCGGCGAGCGGGAAGAAGCCCCATCCGAACGTATAACCGACCTGAATAAATGCGACGCCAAGGACTAGCAGTCCCAATGCAATCAGGAGATGCACGCATCCAAAAACGAAGTTCAGACGGGGCTGGGCGTTGAGTTGGAGCCAGGAGTCGCGCATTCGGTCCGCGTTCCTTGAGCGGAACAGAAGCATGAAGACGGTCAACAGGAAGATGGCGACGCAGACCCACGGGAGGACCACCGCCAACGTTTCCATGTGTCAAACAATACGAGTACGTCGCCCAAGCGGTGACGGGCTTTTGTTTCGAGGCCTGTGAGTCACCAAGTAGTCGGGTGTTACGGCCTCGCTTTCGAGCGGGGTCTGGTTCGTCCTGGCTAGCCCGACCGCTCAGCCTCACTGCGAAGTATGCAGAACTCGTTGCCCTCGGGATCGGCCAGTACCACCCAACCTGTTCCATCCGGCATTCGTCGGTCGTCAATCGCTCGGGCGCCCAGCTCCAACAGACGCGCTAACTCCTGGTCGCGCGTCCCATCGGCGGGCACAAGGTCAAGGTGCAATCGGTTCTTGACTTGTTTCGCGTCGGGGACTTCGATGAACAGCAACCTCTGGGTGCGGTCAGCTGAGAAGATCATGCATTCCTCATCTCCAGGGCCGTCGGGACTGTCGGCGTCCGGCGCGAATCCGAGAACTTTGCTCCAGAACACCGAAAGCGCGTAGGCGTTGAGGCAGTCGAAAGTGGTGTGCGAGATGAGAGCGGTCACGATGGCAATGCTGGCAGTATCTGTGCTGACGAGCAATGGGGACGTGCTGCTGGAGCCGTTCGCAGGCTAACCGCCTGATCCTTCATGAGTTCATGCTTAATTACAAAGTGGTGCGCTGCGAGCGCCAGCGCCTCCGCCGGAGGATCGCCGGTCGGCTCTGAGGCAGCCGCCCCGCGGTGCAGGCGACGACCGCGACGAAGGCACCAGCAAGCTCGTGTTTCCCTCGCCACTGAGTGACCAAAGAACACCCGCCGGGCACCTGTCGCGTGGTCCCGCTCGCATGGGGTGGTCATCCGTTCTGCCAATGCGATGGCATTTCCAGAAACGCGGGCAGAGACGTTGCGTGGTTGCCCTTGGCGGCGTTGAGCTGCGGCTGAGTCAGGTACAGGGCCTTCGAGAGGTCAGCTTCGTCGAGTCGGGCGTCTCTGAAGTCTGCGCCGAGCAGATCCACACCCGACAGGTCGCTTGACCGCAGGTCCGTGGCGATGAGATAGGCCCCGCGAAGGTTTGCCCCGCACAATCGGCGGGACCGGAAATTCTGACCCATCAGGTCCGCGCCCGGTTCCAGTGCGGCATCGAGGTGGTCATCACCAACGGCGAGGTACGACGCCCGCACTTCTTCGCTGACCTCGATCAGCAGCGATCTCACTTGGGAGTGAAGATCCTGTAAACCGAGCGCAAGCAAGTCCGACAACTCGCCCCCGACGGCCTGCTCGATAGTGTTCCTAAGCTTTGCCCCACGACGTGAGGCGTCGGGATCGAAGGTTCGCGTCTGCGCCTCAACCAGATACCAGAGCATCTCGTGGAGTTGCCGGGCCGCAGCGAATGCGGCAAACATGTCGCTTCTGGAGTCGGGGTCCTCGATCCAACTCTTCCCGGCGAAAAGGCCCTGCGATACGTTCTGGCCTGCTCCAAAGCAGTCGAAGACTGTGCACCCACGGAAGCCCCTCGGGCGCAGGCTGTCGTGGATTGTGCAGGAGAAGTCGGATGCCAGATTGTGGCACGGGGAGCCTGCGGGTTTGTCGACAGAGAAGTCTGCTGAGCGGGTGAATCCGAAGGCCGTGCAGCAGAGAGCGAAGCAATTGCCGCAGTCAGGGCGCAGGGCTGACCGGTCGAGGGTCGGCGAAAAAGGCTCGAGAGAGTTCGGTGATGTCATGTGAGAGTGATCTTCCAGTAATGAGTTCAGTTGGCGGCCGGTATGCGGGGGAACTCCACGTGGAGCTCCCCTTTCGGGCGCACGGAATCATCGCTCCTGCATCGGGGAGCGTGCTGGTATCGCTACAAGGACACTGGGTCACAGAGAAAAATGAAATATCACTGGCATCAGAATAACTGACCTGCGACATTCGGTGCCTGCAACTTTCGTCATTGCAAACAAGTGATGCCGTCGAAGCTCGATCTGAGAAGATCGAGCAATGCAGATCCCCGAGCAGCGGCCGCCGTTGACCGATGCGCTTACCGGCGTCGAGTTTGAGCGGTGGTACTGGTTGAAGGACGAACTGCTCACGTTCGCTCGCTCGCGCGGCATTCGCACATCTGGTGGGAAAGACGAACTGGCCGCCCGCATCCGCGCCTCGCTCGATGGAGTCGCATCGCCCGCATCGCCCGCGTCGACGCGCCCCGCCCGGGCGGCCCGACAGCTCGCGGAACCCCTCACCCCGCACACCGTGATTCCGGCTGGGCAACGCTGCAGCCAGGTGTTGCGGGCGTGGTTCGAGACCGAGATCGGGCCCTCGTTCACCTTCGATGCGCCGATGCGTGATTTCGTCGCGACCTCACATGGCACGGCCACTCTGGCCGACGCGGTCGCCCACTGGCATGCCACCCGGAACGCCGAACCAACCGAGATCGGCAGCCAGTTCGAGTTCAACCGGTTCACCCGGCGGTGGCACGAGAGCCACCCTGGCGGCGCGCGAGCCGAGCTGCTCGATGCCTGGCGTGCGTACCGAGCGCTACCGGCCGACCAGCGAGAACGAGCGTAGCCCCCGCTAGATCCACCCCTGCTGCCACGCGATCTCCGCCGCCTCGTGCCGCGACCTCGCATCGAGCTTGGTCATCGCCGACGACAGGTAGTTGCGTACGGTCCCCGGGGCCAGGTGCAGCCGATCGGCGATCTCCTGCACGCTCATGGTCGACCGGCTGAACCGCAGCGCATCCAGCTCACGGTCGGTGAGCGGGCAGCGTTCAGCCGTGAGCGCGGTCGCCGCGATTTCCGGGTCGATATAGCGTTTGCCCGCAGCCACATCGCGAATCACATCGGCCAGTTCCTCGGCGGGGGTCGACTTCGGCACAAACCCAGACACCCGAGCGGCGAGCGCACGTCGCAGCACACCCGGGCGGGCGTGCCGCGTCACGATGACAACCTTTGTGGCCACCGTCGACAGAATCCGCGCGGCCGCCTCGAGCCCATCGGCCTGCGGCATTTCGAGGTCAAGCAGGCAGACATCGGGCTTCGTCTGCAGCGCCATTTCGGCGGCAGCAACACCGTTGTCGACACTCGCAACAACCTCGATATCCGGCTCCAGGTTGAGCAGCGCACTCAGCGCCCCACGAATCAGGTGTTCATCGTCAGCAATTAACAAACGGATGCCACGTGGCACGGATTCGCTCACGCTTCAGCCCTCACCTTCGCCGGAACAGACACCCGCAACGCGAAACGGTCATCCGAAACCTCGGTCACCAACTGCCCGTTCAGTGCTGACACCCGGTTCCGGAGCCCGGCGAGACCGCTGCTGTCGACTTGCCCCGTGGCATCCGTCGCCGAATTCAGGGCGTTGTTGTCGATCTCAAGGGTGCTCCCGTCGGCGGTGGTTTCGAGGCGAATCGAGGCACGGGTTGCTGAACTGTGCCTGAGGATGTTCGTGGTCGCCTCACGAACGACGAGCGCGAGCACGCGCCGCACGTCGGCACCGGTCGGCAGGGCACCGAGCTGCAACTCGCAGTCGGCGCCGGCGGCGGTGAGCACCTCGCGAGCGTTCTCGAGCTCGGAAGCCAGGTCGACGTCGCGCAGCCCGGCGACGAGCGCGCGGGTCTCCTCGAGTGCCTGTTTCGCGATGAGCCGGGTCTCGTGCACGTGCTCGCGCGCGGCGTCAGGGTCGATGGCGAGCATCCGCTCGGCCAGTTCGCTCTTGAGCGCGATGACCTGCAGGTGGTGGCCCTGAATATCGTGCAGGTCGGAGGCGAACCGCAGCCGCTCCTGTGCAACGGCGAGATCGGCCGCGACAGACCGGTGGCGGTCGAGCGTCACGACGATTTCCCACCACCAGAGGCTCGACAGGATCATGGCAGGCAGGAGCGCGCCGTAGCTGAGCAGCAGCCAGGCCCGCCCAGCGCTGTCTAGGTCGAACGGGTTATTGAGAAGTCCAGCCGCAAGCAGCGGGTGCGCGATCGTGACGATCGCCGCGAGCAGAATCAGCGTCCAGCGCTGCCGCTTCGGCAGCAGTGGCGCAACGACGTTCGCGGCCAGCCACAGAGGGAGCGCGGCGAACAGGCCAGCACCCTCGGCAAACAGTCCGAGCACCCAGGCCACCAGTGCCGGAGCCGCAAGCGTCACCGTCCAGGCGAGGCGTGGCATCCCGCCCCCACGGCCAACGCGGAGGAACCAGCAGTACCTCACCTGCACGACCGACGAGAGCAGCACGAGGGCAACAAGCATTCCGTCGAGAAGTGACCGCGACGCCGAAAAGTTCGCCAACGCTGTCAGCAGCAGTATCGCGTCGAGCACCACGAAAAAGAACACGATTGCACCCAGGGTGTACATCCAGGTGGTCTGCACGCTGCGTGCTTGTCCGGCTGGTTGTGATTCGTCGAGCGAGTCGATCGGAGCGGAGTACCGGCTCACGACGAACGCCGTTCGGTCAGTGCTGAGGGGAACATGTCCCCAAGCGTAGAGCAGTGACATTTGTCACTATTCGCGGTGCGAAACCGCTCCGGATGCCATGACGCGGCGACACTACGCACGCTCGAGCATCACAGGAACTATGGAGTTATCGCCGCCGCAGGTAACCGGAAACTTCCGACCGCGAGGCGGCATCCCCGAACCACAGCTTCACAGCTCCAAACGAAAGGCACTCCCATGATCGAATCGCTCCAGACCTTCACCGCTGGCCTCCCCGAGCTTTTGCAGTGGGTGGGCGTCATCCTCGCCGCAGCGATTCCGTTCATCGAGTCGCACTTCGGTGCCGCACTCGGAGTGCTCACCGGAATCAACCCGGTTGTCGCGATCGTCGCCGCCATCGTCGGCAACATCCTGTCGATGCTCATCTTTGTTCTCACCGCGCACGGACTGCGCTCCAAGGTCACCGGCCGCCGCGAGCCAAAGGTCGAGACGGCTCGCCGGCAGCGCGTGCGCCAGGCCTTCGACAAGTACGGCGTCGCCGGTGTCAGCATGCTTGGTTGGCTGATCCTGCCTAACCAGTTCACCTCGGCCGCCATGGTGTCGTTCGGTGCCTCACGCAACGCCGTGATCCTCTGGATGGTCATCTCCATCACCGCGTGGGGCACGATCTTCGGAGTGCTCGCCTCGCTCGGGTTCTCCTACATCGGCTGACGCACGCCGCACCACCCGTCGGGGTCAGCCGGTCTCTGTGATGAACTCTTTCCATACCTTCGCGGCGCGATGGTGATCCGGTAGCCAGCACGTCTCACACCGTGAGCGCTACCACGGCTTATTCGCGGCGCGCATATAAGCATGCCCCTCATTGTGGGGACACCAGCTCCGACCTAGGCTGACCGCATGCCCTCCCCTAGTAGTACGAGTAGCAAGCTGCCCGAGGTCGCACGCTGGGTGTTCTGGCCCGCCGCGATTGTCATCCTCGTCTTCGTGGCATTCGCCATTTTCTTCCCGGATGCTGCTGAGTCGCTTTTCGCAGGAATCCAGGCCGGCATCGTCAGCAACTTCAACTGGTACTACGTGTTGATCGCCGCATTCTTCGTGGTCTTCAGCCTGTGGGTCGGCTTCAGTCGGTACGGCGACATCAAGCTCGGTAAGGACGACGACGAGCCCGAGTTCTCGCTCGGTTCCTGGTTCTCCCTCCTGTTTGCCGCGGGTATGGGCATCGGTTTGGTTTTTTACGGGGTGGGTGAACCGCTCAGCCACTTCGCCAACCCGCGTCCGGGTGTCGAAGGAACCCCGAGTCAGCTCGCTCAGCAGGCGCTGTCGCAGACGTACCTGCACTGGGGTGTTCACGCCTGGGCGATCTACGTTGTTGTGGGCCTCGCCCTGGCCTACGCCATCCACCGCCGGGGTCGACCGGTGTCGATTCGCTGGGCTTTGGAACCGCTCCTCGGTGACCGCGTTCGCGGCGGCTGGGGCAACCTCATCGACGTCGTCGCCCTCGTCGGCACACTCTTCGGGGTCGCGACCTCGCTCGGTCTCGGAGTTGTACAGATCAGCGCCGGGCTGGAAAGCGCCGGAATCATCGCGGCATCCGATTTCGTCAACATCATCCTGATCCTCGTGATCACGGGCGCGGTCCTGTTCTCCGTGCTCTCCGGTGTCGCGAAGGGCATGAAGTGGCTGTCGAACATCAACCTCGTCCTCGCGGGCATGATCGTTCTTTTCATCCTGATCGTCGGCCCAACACAATTCCTGCTGCGCGACTTCGTTCAGTCGATCGGTGCGTACCTGCAGGGCTTCGTCGGCCTCTCCTTCAACGCCGCTGCCTTCAGCGGTGAAGCGGGCGAGGCGTGGCAGGCCACATGGACCACGTTCTACTGGGGCTGGTGGATTTCGTGGGCGCCTTTCGTCGGCATCTTCATCGCCCGCATCTCCCGTGGTCGCACCGTTCGCCAGTTCGTCACTGGGGTACTGCTCGTCCCGACGTTGATCACCTTCCTCTGGTTCAGTGTTCTCGGCGGAACCGCCCTCTACTCCGAACTCAACGGCCCAGGTGGGCTGGTTGGCCGAGACGGGTCTGTGAACGTTGAGGGTGCGCTGTTCGCCATGCTCAACCAGTTGCCAGCAGGCTCGATCCTCACTATCGGCGCGATTATCCTCATCGCCGTCTTCTTCGTCACCTCTGCGGATTCCGGGGCGCTCGTGATGAGCATGATCGCGAGCGGAGGCCAGGTCGAACCGAAGCGGTGGATTCGGGCGTTCTTCGCCTGCGTCACCTCGGCGCTCGCCATCGCGCTCCTGCTCGCAGGCGGACTTCAGGCACTGCAGACGGCGGCGATCATCATCGCGTTGCCATTCAGCGTCGTCATGCTGCTGATGTGTTGGGCTGTGGCGATCGCGTTCGGTAACGAACACCGGGCGTTCGAGAAGGCTCGTCGGGCCGCGTTCCTCGCCTCGATCGGCTCACACTACGGGCTCGACCCCGATCAATCGGACGACGCCACCGTTCCAGCAGGCCGCCGGGCGATCTTCCGGCGCCGCAAGCGAAACTCGACGTCGGACGAACCGCCTACTGAGGTGTTCTAACCTAGGGGCTAGGACCGTCCGGTCGAGGGTGTGAATTCCGATCGAGACGACTCTCGCGCCGCCAGTCGTCCGACGAGGTTGCCGAGCGTGGCAGCGGGATCGCTCGCCTGCCCGACGAATCGTCCGGCGATCAGGTCGTGCCCCTCCTGGTCAGGGTGCAGGTTGTCGGTGAGGCGCGGCGCGTCGTCGAGGGTGAAGAGTGACAAGCCGTTGACGACGTCGAGCATGTCATCGTTTCGGGCCGCGGCAACCTCGGCAACCAGGTCGCGCGTGCCGCTCAGCGTGAGCGACCCGTCTCCCTCGAGCACCTCGCGCGGATGCGCTTCCCAGTGCCCGGGTGACACGTCACGCATCGGTCCGGTGGCGTGCTCGAGAATCGGGCACGCCAGTGCGGTGATCAGCGCGATCGGGGTATCCAATTGTCCCTCCCGAATCAGGTCGAGGAAGTTGTGCAGCGCCGGGATGAACGTCCGCCTCCGCATCACATCGTCGATGACCAGGTCGAGCCCCACCTTGAGCGTGATGAGGTCGGACGGCTGCCCGGCGATCACGCGCGCGACAAACGGGTCGAGCATGGCGTTGCCCGCGAAGGACAGGTTGGTCAAATCCCAACCGAGCCTGCGTGACGCCTCGATGGGCCACGGGCCGCGAGCGTTCGCGGCCACCCAACCGTGACTGATCGCACTGCCGTAGTGAGTCCAGCGCAACGCGTCGGTCGGCTTAGCGGCCCGAACCGGCGCATCCGCCGCTCCGCCGTGAATCGTGACCGACGCCGCCTGAGGCAACCACACGATGACCTCGCGTTCCCGAGTGCCATCACCGCCAAGTTCGAGGAGGACAAGTGACGGATGCCCCGGCAGCGTTGTCGAGGTCTTGTCGCGTGTGGTGACGATCACTGTGCCCTCGTCGGCCTCGAGGTGCCCGACGAGCCTGCCGTCCACCTCGCACATCACCGATGCGGCCTGAGCCGGTCGCTGCCCACGAATCGCTGTGCGGGAGAAGGTGATGTCGAGCCCGAGCGCCGTCGCTGCTGTCACCAGGCGAAGCGAGACTCCGGAGGTGTGGCTCGCCATCCGCTCGATGTCAGAATCGGCCTGCTGCGCCCGCGTCCACGACGGCAGTCGCCTCGGGCTGAAACCGCCGACGACGGGTTCAATCTCGAGTGCGCCTCGAACCGAGTTCGCGAGCACATCAAGACTGATGTGCAGGGTTTCGGACGGCATCCGATCCTCCGAAAGTGTTTGTGGGGTAGAAAGTGGGGGTTGTCGAATGCACAGAGTCGCATATCGTGCGCCCGACAGGCAAGAATACCCGCAAAATTTCCCTGATTAGTCCCAAAAAGCGGATGCTGCCCCCTCCATTCGGGGGACACTCGCGTGCTACGCCTCCCGCCGCACCCCGCGGCTCATGATCGCCGACATCAACGCCTGCACCGGTTCCTTCGCCGCCGTCGGATTCGCCATCAGCACATAGTCGACGTCGACGAGTTCTGGCAGGCTGAACCGGTTGCTCACCTTCACCAGGTCTGACGGAATGAGCGAGTGCGGAAACGGCGCAACACCGATGCCCGCACGCACCGCGGCGAGCATCCCGTTGACGTCGCGGGTGTTGCAGGTGATTCGCCAGGTACGTCCGGCCGCCTCGAGCGCGTCGATCGCGATCTTTCTGCTCAGGCTCGGCGCCTGGTACGCGATGAGCGGCACCGGGTTGCCCGCGGCCAGTGTCAGGGTGTCCTGCGCCATCCAGACCAGCGTGTCCTTGGCCACCCGGGTACTCGCCGTTGCCTCGCCAGCGCTCTGCTTTACGAAGATCAGGTCGAGGTGTCCCTGCTCAAGGCGGCGCCGAAGTGGTGCGCTCTGGTTCACGGTGAGCTCGAGGTTGATCTCTGGGTACAGCTGCCGGAAGTGCCTCAGCATCTGCGGCAGCTGCGTGATGGCGAGGTCGTCAGCCGCGCCGAAGCGCAACCGACCCTTCATGGCCGACCCGTTGAAGTAACTCTCCGCCGCTGCGTGCGCGGCCAGGATGGTGCGAGCGAACCCCGCCATGGCGTCGCCATTGTCGGTCAATCGCACCTCACGGGTGTCGCGTGCGAGCAGCATTCGACCGGCCGCCCGCTCGAGTTTGCTCATCTGCTGGCTCACCGTCGGCTGGCTGATGCCCAGCCTCAGCGCCGCGTTCGTGAAGCTGTGTGTCTCGGCGACGACCAGAAACGTCCTGAGCAGAATGGGGTCGTACATCCGTGTCCTCTCTGACAGCGGTATTGAAAAGACCAATGGCAGTAATTCTATGCATTGAGGGACCGAATACGGATGCTGTCTCTAGCGTTAAGCGTGGCATCCGCTTTCCATAAAGAATTTCAGGAGAACATCAGTGGCTTCGGCGCACTCAACCGCATTCCCTCCCACTGAACCCCTCTCCCTCCAGACCGGACGCCTGCCATGGCGCAAAACCTTCATCGCGCTGAGCGTGCCAAACTTCCGCTTGTGGACGATCGGCAACCTGCTCGCCATGACCGCCGGCTGGACCCAGCGCATCGCCCAGGACTGGCTCGTCCTCGAGTTGACCGGCAGCGCGACAGCCGTCGGCATCACGGTCGCCATGCAGTTCGCACCGATGCTGTTCTTTGGACTGTTCGGCGGCGTGATCGCCGATCGATACAGCAAACGAATGCTCATGGTCATCACCCAATCGCTGTTCGCTGTGTTGAGCCTCGGGCTTGCCGCTCTCGCGCTGCTCGGAATTGTTGAGGCCTGGCACGTCTTCGCTATCGCGTTCGCCACCGGCCTCGTCACCGTGGTGGACAACCCGGCGCGCCAGGTCATCGTGACCGAGCTGGTCGGACAACGCAACCTGCGCAACGCCATCAGCATCAACTCGTCGGTGTTCCAGCTGGCCGGGATGATCGGACCAGCGATCGCCGGCGTGTTGCTGCTGACCGTCGGAGCCGGGCCAGCGTTCGCCATCAACGGTCTTGCCTGCCTCATCGTCATTGTCATGCTCGGCATGCTGCGCACCGACCGGATGTCACGGGTCGCCCCGTCGCCTCGGGCCAGAGGTCAGCTTCGTGAGGGTCTGCGTTACGCGGTCGCGAAGCCGACCATCATCTTCCCGGTGATCCTCATCGCCGTGTTTGCGGTGTTCGGGTTGACCATGCCCGTGATCCTCGCGTCGTACGCCGACGACGTGTTTCAAGTCGGGCCTGGCGGCTACGGCCTGTTCAACTCGATGGTCGCAGCAGGCGCCCTGACCGGTGCGCTCTTGTCGACCCGCCGCGCATCGATTCGGCTGCGCACCATCGTGATCGGTGTCGGGGTCACCGGCCTGCTGCAGGTGGTTGCCGGGCTGATGCCGTCGATCACGCTGTTCTCGGCCTGCCTCGTGACGGTCGGCCTTGCGTCCCTCCTCTTCCTCACCGCGTCGAACACCCTCGTGCAGATGTCGAGCAACATCAGCATCCGCGGGCGGGTGATGTCGCTGTACGTCCTCGTGCTGCTCGGTGGCCAGGCCATCGGCGGGCCGCTCATGGGTGTCGTCATCGAGAAGTTCGGCGCGCACGCCGGCATGGTGGTCTCTGGCGGAGTGCCCGCGCTCGCCGCCGGCGTCGTCGCCATCGTCCTGGCCCGGCGCGGCCAGCTGCGGCTGCGGGTACAGAGCGGTCGCCCCTTCGTCAGCATCGCGCCGCGCAACTGATTCAGCCTCGATCTGTCCGATCAACCGGAAGCAGGTCGAGCCCCGTGATCTGCCGGGTTTCGAGGTCGACCATCGCGGCAGCATCCGCCGGAACGCGCAACCAGCCCGGCTCGTCCAGCCCGCTCGAAATCACGTGCACCGCCTCGGGCGTGACGCGGTAGTCCATCGCGTAGTACTCGGTCGCGTGCCGGTGCGGCATGTCCGCGTCGGTCTCGTACAACGCGCTGAGCGCCTTCGGTGGTGACGCCGCCCTGCTGTTGATGTGGATAGCGAACAGCGTCGTCGGCGTGAGCAGGATGGCGTTCAAACTCGCGTGCGGAAACTCGTCCATCATGGTGTGCAGCGCCCGGGTCACTCCGGCCCGCTCCGACGCGTCCTCGCGAATGCACTGCATCACGAAACGGAAGTACCGTTCGGTGTCCGTCGCACCTTTGAGCTTGGCCTTCGACTCGGTGGTGAGCATCTCTTCGATCCGTGAGATCGGTGAGACGTGGCCGTTGTGCGCGAACGCGTACTGATCATCGGTGAACGGATGCGTGTTCTCCTGCACCACAGGAAGTCCTCCTGTCGCCCAACGCAAGTGCACAAGCCCAGCAGCACCGAGCGGTTGCCGAGTGAGCTCCGCGTAGTGCGGGTCACGAGCCGCCGAGTCCGGGCTGGACACAGCGTGAGTGTGCTCGTCAGCACCTCTCCACGCGAGCCCCCAGCCGTCTCCGTGCAGGGCGGCGAGGGAGGTGAATGTGTCGAACGCTGGCTCGCCGAGCACATCGACAGGCGCGAGAGGACGGGAGGCAACATATCCCAACAACCGGCACACGACGGTGCCCCTTTCTCTCGGCTCCAGCTTTCACCTCTCTGGCGCTGGTGAGAAAGGGGCTTGACTGCGACACTGTAGCCATGCGCACGGTTGGCGTCGAAGAAGAGCTGCTGCTGGTGGACCCGGCGACCGGGCGCGCCCGGTCGGCCGCTCCCCGGATCCTCAAGATGGCCGGCGGCGTTGCGGTCAAACCGCCACCAGGTCACCTCGGCGGGTCGATCGAGCACGAGGTGCAGCAGCAGATGCTCGAGACCAACACGGCACCGCATGCCGACCTCAATGACCTGGCCGATGACATCCGCCAGTGTAGAAATCGCGCCAATATCGCGGCGCACGGTGTTGGTGCACGCGTCATCGCGTCTGGGTCATCGCCCATTCGGGTGGAGCCGCGCCTGTTCCGTGACCCCCGCTATGAACGACTTGCTGAGGTGTACGGCATCACGGCGAGCGAACAGCTCACCTGTGCCTGCCACGTGCATGTGGAAGTGGAATCGGCCGAGGAGGGTGTCGCCGTCCTCGACCGCATCCGATGCTGGCTGCCTGTGCTCATCGCGCTGAGTGCGAATTCGCCGTTCTGGCACGGCCGGGACAGCCGCTACGCCAGCTACCGGTCTCAGGCGATGCTGCGTTGGCCGACGGCCGGACCAACCGAGGTGTTCGGTTCTGTCGACCGGTATCGGGCCACCCTGGCGGCCATGCTCGACTCGGGTGTCATGCTCGATGAGGGCATGGTGTATTTCGATGCGCGGTTGTCGCACCATCTTCCGACCGTCGAGATTCGGGTGTCGGACGTGTGCGCGGATGTCACGGATGCTGTGCTGATCGCATCGCTGGTTCGCGGGCTGGTTGAGACCGCGGCGCGCTCGTGGTCGATGGGTGACACAGCGCCGTCTGCGCCAGCGTCGATGTTGAGGCTGGCGAGCTGGCAAGCCGGTCGTTACGGGTTGTCGGGCGACCTGCTCGATCCGCTGACGCTCCGCCCGCGCCCGGCAAGGGAGGTTGTCGCCGACCTGCTCAGGCACGTGAGCCCTGTGCTTGCCGGAACTGACGATGAAGAGCGGGTTCAGTGTGGGATCGCCGCCGTGCTGCGGCGGGGGAACGGCGCGATCCGGCAGCGGGCGGTCCTCGCGCGGACGGGCTCCCTCACCGACGTGGTGGGCGACCTGGTGAGGGTCACCTCCGGTCAGGACACCCTGTAAAACCTGGGTGTGGTGCAAGCGCTCAGCTCGAGGGGCTTGGTCCCGGTATCAGAGTCTGCGCCGTAACGCCACGGGTGTTTTGAATTATTCAAGATACCTAGGCTGGAAGCGCCTCCCTCGTGGAACGTCCACCTGCGGGAGGAAATTTGTGAAGGAGAACCAGATGACTGATGTCGCCAGCCAGAAACCAGCCGAGGACGATAACCGCGAGGTCCTGACCAACCGACAGGGTCACCCGGTGTACGACAACCAGAATCAGCGAACCGTCGGCGCACGCGGTCCGGCGACGCTGGAGAACTACCAGTTCCTCGAGAAGATCAGCCACTTCGACCGAGAGCGCATTCCCGAGCGGGTCGTGCACGCGCGCGGTGCCGTCGGGTTCGGTTACTTCGAAGCGACGGGCATGTGGGGCGACGAACCCATTTCCAAGTACACCCGCGCGAAACTCTTCCAGGAGCCGGGCAAGCGCACCGACCTCGTCGTACGGTTCTCGTCCGTCATCGGCGGCCGCGACTCCTCTGAGGCTGCGCGAGACCCCCGCGGGTTCGCTGTGAAGTTCTACACCGAAGACGGCAACTGGGACCTCGTCGGCAACAACCTCGGCGTGTTCTTCATCCGTGACGCGATCAAGTTCCCCGACGTGATCCACTCCCTGAAGCCCGACCCGGTGACGTTCCGCCAGGAACCCGCTCGCATCTTCGACTTCATGTCGCAGACCCCCGAGTCGATGCACATGCTGGTCAACCTCTTCAGCCCCCGAGGAATCCCGGCGAACTACCGCACGATGCAGGGCTTCGGCGTCAACACCTACAAGTGGGTGAACGCGGATGGCCTGACCCACCTGGTCAAGTACCACTGGATCCCGAGCGTCGGCGTCAAGAGCCTCACCGAGAAGGACGCAGCAGCAGTCCAGGCCGGCGACCTCGGCCACGCGACGAAGGATCTCTACGAGTCGATCGAGAACGGCGACTACCCCGAGTGGGAGTTGCGGGTTCAGCTCATGTCCGACGACGCCCACGACGAGCTGGACTTTGACCCGCTCGACGACACGAAGCTGTGGCCGGAGAACGACTTCCCGCCGAAGACCGTCGGCAAGATGGTGCTCAACCGCAACCAGTCGAACTTCTTCGCCGAGAACGAGCAGCTCTCGTTCGGCACCGGTGTCCTCGTTGACGGGCTCGACTTCTCCGACGACAAGATGCTCGTCGGGCGTACGTTCTCGTACAGTGACACGCAGCGATACCGGGTCGGCCCGAACTACCTTCAGCTCCCGGTCAACCAGGCCAAGAACGCCAAGGTTCACACCAACCAGCGCGACGGTCAGATGACCTACCACGTCGACGGCGGAGAGAACCCGCACATCAACTACGAGCCGTCCATCACTGACGGTTCGCTGCGGGAGGCTGCGTACCCGACGCACGACGAGCAGGGTCCCGAGATCGTCGGGCGCCTGACGCGCAAGCGGATTCCCCGCACCGACGACTACACGCAGGCCGGTCAGCGCTTCCTGCTGATGGAGCCGTGGGAGCAGGACGACCTCGTCGCCAACTTCGTCGAGCTCATCGGGCAGGCGAGCCGCGAGGTGCAGGAGCGTATGGTCTGGCACTTCTTCCTGGTCGAGGACGAGCTCGGTGCACGGGTCGGTGCCGGCCTCGGCATCAGCGCCGACGATGTTCGCCACCTGCCGCCGCTGCAGAGCCAGACACTCAATGAGGCCGAGCTTGCGCGACTGGCCAACCTGGGTAACAACGGCCCGCGGGACGTCGCCGGACTCGTGATGACCCACTGCGTGCCCAACGAGCACGTCGTCGTCACTCTGTAGTCGAGCCGCGCAACGGAAGCACTACGAACGACAGGCCCTCGGAAAACCTCCGGGGGTCCGTCGTCGTTGGGTCGATCCCTTTCCCGTGTTTTAGGCCGCGCCGCGCGTTGGCCCGTGCGTCGCATTGCCGTGCGCCGCGCTGCCGTGCGCCGCGCTGCCGTGCGCCGCGCTGCCGTGCGCCGCGCTGCCGTGCGCCGCGCTGCCGTGCGCCGCGCTGCCGTGCGCCGCGCTGCCGTGCGCCGCGCTGCCGCGCTGCCGCGCTGCCGCGCTGCCGCGAGCGTGCTCGAAGCATCGCCCGGCAGGCGCTCGGTCACAAAGGGTTGGTCGTTGTCTCAGCGGGCTCTAGCGTCGTCACGAAGGGTCGCTGCGATGGCCGTACCGCGCTTGCTCGGTCATCAACGGCTGGACTTATTGAAAAAACCCAGCCATCTGCGACCAAGCAGCGCCCCACCAGCCCTTTGCGACCAAGCGACGCCGCACCAGCCCTTTGCGGCCGAGCAACGCCGCACCAGTCCTTTGCGGCCGAGCAACGCCGCACCAGCCCTTTGCGGCCGAGCAACGCCGCACCAGCCCTTTGCGGCCGAGCAACGCCGCACCAGCCCTTTGCGGCCGAGCAACGCCGCACCAGCCATCTGTGACCGAGCAGCGCCGCACCCACCCTTCGTGGCGAAGCTAGGCGGGCAAGCGTGACCGACCGACGCGTCGCATCCGCACTCTTGCCAAATTCGATAGTCCCGTGGAACACTGAGGCGTTCTTGTTTCCCAGTGTGAGGTTTCCTCCGGTGAAGATTTCGACGGTTTCGCGCCACTAACGCGCTGACATCCGTTCATCCGCCGTTTCTCGGCCCCGGTGTCAGTGCATCCACTGAAACCTCGGGAGACGCATGTCTACGCTCAAGAACTCATCGATCACGCTGACCGACGTCGGCCTCACCTGGCCAGACGGGTCCGAAGCACTCACCGGCATCACCGGAACCTTCGGCTCGGGCCGCACCGGACTCGTCGGCACCAACGGCTCGGGTAAGTCCACGCTGCTGCGCCTTATCGCCGGTCAGATGAGGCCGACCACCGGCCGCATCAGCACAGCAGGCGACGTTGACTACCTGCCGCAAACGCTCACCCTCGACGTCGATGCGTCGGTCGCCGATCTGCTCGGCATCACGCCGAAGCTCGAGGCGCTTCACGCCATCGAAGCCGGTGACGTGTCGGAGGAACGATTCGATGCGCTCGCCGACGACTGGGATCTTGAAACCGACGCCGCGGAAGCACTGCGCTCGATCGGCCTCGGCGATACCGCATTCGACCGCCGCGTTGCCGCGCTCTCCGGAGGAGAGGCGATGCTCGTCGCCATTGCGGGCCTGAGGTTGCGCCGTTCGCCGATCACACTCCTCGACGAACCGACGAATAACCTCGATCGCGACGCACGCGCACGGCTCGCAGGTCTCATCCGCACCTGGCCGGGCACACTGGTCGTGGTCAGCCACGACATCGCGCTGCTCGAACTCATGGATGACACCGCCGAGCTGCACGCCGGCCGCCTGAGCCTGTTCGGAGGGCCGTACTCCGAGTGGAAAGCAGCCCTCGATTTGGAACAGGATGCCGCGGTGCAGGCCGCCCGCTCGGCAGCGCAGGCGGTGAGAATCGAGAAGCGTCAGCGCATCGAAGCGGAACTGAAATTGGCCACCCGAGCCCGGACCGCGAGAAAGAGTCGTGAGGACAAACGTGCGGCGCCCATCGTTATGAACGCCTGGGCGTCCAGCGCCCAGGTCGCCGCAGGAAAGCTCCGCGCCGAAGCGACGTCCAAGGTGCAATCCGCCCAAGCGGTACTCGACAGCGCCGACGCACGGGTGAGGAACGACGCCCACATCGTTGTCGACCTTCCCGACCCCGATGTGTCGAGCGGGCGGCGCATCGCCGAACTCATCGGAACCAACCGTTCGTTCGTGGTGCAGGGACCCGAACGGGTCGCCATCGTCGGGCCGAACGGTGTCGGCAAGACGACACTGCTCGAGAACCTGCTGGGCGGCACAGCCGCAGAGCCGGGTCGCGCTCGCGGCGTTTTACTCACCGACCGGGTCGGCTACCTCCCTCAACGCCTCGACGGGCTCGACGATCACGCCTCGGTGCTCCAGAATGTGAGCGCCGTTGCACCGACCGTGCCGGTTGGAACCATCCGCAACCGGCTCGCCCGCTTCCTCCTGCGCGGCGCAACGGTCGAGCGCCCGGTGCGCACACTGTCCGGCGGCGAGCGCTTCCGGGTCGCCCTGGCGCGCCTGCTCCTGGCTGATCCGCCGCCGCAACTGCTTGTGCTCGATGAGCCGACCAACAACCTCGACCTGGCCAGCGTCGAGCAGCTGGTCGACGCGCTGCGTGCCTACCGCGGTGCGCTCCTACTCGTCAGCCATGACGACGCGTTCCTCGAGCGGCTCGACCTGACCTCAACCCTCGAACTCGACGTGGGAGGCGGCCTCACCGAGCAATAAACGGGGGCGTTGTGCCGATGTCGGAGGGTCGATCTATACCTGAACTGTGCCGGATGAACCTATCCAACCCAATGGAGGACATCATGAAGGTACTCGTGGCACCACCCGTCGTCGAGAACGCCGACGGCAGCATCAACTCACTGGCGGTCGAGGGCGAACTCGTGCTCGATCCGGGCCCATGCTCGTGTGAGGTGCCCGACTGTGTTGGCGGCTTTTCGTTCATCGGCGCTGCGTCCGGCCGGTTGACGTGTCAGGCGGTGGTCGCTGACCTCCCGTATCTCGACATCCGCGAGTTCCGCGAGATTGTGGTGAGCGGATGCTGTCGCGAATGCGCTCGCGACGGTTACGCCGATCAGTTGGTGCGGGATTCCCGCTTCACGGCCAATCGCTGGCCGGTTGGGTCCGTCGTGGGCCGGTGTGACGGGTACGCCGTTCTTCTCGAACTCGGGACCGGATACTGACGGCGACGATCGTTGAACGCGCCTACTCCGACGATGGTGCTCGCTCGCGGGCGATCGCCGCCGCCACCCGTTCTATGAGGTCGATGGGAACGGGATCAGTCCAGGGGAACGTCACCGAGTCCTTCTCGCTGCGATGAAGCGCGACCTCGGACTCAAGGGCGTCGTCGAAACGGGGCACCGGATACAGCCCGATGTGCTTCTTCCAGCCGGCGAAATGGATCGCGTACCGACCGCCGAGCATAACGGCCGGCATACCGTACCGAATCTTTTCCTCTCCACCGGGAACTCCCCGGCGGATCGCCTCACGGATGTCCTGCAGCACGGCCTGCTGCTCCGGCGGGAAGCCGGCAATGTACTCATTCACGCTGCTCGGTGTGACCATGGCGTGTCCTTTCGGTGTGAGTCAGGCAGCCTCATGACGAAGATACGCCTCGACGCGGTCGAGCGCGCTGTTCCACGCCTCGCGGAAACGGTTGATTATGCACACCCCCGGCATTCGAGGCAGAGGGTTGACGCTCAGGTCTCCACCACGGTTCCCTAAAGAAGGAGTCGAACGCCGGCCGCCGCGCAAAGGAGAACTCACATGACAGCGACCTATGAACTCCATCGCGGGTTCACTCTGCTTCGAACCCTGCGGGCTGCCCCGGCTGAGGTGTTTCGCAAATGGACCGAGCCCGATCAGTTGGGCTGGTTTTTCAATCCGTCGGCTCCGACGCCGTCAGAGCCGGTCGACGTTGACCTCCGGGTAGGCGGGGCCTGGCGGCAACAGATGATCATTGATGAGTCGGTGAGCTACATCACCGGCGGCATCTACCGCGAGATCTCGCCGGGAGAGAAGCTCGTTTTCTCCTGGGGCGCCGAGGGAGGGTGGCCCGAAATCGAGCTGCCATCTCTCGACGATGTGCCGCTCATCACTGTCATCCTCGACGCGACCCCGTCGGCCGAAGCGGAGGGCGACTCCCGGCCGGCCACAGACCTGATCTTCGCGGTCGCGCTTCCTGACCATCTCACCGAGCAGCAGGTGCTCGCGTGGAACGAAGCAGGGATCGACGAGAACTGGGGAACAACACTTGATCGGCTTGTTGCCGCTGTTGATCGAGATACCGGTCGAGCGTGACGCAACCCGCACTATAACTGGACCGGCGGCATCCGTCGAGCCTCTCGTCACACTAACGGCCGTCAGTCACCCTTGAATACGGCCAAGAAACAATACCGTCGTAAAGGGGTAGACGATTGACTACGGAACAACAGTCGAGCAAAGGGCGCGAAGACAGCGTCGCGAAGGACCGTCACGCTCCTGACCCGAATGACTCGCGCAAGCCAGACGACCCGACCGATGTGAAGAAGCCGTCGTGGGGGTACGTCCTCAAGCGCACGCTGCGGGAGTTCGGGCGCGACAAGTGCACCACCCTCGCGGCTGCGCTGACCTACTACACAGTGCTGGCGATCTTCCCGGCGCTGCTGGCTCTGCTCTCGCTCATCGGCCTGTTCGGTGAGGCCGAAGAGACCACCCAAATGATCATGCAGCTCATCGAGAGCGCCGGATCCGCTTCGGCAGCCGAGACTCTGCGTGAGCCGATCGAACAGTTGGCCAGTGCACCTGGCGCGGGGCTCGCACTCGCGATCGGTCTTCTCGGCGCCATCTGGTCGGCATCCGGCTACGTGAACGCGTTCAGCCAGGCCATGAACCAGATCTACGAGGTGGACGAGGGGCGCCCCTTCTACAAGCTGCGTCCTGTGGTGCTGCTCATCACGGTGATCCTGCTCGTGATCGCGGTGCTGATCATCCTGCTGCTCATCGTCTCCGGACCGATTGCCGAAGCCATCGGCGGAGCGATCGGGCTGGGCGACGCCGCACTGACCGTGTGGAACATCGCCAAGTGGCCGGTGATTGCGCTTCTCGCGATCCTCATGGTCGCCGTTCTCTACTACGGCACACCCAACGTGAAGCAGCCGAAGTTCAAGTGGATGACGCTCGGTGCGCTCATCGCGCTGCTGGTGATGGGCATCGCAACCGTGGCGTTCTTCTTCTACGTGTCGAACTTCTCGAACTACCAGAAGACCTACGGGAGCATCGCCGGAGTGATCATCATGCTCCTCTGGTTCTGGTTGATGAACCTGTCGCTGCTGTTCGGCGCTGAGTTCGACGCCGAGATGGAGCGTGGCCGTCAGCTGCAGGGCGGAATCGAAGCAGAAGATTCTCTCCAGCTTCCGCCGCGCGACACCAAGGCCAGCGAAAAGAAGCTGAAGAAGGAGCAGGACGATATCGAGACCGGGCGCAAACTGCGCGAGACGCAGGGGGAGTCACAGGACACCTCCGAGTCCGGATCGCAGACTGACCGCCGCTCCTAGTTGAACCGCACACGTGACCCCGTCCTTCCCTGGGCGGGGTCACGTGTTGTCTGCGCGACGGGCAGATAATGGGAGCATGCCCCTGCTGCCCGAATCGCCAGACCCTCGTTTCGTTCTCGCGCGGGACAACATTCGCATCGCGACATACGAATTCGGTGACCCCGGTGGCCCTCCCGTCGTGATGGTGCACGGTTTTGCATCGGGTGGCCTGCTCAACTGGCACCACTCAGGATGGACCCGCGTGCTCGGTCGCGCCGGGTTCCGGGTGATCGCGATCGACCAGCGCGGGCACGGTGCGAGTAGCAAACCGCACTCACCGGACGCATACACAATGCCGCTGCTTGTGGACGATCTGCTCGACGTGCTCGACACCTTCCTGCTCGATGAGGCCCTCTTCATCGGCTACTCGCTCGGCGCACGTGTCGGCTGGCAAGCGTGCCTCGACCTTCCCGACCGGATCACCCGCGCCGTCCTCGGCGGCATCCCGGACGGGGACCCCCTCACACGGTTCCGCGTCGACGAAGCACGGGAATGCCTCGAGACGGGGACAGCACCCACGGACAAGCTGACCGCTGCATACGTGAAGATGGCCAGTGGCATCCGTGGCAATGATCTTGAGGCCCTGATCTCGCTTGTCGAGGGGATGCGAGGTGGTGCGCAGCCCGACCAGGCGAACCCGCCGCAGCAGCCCGTGTTGTTTGCGACCGGGACCGAAGACGCGATCCTCGAGAAGTCACGGACGCTCGCCACCGCGGCCCCGCGCAGTGAATTCTTCGAGATCCCGGGGCGTAACCACTTCAACGCGCCAACGTCGAAGGACTTCCGCGCCGCGGCACTGGCGTTCCTGAAGTAACCGAGGGCTCGAGCGCAAGGGGAGAGGCGCTTCCGGCACCAAATTGGCTGCGCCCCTAGGGTAAAAGCCATGTCTTCTCGCTCGATCTCCGCTTCACCCCGTTCGGCCGCATCTCGGGTGCAAAACAACCACGCCTTCCAGCTGATGGCACGCACCGGCTTCGCGGTCAATGGTCTCCTTCACCTTCTCATTGGAGGCATTGCCCTCAGCGTTGCGTTCGGTTCCGGCGGCGAAGCAGACCAGGGCGGAGCGCTCAGCGGACTCGCTGCCACCCCGGGCGGAACTTTCCTGCTCTGGGTTGTGAGTCTCGGTCTGTGGGCGCTCGGCCTCTTCCAGGTGCTCGAGGTTGTACTGATTCGCGGCACGGATAAGGATGCGTGGGCGGACCGCGCGAAGGAAGGCGGCAAGGCGATCGCCTATCTGGCGATCGGTTTCTCGGCGTTCACCGTTGCGATGGGTGGCGGAAGCAGCAGCTCGGGACAAACCCAAAGCCTGACCGCGCAGTTGCTGGCCACGCCAGGCGGCGTTTTCCTTGTTGTGCTGCTCGGCCTCGGAGTGCTCGCCGTCGGCGTGTACTTCGTGATCAAGGGGGCGCGCAAGAAGTTCCTCGAAGACATCACCCTGCCGTCAGGCAAGGCGGGTCGAACGGTGACCGTGCTCGGCCAGGTCGGCTACATCGCGAAGGGCATCGCCATCGGCATTGTCGGCATTTTATTCTGCGTCGCCGCTGCCACGTCGGACCCAAGCGAGGCGACCGGGCTCGACGGCGCCCTGAAGTCGCTGACTGATCTGCCCTTTGGGGTTGTTCTGTTGGTCGTTGTTGCACTCGGCCTGATTGCCTACGGCGTGTATTGCTTCGCTCGGGCCCGGTTCGCGCGGCTCTAGGCGGGATCGGGAACCGTACAGTTCCACCCGCCCACATCGCGGAGTAGGCTCCTCCTCATCGGGGAGGGGGCAACATGGCGGACATCGCGGGCATCGACCCGAGCGCTGCTCCTGTTGGGACGGTCTGCCTCGACTGCGAAGCCGTCGACGGCTGGTGGTTTCACCTTCGCCGCTGCGCCCAGTGCGCTCACATCGGCTGCTGTGACAATTCGCCGGCGGCGCACGCTCGAGCCCACTTTCTCGAGACCGGGCACCCGATCATGCAGAGTTTCGAGCCCGGAGAGAGCTGGTGCTGGAACTACGCATCCGAGCGGTACGTGCGCTGCCCGGCGCTCGCCGAACCGACCAGTCGCCCGATGGATCAGCCCGCGCCGGGTCCTGCCGCCCGGGTGCCAGCGAACTGGCGATCGTTGTTGAGGGTAACCCCGTGAGCGCTCAGCCGGTCCGCACGTACACGGCCGCGCAGATCCGGGCCGCCGAGGCGCCCTTGCTTGCCGCCGGCGTTCCGCTGATGCAGCGCGCGGCGGCCGCGCTCGCCCGCGAACTCTGGCTTCTGCTGCCTCCCGACCGGCCTGGCTCGGTGCTTCTGCTTGTCGGCCCTGGCAACAACGGCGGCGACGCGCTCTTCGCCGGAGCCGAACTGGCCGCGGCTGGCGTCCACGTCACAGTGCTTCCCACCGCCGACCGGATGCACGACGAAGGCCGCGTTGCGATTGAAAAATCAGGGGCACGGATGCTGTCAGCCGACACGCACACGGACGTTGCGGCATCCGTCGCTCACGACTGCGACCTCGTCGTCGACGGCATTCTCGGAACCGGGACCAGTGCCAGCCCGGCGCTGCGCGGTCGCGCACGGGAGGTCGTCGCGTCGATTCTGCCCGTGCTCGGCAGGAAGAAACGGCCGAGGGTTGTGGCTGTCGACCTGCCGAGCGGCATTCACCCCGACGACGGTTCGGTGCCGGAGCCCACAGTGCTGCGCGCCGATGTCACCGTGACGTTTGGCGCGTGCAAGACCGGGCTGCTGCTCCCGCCAGCCGCAGGCTATGTGGGCCGGCTGGTGATCGTCGACATCGGGTTGGGCCCCGAGCTCGAGCGCGTCACGTCTGGCGGTTGACCCGGTCGCTTCGGCTGTGCCCTCTGCCGGTCGAGCGCACCGGAAATCGACACTCGGGCCCTGCGGGAATTTGCGCGGTGATAATGGAAGGTGCCCGTCCGCGCATTCGGTGCGGCGGAGCATCCGTTCGGAGTTGTCCCGTATGACCGCACAGTTTTCCCGCTACGTCGCGCTCGGCGACAGTTTCACAGAGGGTGTCGGCGACGAACTCCCGGACGGGCGGGTGCGTGGCTGGGCTGACTTTGTTGCACTCGGCCTTCAGGCCGCGTCGAATGAACCGATCGGTTACGCGAACCTCGCGATCCGCGGCCGCAAGCTCGGCCCGATCATCAGCGAACAGCTTGAACCGGCGCTCGCACTGAGCCCCGACCTGATGACGTTCAACGGCGGTGGCAACGACATCATGCGGCCCCGCGTCGCGATCTCCTGGGTGGTCGACGAGACACTCAAGCTCGTTCATCGTGCGCTCGAGCTGGACGGGCTCCACGTCGTCGTGCTGGCCGGCGCGAACCCGTCCCGGCACCTGCCGATGGGTGGACTCATGCAAAAACGCGGGGACCTGCTCGCTGACGCCGTCCTCACCGCGCTCGGCTCAACCCCTGTCACCCTGGTGAACAACTGGGCCGACGAGACGCTCACCGACATCCGTTACTGGTCTCCCGACAAGCTGCACCTCAACGCGCTCGGCCATGCCCGCGTCGCCTCGAACGTGCTGACAGCGCTCGACATCGCCGTGCCAGAGGAATGGGGCGTCGAGAATGTCGCTGAGGCGAGCTCAGGCCAGCGCGCACGCAACACGGCCAGGTACTACCGCGAGCACGTGCTGCCGTGGATCGGACGCCGTGTCACCGGGCGGTCCTCCGGCGACGGGCGAGAGCCGAAACGCGCCACTCTCCTCCCGGTCGACTGAGGTACCGCGATGGGCAGCGCTGCCCATCGCCGCTCCCGCGAAACCGTCTCGTTGCCCAGTAGTCTGGGGGCGTTATGCCGCACCGAGGGGGAGGAAACGGATCGTGAGTCTGAGCGACGTCACCGTGTCGAGCACCGCGCGCCGCAGCATCCGCTCGTTCTCCGTCTGGGTGTGGGTGCTCGGAACCATCGTGCTCTTCGTCAGCGCACTCAACACCTTCGATAACGTCGGTATCGGAGACGACGGGTTCGGCATCATCGGCGACAACGAGTACCCGTGGGAGATCGAGAACCCGCCGGTGTTCGAGGCGAACGGGAACACCTACTCCGGCACCGGCAGCGGCGTCATCCGCATTCCGCTTGAGGAACACCAACAGGAACCGTACGTGGCGCAACTGGTTGCAGGCGAGTACGTCGACCTGAGCATCACCCCTCCAGAGGAGCTCGCGCAGCCGGCGAACGACCGGGCGTGGCCGGCCGACGTCGGAGACCTGTGGGACACCGAGGACCAGTTGCTCGTCCTCCCGCGCGACGGCGACCTCGAACTCTGGGTGCGAAACGACGGCGATTGGGAGTTCACACTCACGAAAGCCGAGGTCGACGAAATCGACGACGGGTTTGCCAGCGGCACCTCCAACGCGCTGCTTGTCTACAAGGGCGACGCCACAAGCGCCCGGTTTGTGCACAAGGGTGAAGGCATTTTCTTCGTGACCATCCAGACCCTCGACGGTGAGAGCGACCGCCCGATCATCGAGTCCGGCGAGGTCAACGAACGTTTGTCCTGGGACCCAACCGACGCCGTGTACATCACCATCGAGGCCGACGACGGCGAGGGTGCGTGGTCGATCGATATCGATGAACTGGCGACGGATGCTCCGGCGGAGCCCGAACCGGACCCAGCGTCGACCGAACCCGCAGACCCAGCGGCGTTACCCGCAACTCCCGCATCGCGAACCGATGCTCCCGGCACCACGAAAGGAACGCCATGAGTTTCACAGACACCCTCGACCAGGCATTCAAAGCACGGCTGCCGCTGCTCTACATCGAGACGAGCGAGGAGGTGCGCGCGCTCGAGCAAATCACCCAGGCAGCCCAGGGCCTTCGCCGCCCGCGCGGGGTCTGGACCTGGACAAGCGCCACAGGCCTGATCGGCCCAGACGGCAAGACGATCAGCAACACGAACACGCCGGTGCGCGCCCTCGACCACATCGTCACCATCCCCGAAAACGCCGTCTTCGTTTTCTGCGACCTGCACGCCTACTTCGGTTCAGAGCAACGCCCAGGCGACCCGGTCATTATCCGCAAGGTTCGCGAGGCGGTGCTTGAACTTCGACACGCGGATGCCGCCCGTGCGCTGGTAGTGACGGCTCCGGTGCGATGCATTCCGCCTGAACTGGACAAACTGTCTCACCTGCTCGAGTTCCCTCTCCCGGACACCACCGAACTGCACGCCATGCTCGACACCATGATCGAGAACAACACGTCAAACGGCGGACGGATCCGGGTGAACGCCGACGCCAAAACTCTCGAGAGCCTCGTTCAGGCGGCCCGCGGCCTCACCATGAGCGAAGCGGAAAACGCGTTCGCCCGCGCCATGGTCAACGACGGCGAACTGACCGCAGACGACATCCCGGTCGTGCTCGACGAGAAACGCCAGATCGTCAGCAAGTCAGGCCTGCTCGACTTTGTCGTTGACACCCTCGACCTCGACAGTGTTGGCGGGCTCAACAACCTCAAACGCTGGTTGAGTCGCCGCGACGGGTCCTGGCTGGGCGAGGCTGAACAGTTCGGCCTGCCATCACCCAAGGGCGTGCTTATCACCGGTGTGCCCGGCTGTGGAAAGTCGCTCACCGCGAAGGCGATGGCCGCTTCATGGGGCCTGCCGCTGCTACGCCTCGACATCGGCCGGATCTTCTCCGGGCTCGTCGGTTCGTCCGAACAGAACCTCCGCACGGCGCTCGCCACCGCCGAGGCCGTTGCACCGTGCATCCTCTGGGTCGACGAGATCGAGAAGGGTTTCTCGAACACGACAGGCACAGGCGACTCCGGCACCACTGCTCGGGTCTTCGGCTACTTCCTCACCTGGATGCAGGAGAAGAAGCACCCGGTGTTCGTGGTCGCGACGGCCAACAACATCGACTCGCTTCCACCCGAGTTCATGCGCAAGGGCCGCTTCGACGAGATCTTCTTCGTCGACCTGCCGACCGCCGTCGAACGCCGAGCGATCTGGAGCATCCAGCTGGCGTCGAACGCCACTGGGGGCAACGGCCTCGCCGGCATCGACGCCGCAGACATTGAAAAACTCGTCGCGGTCAGCGACAACTACTCGGGCGCCGAGATCGAGCAGGCCGTCATCGTTGCCCTGTACGAGGCCTTCGCCGAACGCCGACCGGCCACAGCGGCTGACCTCACCGAAGCGATCACCAACATGATTCCACTCGCCGTGACGCAGGCGGAGGAAGTGCAGGCCATTCGTGACTGGGCGGAGGTTCGCGCGGTCCGGGCAACCGGCAGCGAAGACATCGATCCGACCGAGGACGCCGCCGAACTCGCGGGCGTCGGCGCTCCGACCGACGCTGCCGGTGCCGGTCTCTCGTCTCGCCGCGGTGGACGCACCGTGGACTTCTAAACCGGCCGACAGCATCCGCTTTCGAAAAAATCAGCAACCGAGGATCACGCATGACAGACAAGCAGCTCATAGTGCAGGTGCGGCCTGACGGCACTGTGCACGCCGAAACCATCGGGATGTACGGCGAGGAGTGCCTCGACTACATCGCCGTGCTCGAGAACCTGCTCGACGCCGAGGCCACCGAATCGTCGTTCACCGAGGCCTACGCGCAGGTCGCCGCCGAGCAGCACACGACGACTTCCACCTGGGACGGCGTGCGATGACACTGCTCGCGTCCCCGCGACTGCGCGGCGAGCACGGCACTTCTGAACTCGGCACGGTGGAACTCGGCACGGTCGAACCGGTCGAGCGGCCGGGCGATACCCTCCGCTGGTCGCGGTTTCTGCCGTCGACGGCGGCCGAGGGTCCAGGGCTGCGCTCCGCACTGTGGGTGCAGGGCTGCAGCGTGCGCTGCCCCGGGTGTTTCAACCCGCACCTCTGGGCCGCGATCGGTGGAACCATCGATCGCACAGCCGATCTGGCCGACCGATTTGTGACGGATGCTGTCACAGCGGGCGTCGAGGGAATCACACTTCTCGGCGGCGAACCTTTCGACCAGGCAGCCGCGCTCGCGACGATCGCTGACGCATTCCGTGCGGCCGGGCTCACCGTGATGACCTTCACCGGCTATCGGCTCGAGCTTCTCACCGAGTGGGCGGCGACCCGGCCGGACATCGCCAGGCTGCTCGCGGCCACCGACCTGTTGATCGACGGGCCGTACCTGCGAGCGCAGCCCGACGCCGTTCGACCGTGGCTCGGCTCAACGAACCAGGGCATTCGCGCACTCACTCCGGCATACGCGGACGAGGTCGCACGGATCGAACGCGAGGGTGGGCTCGACCGGCTCGAGATTCGAATCCACCCCGACGGGCAGGTCGACGTAAATGGCTGGGCTGACGCCGCCGCCCTCGAAGAACTGCTGCACGACCTTGGCCCGCGCCAGGACCGCCCGACAACGAAAGCGAGACGCGCATGAGCGTGACACTGGTTCTTCTTCCCATAGCCCTCGCTGCCGCAGCCGCTGCCGGAGGTGTCGGAGTGGCTGGCGCCGTACACGCCGCCAAAAACACCGATGACGTCGAGGCTGGGCCGACACCGGCCGTTCGGGTGCGCACGCGCATGAAAGACAGCACGCTGCTGGCCGACGCGCTCAACAACCTCGGCGCCACAGCCGTCACGGTGACCCGGTCGACGGTCTCAGCACAGGTCGACGATGTGCTGTTGACCATGACCCTCAGCGACGACGGCATCTGGGAAGCCCACATCGAGAGCCTCACCGGCCAGGTCGTCACCGAAGCGACGGCTGCCGAGCTCATTGCACGGCTCGACGCCGAATACGCCGCCGGAGTGCAGCAGGCGGTCGCCGAGAAGATCCGACTGAGGGCCGCGGACTCCGGCTTCGACCTGGTCTCAGAGACCCGCGACGTCGACGACACCGTCACCATGGTGCTCAACGTGCGCGCGGAGGCGTAGGCGTCACCATGTCACAGTCCTCGTTCCAGCCCCGAGCGGTGCCGCCGCGGCCACCGCTCGTGTGGCTCCTCGGCGCGAGCTCCTGGCTCCTGCTCGTGCTCGTGCCGGCCGGTGCCCTGGCCTGGCTTGGCTTCGCGATTCTGGCGGCGATCGGCAGGCGACGCTCCTGGTGGATCGCCGCCATCGTGTACGGACTTGCCGCCATCGTCTTCGCGCAGCTCGACTATCCTCTCGGCGATATCTCGCAGGGAGTGCTGTTTCTGGTCTCGCTCGTGCACGCGATCGGCGCGAACCCGACCTGGCTGAACCTGCTTTGGGGTCGCAGGGAGAACGGTCAAAACCTGCTCGGCAACAGGACTCCCGTTCGGGCTGCTGCCGGCCCCAGGCAGCGGGCCGCAGCCCTCTCACCGGAGGAGGATCGGCTGCTCGGCGGCCCGGGCATTGCGAGATCCGACTATCTCGCCGAGCCGGCGCAGGCGCCAACCGCTCGACGAAAACGGAAAACACGGGCTGAACGCCGCGCCGAGGAGGCCGCAGCGCGTTCCGAGTCCCGGGTGACGGCTCTTTCGGACGGCGCTTCCGCCCGTGGCACTGCCACGGCGGCGGCTCTCGCGCCGGAGCGGTCAGCGCAGGACTCGGACGTCGAGCTCATTGACGTGAACACGGCGAACCAGCGCGCGCTCGCGAAGCTTCCTGGCCTCGACCGCGGTACCGCCAAGGCCGCGGTCACCGAACGATCGAATCGCGGCGGGTTCGCCTCACTCGAGGACTTCGCCTCGACGGTTGGACTGCAGCCTCACGAGATCGTGCGGCTGCGCAACGCGGCATTTTGTTCGCCCCGCCCGCGTGCGCAGCGCAGCTTCGGTCGCCGCGTTGACTTCTAAACTTGAGCAGGGCCGACTCAGGTTTCTCCCAGCCCGGGAATAGAAGACTATCTCCAGCGTTTAGTTGAGTCGTAGGCACTCAAGTACCTGGAGGTCCCATTGCCAACATTTTTCGGCCCAGCCGGCTCCGGCAGCGAATCGTTCGACGAGTTCCTTGCCCGTTACCTGCAGGGACAGCGTTCCGCCCAGTCGGGACGCACCATCGACATGACCAAGCTGCTCAGCCGCCGCTCGCACGCGGTGCTCGCTGACGCAGCCCGCTACGCCATCGAGCACGGCCACGCCGAGGTCGACGCGCTGCACATCCTGCACGTCCTGGTCGAAACCGAACCGATTGCCCAGGCCATCCGCGCCGGCGACGGTGACTCCGCCCAGATCGCCGATGCCGCTGAGCAGCGACTCCCGGGTAAGACCGACGACGAGATGGTGGTCTCGCCCGCTCTCACCTCGGCTGCGCAACGCGCCCTGCTCGACGCACACCAGGTGGCGCGAGCATTCGGCTCGACCTATATCGACCCTGAGCACCTTTTCTTCGCCTTCGTGGTGAACCAGGAGGCTCCCGTCGGCCAGTTGCTCGCCGCGTTCGGTGTCACTCCGCAGTCCCTGCAGGCCGGTCATGAGGCGGCTCGCCAGGAACAGGCATCCGCTGGTTCGAAGGCCTCAAGCGAGACCCCGATGCTCGACCAGTTCGGCACCGACCTGACCGAACGTGCCCGGGACGGAAAGCTCGACCCGGTGATCGGACGCGCGGACGAGATCGCTCAGACGCTCGAGATCCTTTCGCGCCGCACCAAAAACAACCCGGTGCTGATCGGTGAAGCCGGTGTTGGTAAGACCGCTGTTGTTGAGGGCATCGCTCGAGCGATTGTCGAGGGCGATGTGCCCAGCCTGCTCGAGAACAAGCGGGTCATTTCGCTCGACCTCGCGTCGATGGTCGGCGGCACCCGCTATCGTGGCGACTTCGAGGAGCGACTCACCAAGCTGATGGGAGAGATCACCGCTCGCAAGGACGAGCTGCTGATCTTCATCGACGAGCTGCACACGGTTGTCGGTGCCGGAGGTGGCGGTGAGAGCGGCGGAATGGATGCCGGAAACATCCTCAAGCCCCGGCTCGCCCGCGGCGACCTCAACATCATCGGCGCCACGACGCTCAAGGAGTATCGGCGCATCGAAAAGGACTCGGCGCTCGAGCGCCGGTTCCAGCCGGTGCAGGTGGACGAGCCGAGCGTTGACGACGCCGAACTCATCCTGCAGGGACTGCGCGGCAGCTACGAGGAGTTTCACGGTGTGAGCTACACCGACGAGGCGATTCGCGCGGCTGTCGATCTGTCGGCCCGGTACGTCACCGACCGGTTCCTGCCGGACAAGGCGATCGACCTGATCGACCAGGCCGGTGCCCGCATGCGCCTGCACCGTGGTCCCATCGTCGATACCAGCGAGCTGCGCGCCGAACTCGCCACACTCGAAGCCGGGAAGAACACGGCGGTCGCCGCGGAGAAGTACGAGGACGCGTCGCGCATTCGGGACGAGATCGAGGCGTTGAACGCACAGATCGCATCCGCTGAGTCGCAAGGAACGGCATCCGCTGGAAAAAACGTGATCGGCGAGAGCCAGATCGCCGACATCATTTCGCGGGCGACCGGGATCCCGGCGAATCGCATCACTCAGAGCGACCGTCAGCGCCTCGGCTCCCTCGAAGCCGACCTGCACACCCGTGTGATCGGGCAGGACGACGCGGTCACGTCGATCGCGAAGGCCGTTCGACGCAACCGCACCGGCATGGGCGACCCGAGCCGACCGGTTGGGAGCTTTCTGTTCCTCGGGCCGACCGGTGTGGGCAAGACCGAGTTGGCCAAGGCGCTCGCGTTCTCGCTGTTCGGGAATGAGTCGGCCATGCTGCGCTTCGACATGAGCGAGTTCGGTGAGCGGCACACGGTGTCCCGACTCGTCGGTGCCCCTCCCGGATACGTCGGTTACGACGAGGCCGGGCAGCTCACCGAACGTGTGCGCCGTAACCCGTACTCGGTGATCCTGCTCGACGAGATCGAGAAGGCGCACCCCGACGTGTTCAACCTGCTGCTGCAGGTGCTCGACGACGGTCGCCTGACCGACGGGCAGGGTCGCACCGTTGACTTCCGCAACACAGTGATCATCATGACGTCGAACATCGGCTCGGAGTTCCTGGCCAGCCGAAGTGGAGCCCTCGGCTTCATCGCTGACGCCGCGAACGACAGCACTGGCTTCGGTTCGGAGAAGGCGCTGCGCGACCGAGTGATGGGCAAACTGCGCGAGGCCATGCGCCCGGAGTTCCTCAACCGGATCGACGAGGTCGTGCTGTTCCGCAAGCTCGCTGCCGAGCAGCTGCACGAGATCGTGCGCCTGCTGCTCCGCCAGACCGCTGCGCGGCTCGACGCCCAGTTGATGTCGCTCAACGTCAGTGACGAGGCCATCGACTGGATCGCGACGCACGGGTACGAGCCCGAGTTCGGTGCTCGCCCGCTGCGCCGCCTGATTCAGCGTGAGGTCGACGACCGTATCGCCGGCCTTATGGTTGAGAGCGAACTGGCCGCAGGGACCACGATCGAGGTCGGGCTAGTCGGCGGCGAACTGGTGGTTTCCTCGAACGCGGCGGAGCCACAGCTGGCTGCGTAATTCGTCCAACCCCGAAGGCCGTCACCGCTCACTTGCGGTGGCGGCCTTCTGCGTGTCCTGAGGGCGGTGGGCCAGGTGCTCTTGGTCAGGCGGTCTGCGCGCTCAACACTCCGAGGACAGCGAGTGCGTACGCGTCGGGCACCGACGGCGCATCGAAGCGCAACTTCTCGCCGCCGCGATCGATCTCGACGACGTACATGTCGTCGACCCGCAAGAGAAAGCTGAACGTCGAACCGAGGAGCTCGCGCAGCTGGTCCTCGCGTGGCAGCCACAGCGTGTTCTCAAGGGCGACCGAGTCGAGCGCCCACTCGGTGGTGCCGTTGAAGCCGAGGATCGTGCCGGTGTCATAGTCGTGCGGCTCGATCGTCATGTCGCTCACCGTGAACACCTCGCCCTCGAACTCGGCGGCGTCGAGGCAGAACTGGTCACCCGATTCAGGGATCCAGCCGAGACCGGAGTTCCGAAGCTGAGAAGCCAGTGGGCGAGATGTCGTCGTGACGGTCATAGTGCATCGTGTCACTCGTGGGTGGGTATTCGGTGAAAGTGTTTTGACACCCCGCAGCACCCCTCATGTGCCTTCCGGGAGCGCGGGAACGTCACAACCCCGCTCGGCTCCGTCGGCACGTGTGCATAATTCAGCCTCGGCGGTTCGCCGGATTCGGAGCTCGCTAACGTTCGCGCGGTTCTCCGCCAGCGCCTCTGACGATTTGGCGGCGTTATGCGCACCCGTGACAGACGCCCGCGGATTCAACACCCTGACCACGGTGGCGAGGAACGCTGGAACGGCGGGTGGGTCACATCCGGAAGTCGTATGTCTGCGGCAGAGGCCCGGCCGAAGGCCCGGCGGCTGCTGCGTAGTCGTTCCACAGGTCGCCGAGCAGCGAATCGCCCTCGCGCAGGTCGACGAGGGTGAGGCCCGGGTCGAGGATGTTCCGGCAGCGGGCCACATCGCCGGTGGCCAGCGACGCACGCGCTTCGGCGACGAGCACGCGTCCGTCCCGCCGTTCCTCGCCGTCGAGCCCGTCGATGAGTTTGAGCACCTCGCTGGCGAGCCCGGCGCGCGCCAGCACGGAGAGCAGCTCCCTGGTGAGAGGTAGCAGGTTCGGCGCGAGCTCGTGCGCGGCCCGATACAGCTCGACCGCCTCGGCTGAGTTGCCGTGGTCGTCGGCCAGGGCACCGAGGTTTCGAAGCGCCCACGCGTTTGGGGTGGAGTCGACGGATGCCCGCCACAGCCTGCCCGCTTCGGCATACGATCCCGCTGCGGCGGCGATCACCCCGAGGTGGAGCAGTGCGAGCCAGTCGGAGCGTTGCCGCAGCAGCGGAACCCAGCGCGGGTCGATCTGGTACGACCGCGGCGGTTCGACAGGGTCAAGCTCTTCGGGCGAGGCCGGCTCGCCACGCAGCAGACGCAACCAGAAGCGTTCGTCGTCACCGACAGCATCCGTCGGAAAAGGGGTGAACTCTGCGGGGAGGGGATCCTCACCGGAGTGCGCGCGCAACTCATTCTCGAGTGCGCCCCACCCGCTGCCGGCCGGGATCAGCTCGACGATGAGCTCCTCGGACTGGTCGCGGGCGCCGAGCTCTGCGAGCCGGTGCTCGATGTTGCGGGAGGCCAGGTCGTCGGCGACTGCGCCCGTCGCCGTGGCCCAGTCGTCGGACTGCGCGGCCAACACGTCGAGCTGCAGCGCACCGTACGCCTCGACCCACGACCATTCGGTGTTCGCCGGCATCGTCAGGTACTCCAGCTGGGTGCGCGCGAGCCCGGCCTGGATTTCGCAGTACGAGTCGGCGCCCGACACCCACTCCTGCCAGTGCCTGCCGCCGGGGTCCTGACCCCAGACAAAGAGTTTGCGGCCCTTGAGTTTCGCGGTCGATGCCTGCACCAGACCGAAACCGGTGCCGTCCACCGCGGTGACCCATGGCATCCGCTCGCCTGTTGTATCAAAGAAGTAGTCGACGGTCTGCTGCGTGCGCGCCGGCCAGGTGATGTCGACGCCGTCGACGTTCGGAACGGGCACCGTGCTCAGAACCCGCTCGTGGCCGTACCGCCAGGCCTCGCGAGCCGGAGCGAGCACCCGGGTCTCGGCGTGCTGACGGACCGCCATGTTCGACCACCAGTACATCGGGGTCGCCGTGGACCGCGGGTTGAGGATCGTGCCGCGGATGAACAGTTCGCGCGAGTCGTCTGGCAGCCAGGCGTCGACGCGGAAGGGAACGTTGCGGATGCGCTCGTACTCAAAGAAGCGCAGTCCGACCTCGCCGTTCGGGCCGCTGAGTGCCGCGGTGTGCACGGGCGAGCAGGTGAAGGGTGAGTGGCCGATCATGCCGATGTTCCACTCGACGCCGCCGGCGAACCAGGCGTTGCGGAGCGCGAGATTGCGGAAGCGGATGGCGTCGTTCTGGTGCAGCAGTTCGCGGCCCGAATCGCGGTCGACCAGCGACCACAACCGCCCACCGAACCCTGGCAGGAACGTCGCGGTGAGGTGCTCGTTCTCGAGCACGATGGTGGCGTGCTCCCGCGGCTCCTCGTGCGCCGAGTAATTGTCCTGGTCGAGGTATGGCGGCGCGGTCTGGCCGCGGCTGGCACGCGCGTCCTCGGCGATTTCGCCGGTCGGGCCCTCTGTGGCGGCATCCTCGAAGCCCGACGCTGCATGAATGTCGCCAGTGCCGAAGATGTTGGGCAGCGGGTTCGATGGCCCCCACACCGACGTCGGCAGGGTGAGTGTTCCTCGTCGCAGTGCGGTCACTGGTGTCCTTCCGGGCGGTGGTGAATGTGTTCAGGCGCGTTCTTCGAGCAGCACGGTCTCGCCGGTGACGAGGGACTGACGTGCGGCAAGCGCCACTTCAAGCGCAAGAACAGCGGATGCCGTCGGGCAGTATGCGGGATCGGTTCCGTCCCGCACGCACTCCAGGAAGTACGCCGCCTGCCGGGTGTAGTGGTCGAGGGCCGAGAGCGTCTCGCTCCTGCTGCCGGTCGCCGTCGCCAGCCGATACGAGTTCACCCCCGAGTTCGTTTCGTTCGCTGTGGGAGCATCCGCCGAGAAGTCGTAGTCGAGCAGACCAGCGGTGCCGATCAGTTCGAGTGAGGTGGTGAATGGGGCGCCGACGGGCAGGTCGGCGAAGGTCAGCACCTGCCCGATCGCTCCGGAGGCATAGTCGACCGTGGTCTCGATCGGCCCGAGTTCGTCGTTTGAACGGCTCGTGACGGCGATTGGCGTTCCGAGGAACAGGTTGAGCTGGTCGAAGTCGTGAATGCCCACATCAACGGCGACGCCGCCCGATTGGGACTCGTCGTACCACCAGGCGGTGTCCGGCTTCGTGATCAGGCGGCGGGCGCGGGCCGACAGCACGGTGCCGAGTGCGCCGGCGTCGACGTCGTCGCGAGCGCGGCGGTAGCCCTCGAAGAACCGGACGACGTGGGCGACCATGAGCGTTCGCTCACTCGCAAGCGCCGCCGCGGAGATCGCGAGTGCGTCGCCGATCGACAACGCGATCGGTTTCTCCAGCAGCACGTGTTTGCCGGCCGCGAGTGCCCGAACGGCGAGATCGCGGTGGGTGGGTGTCGGTGTGCAGATCGAGACGATGTCGACGGCCGGGTCGGCCAGCACGGTTGTGATGTCGGTCACCCCTTGTGCCCCGGGTGCCTCGGTGAGCGTGGCACCGGACGGGCTGCAGACGTAGACGATCTCGCAGTCGAGCTCGGTCCACGCCGCTGCGTGGGTGCGCCCCATGTACCCGGCTCCGACAATCGCGATGCTCGTCATGGGGTCCTCTCGGGCGGGTTCGGTTCGCTCCCCATTGTGTCGGGGAACAACCCGGTCGCGGAAGAGGGACGTCAGCGTGCGTCGGGGTAAGTGTGCCGTGGTGGCTGTGGCTTCTGGACGGCGAACTCGCCGCCGGCACGACCACCATAGGGCCGGCCGTGATCGGCGAATTCCTCACGGAAGAAGCCCATCCGCCATGGGCCGAGTTCGATCCGCGCCCCGGTCCGGAGAATCTGCCCGTCCGTTCGTCGTCCACTTGAGGTTGACGCGCCCGCCTCGACCGACGGGTAGAACACGTACTCGTCGTTCTTGTCGTGCACGATCTCGGCGTGGTGATCGCGAAGCCCCGCCAGTTGAAGATCCGATGACACGCTCGAGCCGATGCGGGTTACCGTCGGCAGCAGGTCGAACTCGCGAGGGCGCTGACCGTTCCAGTTCTCCGAACCGACCACGAAGATCAGCCGCGGGCGGCCCGATCCGGGCGTGTAGTGCGTCGTGGTGACCCGGCGGCGCACTGTCCTGTCGAACGTCGGTGCGAGAGGGAAAAGGGTCGATGGCGGCAGTTCGAGGGCAGCCCCCGCTCGCGGCGCGCTCCGCCGGGGAATCAGGAGAGGTGCCAGTACCGCTGGCGCTCCAAGCTCGATGTGTGGCGACCGCGTCACCACCCGCTGCGCGACCGAACTCTTGATCGCGCCGATTCGCGCGATCAGCCCCGACGGACCGCTGAGCGCGACCGTCAGTCCACGCCGGGCCAGCTCGTCGGCGATGAACCGCAGGTTCGACAGTTGGGGCCTGCGCCCCGCGAGCAAAAGCTCCGGGTTGCTGGTGTACACGTCAACGGTTGTGCCGTTCGCGGTCACTCGCCCGTGCATGCGCGGGCCTGTTTCGTTGGTGCGTCTGGCGGTGCGTCCGTCGGTGTCTGGATCAGCGCGGCTGTCGGCGTCGCCGATCTGGTCGGGCTCGTCGAGTGAGAAGTGAAGGTCAATATCAAGATGCGTGCCGGCCACGTCAGGCACCGGATGTGGATCCGCTGGCCGAGTTGTCGCTGGTGGTGATCCGAACGGTCCCGTTGAACTTCCACGTCGCTCGCGGTGCATCGGGTCCGATATCGCGAGGAACTTCAACGGTCATATCGATGAAGTTGTAGTCGATGACGGCGCTGCGGCCGGTCAGGTACGACCACATTTCCTGTCCAAGATCAGCCCAGTCGCGGATGCTTCGCTCGTTCGCCGCGCTCTCGGTGTCGATGTTGTCAGTCATGAGAAACTCGCCTTCTGGCCGCTCCGTCGCGGCACGTGCCGTTCACCATAAGCCGGTGATTCTGGCTCCGGGGCGATTCTCGAACAATGCTCAGGTAACCATCCGAGGTGTCCCAGTTACGGCATGTGACCGTGCTGCAGCAGTGGTGCTTGCGGGCGGCAGAGGGGTCACCCGGCGGCGAAAACCGCCCGCGCCCTGAGTCCGAGTGACACTTCGTGCGGGTGCGGCGGCAACCCACCCACAACAACTGTCACTCGAAGCCCGGCGATCCGAGCTACCGGTAGTAGTACCCGATCCGCTCGCCGTCCACCTCGCGCACGTCGATCGGCAGATCGTAGATCGAGCCGAGCACCTCCGACTGCATCACCGCGTCGGACGGGCCGTGCAGCACAACCCTGCCGTCGCGCATAGCGACGATTTCGTCAGAGTACACCGACGCGAAGTTGATGTCGTGCATCACGAGCACGATCCGCTTGCCGGTGTCGTCTGCCGCCGCGCGCAGCAGCTTCATGATCTCCACCGCATGGCGCAGGTCGAGGTTGTTGAGCGGCTCGTCGAGCAGGACGTAGTCGGTGTCCTGCGCGAGCACCATGGCAATGAAGGCGCGCTGCCGCTGCCCACCGGACAGCTCGTCCAGGAAGCGATCCGCGAACGGCTCCAGGTCGAGGTAACCGATGGCACGAGCTATCGCGTCGCGGTCAACCGTGGTCAGCCGGCCCTTCGAATACGGGTACCGCCCGAACGACACCAGGTCCTGCACGGTGAGCCGCGCGGCCAGGTGATTGTCCTGACGAAGCACGGCCACCTTGGTGGCCAGCACCGAGCCCGGCGTCGACTTCACGTCGAGCCCGTCGATCGTGATGGTTCCGCCGTCGAGCGGCATCAGCCGCGCCACCATCGACAGCAGCGTCGACTTGCCCGCTCCGTTCGGGCCGATGATCGACGTCACTCCGCAGCCACCAAGCTCGAGCGACACGTCGTCGACGACCGCCTGCCTGCCGTATCGTTTCGTCACTTGCGAGATCGAGATCATCGCGCCCCTCTTTTCAACAGCAGAACAATGAACAGGATGCCGCCGGCAAACTCGATCACGACGCTCAACGCGGTATCCAACGCGAAGACGTGCTCAAGAATGAACTGCCCGCCGACGAGGCAAATCACGCCAAGCAGCACCGTGGCAGGCAGCACAAGCAGGTGCCGCGACGAACCGAGCAGCGCATAGGCCAGGTTCGACACGATGAGTCCGAAGAACGTGATCGGGCCGACCAGCGCTGTCGACACCGACACGAGCACGGCGATGAGCACAAGCATGAGCGTCACGACACGTCGGTGGTTCACGCCAAGCCCGATCGCGTGGCTTTCGCCGAGCCCGATCACGTCGAACACCCGCAGCATCCGCATCCCGACGAGCGAGACGACGAGGATCGCGATCGCCGACAGCAGCATGAGCTCTTCGTCGACGGCGTTGAAACTGGCGAAGGAAGCATCCGTGAGCACCGCGAATGACGCTGGGTCAAGCATCCGTTGCATCATTGATGACAGGCTGCGGAACAGTGTTCCGAACACGATGCCGACGAGGACGAGCAGGTAGATGCTGCGTTTGGCACCGGCGAAGATCCAGCGGAAGAGCAGCGTCGAGAACGCCACCATCACTGCCACTTCGACCACCCATTTGACCTGTTCGTCTGCGGTGGCCAGCGCGCTGGCGCCGAACACGAAGACCACAAGGGTCTGGATCAGCAGGTAGAGCGAGTCGAAGCCCATGATCGACGGCGTGAGGATTCGGTTGTCTGTGATCGTTTGGAACAGCACGGTCGACACCCCGATCGCGAACGCGACGAGCACCATGGCGTAAACCTTGCGCGCACGGAACGGGACGGCGAAGTCCCAGCTGCCCACGATTCCGACGGTAAGGAAGACGAGAACGGATGCCACGGCCACGACAGCAAGGATCGCCAGTCGAACGCCGGGGCGACGGGTGTAGGCGAGGATCGAGTCCGGCCGGGTCAGGGTGAGGGTGTCAGTGGGCACGCGCAGGTCTCCTCAGCAACAGGTAGAGGAACAGCATCGAGCCGATCACGCCGACGACGATGCCGAGGGGGATCTCGTAGGGGAAGCGGAGCACCCGGCCGATAATGTCGCAGATCAGCACGAAACCGGCGCCGAGGATGGCGACCCAGGGGATCGAGCGGCGTACGTTGTCGCCCATCGCGATGCTCACAATGTTGGGCACGATCAGGCCGAGGAACGGGATGACGCCGGCGGTCACAACGACGATCGCTGTCACGACGGAGACGATCGCGAGGCCGAGCGCGAGCACCCGGCCGTAGTGCAGGCCGAGGTTGGTGGTGAACTCCTGGCCGAGGCCGACAACGGTGAACCGGTCGGCGGCGATCCACGCGATCACCGTCATGGCGAGCGCGATCCAGAGCAGTTCGTAGCGACCGCGGAGGATGCCGGAGAAGTCGCCGGTCATCCAGGTGCCGAGGGTCTGCAGCAGGTCGAGGCGGTACGCGAAGAAGGTGGTGACGGCTCCGATGACCCCGCCGAGCATGATGCCGACGAGCGGGACGAGCACGATCGAGCGCACCGGGATGCGGCGCAGGATAAGGAGGAACAGTCCGGTGCCGGCGAGCGCGAAGATCGCGGCGACGACCATTTTGCCGAACAGTGGCAGTGTCGGCGCGAAGATTGTGACGACGAGCAGGCCAAGGGCGGCGGACTCGGCTGTGCCTGTGGTCGACGGTTCGACGAACTTGTTGCGCACGAGCATCTGCATGATCAGGCCGACGATCGACATGGCCACACCGGTGAGTACGAGTGCGAGGGTGCGGGGGAGCCGGCTCACCACGAGGAGCTGCGCGGCCTTGCCGTTCGGGCCGCCCTCGAGGAGGCTCATCGGAGATACATCGCTGACGCCGATGAACGTGCTCAGCACGGCAAGCAGGATGACGAGGATCCCGGCTCCGGTCAGCAGGAGTGCGGGGTGGCGGTGTCGCTTGTTTTTCGGTTTGCGGTGCACCGAAGCGCCCTCCGGCGAGGAGGGCGCTTCGGTGTGAGTCAGAGCGGAAATTAGCCGAGGCCGTCCGTGATCTGGTCGACCATCTGGTTCACAGCGCCGATGCCGCTCATGACGACATAGAACGGAACGCTGTCGAGGTAGAGCACCTGGTCGTTCTGCCATGCGGTTGTTCCGGCGATGACCTCGTTGTCGAGGACCTGCTGGGCGGTCGAACCGCTCTCACCGATGGCCGCGTCGCGGTCGATGACGAGCAGCCAGTCCGGGTTGGTTTCGAGGATAAACTCGGCCGACACAGGGTCACCGTGTGTCGCTGCTTCGACGTCGTCGATGGCAGGGGTGAGGTCGAGTTCGTCGTGCAGCCAGGCGAACCGTGAGCCTGTGCCGTATGCGGTGATCTCACCGGCGTTGGTCATCACGATCAGCCCGGTTCCGGCATCCGCTGCCAGTTCCTTCGCGTCGTCGATCTTGCCGTCGATTTCCTCGAGGGCCTCGGCAGCCTCGTCTTCCTTTTCGAAGATTCCGGCGAGGGTCTCGACGTTGGTGCGGAAGCTCGGCAGGTAGTCCTCCCAGTCGAGGGTGAGGTCGATGGTCGGAGCGATCTTGCTGAGCTCCTCGTACGCCGCGGCCGAGCGGTTGGCGACGATGATGAGGTCGGGCTCCGCGGCGTTCACTGCCTCGTAGTCCGGTTCGAACAGCGTGCCGGCGTTGAGGTATTCCTCGCCGGCGTACTCGCTCAGGTACTCGGGCACGTTCTGCTGTGGCAGGCCGGCGACCTTCACGCCGAGCGCGTCGAGGGTGTCGAGCGACGCCATGTCGAAGGTGATGACCTTCTCCGGGTTCACCGGAACCTCGGTGGTTCCCTGCACGTGCTTCACGTCGATCTCGGTGGCTGCGGCCTTTTTCGGTGCCGATTCGGCCGGGGTCGAGGCGCAACCGGAGACGGCGAGGGCGCTGGCGAGCGCGAGTGCGCCGAGCGAGAGGGCGCGAGTGCGGGCAGGGGTCATCGGAATTCTCCAGTTCTGGGAGGGAATGGCCGAAGTGGCCGGTGCGCGAACTCCCGGAAAAGGAGGCGGCGAAGGTTAGGCTAACCTAAGAGTAATCAGTTTGTCGAACTCCGGAGTTTCATGCCATTCACGCTCGCCCGTTCCCCGAGGGAGCTTGTCTTCCGTTCCGCCGCACTCACCCGCCGCGACTGGCTGACCCCGAACTACGCCAGGCTCCGCTTCGAGGGCGACGACCTCCGGGGCTTCGACTCTCTCGGCTCGGACGACCACATCCGTGTCTTCTTCCGTGAGCCTGGCGCTGAACCGACGTTGGACCCCGCCGTGCTCCGGTCGGGTGTCAGCCGCGAGCACACGCCGTTTGCGTGGGACGCGGACGCAGGCATCCTGGATCTCGAGTTCGTGATTCACGGCGACTCCGGTGTGGCCGGTCCGTGGGCGGCGACGGCTCCGATCGGCTCAACGGTCGGCGTCGGTGGCCCGCGCGGGTCACTTGTGCTGCACGGTGACCCCGACAGCTGGTTCCTCGCCGGTGACGAGACAGCCCTGCCCGCCATCAAACGTTTCGTTTCCCAGATGCGAGCGGATGCCATCGGTTCTGTTTTCGTTGAAGTTCCGGATGCTGCCTTCGAGCAAAATCTGGACGCCCCGGCTGGTATTCGTGTGCGCTGGGTTCACCGCGGCCAGGATTCGGAGAGCACGGCTCTCGGTGCGGCGCTCGACAGCCTCAGCGGGAACGATCGCCCGGTCGGGGAGGTATTCGCTTTCATCGCAGCGGAGCAGTCGATCGTTCGACAGGGTCGTGCCCTGCTCTTCGACCGGTGGAACCTCGACCCGGCGATTGCGATCGTCAAGGGCTACTGGAAGCGTGGCGAAGCGGAGTACCACGCGCCGCACTGATTGCCGCGCAGATCCCGCTCCAGTCTTATAAGTTTCCTTCGGGAAAATTGAGGTCGGCCTGCGAAATTTAAGGAATTCCCCCCCCGCGACCCTCCGGATCGGCTACAAGACGCCGCACAAATCCGGAGCATGTGACGCGAGATTTTCCTTGAGACGGAGCAGTGTGAAAACCAAAGTATGGGCAACGGTGTTGGCCATTTTGACGATGTTACTGGTGCCGACTGCAGCATATGCGCAGCCGGTTGCCGACATCGGCGAACTGACAGCCTTCGACGGGAACGCCCCCAAAATCTTCATCGCCCAGGCGCCTGAGGGTGCATCAACAACCCAGTTCTATGAAGTCATTCAGAACAACTCGGGTGGATCGACCTTTGAGCCAGCGTTCAGCGTCGACAGCCTGCGTGTCAACGCGATTGCGTTCAACCCGGACGACCGGTTCGTCTACGCATATGTGCAGAGGTCGACGGATGTTTCGACCCCCGCCGGCTCGGTCGTCGCGATCGGACAGAACGGCGACTACGCACGCATCGGCACAAGCACCTTCCTGAGTGCGGAGGGAACCACCCTCCTCAACGCCGGTGACATCGACAACGACGGCATTTACTACCTGCACCGGAGCGACACAGCGAGCCGCAGCGTCACCATCGAGCGGGTTGACATCGCCACCGGTTCGTCACTCGGGCGCACCGACCTCACCGCAAGCGGAACAACCGGTGCTCCCGACTTCGTCTGGGAGTCCGGGTACCTGATCGGACTTGGTTCCGATGGGCGGTTCGTCCGGTTCGATCCAGCCACATCCTCGATCGACTACTTCCCGGCCCCCGACTCCATGCCGCTCGGCGTGTACGGCGGCGTGTGGAAGTACGGCAGCGGCAATATCGGACTGTCATTCAACGGCGGTGGCATCTACCGGGTGAAAGTCGACAACATCGCGACCACCCCCACCTTCACGCTGATCAACCGAATCGACGGTCCCGGTTCGTTCAACAACGACGCAACGTCGATCCCGGCGCCCCCCGTCGACCTCGGCATCGTGAAGACCGCCGCGTTCGTCGACGCCAGCCAGAACCAGATCGCCTACACCGTCACCGTGACAAACAACGGCCCTGGCGTTTCGACCGGGCACTCGTTCTCCGACCCGATTGGCGCCGACTTCAGCGGGTTCACCGCGTCGGACCCTGCATGCACCATCGATGCCCGCGTCCTCACCTGCTCCTCGGGTCCGCTCCAGGTCGGCGAGACGCGCACCTATGAATTCGTGGGCAATCTCCTGACGGCTGAGGCAGGTCGCTGCTACGTCAACGTTGCGAGTGTTGCCGGTAACGAACTGGACGCGAACCCCGCGAACAACGTCAGCGCCGCCCAACTGTGCATCGACCCCGATGTCCGGGTGTCGAAGTCAGTTGATCCGGCATCCGGAACGACGGTGACCGAGGGGCAGGAACTCGAGTACACCCTGGTCTTCGAGAACACCGGAGTGTCTGACGCGCCGGTCACCTACGACGACGTCCTCACCGATGTCCTCGATGACTCCTTCGTGGTTTCGGCGCCAGTGGCGTCGAGCAGCGTGCTCACTGCTTCGTCCATCGAGAACGGACGCTTCACGGTGAACGGCACGCTGGCCGCAGGCCAGACCGTCACGGTCAGCTACACGGTAGAGGTGAACGGCGACGGTGAGCGCGGCAACGACCAGCTTGACAACTTCGTGGTTCCGGCTGGGGCAACCCCTCCAGCCACCTGCCTCGACACCGATGCACTGTGCACCTCGAACCCGGTTTCCAGCCTGTCCGTGACCAAGTCGTCTGACCCGGCCTCAGGAACCGCTGTCGCCGATGGGAAAACGGTGAACTACACGCTCACGTTCACCCACTCGTCCGCCAGCGCGAACGCTGATGCGGTGTCGCTCGATTACACGGACTCACTCGGCAGTGTTCTCGACGATGCTGACCTCACCACTGAACCGATGGCATCCGCTTCGGAAATCACAGTGGTTCGTTCAGGTGATGTGATCCGCATCACCGGGGATATTCCGGTCGGGACATCCTTCACAGTGACGTATGCCGTGACCGTGAAGAACTATGCGGAGCAGGGCGATCACCTCCTCGCCAACTTCGTCACGGGAACGGGTGACGCCCCGCCGTCGGAGTGTGTCACCGAAAACACACTGTGCACTGAGCACCCCACCACGGCGCCTGCGGCCGCAGCGCCCGCCGCTGCCGAGGTCACTAACGCGGAGAACCGCAGCGGACTGCCCTCGACGGGCGCTGGTGTTGCTGGAGGAATCGCGGCAGTGATTCTTCTCCTCAGCGCCGGACTCACTCTGGTTCTCGCACGCCGCAGGGCGAGCGCGGTCTAACACCCTGAGACACTGAAGCTCCCCACGGCGTGCTGTGGGGAGCTTCAGTGCGTGTGGAGCACGCGTTGTTCACGCCGACTCAGGCTCAGTTTCTGCCTGGTTCGGGACCGCTTGAGGGGATGTCTTCGCTTCGTCGGTTTCCAATTCGAATCGATACCCCATGCCCGACTCGGTGAGGATGTAACGCGGGTGGGAGGGATCAGGCTCCAGCTTCTTTCGGAGTTGCGCGATGTAGAGCCGGAGGTAGCCGGTGTCCGTGATGTGCGCTGAGCCCCAGATGTCGCTGAGCAGGCTCTGCCGAGTGACAAGTTTGCCGGCGTTGCGCACAAGCACGTCAAGCACTTCCCACTCGGTGGGCGTGAGCCTCACGCGTTCGGTATTGCCCTGGGTCGTGCGGGTGATGCTCCTGGCCGCGAGGTCGATTGTCAGGTCGCCGATCCGGGTGACCGGTGGTGCTTCGGCGCTGGGCACCCGGCGCGTCAGGGCACGGATGCGCGCGAGGAGCTCGTCGATGGAGAACGGTTTGGTGACGTAATCGTCCGCGCCCGCATCGAGGGCTTCGACCTTATCCGCTGCCCCGGTTCGCCCCGAGACCACGAGGATCGGCGCTTGTGTCCATCCTCGGAGCCCCTGAATCACATCGATTCCGTCGAGCTCTGGCATGCCGAGGTCGAGCATGAAGATGTCCGGGTGATGTTTGATCGCCGCGTTGATGGCTTCGGCGCCATTGGCCGCGGTGATGACTTCGTAGCCGCGCGCGCTCAATGTGACGCGAAGGGCACGGAGAATCTGGGTGTCATCGTCGGCGATAAGTATCTTCATGTGTTGTCCTGCTCTGACCGTGCGGCACGGGTCGATCGAATGTCCGGCGTGCTCACGGAGGACGACGCGGTCGCCGTGGGGAGGGCAATGACCATAGTGAGGCCGCCGCCTGGAGTGTCCTCGGCCTCGAGGGTTCCGCCCATTCCCTCAATAAACCCTTTGGAGAGCGCCAGCCCAAGGCCGAGGCCGGTCAGATTGTCGGTGTCGCCGAGGCGCTGAAACGGAACGAATATCTGGTCGCGGCGTTCGGGGGCGATCCCTGGGCCATGGTCGGCGATTCGTATCTGCACGGTGCCCGCAAACGTACTGGTTGAGATTCGTACCCGGGTTCCGGGTGGCGCGAATCGGCGAGCATTGTCGAGCAGGTTGGTCACGACGCGCTTGAGGAGCCCCGGGTCGGCCAGCATCGACGGGAGGGTCGGATCCAGGTCGAGTTCGATCTCACTCGGGCCGAGGTTGAGTTCGTCGAAAGCGGGCAGGATCACGTCTTCGGCGTCGACAGAAAGCAGCTGCACAGCGAGCACGCCGGCCTCGAGTCTGCTGACGTCCAGAAGGTTGGTCACGAGTGAGGCGAGGGTGCCGAGGCTTTCGTCCGCGGTGGCGAGCAGTTCTGCGCGGTCCGCGTCAGACAGGATCACATCGGTCGCTCGCAGTCCGCTTACCGCCGTCGTTGCGGCGGCCAGTGGCCGCCGCAAATCGTGGCTAACGGCTGAAAGCAATGCGCTCCGCACCTTGTCTGCGGCTGTGAGCGGCCCGACTTCGTTCGCCGTCTCAGTGAGAGCGGAGTGCTCCAGGGCCGCGTCGATTTGCGTGGTGATGACGGCGAGCAGGCGCCTCTCGGATGCGCGAAGATCTGGGCCGTGCAGCTCGAGCATGGCGCGAGCTCCGACCGGGACCGTGGCGAATTTCCCGTCGGGGGTCGGCTCGCCGTCGCGTCGCACGATCTGGCCGTCCACAAGAAGGCGAACACCGGTGAGGTGAAACGCCTCTCTGGTGCGACTGACCAACGCCTGCAGTGCGCCCTCGCCGCGAAGGACACTTCCCGAGACGGTGGCGAGCAGCTCGGATTCGGCGGCGGCACGTTTGGCCGCACGCGTGCGCCGAGCTGCCTGGTCGACGACGTAGCTGACGAGGACCGCGTTGACGACGTACAGGACGAGCGCGAGCAGGTGCAGTGGGTCGTCTATGGAAACTGTGTGCAACGGTTCGACGAAAAAGAAGTCAAGCGTCAGACCGGAGAGGAGGGCCGCGAAGAGGGCGGGCCAGATGCCGCCAATGAGGGCAACGACGACGACGAGCAGTTGATAGCTGAGCACGTCACTCGTGATCGAGTCAGCGCTTCGAAAGGTCACAAGCAGCCACGTGAGGAGAGGTCCGCCAACCAGGGCAAAAACAAGCCCGGCCAGGCGCCGCCTGTGGGTGAGCGCTCCACCGATCCGGGGCAGAGAAAAGCGCCCTCCGGCTGCCTCGTGGTTCACTATGTGAACGTCGATGCTGCCAGCCTCGCGCGTAACTGTGGCCCCGATACCGGGCCCAGTGAGGGCAGCCATGAGACGGCTCCGGCGGCTGACGCCGATGACAAGCTGTGTGGCGTTGACGCTGCGCGCAAACTCCACAAGCGCTCGGGGGATGTCGTCGCCGACGACCTGGTGATAGCTGCCACCGAGCTTTTCGACCAATGCGCGCTGGGCGGCCAACGCTTCGGGGTTCGGCGCTCGCAAGCCGTCCTGGTTCGTGATGTGGACGGCCAGCAGTTCTCCGCCTGCGGATCGGGCGGCAATTCTGGCGCCACGTCGCAGCAGTGTTTCACCTTCCGGACCGCCGGTGAGGCTGACCACCACCCGCTCGCGTGCTTCCCACTTGCTGTCGATGCCGTGTTCAGCTCGGTAGTTTTTGAGAGCGCTGTCGACCTCGTCGGCCAGCCACAACAGCGCCAGTTCACGCAGCGCTGTGAGGTTTCCGAGTCGAAAGTAGTTCGACAGCGCCGCATCGATGCGTTCGGCCGGATAGACGCGCCCCGTGGCTAAACGGTCGCGGAGCGCTTGCGGGGCGAGATCCACGACCTCGATCTGGTCTGCGGAGCGGAGCACTTCATCCGGGATCGTTTCCCGCTGGGGGACACCAGTGATTTGCTGTACGACGTCGTTGAGAGATTCGATGTGCTGAATATTGACCGTGGACATCACGTTGATCCCCGCTGCCAGCAGCTCTTCGACGTCCTGCCATCGTTTCTCGTGCGTGGAGCCGGGAGCGTTCGTATGAGCAAGCTCATCAACGAGGGCCACGTCCGGCTTGCGCGCGAGCACAGCGCCCAGATCCATCTCGGTCAGCTCCACCCCGCGATGTGACACGGTGGCGCGAGGCAGGATCTCCAGGCCATCCGTCATGGCGGACGTGGCCGCGCGGCCGTGGGTTTCCACGACCGCGACAACCACGTCCTGACCTTCGCTCTGAAGACGTTTGCCTTCCTCGAGCATCGTGTAGGTCTTTCCAACGCCTGGGGCGGCGCCGAGCAGGACTCGCAGCCGCCCTCGCTTCATGATTTAGCCTTTCAGTGCGTCAAGCGCAACGTTCAGTCGGAGCACGTTGACGGTTGTCTCGCCCAGAAAACCGATGTCCCTGCCTTGGATGTTAGCCTCAACCACCGACCGGACCTGGTTCTCAGGAAGACCGCGCTCAGCCGCGACCCGCGTCACCTGCAACAGGGCGTACTCCGGGCTGATGTGAGGGTCGAGACCCGACGAGGAGGCGGTCAGCGCATCTGAGGGAACCTCGGTCTCTTCCACTTCGTTGAACTCAGCGACCTGGGTCCGGCGTTCTTCGATCGCCGCAATCAGATCAGGATTCTCCGGCCCGAGGTTGGACCCACTTGACGCGCCTGCGTCATAACCGTCACCGGCAGCCGATGGCCTCGGTTGGAACCACTCAGGGAGTGGATTTCCTTCCGTGTCGACGAACGACTGGCCGATGAGAGCGGATCCAACGGTCTCACCGTCGACGCTTACGGTGGTGCCGTTTGCTTGACCGGGGAGAGCGAGCTGCCCGATACCGGTGATGACAAGCGGATAGCCCACGCCAAGCACGGCTGTGAGAACGAGCATCGATCGGAGGGCGACGCCCGCGCTGCGAAGGTTGGTGCGTGATGCACTCATGGTGTGTGTCTACTTTCTCGTGTGAAATCAGCGGATCAGAAGCCGGGGATCAGGCTGACGACGAGGTCGATCAGCTTGATTCCTACGAAAGGAGCGACGACGCCGCCCACGCCGTAAACGAGCAAATTCCTGCTCAGCACCTTCGAGGCGCTCAGTGGACGGTATTTCACGCCACGAAGAGCAAGCGGGATCAGCACGATGATGACGATCGCGTTGAAGATGATCGCCGAGAGCACTGCGGATGCCGGTGACTGCAGGCCCATCACGTTGAGCACCGCCAAACCCGGGAACACACCGGCGAACATCGCCGGAATGATGGCGAAGTACTTGGCGATGTCGTTCGCGATGGAGAACGTCGTCAGTGCGCCCCGAGTGATCAGCAGCTGCTTGCCGATGGCAACGATGTCGATGAGTTTGGTCGGGTCCGAGTCGAGGTCGACCATGTTCCCGGCTTCCTTCGCCGCCGAGGTGCCCGTGTTCATAGCAACGCCGACGTCTGCCTGCGCAAGCGCCGGGGCATCATTGGTGCCGTCACCGGTCATGGCCACGAGGTTGCCGCCTGACTGTTCTTTCTTGATCAGCTCCATCTTGTCTTCCGGAGTGGCTTCCGCCAGGAAGTCATCGACGCCCGCTTCCGCGGCGATTGCCTTGGCTGTGAGCGGGTTATCACCGGTGATCATGACGGTGCGAATACCCATCGACCGGAGTTCAGCGAACCGCTCCTTGAGCCCGTCCTTGACGACGTCCTTCAGGTGAACAACACCGAGAATCGCTCCGCCCTGCCCCGGCGACTTCATAGCGACCACCAGGGGGGTACCGCCGCTTTGAGAGATCCGTTCGACCTGTTCGTCGACATCGGCAAGCACAGAACTGGCCGCTCGAGCGTCCTGTTCGATCCAGGCGATGACCGCCGAACCTGCACCCTTCCGAATCTGAGTGCCGTCCGGCTGGTCGAGCCCGGACATTCGGGTTTGCGCGGTGAACGGGACGACCTCACCAACGGCGAAATCCCCGACGTGAACGCCTTGCTCGGCAGCGAGGTCAACGATGGACTTGCCCTCTGGCGTTGGGTCGGCCATGGACGACAGGGCCGCAGCGCGAACGAGGTCTTGTTCGGACACTCCGGCCAACCGCACGAACTCCGCCGCCTGGCGGTTTCCGTAGGTGATGGTGCCGGTCTTGTCGAGCAGCAGTGTGGTGACGTCACCAGCCGCTTCGACCGCTCGCCCCGACATCGCCAAAACATTGTGCTGGACAAGCCTGTCCATGCCGGCGATACCAATCGCAGACAGCAGGGCCCCGATGGTCGTCGGGATGAGGCACACCAGCAACGCGATGAGGACGGGCACGCTTGCCTCAGCGCCGACGTATGACGCGATCGGGTTGATCGTAAGGGTGACCACAACAAAGATGATCGAGAGGCTCGACAGCAGGACATTCAGCGCGATTTCGTTCGGAGTCTTCTGGCGCGAGGCTCCCTCAACAAGGCTGATCATCCGGTCGACGAAGGTTTCGCCTGGCTTCGACGTGATCCGTACGACGATGCGGTCCGAGAGCACGCGGGTTCCACCGGTAACGGCGCTGCGGTCTCCGCCGGATTCGCGAACAACCGGCGCAGATTCGCCGGTGATGGCTGACTCGTCGATCGACGCAATGCCCCAGACGATATCGCCGTCACCCGGCACGAGTTCTCCGGCCGTGACCACCACTGTGTTTCCGAGTTCGAGTTCTGCCGATGACAGCTCGGTGATCTCCGATTGGGTCGCTGCCGGGTCTGCGGCCGCGTCGTAGTTGGTGACGCGGTATGCCTTTGTGCTTGTGCGTGTTTTTCTCAGGCTGTCAGCTTGTGCCTTACCTCGACCTTCAGCGACGGACTCGGCCAGGTTCGCGAAGAGGACGGTCAGCCACAGCCATACCGCGATACCCCAGGTGAAGGTGGAGGGGATGGCTGAGCCGCCGGACGACTCGGGGCCGCCGAGGAACGGCTCAGCGATGGCAATGACGGTGGTCAGAGCCGCCCCCACCTCGACGATGAACATGACGGGATTGCGCCACATCAGCCGGGGGTCGAGCTTGCGGAAAGCGCCTGGGAGGGCTTCAACCAGCGCGGCCAGGGTGAAAGTCGAGCGACGCTTGCTCGGTGGTTGTGGTGCGGGCGCCTGCTGGGTCGGCGATGGTGTCGTGATGGTGGACATGGTTACAGCAGCCCTTCTGCGAGCGGACCCAGTGTGAGAACCGGGAAAAAGGTGAGAGCGGTCACGATGAGCGTCACACCGATGAGGAGACCGACGAACAACGGTCGGTGGGTTGGCATGGTTCCAGCGGTCGCCGGGACTTTGTCCTGGGCGGCGAGCGACCCGGCCAGTGCGAGCACGAAAACGATTGGAATGAAGCGACCGAGGAGGATGGCCAGGCCGAGCGTTGTGTTCAGCCACGGTGTGTTGGCGGTCAGGCCCGCGAAAGCCGAGCCGTTGTTGTTGGCCGCGGAGGTGAACGCATAGAGCACTTCGGAGAGCCCGTGATTTCCCGGGTTCCAAATCGAGGTGCTCGTCACGTCGTCCCTGATGCCGGGGATGGCGAAGCTCAACGCGGTTCCAACGAGAACGAGCGTCGGCATCACGAGGATGTACAGGCTGGCCAGTTTGATCTGTGTCGGACCGATTTTCTTACCGAGGTATTCAGGTGTGCGACCGACCAGGAGCCCGGCGACAAACACGGCAATAATCGCCAGGATCAGGAGTCCGTAGAGACCTGAGCCAACACCGCCGGGAGCGACCTCACCGAGCATCATGTTGAGCATCGGCATCATGCCGCCGAGGGCTGTGTACGAATCGTGCATTGAGTTCACTGCGCCGGTGGACGTCAGCGTGCTCGTCGAACCGAACAGGGTCGAACCGAAGATGCCGAAACGTTGCTCCTTGCCTTCCAAAGCAGCGCCAGCGAGTTCGGGAGCCGTGCCGCGGCCGGCTCGCTCGAGCGAGGACAGAATCACCAGTGAAGCCACGTAGAAAGTGGCCATGACGGCGAGGATCGCGTACCCCTGGCGTTTGTCGCCGACCATCCGTCCGAACGTACGGGGGAGAGCGAACGGAATCATCAGCATCAGGACGTTCTGGAACAGGCTGGTCCAAGCTGTGGGGTTCTCAAACGGGTGCGCCGCGTTAGCGTTGAAGAACCCGCCTCCGTTGGTGCCGAGGTTCTTGATGGCCTCCTGCGAAGCGACAGGGCCGCCCGGCAGGTTCTGGGTGCCACCGCTCAGAGTCGAGATTTCGGTGAAACCATTAAAGTTCTGAATCACACCTCCCGCCATCAGGATGATCGCGCCAAGCGCCGAGATGGGGAGGAGCAGGCGGAGCGTGCCTCGGGTCAGGTCCACCCAGAAGTTACCGATTGTGCCGGACCGGCTGCGGGCGATACCCCGAACCAGGGCGATCGCAACCGCGATGCCGACCGCGGCCGACACGAAGTTCTGCACGGCGAGGCCGGCGATCTGAACCGTGTAGCCCATGGTCAGTTCTGGCGAGTATGACTGCCAGTTCGTGTTTCCGACGAACGATGCAGCCGTGTTAAAGGAGAGACCTTCGGGGACGGCGGGGAGCCCGAGCGAATACGGCAGAACTGTCTGCAAACGCTGGAGCAGGTAAACGAAGATCAGTCCGACGCCGGAGAACCACAGCACACCGCGAAGGTAGGACTGCCAGGACTGCTCGGTTGAGGAATCAACGCCGATGAGCCGGTAAAAGCCGCGCTCGATTTTCAGGTCTTTTCTCGAGGTGAAGATGCGAGCCATGTACTCACCGAGTGGGCGATACAGCAGCGCGAGGATGAGCGCGAGAGTGCCGAATTGGATGACAGCTGTAAGAACGTCCATGTCAGAATCGCTCCGGCTTCACGAGGGCGTACACAAGGTACGCGATGGCGGCGATACCGAGGCCTGCGGCCAGGAGGGAGAAAACGATCACAGTTTCTCGACCCCCTTGCCGATCAGACCGACAAGCACGAACACGGCAATGCTGCCGAGCACGTAGACGAAGTCAAGCACGTTGGTTCCTTCTCAAGACGTCTCGCGCAGCGCCCCGGGTGGGCGATGCGGCCGCCCTCCGTGGGCGCGACATTTGATTAGACACCCCTCGACCGGAGCCAAATCCTCGTCCTAACGGAATCCCAACAGTCCGGCGGGGAAACCTAACAACACTCCTACGGCACACCGGGATGTGGTTGTCGATAGTGCTTCGTGCGCCAGGTTTGGGTTCCCTTCCCGACGCCCGCGAAGAACCCGGTCGAGCACGCGCACACATGGGAATTCCGTCGGGATCCGGAGCATTTCCGCATGCGTTCCGTTAGAGCTGCCGATCGGTAGGCCCTCGCGGGACTAGGACTGAACCATGACAGATTCCTACGCCTCAGCATCGGAGCCTCCTGAGCCCTCCTCCTTCGATCTGAGGAACTTCCGTTGACACTCACCGCTCTAATCCCAACCCTGCGTCGAAGCATCCCCGATCCGCTGCGCGCCAGCTCGTGGCCAGCGCACACGAAAGCTACGACGACCGATCTCACCGTTGCCGGAATTTCTATGCTTCGCCTGGCGGAACTGTGCGGAACACCGTGCGTTCACACAGGAGACGCCATGATGCCCGAGTGGCGGCAGGCGCCGGCACTCGCCAGGGACGCCGCCGTTGTGGTCGTCCGCATTTCTGCAGTTCTGCAGTACTTCGACGCCGAGCGGGTGGTGCTCATCGATGCGTGCCTCGACAGCGTGCCAGCCGTGTGGGAGGAAACCCGGTTGATTGGTCGTGCCTCCACGGCCAAAGCGACCACGGCCGTTCTCCTCTCCGGTGAGTCACACGAGGTTCCGTGCACGGGCCGACACGTTGTGCCCCTGCCAGCTGACCTCCGTGAAGGAGACCGGCTGGTCGTGCCCTGCGCCGGCATGGTCACCCTCCGCGAGGTGCGGCCTCAGCCGCTACGCACCAGTCCGTTCGCTGACGGCCCAGAGGCAACGGGTTCGGAGCCGGTCTGGCTAGGGTCCCTCGCATGACCGGGCCAGAACGGTGACCCTCGTGCACAGTCTCTGGGCTCACCACGCCCTGGCGTTACGCTTCGCCGCTCAGTTGTGGCCAGCGGGCGCGGTGCATACCGACACGGACGTGATTCTCAACGGCGCATTCCTGACCCACGCGGCGCTTGTCGAACCAACGCCGCTCGTCCGAATTGGAGAGGCATCCGCCGCGTGGCCCGCACAAACCAGGTCACCGCAGCGGTTCATCACGGTGCTCCTCACGCGAGTGGTCCGCATCGACACGGTCCCCCACAGTTCCCGATTGGACGTGTGGGTCGATGCCAGGTTCGACAAGTGCCGCCCCAACTTTGCCGCTGCACGCCTGGTCGGGCGCGTGAGCGCGCATCGGCACCCGCGGATGCTGCTGCACCCCGTCTCGGGCGACAGCCGAGGGCTCGTACGACTGCCGCACGACCTCACAACCGGCGACCTGATCGCGGTGCCGTGCGAAGGGGCGACGCCGCTCTTCGACGTGCGAACCGGCACGCCGCCCGTCGACCACGCACGTGGAGATGCGGCAGACCCGGGGGAGGACGATCCCTCGGCGCCCTGCCGCAAGTAGGGAGGCAGCGTCCGCGCGGCGCTTTGAACCGATTGCGCTCAGTGGTAGTCGTCGAACGACAGGCTCGAGTCCACGTTCGGTGCCCGCCTCTGCACGGCGTCGTCGTATTCCCAGTCGAAGTCCTCGTATGCCGTGGGGTCTGGCTGAGCGTTGCGCGCAGCATCCGGCGAGAACCGAGCAATCAGGTCGCGCGCCATGTCACCAGCACGGGACGCGGCTCTGGCGTCGCCCTCAGCCGCGTTGATGATGGCGCCCTTCATGAGGATGTGCCACGACAGCGCGAACTCCTCGACATCGACGAGCCCAGCCTGCACCGCGAGATCCTGAACGAACGCGCGGATATGGTCAAGGTGCACGATGCTTGCGCGGCCGAGCGGATGCTCTGGCCCCATTTCCAGGAGGACGTTGATGAAGGTGCACGCTTCGTAGTCGTCGCGCTGGAACCACTCATCGAATACCTCGAAGATGGCGAGCAGCTGGGTTTCGGGCGTCGTCCCGCGGGCGCGGGCCCCGGTCACGACGATGCCGTATGTCCAGTCGGTTTCGCGCTTCACCAGGGCTGCGGCGCCGAGATCGTCGCGGGAAGCGAACTCCCGATCGAACTCTTCGGCTGTGACTCCTGCTGCCTGTTGCACCTGCTCCGGCGTCACCTCGCGGATACCCGACCGAACGAACATGGGATAGGACGCATCGACGATGCGTTCACGAACGGTCTTTGAGACCGAACCCATCCGTTCCGGGTCCAACATTGGGCAATTCTAGGCATCGAAGTATCGAGCGCATATCCCCCCGAGAGGGTGACACTGACATGAAGCTTCGATCAGTCGACGGTGACCCAGCGGGAGCGACGCTCAGCGTCGGCGACCGCGAACTCCTCGGCGGCACGCTCCAGCGCCGTCGGCGGTTCCTCGGGCTCTTCAAGCAGCCCACGGATGTCGTCAGCGGTGAGGGCCGAACTGAACACAGCATCGTCGTCCATCACCGAACTGAACAGCTTGGCCTTCTGCTCCTTGAGCTTCATGACCTTCTCCTCGATGGTGCCGTTGGCGACCATCCGGTAGACCATGACGTTCTTGGTTTGCCCGATTCGGTGGGTGCGGTCGACGGCCTGCGCCTCACTGGCCGGGTTCCACCAGGGGTCAAGCAGGAAGACGTAGTCAGCTTCGGTGAGATTGAGGCCGAAACCACCGGCCTTCAAACTGATCAGGAAGACAGGTGCCTCTCCGTTCTTAAAGCGAGCGATGACATCCGCTCGCTTTGTGGTTGAACCGTCGAGATAGGCATAGGGGATTCCCTGCGCATCGAGCCGTGCTGCAGCTTTCTGCAGGAACGACGTGAACTGGCTGAAGATCAGCGAGCGATGGCCCTCGGCGACGACGTCTTCGAGCTGTTCGAATAGGGCGTCAAGCTTTGACGACGGCACGTTCGCGTACTGCTCGTCGACCAGCGACGCGTCGAGCGAGAGCATGCGCAGCAGGGTGAGCGAGCGGAACACGATGAACCGGTTCTTGTCCATATCGCCGAGCAGCCCGAGCAGTTTCTGCCGTTCGCGTTGCAGGAAGGTGTCGTAGAGCTTGCGGTGTTTCGGGTTGAGGTCGATCGCGAGCACCTGCTCCTGCTTCGCCGGCAGGTCGCTCGCAACGAGTTCCTTCGTGCGACGCATCATCAGGGGGCGGATGCGACGGCGCAAGCGAGGCAGGAGGTCTGCGTTTGAGCCACTTTCGATCGGTTTTGCGTATGAATCGGTGAACTTCTTGGCGGAGGGGAAGAGGCCTGGTGCGACGATCGCGAACAGGCTCCAGAGTTCGAGGAGGTTGTTCTCCATCGGCGTTCCGGTGATCGCCAGTTTGAACGGGGCACGGAGGTCTCGGGCGGCCTGGTGCACCCGGGAGGTGCGGTTCTTGACGAACTGGGCCTCGTCGAAGATGAGCCCGGCCCACTCGTGATCGGAGTACGCCTCAAAGTCGAGCCGCATCAGGGTGTACGAGGTGAGCACAATGTCGACGTCGGCGAACGGAACGCTCTTGCGGTGTTTCGCCCGGGTGGCCGTGACGGTGGCGACCTTGAGGCCTGGCGCGAACCGCTGGGCCTCGGCGTGCCAGTTCGACACGACACTTGTCGGGGCCACAACAAGGAACGGCCGGTGTGTGCCTGGAGCTGCGGTCTCCTTGGCATGGGCGATGAGCGCGAGGGCCTGCAGGGTCTTGCCGAGCCCCATGTCGTCGGCGAGCACTCCGCCGAGTGAGTGCTTCCAGAGGAACGCGAGCCAGTTGAACCCGTCGTGCTGGTACGGGCGCAGCGTCGCGTTCAGCCCGGTCGGCAGCGGGGTCTGCTCCACACTCGTCAGTTCGCGGAGCCCGGTGACGGATGCCTTCCACGACGCGGCCTGTTCACTCTCGTCCGCGAGGTCCTCGAGATCTTCCCAGAGGCTCGACTGGTAGCGGCTGATCCTGAGGCCGGTGTCCCACTCGGCGAGTGATCGCGCTTCCTCGATCAGGTCGTGCAGTTGCTGGAATTCGGGCTGTTCGAGCGAGAGGTAGCTGTTGTCGACGAGCAGTAGTTTCTTCTGCCCCTTCGACAGCGCCTTGAACAGCGGCCCGAACGGGATGTTCTTGCCGTCGATCGTGACAACAACACCGAGATCGAACCAGTCACGCTGGTCGGTCTCCACCGTGGTGACCTTGAGCATGGGCGTCTCGGTGAGCTCACGATAGTCGGGACGTTCGCCGATGACGTCGACCCGGGTGCCGTCGGCGGCCTCGATCTCTGGCAGCACCTTGTCGGTGAATTCGGCGGCGTCGAGACCCTGCAGCGCGACGGGAGCGAGCGGAGCCGGCCGCAGGATTCGGGTGGCCGTCGCAGCAAGAGCGAGTTCGGCCTCCGTATCGCGCACGCTGGAGTCGGCGGGCGAGGCGGCCAGTGGCATCCGTCTCACCGAACTTCCCTCGGCGTACTCCCAGCCCCAGTCGAGGCTCAGGGTGTGCTTTGCACCGAAGCTCGCGGTGAGCACGAGTGTCGGCGGCAATACCTCAGGGAACGCGACAGTGTCGTTGGACGAGGTGATCGCGATCGAGCGGCGCAGCTTCGGGTAGAACTCGGTGAGGAACTCGCCGATGTCGTCGGCTGGAACGACGACGGTCGACGGTTTGCCGATGAGGCGGCGCTGCTCGTCGGTCAGCGGAGACTTCGTCGGTGCGAGGATGAACGACGGCACGGGTTCGAGCGCGTAGCTGTAGATGCCGTGGTTGCCGATGCTTCCGGCGTCCGTCGCGGAGTGCTCGCTGCCGTCGATGACCAGAGTGGTCTCGAGCCGGAGGTCGTCGCTGTCTGTGCGCGCGTCGAGGGTGACGCTGGCTTCGCTGCCGATCGTGACTGTCGCGTCCTTCTTCGACCCGAGCAACGCGATACCGAGCCGCCGACCCTCGGCAAGCAGGGTCCAGAGCAGCGGGCTGTGGAAGTCGTCGAGGTAGAGCCAGTCGAGCTCCTGCCCGCCGACGTAAACCTCACGGGTGGCGCGGTGCAGCGCCGAGAACTGGCCGAACCAGCGGTGCTGGTCTGGGTGGAGCCCGAGCCGGTTGACCTGGTAGCTGAACGTGTTCCAGCCCACATTGGTGCGCACCCAGTTGCCCTTGCCGTTGCGAATCACCGGTCGCACTCCGAGCCGGTATTCGCTGAGCTCAGTCGTCGACTTCGCCGTGCGCGCTGTCGGGCCGTTCCACCGGTGCTTCGTGCGCGGTGTCTGCTCGCGCAGTTCGAATTGCAGGCCCATCATCGTGTGGGCAAGGGGGGCGGATGCTGTCGCGTCGCCGGTCAGCGCGCTCACCGCGGTCTTCCACGCGGGTTGCGGCGGACCGACCGGCGCTTTCGGCTCAGGCCGTAATGGTCGGTGTTCGATGCCCGCCCACTCGTCTGCCTGTCGCATCTGGCGTTCGAGCCAGGCGTCGGTGACCGAGGCGGACTCGTCTGCCCAGGTCTCATCACTGGTGCGTGCGCTCGCCGCTGAGCCGGCGTTGAGCTGCTTCACTCGAGCGGCGTTGCTTGCCAGGAGGATCGCAGCCACGTGTTTGCACGCACCGCCGATGGGGCAGGTGCAGGTGCTCGAGGTGGGGCGGCTGTAGTTCTTGGTGCCCTGGGTCAGGTTCACCTTGCAGAGGTACGGCTCAAAGTCTGTGCCCTGGACGGTGCCGGTCAGGCGACTCGTGTCTGAGTTCCAGTTGACCTTGAGGACGGCGCCGTTGCGGGCATACACGGCCGCACGGTTGAAGGCGGAGTTGCCGACGAGACGGATGATGTCGGTCACATCGACCAGGGGAGTTGCGGTCGACGACATATTCCAATGATCTCACGCGCCACTGACAGCGAGCCGCCCGCGCGCGTGCCAGGGAGCATCCGTTCGCTGACGGCGGGGAACCGAGGTGACCACCAGCCGCCTCATCTCACCGTTCCAGTGCCGCAACATCGCGTTCCCCGCGAGTTTGCGGCATCCGAAAGACGCTCGCGCTTAGTCGGTGGGTAAATTCCTCGTTCCGGTCGCGCATTTACGTCGAATGGTGCGTTATTCGACGTAATCGCGCGACCGGAACAAGCGGCACCTAGTCTGCGGGGCCGCCCGAAACTGTGTCGCGGTCGGTGTCGTCCTTGTTCGGGTTGTCCGAGCCTGAACCGTCTGGCAGGTCCTCGGCGGGCTGCGTTGGTTCGCCCTCGCTGTGTGCGGAGCGGTCCTTGGGCTTGGCGTGCTCGTTATCAGTCATGAGTTCACGCTAACGGCCGAGCACTGCAGAAGAAAGGGCAAGACAAACGCCAGCCCGGCTGCTAAAGGTCGACAGGGTCCTCGCCGCTCGGCGCCGATTTGATGGCGACACCGGCGATGAACGGCACGGACACCCCGAGCGCCCCAGGCAGGGTGTAGTGCTCGATCTCGGCGATCGTGAGCGCAGAGGCGCGGATGTGCGACTCGGTGTCGCGCACGGGGTCGCAGCCGCCAGCGGTCACTTTCATGAACGGGGCCGCGATCCGCTGGGCGGCCCGGCGCCAGGTTCCGCGCAGTGCGCCGACGTGTTCGACGAAGACGAACTGCCCGCCGGGCTTCAGCACGCGCGCGAGCTCGGCCATCACGCGGTTGATGTCGGTGACCGAACAGAGAACGAGGGTTCCGAGAACGGCGTCGACACTGGCATCCGCAAGCGGAATGTTCTCGGCTTTCGCGGCGAGCGGAGGAGCCGGGTGCCCGTTGCGATCGGCCTCGTACGCGAGCTCGTCGATGCGCTTCGGGTTCGGTTCAAGCCCCACGTAGTCGATGTCGGCCGGAAGCAGGTCGAAGTTTTCGCCATACCCGGCCCCGATCTCGAGCACGCGCCCACGCAGCGCGCCGACCAGGCGTCGAGTCTGGTCATCGAGGGCGTTCTGGGCGTGTGCGGCGGTCATGGGAGATCCAGCTAAGCCTAACCGCCGACCTTTCCAGCCACGACGGTTCTCGCACGGGCCCGCGATACCCTCGTACTTCCGCCAACCCTGGAGCTGCCCATGACCCGAGTCGCCGCCATCGACTGTGGAACGAACTCGATCCGCCTGCTCATCGCCGATGTGACCGAGGGGCGGCTGACGGACGTTGTGCGCACCCTCGAAGTGGTCCGGCTTGGGCAGGGCGTCGACCGCACCGGCCGGTTCGCACCCGATGCGCTGGCCCGCACCCTGGCGGTGACCCGTCGTTACGCCGACCTCTGCACGGAACACGGAGTTGAGCGGCTGCGATTCGTGGCGACAAGTGCGACGCGGGATGCCACGAATCGCGGCGACTTTCTCGGTCCGGTTCGCGAGATGCTCGGTGTCGAACCCGAGGTGCTCGAGGGGCGCGAGGAGGCCGAGCTGTCGTTCCGCGGCGCGCTCAGTGTGCTCGACCCGAGCGCAACAGAGAGGGAGCTGAGGCTCGTTATTGACCTCGGCGGCGGTTCGACCGAGCTGGTGCTCGGCGGAACGAGCCCGGTCTCCGCGTTCTCCATGGACGTTGGCTGCGTCCGCCTCACCGAGCGGCACGTCACAGCTGACCCTCTGTCGACGCTCGAGCGGGACGCCCTTGCTCACGATGTCCGCTCCGCCCTCGAGGAGGCGGGACGAGTCGTCGACGTGTCGGCGGCATCCGCTGTTCTCGGTGTTGCCGGAACAGTGACTACGATCACGGCGCACGCGCTGCGGTTGCCGAGCTACGACCCCGCTTTGATTAGTGGGGCGCGGCTGCCGCTCGAGCTGGTGCTCGCCGCGTGTGACGACCTGGCGAGGATGCCGCGGGATCAGCGCGCGGCGCTGCCGTTTATGCACGAGGGGCGGGTCGACGTGATCGCAGCCGGCGCGGTGATCTGGGCGGAGCTGCTGCGATTCGTGCGGGATCGGACGGCGGGCACCGGACGCCAAGTGACCGAGGTGATTACGAGCGAGCATGACATTCTCGACGGGGTGGCGCTCGCGTTGGGATAACCGGGCGCGTGACTGTTAGCGCTTCGTGGCGGCGTTCTGTGATCGCTATGTGGCGCTATCGAGCGGCGGACGCGTCCTAATCCGACAGGAGACGGAAGTTGGCATGCGTTGTTTCGAGATGCAACACCCCATTCCTTTTGGGTGTTGTCATGACTGAGCGTTATATCTTCTCCGCCGAAACGGACAGAGTTGATCGTGCCCGGGTGCACCAGTGGCTCAGCGAGCAGTCCTATTGGGCGCAAGGTAGGGCTCGTGAGAAGCAGGATGCAGCTATCGACGCCTCTCGGAATTACGGGGTGTACGACATCGGGTCTGGAGAGCAGGTGGCTTACGGTCGCGTCGTGACTGACGGCGTTACGTTCGCTTGGCTCTGCGACGTGTTCGTCGCAACCGAAGCCCGCGGTCAAGGCATCGGCAAAATGCTGGCCGCTGGTGTAATGGCGGACCTGGAACCTTAGACCTAAAACGGATTCTGTTGTCAACGGGCGATGCTCACGGGCTTTACGCCCAATACGGCTTCACCGAGCTGACCGAGCCATCACAAATGATGGCTCGCGTCCAATGACCCATCCTTCAGCGCTCCAACCTGCTCGTACTCCACTCGTCGCGGCTGACGCGAAACTGCAGTTGGTGATGATAGTCGGGAATCTGGTCGTGGGAACTGTTTGGGAGCTGGGGAATTACCTATCTCTCGCGGGGTTTGATCCTGGGTGCAGCGTTCCTTGGTTTCCTTTTGTACGTTCGTCATCATGACGGCCATTTCTGGCAAGAGGAAGAGGAAGAGGAAGAGGAAGAGGCCAAGAGGGCCGATTGGGACCGGCGGGCGCGGGCACTCTGACCCCGGTGAAACCGCAGCGATCGACTGACCCTCGATCGCCGGCATCTCGTTGATATCTCTTCGTCGGGGTAGCCGAACGTCTTGCGAGACCTGAACATAGAGATAGCTCGGGTGTCGTCGCCCACTCCCATCCGATGCTGAGCTCTTGCATCGGGTTCTCGACTCCCCTGGCAAAGGCTGCAGGTGTAAACACTGTGACGGTCTTGAGGAACAATTGTCGAATCGGGTGATCGCGTTTCGTTGAAGTAGTAAAGCCGCCTCCAGAGGTGACTCGGAACAAGGGAGCAATACCATGAATCTCACGATCTCGATCCAGGTCAGCGTCGACGGCGTCATGCAGGCAAATGGCGGCAACAATGACGAGCTCGACCCCGGTTTTGCTCGCGGCGGCTGGGCCATCCCGACCGGCGACAAGGAGTCGGCCGCGTACATCGCTTCGACGTGGCAGCGCGCGGACGCGTTCCTGCTCGGCCGCAAGACGTACGGACTGTTCGCGAGCTACTGGGGTGGTCAGGCCGACGACTCGAACCCGTTTTCGGGCGCGATGAATCCTCGGCCGAAGTACGTCGTGTCCAACACCCTGACCGACCCGGCGTGGAAGAACACGACGGTGATCTCGGGGGATATCGCCGCGGGCATCAGGGAACTGAAGGCACAGCCGGGCGGCGAGCTGGTGGTCGTGGGCAGCGGCGTGCTGGCGCGCTGGCTGCTCGAGAACGAACTCGTCGACGAGATCAACCTCATCGTGTGCCCGGTCATCGTGGGAGACGGCCTTCGGCTGTTCCCGCAGCAAGGCAAAGACTTCGGTCTCGAACTGGTCGAGACGCGGGCGTTCCCGACCGGTGTCCTCGCTCACACCTACCGGCTCACCGGCCGCCCCAACTACGCCTGAGAGGACCAAGCCATGCAATACCTGGTCAATGTCATCGACTACCGCAGCGAATCGGGCACCGTCTAAGAGGCTGTCGCGATCGACGCCTTCAACGAGAAGCTGGTCACCGGCGGCCACTGGGTGTTCGCCGCCGGCCTCGCCGACCCGACGGTCTCGACCGTGATCGACGGGCGCGGCGACGAGCCGGTCTTCACCGACGGACCGTTCGTCGAAGCCACGGAGTGGGCCGCCGGATTCTGGATCATCGACGCGCCTGACCTGGACGTCGCCCTCAAGCTGATGTGCGAGGGCTCGAAAGCCTGCAACCGTCGGCTCGAAGTGCGGCCCCTCCTGTCGGATACCTGATCGACGCGCAGGACGCCTTGACCCGCGCCCACCGAGACGAGTGGGCACGGGTCGTGGCGACAACCGCCAGGCGGTTCGGGAATCTCGACACTGCCGAGGACGCGGCCGCGGAAGCCTTCGCGATCGCCACGGAGCGTTGGCCGGTGGACGGCATACCGCCCAACCCTGGCGCCTGGCTCACCACGACAGCGAGCCGCAAGGCGATTGACGGGATCCGGCGCGAGAGCAGTCGCGAGGGTCCGGTGTCTCGTAACCTGCCTGTCTCAAAACCCTAGGGATATGAGACATCGGTCGGGCCATGCTGCCACGTAAGGGGCGCCTGAGCGGCAATCCTCAACGGGCGGGGCTTGCGGGACTTGGCCGCCCGGCAACTTCATTGCGGGCAGTGAACGCCGGGAAGAGTCCGTTGAGCGTCCTGCGTGCGGGCGCGGCGTTTCGAGGTCGGCCCGGCAATGCGAGCGAAGCAGGCTCTATTCAGGGCTGCGGTATCAGGAAGTGTGCGACGACTGTCAAGACTAGGACTACCGGCACGGCGAAGACGATACTTCGAGACATACCGCTCAGCCACCGGTTTGCTCTGGGCCGAAGCAGCAACCCGACTATGACAGTCGCGAGCAGCGCGATAAGGATGCTTGCGCTAATCAGCGATGCGCGAACCGGCAATAAGTGCGGGGGGCACGGTCCTGCCAGGCTGGCCGCGCAGGCCCAACTTGGCAGGACCGGCTGCGCCACCCAAAGTGCGAGCAAGCCCAGAAGGACGACCCAAGCTGCCACCACAGGTGAGCGCGTAGCGCCGTGAGTCTTCATAGGAGGCATGTCGCCAGACTATCGATCAGGACTGCTGACGCTGCAGTAGTTATTGCCTTGACAGACACAAGGAGCTCCAAAGGATTTGAGTTGCTGTCGGCGGTCCAATTGTGAGGTTCCCTCCGTGAGCTGGTTGAGAGCGCTCAATAGACTCGTCAGATGCAGCCACTCGCGCCGGTTTCTCCTGTCGATATTGACGAGGTGACACACTTTCTCCGGGATGTCGATCTCACTCTGAGCGGACTCGATTCAGCCTCGACCCGACTGTGGATAAAGCGCGACGCCAACGGAACCATCATTGCCAGCACCGGATATGAGCTGAGCGACGACGGACTGCACGCACTGATTCTCAGCCGACGGTCTGGGCCGTTTTGGCAGAAGCTCGGCTTCGAACCCGCGGACCGCTACGAATTGGCGGCGGCACTGCGTACCACTCGCCAGGTGATGCTCTTCACCGAGACCGGTCAATTGGATCGCGAAGTGGCTTGGTCTCGCGACTTGTCCCACTGAAGGTTCGGCTTGAGATGGTCTAGGGATAGAGTCGCTGCCATGGTCACCGTCGTGCCGTATAGTTCGGATTGGCCGATTCGCTTTGCCGAGCAAGCTCAAAGGCTTCGAGCCGCTCTTGGCACGCAGATCATCGCCATCGAACACATCGGCAGCACGGCGATACCCGGACTCCCGGCAAAGCCCGTCATCGACATCGCCGCCTGTACAGCGTCGAATATCGACCCATTCTCGCTAGGCCCAGCGATCGAATCACTCGGGTATCAAGAGCATCGAACGGGACCGAAGAACCACGCGATCTTCGTTCGCGGAACCGACTCAGGACGGACCGAAATTCTTCACGTCTTCTCCATGGGCGAGTGGGAACTCTGCAATCAGCGCGTCTTTCGCGACAAACTGATGCACGATGCGACGGCCCGGGAGCGATATGCCGCGCTGAAGATTTACCTCGGCGCGACGCTCGTCGCCGGAAAGGCGTACACGTTGGCGAAGCGCGGACTGATTCAGGATCTGTTAAACGAGGAGCGGGAAGCACGCGGGCTTCAGCCAACCGTTGCTTGGGACAAATAGCTCGAGGAGAAGGCGAAAGGCGTCTCGCTCGGTCAGGGTTCCCAAGTGACGCGTTGCCGGTGCTCGCAAAGTTCGGAGGTTTGGCCGCAACTCTGTGTCGGTAGAGGTCCGGTTTATGGGTACTGGTGGCTCAATCGAGGTTGTTCTTCCGCACGCTGAACATCGGGGTTTCGGCGTTTGGTCGGGGAAGCGAAGATTAGTGACGCGACTACCGCGATCCATACGGAGATAGCGCTTGCGCCTCGGCTGAATAAACTTGGGAACGGTAACAGGATTGGGTTCGCGAATGCCATGGCTAGGTCACCAACGATCAGTCCGATGAGCGCCAATACGATCAGTCCAACGGCTGTGCCGATTCCGAACGCTGTCCGGAGCCGCGAGATAGCCCAAATGGCGACCGCGCTCACCGCTATGGAAATCAGAATCACGGGGATGACACGCAGCGTATCTCCAGCCGTCAGCGAGTCCACCCGCGCCCCTTCGCTGTACGACAGGACAACGAACCAAACCAACCCAGCGAGGAATCCGAGAACTGCCGATCTCACAACATCGACCATCGCGCGATCTGAGGGCGAACCAGTAGACATTGCTATCTCCTTGCGACATGACCGACGCTCCCGCCACCGCAGGCGGTTGAGGTGAACGTACTCCTAGAAAATCACTTCTGTCCAGCCCATTTGCAGTTCAAAGGAGCACAGGAGCGTGCTCGAGTAGATGAGATCCGATTCGATGGAACATCGGGTCATCGTCGCCGATATGGCGGTGATTCCTGGTCGTTCTCGCTGAGGGTTCGCGCGTAAAGGGTCCGGCTGACGGACGCCTGGAGGACGTCGCTACCATTGCGAAATGATCGTTTGGCTGAATGGGACTCATGGCGCGGGGAAAACAACTACCGCTGCACTTGTTCAGCAACTGATTCCCGATTCACGCATATTCGACGCCGAGAGCGTCGGCGAGACCCTCATGGGCGTCCATCCCGGGCTACCGGAGACGGACAACTTCCAGAACTGGCCGCCGTGGCGCCAACTCGTAGTCGAAACTGCTCGGCGAATTCTTCAGTACACCGGCGGAACATTGATCATGCCGATGACCGTGCTCGTCGAAGCGTACTGGCGAGAGATCAGCGAAGGCATAGCCGCACACAACATTCGTTTGCACCATTTCGTGCTTCACGCCGACCAAGACACACTTCGTCGGCGCATCATGGCGGACGAAGTGATGGAGCCTTCGAACTTTCGCCTTAACCATCTCGCCATGTACGACGAGGCGTCCAACGCGTGGCTTCACAACGCTGCCGAAGTCATAGACACGACACAGCTCACGCCCTCACAAGTCGCGTCGCTGGTCGCGAAATCAGTCGAACGTTCGTAGAGCAACCCTTCCCGTCGGGCTCCTCGTTGAGGGTTACTTGGAAATCGCCACGATTCGTTAGTGTGACGTTATTGGGTACAGGGGGAAACCATGCAGAAATCAACAGCCATTGTCGCGTTCGTGGCGGGCCTGCTCACCTTCCCGGCCATGTTGCTCTTCAACTACTGGACGGGGCTCCGAAACCCGGACTTCTTCTGCCAGATCGTCGCTTCGCACCCGCCAGAGGCTCTGCTTGAAGGCGAGATCAGTGGCGAACCGTCCCTTGTCCCACTTGGTATCACGTGCCAGTTCCCGGCGCCCGGAGGTGGGTACATCTCCGTGCAGCCCGCTTGGACAGTAACTGTCATAGCGGCGAGCGGGATCGCGTTGATGATCACCGGAGTCGTTCTCTTTGCGCGCAGTCGTTCCAGCAAGATTTGATGCAGTAGGGGTTCCGCTTACGGGAGCCGTAGCGTCGCCGTGCCGCTATAGACAACTGCGTTGAACCGCCACTTCGAGTCCACCGTCACTGGGGGTCCGGTGTCTCATAACCTGGCTGTCTCGAAACCCATGGGATACGAGACAAACGAGCACCGCATTTGGAATGCGAGTGAGACGTCTCGGATCCCTATAGTTGCGAGACGTACAAGAACAGCGATCAGAAGGGTAGGCGCCGGCCATGGCAGTAGTCCTCGGGGACCCACCTGATCCGCCGATCAATTTGTCGTGGGGGGATCCCAGTAAGAAGAACGAGTCCCTGAGTAGGACTTACGAGTCCCTGACTGATCTCGGCATCGACCTCGAGTTCGAGCGCGAGGGTGAGTGGGCAGGTTTCGCGCCCGCGCCGGTCTTCACCGATCGGGTAGGTCGAAGGTTTCGAATTCTGGTCATGTCGCTCGAGGTCGTGTTGTGTGTGGAGGTACCCGCTGACTACGAGCCTGCACAGCTACGGTTGCGGCGAGTCTGGGTATCAGGCGAAGAGATAGTCATCGAGTCCCTGCACTCGGTGGACCACCGCGCGCTTTCGAGCGAGTCACGAACGGCAATTCCTATAGAGACGATCGAACTTGCCGACGAAACAATCACTGCATCAGAGGACACAGACAAGGAAGGATCGTCTGTGCTTTCGTGGCCCGTCTTCGACGAAGACTGGATGAACAGTGTTGACCCCGCGCCGCCCTTCATCATCACTTTGGGCTCACTGGGAACGTGGCTCTCCCAGATTCTGAGGAACCGTTTTCGGCGCTTGTCACCCCCGGAGAGTCCGGAATAAGTTGCTGCGTCGATTCGCGCCCAGAGCATCCGTTCAACGGATGCTGGGCATACATGTGTCGACAACCGAAGGCACCTGGATCACATCAAGCGAAATACACGCCGGGCGCGATGCGATGATCTTGAAATGGAACTCAAGGACCTTTCTGGCATACCGCGCGTCGTTCTTCATCCGGTTGAATACGAGTTCGCATCGGCGATGGGAGATGCTTGGGATGACAACTGGCTTGTCATCGCCGGTGAAGTTACCGCCAAGGAACAGAAGTGGTCCTTCCGGCACCCCTCCTTGGTTATCGACGAAGCAATAGAGATCGCCGAGTGGTTTGAGCGCGTTGCGAATCGGCGTGAGGCTCCCACCGGGTTACGCGGCAACGGTGGCATCGAACCGTCCCTTGCATTCACTGAGCCGAATCTTGCCTTCAGCGTCAAAAGCTACGGGGAAGACACAGCCGTCGTTCGAGTTCACTTCTCCTTGGAGGCGTTGCCCCCAAACCATCGCGGGCCGGCAACCGATCAGATCGCGAGGTACACCTTTTCGGTCGAATTAGAGATCCCTTTCACAGACGCTCTCGGGGCAGCTACGACCTGGCGGAAGGAACTTGCTGTCTTGCCAAGACGTTGAAACTCTAGACGTCTTCTCAGTTCCTCTTGCGGACTTTGAGTAGTTGCTCGCGGGGCTCTCATTATCGTGACCCGGCCGATACGAGGTGTCTCGTAACCTCGGTGTCTCGAAACCCATGGGACATAAGACTTCGGTCGCCTGCGCTGAGCCGACGCAGGCGACCAGGCCGATGCGCCAGCTAGCGATCACAGAACGCCGCCATATACATATAGCGCCGATAGTCCCAGACCGGGCGAGTGCGGTCGATGTCGGGCGCTGCCGCTAGCCTCGAGAACGAAATCGACCATCGGAGGTCCTGTGTTCTTCCTCGACGACTCACTCGTCACCAGCGCCAGTGACTTGACGGCGGCGTCGAAGTGCGAGTTCGCGTTCCTGCGCAAACTCGACGCGAAGCTCGGACGCATTGATCGGGTCGATGAGAAAGCCGATGCCATGCTGGCGCGCACCGGGCGGCTCGGGGATGAACACGAGGCGCGGGTGCTCGACGCGTATCGGGCGGAGTTCGGCGACGGCGTTGCCGAGATTTCGCGTCCGGACAAGATGACCACCGACGCCCTCGAGGCCGCGGTGGCCGCCACCGACCGGGCGTTCGCGAGCGAAGCCGATGTGGTGTTTCAGGCCACTTTCTTCGACGGGATCTTTGTTGGATTCGCTGACTTCATTGTGCGACGGCCGGACGGCCGCTACCTGGTGCAAGACACCAAACTGGCACGATCGGCGAAGGTGACAGCACTGCTGCAGCTGGCCGCGTACGTTGAACAACTCGAGGCGCGCGGAGTTGCCGCGGCCGACGCCGTCGAGCTATTGCTCGGCAACGGAACCACGAGCGAGCACAGGGTCAGCGACATCATGCCGGTCTACCGCAAACGCAAAGAGCGGCTCGCGCACATCATCGCCGAGCGCATCGCAGACACCGACGTTGTGGCGTGGGGCGACGAGCGTTATTCGATCTGCGGTCGCTGTGAGACCTGTGAGCTCGAGATTCAGGCCAGCCGGGATGTGCTGCTGGTCGCCGGCATGAGGGTGACCCAGCGCGCTCGATTGGCGAACGCCGGCATTACGACCATCGAAGAGCTTGCCGCGTTCGACGGAGCCGGCATCGACGGCATGGGTGATTCGACGCTGGCCGGGCTTCGGTTGCAAGCCGACCTGCAGTTGCACGGGCCGTCGAGCCCCGAAGACCACACACCGCCGCCCGTGCGGGTGTTTCACCCCGAGGCGCTCGCCGCTCTGCCGGAGCCAGACGCCGGCGACATCTTCTTCGACTTCGAGGGCGATCCTCTCTACACCGAGGGCGACGGCCACTCGTGGGGGCTCGACTACCTGTTCGGACTCGTCGACAACGACGAAACGTTCACATCGTTCTGGGCGCACAGTTTCGCTGAGGAACGCGTGGCTCTGCGGGAGTTCCTCGACTTCGTCGCCGAACGACGTGCTCGGTTCCCGCACATGCACATTTATCACTACGCCTCATACGAGCGCACGCACCTGTCCTCGATCGCCGCCCGGCACGGCATCGGTGAGGAGGAGGTCGATGCGCTGCTTCGCGACAACGTGCTCGTCGACCTGTACCCGATGGTCAAGAAGAGCATCCGGGTCGGGTCACGGTCGTACTCGATCAAGAAGCTCGAACCGCTCTACATGGGTGACGAACTCCGCAATCAGGAGGGCGTGATCAATGCCGCAGACTCGATCACCGAGTACGCCGACGCGATGGAGTTGCTCGCTCACGGGTCGGTGAATGAGGGGCAGCACAAGCTCGACGAGATCGGCGAGTACAACAAGTACGACTGCGTCTCGACGCTGCGGTTGCGGGACTGGCTGCTCGAACGGGGCCGCGAGAACGGGGTTTTGCCCGGAACGCTGCACGAGGCGAAGGACTCGGTTCCCGACGTCGAGCCGTCACCCCTCCGCTATGCCCTGCTCGCCCTCGCCGGGGATCGGCTCGCTGCCGGACGCAGCGCGGACGAGACCGCTGCGGCGTTCGCGGCTGCCGCGCTCGACTACCACCAGCGTGAACAGAAGAGCTTCTGGTGGGGCCACTTCGCCCGACTGGTGCAAGACATCGGCGACTGGGCAGACACCCGCGACGTTCTGGTTGTTGTTCCGGGCGGAGTGACCGTTGAAAAGCCGTGGTTCCGTGAGGGGAAGCAGAAGAACGAACGGCGCTGGCTGCGGCTGACCGGCTCGTGGGGACCGGGGAGCAGCATGAAACCGGGTGAGCAGGCCGGTCCGCATCTCGTTTATGAGTACGAGGGGCGGCCGTTCGACGCGAAGATCGGTGACCCTGGCGCTCGGGTTCCCAAAACTGTGCGTGTGCTCGAGGTCGACGACCGCGGCGCTCTCGTCGAGGAAACCACTCCGACGGGCGTCGAGCCGTACGACGCTGTGCCCATCGCTTTGACCCCGGCAGCTCCGCCGCCAGCCGGGCAGCAGAAGCCGGCGATCGAAGAGTGGGCGCAGGCCATCATCGACGCCCAGCCGGCCTGGCCAATCGACCCCGTCGTCGACATCCTCCGCCGCACGCCGCCCCGCACCCGTAGCGGATCGCTCGCGCCGGTCTCGGGCGACCGGATCGACGCCGTGACGGAGTCAATCCTCGACCTCGACGCCTCCTACCTCGCCGTCCAGGGCCCACCAGGCACGGGCAAGACCTATCTGGGTGCCCACGTCATCACAGCGCTGGTGCAGAAACACGGCTGGAAGATCGGCGTTGTGGCGCAGTCCCACGCGGTGGTCGAGAACCTGCTGTCCGCCGTCGTCAAGGCCGGGCTCCCCGCCGAGCTGGTGGGCAAGGTGCAGAAGAACGGAGCGGACGCAGCGCCGGTGCCGTACACCGAACTGCCGTCCAACGGGCAGCTGATGTTCGCGGCCGAACACGAAGAAACCGGCTTCGTCCTCGGCGGCACCGCGTGGGACTTCAGCAACAAGGCACGGTTCCCCCGACACTCGCTCGACCTTCTCGTCATCGACGAAGCCGGACAGTACTCACTCGCCTTCACCATCGCGGCGAGTGTTGCCGCTCGCAACCTGCTCCTGCTCGGAGACCCGCAGCAGTTGCCGCAGGTGAGCCAGGGTCTGCACCCCGAGCCGATTGACACCTCAGCTCTCGGCTGGGTCAGCGACGGACACGATGTGCTCCCGGCTGAACTCGGTTACTTCCTGGCCGAGTCACGACGAATGCACCCGGATGTCACTGCACCGGTTTCGCGACTGTCTTACGAGGGAGAACTCCACGCCCATGAGGTCACCTCGACCCGTCACCTCGACGGCATCGAGGCCGGGCTTCACGTCGAGCGCGTCGAACATGCCGGAAACTCCACCTACTCCCGTGAGGAAGCGGACCGGGTTGTGGAACTTGTGCGTTCGGCGATCGGTCGCGCCTGGACCGACCCCACGGAGTCCCGGAACGCCGAGCCTCTCGGGCAGCAGGACATCATCGTGGTGTCGCCGTACAACGCGCAGGTCGCTGAAGTTCGCGACGCGCTCACATCTGCCGGATTCGGTGAAGTGCGCGTTGGCACGGTCGACAAGTTCCAGGGCCAGGAGGCAGCGATCGCGATCATGACGCTCGCCGCGTCCTCGGCGGCCGAGGTTCCTCGAGGAATGGGCTTCCTCATTCTCAAGAACCGGCTGAACGTGGCGATCTCGCGCGCGAAGTGGGCCGCCTGGCTCGTCTACTCACCGGCGCTGACCGACTACCTGCCGGTCACGGCCAAGGAAGTGGCCGAACTCAGCGCCTTCATTACGCTCGCGGAGTCACACGAGTTGTAACGACAGGCGTTAGCGGTTCAGGAGATTCTTCCGCTCCGGGTGGCCGGCGAACCAGTCGACGACAAACGAACAGACGGGGACGACACGGTCGTCGGTTCTCGACTCGATGTCGTTCATCGCGAACTCGATGAGGGCTGCTGCATGACCGTTGCCCCGCCGCGACGGGGTTGTGTACGTGTGCGTGAAGTACACGGCGCCGGGGCGTGGTGAGTAGTCGGCGACGCAGACAAGCTCGTTCCCAATGTGCAGCGCGTACCGTTTGGCGTCCGGCTCATGAGAGAAGGAAGAGGTCATGTGCCCAGCGTAAACCGGGAAACCGGACTGTGAGCTGCCTCCTTCGCGATCCCGAGGGCAACGAGTTCTGCATCCTCCGTCCGGCTCCGGGCGTCTGATCCTCGGGAGGATACCTCGATGTCGGATGCCTCGAGTAGCTTTTTCGCATGAACGAAATAAGAAACGAAAATGGCCTCGTGGCATCCGCTTTTCTGGCAACAAGTGTCGACGGTTTTATCGCTCGAGAAGACGACACACTCGACTGGCTGGTCGGACGCGGTGAGGCGCTCGGCGATACCGGCTATGACGACTTTTTCGCGTCGATCGACGCGATGGTGATGGGCCGCGGCACCTATGACGTCGTGAAGGACTTCGAGGAGTATCCGTATGGCGACAAACGCATCCTGATTTTGAGCACCTCGCTGGAGAGCACCGAATGGCCGAACGCCACGGTGCACCGAACGCTCGACGATGCACTGGAAACGCTCGAGCGTGAGGGGATCACGAGGGTGTACGCGGACGGCGGGAAGACCGTGTCAACGTTTTTGCGCGAGGGACTGCTCAGCGAGATCACGATCAGCGTCGCGCCGGTGCTAATCGGTTCGGGGATCCGGCTGTTCGGTCAGCTCGAGTCCGATGTCGAACTCGAGCTGACCGCGACGCGGGCACTCGATGCCGGGTTTACCCAGTCGACGTACCGGGTGGTTCGTTCCGCGTCGTGACCTAGTGCCCGACCGGCATGCCTTCGGGCAGGTCGGCGGGCTTCTTCACGAAGATCGCTCCGACCACGGCCAGCAGCGAGATGATCGCGCCAACGAAGAACGCTGACTGCACTCCGCCGGCTGCCGCAGCGACGTCGGAAGCGCCGTCGCTGGCCAGGGCGGCTGATGTGGTCGACATCAGGGTGATGAACAGCGCGGTTCCAGCGGCACCCGCGACCTGCTGCACGGTGCTCACCGTCGCCGAGGCGTGGGTGTACAAGCGCGGGTTCACCGAACCCATGGCCGACGTGAACAGTGGAGTGAAGAGGAACGACAGCCCGGCGCTCAGGACGATGTGCGCGCCGAGGAGGTAGAACGGCGAGGTCGACTCGCTGACCATGGCCAGCGCCCAGAGGGCGGAGCTCACGACGATCGAACCGGGTATGAGCAGCGGCCGCGGGCCGAACCTGTCGTAGAGACGGCCGACGAACGGCGCGAGCAGACCCATGAGGAGCCCGCCTGGCAGGAGCAGCAGGCCGGTCTCAAGCGGTTCGAGTCCGAGCACCTGCTGGGTGAAGATAGGCACCAGGATGATCGTGCCGAAGAGTGCAGCCATGCTGATCACCATCACGACGATGGAGATGCTGAAGTTCGATGAGCGGAACGTGCGCAGATCGAGCAGTGCGCGGTCGTGCCGCTGCAGCAGCAGCTGCCTAATGATGAAGCTGCCGAACCCGAGCACGCCGACGGCGAGTGCGATCCACATCGGCATGGCCGCTGCGGACTGTTCAGCTGCGGTGGCGTCGGCGGGGCCGTGCCCGCCGATCTGGCTCAGCCCGTAGATCAGTCCGCCGAAGCCGAACGCCGACAGCAGGACCGAGATCACGTCGAGGGGCACGCGCCGAGGCTCGGACACGTTCTCGACCCGGCGGATGCCGATGACCAGCATGACAACGGCGATCGGCAGTACGATCCAGAACATCCAGCGCCAGCTCAGCGCGTTGAGGATGATGCCGGAGATCGTGGGGCCGATCGCTGGTGCGACCGAGATGACGATGGAGATGTTGCCCATCATCCGGCCGCGCTGGGCGACAGGGATGAGCGTCATGATCGTGGTCATCAGCAGAGGCACCATGATCGCGGTGCCAGAAGCCTGCACGACGCGGGCGACGAGCAGCACCTCGAAGTTGGGGGCGAGCGCGGCGAGCAGGGTGCCCATCGAGAACAGGCTCATCGCCGTGATGAAGATCGGGCGCGTGTGGAAACGCTGCAACAGGAACCCGGTGATCGGGATGACAACAGCCATGGTGAGCAGGAACGCCGTGGTCAGCCACTGCGCGGCGCGAGCGTCAATGTTGAGGTCGAGCATGAGCTCGTTGATCGCGACGCTCATGATCGTCTCGTTGAGGATCACAACGAAGGTCGCGGCAAGTAGCAGCCAGATCACCCGGCGGTTGCGAGCCACATGGTCGGGGGAGACCGTTTCGGCTGAGGCGACGGAGTCGTCGAGAAGGGGGACGCGATCGTTCACAGAAGTCCAATTGTTCAGTCGAGCGCACTCGAGGGGCTGTCAGCCGCGGGCGCGGTGGGGCAGAGGGAGGATGCAGGCGAGCGGATGCCACGCCAGGCGTTCACGAACCTTCTCGCGGAGAGTGCGAAATGGCACTGACCGCCGTAGCCCCAACGACAAGGTATTCCACCGTATTCCCGGTGAGGGAAAAGTTTGCTGAGCCGTGGTGCGCCGTTCACCCGATGCGGAGCCGCCATCGCGGTCGTTCCGGCCACGCTGCCCGCTGCGGAGTCACCATCGGCGGTCGCCCGGCCCACACCGCGTTGCTCAGTCGCAAACGGCTATTGCACCCTTGCTCGGTCGCAAACGGTCGAATTTTCACGAAGATCGTCGCCATCTGTGACCGAGCACAGCGTGACTGACCATTTGCGCCCACGCCCCACGCCCCACGCCGCGTTGCTCGGTCGCAAACGGCTGTTGCACCCTTGCTCGGTCGCAAACGGCTGTTGCACCCTTGCTCGGTCGCAAACGGCTGTTGCACCCTTGCTCGGTCGCGAACGGTCGAATTTTCACGAAGATCGTCGCCATCTGTGACCGAGCACAGCGTGACTGACCGTTTGCGCCCACGCCCCACGCCCCACGCCGCGTTGCTCGGTCGCAAACGGCTGTTGCACCCTTGCTCGGTCGCGAACGGTCGAATTTTCACGAAGATCGTCGCCATCTGTGACCGAGCACAGCGTGACTGACCGTTTGCGCCCACGCAAGGTGCGGGCAGGCGACACCGAGCGCGCACCATCAACCGTTTGCGCCCACGCAAGGTGCGGGTAGGCGCTACCCGTTGATTTCGACCAGCACGCGCGGGAACTCGTCGAGCAGTTCGCGCGCCAGGAACCCCATCGGGCCGACCTGAACGGCGAGACGATCACCGGCCGCGGCGTGCGCGTGGGTGGCCCAGACCGCCGCCTGCTCGAGCGATGCACCGCGTGCGCAGAGCCCGGTGATGGCGCCGGCGAGCACGTCGCCGCTGCCCGATGTGGCGAGTCCGCCCGCGCCGGTTCCGGTGCGCCACACCCGACCGTCGGGATGAGCGATGACGTCGTAACAGGTGACCACTGCGCCATAACGCTCGGCAATTTCCGCGATGTCCGTGGCAAGATCGTCGCCGAGGTCTCGTTCGAGCAACCGCTCGGCCTCGCCTTTATTCGGTGTCAGCAGCAGCCGACCGGCCAACGCCGAGACGGCATCCGGCACCCCGGGAAGAACTCCGAGCGCGAACGCGTCCAGCACGACGACCGTTTCCTCACCCAAAAGCGACGGCAGGGTCGAGAGCATCACCTTGAGTTCGTCGGGGTCATCGAGGCCGGGACCCACGAGCACCGCGTCGCTGCTCGAGAGATCCTTTTCGGCAACCGCGAGCCCGTCCCCGGAGACAGCACCGTCCGCCGTTTCGGGCAGGAACACGATTCCGCTCTCGGGCACGGCGACAGCGACAGGTGCAGCGACGGACCCAGCCACAGCGAGTGTCAGCCGCCCGGCGCCGACGCGCAGCGCGGCCATTCCAGCGAGCATCGCCGCACCGGGGGAGCGCCGTGCGCCGCCGACGATGAGCACTGTGCCGCGCCCGTACTTCGAGTCGCTGGCCTCGGGCAGCGCCCATTCCCGCAGCAGGTTGGGGGTGACCACTACGTGGTCGGAGGGGTCAGTGCGGGTGGACATTGCTGTCTCCTCCGTGTCGGGTGACTGGGACGCCAAGGGCTTCAAGGTGATCGTCGTGTGAGAAGACGTCGAGGGTCCAGCGTGCCGAGCCGGGCTCCCGCGAGAGTTGCGTGACCGACGCGTTGAGCACTGTGTGCGAGCCGATGAAGTCGAGCAGCTCTTGTTCAGACCAGCCGAGGCAGATGTAGAGGAACACCATCACAACGGCGTCGTGCGCTGCAATCAGCACGGGGCCGTCGCCGCTCGTCGAGTCCAGATCGCGGAGGAATGAACGCACGCGCAGCACAACATCCGTCCATGACTCTCCGCCCGGCGGCCGGTAGTAGAACTTCCCCAGCCAGCGCCGTCGCGCCGCCTCCTCGGGCAGCCGCACGTCGACGCCGTGCGAGGTCAACGCGTCGAGGATGCCGAGTTCCCTGTCTCGCAACCGCTCGTCGACCAGGATCGGCAGTTCCAGCCCTGAGCCCTCGAGCGCGATCGCCGTCGTCTGCTGCGCCCGAAGATACGGCGAACTCCACACCGACTCCGGCCTGCCGTCGGCCGCTGAGAGCCAGTGTCCAAGCGCCTCCGCCTGCCGCATACCGGCATCCGATAACGGCACATCCGCGTCGCGATGTTCCACAGCAATGGCCTCAAGACCTGCTCGTTGCGCCTCGGTCGCGAGCACATTCGCCGTGCTCTCCCCGTGCCGAACCAGCCACAGTTGGGTTGCAGTCATGTCGCAACACTAAGTCAGACACCTTCTCGGCACCCAAGTCGGCCGAGGGGCTTGATTTCGAGAGCGGATGTCATCACAAGCGACCCGCAGAAATCCACAGCTCCGGCGTCGCGAACGAACGATGTCGGTGCCCCGGGTTAGCGTGAAGGTATGAGAATCCTGCACACCTCCGACTGGCACATCGGTCGCACGTTCCATGGTCACTCGACCATCGAGAACCTGCGCACCGTGCTCGCTGCGCTCGCCGTTGAAGTGCGCGAACGCTCGGTCGACGTTGTTGTTGTCGCCGGAGACATCTTCGACTCAGCCACTCCGTCAGCCGAGGCATACACCGTGCTCGAAGCGTCGGTCGTGGCGCTGCGTGAGGCAGGAGCATCCGTCGTTCTCACCAGCGGCAACCACGATTCCGCCACCAGGCTCGGTTTCATGTCGCGGTTCTCTGGACTTGCCGGCGTGCACGTCATCACTCGTCAGGAGCAGCACAACAACCCGGTCACAATCACCGACGATGCTGGGCCCGTTCACTTCTACGGCATTCCTTATCTCGAACCGTCGCTGCTGCGTCACCACTACCCGAACGTTCCGCTGCGAAACCACGAACAGGTACTCGACTTCGTGATGGGACGCATCCGCGCCGACATGGCCGAGCGAGGTGGCCGAAGCGTCGTGCTCTCGCACTGCTTCGCCGTCAATGTTTCACAGAACAGTGTTTCGCAGAACAGTGTCGAGTCGAGCGACGTTGAACGCGACATCACCTCCGGCGGCATCGACTACGTGCCGCTGAGCGTCTTCCACGGCCCTGACTACGTCGCCCTCGGTCACATCCACGGCCGCTCGATGCTCAGCGACCGCGTGCGTTACTCCGGTGCACCGCTCCACTACTCCTTCTCTGAGGCGTCCAAACCGCGCGGCGCCTGGCTCGTCGACCTCGATGCCGATGGCCTGGCGAGTGTCGAATGGCTCGACCTGCCGATCCCACGCGAGCTTTCTGTGCTCACCGGAACCCTCGACGAGATTCTCGCCGACACAGCGCACGCTCCGGTCGAAGAGCACTGGGTTTCCGTTGTGCTCACCGACCAGGTGCGTCCACTCGACGGCATGCGCAAGCTGCAGTCACGGTTCGCGCACTGCGTGACCCTCGAGCACCGCCCCGAGGTCACCGCATCGAGCACAGAGACGACCTACGCCGAGCGGGTACACGCGCGCACCGACACCGAGATCGTCTCCGGTTTCCTTGAGTTCGTCCGCAACGGCGCCGGTCCAACCGAGCTCGAAACCGAGATCCTCAACTCGGTGCTCACCGAGGTTGCCCTCGGCGCGAACGATGAGGTCGTCACGGTGCCGACGAAGACCCGGGTGCCCCAGGCCGACGTTCCTCGTGCCGTCGACACCCTCGCCGGAGTGGACGCATGAAGATCCAGCGGCTGACCATCGCGGGCTTCGGTCCGTACAAAGACGAACAGCAGATCGACTTTGAACGGTTCGACGATGACGGCATCTTCCTCATCACCGGTAAAACAGGGGCTGGCAAGTCCAGCCTGCTCGATGCGATCTGCTTCGCCCTGTACAGCGGTGTTCCGCGCTATGACGGAACCCAGTCCCGGCTCCGCAGCGACTACTGCGAACCGGGCGACTCGACGTTCGTCGAGTTGCAGTTCACCGTTCACGGCACGAGTTACCGCGTGCGCCGCTCGCCGGAGTACGAACGCCCCAAGAAAAGCGGCTCCGGAACGACACCTCAGAAAGCAACGGCTGAGCTGTTCCGATTGACCGACGGAGTCTGGGAAGGCATTGCCGCTCGGCCCGTCGACGTGGCCACCGAGCTCGATGCGATTCTCGGGCTCACGAAAGACCAGTTCCTGCAGGTGATTCTGCTCGCACAGAACAGGTTCCAGCAGTTCCTCCTCGCCAAGAACGACGAACGCCAGGCGGTTCTCCGCACACTGTTCGGCACCAAACGGTTCGAACAGATGGAGCTCGCCCTCGTCGCACGGAGCAAGGACCTCGCCGCGCAACTCGACTCGTCAGGAGGCAGCCTCCAAAGCCAGGCGGCGCTCGCGGCCGGGCTCGTGCAGCAGGAGGCGCCGACTCAACCCGCCCTTGCCTGGTTCGATGAGATCCTCGCCGAGCTCACCGACGCTCATGCCAGGGCGGCAGAGGCCGCGACGGTCGCCGACGCCGAGTTCTCCACCGCCGACGCCGAACACCGGGCGCTGCAGGATACGCGCCGTAGGCAACTCCGACGCGACAGCGCACGGTCCACCCTCGAGACCTTCGAGACCCAGACCGAAGCCATCGAAGCAGACCGCGAGACACTCGACCGGGCGCGACGCGCGTCCTCCGTCTGGGCACACGTCGCCGCGCGCCGCGGAGCCGAGTCTGCGCACCAACGGGCCGTCGAAGCGGAGAAGGAGAAAACAGAGCGCTACTCGGCGCTGCTCGAGGGCGCGATTGACATCGACGCCGAGACGCTCGGTAAGGTCATCGACGAGTTGGCGCGTTCGCTCGGCACGCTGCAGGGCATCGTCGCCGACGAGCGCACCCTTCACCGGCTGCGGGGCGAGGTCGAACGGCTCGAGAAGGTCCACGCTGACCGTGAAGCCGACGTCGCCGCCGCCACTCACCGGGTCGCCGAGCTTCCGGGGCAGCTTCATGCGGTTGCCGAAGAGCTCAGCGTCGCGAAGGTCACCGCGGCGAGCCTGCCCGAAGCGAAAGCAAAAGTCGCGCGACTCGAGGTCGCCCGTTCCGCCGCCCAGCGTGCGGCCACGCTCGATCGAAAACTCACCGAAGCCCGGTTCACAGAGAAAGACGCCAGCGCGGCCCACCTGGCAGCGGCCACACGCCTCGACGAACTCTTCACGGCACGCCTCAACGGCCACGCCGGTGAACTCGCCCGTGCGCTCGTAGCCGGAGACCCCTGCGCCGTTTGTGGGTCACCTGAGCATCCGAAACCGGCTTCGTGGGACGGCGACGAGATTACCGAAGCTGACATGGCGGCTGCGCGGGCCGCAGTTGCCGACCGACGTTCCGAGCTCGACGACGCCACGGCGATCGCGCAAGACCTCGCCACCAGGCTGGCCGCTGAGCAGGCGCGAGCCGAATCCAAACCACTCGACGAAATCGACGCCGAACTCGCCGATGCCACGCTCGAACTCATCGACCTCGAGACGGCAGCTGAGCAAGTGGTCGGTTACGAAGCGCGACAGGCCGCCCTTCGCGCCGAACTCGACACAGCGACAGAGTCCCTCACAGCGCTCCGCGCCGATTCTGCGAGGGCGTCGACCGGCGTTGCCGAGGCGGCCACACGACTAACTGAGGCAACGACCCGCGTCACCGAACACCGGTCCGGCTTCGAGTCCGTCGCCGAGCGGGCAGCGGAACTTGAGCGGCGGCTCGAGGCCGCTCGAGACCTCCTCGACGCCATGGCGACCACTCAGACACGGCAGGCAGCCCTGGCCGCCGCAACCGAAACACTCGCCGATCAGCTGGCAGAAAACGACTGCGCCGATGAAGCCGCCGTCGATGCCGCGCGTCGAGGCGCCGCCGAAATTGCATCCCTCGATACCCGGATTCGCGAGTTCGACAACGCCGTGGCGTCCGCGCGATCCACTCTCGCTGAACCGGAGCTCGCCGACCTTCCCGCCGACCTGATCGACCTTTCCGCCGCAGAGTCCCTCGTCGCAGAAACGCGCAGTTCCAGGGACGCTGCTCTCCAGGCAGCCAGTTCACTGTCCGAGCGAGTCGGCCAGCTGGGCGCGATCGTGTGCCGAGTGCGTACCGAGCAGGAAGCATCCGCTGCATTGAGAGAGGAATACGAGCACGTTCGTGCCCTCGCGAGCGCTGTTCAGGGCAACGAGCCGAACACCAAACGTATGCGTCTCGAAACGTACGTGCTCGCCGCCCAGCTTGAAGAAATCGTCACCGCGGCGAATGCCAGGCTCGGCACCATGACCAGCGGCAGGTACACCCTGCAACACGACGACTCCGTGCAATACCGCAACACCCGATCGGGGCTTGGCCTTGCGATCCTCGACGAACACACGGGACGTGCCAGGCCCACCCACTCGCTCTCCGGTGGTGAAACCTTCCTGGCGTCCCTCGCCCTCGCGCTCGGACTTGCCGAGGTGGTGACGAACCAGGCCGGCGGCATTTCCCTCGACACCCTGTTCATCGATGAGGGATTCGGCTCGCTTGACGGCGACACGCTCGAGATTGCCATGTCGACACTGGACAGCCTGCGCTCAGGTGGTCGCACCATCGGGCTGATCAGCCACGTCGACGCCATGAAGGAGCAGATCCACGCGAAGCTCCGCATTGACGTGACCGACTCGGGGGCCAGCAGGGTTGCAGTGAGCACGGTTCCCCTGGGCTTCGAACTGGTCTGAGCACGGCGACCCGGCCGAGCAATCAGGTAAAACCCCGATTGTGCCGCGCGGGCGGCGGTGTCAGGCTGGGCGCATGAACCTCATTCGTCCTCGCCGCGGCCGGGTTATCGCCGGTGTTTGCGCGGCTGTCGCCAACCGTTTCGGCATTTCGATCACCCTCGTGCGGGTGTTGACCGTGCTGAGTTTCCTTCTGCCAGGACCCCAGATCATCGCCTACATCATCCTCTGGATCCTCATCCCGAGCGCGAAGTACTGACGCATGGCGGCGCTCGAGCAGTTCACGGACCCGGTTGCGTACCACGGAGAGGGCCCGGTGTGGTCGGACAGCTGGGGCGGGCTCCGCTTCGTCGACATGCTCGCGGGCGACATCCTCTCCGTCGACGCTTCCGGGGGAGTGAAACGGATGCACGTGGGCGAGATCGCGGCGTTCGTGCGGCCCCGTACACGCGGCGGCTACGTCGTTGGGCTCGAGCGTGGCATCGGACTGGCGGACTCCGTCACTGAGCCGCCGAGCTCCCGGCTCGAGCTGTGGACGGATCCCGGCGTTCGCATGAACGAGGGCGGCTGTGCGCCGGACGGCAGCCTGTATGCCGGATCGATGGGATACGACCAGACCGAGGGCGCAGCGTCGCTGTATCGCATCGACCCGACCGGAGCAGCGAGCACCTTCCTGCCGAACGTGACGATTTCGAACGGCATCGACTTCTCGCCGGACGGCACCCGCGCGTACTACAACGACACCGCAACCGGACGCACCGATGTGTTCGACGTCCAGGACAACGCCCTCGTTCATCGACGCCCGTTTGCGGACGGAGGGGACGGAAGCCCAGACGGACTCTGCGTCGACTCCGAAGGAAACATCTGGGTTGCTTTGAACTCGGTGGGACGCGTTCGGTTGTACGCGCCAGACACCTCCGTCCTCGCGGAGATCGAGTTACCCGTTCGTCTCGTCACCGCGTGCACCCTCGGTGGTGCTGACGGACGAGACCTCTTCATCACCACCTCGCGTGAGAACCTCGACGACCCAGAACCCGAGGCGGGCGCCGTCTTCACTCTGCGCGCCGACGTGCCAGGGAAACCCGTGCTGGCGTACGCAGGCTGAGCCGAAACGCAACGAACCCGGGTCGCATCTGCGACCCGGGTTCGGCTGGTGCTCACGGTGTTAGCGGCGGAACACCTTGACGAGAAGCGCGACAGCGGCGAGAACTGCGAGAGTCGCGACCGCGACCACCGTGCCCGGTCGTTTCTCGTAGTTGCTCCGGAAGTCCGAGATCGCGGCCTGGGTGGCCTCGCGGGCGGCGTCGATTGCTTCACGCGACGCATCCGCCGCGTGAGCGGCCTTGTCCTGGGCGATCGATGCCGCCTTCTCCAGCTTCTCCGCCAGTTCGGCGGCAACCGCTGCAGCAGCCTTCTCGGCGGCCTCGCCCTGGTCGTCCGATCCCTCGGCCAGCGGTTTCACGGCCTCAGCACCCTGCTCGACAGCGTCGTGGGCTGCGTCCTTCAGCCCCGGCGCGTCAAGTGGAGCGTCGTCGATGGTTGCGTGGGCGTGCTCGGCAGCGGAATCGACATCCGGCTGGCCGACACCCGACACGTGCGCGTCTGACTCGTCCGACTGGTCGCCATCGTGTTGCTCAAAGGTGATCTGTGACGAGTCGGCGCCTCCGGTCGTGTCGCTGTCGTCGGTGCCCGTCGCACTGTCGTCGGTCTCGGGCGCGTCAGCCAACTCTGAGTTGGCAAAAACCTCTGCTGGCGTCGGAACTTCGTCTTTGGTGGGGTCACTCATTTTGTTGCCTCCGGAAGTAAGTGATCGGTGAATACTGGTCTACCCGTTTAGCGCTTGCGCTGCTTGATTTTCTTCGCGAGTGCCCGCTCGGATCGTGCCGCCTTGCGCCCAACCTTCTTGCGGGTGGCCCGCACCTTGGGGTCGTCCCAGAAGGAGGTCACGCTCGTCCGGATCTGTTCGTAGCGTGGTCGGCCGGCTTTGGCACCGAGCACGTATGCCGCGAACGCGAGGGCGAGAATAAAGATGAACCTGGGACTCATTGGTCAGCTCCTGATGGTCAAAGTGGGATGCTTCCACCTTGTTGCATGCGCCCCGTTACGCTCAAGGGGTTGCGCTCGCCGTCGATCCCGGTCACTTGCCCGCGGCGCGGATACGATGGGGCCGTGCCCTATTTGTCGCCAGCCACCCGAGCCGCTCTCTCCCGCGTTGCGGAAGGTGACAACGCGAAGACGATTCCGGATGCTGTCAGCCGGCTGCGTGACATCCGCTCGCTTCTCGCAGAACTCGAGAAAGATCCCGCAACTCTGGCCGCTGTTCGAGAGGCGATCGAGGACGGAACGAGCTGGGACGACGTCGCGAGCGCGGCGGGGCTGAAACCCTCAGCCGCGAAGTGGCGCTGGCTCGGCACCGACGAGGAAATCGTCGAACGGCACGAAGCCGGACGTAAACGGTCGGCCCGCCCAAGCAGCGTGCCGACCGACCTTCCGGGTCTGTCGGTGGCGGAAGCGGCGAAGCAGCTGGGAGTTACGGCCCAGGCGATCTACCTGCGGGTGAGCCGGGGCTCGCTCCGCGCCGAGACCGTGAAACTGGCCGATGGCCGAACGTACAAACGGGTGCATCTCGACACTGCCGACCAGGCCTCGGCTGAGGACGCCGAGGGTTAGCCGGCGGGAAGCAACGGCACCGTCGCGAGGACGGTGCGACCGGTGGGGGACTGGCGCGGTGCCATATCCACAAGTGCCACCTGCTGCAGTCGCAGCACGTCGCCCTCGTGCACCCGATTCGCGCCCTTCACCGTGACGTGTGCGCGAAACTCCGCGCCGGAGAAGGCGCGATCGTCCGGGTTCCTGGCAAACGGCCGCACACCGGCGACGAGTCGATTGCGCAGGGCCAACAGTCGTTCGTCGTCGGCGATGAGCGTGACCGGGATGTTGTTGCGGCGACCGAACAGGTCGTCTCCGGTGGCGAGGACGGAGAGATCCGCTTCGCTTCCCACTGATTCGGCGAGCGCTTCGGCCATGTCCGAAATGGAGGCGTCCGTGGCAAACGGCGGCACCACGGTGACGTGCAGTGGCCAGGCCGAAACCAGGAAGTTATCGCCAACGGCGAGGGGAGTGAGGGGAAGGACGACCACCACTCGCGACATGAGCCGAGTCTAGAACTGTCGCCCCAGTGTTTCGGAGTGTGACGGAGCCGGGTGACGGCATCCGTTCTCCGACTTACCGTGGATGTCAACGCCGGAATGCGGCGGTCCACGCGGAAGGAGGACAGAATGTCACATCTTCACCCCGGAGTGAACGAGACCATGCTGTGCTCGCCGCGCGGCTGCGACAAGACATCACCAGGGCACGGTGTTCGCCCCCTGCAGGTGCGGGTCGCCGCTGCGACGCCAAGCAAATGGCGCGACGGCGTCGTCACCCACCTCCCAGCGAGCGGGTGGATCGGCATCGGCCTGATGGAGTCCGACCGCACAATCTGGGTCTGGAATCACGCCGACCTGTCGAGTGAGGTGACGCTCGGAACACCGGTGGCCGTGCACGCGCTCTACGACATGCTCGCCCTCGGTTCGGACCGCGTTCACGTGCTCGTCGCGCCCGCTCTTCCAGGAGTCGATGGAGCCTGAGTTCAAGCGGGCTCAGCTTGCGGGCATCACTCCGGACAGCGAGTCCATCATCTTCTGGCAGGCCATGGCACACTGACGGCACACCTCAGCGCACATCGCGCAGTCCTCGTGCATGTCGGCGTGGGTCATGCACTCGTCGGCGCATGCCGCGCACATCGTCATGGTGGCCTGTAATGCGGCCATCATGCTTTCCATGTGCATTCCGGCTGGACGCATCATCATTCGCATCATCGTGTTCGCCATGTCGGCCATGTTCATGCACATGTTCATGCAGGTCGCCATACCGTCGCCCGACATCGTGGCAGCGCACATGGTGCACGCCTGCTCGCATGCGGCAGTTGCCTCCATGCATTCCTGCATCAGCGACATGTTCATGCCGCCCATCGGCATGTCCTTCTCGTGCATCATCATCATTTGTGACGTGGTGTTCATCAGAGTCTTCTCCTGCTCGGTCGGTCCGTCGGTGACAGGAATGCTACGCCGCAGACACGCCGCTGTCAGCAGTTCTCGCGCTGCGCCAGCCGATCAGAGCACGACGAAGTCGGCGTCGCCGCGGTACTCAATGTCGGCAGCGTTCAGGCCAGTCACCGTGGCGTAGCTCGGGCCACGACGAAGCCACTCGATCAGAGCGCTCACGTCGGCCTCTGTTCCTTCGACCTCGGCCTCCACGGTGCCGTCGAGACGGTTGCGGACCCAGCCGGTCACACCGAGGCGCTGAGCCTCGGCCCGCGTCCAGTACCGGAAGCCGACGCCCTGCACAGTTCCGTGCACAATCACGTGTTTGCGGATCACTCCTCCATTGTCACTCCGCCCGTACGAAATACCACGCGCGCGGCAAAGGTGTCCGAAACCCGAGTCGGGTCGTGCCGGGTGCTGTGTTGCCACGGCGTTGCCACGCAGCGCGGGAGCCGCAGAAGGACCCGAAAGAGATATGATCTCTGGCGCAGCGCGTGCCGACCTGTCGCCGCGGTTCAGGTGGGTTTCACCCGACCACGACGACAGATCGGAAACCCGTTGCAAACCCTAGGGCCAGTCCCTAGGGTTCTGTACCATTTTTCCCGCCAGAATGGTCATCGCTGAGCGTCTTTTCCGTACCCGACGGAGCTTGGCACCGAGGGGACCCCTAGTGAACATCCGACCTATCCCGACGGTCATCAGAACTCATGTCCGGCCGACTTGGCCAGACGATGACGCTTTGACACCCGCACTTCACGCAGGGATTGTCGCGCGCCGCGTGATAATCACTGCGCTATTACTCGTGCTCGTTTTTCCTATGCTCTGGGCGGCCCTGACCGGCCAACGCGCTGTTCTTGTTACTGACGCGGTGAGTAAGGGCGAGAGCGCCATCGCGGTGGTTGCGCCGCAGGCCGGAATCCCTGAGATCGGTGACACGGTGGCCGTCCGTACGCCGACCGCGAGCAGCTTCGCGGTTGGTCACGTGGCTGAGATAAAGAACGAAAGCATGGCAGTGACGGATGCGTTCCGCCCCGACAGCTGGACGGCTCCGGTCACCGACCTGAGCGGCTCGGTCCTCGCCGTCTTCCACGGTCCCGCTGTCGACTTTGTGGCCGGTCTTCCTCCGTTCACGGTGAGTGCTGCCGTCATTCTGCTGATCATCCTCCTCGTCGCGATTCCGCTTCACCGCACCGAGCCGCGAGAAGCAGCCGTGACCGTAGCGCCGACGCGGCACATCAGGAACTTCACTGACTACGACGACGCCTGAGCCGTGCCGTCAGTCCTGAACGGGCACTGTCTCGTCGATGGCATCCGTCCCGGCTGCACTGTAGTTGCCGGTCTGGCCTGAGGGCTTCGATCCGCCAGCATCGTCTGCGCCGTCGACGGAGCGGTCGGAACCGTCTGCTGCCTCGTCGGTTGTCATACCGTCGTCCGGCGGCGTCTCCAACGACGACTGATCGGCGGAGTCGGCGTTCTTTGCCTCTTCGTAGCTGCCGTCGCGCTGGCCCTGATCCGCGAGGGGTGGAAGCGTGTCGTTACCGTTTTCGGTGGGGTGCTGCTCAGTCATGCCGGTTCCTTTCGTGAACGTGACCCCGACGTTACTCATCGCGCTTTCCCACCGCACAGCCTTTTCAAACCGGAGCAATCGGTGTAAGTTCCCGTCCACCAGGTCGGGTCAGAGGCGCCCGGTGAGGTTGCTGTGGAAACTTGAAGACCTGTCGTCCAGGCCCTCGAACTCGACGGTGATGCCATGCGCGCGATATTTGGATTGCACGGAGTCGAGAACGGCGACGGTCGACGCATCCCAGATCTGGGACGACGTGAAATCGACGACAACGTCGGCCGGGTCCTGCCCGTATGAGAACTGTTCGACCAGGTCGTTGCTCGAACCGAAGAACAGAGGTCCGTTCACCTCGTAACGCACTCGGGTCCCGTCCTCCGACAGTGTGCGATCCACCCGCACAACGTGGGCCACCCGACGGGCGAACAGCACCATGGCCAGCACCGCACCTGCCGCCACACCGACCGCGAGGTTGTGGGTGACAACGACAACGACAACCGTGGTGACCATCACGACCGTCTCGGGTACTGGCATCCGCTTCAGTGTTAATGGCGAGATGCTGTGCCAGTTGACCGTCGTCACGGCGACGACCATCATCACGGCCGCGAGCGCCACCATCGGGATCTGCTCCATCACGTCGCTCAGCACGGTGACGAGCAGCAGGAGCACGACACCGGCGATGAACGTTGAGATGCGGGTGCGTGCCCGGCCGAGTTTCACGTTGACGACGGTTTGGCCGATCATGGCGCAGCCAGCGATGCCACCGTAGAAGCCGGCGAGGATGTTCGAGACGCCGAGTGCCCATGACTCACGGTTTTTCGCGGACCGCGTTTCGGTGATGTCGTCGACGAGCTTGGCGGTCAGCAGGGTTTCCATCAGCCCGACGAACGCGACGCTGAGCGCGGTCGGCCAGATGATCTGGAGCGTCTCGAGGTTCAGCGGAACGAGCAGCGCCGTGATCCCGGGGAGGCCACCGGCCACATCGCCCTGGTCGCCGACGGTCGGAACGGTGAGGTGGGCGATCAGAGTGATCGCCGTCACCACCACAATGGCGACGAGCGGCGCAGGAACCGCTTTCGTGAACCTCGGCAGCACAAGCACGATGGCGAGGGTCAGCGCGAACAGCGGATAGACGAGCCACGACTGACCGATCAGGTGCTGCACCTGTGCGGTGAAGATGAGGATGCCGAGCGCGTTGACGAAGCCGATCATCACAGACCGTGGAATGAACCGCATCAGGCGTGCGAGCCCGGTGACGCCGAAGAGCACCTGGACGAGGCCGGCAAGCACGACAGCGGGGAGCAGGTATTCGACACCGTGCTCCTTCACCAGAGGGGCCACGACCAGCGCAACGGCGCCGGCCGCAGCGGTGATCATCGCCGGACGTCCCCCGAGGAACGACATCGAAATCGCCAGAACGACGGATGCCACGAGGCTGATTTTGGGGTCAACCCCGGCGATCACCGAGAACGAAATGACCTCGGGGATGAGCGCGAGTGTCGTGACGATCCCCGCGAGCACTTCAACACTCAGGGCCCTCGGATTGCGCAGAGTAGCGAGCACCGTTGGAGACAACGGGGCGCCGGAACGAGCGGTCGACTCGGGGAAAATCGGGGAGGTCACCGGTCAACTGTATGCGTTGGCCCGGGCGGCATACTCTTGAGGGATGCCCTCCTATCGCGTCACTATCACCATCGGCCGGTTGGCCCCCGGTGTGCGACCCGACGCGGTGCTCCCGGCCGCTGCCGAAGCTGCAGCCGAATTCGCCACGGTTGAGGCGTCGGATGTCGCCGTCGTTCGGGGCGCGGCGCGCATCACCGTCCGGTTCGCCGAGGACGACGATGAGGTGGCGCTCGCGATCGGTGGCCAGGTTGTGGCCAGGACCAGCGAGCTGGCGGAGCCGGTGACCTGGGCGGTCACCGTGCGTGACAGCGGGCGCTGGTATCCGGTTCGTTGAGGGTCGGTTGCCCCACGTCAGTTCGAGGCGTCGGCCAGGTTACGTCGCGAGTCGCCGCCACCCCGGAGAAGGGCTAGCGAGACACCAGCTTTGGCCCTACGGTGAAAGCCAAATGACAGTCGAGCCGCCCACCGATCCGGCTGCCCCGCGAGCGTCCGTCCTGTACGGTCGAGCCCGGCAGTTGAACGCCATTGCGCGTGCGGCAGCAGCCGTTGAGGAACACAAGGCGCAGTTCGTGCTCATTCTGGGTGAGTCGGGATTCGGCAAGACGGCGCTTCTTCGTGAAGCTTTGGACTCCCTCCCCGCCTGGCCTCGCCACCACGCTGTGGCCGACGCGTACGAGAGGGCCCTTCCGTACGGCGTTCTGAACCAGTTGCTCTCACCATTCGACCAGTCTCGCCTCAGCCCGGTGCTCGCAAACGGCATCGACCCCGCGGCATCGACGCTCACCGTCGGTGCCGAACTGCTCGCCCTCGTCGACGCCAGCGAAGGAGCGACGATCATTGCCATCGACGACGCTCAGTGGATGGACGAGCAGTCCGCGCGGGCGCTGTGGTTCGCCGGCAGACGATCCCTTCATGACCGGATGCTCATCCTGATCGCTGCGCGTCCGGCACCCACTGATTTCCTGGCCCACATCCGTCGACTTGTGCTTGACGACGAACGTGGCGTGGAACTTGACCTCGGCGGCCTCTCCGCAGACAACGTCGTTGACCTCGCCCACTCGAAACTGGCTCTGCGGCTTCCCCGGCGCACCGCACAGCGCCTGATCGCCGCAACCGACGGCAACCCGCTGCACATTCGGGTGATCCTCGAGTATGTCGCCTCCGCCGCGGATCCCGTGATCGATCTCGAGCGGAGACTCGGCGACGGAGTGCTTCCGCTTGCTCCCGGCTTCGAAGCCATCATGCGAGACTCGCTAGAGAGACTCAATACCGCGGCACGAACGGTCATCGAAATGATCGCCATCTTCGACGGTCGGGTGCCGGTGACCGTGCTGAGCGCCGCCATCGCCCAGCTCTCGGGGCCGGCCGCCAGCGATGAGGCAGTTGACGATGCTGCCCGCTCCGGTCTGGCCGACATTGTCGACAGCGGAGGCCAGTTGGAGCTGCAACTGCATCACCACCGCGTCGGCGATGCAGTGCTCGCCGACCTCTCGGTGCGGCGTCGGCAGGAACTTCACCGGGCCGCAGCTCAGGTCACCGGCGGGGACCGCGGCCTTCGCCACCGGGTGTGCGCCTCTGCGGGGCCCGATGAGGAATTAGCCGCGGTGCTCGATCACGAAGCCCGAGAGGCGATGCGGCATCACGAGGCCGAGCGTGCCGTGCGTTACTCGCTCTGGGCGGCCACCGTGTCGAGTGCTCCCACCGATCGGCACGCTCGGCTCGTCCAGGCCGGCTTGTTCGCTATCTCCACGAGGCAACTCGGCCTTCTCGTTCAGGCGATGCCCGAGTTCGCCAACCTTCCCGCTGGGGTGGAGCGTGACCTGCTTATCGGAAGCGCGGCGTTCGCAGTTGAAGACGTCCACACCGCTCGAACCACGCTCGTGCGTGCGGCGTCGACAGTGCCCGAAACGTTGCGTGAGCTGGCGCTGGTTGCTGTTGCGAACGAAGCTATTGCCACACTCGAGATTGAGCTTCGCCGATACGACCATGTGATTCGTGCCAGTGATGCCGCCCTGGCGAACATCGCGGCCGTGCAATCGGATCCGGACTATGCCCCTGACATTATCGGTGGAGTCGAGTTGACGGAGCTTGAGGGCATTGCTCGTGCCTGGCATGCCTTCGCCAGTTGGAGATCAGGGGCGGAAGGAAACGTTGAAGCGGAGATCTCCGCCGAGATCGGTCAGGGGGCTGTCTCCGGATTCACGCCACGCCACGCCATCATGCTCATCACTCGCGGCACGATTCGACGCCAGCGCGGGATGCTTGATGAGGCCATTCGCGACCTGGAACACGGAATCGCCCTGGCCGATGTGATGCGTCCGTCCATGGCTCCGTTCGGGCGCGTTGAGCTTGCGCTCGCCCAGTTCCGCCAGGGGCGTTTGGACGAAGCATCAACAACCATCACCATCGCGGTCTCACTCGCAGACGACGTCGGTGGAGCGTCAACGTACGGGGTGTCCCATGCGGCGGCGGCGCTTGTGCCCGCGGCCAGGGGTGAGCGGGACGAGGTGGCCCTCCATGTCGCCGAAGCTCGAAACGCCCACCCGGCCATCGACCAGACAGTGCTGCTCCTCGTTGATGCCGTCAGTGCTCGGGCCGAGGGCGACCGCGCCTCGGTGATTCGCATCGCGCGCCAGGCGATCGCCACGGAGAAACCGAGGGCGCAAATCGAACACGGCTGGTGGGTCGAACTGCTCGATGAGGCAACCCGCCCTCCGCATGCGCAGAAAAAGCAATCAGCGCGTGACCCGCTGGCTGTGCTCAGCGGTCGCGAGCGCGAGGTCGCACATCTCGCCGCGCAGGGACTCACGAATCGCGAGGTAGCCCAGCGGCTTTTCGTGACTGTAAAGGGCGTTGAGTACCACATGGGAAACGTGCTCGCGAAGCTTCAACTCAGCTCCCGGCGAGGGATCCGACAGCTACTTGATGGTCAAGGGACGTCCCACGTAGGTGATGCGAAATTCCCCGACCACTAGGGGTATGCCCTAGTGCGCTCAGTGGTACTCAAGATCAGACTGGCGCAGTAGCTACGCGCAATCGGTGTTCTTGCGGGGCAGCCTGAACACCGATTGCGCGTTGCTCTCACCCTTCGCTCGTCCCTCAGTCAGCGCGGGCGGTGTGCGCTCCCCGTTACGATGTAACCCATGGTGAGCATGGCTGAATCGTTGGAACGCCTGTCGGCATTGGCCGCCTCGCCTGTGGTCTCGACGGTGTCGCGGGCGTTCGCTGCCGCCGGGTTCGAGTTGGCTCTCGTTGGCGGTCCGGTTCGTGATGCGATGCTGGGGCGGGAGGTCACCGACCTCGATTTCACCACGAACGCATCGCCTGACCAGATCCTCGCAGTGGTCAAACCGGTCTCAGACGCACAATGGGATATCGGCCGCGAATTCGGCACCATTGGAGCCCGGGTTACCGCAGGCGGGTTGACCGAAACCGTAGAGATCACCACCTACCGGGCCGACGCCTACGACGGCGTCACACGCAAACCCGTCGTCGCTTTCGGGGACAATCTCGAGGATGATCTTCGTCGCCGGGACTTCACGGTGAACGCGATGGCTCTTCGGGTGCCCGACATCACCCTCGTTGATCCGTACGGCGGGGTCGAGGACCTGCTCAGCCGTACGATCCGTACCCCGAGCACACCCCAGGTGAGCTTCGGCGATGACCCCCTGCGCATGCTGAGGGCCGCGCGTTTCACGTCACAGCTGGGGTTTGTCACCGACGCAGCCACAGCGGAAGCAATGACCGACATGGCGGACAGCATCCGTATCGTGTCAGCCGAACGTGTGCAGGTTGAACTCTCCAAGCTGCTGCTCACCGATGCGCCGCGGGCCGGGATCGAACTGCTCGTTGAGAGCGGCCTCGCCTCGATAGTGATTCCTGAGATCCCCGCCCTGCGCCTGGAGATCGACGAGCACCACCACCACAAAGACGTCTACCAGCACTCGTTGACCGTGCTTGAACAGGCAATCGACTACGAAAAAACCCGAGACTTCAACGGCGCCCCCGACCTCACCCTGCGTCTCGCCGCGATCCTTCACGACATCGGGAAGCCAGCGACGCGCCGGCTCGAACCCGGTGGGGCTGTGAGTTTCTACCACCACGACATGGTCGGCTCGAAGCTCGCGAAGAAACGGCTGACCGCGCTGCGTTACGACAACGACACCGTGAAGGACGTGGCGCGACTGATCGAGTTGCACCTCCGGTTCTTCGGTTACACGGAGGGTGCCTGGACCGACTCGGCTGTTCGTCGGTATGTGCGTGACGCCGGTCACCTCCTTGAGCGGTTGCACATTCTCACTCGTGCAGACGTCACGACCCGCAACCGCCGCAAGGCCGACCGGCTCGGCTTCGCCTACGACGACCTCGAGGCTCGAATCGCCGAACTGCGCGAGCAGGAGGAGATGGAAGCGGTGCGCCCCGACCTCGATGGCAATGCCATCCAGCGTGTGCTCGGGATTCCACCGGGGCGAGAGGTTGGCGAAGCCTACAAATGGCTGCTCGAACTGCGGCTGGATGAGGGTCCGCTCGGCTCGGACGAAGCCGAACGTCGACTGCTCGCATGGTGGACCGAACGCAACAGCCCGGCCTGATCCGCTCAGACGAGGATTCGCACGCGCCGCATCTCTTCCGTGACGATCCCTCATGGTTGTAAGCTCGTGGTCCGCTGTCACGGCTTACGGGGAGAAGCCTCGCCTCCGCGTGAGGGCGACAACGTACCCAATGAAGCGTACGAATGGCAGGAGAATCTCATGCGAATCACCGCCGAGCGAGTCGATGCAACACACGGCTCCCTGAGGAAGAGAAAGTCAGCACCGACGTGGCAGGTGCACATCTCGCTGGAGAACGACAAGGTGGAGAGAGATGTCGAAGTGCATCTCGACCGCGTCGGGAGAGATGTCGAGAAAGTGGTGCTCAACGGGAGGCCGATCGGTTTTGTGCACCACGTTGAGCCGGTGTACGTCGCCCTCACCGGCCCTGACCTCGATCGAGCGGTCGAAGTGTCGCAGAAACTCACGCTCGACGGCAGTATCAAGGCGCTCCTCGATACGGTGCCGATCGAGGTTCTCCGGTCGAGCTGAGTCGCTTTCGGCGCAACCCCTGTTGCCGGGTGCCGCTCCCGCGTACGCTCTCCAGCATGACTAACTCACACACCCCAGGCGAGAACGGTGCGGCCAAGGTCACTGACGACCAGGGCGCTGACTACACGACGACCGGCGAACCCATCGACGATGCTGAGCACCGTGTCGAGGAAGAAGAGTTGCACGCCACACCGGGCAACCCGCTTTCCGGCGCGGACGAAACAGCAGACGACGTCGATCGCACGACCGTGGGCAACCCGATCTCGTCGGTGGCGCATGAGGCTGAAGAAGATGTGTCCCACGCCACACCAGGCAACAATTCGTCGATCCCCGAGGACTGACGCCGAAGCATCCGTATCCCGCGCGGGTCGGGGCCGACGCGCCTCAGCGTTACGATGGACGGATGCCCGAAACAGTGTCGCTCGGTGCGGCGCTGCCTCGACGGCACCGCGCATCGCGCCGTAGGAACAATGCGGCCGCTTACTCAATGCTTGCGCCAAGCCTCTTTGGCCTTGCCGCGTTTTTGGTGCTGCCGATTCTCGTGGTGCTCTGGCTGAGTTTTCAGAGCTGGGACCTGCTCTCACCGATCACCCCAGTGGGTGGCGCCAACTACGCGGACGTACTCAGCGACCCCACGTTCTACAACTCGCTTGCGGTCACGCTCTTTTTCGTGGTGATCGTCATCCCGGTGCAAACCGCACTCGGCATGATCGCCGCATCACTGCTCACGCGCGGGCTGCCGGGCTCGCTGTTCTTTCGCACGATCTACATCCTGCCGTGGGTCTGCGCACCACTGGCGCTCGGCATCGTTTGGCGCTGGATCCTCGCGCCGAGCGACGGGCTGCTCAACGACCTGATCGGGTCCCGCATCGAGTGGCTGGCCGACCCGGCGCTCGCGCTGCCGTCCGTCGCGGCTGTCGTGGTCTGGTCGAACGTCGGCTACATCACGCTGTTCTTCATGGCCGGACTGCTCAACATCCCACAGCACATCCTCGACGCCGCCAGCATCGATGGCGCCGGCCCGATCGCGACCTTCTTCCGGATCAAACTGCCGTTGCTTCGCCCGACGACGTTCTTCGTTCTCGTCACGAGCATCATCAGTGTCTTCCAGCTGTTCGATCAGATCTACGCACTCACCGGTGGCGGGCCTTTCGTGGTGACGGATGCCGGTACCTACGGCAGAACAGACGTCGTCGCCTCCCGCATTTACAGCGAAGCATTCGCCACCTTCGACCTGGGCCGCGCCGCGGTGATGGCGGTTGTTCTGCTTGTGCTGCTCGTCGTTCTCACAATTGGTCAGCAGCTTTACTTCGGCAAGAGGACTACCTATGACCTCTCCTAAGCGCATCCTGTCCACGCTCGGCGTATACGTGATCCTTCTCGCTGCCGCCATTCTCACCCTCGGGCCGTTTTTGCTCAGCGTGATGACCGGTTTGAAATCGCCCGCTCAGTTCGCCAGTGAGGACTCGCTCGCGCTGCCCCGGCCGTTCAGCCTGGAGAACTTCACGACGCTGCTCACCGGCCCGGGGCAGTTCGGGTCAGCCATCCTCGTGACGCTCGCCATGACATCCGTCATCGTAATTTTCCAGCTCGGCTTCTCTGTGCTCGCGGCGTATGCCTTCGCGCGCATCGACTTCGCCGGTCGTCGGGTGTTGTTCTGGGTCTACCTGGCCGGGCTGATGGTGCCGAACATCGTGCTGGTGATTCCGCTGTACCTGATGATGGTCGAACTGGGGCTTCGCAACACGTTCTGGGGCCTCGTTCTCCCGTTCATGTTCGGGAGCCCGTACGCGATCTTCCTGCTGCGGGAGTATTTTCGCGGTATCCCCCAAGACCTGGTCGACGCCGCCCGCATCGACGGTGCCGGGCACTGGCGCACCCTGGTGAGCATCATCGTGCCGCTGTCGAAACCCATCCTCGCGACGCTGTCGCTCATCACGATTGTCAGCCAGTGGAACAGCTTCCTCTGGCCGCTCGTCATCACGACGGGGCCGGACTGGCGCGTCATTACAGTCGCAACTGCTACCCTCCAATCTCAGTACAACGGCAACTGGACCCTCGTGATGGCTGCGACGACTCTCGCCCTGGTTCCCCTCGTTGTTCTGTTCCTGGCGTTCCAGAAGCAGGTCGTCCGCTCCATCACGATCTCCGGATTCAAGTAAGAGAAAGACCCGACATGGCTCAGCGTTTCCTCTCCTTTGCGGCTGTTATCGCCGCATCCGCCCTCGCACTGACCGGCTGCGCAGCCGGTGACGCCGAAGACGAGAAGACCACCGTGTCGTTCCGGCTCTGGGACAGCACAGTCGCATCCGCATACGAGGAGTCCTTCGCGGCGTTCGAAAAAGAGAACCCGGACATCGATGTGAAGGTCAACATCGTCGGCTGGGGGGACTACTGGACCAAGCTCCGCACCGACGTTGCAGGCAAGACCATGGACGACCTGTTCTGGGTCAATAACTCGTACTTCGGCGCATATGCCGACTCAGGCAACCTGGTGAACATCGACTCCGCGCTCGGCAAGGACGCACGCGAGGGCTGGCAGGACAGTGTCGTCGACCAGTTCACTCGCGACGACACACTCTGGGGCGTTCCGCAGCTCTACGACGCTGGCGTTGCCGTGTACTACAACAAAGACCTGATCGAGGCCGCCGGTGTCACCCCTGAAGCCCTGGCAGACCTGAGCTGGTCGCCCGACCCCGCTGCCGACACCTACCTCCCGGTCGCGAAGAGCCTGACCCGCGACAGCGCGGGTGTGCCGGCAACTGACCCGGCCTTCAACGGCACGGCCGCCCAGTACGGCACCAACATCGCGTACGACACGCAGGCCATCACGCTGCCCTTCATCGGCTCGAACGGTGGGGTCTATCAGATAGGTGACTCGTTCGCCTTCTCCGATCCGAAGACGGTTGAAGCGTTCCAGTACCTCGTCAGCGCCATCAACACGGCCAAGGTTGCGCCGTCCGCCGCCGATACGAACACGAACAGTGACTTCAGCCGCGACGCCTTCCTGCAGGGCAAAATGGCGATGTTCCAGTCCGGGCTGTACAACCTCAAAAATGTCGCTGACGGTGCACAGTTCGACTGGGGCGTCGCACCGATGCCGAAGGGGCCAGCCGGGCGTGTGACCGTCACAAACGGTGTTGTTGTCGCCGGCAACGCGGCATCCGACAAGCAAGACGCCATCGCCGAAGTACTGACCTGGCTCGGTTCGGAGGAAGGCAACAGCTACCTCGGCAAGACCGGAGCCGCTGTTCCGGCCGTCGAGAGCGCCCAGGCCGATTACTTCGACTACTGGGAAGGCAAGGGTGTCTCCGTTGACCCGTTCTTCGACGTGGTCGAAGGAGCTCCGCCGATTCCCGCACCCACCGGCGCGAACTACGGCAAGGGATTCGAGGCGTTCGACCCGATCTTCCAGGAGATCTTCAAGGGCACCCTCGACCCGAAGGTCGGGCTGAAGCAGGCCGAGGACGCGGCGAACGCGGCCATCAGCGGCTGAATTTCCGACGATATCGAGCGAGCGGATGCCACACCGCAATAGGTAAAACGCGGCCTGTCCGATAAGCTACTCAGGTTGCCCGTATGCGAACACTCTGTTCTCGTCCGGTGCAACGATGCTAGAACCCTCCTGCTGCAGATCGTCTGCAGCCGTTCGAGTCCGAAGGAGGTGGGTTAGTGACGCATCAGTATGAACTCATGGTTATCCTCGACCCCGAGATTGACGAGCGCACAGTTGCTCCCAGTCTCGACAAGTTCCTTAATGTCATCCGCAACGATGGTGGAACCATCGACAAGGTTGACATCTGGGGCCGTCGTCGCCTGGCTTACGAAATCAACAAGAAGACCGAAGGCATCTACGCCGTCGTCGACTTCACCGCGACGAGCGAAGCAACGGTCGAGCTCGACCGTCAGCTGAAGCTCTCCGAGGCCGTCATGCGCACCAAGGTGCTCCGTGCCGAAGAAGCGATCGCTCTTGTTGAGTCTGAAGGCAAGCGCGCCGAGGAGAAGGCTGCCCGCAAGGCTGCTGCCACCAAGGCCAAGGTTGACGCTAAGCCCGCCGAGCCGGCAACGGTCGAAGGCGCTTAGTCCTCATGGCTGGCGAGACCGTAATCACCGTGGTGGGCAACCTCACGTCTGACCCGGAACTGCGTTACACGCAGAACGGGTTGGCGGTTGCCAACTTCACCATCGCATCCACTCCGCGCAATTTCGATCGTGCGGCAAACGAGTGGAAAGACGGCGAAGCACTGTTCCTGCGCGCGAGCGTTTGGCGTGAATTCGCCGAGCACGTCGCCGGATCGCTCACCAAGGGTAGCCGTGTCATCGCTACCGGGCGTCTGAAGCAGCGTTCGTACGAAACGAAGGAAGGCGAAAAGCGCACCTCGATGGAACTCGAGGTTGATGAAATCGGCCCTTCGCTTCGGTACGCAACAGCTCAGGTCACCCGCGCACAGTCCTCGGGCGGCGGTGGAGGCCGCGGCCCCGCCGCAGTTCAGGACGAGCCGTGGGCTGCCAGCGCACCGGTTGCCCCTCAGGCATTCGGTGGCGGCAACTCGAACGCAGGCAATGCGGGCAACTCCGGCGACAGCTGGAACACGCCCGGATCCTACGGCGACGACACCCCCTTCTAAACACTTCGTCCGCCGGGGCCTCGGCTCCGAGCGGACACATTCACACTAAGGAAACCAAATGGCTGGAAAGTCTAGCGGCGCAAGCCGCAAGCCTGCCCGCGGTGGCAAGGGCGGCAAGCCGCTCGCTCCCGCGAAGGCAATCCGCGTTGGGGTCATCGACTACAAGGATGTCCCAACCCTTCGCAAGTTCATCTCCGAGCGTGGAAAGATCCGCGCCCGTCGCATCACCGGTGTTTCCGTCCAGGAGCAGCGTCTCATCGCCCGTGCAGTCAAGAACGCACGCGAGATGGCGCTTCTTCCCTACGCCGGTTCCGGCAGGTAAGGAACTCCCACATGTCAAAACTCATCCTCACGCACGAAGTGACCGGTCTCGGCACTCCTGGTGACATCATCGAGGTCAAGAACGGTTACGCACGTAACTACCTGATCCCGCAGGGCTTCGGCATTGCGTGGAGCCGCGGTGCTGAGAAGCAGGTCGAGCAGATCAAGGCCGCTCGCGCAGCGCGCGAACTTGCTACCCTCGAAGACGCTCAGGCGCTCAAGGCAGCGCTCGAAGGCACCAAGGTCAAGCTCGCCGTCAAGGCTGGCGCCGAAGGTCGCCTGTTCGGCTCCGTCAAGACGGCTAACGTCGCTGACGCAGTCGCCGCAGCTGGCCTCGGCCAGATCGACAAGCGCAAGATCGAGATCCCGTCTCCGATCAAGTCTGTCGGTACTCACGAAGCAACGGTTCGCCTGCGCGAAGACCTCAGCGCCGTAATCACCCTTCAGGTGGTTGCTGCCAAGTAGCAGTCTCGCGTTTGCGGCATGAGCTTCGGCTCGGGCCATCGAACAGTCAGCGGCCCATTCCTTTCGGGGAATGGGCCGCTTCTCGTTGGCCCAAAGATAAGGATTTTTTCCGCCGCTCGGCGAATTCTGTTACCCCCTTAGGTCTTTAAGTCAAGTTGTTTGTGCACAGGTAAATGGCGGATGTCTAACATTCAAGAGAAACTCTAAACAGGTTGAAGTGCACACCTGTGGAATCAAGGAAACCCTGGTCAGCGCGTATTTCTATTGCCAAAGTTTCTTGTTCTCCACAAACCTATCCACACCTTGTGCACATGGTCCCCGGCGTTTCGCCCACTTTACTCACAGAGTTATCCACAGGGGCATTTGTGCCGGGAGGGCGGCGCTCCTAGTGTGTAGCAGCGCACGTTTTTACTGGGGCGCGCAAGGCAGTCCATCCCACCGTGTCGGTGGTTGATGATCTGCTGAAAATGGTCATGAAATCCATGAGCTGTCCCCGCCGGACGGGCTGCAAAGCCAGAGGAGGAACGAGTGTCGATCACTCATCTCAACGACCACCTGCCGTCCGGCGAACGCTCTGAGCAGCGCGCAGAGCGCACTCCACCCCACGACATGCTCGCCGAGCAATCCACCCTCGGTGGAATGCTCCTCTCGAAAGACGCCGTCGCTGACGTCGTCGAATCGGTGCGAGGCGCCGACTTCTACATCCCCAAGCACGAGATCATCTTCGACGCACTGCTGTCGCTGTATTCACATGGTGAGCCCACCGACGTCATTGCGGTCACTGATGAGCTCATCAAGACCGGTGAGCTGTCCCGCGCCGGTGGCGCTGACTACCTCCACACGCTGACCAGCCTCGTTCCGACTGCGGCCAATGCTGGCTTCTACGCCTCGATCGTCGCCGAACGTGCATTGCTGCGTCGCCTCGTCGAGGCCGGCACCCGCATCGTGCAGATGGGTTACGCCGGTGAGGGCGAAGTGCTCGACCTGGTCAACACCGCCCAGGCCGAGATTTACGGTGTCACCGGTTCCACGCAGGCCGAAGACTACGTCCCCCTCAACGAGGCGGTCGGAACGGCGTTTGAGGAGATCGAAGCAAACAACGGCTCCGACGGTGGAATGTCGGGTACACCGACCGGCTTCGCCGAGATGGACGAGCTCACCAACGGTTTTCACGGTGGGCAGCTCATCATCGTCGCGGCGCGACCGGCGCTCGGAAAGTCCACGCTCGCGCTCGACTTCGCCCGAGCGGCATCGATCGGCAACAACCAGCCGTCGATCTTCTTCTCGCTCGAAATGGGGCGAAGCGAAATCGCTATGCGTTTGCTCTCGGCCGAGGCATCGGTTCCGCTGCAGAGCATGCGCAAGGGCAACGTCGACCAGCGCGACTGGAACAAGCTCGCCGCTGTTCGAGGGCGCATCAACGACGCTCCGCTCTACATCGATGACAGCCCCAACATGACGCTCGTCGAGATCCGCGCGAAGTGCCGTCGGCTCAAACAGCGTGTCGGTCTCAAGCTCGTAGTCATTGACTATCTGCAGCTGATGACGTCGGGTAAGCGCGTCGAGAGCCGTCAGCAGGAAGTCTCGGAATTCTCCCGTGCGCTCAAGCTGCTCGCTAAGGAACTCCAGGTGCCGGTTATCGCGCTCTCGCAGCTCAACCGTGGTCCAGAGCAGCGTGCAGACAAGATGCCGGCGATCTCCGACCTTCGTGAATCCGGATCGCTTGAGCAGGACGCTGACATGGTCATCCTCCTGCACCGCGAAAGCGCATACGAGAAAGACAACCCGCGCGCTGGAGAAGCAGATCTCATCGTCGCGAAGCACCGTAACGGTCCGACCCGCACGGTGACCGTCGCTTTCCACGGGCACTTCTCGCGGTTCGCCGACCTCGCACCGGCCTAAGCAGGTGTGACCGGGCCGCGAGTGTTGCTAGCCCACTCGAGTTGTCGCAGCCTACTCAGGTTCTACGCCTAACTTCCCCATCTACGTTTCGTGGTGGCACTGGTACGCTATTCTGTACCAGTTAGAGGAGGCCTCATGTCTGCGATCACCGCGACCGACGCGCGTAAGGGTCTCTTCGGGATCATCCAGCGGGTGAACGAGGACCACACCCCGGTCGAGGTGGTGTCCAAGCACGGCAACGCGGTGATCATGTCGAAAGAGGATTTCGACGCGATGACGGAGACCGCGCACCTGTTGCGCAACCCGGCGAACGCAGAACGGTTGGTTGAAGCGATTGAGCGAGCCCGGCGTGGCGAGTTCGAGCAGCACGACCTTCTTGACGCGTGAGGCGATCGCTGGCGTTTGACCCGCATGGGTGGGAAGACTACGTCTATTGGCAAACGCAGGATCGCAAGACGCTGAAGCGAATCAACCAACTGATCGCAGATGTGCTCCGGGATCCATTTGACGGAATCGGAAAGCCCGAACCGCTGAAGCACGTCCTCGCTGGCGCATGGTCGCGCCGGATCGACGACGTCAACAGGCTCGTCTACTACGTGACCGACGAGAACATTGTGATCCTCCAGGCGCGCGATCACTACTAAATAGCTTGCTACTCACGATCTCGACATATTGTTCGACACCCGCTCAGACTCGGGGCCCACAACGACTAATCGCGGTCATTCACACTTTCCAGCATGTGGGCTGGTCGATCATCGCGGGCCCGTTGGGGTAGGAATCCTGCGGCACCGATTTCCCGTGCGACCGCCATCTGCCTGAACCGTCAAGCCGTACCGTCGACGAGCGCGTCGAAGAATCGAGACTTGCCTTCTTCCATGTCACCGCCGTCGGCTTTGAGTGCGTTGTACCGGTGCCGCGCCGCCTCGTCGGTGCGCATCCGTTTCCACGACTCGACGAACCTCACATCGTGCTCGGTACCGACCACGGTTACGGCGACGCCAACGGGCGGTTCGGAGGCCTGCTCGAACACCGCGAAGGTCGGCGTCCAAATCTCTCGTAGCGCCGCGCGATACAGGAGGGGAAGCTGGGTGATGGCGACAGCGAAATCGTCGGGCGCCACTCGCAGGTGCAGGTCGATGTCGCCCTTGGTGAGGAGCCCCGCGATACTGCTCCCGCCAGTGAGAGTGAGCTCCCCGGGTACCCCGGCGCGAGTCAGAGCCAGGCGATGGTTCTGCAGAACTGACAGGGCGTTCGCAACAGACTCTCCGGTGGTGAGCTGCCAGCCGGGTGTCGGCGACGCGCTCATGGGCGCACGACTGAAGCGTCGGCCAGTGCAGCGCAGGCCACTTCCGCGGTGAGGTGACCTCCGGGAATCGCGGTGTTTCTGGCTTCGACGCGCTGCACGACTTCATCGTAATGGGCGGCGTTCCACCCGTCCGTTTGGGTTTGACGCTCGACGGCCGTTCGCGGGGAACGGAACCCGAGCCGAGCCCTCTTCTACGGCGCGTAGACTGGGAAGGTCCCACACGAACCCCATCACGACAACGAAAGAGGCGTCCTCCTTGGCCAGTTCCGCCGTTGCTGCTCCGAGTGGCGCCGTCGACTCCACGTCACGGTTCTGGCTGTTTCAGGTGCTTCGCGCGGTTCCAGCGGCAATCGCAGCTGTCGTGATCACCTTCAGTGTCGACCACTCGGCCCCCCTCGGGCTCACCGTGTTCGGCGGGTTCGCGCTGCTGTCAGGTCTTCTCGCCCTGGTCCTCGTTCCGCGAACGCTGAAGGATGACCGCGGTGCCCGGCTCAACTTCCTCATCAGCGGAGTGGTCAGCATCCTCGCCGGGATTGCGGCGCTCGCGTTCGCCGGCGCTGGTTCAGCGGCAGTTCCCGCCCTGTTTCTCACCGTGATCGTCTGGGCACTGCTCACCGGCGTGCTCGAGCTCTACAGCGGTTTCCGCGTGCGCGGCCGTTCCCCGTACGCCAGGGACTGGATGACCATCGGTGGTGCGACGGTGCTTCTCGCCGTCGCGTACCTCCTGGTACCACCCGGACTCAACCAGCAGTTCGAAGGGCCGGACGGCGTCGTCCGCAGCCTGACAGCATCAATCGTCACCGTCGGGATCTTCGGCGCGTACGCCGCGATCGTCGCGGTGCTGCTCATCATCGGCGGGTTCTCGCTCAAATGGGGCACGGACGCACGCCCGACAGCGTCACCAACAGGCACTACGGAGTCACAATCATGAGCGCACCACAGCCAGGTAAGCCGAGCCGTCGCGAGATCCTCAAGCCGGTCGAGCTGCTGATCTTCGCCGCTGTCGCCGGTCTCTTTACCGGGCTCGTCACTCTCATGGTGACCCGCGACATTACGTTCGCACTCATCGCCTTCGGCATCGCGTTCATCGTCACGCTCGTCTTCATCGCGATGTTCGCGCTCACCGTCAAGCCGGATGACCTCGAGAGAAAAGACATCCACGACCAGGACGCCGGGCACTAACCCCGATCGCGAACGCGCCGCTCAGGCGTGTTCGAGCACGCAGTCAGGACCCGGGTAGACCAGGCTCTCATGACCGTCGTCGAACCGCACAAAGTACGGCGGACCACCCTCATTGCCGCGGACCTCAAGAATTTCCCCGTGCCGTTCGGGTGCACCGACCGACGAACCGCGGATAACTATGCGTTGACCTGCCGTTGTTTCCATGATCGCCTCCGGTTTCAGAGTACGCGCGCTCGGTTTGACGGGGAAGGGCAGGAAACGTTCGAGACAGAAAAACGGATGCCACGCGGCTCGCGAGCCGCGTGGCATCCGTTTATTAAATTTTGTCGGAATCGACCCTACGAGAGGCGGTCGACCAGTTCGTCTGCCAGCCCGACGTAGCTGTGCGGCGTGAGGGCGAGCAGGCGGTCCTTCGCGTCTGCTCCGATGTCGAGCCTGGAGACGAACTCGACGAGGTCGTCCCTGCCGATGCGCTTGCCGCGGGTGAGGTCCTTGAGCAGCGCGTACGGGTCGGTAATCGTTGAGCGGCCGGCGACGACCTCTGCGCGGATGACCGTCTGGATGGCTTCGCCGAGGATCTCCCAGTTGGTGTCGAGGTCGGCAGCGAGCGCGTCGCGGTCGAGGTCGATCTCACCGAGTCCGCGGAACAGGTTGTCGAGCGCCAGCAGTGAGTGGCCGAAACCGACACCGATGTTGCGCTGGGTGGTCGAGTCGGTCAGGTCACGCTGCAGTCGCGACGTCACGAGGGTCGCCGCGAGGGAGTCGAGCACGGCGCTCGACAGTTCGAGGTTGGCCTCGGCGTTCTCGAAGCGGATCGGGTTGATCTTGTGCGGCATCGTCGACGACCCCGTTGCCCCTGCCTGCGGGATCTGGCGGAAGTAGCCCATCGAGATGTAGGTCCAGATGTCGGTCGCGAGGTTGTGCAGCACGCGGTTGGCGTGTGAGACGCGGTTGTACAGCTCGGCCTGCCAGTCGTGTGACTCGATCTGCGTTGTGAGCGGGTTCCAGACCAGGCCGAGCGACTCGACGAACGCCCGCGAGATCGACGGCCAGTTCGCCGACGGGTCTGCGACGGTGTGAGCCGCGAAGTTGCCTGTCGCTCCGGAGAACTTGCCGAGGTACTCGGTGGCATCGACCTGGCGGGCAATGCGCTCGAGCCGGTAGACGAACACGGCGAGTTCGTGACCCATGGTGGTCGGCGTGGCCGGCTGGCCGTGCGTGCGTGCGAGCATGGCGTCAGCGCGGTGGGCCTGGGCGAGGGCCTGCAGTTTGTCGATAACTGAACGGAGCTTCGGCAGCCAGACGGCCTGGGCAGCGTTCTGCACCGTCAGCGCGTAGGACAAATTGTTGATGTCCTCACTCGTGCAGGCGAAGTGGGTGAGCTCGGCGATGTGGTCGAGGCCGAGGGTGCTCAGCCTGTCGCGTACGAGGTACTCGACGGCCTTCACGTCGTGGCGGGTGACCGCTTCCTTCTCGGCGAGCCAGTCAATGTCCTGCTGGCCGAAGTCGACGTACAGCGAGCGGAGGGAGTGGATCTCTTCCTCGCTGAGCGGGGTCGACCCGAACATGCTCGCACCGGTGAGGTAGATGAGCCACTCCACTTCGACCTGCACCCGAGCACGGTTCAGTCCGGCCTCAGACAGGTACTCGCCGAGGTCACTCACCGCCGCCTGGTATCGACCATCGAGTGGGCTGAGAGGCTGGACGGGTAGTGCGGTCATCGGGTGGCTCCCTGTCGGATTGCGGGTTCGAGCTGGCGAAAAAGTTGGCGGATCGCCCCCTCAATCATGCCCAATACCCGATCAAACATTTCATCACCCGCGTAGTACGGGTCGGGAACGTCGGTCAAAACGCTCTGTTGCCGATCAAAACTGAGCAGCAACGCCACCTTGTCGCGGTCGGTCTCGGTCGGCGCCCACGCGCGTAAAACCCGTTCGTGCGTGCGATCGAGGGCGACGACGAGGTCGAGCTGGTCGAACCAGTCCGGGTTGAACTGCTTTGCCCGATGGCGTGCCCCGTCGTAACCGTACTTCCGCAACGCTGAGATGGTGCGTGCATCGGCCTGCTCGCCGACGTGCCAGTCGCCTGTGCCAGCCGACATCGTTTCAACGTACCGACTCAGTCCGGCCTGATGAACCAGGTGCTGGAAGACGATCTCCGCCATCGGAGAGCGGCAGATGTTTCCAGCGCACACGAAGCACACTCGAAACGGCTGCACCTCGGTCGGGTCCGAGTCGGAAATCATCCCCCTATTCTGTACCGCAAACCGCTCGGGCGGGAGACCCTTTTGCTCCTTCACACTTGCCGGAGCGCAATCTTCTGTCCCCGCCTGACGAACAACGACAAAACGGATGCTTCTGGTCAGGCACAGTGAGCTTCGCCGGCCCCTTTTTTCACTGGGGTCGAGTGAACCGAGAGGGCGGAAACCGTGGACAGCGAGATAGAAATTCTGGATCAGGCTGCGCGACTGCGAGCGCTCGACGTGCTGAGTGAGCAGCGGCGACACATCCTGGCGCTCGCCGCCTCGATCGAGCCGATGAAACAACACACGATGAACTCCGCCGCCGAGCTGTCGTGGCGGTCGTTCAGCAGGGCGGAGTTCGAACGCAGGGTGGAGGAACTCGGCGATCGGCTGGTGGCGGTCACCGTGCACCTCGACGACGCACTCGACCAGTGCGCTCGCGCCAAGGCGGCCGTACTCGCCGGGTTTCCGAACGACGATGTGGCGCGGTCGGTGGCAGACGCCTACCAGGGCTACCCGGCATCAACCCGCCAGGGGGCACCGTCGATACCCACCTTCGCCCGAACGCGCTGACCAATGTCAGACTCGCTCACCGTTTCGACCGGCGGTCTCACGAGCGTCTCGACCGAGGAGCTCTTCGGGTTCTCGGCCCATCTCGGTTCACTCGCGCGTGACGCTCGAGACTGGGCGCATTCGGCGTCGATGGCCAGGTGCCTGACGGAATGGTCAGCGGACGCTGCGCCATACGGGTTCGCGGAGCCCGCCCTCTCGCGGGCCGGCCGCTCGCTGCTTGAGACAGCAGACAGCGCCGATCGGCTGAGCGGTGTCGTCCGCCAGGCTGCTGAGGCCTATGCGGACGGCGAGGCTCGCTCACGGGAGAGGGTCGGTGCGATGCAGGCGTTTGCCGGGTTCCTGCTCGGCGCGTACCTGCGCAACCTGGTGATCGGCGCGCTCCCGATGCTGCCAGCCCTGGCGTTGACCGCCCTGATGATGAAGCAACCTCCGCTTCGGCGAGCCGTCGCGGTTCTGGGCGCTGGAATCGGCGGCCAGCTCGCCGGAAACACGGAGCTAATGGCCAACCCGGCGTTCGTGCGTGCCGTGCGAGGAGTGGTCTCGGCCGCTGACGACATCCTGATGGGAGCCGCAGGCACCGGCCTGCCGGTCGCCCGGTTCCTCGGTGATGAGGGCACAGGGCTGGTTGGGCTCGAGACCGTTGCAGCTGCCGCGATCATTCTCGGCGGCAAACACGCGTTCACGCCGACGCCGGTGCACACGAACCGGGCGGGCTCCGAGCGACCGGTGCGCCCGCCCGCATCGCTCGCTGAAGCAGCGGCCCGGATTCCGTCGAGCGGCGTTGGGAAACCGCAGGTCACCGTTGAGACGTATCCGGACAGTGCCGGCAAACGCTCGTACGCCGTGTATGTGGCTGGCACAACCGATTTCGGCGCGGAGAGTGATGAGCCGTTCGACATGGCAAGCAACCTCGCCGGGCTGGCAAACAGTGACTCCGGTTCGTACACGGCGACGCTCGACGCCATGGAGCAAGCTGGAGTGAAGCCAGGTGATCGTGTGCACCTGTTCGGCCACTCGCAAGGAGGCCTCGTTGCCGCGCGCGTTGCGGCATCCGGAGTATTCGACACCCAGTCGCTGGTCACGTTCGGTGCTCCAAGCGGCCAGGTGCCGGTTGCCGACTCGGTCACACAGGTCGCGGTTGAGCACGCCGAAGACATCGTGCCGGCGTTGGGTGGAGCACCCGTCGACGGAGTCGAAGGGCGTGACCGGATCGTCGTGTCGCGGTCGGTGTTCGACGAGCTCCCGCCGCCGGGCGAGTTCGGCTCGGCGCACTACATGAGCGAGTACGAACGGACGGCGGCCCTCATCGACGAGTCAACCGACCCGCGCCTGTTCCCACTGACTGACGCGCTCGCCGGAATCGGCCCAGGCGCCGGAGTTGCGCAGGCCTTCCGCGCCGAGCGAGTGCGGCCGGGCTGAGCAGCGAATCAGTTGCGGTCGCGGCGCTGCGGCCGAAGGATGATCTGGAAAATCCAGTTCACAATACTGATCACCACAGCGCCGAGTACGGCCCACCAGAATCCGTCAACGGTGAGACCGAAGCCGAACGCACTCGTGACCCAGCCGACGATAAGAAGCAGCAGGCCATTGATCAGGAACGAGATGAGGCCGAGCGTCAGGATGTAGAGGGGGAAGGCGACGATCTTGATCACCGTGCCGATCACACTGTTCACTATCGCGAAGATGAAGGCGACGAGCAGGTAGGTCAGCGCGGTCGCCACGCCGTTGTTGGGGGCATACGGGATGACCTGGACGCCCGCGACGACGAGCGTTGTCAACCAGATTGCCACGGCGTTGATGACGATGTTCAGCAGGAATTTAGCCATGCTCCACTATGGCAGTTCGGCGAAAAAGCAGGCGGATTTCCGGACAGGGTTGCGGGACAGGCTGGCCGTGCATGCGTCCCGCGGAATGGCCGCTGTCTAGACTCGGTGTGTGACTTTCACCCCCGCAAACGCAGATCATGCAGTACCTCCGGCAGTGGTGAAGCTTCGACCGGAGATCCTGGCGACCCCGCCATACCGGCAGGGCAAACCCGCGGGGGATGACGCCTTCAAGTTGTCGAGCAACGAAAACCCCTATCCGCCACTTCCCGGCGTGATCGAGGCGGTCGTCGCTGCTGGCGCTTTTAACCGTTACCCCGACGCGAGTGCCTCGGCTTTGCGGCAGGTGCTCGCCGAGAAACACGACGTGACACCGGATGAGCTGCACATCGGCTCCGGCTCAGTTGCCCTGCTCAGCCAGTTCATCACGGCGGCCGCCGGCCCCGGCGACTCGGTGGTGTACGCCTGGCGTTCGTTCGAGGCCTACCCGGGACTCGTCACCGTCGCCGGCGCCGAAAGCGTCCAGGTACCCAACCGAGCCGATGGTTCGCACAACCTCGACGCCATGGCCGCCGCGATTGATGAGCGCACGCGTGTCGTCATCGTGTGCACACCCAACAATCCAACGTCGACGATCGTTACGGCAGCCGACTTCAGCGACTTCATGGCGAAGGTGCCGAGCGATGTTCTTGTGCTCCTCGACGAGGCATACGCCGAGTTCGTCACCCACCCGGATGCCGTGAACGGGCTGACCCTGACCGGTCGGTACTCGAACCTCGTCGTGCTGCGCACCTTCTCCAAGGCCTACGGGCTCGCCGGGCTCCGCGTCGGTTGGGCGCTCGGGCCCATCGCCATCCTCGATGCGGCTCGCGCGACGGCGATCCCGCTCTCGGTGACACAACCGGCGCAATCGGCGGCGATCGCGTCACTCGCTGTGGAAACCGAGCTGCTCGAACGAGTGAGCCGCCTTGCGGCGCTGCGTGACAGCATCCGTTCATCAATGATTGAGCAGGGCTGGACCATTCCCGATGCGCAGGGCAACTTCGTCTGGCTGGCGACTGGCGAGGAAACGCTCGAAGCGAATGAGACGTTCCTGCGGCACGGTATCGTGGCGCGAGCGTTTGCCGGGTCAGGGATCCGGATCTCGATCGGCGAAGACGAGTCTGTGGAGAAACTCCTACGTGCAAGCGCAGACGTTGTGGCATCTCTACCAGCTGGGCATTCGGCCCGGCGGTTAGGTTAGGACAATGGCGGAAACCGAAACGACGTCCCTCACGCCCCCGGTTCAGGTACTGGCAGCTGATGGGACTTTCTCTCCGACGGCATCGGCTGAGCCATATCTGCCGTACCTTGAGGCGCTCAGCGACTCGGACCACGAGCAGTTTTACCGCGACATGGTCACGGCTCGCGCGTTCGACACCGAGGCGGCCAACCTGCAGCGGCAGGGGCAGCTTGCGCTATGGCCACCGTGCCACGGGCAGGAGGGTGCTCAGGTCGGATCCGGGCGCGCCGCACGGTCTCAGGATCACATCTTCCCGTCCTATCGGGAGCACGCGGTCGGGCTGATTCGTGGCGTCGACCTGCTCGGCATCATCGAGGTCATGCGGGGGACGACGCACTCCGGCTGGGATGTTGCTGACCCGCGCAACGGAAACTTCCGCCCGTACACCCTCGTCATCGGCGCCCAGGCGCTGCACGCGACCGGGTACGCCATGGGAGTGAAGTTTGACGGCGCAACGGCGACCGGAAACCCGGAGACCGACGAAGCCGTGATGGTCTACTTCGGTGATGGGGCGACGAGCCAGGGCGACGTCAACGAAGCGATGATCTTCGCGGCGAGTTACCAGACGCCGCAGGTGTTCTTCCTGCAGAACAACCACTGGGCGATCAGCGTTCCGGTGACGACCCAGTCACGCACGCCGCTGTTCGAGCGTGCTCGCGGCTTCGGCCTGCCAGCTGTGCAGGTCGACGGCAACGACGTGCTCGCCAGCTACGCCGTCTCGGCCAAGCACCTCACTGATGCTCGGTCAGGTGGCGGCCCGCAGCTGATCGAGGCACTCACCTACCGAATCGGTGCGCACACCACCAGTGACGACCCGACCAAGTACCGCACACAGGACGTCACGGACTCGTGGATCGCGAAGGATCCGATTGTTCGGTTCGAGGCGTACCTCCGCAATAAGGGAGCGTCCGAGGAATTTTTCACCGGTGTAATCGCCGACGCGAAGGACTTCACGGCGGACATTCGCGCGCGGACACATGCGATCGAGGACCCCGACCTGAGCTTCATGTTCGACAGTGTTTACAGCGAGGATCACCCGGTGATGACCGAACAGCGCGAGTGGCTGTCAGCGTACGAGCGCAACATGGCCGGAGGCGCAGCATGACTTTGAGCATCGATGCGCAGGTCGCGACCATGCCGATGGCCAAGGCACTCAACGCCGGGCTTCGCCAGGCGATGGCCGAGAACGACAAGGTTCTCCTGATGGGCGAGGACATCGGCAAGCTCGGCGGTGTTTTCCGCATCACCGAAGGTCTGCAGGCCGAGTTCGGTGAGGGGCGGGTGCTCGACACTCCGCTTGCCGAGTCCGGCATCATCGGAACAGCGATCGGACTGGCCATGCGCGGCTACCGTCCGGTGTGCGAAATCCAGTTCGACGGATTCATTTACCCGGGCTTCAACCAGATCACCTCGCAGTTGGCGAAACTGACCAACCGCAACGAGGGTTCGATGCAGATGCCCGTTGTCATTCGGGTGCCGTACGGCGGACACATTGGTGCCATCGAGCACCACCAGGAGAGCCCGGAGGCGTACTTCGCGCACACCGCCGGCCTCCGCTCGGTTAGCCCGTCGACACCGAATGACGCGTACTGGATGATCCAGGAAGCTATTGCGTCCAACGACCCGGTGATGTTCTTCGAGCCGAAGAGCCGCTACTGGCCCAAGGGTGAGGTTGACCTCTCCGGATCGGCAGCATCGCTTCACGCGAGTCGTGTCGTGCGCACAGGTACCGACGCCACGGTGGTCGCGCACGGCGCCATGGTGAGCGTTCTGCTTGCGGCTGCTGAGCTCGCCGCGGCCGAGGGCATCAGTCTCGAGGTCGTCGACCTGCGTTCGATCTCACCGATCGACTACACGCCGATTCTCGAAAGTGTGCGCAAGACCGGTCGGCTCGTGGTCGCCCAGGAAGCGCCGGGCAACGTCTCGGTCGGGTCCGAGATCGCCGCGACCGTCGCCGAGCGCGCCTTCTATTCGCTCGAAGCGCCGGTCCTTCGCGTCTCCGGTTTCGACGTTCCTTTCCCACCGGCCAAGCTCGAGGCGCTCTACCTGCCAGACGCTGACCGCATCCTCGAAGCCGTCGATCGGGCGCTCGCCTACTAGTCGCTTGCCGACCGAATGGAGAACCATGAGTGAGTTCCAATTTTTGATGCCGGATGCCGGTGAAGGGCTCACCGAGGCCGAAGTGGTCTCGTGGAAAGTCGCGCCAGGTGACGTCGTCGAGCTCAACCAGGTGATCGTCGAAATCGAGACAGCCAAGTCGCTCGTCGAACTGCCGTCGCCGTACGAGGGCACCGTGGCGTCAATTCTCGTTACCGAGGGCACCACTGTCGATGTCGGCACACCGATCATCACGATCAGTGCAGCGGATGCCGGTGGCCAGGCGGCCGCGGAGGTCGCCCCGCCCACCATCTCGACCGAATTCGCCGAAGCGGTCGCTGATACCCGGGGAACCGTCGACGACGAGGCACCAGGAGCGGTCCTCGTCGGTTACGGTGATGCCGGTCACGTGTCATCGCGTCGCCGCGCGCGGACGCGTGCCGTCCCGCCTGCCGCACGACAGGCATCCGTTCCTCCCGCTCCAGGACCGGTGATCGCGAAGCCACCAATCCGCAAGCTGGCCAAGGACCTCGGTGTGAACCTGTCGCTGGTCACCGGAACCGGTATCGGGGGAGAGGTCACCCGCGATGACGTCGTGCGCGAGGCGGGCCAGGCCAGTGTTTTCCGAAACATTGAGACGCCCGAGTGGGGCGACACCCGCGAAGAGCGGATCCCGGTCAAGGGCGTGCGCAAGCAGATCGCCAGCGCGATGGTCGAGTCGGCGTTCAAGGCACCGCACGTGTCGCTGTTCGTTGATGTTGACGCCACCCGCACGATGGAGTTCATCAAGCGACTCAAGAACTCGACCGACTTCGCCGGTGTGAAGGTGTCGCCGCTTCTGATCATGGCGAAGGCAATGATCTGGGCTGTGCGCCGCAACCCGACGGTCAATGCTGCGTGGACCGACGAGGAGATCATCGTCCGCCACTTCGTGAACCTCGGGGTCGCCGCCGCGACTCCGCGCGGGTTGATCGTTCCGAACGTCAAGGAAGCGCAGGCGATGACGCTGCTCGAACTCGCGCAGGCACTCGAACAACTCACCCTGACCGCTCGTGAGGGCAAAACACCGCCGGCTGACCAGCAGAACGGCACGATCACGATCACCAACATCGGTGTGTTCGGTATGGATACAGGAACCCCGATCCTCAACCCGGGTGAGGTTGCGATCGTGGCCCTCGGCACCATCAAGCAGAAGCCGTGGGTCGTCGATGGCGAGGTGCGACCGCGCTTCGTGACGACGCTCGGCGCATCGTTCGATCACCGAGTTGTCGACGGTGATGTGGCGTCGCGGTTCCTGGCCGACGTTGCGTCGATCATCGAGGAACCCGCGCTCCTGCTCGAGTAGTCGGTTCGAGTAGTCGGTTGTGTGGCGGGTTCTCGCTTAGAACCCGCCTCCGAAGTCTCCTCCGCCGCCGAAGTCTCCTCCGCCGCCGAAGTCTCCTCCGAAACCGCCGCCGTCATAACCACCGGCGCTGTAATCGCCGCCAGCATCACCGCCGGCATCCGCTCCTGACTCGCCTCCATCTGAGCCCGACTCCTCGCTGCTTCCTTCGGCTCCAGCCTCCGATGACGGGTCGGGAAGGAAGGTGCTGACCAGCGCGGACGCGATGAAGTAGCCGGCGACAGTGCCTAGCAGTGAACTCCCCACCATGCTGCCGAAGCTCGGTCCGGTCATGGTGCGTTCCATCGTTCCCGGTTGACGCAGCTCCGAACGGGTGGCCGACTGGGCAAGCGAGTGTGCGTCATCGCCGCGCGGTGCGTCCCCCGGTGCGGCGTCGGCGGTCAGCTGGGTAAACAGCAACCGTCGCTGCTCGGGTGTGAGCTTCGCAAAAGCCTCTTCGTGAGCCTGCTCGATCGCCTCGGGAGGAGCGGTTCGCAGGAGGTAGCGGTAGCGTTCGACAGCGATCTCGTCTTCGCTGCGCGGGGCCTGTGCTGATCCGCCCTGCGCGGCGCGGGGCTGCGGACGATACTGCGGTGTTGGGCGCTGGGCGTCCTGCTGCCCTGTGCCAAATAGTCTGTCGAAAAAACCCATGAGCTGCTCCCTGCGTCGTGACGATTTTCTACAGTTTATGAGCGGATGCCGTGAGCCGACTGCAAAACCGAACTCGCTCGTGACCGGGCAAACGCTCGTGGCTTTCACGGCTGCTGTTGGGCGAGGGCCCAGCGAAAAACAAGGTCCATCGGGGTTTCTGTTAGGCTGGTCCACGGCCATGATGGCCGTAACGCTAGTCCGCGGACGAATGTGACACAGGAATGTCGCGCATTCGGACGTATGGTCCTGTGACGTTGGCGGCGGCCCCATGGCTGCGCCAGCACAGCTCCCGAATCGCTTCAGACGCACTTGACGTCGCCGCTTGATGGGTGGAGCGTGTGCATTCGTCCCCGACCCGGTCGAAACTAACGAAAACGCCGCGCAGGCATCCCGTTTTTCGCGGGAGCGCCACGAAAGTGACCGGTGCCTTTGCGCGCGCTCGGAGAAAATGTGACCAACGCTGTTGCCGTTGAGGTAAACAATGTCTACAAAGTCTTTGGCAAAAAGCCACGTGATGTCGTTAAGCGACTGAAGGCGGGCGCATCGCGGGGTGAGCTGACAGCTCAGGGAACTGCCGCTGTCATCGACGCGAGCTTTGAGGTGAAGCAGGGCGAAATTTTCGTCGTGATGGGCCTCAGCGGCTCGGGCAAGTCGACGCTCATTCGTATGCTCAACGGTCTACTTGAGCCGACTTCCGGTTCGGTTGCCGTCTACGGCTCTGCGGTAAGCGGAGTTCCGGCTAAGCAGCTTCGCGAGGTTCGTCGCTCGAAAATCTCCATGGTCTTCCAGCACTTCGCGCTGTTGCCGCACCGCACGGTGCTTGACAACGCCGCATACGCGCTCGAGGTTCAGGGTGTTCCCCTCGCTGAGCGCCGGGAACGTGCCCAGAAGGTCGTCTCCCGGGTCGGCCTCTCCGGCTGGGAAGACAAGCTCCCTGGCGAACTCTCCGGCGGAATGCAGCAGCGAGTCGGCCTCGCCCGCGCTCTCGCTGCCGACACCGACGTGCTCTTGATGGACGAAGCCTTCTCGGCGCTCGACCCGCTGATCCGCCGCGAGATGCAGGAACAGCTCGTCGATCTGCAGCAGGAGCTGGGCAAAACCATCATCTTCATCACGCACGACCTCAACGAGGCCATGTTCCTCGGCGACCGCATCGCGGTCATGCGTGACGGACGCATCGTGCAGGTCGGCACGCCAGACGAGATCCTCACCGACCCGGCCAACGACTACGTTGCCCAGTTCGTTCAGGACGTCGACCGTGCCCGTGTGCTCACCGCCGCCGGTGTGATGGAGCCGGCTCGCGCCGTCGTCTCCGGCTCTGCCGGACCCCGCGCCGCACTCCGCACCATGCGCGACATGCAGACCTCCGCAGCCTTCGTTGTCGGAAATGGCCGCAAGCTGCTCGGAGTGGTTTACGACCGCGACGTGCTCACTCACGTCAAGGCGGGCAACCGCGACCTCATGACAATCGTGCGTAACGACCCGGCTACCGTCGGCCCCGACCAGTATCTGGTCGACCTGTTCGAGCCGGCAGCCGAAAGCCAGCTGCCTGTCGCGGTCGTCGACGAGCAGGGCCGTCTGCTTGGCGCGATTCCTCGCGTCACGCTCCTCGCCGCACTCGCCAACGTTCCAACAACCACGGGTGAAAACCAGGTCATCGAAACTCCGGCAACCGTTGCCGTAGAGGTCATCACCCAGACACTTCGCGAAACCGCCGGAATGACCGACGAGTCCGAGGTACCGAAAGCATCCACCGCCGACGAAAATTCGGCAGCTCGTGAAGGGAGCTTCGCGTAATGGACTTCCGCATTCCGATCGGCCAGTGGGTCGAAGGCTTCGTCGACATCCTCACCGACACGCTCCAGCCCCTCTTTGATGTGCTGCGCGCCGTCTTCCTCGGCCTCTACGATCTCGTCAACCTGATCCTCATAACCCCACCGTTCTGGATCATCATCGTTGCGTTCGCCGTTCTCGGCTTCTTCGCCAAAGGTTGGAAGCTCGCCGTCGGCATCGTCGTCGGCTTCGGCCTGATCTTTGCCGTTGATCAGTGGGACAACGCGATGGACTCTCTGTCCCTCGTGCTCGTGGCGAGTGTCATCGCCATCCTGGTCAGCGTTCCACTCGGCATCCTCGGCGCACGGTCAGACACGGCATCGAGGATTCTCAAGCCGATCCTCGACTTCCTGCAGACCATGCCGGCGTTCGTGTACCTCATCCCGGCACTCATCCTGTTCCGCGTCGGCGTTGTTCCCGGCATCGTTGCGACGATCCTGTTCGCACTCGCCCCAGGCGTTCGGCTCACCGAGCTCGGCATCCGTGGTGTTGACAAGGAAGTTGTTGAAGCTGGCCATGCCTTCGGATCGTCACCGTTCCGCATCCTTCGCCAGATCCAGCTGCCCCTCGCGATGCCGAGCATCATGGCCGGTGTGAACCAGGTCATCATGCTGTCGCTCTCCATGGTGGTCATCGCCGGCATGGTTGGCGCTGGCGGCCTGGGTGGCGATGTTGTCGCCAGCCTGAACCGCATCGATATCGGTCTCGGTTTTGAAGCCGGTCTGAGCGTTGTGATCCTTGCGATCGTGCTTGACCGTTTGACGGCGTCCCTCGGTCTCCGTAAGCCCAAGGCGAAAAAAGCTGCTGTCGCACAGGCAGTGGAGTCATCCGGATCCGATTCAGGTAAGCAGCTCGCCGCGTCTCGATCAGGCGGAGCATTCCTGACGAAGAAGAACGGTGCGATCGCTGTCGGCGTCGCCGCCGTCACTACGGCCGCCGTGATCGGCATCGTCGGATTCGTGAACCCAGCACCCGGATCTGCCGAGGGTGAAGAGAAAACCGACCTCTCCCTCGCCGTTTTCAACGGTTGGGACGAGGGAGTCGCGACAAGCTGGCTCTGGAAGACCATCCTGGAGGACGAGGGCTACTCGGTCGAACTCGAACTCGCTGATCCCGCGCCCGTCTTCGAAGGACTTGCGTCGGGCGACTACGACTTCACCACCGACGTCTGGCTGCCGAACACTCACGCCGAGTACCTCGACAGTTACGGCGACGAAATCGTGGAGCTCGGAGCCTGGAACAAGGACTCGAAACTCACCCTCGCCGTGAACGAAGACGCCCCGATCGACACGATCGCGGAACTGGCCGATAATGCTGATCTGTTCGGCAATCGCATTGTTGGCATCGAGCCTGGCGCCGGGCTCACCGCCGCCATGGAGAACGAAGTCATCCCGACCTACGGTCTGGACAACATGGAGTTCCTCACGTCGTCGACAGCGGCCATGCTGTCCGAGCTGAAGAGCGCAACCGACAAGGGTGAGAACGTCGTGGTGACTCTGTGGGAGCCGCACCGTGCCTACGCGCAGTTCCCGGTGAAAAACCTTGAGGACCCCGAGGGTGCTTTCGGGGAGGCCGAGAGCCTCTACAGCTACGGAAGCAGCGAATTCGCCGAGACATCGCCGAAGGCTGCCGGCTGGCTTGAGGACTTTGAAATGGACAGTGAGACCCTCATGTCACTCGTGAAGGCGATGTTCATCGACTACGACGGAGACGACTACGGTCCCGTCGTTGAGAAATGGGTCGAAGACAACCAGGAGTATGTCGACGGGCTGACCTCCTAAGAACGAAAAATCCGACTGTTGCCGGGGCACAAACTCGCCCCGGCAACAGCTATTTCCGCTCCACGCTTCACCTCACACCGCCTTCCCCGGCGGACGAAAGGTTCACATGAACACCGCAACACGCATAGCAACAGCGGCAGCAGTCGCCGCAGGGCTCGTCGCGCTCACCGGCTGCACGGCTGGCAGCGAGAGCGCCGCGCTGGAGAACGGCGACGAGAAGGAAATCACCATCGCCGTGTTCAACGGATGGGACGAAGCGGTCGCCTCGAGCGTGCTCTGGCAGAGCATCCTGGAGGACGAGGGGTACGACGTCACCCTCGAGTATGCGGACCCCGCTCCCGTCTTCACCGGACTTGCGGCGTCCGACTACGACCTCACCCTCGACGTCTGGCTGCCGTTCACCCACAAGAGCTACTTCGAACAGTACGGCGATGACATCGTCGACCTCGGTGCCTGGAATGCCGAGGGCAAGAACGCCATCGCAGTGAACGCGGACGCACCGATCGACTCGATCGCTGAACTCGCCGACAACGCCGAACTGTTCGGCAATCGCATCGTCGGCATTGAACCGGGCGCCGGTTTGACCATGGCAACCGAGGAGCGGGTCATCCCGACCTACGGACTCGAAGACATGGAGTACATCACCTCCTCCACCTCAGCAATGCTGACCGAACTCACGAGCGCGACGAAGGCTGGCGAGAACATCGCCGTCACCCTGTGGGAGCCGCACTGGGCCTACAGCGAGTTCCCGCTGAAGAACCTGGAAGACCCCGAGGGTGCCCTCGGTGAGACCGAGTCCATCCACACCTTCGCCGCGAGCGGCTTCACCGAAAGCCACCCGACCGTCGCTGGCTGGTTCGAGAATTTCGAAATGGACCTCGACACCCTCTACTCGCTCGAGAACGCGCTGTTCGTCGACTATGACGGAGACGATTATGCGCCGATCGTCGAGAAGTGGATCGAAGACAACCAGGAGTACGTGAACTCGCTGACGTCCTAAACGCACAACTCAGAGCCCAGCCATCCTGATGGCTGGGCTCTGTGTCGTTAATAGCGGTCCCGCCAAATTGATAACCGTTATCATTACGGGTAGTGTGATTGCTCGTGAACATCCGACTCCGTGTGACCCTGATCGCGATCCCCGCGATGGCCCTTCTATTGAGCGGATGCTCCGCGCCAGCCGACGAGGAAACTGACACCCCCGCAGGTCTGCACGTTGTCGCCTCCACCAACGTTTACGGAAGCATCGCCGCGATCATCGGCGGCGAGAACGTGGACGTCACGAGCATCATCGAGTCCGCAGCGCAGGACCCGCACAGCTACGAGGCAAGCGCTCAGGACCAACTCGCCATCTCCAAGGCAGACGTCGTCATTGAAAACGGGGGAGGGTACGACCCGTTCATCGACACGCTGGTCGAGGCAGCCGCGGATAAGGACGTCGAGATGGTCAACGTCGTTGACCTGTCGGGGCGTGCGCCCGTTGCGGCCGACGGCGCTGACGAACACGATCACGAGCACGCCGATGGGGAAGAGCACGAGCACATCGAGGGGCTCAACGAACACGTCTGGTACGACCTGACAACCGCAGACACGCTCGCCAGCACCCTGGCGCACACCTTCTCGCACCTGGACGAAGACAATGCGGCGAGCTATTCGGAGAACTACACGGCGTTTGCCGAGGACATCGCCGAACTCACTGCAAGCACGGAGCAGCTCAAGGCGAACTTCGACGGAACCGGTGTTGCGCTGACGGAACCCGTCCCGTTTTACCTGCTCGAGGCATCCGGTCTTCGTAATCTCACCCCAGCCGATTTCAGTGACGCCATCGAAGAGGGATCAGACGTCTCGCCTGCCAGCCTGCGAGACACCCTGAACCTGTTCGGTACGGGTGAGGTCGCGCTGCTTGCCTACAATGAGCAGACGAGCAGCCCCGAAACCGAACAGGTCCGAAGCGCAGCTGACAAGCATTCCGTTCCGGTCGTCTCCTTCGCCGAGACCCTCCCGGACGGCGAGGATTATGTGAGCTGGATGACCGAGAACATCGCCGCGATCACGGACGCGTTGAATTCGTGACCGCTCGCGCCGACGGCACCCACCGCCATCCAACCGAACCTGTGCTGAGCCTCGCAGGCGCTGCGCTGGGTTTCGGCGACCGTGTGCTGTGGAACGACCTCACGATCGACGTCTGTGCTGGCGAGTTTCTCGCCGTGCTCGGACCGAACGGATCGGGCAAGACCAGCCTGCTCAAAACCATCCTCGGCCAGCAGCAGCTCGACTCAGGGACGGCGCGATTCGACGGGCACGCTGTGCGACGCGGGGACCGGCGGATCGGGTACATTCCGCAGCAGAAACTGATCCCGGGCGGCACACCGATGCGCGCCCGTGATCTCATTGCACTCGGGGTGAACGGGCACCGCTTTGGGCTGCCCGTTTCGAGAGCATCCGAAAAGCGTAAGGTCGACGACCTGCTGGAATCAGTCGGAGCAACGGCCTACGCTGACGAGCCGGTCGGCAACCTCTCCGGAGGAGAGCAGCAGCGGTTGCGCGTCGGGCAGGCACTGGCGGGCGACCCCCGGCTGCTGCTGTGCGACGAACCGCTGTTGAGCCTTGACCTGCAGCACCAGCGCGGAGTCTCCGAGCTGATCGATCGCCGTCGGCGAGAGCACGGCACCCCCGTCGTTTTCGTCACCCACGATGTCAACCCCGTGCTCGGCATGGTGGACCGCATTCTCTATCTCGCCGGCGGGCAGTTTCGAGAGGGAACGCCGGACGAGGTACTGCGCAGCGAAGTGCTCACCGAGCTCTACGGCACTCCGGTCGACGTGATCAGGACAGGAGGGCGCGTTGTCGTCGTCGGTATCCCCGACAGCGAAACCCACCACCACTCCCACGGGGAGGTTGGCCTGTGATCACGCTCGACGAGCTCTGGGCTCGAATGTTCAACTTCGAAAACTATGGTGAGCTACTCGCCCTGGTGCAGAACTCTCTCATCGCCGGCGCGATTCTTGGCATCGTCGGCGGCCTCATCGGCGTCTTCGTCATGCAGCGCGACATGGCCTTCGCTGTGCACGGCATCAGCGAGCTGTCGTTCGCGGGGGCGGCCGCCGCTCTGCTGTTCGGTGTCAACGTGGTGGCTGGCTCTCTGGCCGGAGCGCTCGTTGCTGCCATTCTCATCGGCGTGCTCGGCTCACGAGCCCGAGACCGTAACTCGATCATCGGTGTGCTGATGCCGTTCGGCCTCGGACTCGGCATTCTTTTTCTCGCTCTGTATCCGGGCAGAAGCGGCAACAAGTTCGGGCTGCTCACCGGGCAGATCATTTCGGTTGATGACCCCCAGCTGGCGTGGCTCACCGGCATCAGCATCGTCGTTCTGGCTGGCCTGCTCTGCATGTGGCGGCCGCTCAGCTTCGATAGTCTCGACGCCGATGTCGCAGCGGCTCGAGGTGTGCCCACCCGCTTTGTCTCTCTGGCCTTCATGGTGCTGCTCGGGCTGATCGTCGCGGTGTCGGTTCAGATCATTGGAGCCCTATTGGTGATGGCGCTTCTGGTCACGCCAGCCGCTGCCGCACTTCGGCTCTCCGCTTCACCGCTCTGGGTGCCGGTGCTTGCCATGCTCTTCGGGCTGGTCTCGGCGGTCGGTGGCATCCTGCTCGCTCTTGGCGGCTCACTTCCGATCAGTCCGTACATCACCACGATCTCGTTTGTGATCTATCTGGGTGCGCGGGTCATCGGTCTTCGCACGAAGCCCAGAGCGGGGCTACGCTAACCATGTCAAATGTTGGGTCTCAGCCCGGAAGGCGGTGGTGAAATCATGGCCGTCAAGAGAAACACCTGGCAGCGCGAGGCCGTCCGTGAAGCGCTCGATTCGAGTGGTGGCTTCATCAGTGCACAGGGCCTCCACCAGGGGCTCCGCGACGCGGGATCGCCAATCGGTTTAGCGACCGTTTACCGTGCCCTCGCCGACCTGGCCACAGTCGGTGAAGCCGACTCGCTGCAGTCACCTGACGGTGAAAGTCTTTACCGTGCGTGCGCGTCGAGTGGCCACCACCACCACCTGATTTGCCGGTCGTGTGGGTTGACCGTTGAAATCGAGGCGACCGAGGTCGAGCAGTGGGCCAGGCGTACGGCATCCGATCACGGCTTCACCGAAGCCCAGCACATCGTGGATATCTTCGGACTCTGCGCGGCGTGCGCGGCGCCGCAGCCTAAGTAGGGTGCTGCGTCACCCGAATCATTCGCGGATCCGCGTTAACTCCTGTACGATAGACCCTTGGCTGAACGGGCACCTCCCGTTCGGATCGCACAAACACTCCCCCTACTGAAATATTCGGGTGAGTTGCGTGTGCCGACAAGAGATCTTGGGCAGGACGAAAGTCCTGCGGTATTGAAGGAGAGAACCATGGCAGCAACCTGCCAGGTGACTGGAGCCGTTCCCGGCTTCGGACACAACATTTCGCACTCGCACCGACGCACCAAGCGTCGCTTCGACCCGAACGTGCAGAAGAAGACGTACTTCGTACCGTCGCTTCGCCGTAACGTCACGCTCACGCTGAGCGCCAAGGGCATCAAGGTTATTGACGCTCGCGGAATTGAGTCGGTCGTCAAGGACCTCCTGGCTCGTGGGGAGAAGATCTAATGGCAAAGACTCAGGACGTTCGTCCGATCATCAAGCTTCGTTCGACGGCAGGCACCGGTTACACCTACGTAACCAAGAAGAACCGTCGCAACAACCCCGACCGTCTCGTACTGAAGAAGTACGACCCCGTAGTGCGCAAGCACGTTGAATTCCGAGAGGAGCGCTAAGCCATGGCTAAGAAGAGCATGATTGCGAAGAACAACCAGCGCAAGGTTATCGTCGAGCGCTACGCAGCAAAGCGCCTCGAGCTGAAGAAGGCCCTCGTTGACCCGAACGGCACCGACGAATCACGTGAAGCCGCTCGTGTCGGCCTGCAGAAGCTTCCCCGCAACGCTTCACCGGTGCGCCTGCGCAACCGTGACGCCGTTGACGGACGCCCCCGCGGCCACCTCTCGAAGTTCGGCATCTCGCGTGTCCGCTTCCGCGACATGGCACACAAGGGTGAACTGCCCGGCATCACCAAGTCGAGCTGGTAAGCACTAACGATTTCTGTAAAACGGGCGTCGACCTTCGGGTCGGCGCCCGTTTTGCTTTAACCCCTGAGGCCCTCTGAGCGCAAGTGTTCGCGGCCGTTATGTCAAGGTTTCTTTCATGTCGTAGAGTCAGCGACACATCCTTCCGCCACCAGGTTCCTCAGGAGCACCCTCTGAACACACACGAATCGGTCCTGCCGCGCCTGAACGGTTTCAGCGCCGTGCTCTTCGACCTCGACGGAGTACTGACTCCGACGGCCGAACTCCACCGCTACGCCTGGCAGTCGATGTTCACCGAAGTGTTCGCCGAAAAAGGGGTGACCTCCCCGTACACGGACGATGACTACTTCGAGTACCTCGACGGTAAGCGCCGGTATGACGGGGTGCAGAGCATGCTCGCGTCCCGGGGCATCGTTCTTCCGCTCGGTTTGCCGGCCGACCCGCCCACCGCAGACACGGTTGCCGGGATTGGCAACCGTAAGAACGATTACTTCGCCCGAGCGCTCGAGGAGCGCGGCATTCGCCCGTACCCCGGTTCACAGGTTTTGGTGGACGAACTTTTTGAACAACGGATGCCGATGGGTGTCGTTTCGAGTTCGAATAACGCTCGCTGGGTGCTCACCTCGGCAGGCCTGATCGAGCGGTTCCCCGTCATCGTCGACGGCGTCGTCGCTGCCAGGGAAGGGCTTGCGAGCAAGCCGGCGCCCGACATGTTCCTGTTCGCCGCCGCTCAGATGAACCTCCAGCCCGCCCAGGTTGTGGTGTTCGAGGACGCTATCTCCGGCGTCGCCTCGGCCCGCGCCGGACACTTCGGGCTCGTTGTTGGAGTGGATCGCGGTGCCGGAAGGGACGCGCTTCTTCAGGCCGGTGCGGATGTCGTCATCGACGACCTCGAGGCGTACACGTCCGAAGCCTCCGACCCGCAGCGCTAGCTCTGACCACCCGCACCACCTATTCCCCGCACGCAGCATCCTTGAGAGAGCCTTCGCCCATGAACCGAGACCGTTTCCCCGTTGACCCGTGGCGTCTGATCGAAACCGAGTACGACGCCGAGACGCTCGGCGTGACCGAGTCCTTGTTCGCGGTCGGCAACGGCTATCTGGGGATGCGCGGGAACGCCGTCGAGGGGCGCACCGCCCACGAGCACGGCACCTACATCAACGGACTGCACGAGACCTGGAAGATCCAGCACGCCGAATCCGCGTACGGTTTCGCCGAGGTCGGGCAGATGATGGTCAACGCGCCTGACAGTAAGGTCATGCGCCTGTACGTCGACGACGAACCACTCGCTCTCGACGAGGCGGACCTCCTGAGCTACGAGCGCATCCTCGACTTTCGCACCGGCGTGCTGCGTCGGGATCTTCTGTGGCTGACACCGTCCGGCAAACGCGTGCAGGTCAGCGCAACCCGGATGGTCTCGTTCCCTGAACGGCATCTCGCCGTGATGAGCCTCGAGGTCACGATGCTTGACGCCGACGCGCCGCTGACGATCTCCTGCCAACTGCTCAACCGGCAGGATGGCGAAGACGAGTACGACGGCGCTGACAGTGATGACGCCGATGACCCGCGGAACGCAGGCCACGTCACCGAGCGCGTGTTCGAGCCGCAGGGTCACTGGCAGGACGAAGACCGGAGCATCCTGAGCTACAGCGTCGCCAACTCAGAGATGACCCTTGCCCTGGCGGCGGACCACCTGATCGAGACGTCCAACGACTATCGGGTCGAGCGGTATATCGACGGCAACATCGCCAAGAACGTCTACGCGGTCGACGCTCAACAGGGGCAGGCGGTGAAAATCACCAAGATCGTCAGCTATCACAGCTCGAGGAGCACGCCCACTCGAGAACTGGTCGACCGGTGCCGTCGCACGCTCGACCGCATTCGCTCGAGCGGGGTAGCGGCACAGTACACCAAACAGCAGGAGTGGCTTGCTGGCTTCTGGGAACGGTCCGATGTCGAAATTGCTGGGCACGATGACGTCCAGCAGGCGGTGCGCTGGAACCTGTTCCAACTCGCCCAGGCCGCCGCGCGAGCTGACGGGCTCGGTATCCCAGCAAAGGGTGTCACCGGCGACGGCTACAGCGGACACTACTTCTGGGACACCGAAATCTACGTGGTTCCATTCCTTGCGTACACGAGTCCGCTTTGGGCGCGGAATGCCCTGCGGATCCGTGAGCGCATGCTTCCCGCTGCCCGCGACCGGGCACGAAAGCTCAACGAAGCCGGTGCGCTGTTTCCGTGGCGCACCATCAACGGTGAAGAAGCATCCGCATACTACGCCGCCGGCACCGCCCAGTACCACATCAACGCTGACGTCACCTATGCGCTCGCGAAGTACATCGACGCCACAGCGGACATCGACTTCCTGAGCTACGGAGCGGTCGACATCGCCGTTGAAACCGCGCGCATGTGGACCAGCCTCGGGTTCTGGCGGTCCAACGGTGAGGACCGATTCGAGATTCACGGGGTCACCGGTCCGGACGAGTACACCACTGTGGTCAACAACAACCTCTTCACCAACGTGATGGCGCGGTTCAACCTGAGGTATGCAATCGAAGCTCTGCGTGCACTGGAAATGGAGCGTCCAGACGCCTACCGGCGAGCCGTGAAGCGGTTGAACCTTGAGGACTCGGAACTTGTCGAGTGGGAGCGGGTTGCTGCGGCAATGACGATCCCGTATTCCGAATCGCTACAGATCCACCCGCAGGACTCGCAGTTCCTCGAACGTGAGGTGTGGGACCTCGCGGCGACGCCTGAGGACCGCAAACCGCTGATGCTGCACTTCCACCCGCTGGTGATCTACCGGTTCCAGGTCCTCAAACAAGCCGACGTCGTCCTGGCGCTGTTCCTTCAGGGGGATCAGTTCACCTTCGAGGAGAAACTCGCCGACTTCGACTACTACGACCCGCTGACGACCAGCGACTCGAGCCTCTCAAAGATCGTGCAGTCGATCATCGCTGCGGAAGTCGGCTATCAGGACCTCGCGCTGACCTACTTCCTCGACACGGCGTTCGTCGACCTCGAGGATCGACACGGCAACACGTCGGAGGGTGTGCACGTTGCAGCAGCCGGTGGTGTGTGGAACTCGCTCGTCTCTGGTTTTGGCGGCATGCGTGATTACGACGGTGCGCTGACGTTCGACCCGCGACTGCCCAAGGACTGGCCGGAGCTGCGCTACCGGCTGGCATGGCGAGGTACCCGCATGCTGGTGACCCTCACAGCAGCGTCGATGCATGTCGCCGTGATCGACGGCGACGACCCTGTGTCGTTCCTGGTCCGCGGCGAGTTCTTCGAGGTTGCGCCCGGCCGCGACGTTGAGATCCCGCTCGATGGACAGGGGCCGACTCGAGACGACGCACCCGTTCAGAAACGACGCAACCGGAGGGACGACGGCAGCCTGATGGTTCCCGCCGCGGCACAGTTTGCGGAAAACTGATCGGTAGCGGCGGCGCCGCAACCCGTTCCCGCGGAATTCCGCGGATTTTCGCTCACAGCGTCAAAATGACCGTTTTGGGTCCCCTTCGAGCGACGGATGCTGGGACACGCCGGAGAAAAATGACGCATACGTCCTGCATTTCCGCGAAAACATGCGGAACTCTGATACATTCGAGGCGGTCAGACAGACCGGCCGCGGGCGAATATCTGCTCGCGGACAGTTATAACAGGCTGTAGAAAGCAAAGTCCGAGGAGGACAACTCAATGGCTGATAAGTCGCTTAACAAGACCGAGCTCGTTGCAAAGATCGCAGCGGAGACGAACCAGAGCCAGGCTACCGTCGGTGGCGTCCTCGACTCGCTGTTCGGCGTTCTCGCTGACTCCGTCAGCAACGACGTCAAGGTCACCATCCCGGGCTGGCTCGCCGTCGAGCGCACCGCTCGCGCAGCACGTACCGGCCGCAACCCGCAGACCGGTGCAGAGATCCAGATTCCTGCAGGCCACTCGGTCAAGGTTTCCGCTGGTTCGAAGCTGAAGGCTGCTGCAAAGTAGTTCTCACCGCTTTTTTTCAGAGGGGATGCCGCACACGCGGCATCCCCTCTGTGGTTTAACCACGCCTCGTACTGCCACTTCGCACCGTACAGCCCGTTCCCTCCGTCGGCTCCGACCGGGCGCACAGGTGCCGCAACGTAGGCTTAAGGGGTGTCTCGCGTAACCCGAATTGCCGGCCCGGCCGCCCTCCTCGCCGCAGCGTTTGTTGTGCTTCTGATCGGGTTGGCCTACGGCGGCGGCGCCGTCGCCCGTCCCATCGGAGATCCGGGACCGGTCGTCCGGTATGGGCTGCCCATGGCGAAGATGCTCGTGAATATCGGGGCAGCCATGACGCTCGGACCGATACTGCTTGCCCTCTTCGCGCTCTCGGCCAAGAAGGATGAGTACCACCGCGCTCTCGACATCGCCGCAGGGGGCGCTGCGCTCTACGCCGTGGCATCCGGAATCACCGGGTTTTTGACCTTTCTGAACGTCACAGGCACCGCTATTTCCTTTGACGACCAGTTCGGGTCGAAACTCGGCCTGTTCTTTACCGACGTTGAAATCGGCCAGGCGTGGCTCGCGACCACACTCATTGCGGCCACGCTGACTGTGCTCTGCTTCGCCGTCCGTAGTCAGACACTGATGGTGTTCGTCGGTGTCCTCGCTCTCATTTCGCTCGTGCCGATGGCTCAGCAGGGACACGCGGCGGGTTCTGCGGGACACAACGCCGCGGTGAACGCGCTCGGCCTCCATCTGCTCTTCGCCGGAGTCTGGCTGGGCGGACTTCTCACCATCGTGCTGTTGCGCAAGACGCTCGAGGGTGACCGGATCATCCCGGTGATGAAGCGCTACTCCACGATTGCGTTGATCTCCTTCATCGTCGTGGCGATCTCCGGCTACGCCAGCGCCGAGTTGCGCGTCGGCTCGCTCGACCGGCTGCTCACGCCATACGGTGTGCTCGTGATCGGGAAGGTCGCCGCGCTCATCGTGCTTGGCCTCTTCGGGGCGATGCAGCGCACCTGGCTGATCGGCCGGATGACCGCGGCGGCAAAGACTGTCGGCAAGTACTTCTGGTGGATCATCGTCGCCGAACTCGCGTTTATGGGTGTTGCGTCAGGACTCGCCGCGGCGCTCGCGCGGACGGCGACGCCGGTTCCCGAAGAGCTGGCCGGCTCGCCAACGGCAGCGGAGCTGCTCACCGGAGAACCGCTGCCACCCGAGCTGACCTTCAGCCGCTATTTCACCGTCTGGGACATCGACCTGATCTGGCTGCTCGTCTGCGGTTTCGGCATCTTCTTCTATCTCGCCGGGGTGGTGCGGCTGCACCGCCGCGGCGACAAGTGGCCTGTGCTCCGGGCGGTCTCATGGGTGCTCGGGCTGCTCGTGCTGTTCTACCTGACCAATGGCGGCGTCGCCGCCTACCAGGACTACCTCTTCAGCGTGCACATGCTGGGTCACATGGGCCTCACCATGCTGGTTCCTGTTCTGCTCGTTCCCGGCGCGCCCGTCACGCTGGCCATGCGCGCCATCGCGAACCGCACCGACGGCTCCCGCGGTGCTCGCGAGTGGATCCTCCTCGCCGTGCACTCGAAGTACGCGTCGTTCCTCGCTCATCCCATCGTCGCTGCCGTGCTCTTTGTCGGATCGCTCTGGGTGTTCTACTACTCGCCGCTGTTCCGTTGGGCGACCGTGGACCACATCGGCCACGAGTGGATGATCGTGCACTTCGTCCTGACCGGCTACCTCTTCGTCCAGTCACTCATCGGTATTGACCCGGTGCCCGTGCGGCTGGGTTACCCGATGCGGCTCCTGCTTCTGCTCGCCACCATGGCTGCGCACGCCTTCTTCGGCCTGTCGATCATGTCGAACGTCGGTCTCTTCCTGCCCGACTGGTTCGGAGCTATGGGCCGCACCTGGGGTGCCCCGCCGATGATCGACCAGCAGAACGGCGGCGGTATCGCCTGGAGCATCGGCGAGCTGCCCACCATTGCGCTCGCGATCACCGTCGCAATTCAGTGGAGCCGAAGCGATGCGAAGGACGCCAAACGTCTGGACCGTAACGCCGATCGCACCGATGATGCCGAACTCAAAGAGTACAACGAGCGGCTGGCCAAGCTCGCTCAGTCCGACGTCGTGAAGTAGCGCCAGCTACTCGGTGGGCTCGCCGCTCATCGTGGCCTGCACTGTGCCGTCTGAGAGCAGGTACACATGGCCGGTCATCGAGAAGTCGACGTCATCGTTGTAGTGAGTGACCGAACCGTCGAAGAGCGACCGCACGTCAACCTCGATGTTCGCGCTGCCCGTTGTGGATGGAATCAACCATGACTCGGCGCCAGCCTCAATCGTGACGGCCGGGTAGTCCTCCATCGACCAGGCGGGGTCGCCCTCAACCCGGTCGTCGATCACAATGCCGAACGGGCATCCGGTCGGCTGCAGAACAACCTGCTCGGCGCACTCGTCGAGCTGCTTGTTCACGGCCTCCTGCACCCCATCGACGAAGCTCTCGGTCGGTTCGGCGGCGACGGATGCTTCGTGAACGGTGGCCGGCACATCCACGAGCACTTTCTCCTGGTCCGACTGCAGGAAATCGGTCGACGTCTCCATCGTGTAATTCCCCGGGGTGAAGACCTGCAGGTTGACGATGTTGTCGAATGCCGGTTTCTGGTCGGCCGGCGCGACAGCTCGGGTGTCGACGTCGAACCCATTGACGCTGAAGGTTGTCGAATGCTCAACGGAGAGGTTGAGAACGGCGAGCGGGCTCACCTCGAACTTCCAGGTCGGAATCATCGGGAAGCGTGTTCCGTTCGGCGCGACGATAAACGTCGATTCGCCGTAAACTCCGTCTGCCTCGTACGAGAACGTCACCTCGTGCACACCGTCGCCGACCTCCTCGCTGGCGAGCTCGGAGATCTCGGTGAGCTCACCGAGCGCAGCGCTTCGCAGCAGCGCGTTCGAACTCGCCTCAGGTAACCCTGCGGCTTCGAGCTGTCCGGCGCTGAGCTTCACACCAGGCAGCTCCAGGGCCGCAGCAGCGTCCTTCGACGCCAACTCCGACAGGTAGCCGCGCACGAACGACGCAGCACCGTAGACATCACGGTTCAGCGCGCCAAGCGCAGCGAGCACGGCGCCAAGCAGCAAAACGAACACGACCAGCCACGTGATCATGACCTTCGACTTCTCAGTGAGCCCAGTGCGCTGGGGTGGTCCGGCGGCCTCACCGGGGTGTCCCGGATGCGGGTACGACTCCTGCGGGGCTTCAACCTGACTCACCCCGCTATCCTATGCGGAAGGCGCGGAGCTCGGTTCGGACGCAGGCGATAACGGATGCCATCAGCTCGGTTTGCAGGAATGGCGCGAAACGCCGCATACGATGATTACGCACGAAACAGAAGTGAAGGCATCCGTGACCCAGACCAAACCGACAATTGAACTGTCTCGTGAGCAGCAGTACGTATTCGACCTCATCGAAGGAACACGCGAGCACATCTTTGTCACCGGGCGTGCCGGCACCGGAAAATCGACACTGCTCAACCACCTGTCCTGGCGCACCGAGAAGCAGATCGTCATCTGCGCCCCCACCGGAGTTGCCGCGCTCAACGTGGGCGGGCAAACCATCCACTCGCTGTTCCGGCTGCCGATCGGCCTGATCGCCGATCACGACATCGACCAGAACGACGCGCTGAAGAAGCTCCTCAACACCATCGACACGCTGGTCATCGACGAGGTGTCCATGGTCAACGCCGACCTGATGGATGCCATCGACCGCAGCCTCCGCCAGGCGCGCCAGCGCAGGCACGAACCGTTCGGTGGGGTGCAACTCGTGCTCTTCGGTGACCCGTACCAGCTGGCGCCTGTGCCCGGCCATGGTGACGAACGTGCATACATCGCCGACACCTATCGGTCGTTCTGGTTCTTTGACGCGAAGGTGTGGCAGGAAACCCAGCTCAAGGTGATCGAGCTTGTTGAGATCCACCGCCAGGCCGACGCTGACTTCAAACACATGCTCAACGCTGTGCGCTTCGGTCAGGTCACCGCCGAGATCGCCGGCATCCTCAACTCGACAGGCGCACGCACCCCTCCCGATGACGGAACCATTACTTTGGCCACCCGCAACGACATTGTTAATCGCATCAACGCTGCGGCGTTGGCCAAACTCCCGGGTCGGGCGCTCAAGGCCGAAGCCGAGGTGAGCGGTGACTTCGGCAAGGCCTCATATCCGGCAGACGAGTCGCTCGAGCTCAAAGTGGGCGCTCAGGTGATGTTCCTCCGCAACGACTCAGGCGGCGGTGGTGACGGGCAGCGCTGGGTTAACGGCACCATCGGCACCGTCACCAAGATCGACGTCAATGTGTTTGTCGACGTCGACGGCGAGATCTTCGAAGTCGAGCCCGTGGTCTGGGAGAAATACCGATACAGCTACCTGGCGGCGACCAAGAAGCTCAAAAAGGAGATCGTTGCGGAGTTCACGCAGTTCCCGTTACGCCTGGCCTGGGCGGTGACCATCCACAAGTCGCAGGGGAAGACCTACGACCGGGCGATCGTCGACCTCGGCGACCGCGCATTCAGCCCCGGCCAAACCTACGTCGCGCTCAGCCGGCTCACCTCACTCGACGGCTTGTACCTGAGTCGCCCTCTCCGCCCGCGCGACATCATTGTCGACAAGGACGTCGAGCGGTTCATGCGCGGCATCGAACGCTGATCCAATCACGAAGCCGGTTATGCAGCGGCCTTGAGCATCGTTTCACGGACCTCGCGGCGAAGGACTTTGCCGATGAGGGAGCGTGGCAGGTCGTCAACCACGAGGATGCGTTTCGGCACCTTGTATGCGGTGAGCCCACGCCGACAGAAGTCGCGAACGGCCTGCTCGTCGAACGCAGCTCCCGGCTTCAACACGACGGCAGCGGCCACCTGTTCTCCGCCGCCGGCGAGCGGCAGGCCGACGACAGCGGCTTCCCGCACATCAGGGTGACCCATCAGCGCCAGCTCGACCTCCGATGGCGACACGTTGAATCCGCCGGTGACGATCAGCTCTTTCACGCGGTCGACGATGGTGATGAAGCCGTCCGCAGACACCTCGACAATGTCACCGGTGCGAAGCCAGCCGTCTCCAAGCAGAACGGCAGCGCTTTCTGCAGGCCGCTTCCAGTAGCCGGAGAAGACCTGAGGCCCGCGCAGAACCAGCTCGCCGGCCTCACCGGGCGCACGCTCGACCGAGGGGTTCTCTGGATCGATAATTTTGATCTCGGTGCTCGGGAACGGCACACCGACCGTACCCGGCCGCCTCGTCGGACCGATCGGGTTTCCGACGGCAACCGGTGAGGTTTCCGTCATTCCATACCCCTCGACGAGAAGCCCGCCCGTCGCGTCTTCCCACCGTTCGACGACAGCAACGGGAAGACTCATCGCACCTGATATCGCAAACCGAATGCCTGACAGGTCAATCTTCCGGCGCTTTGCCGCGTGCTGCAGAGCGTCGTAGATCGGCGGTACAGCGGGCAGGAAAGTGGCCGGGTGCTTCGCGAACGCCGAGAGAACCAGGTCGACGTCGAATTTTGGGAAGAGCACGAGCCGCGCGCCCATGCTCATGGCAAACGTGAGGCAGAGCGTCATCCCGTACGCGTGGAAGAGGGGGAGAACACCATAGAACACTTCGTTGCCCTCACGCAGTCCCGGTACCCATGCGCGACCCTGCTCAGCATTCGCCCGCAGGTTGAAGTGACTGAGCATTGCCCCCTTGGGGCTGCCCGTTGTTCCGCTGGTGTACTGCAGCAGGGCGAGGTCGGACACATCTGGTCGCGGGTGCTTCTTGCGCAGCGCTCCGTGCGACAGTAATTGCGGCCAGGTGGTTGCGCCCCGTGTCACCTTCCCGCTGGTAAGAGCGGTGCGTGATGAGCGGGCCTTCTTCACTGGCAAGCGGAGCGCGAGCCGGGTGCCAAACGGCATCGACTGCGTGATGTCGACCGAGACGATGGCATCCATGGGCAGGTCGGCGGGGAAGTCAGCAATGGTGTCTGTGACCTTGTCCCACGCGATAACCACCCGTGCACCGTGGTCTTCGAACTGGTGGCGCAGCTCTCGGGCGGTGTAGAGCGGGTTGTGCTCGACAACGATCGCGCCGAGGCGGAGCGCGGCGTAAAAGGCCACGACGTGCTCGGGGCAGTTCGGCAAGACCAGTGCGACGCGGTCGCCCTTCTGAACGCCGAGCCGACGCAGGCCCTCCGCTGCTCGGGCGATTTCCGCGCCGAGCTCGCCGTACGTCATGCTCTTGCCGAAGAACTCGAGGGCTGGCCTCGAACGGAACCGGGAAACCGCGTCGTCGATCATGTCGACCAGTGACCCCGTCGGAAGCGTAATCTCGTGTGGAACTTCGGGAGCGTATGCGTCCAGCCAGGGTTTGTTGTCGAATGAACTCACGCTTCTCCTCGGGTTGAACCGATGTCTCCCGGTATTCGGGCAACACTGGTCTTTTGATTATGCGACGTTCGCGGCTTTCGCGCGCGACAGGTCGGTGAACAGGTCCGTATTGAACTGGTACGCCACACGAACCTCGTCGATCACGCGGGACCGTTCCTCGTCGTCCCACGGCACCGCGTCCAACTGGTCGCGGTAGGTGTCTTTGAATCGCTTGGGCTCAGCGATGTCGCCGAACAGATAAAAGCCCACCCCGTTGGTTTCGAACCCGAACTGGCGTTGCATCAACGTGCGAATCACCTGCCCACCTGACAGATCGCCGAGGTAGCGGGTGTAGTGGTGGGCAACGAACCCCCCGGCCCAGACAGCGGCCACGCGACGGATCCGTTCGACGTACGCCACGGTTGTCGGCAACGGCGTCACAGTGTCGCGCCAGGTGACGCCGATCAGAAAGCGCAGGTCCTCCTCGATGGCTGGCAGCCTCGTCAGCTTGTCCGAGATGAACGGTGCGGCCACAGGGTCACTCCTCATTCGCTCAGTCGCCGACTCGAGTGCTTCATAGATGAAGTAGTGCTGGACGACGAGGGCAATGTAGTCGTCGACTGTCCCTTTGCCGCACATCAGATCACCCATGAAATCGGCGCCTTCGCTTTCGGAGTGGCTCGTTCGGGTGCGCTCACGGAGTTCCTGCGAGAACGGGATCACTGACATAGGGGCTCTCCGTCGTTGAGGCGGTTAGGGTGCCCTTAGTATAGCCGGGTGGACTGGCGAAATGGCGGTATTGGTCAGTGCGCAGAATGGGTGCCGGGACCCGGCGAGTTGAGCTCATTCCCTGCCGGTACTGTGCTGTGTTCTCCGTGCGGCACGGCGTAAGTTCCGGCGTTCGTAGCTGCGAGCGCGGGCGTTACCAGTCCAGCGACGGCCATCGCACCCAACAGCATTCCGAGCAGGAACCGACCCGGCCTGGTCGCGGTTCGGGCGGGTGGGCCGGCTCGACCTCCCGTCTTCCGTCGCCGACGATCAACGGACAGCACCACAGCGACGGAGAGGCTGAGCAGCGAGGCAGCGGCCAACGGGCCGACCGGCACCCAATCGGTCGTCGCGGAAAGGCCACCGGCCACTCGAACCGTCATGAGTAACCCCCACAGGGCCACAGGTGCGAGTGAACCGATGAGCGCGACAGTCGGCGTAAGAACCCTTCCCCTGGAAAGTATGGCCAGGCCCCAACCCAGCTCTCCGATCCCGACCGCGCCAACCAGCACGGCGGCAACCAGCGGTGAACCGGCGGCGACAGCAAGATGCACGAGGCCGGCACCAAGTGCCGCCAGGGCCATCAGGCTTTTCTGCAGGTCAGACATGAAGTTCCCGTCGTTGAGTGAAAGCAGTCGCGGCGCGGAGATTGGGTCAGGCGTGAGCCGTGACCGGTGCCCGGGTGGCCTTGTCAGCTGCCAGGCCAACGCCGAGGAGCACAATGGCGCTACCGAGGTGGAGGAAGTGGTCTGCCGTGTTGAGGGCGAGGATGTTGAAGGCGGTGTCGACCAGGAAGAAACCGACGATTCCCAGCAGCAGGTAGACGGCTCCGACCACAGTGTTGACGGTCTTCGATGCCGAAACCGTTGAAACGCCTGCGATAAGTAAGGCCAGGCCGATCAGCAGGTGGGCGATGTTGTGCAGCGGGTTGACCGCGAACAGCCCAAGCAGGAGATTTCCCTCGGTCGCAATGATGCTGAGACCACCGGTGACCGCGAAGCCGAGCAGTCCGACGAGCAGGTAGACCGCGCCGAAAATTGTGGCGAGAAGACGGTTGGGTGAATTGCGCATGGTTCCTCCTGGAGTTCCGGGCGGCGAATGCCGCACAGAACCCATTCGGACCTCTACACCGATCGGTTTGGTCTAACCGGGAATTCCTCGACGCCCGGCGATCTTAGTGACCGCGAGCGGGAACCCCGAGCCGGTCACACGCTGCCTCGTAGAGAACGACAACCTCGCGTCGAATCTCCGCGCGCTCGGTGACGGTTGTCTTCCACGGCACAACAGCGTCGCGCTCGTCACCGTCGACCGTGACGCGCCAGGTGCCACCACCGCCATCGAGACCGATCATGGTCGCCGCCTCGGCGTCACGGTCCACAAACGCCTTCGCGATCAAAAGGTTGTCGTCGCTGTGATCGGTGTTCATGTGCCTGAGCACGGCAGCAACAATCGTGTCGTCAAAGGTGTGCACTGTCATGTCTTCATGACAGTGCATCACATCGTGCCCTGTCAATTGGCGGGTTACCACGGAACACCTGTCCTGCGCGAGGGCTGGTCCGGCCGAGTCTCGCCTGCCTAAGCTCGGGGAAACCCGAAAGGCGGAGACACTGTGATTCTTGGTTTTCACGCATCGCACGAACAGATTCACCCCCGGCGGCTGCTGGACGCGGTGATCAAAGCTGAAGAGGTCGGTTTCGGCGCCGCCATGTGCTCCGACCACTTCGCTCCGTGGAGCGCCCGCCAGGGGCATTCGGGATTTGCGTGGTCGTGGCTCGGCGCAGCTTTGCAAGCCACCAACCTCAAGTTTGGCGTCGTCAACGCGCCCGGCCAGCGTTATCACCCGGCGATCGTCGCTCAGGCAGCCGGAACGCTCGAGGCGATGTACCCCGGGCGTTTTTGGGCGGCGCTCGGATCGGGCGAAAACGTGAACGAGCACATCACCGGGGATGCCTGGCCGCGCAAGAGCGTGCGCAATGATCGACTGCGCGAGAGCGTCGATGTCATGCGTCGCCTGCTGAACGGAGAAGAAGTGACCTCCGACGGACTGGTCACCGTCGACCGGGCCCAACTCTGGACGCTGCCCGACTCCCCGCCCCCGCTGCTTGGCGCGGCGACCAGCCCCGAGACAGCAGCCTTCGTGGCGCCGTGGGTTGATGGGTTAGCGACTGTGCTGCAGGAGCCTGATGACCTCCGCGCAATTATTGAGGCCTACCGCGGGGCTGGAGGGACAGGGCCTGTCGTGCTCCAGGTGCACCTCAGTTACGCGTCGACTGACGAGGAAGCGCTCGCCATCGCGCACGACCAGTGGCGAAGCAACGTGTTCGCGCCTCCGATCTGCTGGGACATCGATTCCCCTGCAGGGTTCGACGAGGCGTCAAAGCACGTTCAGCCCTCGGACATGACGTCGAACGTTCTCGTGTCGTCGGATGCCGCCTGGCACGCCGCTCGAATCGCAGAGTTCGTCGAGCTTGGTTTCGATGAGATTTACCTGCACCACGTTGGCACCGAACAGGATCGGTTCCTCGATGTGTTCGGCGATCGTGTTGTGAGCCAGTTCGCATGAACGACATGAAGACCACGGACACCGCCGACCTGTGGTGGAAGAACGCCGTGGTCTACTGCCTGGATATCGAGACCTTCCTCGATTGGAATAATGACGGAGTTGGGGACCTCGCCGGACTCGCGCAGCGCATCGACTACCTCGCCGAGCTCGGCGTAACTTGCCTGTGGCTCATGCCGTTCTATCCGACTCCTGACCGGGACGATGGATACGACATCACCGATTTCTACGGCGTCGACTCGCGGCTCGGGCACCACGGCGACCTGGTCGAGGTGCTCCGAATGGCGAAGGACAGGGGAATTCGCGTTATCGCCGACCTGGTCGTCAACCACACGTCAGACCAGCACCCGTGGTTCAAAGCGTCCCGCTCGAGTGTTGATTCGCCGTACCGGAACTTCTACGTCTGGCGGAAGGAAGCCCCGGCAAATCAGCCGCAGACGGTGTTCCCCGGCGAAGAGTCCGGAATCTGGGAACTGGACGATAAGACGGGGGAGTACTACCTGCATCGGTTCTATCGCCACCAGCCGGACCTCAACGTCGAGAACCCTGCCGTGCGCGAGGAGATCGCGAAAATCATGGGGTTCTGGCTCGAACTAGGTCTCAGCGGATTTCGGGTCGACGCAGTGCCCTTCTTCCTCGAGCGCGACCCGGGCAAGAGTTCAGACGACGACTCGAACGGCGATCCGCACGACTACCTCAAGTCGCTCCGAGCGTTCCTGGGCAGACGCACCGGCGACGGTATTCTCCTCGGGGAGGTCAACCTCCCCAGGGACGAGCAGGTCACCTACTTCGGTGGCGAGGCACTCGACGAGCTCACGATGCAGTTCGACTTCGTGGCGATGCAGAAGTTCTACCTCTCGCTGGCTCGGGAGGACGCGGCACCGCTGGCCGATGCGCTCGCCACACGGCCCGAACTTGGTCGGCCGGCGCAGTGGGCAAACTTCCTGCGCAATCACGACGAACTAACCCTCGACAAACTCACCGACCTGGAACGCGAGGAGGTGTTCGCTGCCTTCGCGCCTGACGAGGAGATGCGTGTGTACGGCCGCGGCATCGTGAGGCGATTGCCAACGATGCTCGGTGGCGATCCCCGCCGCATCCGGATGGCATACAGCCTGCTGTTTTCGATGCCTGGCACACCCGTGCTGTTCTACGGCGAGGAGATCGGCATGGGGGAGAACCTCGCGATCGGTGGCCGCGGTGCCGTCCGCTCACCCATGCAGTGGAACCCAGGCCCAAACGGTGGGTTCTCGGATGCGTCGAAGAGGAAACTCACCGCTCCGGTTGTCGAGGACGGCTACTCGCCACGGTTCGTCAATGTCGCAGACCAGCGGCGCGACCCCGATTCCCTGCTGACCTTCGTCCGCACCCTCAGCCGCATCTACCGCAACTCGTCGGAGATCGGCTGGGGCACGTTCGAGGTGCTCGACCAGCCGCACAGTTCTGTGCTCGCACACAGCGTGTCAGCGGCGGAGGGGCGCATGGTCGCCCTGCATAACTTTGGTCAGAATCCCGTCAGCGTCGCACTGACGATCCCCCGAACGGATGCCACGACGCGGCTAGTCGACCTGCTCAACGGTGGCGAGGTGGAGCTATCCGAATCGGGCAAGGCCGACGTCGAGCTCGATGGGTACGGCTATCGCTGGCTGCGTGTGATCGAGCAGGGAAGCCGGCGATTGTATTGATCAGATAACGGAATGCTCACACCAGCCGCGCCCTCCCAATCGAGGGTCAGGGCTCGGATAGACTCCCGAAATGTGAGGCCATCAGGGGGATGGATGAGAATTCGAATTGTGAAGCGCGTCGCCGCTCTCGCCGTTGCAACGAGCCTGATTGCCGGTCTCGCCGGCTGCTCAGGGCCGGTGACGGCAACTGTCGACTTCCCCGAACAGGCGTCTGGTGACCTTCCGGCCGCAACGGTCGAGCAGCTCGATGCCGCACTCGCCAATGGAATGGGGCTCGCCGCAGCCTCCGGCGCTGTCGTCGGCGTGTGGGCGCCCTGGTCAGGCACCTGGACCTCCGCAGCTGGCACTGTCGCACCTGGAGGTGAACCGATGTCAGCCGACATGCACTTCCGGGTAGGGGACAACACCAAACCGATGACCTGCGATGTGCTGTTCGCGCTCGTGGATGCGGACCGAATGTCTCTCGACGATGAAGTGTCCGAGCACCTGTCCGGCGTCGTCGGAGTGGACGGGCTCACGCTCGGCCAGCTCTGCCAGAGCACATCTGGGCTCGGCGATTACGCAGCGCAGCTCAAGCAGTATTTCGCCAGCAACCCCCAGCGCCAATGGACACCCATGGAGCTCGTCTCCCACGGCGTCTCCTTCCCGACCACGGGAGCGCCAGGTGCGAAGTACTCCGTGTCAGCCACCAACTATGTGCTCCTCGGTCTTGCGCTCGAGGCCGCGACGCAGTCGAGTATGGCGACACTGTACTCGGAGTACATCTTCGACCGGATCGGCATGGAGAATACGTTCTTCCCCTCGCCAGAGACCATCGAACTGCCCGCTCCGTTCGCGACAGGGTGGGAAGCGCAACGGCAGGCCGACGGAACCCTCGCCTGCGCCACTCCAACCGACGAGTCCAAACTGTCGAACTCGATGGTGTTCTCCTCCGGCGGTGTTGTGTCGACGGTCGGTGACCTCAAACAGTACGTGCAGGCGCTCGCAGCCGGATCGCTGCTGGGAGAGAAAACTGAGGAGAAGGCGTGGAAGACGGTGCCGGTCGCCGACGACGCACCGGCGTGGCAGGGGTATGGCCCCGGCGCGCTGCAGTTGGGCCCGATGCGAGGCCAGGCCGGATACATTCCGGGGCACCTCTCTGCGATGCTGGCCGATCCTGAGTCGGGGCTCACCGTCGTCGTGATGCTCAACAACTCGACGGCCGGCAAAGAGTTCGCGCAGACCCTGGCGATGAAACTCGCGGCCATCGCGGCCAAGGCAGCCCCAGCCGAGAGCAGGGAACGCCCGACAGGCGGCCTGCCGTGGTCGGAGGAGCAGATGTCTGAACAGCTCAACGCACGCGCGGTCTGCCAGCCCCCAGCCGCGTAGGTCGCTGGCCGAAACTCGTCGGTAAACGGCGGCTTTTCCTGCTGCCACGAGGAGGCGTGCCTCTAGGGTGGGGACATGCCGATTACGCCAGACACCAAGAACTGGACCTGGGTGCTTGAACGCCCCTGCCCCGATTGTGGTTTCGACGCCAGTTCCGTTCAGCTGTCTGACGTGCCACGCATCCTGCGAGAAAACCCAGCGGCCTGGCCACAGGTGCTGCTTCGCGCTGACGTGCGCGAACGCCCGAATGATGAGACCTGGTCGCCGCTGGAGTACGCGGCCCACGTCCGTGACGTCTTCCGGATCTTTCACACCCGGTTAGCCGTCATGCTCTCCGAGACCGATCCGGAGTTCGAAAACTGGGATCAGGACGCAACGGCCGTCGCCGACCGCTACCTGGAGCAGGACCCGGCCTTCGTGTCGGCCGAGCTGGTCTCAGCAGGTCACCAGCTCGCTGACGCGTTCGAAGCGATTCCCGTTCACGACGTCGCCCGCACCGGTCGCCGCAGTGATGGGGCCGTCTTCACCGTCGAGACGCTCGGTCAGTACCTGACACACGACCCGATTCACCACCTGTGGGACGTGACCGCGCCGAAGGCGTAAGCCGACCGAGCGGACCGCCACGTGGCATCCGCTCAATTTGCGGTCAGCGGGAGCGCGACCCTGTGGCGCCGCCGCGGCGTTGAGCATCGTTGTGCACAATGAGCACCGGGCAGGGAGCGTGTGCGACGCACGCCGAGCTGACCGAGCCAAGGATCAACCCGGTGAAACCGCCGTGCCCGCGACCGCCGAGAACGAGCATCTCGGCACCGGCGCTGTACCGAATCAGGGTGCTGCTCGGGGCTCCCTCGAGGACCGTTCGGGTGAACCGCGCCGGGATGTCTGCGCCGAACGCCTGCTCGACGGCAACATCGAGCATCTTCTCGATGTTCTGTGCAGGCGTCCAGCCGGTGTCACTCTGGTAAAAGTCGTACATCGAGTACGCCTTCAGCCAGACCGAAACCGCTTCAAGCGGGGCGTTCAGAGCGTCGGCCAGGCGCCGCGCGTGGCGGAGCGCCCGAATCGACGACTCTGAACCGTCGACTCCGACGAGAATCGACGGTACCCGCTGGTGCCCTGATTCGACCTGGCCCGCATCGTCGCTGTCGCTCATGCTGCCAGTATGCCCCGCGGAGAACGGGGGAGGAAGAGTCAGTGTCGATCGGGCGCCGCACTGGGGATACCGACGAGTGCCGCGCTTTTCTCCCACAACTCGGAGGCCAGGGCTGTGTCGTATGCCAGCGGGTTGGCCTTTGCGATCTGCCGCTTCGCGTAGTACGCGCCAGACACCCAGTCGACGCCTGGTGCGGCCTGGGCCAGCCAGACCAGGGTGTCTGAGCCCTGCTCAGGCGAGGTCAGCAGGAAGCGGAAGACACTGCGGTACAGGTGGCGCATGGCCGTCGTCGATCCGTCGGCGAAGTTCGTAGCGACCACACCCGGGTGGAACGCCGCTGCCGAAATGCCGTCGTCGGCATATCTCCGGTGCAGTTCGGTGGTGAAGAGGATGTTGGCGAGCTTCGCGTTGCCGTACGCCCGGTTCTCTGTGTAGCCGTTTTCGAGGTTCAGGTCGGAAATGTCGAACTTCGCGAAGCGGGTGTTTGCGACGCTCGACGTGTTGAGGATCCGCGCGTTGCTCTCGCTCAGGCGGTTCTGCAGCAGGTGCGTCAACAGGAACGGCGCGAGGTGGTTGACCTGGAAGGTGGTCTCGTTGCCATCGACGGTCAGCGTGCGATCGCCGAAGATGCCGCCGGCGTTATTCGCCAGCACGTCGATGCGGTCGTAGCGGTCGAGCAGGGTGGAGGCCAGCTCACGAACGTCATCGAGGCGGGAAAAATCAGCGGTGACGGATGCCACGCCAAGGGCGCCTGCGACCGCTTTCGTTTTTTGCGGTGACCGGCCCACAACAACAACTGTGTCGCCGGCGTCGTGAAGTCGACGCGCGGCGACCGCACCGATCCCGTCGCTGGCTCCTGTGATCACCACTGTGCGCCCGGTCATGGCCCCTCGATCCTGTGTGTCCTAGTGTGTCGAGGGAACAGCCTATGGCGACCGGTTGGGTAAACGCCCCGGTTGACAGGGCGGATGAAACAGCACAGGCAGGAGGACCGAATGATTGATCAGCCCGAACACGCCAGCGATGTTCGATCGGGGCCAGGCCTCGATTCGCCCGACCCGCGCGGTCGTACGGGCCTTGACCGGGTCGGTCGCGACCTGACCCGAAACCCGGACGTGATCGTGAAGGACGTGGAGCTGACGTCGACCGGGTGGCATGTGCTGCGCCGAACGACATTCGACTTCCGGCGTCGAGACGGCAGGTGGTCTGAGCAACAACGTGAGACATACGATCGCGGAAACGGCGCGACCATCCTGCTCTACGACCCTGTCGCCCGCACCGTGTTGCTGACGAAGCAGTTCCGCTTTCCGGCGTACGTCAACGAGCATCCGGATGGCATGCTCATCGAGGTGGCTGGGGGTTTGCTCGACGATGATGACCCCGAGACGGCGATCCGCCGCGAGGCCGAGGAAGAACTCGGGGTCACTGTTGGCGAGCTCAGACACGTCTTCGACCTCTACATGAGTCCCGGTTCGGTGACTGAGCGCGTGCACTTCTACGCCGCCGCCTATTCAGGAAATGATCTTCGAGGCGCTGGTGGAGGGCTCGAGGACGATGGGGAAGACATCGAGGTGCTGACTGTTCCATACGCGGTGGCGCTTGAGATGCTGAAGGACGGAAGAATCGTCGATGGTAAAACGGTGATCCTGCTGCAGTGGGCTGCTCTCGAGGGCATTTTCGCCTGACCACGCCGAAATTCTGGCGCCAGCCCCTTGGCAACCCGTGGCGCCGCCGCCCGGGCGAGGATACCCTGACCACATGGCTTTGAGCGACCGTGTTGGCGACGGTATCGGGGACGGCGCTGGCGACGGCGCTGCTGGGGAACGCGCCATGATCGGTCCGATCGAGCCCGACCGGTTGCACGTCATGAGTTGGAACATCCGCCGGCCATTCCCACACCTGGCCAAACGGCATCCCGACCGCTGGGAAGACCGCAAATGGTTACTGATCCAATTGCTCGCGCGCGAACAGCCGTCGGTGATCGGAATGCAGGAGGTCATGCCTGACCAGCTGCACGTGCTCGAGACCGCGCTTGGCCCGTCCTGGCAGTGGGTCGGTTACGGCAGGAACCCCGACCACGGTGGAGAACACTGCCCCATTTTCTTCGACACCAGCCGCCTCAGCCTGGACTCGTGGAAACAGGTGGCCCTCTCGGCGACACCGGGGGTGCCCGGGTCGCGGTCGTGGGGAAATCTCATTCCCCGGGTCGCCGTTGTGGCGAGGTTCACCGACAGAGCAACAGGGTTGCCCATTCAAATCGTCAACGCTCACCTCGATCACCTCTCCCGAAAGTCGCGATACCGCTCCGCCCGGCTGCTCGGTGAGCTGGCGGCGTCAGCGTCAGGTGCCGTCGTGGTGATGGGCGACATGAACACCACGCCGCGGTCACTGCCGTACCGGTACCTGACCGGTGAGGGGGGACTTTTCGACAGCTGGCAGGCGGCGAAGACCCGCCTGACCGAGGCATGGACCACGTACTCTGGGTACCGCCCACCCAAACGCGGAGGCAAACGCATCGACTGGATCCTTGTGAATGATGCGGTCGAGGTGGACTCTGCGGGAATCAATGCGGTCCGGTTCTCCGGCGCCGCAGCATCTGACCACGAACCAGTCCAAGCGGTGCTGCACGGTAAGAAGGAGTAAGAACGAGTGACCTCCCACCCGGTCCGGCGACGACACTGGCTTGTCACGAACTTCCTTCGCCCAGCCACCTCGTTCGGTGAGCGCTTCGCCGACCTCATTCGGATCCTGGGGCTCGGGAGCCTCGTGGTTGTGGCGATCGGGTGGGGGTTTGTCGAGATGGCTGTGTTCTCGCTCGCGCTGCTCGGTGTTGTTGCTCCGCGGTTCCTCGGGGCCCGTGCGCTGCTCGACGCCGCCTCAGGCATCGTCGTTCTGGTCGCAGCCTGGAGCGCGGTGCTCGACCTGTACAACTCGATCCCGTGGTGGGACATCGTTGTGCACTTCGCCCTCAACGGACTCGTTGCCGCCCTCGCCTGGGTACTGTGCCTTCGGCTCGGCGTCTCGCTCGCCGGGATGAGTGAGCGTCGGAGTTACGCGCTCACCATCGTGCTGACGACAGCGCTCGGCCTCGCAACCGGTGCGTTGTGGGAAATGGGTGAGTGGCTCGGGCACACCTACATCGATGACACCATCTATGTCGCATACAACGACACGATCGGCGATCTTGTCGCTGGCGGCCTCGGCTCAATTCTCGCCGGCTGTTTCATGCCGCTTCTGGTTGGTACAGACCGAAGCCGCTGAGTGGCATCCGCTCGTATCTTTTTCGGAAAGCATGCGTTCCTGACCCCGTTCGCGAGACAATGTGTATGTGCCCCTTTTCCGCCGTCGCCCCGCCCGCGTGAATGTCGGTAGGTACAAACCGCTGCCGCAGGACCCGATCGCACCCATCGATCGCGTGGTTGAGGAGGGCGTTCTCATCACGGCGTCATCGGTGCGGATGGCGATCAAGAACAGGGTGATCGTTGGTGCCCTTCGTGATGACCTCAAGTTCGACGCTGAGGCGCTCGGAAAAGCGGCTCGAGAGGAGTTCCTCGCGCTCGCCGATGAGAACACCTACACGGCTAAACGGCTGGAACGGCTTGGTCACTGGGCGTACTCGCCAGGCGACGCAAACCTCGGCGATCCGTTCGTTGACGAGGACGAGATTGACGAAGAGCACCGCCGGCGGCCGCAGGTGCACCGGGCGCTCGCCGAGGCGCTCAAGGCGGAGGCCGACAACTCCGAACGGATTCGGGCGATTGTCGAGCAGGCACGTGATGACGCGTGGGAGGAGATCGGCCGTGAGCTGCGGGCCCGGCTGCGCAACACGGGCTACGTGCGTGAGACCGATCCGAAGTACGAGAAGATGCGGGCGAAACGGGTCAAGGAGTTCATCAAGACCGACCTGGCCAGGCTGCGCGTCACCGACGACTGAAGCTGAGCGCCGTGTCGAACGGGCGCGGTCCTGCAACGAACCAGACCACCATGGCGACGAGTGGCACGCAGACGAGCGCGGCGACCCAAAATGCCCGTCCCCACGTCTCAAGCTTGGGTGAACGCAGAATGGTGACGACGGCGTACGCGATAGCGGTGAGGTACGCGGCCCCTGCAGCACCGGCCACAGCACTTGCGAGAATGAGATCGGCGGTCATGGGAGCCCTTCCGTGAGGTGCCCCTCAACCTAGGTCAGTGGCCGTGAGTGGTCAAGACGTGCTTTCAGCTATCCCGCATTTTCTGGTTCGACCGCGACGACCTGGCCGCTCGCGTCGGTCGAATACCGCCCTTTCGACAGCTCGACAAGAACGAGCTGGTTGCCGAACGGATCCGCTCCCACAGCAACTTTGCCCACCGGGATGTTCGTCGGCTCGGCCACGATCGTCCCACCCGCTGCAACAATCGTGTTGAGTGCATCGGCGACGGATGCCACGAGCCAGTTCACGGCCGCACCAAGGTTCGTGCTGAGAACCAGCTCGGTGTCGCTCTCGGGCAGTCGTAATCCCGCCTGCCCGATCGCGTCGTTTCGCCAGATCAGCTCGTGGTGGAGCTTATCGCGGTAGAAGCCGAGCCCGTCTTCGAGGTTCGGCACTGGCAGCATCACCGCATCCACGAATCGGAGCAACGCCGGTGGGTGGCTCACGGGATCCGTCATTCTCGTTCCCTTCCTTCATCGTTGTGCTGCAGCCACACCTTGAGGACAGCGTTCGACCACAGGTGTTCACTCCCGTTGGCATCATTGAGCCGCGCGGATCTCCCAGCAAAGCATTGATGCGTTCGGGCTGGAAGACCCCGCGGGCTCGTGCTTCGGGCGCCGAATCAACAAGGCCGTCACGGGAGTAAGGGCATTCGTGTTTGCCCTCCAACCTTCGAAGTCAAGGACTGCCGCCAACCTTTTTGTCAACCTACGGTTGAGGTCCCCGGTGGGGAAGATCTTTGCGTAGTGGAAGAGAGATGGGGAAGGATATGACTCTTTTGCAGGATCGCGCGACGAAGCCGGTACTGGAGATCCTTGCCATCAGCGACCACGAGTGGCGGGTTTGCGACGGGCGTTTCGCTCAAAGAGACGCACCACGGATGCTGGGCTACATCGATCGGACGAGCGCTGGCTATGAGTTGGTGCGACTTCAACACGAACCCCGGGTGCAGATCTTTGATTCGCTGAAGGGTGCGTTGGACGCACTCATCGAGCCATCCAGCGACGAGCTTCCGGGTGGTTGAGTCGCGAGAGGCGCTCGCCGCAGTTCAAATACGACCGAAGTGCCAGGGCTGGCTGCCGCTGGCGAGAGCCTGCACATGTCAACCGGCCAGAATCGAAGCAGTTTCGGGTCGTCGGGGGCGGGGCCATATGGGACCCTGGCCAACGACGAGGTCGCAGCCGACTGGTTGCGAGCCGTGATTGCGGGAGCCCAAGAGCAGCCCTAGAGGTTGAGGTCCTCGTAGTTTTCAGGCATGGTCTCGTCGTGCGGGCGCACGGGAGGCGGGGACGACAACAGCATTATTCGTTCCTGCATGTATGCGACAGCGTCTGCGTTGTCGAGATCGGGGAGGCTGGAAATCGTGGTCTCGGCAATGAGCGCAACTCCGCTGTCGAGCAGGAAAGTCGCCTCCGTCTCGTTGCCGTCCGGGCTTATCGCGCGCAGCGTCACCGTGTCGGCCTTGCTTTCAGTGGCGAGCAATGAGGCGTACTCGAGGAGGAGGTCAGTTGCCTGGTCGCCGATAAGAAGGGACTTGTCTCCGAACGTGACGTGCTTCATGTGCTCACGGTACGTTCCGCTTGCACTTTTGCCGAGGGGCTTGCGCATTGTTGGATCGTCGCGGTGAGAGGTGTGGTCTGGCGGAGCCGCCGATAAGATCGAGGGGGTGCGCCGGGAAGTCTGGTCGGCAAGTTCGATCAGCGACCCATTTCTGAAGGAGTTTCCCTTTATGGCATCCACCCCGTCCGCGCCGGCAACCGTTCCTTCGCGAGGAAGCTTCTCGGAAGCAACGCGTATCGGTGCGATCCTTCGCAAGGAGACCGTCGGCGGGATGCTTCTCGTCGGAGCGGCGATCATTGCTCTGGTGTGGGCCAACTCTCCCGTTGCCGACAGCTACTTCGCACTTCGCGACTTCAGGGTGGGTTATGCGCCGTGGCATCTCGAACTGAGCCTGGGCGCATGGGCCTCCGATGGCTTGCTCGCAATCTTCTTTTTCCTCGTCGGCCTTGAGCTCAAAAGGGAAATTGTTGCGGGAGACCTGCGTGATTTTCGTAAGGCGGTCATCCCCGTGGCCGCGGCGGTCGGCGGCGTTGTGGTGCCAGCGCTCATCTATGCGGCAGTGAACTGGGGGAACGAGAAAACCATCCAGGGATGGGCGATTCCCACGGCGACCGACATCGCGTTCGCTGTTGCCGTGCTCGCGATCGTTGGATCGCGCCTGCCGAGTGCTCTGCGGATCTTTCTCCTGACCCTCGCCGTGGTTGATGACCTCATCGCCATCGTGATTATTGCCGTCTTTTATACGGGCGAGATCAACGTTCTCGCCCTGGGCCTGACCCTCGTGCCTCTGACCTTGTACACGGTGCTCGCGCAACGCTATCGCCGGTTCTTCGGGATGAAACCGGCTGCGGCCTGGCTCATCCTGCTGCCGCTCGGACTGGCCACCTGGGCGTTGTTGCACGCATCGGGCATCCACGCCACGATCGCCGGTGTGCTGCTTGGATTCGCTATCCCGGTGATCCGCAGCGCGGCGAGTGGTGGCCCTTCAGCCGGGCCCGGACTGGCGGAGATCTTCGAGCACCGGTTCCGGCCGATCTCCGCCGGCTTCGCCGTGCCGGTTTTCGCATTCTTCTCGGCAGGTGTCGCTATCGGAGGTATTGACGGGTTCACGTCCGCCCTGGCCGACCCCGTGTCGATCGGGATCATCGTCGCTCTGGTGGCGGGGAAACCGGTCGGGATTCTGGTGACCACCTGGGCGGTCGCGAAGTTCACTCGGGCACGGTTGGATCCGTCGCTTCGGTGGGTTGACCTTCTCGGTATGGGCCTGCTCGCCGGAATCGGGTTCACGGTGTCATTGCTGGTTGCCGAGTTGAGCTTCGGAGCCGGGGGTCCCGAAAACGATCACGCCAAGGTCGCTGTCCTGACAGCATCCGTTCTGGCCGCAATGCTCGCGGCGGTTGTCCTGCGGGCACGCAACCGCGTTTACAAGCGAATTGAGGTCGCTGAGCGCGCGGATGCGGATAACGACGGGACGCCGGACGTGTATCAGACGGGCCGTTGAAACCGCGCTGACGGAACGTGGTTACCGGGGTGGGATCCGCCACGGGAAGGGAAAGTTCGGATCCAGCGCCTGGAGTGCTGCCAGCTCGTCGTGCGTGAGCTCGCCTTGGGACGCCTTCTGCGCAAGCGACATTGCGCGCACGTCCTTGACAGGGTTGCGGACGTTCCCGGCGTTCACCAGCCCTGTTTGGCGAAGCACCCAGGCGTAACGCAGTCTGCCCAATCCTGTGTTCTTCCGATACACCGTCAGCAGATAGACGATGCACGCCCCGAATGCCGCAGCCGTGATGAGGGACAGAAGTCCGTCGCCGGCTGCTGCGTCACCCCCGGTGAATCCGATGCCGTAGCCCCATGCCGCGACCACACCGGCGATTCCGAGGAGTACAAACAAAGTGCAGGCGACAAACTGGATGCCCCAGTAGCCTCCTGCCGATTTTTTGAGGGCTCTGTACTGTTCGGCGGTGAGGTCAGGGGGGAGGGTTTCCACGTCCGTTAGCCTGCCACAACGAATCGGCGAGCTGTGTTTCAGTGTCGATCTCGGTCGTTCTGCGTCGCCTTGCCCTTGTGTCGTATTTGAACTCGTATATGATTTTCGTTATTCGAGCGAGCAACGATTTGAAGCTGTTGCAAGGGACTCGAGTTCAGACAATGCCGTCGAACTGACATAGGAGTCACCCCGATGAGTACATCACAACCAGAAGGTGTGGCCCCTACGGGGACGATCGCCACTCACGCCGAGCGGCGACGCGTCGTATTCGCGACGATCGTCGGAACCACGGTGGAATGGTACGACTTCTTCATCTACGCGACCGCGGTGGGGCTCGTGTTCGGCCAGCTCTTCTTTGCGCCGCTGGGTGCGGACAGCGCGATTCTCGGTTTCGCTACCGTGGGAGTGAGCTTCCTGTTTCGCCCGCTCGGTGCCTTCCTTGCCGGTCATTTCGGCGACAAGTACGGACGCAAAACGGTGCTCATGTGGACACTGATCCTGATGGGTGCGTCGACCGCTCTGATCGGATTGCTCCCCACGTACGAGGCGATTGGAATTGCTGCGCCGATCTTGCTCGTATTTCTCCGGATCCTCCAGGGCATTTCCGCGGGCGGCGAATGGGGTGGCGCCGTCCTCATGGCTGTCGAGCACGCGCCGCAAAGCAGGCGTGGCATCTTCGGTGCGTCTCCGCAGATCGGAGTTCCGCTTGGCCTCCTGCTCGCGTCAGGGGTAATGGCGCTGATGACGATCATCGCGCCAGGCGACGCGTTCCTCCAGTGGGGCTGGCGCATTCCGTTCCTGTTGAGCGTGGTGCTGATTCTGGTCGGCTACTACGTACGCCGGAAGGTCGAGGAGAGCCCGGTATTTACCGAACTCGCCGAGCGTAAGGAAAAGGCCCAGATGCCGATCGTGCAGCTGTTCAAGAAGCACGCGCTCCTGGTCGTCGTCGCTGCATTGGTGTTCGCGGGCAACAACGCCGTCGGCTACATGACCACAGGCGGCTACATCCAGGGGTACGCCACGAACCCTGACGGTCCGCTCGCCTTTGAGCGCGGCCCGGTTCTGTGGGCCGTCGCGGGATCCGCCGTGACGTGGCTGTTGTCCACGCTGCTCGCTGGCTGGGTGTCGGACCGCCTCGGGCGTCGTGCCACCTACCTCATCGGCTGGGTGCTGCAGCTGGTCGGTGTGATCACCCTGTTCCCGCTGGTCAACAGCGGCAGCGTTGGGCTTCTCTTCGCCGGCCTGGCAATCCTGACACTCGGGCTCGGCTTCACGTACGGACCGCAGGCAGCGCTCTACGCAGAACTCTTTCCCGCCTCCATCCGTTTCTCCGGGGTCTCTATTTCCTACGCAATCGGCGCGATCATCGGTGGTGCATTCGCTCCGACCATCGCTACGGCGCTCGTGCAGGCAACGGGCAGCACTCTGTCCGTCACCTGGTACCTCGCAGCCATGACCGTCATCGGCCTGATCGCAACGCTGCTGCTTCGCGACCGGAGTGGAATCCCACTCGGACCGGACCACGAGGAGCAGCAGTCGATCAGCCCGATCCGCGGCCTCGCCCGCGCCTAATCCTCGAAGAGCGAAGGAATCAGCATGCAGTTCCACCATCACGGGTATGTGTCTGGCGACCCGCGCGTCATTGCGCCCGAGGGCACAGGCATCGATCGTCCGAGCGAGATCCCCGAAGAGATCGACGTGCTGATCGTCGGGTCAGGACCTGCTGGGATGCTTCTCGCAGCCCAGATGGCACAGTTCCCAGAGGCAGCGACGCGCATCATTGAGCGGCGCGCAGGCAGGCTTCCCCTCGGACAGGCGGACGGAATCCAGCCGCGGAGCGTCGAGACGTTTCAGGCGTTCGGATTCGCGGAGCGAATAGTCGCCGAGGCTTACAACATTGCCTACATGAACTTCTGGAACCCAGATCCAGAGAACCCGGCGAACATCGTCCGCACCAGCCGCACCGAGGACTATGGATTCAAGATCAGCGAATTCCCACACCTCATCGTCAACCAGGCGCGCGTACTCGACTACTTCGCTGAGGCGGCGGCGAATGGCCCTGGGCGTATCGCGCCCGATTATGGCATCGAGTTCGTGTCGCTCACAGTGCACGAGCAGGGTGAGTTCCCCGTTGAAGTCCGTCTCCGCTACGTGACGGGTGAACGCGCGGGCGAAGAGCGCACCATCCGTACCAAATACGTCGCCGGTTGCGACGGGGCGCGCAGCGGAGTTCGTGAGGCGATCGGACGAAAGCACGTCGGGGCCGCTTCGTTGCACGCGTGGGGTGTCATGGATGTGATGGTCAACACCGACTTTCCCGACTGGCGAACCAAATGCGCCATCAATGCGGTTGCTGGCAACATCCTGCACATCCCGCGCGAAGGCGGGTACCTCTCGCGCGTCTACGTTGATCTCGGAGCGGTCGCCGAAAACGATGAGCACCGCGTCCGGCTCACCCCCATCGATGAGATCATCCGCAAGGCAAACGACATCCTGCACCCCTACACGCTCGATGTGAAAGAAGTCGCCTGGCACAGCGTCTACGAGGTCGGCCATCGGGTCACCGACAAGTTCGACGACGTTCCTAATGGCTCAGAGCGCGCCCCGCGCGTCTTCCTCACAGGAGACGCCTGCCACACCCACAGCGCGAAAGCTGGGCAGGGCATGAATGTGTCCATGCAGGATGGATTCAACCTCGGGTGGAAGCTCGGCTCGGTGCTTACCGGGCGCAGCCCCGACGCTCTGTTGGCCACCTATTCGGCCGAGCGCCAGCCAGTGGCCCAGCAACTCATAGATTTCGACCGGGAGTGGTCTTCTCTCATGGCTCGGAAGCCTGAAGAGATCTCCGACCCACAGGACCTGGCGACCTATTACCTCGCAACGGCGGAGTTCCCCTCCGGGTTCATGACCCAATATGAGCGATCCGAGATCGTCGGGGACGCCGCCCATCAATCGCTGGCCGAAGGGTTCCCGATCGGCAAACGCTTCAAGTCGTCCGAGGTCACGCTCGTTGCGGATGGCAACGCTGTCCACCTCGGACACCATGCGAAGGCGGATGGGCGGTGGCGTCTCTACGCATTCGCTGATTCGCCGTCCGCGGGGGAACCTTCGGAACTCACGTCCTGGGCGGAGTGGATCTCGTCTTCAGCCACCTCGCCGGTGATTCGTTACACCTCGCGGGCCGAAGACATCGACGATGTTTTCGATGTGAAAGTCATTTATCAGCAGCCGTTCGAAGGCGTCGACATCTCGCGGGTGCCCGCGATCTTCCGGCCGAAAACGGGGCCGCTCGGACTCACGGACTGGGAGAAGGTCTTCGCCGCTGCGCCAAGTGCGTGGACGAACACGGACATCTACGACGAGCGCGGGCTTTCGCGCGACGGGCTCGTCGTGGTCGTGCGTCCCGATCAGTATGTCGCCGCGGTGCTTCCCCTTACAGCGACCGACGCGCTTGCCGAATTCTTCGAAAGGTCGATGGTTCAGGCGCCCTGAGCGAGGTCCTAATGATCCGGTCAGAGACACGCAGCGATCCTCTCGCCGGTCCGCGCCTCCTCAGGGGTAGGTGCATCGGACGCTCCGTGTGCTCCCTAGACCGTGTTGCCCTTCAACCGATGTGTTGCAGAATGCCTTTGTACACACACTGCGGATTTGTGCACGCGAAGCCCGGTTTGGAGCGGCTATCCGTTCCAACCGCGAGCCTGAGCGATTTGCTGTCGCAGTACCGACAAATCCGAACTTCCGTGTTCGTGGGCATGACAAATCCCTTCTCGATGGGTGGGATGCAGCCAAACGTACGCCGCGTGTGCGTCGCACGCCAGCCCCTATGGGCCTGTATCTCCTCCCAACCGTTCCGCCAGAGGTGTAACCAAAGCGCGCCGATGGCATCACGAACGATAGATTGTCCGCGGTAGCAGGTACGTCTTCGGCGCTTCAACGGGAGACCCATGGACACGAGCGTTCGCGGCGTGGTTGACGCCTATTATTCGCAGTTCTTTCTCCGTGTTGGTGAAGACGGCAGGGCCTATATCCCCTGGGGGTCGCCATTGGGGCTGGTCAGCGGGATCGAGCCCGGTTATGTCAGGCTCACCGCTGCTCGGCACTTCGGCGGTGTTTCCGCGGAGGCACAAATATTCTCGAGCCCGCCAGCTCTCCATCCCGCATGGGGCGATGTTGTCGAGTTCTCCATCACAGCAGGGGCGTCCGTCTCGATCGACCCCTGGGACCCCGGCGCAACCGGATTCTCCGTACCTCTAACGCCCGGCGTCACGTATCGCGTCCGCTTCACCATTGTCGATGGAGAAATTGGTTCGCAGCAGTTCCTTCGCGAACCGGAGGCGCAACCGTCCGAGCTCTACCTGCTCCAGTTCTGGCCAGAGCCGTTTTCCGAGGCAGCTGTGCTGAGAAACGAGTCGCCCTGGGCTCAGTACTGGGTGTTCGGTGCCCTCGCGGAAACGATCATTCCAACACTCAGTGCGGTGCCGGCGCCCGAGCGGGCAATGGCTCTCGTTGACCTGGCTTTTCAGGCACATCCCGACGTTGCGAAGCGGGTTCGCAACGGCGAGGAGAGGTATCAAAACGGCATCATTGCCTACCTGCAGGCGCTGCAAACTGCGACATACCACGACCCCGATTTCGCGTACCTCCGGGACGACCCGCAGGTGCACAAGCTCTTGATCGAGCGATACATCGCATCGAAGTGCGCTGGGGACGCGGCAGCAAGAGCTGCCGGACAGCTCGAGGAAAAAGAGAGCGGATGACGGGAATCGAACCCGCGCTATCAGCTTGGGAAGCTGAAGTTCTGCCATTGAACTACATCCGCGTGACGCCCTGCGACGACTTTCGTAATCTTAGCAAGACGGTCCCGATAAACTGACCCCGTGCTTCTCTCCGACCGCGACATCAAGGCAGAGCTGGCATCCGGACGCATCGGCCTTGAGCCGTCCCACTCCGAGATGATCCAGCCTTCGAGCATCGACGTGCGCCTCGACCGCTACTTCCGGCTGTTCGACAACCACAAGTACCCGTACATCGACCCGGCCGAAGATCAGCCCGAGCTCACCCACCTCATCGAGACGAAGCCGGACGAGCCGTTCATCCTGCACCCCGGTGAGTTTGTGCTCGGCGCCACCTTCGAGCAGGTCAGCCTCGCCGACGACATCGCCGCCCGGCTCGAAGGCAAGAGCTCGCTCGGTCGCCTCGGACTTCTCACGCACTCGACCGCCGGCTTCATTGACCCCGGTTTCTCCGGCCACGTCACTCTTGAACTGTCCAACGTTGCAACCCTCCCGATCAAGCTGTGGCCCGGCATGAAGATCGGCCAACTGTGCTTCTTCCGGCTGACCTCACCCGCAGAGAACCCGTACGGCTCGGCCGCATACAGCTCGCGCTATCAGGGTCAGCGCGGCCCGACAGCGTCGCGTTCGTTCCAGAACTTCCACCGCACGGACGTCGGCGTTCTCGATGCCGGCAGCGTGGGCAGCTAACCAGGAAAGGCCACCGCCATGAGTGACTCCGTCGACCTCTCGTTCGCAGATGCACTCATTTCGGATGCTCCCACCGCGAAATACCCCAATCGCATGTCCCGATTCGGTCGCCTCGTCGGCCGATGGAATGTGCACTCACGTCGCATGGACGAAGCAACCGGGCACTGGCACGAATCAGACTTCGTCTGGGTGGTCGGGTACATCCTTGACGGGCAGGCCGTTCAGGACGTCGCGCTCGTGGCAACCGAGGGCGGTTACTCCACGATCGCCACGGCCGTGCGGGTGTATGACCGTGAAATGGGCGCCTGGAGGGTCAGCTATTTCGAGCCGGAACGTGGGGAGTATGCGCACCTGGTGGCGACCGCTCACAAGCGTGATGGCATCCGTCAAGATGGCACGCGGAACGACGGGCTTCTCATTCGCTGGAACTTCTCGAAAATCACCGAGAATACCTACCTGTGGGAGAGCTTTGTCTCGGAAGACGAGGGTGCAACCTGGGTGCTGAACGAGCACAACGAGGGTGTTCGGATTGGTTGATTTCCGCGGCAGGCGGCGGACTCGTGTGGTCTGACGCACCGCGGTGGCCTACAGGTCGAACTTGAACGACAGATCTTCCGGGTAGTCGCCGAGTGCGCTCAGCGTTGCGGCCGTGCGGGAGAGGGCCGCAAGCGTCAGCCCGAGGGTCTGCGGGCCGAAGCTGACGCGGGAGATTCCGAGTTCGGCGAGTCGCTGAAGTGGGATCCCGCCGAACCCACCGATGGTCGAGATGCGACCGTTCACCTCGTCGAGCGCGCGCCGGACCAGGTCTTCGTCGCGCAGGCCCAGGAAGAAAATCACGTCGGCACCGGCGTCGAGGTAGGCGTTCGCGCGGGTGACCGCTTCATCCCAGCTGCCGCCACCGGCGAGGGTGTCGACCCGTGCGTTGATCACCAGCGGGATGCCCGTCGCTTCACCAGCTGCCCGCGCAGCCGCCACGCGTGCGACCGCGTCGTCGATGCTGCGCTGAGGTCCGGTTGCCGACGCGAGGGAGTCCTCGATGTTGATGCCGACGGCACCGGACTCTTCGATCAGGCGGCGCACGTTCTCACCGACGCCGTCTGCGTCTTCTGCGTAGCCCTTCTCGAAGTCCACCGACAGTGGCAGATCGACGGCGCTCGCGATGATGCGGGCCGCCTCGATGGCCTGGTTCACCGTGAGGCCCTCATTGTCCACAACACCGCGCGCGAAGGACACCGAATGCGACGCGCTGGCCAGTGCGCGAACGCCGGGTGCCTCCGACACGATCTTCGCCGTGATGGCATCCCACACGTTCGTGACGATGAGCGGATCGCCCGGCTTGTGCAGGGTGTTGAGCAGTTCGGCCTTCTCGCGTTGAGTCGTCATCCCCTCAGTCTGACGAGTGCGAGCGCCGGTGCGCCACCCGTTGTGCTCAGCGTCAAAATGAACGATGCTGTGGCCACGTGGCAGATACTGCACCGGCCGCGAAATTACAAGACCCCCTACGGGGCACGTAATACTGGTAACCGTTGACTGAATGTGTCGGCGTCGTCCCGATGCCGTCAGCCACGGAGAAAGACGGTACCCGATGAGTGCGAAACCGACCGAGCCTGACCTGACGGCCGTCGTGCGCGCCGACGGAACCGGCACCATCACCGTCGACGGTGTCGCATCACCGGTCTACGCGGGCAGCGTCGCAGACATCCGCGCCACCATCATCGGTCGAGCCACCGACATTGCCTCCACGCGGGGCGAGCCGGTCATCATCACTATCACCGACCTCGACGGCCTCTACCCCCTGCGCGTTGACGCTCGCGGAAGCGTTGAAACCTACGGCAGCATCGTCCCATTGGATCAGATAGCGGATGCCACCCAGCACGCCGATCCAACCGGTCCCGTTTCCGACGAGGCCGGGTCGGGCGCCGCGCCCGCGGCCGAACCCGAAGCGCAGACTGCCCGGACCGCTCAGGCGACCCCGGCCGAGCCGGCAGAGGGTTCTGCCCGGCCCGAGCCGGCGGATGGGGCTGCGCAGGTCGATCAGGTGAGGGGCGTCGAGCCGGAACCGAAGCGAGCGGTGATTCCGCCACCGCCAGACGGTGTTGCGGCATTCGACGCCGCGTTCGACGTGTCGCCTACGCTGGCTTCGAACTCGAACTCGAACTCGAACTCGAACTCGAACTCGGCACCGGCACCGGCACCGGCACCGGCACCGGCCTCCTCACCCCTGCCTGCCCCAGCCGCCGCGCGCCCGCCGGCGCCAGCGCACCCGATGGAAGCCAGCCGCCCGGTCCGGGCGTCAGGCAGTCCGGCCGATCGGAACGATGAGCCAGCGCTCCCCGGCTTGCCCGGCGCACCGCTTCCGGGCGACGCCCCCTCAGAACAGCACATCCCCCACGCCTACTTCCGGAGGTCGACCGAAATGGAAGCCGACAGTAGTACCCAGCCACAGGCATCCGCTTCGCTCGCCAAAGAATCGCACGATCCGCTCGTCACGCCACCGCGGGCCGAGGGCGACGAAGCGCCCACCCTTGACGATTTTCTGCAGTCCCGGCCGGACGCCCCGGTTGGTCCGGCGAAAAATGGCTGGCAGGGCCTCATTCGCCGCGCGACCGGTGGCCTGATCTCGCCGCGGCCGGGCAAGTCTGAGCTCGCGCATCGCAGCGCAGTCGAACGGGTGCAACGCAGTCTCAAGGGACCGCGCACCATTGTCGTGCTCAACCCGAAGGGCGGCGCCCACAAGACCACCGCGACGCTGTTGCTCGCAGCGACGTTCGGTATTCACCGCGGCGGATCGACGCTCGCCTGGGACAACAACGAGACCCGCGGCACCCTCGGTTGGCGTGCGCAGCCGTCGCGGCACACCAACACGGCCGTCGACCTGCTGCGGGACCTTGACCGGTTCAGCGATGTGCGTTCAGCGCGGGTCGGTGATCTGGACAACTACGTGCGCGCACAGGGTGACGCTCAGTTCGACGTGCTCGCCTCGGATGAGGATGCTGCAGCTTCATCGACCATCGACGGGGCGGCATTCCGTGACCTGCATGCGACGCTGAGTCGGTTCTACCGGGTGCTCGTGATCGACACGGGCAACAACATGCGCGCCTCCAACTGGGAAGCGGCCGTCGAAGCCGCTGACCAGCTCGTTGTCGTGACGACGGTGAACGAGGAAACCGCTGCGAGTGCCGCCTGGTTGCTCGACGGGCTGCGGCAAAAGGGGCACCAGGACAAGGTCGCTCAGGCCGTCACCATCCTGTCCTCGCCAGGCGACGCCGTGCAACCCGAACTGTCCCGCCGGCTGCACGACCACTTCGCTGCACTCACGCGCACGGTGCTCGAGGTGCCGTTCGACCCGGGATTCCAGAGCGGCGGGCCACTGAATGTCGACGTGCTGTCGCCGAAAACGCGCGAGGCGTGGCTTCAGGTCAGCGCGGCCGTTGCGGACGGACTGTAGGACGGGGGCTCGGTCGTCAGGAGAGCGACTTGACCATCTCGAGCTCGCGGCGACTCGGATCGAGCACATAGGGGAACGTCTGGCCGGTGTCGCGGTAACCGTGCTTCGAGTACAGCGCGTGCGCTCGGGTGTTGTCCTCGTGAACGTGCAGCGTGATTCGATCTGACCGCTGCGCGGCCCAGCTTTCGATGCTCTCGAGAAGCGCGGCTGTGACGCCAGCTGCCTGTCCGCGGAACTTCGGTGTGACGTAGACACCGACGAGCATCGGCACCGTTGTGAACTCGGGCGTGTACGCGCCCATCGTTCCAATCCACCGACCTTGTTCGGTGATAGCAGCGAGCACGGTTCCACCATCGCTCGCGCCTCGTCGGCCCCGCATCTTCCACTCGGATTCGCCGTGCCTGAGCGCGCTTTCCAGAGTCTCGCCGAATGCGATCGGGGTGTCCTCGAGCATCTCGAGCCGGAGGGCACGCACCTCGCGCCAGTCGTTCTCCGTGGTTGGTCGGATCGAAAAATGGGTATCGCGCATCGACCCAATCTAACCTGAACCCGAGCGCGTTCGCCGGGTGCTGGCGGGACCTCGCTCGCTCCGGAGGTCGCGCGTAGTGTCGGAGCACGACATCCGAATCGCATTCGCTTTTCTCGAAGGGAGATCTCTATGTCCACCTGGCTCATCACAGGCTGCTCGACCGGCCTCGGCCGCGCACTCGCAACGGCTGTGCTCGCGCACGGACACAACGCGGTGGTCACAGCGCGCGATGTTTCCGCGGTGCAGGACATTGCCGATTCCGCGCCGGACTCGGCGCTTGCACTGGCTCTGGATGTGACGGATCCGGCGCAGGTTGCAACGGCGGTTGCTGACGCCGAACGTCGTTTCGGGGTGGTTGACGTGCTGGTCAATAACGCGGGTTATGGCTACCGGTCTGCGGTCGAGGAGGCCGACCCGGTCGACGTTCGGCGGCTTTTCGACACCAACCTGTTCGGAGCCGTCGCGATGATTCAGGCTGTTTTGCCGGGAATGCGCTCGCGGAGGTCCGGCGCGATCGTCAACATCTCCTCAATCGGTGCGCGACTCATGCCGCCCGGCTCCGGTTACTACGCCGCGACGAAGGCGGCACTGGAGGGGCTGTCCGGCTCGCTCAGAAAAGAGCTAGAACCCCTCGGTATTTCGGTCACCGCTGTCGAACCGGGTGGCTTCCGCACTGACTTCGCTGGCAGGTCGCTCACCCAGTCGGCGACAGCGATTCCGGACTACGCCGAAACGGCAGGTAAGCGCCGCAAGGAAAACGACACGGTGCACGGTACGCAACCCGGCAACCCCGGCCTCGGGGCCGAGGCGATCCTTACCGTCGTCGAAGCTCCGGACACCCCGGCGTTCCTGCTTCTCGGTTCCGATGCCGTTGCTGGGTACGAGGCTGCGGTGGAAGCACAACTCACCGAGGTCGCGAAGTGGCGCAACCTCAGCCTGAGCACGGACTATCCGCCCGAAAGCGACTGAGCCTCCAGCTAAGCGCCTGGGCCCGCTGCGACAAACTCTTCGGCTCGGCGGGTGATCGCAGCCCAGTCCTTCGATGCCAGTGCCGCAGCGGACACCAGGTCGCTGCCCGCTCCGACAGCGAGTGCGCCTGCCGCGAACCAATCGCCGAGGTTCTCTGGAGTGACCCCGCCTGTCGGCATCAGGGGCACATCGGGAAACGGCCCGCGCAACGATCGCAGGTACGACGGTCCGCCCAGCGATGCAGGGAAGATCTTCACGACGTCCGCGCCGTATTCGACGGCGGCCATCACTTCGCTCGGGGTCAGCGCCCCGGTAAGCACGGTGCGTCCGGTTGCCTTCATGGCGGCGGTGAGCTCGGGCCGGGATCCCGGGCTGACAAGGAACCGCGCACCGGCGTCCGCCGCCTCGGTGGCCTGATCTGCGGTCGTGACGGTGCCGGCGCCGAGGTAGATACGGTCGCCATACTTCTCGTTGAGCTCTCGGATGACGTGGGCGGCGTCCGGTGTCGAATAGGTGATCTCGAGCCCAGTGATGCCACCGTCCACGAGAGCGTCAGCCGCGCGCAACGCGGTCTCGACGGACGGCGCCCGAAGAACTGCGAGAACCCGGGTTTCCTGAAGGATGGTGAGCGACACAGCGTTGCCTTTCGACGTTCGCGAGCGGATTCGGTACTACCGTTCAGGCTAGCCGCAGCAGGGCACACACGGTCCGTTACCCCGTGGCGCCGCCGCAATGTGTTCCGGGCTGCGGTGTTTCCCTTCGCTCGGTGACCGCCAAGCATCCGACCATATCAGCAGGTCAGTGCATCATTCTCTGTCGGGCTGAACGCCCCCTGCGCCGGTTCTCTCGATCGATGTCGCCCGCTGAGACCGACGGATGCCACGTGCCGACAGCGCGCGGAGCACCAAAACGCCTCGGGCTGTGGCGCAAGCGCGAAACGACGCATTTGGGGAAATAGGTCGGATCTTTGGCCAATTTGTGGCAGAGTTCTCCTGTGCGGAACGTCAGGTTCCTCCCTCCGATGAAGTAGGTGAATGAGCGGTGACCCAACTGCTGAAGGTGAGCGGGATCAGCAAGAGCTTTCCCGGCGTCCAGGCGCTCGAGAACGTGCAGTTCGAGCTGAATCGTGGAGAGGTTCTCACGCTCGTTGGCGAAAACGGTGCGGGCAAGTCGAGCCTGATGAAAATCCTGTCGGGCATCTACGCCAAGGACGCGGGAACCATCGTGCTCGAAGGCGCCGAGGTTGAGATTGACAGCCCGAAGACGGCGCAGCAGCTGGGCATCAGCATCATCCACCAGGAGATGAACCTGATGCCGCACCTCACTGTCGCGCAGAACATTTACATCGGACGTGAACCACGCACTTTCGGGTTCGTCAGCGAGCGCCGACTGAACCGCCAGACCGCTGAGCTGCTCGACCGGCTCGGCATCCACCTCAATCCGCGCAAGCGAGTCGGCGACCTCACCGTGGCGCACCAGCAGATGGTCGAGATCGCCAAAGCACTCTCGTTCGACGCCAAGGTGCTCATCATGGACGAGCCCACGTCGGCCCTGACCGAGTCCGAAACCGAGACGCTCTTCTCACTCATTGAGGGGCTCAAGCTTCGCGGCACCGGCATCATCTATATCTCGCACCGGATGGAAGAGCTGCGCCGCATTGCCGACCGTGTCACCGTGCTTCGCGACGGCCGGTACATCGGCAGCCTCGACAAGGGTGAGATCGACATTCCGACGGTCATCGAGATGATGGTTGGGCGCCACATCGAGGAGGGTGCGCGGCCGACGGCCCGCGAGCACGCTCACGACGATGTTGTGCTCAAGGTTGAGGGACTCAGCACCCGGCACCTGCTCAAGAACATCAACTTCGAACTCAAACGCGGTGAGATTCTCGGTTTCGCGGGCCTCATGGGTGCCGGTCGTACCGAGGTCGCCCGAGCCATCATCGGCGCGGATCCCTCCGAAGGCGCGACGATTTTCGTTCAGGGCAAGAAGGTGAAGATTTCCCAACCGGCGGATGCTGTCGCTCACGGAATCGGATATCTCTCGGAGGACCGCAAGCAGCTTGGCCTCCTGCTCGAGCGCGACGTGAACACCAATGTCCTGCTGGCGTCCCTCAAGGACTACACGGGCCCCCTCGGTTTCATGCGAACGGGTAAAGGTAAACAAAAGTCCCGCTGCTACGTCGAATCGCTCCGGATCAAGACCCCGTCGATTCACGCGGTGACCAAAAACCTCTCTGGCGGTAACCAGCAGAAGGTGGTGATCGCCAAGTGGCTCGCCAGGGACTGCGACATCCTCATCTTTGACGAACCGACGCGCGGGATCGACGTCGGTGCGAAAGAGGAAATCTACCGCCTGCTCAATGACCTCGTGGAGCAGGGCAAATCAATTGTCATGATCTCGTCTGAGCTCCCGGAGGTTCTCAGGCTGTCCCACCGGATCGTCGTGATGGCGGGAGGGCGCATCACCGGGATCCTCAATAACGAAGACGCGAGCCAGGCAAAAATCATGGACTATGCGACCAACATGATCGACGAGAAGAGTAACTAGCAATGAACGCATCTCCCGTTCTCGAGGGAAACCCGAAGACCGACCAGCCAGTGTCAGGCAGGTCGGACAACGCGTTGACTTTCCTTCGGGCGAAACTCCAGCAGTCGCTGGCCTTCGGCACACTCATCGTCCTCGTGATCTTCTTCTCCATCGCGAGTGAAAACTTCTTCCAGTGGTCGAACATCTCGAGCATTCTTCTCGCGACGGCCGTCATCGGAATTCTCGCGCTCGGCACGACGTTCGTCATCATCACCGGCGGCATCGACCTGTCCATCGGAACGGGAATGACCCTCGCCGCAGTGATGACCGGCATCTTCCTGGTGAATATGCAGCTGCCTCTTCTTGTCGGTGTGATCGGTGGACTGCTGACCGGGGCGCTCATGGGTTTCATCAACGGCGTCAATATCGCCATCCTGAAACTGCCGCCGTTCATTGCCACACTCGCAATGATGATGATCGCCCAGGGGCTCGCGCTCGTCATCTCAGGCGTTCGGCCGATCTACTTCTCGGGTGTCGACGGGTTCAAGGACATCGCACTCGGCACCCTCATCCCTGGCCTGCCGAACGCCGTTCTCATCCTGTTCATCCTGGCCATCGTCGCCTACCTCCTGCTCAGCAAGACGCTCTTCGGCAGGTACACCTTTGCCATCGGAAGCAACGAGGAAGCAACCCGCCTTTCCGGCGTGAACACCCGCAAGTGGCTCATTGTTGTCTACACGGTCGCCGGGCTGTTCACAGGGTTCGCCGGCGTTGTCATCGCTTCGCGGCTCGATTCGGCGCAACCGCAGATCGGCATGGGGTACGAACTTCAGGCCATCGCGGCCGTGATCATCGGCGGAACGTCGCTCCTCGGCGGCAGGGGCTCGATCATGGGCACCGTAATCGGTGCGCTAATCATGAGTGTGCTGATCAATGGACTGCGCATCATGTCCATCCAGACGGAATGGCAGAACGTTGTCGTCGGAGTCGTCATTCTCATCGCCGTGTTCACCGACACCCTTCGTCAGCGGAGGTCAGCCAGCTAGTCCCACGAACCGGGAAAGGGCGTGCAGCACCCGAGAGGCCGGGCTGCCCTTTCCCCGCACATCGCGAAGTCGATTGCACCGGCAGGAGCGTTCTGCCATTTTCGGTCACTCACCAGATATCACAGTCGCGTCGGCCGTTTTCGGTCGACCTCGAAACAACAACGGAGTTATTCGAATGAAAACAGGTAAAAAAGTCACGCTCTTCGCGGCTGTGGCCGCGTTGTCGCTCAGTCTTGCCGGCTGTTCAGGTGCCGGTGACGCCGCAGAAGCAGGCGGGTCAGACGACGGGGAGATCACCATCGCGCTGGTGTCGAAAGGCTTCCAGCACCAGTTCTGGCAGGCCGTCAAGCAGGGAGCCGAGCAGCGGGCTGAGGAGCTCGGTGTGACAGTGACGTTCGACGGCCCAGCCGCAGAGACCGAAATCGACGGCCAGCTGCAGATGTTGCAGGCAGCCATCGATAAGAAACCGGATGCCATCGGTTTCGCTGCTCTCGACCCTGAAGCGTGTATTCCGCTGTACGAAAATGCGGAAGCAGCAGGCATCCCCGTCGTTGAGTTCGACGCGGGTTGCTCGAGTGATTATGGGCAGGCCATCGCCAAAACAGACAGCCTCGGTGCCGGCGCGCTCGCCGCCGACCGTATGGCTGAACTCATCGGCGGGGAAGGTGAGGTCGCCATCGTCGGCCACAGCCAAATCAACTCGACGGGTGTCGAGCGCCGTGACGGCTTCATCGATCGCATCGAGTCGGAGTACCCCGATATCGAAATCGTCGACACCCAGTATGGTGACGGAGACCACCTCAAGTCGGCAGACATCGCCAAGACGATGATCCAGGCACACCCTGACCTCAAGGGCATCTACGGCACCAACGAGGGGTCCGCTATCGGAGTCGTCAACGCAGTCGGGGAGCTTGGACTTGGTGAGGACGAACTGACCATTGTTGGGTTCGACTCCGGCCAGGCACAGCTTGACGCCATCTCGGACGGGACCATGGCCGGTGCCATCACCCAGAACCCGATCGGTATCGGTGAGGAGGTCGTTCAGGCCGCGTACGACATCATCAACGGCGACACGCCAGAAGAGGTCATCGACACAGGCTATTTCTGGTACGACGCCGCCAACATCGAAGACGAGGAGATCGCCGCGGTCCTCTATAAGTAACGCCACATCACCAGGCAACAAGGCCCCTTCCCGGTTTTCGGGAAGGGGCCTTGTTTCGTCCAAACGAAGGGCTTGTGATTTATCTCGTGAGTAGGGCGTCCACGTCGTCTCGGTGCGGCAGACTCGGCGACGCGCCTCGGCGCGTGACGGTGAGGGCACCGGCACCCATCGCGCGGGCGATCGCATCGTGCAGGTCGAGGCCTCCGGCGAGAGAGGCACCGAGGTATCCGGCGAACGCGTCACCAGCGGCCGTGGTGTCGACCGCATCGACGGGAATCGAGATGAAGCGCTCGACACGGTCGGCAGTGACGAGCACCGCTCCAGCAGCCGCCATCGTGATGAGGGCACTCTTAGCGCCCCTCGCCGTGAACCAGCGGCCAGCATCGATTGCGGATGCCTCATCGGTCACAGCGATACCGGTGAGGATTGACGCTTCTGTCTCATTCGGGGTGACGATGTCGACGAGCGGCCAGATCGCTTCATCGAGTGTCGCGGCAGGCGCAGGGTCGAGGATGACGGTGAGCCCGGCATCGTGAGCCTTGCGAATTGAGTACTGGGTGAGCGCCCACGGGATCTCGAGCTGAGTGAGCAGAACCCGGCAGGACGAACCGAGGGCGCTGAACGCCGCGTCGACCTGTTCCTCGCAGAGTGACGAATTGGCGAGCGGAACCATCACTATGTCGTTCTCGCCTGAGTCGTCCACACGAATGTGGGCGACACCGGTCGGGCCCGATACCGTGCGGACGTTGTCGATGTTCACCCCGGCGTCGCGAAGGCCACCAACAGCGAGGTCAGCGAAGACATCCGAACCGACGCACCCCACCATGTGGGCGCTTCCGCCAGCGAGACCGGCCGCGACCGCCTGGTTCGCGCCCTTGCCTCCGAGAACGAGGGTGAAATCGTTCCCCAGGACCGTCTCGCCACGGGCCGGAAGTCGTGAGGAGAACGTGGTCACGTCGACCGTGATACTCCCGACGATCAGCACCCCGGTTGGCGCGGACGTCGGCGACGGGGGCTGGCTCATCTGTGCCTTTCGAGGAAGCGACCACGTGCCGCGATGCGCCCGGCTCTGGGTGCTGCGCGACCGTCATCACATTATGACGGGTGCGGCGTGCGCCCGCTTTTGAGGTCGGGCGTGAGCCGTGGCGGTTAGGAGTCGCCCCGCAGTCGTTGCTGGTTCGCCTTGACCGGGATGAGGAGCAGCAGGCCGATAAAGATGACCAGGACGATGCCGAGGATGCCCCAGTACTGTTCTCCTCCGACCGTGATGAACAGGGCGAATGCCGTCGGTGCGAGGAACGAAACGGCACGTCCGGTGGTGGCGTAGAGACCAAACACCTCGCCTTCGCGGCCGGCCGGGATGAGGCGAGCCAGGAACGAGCGGGACGCTGACTGCGCAGGGCCGACGAAGAGGCAGAGTGCAAGCCCGAAGATCCAGAACATGATCTGGCCGCCGTCGTGCAGGAAGAAGACAGCCAGACCGGCGAGGACGAGGCCGATGAGCGATGCCATGATCACCGGTTTCGCGCCGAGCTTGTCGTCGAGCAGTCCGACGGTGATGGTGGAGATTCCCGCGACCACGTTGGCGGCAATGGCGAAGATGATTACCTCGCTCGCGGTGAATCCAAACCAGCCAGCGGCGAGCACCCCGCCGAACGTGAAGACGCCAGCCAGGCCATCACGGAAAACGGCGCTCGCCAGCAGGAAGTAGACGGTCTGGCGGCTCTCGGTCCAGAGCCGTTTGATGTCCTGGTAGAGCCGGGGGTACGACGCGAAGAAGCCCACTTTCGCCCGTCGAGCGCCGACGCCCCGGTATTCCGGAACGGCGAGCAGGACAGGCAAGGCGAACAGGCCGAACCAGATTGCTGACACCAGGACCGTGACACGAATGTCCATTCCGTCCTCGCCCGTGATGCCGAACACGCCAACCTCGGGCGAGATCAAGCCGAAATAGACGATGAGGAGAAGGACGATCCCGCCGAGATAGCCGAGGCCCCAGCCGATGCCGGAAACCCGGCCGATGGTCTTCGGTGTTGACACCTGAACGAGCATGGCGTTGTAGTTGACCCCGGCAAACTCGAAAACGACGTTGCCTGCCGCGACAAGCAGCAGGCCGAGCCAGAGAAAGTTCGGGTCGGGCTGGACGAAGAACATACAGGCGGTGATCGCCACAACGATGTACGTGTTCACGGCGAGCCAGAACTTGCGGCGCCCCGAGCTGTCGGAACGCTGACCGGTCACGGGGGCTAGGAGTGCGATGAGCAGTCCAGCACCGGCGAGAGCCCAGCCGAGCTGAGCGGACACAGCCGCTTCGTCTCCGAACGCATCGCTCGTGAGATAGACGGTGAAGACGAATGTGGTCACGACGGCGTTGAAGGCGGCGGAACCCCAGTCCCAGAGTCCCCAGGCGAGAACCTGCTTTGCGGGGGTTTTGTCCGGGGCCTCGGACAGGGCGGCTGCCGTCGATGGTGCTGCCTCATTGCCGGCGTTCGTCGTCATGCTGCTCAGGTTACTTGGCGCAAAGAAACTGGGAGGTGAACGCCGCCCGTGTCGAGTGAGCGTTCGGGTCGCTGCCGCACGCCTGGGCTGATTCTCGGTGGTGAGAGAACGGATGCGACCTTCGAAGGTCGCATCCGTTCTCTCACGAAATTGCGTGGTCTAGAGCAACTTGCGAGCGAGAGCCCACGCGGTGAGCTCGTGCCGCGACGACAGCTGCAGCTTGCGCAGAACGCTCGACACGTGCGTCTCGACGGTTTTCACCGAGATGAAGAGGGATGCGGCGACCTCTTTGTACGAGTATCCTCGCGCGATCAACCGCATCACCTCCTGCTCGCGGGCCGACAGGCGGTCAAGTTCATCAGACGCCTCAGCCGTTTCACCAGACACCGCACCGAAGGCGTCGAGCACAAAACCTGCCAGCCGCGGAGAGAACACGGCGTCTCCATCGCGAACGCGCCGCGCGGCATCCGACACGTCGGATCCTGATGCGCTCTTCGTGATGTAGCCCCTCGCCCCCGCCCGAATGACCGTGACGACGTCGTCGGCAGCATCTGAGACGCTCAGCGCCAAAAACCGGGTGTTCGGCGCAGCCTGCGCGGCCCGGCGAATGACCTCGGCCCCTCCGCCACCCGCCCCGCCCGGCAGATGCACGTCGAGGAGGACGACCTCGGGCTGCGCCGAGACGACCAGTTCGACGGCGTCATCGACAGTCGCGGCTTCTCCGAGAACACGGATGCCATGGGCCAGGTCGGCACGCAGGCCTGAGCGGAAAATCGAATGGTCGTCAACGATCACGACCGTGAGATCGGTCGCGTGAGGGTCAACTGTCGTCATGGGATCCTCCATCGGTCAGTGGCAGGGAGAGTCGAACCTCGGTTCCAGCGCCGCCGGGGCCGGGGGATAGGTCTGCGCTGCCACCGATGCGGCGCATGCGGCCGAGGATCGATTCGCGCACGCCCATTCGATCGGAGGGAACGTCGGCGAGCGCGAAGCCGGGGCCGCGGTCGGTGATCGTCAGTTCGACGGTGGTGGGGGACGACTCGAGGTACACAGACACAGTGCCTCCGGCGTGCCGTGCTGCGTTGAGCATGGCCTCGCGTGCGGCACCGAGGAGTGCGTCGGGCACCGCGCTCGGGCTCTGCCCGGCGGCAACAACGTCGATTCGCGCCGCGTACTCCTGCTCGATCACCGCGGCGATCCGCCGCAGCTCGTCGGCGAGGTCGACGGATGCGCCTGGGGAGCCGGCAAACAGCCAGTCGCGGAGCTCACGTTCCTGCGCTCGAGCCAGGCGTGAGGCCTCACTGGCTGGGTCGGCCTTCTGCTGGATCAGGGCGAGGGTCTGCAGCACGGAGTCGTGCAGGTGGGCGGCGAACTCCGCGCGATCCGCCTCGCGCACCCGCGCCGCGCGTTCGTCGGCGAGGTCGCGGGTGAGTCTCAACGCCCACGGTGCCACAACGATGGCCACTCCGACCAGAACGGCAATTGACGCAGCGAACACCGTCCAGACGTTGGGCTCTTCACCTGTGACAAAAAACAGGAGGATGCCGAGTGCCACCAGGATCAGGGCACCGAGCGCACGCACGACGAGCGCCGACGACGATGACGACCGTTGCTGACGGAGGTCGTCGAACTGCCGCCACGCAAGCCCGGCCCCGCCAAGAACCACGATCGCCGGAATCACAAAGCTCAGGGGAACATTCACACCAAAGCGGGACGCAACGAGCGCGGCGGCAGCGGCCAACAGGGCAAGGCCGAGCAGGATTTCGGTGATCGGTGCGTTGCGGGCGCTGCGCTCGACCTGCGCCTCGTCACTCGGGCGGGTCAGCACGCTTTTGAGCGGCTCGATCGAATCCCCGGCGACAGGCGTCACCACCCACAACCAGCAATACATCAGCAGTCCGGCACCACCGCAGAGGCTCAGAACCACCGTCAGCGTGCGCACCAGAGGAAGCGGAAGCCCTGTGTGCTCGGCGAATCCCGCGCACACTCCACCGACGAGCCGCACACGCGGGCGGGTCATGAGTGCAGCGTCCATGCTGCAATACAAGCACCCCGAGAGCCAGTACCGGGGCAGGATGGACAAATCTCAGGGGTCGGTCAGGGCAATACCCCATGGCCCGGGGGTCGGTTCGAACGCCAGACTTCAAGCATGAACGACACACCCCCTCCCTCGAATGCTTCGACGGCGACTTCAACGCCGACGCCTCCGCCGCAGTCGAACTTCTTCGACTGGATTCGCGGAACCGGGATCTCCCGCAGTGACGACGCCTGGCTTGGCGGCGTCGCCGGCGGCATCGCCCGTCACACGGGACTCGACCCGCTCATCGTCCGCGGCGTCGTCCTTGTTGTCGCGCTGCTCGGCGGTCCAGCCCTCTTCCTCTACGCAATCGCATGGGCACTGCTCCCGGACAGCTCAGGCCGCATCCACACCGAGCGGGCGCTCAAAGGCATCTTCGACCCGGCCGTGATCGCGATCACCGTGATGATCGGCCTCACCTTCCTGCCGTTCATGCGGGGCATCTGGTGGCAGGGTGCCCCTGAGTTCTGGAACATGCCCGAGTGGCTCGAGTCGACACTCCGCTCCGCCTGGATCCTCGTGCTCGTCGCTGGCCTCATCTGGCTCACGATCGTCATCGCCCGTCGCACACCGGGCGGAGTGGCAGAAGCACCGGCCGCCCGCTCGCACGCCGACTTCTGGACCAGTCCCGAGGCGCCGTCCACGAGCACGATCTTCACATCAGCGACGGATGCTCCGGCAACGGCGAGCGCACCACCCACCTCCGCAAGCACATCGGGCACCGCTCCGAACGGTGCTGCCTCAGCGGCGTGGTTCCCAACACCAGAAGCCGCTCACTCGGGTGAACCGGAGCCCCGGGTGTACGGAGCAACCTGGAACCCGGGCGTCAGCGCAGCCCAACGGGAAGCTCAGCGACGCGAACGGGACGCCATTCGCGCCGAGCAGCGGCGCGAACACGAGGAACGTTATCGCCGCCGCCAGCCAGGAGCAGCGTTCGTCTCCATCGCCCTCGGGCTCGCGCTCCTCGCCGGAGTCTTCACCGTTCTGGCACTCGGCTACACCAGTATCTCCGACACCGCTGTGCTCGTCGGTGTCGGCACCGCGCTCGGCGTGATCGCACTCGCCACGATCATCGCGGGCATCCGAGGCAAGGAAAGCGGAATGCTTGGGTTCTTCGCGTTCATCGCCATCCTGGTTCTGCTGTTCGTTGGGGTCTTCCCGCGCGGCACGGCGGTCTCTGTCGTCGGCAACACCGTCTGGGAGGTGGCAGATGCTCCTCCGGGCTCGTCGACCGGGTTCTCGATGGCGGCTGGGTCACCGACCCTCGACCTGACAGCGCTCGATGACCGCGGAGCTGACGTTGGCGGACTCGTCGAACTCTGGCTCGGAGCGGGAACCGTCACCCTCGACCTGCCGGAGGACGTGCCCATCGTCCTAGAGGTGGCCGGTGGTGTCGCGGGGCTCAGCTACACCGACGACGGCGAAATGCGCGAGCGCGGCGCACCCCTCTATCGCGAGGTACTGCGGTTCGGCGATACCTCAGACGACGAGACAACAACGGTCCGAATCTGGCTCGGCGCCGGAAGCGTCGACCTTTCGACAACGACGAGGAGCCCCCGATGAGCGACAACAACAACACGACGCCGCTTCCTGCCTCCGCCTCGAAGCCTGAGGACGGAAATGCGACGGATGCCACGGACGTCCTGTTCCCGGACGCAACACCGATTCCTCCGATCACCCCGACGGCCCCGATAGGAGCGTCCACCCCGGGCACACCGACCGTCCCGAACACTCCGACAGTTCAGTACCCAGCGTCGGCGAGCGAGCCCGAACGACTTCGTGCCCGATTCGGCACGATCTTCTGGGGAGTGATCCTCCTGGTGTTCGCGGCCTTCATGGTGACGAGCGCGCTTGTGCCGATCGTGCTCGACCCGAGCACATGGATCATCGCTGGACTCGTCGCCGGTGGAGTGGTGCTGGTGATCGCGGGAATCGCGGCGGCCGTCCGGAGAACCGACTGACAGCATCCGCTTCGCACATAAAAGGCGGTCACTCGCGTGACCGCCTTTTGTGCGAGCTGGCGGAGTTCCAAAGTTGAGTCCACAAGGCTCAGGATTAGCTGGGAGAAGTTGACATCGAAATGTGGGCCGGTAAACTTGAGCCATCGCCGCTCAACTACGAGCGGCTCCCACAACTTCGAATTGCCGGCCAGATTATCGGCCATCATCGAAACCAGACCGTCCGCGGTCTCAAAGGAGAAAAAGACACATGGCACGTGCAGTAGGAATTGACCTCGGAACCACCAACTCGTGTGTGGCCGTTCTTGAGGGTGGCGAGCCCACCGTCATTGCGAACGCTGAGGGACTCCGCACCACCCCTTCGGTCGTTGCATACACGAAGGACGGCGAGGTGCTCGTCGGTGAGACCGCAAAGCGCCAGGCTGTCACCAACGTTGACCGCACCATCGCGTCGGTCAAGCGCCACATGGGCACCGACTGGAAGTTCGCGGTCGACGAGAAGAAGTACACCCCGCAGGAGATCTCGTCCCGCATCCTCGCCAAGCTGAAGCGTGACGCTGAGCAGTACCTGGGCGACACGGTGACGGATGCCGTCATCACGGTTCCCGCATACTTCAACGACGCTGAGCGTCAGGCAACCAAGGAAGCCGGCGAGATCGCCGGACTCAACGTTCTCCGCATCATCAACGAGCCGACCGCTGCGGCTCTGGCGTACGGACTCGACAAGGGTAAGGAAGACGAGCTCATCCTCGTCTTCGACCTCGGTGGAGGAACGTTCGACGTCTCCCTCCTCGAAGTGGGCAAGGACGACGACTTCTCGACCATTCAGGTTCGCGCGACCTCCGGTGACAACCGCCTCGGTGGAGACGACTGGGACCAGCGTGTTGTTGAGCACCTCATCAAGCGCTTCAAGGAGACCACAGGCGTCGACGTCTCGAACGACAAGATCGCCAAGCAGCGTCTCAAGGAAGCTGCTGAGCAGGCCAAGAAGGAACTGTCCTCGGGCATGTCCACGTCGATCCAGCTGCCGTACCTCTCGCTCACCGAGAACGGCCCGGCGAACCTCGACGAGACCCTGACCCGCGCACAGTTCGAGCAGATGACCTCTGACCTCGTCGACCGCACGAAGAAGCCCTTCCAGGACGTCATTCGTGAAGCAGGCGTTTCGGTCAATGACATCGCACACGTTGTGCTCGTCGGCGGATCGACCCGTATGCCCGCCATCTACGAGCTCGTCAAGCAGGAGACCGGCGGCAAGGACCCGAACAAGGGTGTCAACCCCGATGAGGTCGTCGCCGTTGGCGCCGCACTGCAGGCCGGTGTACTGAAGGGTGAGCGCAAGGACGTTTTGCTCATCGACGTCACCCCGCTGTCTCTCGGTATCGAGACCAAGGGTGGCATCATGACCAAGCTCATCGAGCGCAACACGGCCATCCCGACCAAGCGAAGCGAAACCTTCACCACGGCAGACGACAACCAGCCGTCGGTTGCGATCCAGGTGTTCCAGGGCGAGCGCGAGTTCACCCGCGACAACAAGAACCTCGGAACCTTCGAGCTGACCGGTATCGCTCCGGCACCACGTGGCATCCCCCAGGTTGAAGTGACCTTCGACATCGACGCCAACGGCATCGTGCACGTGTCCGCAAAGGACAAGGGCACCGGCAAGGAGCAGTCGATGACCATCACCGGTGGTTCTTCGCTCGCGAAGGAAGACATCGAGCGCATGGTGCGCGAGGCTGAAGAGCACGCTGCTGAGGACAAGGCCCGTCGTGAATCGGCCGAGACCCGCAACAGCGCTGAGCAGCTCGCCTACTCGATCGACAAGTTGATCAAGGAGAACGACGACAAGCTGCCCGAAGACGTCAAGAGCGAGGTGCAGGGCGACGTCGACGCACTGAAGTCCGCCCTCGCTGGCGACGACGACGCAGCGGTGAAGACCGCCTTCGATAAGCTCAACGAAAGCCAGACCAAGCTCGGCGAGGCCATCTACGCCCAGGCGCAGCAGGAAGCTGCCGCTGGCGAAGCCGGAGCTGAGCAGCCGGCCGACACCGCATCCGACGAGGATGTTGTGGACGCCGAAGTTGTCGACGACGAGGAAAGTGACAAGAAGTAACAATGACTGACACGAACCCGACTCCAGAAGACGGTGACGAGGTTCAGCCAGTGGACGAAGGGTCGGAAGCTACGGCTTCCGGCCCTGAGTCGCAGGTGGAGCCGGACGCACCCGAGACCGACGAAGAAGAACTGACCGTCCAGGACATCCTCGACGCTGCCCAGGCCGAGGGTCTGGACGACGAGCTGGACGCCGAGCGCGTCGCTGACGCCGAACCCGAGCACGAGCACCTGGTCGACCTCAAGCGGTTGAGCGCCGAGTACGCGAACTACCGCAAGCGCACAGAGGCCAACCGTGAACTCGAGCGCGAGCGGATGACCGGAGACGTCGTCAAGGCGCTGCTCCCGGTGCTCGACGACCTCGATCGTGCTGAGAAGCACGGCGACCTTGAGGGCGACACACCGTTTACGGCGATCGCCGCGAAGCTCCGTACGAGCGTCGCAAAGCTTGGCCTTGCTCCGTTCGGAGTGAAGGGCGAGCCGTTCGACCACAACCTCCACGAAGCGATTTTCCAGCAGCCGAGCCCGGATGTTGAAACCGAAACCATCCTCGACGTCGTCGAGACCGGTTACACGGTCGGTTCGACCTTGCTGCGTGCGGCCAAGGTCGTTGTCGCCGTTCCTGCTGAGTAGGCGCGATGGCAAGTCAGGACTGGTTCGATAAGGACTTCTACAAAGTTCTCGGCGTGAAGAAGGACGTCACCCCAGCGGAGCTGAAGAAGACCTACCGCAAGCTCGCGCGGCAATACCATCCGGACTCGAACGCGGGCGACGCCAAAGCCGAAGCAAAGTTTAAGGAGCTCAGCGAGGCCTACTCGGTTCTCAACGACCCTGAACAGCGCAAGGAATATGACGCCGTTCGTGCCATGGGATCCGGAGCGCGGTTCACCGCGCCAGGGTCAGGTGGGCCCAACGGTGGCTTCGACGACGTCTTCGGCGGCATGTTCGGTGGTGGCGCTCGGGGAACGAGCTCGAGCTACCAGCAGGCCGACTTCGAGGACATCCTCGGCGGCGTGTTCGGTCGCGGTGGCTACGGCCAGCCGACCGGGGGCTACCGGGGTTTCGGTGGACCGACGCCTGGACGTGACGTCACAGCATCCACAACGATCGACTTCCTCACGGCGATCCAGGGTGACACCGTCACCCTACAGACCGCCGACGGGCGAACGATCAAGGTCAAGATCCCTGCCGGTGTCTCGGACGGGCAGAAGATCAAGCTGCGAGGAAAAGGCTCTCCGTCACCCGACGGTGGAGCTGCAGGCGACCTGGTGCTCTCGGTTACCGTGCGCAAGCACCCGGTGTTCGAGCGTGACGGGCTCAACCTGCGCGTGAACGTCCCGGTGACGTTCGTCGAGGCGACCCTCGGCGCGACCATCGAGGTGCCCACGCTCGGCGGCGACCCGGTGCGGCTCCGAGTCGCTCCAGGCACTCCGTCCGGGCGTGTGCTCCGGGTTAAGGGCAGGGGAGTCACCACGTCGAAAGGCACGGGTGACCTGCTCGCCGTTGTCCAGGTTGCGGTGCCGTCTCACCTCAACTCCGATGCGCGCGAAGCGCTCGAGCGGTTCCACGAGTTGGAGCCCAAAGAGAACCCGCGCGACGATCTGATTGCCCGCGCGAGGGGATAAGTGATGGACGAGAATTCGCCGATCTTCGCGATCGCGACAGCGGCCGAGCTGGCCGGAATGCACCCGCAGACCCTGCGGCAGTACGACCGGCTCGGCCTCGTCTCGCCCACACGGACAGCTGGCAAGTCCCGCCGGTACTCGATGCGTGATGTCGTGCAGTTGCGCGAGGTCGCCAGGCTCAGTGCCGAAGGGGTCAGCCTTGAGGGCATCGGCCGGATCCTCGCGCTTGAAAATGAGGTCACGCGCCTGGCGACTCGAGTTCGTGAGCTCGAGCATGCTCTCGCCGACGAAATGCTCAAGTCGCCGGGACGGCGCGTGTTCGCCGCCGGTGCCCAGGGCGATGTTGTGCCGCTCAAGAGTGGGACGCGTGCCCAGCGCCGCACCGAGCTCGTGGTGTGGCGGCCCTTTCAGCGCTGATCACCGGCGGTCCCATCGAGTCGGCCCAAAGGGTCGTTCTTTATCGAGGGAATGACCATCTGGGCCCAGTCGATTGAGGGAATGACCTTTTGGGCCCGATCGATTTCTGTCAGAACCCGCGTTGACGCCAGCGCGGGATCGAGTTGCCTCACTTCGTCGTATCGGGCCCAAAAGGACGATTTGTGGTGTCTCAGCCATGCGCACTGTGGGGTATCGAGGACACGGGGCGAGGTCTATGCTGGGCCGCATGAGCGAGCAGAAGCCGCCGACGGGCCCGGAAAACAACTCCGGCGACCCGAAGCAGAACGAGCCACCGTATCCGGCAAGCGCTGCCGATGGCAGCGCTTCCGCGGGCCGGGCAGCGTCGCAACCGGGACCGCCACCAGGGTCCCCGCAGGCCCCACCGCCCGGCAGCCCCATGCCACCGGCGCCGAACTCGCCACAAGCGCCAAGCCCAGGTCCGGTGCAGCAAGGATTCGCCCCTGGTGGGTACCCGAACCAGCCGGGTAGCGCGCCATACCCAGGTGGCGGCCAGCCCCCAAGCGGTTACCCGCAACAGGGCTATCCGCCGCAGCCGCCCCAGCAACAACAGGGTTACCCGCAGCAGGGCGGCTACCCGCCCCAGCCCGGTGGATACCCGGCGCAGCCGTACCCCTCGCAGCCGTACCCTCCGCAGCCACAGCACGGCGGACACCAGCCGCAGCACGGTGGCTACCCGCCGCAACCGCAACAGGGTTACCAGCCGCAGCGCCCATACCTCGCGCAGGTGCCCGGCCCGGCCACCCCGCCGAGGCCACCCCTCGAGGGGCGCCAGAAGCGCGGTGCCATGCTCGCCGGTGCCGTGAGTTTCACCCTGATGAGCCTCGGCTTCGCCCTGTTCATGATTCCTCTCGTCCTCGGATTGCTCGGCGCGTTCATCAGTACCCTCATTTCCTGGGTAGCCAACAACAACCCGGAGGACTTCAACGCCAACGGCGGTCCATCCCCCGATGAGCTCGAGGGCTTTTTCGCCGACGCGTGGTCGACATTCTTTCCCTGGTTCATCGGCGCGCTCATCCTCGGCATCATCATCTGGATCCTCGGCTACTTCTCCAGCCTGTGGATCCTGCGCAGCCACCGCGTGCACCGCCCGGTCGCCGTGACCTGGAGCGGCCTCGGCATCGCCATCGTGGGCAGCTTCCTGCTCAGCGCGCTGAGTTCGCCGATCAGCGGACTGTTCAACCTGTGGACGCCGAACTTCGACGGCGGCGACCTCGGATCCGGCGGGGTACCCAGCCTGGAGAACTTCGACTTCAGCCCGGTCATCGGCGCAGGAGCACTCCTGTCGCTGGTGAGCCTTGTCATCAACGCGGCGATCGGCCTGTTCAGCTGGTGGTGGATGGCGCACGCGTTCCGTGAGCGCCGCGCGAGTGAGTCGACACCGCAAGCCGAACCGGTGTCGTAAGCCGGAGCATCCGTTCGAAGAAGTCGCCCGTCATCGCCCGCTCGTGACCCGGGCTACCCTGAACAGGTGACTGACTTCCCGTTCGACCGGCTTCGACGCTGGCCTGACATCGAAGCTCCCAACCTCTTCGCGTTCGACGCCACAGATCGACTGCTGCTCGACACAGCCGCAGACGCCCTCCACAGCGTCGGTGCAGGCGAGACCGTGATGGTCGGCGACCGGTACGGTGCACTCACCCTCGCTGCGGCGCACGCCGGGGTGACGGGGATTCGCACCCACCAGGACGAGCTCTCGGGCGAGCGTGCCCTCGACGCGAACGCTGTCGCCTTGTCGATAACGGATGCTGGCGCGCACGCCGCGCTCGACGCCTCACTTTTTCGGGGCGCCCGGCTGGTGCTGCTCCAGCTGCCGCGGTCACTCGAAGCGCTTGCGGAGATCGCCGAACTGATCGCACGGCACGCAGAACCCGACGTCACCGTGTTCGCCGGCGGCCGCGTCAAGCACATGACGCACGCCATGAACGACGTGCTGGCGCGGTACTTCGGTTCGGTCACCGCGTCGCGCGCGCAGCAGAAGTCGCGGGTGCTGATCGCCACGAAGCCGGAGGCTCCGGCGGGCGAACCGACGTGGCCGGCCCGTGAATTCCATGCCGACCTCAACCTCGTGGTCTGCGCACACGGTGCCGCTTTCGCCGGTACAAAGCTCGACATCGGCACACGGTTTCTGCTCGAGTTCCTCGAGCAGGTGCCCGAGGTGCCCGACGCCATCGACCTCGGCTGCGGCACCGGTATTCTCGCCACAATGGTGGCTCGCGCCCGGCCAGCCATGCGCGTGATCGCAAGCGATCAGTCGGCAGCGGCCGTGGCATCCGCTCGCTCGACAGCTCTCGCGAACGGTGTGGCTGAGCGCGTGACCGTGATGCGGGACGACGGGTTGTCGAGCCAGCCGGATGCGTCGTCGAGCCTGGTCCTGCTCAACCCGCCATTCCACGTCGGGGCGACCGTGCACGCCGGCATCGCCCAGAAGCTCTTTGACGACGCCGCGCGGGTGCTGAAGCCGGGCGGTGAACTGTGGACTGTGTGGAATTCTCACCTCGGCTACCGGCCAGCGCTCGAACGGACGATCGGGCCGACCCGCCAGCTCGGTCGCAACACCAAGTTCACGGTGACGGTGTCGACGAAGCGCTGAATCACAACCGCGTGAAAGCGAGTCCATTTCTCCGGTGTTTCGCAACCCCCTCCGCTCGTGAGGCGCCGTGATGTTGGCTTGATGAAGTGAGCACACGGAACATATCGCGCAGCGACCTCGACCACACAGCCCGGACACGATTCGGTTGGGATGACCTGCAGGATGGCCAGATCGAGGCCGTCGAGGCATTGCTCAGCGGACGGGATGTTCTGGCCGTCATGCCGACCGGCTACGGAAAGTCCGCCATCTACCAGCTCGCGGCAGCACTGCTCGGTGGGGTCACCGTTGTGGTGTCGCCGCTCATCGCGCTGCAAACCGACCAGGTCGCGAACCTCGCGGAGCTGCCCGATGCGCCTGCGGCGGTCGCGATCAACTCGGCACTCCGGCCGGCGGCCGTTGAGGCGGCCTGGGAACGGGTATCGGGACCGAACGGCGGCATTGTGTATGTCGCACCCGAGCAGCTGGCGAAGGACGAAACCGTAGAGCGACTGCGTGGCCTCGGTGTGACACTTTTCGCCGTTGACGAGGCGCACTGTGTGACGGCGTGGGGTCACGACTTTCGTCCGGACTACCTGCGACTCGGTGATGTCATCGAACGGTTGGGGCACCCGCGTACGGTAGCGCTGACCGCGACCGGGTCGACTCCGGTGCGCCGCGACATTGCCGAACGGTTGCGGCTGAGGGACCCGCTTGAGCTGACCCGCGGGTTCGACCGGCCAAACCTGGTGCTCCAGGTGACGCGGCACATTGAAGAAAACGACAAGGAACGCGCGGTGCTCGAGCAGGTGCTCGAACTGCCCAAGCCGGGGCTGCTGTACGTTGCGACCCGGGCAGACACTGAGCGCTTCGCTGCGGCGCTCGCCGACCGGGGGCTTCGGGCTGCGGGTTACCACGGCGGTCTTCGAGCGGCCGATCGTCGCTCCGTGCACGACGATTTTTCCTCTGACCGGCTCGACGTTGTTGTTGCGACATCGGCGTTCGGAATGGGCATCGACAAGGCAAACGTGCGATTCGTTGTGCACGCTGCGGTGCCCGAGTCGGTTGACGCGTACTACCAGGAGATCGGGCGGGCTGGCCGCGACGGGGAGCCGGCCACCGCCGCCCTGCACTACCGCAGCGAAGATCTCGGCTTGCGGAAGTTCTTCGCGACTCGCCGGCCGGACGATGAGGCGCTGCGGCGAGCGTACAACGTGATTGCACGGTCGAAAGAACCGGTCAGCTCCGCGCAGCTCGCCCGTGACATCGACTCCTCAACACGCACAGCGACCGGCCTCGTGAATGCGCTCGCTGACGCCGGAATGGTCCGCTCGGATCGGAGAGGAAGCCGCGCAACAGGCACGGCCACGGCACGAAAGGCAGCTGCCGCCGCCGTCGAGGGGATTGAGGAACGCGAGCGAATCGAAGCGTCCCGGCTCGACATGATGCGGGGGTATGCCGAGACGACCGAGTGTCGACGGCTTTTTCTTCTCGGCTACTTTGGTGAGCAGCACTTTGAGCCGTGCGACAACTGCGACGTCTGTTCGCGAGCTGAGGGTGCGCGCACCGCGCCGCTCGAGGACGAACCGGGCTCCGACGCCCCGGAGCAGGACGGTCCCTTTGCTCCACAAGCGAGCGTCACGCACAAAGAATGGGGTGCAGGAACCGTGATGCGGGTCGAGGCCGACCGGGTGACCGTGTTCTTCGAGCATGAGGGCTACAAGGTGCTGTCACTCGAGCTGGTAGCCGATGGCAAACTGTTGCAACCGGCCTGACGTGCTCCGGCGCCGTCCGCTGGGAACGGAGTTCTCAACCGGGTACACCGTTCTCGGCACTTGCGAGGTATTCCAGTTGCGCTTCGACCGAATACTCGGCGGCGAAGCGCACCGAGGGATCGATGTCCGGGTACACCATGTCGGTGACGGCCGAAATGGAAGCGCCGGCGCCAAGGGTGCCGCGGGCGGACCGTACCTCCTCGAGTCTGCGTAGCCGGTGCTCGAGGTACTCGCCGCTGACCGTGTTCAGGTCAGGCAGGGTCGGACCGTGGCCCGGGAAGACCGTGAGCGAACCGAGCTCCCGCAACCGCCGCAGTGACGAGAGATAGGCGGCGAGGCTTCCGTCCGGTCGCGCAATCACCGTTGTTCCGCTGCCGAGAATTGTGTCGCCGGTGAGGATGATGCCCGGATTCTTCTCAGCGTCCACGACGAAACAGACAGAGTCTGCACTGTGGCCGGGTGTTGCAACCACGGTCAGCCGCACGCCGGCCGCATCGATCACCTCGCCGTCGGAGAGTGGTTGGCCCTCGATGCAGAACGCCGGATCGAACGCTCGCACCGGAGCCCCGGTTCTCCGGTGGAGTTCGGCGCTTGCGCCGGTGTGATCGTCATGGAAGTGCGTGATCAGGATGAGGTCGACGGCGCCGCTTCCCACGAGTTCGTCGACATGCCCCGCATTTCTCGGACCAGGGTCGACAATCACCACTGAGCCGAACCCCGGGGCGCCGAGCACGTAGCTGTTCGTGCCATCGAGCGTCATCGGCCCCGGGTTCGGTGCGAGAACGACGCGCACCACTTTGCTCAACGGGATTGGCATCTTTAACCGAGCGCGCGAAGCCTCGGAGCCAGGTCGCGCTCAAACAGGTCGAGGAAGCGTTTCTGGTCGGAGCCGGGGCCGTGGAAGACGAGGTGGTTGAGCCCGGCGTCGATGTACGGCTTGATCAGGGAGACGGCTTCGTCCGGGTCGCTTGACACAATCCAGCGCTTCGCGACCTGCTCGATCGGCAGGGCGTCCGCCGCGGCCTCCATCTCGATCGGGTCGTCGATCGAGTGCTTCTGTTCGGGCGTGAGCGACAGCGGCGCCCAGAACCGGGTGTTCTCGAGCGCGACGTCCCGATCGGTGTCGTACGAAATCTTGATCTCGATCATCTTGTCGATTTCGCCGACGTCCCGTTGCGCCTTCGCCGCACCCTCGGCAACGGCGGGCAGGAGCTTGTCTGTGTAGAGCTCCATTCCTTTGCCCGAGGTGCAGATGAAGCCGTCGCCCGCACGACCCGCATACCGGGCAACCACAGGTCCGCCCGCCGCAACATAAACGGGGATGCCGCCTTCCGGGACGTCATAGATCGACGCGCCCTGGGTCTTGTAGTACTCGCCGTCGAAATCGACACGGTCGCCAACCCAGAGCTGACGCATCAGGTCAACCGACTCGCGCAGTCGCGCAAACCGTTCCTTGAACTCGGGCCATTCACCCTGGTAGCCCGTCGCGATCTCGTTGAGGGCCTCTCCGGTGCCGACACCGAGGAAGATGCGCCCGGGGTAGAGGCAACCCATGGTGGCGAATGCCTGGGCGACGACGGCAGGGTTATAGCGGAACGTCGGCGTCATCACCGAGGTTCCGATCGTGATCCGCTCGGTGCGCTCGCCGACGGCCGTCATCCAGGCCAGGGAGAACGGAGCGTGACCGCCATTGTGACGCCAGGGTTGAAAGTGGTCACTCACTGTGACGCTGTCAAAACCATGCTGTTCCGCCTGAACACCGAGCTCGACGAGCTCGCGAGGGCCAAACTGTTCAGCCGATGCCTTCAAACCCAGTTTCAACAAAAGTGCTCCCACCGTGATGCAACTCTCGGCGCGCTTCGCCGCCCTTTCGACACTATCCGTGAATTCCGCGCCACACATCGGTGCGTGCGAAAAGAACCGGGGAATTTACCGAGCACCTGTCACAGGCTGTGCTTTGTCGCCCGTCAGTGCAAAGCTGGACGTGTGCCCCAAGTTGACGAGCTGCGAGACCTCGACGAGCAACTGACACTCGGCGAGCCCTGGAACACTGTGGTCTGGGACGACCCGATCAACCTGATGACCTACGTGGCGTGGGTGTTCCGCAGCTACTTCGGCTTCGCCCAGGCGCGCGCAGAAGAACTGATGATGCAGGTGCACACGCACGGGCGTGCAACGGTCGCCACAGGAACCCGCGAAGAAATGGAACGCCACGTCGTCGCCATGCACGGCTACGGGCTGCTGGCCAGCCTCAGCAGGAGCGAACGATGAGGGCTTTCGGTGTGGCCTCTGGCGGAGAGATCCTCGCGGAGTTTGAATCGCAGGAAGTGATGATGTTCACCGATCTGGTGCAGCAAATCATCGCCCTGCTCGTACGGGTGAAGGAGGGCGAAGCAGACATCGACGGCGCTGTCCTAACCCGCCTGTTCCCCGACGCGTACACAGACGACGCCGAAGCATCAGACGAATTCCGGCGCTTCACCATCGACGACCTTATCGACCGCAAGATTGAAAACGCACAGGGGGTCCTCGAATCGTTCGACAAAGCGGGAGTACGAGCGACAGCCGATGGTGATGTGGCCCTCGTGCGGCTTGACCGCGAATTCTCGATGTACTGGCTCGGCACCCTCACCGACCTTCGCCTCGTCCTCGCCACCAACCTCGGCATTGGCAGCGAAGCGCCAACCGTCGAGGGCACAGACAACGAATACGTGCAGAGCCTCTACGAGTGGTTTGGTTTCACCCAGGGCTCGCTGATCGAAGCCCTCGAAGAGGTCGAGGGCATCTCCGGTTAGACGGAAAGATTTCAGGCGAGCGGATGCTGCTGCTCCAGCACGCGGGAACTCCCCGTTGGTCACCGGTAGCCTGAGAGCACCATGCACATACTGATGTTCAGCGACCAGCACGCGGATTCCCTCGGCGGAGTGCAGGTCTCGATCAGACTGCAGAAGCGGTTCCTCGAGCTGGCCGGGCACCGGGTCACCGTCGTCGCTCCGAAAATGCATCGGGAGCACGCGGGCAGCACCGAATACGTCGACACCCCGTCCGTTCCGATCACCCTCGACCGCGAGTATTCCCTGACGCTGCCGAGCCGCCGGGTCGACCGCGTTCTTGACACTGCACTGGCCACCCGCCCGCCGGTGGATATTGTGCACGTGCAGGCCGACTACTGGGGAGCGATGCTCGGGTATCGTTTCGCGGTGAGGCATGGCATCCGTTCTGTGCATACGTTTCACAACCACATGGAGTTCGGTCTCGAACAGGTGGTGCCGTTTCCGAAAATCGTGATTCGTGCGCTGCTCTGGTGGCAGCATCTGGTGCTGAAGCCGCGTTTGTCGAAACTGGCGCCGAGCGCGTGGAGCTACCTCGATGAGCTGTCCGCCCGCGCGGACGCGAGCGTGGCGCCGAGCGGGCATTTCGCCCGGTTGCTCGAAGCACACGGTGTCGGCACCGGGATCGACGTGATGTGGACCGGGGCGGACGACGCTCTGGTCGACGAGGTACTTAGTGCGCCCCGGCCCGCCGCTTCGAGCCGGCCGCTGTTCGTGTGGATGGGGCGGATGAGCGCCGAGAAGCGGATTATGGAGTACCTCGAGGCGATTCGGCTCGCCGATGTCGACGCCGAGTTCCGGCTGTATGGGGCCGGCCTGCTGCTGAAGAAGGCGCAGGCGTTCGTGCGTGAGAACGGACTGGATGGCCGGGTTGTTTTCGCCGGGAAGGTGCCGTACCGCGATGCGCTCGCCGCGATCGCGTCGGCCGACGCCCTCGTGCAGACCTCGATCGGGTTCGAAACCCAGGGCATGACGGTGTTCGAGGCCGCGGCGCTCGGGACCCCGTCAATCGTGAGCGACCCGAACATCGCGGGCGAGCTGCCCGACGGCATTTACTGGCAGCCTGCAAACGGCAGTGTGACGGCGTTGGCGGATGCTCTTCGGCACGCGGCAGCGGACGTCGCGTCAGGGTCCCGGCTGGTTGTCGAGCCGCAGACGAGCCTCGAGTTTCGGCAGAGCTATCAGACCGCGCGGATGATCGCCGTCTACGAGCGGGTGCTTGCGGCGCAGAACACGGGCAACAGCGCCAGATAGGGCGGCGAACCACACCGTCTTCTGCCGAGCCGAGCCGAGGGCGAAAGTGCGGATCGCCACCACGTCGGTGGAGATCGCAACTGACACCTCGAGCAACATCACGGCCGCGTAGGTCGGCGCGGCCCCAGGAAAGTTCGTTGGTTCTGCCGAGCGAGCGCGACGAGGGTCGGCAGCCAGCGCGGGTCGGGATGCTGCTGGCCGCCGAACCACCGCCGTGCCTGAATGACGCCAGCTCGGAGCCGGCAGAGGACGACCGAAGCCGGGCTTACGGACGGTGCGGCAGCCGATGTGCGGCGATGAAACGGCCCGCCCGCCGAAAGTCGATCACCGATGTGACCCCGACGGCGGCAAACAGCAGGACGGCGAGGAGCGCGAAAATGCGGATCGCCACCACGTCGGTGGAGATCGCAACTGACACCTCGAGCAACATCACGGCGGCGTAGGTCGGCGCGGCCCCCAGGATCGTTCGTTGGTTCTGCCGAGCGAGCGCGACGAGGGTCGGCAGCCAGCGCGGGTCCGGATGTTGCTGGCCGCCGATCCACCGCCGTGCCTGCCTGCGGTCCGCCCGGGTCAGCAGGCGCGAGAGCGACTGGTCCCCGGTCAGGTGATGGCCGGATTGCCGAGCCCACAGGAACCCACCGACACCGACGAGGAAGGCGAGGGTTGTGAATGCGAACTGCTCGACGAGTCGCTGTGCGCTCGATATGCCGGTCGAGTCTTCGCCGGCGCGAAGCAGGGCAAGCGCAACACCGAGGGCAACACACAGAGCGACAACGACGCCGATGCTTCTCAACGCGTGGACCGTGCGCGGAGAAATGTCCTCGTCGGGCACTCCGGCGGCACGGTAAGCCGCTGCGTTCCAGCGGGCATACTCCGCAGTGTCGTCGTCGAGCATTGGTCTCCGGTTTCCGCAGCGAGGGTGGGTGCCGGCACAGCCTACTAGCGGATGTCTTTTCGGCGCACGCGGAGGGAGCCGAGTATTAAGGGAAGCAGCACCCACACCGCCAGCGACGTCACGAGGGGAAGGATTTCGGATGCTCCCACTCCCGGCCGCAGGAACGGCTCAAGTGTGCGGTTGACGTCGAGCCACCCAGCCGCACCGGCTAACACGGGGAACACGAATCCCGCGATCGTCCACGCGGTCGGGATCAGATAGAAGGCGACGATAGCCGTCGCTGTCGTTCCGATCAGAAGCCCGACCGCATAGCCCCACGCCATGCACACGACCTGGGAGAGCGCCAGGCCAGCGATGAGTGCCGGTTGGACAGTCCAGTCATGTGCTGCACCGCGGAACAGGATGGCAGCTGAGTAGACGACGGTGGCACACACGATACCCGCCAGAAAGACGGTGAGGGCGATGCCCAGTACGGCCACGAGCTGTGCACCCACAACACGCAAGCGGCGCGGTTCGAGGGCGAAGGTCACCAGGGCTGTCCGCCGTGACCACTCACTTGTTGCAGCGACGATAGCGATCACCGGAACGAGAATTGATTGAGGCAGCAACGCGGCTTCGAGGAAAAGACCGAACGACATCCCGCTCGGCTCGACGAGCCACAAACTCGGAACCGGCAAGAGCAGGATGAGGATGCCGAGCGCCAGCAGCAGGCCGAACCCGGCTCGGGTGTTGACCTGTTTTCGACTCTCGACGCGAACGAGACGTGCCATCGGAACAGCGGGGCTGGGAACAGATGTCGTAGGAATCATCGCGAAAAGTCTCCGGTCAGGTTGAGGAAGTAAGACTCGAGGTCGGGTGCGCTGTCCTGGACAAGCGAGTCGCGCGGTCCATGGGCCAGCAGGCGCCCGCGTCCGAGAATGGCGAGGTAATCCGCCAGAGCATCCACCTCCGCGAGCAGATGTGACGACAGCAACACGGTCCCACCGCCGTCCGCGTAACTGCGCAGGAAGGAGCGCAACCAGTGGATGCCGTGGGGGTCGAGGCCGTTTGCCGGTTCGTCGAGGATGAGCACCCGAGGGTCGCCGAGAACCGCATGGGCAAGTCCGAGGCGCTGACGCATGCCGAGCGAGTATGAGCCGACCCTCCTGCGGGACTCGCCTCGCGACAGGCCGACGGTTTCGAGGACCGTGTCGACCCGGTCGGTGCCAACCCCCATCAGAAGCGCGGCCAGGGCAAGCGACTCACGGCCGGTGCGTCCCGAATGGAGGGCGGACGCGTCGAGTGACACTCCGACCGTGCGACCGGGATTTCCGATCGCAGAGTAAGGCAACCCGCCGATCAAGGCGGAACCGGTGGTTGGCCGAGTCAGCCCGCAAACCAGTCGCAGGAGCGTTGACTTGCCTGCGCCGTTGGGTCCAAGGAAGCCCGTGATGGTTCCGGCCGGGATATAGAGGGAGATGTCATCTACGGCGATTACATCGCCGTAGTGTTTGCTGAGCTGTTGAATGTCGATCATGGGATCGAGTGTGCTGCAGGTGCGAACGCTTGCCATCGACCCTGCGCTTGGCTCTCGAGCGCCGATCGGCTGACCGGAGATCGGCCATTTGGCCGATCTTGGAACCCGGGGAGATCCCTAGACTTCCGGGGTGTCTTCTTATGCAACAACTTCCGCTAGCCCGAGGCCCCGGCCTCTTTGGGGTGCGGTATGGCGCACAGGTCTCTCGCTCGTCGTCGGAGGTCTGGCATTCACGGTCCTTCGCGGTTGGGAGCTGATCCTCTTCGATGAGGCTGGTGCGTCAGGCGCCTGGCTTGGCGCGCTCATGCTGCTCGATGTCCTCCTCGGGCTCGCCGCGACGGCGCTTGTTCCCTTCAGGCACCATGCGCCCCTCGCCATCACTTTGATGGTGGGGATCATCGGTTCCATCTCTTATTTCGCACTTGGCGCCGTGATCGTCACCATCATTTCCCTCGCAACCCGGCGCCGGGCTCGAGAGCTCGCCGTACTTGCTGTGGTGATACTGGTGGTGACCGTCCTCGCTGAAGCGTGGATCAGCTCGACGATTCTGGCTCCGATCGCTGAACCGGCCGTGTGGTGGCAAGTCACGCTCGTCATGGCCGTCGCCCTGGCCGTACTCATCGTGACCGGTCTCTACATTGGAGGCAGGCGTGAGCTGATCAAGGCGCTCGTGCAACGGTCCGAACTTCTGGAGGAGGAACAGGCTCTTCGGCTCGAGCAGGCTCGATCTGCGGAGCGCTCGGCCATCGCCCGCGAGATGCACGATGTCCTCGCGCACCGATTGTCACTTGTGGCAATGCACTCAGGTGGCCTGGCCTGGCGGGAGGACCTCTCACGCGAGCAGTCGGCGGCGACGGCCGCCGTTGTGCAGGAGAACGCGCGACTCGCCCTCGCGGAACTGCGCGGTGTGCTCGGCGTACTTCGTGCCCCCTCGGCAGAAACAAACCCAGATGCCTTGACGCCACAGCCATCGCTCGGCGTGCTCGACGAGCTTCTCGCCGAGAGCACCCAGGCGGGATTGGCAGTGCACTGCGAGATAGCGCCGGACATCGCGCCCGTCCTCTCAACGCTCTCCTCCGTTCAGAGCCGCCACGCCTACCGGATCGTGCAGGAGGCGCTCACCAACGCACGTCGGCACGCCCCGGGTTCCCGAGTGGAGGTGACGCTCGGTGGCACGCCGGGGACGCGGCTCGAGCTCAAGGTGCGCAACCGACTGTCGCAACCGCGGGAGTCGGAAGCGCTGAACGGAGCACGGCACCGGGTGGGAATGGGACTGACAGGGATGACCGAACGGGCACGGCTCGCCGGTGGCGAACTGGTGCACGGTGTCGTCGGGAGCGACTTCGTTGTGGAAGCGTGGTTGCCGTGGACGAACTAACCAAAAATCGGATCCGCGTCGTTCTGGTTGACGATGAAGCCCTTGTTCGCGCTGGCCTCCGGCTCATCATCGAAGGTGACCAGACGATAGACATTGTGGGCGAAGCGGCGGACGGGATCGACGCCTCAGCCGTGGTCGCTCGTACGCAACCAGATGTTGTGCTGATGGATATCCGGATGCCTCGACGTGACGGTCTCGAGACGACGAGTCGAGTGCTCGCCTCACACCCGGGCATCCGAGTCATCGTGTTGACGACGTTCGACGCCGATGACGCGGTGCTCACTGCGTTGCGGAATGGTGCCTCGGGCTTTCTCCTCAAGGACACTCCACCCGCTGACCTGATCGATGCGATCCACCGCGTCGCGGCTGGGCGATCGATCCTGTCGCCGTCCGTCACCGAACAACTCATCGACGCCGTAGCGCGCCAGCCTGATTTGTCGGTGCGGTCGGCGGCACGCGCGCGGCTGGACGCGCTCACCGACCGCGAACGAGATGTCGCCATCCACGTCGCACGCGGTGCATCGAACACTGAGATCGCCACGCAACTGTTCCTCAGCGTCGGCACAGTGAAAACCCACCTCGGCCGGGTGTTCGACAAGCTGCAGGCCGACAACCGGGTCAAGGTTGCCATGGTGGTGCACGACGCTGGCCTCAACTGACCATGTGACGCCGTGTTTCGTTGCTACGTGACCACACGCGCGACGTGACCGACGATGGGAAGATGCCTCGTCACATCCGCTTCAATGCTTTTGACATGAACTGCGTCGCTCACCAGTCGCCCGGCCTCTGGCGTCACCCCGATGACCAGTCGCAGCGATACACGGACCTCAGCTACTGGACCGATCTCGCCAAACTGCTCGAGCGTGGCAAGTTCGACGGTTTGTTCATCGCCGACGTGCTCGGCACCTATGACGTGTACGGCGGCAGCAATGAGGCCGCGCTGCGCAACGGAGCGCAGGTTCCGGTGAGCGACCCGCTGCTGCTCGTCTCGGCCATGGCCGCCGTGACCGAGAACCTCGGCTTCGGCATCACCGCCGGCACCGCGTACGAGCACCCGTACCCGTTCGCGCGGCGACTGTCGACGCTCGACCACCTCACCAAGGGGAGGGTCGGCTGGAACGTTGTCACCGGTTACCTGCCGAGCGCTGCCCGCAACATGGGCCACGAAGACCAGATCGAGCACGACGAGCGATACAACATCGCGGACGAGTATCTCGAGGTGCTCTATAAGCTCTGGGAAGGGTCGTGGGAAGACGACGCCGTCGTGCGCGATCGCGAGACCGGTGTGTTCACCGACCCGACCAAGGTGCACGAGATCGGTCACTTCGGTAAGAACTACACAGTGCCGGGTATCCACCTGTCTGAGCCGTCGCCGCAGCGCACCCCGGTCATCTTCCAGGCTGGGGCGTCTGGTCGAGGCGTGCAGTTCGCGGCCGAGAACGCCGAAGCGATTTTCGTAGGATCGCCCACGAAGGCGGTGCTCAAGGCGACCGTGTCGAAGATTCGGGATGCTCTCGAAGCGGCAGGGCGGGATCGGTACAGTGCGAAGATTTACCAGTTGGTCACTGTCATCACAGACGAAACGCCTGAGAAGGCGCAGGCCAAGCACGAGGACTATCAGAAGTACGCGAGCGTCGAAGGTGCACTGGTCTTCATGTCTGGTTGGATGGGCATCGACCTTTCGCAGTACGACCTCGACGCTCCGATTGGCGATGTGAAGAGCAACGCGATCCAGTCGGCTGTGGCGAACTTCCAGGCGGCGTCGGAGGACGGCAGCGAGTGGACCGTGCGCGATATCGCAGCCTGGGCGGGAATCGGTGGCCTCGGCACCCGCATCGTCGGGTCGGGCAGTGAGGTTGCGGACCAGCTGCAGTCATGGGTTGAGGAGACAGATGTCGACGGCTTCAACCTGGCCTACGCGATCACGCCAGGCTCGTTCGAGGACATTGTGGAGTTCGTCATTCCCGAGCTGCAAAAGCGTGATGCGTACCCCACGGACTACACGCCGGGGACCCTGCGCAACAAGTTGCATGGTCGTGGTGATCGGCTGCCCGGAGAGCACAAAGGTGCATCGTTCAGTTATCGGGAGCGCGTCGCGTCGGCCTGAGTAAGCAAGGTAACGCCGCTCGGTCTCGCCCGTAACCCCCGTAACCGGGGCTTTCACCACCACCCCTCAACCGGATGCTCACCCCCTGCTGCGGCGGCGATGCAATCAGTTCCTCCACAGTCGGCATGACGAAAAAGGCTATCCACGACTTTGCCGCAACTCGAACGAATCTTCGAAAAAGAGGTTCGTTTCGGATAGAATCGGAGTATGCCTCAGATTCTGGATCGGTTGCCCGAGGTGGTCACGCAATTGCGAACCACCCTCGGCCTTCCGGTGTTCTCCGGCGACCACAACGGCGACCACATCGGTGACTTTCCGGGCGGCGAAACGACTGGCCCGGCCAGCGATGTCAGCGAGAGCGACCTCGTCTGTGAGCTCAGTGCCGACGAAGTGGAGCGGTTCACAAAGGCTGCCGCTGAGGTGATGAAGCTCGGCGAGGCGCTCGTCGCAATAGGTGCCGGACAAATCGCGAAGCTCTCCGACCGCGAACTCGGCTACTCCGGCCTCGCCCAGCGCCGAGGGATGCGCACGCCTGAACAGTTGGTGCAGTCAATCACCGGGTCTACCCGCGGTGAGGCTGCGAAGCAGGTTCGGGTGGGTACCGCACTGGGTGAAGCTGAAGCGGCCGAACGGCTGCGCGCTGCCGCCGAGCGCGCAGAGGCCGAGCGATCGGCCGACGGCGGCACCCCCGACGACGGGGAAGAATCTGAACCGCTTCCTGTGCCTCCCGTGGAGGTGCCCTGGCATTCACCTGTCTCCCTGGCGGTGGCGCAGGGAACTCTTTCCACCACTGCTGCGGGAGTAATCACCCGCGGTCTCGGTGAACCCAGCGAGACAGTGCCAAGTGACCTGTTGCGGGCGGCGGCCGAGCGTCTGCTGCCCATGGCGGCCACCTGCGACGCCGACGAACTCGCCCGACTGGCTCGCGAGGAACGCAACCTGATCGATGTTGCTGGCGTCGCCGAACGCGAAGACCTGCTCCGTGAAATGCGCGGCCTGCGCATGCTCCGCCGAGATGCGACCGGAATGCGTGGCGTCGCGATCCGCCTCGACCCCGAGAACGAAGCGATCTTTGCGTCGATCATCGACGCCGCCACCGGCCCGCGACGAGGCGGACCCCGTTTCGTTGACCCGGAGAAGATTGCTGCGGCCGAAGCTCTGATCAACGATCCCCGCAGCACAGAACAGATAGCCCTCGACACGTTGATCCACCTCATGCAGGTCGGAGCGACGGCGGACCCTGACACGGTTTTTGACCGCACGGCGTCGGTCAGGTTGATTGTTTCGACCGATGACACCAGGGGCTCGGTCAGTATCGGCAACCCCGACAACACTGCAGGCCGCAGCCGCACGGGCCTCACGGTCGGACAGGGCGTTACCGGCGGTTTACAACGCACGGACTCGTGCTCGGGTGTGGTGGGATTCGGCAGCATAGGAATGCTCGAAGACTCCCGTGAAGCGGTCTCGCTCGCCACGGTCGAACGCGCGATCTGTCACGCCGAGATTGTCGCAATCCTCCTCGGCGCTGACAACGTTCCCTTCGAATCCTCCATCTCGATGCGCCTGTTCAACCGCCGCCAGCGCCGAGCCCTTGCCGCTCGCGATGGCGGCTGCATGTTCCCTGGCTGCGACCGGCCAGTGTCGTGGACGGAAGCCCACCACATCGTGCCCTGGAAGAAGTCGAACAAAACCGAGGTGGTTGACGGGATACTGCTCTGCCGACATCACCACATGCTCGTGCACAACAACGGCTGGGTGATTCAGCGCCGCAGTGCCGACTACTATCTGATCCCTCCGGTCAGCATCGATCCGGAGCAAAAAGAGATTCTGCTCGAGAGCAAGTCGGGGCTCATGCGGGCACGGCGGCGCGCGACCGCTCAAGCGCGAGCACGCAGGCAGGACGCCGCCTACATCCCAGACGGTGAAAACAGGACGGCGAGCACCGGCTGAATTCGCGGGTCCGCTCGGCGTCCGACGCCTCATCTTTCCGACGCCTCAACCGATCGGAACGCTAACCCTTCGGAACGCCGTACGTGCCTGTCAAGCCCTTGGCCGACGGAGGGGCGGCGCGTAGCTTCACATCATGAGTGACGAACGCGAAATCCAGGATCAGCTGAAGATCACGGACGCTGACGCAGAAGTCAGCCCCGCCGATCGCACGGAGGCCGGCGCAAACACCGGTTCGGAAACAACCGAGGACGACAACGTCGGAGTGCTCGGCGATGTTGCCCACCCCTTCGACCAGACCAATGGGATCGTTGAGCAGTTCGACGAGCGCATCGTTCAAGGAACTGATGTCGCTGCTTCGCCCGATGGGACGTCAGTCGACAGTGACCTCCCGGTCCGCGCTGGCGGCGCCGTCGACGGGACGGTCGACCGGAACGGTGCACGAGTCACCGACGGGGGATTGGTGACTGAAGACGGTGACGCGGTACCCGGAGACGACACAGCCCGCTGACTTCCGAAGACTGAAACGCAACAGCTCGGCGGAAGTAGCGCGGCCTGACGGACCCGGACCTATCGCCGCAGCGCTTCCCGCTCAAGCGAGAACAAGCCAATCGGCAGATCGGTGCGCCCACGGGTCGACAGGTCGGCCACGATGTCGCCGACGACCGGCACGAACTTGAACCCGTGTCCGCCAAATCCGGTGGCGACGGTAACCTGTGAGTGCTCGGGGTGCAGGCCGAGCATGAAGTGATCGTCCGGCGAGCTCGGGTAGAGACACGTACTCGCCGCGAGTAGTCGTCCGGTGAGGTGCGGAAACAGATCCAGCGCGCGGGACTGCATCTGCGCGACCTCGAACGGCAACGCGTCGCGGCTGATGGCATCCGGGTCGGTGGGTGTGTAGTCGTGAAAGAAGCCGATCTTGATGCCGGCGGTCTGGCCGGGAACAACGGGGAAACCGTAGACCTGCTCGTTCCCGTCGGTGCGTTCGATGAAGACCGGCTGCGTACCGACCGCATAATCGCTCGGGCGCGGTTTACCGCTGGAGTAGTCCGGCTCAAACCAGTAGACAACCTGGCGCTCGGATGCCACTGGCGCACCAACCTCGCCCAACAGGCGCTCAGACCACGCACCAGGCGCGACGACCAGTCGGTCGGCACCGTAACGTCCGCGCGTGGTCACCACCTCGACCCCGCCGCCTTTGGTTGCCGTCCACGACAGCACGGTCTCGCCGAAGTGCAGTTGGGCGCCGTGCATGGTCGCCACCTGAATGTTCGCAGCGGTGGTAGCTTCGGGATCAACGAATCCGGCATTCTGCTCAAACAGGCCCATGGCGTGCGGGGCTGGTTGCATCGCCGGAAACCGCTCGGAGATTTCGTCGCTGGTGAGCACATCGTGCGGCAGTCCCCAGTGCTGGGCGGACGCGAGCGCCCCGGTGAAAGTATCCTCACCGGGGTCACCAATGTAGATCCCGCCGGTGAGCGTCATCAGCGACCTCTCCGATTGTTCCTCGAGCTGCCGCCAGCCCGCATAGGCCCGGCGGAGCAACGGTACGTACTCGAGTCCCTCGAAGTACGACTGTCGAATGATGCGAGTTCCTCCGTGCGCGGATCCGCGATCATGGCTCGGCCAGAACCGCTCGATGCCAAGCACACTGTGGCCGCGCTGGGCGAGCGCATTCGCCGCGGCTCCGCCCATCGATCCGAGGCCGATGACAATAACGTCGACGTGGTTCATCGGTGTCCTTCACGTTGGGGAGCGGATGCCGTCGGCTCACGGCACGCGGACGTCTCCCAGCTTAGAAGCTGGCGCGGACGGAGGGCCCTTGCTAAACTTGAGTCACCGAGACTCAACTTTAGGAGAAGCATGCAGCCTGGACAGCAGCCGCAGGGAAAGCAGAAGAGCGCCCTCGAGCAGTACGGTGTCAACCTCACCGACGTGGCGCGTACCGGAAAGCTTGACCCCGTCATCGGCCGCGACGCGGAGATCCGCCGGGTCAGCCAGGTTCTCACTCGCCGCACCAAGAACAACCCCGTCCTGATCGGAGAGCCCGGCGTCGGCAAGACCGCTGTCGTCGAAGGTCTCGCGCAGCGGATCGTCGCGGGAGACGTGGCCGACTCGCTCAAGGGCAAACAGCTTGTTTCGCTCGACCTCGCAGCCCTGATCGCCGGCGCGAAATATCGTGGTGAGTTCGAGGAGCGGCTCATGGCCGTGCTGCAGGAGATCAAGGACGCCGAGGGCGAAATCATCACCTTCATCGACGAGCTCCACACCCTCATGGGAGCCGGCGCAGGTGAAGGCAGCGTCGCGGCGTCCAACATGCTCAAGCCGATGCTCGCCCGAGGGGAACTCCGCATGATCGGCGCGACCACGCTCAATGAGTACCGGGAGTACATCGAGAAGGACGCCGCCATGGAGCGGCGGTTCCAGCAGGTCTACGTCGGGGAGCCGAGCGTCGAAGACACCGTGGCTATCCTGCGTGGACTCAAGGAGCGGTACGAAGCCCACCACAAGGTCACGATCGCCGACTCCGCACTCGTTGCCGCGGCATCCCTCTCGAATCGATACATCCCCGCTCGGCAACTGCCAGACAAGGCCATCGACCTCATTGACGAAGCTGCATCCCGCCTGCGGATGGAGATCGACTCGTCGCCGGTGGAAATTGACGAGCTGCAGCGCGCCGTCAGTCGACTGAAGCTGGAGGAGCTCGCTCTGAAGAAGGAAAAGGACGACGCGTCAAAGCAGCGCCTCGCCAAACTGCGTGAGGACATGACCGAGAAGCAGTCCGAGCTCGACGAGTTGAAGGGGCGCTGGGACAAGGAGCGTTCCAACCTCAACCGGGTCGGCGACCTCAAGACCCAGCTCGACGAGATGAAGTCCCGCCGCGACCGTGCCCTGCGCGAGGCGAACTACCAGGAGACATCGCGGTTGGAGTACGAGGTGATTCCGAAGATCGAGGCGGAGATTAAAGAGGCCGAGCAGGCCGAAACCGACGGACCGCTGATGGTCAACGACCAGGTGTCCTCAGACGACATCGCCGCGGTGATCGCCGCCTGGACCGGCATCCCGGTCGGACGGCTGCTGCAAGGTGAGACCGAGAAGCTGCTGCACCTCGAAACCGAGCTCGGCAAACGCCTTGTCGGCCAGAAGCAGGCGGTTTCAGCGGTATCGGATGCTGTTCGGCGCACCCGCGCCGGCATCTCGGATCCCAACCGCCCCACAGGCTCGTTCATGTTCCTCGGCCCAACGGGTGTCGGTAAGACCGAGCTGGCCAAGGCGCTCGCCGAGTTCCTCTTCGACGACGAGAAGGCTATGGTTCGCATCGATATGTCGGAGTATGGCGAGAAGTTCTCGGTGTCGCGGCTCGTCGGTGCTCCTCCCGGCTACGTCGGTTATGAGCAGGGCGGTCAGCTGACCGAAGCCGTGCGGCGGCGCCCGTACTCGGTTGTGCTGTTCGACGAGGTCGAGAAGGCACACCCCGAGGTGTTCGACGTGCTGCTGCAGGTGCTCGACGACGGTCGGCTCACCGATGGGCAGGGCCGAACGGTCGACTTCCGCAACACGATCCTCATCCTCACCTCAAACCTCGGTTCGCACTACCTGGTCGACTCGGAGCTGCCGTGGGCCGAGAAGGAAGAGGCCGTTCAGCAGCTGGTGCGCCAGTCGTTCAAGCCCGAGTTCGTCAACCGGCTCGACGACATCGTGGTGTTCTCCGCACTGAGCGAGGAGGACCTCGGCCAGATCGTAGAGCTCTACATCGACCGGCTGCAGCGCAGGCTCAACGAGCGCCGACTCGAGCTCGCCGTGACCCCCGACGCTCGCAGCTGGCTCGCCGAGAGAGGATACGACCCGATCTATGGGGCCCGTCCGCTGCGTCGACTCATGCAGACCGAAATCGACGACCGACTCGCTATGGCGTTGCTGGGCGGCGCGATCCGTGACGGTGACACCGTGCGCGTCGACCTCGACGCTGCCGCTGATTCGCTCACGGTCGGATCGGTTCCGGTAACGGTGTCGTAGTACCGAAAACTGAACAGATAAGAAGAGCGGATGCCATGGCATCCGCTCTTCTTTATGTCTTGCGTTTCCTCGCTGGTTACGCGCTGACCAAAACGAGGTCATTCAGCGGGCGACGCACGCGCGGTGCGACCTCGCGCTCACGAAGGACATCGCTCTCGAGGGCGTCGGGCGCTCCGAGGTATCCGAGGGCGGTGACGGAAATGGGTTCGAGGGTCGCATCGATCGTGAAGGCGGCGCGCAGTCCATCGACCTCGATGCCACCCATCTGGTGAACGTGGAGTCCGTCGTGGTGGGCCTGGACGGTGAGGTTGGCGACGGCCTGGCCGAGGTCGTACTGTGCCCACCGCAGCGGAGTTCCGTTTTCGGTGGTGACAGCGGCGAGATTGACGATGAGGACCGCCGCGGAGCTCGCCCACACCTGGTTGAAGCCCATGAGGTTCTCAACGATGGTTGCGTGCTCGGCGGTGCCGCGGCGCGCAACGATGAAGCGCCACGGCTGAGTGTTCGACGCTGAGGCCGACCAGCGAGCGGCTTCGAGGGCCGAGGTGATCTTCTCGGCCGGGACCTCGACTGATGGGTCGAAGGAGCGGGGGCTCCACCGTTCGGCGAGCACCTCGTGAATGGGGGCGCTTGTGACCGCTGTGCGGCTGAGTGATGACGTGGTCATGAGGATCTTTCTGTGAGAACGGAAGTCGCCATTGACCTATGTATATGGAAGGGACTGGTGGCGCAGGAAATTCCACGTGACCGCCCCCTTTCACTGTACCCACGGCATCCGCTCGAGAGCTGATGGTTACGGATGTCGTGGGCGGGTTGACAAGGATCGAGCAAGACCTTAGGTTAACTAGTGAACTATAGAACCTAAGGTCGTGATCATGTTCACAGGGGAAATCCCGATCTACCAGCAGCTTGCTGATCGCGTGGCCGAAGACATTCTGGCCGGAACGTATCCGGAAGAATCCAGCGTGCCGTCCACCAACGAATACGCGGTTTTCTACCAGATCAGTCCCATCACGGCCGCCAAGGGTGTGAACCTGCTCGTCGAGCAGGGCGTGCTCTACAAAAAACGCGGAGTCGGAATGTTTGTGGCCGCTGGTGCGCGCGAGAAATTGCGAGTGAAGCGGCGCGCGGCGTTTTCGGAACGACACATCGCCCCACTGGTGCATGAGGCCCGCTTGCTTCGCATCTACAGGGAAGAACTCGACGACTTGATCAACCAGGAGGACAGCAAATGACGAACACCATTGAAATCGACTCGGTCACCCGACAATTCGGTCGTGTTCGAGCGCTCGACTCCGTGAGCTTCGCTGTTCCGGAGCATTCCTTCGTCGGGCTTCTCGGCCGAAACGGAGCGGGCAAGACCACCGTGATGTCGATCATGGCCGGGCAGGATCGCCCCACCTCGGGCAACGTGACAGTGGCGGGACACGATCCGTTCGAACACGCGCCGACGCTCGCGCAGATCAGCTACGTGCGCGACAACCAACGGTATCCGGACGACTATCGGCTGCACCACGTGCTGCGCATCGCCCCGAACTTCGCGCCGAACTGGAGTCCTGAGGTCGCCGCCGAGCTCGTCGAGGGATTCCGCATCCCCGCCAGAACACCGATCAAGAAGCTTTCGCGTGGTCAGCTCTCATCGGTCGCGATTGTGCTCGGCCTCGCGTCACGTGCCCCCATCACCCTCCTGGACGAGCCGTACCTCGGCCTCGATGTCACCGCGAGGGCCTTCTTCCACACGGTTCTCCTGCGCGATTATGAGGATCACCCCCGCACCGTCGTTTTCTCAACCCACCTGATCGAAGAAAGCGCATCGCTTTTCGACCGCGTTGTGATCATGGACAAGGGCCGCGTGGTCCTTGACGCGGCCAGCGACGAGGCCACCGAAACGGCGTGGGTGATGAGTGGCACAACACCGGCCGTCACCCGCCTGACCGGCAACGCGCAGGTCCTGTCGACGAGCACCGTCGGCGGGTTGATGTCCGCAACCGGCTTCGGCGCTCTCGACAGCGAGACTCGCGAACTCGCACAGGAACTCAGAGTTCAGATCGTTCGCGCAACCCTGCAGCAGCTTGTGGCGGCCTACGGGGCGAACGACGCAGCATCCGACAGAAAAGAAGAGGTTCGAAGCGCATGAGCACACTGATTTCGAGCACCAAACTGCACCTCAACAAGCGCGAGATCACCTTCGCGGTGCCGCTGTACATCACCGGGCTGGTCGCCGTGGTCTCCGTGTTGATTTCGTTCCTGTTCTGGCGGGCCGGCAGCCAGCCCGGCTCTGAGGGCTGGATCTCAGGCTCCCAGTCCAACCCCGGCATTCTCTATTCGCTCGCGGGCTTCCTCGTTTACCTCGGCGTTCAGTCGGTCGCAACGACGTTCCCCTTCGCTCTGAGTCTCGGAGCCACGCGGCGCGGGTTCGCCGGAGGGACTGTGCTCTGGGCCGTCCTGGTCTCCGCCTACCTCGCTTTCGTGTTTGCGGTGCTCACGACCATTGAAATCGCGACGGATCACTGGTTCGCCGGGTTCTACGTGTTCGACGTCTACGTCCTCGGCGCAGGGGATCTCAGTCGGCTCCTGCCGACCGTCTTCCTGGGCACGCTGTCGATGCTCACCATCGGCGGAGTCTTCGGCGCTGCGTGGCTCCGGTTCGGAGCACGCGGCCCCCAGGTCATCGGCGTCGGAGTCGGGCTCGTGCTGGTGCTCGCACTGATCGTGCTCATCCCATCGGCCGCCGAGATCCTCGGCCGGTTCGAGCTGTGGTGGCTCGCGGTCACCGCTGCAGTCGTCATAGCGCTGAGCTCAGCCGGAATGTGGTCGCTGCTGCGATCCGCGATCGTTCGCTAGCCACTCCAAAACCAAGCAGGGTTCCGCACACACTCGTGGCGGAACCCTGCTTGGTGGTCACGCTCAGACCAGCGCTGGCATGACCTCACGTTCGAAGAGTTCGATCCCCGAGCGGTCGTATGCCGCCTCGGGGAAGTACGTGATCGCGTAGGCGAGTCCCTTGTCGCGCATTGCCGAGAGTCGCTCGGCGACCTGCTCGGGGGTTCCGACACCGAGCGCATTACCGCTCCGGTACTCGGCCATGAAGCTGGCTGCTTTCGCTTCGCCGAGGTAGGGGGTGACCCTCGCCTGGATGGCGTCGAGCCGGTCGGCGACCTCAGCTTCGGTGTCAGCAATCACGACGTTGTAGTTCGAGCTGCGCACGATCTCCTGGAAGTCTCGCCCGACCTTGTCACAGTGGGCACGAAGGATGTCGCTCTTGTGGGTGAAGCCGTCGGGTGATCCGTCGAAGTTCGTGTACTGAGCGTACTTCGCCGCGATCCGGAGGGTCACTTTCTCGCCGCCACCGGCGATCCAGAACGGGATGCCCGAGCCCTGAAGCGGAAGCGGGCGAACAATGGCGCCGTCCACCTGGTAGTGCTTGCCGTCGAGGGTGGCTGTGCCGGTTTCCCAGGCCTGCTTCATGATCTGCACACCCTCGTCGAGCCGACCGAGGCGGTCGCCAGCGCTCGGGAAACCGTAGCCGTACGCACGCCACTCGTGCTCATACCAGCCGCCGCCGATGCCCATCTCGACGCGACCGCCCGAGATGACGTCGATCGTCGCCGCGACCTTGGCCAGGTACGCCGGGTTGCGGTAGCTCATGCAGGTGCACATCTGGCCGAGGCGCACGCGCTTTGTCGTGGCTGCGAACGCGGACATCAGCGTCCAGGCCTCGTGCGTTGCTTCTTCGCTCGGCTCGGGCGTCGTGTGAAAGTGGTCGTACACCCAGATCGACTCCCACTCGCCCGCGTCGGCGTGGGCCGCGAGGCTGTTCATCGTTGCCCACTGTTCAGCCGGGTCAATTCCTACGAGGTCAAAGCGCCAACCCTGTGGCACAAACATTCCAAATCTCATGCGGTCAGCCTATTGGCGGCACCGTCCGTTCTTCGGGGATTGACACAACAAACGATGACGGATGCTGCGTGGCAGCGGACTATCCGCAGGCGAACGTCCGATCCGTTGTCGTTTGATATCGCTGAATGTCCACGATTCCGGCGCCGACGGCGGTCTCGCTGCCGTCCGGCATGATGCGCTGGACGCTGACGGGGGAGCGACCGAGAGGGATCGATGACGGCACGGTGGCGTTGGTCAGCTGAACGTACGGGTTCCATCCGTCGGCGGTGTTCGCAATCTTGACCCCGTTGACGTAGAGGTTGTACTTCAGGGTCGCTGGGTCGACACCGGTCGGGGGAGTCCATCTGTACGTGGCCATCCACGACGGCGATGCCGAGGATTCACACGTGAGCTGCGTCACAACGTGCTCTGGTGTGCTCATCCTCGCGTTCGTCGCACCGACGTTTTTCAGCGTGAATGTCTGCGCTGGGTCGTTCGGATTACAGGTGACCTGCTCGAACCCCGCACCGGAGGTTGCGACTCCGCCGATGACTGACATGCATTTGCCGCTGTTGCGGGCGACGAACTGATATTTGTCGCCCCCAACAGCGATGACGCTCCACTGCTGGTTGGTTCCCAGGTTGGGTGCATAGAGGATGATGCGTGTTGCATTGTTGCTCGACGCCGCCTCGACGTCCCAGATGATGGCGTTGGAATGTTTCGGGACGACTGTGTAGTAACCGTCGGCGTTCGGGCCGGAGAACGACCACTGCTGGTTCGCTGCTGCAGGGTTGCTGCAGGCGTATTGGATGAGCGCCGTGAAATTGACTGTGCCAGCACCGGTGGCGTCGATGCAGAGCTGGCTCGTGCTGTTGACGATCTGGAACCAGCCGGAGGGAGCACCCACCGCCAGGGTTGTGACGGTTGCTTTCGGCGACGCGGGTGAAACGTGCGCAGCCCCGTCTTTCGCCACGACGGTGTAGCTGTACGCTGTCGACGCGGCGAGACCGGTAATGATGAACGACGTGGCCCCCGTCGTGCTTCCGATCAGCGTTGTATCCCGGTAGATGTCATACCCGGTCACGCCAACATCATCGGTTGCGCCACTCCAGTTCAAGGTGGTCGACGTTGAGGTCGTGCCGCTGAAGGACAGGCTGGTCGGTGCCTTCGGAGACGCGTCAACGAAAGACTGGGTCACCGAAGACGAAGCCGGACTTGTCCAGTTGCTGCGCTGCAACACTGTGTTGAACGTAGCCGTCATTGAGGTGTCTGAGGTGATGCCGACGGCGGTCGTCAGCGTTGTTTTCAGACAGTAGAACTGTGACGCGCCCGCCGCGAGCGTGCCGGTGAGCACAGGGAACGCCGCCCATGTTCCGCGAACCGGCGAGATCGGGGTGGAGCATCCCTGCGTGATCGTCGATTTCCACACGTCGACGGTGATGCCCTGGGTGAGTTGGGTCGAACCCGTCGCGGTCGTCGTTGTCGTATAGGCAGCGTCGATCGTTCCGGCGTTGGTGATGGTCAGGCCGCCGGTCTTCTCGGTGAGCCCGGCCGAGAAAGTGACGGTCGGCGGCGTGTCGAGTGCGCTCACCGCTTTGATGGACGCAGCCTGCATCACGATCGGCGGCTGGGTGGCCCTGTCGTACCAGAGTGCGTACGTCCCATCCGCGCTTCCCGTTGTGAGGAGCGCCAAGAGCACGACGAGAACCGCGGAAGCACCGAGAGCAACCCTGCTCTTCGGGCGCCGCGCTCGCCGAACGCGTGCAGTGCGAGCGGGGGCAGGAGCGGGCATCTCGGCTGTCTCGTGAACGGATACGGTCGTTCTCATCCTACGGATATGCGCGAGCGACTCCGGTTCGACGAGGGCGCGCCTGAACATCACCGCGATGCTCATTTACCAAAAAGTGCTGGCTGGGCGCCTGAATCCACGGTTTCAGAGCCATTTTTGGCAAACGGGCCGTCGAGATCGCGGGCGAGCAGGCTGCGGGCGGAGTGCCGATGGCGGGGATGGGCGAGCGGGTTGGGGGACGGCGAGTGACGGGCCACGGGACGGCGAGAAACGGGCGCGGACGGGGACGGCGGAGTGCGGACGGCGGGGTGGGGGATGGGCGAGCGGGTGGCGCGGTCAGCGGTTGAGCGCGCGCCCCGCTCGAACGATTCGCTCGATCCGCGCCGGCGCTGTCTCGTCCTGCAGGCTCGTCACGTCGCCGAGCGGGCGCGAGTCGGAGATGTCCCCGAGCAGCCGGCGCATGATCTTGCCCGACCTGGTCTTCGGCAGGTCCGGCACGACGACGACGTCGCGGGGCTTGGCGATCGGCCCGATCTGCGCGGCAACGTGTTCCCGCAGGACCGTCGTGAGCTCATCGCGAAGCCCCAACCAATACGCGGGGTCCTCGGCTTCGACGCCCTGTGAACGCTGGGCCGGAATGACGTAAGCCGCAATGGCCTGGCCAGTAATGGCATCCGTCACCCCAACGACGCCAGCCTCGCCCACCGCGGGATGCGCGACGAGCGACGATTCGATCTCGATCGTCGACAGCCGGTGCCCCGAAACGTTGATGACGTCGTCAACCCGGCCGAGCACCCAGATGTCGCCGTCGGCGTCCCACTTGGCACCGTCACCGGAGAAGAAGTAGCCCTGCTTCCAGAATCGGGCCCAGTACGAGTCCCGGTAGCGTTCGGGATTGCCCCAGACGGTGCGGGCGAGCCCGGGGCCCGGGCGGTCGACGACGAGGTAACCTCCTTCACCGAACGGCACAGGTGTTCCGTCGTCGTCAACGATCAGAGTCGAGAGGCCCGGCAGCGCACGGTTTGCCGATCCCGGCTTGAGCGTTGAGATTCCCGGCACGGGTGCCATCACGGCCGCACCCGTCTCTGACTGCCACCAGGTGTCGACGATCGGCGTCTGTCCGCGACCGATGTGGGTGTGGAACCAGACCCACGCCTCCGGGTTGATGGCTTCGCCGACAGTGCCGAGCAGCCGAAGTGAGGAGAGGTCGTACTCGGTGGGCACTCCAGCGGGGAACCAGGTCATCAGCGTTCGGATGAGCGTCGGCGCCGTGTAGTACGTCGTCACGCCGTAGCGCTCGATGATTTCGAAGTGCCGCGCGGTGTGCGGGGTGTTCGGGGTGCCCTCGTAGATCACCTGGCTGAGCCCGTTCGACAGCGGACCGTAAATCTCGTAGGTGTGCGCGGTGACCCAGGCCAGGTCGGCCGTGCACCAGTGCACGTCGTCGGCTTTCGCGTCGAAGATCGCCCAGTGGCTCCACGACGCCTGTGTCAGGTAGCCGCCCGAGGTGTGCACGAGGCCCTTGGGCTTGCCTGTCGTCCCCGAGGTGTAGATGATGAACAGCGGTGTCTCGGCATCGAACGCTTGAGGAACATGAACATCGGATGCCACGTCCACCGTGTCGTGCCACCACACGTCCCGCCCGGGCGTCCACGCGATGCCGGGGGTTGCATCACCGGTGCGACGCACAACGAGTACGTGCTCGATGCTCGGCACCCCATCGACGGCGGCATCAGCGTTGCCCTTCACGGCAACCGCCGCCCCGCGACGGAACTGCCCGTCGGTGGTGATGAGCAGCTTCGCCTCGGTGTCTTCCACCCGGAATCGCAGAGCCTCGGCGCTGAACCCGCCAAACACGAGCGAATGAATGGCCCCGATCCGCGCCACCGCGAGAGTGGCGATGATGGTTTCCGGAATCACCGGCAGGTAGATGACGACACGGTCACCCTCACCGATGCCGAGTTCGGTCAGCGCGTTCGCGGCCTTCGACACCTCACGCTGTAGCTCGGCGTAACTGATCGTTCGTCGGTCACCCGGCTCGCCCTCGAAGTACAGGGCCACTTTGTCGCCATTTCCAGCGGCGACGTGCCTGTCAACACAGTTCACGGCGACGTTGAGCTTGCCGCCGGCGAACCACTCGGCCCGAGGCACACTCAGTTCACCATCGGCGTCCTCGGTCACTGGCTCCCACGAGTGCGTGGTGTGCCACGGTTCCGCCCATTCCAGCCGCGCAGCGGCCTGAGCCCAGAAACCAATCGGGTCGGCATCCGCTTGCTCCCACTCCACCGCCGAGAAGTTTGCCTGCGCTGTGAACTCCTCCGGCGCGGGGTAGCGACGTGTCTCCGTGAGCAGGTTCGAAATCGTGGCGGCGGATGCTTCGGGCGCGGTCATTCTTTGACGTTACGTGTGGCGGGCGCCCGGCGATAAATCACGGCGCAACAGGGAGTAACGTGACCGCGTGCTGCGAACATGTGCGGCGGTTGTCCCGCACGCAACCCCCGCAATTTTCCCGACTGGCCGCACCCAACACTGACAGACTGGGCGACATGTCTGCACAGAGCGTTCTCGTCCTCGGCGGTACCGGAATCATCAGCAGCGCCTCGGTCGCGCTCGCCGCTGAGCGGGGGTGGGACGTGACCGTCGTCAATCGCGGTAAGTCAACGGACCGTCCTCTCGGCCCCGACATCGAAACCCTCGAAGCCGACATCCGCAACCCGGAGTCCCTTTCCGCCGCAATCGGCAAGCGCGGCTTCGACGTCGTCGCAGACTTCCTCAGCTTCACGCCGAACCAGCTGCACCTCGACACCTTCCGCGACCGCACCGGCCAGTATCTCTTCATCAGTTCGGCATCGGCGTACCAGACCCCGCCTGCTCGCATGCCGGTCACGGAATCAACGCCTCTGCGCAACCCGTTCTGGGAATATTCACGCAACAAGATCGCCTGCGAAGACGTCCTCGTCGCCGAATACCGGGCATCCGGTTACCCCATCACCATCGTGCGGCCGTCCCACACCTACGACAGCACCGCGCTGCCGACCCTCGGTGGTTGGACCGACATCGACCGCATGCGCCGCGGTGTTCCGGTCATCGTGCACGGCGACGGCACGACCCGGTGGACGATCACGCACACTCGTGACTTCGCCGTCGGTTTCGTGGGCCTCTTGGGCCGCGATGCCGCGATCGGCGACACCTTCCACATCACCGGCGACCAGGCGCCAACCTGGGACGCCATCTACGCTGCGCTCGGTCGGGCCGCTGGCGTCGAGCCGAACCTCGTGCATGTACCAAGCGAGGTCATCGCAGCTGCTTCACCCGAACTGGGTCCCGGCCTTCTCGGCGACAAAACCCACTCGATGGTGTTCGACAACAGCAAGCTCAAGGCGCTCGTCCCCGACTTCGGCCAGCGAACTTTCTTCGAGGACGGCGCGCGCGAAATCATTGAATGGCACGAAGCGGATGCCACGCGGCGCGTAACCGATTCCGCTTTCGATGCGCTCTCCGACCGGTTGGCCGAGCGCTTCGGCGTTTAACCGACGATCGGCTTGGGGTGGCGCACCCGGTGTGTGGCCAGGATGAGTACGGCGGCAACGGCGACGCCGACCACAGTCTCCAGACCACGGTCGATCACGAGCGGGAGCACAGGCACCGGCCCGTTCAGAAGCCCCATCCCAACGGTCAGTGGGGTGAGGAAGAGCAGGGCCGCGGCGTAATTCCGCAGAACGACGAGCTCGGTCCCCGCTTGGAGCGCAACCAGAATCAGGACGAGCAACAGCCCTTGCGGCTGCCAGCCGAACAGCAGGATCGCGACGATCAGTCCGATGAGTGTGCCGAGCACGCGGTGGCTTCCGCGGATGAGCTGGCCAGAGGTTGAGGCGCCCACGACGGGCACTACCGCGGACACCATTGCCCAGTACGGATGCTGCCAACCCAGAGCCAGCGAAATCGCACCGGCGACAAAGGCACCGACAAAGCACATGAGTGCGTGGGTGGAAATCAGTCGCCAGTTTCGCGACGCGGGTCGAAGCGCTGGGTAGGAGCCGGTCGGTTCTCCAGCCAGTCGTCTCCGTGCACGAAGTCTCTGTTTCCCGGCGCCTGAGATCAACGTGACCAAAAGAGTGAAGACGAGCGCGGACGAGGCAAGAAGAGCGGCGACGCCGACGCCGGGCCAGGTTGCCGGCAACGACGCCGAGACGCCAAGCCCAAAGACGAAGAACACGCTTCCGGCTGGTCGCCAGGATCGTGCGTCCGCAATGACGGTTCCGAGTCCAGCCGCACTCGCGATCAGAAGGAGAATCAACCAGCCAGGCGCATCGGCGGCGGAGAGCGCCGCCCCCAGGATGATGAGCGCGACCTGACAGGTTCCGAACTCCGCCTGAACGGCAAGGCGTTGGCGTGTCGGAGCCATCCGTCCGTAGACCGAGGCCAGTGCTGCGAGCAGTGCATATCCGGCGAGCTCAAGATGCCCCACAGTGAGAAGCAGGATGAGCGGTCCTGAGATCGAGAACACGACGCGAAGAGCAACCTTGTGTGCACCCAGATGTGGACCGAATCGCACCAGCTCGCGGGGATCGAACAGAATCCCATCGGTGCGGTACCGGTCAGGCTTCATTCTTTTTCCCTCGACTCGCCCTGCGCCAGGCTCCCTTTCGGCCTACGCTCGGCCGCAGGCAGGAGCGTTCAGAGCGTCGGCGTCAGGTCCCCGTCGGCGTGCTGGATGTGCGGTGCCGCGGGCTGTCCGGGTTCATGAGCGAGTGGCGCCGTCCATAGAAGAAGTAGATGGCGAGCCCGATCACGAGCCAGACGCCAAACCGCACCCACGTCTCCCAGTGCAGCTGCGCCATGAGAAAAGCGGATGCCAGAACTCCGAAGGCAGGAACGACCGGCATAAACGGCAGCCGGAAGGTCCGCGGAGCATCCGGTTTCCGGTACCGGAACACGATCACCGCAGTACACACCACGACGAATGCCGCGAGGATGCCGATGTTGGTCAGGTCTGCCACCTCCTTGATCGGGAAGACACCCGCCAGGAATGCCGAAGAGATCCCGGCGATCCAGGTCACACGTTGTGGAGTGCCGCGCCTATCTGTCTTGGAGAACCAGGCGGGCAAGAGCCCATCGCGGCTCATCGAGAACCACACCCGAGTGACACCGAGGAGGAACGTCAGCATGACGGTGAGGATGGAGAGCACGGCGAACATCGCGATGATGGTCGCAATGACCGGGAGCCCGACGCTTTGAAACGCGGAGGCGAAGCCCGCTGTGGGTGAAATGTCCTTGTAATTTTGCATTCCGGTCAGCACGAGAGTGGCGGCGGCATACAGCAGCATGGCGATGATGAGCGACAGGATGATCGCTTTCGGCATGTGCTTTTTGCCGTCCGTCGACTCCTCAGCGGCCGTACTCATCGCGTCGTAACCAAAGACGGCGAAGAAGACCGTCGCCGCGCCAGCCACAACAGGCCCGAAGCCGCTTGGCATGAACGGGTTGTAGTTCGCCGTGTCGATGAAGAAGATTCCAAGTCCGATAATGAACAGAATGAGCAGGACTTTGATCACGACCGCGACGAGTTCAAATCGGCCGAACGCCCGTGTTCCGCGACTGAGGATCCAGGTCACCAGAAGACACACGACGATGGCAGGAAGGTTCACTACTCCGCCACGGCCCTCATCGAAGGTTGAGGTGAGCTCGACCGGCATTTGGATGCCAATCCCCGACAGGAACGCATCAAAGTATCCGGAGATGCCGATGGCCACAACGGCGACAATGGCGATGTACTCCAGGAGCAGGTCCCAGCCGATGAACCAACCGATGATTTCCCCGAGGGCAACGTAGCCGTAGGTATACGCGGAGCCCGCTCGCGGGATCATTCCCGCGAATTCGGCGTAGGACAGCGCCGCCGCGGCAGACGCGAGTCCAGCGATCAGGAAGGAAATCAATACAGCTGGGCCGACTCCTGGTGAGCCTTCGCTTCCCGCTGCGACCAGCCCGGCAAGCGAGAAGATGCCGACACCGATGATGCCGCCGACGCCGATGGCTGTGAGTTGCCACAGCCCGAGGGTTTTCGCCAACCCGCTGTGTTTGCTCTCCTCCTCGATGTCCTCAATGGGCTTGCGCCGCAGAACCGATCGGCTGGAGTGTGTCGCGGTCATCGGGACCCCCTGTCCACCTTCCCGACCGGGTGTTCACCGACGGTGAGCCGTGCAGCGGTGAGAAGACAGTGGAAGTTTTACAAGGGGGTCGAGTGTGCGCAAGAACCTCGACATCTGTCCTGTTTTGGGTTATGCGCTCGCTTTCGCAGCGGTCGCTAACTCCGCACGGATGCCATCAACGAACGCGTCGATGTCTTCCTCGGTGGTGTCGAACGAGCACATCCAGCGCACCTCGTTGTTTGCCGCATTCCAGTCGTAGAAGTGGAAGCGTTCCCGCAGCACCTCGATCGACTTCCGCGGAAGCGTCGCGAACACGGCATTGGCCTGTGTCGGCTGGCTGAATCCCAGACCGCTGACCGCACCGGTGTCGACAAGGTCCTCAAGCGAGGTCCGAAGCCGCGCGGCCATCGCGTTCGCGTGTTGGGCCGACCGCAACCACAGGTCTCCCTCGAGCAGGGCGATGAGCTGCGCTGAAACGAACCGAAGCTTCGAGGCGAGCTGCATGTTGAGCTTGCGAAGGAAGATCAGACCATCGGATGCTGCGGGGTTGAGTACCACTACTGCCTCACCGAAGAGGAGGCCGTTTTTCGTTCCACCAAACGAGAGCACGTCAACGCCAGCGTCAGTTGTGAAGGCCTTCAGCGGAACGCCGAGCGACGCTGCCGCATTGGCGAGTCGCGCACCGTCCATGTGCAGGGTCATGCCGTGTGCGTGCGCGTGGTCGGCGATCGTGCGGACCTCGTCGACAGAGTAGAGAGTGCCGAGTTCAGTGGACTGGGTAATCGAGACAACGAGTGGCTGTGCCCGGTGCTCGTCGCCCCAGCCCCACGCCTCGAGGTCGATGAGCTCGGGAGTGAGCTTGCCGTCGGGGGACGGCACGGTGAGGAGCTTGATGCCGCCGACCCGTTCGGGTGCTCCGCCCTCGTCGACGTTGATGTGCGCCGTCGAGGCCGAGATGACCGCACCCCACCTGGGCAGCATGGATTGCAGCGCCGTGACGTTCGCGCCGGTGCCGTTGAAAACCGGGAACACCTCGACGCCGTCGCCGAAGTGCGTGGCGAACACCTCCTGGAGGTGCGCGGTGTAGACATCCGCTCCGTATGACACCTGGTGGCCGCCGTTGGCCTGAGCGATCGCGTCAAGAACTTCGGGGTGCGCGCCGGCATAGTTGTCGCTGGCGAAGCCTCGGAAGTTGGGGTCATGCAGAATTTCAGTCACGAACTCAGCGTAATAGCGAGCGTGCTCCCTGTCGTACGGGCCGGCGTCAGGTCGGCAACAGTGCAGCGAGGGTCGGGCTCACGGCGACGGCGACCGCGAGAAGTACCGCCGTGAACCCGAGCCCCGCGATGGCGGGCCAGCGCCGCCTGGGCCGGCGGGGAGGCGTTGGCTCCGGAATCCGGATCGGGTTGACCATGGCGTGGTAGCGCAGGGGGTTCAGCGGGGTTTCCGGCGCGCGGCCGGTCGGGTGTGGGGTGGGCGAGTGGGCAGCAGAAGTTGTCATTGTCCGGTCCTGTCGGGTAACGCACCGAGTAAGACCTGCAGCCTATAACTGAGGGATGCTCAAGTTCGAGGTTGATGCACGAAATCACCCCCGAAGACGTGGTGTCCTTCGGGGGTGATCGTCGTTTCAGACGCGAGGTTTAGCTCTTGAGCGCCTCGCCCCACTTCACTCGGGCGCCCATCTTGAGCAGCGAGTTCTGGTAGATGCGTGAGCCGAGCCAGATCGTCCCGAATGTTGTCGCAATGAGAATCACGAGTGAGACAAGCGGCTCCCACCACTCGGCGGTTCCGAGGAACAACCGAACCGGCATCCCAACTGGGGCGGAGAACGGCACGTATGACATGATCGCGAGCACTGTGGGGTTGTCGTTGAAGAAGATCACCAGGAAGTAGGGGATCATCACGAGCATGGTCACCGGAGTTGTGGTTGCACCGATGTCTTCCTGCCTGGACACCATCGACCCCGTCGCGGCGAACAGTGAGGCGAGAAGCACAAACCCGATCGCGAAGAACACGACAAACCAGACGATGGGTGCGCCGAGCCCGGTGAGAAGATCGGTCTGTCCGGTGATGGTGAGCCCGATGATGGAAAGCGCGGCGATGATCGCGATCTGTCCGAACGCCAGAACCGAGTTGCCGAGGACCTTCCCTGCCATCAGCGCCTTCACGGGAATGGCCGACATCAGGATTTCGACCACCCGGGTCTGCTTCTCCTCGACAACGTTTTGCGCGATGGTCGAGCCGAAGGTCATCGCGGACATAAAGAAAACGAGACCGAAGCCGAGGGCGACGAAGTAGACGATCAGTGGGTTGGTGGCATTCTCATCGAGCAGGTGCACCGGAGGAGAGATGCTCAGTTGCGCGAGCAATCCACTGGGCACGTCCGTGTTGCCGATGACGGCAATGCCGAGTGGCGTTGTCGAGTCCGGCACAATGGCCGCCTCAACGCTGCCGTCCTTCACGAGCGTCTCTGCGGCATCGACGCTTGACGCCTCGGTGACGTCGAGCCCATCGGCCCCCGAAACCGCCTGTGATGCGGTTCCGACGACAGCCACCTTGGTGTCACTGACGTTTTGCGCCGCGAAGCCGCCGATCACGATGGACGCGAGCACAACGAGCAAGAGGATTCCCGTTGAGATGAGGAACGCCTTGCTGCGCAGGCGCATGGTGATCTCACGCTCCGCCACGAGCCAGGTGGCTTGAATCGTGCTCGGGGCGGATGGTCGCGTCGACTGTGCGCGATCCGGGGTCACGGTCGTCATTTGATGACCTCCTTGAAGATTTCGGCGAGAGACGGATGCTGCGGGGCGAAGGTGGCGACATCACCGCGGCTGAGTGCTGTGCGAAGGACGTGCTGTGCTGTTGCTTCACTGTCGGCGTCGAAGACCGCGTACCCGCCGTCGAAGTTCACAACGGTGACTCCGCTTTCGGTGCGCAACCAACCGGCATCCCCGCTCGAGAGAAGTTCGTAGCGAAGCCGGGAGTGCTGCGCGCGGAGCCCGTCGCGAGAACCGTTAGCGCGGATTTTGCCGTCGGCGATGATGACGAGGTCGTCACACAGGCGTTCGACGATGTCGAGCTGGTGCGAGGAGAAGAGCACGGGGGCTCCCGCCGTCGCGCGATCCTTGAGCACGCCGACGACAACGTCGACAGCGAGCGGGTCGAGGCCGGAGAACGGCTCGTCGAGCACGAGTACCTCGGGATCGTGGACGAGTGCTGCCGCGATCTGCGCGCGCTGCTGGTTTCCGAGGGAGAGGCTCTCGACGGCGTCGTTGCGGCGCTCGCCGAGATCGAGCCGCTCGAGCAGGTCCCTGGCGTTGCGGCGCGCAGCCTCCGGTGTGAAACCGTGCAGCCGAGCCAGGTAAACGAGCTGCTCCTCAACCTTCATCTTCGGGTACAGGCCCCGCTCCTCAGGCATGTAACCGAAGCGGCGGCGGTCATCGGGAGTGAGCTGGTTGCCTGCGAGGGACACGGTGCCCTCGTTTGCGCTCAGCACGCCGAGGATGATGCGCATGGTTGTCGTCTTGCCTGCGCCGTTTCCGCCGACAAACCCGGTCATCCGGCCGGGTGCCACGTCAAAACTGACATCGGTGAGCACCTGCCTCGTGCCATAGGTCTTGGTGACATTGCGAATCTCGAGCATGGGGAGCCCTTCTTGTGAACGTAACTCAACGGTAGGGCCGGGTGGCGACCCGGAGCATCCGTCTGGGGAAGGGTCTTTGATCTCCCCCTCACGGGGGAGAGGAGGTGCGCTCCATCTGAACGGACCTACGATGGGCTGATGCCCGCCCTTCCCCTCAGCAGGCGTCGTGACCCCGAGCGGCCGCGGCTGCCGCGCGATGTTCTCGTGCTCGGGGTGGTCGCATTCTTCGTAATGGTCGGTTTCGGTGTGGTCATCCCGGTGCTTCCTGTTTATGTGGCCACGTTCGGAGTGGGGTACGTCGAGGTCGGCGCGGTCGTTTCGGCATTCGCGCTGATGCGCTTCGTCACGAGCCCGTTCTGTGGGCGACTCATCGACTGGGTCGGGGAGCGTGTCCTCCTCGCGGTCGGTATCGGGATCGTCGCGCTGTCGAGCGGGCTCGTCGGAATCGCGCAGAGCTACGTCGAGGTGTTGATGTTGCGCGGAATCGGCGGTATCGGTTCGGCGATGTTCACCGTCTCGGCGATGACCCTGCTGCTCGGTTCAACACCGTCGACCCAGCGCGGCCGTGCCGTTGGCTTCTATCAGGGCGGTTTCCTCCTCGGCGGAATGGCCGGACCGGCCATCGGCGGTGTACTAGCCTCGATCTCGCTCACCGCCCCGTTCTTCTTCTACGCGGGAACCCTCGCGATCGCCGGGCTTGTCGGCGTGCTGCTGCTGCAACCGAAGTCGCGGGACGTCGCCGCCTCGGCGCCGGTCGACGTCGTGCCCTTCCGGGTTGTGCTTCGCGACACCCGGTTCCGCGTTGCTGTGCTTGCCAGTTTCGCGAACGGCTGGACATCGCTCGGCGTTCGCAGTGCGCTCATCCCGGTGCTCGTTGTGGACGTGCTCCTTGGCGAACCGGCGTGGACCGGTATTGCCTTCGCGATCGCCGCCGTTGCGCAGACGCTCGCGCTGGCTCCCGCCGGAAAGTTCGTTGACACCGTCGGCCGCAGGCCGGCGATCCTGGGCGCGTACGCCGTCGCTTCGCTCACCATCCTGGGCATCTCGTTCGCGCCGAACATGATCGTGCTCACCGTGCTTCTCGCTGTGTACGGAGTGGCTGCCGCGTTCATGGGAACGGCGCCGGCGGCGTCGGTCGGCGATGCAACCGCTGGGTCGAAGGGCGGTCGGCCTGTGGCCGTGTTCTCGATGGCCAGCGACCTTGGTGCGATCATCGGCCCGCTCGTCGCCGGCTGGCTCGTCGACACGGGCTCGTTCCCGCTGGCATTCGGGCTCGCCGCCGTTTTCCTCGCGGCCACGTCCCTGTTCGCTCTGCGCATGCCGGCCGAGCCGCGAACGGCTGGCGACCAAGCTTAGGCGCGCGCTCTCCTCACGTGAACGCTGCCCGAGCGGACCAAGAATCGACGCCGATCCCTTGAAAGCTTGACAGTCGAGCGGTCAGGTGGCATGTTCGTGTGCACCGCTGGAAACGTTTACAGTCCTCAAAGGAGAGAATTGGTCCGGGTCACCATCACACAGGTTGCCGCTCATGCAGGCGTGTCGGTCGCGTCTGCGTCACGGGCTCTAAATGGCCAGATCGCCAGCGCGGAGACAATCGCGAAGGTGAGGCACGCGGCGGCAGTTTTGGGCTACGTCGCCGATGCGACGGCTCAATCACTTCAACGGGGCCGCACCAATCAGCTTGCATATGCCGTTGCCGACATCGGAAACCCGGTCTACGTCGAGATGATGAGTGCGATCGAGCGTGTGGTCTCAGCGTCCGGTTACCGTCTGCTCCTCTCTTCGACGGGTACCACCTCGTCGTCCGTTGACGTCGTGCGCGACCTGGGTCGTGGGTATGTCGACGGCATGATCCTCTCGCCGCTTCGCATTACCGACGAACTCCTCACCGCTCTCGCCCAAAGCCCGACGCCCGTCGTGGTTCTCGGTCGCCTTCCCGACGGCGCGCGCCTGGATACCGTGCGCGCCGACTCGTTTACCGCGATGCGGCTCATTGTGGACCACCTCGTTACCGAGGGGCGACGGGACATCGCCTTCGTGAATGGTCCGACGGACACAACACCGGGCGCGTTTCGCCGGGACGGTTTCGCTGCGGCGGTAACCTCCCATCCTTATCTCTCAACACGCACCGTTGATGCTCAAGACTTCACGATCGCCGCCGGATACACCGCAGTGCGGCAGGTCCTCGCGGGCGACCAACGCCCAGACGCCGTCGTCGCCGCCAACGATTTGATCGCTATCGGCGCGATCCGGGCAGCCGAGGACCTTGGCTTGACGATCCCGCGCGACATCGCAGTCACCGGTATTGACAACACGGAACTCGCCGGGGTGGTTCGACCGGGGCTGACAAGCGTCGACCTCGGGGCGGAGGAACGCGGCCGTGTTGCGGCCGAGCTCCTGCTTGCGCGCATCGCTGAGCCCTCGCGTGCTGCACACACCGTCACGGTAGCGCCGTCGCTCGTTGTGCGCGGATCTTCACTCGTAGCTGGTCACGGGCCGAAACGCGTTGCACCGGCACTCGAGCACGGCGACGAGGCCACCGCATTCGGCACAGAGGAGGCAGCCGGATGAGAGCGTCCGCCACCAAAACCCCGAGGCAGACGACGCGGGTCGGTCACCGCGCCCGCGCGCAGCGCCGAGAAGCCGTCGCCCTCGTTATTCCCGCGCTCCTCCCGATTCTCATCTTTTCCGTCATCCCGCTGGTCAGCGGTGTCGCGCTCGGTTTCACGGACGCAACGTTGAAGCGCAACGCGGAGATCAACTTCATCGGGTTTGGCAACTTCATCGAGTTGCTCGGCGATAGCCGGTTCTGGGAGTCGTTCGGCATTGGCATCATCTGGGCCGGATCGGTAGCGCTTCTCACCTTGGTCTGTGCCATGGGGCTCGCGTTGCTGCTCAATAGCGACTTGAAGCTGAAGGGTCTCACCAGAGTTCTGGCCCTGATTCCATGGGCGATGCCACCGGTGGTGATCGCAATCGTGTGGAGGATGATCTACAACCCCAACTCCGGTCCCCTCAACGGCGCGCTCGAAGCGATTGGAATACCCGGCGTCAACTGGCTCGGCGACTTCTCGACGGCGCTCCCCGCGGTCATTCTCGTCGGAGTGTGGTCGGGTATCCCACAGACGACTGTGCTGCTGCTTGCCGGAATGCAGTCCATCTCGGCAGAGCAGCACGAGGCGGCGGCCGTCGACGGCGCCGGCGTCTTCCGCCGTTTCTGGCACATCACACTCCCGGGGCTACGCCCCATCATCGTCGCCGTCACCGCGCTCGACTTCATTTGGCAGTTCAACTCCTTCGGACTCATTTACGTTCTCACCGAGGGCGGTCCGGGCGGGCGCACGATGATTCCCCCGCTGTTCACTTACCTTGAGGCGTTCCGCAACCGCGAAATTGGCTACGCGTCGGCGATGGGTGACGTGCTCGTGATCGCCATCATGCTCATCCTGTCGCTCTATCTCATCAACCAGTTCCGTCAGACGAAGGGATCCCGCTCATGAACACGAAGCGCCCCTGGTACGCAACGGTGCTGATGTACGTGGCTCTCGCAGCCTTTCTCTTCTTTCTCGGGTTTCCGCTGCTGTGGCTGCTGTCCGCCTCTTTCAAGTCGAGCGGGGAGTTGAACTCGCTAGCCGTGAACTTGCTGCCTGCGGAGTGGGACTTCAGCAACTACGGTGCGGCGCTTGAGCGTCAAAATCTCTTGCTCGCGGCGGGTAATTCGCTCTTCGTCTCGATCGCGACGATGCTGATCACCGTGCTGCTGTCGATGCCGATGGCCTACGCGCTCGCCCGCTTCCAAGGGCGTATGCGAGCCGTTGGAACGGTGTGGATTCTCACCAGCCAGGTCTTCCCATCGATCCTCATCATCATTCCGCTGTTTTTGGTGTTGCGGACCATCAATCTGAACGACACTCTGTTCGGTTTGATCCTGGTCTACGTCACGTTCACGCTGCCGTTCACTCTCTGGATGCTGCAGGGGTACGTCGCGGCGATTCCGACCGAGCTGGAAGAAGCGGGCGAGATGGACGGTGCGTCACGTCTGACAATCCTCCGGACGATCATCCTTCCTCTGCTCGCACCCGGTCTCGTCGCAACCGCGATGTTCACTTTCGTTTCGGCGTGGAACGAGTTCTTCCTCGCTCTCGTGCTGTTGCAGAGTCCCGAGTTCTATACCCTTCCGATCGCTTTGCGGTCATTCCTGGGCGCGGAAGGGCAGACCCAACTCGGTCCGCTTGCCGCTGGCGCGATCCTGGCGACGATCCCGTCGCTCATCATCTTCAGCATCCTCCAGAAGAAGCTGACCGGCGGAATGCTCGCCGGCGCAGTCAAGGGCTGACCCAACCCACCAAGTGGAATCACAATGAGAAAGGCGAACAACATGAAGAGAATACGAGGCATAGGCGCCATCGCATTCGCGGGGATCGCGATCCTCACCCTGGGCGGATGCCAGCAGGGCAGCGCAACCAAGGACAGCAATGACGGCGAGGGGGGCGCCATTACCCTTCAGTTCCAGTCGCTGTCAGACCAGCCAGACGCCCAAGCGGCCGTAAAGGCGATCGTCGATGAGTGGAACGCGGAGAACTCCGACGTCCAGGTCGAGATCGTCCAGGCGGGATGGGACGGGACGTTCGACAAGCTCGTCACACAGTTCACTGGTGGAACGGCACCGGACATCATTCACTATGAAGCCAGCTCGATCGCCTCCTTCGCGGCCGACGGCTATCTCGCCGATCTCACTGACTACATCGACAGCGACCTGAAGTCGGACATCTCCGACGGCATCTGGGACTCCGTCACCCAGGACGGAGAGATCATTGCGTACCCATCGACACTGCAGTCGTACATGGTCTTCGCCAACGCCGACCTTCTGGAGACCGCCGGCGTGGAGATTCCCACCGGCGAAACGATGACGTGGAAGCAACTGCAGGAGATGGCAGCGGCGACGACCACGGGCGAAACCTACGGCCTCGGGTGGGGACTCGCATCGCCGACCGCAACGATTATGAGCCTGGCACTCGGCTTCGATGGCGGCTTCTTCTCCGGCGATGGCACCGATGCCTCGATTGAGGTTGGTGAAGCGGAACTCGCCGTGCCCGAGCTGATCCATGAGATGACGTACACCGACAAATCGGTCGATCCCACCTCTCTCACCCAGTCGGGATCAGACGTGCTCGCGTCGTTCTACGGTGGAAAGGCCGCGATGACCGTGCAGGGTTCGTTCCAAGCGACAAACATCGCCAACGACGCACCGGAGGGACTCAACTGGGTCGCCCTTCCGCCGCTGGAAGGCTCCGAAGGCGCCATCCAGGCCGCAAACCCGCAGACGTACTCGGTCAATATCGATTCCGAGCACGTGAAGGAGTCCGCCGAGTTCCTCAACTTCTTCATGAGCGGCGACAACCTGGCTCAGATCGCCTACGCCGACGCGCTCATCCCATCGTCTGACTCGGCGCGCGCCGAGGTGGAGAAGCTGGCCGCGGACAACCCCGCCTGGACTCAGGTGCTGAAATCCGGTGAAGGTCTCGTCGGGCCGCCGTTCCTCAAAGTGGAGAAGTACACGGAGTGGAAGGACACGGTCGCCACGCCAGCTTTCCAGCAGTATCTCGCCGACCAGATCACCGCCGACCAGCTAGCTGAGCAGCTGACCGACGGCTGGTCAAGCATCGCCGGCTGATGACGCCTGCGGGGGCGAGCCGTCTGTTCGCCCCCGCGCGTTGTCGAAAATTGAAGGTTCAAAAGGAGTGCGAATGTTCGTGTTGGAAGATCGAGTGGCTGGAGTGCTCGCTGGTGCCGCAGTTGGGGATGCTCTGGGGGGTGCGACCGAGGGGTGGACTCCTGAGCAGATTGAAGAGCGCCACGGCGGCCGAGTCGAGGGAATCGTTGGACCATTCCTCGCCGATTGGAAAACCGCGCGGCCGATCGCGCCGTACCACAAGGGAGACGGGCACGTCACGGACGACACCCTCATGACGCACGCTCTCGTGGAGGTCTATGCGAAAAGGCGTCGCCACCTCGATGCGTACGACGTCGCGGGTGATCTTGTGCCTCTCATGATTGGCGAGCGACGCTGGGTCCCCGAGCTCGAGGACCAGGCGCTCATCTTGCAGCGGGTTTTTCTCGCCGAGAAGTGGATCGTCGCAAAACTTCACTACGGCCACGCTGATCCCCGTGAGGCGGGCGTCGGCAACATCGTTAATTGCGGTGCAACCATGTACATGGCTCCAGTCGGGCTCGTGCACATTGGAGACCCGCACGGTGCCTACGCTGAGGCCATCGACATCGCCGGAGCGCACCAGTCGTCCTATGGGCGTGAAGCCGCAGGGGTGTTTGCCGCGGCTGTTGCGGCGTCCGCAGCGCCTGGCGCTACCGTCGCTGACGTGCGCTCTGCTGTTCTCGATGTCGCTCACGACGGTACTGCAGCCGCAATCCGGGCCGTCTTCGACGCCGTCGACACCTTCATCTCCGCAGGTGGGTCGGACGACCCGCGGGACCTCGCTCGAGTCGTGCGTACGGCCGTAGCCCCGTTCGACACAGTGGGCGAACACTACCGCTCGCCCGCGATGGATGCCCGACTGCCGTCCCGGACTAAGTCGATCGAGGAACTTCCGGTCGCGCTTGGTTTCGTTGTCGCTCGCGACGGAGACCTCCGAGCTGCGGTGCTCGACGCCGTGAACTATGGCCGTGACTCCGACTCGATCGCGACGATGGCCGGCGCTATCTGCGGCGGCATCCACGGCCACAACGCCGTTCCGACCGAGTGGGTCTCAGGCGTGACTACCGCGAGCCGACTCGATCTCGACGGGGTGGTGACATCGATGACAGAGGTCGTCCGTGATGTTGCACGAGCGGACGCCGATCGCGCGTCTCGGCGAGTGAACGCCCTTGCGACGGTGCTCGGCGACGAGGGCCACGCGTGAGATTGACGTGGGCGCAGCCGGAGGACCTGGTTCCGGCCGAACTGGCCGCGCTTCGCGAACAGGGCGCTGCCGAGAGCGATCTCGCCCCCATCCAACGGCGATGGGCGGATGCCGGCGGATCGATCGCACTCGCGCCGTCAGGCGCGAGTGCTGAATCTGCTGCTCCGGAGCTGCGCGTACTCGCACGCGCGGTGCTCGAGGAGTTGCAGGCCTTGCACGCGCCCAGCGTCGACGAACCGGACGAGTGGTCCGATATCGTCGCCTTGCTTCCCGCGGCGGTAGCTCCCGCTGACGCATCCGTCGCGTTCACCCGTGTGCACGGTGCCTGGCTCGGCCGGTCCGCGGGTTGCCTGCTTGGAAAGCCCGTGGAGAAGATCCCTCGCAGCGGCATCGAGCAGATCGCTCGTGCCACAGGGAACTGGCCGATCCGGACATACTTCACGGCTGTCGGGCTCCCCGACGAGATCGCGCGGCGCTGGCCGTGGAACCGTCGCTCAGCGCCGACCTCTCTCATCGAGAACATCAACGGCATGCCCGAGGATGACGATCTCAACTTCCCGATCCTCGCCCTCGACCTGCTCGAGACCCACGGCAAGAACCTGACAACTGAGCACGTTGCGGAAGCCTGGCTGGGTGCACTCCCAGCGGGGCGAGTCTTCACCGCCGAGCGTGCCGCCTATCGGAACATCCTCGACGCGCGGCCGGTCCCGGATACTGCCACGCATCACAACCCCTTCCGCGAATGGATCGGAGCCCTCATCCGTGCCGATGTGCACGGCTGGGCGCACCCCAGCGACGTGCGTGCCGCTGCCGCATCGGCGTGGACCGATGCTCGACTCAGCCACACTCGCAACGGCATATACGGCGAGATGTGGGCTGCAGCGCTTTGCTCTGCATCGTTGGTAGCGCGATCGGCCGACGAGGCATTGGATGCCGCTGACACGGTTGTTCCTCCGGCCTCACGTCTCGCGGCCGCGGTGCGCCTCGGCCGCGAGACGGGTCGCTCGCTCACTGGTGGTTTGCTCACCGTGGACTCAGCCCTCGACACCCTGCACGAAGCTTTCGAAGGCATGCACTGGGTGCACACCCTGAACAATGCGGCGCTCGCTGCGTGCGCTCTTCAGGCATACGGCGACGATTTCGGTGCCGCAATCGCGTTCGCCGTTGCCGGCGGCTGGGACACCGATTCAGTCGGCGCAACAGTCGGGTCCGTCGTCGGCGGACTCCTGGGGGCTGACGGGATCGATGAGGCGTGGACCGCACCGCTGAAGGACCGTATCGCCACCTCGATGCCCGGCGGCACAGAGCGATCTATCCGCGAACTCGCCGAGCGCACGCTTCGCCTGTCGGCAGGTATGTCATGAGTGTCGTCGTGGTAGGCAGCATCAATCAGGACGTCGTCGCTCGTGTCAACCGGATCCCTGGCCCGGGCGAGACGGTACTCGCGTCCGCGATGGTGCGCACCGGCGGTGGGAAAGGCGCCAATCAGGCCGTCGCTGCACGCCGTGCGGGAGGAGCCTCCGTTGCTTTCGTCGGTTCTGTTGGCTCGGATCAGGAGGGTGAGGGTCTTCGTCATGCCCTCGTCGTCGACGGAATCGACGTCTCGGGACTGTCACAGGTGGAGGGACCGAGCGGCATGGCGTTCATCTCGGTAGACGACTCCGCGGACAACGCGATCGTCGTTGTACCCGGGGCGAATGCGGCAGCGACCACTCTCACGCCCGAGCAGCGTTCACTCGTGGCGACAGCGAGTGTCTTGCTCACACAACTGGAGATTCCGACTGACCTGGTGCAGGATGCTGCTTCCACCCGCGGCGCCCAGGCCTGGCATCTCCTCAACGCCGCGCCGTCGGCGCCGTTCGTCGCGGCTAGCGCCGCGCTGCTCGCCTCCGTCGATGTGCTCATTGTCAATCAGCATGAGGCGCTCGACATTGCTGGCGTGAACGATCTCGAGACGGCCGTGATGTCGCTTGCGCCTTCCGTACGCGCGCTCGTCGTGACCCTCGGGCGTCGCGGGTCGATTGTCGTCTGTGGGGAAGAGCGAGCTGACGTTCCTGCCTTTGCAGCCGATGCGGTCGATACGACGGGTGCGGGAGACACGTTCTGCGGAGTGTTCGCCGCCGCTCTCGCGGCATCCGGCCGAGTGCCGGGAGATGTCGATGCTGCCTTGCTCGCAGACGCCGCTCGGGCGGGGGCGGCTGCGGCCGCGATTGCGGTCACTCGCACGGGCGCGCAGGATGCAGTGCCCTCCGCGGCAGAGGTTGCCGCGCTGATCGAAAGGGCCAACGAATGAGCGGCGGATTCAACCCATTGCACCCGCGGGAACTGGACTTGCCAACGCGAGTTCCACTCGACGTGGACGTCTCCGCGGGGGACGCGGCAATCGCTCTCGACGACGCCAAGATCTTTGCGGCGCCAGACGACGCAAAGGACCTTCACGAGTGGCGGTCCCAACTCGACGCGTGGCGCGATGGCGCGAGGCGACGCCATGGTGAGCCCACCCGGTACGACGACCCCGCATCAGCCTGGGCAAGCGAATGTTTCACTGTGGCGCAGGTCTGGTTGTGGGACGAACTGTTCTTCGACTTCGCGACACAGCGGTTTACCCCTGAGCGATTTCTCGCTGACGCGCGGGAGCGTTTCGGCGGACTCGACGGTGTCGTGCTGTGGCACGCGTATCCGGTCATCGGCATCGACGATCGCAATCAGTGGGACTTCTACGACGTGCCAGGGCTGGCCGACGTCGCGGCAGTGTTGCGGGGCGAAGGCGTCGCCGTCTTCCTCGATTACAACCCCTGGGACACAGGGACTCGTCGCGCGGGCGCAGACCAGAACGAACTCGCGGCGACGGTCCGCCGTCTTGGGGCTGACGGCGTCTTCCTCGACACTCTCAAGAAGGCTGATCCCGAACTCGTTGCTGCTCTCGATGCTGCCCGCCCCGGCATCGGCCTCGAGGGAGAGTCCAAGCTTGCGACGGAGCGGATCGCCGACCACACGCTTTCCTGGGCGCAGTGGTTCGCCGATTCCGAAGTTCCGGGCGTGCTTCGCGCCCGGTGGTTCGAACGCCGTCACATGCAGCACCACATCCGCCGCTGGCACCGCGATCATGCGGCCGAACTTCGATCGGCCTGGCTCAACGGCGTCGGCATCATGGTCTGGGAGGTCGTCTTCGGTGCGTGGGTCGGCTGGAACGACCGGGATGCAGCGACCCTGCGCCGCATGCTCCCGGTTCAGCGCGGGTTCCAGCGCTGGCTGGTCGATGGAGAGTGGACCCCGCTCACCGTGCGTGACGGTGGGGTGGTCGGATCCACTTTTGAGCGCGGCGGCGTGACGTTGATGCTCCTCGCCAACACGGCAGACGACAGCGCCGTCTACGTCCCTCCCGGCTCGGGATGGTTGCCGCTGCACGTGGGCGACACCGCCGATGCGATTACTGTGCCCGCTGGCGGGATCGCCGCCGCCGTGCAAATCGGCCCTGGAGCCACAATTCCGGACGCGCTCGGGTTTGCGCGGGCAGCGCTCGCCGACGAAGCTGCCCACCGCGACGATACGTTCCCGCACCGAACCTCCCGTCGTCTTGCCGCGCCGCGGTGGAACGGTCCGGTCGTGCCTCCCGAATCCATGGGCTCACCCTGCGTCGAGGTGACAGCTGGCGAGTACATGCTCACCGTGCGATTCCGAATGAGAGAGACCGGCATGTACGACGGTGCGCCGTACGTTGACGAATGGAAGCCGCTTCCTCCACGGCTGCACGATCAGCGCACCCTCGACCGCGCGGTGGCCGTTCCGCGGCTTGTGCAGGTCGCTGCCACCGAGGTGAGCGAAGCTGAGTTCGCTCGATTCCTCGAAGCGATCGGGGAAGACGCGCGCGGCACAGACCCTGAACGTCCCGCGACAAATGTGACGTTCATGCGCGCTCGAGAGTACGCGGCCTGGGCGGGAGGCCGGCTCCCCACCGAAGATGAGTGGCAGCTTGCCGCAACCCGGCCTGGCTTCACCCGTCGTGCGCCCGAAGTGTGGAACTGGACCGAGTCGGAGTATTCGGACGGTCGCACGCGATTCGTGATGCTTAAGGGTGGAAGCGCCCATCGCAGTGTTGATTCGGACTGGTACTTCGACGGCGGGGTGAAGCCTCCGGAGTTCAGCGCCAAACTGCTGTTGCCCGGACTCGGTCAGGACGCATCGCCGTCAATCGGTTTCCGCATCTGCAGGGAGGAGAAGCCATGAGTGCGCTTGACGGAGTGCGGGTTGTTGACGCCTCGACTCTGTTCGCCGGTCCGATGGCCGCGATGCACCTCGGCGATATGGGTGCCGACGTTGTCAAGGTCGAGCATCCCCACCGGCCCGATCCGGCACGCGGCCACGGGCCGAGCAAGGACGGGCAGAACCTCTGGTGGAAAACTCTCGGTCGCAACAAGCGCACCGTGGCGATTGACCTGCACACAGACGGCGGGCGAGACGCGTTCGTTCGACTCGCCACAACCGCCGATGTTGTGATCGAGAACTTCCGCCCCGGCACGCTCGAGCGGTGGGGGTTGGACTACGCCGCACTCTCCGCCGAAAATCCCGGATTGGTGCTCGCGCGCGTGACCGGATTCGGCCAAATCGGTCCGTACAGACGCCGACCGGGTTTCGGCACGCTGGCTGAGGCGATGAGCGGGTTTGCTTCGTCCACTGGTGAGCCGGATGGTCCGCCGACGCTTCCTCCGTTCGGCCTCGCGGACGGCGTCGCCTCTCTCGCCACGGCGTACGCGATCATGGTCGCCCTGCATGCTCGCGACCGAGATGGCGTCGGCCAGGAAATCGATGTCGCGATCATCGAGCCGATCCTCGCCATGCTCGGCCCGCAGATCACGCGATGGGACCAGCTCGGCACGGTGCAGCCAAGGACGGGAAACCGTTCAGTCAACAATGCACCGCGCAACGCCTACCGAACGGCCGACGGATCCTGGGTCGCAATCTCGACCAGCGCGCAGTCGATCGCCGAGCGTGTCATTGCTCTCGTTGGTCGACCTGAACTCGCTGATGAGGCATGGTTTGCCACCGGGGCAACCCGCGCCGAGCACGCCGACCTTCTTGATGAGGCCGTCGGCGGCTGGATCGCGCAACGCTCGCGCGACGAGGTGATCGCAGCGTTCGAGCAAGCGGAAGCCGCCGTCGCGCCGATCTATGAGCCGTCTGACATCGTCGCAGACCCGCAGTTCAACGCGCTTGGCACTATCCACCGCATTCACGATGCCGATCTTGGTGACATGGCCATGCAAGGCCCACTGTTTAGGCTTTCGCGGGATGAAGCGACCATCGCGTTCACGGGGCGTGCGCACGGCGCGGACACGGACGCGGTGCTGGGCGAGCTGGGCTATTCAACCGAGGAACTTGCGGCTCTCCGCGCGACAGGGAGCATTACATGAGCCGGACGACCATCGTCGCGCTGTATGCGCCGGCAGACCGACCGGAACGGTTCGAGAAGGCTCTCGACGCCGGGGCGGACGCGGTCATCGTCGATCTTGAAGATGCCGTCACCGCATCGCGGAAGACGGAGGCCCGTGCAGCGCTTCCGACCTTCGCCGCGCAATGGCACGCCCGTGGCGAGCGAGCGCCCGCGGTGCAGGTGCGCGTCAATGGTGTCGGATCGTTCGCGCACGACGCCGATCTCACGGCGCTCGCCGAACTCCCCGCCGCGTTCGGCGTTCGCTTGCCCAAGACCCAGTCCGCTGAGGACGTCGCCACGATCCGGGCCGCGTTGCCGGGCCGCGAGGTGCATGCACTCCTCGAGTCGGCGATCTCGATCGAGCGCGCATTCGAGATTGCACGCTCGGGTGTCTCGTCCATCGCAACCGGGGAGGCCGACCTCCGAGCCGAGCTCGGCGTCCCGGCGGGACCGGAGGGCGAGGTCGGGCTCGCGTGGTCACGCAGCCGTATCGTGAATGCCGCCGCCGCTGCCGGCATCCGGGCGCCTTTGATGGCCGTCTTCGCCGATGTCACCGACCTTGAGGGTCTCGAGGCGAGTTGCCGTGCCGGCCGCGCGCTCGGGTTCGCCGGCCGCACCGCAGTGCACCCGCGTCAGCTCGAGGTCATTCGACGGATTTTCACACCCAGCGCTGCGGAAATAACCCGGGCACAGGGCATCGTCGACCGCGTGAAGTCCGCCGCTGCGGACGGCACCGGCGCTTTCGTGCTTGACGATGGCACGTTTATCGACATCGCCATGGTGCGGGCTGCCGAGAGGGTGCTCGGAGCGCGTGGCAATCCGCCGGGCGGGATGCCGCAGGCGGGGCCATAACATCGCTGGGTGTGGTGAACTGAGCCGAGGTCAGGACCCCGGAACAGCGACCCCGTGCTCGTAGGCGTAGACGACGGCCTGGATGCGGTCGCGCAGGCCGAGCTTCTGCAGCACCTTCGACACGTGTGACTTCACGGTCGCCTCGCCGACGAAGAGTTGCTGAGCGATTTCGGCGTTCGACAGGCCCTGCGCGACGAGCGTGAGCACTTCGGACTCTCGCTCGGTGAGGGTGTCGAGAGCCGCCGGTCGCGAAACGGGGGACGTCCCTGCACCGCTCGCCGGAGCATCCGTTCGACTGCCGAATCTTTCGATCACGCGACGGGTCACCGCCGGAGCGAGGAGCGCGTCGCCGGCCGCAACCACCCGAACGGCGTCGATGAGCTGCTCGGGAGTGGAGTTTTTCAGCAGGAACCCACTCGCTCCTGCCGACAATGCCTCGAACAGGTAGTCGTCGCGGTCGAACGTGGTGAGGATGAGGACAGCGGATGTTCCGTCGTCGTTCGAGGTGATTCGCCTTGTCGCTTCCAGTCCGTCCATGTCTGGCATCTGCACGTCCATACAAATGACGTCCGGCTGGAGTTCAGCGGCGCGGGCAAGGGCTTCGGTTCCTGTTGCGGCCTCTCCCACCACCTCAATGTCCGCCTGCGAACCGAGAATGATCCGAAACCCGGCCCTCACCATTTCGTGGTCGTCGGCGAGGAGCACTCGGGTGGCTGTCATCGTGGAATCTCCTGGGTGGTGTGCTGCCTGGCAGGGCTCGGCGTTGCGTCGGCAACTGAAACTGTGTCTTCTGGGATCCGGGCGCGCACCAGGTAGCCACCTCGAACACGCGGGCCGAGCTCGAGGGTGCCACCGAGCGCGTCGACGCGTTCTTGCATGCCGACGTGGCCGAGCCCGCCCTGGCGCGGTTGGGATGGAACGGTTCCGGTGTTCGCCACCTCCAGTTCGACGGCGTCGTCGAGGTAGCGCACCCGAACATCCGCGGTCGCCGTAGACCCGGCATACTTGCGGGCGTTGGTGAGCGCTTCCTGGGCAATCCGGTAGAGGCTCAAGCGCACCAGCCCTGGCACCTCACGAGGTTTCCCAATGACCTCGAGGGTCGTCGGCAGGCCGGAGGCCGTGGAGTCTGCGATCAGAGCGTCGAGGGAGTCGAGGCCGAGCGTCGATGCGCTCGTTGAGGCGGAATCGTCGTCATGCTCCGTCTCCCTGAGGGTGTGCAGCAGCTTCTGCAGTTCGTCGATGGCTGTGCGTGCTCCGATTTCGACGTTCGCCAGTGCGTCCCGAGCCATCGCGGGGTTCGAGTCGAGCACGGTTCGGGCGGCGCCCGCCTGCACGCCCATCACCGACACGTGGTGGGCGACGACGTCGTGCAGTTCTCGGGCTATGCGCACCCGCTCGAGCGCGACGGCCTGCTGTTCGGTGCGCTCCCGCTCGTATTCGAGCTCCGCCGTGCGGTACTCCAGCAGCGCCTTCTGCCGTGCCGAGCTGTATGACCGGTCGCCGAAGTAGTACGCGCCACCAAAGTAGAGCAGGTTTGTGAGGATCTGGATCATCAGGTAGGCCACGAGTGGCGAGAACGCGCCCACCCGTGAGAGCCCCTCGAGCGCGTCAGGGTCTGTGGTCTGCCGGAACATGGCGATCACCAGCCACCCGAGCATCGCGGCGATGATGACGGCCCGCACGAGCAGGGCGGTGCGCCGGTTGTCCACCCAGGCACCAACGGCGTACAACGCCATGAACAGGGTGATGTTGCACATCAGCAGCTCAGGCACGTGCAGTTCACCGCCACAGATGAACGCGATCGACACGACGATGGCCACCGTGTTGGGGAACCGGCGGCGAAGCGCGAGCGGCAGGGTGATGAGTACGGCCCAGATCAGACTGAGCCACATCGGCGCCGGGTCATCGTAGAGACCGGCCACCTGGTAGAGCATGAGGCTGAACAGGGTGCCGATGAAGAGCACCACAGCGAGAATGACGTCGGCGCGCAACTGCCGTGGCGTGACCGTCGGCCGACGCCAGGCGGGGTCGTTCGGGTCGAGAGCGGGCACGAAGGTGGAAGTCACGGTTCCACGCTAGCGACCGGGAGTTGCTGCGGCATCCGTCGTGCGACGGAGTTCGGGGCGCACCTAGGACATGTCCTGTGTGAGCACACGACGGAAGAAGGGGGCGGATGCCACGTCCGTGTCCCACAGACGCGTCACCTCGGTCGCCAGTTGCGATTCGAGGCCGTCGAGCGCACGGACGACGAAGACAGTGACGGATGCTGTCGGTGCGGACTTCTCGAATCCGTTCGCTATCGCACGCACCCAGGTTTCGGCTGCGGCCTTCGCGGCGGCGTAGTTCGCGCCGCCCGGCATCGGGTGGCCGAGGGTGGTGGTCGAGACGATGGCGAGCCGACCCGCGTGCGATTCGCGCAGGTCGTCGACGAACACCCGCGTGGTGTTACGGAGGGTGGTGACGATGCGGGAATGCAGGAACTCCCAGTCGTCATCGCTCTGGCCGGAGAGCCCACCGCCGCCGCGCCACCCGCCGACGAGGTGGATGAGCCCGTCGACCGAACCGATCTCAGTGTGGATGCGTTCGCCCAACGCGACCACGTCGTCGAAGCTGGCCAGGTCATAAACCTGGCTTATGGCATCCGGTACCTGCTCGGTCAACCGGGCCAGGCGCTCCTCATTGGAACCGACAGCGATCACCCGTGCGCCAGCCGCGGCCAGCTCACGGCAGACAGCAACGCCTGCGGTGCTTGTGGCGCCGGCAACGAGCACGAGTTTTCCGGCAAGTGCGATCATGGCTCCATTCTGGCCGCGTGAGGCGGTGCCGTGCCAGAATCAACCATGGAATCGCGGGAACGTGAGCCAGAACCGTCGTCGGGCGCATCGCGTCGCGACTTTTTCCGGGCGTCCGGCATCGCGGTTTCGGGGCTCGCGGTCGGCGGCCTCGCCGGTGCGGCCGTCGCGGCGAACGTCGGGACCGACCTGGGCTACACGCCGGTGCCCGCTCGGTCCGAACCCGGGTTCGATCACCTCGTCGTTGTGATGTTCGAGAACCGTTCGTTCGACAACCTGCTCGGGCGACTGTACGAGAACACCGATCCGCCGCGCGGCCAGTCGTTTCAGGGGGTCACGGATGGCGACTACAGCAACACGGCGCCAGACGGCACTGTCGTGGCCACCCACGTGTACGACGGGCCCACCGACACGGTGATGTCGCAGCCGGACCCCGACCCTGGTGAGACCTACCCGCACGTGAACACGCAGTTGTTCAACCTTGTCGACCCGCCCGGCAACGCCCACCTGACCGAGGGCGGCGCGGCGTCACCGTTCAACGCTCCGCCGAAAGGGGCCACCCCGACCATGTCGGGGTTCGTGACCGACTACATCATCAACTATCGACACGAACAGGGGAAAGAACCGACCGAGGTCGAGTACGCGGCCGCGATGGGCGGATTCTCGCCGGAGATGCTTCCGGTGATGAGCACCCTGGCCCGCAACTTCGCGGTGTACGACGCCTGGCACTGCGCAGTGCCGTCACAGACGTTCTGTAACCGATCGTTCTTCCACGCCGGCACCTCGCACGGGTTCGTCACCAATGTCGAGAACGGCGGAATTCGCAAGTGGCTCGACCCGAGGTTCACAACCACCCTGTTCAACCAGCTCGAGGCCGCCGGGGTTTCCTGGCGGGTGTACTACGACGACGACCAGCTGATCTCGCTGACCGGACTCATCCATGCCGCGGCGACCGAGAAGTATTGGATGTCCAACTTCCGCGGTATGAAGCAATTTCATCAGGACGTTGCAAACGGCACCCTGCCGGCATACTCGTTCATCGAACCGCGGATGATCTTCAACCACAACGACATGCATCCGCCAGTGGGTCGGCTGCGCGAGAGCGAGGTGGACGGTGAACCGGTCATCGACGGTGCGCTCTCCGATGTGCGGGCCGGGGAGGTGCTGCTCTCGGAGATCTATACCTCGATCAAGAACTCGGCGTCCGGATCCGGTTCGAACGCCATGAACACGACCCTCCTGGTCACCTTCGACGAGCACGGTGGAACCTTCGACCATGTGCCGCCCCCGCCGGCGACCCCGCCGGACAAGGATCAGAAACCCGGCGAAATGGGCTTCACCTTCGACCGACTCGGCTGCCGGGTTCCGGCCCTGGTGATCTCCGCCTACACGCCGTCCGGCACGATCATTTCCGAAGAAATGCACCACGGAGCCGTTGCGAGCACCCTGAGCGCACTGCATGGCCTGAAACCGCTGAGCAGGCGGAACGACACAGCATCCCCCATCACCAACGCGCTCACCCTGACCCAACCGCGGCAGCCGGCGCTGTGGCCTGACACTCATCCGGCGTACGTGCCACCGAACTCGGAGTCACAGGGGAAGGTTCACGAAACCGACGCGCACCACCCGCTGACGCCGCCCGCCAAAGGGGTGCTCGGGCTGTTGCTCGCCAAGTATGAGCCCAACCGGCCCGTCCCCGAGACGTACGGCGACGCCTACGACGTTCTCGTTCAACACGGCAGGGGGCTGTTCGGGCTCTCCGATTGATCCGTAACCCGGTCGCGAACCGAGCTGTGTTTTCGAGAACGGATGCCGGAGCATCCGTTCTCGAAAACAGCCTCCTAATTGCCCGTGGTCCCGGTGATACCCGCCGTCGACTCGATCACGTCGCTCATCTTCTTTGAGAGTGCCTCGTAAAACATGCTGAGCGGGAACTCGTCGTCTCTCACCAGGTCGGTGTAACCCTTCGGAGCACCGGTCAGGACGTCGTCGGGCAGGCCGCGCGCCCACGCCGAGGCGGGGTGCGGTTCGAGCGTGCTCGACACGAGGTCGTACGCGGCGAGCCAGTGCGCGACCTTCGGCCGGTCGATCGAGCGCCAGTAGAGCTCGTCGATCGCATTGCCGAGCGCGACCACAACGTCGGGCACGTCAGCCCAGTCGATGGTGAGCGCTGTGTCTGTCCAGTGAAGCACGTGGTGCTGGTGCAGCCACGCGAACAGCAGCTGGCCGCCGAGCCCGTCGTAGTTGCGCACCCTGCTGCCGGTGAGCGCGAACCGGAAGATTCGGTCGAAGATCACGGCGTACTGCACGAGTTTCGCGTGGGCGAGGATCTCGGTCTCCGCTTCGGTGAGCTCGGCCGGGCTCTGCGCAGACAGGGTTCGTTCGAGCTTCACCGATTCACGGAACGCCGTCAGGTCGCAGCGCAACTCCTCGAGCGAGTAGAGGAAGAACGGCATTCGCTGTTTGATCATGAACGGGTCGAACGGAAGGTCGCCGCGCATGTGCGTGCGGTCGTGGATGAGGTCCCACATCACGAAGGTCTCCTCGGCGAGCTCCTGGCTCTCGAGCAGCGCCTGCGCGTCGGCAGGCAACTCAAGCTTCGTGATGTCGGCGGCCGCTTTCACGACCCGCCGGAACCTCGCGGCCTCACGGTCGGCGAAGATCGCACCCCAGGTGAAGGTCGGGATCGCGCGCATCGCGACGGTCTCCGGAAACAACACAGCGGAGTTGGTGTCGTACCCCGGCGTAAAGTCGAGAAACCGGATTGGAACAAACAGCTTGTTTGAGTACTCCCCGGCCTCGAGCTCGGCGACGAAGACCGGCCAGACCACTTCAACGAGCACAGCCTCAACGAGCCGGTCGGTCGACCCGTTCTGCGTGTACATCGGAAACATCACCAGGTGCTTGCGCCCGTCGATGCGGTGCTGCTGCGGCTGGAACGCTCGAAGCGAGTCGTAGAAGTCGGGCACCCCAAAGTCCTCGGCCGCCCAGCGTTCGAAGTCGATCACAACGGCGTCGAGATACTCGGCGTCCCAGGGAAACAGCGGAGCCAGCTCACGAACCGCACCGACGATCGTCGTGACGAGTTCGTGTGCTGCACCATGGGCATCCGCTTCGGGAATTGATCCGTCCTTGACTTGAAGCGGGCGGATGCTCACAGCGGCGTCCTTGAGACGAAGCCAGGCCGGGTGCATGGCCAGGTCGCGGTCTTCAACGACCTCGGGCTCGCCAACGATCACTTGTGCGTGAATTTCAGACATAACAACCCTCCCGGCGTCGTTGCAAACGGTGTGTCTCGAGCGTATCCGGCGCAGTGGGAGCGTTTCTTTGCCTCCTGCGAGCGTTGGCTGCGGGAAATCACACCGGCGCGCAGGTTAACTGCGTGCGCTGGGTAAGCCACGGAACAGGCGGCGCTCAAGGTCTCCGCATTCGGGCGTGGGCGGCACACGATTTCGAGGCAGAACGGATGCCACGGCAACTGCCGTGAGCGCCCGAGTGTTCACTCGGCTCGACCTCACGCCCGATCTATGCCGGCTGCAGAAACTGACCCGTCGTCGCCGCTACGCCCCGAGCGGCGCGAACGTGGTGCGCGGCCTCGGTCGATGTTGCTGGAGCCTGGGCCGCGTCGAGCCGGTCGATCGCGAGTTTCTCCGCGGCGGCCAGCGTTGTGACTGACCGTGCGGCGGCATCACGGAACACAGCCTTGAGCGTGTGGCCGATGTCGTCGACGCGACCGAGGATTGCGGCCCGGTCCGCACCCGGCTTCGACGCCATGTCGAGGTAGATCACACCTCCGGCGTTCGCAATGAAGTCCGGCGCCCAGAGGATCCCGCGCTCGGCGAGGAGTTCAGCCCCGTCAGCATCGGCGAACTGATTGTTCGCTGCACCGACGACGGCCGCGCACCGCAACTGCGCGATGACGTCGTGCGTCAAAGCACCGCCGACGCCACACGGTACGAACACGTCCGTCTCGAAAAGGTGCTCGTCGCCTGGGGCGATCCAGCTGGCATGAATCTCCTCAGCGAACGCACGTCTCGCCGGATTCACGTCGGTGACGATGAGTGACATGCCTTCCTCGCTCAACCGCCGTGCGAGCCGTGATCCCACCTGGCCGAGCCCCGAGATGGTCGCCCGTCGACCGGAAAGCAACGGGCTCCCTGTGACCGTTTCGAGTGTGGCAACAATGCTCGAGAACACGCCCTGCGCCGTGGCGTCGCTTGGCTCGCCGACTCCGCCCCTGTCGGCGGGCAGCCCGCAGACATGAGCGGTTCGTTCGGCCACGACTGCCATGTCCGCGGCACTTGTGCCGACGTCCTCCGCCGTCTGGTAGCTGCCGCCCAGGCTCTCGACGGCATCGCCGAGGTCGAGCATGGCGAGGCGTTTGCGCTCAGCGTCGAGCGTTGTGCCGTTGGGGATGAACACGACCGACTTGCCGCCGCCACGGGCAAGCCCCGCCGCCGCATTCTTGAGGGTCATCCCGGCCGAAAGTCGAAGCGAATCGTCGACGGCGTCGAGCCAGGAGTCGTAGTGCCAGACCCGGGCGCCGCCGAGGGCTGAGCCGAGCCGGGTGGAGTGGACCGCGACGCTGATTGTGAGCCCGGATCGATTGCCGCGGGTGATCAGCACGGTTTCGTGGTCGAGGGAGGGGGAGTGCAGGGCGTCGAGAGACGCACCGGATGAAAAAGACGTCATTGTCAGATCTCCTTGTGGGTGATGTGGGTGTCCCGGGTCGGGGCGGCGATTCGGTGCGCGGGTAGCGCGGCAAATCACCTGGTTCCATCACACCAGCACAGGGACCCGGTGGCAAGGGGCATCAGACCCGCCGTCAGGGTTCAGCTCCAGCGTTTGTTCACCCAGCGCTCGAAGAGTCCGACGAGGGAGTCGGTCACCTTGCCGAGCACGGCAAGCAGGATGATCGCGAGGATGATGCGGTCGATCCGGCCGTTGTTTTGCGAGTCGATGAGCAGGAAGCCAAGTCCCATGGATGACGCGATCAACTCAGCGGCGACGAGGAAGAGCCATGATTGTGCCAGAGCGAGGCGCAGCCCGGACACCACAGACGGCAGAACGGCCGGCAGTTGCACGGTGGAGAAGAGGCGGACCCCGTTGTAGCCGAACGCCCGCCCTGCCTCGACGAGCTGACGATCGACATGGCGGAGCGCGGCAGACACCGTTGTGTAAACGGGAAAGAATGCACCGATCGCGATCAGCGTGATCTTCGATTCCTCGCCGATCTTGAGCCACAGGATGAGCAGTGGAATCCACGCGAGTGACGGAACCGCACGAATCGCGCCGAGGGTGGGTGCGATCAGGATGTCGGCCAGTCGAGACAACCCCACAATCGCGCCGAGAATCAGTCCGAGCAAGGCTCCGATGGCGAAACCGATCAGTACACGCTGCGTCGAGATCGCCGCGTATTGACCGAGCAGTCCGCGCTGCAGCAGGTCAACCCCGGCGGTCCAGACCGATGCCGGCGACGGAAGCTGTGACGCGCTGACGAGACCGAGGGCGGTCACCGCCTGCCAGATCGCCAGCAACAGCAGCGGCAGCAGCGAACCACCGACGATCACGAACCAGGTGCGGCGGGTCAGCGGGACGCGCCCGCGCGCGGAATCCTCACGGCGAGCGGATGCCTCGGTGCGAGCGGCAACCGACGGTCGCGCTCGCACCGCGACAGGCTGCTCGCTCGATAACCCCGCTGACGAAGCGACGCCAGCGCGAACCTCGTCTGCCGTTGTCAGCTTGTCGGTGTGAGTCATGAAAATTCCTGCCTGGAAAACGAGAAGAAGTGGAGACGGATGCCACGCGCCTCCACTACGGACGACTAACCGATCGCGTCGGGGTCGGCCTGGGTGATGAATTCGTCGTTGATGATGGTGTCGAGCGCTTCGTCGACGGCGTCCTGGCTTGCGACGTCGTTGGTTTCGACGAAGATTGGGCCGACAATCCCAAGCACATCGGTCTGCGCGTCCCCGGGAACCGGGTCGACATCGAGGTTCGAACGTTCGGAGATCACGCGCGTTGCAACGGGAAGGTCGAGTCCGGCCACCGTCGCGAGGATCTGTGCAGCCTCTTCCTCATTCTCGGCTGCCCATGCTCGGGCGTGCTCATACGCGTTCACGACAGCCTGTGCCAGGTCCGGCTTCTCCTTCAGGAAGCTTTCGGTCGCGTTGAGGAAACCGTAGGTGTTGAAGTCGACGTTGCGGTAGATCAGCTTGGCGCCCGCCTCTTCGGCGTTGGCCATGATCGGGTCCAGTCCGCTCCAGGCGTCGACCGAACCGTTCTGCAGCGCCGCCCAGCCGTCGGCGTGCTGCAGGTTCTCGATGGTGACGTCCTCGGGGGTGAGCCCAGCGTCTTCGAGCGTCTGCAGCAGGAAGAAGTAGGGGTCGGTGCCCTTGGTCGCGGCGATCTTCTTGCCCTTGAGCTCGGCGACGTCGGTGATCGTCGAGTTCGGTCCGACGACGAGTGCTGCCCACTCGGGCTGCGAATAGATGTCGATGACCTGGATCGGTGAACCGTTGGACCTGGCAAGGAGCGCGGCCGACCCGGCTGTCGACCCGACGTCGATCGCATTGGCGCGAAGCGCCTCGTTGGCTTTGTTCGAGCCGGCGGACTGCACCCAGTTGACAGAGACGTCCTGGTCAGCGAGGGCGTCTTCGAGCCAGCCCTTCTCCTTGATGATCAGCGAGAGCGGGTTGTAGGTGGCGAAGTCGATGTTGAGGGTTCCGCCCTCCGTCACCGTTGTGCTGCCGTCGTCTTTAGCCGCGCTGGCGGCCTGGCCTTCGCCTGCCACGCAGCCGGTGAGGAGAAGCGCCGCTGTTGCGGCACCGGCGACAAGTGCCGCCAGGGAAAATCGTGAGCGAGCCATGAGCTGTTCCTTTAGTTGGACGAAGTGGAGTGGAGCAGGTGGGGGTCAATACGGGAAGGTCGGCATCGCCGTTGTCTTTTCGACACCGCGGGCTTCACCGTGGCGGTCGATACCGAGGCCTGCGAGGAGGCGGCCGCGCAGCTCGGCAAGTTCGGCTGACCCGCGGTCGCGGGGTCGGTGGCCAGGGACGACGATCTCCTGGGCGATCGACGAACCTTCCTCACCGTCCTTGCGGCCGAGGAGGATGATGCGGTCGGCGAGCTGCAGCGCCTCGTCGACGTCGTGAGTGACGAGCAGCACAGTGGTTGGAGCCGCGGCGTGCACGTCCAGCAGAAGATCCTGCATCTTCAGGCGAGTGAGGGCGTCGAGCGCCCCGAACGGTTCGTCCAGGAGGAGAACCCCCGGGTTGCGGGCGAGCGCCCGAGCCAGGGAGGCGCGCTGCGCCATTCCACCGGAGATCTGCCGGGGGCGGTGCCCCGCAAAGGCTCCGAGGCCGACGAGGTCGATGAGGTTCGCCACCCGGGCGGCACCTTCGGTTTTCGGTGTGCCGCGGACAAGACCGAGCGCAACGTTGTCTGCGACGCTCCGCCAGGGCAGCAGGCGGGGTTCCTGGAAACCGACGGCCGTGCGAGCGTCGAATGGAGTGACCGGTCTGCCGTCGATGAGAATGTCACCGGTCGTTGCCGAGTCAAGACCACCGGCGATTCGGAGCAGCGTCGATTTTCCGCAGCCGCTTGTTCCCAGGATCGCGAGCACCTCTCCGGCTTTCACATCGAGGGAGATATCGCGAAGAACGGAACGGCCCTGACCGCGTTCGCCGGGGAAAGTGCGACCGATTCCGGCAAATGAAACCGTCAGCGCAGCATCCGTTGTCTCAAACTCAGGGCCCTTGGCTGAATTCGACACGGCGCGCAAGGCCCCCTGCGGACCAGCGGTCAAGCGCGAAGATGTCATAGGTTGCTCCTCAGAGCGAGAATTCGGGTGGTTTCACGCTACTGACATGCGCCAAATCACATCAGATGGGCTGAAACACTCCGTAACACTGCGGGCGGAAGGATGAACCATGGTCGTCGTGGATAACGCCGTCTACCTCGGCGGCAGCCGGGTGGCGACCCCGCCGAGCCTCGACGCCACCTACGAGGTCTTGCAGGAGAAGGGCGGCATGGCCTGGATCGGTTTGTACCGGCCGGACCAGGACGAAGTGAACTCTGTCGCCGCGGAGTTCGGGCTGCACTCGCTGATGGTTGAGGACACTCTTTCCGGTCACCAGCGACCGAAGATGGAACGGTACGGCGACACCCTGTTCGCCGTGTTCAAGGCAGCTCGGTACATCGATGCAGATGAGCGCGTCGAGTTCGGCGAGGTTCACGTCGTCGTCGGCAAGGACTTTGCCGTCACCATCCGGCACGCGGAGACTCCCGACATCGCCGGCATCCGCAAACGCCTCGAAGGTGATGCCGACCTCCTTGCGATGGGGCCCGAGTCGGTGTTGTACGCGGTCATCGACGAGATCGTCGACGGATACGCGCCGGTGATTGCCGGACTGGAGAATGACATCGAGGAGATCGAGGACGCGCTGTTTTCCGGCGGGCAGGAGTCGTCGAAGCGAATCTACGCGCTCAGCCGAGAGGTGATCGAGTTCCAGCGGGCAACCCAGCCGCTTGTGGGTATCTTCGAGTCTCTGGGCGACGGAGCAGACAAGTACGGTGTCCCCGTCGAGCTGCGCCGGTACCTGCGTGACGTGCACGACCATGTGCTTCGGGTGGTGGAGCGCGCTGCGGCATTCCGCGCCCTGCTGCAAAACGCGCTCACCGTGAACACGGCGCTCGTCGGCCAGCGCCAGAATGAGGCGAGCTTCGCGCAGAGCGAGCAGGTCAAGCGCATCTCGAGCTGGGCCGCGATCTTCTTCGCGCCGTCGATTATCGGATCGATCTATGGAATGAATTTCCGGCACATGCCGGAACTGGAATGGGTATGGGGATACCCATTTGCGCTCGCTCTCATGTTCGGGAGCGGGTTGGTGCTCTACATCATCTTCAAGAGGAACAAATGGCTGTAAACGCCCCGGCGCTCGTCTGGTTCCGAGAGGACCTGCGGCTCGACGACAACCCCGCACTCACCGCGGCCTCCGAGTCCGGTCGACCAATCGTCGCGATCTACCTGCTCGATGACGTGTCGCCAGGGGTTCGTCCGCTCGGTGGCGCCGCACGGTGGTGGCTGCACCAGAGCCTCACCGCACTGTCACGGTCGCTCGGCGACCTGGGCGTCCAGCTCGTTCTTCGCCGGGGAGCTGCCGGCGACGAGATCCCTCGCCTCGTGCAGGAGCTCGGTGCCGAGGCGGTGTTCTGGAACCGCCGCTACGGTGCGGCCGAACGGCAGGTCGACTCAGGGATCAAGGCCGGTCTGCGCGCGGACGGCGTAGAGGTCACCAGCTTCGCGGCCGCGTTGCTCTTCGAACCGTGGACGATCACGACCGGCTCCGGTACTCCGTATTCCGTTTTCACGCCGTTCTGGCGAGCCTGCCTCTCCAGTCCGCCTCCGCGGGCACCGCTCGATGAACCCGAAACGCTGACCGGCTGGGAGAGAAACGTTGCCACCGATCTGCTGGAGACGTGGGAACTCGAGCCGACTCGACCCGACTGGGCCGGGGGACTCCGTGAGGCATGGCAGCCGGGAGAGGCATCCGCTCATCGTCTGTTGAATGAGTTCCTGACCGAGAAGCTCGCCGCGTACGACGATGAGCGCGACCTGCCGGCGCAGTCGGCGACGTCGGGGCTCTCGCCGCACCTGCGCTGGGGCGAGATCAGCCCGCACCGGGTGTGGGCCGAAACCGACCTGGTTCGACGCGGGGCGAGTTCGCGGGAAGCTGCCGGTGCTTCTCGCTTTCTGACGGAACTCGGCTGGCGCGAGTTTTGTTACCACGTGCTGTTCGCTGCTCCGGATCTTGCGACCTCGAACTGGCGATCGAGTTTTGACGCGTTCCCGTGGCCCCCGCTCAATGAAGAGGCGCTCGCCGCCTGGCAGCAAGGTCGGACGGGTATCCCGATCGTCGACGCTGGCATGCGTGAACTGTGGCGGACCGGTGCCATGCACAACCGGGTTCGCATGGTGGTGGCGTCTTTCCTCACGAAGAACCTGCTCATTGACTGGCGTGAGGGTGAACGTTGGTTCTGGGACACCCTCGTTGACGCCGATTCAGCGGCGAACGGGTTCAACTGGCAGTGGGTGGCCGGTTCAGGAGCGGATGCCGCGCCATACTTCCGCGTCTTCAATCCCGAACTGCAGGCCAAAAAGTTTGACCCGCACGGGGAGTACATTCGCCAGAATGTGCCCGAGTGGGGAACCGACGCATACCCCGAACCGATCGTGGACCTCGCGGAAACCCGCAAAGCGGCGCTCGCCGCATACGACAGGGTCAAGCGCGCTGCCGACTGAGCGCCGGAAAAACGTGGGTTCAGAGCCCGTGGTCTGACAGCCACGGGCTCAGCACCGCGAGAAATTCCTGCGGATGTTCAACGCTCGGCAGGTGCGCGGTGTCGAGAAAGATGTGACGGGAGGCGTTGGGGATCGTCTCGGCCAGGTACTCGAAGGAAATGAGCGCCCTGGTGATGTCGAACTCGCCGACGGTGACGAGCGCCGGAACATCGAGGTCGACGATGCGGTCGTACGCTGGCGGTTCCAGGTCGGTCGATTCGCCGATCTGGTCTTCGTGGTGACCGAGGTTCAACCGATTGAGCTCGAACGCCGTGCGAACGAACTCCTCGTCCAGGTCCCGCTCGTTGCGCAACGGGCCGATCGACCAGAGCCTCACCTCGAGATCGGCGATGCGCTTGTGGTCCCTCACCTCCCACGCTTCGTCGAGCTGTGTGCACAGTTCGTCTTCGGCGTCGGTGAGCTCGACTTCGGGAAACCCGCTCGGCCCCGACCCGATGGTGACAATTCCCGCCACCCGGTCCGGGGTTTCGACGGCGATGTCGAGCCCGATCCGGCCACCTCGTGACGCGCCGACAATCGTCGGCCGCAGCACTCCCAGGTGGTCAAGAAGCGCTCGTGCGTCATTCCGGTCAGAGAAGGCGTCCGGCCCGCAGGTCGTCTGGCCGTATCCGCGCGTGTCAAAACGAACGACATAGTGGGTTGCCGCCAGTGCCTCAACGATGGGGTCCCACATCCGCAGGGTCGCAATGCCCGCGTGAACCAGAAGCAGCGGCTCGTCGGCCGCGTGACCGTCCGTCTCGTAGTACAGCCGGGCTCCCGGCACATCGAGGTGAGGCATTCTTCGACACTACTCAGGCGAGTAGCCGCTGGCTAGAGCACCGCGTTCGAGGGCGGAGTGCGGCTGGCAGGTGGGGCGCGCGGGCTTCTTACGGCAAGCGGATGCCATCGGTGCTGTCAGAATGGACAAATGTCTGGGGTTCTGACGGGGTTCGTGGTGATCGGCATCATCATCGCTGTCGGCTATCTCGTTGGACGTATCGACCTGCTCGGCAAACACGGGCAACAGGTTATGGCCCGGGCGATCTTCTTCGTGTTGTCGCCGTGCCTGCTGTTCACCGTGTTGGCCGAGGCCGAGGTGGACCGTCTATTCTCGCCGTTGCTGGTTGTGTCGCTCCTCGCGGCGACCTCGGCGTTCGGCGTCTTCCTTCTGGTCGCTGTGCTCGTGTGGCGCCGCAAGATGCCCGAGGCAACGATTGGCGCGCTGGCCTCCGGCTACGTCAATGCCAACAACATCGGAATCCCCGTATCCGTCTACGTTCTCGGTGACGCCACCTACTCGGCACCGGTGGTCCTGCTGCAGATGCTCATCTTTGCTCCGGTTGCACTCACGCTGCTCGATTTGGGAACGGGTGGCAAAGCCTCCGTTGGCCGCATTCTCACCCAGCCGTTCCGTAACCCGATCATCATCGGTTCGCTCCTGGGGCTGCTCGTCTCTGTCACGGGCATCACCGTTCCGGAGCCGATATTCGAGCCATTCCGACTCATCGGAGCAGCGGCGCTCCCGCTGATGCTGATGAACTTCGGTATGTCTCTCTCCGGTACAAAAATCCTCCAGGCCGGATCCGGGCGAAGGGATGTTTTGCTCGCCACCACGATCAAACTGGCCATCATGCCCGTTGTCGCCTGGCTCATCGGGGTTGGTTTCGGCATCACCGGGCACGAGCTCTTCGCTGTCGTCGTTCTTGCCGGACTGCCGACGGCCCAGAACGTCTTCAACTACGCGCAGCGCTATTCGCGCGGAGTCATCCTCTCCCGTGACACCATCCTGTTGACCACGGTCGGCTCAGTCGCCGTCCTCCTGGTCGCGTCACTGCTCCTCACCTAGAGTCCCGCTCGACGGAACCGTACACACGATGTCCGGCTCGAGCGCGTAAGCTGACCGCATTCCGACCGAGGAGTGACCCTCGACGAACGACGGGGCTGGAGGTGTGGAGCGTGGCGAATGTAATGGGCAGACGCCTGTTGGCTGTACTCGCGAGCACAGCTCTACTTCTTGCGGGCATCGGTGTCTCCGCCCCGGCGGCAGCCGAAACTCTCCCCCTGAGCAACGTCGGTCACCTCGATTTCCTTCTCGACGATGTCGCTCCCGCAGCAAGCGGCGAACACGACACCTGGCGCCTTGCCGAGGAGCCCCAGCTTGTGTTGCCGTGGGCGAATGCCGATGCCCGGGACGGTGGGGCATTCGAACGCCGTGGCGGTGGCCAGTTCGACCCGGCGACGGGCTATTGGGCGCAGGGGGCTTTCAACGCCGATGACACAGCACGCGCCGCGGTTGTATATCTGCGGCATTGGGCACAGTCCGGTGACGAGTTCTCACAGCGCAGCGCCTACGAGTTGCTCCGCTCGACCGCATACCTGCAGACGGCGACCGGTTCGAATGCCGGCAACGTCGTGAGGTGGATGCAGCCGGACGGCACTCTCAATCCCGGCGCCGCACCGGCAGCACCGACAGACACGTCCGACTCAAGCGAGAGCGTTTGGTCGGCCAGGGCGCTGTGGGCCTTCGGTGAGGGCTACGCAGCCTTCCGCGACGTGGATCCCGCGTTCGCCTCCTTTCTGCAGGAACGACTGCGACTCGGGGTGGCCGCTCTAGACCGTCAGCCTTTGACGCGATACGACGAGTACCTCACCGCCGACGGCGCTCAAGTCCCGGCGTGGTTGATCTCGAACGCCGCAGACGCCAGTGCCGAAGCCGTCCTCGGGTTGTCTGCCTACCTGGCCGCGGCTGCTCACGACGACCGAGTTCGTGCCGCCACGGCCAAACTGGCCGAGGGCATCGCGGCGCTCGGCTCAGGTGACGCCCGGACCTGGCCGTACGGCGCTGTTCTGCCGTCCGTCGAATCGCTGTCGATGTGGCAGGCGGAGGGTTCCCAGATGCCTGCGGCGCTTGCCGCTGCATCTGCTGTTCTCGAGGATGCAACCCTGCTCGAACCGGCAGTCACGGATTCGGCGGTGTTCGACCCCATTTTGCTCACCGCCGGAGGTGCTGACAACGGGTGGAAGCCCACGCCAGTCGATCGAACTCAAAACGCTTACGGCGTCGACTCTCGCCTGCGATCACTCATCGCCGTTTCGGCGGCAGCGGGCAAGCCTGGCCTTCTCGACCTCGCGTCGCTCTTTGGCAGCTGGTACTTCGGCACGAACGCGTCGGGCGAGCCAACCTACGACCCAGCCACCGGGGTGGTGTTCGACGGCGTCGCGCCCGACGGTGCCGTGAACCGCAACAGTGGCGCGGAATCAACAATCCACGCACAGCTCTCCATGCTCGCGCTTGACGCGAACCCTGAGCTCCGCGCTCGTGCTCTCGGACTGACTACTGTCGTCTCCAGGGAGGGCGCGACCGTCGTGCAGGCGGAGGCGGCCTCGTCGACGAGCGGAAAGGTCGTTGCTCCTCAGGAAACCGACACAGGCGAATCGCGATACTCGGGAACCGGCTACCTGGAACTGGCGGAAGGGCGCACGGCGACCTTTGCACTTCCCTCGTCGACCGGGCAGCGCCTGATCAGCCCGGTCGTTCTTTCAGGTGAGAACGGAAACGCCAGTTCGCTGTGGCGCAGCGAATACGTTCCGCTCGGTGTACTCGAGCACAGTGCAGGAAAGCAGGGAATAACTGCAGCCCCAGGTGCCCTGCTTCCGCAACCGTTGCCCATCGCCGCTCCTCCCCAAAGCTCCAGTGTCTCCGTGACGGCTTTGGCCGGACCGGTGAGGGTCGACGCCCTGATCGTGCGACCACTTTTTTCCCGGCTCACCTTCGCTGGCTCGAACGCGAGCACCGAGCTGGTTCACTCGGCAAGCGCCGTCGCCCAACGAGTTCCGGTAAACGCCGCCGGCGGCGCTGGAACGCTGAAAAGCTATAACGCGCAGGGCGCTCTCGTCGCCGAACACGCCATCAGCGGTGTCGCGCAGATCACCGTGAAACCCGGCGGATTCGCGATAGTGACCAAGGGGTAGCTGAACGCAGCTCGGTCGATCCCCCCCCCCCCCCCCCCCCCCCCCCCCCCCCCCCCCCCCCCCCCCCCCCGTGCCGCTCGCTCGCACGATCGCGGCAGCTCGCCAACGCAGCTGACACTGGCGCATAACTGACGCGTGCAACTCAAAGGCCAGACGCACGTCGAGTGCGTCTGGCCTTGGGTTGATCGAAAGTGGCTACTCGGCGTCGAGGTCCGTTTCGAGCAGGGCGACCAACTCGGCGAGAGCCTCGTCGGCTCCTTCACCGTCGGCAGCGAGTGTCACGGTTTCGCCGTTCGATGCACCGAGGCTCATGATCGACAGAATGCTGGCCGCGTTCAGTGGACCACTGTCCCCCTTTGCGATGGTGACCTTCACGGGCTGCCGCTTCACGGCGTCGATGAAGAGCGACGCCGGACGAGCGTGGAGGCCGACGCGGCTGGCGATGACTGCTGTGCGTTCTGACATGAATTTCCTAACTGTGACGTATTGAGGGAGGAGCAAGCGGGTCAGACCGACGCGGGAACGCCCGCGTCGATTGTTGTGGCATCCGTTGTCGAAGTGTCGTCGGCAACCGGACGCCGCCGAACGAAGCGCTTCAGGAGCACGACGAGGGTCGCCGAGATGATCACGCCGACCAGGATGGCGACGATGAACATGAGGACGTTTCCGATGGCGAAGAACACGAAGATGCCGCCGTGGGGTGCCTGCGATGTGACGCCGGTACCCATGACGATCGCACCGGTCACCGCGCTGCCGACGATGCCGGCGGGGATCACGCGCAGCGGGTCAGCTGCGGCGAACGGAATGGCACCCTCGGAGATGAACGCGGCTCCGAGCAGCCAGGCCGCCTTGCCGTTTTCACGCTCCGCTGCGCTGAACAGCTTGCGGTCGATGACCGTTGCGAGGGCGAGAGCGAGCGGCGGCACCATTCCGGCTGCCATGACCGTTGCCATGATGGCCCACGGTGCTTGGTTGTCGATCGACGCGGCACCGAGCCCTGCGACGGCGAAGGCATAGGCAACCTTGTTGACCGGGCCGCCGAGGTCGATGGCCATCATCGTTCCGAGGATCACACCGAGCAGTATGGCCGATGCTCCCGTCAGCGAGGAAAGCCAGGTGCTGAGGCCAGTCATCAGGGCGGCGATGGGGCCGCCGAGTACGACGATCATGAGGCCGGAGGCGAAGATCGAACCGACAAGTGGAATGATCACGACGGGCATGAGGCCGCGCAGCCAGCGGGGGACGGTGAGTCGACCGATGGCCCACGCGATGAATCCGGCGAGGAGGCCACCGATGAGTCCACCGAGGAACCCGGCGTTCATGACGAGCGCGACGGCTCCTGCAGTGAATCCGACGGCGATGCCGGGGCGGTCGGCGATCGCGTAGGCGATGTAACCCGCCAGCGCCGGAACCAGGAAGGCCATCGAGGCCTTTCCGATGACGTAGGCGACAGCGCCGAGGTACTCGCCGAGTCCGCCGTCTGGGAGGTTGAGCAACGTGTTGTCCAGGACGATCTTGCCCGCGCTCTCGGTGATCTCGTACCCGGCGAGCAGGAAGCCGAGCGCGATCAGGAGACCACCACCGGCGACGAACGGAATCATGTAGCTGACACCGGTGAGCAGGTATCGCTTGAGCTTCTGGCCGAAGTGCTCGGAGCGGGCGTCTTCGGTTGCCGTCGCGTCGGCTGCACTGCCAGAGACATGACGGGCGTTCGGGTCGCTCGGCGCTGCCAGGGCCTCGGCGATCATCTTGTCCGGTTCATCAATCCCACGTTTCACCGGCGACTGAACGAGCGGCAGCCCGGCGAACCGGGCCTTGTCACGCACGTCGACGTCGACGGCGAAGATCACGGCTGAGGCACTCGCGATGATCGCCGGGTCCAGCGGTGTGACACTCGACGAGCCCTGGGTCTCAACGTGCAGGTCGACCCCAGCGCGCTTCGCCGCGGCGACGAGTGAATCGGCGGCCATGTAGGTGTGCGCGATGCCGGTTGGGCAGGCGGTCACCGCAACGAGGACGGGCCGGTTGTTTTCCAGAGAAGCGGATGCTCCGGCGCCAGCGGCCGGTGTGGCCGCCGGTTCGGCGGCTGCCGCGGGTTGTGCCGGTGCAAGGGCGCCGTCTACCAGGTCAACGATGGCCTGCGGTGTTGGAGCGTTCCGCAAGGCGTCGGTGAAGTCCTCACGGATGAGCGACCGGGCAAGGGTGGAAAGCAATTGCAGGTGGGCCTGGTCCGCGCCAGCCGGAGCGGCGATGAAGAAAATCAGGTCGGCGGGGCCGTCGTCCGAACCGAAGTCGACGCCGGGGTTCGGGCGCGCCATGGCCAGGGTGGGAACCGTGACGGCCTCTGAGCGGCAATGAGGAATGGCCAGACCGCCGGGAATACCGGTGTCCGTCTTCGACTCCCGGTCCCATGCGTCGGCGAACAGGGCGTCGACGTCGGTGGCTCGACCGTTGTTCACGACGAGTGTGGCGAGCGTGCGGATGACCGTTGCGCGGTCGGTTCCGAGATCCTGGTCGAGGACGACCAGTTCCGGGGTGATCAGTGATGTCATGAACGAAACTCCTTCGTTGCGGTGGTGCAGGGGAAAGTTGTGGGTGGAGGGGCGTTACTCGGTGAGTACGCGGGGGGAGCGGGTGACGGCGATGGTGCCGGAATCCGCCTGTTCGAGTGTTGGAACACTGGAACCTGGAAGGGATGCGGCCGCGGCGCCGTGGGCGACGGCCTGGGCGAGGCAGCCGGCGGCATCGTCGCCTCGTTCGGACGCGAGCAGGAAGCCGGCGAGCGAGCAGTCGCCAGCGCCGACTGTGCTGCGCGCAACGATGCGGGGTGCGGCTGCGCGCAGCACCTCGGTGGGAGTAGCGAGCACAGCGCCGCGAGACCCCAGGGTGATCAGAGCGGCGCCGAGGCCGTGCTCGAGAACCTGATCCGCGATTGTGATAACCGTGTCGTCGTCGAAGCCGAGCGATTCAGGGTCGATGTCCGGGACGACGATGCCGAGCGATGAGGCCAGCTCGAACAGTTCCTCGGCATTCGGTTTGATCAGGTCGACGTTCTGATCCGACGCGAGTAACGCGGCGAGTGGTTCGCCCGAGCTGTCGACGGCAATGCGGGGTGCGGCAAGCCCGTTGCGGTCAGCGGCACTCCGGACCTCGCGGACGATGCGGGCGTAGAAGTCCGTCGGGAGGCCTGGAGGTACGGATCCTGCGAGAACCAGCCACGTGGCATCCGCTGATCTCGAGACGATGAGGTCGAGGAGGGCCGTTGCGGTTTCGGGGGAGAGGGCTGCTCCCGGTTCGTTGAGCTTGGTGGTGGTTCCGCCCGGCTCGGTGATCGTCGTGTTTGAGCGGATGGCGGCGGTGACGGGAACCGTTTCGGCCGGAATGCGGTCGGCGAGAAGCGCGAGAACCATGGGATCTGTCGCGGCACCGGGCAGGATCGCCAGGGTATAGACGCCAGCGGTGTGCAGGGCGCGTGAGACGTTGACGCCCTTGCCGCCTGGCTCCTGGATCGCGCGGGCAGCGCGCTGCACCTGGCCACGCTCGAGTGGTGCATCGAGGTCGATTGTGCGGTCGAACGACGGGTTGAGGGTGACGGTGACAATCATGCGACGATCACCTCGACCTCGTCGGCGTCGAGTGCCGCCGAGAGGGTGCCGATGGGGTCGGTGTCGGAGATGAGGGTGTCGAGTTCGTGCAGTTCGGCGAACCGGTACAGCGCTTCGTCGCCGAGTTTGGAGGAGTCAACGAGGGCGACAGTTCGGCGGGCTGAGCGCACCATGGCGGACTTGACCGATGCCTCACGCTCCTCGGGGGTGCTGAGGCCGAACTCGGCGGAGATGCCGTTTGCTCCGAGGAACGCGATGTCGGGGCGGAGGTGTGCGAGCTGCTCGATCGTGCTTCCACCGACAGCGGCGCTGGTGACTCCGCGGACGCTGCCGCCGAGCAGGTGCAGGTCGATTGCCGGGTTGTGGTGAAGCAGGGCGGCGATCGGAACTGAGTTGGTAATCACCGTGAGGCTGGAGGTGCCGGCTCCGCGCCAGTCGGCGAGGAGTTCGGCGAGGGCTCCGGTTGTGGTTCCGGCGTCGAGCAGAATGGATCCGCGGAAGTCGTCGCCGAGGAGAGCGAAAGCGGCTCGGGCGATGGCGAGCTTCGCTTCGCGGGCCTGGCCGGTGCGGTCAGCAACCGTCGACTCGACGAGGCTGGTCTTGCCAGACGCGACGGCACCGCCGTGGACCCGGCGAAGCGCTCCCTGTCGTTCAAGGAGGTCCAAATCGCGGCGAACGGTTTCCGCGGTGACCGCGAGCGAGTCGGCGAGCTGGGTCACGGTGACGCGGCCGCTCGATGAAAGCAGTTCGGCGATTCGCTCGTGGCGTTCGATGGCATACATGTCGACGCTGACCCTTCGGACTTCTCTGAACCGGAATTCGCTCGCCGTTTTGGAAACCGGAGCGGAATCTTTGTTTCAGTGACTTTATGCCCGTTTGTGTGGGAAAGCAAGAAAAACCACAGAAAAACAAAACTCCCGCTCTCGAACTGCGTCGAGAGCGGGAGCCGTGTTAGCGGTGCAGCCTGGTTAGAAGATCATGGGCCGATCATCGTCGTCTTCTGTCGGCAGATCCAGTTCGACCATCACCGGAACGTGGTCGCTCGGTGCCTCACCCTTTCGCTCGTTACGGTGGATGGATGCGCCGGTCACGAGGCCGGCGAAGTCCGGCGAGCCGAGGATGAAGTCGATCCGCATGCCCTCGTTGCGCGGGAATTTGAGCTGTTTGTAGTCCCAGTAGGTGAAGCCTTCAGGCACGATAGGCCGTACAACGTCGGTGAGGCCGATCTCGCCGAATGCCGCGATGGCCGCGCGCTCGGGTGGCGAGATGTGGGTGGACAGGCCCTGGACGAGGTTGGGGTCGCCCATGTCGGAGTCGAGGGGTGCGACGTTGAAGTCGCCCATCAGGGCGAGCGGGGCGCCGGGGTTCGCCGAGAGCCAGGCACCGGTGTCTTCTTTCAGCTTCGCCAGCCAGTCGAGCTTGTAGACATAGTGCGGGTCGTCGAGTGAGCGGCCATTGGGCACGTACAGGCTCCACAGGCGAACACCGTTGATGGTCGCCCCCAGAGCGCGTGCTTCCTTGGGCAGGTCTGGTCCTTCTTCACCCTTCAGGAAGCCGGGCATTCCCTCGAAGGAGGTCGTGACATCCTCAATCGGAAGACGGCTGGCAATGGCAACACCGTTCCACTGGTTGAGCCCGTGAATCGCGACCTCATAGCCCGCCGCTTCGAATTGTTCGAGCGGGAACTGGTCTGGTCGGCACTTGATCTCCTGCATGGCGAGCACATCGACGTCTTCACGCACCATCCAATCGACGGTGCGTACGACGCGGGCTCGAATGGAGTTGACGTTCCAGGTGGCGATTCGCATGGTTCAACGCTAGCCGAGACCACGGACCCTTCCGTGCGCCAAGATGGGGGAATGGCTTCCCTTTCTGTCGGCTACTCGGCGATGCTCGAACAGTTCGCCCCACAGGAAGCTGTCGCGCTCAGCGCGTTCGCCGAGGAGAACGGGTTCGACGGGGTCATGGCCGCCGACCATTTTCAGCCGTGGGTTCCGCAGCAGGGCGAGTCGTCGTTCGTCTGGGCCGTGCTTGCGGCCCTTGGGGAGCGAACCAACGGGAATTTCGGACCAGGCGTCACCGCGCCAACTTTTCGGTGGCACCCCGCGATGGTTGCGCAGGCGTCCGCGACGCTCGGCGCGATGTATCCGGGCAGGCACTGGCTCGGCCTGGGTTCGGGTGAGGCGCTCAACGAGCACATCGTCGGCCAGTATTGGCCCGAGGCGCACGAGCGGATCAGCCGGATGTTCGAGGCCGTTGACATCATCAAGAAACTCTTCGCCGCGTCCCTGGCCGGCCGGGACGTCAAACACGCGGGTCCGTTTTACAAGCTGGAGTCCACCCGGTTGTGGACGATGCCGGCCGTCGCGCCGGAGATCCTCATTGCAACGTCAGGCCCGGTGACCGCGAAACGGGCGGGCAAAACCGCGGACGGACTAATCACCGTTGAGGCTCCGCGCGAGAAGGTTGCGATGCTGTTGTCGCGGTTCGACGAGGGAGCGCGGTCGGTCGGTCGCGACCCGGCCGCGATGACCAAGGTGCTCCAGTTGCACCTGTCCTGGGCGCCGACCGACGAGGAAGCACGGCGCAACGCCGTCTTGGAATGGCCGAACGGAGGCATGCGGTTTCCCAAGTCGGACATTCGCTCACCGTTCGAGTTCGAACAGATGGCGCGCATGGTCCGCCCGGAAGACTTCGACGGACGGATGGCCATCTCGTCCGACCCCGACGTGCACCGTCGGCACATCCAGTCGTTTGCTGACCTCGGTTTCGACCGGATCTACCTCCACAACGTCGGCCGCAACCAGCGGGAGTGGATCGAAACCTTCGGCCGCGACGTTCTTCCAAAACTTCACCGATAGGCGGCAATGTGCTGACAGTATTTGGGCTCGACGGTATCGGTGAGGTCACCGAGGGTGACGACCTCGGCGCGCTCGTGGCCGCCGCGGCTGAAGGGCAGCTCGAAGACGGCGACATCCTCCTCGTGACGTCGAAAATCGTGTCCAAGGCAGAAGGGCGGATGCGCCTGGCCGCAGATCGCGAGCAGGCAATCACCGACGAGACGGTCCGGGTGGTGGCACGACGGGAACACCCGAACGGCGTCACGCGCATCGTCGAGAATCGGCTCGGTCTGGTGATGGCCGCCGCGGGCGTCGACGCGAGCAACACCCCGGACGGCACGATCCTGCTGTTGCCTGTCGACCCTGACGAATCGGCGCGCCACCTGCGTTCAGAGCTGCGCACCCGATTGGGCGTCGACGTGGGTGTGATCATCACGGACACGGTGGGGCGCCCGTGGCGCGAGGGTCAGACCGATATGGCGATCGGCGCTGCCGGCATTCGTGTTGTTGATGACCTTCGTGGGCAGACGGATGCCACAGGTCGCCTGCTCACCGTCACAGCTGCAGCGGTTGCTGACGAGCTCGCCGCTGCCGGCGACCTGGTGAAGGGCAAGACGAGTGGTCGCCCGGTAGCAGTCGCCCGGGGTCTGCCGCACTTCGTCACCGAGGAGGACGGGCCAGGCGCTCGGGCACTGGTTCGCGATGCTGAACGGGACATGTTCCGTTTAGGCAGCGACGAGGCCTACGCGGCCGGGTATGCGGCTGGCGTGGCCTCTCGCACCGAAGCGGCCTCTCGCACCGAAGCCTCTCGCACCGAAGCCTCTCGCACCGAAGCCTCGCGCACCGAAGCCTCGCGCACCGAAGCCTCGGGCTGAACCGCCTGACGACGGCAAAACAGGAAATGGCGGCCAAATCAGGACACTTGTCGTGAAAACCTCCTGATATGGCGTCTATCTCCTGAGTAGGACGCGGCATCCGTTGCCCGAGCGGATCACGTCGTGTCGAACGCGATGAGCGGACGCCCGGTGCGCGGGTGGGTGAGCACGTCGGCGCGAACGCCGTACACGTCGCCGATGAGTTCGGAGGTGAGAACGGATGCCACGTTGCCGGCGGCGATCACGCGCCCGGCACTCAGCACAATCACCGAGTCCGCGTACGCCGCGGCGATGTTGAGGTCATGAAGCGCCGCGATGGCAGTGATCCCGGCAGCGGTTTGCGCCCTGACCAGTGACAGCAGGCTCAGCTGAGCCCGCACGTCGAGGTGGTTGGTCGGCTCATCGAGGAGCAGCAGGCGCGGTTGCTGCGCGAGCGCACGAGCGAGGTGCACGCGTTGGCGTTCCCCACCCGAGAGTGTGTCGAACGAGCGCTCCGCGAACGGGCTCATGCCGACGGCGGCGAGGGCATCGGCGACGATTCGCCGGTCGGTCTCACCCTCCGATGCGAAGCGACCGATGTGCGGGGTGCGCCCGAGCATCACCACGTCGGTTACAGCCAGACCGGTGTCTCCATCACCGTGTTGCTCGCTCAGCGCAACGATCCGGGCCCGATCGCGGCGGCGGAGCTCAAGCAGGTCGGAGCCGTCAAACAGCACGGCGCCGCTCTCGGCCGGCAGTGTTCCGACGAGCAGGTGCAGCAGGGTCGACTTGCCGGCTCCGTTCGGCCCAATGACGGCACCGAACGAGCCGACCGGAACGGAAACGTCTACGCCGTCGATGACGAGTTTGCCGTCGCGGCGGAAGGACAACCGACTGGCGGCCAATGCGGAAGCGTTGGCGACAGCATCCGTTGTCGTATTGGTGGTCAGATCTGTCACGAGATCCTCCGGGATTTGAGGAGCAGAAGCGCGAAGACCGGGGCACCGACGACCGCGGTGAGAATGCCGACGGGCAACTCGCGTGGGTCGAACAGGGTGCGGGCGCCGGTGTCGATCCAGACCAGAAAGATCGCGCCGGCCAGGGCGGAGAGCGGCAGCACAACGCGGTTGCGTTGCCCGGCGACGAGTCGGACGGCGTGGGGCAGGATGAGGCCGACGAAGCCGATCGATCCGGAGACGGAGACCATGGCGCCGGTGAGCAGCGCTGTTGCGGTGAGCAGGATCCAGCGGGTGAGGTTCACGCCGATGCCGAGAGCGGACGCCGCCGTGTCACCGAATGCGAAGGCGTCGAGGGTGCGGCCGGTGAGCATGAGCGGGATGCCGACGATCACGAGGGCCCCGATACCGATTGCCACGGCGGGCCAGCGGGCGCCGCTGAGCGAGCCGAGCAGCCAGCTCAGGATTTCGCGGTAGGTGTCCCCAGTGGCCGACCAGAAAATGATGAGGCTGGTCAGGGCGCCGAAGAAACTCGACACGGCCAGTCCGGCAAGCACGGTGCGGGTGGGGGTGAGCGAGCCGGCCGCTCCGGCGAGGCCGAGAGTGGCGACGAGGGCGAGGATCGCTCCGGCGAAGGCAGCGACCGGGAGCACAACGCCGAGGCCGAGCAGGATGACGGCCACGGCGCCGAGCGATGCGCCCGAAGACAAGCCGAGGAGGTACGGGTCGGCGAGTGGGTTGCGGGTGATCGCCTGCATCACCGTTCCAGAGAGCGCGAGGCCGGCGCCGACCGCCGCTGCCGTGAGCACGCGGGGCATGCGCAGTTCCCAGACGATGCCGTCGCGGAGGGGCGAGAGCGCTTCGCCGCCGAGGGCGGTCGGCGAGAAGCCGAGGTGGCCGAGGATGGACCCCCACACCTCGGTCGGGCGGATGTCTGCCGGGCCAAATGTGACGGCGAGAACGAGCGATGCAAGAAGCATGACCGAGAGCCCGACCACCCAGACGGATGTGGGCACGCCGCGCGCCGACCTGCGGCGGGGAGGAGCAGTCCCTGCCGTCGGCACGTCGATCGCGGTCGTTCCGGTCACAGGCCGAGGTCTCCCAACTGGGCGGCGATCGAGGTTGCTGCCTCGACGTTGCGCACGCCTGCCTCGCCTGCCGCGAACGGCACGGTCACGTACCGCTTGTTCACGACCGCGTCGAGGTTCGCGGTTGCCGGGTTGGACTCGAGCACCCCGATCTTCTTCTCGGCTGTGCCCCAATCGGAGACCACGAGAACGATGACGTCGGGGTTGGCGTCGACGACCGCTTCCCAGTTGAACGAGGTCCACGACTCGTCGACGTCGGCCGCGATGTTGGTGAGGCCGACGGCGTCCATGATCATCTGCGGTGCGCCAGATCCGGCACCGACGTACGGGGTATCCGAACCGCTCGAGTACCAGAGCGCGCTCACGTCCTCGACCGGCTCGATCGACTCGAGCTGTACTTTCTGGGCGTCCACGAGTTCGGTGGCCGCGCCGGTCACATCGAAGATCGAGCCGACCTCTTCGATCTGTGCAAACACGTCGTCGAAGCTCAGCGACTCCGGCGCGTAGTCGGCTTCCTGGCATGCGGCGGGGGAGACGTAGGTGTTCACGCCGAGAGACTGCAGCGTCTCGCGCTCGCCGGCGCCATCCGCCGAGAAGTTCGACTCCCAGCCCGCGTAAATGAAGTCCGGCTCGAGGTCGAGTACGGCCTCCTGGCCGGGCACCTTGTCGCTGATCACGGGAACATCGGTGCCGCCGAGGTCTTCGGGGAGAGGGCCGTCGGGGAACGCGCGGCCAATCAGCGAATCTTCGAGACCGAGCGCTAGCAGCATTTCGGTTGTCGTGGACTTGATGCTCAACACCCGCTCCGGCGCCTTCTCAATCGTCAGCTCCGTGCCGCAATTGTCGAGGGTGAGCGGATAACCCGCCGTTTCCGGCGTGGCTGTTTTTGACGGTGAAACGGATGCTGCGGGGCTGGCACACGCAGAAACCGCGAGCAGCGATGCGGCGAGAGCAATTGCGGCGAGGGGCCGACCGAAACGGGAGAGGCGGGTGGGGAAAGTCATGTGACCTCGGATCGAGTGTGTGCGGTGAGAGAGCACAACAAGTACTCGTCTCGACCAGCCACCCAAATCCGGGCAAGCTCGACCGGTCATACCCAACCGGCGGTCCTTTTCGACGATACACCCGCGCGGGGGCGTCAACCGAGCCAGGGTGAGAGGTCGAGCCGGCTGAGGCGAACCGGATCCGCCAGCACGTCGATAGCGGCGATCGCGTCCGCGCGAACCACGAAGCCCATCACAGAGAGCGCCTGCCCATTCCGAGCGACGACAACTCCGGCAGCCCCGTTCACGATGGCCGGCTGTGCGAAGGGAGCACCCTGTGCGAACATGATCGCCTGCTCACCGATGCTGCGTCCGCCCCGCAGGACGCGGGAGAGGCTCACACGGTCGGGTCCACCGTCCGACCGGAGTACCGCATCAGGGTCGAGCAGGGTGAGGAGAGCGGCGAAATCGCCTCGCCGTGAAGCAGCGAAGAAAGCGTCGACGACCGCGCGCTGGCGGGCGGGGTCGGCATCCGGCATTGGGGCCGTTCCCACCCGTCGCCTGGCCCGGCTGGCGAGCTGCCTGGCCGCTGGCTCGGAGACCGCGAGGATCGTCGCCACGTCGCCAAACGGCACAGCGAAGATGTCATGGAGCACGAACGCGAGTCGTTCCGTCGGCGTGAGTGTGTCGAGCACAACCAGCAGTGCCAGGCCGACGGAGTCACCAAGAAGCGCTTCATGTTCGGGATCACTCGCGTCCACGCGGCTCACGATCGGGTCCGGCGTGTGCGGCGGAAATGGTTGCTCTGCACGGGTAGCGCGAGCCCGCAGCATGTTCAGGCAGACCCGCGAGGCGACGGTGGTGAGCCAGCCCCCCAAATTCTCAATTGCGTCTGCATCGCTGCGGCTGAGCCGAAGCCAGGTCTCCTGCACCGCATCGTCCGCTTCGCTCAGGGAGCCAAGCATCCGGTACGCCACCGCCCGCAACCGAGGGCGATGTGACTCGAAGGCGTCGGCGAGCACATCATCGACGTGCATGTGTCACACTCCCTCGCTTCCCGGGGTCATTGCAGTAAAGCACGAACTTCATGGAGGAGAAATGACTGAATTCACGATTTTGGTGACCGGAGGAACTGGCACTCTCGGTCGGCTCGTCGTTGCACGGTTGCGCGACGCGGGCGCGAACGTACGGGTGCTCAGCAGGAACCCGGGCGAGGCGAGCGACGGCCTCGAATTTGTCCGGGGCGACCTCGCAACTGGCGCTGGGGTCGAGGACGCGGTTCGCGGAATCTCGACGATTATCCATTGCGCGGGAAGCCAGAAGGGTGACGACGATAAGGCACGTGCTCTTGTCCGTGCGGTCAGGCAGGAGGGGATCAGGCACCTGGTCCACATCTCTGTCGTCGGTGCCGACAAGATCCCGGTGTCCAGAGGGGTGGACCGTGCGATGTTCGGTTACTTCGACTTCAAACGCAAGGCAGAGGAGATCGTGCGCGAGTCGGGCGTGCCATATTCCATACTTCGAGCGACCCAGTTCCACGACCTCAACCTCACTGCCGTGCGCGCTCTGGCCAAGCTGCCCGTCATCCCGTCGCCCGGCGGGTTCCGGTTCCAGCCGATCTCCGCTGATGAGGTCGCCGAGCGACTCGTCGAGCTGGCATTCGGCCGTCCGTCAGGGCTTGTGCCCGACATCGGAGGTCCTCGAATTTATGCCATGACGGAACTGATTCGCGGATACCTTGCGAGAACCGGCAAGAGGCGTCCGATCGTACAGATGCGAATGCCGGGACGGGCTGCCGCCGCGTTCCGGGCAGGAGCGAACCTGACGCCCGAACACGCCGTCGGCACGCAGTCGTGGGAAGACTTCCTGACCGAACGGGTGGAAGGCGTGCGCGTTTGAAGCCCCTAGGACAGCACGTCCTTGGTTGCGAATCGGCTGTAGGCGAGGGCGAAGAACACGGCAATGTAGCCCGTCTGCAGGAGGGCGTTTGAGCCGAACGCGCTGAGGTCCGCTGGCTGGCTGAGCAGGCCGGCGAAGCCGAGCCAGTGCTGGGTGAATAGCCAGGGGTGCAGCCACTCCAGTTGTGGAAGAGCGCCGAGGATCTGCGAGACGACCGAGACGACGACGGTCGCAGCCATTGCGCCGACGGGCACCGTGGTGAGTGTCGAGATGAAGAGCCCGATCGCACACAGCCCGAGCAGGGAAACGGTGACGTATGCGGCGACAAGCAGCGAGCGCAGCACGGATTCGGCAACGCCGATCGTCTCGCCGGACAGCAGGGTGACCGGTCCGACCGGGAACAGTAGAGCGCCGATGACGGCGCCGACGACGACGAGGGTCAGTGTTGCCGCGAGACAAAAGGCAGCGGCGCCGGTGTACTTGACGAGGAGCAGACGCAGTCGCCCGGCCGGCGACACCAGGAGGTAGCGCAGTGTGCCGAGCCCGGCTTCGCCGGCGATGGTGTCTCCGGCGACGACTCCGATGGTGAGGGGCAGGAACAGGGGGATCGCCACAACCGTTGCCGTAAAGCTCACGAACAGGCCGTTCTGGGTCACGCGGTCAAGAAACGGCGGGCCCTCGCCCGGGTCGAGTTCGCTCGCTGTTAGTCGGACGGCGACGGCGAGCAGGATCGGGATCAGAGCGACGGCCGCGAGCATTGCCCACGTGCGCCGACGGCGGAACAACACAGACAACTCGCTGCCGAGCAGGTCGAGTCCCGGCCCAGGTCGGCGTTCGGTGGCGAGGTCAGGAGAGGACATCAAATCCCTCCCCGGTCAGCGCGACAAACCGTTCTTCGAGGCTGGCTTCCTCGATGCCGTATCCGCGAACACGAACCCCAGCTTCGAGAAGTGCGGGGAGGATGCGGTCAGGGTCGAGTTCGGATGTATGCGGGAGGAGGGCCGTCACCTCGGTATGGCTGTCGCTGTGTGACGATCGCGTCGGAATGAGACCGAACCGGGCAAGCACGCTCTCGGTAGTTGTGACATCCGGAGTTCTCACTCGAACGTGTGATTCGCCTGCACCACGAAGATCATCGAGTGAACCCTGAGCGACGATCGAGCCGGCGCTCATGATGGCGGCGTGTGTGCACATCTGCTCGACCTCGGCCAGCAGGTGGCTGGAGACGAAGACCGTCGTGCCCTCTGCGGCAAACGAACGCACGAGGTGGCGCACCTCACGGGTGCCCTGCGGATCGAGGCCGTTCGTCGGCTCGTCGAGGACAAGCAGGTCGCGTGGTGAGAGCAACGCGTTGGCGATTCCGAGGCGCTGCTTCATGCCGAGTGAGTATGCGCCGGCCTTTTTCGATGCGGCGTTGGTCAGCCCAACCCGCTCGAGCGCTTCTGCCACTCGGCCGGTGCGAGTGCGCCTGGAAGCATGCCGGTCTGCCGTGTCGAACCGGTGCAGGTTGGCCTCGCCGGAGAGAAACGGGTAAAACGCTGGTCCTTCGACCAGTGCGCCGACGCGAGGCAGCACCTCGCGGAGCTTGTTTGGCATGCTCTGCCCGAGCAGCTGAATCTCGCCGTCGGTTGGAGTGACGAGGCCGAGCAGCATCCGGATGCTTGTTGTCTTGCCTGATCCGTTTGGCCCCAGGAAGCCGAAGACCGAACCACGCGGCACCGCCAGGTCGATGGCGTTGACCGCCGTTTGGGTGCGGAATCGCTTCGTCAGGCCTCGCGTCTCGATTGCGAGGTCCGCGGTCGCGGCTGCCGTCACTGCGCGTTCGCCGCGGCCTGGAGCCTGTCGACGGTCACGGACCCAGCGAACACCCGTCCGTCGTCCGTCAGGAACACGTTGAGCAGAGACGTCGAGAGAAGGCGACCGCCATCCACCTGGGTGGTGAGTTGGTCGAGCATCGGGTTATCGGCGAAGCTCTCGGGGGAGCTCGCCGCGGGGAGAGCCACGATGGTCTCCCATCCGGAGCCTATGGTGGTCGGACCGTTGGCGTCTTCGGTCGGCGGGGTGTGCTCTCCGGCCGGCGGAGGTGACGGGAAGGGCATCTCTTCGACAGTGACACCGTCACCGGGGGTGTAGGCGAACAGGTCGGCGGCCGGGTCAGACAGATCAATCGAGCTGAAGCCGACCTGGAAGGCGGGTTCTTCCTGACCCGATGCCGAGACGGTCACCTGAAGTGGAAGCCCGGTCTCGGAGTCAACGGCAATGGCCACAGACTCTGCAAGAGTTCCGGAAACCTTGGGGGTGAGGATCAGTTCGTAGACCGTGCGACCGGCGACCCGGGCGTCAGTGCCCACGGTGATCTCGGTGGTCGGTTCAAGCTCCGTGAGGAGCCGGTCGGCAAGCTCGGGGGGAGTGAGCATCTCGTCGGCGTGGCCATCGAGCTTCTCGGGAGATGAAGATTTCAGGTCAGCGGGGATGGCGACATGGGTCGCCACATTCGATTCCGAGTCGTAGTACCAGGCGTCTGTGCCGTTGCTCACGGCTGTGCGCCTGGCGAGGTCTGCCTTCACCTCAACCCGCACGTTCGAGTCACCGGACACGTACACGTTGGCTTCGTGTGTTCCGCTGAGAAGTTCGAGCGCGCTCGACACGAGTTCGGTCGATTCCTCGACGGACAGGCCCGATTCTGAGCCGCCCATCGACTGCCCCATGCCGGCGACAGCGTCGATGTCGGGCAGGCCGAGTTCGGCCGTCTTGGTAACGGTGCCGGAGAACGAGTCTTCGGTGCTTTCAGAGACGAGAAGAAGAACCTCCTTCGCCGTCTTGTCAGGCAGATCGACGGCGGCACCAGCTGAAAGCGGAATGGCGACAATACCGACCGCGACAAGCGCGGGTACTGCGAGGGCGGGAAGCCACTTGAGGGATTTACGCGACACGATCAACATCCTTTGTCGAATCGAAGTGGAGAGTCATGATACGCCGCTGAACTGGGTTTTTCCTCGAATTCGTCAGATGCTGATGGGTGCTCAGCCCACAACGGTCGCCCAGACGATATCCACCACGCACAGGCCGTCTCCTGTTTCGCGATAAAACACGTCGCTCGGGAAGACTTCGCCAATTGCAACTCCCTCAGGCCCAACTTCGAGGTTGATGTTCCAGGCCGGATCCAGAGGTTCCTGGTCCTCCCAATACTCGGCGTGGAAGCGTTCCGGTTCGCCGGCTGAGAGGCCCGTCCAGTCCTGCGATTTCCCGAACTTGGGCTCCGCATCGCCGCACGTGAGCGTGTCTTCGTCGCCAGTAGCTGCGGCGCGGATGACCCTTTCGGTCGTGTCGATCACCCGACTTCCGTCCGGTCCCCAAATCACCGTATCCACGACCGAGCATCCCGTCAGAGCAGAAACAAATGTTGCCGCGATCGCGACGCAGGCCATGCGTCTGAGCGGAGTCATAGCCTCAACCTACAGTTCGTGGGCCCGCGACTGGCGGTGGAGTGCGTCAGCTTTTCACAGCAACACCGGCGAGTGCCTCGGCTACGAAGTCGAACTCATCGCCAAGTACGCCCGCGGTGACCCGTACGAACGATCCCGCATCCGGTGAAGCGAGATACGGCGTTCCGCCAGCAACACGGATGCCTGCGGCTGATAATTGCACCAGCGCACTTCGTTCGTCGGTCACGGGGATCCACGTATTGAGCCCATCGGCCAGGGTCGCGGAATACCCGTGGCGGGTGAGCGCGGACGCCAGCTCCTTCTGCCGGGAAAAGTAGACCATCCGCGCCTCGTTCACAGCATTCACGGACGCGTTCTCTGTGAGGAGCTCAGCCAGGATGGTCTGCACCATGCGGCTCGTCCATCCGGTGGTGAGCATGCGCCTGGACACGATACGGTTCACCAGCTCATCGGGCCCGCCAAGAGCCGCGATACGAAGATCGGGACCGTGTGTTTTGGAGAAGCTCCGTACGTGCAGGACCTGGCCCGGAATGAATGCCCCGAGGCTGACGTCGGGCTCCGTACTGATTCCCGCCGAGTGATCGTCTTCGATGACGACGGCGTCACTGGCGTGGCGGGAGGTTGTGATAACTCTCGCGAGTTCACGAGCACGTTCTTCGGTCATCGACGCACCCGTCGGGTTGTGCGCTCGAGGTTGCAGCACCACCGCGCGCGGCGATGACGTGAGGGCCTTGGCCAGCGCGCAAGGGAGCATCCCGAATTCGTCAATGGCAACAGGGATACGCACGGCCCCGAGAGAGTCGAGGATGTCGAAGAACGGGGGGAACGTCGGGTCCTCGAGTGCCACGCGGTCTCCGAACCGGACCACCTGCTCAAGCGCTCGCGACATTCCGTCGAGCGCGCCATCCACGACGGTGATGGCGTCAGCCGGATACGGCCAGGTGCGCTTCAACTCAGCGTGCAGGGCGGGAATGACGGGCTGATCGGTGTAGCTGAACGTTGTCGCGTGCTCGGACAGCCGGGACAGCGCGGGGCTGAGCGAGGGGAGCAGCGCGTCATCGGGGGTGCCTCGAGAGAGATCGATTCTCGTCTGTTCGCCGTAACCCGCCATGCGCTGCATCCGGGGGCTCAGCCACGGCATCGCGGCCTGGCGTACAAAGCTTCCGCTGCGGCCACGCGAGACGATGAGTCCGACTGTTGACAGGGCCTGCCATGCGGCGCTCACCGTCGCGGGGCTCACGGCGAGTTCTGCGCCCAGTTCGCGGACGGTCGGAAGACGGTCTCCCGGTGCCAGCTGCCCCGAATTGATGAGTCGGGCGAGTGCAGCCGCGATGCCACGTGGGGAGCGGTCATCGATGAGATCTGCAAACGACTCAGCCATCACAGGCCACCTTCTCCCGAATTGGGTATTTACGAATGCGTCACAGAGGGAAACAATGGAGAAATGTTCAACTCGAATAATAACAAATGAGCGGAACAGCAAAATGGTCTTCCGGACTGGGGAACTGCTCCCGGGCCTGACAGGCAAACAACGGCGTAAAACACCTACCGCTCAATGACGACACGGAGGCTAGAGATGACTGTAGTTCGCGCGGCAATCACCCAGACGACCTGGACCGGCGACAAAGAATCCATGATCGCGAAGCACGAACAGTTCGCCAGAGATGCAGCTGCCCAGGGGGCGCAGATCATCTGCTTCCAGGAGCTGTTCTACGGACCGTACTTCGGCATCACGGAGGACAAGAAGTACTACGAGTTCGCTGAGCCGGCCGATGGGCCGATTGTGCAGCGCTTCGCGAAGCTCGCGAAGGAGCTGAACCTCGTGATGGTTCTTCCCATCTATGAAGAGGACATGCCGGGCGTCTACTACAACACCGCCGTCGTCGTCGATTCGGACGGCGCCATCCTCGGCCAGTACCGCAAACACCACATTCCTCACCTCGAGAAGTTCTACGAGAAGTTCTACTTCCGCCCGGGCAACATGGGCTACCCGGTGTTCGACACGGCGGTCGGCCCGATTGGCGTCTACATCTGTTACGACCGTCACTTCCCCGAGGGTTGGCGTGAGCTCGGCTTGAACGGCGCACAGATCGTCTTCAACCCGAACGCGACGAAGCCCGGCCTGTCCAACCGTTTGTGGGACCTCGAACAGGCAACGGCCGCTGCCGCAAACGGCTATTTCGTTGCAGCGCCGAACCGGGTCGGCACCGAGGACAACGAGTACGGCGACCTCGCTGTCACCTTCTACGGCACCAGCCAGTTCGCTGACCCTCAAGGCAACTTCGTGGGGGAGCGGGGCAGCGCCGAGCACGAGGACATCGTCATTCGTGACCTTGACCTGGACATGATCAAGCGCGTCCGCGATGACTGGCAGTTCTATCGCGATCGTCGTCCCGAGTCCTATACGTCGATCCCCAAGCCATAACCGGAAGCCGAGGAGGAATCATGAAGACCCTCATCAAAAACGGCACAGTCGTGAACTCGACGGGATCGGCTCCGGCTGACCTGCTCATCGACGGTGAAACCATTGCAGCGGTGCTGGCGCCTGGCTCGAATCTGCTTGGCTTCGATGTCGAGAACAACGTCGACACGGTCATCGACGCGACAGGGAAGTACGTGATCCCCGGCGGTATCGACGCACACACCCACATGGAGATGCCATTCGGCGGAACGTTCGCGAGTGACACGTTTGAGACTGGCACCCGTGCGGCCGCACACGGCGGAACAACGAGCATTGTCGACTTCGTTGTGCAGTATGCGGGGGAGAACGTTCTCGACCAGTTCTCGTTGTGGCATGAGAAGGCACGAAGCAACTGCGCCATCGACTACGGGTTTCACCAGATCCTCAGCGATGTGCAGGACTCGTCCTTGACGGCCATGGACGAACTCGTGAGAGAGGGCGTCTCGAGCTTCAAGCTCTTCATGGCATACAAGGGAGTGTTTCTCTCCGACGACGGCCAAATCGTCAAGGCCATGCAGCGGGCGAGCGACAACGGATCGATGATCATGATGCACGCAGAGAATGGCAGTGTCATCGACCTTCTGGTGCAGCAGTCCCTCGAAGCAGGCAACACGTCGCCGTACTATCACGGCATCACCCGGCCCTGGCAGGCGGAAGAGGAAGCGACCCACCGGGCGATCATGCTGGCGAACCTCACTGGTGCTCCGCTCTACGTCGTCCACGTGAGCGCAAAGCAGGCCGTCGAGCAGATCGCTCAGGCACGCGACAACGGGCAGAACGTATTCGGGGAAACCTGCCCGCAGTACCTCTACCTCTCACTCGAGGACCAACTCGGAGCGTCGAGCGAGGAATGGGGCGACTTTGAGGGAGCCAAATGGGTCTGCTCGACGCCGCTGAGATCCAAGCACGAGGGGCACCAGCACCACATGTGGCAGAGCCTTCGGACCAACGACATCCAAATGGTCTCGACAGACCACTGCCCGTTCTGCATGAAGGGCCAGAAGGACATGGGCGTTGGCAACTTCGCCAAAATCCCAAACGGCATCGGCAGCGTGGAGCACCGGATGGACCTGCTGTACCAGGGCGTGGTCGACGGAAAGATCTCGCTTGAACGCTGGGTCGAGGTGACATCGACCACTCCGGCCCGCATGTTCGGTATGTACGGCAGGAAAGGCGTGCTTCAACCCGGGGCTGACGGCGACGTCGTCATCTACGACCCGAACGGCCACACCTCCATCGGTGTCGGGAAAACGCACCACATGAATATGGACTACTCCGCCTGGGAAGGCTACGAAATCGACGGCCACGTCGACACCGTGCTCTCGCGCGGCAAGGTCATCATCGACGACAACCAGTACCTGGGCACCAAAGGTGACGGCAAGTACGTCCACCGCGGTCTCAGCCAGTACCTGATCTAAGGGCATTCATGGACTTCGGAGCAGTAATCCAAACCAACCCGCCCGCCTCGAGAACCGTCCACCTCGCCAAACTCGCCGAGCAGTATGGCTTCAGCCACGTCTGGACGTTCGACTCGCACCTGCTCTGGCAGGAGCCTTACGTCATCTACAGTCAGATCCTCAACGAAACCAAGCGCATCACGGTTGGCCCGATGGTCACAAACCCGGCCACGCGTGATTGGACAGTGACCGCGTCGACATACGCCACGCTCAACGAGATGTACGGCAACCGAACGATCTGCGGCATCGGTCGTGGCGATTCGGCCGTGCGCACGACCAATGGGGCACCGACAAACCTGAAGACGCTGCGCGAATCGATCCATGTCATTCGCGAACTTGCCAACTCGCGACCCGTCGAATACCACGGTGCCACCGTGCAGTTCCCGTGGAGTGTTGGATCGCAGCTCGACGTCTGGGTGGCGGCATACGGCCCGCTTGCCCTGAAACTGACGGGTGAGGTCGGTGACGGTTTTATCCTCCAGCTCGCTGACATCGACATTGCGAAGTGGATGATCAAGACGGTTCGGGATGCTGCGGAGCAGGCGGGTCGCGACCCGATGTCGATCAAATTCTGTGTTGCCGCACCGATGTATGTCGGGGACGACTGGCAGCACATGCGAGATCAGTGCCGCTGGTTCGGCGGCATGGTCGGTAATCACGTCGCGGACATCGTTGCGAAATACGGCACGAGCGGTGCCATTCCGCGAGCTCTCACCGACTACATCGCCGGCCGGGAATCATACGACTACAACGAGCACGGTAAGGCAGGCAACACCCACGCCAGCTTCGTGCCGGACGAAATTGTCGACAGGTTCTGCGTGCTTGGCTCGGCAAGTGATCACATAGCGAAACTGGAAGAGCTGAAGAGTATCGGTGTCGACCAGTTCGCCGGTTACCTGCAGCACGACAACAAGGAGGAAACTCTCCGCGTCTATGGTGAGACGGTCATCCCCGCTCTCAAGGAAAAGATCGTGGCGACGGCATGACCGCCGAGAACCTCGCCCCAGCGATCCGGCGGCGCCGGAGTGCGCCTGCCAGGGAGCTGGTGCGCTGGGGCTACGGAGTGCTCGGCATCCTCGTGATCGCCGCGGTCTGGGAACTCTATAAGTTTCTCGGGCCGGCCGACGGTGTCGTGATCGGGGAGGCCCGGGTGCTGCCTCGCACCACCGATCTGGCCATGCCGCACACCTGGGACATGGTGACACGGTTGTTCGACCCGGTCAGCCGCTCGGCGACGGCGAACCCGCTCTGGCTCGAGGTGGCGCTCGCCGCACTCGTCACCCTGGGAATCGCGGCCGTCGGCTGGCTCGTCGGAGTCGTTGTCGGGTTCGGACTCGCTCTGATCATGCAGCGATGGAAGCTCGCAGAATGGGGCATCCTGCCCTGGGTCATCCTCAGCCAAACGGTGCCGCTCATCGCCTTTGCTCCCATCGTCCGCAGCTGGGGGTCCCGGGTGGAGATCGGGGCTTTCGAGTGGCAGGACTGGATGAGCGTCGCCGTGATCGCCTCGTACCTTGCGTTCTTCCCGATCGCGATCGGTGCCCTTCGAGGCCTCCAGTCGCCTGACGCCATCCACACCGAACTCATGCACACCTACGGAGTCGGCTGGTGGAAGACGCTGCTCAAACTGCGCATTCCCGCATCGGTGCCTTACCTCCTGCCTGCGCTTCGGCTTGGTGCGGCGAACGCGGTTGTCGGCGTCGTTGTCGCCGAGGTCTCAACGGGCATGCAGGGCGGAATCGGACGCATCCTCATCCAGTACGCCGGGCAAGCCAGCGGGGACCCGGCCAAGGCCTGGGGACCCATCTTCGGATCCATCGTGCTCGGCCTTGCCGCAGCAGGCTCGGTCGCTATCCTCGGCGCCATTCTCAAGAACTACCGACGTGTGGAGATCAACGCGTGACCCAGGTACCCGAACCCCAGCCCACCGATTCGTCCGCGACTCCGACGCGTTCTGCCGACGCTGTCGTGGTGAGAGGCGTCGACAAGACGTTCGACACCCGTTCAGGCCAGGTCCAGGCGCTCACCGCAATCGGCCTCACGGTGTCTGCCGGTGAGTTCGTCTCGCTTATCGGCCCTTCGGGGTGTGGCAAGTCGACACTGATGCGGCTCATCGCCGACCTCGACCAGCCGACGGCAGGAAGCGTCACCGTGTTCGGCAAGACCGCGTCCAGGGCTCGACTTGACCAGGACTACGGCATCGCCTTCCAACAAGCTGGCCTTCTTCCGTGGCGCACAGTGGCTGCGAATGTTGGCCTCCCGCTCGAACTGCACGGGGCGACAAGCCGCGACCGCAATGCTCGCATAGAGGAGTTGCTCGACATGGTCGGACTGAGCGACTTCGCCGACAGGTACCCCGACCAGCTTTCCGGTGGAATGCAGCAGCGCGTCGCCATCGCCCGGTCGCTCGCCGAGAAACCTGACCTCCTCCTGATGGATGAGCCGTTCGGGGCGCTCGACGAGATGACCCGCGAGCGGATGCAGACTGAACTGCTGCGAATCTGCGCCGAGACCGGGGCCGCTGTTGTGTTTGTCACCCACTCCATTCCTGAGGCTGTCTATCTTTCTGACCGCGTGGTGGTCATGTCCCCTCGGCCGGGACGAATCCAGCAGATCGTTCCAATGGCACTCACCCGCGATCCGGAACACGCCGAGGCGCTGCGCGAAGACCGCGCGTTCTTTGATGGAGTCACCGCTGTTCGTGAAGCGTTGCACACGGGTTCTCCGGTTCCGACTGGGGCGCGCGGAGTGGAGAATCGCTGATGGTGCTGACGCTGCCCGGAAAATCGCGCTCGGCCGCGAGAACCGAGACCACCCTGCGGATCATCGCTCCGATCGCGGTTGGCATCCTCGTTCTCGTCGGCTGGCAGTTCCTCGTGAGCGTCATCGGCGTGAGCGACTACCTGCTGCCGAGCCCCGCGGCCATCGTCGAGGAGTTCATCGAATTCTTCCCGTCCATGGTTTCAGCGACACTGATCACCGGCTGGAACGCTCTGCTCGGACTGATCATCGGATCGATCCTTGGCATTCTGCTCGCAGCGATCGCCGCCGGCTGGCGTCCGATCGACCACATGAGTGCCCCAGTTGTAGCCTCGCTCGCCGTCATCCCCATCGTTGCGCTCGCACCAGTACTCAACTCGATGTTTGGTGCTGACAGTCAATTCGGGCGGCAGGCCATCGCTGGTTTGGCGTCGTTTGTACCCGTGTTCATCAACACGCTGCGCGGTTTCCGGCAGACTCTTCCCGTACACCGTGACCTGATGAAGGTTTACGCGGCAAGCTCCGCTCAGATTGTCCGCACCGTGACGCTGCCCACTGCCGTCCCTTTCGTCTTCACCGGCATCCGTATCGCCTCATCTCTGGCCGTGATCTCCGCCCTCGTCGCAGAGTACTTCGGCGGCCCACGCGGCGGGCTCGGCGGCCTGATTTCCACGTCAGCCGCTTCGAGCGCGTATGCGAGGGCATGGGCGTATGTCGTCGCGTCCATCGTGCTCGGACTCGTGTTCTTCCTGGCCACACTCGCGCTCGAACGCCTGGCAACCCGAGGCAGGCGGCGCTCATGAATGTCCTCAGTCCGTTGGGCTGACGGTCAACGCACCACCCCGCTCCTGCACCACCCGAAGCACTCGAATGAAAGGACAGACCATGAAACACAGCACACGTCGCTTCGCGACGGTCGGTGCGCTGGCCGTCTCGGCAGCGCTCGTACTTTCCGCTTGTTCAGGAGGACCATCCGATACCGGTTCCGGATCAAACGAGAACGCCGGTGACTCACTCACCGAGGTGAAACTGCAGCTTCAGTGGTTGCCTCAGGGCCAGTTCGCCGGGTACTTCGCAGCCCTCGACCAGGGTTACTTCGAGGACGAGGGTCTGGATGTCGAAATCATCCCGTCGGGTGGCGACATCGTTCCGCAGGACGCCCTCGCCAATGGCGATGTGGACTACGCCATCGCCTGGGTGCCAAAGGTGCTCGGGTCGATCGAGGCAGGAGCGAACGTCACGAACATCGCCCAGATCTTCCAGCGCTCCGGAACGCTCCAGGTCTCCTGGGCCGACTCCGGAATCGAGAGTGTCGCCGACTTCGAGGGCAAGAAGATCGGCTCATGGGGTTTCGGTAATGAGTGGGAGATCTTCGCGGCCATGGCAGCTGAGGGACTCGACTCCTCCAAAGTCGAGATCATCACGCAGGACTTCAACATGAATGCGTTCCTGCAGGGTGACATCGACGCGGCGCAAGCCATGACGTACAACGAGTACGCGCAGTTGCTTGAGACACCGAACCCGGAGACGGGGGAGCTGTACACAGCGGAGGACTTCAACGTCATCAGCTATGAAGACACAGTCGGTGCGATGCTCCAGGACGCAATCTGGGCGGACACCGAGAAGCTCGAGAGCGATGAGCAGTACCAGGAAACCACGGTGTCCTTCCTCAAGGCGGTTCTCAAGGGCTGGGTCTATGCCGCAGACAACCCCGAGGAAGCGTCACAGATCACACTCGATGCAGGGTCCGGTTGGGGTCCAAGCCACGAACTGTGGATGGTTAACGAGACCAACAAGCTGATCTGGCCGGCGGAGAACGGCATCGGATTCATCGACGAAGCAGCGTTCGACAAGACGGTGGCCGGTGCTCTGTCCGCCGTGAACGAAGCGGGCGCCGCACTCATCACCGAAGAACCGCCAGCGGGCGTGTGGACGAACGACTACATCCAGCAAGCGCTCGACGCACTGGAGGAGGAAGGTGTCGACACCAAGGGGCAGGACTTCACTCCCATTGACGTCACCCTCGAGGAGGGTGGCAACTAACACTCCTGATCCCGGGCGGGAAAGCACACGCTTCCCGCCCGGGGAACCACCGCACGAAAAGCACAAAGGAGATGTCGTGGCACTCACGCTCACGTCAGAAAACAACCAGAGCACCCTCGATCTCGATCGCGCTCATGTCTTCCACTCGTGGTCAGCGCAGGGGACGCTGACCCCACTCGTTCTCGCCGGCGGTCTCGGTTCGCGGGTGTGGGATTTCGATGGCAGAAACTACCTCGATTTTTCCAGCCAGCTGGTCAATGTGAACATCGGTCACCAGCATCCGGCCGTCATCTCGGCGATTCGAGAGCAGGCCGAGCAGCTGACAACCATCGCGCCGTCTACGGCGAACCTCACGCGCGGCGAAGCGGCCAAGCGCATTACGAACCTCGCGCCGCAGGGTTTTCACAAGGTCTTCTTCACCAACGGCGGTGCGGATGCCAACGAAAACGCAATCCGGATGGCTCGCCTTCACACTGGGCGGGACAAGGTGCTCTCGACCTACCGGTCCTACCACGGCAACACAGGCGCGGCGATTGTGGCCACCGGTGACTGGCGGAGGATGCCGAACGAATTTGCCCGAGGCCACGTGCACTTCTTCGGCCCGTATCTCTATCGCTCCGAGTTCTGGGCATCGACGCCAGAGGAAGAGTCGGCTCGAGCGCTGCACCACTTGGAGCGGGTGATCCAGGGCGAGGGTGCCCAGACGATCGCCGCCATTCTGCTTGAGTCGATCCCGGGAACCGCGGGCATTCTCATCCCGCCGCCCGGCTACCTTGCCGGAGTTCGTGAACTCTGCGACCGCTACGGCATCGTCCTCATCCTCGACGAGGTCATGGCCGGTTTCGGGCGTGCGGGCCGGTGGTTCGCATTCGAGGGGTATGACGTCGTTCCTGACCTCATCACGTTCGCGAAGGGTGTCAACTCAGGATATGTACCAGCAGGAGGCGTGATTATTTCGGATGAAATAGCATCCGATTTCGATTCGACAGTCTTCCCAGGCGGGCTCACCTACTCGGGACATCCGCTCGCGATGGCGTCAATTGTCGGTGCTCTCGATGCGATGGCCACGGAGGGCATTGTCGAGAACGCAGCGACCATCGGCCGCGAGGCGATCGGTCCCGCGCTCGCCGAGCTTGCCGACAAACACGCGGTGATCGGGGAGATTCGTGGAGAGGGCGTGTTCTGGGCGATGGAATTGGTAGCGGATGCCACGACGCGCGCACCACTTCCTGCCGCGGTGATGGGAAGCATCAAGACCGCGCTGGTTGGGCGGGGACTGCTTCCGTTTGTGCAAGACAACCGAATCCACGTTGTACCGCCGTGCACCGTCACGGCTGACGAGGTCGCCGAGGCGATGGCCGCATACGACGCGGTGCTCACAGACGTTTCGAAAGGACTGTAATGACCAGCTATCTCAACCACTTCGTCGGAGGAAAACTCGTCGAGGGGAACTCGACACGGACGTCACCGGTTTACGACCCGGCGAAGGGCACTGTCTCAAAGGAGGTGCGGCTCGCCAGCGTTTCCGACGTCGACAGCGCGGTCTCTGCCGCGGCGGCTGCGTTCCCCGCCTGGCGTGACGCGTCGCTTGCGAAGCGCCAGTCGGTGATCTTCACCTTCCGGGAACTGCTCAACGCTCGCAAGAGTGAGCTCGCTGAGATCCTCACCTCCGAACACGGCAAGGTTCTCTCCGACGCTGCTGGCGAGATCGCCCGAGGGCTCGAGGTCGTCGACTTCGCGGCTGGCATGCCGCACCTGCTGAAGGGGGAGTACTCGGAGAACGTGTCGACCGGTGTGGATGTCTACTCGGTGAAGCAGCCGCTCGGCGTGGTCGGCATCATCAGCCCGTTCAACTTCCCAGCGATGGTGCCGCTCTGGTTCTTCCCGATCGCCATCGCGGCCGGCAACACGGTCGTCCTCAAGCCCAGCGAGAAAGACCCGTCTGCGGCGAACTGGCTGGCGGAGCTGTTCGCCGAGGCCGGGCTGCCCGACGGGGTCTTCAACGTCGTGCACGGCGATAAGGAAGCCGTCGATGCCCTGCTCGAACATCCCGTGGTGAAGTCGATCTCCTTCGTCGGATCGACGCCGATCGCGAAGTACATCTATGAGACAGCCGCGCGAAACGGCAAACGCGTCCAGGCGTTGGGCGGTGCGAAGAACCACATGCTCGTGCTGCCGGATGCCGACCTCGACCTCGCCGCCGATGCCGCGGTCAACGCCGGGTTCGGCTCCGCTGGCGAACGGTGCATGGCGATCAGCGTCCTGCTGGTTGTCGATACGGTGGCCGACGAACTCGTGTCCCGCATCGCCGAACGAATGTCGACCCTCAAAACCGGTGACGGCCGCCGCTCCTGCGACATGGGTCCGCTCATTACGAGGCAACACCGTGACAAGGTCGCTTCGTACCTCGAGGTTGCGGAAACCGACGGCGCCACGGTTGTGGTCGATGGGCGTGATCCCGAAATCGACGGTGATGCCGACGGTTTCTGGTTCGGACCGACGCTGCTTGATCACGTGCCGCTCAGTTCAACTGTGTACTCCGACGAGATCTTCGGTCCGGTGCTGAGTGTCGTTCGGGTGGCGAGCTACGCCGAGGGGCTCGAGATCATCAACAACAGCAGGTACGGCAACGGAACGGCGATCTTCACCAATGACGGCGGTGCAGCGCGTCGATTCCAGCGCGAAGTCACCGTGGGAATGGTTGGCATCAACGTGCCCATCCCCGTTCCCGTCGCCTACCACTCCTTCGGTGGCTGGAAAGAGTCCATGTTCGGCGACTCGAAAGCATACGGCCCGCAGGGAGTGCACTTCTTCACCCAGGAGAAGGCGATCACAAGTCGCTGGCTCGACCCGAGCCACGGCGGACTCAACCTCGGGTTCCCGGAGCACGACTGACGGAAAGCGCCGGCCGAAGCGAGTCGCTTCGGTCGGCGCTTCAGTTCCTATGTCCAGCGCGGCGTTGTGAACGGTGCTGCATCCTCGACGGGGTTGTGTGCCAGCTGCAATCTGGCGGCTTCCGCGTGCAGCGCTTCGGCGACGGTCCTCACCGCGAACCGCTCCGCTTTCTCGGGGCGCATGAGCGCGACAATGTGGCGAGAGGCGTCCACTCCGGTCAGCGGACGGGTCACGATTCCTCGTTCACGACCGGATGCTGTAAATCGCGGCACGATTCCAATCCCGATGCCAGCAGCAACCAGCGCCTCAGAGACGCGGTTGTCAGTGACCCGTTGCACCACTGACAGCCCCTGGCCGGTGACTGCTTCGATCTCGTGCATGAGTGCATCAAATGGGTAGCCCTGAGGAACACCAATCCATGGTTCGTTCACCAGCTGGTCCGGCGTGAGCATGTTGACGCCAGCGAGCCGATGGCCGACGGGAAGTGACACGTCGAGCGGTTCGCTGAGCAGGTAGAGATTGCGAAGCCCTTTTCCACTCCACGACCGCATCCCTGGCATCGAATGGGCGAGCACAATGTCGAAATCGACGGTGAGATCGGGGAAGTTTCCTGAGTCCGGGTCTCGGTCGACCATCGTCACCGTGAGTCCTGCCACGTGAGAAAGCGATGAGATGACTCCGGGCAGGAGCATTTGCCCTGCGGTCGGAAAGGTCGCGACGGTGACCTCGCCGGTGGCGTCGTTGCGATATTCGTCCCACACCGCGTGTGCTCGCTCAAGGGCGACGGCGACGTCGGTTGCGCTGCGGGCAAGGGCGCGACCGGCATCGGTGAGGGAGATACCGCGTCCCTCGCGCTCGGTCAGCGGCACCCCTGCTTCACGCTCAAGCACTTTCAACTGCTGGGATACGGCCGATGGCGTCCGATGAGTTGCCGCAGCGACGGCAGCGATGCTGCCGCGATCGGCAAGTTCACGCAGCAGGTCCAGGCGGCGAACGTCCATGTAGTAATGCTACCGAATCACGTAAGCAATGTTCGCTTGTGCTGAATAGTTGATGCGGGCACTATTGAACTGTATCCAGTGGCCGTTGCCGCTCCACCCATAGAAAGGACTGGAATTCTTATGATCGTATTCTTCGCAGGAATTGCAGCCCTGAGTGCTGCCGCTATCGCCGGAAGCCTCATTGTTGTGAAGCGCGACGGCTACCGCAAGGTGCCAACGCGCACCTATGCACTGCTGCCGTAAAGCAGCGCTAGCGAAAACCGCGCCCTCCCAGGAAGATCCCGTAGCGCCAGATGCGGTCGATCCCTGGGGAGGCGCGTTTTTTGTTGCCTGATCGGGGCTTGTTTGCGTCGCCGCTTCGCTGCAATCTGTCGACGGTCGGGCTTCGGAAGCGCACAATGGAGGACACGTCCTCTTCTGATGGCGCGTCGAAATCTCCCAGCCGCCGAGGTTCGGGAGGCAGAGCAAAGGAGTACACCCATGCAGGCATGGCAGTTCACCAACACCCACGAACCACTCGTTCTCGCCGAGGTTCCCGAGCCCTCCGCCGAAGCAGGCCAGGTTGTCGTCGACGTGAAGGCAGCGGGTCTCTGCCACTCCGACGTTGGTCTGATGGAGGACGAGGGCTGGTTGGCTCTCCTCGCCAAAACCCCGATCACGATCGGGCATGAGGTTGCCGGAGTAGTCAGCGCCGTCGGTGATGGCGTCACCGACTGGAAGGTCGGCGACCGCGTCGGTATTTGCCCGACGACGGAACTCGGTGCTCCCGGATACGCATTCGACGGCGGATTTGCGGCTCAGACGGTCATCGGACAGGAAGCCCTTGTCCGCATCCCCGACAGTGTGTCTTTCGCCTACGGTGCGGCCGGGACCGATGCGGGTATGACCAGCCACCACGCGGTCATCGCAAACGGGCAGGTCACCAAGGGTACAAAGCTCGGCATCATCGGCTTCGGCGGTCTCGGACAGATCGGCGCACGCGTCGCGGTCCTGGCCGGCGCTGACGTCTACGTCGCAGAGGTCAACGAGAAGGTCTGGCAGAACGCACGTGACGCGGGCGTCATCGACGTTCGCGGAAGCATCAAGGACTTTGCCGACATCGGACTCGACGTCATCGTCGACTTCGCTGGATTCGGAGTCACCACAGCGGATGCCATCGAAACCGTTCGCGCGGGCGGTCGCGTTGTGCAGGTGGGCATGGGGCGACTCGAAGCCACCATCAACACCCGGGTTCTCATCACCAACAACGTCACGCTCGTCGGTTCGGTCGGCGGCACGAAGGACGATGTCCAGGGTGTCTACGACTACCTCGCGACCGGTGAGTTGAACCCGACGATCACTGAGATCGGCTTCGATGAGATCGCAGAAGGAATCGACCGCCTCGCCAAGGGCGAGGTTGTCGGGCGACTCGTAGCGAGAGTCGGCGAATAAATCCCATTGCTCCCCGTCGCCCATTCGAGGAATGGGCGACGGGGAGCGCCTTGGGCGTGCCCGTCGCGGTTCGTGAACGGCGAATCGCTAAACTTGCTGCGTGACCGACGCGCGCCAGCAACTTATTGAGTACATTTCGGCTGAGGCCGTGTTCCACGGGGACTTCACCCTGACCAGCGGCAAGAAGGCGACGTACTACGTCGACCTCCGCAAGGTCAGCCTCGACCACCGCGTCGCGCCATTGATCGGTCAGGTCATGATTGACCTCATTGCTGACGTTCCCGATGTTGTCGCCGTCGGCGGCATGACCATGGGCGCAGATCCCGTCGCCGCAGCGGTGCTGCACCAAGGCGCAGCACGTGGACTCTCCTACGATGCATTCGTTGTGCGCAAGGAACCCAAGGACCACGGTCGAGGCAAGCAGGTCGAGGGTCCTGAGCTTGCTGGCAAGCGCGTAATTGTCCTTGAAGACACCTCCACCACCGGTGGATCGCCACTCGCGGCCATCGAAGCGTTGAAGAAGGTCGGCGCCGAGATCGCCGGAGTTGCCGTCGTTGTCGACCGCAACACCGGAGCGCGGGAGATCATCGAGAACGCTGGATACCCCTACTTTGCGGCCATCGGACTCGCTGACCTGGGACTCGAGTAATGAGCGACGACGGCGACGCGTCGTTCCGACGGCGTCGACGCCGAGACGGTGACGCGCCGGATGATTTGACCGAACGCGGGCCCGCGGATTCATATACTGACGAGCCGCAGGCTGGTGATGGCGGAGCGGACTGGCTGGAATCTCAGTTGGACGACGGCGAGGTCGATCGGACCCAGGCGATTCCGGTGACGGATGCCGGTGAGCAGTCGACACCGAGCCGAGGTGAGGGACCAACACCGGATCTCACACCGTGGTGGCGTGACTCGGCTCCCAGCCCGGTTGCGAACGACGCGGCGGACAGGGCGGCCGGCAACGATGCAGCCGATACAGGCCTGATTCCGTCCGACATCACCGACGCTGAGCAGTCGGATGGAACTGCACCACGTCGTCGCTCCACTTTTCAGCCCTTCACTCCCGCAGAGCCGCAGGCTGCCGCGGTCGAGCCAGAGCCAGAGCCGAAGTCAGAGCCAGCACTGAAGACAACGGAGGTGCCGGTCGAGTCAGAGCCCATCGTGTCGGAGCTCGTTGCGCCGTCTGAGGCGACGCCGCCGCTGTTCAAGCCGCGCCCGGACAGTGACCGGCCGTGGGTGACAAAACCGCTCGATGGGCCGGTCCGGTCCGGCGACGGAAGCGTTGACCATTCCGCTGAGGCCGATCGTGAAAGCGCCCCGACGGTAGTTTCCGACGACAGCGACTCCAGCAACAGCGATTCCAACGACAGCGCACTCAACAACAGCGACCTCAACGACAGCGCACCGTTCACCTGGTCGCTGACACCTAACAATGAGCTCGACCCGATCGTTCACAAAACCGCATCGCCCGCCGGTTCCGCGGGACCTTCGGCTTCTGTGGCACCGGCGGCTGCGTTCGCCGCGTCGGTGGTGCCGCCGGTGCTTCCCCTCGGGCGCGACGCAGAACTCACCGACGAAAGCTCCGCACACACGGGCTCAATTGACGAGAGCACCGTGAACGAGGGCTCAATTGACGAGAGCACCGTCGATGGGGGCACCGTCGACGAGGGCACCGTGGACGAGCCGAGTTCAGACGAAACCCTCGTTCCCGAGAGCCTCGTAAACGAAGAGATCATCGACGCCGAGCTTGTGGATGAGGAGTCCGACGGCATCGACGACGTCCAGCCGATACCCGCGACAGCCGCAGGCAAAGCCTCATCGCCGACGGCCACATTCGACACCGAAGACGTCGACAGTCTCGCGTTCCTGATCGAGCTCGAGGCTGCCACCGCCGCCACGGTGGCGATAAACGCCACCGACTCAACCGACGCAAACGCGCCCGCCGCAACTGAACCGTTCGGTTTCGATGGGTTCAGCGACGATGCGCACATCGCCACCAATGAGCCGGTGTCCGGTCGACGCGCGGGATCCATGGGCACCGGAACTCCCGCCGCGGCGTTCGCGGCTGACACGGCGACAGCGCTCGTTCCGCCCGTTCCGCCAGGAACAAACGACTCGGCATCGGCTTCACCCGAGCGATCCGGACGCCCGCCCCTTCCGCCGTACGTGAAGTGGATCGCGCTCGGCCTCGCCGCCGTTCTCGTGCTCGTCGGACTGTTCTTTCTCGGTACTCGACTTCCCGGCCTCTTCGGCGGAGAGCCGGCTGCTGCACCAACGCCGTCGACCACTGAATCGGCGACTCCCACCGAGACGGTGACACCGACTCCGACAGCGCCCCCAGCTGAGGTCGTGACGGTCGGCCCCGTTCCTCCGGGAGAGCACAAGTGGACAGCGCTTCTCGGTGGCGAATGCCTCGAGCCGTTCTCCACACCGTGGGCCGAGAACTTCACAGTTGTCGACTGTGCAACACCGCACAAGGCACAGATGGTGTTTACAGCACCGGTGACCTCAGACCCCGCCGCACCGTACCCGGGTGAAGCTGAGATCGCATCACAAATCGCGCTGTGGTGCAGTGCGCCGGGTGTTCTCGACGCTGCGGCAGCCGGTGCATTCACCGACCTTCAGGTGCAGGGCACATACCCGGTCAACGAGGAGCAGTGGGCCGACGGTGAGCGCAACTACTTCTGTTTCATCAGCCGATCAACCGGCGAACCGCTCACCGGCACCCTGGCCGTCGCGCAGCCCGCGCCCTGAACCGGATCGGGTCAGACGACCTCTGACTCGATCGGGTCGGGCTCAAGCAGGTCGACAACTCCACCGAGAATCTCCGATGGGCGGAACGGGTAACGAGCAATCTCCTTCTCATCGGAGATGCCGGTCAGCACGAGGATCGTGTGCAACCCGGCCTCGATCCCTGCGACAACGTCTGTGTCCATCCGGTCGCCGATCATTCCGGTGTTCTCGGAGTGCGCGCCGATCTTGTTGAGCGCAGACCGGAACATCATGGGGTTCGGTTTGCCGACGATATACGGTTCCTTGCCCGTCGCCTTCGTGATCAGGGCCGCGATGGCGCCTGTCGCCGGCATCGGTCCATCCGCACTTGGCCCCGTGGCATCCGGATTTGTGGCGATAAATCGCGCACCGTGATTGATCAGGCGAATCGCCTTGGTGATTGCCTCGAACGAGTAGTTGCGGGTTTCACCAACGACGACGTAATCGGGAGCGGTTTCGGTCATGATGAAGCCCGCCTCGTGCAGGGCTGTCGTGATGCCGGCTTCACCGATCACGAATGCCGATCCGCCGGGCATTTGGTCCTGAAGGAATGCGGCGGTCGCGAGAGCCGAGGTCCAGATGAACTCCTCGGGCACGTCAAGGCCCGACGCTCGAAGCCGCGCGCTCAGGTCCCTCGGAGTGAAAATCGAGTTGTTGGTGAGCACCAGATAGGGCTTGCCCTGATCACGCCACTGCTGCAGCAGCTCTGCGGCCCCAGGAAGCGGACGGTTCTCGTGCACGAGCACGCCGTCCATGTCAGTCAGCCAGCATTCAACTTCGTCGCGACGGGTCATCGGGCTCCTTCGGTCCTGATCTCAGTGTACGGCTGGCGCTCAGCATCGGTGCGGCTCAGGCGCTGAGCCAGATAGCGGATGCCGCGGCGTCATCCAGAGGGACCCTCGCGTCGCCAGCGATCACGGCTCCGCCTGTCACACTCACCGTCGTCCCAATGTCGATCCCAGGCGCTTCAAGCGTGCGCAGCAGTGCGGGATCCCGATCACTGATGCGCAGCACAACGCCGACGTGGCCTGGCTCAGCGCGGCCGAGCACGACAGCATCCTCTCGCCGCACCGAACCATCACTCGCCGGGATCGGGTCTCCGTGCGGGTCACGGTCGGGGTAGTCGAGCCTCGCATCAATGCTCTCGAGCAGCCGGTCGCTGATGGCGTGCTCGAGCACCTCGGCTTCGTCGTGCACCTCGTCCCAGCTGTAACCCATCTCGCGAACGAGCCAGGTTTCGACGAGCCGGTGCCGCCGCACGACGGCAACGGCTTCGGCCCTGCCGGTGTCGGTAAGCGTGATCGCGCCGTAACGCACGTGTGTCACAAGACCCGCGGTCGCGAGCTTCTTCACCATCTCGGTTACCGTCGACGGCGCGAGGCCGAGCCGCTCGGCCAGCACAGACGGCGTGATGGCCTCTGCCTGCCATTCGGTGTGCGCGTAGATGGTCTTGAGGTAGTTCTCGATCACCGGTTTGGAGAGCTTCATGGCATCGACAGACTACTCGGCGCCCGTGAGAAGGAGAACGAGCAGCACAGCGTTGAGACTGACCAGAAGAACGGATGCCACGGCGCCGGCAGCGGTCGTGAACCAGCGGTTGGCGTAGCTCCCGAGTATGCCCTGCTTTGCCGTGATCACGACGAGGGGGATGAGCGCGAACGGAATACCGAACGACAGCACCACCTGGCTGAGCACGAGTGCGAGGGTCGGATCGAAACCGGAGCCAAGAAGAAGCAGGGCAGGGATGAGGGAGATGAGCCTGCGCAGCAGGAGTGGGATACGCACCCGCAGCAGCCCCTGCATGATTTCGGCTCCGGCGTACGCGCCGACGGAGGTCGATGCCAGCCCTGAGGCGAGCAGTCCAACCGCGAAGAGGGTGGCAACGACGGGGCCGATCGATGCCTCGAGTGCGGCGTGGGCTCCCTCAAGACTGTCTGTGCCAGGAACGCCAGCGAGATTGGTTGCGGCGAGGAGGAGAATCGCGAGGTTCACACTCCCGGCGATGAGCATGGCTATCGAGACGTCCCAGCGGGTGACGCGGAGCAGTCTCGCCGTGGTCAGGCCAGATGCCCGAACGGCGTACCGGTCACGGCTCAGGGCGGAGTGGGCGTAGATGGCGTGCGGCATGATCGTTGCGCCGAGGATGGATGCGGCGAGCAGTACCGAGTTCGCATCTTCGAAACGGGGGACGAGGCCGGAAACCACGCCAGCGGCATCCGGTGGAGAAATAAAGACGCCAGCGCTGAATCCGATCGCGATGATCACGAGCAGGCCGATGATGACGCCCTCGAACGCGCGCGGGCCTCTTTTCGACTGGAGGGTGAGCATGATCATCGACACAGTGCCGGTGATGAGGCCGCCGATGAGGAGGGGGAGGTCGAAGAGCAGGTAGAGAGCGACAGCGCCGCCGATGATTTCGGCCAAGTCGGTGGCCATGGCGACAAGTTCGGCCTGAATCCAGTAAGCGATGCGGGCTGGGCGGCGCCTGATGCGCTCACCGAGAACCTCGGGCAGGCTTTTGCCCGTGACGACGCCGAGTTTGGCGGAGAGATACTGGATGAGCCAGGCCATCACGTTGCCGGCCACCACCACCCAGACGAGGAGATAGCCGTACTGGGCGCCCGCCGTCATGTTGCTCGCGACGTTGCCGGGGTCGAGGTAGGCGACGCCTGCGACGAGGGCAGGGCCGAGCAGCCACAGCAGCCGTGGCTGCTGCGCCGGCTTCGGTGAAACGAGGACGGGAGCGCTGGCGTCGGCGACAGATTTCGGCATGCCGAAACCCTAGCCCGCTTTCGGTGCGCCGAAAAGGGGTCGGCGCGGCTTTCGCTGGCCGGTTACCCTTGGACAGTGCCTGACGCGATCGAAAATCCCACCCACGAACTCTCGACGAACGGGGTCGGTCCCTGGTCGGGCGAGTGGCCGACCGAGGACTACTACGACGAAGAGTTGCTCAAACACGGCGACACTCGCAATGTGATCGATCGGTATCGCTACTGGAAACTGGACGCGATAGTCGCTGACCTGGATGAGCACAGGCATCCGTTTCATGTCGCCATCGAAAACTGGCAGCACGACATGAACATCGGCTCCATCGTGCGCACGGCGAATGCCTTTGCGGCTGACACCGTGCACATCGTCGGCCGCCGGCGGTGGAACAAGCGTGGGGCGATGGTGACCGATCGCTACCAGCACGTGATTCACCACGCGGATATCGCCGCACTCGTCGAGTGGGCACACGCTGAAGGCATGCCGATCATCGGTATCGACAATGTGCCCGGCTCGGTGTTGATCGAAACCTTCGCGCTGCCCGAGCGGTGTGTGATGCTCTTCGGCCAGGAGGGCCCGGGGCTGTCTCCCGAGGCGATCGACGCGTCGGATGCCGTTCTTGAGATCAGCCAGTTCGGCTCGACCCGGTCGATCAATGCGTCGGCTGCGGCTGCCGTCGCCATGCATTCCTGGGTGATGCAACACGTGAGCTTCCCTGCGCGGTAGCGTGAGGACATGACTGCGATCACTGACGATCTGCCCGCCGTCCTCCTGCGCGAAGAACACGCTGGGTGGAAGGCCATCCTCGCCGGACGCGGCGGTGAACACTACGCCCGTGCGATGACCCGCGATGCGTTGATGATCGTTGAGGGGGCAGCGATCGGCCGGGACGATGTTGTCGCAGCGTTCGCAACAGCGGCGCCGTGGGATTCATACGAAATCCACGAACCGGCCCTCATCCGGCTCGGCGACCGGAGCGGAATCGTTGCCTATCGTGCGGTTGCAACGCGGGGAAACGACACGGTCGAACTTCGGGTGTCGACCACGTACCTCTACGGCGGCGGCTCCTGGCACGTGGCTGCCCACCAGCAGACTCCGGCCTGAGGGCAGGAACAATACAGGGCGACGTTCGATCGGCACAACAGTCATTTGTATCTGGTTCGCCGACGGAGGTTCTGGCTACGCTGAACGCAAGCCACCGACAGCAGTGTGCTCAGAGGGTTCAGGGACATGATCACATTCGACGGAGTTTCGAAGCGGTTTCCCGACGGAACCCTCGCTGTGGACAACTTCAGCATCACCATTCCCTCGCGTACGACGACGGTGTTCGTCGGCTCATCGGGGAGCGGCAAGACCACGCTGCTTCGCATGATCAACAGGATGGTCGATCCGACAGGCGGAGCGATCCGGATCGATGACGAGGACGTCTCGACCCTCGAACCTGTCGCCCTGCGGCGACGTGTCGGTTACGTCATGCAAAACTCAGGCCTGCTGCCGCACCGAACCGTCGTTGACAATGTGGCCACTGTGCCGTTGCTCACCGGTGTCCCAAAGCGCGAAGCGCGTGAAGCCGCACTGCAACTCATGGACACGGTCGGCCTCGATCGGGCGCTCGCCGAGCGGTACCCGTCACAACTCTCCGGCGGGCAGCAGCAGCGGGTCGGCGTAGCACGCGGGTTGGCCAATGACCCGAACATCCTCCTGATGGACGAGCCGTTCGGTGCGGTCGACCCACTCGTCCGAAGTGAACTCCAGCAGGAACTGTTGCGCATTCAGAAGGAACTCGCGAAAACGATAGTGTTCGTCACCCACGACATCGACGAAGCGTTCCTGCTCGGCGACCAGGTTGTCATTCTTTCAACGGGCGGTCGCATCGCGCAGGTCGGAACACCCGAGGAAATTCTCGCTCACCCGGCCGACGAGTTTGTCGACAACTTCATCGGAGCCGAACGTGGGCGTCGGGCTCTCTCGATCAAGAACGTTCACGGCAAAGATGTCGTCGTTGACGGAACCGGCCGCCTCGCAGGCATCCTGCGTGTGCCCTCCGGGGAATCGAGTCGAACGGTATGACCTGGGTGCTCGCGAACCTCGAGCAGATCTGGGAGCTCACCGTCGCTCACATCCTGTTGAGCATCGCGCCGATCCTGCTCGGGTTTGTGCTCGCGGTGCCGATCGGTTGGTTCGCTCACCGCTTCCGCGTTTCTCGCGGCGTCGTTCTCACCGTGTGCGGGTTGCTCTACACAATTCCGTCGCTCGCCCTCATCGTTGCGATGCCCACGATTCTCGGCACCAAAATCCTTGACCCGCTCAACCTAATAGTCACGCTCACTCTGTACGCAATCGCCCTCATGGTTCGCACGGCGACGGATGCTTTCGATGCGGTTTCGAAAGACGTCATCCAGTCGTCGACTGCGGTCGGCTTCGGTGCGTGGCGTCGGTTCTGGCAGGTGGAGCTTCCGCTGGCAGGACCGGTGCTCCTCGCCGGTTTGCGTGTGGTCTCGACGAGCACTGTCAGCCTCGTCACTCTCGGTGCGCTCGTCGGGATGAGCGGACTCGGCTATCTGTTCACCAACGGATACCAGCGCAATTTCCCAACCGAGATCCTCACGGGCATCGTCGGAACCGTCCTCATTGCCGTGGTGTTCGACGTTCTCCTCGTGTTGATTGGACGCATGCTTCTGCCCTGGGCTCGTGTCGATGAGGCTGCACGACGCGGAGCTGGCTCAGCGCGAGTGAAAGCGGTCGCCGCATGAACCTGTTTGCCGACGCAATCGGCTGGATACTTGACCCGTCCCACTGGACCGGGCCGGATGGCATCCCGAATCGAATTCTTGAACACCTCGGCTACACGACGATCACCGTGCTGATCGCCACGGCAATCGCCGTGACGCTCGGACTGTACATCGGTCACACCGGCAGGTTGCGTGGTCTTGTGGTCGGAGTGACCGGTGCGCTCCGGGCGTTGCCGACGCTGGGCCTTCTCGTGTACCTTGCTGTGCTGTTCGGACTCGGAATCCGGTTTGCGTTGCTGCCGACGATCATCGTGCTTGTGGTTCTGGCGATCCCACCGCTGCTTGCTGGGGCCTACTCGGGAGTGCAATCCGTTGACGGTCGAACCGTCGATGCGGCGAGGTCGATGGGCATGACGGAGTGGCAGATCCTGTGGAAGGTGGAGGTGCCCCTGGCGCTTCCTCTGATCATCGGCGGAATACGGTCGGCGGTGTTGCAGGTTGTTGCAACAGCGACAGTTGCCGCGTACATCTCGTTGGGAGGTCTCGGTCGATACATCATTGATGCACTTCCGGTGCGTGACTACACCAAGGTTTTGGTGGGGGCGTTGCTCGTGACGATCCTTGCCCTCGTGCTTGATGGCATCCTCATTTTCTGCCAGCGTCTGACGATTCCCGCTGGAGTTCGTGCAATCCAAATTTCATCACGGGAACGAAGCACATCGAGGTCGACGCCGGCGGTGTCGTCAGCGGCCTGACCGGCTCGGCCGACAAACTCAGATTTTTGACACAGCACTTTAGACACAGCACTTCTTCAAGCACAGAACTTCTTCAAGAGAGTAAGGAAAACAGATGTTCACTTCACGACGCGGACGCATCGCGGCAGGGGTTTTTGCCGCAGGTGCCGTTCTTACGCTGGCGGCGTGCTCGAGCGGCGATCCGCTCGCCGCTGACGAATCGGAAAGTTCGGGCAGCGAAACGATCGCGATCGGCGCCGCGGGTTTTGCCGAATCCGAGATCATCGCGGAGATCTACGCTCAGGCTCTCGAGGCCAATGACATCAGTGTGGACTTCAAGGGCCAGATTGGACAGCGGGATGTCTACATTGAGGCGCTCAATGACGGTTCGATCGATTTGATTCCTGACTACAGCGGAAACCTGCTTCAGTTCTTTGACGACAGCTCAGATGCGAAGTCGAGCGATGAAGTGTTTGCTGCGCTGCAGGATGCTGTTCCTGACGGTCTCGAGGTCCTAGACCAGTCGAAGGCGGAGGATAAAGACAGCTACAACGTCACGAAGGAATTCAGTGAAACGAATGGTGTGACGAGTCTGGCTGATCTGGCCGGGATCGATGTTCCGCTCATCGTCGGTGGAAACCCGGAGCTGGCCGAGCGTCCGTACGGACCGAAGGGGCTGACCGAGGTTTACGGCGTTGATGCTGCTCGGATCACCTTCGTTCCGGTCAGTGACTCGGGCGGACCGTTGACAACCGGTGCGCTTCTCGACGGCACCGTCAACATCGCGGACATCTTCTCGACGACTCCGTCGATCGAGGAGAACGGCTTCGTCACGCTCGAGGACCCGGAGAACCTGATCCTGCCGCAGAATGTGCTTCCGCTCATCAACTCGGACAAGGTGACCGACAAGGTCAAAGAAGTTCTGAACTCGATTTCCGCTGAACTCACCACAGAAGACCTCATCGAGCTCAACGCCCGCAACCAGGGCGATGAGAAGGCTGAGCCTGCGGCATTGGCCGAGGACTGGCTTGCCGAGAAGGACCTCTTCTAGGCTTCCGATCGCTGATTCTGTCGGCACCCGCTTGCGGCCCGGTGATTCTGTCACCGGGCCGTTTGCGTGTCGAGGTGCGGTTCTGGATTGAGCGCCTCAACCGAGTTGATTGCGCAGATCGGAGGGAACTACGTAGCATGGGGGCGAGGCTCTTGTTGCAGATGTGACGAGTGTTACTCATGTGACTCCCCCCGGACCGGCGCTGCCTACGAGCTCAAGTGCTGTTCTCTGACACCATGGAGCAATGCGCATGCGACTTCGGACCCTTATCGCGACGATCGCCCTCGGGGTAGTTGTCGCCTCCATGGGGATCTCCGCACCCGCGACTGCGGCGACCTCCTACCCCACCTGGGAAGACGTTCAAAACGCTCGGGCGAGTGAATCGGCGAAGGCTGCCGAGATCACGCGCATTGAGGGTCTCATTGCCGGTCTGCGGACGAACGCAGAAAATGCGCGGCTTGCGGCTGTTGCCGCTGCCGATGAATATCAGACAGCCCTGGCGGTCGCTGAAGAAGCACTGATCAAGTCTGAAGACCTGAAGGCACAGCTCGCGACAGCGCAGGAGGCTGCAGCCACTTCGTCGAAGCAGGCCGGTGCCCTATTCGCTCAGATGGGTCGGACGAGTACCTTCGACACCACGGCCAGCCTCTTGATCAACTCAAACAAGGCTGACGACACGCTCTACAAGCTCGGCGCTGTATCAAAGCTGACGTCGCTGTCGACGCAGCTGCTCGATAATGCTGAGCAGGATGCAAACCAGGTCACCTCTCTGAGCGCACAGGGCGAGGTTGCGGCGACGATCCTCGAAGAGGCTCGGGTCGATTCCGAAGAGAAGCTCGAGGCGGCGACTGTAGCAGCGGAAGCGGCGGCAGCTGCAGTAGCTGAACAGGAAGCTCACGAAGAAACTCTCCTTGGGCAGTTGTCGCTGCTCAAGGGCCAGACGGCATCCATTGAAGAGGGATACGCAGCAGGTGTCGCTGAGCGCGCACGTCTTGCTGCAATCGAAGCGGAGCGCCAGCGCAAGCTTGCCGAGGAGCGAGCTGCCGCTGCAGCAGCAGAAGCGGCAAAGAACAAGCCGGGCAACAGCGGTGGCGGAGGCGGCTCAGCGGGCGGCGGCGGTGGTGGCGGCTCCAACGCTGGCGCAACCGGAACCTACTTCACGCCGTCACCCCAGGGATGGTGGCGACCGCTGCCGGGTGCCATCACGTCCTGGTACGGCAACCGTCCCATCCTCTGCGGTGGCACAGGATGCTCGGTGTCCTTCCACGCCGGCATCGACTTCGGTAACGCCTGTGGTCACGCCGTCAAGGCGATCCAGGGTGGACGGGTTGTCTCTGCAACCAACGCCGGCGATTTTGGCTACCGCATCATCATCGATCACGGCGGAGTCACATCCACATACGGCCACCTCAGCGCCGGGTCGTTCCGGGTCAGCGCGGGCCAGCAGGTCTCCGGCGGCCAGGTCATAGCGAGCGTCGGCAAGACGGGCGTCGCGACCGGTTGTCACCTCGACCTGAAGATCAACGGCGGGACACAAGACCCGGCTCCATTCCTGCGTGGCAAAGGTGTCCGGATCTAGAGATCGACGCTCGATGCAACAGTCGCGATAGGCTAGCCCTGTGACTGGAGACAACCTGCTCGGACTGCCAGAGACCCGACTCCCGTTTGAACCGGAAGTCGTCGACGCCCTCGACCGTGCCACAACGACGGACGACATCGTCGCCGTAGCCGCACGCTTCCCGAAGTCTTCGCTCGCGTGGGCTCGGTTGGCTGAAGCGACGTTCGATTCGGCCAACCCGATCACGGCATACGCCTACGCTCGGGTGGGTTATCACCGCGGCCTTGACGCCCTGCGCAAAGCCGGCTGGCGTGGCCAGGGTCCGATTCCGTGGAACCACACACCGAATCAGGGAGTGTTGCGTTCCCTGTTCATGCTTCGGAAGACAGCGGATGCCATCGGCGAAGTTGACGAGGTCACTCGCCTGACCGACTTCCTGCGTGACGCGGACGAGACCGCGGTTGCGCGGATCGAGACGGAATCCCTGCCTTCCGAACCACAGCCGTCCACCGAGGCGTTCTTCATTCGCGGCCAGGATTGATCCGCCGCATAGAACGTGCGCAGTGACGTCGCACCACACTTTTTTTTGATATTAATAGCCAGAAGGCGACAAGGGAGCATCCGTTATGCCAGCAATTGTGATCGTCGGCGCCCAGTGGGGCGACGAGGGCAAGGGAAAAGCGACTGACCTTCTGGGTAGCCGGATCGACTACGTGGTGAAGTTCAACGGTGGTAACAACGCCGGGCACACAGTTGTCATCGGCAATGAAAAGTACGCATTGCACCTGCTGCCATCCGGCATCCTGACCGAGGGTGTCATTCCGGTCATCTCGAACGGTGTTGTCATTGACCTCGAGGTACTCTTCCACGAACTAGAGGCGCTCAGTGCGCGTGGCGTTGACGTGTCGACGCTCAAGGTCAGCGCCAATGCGCATGTCATCACGCACTACCACCGCACGCTCGACAAGGTGACCGAGCGGTTCCTGGGCAAGCGTCAGATCGGAACGACTGGACGCGGCATCGGGCCGGCATATGCAGACAAGATCAACCGTGTCGGCATTCGCATTCAGGACCTGTTTGACGAGAACATTCTGCGGCAGAAGGTCGAGGGAGCCCTTGACGTCAAGAACCACATGCTGCTGAAGATCTACAACCGGCGAGCGATATCGGCGGACGAGATTGTTGACGACCTGCTCTCCTACGCTGAACGACTGCGGCCGATGGTGGCCGACACGGCGCTCGAGCTGCACCAGGCGCTTGAACGCAATGAAATCGTGCTGTTCGAGGGTGGCCAGGCCACAATGCTCGACGTCGATCACGGAACTTACCCGTTTGTCACCTCGTCAAATGCGACCTCTGGTGGAGCGGCCACCGGTTCGGGTGTTGCTCCCAACAAGATCGACCGTGTGATTGCGATCGTGAAGGCATACACAACTCGTGTTGGCGCTGGGCCGTTCCCGACCGAACTGTTCGACGCATCGGGTGATCACCTGCGTTCGAAGGGTTTCGAGTTCGGCACCACGACCGGCCGCCCCCGTCGGGTTGGCTGGTATGACGCGCCGATCGCCCGGTACTCAGCTCGCATCAACGGTGTGACCGATTTCGTTTTGACGAAGCTCGACATTCTCGATGACCTCAAGACCATTCCGGTTTGTGTGGCATACGACGTTGATGGTGTTCGTCATGATGAGGTTCCTGTTTCGCAGTCGGACTTTCACCACGCGACGCCAATCTATGAGGAGTTCCCCGGCTGGCAGCAGGACATCAGTGGTTGCCGGACCTTCGAGGAGCTGCCGAAGAATGCGCAGGACTACGTTCTCGCTCTCGAGGCCATGAGCGGTTCGCGGATTTCGGCAATCGGTGTCGGTCCGGGACGCGACGCGATCATCGTGCGTCACGATCTGATCGACTAAATTATGGTTGATCCGGCGGCTGATGCGAGGAAGCAGTCAACCGTTGACGTGTCAGTGAATGCTTCTGAGGATGCCACTCACGTGAAGGGCGGGACCACGGCGTCGGTTGAGCAAGACGATGTTCAGTCGAAGTCGGAACCTACGTTTCTGAATCGTTTGCCAGGCATTCTGGTGCGGGTCGTAAGTTGGACAGTTCTTGTTGTGTGTGGGCTGCTCATTGTCGCCTTCGTGCTTGTGCCCCGTCTGACTGGGTCGACGCCGTACACAGTTCTGACCGGATCGATGCGTCCAAGCATGCCGCCGGGGACCACGGTAGTAGTCAAGCCGATTGAGTTTTCTCAGATCAAAGTGGGCGATGTCATCACCTACCAGATCTCGTCCGGTAAGCCGGAGGTCGTTACTCACCGGGTGATTGGTGTCAACGTCACGCCCGATGGCGTGAGGCTCGAAACGCAGGGTGATGCCAACCCGGCCCCGGATGCGGATGGCGTTCGTGAAGAGCAGGTTCGGGGCAAGGTTTGGTACTGGTTGCCGGTAATCGGATATGTCACTAACGGTGTGACCAGTGACACTCGAACCTGGCTTGCTCAGGGCCTTGGAGTTGCACTCATCGGCTATGCCGTAGTGACGCTCATCGTGACTGTGGTGCGGCGTCGAAAATCTGATCCGGCAGAATCCGAACCTGAATTTGTTTCCGGAGAGGAAGCAGGAGTTGAGATCGGTGAATCGAGCGAATCGGGTTCCCGCGCTGGTGAATCCTCGGGCGGACCACATGATCCGGCCCCTGAGCTGCTGACCCGTCGCAGTCTTCGGGAAGACAACGTCCAGCACTCGGCGGACGACACCTCCACCTAGACGGTTAACGAAGCGGGATCAACTCGATCAGAACGGTGGCGTGTTCGGGTCAATCGGTGCGATCGGATTTTCATTTCCGTCTCCCTTGCCGTCACCGGGCCGATCACTCTTCTTCTTCTTTTTCAGTCGTTCGACGAACTGTTTGTAGATGTCTTGGCGTCGGGCTTCGTCTTCGGCGGCTTGGGACAGCGGTTTACCTGTCGTGCTCGATGCGCCGGTCGTGCTCGATGCACCGGTCGTGCTCGATGCACCGGTCGCGCCTGTCTTTCTCGATGCGTCGGTCGCGCCGGTCGCGCTCGTTTCATCCGTCGGGTTCGGGGTGGTGTCTGTTGGGGATGCTTTCGCGGGTGGGACGGGCCCTCGGACCGGGTTCTCTGGGTGGGTGAGGTAGGTGCGGCCTTGGGGTGAGGTCCATTTCAGCACCCCGTCACCGAGTTGTTGGACTTGCCAGTCGGTTTCGTGTTTCATTTTGTGGTGTTTGGGGCAGAGGCTGGCGAGGTTGTCGAAGTCGGTGCCGCCGCCGGTGCTGAACGGGTTGGTGTGGTCGATGTCGCAGGTGACGGCTTTGCGGGTGCAGCCGGGGAATCGGCAGTAACCGTCGCGGTAGCGGAGGAACCGTTTCATCGCGTTCGATGGTTTGTACTTTGTTTGCCCTAACGACAGTGCGACCCCGTTTTCGGGATGGGTCAGGATTCGGCTGAACTCCGGTGCCTGGGAGGCCAGGTCGCGGGCGGTTTCCGGGTCGATCGGACCGTACCCGTCGAGATTGCCGGGTTCATCACTTCTGCCGAGCAGGGTGAGTACCGGGACGGTGATCATCACGGTTGGCACGATCTTCCGAAACGTCTGCACCGGGTCCGCGCCGGGACCGGTGCACCGGATCCGGTACACTCCCGGCACCACGGCAGAACCCGTACGCGGCGCGGTTGTGGTGCTGGTCCGGGTGTCGAGGTCTGTGTTGGTGTTGTGTGGGGGTTCGGTGGTGTAGCGGTAGGTGCCGAGTCCGGTGCCGAAGATTCTGGTGCCGGTCGGGTCGGGTGTGCTGAACTCTCCGGTGAAGGATTCGAACATCGCCCCGACGACCACATCAGCATCCAACTGGGACAGGGTGCGCGGGTCGACCGGTGACTGTAACCGCATGGACTGTTCCCGGATGGTGGAGAACAATGCTTCGGCCAGGGGTGCGGTGGTGAACAGGCTGATCCATGCCATCCCGTCCGCCGCCGGCAGGATCTCCACCCGGCGATCGCGCACCGATTTGATGCACCGGTCGACGGCGGAGTCCGGGTGTAACCGTTCCCGCAGCATCCGGGTTTTCTGCCGAAATCTTGCCACGGTCATCGTTTTCGCGAACGGTAACGCTGTCTCTTCCAGTTCGGCGGCAGCGGCGTCGGACAGGGTCGAGCTTTGATCGACAAGTTGCTGGGCATGCCGGTAACTGATCTCCCCTCCCCGGAGTGCTTGCAGGGTGAGCGGTAGTCGGTGCATCAGGGCGGCGCTGTCCTCGATCAGCCCGGTCGCGGTGCGTTCCGACACCCGTAAGGTGCAGGCCAGTTCGGAGACGAAGGACCGCAACGCCAAATCCTGACGCTGCGAGGCGGTGCGGGGGTGCTCGGTCGGGGTGACGCCTTCCTCGTTCGCGATCGCGAGGGTCCTCGCCCGGTCAATGAACTCAACCTTCCACGCCGCCTGTTTCGCCTCAAGCTTCTCAACCTCAGCGACCGCGTCGATCAGGGTGCTGCAGACATCCGCGACCCGGGCATACTCCGTCGGCGGCGCCGGAGGCGACGGGCGTGGTTCAACAGCCCAATCCTCACCCACGTCGTCCGGGTTCGGATCCGGCGGAACATCGGCCTCCCAATCCGGGCCAGGGTCAAAATCAGGAGTGTCGGGATCGAACCAGTCAGGCCCGCAATCGTCGAGTTCGCACCCGTCCGACTCGGAATCCTCGAAAGGCACACAGTCCCACCGCGGATCTCCCATGCCTGGCGCCGGTGGAAGATCGAGCGCTTCCGGGAACGGATCAACCTGAGCATCATCGTCTGCGCAAAGTGCGGGGTCGGGAACGAAATCAACACCGAAATCAGGATCAAAATTAACCCGGGGAAACAGCTCGATACCGCGATCAGGATCCGGATACGCGACGGCAACGGCATAGGCACGAGCAGCAGCAGCAGCAGCAGCAGCAGCAGCATCAGCAGCGTCAGCGGCAGCGGCAGCGGCAGCGTCAGCGGCAGCGGAAGCGCCGTCCGAAGCGCCGTCCGCAGCGACGTCGGCCGGCGTAGCGGTTTCGGCAGGGGTAGCGGCGTCGGCATCGGCATCGGCGATGGAAGCGGCGTCGGCGGCAACGGAAGCGGCGGCCGCGGTAACGGCGGCGTCGTCGGCTGATGCAGGTGTGGGTGAGGATGCACCGACAGGTGCAGGTGCAGGTGCAGGTGCAGGTGCAAGTGGACGTGGGTTCAGCGGCTTCGCAGACGCATCGCCATCGCCGTCTACTTCAGCACCCGGGCGGACATTGTCAACCTCAGGCGGATCGTGGTTCTCGTCGCCGGAAGGCCCGACTTCCCTGTCGTTTTCCATGCTCTAAGTGAACACCACACCACCGACATAGCTTCGAACTTCTGTCATCAGCCGGGGTCAGCGATTGGTAGGTATGTGCGATTCGGCAGAAGTCACCGTCGATGAGCACCTCGACTATGCGGGAAATCTCACCATCTGTGCGCGACATCAACCACGAGGCGACTGCCATCACCCGGGCCATCCAGTATCAGCGTCCGGAACGGCAACCGAGCCCGCACCCCAATGCCAAACGTAGTCTGGGCCTCAAAGCTCCCGGCGAACGCGACCTGACGGAATGTCTCGTACCCCTCAACATTGAGCGCTTCGCTGTCGACGGCCGGGTCGTAAGTCACCGCATTGTTGTTGTTGATGTCATAGGCAGGCGCGAGGGCAATCACTCGGAGGTCAGCTCCGCCACGCAGCGGCACAGGCGTCCCGGAACCATCCGATAACACCTCAGGTACATAACGCACATCGAATCCATGGATGTCACCACGCACATCCAGAACGAACCGATCGAAACAGGGATGTTCACCCGATCTCGCATTTGTGATCGGAGCGTCCGGCGCCGAAAGGCTTTGGGAGTCGGGAAGTGACCCCCAGGTGATGCCGCAATACGGGGCCGCAGTTGCGGTCACGCTGCCCGCGCTGAGAAATACGACACCCATGAGCGCGCTGATCATGAGTGCAACGGAACGCTTCATCGCGATCCACTCCTTCGATAGAACTCTTAAAGCGGATGCTACGCCGGTCACGTCCCACACGGATCTGCCACAAATCACGGTTTGGTGGTCATTCTCAAGATCGCCCCAGACATCCCATATCCGCTCTGTAGTCAATCCTGCGGAAACCTTATGGGTCGCTTCAAGAACTATTCGAACCTTGCGGATCTCGGACGGTCGTTCTTGATCGAGCCCGCGAAATATAGAACTCGTTGGAAGCGAAAGCGGAAAACATCCCAAACTCAGGTAGCTCCTCCGCTGCCACCCCGCCCCTCAGGAAGAAGCGCACCGTGAAGAAGTTCAACATGAAGAAGACGACAACCGCAGCGATCGCTGCAACGGTCGGAGCGGTTCTGCTCCTCGGCGGGGCAGGCACGCTGGCCTACTGGTCTGACACCGACAGCACCACCAGCCAGGTCATCAACTCCGGCAAGCTCGACCTCGGCACCGTAGGAAATGACTGGAAGCTCCAGCAGACCGCCCAGGGCAAGTCGACCGCCTCGATCGCCTTCTCCGCCACGACCCCCATCGTTCCGGGCGACGTCGTCACCAACACAGCCACGGTTCCTGTCGTTCTCCAGGGAACCAACAACAAGGCAACACTCAAGGTTGAGGCCCCCGCGCTCACCGGCGCCCTTGCCGGACTGCCCGTCACCGTTCTCATCGACGGCGTCGCAACCACCACTGCCGACTTCACGACAACCGCAAACCCCAAGGTAACCATCAAGGTCACCTTCCCGTTCGGTGACAGCGCTGACGCACTCGACGACGTGACCGAGCTCAAGACGGCAACGGTCACCGCCAAGTACACGCTCACCCAGGTCGCGGCCGGCACAACGGTCACCCCGTAATAACACAGCTTCACCTGCAGCGGAGGCGGGATCAGCCATCACGCTGATCCCACGGGCCCTGTCGCGTACCCGACATGGCAGGGCCCGATTCCCGCACAAGCAACACCCCACCACAGCATTCACAACCCTCGTTCATCCCACCGGCTCGGAAGGAACCGTCATGAAGAAGCCCATCCGCACCCTTCTCGTCTCCTCCCTCGCCGCTCTTCTCGGCGCCGTCCTCCTCCTCGGCGGCGCAGGTTCCCTCGCCTTCTGGTCGGACACAACCAGCACGACCCAGGACATCCAAACCGGTTCACTCGACCTGGGAACCATCGGCACCGAAAGCTTCGCCGCCGCCACCATCATTCAGTGCAACGAAACGACCTGCTCACAGCCGGTGAACTACACGGGCGGCGCAATCGTCCCCGGTGATGTCATCAATGTCACAGTCAACGTCCCCGTAAAACTCGTCGGCCAGAACCTCAAAGCTGAGCTCGCAGTCACCCCGACCAAAGTAATGCCAACGGAACCAGCCGCTGATGTTGCCCTGAGCAAGGTCGTCTCGATCGGAGTCTCGTCGATCAACGGCAAGCCGGCAGCAGGCTCAACAACGGCCAAACTCGCCCTCACACCATCGACAGTGACCAACGGAACCGTTCCTGTCGTTCTCGTCGTGAAGTTCCCCTGGGGCAAGGTCGGCGATTCCAACGCTGCCATGGGCGGCAAAGTCACACTCGGTGCCACATACTCGCTCACGCAGATCGCCGCCGGCTAATCGTGAGCGCAGCATCATCCCGGCGCACAGCATTTCGGCTTGCGCCATTCGCTGCGTCAGCCGCTGCTGTGCTTGCCGGCATTGTTCTCCTCGGGTCTCCCGGAACACTCGCATTCTGGAGCGACCAGACAGCATCGCCGAACCAAACCATCGATTCGGCCGCCGGCCTCTCGCTTCTCGCAGCAGAACCGGTAGTCACGTCATACGCCATGAACAACGCGAACCTTGTGTCCTCGACCGTGTCCTCGTCCACAACCGGACTTATCCCAGGCAAGCTCGGCCAAAGAATCACGTACACCCTGACCGGTGGGCCAACCGACGGAGCTCAGGGATACGTCAACGGACAGGTCACGTCGTCCGCAAAGGATGCCTGGGGTGCCGTGTACACAGCCGGCTATCTGGACGCCATCGCGACAGCGACCGGAATGTGTGTCATCAACCCGACCCCAACCGTCAGCGGAGACGTTTTGACCTGGACCCTGCTGCCAACTCAGGGAAAAACGATGAAGCCGGGACCAACAGTCAGCGAACGCACCTGCACCATCACCATCGACCTCTCTCTTCCAGCCGTGAAAAACGGCGTTGACGTTGCTCGTGTTCTCGCTTCCAGCCGCGGAACGTCAACGGCACTCAAACCGGTCGCCAACTTCGAGGTTCGGGCGTTCACTACTCAGGTCCCTCGATCGGAAGAACGATGACTATTCACACGAAGAGACTCCGGGGGTCGAAACTCACCCTGCTGAGCGCCATCGCCGCACTGGCGGTCGTGTTCGCTGGCATGCCGGCTGCCACAACCGATGCCTCCCTGACGAGCGCCGAGGTCACAAAAACCGGCGCGTCCGGTGTCGGCAACTGGTGCTCGGTGCCCAATCCCACCGCGGAGACGAACGTCTACAAGGTGAGCGAATTCCCCACGCTGAACGCACCGGAGGGGAGTGGTGCAACCACTGCAGTTCAGATGATTATCGTTCCCGTCATTGATGACGCCAGTTTCGCCCCGGTCCAGTCTGTGACGGCCGCCCCCAACCAGGTCGGGATACGGCTCTGGAGCTGCTCAGACCTGCCAGCTGTCAACTCAACCAGCCTCAAGATGACCTCGTGGCGATCTACATCGTACGAGCCATCCAGATTCGTCTGGGGCCAGCCGGGAACCCCGACGGTCGGTCAGTTTGCGTCGGCACGTCTTCAGACCAATTCGAACCCGATCTCCAATGCCGCAACAAACACCGGGACGGTGCCTGCGACCGAACTTCGAGATTTGCACCGTGGATACAACTTCCTCGGAGCAGCCGCCGGAGCCAACCCGCAACCCGTGACGACCCGCTACAGCTGGCTTCTCGACGCCGGAAGAACGAACACAAACACCGGAGCGGATCCGGTGTGTTCAACCTCATCCTGTCGAGTCACGCCAGGTACCGGCGTCACCGTGCGCGCGGCCAGCCCCACCACAGTTGCGACAGCAACAAACGCGTACACCGCCAAATCGGTGACCTACCTCGCCGAGACCTACGGAAACGGCGACGCGACGCGGTGCTGCACCCCGACCCCCTCCACCGTCGCCGACGTCAATGGCACCTCAGCGGCCAACCTTCTTCGGAGCAGCACCCAGACACAGTGGGTTGTCCTTGAGTGGTGGGGCACAACCCCTCCCGCACCGGATCTCATGGTGGAGGTGTTCGTCGGATGATCAGTCCCGTCCTCCGCACCTCCGGCCACAAGCTCGGCCGCATCGGCGCCGCCCTGGCGGTCGCGACAGTGGCAACGACGCTCGCTTTCGCCGGCGCAACGGCAGCACACGCCGAACCTGAGGAGCGCACCCTCCACCTGACGCGGGTCGATGGAAGCCCCGTCGGGAACCTGTTCACCGATCTCGTGATCGTCCCAGGAGACACGCTTCGAACGACAGTGGTCGCTCACCGCACCGGCCCTGGCGAATCCAGCCTTCTCATCACCCTCGCGAACCCCGCAGACGACAGCGACGCACTCCCAACACCGATCGAAGACGATGTGGTCATCACCGCCAGCGTCAACGGACTCGAGCTCAAGTCATCGGCCGCCGCCCTCATGAGAGGCGACGCGGTTCTCGACCTCGGCCGCAGCTCGGCAGCGAACGTTCCCATTGACATCTCCCTCGAACTGCCATTTGCGTCGAGCAACGCCACCCAGGAGCAGGAGCTCGATCTCTCGGTTGTTCTCACAGCCGCAGACCTTCCGACTTCTGGGCCAGACGCAAACACACCAACTCCGGTGCAGTCCCCGGCAACCTCAGCGAACCCCGGCGGCCTCGCAACCATACTTCCGTTTCTTCCCGGCACCGGAGCATCCGTTCGTGAAATCTTGATCGTTGCCGCACTGATTACCACTTTTGGGCTCATCCTTCTCGGGGGTAAGCGAAAATCACACCAATCGGGCAACCCGGGCTAAGGTTCTAGAAGTGTGACAGGGGGTTACACACGCATCGAGACCAGAGCTGGGCAGTCGGTGCGACCGTCAGGGGAATGCCGAAAAACATGTCAGATCGCTCCACCCGCACCGCGGTTGTCATCGAAGATGACGCCGATATTCGAGGACTGATCGAAACAGTCCTTCGTCAGGCTGGCTTCGAGGTCTCGTCAACAGCAGACGGCGCAGACGGCGTCGAACTCGTTCGAACCCTCGCACCGAATATCGTGACGCTCGACATCGGACTCATCGATATCGACGGCCTCGAAGTTGCCCGTCGTATCCGCCTGTTCAGTGACTGCTACATCGTCATGATCACGGCACAGGGCGACGAAGCCGACCTTCTCTTCGGACTCGAATCCGGCGCAGACGACTATGTCATCAAGCCGTTCCGTCCCCGCGAATTACGCGCACGCATCGAAGCCATGATGCGTCGCCCCCGCGCCTCGGCCGCGACTTCCCCAACGGATGCTGTCGCTCCAGACAGCACACCGGCTCCGGTTTCCGAGACACCTGCTCAACACCCAGCCCAGGCACCTGCGGCGCACCAGCCAACCCCGGCCGGGAACAACGACGAACTCGTGTTCACCCACAACGGGCTCACCCTCAACGCCGACACCCGCACCGTCGAATTGAACGGTGCAGAACTCGATCTCACCCGCACCGAGTTCGATCTGCTCCAGTCATTGCTCAGCAGCAGGCGCCGCGTGCGCTCCAAGGCAGACCTCGTTCGCGATCTCCGCGACGAGGAGTACGTCGCCAACGACTACGTCAGCGAATCAGAGGAACGCGCGATTGAAGTCCACTTCGCCAATTTGCGCCGCAAGCTGTCTGACGACCCGAAGAACCCGTTGTGGGTCGAGACTGTGCGCGGTGTCGGCTACCGGCTTCCGCCAGCACGCGACCTGCAGGGCAAAGCCTAGAGCGATCCGGGCAACTCGGTGTCGATCACCGGGCGACGTTTTTCAAGGGCCAGGAGCGTATTGGTGCCGATGAGGCACAGGGTTTCCACCCGGTGAATTGCCGCGGCGAAGTCGCCATCACCGATGATGCGCTCGAGCTCGGCACACATCGAGGTCAGCTGCGATGCACCGAGCATCTGGCTCGACACCTTGAGGCTCAGCACAGCGGTGAGCGCGTCGGGCGGATTGTTCGCACGAATCCGGTCGTCGATTCGAGCGAGCCGGCTCGGCCACTGCTCGATGAAGGCCGACACGAAACCGATAACGGCATCACGATCGTTGTTGAGTGCGCCGAAGAGTTCAGAAAGTGCGGCGCCATCAAAGAGGGGCAGCTGCCCGGCGAGGGAGAGGCTCGGGTCGTTCGGGGGAAACGTCACCGTGCACCAATCTCAACTCAGCCGGGCACCTGCCCGTCCAGCGGTCCTGGGGGGACCGCCTTCCGGTGGTATCGGGGGGAACCACCTATAGGAAGCATGACGTCCGAAGATCAGGATTGACGGATGCCTCCGGTCAAGTTTTCTGCAAGATTCGACCCTCTTGCATCGGAAACGGCCCGAATTCACCGTGAGGTGACCTGTGAGAACCGCCGTACTGCCAACGGAACGAAGATGAGCAGAATCACGGTGACGCCGACCAGCACGGCGATCGCCGGGTTCTGCTGCACCCAACTGTCGCCAACTGGGGTGCCAGGCGGAACGTTTCCGAACAGTTCACGCGCGGCCTGCACCAGTGCGGTGACCGGATTCCACAGAGCAAAGGTTCGCAGCGGTTCAGGGAGGCTCTCGGCTGGGACAAAGGCGTTGGAAATGAAGGTGAGCGGAAAGAGTATGAGGAACGACACGTTGTTGATGACTTCCGGGCTGCGCACCATCATTCCGAGGAGCGCCATCACCCACGACAGCGCGTAGGCGAACAAAAGGAGCAGTGCAACCCCCGCGACGGCCTCAAGGAAACTGGAGTGGATGCGCCAGCCGACGATGAAGCCGGTGACCATCATCACGACCATGGAAATGCTGTTGATGAGCAGGTCACCATTGGTCCGACCGACCAGCACCGCTGACGGACTCATCGGCAGGGTGCGGAAGCGGTCGATGATGCCGTCCTTGAGGTCCTGCGCCATCGCCGAACCGGAGTAGGTGGAACCGAACACAACGGTTTGGGCAAAGATGCCGGCCATGATGAAGTCGACGTACGTGCTCCCCGGAATCTCGATCACACCCGCATAGACGTAGGTGAACAGCAGCACAAACATGATCGGCTGAAGCGTCGTGAAAACGAGGATGTCAGGAACGCGCTTGATCTTGATGAGGTTGCGCCTCGTGGTGATCCAGCCGTCGTTGAACCACCCGGCGAGTGCGCCCGGCTGCTGAGGCGCGTCAACTCCCGGTGGTCTCGGTGTTGCTGTCGTTCCGGTCATGTCGTCTTCCTGGCTCTCGTGCGCCCGGACGCTGTTTCGGTTGTGTCGTCAGACTCGTCTGTCGCGACGTGCCCGGTCAGGCGCAGGAACACGTCGTCGAGGGTCGGCCGCCGCATTCCGGCGTCGAACAGTGCGATGTTCCGTTCGCTCAGTTCGGCAAGCACAACCCGCAGCGCCTCAGGCCCGCTCTCCACACTCACGGTCACCGTGCGGGAGTCGTTCGACACGGCAGGCTCCGCCGTTCCGAGTCGCCGCATGATCTCGACCGTCTCCGCCGCGTTCTCCGCTGTGACGAGGTTGAGCTCCACCCGTTGGCCGCCAACAGAGGCTTTCAGCTCATCGGCTGTGCCCTTCGCGATCACCTTTCCCGTGTCAATCACACTGATGTCGTCCGCGAGTTGGTCCGCTTCTTCCAGGTACTGCGTTGTCAGCAGCACCGTCGTTCCACCATCGACAAGTGAGCGAATGATGTCCCACATGCCGAGCCTGCTTCGCGGGTCGAGGCCCGTCGTTGGTTCATCGAGAAAGAGCACCCGCGGCCGGGTCACCAGTGCGCCGGCCAGGTCGATCCGCCGCCGCATGCCGCCGGAGAACCCCTTGACCGGGCGATTCTGCGCCTCGGACAGCTCAAACAGATCGATGAGCTCACGCGCCCTCGCCCGCGACGCCCTGGCTCCGAGGTGGTACAGCCGCCCGACCATATCGAGGTTCTCGAACCCGGTGAGGTTCTCGTCGACCGCGGCGTATTGCCCAGACACTCCAATGATCGGCCGAATCGCCTCCGGCCGATTCAGCACGTTGACGCCGCCGATCGTCGCCGTGCCGCTGTCTGGCGTGATGAGCGTCGTGAGCACCTTGACGGCGGTGGTCTTCCCGGCCCCATTCGGCCCGAGGATCGCGGTGATCGTGCCCTCTGGCACGTCGAGGTCGAGCCCGTCCAGTGCGTGAACGGGCTCAGCTCCCTTGGGAGTGTAGATCTTCCGTAGATCCCGAGCTTCGATGAAACCCATCGTCCGAAGATACCCCGGGCGTTCTCCGGAGAAAAGGTCTTCGGCGTGAACTCGTTTCGAGACGGAGAGAGCAGGATCAGACGACGCTGAAGCCCTCCGGCAGTTGTTCACGCCCGGTCAGCGCCATGAGCACCTGCTCGCCATCGCCCTTCCGAGCGGCGATCCCGGCCGCCAGCGAAGCGCTCTCCTCGATCAGGTCCGCCGTAAAGTGGGCTTCCTGCCCGGTCGCCCGTGCGATATCGATCGAGTGCACCACGAGCTCGAAGACACGGGTCTTCAAATATTCGTCCAACGGAATGCCCATGCCGCCGAGGGAAACCAGCCGCGTGGCATCCTGTGCTGAAATCAGGTTGAGCGCACGCTTCTTCAACGCTTCGATAGCGTCGATCGGATTATCCCCGAGCGCGATGCCCGCCTGAACCCCGCGCTGTGCAATGGCCTCGGGGTTTGTGTAGACGAGGTAGATCTGGCCGTAGTAGTCGCCTGCGGTTTCCATATCGACCTGGCTGGCCGGGTCGAGTTCGAGGTAGTCGCACACGGTGATGAGCGCCCGAGCTGTGTGGCCGACGAGTGATCGAACACTCCAGACTCCGAGCCCGTGGGTCTCCCAGGTGTCCGGTTTGATGCCGCGAACCACATCAACGAACGCGTCAGCAGCCCTCGAAAACTTCTCAGCTGTAGCCATGGTTCATGCTCGCACGAACTGGTGTCAGACTGAAGAGCATGGCTCAGCTCGAGAACCCCACCCCACTGTTCTGGCTTGGTTCCTACACAGCGGATGCCGGCAGGTCCGGTGCCGGAATCAGCGCACTGCGGCAGGAAGAAAAGGGCACCCTCAAACCGGTGTCGCACTCGCAGCTCGACTCCCCGTCGTTCGTCGCCGTGCACCCGACGTTACCTGTCGTCTACGCGGCGCTGGAAAAATCCGGCCAGGTGGAAGCCCTGGCGCGGCGCGGAGAATCCGGACTCCTTCCGCTCGGCAAGCCGATCGAAGCCGGCGACTCGGTCTGCCAGCTGACCGTGACCCCGGATGGCTCGACTTTGATTGCCAGTTGTTATGGCGACGGCCGGGTTCTGCTCTACGCCCTGGCAGCCAATGGTTCGTTCGCGTCAGACGGTGTTCCGGCTGCGGCGTCGAATGACCCATACGGTGACCCCCTCGCGGCCCGTGCGGCCGAGCTCGAGAATGCCGACTTCGGTGACGACCCGTTCGCTGAACTCGCCCTGCGCAAAGCGGTCGATGACGCTGCCGTCGACCGCCAGTCTCGCGCCCACGCCTCACTCGTGCTCCCGAACGGACGAATCGCAACGACCGACCTCGGCCACGACACCGTCCGGATCTGGCGTCGCGCCGGAACCCGGGTGAGCCTCGCCCAGGAGATTGTGCTTCCGTTTGGTGTGGGACCTCGGCACCTCGTCTGGCACCCATCAGGACACATTCACCTGGTCACCGAATACTCCAACGAGATCTTCACCCTCGGGCACGGTGACGATGGCGTTTGGCGAGTCGTGGCATCCGTTCTCGCCACAGCCGACTCGATCGAGAACGGCGACAACGCGTCCGAGATCAGCCTTGCTGTGTCGCGGGAACAGTTGCACGTCTCGATTCGGGGGACGAACCGGGTGTCCACCGTGTCGATCGGTGGCGACGGTTCGACACTGCGTGCCATTTCGGACGTCGACTCCGGCGGCAACTGGCCGCGCCACCACGTCGAGTCCGGCCGGTTTCTGCACGTCGCCAACCAGCGGTCGAACGAGGTGTCGTCGTTTTCGCTCGACGCGCGCGGCATCCCGTCGAAGCTCCTCGGCTCGGTCGAAGCCGGTTCGCCGACTTGCCTGGTGCGCGCGTAGTGGCGGCTCGCATTCCCGCGCCGGCGCCTCTGATTGGCCGGTTCATCCGGCTCGACCCGATGACGCCCGAAGATTACCCAGGACTCTTCGCCGCACTCGCTCGCCCTGAGGTGTTTGCCGGAGGATACGGAGGCGGTCCGGCTGGACTTCCCAAAGATTTCGACGGATTCGTCCGGTTCGCGGAGTCGTACTACGCGCAGGGTGCCAACCAGTCGTTCACTATTCGACTTGTCGGCGGCGAATTGGACGGGGTGATCGCGGGTACCTCGACTCTCGGTGACTTCGACGAGCACAACGAGCACACACAGCTGGGCTGGACTGCATACGACCCACGGGTGTGGGGGACAGCGGTGAACGCTGAGGCGAAACTAATGCTGCTCGGCCTAGCGTTCGACAGTGGATTTGGTCGGGTGACGATCCAGGCCGACGAACGCAACGAACGCTCGCGCGCCGCAATCGCCAAGATCGGCGCAACCTTCGAGGGCCTGATCCGCCGGCATAAACGTCGTGCTGACGGCACGTGGCGCACGACGGCGATGTTCTCTGTCATCGTCGAGGAGTGGCCAGGGGTCCGTGCCGGCTTGGAACGAAGACTCGCCGGTGTGGACGCGCCCATCGTTCTCATCACTCGCTGACCCGCGCTGAGGGCGCTCGCGTTCGACGGCTGGTTCACAAGGAGTCGAGGAACCTGGTGAACTCGGGGATTCGTACGAGTGCATCCCGCGCGATGAAAAAGCCGAGGATGCCGACGACCCATGCCGTCGTCTCGCCGCCCCTCTTCTCCATCCAGCTCGCGATTCGTGTGAGCAGAGGTTCAACGGCACGACGCGCAGCCAGGCGCCCGATCAGAAGGAGAAGTGCAGGGGTGATCATGACAAGGCAGTAGGCGGCGAGAACAAGCGTTCGCGTCGGTGGGTCGAGTCCCTCTGCGGCAACGAGTCCGATGGCCGCGAGATACGGCAGCATGGACGCGAGCTCGAGGGCTGCAGCGCCGAGGGCGAGTGCTATGAGGCTTCCCACTGAACCGCCACCGCCGTCGTTCATCGCTCGGTCCCGCCAGCGCAACAGCCGTCCCTGTTCGCGTGTTCCGTCAGCGGTGCGTTTCTTCTTGCCGAGGAAGAAGCTCCAGGCGAACAGGCCGAGGCCGACGACAAGCTGCACGCGGACCACGACGGGCCCGTTCAAAATTTCGGGGTCAGACAAAAACCTGCCGACACCGGCACTCAGGAGGATTCCGACCACGAAGTAGAAGCCGGCGACCGTCCCGAGGAAGAGAAGGACACGACCCGCGCGCACCGCTCCAGGTGCGAGCAACAGCCAGATCGGGATGAGCAGAGTGCCGAAACTTGTCGAGTCAATGAGCGCGAGCACGAGAAGCGAGACGGCGAGCGTGATCGTCATGGTCACAGCCTGCTGATGCCGGACATCGTCGCGAATCGCCTCTCCGACCGGCCCTCCCGAGCCATGAACATCTTTGGGGTGACAGTACACCGCGCGCAGGGGAGCTGGCGTTCTCCGTTTTGTATCGGGCAGAAAGTCGAGGTTCGGTGTCCGATTTCCGCCGGTCGACTTCTTCTCGCCCGAGTAGATTGTGGGAATGTCTTCAGCCCCTCCCTCCGCTCCGGTCCAATCAGCCGGCACGACTTTGACCGCGCTGGGGAGCTCCCGCAGCATCACCTTCCAGTTCATCGCAATGGGGCTGGTCTGGGGTGCCAGTTTCCTCTTCATGAAGGTTGCGTTGACCGGCGTCTCGTTCGGTCAGGTGGCATGGACGCGCATCCTGCTCGGCGCGATCACCCTCGGTGTCATCGCGCTGGTCACTCGAGCGAAGCTGCCGCGCAACCCGAAAATCTGGCTGCACTTCACGGTCATCGCACTCACCTACTGCGTGATCCCGTACTCGCTGTTCGCCTGGTCTGAGCAGTACATCTCGTCGAGCCTCGCCTCGATCCTCAACGCGGTCACACCCATCATGACCGCACTCGCAGCGACGTTGCTTTTCCGAGTTGAGAAGCTCAGCGCCGGGCAGGTCCTCGGCGTCGCCGTCGGCATTCTCGGAGTGATCGTCATCGTCGCTCCGTGGCAGGCGGGCACGTTCTCAGGTGAATGGCAGGGCCAGGTCGCCTGCATCGCCGCCGTCGCGTCGTACGGTTTCAGCCTCGGCTACTTTAAAAAGTTTCTCGCGCCGTACCACGTACCGTCGATCACCGCCGCGTTCACGTACATCGCCATCGCCGGTGTGATCATGCTTCTTCTCACCCCGGTGATGGCGTGGCACCCGGTCGACCTCGACATTTGGGTGGTGCTCAGCCTCGTCGGTCTCGGTGCGTTTGGTACCGGCATCGTCTACATCTGGAACATGAATGTCCTCGCCGCGTGGGGCCCGACCGCGACCTCAAGCGTCACGTACATCACACCCGTTGTCGGCGTGATCCTCGGTGTCCTGCTCCTCTCTGAATCCCTCGGCTGGAACGAACCTCTCGGAGCGGTCATTGTCTTCCTCGGTATTCTCCTGACCCAGAAACGCCTTCGGCTGTCGAGGCGGGCCGTTCCCTCGAGCTGACCCGGCCGGGCGGATGTCACTCGCGAGGATGACGCCCAGTCAACCTGCGGCACGATGTGCGGATGCCACGGTGCAGGCGAGTCTGGAACCATGAACTTTTCGACGCCTCCATTTCCGGCAAACGCAACACCGCACACGACAGCATTCTCGGCTCCGGCCATCCTCTCCGGCTCAGCCCTGGTGAAAACCTACGGATCGAGCACAGCCCTCGCCGGAATGGACATCTCGATCCGGGCGGGCGAATCTGTCGCGATCATGGGTGCGTCCGGCTCCGGTAAAACCACCCTTCTCCATACTCTCGCCGGAATCACCTCGCCCGACTCCGGCAGGGTCGACTTCCAGTCCCCATCCGGGTCGGTGGACGTCACGGCGATGAACGAGCGTGACCGCTCACGCCTCCGCCGCGAAGCGTTCGGCTTTGTCTTCCAGCAGGGACTCCTCATTCCGGAGCTCACCGCGATTGAGAACGTCGCCCTTCCACTCATGCTCGCCGGATACCCACGCCGTGAAGCAGAGGGACGCGCCCAGCACTGGCTCGCCGCCCTCGGCCTCGCTGGAATGGAAGCTCGCCGGATCGGTGAACTCTCCGGCGGTCAGGCGCAGCGCGTCGCCATCGCCCGTGCGCAGGTCACCGGAGCGACGGTCGTCTTCGCAGACGAGCCAACCGGCGCGCTCGACTCGGCGACGAGCGAAGACGTCCTGAACGCCCTGCTCGGCTCAACGGTCGGCCAGGGGCACGCGCTCGTCATCGTCACCCACGATGACGCAGTCGCTGCTCGGTGTTCTCGAGTGATCCACCTCCGTGACGGCCGAGTGCTGCCGTCCGCACAGACAGCCGGTTCGACAGGCCGCGCGGTGTCAGCATGACCGCAACAATAACGACTACGCCACCGATGGCATCCGCTTCTCGATCTCGGGCGCCCGTCGCCCGTCTGACCTGGCTGCTTGCAAGGCCGAGTGCCCAGAGCGCTGCCCTGCTCGTGCTTCCGGGTCTCGCTTTCGCGGTGACCACAGCCCTCGTGCTGATCGTGCTCGGCGGCGGCATGATGTTCTCGCGCTGGACGCTCGATGACAACGCAGACGCGACCGTCTACCAAATGCTCAGCGTGCTCGCCCTCGTGCTGTTGCTCGTGCCGCTCGCCTCTCTCGGTGGCGCTGCCGCTCGGTTGTCGGCTCGGCGCCGTGACGACCGGCTCGCCACCCTGCGGCTGCTCGGCGCAACGCCAGGAACCGTGACTCAAATGACGGTGCTCGAATCGACAGCGATAGCGGTGCTCGGGTCTCTGGTCGGCATCGTGCTCTACCTGATCGCGATGCCTTTCGTCGGCCTCATTCCGTTCGCGGGTGAAGCCATCGGCGCCGGAGCGTTGTGGGTTGGTCCCGGGGTTCTCCTGATCGTCGTTGTCGCCGTCGCCGCACTGGCCGCGATCAGCGCTGCGATCGGCCTCCGCCGGGTGACCATCTCGCCGCTCGGCGTTCGGACGCGCCAGACGGCTCCGAAAATGCACTGGACGCGTATCGTGGTCGGCGTTCTCGCGATCATCGGTGCATACGCCCTGCTCGGCTCAATGTCGGGAATCGCCGATGCTGCACTCACCATCGCCGTGCTTGGCACAGGCATCGGTATCGGCATCGCTGTGCTCAACCTCATCGGACCGTGGGCGCTCGGCATCGCAGCGAAGCTGTCCCTTCGACGGGCAAAATCCGCTGCCCAGCTCATCGCCGCCCGGGGAATCCTCGAGTCACCCAAGGCCGCGTGGAGACAGGTGTCCGGAGTCGCCATGACGAGTTTCATCGCCGTTGTTGCGGGCACGGGCATCGCTGTCGTGAGCAGCCTCACCGGCGACTACGAGGAAGACACCATGCTGCTCCTGGCAGACATTCGCACCGGAATCATCATCACCGTTGTGACGAGTTTCCTCATGGTGGCCTGCTCGGTCGGAGTGAACCAGGCAGCGAACATCCTCGACCGCCGCGACCTCTACGTGAGCCTCGATCGGCTCGGTATGCCCCGCGAGGTCATCGAAAAGTTCCGCTCACGCACCGTCATGAGCCCGTTGCGGTTCGTCACGATCGGATCAGCGCTCGTCGGTGGCGTGCTCGTCTTCCCGCTCGTCGGAATATCGTTCATCGTTGCCCCTGCGTCGCTGATCGTGATCGCCGGATGTCTCATCGGCGGCGTTTTCCTGGTCTGGCTCGCGCTCCGGGCAACCGGCCCTGTGCTCACCCGGGTGCTCCGCGAGCCCGAACGGCTCTAGCGCCGAACCGCCCGCGTTACTCGCGTTGCCCCGTGCCCGCTCCGCTTCCGAGCGGTGCGGCTCGGGGCATTCTCGGTCGGCACGATAGATTGAGTTCATGGTCGACAACGAAGTAACAGACGAGCTCCTCAGCCTGAGATCCACCATCGACAACATTGATGCGGCCCTCATCCACATGCTCGCCGAACGCTTCAAGGCCACCCAGCAGGTTGGGCGTCTCAAGGCCGAACACGACCTCCCCGCCGCTGACCCTGAGCGAGAGAAGCGCCAGATCGCCCGGCTGCGCGCCCTCGCCGAAGACGCCCACCTCGACCCGGCGTTCGCCGAAAAGTGGTTCAACTTCGTTGTGGCGGAGGTCATCCACCACCACGAACAGATCGCAGCGGGCGAGCGATGACCTGGAACCCCAACGACCTGCCACTGCAAACAGGCAAGGTCGTCGCGGTCACAGGTGCCAACGCTGGAATCGGGTTCTGGACAGCCTATGCACTCGCTGGCACCGGAGCATCCGTCATTCTCCTGACGAGAAATTCCAAGCGAGCGGATGCCGCGGTGCAAGCCATTCGCGCCCACGTACCGACCGCAGACCTCACTGTGGTGCCGCTCGATGTGGCCGACCTCGGGTCCGTGCGCGATGCTGGCGCTCGGCTCGCCGACCTGCCGCGTCTCGACGTGCTCGTGAACAACGCCGGGATCGTCCACGCCCCGCGCCGCCGGGAGCTCACGGCGGACGGGCTCGAACTGGTCACAGGGACGAACTTCTTCGGAGCGTTCGCCCTCACCGCCGCCGCGCTGCCCGCCCTTGAGCGGACCTCGGGTTCTCGCATCGTCTCGCTCGGCAGCCTCGCCAGTATGCTCGTTCGGCTGAACACCGACGACCTGCAGCAGGAACGGCGGTACTCGGGCTGGAACGCGTACGCCTACTCGAAGATCATGCTCTCGTCGTTCGGTTATGAGCTCGACCGGCGACTGGTCGCGCGGGGGAGTGGCACTCGATCGCTCGTTGCCCACCCCGGCTATTCGATCTCGGGGCGCACGCGCACGGTGCCCGGCGTCAACGAGCCGTCGCGGCTCGGCCGGTTCGTCGACACGCTGCAGACTCCGTTCACCCAGGGTAAGGAAGACGGCGCATCGCCGATCGTGCGTGCGGCCATCGACCCGGCCGCTGAGGGTGGCACGTTCTATGGGCCGCGCTACCTGATGAAGGGCGAGCCCGTCGCGATGAAGCCCGCCCGGATCACGACGGACGAGCGAGTAGCCGCCGCGATCTGGGCTGAGGCAGAGGTCGCGACGGGCATTCCGCTGCTCTAGCCGCCCCAGCGGGGGACGCGTTCTGGGATGGCACACTGGTGGGGTGGACACGTACTCAGCTCTCCGAAACGCCGAACTCGCGTTGTTGTCACGCTCGGTGCGGCGAAACTCTGAGCGGGTGCGAGCGCTGCTTCACGCCGACTTCGTGGAGATTGGCCGTTCTGGACGCCGCTGGTCGCGCGAACAGATCGTTGCTGCACTGGCCGATGAGGCCGACACGGAGGCTCTTGTCGCAGTGGCTGATGAGGCTGACGCAGAGCTGCCAGCGACGGATGAGTGGACGTTCACGGAGGTGTCGGCCGACCTCACGCTGGTCACATACCTCCTCCGAGGACCGGGAGGGGTGAGCCGTCACTCCTCGTTGTGGGACACGTCGTCTGGCTCACCCGTGATGCGGTTCCATCAGGGAACGGTCGTACCCGCTTAACGGATGCTCGCGCGGGCGCGCTGGCGATCGAGTGGGCCCAAAAGGTCATTCGTGCAGTCGAGTGGGCTCAAAAGGTCATTCGTGCAATCGAGTCGGCCCAGAAGGTCATTCAATTCGAATCGAACGACCCTTTGGGCCGACTCAATGCGTGCACTGACCACACCTCTGGTTTCATGACAAATCGCACGGTTCGAAAGACATGATGTCCGTCGAACCGTGCGATTTCGGTCGAGCTGCCGACGCTAGGCCAGGCGCGGAACCAACTGCCGCGCTGTGACCGACCTGGTGCGAACCACCGCGAGGCAGGTAGCCGCGAAGGCTCCGAACGTCCAGAAGATCAGCCCGGCGATCGCAGCCGCGAGGCCGCCACCATCGCTGACCACCGACAGGAAGCCGTTGAGGGCGGGCTGCAGCGGAGTGAGTCCCACCGCTGTGTCGAGCGCAACCGGTGCCGTTGCGATGATGCTCGTTCCGATCAGGATCAGCGCGACGATCATCGAGATGAACCGTCCGGCTCCACCGAACAGGGCGGTGAGCGCCTGGTTCGTCGACGCAAAGGCGATCGCCGCGATGGCCGCAACGCCCGCGAAAGCAAACCAGTCACCGGCGTCGAGCTTCATGAGGGGCTGGAGGATCGCTGCGACCAGCACACCCTGAACAACGCCGACGAGGGCCCCGGGCAGCCAGGCCTTGAACGCGAGGAGGGCCGACGGGCGAGTAGAGCCGAGCGCACGCTGAGGCAGTGCCCGCAGCACGAGGAAGCTCGCGAATGCGCCGAGCCAGAGAGCGAGTGCCGCGAAGAACGGGACTCCGGTTGTGCCGAATGAGAGCCCGCCGCTGCCGCCTTCAGCAACCACCGGGGTCGCGACGACAGTGGCGAGTGTTTCCCGCTCTGACTCGGTGTAGCTCGGGATGGCCACGGTCGCCTCACCCAGGCCGGAGGCTAGGGTCCCGACACCACCGGCCACGCCTGCGGCACCCTCAGAAACTCCGGTCGCTCCTGTGGCGAGGTTGGCGGCACCCGTTGCGAGCTCGATCGCACCGGAGTTGACCGTTTCACCCGAGGTGGCGAGCGTCGATGCCCCCGTTGCGATGGTGCTGATACCCGAGGTCAGGGACGGAATGCCTGCCGAGAAGGTACTTGCACCGGTGGCAACCCGCCGGGCGCTGCTTGCGAGCAACGCCGCGTTCTCGGCTGCTGATGGGCTGTTGGACGCCTCCGAGAGAGCCTCGAGGTTCTCACAGAATGTGGGTGCGTCCCCCACGGGCGGCACAACAGGGACGGTCGCCAATGCGCAGTTGTCTGCGAGTAGTTTCAGAGCTGCATTCTGCTCTGCCATGCCTGCAACAAGCAGATCGACTCCATCGGCGACGCCAGCCGTGCCGGTCGCGATCTGGCTGGCTCCGCCCGGCAGCGCCGCGGTCTGCTGCTGCAGCGTTGTGAGTCCACTCGACAGCTGGGTCACGCCTCGGGTGTACTCGGTGACACCTGAGGAGAAGCTCGAGACTCCGCCGGAGAACTCCGAGGTTCCCGATGCGAGCTGGGCCGCACCATCAGCGAGGGAGGTCGCACCCGTTGCAAGCTCCTGAGCACCATCAGCCGCGGTTCCGAGCTGATCGCCGAGCGTGTTGAAGCCGACGTAGATGTTCTCGAGGTAGCTCGTTGTGAGCTGGTTACCGACGAGGCTCGCGGCCGTCGAGGTGATCACCGAGCTGATGGCGTCATCGACGAGTCGGCTCTTCTCGCTCGTCTCCACCCCAATGGTGGCCGTCTCTGCCTCGGCTGCCTCTCCCGAGAACGAGGTCGCCGCCGCCGAGAAGTTCTCCGGAATCGTGACAACCGCCGTGAACCGGCCCGAGGTCAGTCCGTCGGTAGCGTCATCCTCATCGGTGAGCACCCAGTTGTAGTTCGTGTCCGAGAGGTCGGTTTCCGCCGCACTCGCGGTCGTCGACGAGGTTTCGGTGCCGCCTCCGACGAGCCCTGCCGCGAGCTGCCGCCCCAGCGGAACGGTCTGCCCGTCGAGCTCCACCGGCTCATCGAGGTTGACGATGGCCGCGTCCACCGTGTCGAGTCGCTCCTGCGGGTTCCAGAAGGCCCAGACCAGCACACCTGCAACGACGAGCGGAACGAGCAGGATGCCGAGCACCGAACGCCAGGTGACGCGACCGGTGGCACGAGATGCCTGAAAACGTGCGAGTGGGGTGCTCATGCGGATACTCCTGCTTCGTGCGCGAGTTCTGAGGTCAGGTTGGGTGTGACCGCGGTTTCGACACCGGGAACGGCGTCAGCCACGGTGGCTGGGCTGGCGGTGCCAACCGCGATCGCGAGTGTCGAGTCGCTTCGCGAAGCGGCACCCTGGGCGGAAACCAACGCGTCGTAAATGTTTCGGCGAGTGACGGCATCCGTCACCTGGTCGATTCCATCCAGCGCGATGAGCCTCGGCTTCTCGCGAAGAGCCTCGGTGAGGTCACCCACCGGGTCGGACGCCTCGCTGAGGGAGACGAATGCGACACGTGAACGAACGGATGCCGCGCGAACGCTCGCGACGTACCCGGCGACCTTGAGAATGCCTGTGTCGGCCTGCATGCGTCCAGACAGCGTCAGCAGCAGCGCGGTCACGCTGGCATCGCGACCGGCAGAGACGACCATTGTGCCGGTCTCGGGAAGAGCGAACGAGACGTCGGTATAGAGGTTGGTCTCGCCGGCGTCGAGGGTCAGCCCCTCGGCCGTGGCAATGTCGGTTGAGCTCGCGGCCGGCCAGTTGCGCAGTTCGATCTCCTTGGCGACACCTTCACCCTCGACGTCGAACGACGGAAGGGCACGGTCGAGCCACTTCGGAATCCACCACGCCTTCTCACCGAGCAGGGCGAGAACGGCGGGAACGAGGGTCATGCGCACAATGAACGCGTCGACGAAGACGCCGACAGCGAGACCAAGCGCGATCGGCTTGATGTTCGTGTCACCCTCCGGAACGAAGGCCGCGAACACCGCGAACATGATGACCGCCGCTGCCGTGACTACCTTCGCGGAGCCGAGGAACCCGGTCGTGACTGACTCGCGCGCCTTGCCCGAGTGCACGTAGTCCTCACGCATGCGGGCGACCAGGAACACCTCGTAGTCCATGGCGAGGCCGAACAGCACACCCATCAGGATGATCGGCATGAAGCTGATCACGGGGCTGCCCGGTTGAATGTGCAGAGCCTCAGCGAACCATCCGTACTCGAAGACAAGCGCGACAACACCGAACGCGGCGCAGACGCTGAGCAGGTAGCCGAGTGTTGCCTTGATCGGCACCCAGATCGAACGGAACACCATGGTAAGGAGGATCAGCGACAGGCCGACAACGATGACACCGAACGGCAGCAGCGCGTTGCCGAGCTTGTCGGAGATGTCGATGCCGACGGCCGTGAAGCCGGTGACCGAGAGGTCGACGTCGTATTCGTCGAGGAAGTAGTCGTGCATCGAGCGGATCTCGGCCACGAGGTTCTTGGTCTCAACCGAATCTGGCCCGCCGGTCGGAATGACCTGGACGATGCCGGTGTCTGCCGTCTCGTTCGGGGTGGCGAGCGGAACGGCCTCAACACCGTCGAGCTTCTCGATCTCGGTCTTGAGGTCGTCCATGAGCCCGAGCGGGTCGGTCGAGGTGACGATGCTCCCAGTGACGATGAGCGGTCCGTTGAACCCCTCACCGAAGTTATCGGAGACGATGTCGTAGGTAACACGAGCCGGGTCACCCTCCGGCAGCCCGCCGGCGTCTGGAAGGGCCAGGCGCAGGCCGAGCGCCGGGGCTGACACCAGGCCGAGCACGGCAACGACGCCGAGGATCGTGACGATCGGGAACTTCGTCGCCGCGTTCACCCAGCCGGCAAAGAAGCGGTTAGGACGGTGAGCGGATGCCAGTGGCTCAATCTCGCCCGCAGACTCGGCGTGGGCCTGGACCTGTGCGGCTGCATGGGCACGCTTCGCCTTTCGTGACGGCTTGGCCGGCTTGGGGCGAAGTCGTTCTCCTGCGAGTCCGAGGAATGCCGGGATCAGCGTGATCGAGATGACCACGGCGACCGCGACACCGGCCGCTGCCGAGACACCCATGACGGTGAGGAACGGGATGCCAGCGACGCCGAGTCCGACGAGCGCGATGATGACGGTGAGTCCGGCGAAGATCACAGCGCTGCCAGCGGTTGCCACGGAGCGTGCGGCGGACTCTTCCGCCTCCATCCCGTCTCTCAGTTGCTCCTGATATCTCGAGATGATGAACAGGGCGTAGTCGATGCCGACAGCGAGGCCGAGCATGAGCGCGAGCATGGGTGTTGTCGATGTGATCGAACCGAACGCCGTTGCGATGAAGATGAATGCGATCGAGATACCGACGCCGAGAAGCGCGGTGACGAGCGGCATTCCAGCGGCCAGGAACGAGCCGAACGTCAGAACAAGTACCACGAGCGCGACTCCGACTCCGATGAGTTCGGTTGCCGTGAGGGCGGGGAAACTCGCGCTGAAGAGCTGTCCGCCCAGTGCGGATTCGGAACCGTCCGGGAGTGCGTTGGCTATGGCATCCGCTTCATCAATCAAGGCGTTCTTGGTCGCCTCGGTGACTTCGTATTGCGAACCGTCGAGCTGGATGCTGATGAGGGCCGCGCGCTCGTTCTCGCTCACAGCGCCGTCGATGTTCTCGTCGAACGGCGAAATGGCGCTCTCGACACCGTCGATGTCGTTGAGGGCGTCGACTCCGTCCGTGATGATCTTCGCGACGGCCTCATCGTTCACTGAGTCACCGTCGGGGGCGACGACGGCCAGCTGGGCGGATGCGCCGCTGACCTGCGGGAAGGTCGTCGACAGCGAGTCGAGCGCGTTCTGCGACTCGGTGCCCGGAATGGAGATCGAGTTGTCCAGGCCCTGGTTGAAGAGGAGTGCGCCTCCGCCGACGAGAGCGAGGATGAGGATCCAGGCGCCGACGACGATGCCGCGTGCGCGGAACGCCCAACGGCCGAGGGAATAGAGCAGTGAGGACACGAGTCTCCTAGGAAAGGCAGGGTGTGTGAGCGTATACGCGAGAGATACACCGGCGTATCCAATACACGAATGTATCCGATACACTGGTGTATCGCCAAACTCTCTCAGTAAGGTGTCAGGGTGTCCACTTCAGTTGAACAGTTGGAATCGCAGGGTGATTCTGCGCGCCGACGCAAGACCCGCGATCGGCTGATCGACGCGGCGTACGAGGTGTTCGCCGAGACCGGGATTCACGCGGCGTCGGTCGAGATGATCACCGAGCGCGCCGGGTTTACTCGCGGTGCGTTTTACTCGAACTTCGACACGAAGGAAGAGTTGTTCTTCGCCCTCGCCGAGCGGGAGAACCGGTTGCGGTTTGAGCGGCTGCAGGACGGCGTCGACTCGATCCTGCCGGGGCTCGACGCGACGAGTGCCGTTACCGACGAGACGCTGAGCTCGCTCGTCATGCAGTTCCTTGAGATGCAAGGCGACGATCGGCGCTGGTGCCTCGTGCAGTCGGAGTTTCGTCTGCTTGCGATGCGCGATGCGACAGTTGCGGCGTCGTACCTTGAGTACCAGCGCAACTTCCAGGGCGAGCTGGCCGCACGCCTCGAGGATGCGCTTCGGTCGGTCGGCCTGAGCTTTGTGATCGACCCCGTTGCCGTGACGCGCATGATTGTGAACGTCTACGAGTCGGCCATGCAGGAGTCGATCCTCGAGGGCTCAAATGTGCCTAACATGTCGAGGTCGCCGATCGTGCTCGGCACGTTGCCACCGCTCATTCAGTCGCTGACCCGGCCGCTCTAGCCGGGGCTAGAGCGCTCGGCTGTCGATGCGTGCGGACGCCATCGAGCGGACAAACGTGCCAAACAGTGCGACGAACGAGCATTGATCGAGACATGGAAAACGTGCTTCATTTCCCCGAAGGCGGACCGGATGCTCGTTGCCGGCGGCGAACCGGAACCACGGACGGGATGCCTCGGCTCAGCAGCAGCGAGACGAGGGCGATAACGACGAGTCCGAAGAACGCTGTCCGCAGTGAAGAGACCTGGGACTCGGTGTAGAGCTTGTTGAGCTCCTCGCCTTCGCTGTCGGTGAGACCGGCGTCTTCGGCGATCTGAGCGACCGAGGAAACGGGCACAATAGGGATCGCGCCCTGGGTTTGCTCGGTCACGGCGGCTTTCACATCGTCCGGCAATTCACTGCTTGCTACACCTGTGGCGAAAGACGTGGTGAGAGCGCCGATCAGTACCGACCCGATCAGGGCTGTGCCGAGGGAAGACCCCAGATTCTGGAAGACCCCCTGCAACCCTCCGACCTCGCTGGTCTCTTTCTCGGTCACGCTCGACATGTTGACGTTGCCGAGTTGGCTGGCGAGGAGGCCGAGAGCAGCACCGGCGAAAAACATGCCGATGCCGAACGCGACGCTCCTTAGTTCGAAGTCGACGGCGCCGAGCAGAACGATGGAACTGAAAACGAGGATCCACTGGCCGGACCGCACAATGCGGCGGGGCGACCATAGGCGGGAAAGCCGAGTGCCGACGATCGAGAACAAGATGAGCGAGATCGACAACGGGAAGATACGAACACCGGTCTCAAGGGCATCGAGCCCGAGCGTCATCTGCAGGTAGACCGGAACCATGAAAAAGAGCCCGGCGGTGATCGTGTACTGCGATCCCAGCACAGACAGACCGCTGCGGAGCGAGCTGATGCTGAACAGCGAGACGTGGACCAGCGGGGACTTGCCGGCAGCCGCGAGCGCCGACTGTCGGTGCTGAAATGCCCAGAGAAGGATGCCGCCGATCACCATGAACCACGACGTCAGCGACACGCCGAGTGGGGTTAATTCTTGACCGTTGATTTCCGGAGCGTCGCGCGGGGTGATCCAGCCCCAGGTCTTGCTCTGGAGCATCCCGAAGACGACGAACACCAGTCCGGAGGCCGACAGCAGCACGCTGAGGAGGTCGATACTGATTTTCTGTCGCGGGGTGCTGTCGGTGATCAGGCGACTGGTGAGCACGACGACCGCCATGATGACGACCTCGGCCACGAAGACGTAGCGCCAGCTGAAGTACGTGGTCACGAAACCACCGATAAGTGGACCGGCGGCGACAGCGGCCCCGGATACGGCACCGATGATCGCATAGGCGGTGATCCGTTCTTTGCCTGTGTAGTTGTCGGCGATTAGTGCTGCGATGGCAGGGATCACGAGCACAGCACCGAGGCCCTCGATGATCGACCAGCCGAGGAAGAGAACCTGAATGGTCGGGGCAAACGCTGTGGTGAGCGAACCGATGGCGTAGATGATCGAGCCGATGACGAATGCTCGTCTGCGGCCCCAGATGTCGCCGAGCTTCGCGCCGAGGAGCATTACAGCCGCCATGGTCAGCGTGTAGAAGGTAATCGCGGTTTGCATCGCGGTCACCGTGGTATCGAGATCGACGACCACGGTCGAGATAGAGACATTCATGACGGTTCCATCGAGCACCATGACGAACTGAGCCGCACCCAAGATGATGACGACAAGCCACTTTTTCATTGCGTCCCCGTCTCGTTCGATCTCCCAGCCTTCGATCGATTGCCGCTCGAGTGTGCGCGCTTCAGGGCGGTCCTGGATGTTGCGAAGGAATCGGCTGTCCATCTCGATGATCCGCTGCGGGCCATCACGCCGATGGGCGTCGCCGGAACGAACGGTTCTTCCGATGAAATTTCCAAGCGAGGATCCTCGCCGCCTACCCACCGCGGCTGGCTGGCCGCTACTGGCACTCCGTTCATCTTCACCTCAATGCTCGACGTGGCAAGCCAAACGGATGAGCGATCCTGCCATAGTGCGAAACGTCGGTCAGGCACGCGACATACGGTTTGAGCGCGTTCTCTACGGTAACCGCGCGCACTAGCGTTCAGGTCATACTCAGCGGGTGAGGATCCTCACCTCCGCGACGTTGCAGCACAGGACAGCGGCGACATCGATGGAGAGCAACGAGGACGAAGACAAGAAGGGCGAGAGTTTCTCGAGAACTCTCGCCCTTCTTCGCAAAATGAGGCCTGGTCGGGCGGTGGTTAGCCGAGCGTCGGGCCGAACGCCGCCGGGAGGGTTGCGGTGTGGATCGAACGCAGCTCATCTATGGGAGCGGTGAAGAGATCCTGGATCTCGAGTGACTGCGAGGTCTTGTCTGTGACCCCGATGCGCAGGACCGGGTAGTTGCGTCCCTCGCAGAGGCCGCGGAACTTCACATCGTCCTCGCGAGGCACCGACACGAGCACGCGACCGGTGGACTCGGAGAACAGGGCAGTGGCCACGTCGACGCCGTCACGCTCGAGAATCTCGCCGAGCCAGACGCGGGCGCCAACTCCGAAGCGCAGAACGCTCTCGGCCAGGGCCTGGCCCAGTCCGCCATCGGAGAGATCATGCGCCGAGGCGATGATCGACGACTGGGAACCGGCGTGCAGCAGGGCGGCCAGGTCCTTCTCGCGCTCGAAATCGACAGCGGGCGGCAGGCCACCGAGGTGATCGTGGATGGTGCCAGCCCACGCCGAACCGGAGAGCTCTTCGCTCGTGGTTCCGAGCAGGTAGATGTTGTCGCCCTCGTCCTGCCAGCCGCTCGGCACACGACGAGCAACGTCGTCGATGACGCCGAGCACACCGACGACGGGCGTCGGGAAGATCGGGGTGTCGCCGGTCTGGTTGTAGAAGGATACGTTTCCGCCGGTCACGGGCACTTCGAGTTCGAGGCAACCGTCGGACAGACCTTCAACCGCCTGCGAGAACTGCCACATCACCTCGGGGTTTTCGGGCGAGCCGAAGTTGAGGCAATCGGTGACGGCCGCAGGAACCGCGCCGGTGCAAGCGACGTTGCGGTACGCCTCAGCGAGCGCGAGTTTCGCGCCGAGGGACGGGTCGAGCTGGCAGTAGCGGCCGTTCGCATCAGTGGCGATCGCGAAGCCGAGGCCGGACTCCTCGTCGACACGGATCATTCCGCCGTCGTCGGGGAAGGACAGTGCTGTGTTGCCCATGACGTAATAGTCGTACTGGTTCGTGATCCAGCTCTTGTCAGCGAGGTTCGCTGAGCCGAGCAACGCGAAGAACTGTGAACGCAGCGTCTCAGCATCGGTCGGACGTTCCAGAGCGGATGCTGTATCCGCCTGCAGAGCGTCGAGCCAGGTCGGGTACGCAACGGGGCGCTCGTACACGGGGCCATCAACCGCAACAGTCGACGGGTCAACATTGACGATTTCCTCACCGTGCCAGTTGATGATGAGGCGGCCGGTGTCCGTGACCTCACCCATGACTGATGTTTCGACGTCCCACTTCGCGGTGACCGCGAGGAAGCCCGCGAGCTTGTCGGGCTCAACGACGGCCATCATGCGTTCTTGCGACTCCGACATGAGGATTTCCTCAGGCGTGAGTGACGGGTCGCGAAGCAGCGTGTTCGACAGTTCGATGAACATGCCACCGTCGCCATTCGCGGCGAGCTCGCTCGTTGCGCATGAGATGCCGGCGGCACCGAGGTCCTGGATGCCCTCGACGAGCTTCTCCTTGTAAAGCTCGAGGCAGCACTCGATGAGCACCTTCTCGGCGAACGGGTCGCCGACCTGGACGGCAGGGCGCTTGGTCGGGCCTGCAGCGTCGAACGAGTCCGAGGCGAGGATCGACGCGCCGCCGATGCCGTCGCCACCGGTGCGCGCGCCGAACAGAACGATCTTGTTGCCGACGCCCGAGGCGTTGGCGAGGTGTAGGTCCTCGTGGCGGAGGACGCCAACCGACAGTGCGTTGACGAGCGGGTTGCCCTGGTAGACCTTGTCGAAGTAGGTCTCGCCGCCGATGTTCGGCAGGCCAAGGCAGTTGCCGTAGAACGAGATGCCGCTCGTGACGCCGTGCACGACGCGCGCGGTGTCGGGGTCGTCGATCGCACCGAAGCGCAACTGGTCCATCACGGCAACCGGGCGTGCACCCATCGAAATGATGTCGCGGACGATTCCACCAACGCCGGTCGCTGCGCCCTGGAACGGCTCGATGTAGCTCGGGTGGTTGTGGCTCTCCACCTTGAAGGTGACGGCCCAGCCCTCGCCCACGTCAACGACACCGGCGTTCTCGCCCATGCCGACCATGAGGTTCTTCTTCATGGCGGGGGTGACCTTCTGGCCGAACTGCTTCAGGTAGATCTTGCTCGACTTGTAAGAGCAGTGCTCGCTCCACATCACCGAGTACATGGCGAGTTCACCCGAGGTTGGGCGCCGTCCGAGGATCTCCTTGATCTTCTCGTACTCATCGGGCTTGAGGCCGAGCGCCGCGAACGGCTGCTCCTTCTCGGGGGTGGCGATGGCGTTCGAGACGGTGTCGGCCACAGACGTAACGGGATTGCTCACGGGGAGAGGCTCCTAGATCGAGGGATGCCGGAATGGCTCAATTCTATGCGGGCGCGCATCCTCGCGTGGATTGAGTCTCTTAGCGATCGCCTCCCGGAGGGCCCACGATCAAAAGCATCGTGTAAACGACGACGAGAGCGATGACGAACAGCACGGCCAGGAGCACGGGGTGGGTCAGGAACCAGCGCAGCAAACGGTCGATCCCGCTCCGGTCCCGCGGGTCGTCTGTCGCGGTGCGGCGCCATTCGCCATCGAGTCGCCCGGTGCGGTCGGCCCACAGGTCGAAGGGGATCGTGGCGTACGGCACCACGGCTGTGGCGACGGCGCCGACGATCAGCGGCAAGTTCCAGCGCTGGTTGAGCCCGACAATCAGCGCGGTCCCGGCGTACGCCAGGAAAACAAAACCGTGAATCGATCCGCCAATCCGAACCGCGAGGTCGCCGAGCTCCCCGGGTGTCCACACGTACTTCATCAGCAGTCCGACGATCAGCAGCGTCCACGTCACCGCCTCGGCGAAAGCGAGGGTTCGGTAAAACACGCGGGGAGACACGGAAGACACTCCAGAGGTCGACAGTTGAGGCGAACGGATGCCTGTGGCTGGGAGATTCGGACGGCCTTATCTTGTCAGCGCGATCGCCCCTGGCGCTGGGAAAGGCCTGATATGCCCGCCGCGCCTCTAACGGGGGATCCCCATTAAAAGGGGAACCATAACAGGGGTGCCGAGACGAAGCAAATTAAGCGCTTGCGCACAATGTTTGCGCAAACATTGATGCGAAATTGCGTTTTATTGACATCTGATCTTAATTCGTCGCGGAAAGCATGAAGAGTGCGAGCGGAATCCCCTTCGCCGCAGGCGCCGAATACCGAGATAGCGCCTGAAGAAATCGAGTCGATAAATGTCCTCGACCAGGACATCGAACCGAACCGATGACGCACGCCGATCAGGTATCGGTGGTGCGTCTGAAATGGATACACATGCAAACCCGTTCAAAAACCTTTATTGGATTCAGCACCACACTTCTCGTTGGTACCGCGCTCGCGATCCTTGGCGGGAGCGCGCCGGCGAGTGCCCATGCCCCTGAAGTTTCCGAGTCCTGCGGCGGAATCGCCGTCGAGCTGACCAGTTACGCCGCGACGCCGGATGAACCGACACCCAACAAGCTCACCGTCATCATTGATGATGAGCAGGTTGCGGCTGAAAGGTTCGGAACCTCATTCACGGAATCGTTCGCTTTCGAGGACCCCACGGTGAGCCACGAGTACACGGTGGCCGTCGACGCGGAAGGCACCGCGTACGACCGCAAGTTCGAGGGGGAGACGGAAGCCTGCCCGAGGGCAGTCCCCGCTGACGCGACAGCTGCCGTCTCGGTCACCGAGCCGACCTGCGATGAACCGGGGCGCCTCATCCTTGGGGACGTCGTAAACGCGACCTGGTCGACGCCCACCCTGGCGGCAGGCCCAGGAGAGTACTCGGTCATCGCCACCGCCAACGAAGGCCACACCTTCGCTGATGGTGAGACCACGGTGAGTTTCACCGGTGTGCTCCTCGGGGCGCTCGCGCCGACGAACGAGAATTGCGCTGTACCGGTTCCAACGAAACCTGAGCCGGTCGTCACCTCTACGTCTGCCGACGCGATCGACTGCACGATGGCGGAAGTCACCACAACGACCACGACGGTTTCCACCGGATGGAACCTGGACACGGCCACCAGCACGTGGGTTGCTGCCGAACCTGTGACGACCGTCGCGGATGCCAAGCGCGCCGCTACTCCTGTCGAGTGCCCGGTTGCGGCTGCGCAACCGGCCCAGGCCGACGACATCGAGGCGTCTCCGGTCGCCGAAACGCTGCCTGAAACCGGGTCGGATGCCGGTTGGGTTGTGCTGATCGCTGGAGGACTCGTCCTCGTTGGCGTCCAGCTGATGCTCATGCAGCGCACGCGACGCGTGGCTCGGGAGAACCAGAGCTAACAGCGAATCCCTGTGATTCGATACGGCCCGGAAGGCGACACGCTTTCCGGGCCGTTGTCGGTCAGATCTCCGTCGCATGGGGGATATCCCCCACGGACCCGCAACTGCCAGAGTAGACACGTACCCCCGCCCATCTACTTCAGGAGCAGAATGCCCACGGGAGTTCCCATCGAATTCGCCGGCCTCACCAAGAGGTTCGGCCCAGTCGCCGCCGTATCCGATTTGAGTTTCACCGTCGAGCCGGGGAGGGTCACCGGGTTCCTCGGCCCAAACGGTGCAGGGAAAACGACATCTCTCCGGATGCTGCTCGGCCTGGTAGCGCCGACGTCAGGTTCGGCCACCATCGGCGGCACCCGCTACCGCGACCTCGCATCGCCGCTCACCACGGTCGGCGCCGCGCTCGAAGCAGCGAGCTTCCACCCGGGCCGTTCAGCCCGTGACCACCTCCGCGTCTACGCGCAGGCTGGCCGCATCGACCCTCAGCGGGTAGACATCGCCCTCGGCATCGTCGGCCTCAGCGAGTACGCCAACCGTCGCGTTGGTGGATACTCGCTCGGCATGCGCCAGCGGCTCGGCCTCGCAGGCGCACTGCTCGGTGACCCCGGCGTCTTGGTCCTCGACGAGCCCATCAATGGGCTCGATCCGGAGGGCATCAAGTGGATCCGCGGATTCCTCCGCACCCTCGCAGCCGAGGGACGAACGGTCCTCGTTTCATCGCACCTGCTTAGCGAGGTGCAGCAGTCGGTCGACGAGGTCGTCATCATTGCGCGGGGCACCCTGGTGCACCGCGGCCCACTGTCGAGCCTCGAAATCGAGGGCGCCGCTACGAAGGTGATCGTGGATTCTCCGAATCGTGAGGCGCTGGCCGCGGCGCTCACCGCAGCATCCGCTTCGTTTGAAATTGCGCGTGCCGGCATTCTCGTCTCCGGGCTGGAGCCAGCGGAGATCGGTCATATTGCTTTTGTGGCCGGAGTGGAGGTGAGTTCGCTGCACCGACAGAAGTCGGGACTCGAGGACTCATTCCTCGCGCTCGTCGGAGAGGGGGGATCGCTGTGAACCTGTTCTTCCCCGCCCTCAAAGCCGAATTCACCAAACTGCTCACCACGAAAATCTGGTGGATCCTCGCGATCATCCTCTTCCTCTACGTCGCCGGTGTGTCCGGCGGCCTTGGAGCTCTGTTCGGCTTCCTCTCCAGGTCAGCCGAGACCGACGCATCCCAGGCGCCGCCGACCGATGTGCTCGCGCCCATGCTGTATGGCTCGGTGTCGACGTTCGGGTATGTTTTCCCCGTGCTGCTCGGTGCGCTGGCCATCACGAGCGAGTATCGGCACCAGATGCTCACGCCGACGTTCCTGGCTACGCCCAAGCGCGGCGTTGTTCTCGCCGCGAAGTCGGTGGCGCTGCTGGTCTTCGGTGCTCTCTACGGTGTGATCGGCGTGATCGCGTCTGTCGGTGCTGGCGCCGGTGCCCTGGCCCTGTTCGGCCTGGACGCGCAGCTCGGTGACAGCGACACCTGGGCGCTGATGGGGCGGGCCGTGCTCGCCCTCGCGCTGTGGGCGGTGATTGGCGTAGGCCTTGGCGCGTTGATCCCGAACCAGGTTGCCGCGATCGTCGTGACTCTGGCGTTCACCCAGTTCGTCGAGCCGACGCTGCGTGCGATCGTCTCGTTTGCTGAGTGGGCGGCCGCGGTCGGCAAATTCCTCCCGGGAGCGGCCAGCGACGCGCTTCTCGGCGCGCCGAGCTTCTTCACGATGGGTATGACCGGCGAGACGCTCGAGTGGTGGCAGGGCGGACTCCTCCTCGCCGCTCTTGCGCTGGTGCTCAGCGTGCTCGGCTACTTCGTGTCGTGGAAGCGGGACGTCACGTAGCCGGAGGGCACCGCCGGTCGCACGGGCCTGACCCGTCGAACCGATTACCAAAAAGGGCTCCCTGTCGACCTGAAACACGTCGACAGGGAGTCCTTTTTGCGAACTCGACGCCGGCGCGGGCGGGCGGGCGGGCGGGCGGCGAGAGCGGGCGGGCGGGCGGCGAGAGCGGGCGGGCTCGGCGGCTCACCTGGTGCTCCACCGTCTGGCCCGCGGTCCGATTGCCGAAAAAGGCTCCCTGCCGCGAGAATCTCGCGAGGCAGAGAGCCTTTTTTGGTCAATCGGCCGGGCGACCACGGCCGCACGACACGAGAAGCGAGTGCTAAACCGCCTGCAGCGCCTGGATCGCGCTCGTGAAGAGGGTGAGGCCGTCGGTGCCCGAGCGCATGGCGCGCGAGGTGTCCGGGCCAAAGCCAGGCTCAACCGCGTGCTCGGGGTGCGGCATCAGGCCGACAACGTTGCCGCGCTCGTTCGTGATGCCGGCGATGTCGCGCAGCGAGCCGTTCGGGTTGACGCCGAGGTAGCGGAAAACAACACGACCCTCGCCCTCGAGCCGGTCGAGCTCATCCTCGGAGGCAATGAATCCGCCCTCGCCGTTCTTCAACGGAATGACGATCTCGTCGTTCAGCTCAAAACCCCGCGACCATGCCGTGTCGGTGTTCTCGACCCGAAGCGCCTGGTCGCGGCGGATGAAGAGGCCGTGGTCGTTGCGAATCAGTCCACCGGGCAGCAGGTGCGCCTCGGTCAGCATCTGGAAGCCGTTGCAGATTCCCAGCACGGGCATCCCAGCATTCGCAGCGTCGATAACCTCGGCCATGATCGGTGAAACGGATGCGATCGCACCAGCACGCAGGTAATCCCCGTAACTGAATCCACCGGGAAGAACCAGAGCGTCAACGCCGTGAAGATCGTGTTCGCCGTGCCAGAGCGCGACGGGCTCGGCACCGGCGATGCGGATCGCGCGCTGCGCGTCACGCTCATCCAGCGAACCTGGGAAGGTGATGACGCCGATGCGCACGGCTACTCAGCCTCTGGGTATGTGATGGCCACGACGTCCTCGATGACCGAGTTGGAAAGGATCTCGTCAGCGATCTTCTCGACGTCAGCGCGGACAGCATCCGTGATCTCGCCGTCGACGGTGAGCTCGAAACGCTTGCCGATGCGGACTCCGGAGAATTCGGTCTTTCCAAGGCGAGCAAGCGCTCCGGCGACTGCCTTGCCCTGTGGGTCAAGCAGTTCGGCCTTCGGCATGACTTCAACGACGATTGTGGGCACGGATGAGCTCCCGGCTGTTCGATGTGGAGGAGCTTTCATCCTAACCGACGTGAAACTTTCGAATGATGCCTCTTCCCAGCGGCGCGGCTAGGCTTCCGAGAGAAAGAGAGACGATGAACCACTCCGCCCTCACCCCGGTATTCGCCGTATTGCGTTGGTCGCTGCACTCGCTACTGATCGCGCTCATCGTCGTTGTCATGGTTCGCGCGGTGATGGTCGATGACCCGGCAACCGCCGTCATCCATGCGCTGTCCGTCCTTCTGTTGGCCACATACCTTGGTGGTTCGCTCGTCGCTCATCTCGAACCGGAGTTTGTGGCGTCGTCCCGCTGGGTTCCGCTGCTGTGGGTCTCGTTGCTCACGATCTTCTGGGGTGGGCTTCTTGCGGTGACACCGGATGCCGCTTTCATCGTTTTTCCTCTCTTCTTCCTCTATCTGCAGTTGCTTCCCGCAAAGGCCGCCGTCACAGCGGTCACCCTCTCGACGGCGATCACCATCCTGGCGATCGGAGTGCCATCAGGGTTCGCTGTCGGAGGGGTGATCGGACCCCTCATTGGCGCAGGCGTCGCGGTGACCATCGGATTCGGATACCGGGCCCTGTACCGCGAGGCCGAGGAACGTCAGCAACTCATCACCGAACTGCTCGAGACTCGGGGCGAACTCGCGGCGGCCGAACGGTCGGCAGGCATGCTCGCCGAGCGCGAGCGTCTCGCACGTGAAATCCACGACACCGTTGCCCAGTCGCTGTCGAGTATCCAGCTGCTGCTGCACGCGGCCGAGCGCCTGGACGCCGAGCGTCCAGGGCTCGAGCAACTGCGACTCGCCCGCGAGACCGCTGCGGATTCGCTCGTCGATACGCGTCGCATCATTCGGGAGCTCACTCCTCCGGCGCTCGACGACCGCACGCTGCCTGCCGCGCTCAACCGACTCGCCGTTTCCACTGAACAGACCCTGCGTGCCGGTGGAGCCCCCACCGCGGTGAACTTCCTCGTCGAGGGAACCCCTGTTCCGCTTCCAATGACCGCGGATGCCACCCTGCTGCGTATCGCGCAGGGGGCCATCGCCAACGTCGCGCGCCATGCGAAAGCGACCCGCGCCGACGTCACGCTCACCTACCAATCCGACAGCGTCACGCTCGATGTGGTCGACGACGGCATCGGATTCGTCCCTGAGGAGGCCGCGATCTCCGCCGCAGCGGCCGGCTCGTTCGGATTGACCGCGATCCGCCAACGGGTCGATGCGCTCGGCGGAGTCCTCACAATCGAATCCGGAAACGGCGAAGGCACAGCACTCGCCGTAACCCTGCCCATCCTGCAGTCGAGCGACTCCGTCGTCGCCGACGCCCAGCCGAAGGTTCGTTCATGATCCGTCTCCTCATCGCCGACGACCACCCGGTTGTTCGCGCCGGCCTCGGCGCGCTCTTCGCAACCGAACCCGACCTCATCGTCGTCGGCGAGGCCGCATCAGGTGAGGAAGCCGTCGCTCGCAGTTACGCTGGCGTCGACATCGTCCTGATGGACCTCCAGTTCGGGGGCGGAATGCAGGGAGCGGATGCCACTCGACGCATCCGCGAACGCTCGGGGGCGCCACACGTTCTTGTTCTGACCAATTACGACACCGACGCGGACATCCTTGGCGCCGTCGAGGCAGGTGCAGCTGGTTACCTGCTCAAGGACGCGCCGCCTGAGGAGCTGATCGCCGCCGTTCGTGCCGCCGCTCGCGGTGAAAGCGCGCTGGCTCCAACCGTTGCCGGACGCCTCGAGGCTCGACAGAACGCTCCGGACGACGCGCTGAGTTCCCGCGAAGCTGAGGTGCTCACCCTCGTGGCCGACGGCATGTCCAACAGGGACATCGCCCGCCAGCTCTTTCTCTCAGAGGCGACGGTGAAGAGTCACCTCGTCCATATCTTTACGAAACTGCAGGTGTCCTCGAGAACGGCTGCCGTGGCATCCGCTCGGGAACGTGGAGCGATTCGCTCAGCCTAGGAAGCGTCGGTGTCGTGCAGCCTTCGGAGCGCGGTGACAACATCGGCATGCCAGCGACGGGCGAGCGGAACAACCTTCGTGTACATGGCGGCCTCGTGGGTTGCTCCCTGGTAACGAACGGCGCTCGCCTCAACACCCGACGCGCGCAGGGCGGCGGCGTATGCCTCGCCATCACGCCGGAGAGCGTCGTACTCGGCCGTGAAGACCACGGCAGGGGGGAGGCCCCGGTGGGTGACCGCTCGGGCCGGTGACGCGTACGGCTCGGTTGCCTGGGATCGATCGCCAAGGTAAGCGTCGACGACCTGCACCAGTTCGCGTCTGGCGAGGAATCGGGGGATCCGCATCTCGCGGATCGGATCCATGTCGATCGACTTCCCAGTGAGGTCGGTGACCGGCACCTCGAGAATCTGCAGTTTGAGCGGATGGCCGAAGCGATCCCGGTTGAGCAGGGTGACGCTTGCCGCGATGTTGCCTCCCGAGGAGGTGCCGTTGATGCCGATCCTCTCAGCGTCAATCCCGAGGTCGTTCGCGTTCGCAACGAGCCAGCGCAACGCGGCGTATCCCTGTTCGATCTGGGTGGGGTACCGGTGCTCGGGCGCGAGGGCGTAGTCGACAGCGACGTGGATCACGCGCGCGTCTGCGGTGCGACTGCGGAAGGTGGCGTCGATGCTGGTGTACTCGACCCCGCCGAGCTGAAAAGAGCCACCGAAGAAGGCGAGAACGGCGGGGAGTTTCGATTGCTGCGGTGTCGCGTCGGTCTCGTCGAGCGGGCGATACACCCGCACTCGAACCGATGGGTACCCGTCGACGGGAACTGTGTGGTCGGTGATGTCGACGTCGGGCGGGGTCAGGCCGACCCGCCCGAAGAGCTTGGTGTCCCACTTCTCGGCGTTTCGACGCTTCCATGCCGGTGTCTTGCGTTTCGCCTTCTCCTGCGGCGAGAGCGGAGGCTTTGGGCCGATCGCTTTCGGCTTGCGGGTGGCCGCTTCCGCGCCAGCAACGGCGGTGCCAGCGACCTTGTTTCCGACGGTGCGAGCGGGAGATGTGGTGAGCGCTTGGACGGCGGCGCGCTGGCGCCACGGCAAAATCTTTGAGGCGGCGGCGGTCACAACGCCCATCACCATGCCCCTGGTCTCGGCGATCATGTCGCGCCGTCTGGCCAGATACATCTCCTGGAAATACGGATCGAGTGGCACAACTGCCTCCTTATCTGTGGGCTCGACAGTACCAACCCGCGTGGGCGAGTGCCCGGGGGTTGCGCAGTCGAACGACTTCGCCATTCCGTGCGCGGAAGCATCGCGCCTTGCGGCGTTCACCTGCGCGTAACCGGGTGGAGGGGCGCCGTTGAATTTCGCTACCTAGCGTTGCTTGCGAGGACACAGTCGCGGCCTTTCCGGCCGCGTCGAATGTGACGAAAGGTGTGCCCCGATGAAATCTTCCGCAAACCGCCTGCTCGCTATTGGAGCTGTGGCGCTGCTGGCAATCGGCCTCGCGTCGTGTTCGGCAACGACCGCAGCAACTGGCGGAGCGGCTCGTGCTGACGGAGCAAGTTTTGCCGTGAACGAAAACACTCTGGTGTTCGGCGTTGTGCCCGACTCCGTTGACACGGAGACCAACTACCAGCCGCTGATGGACTACATCGCACAGGAGACAGGGAAGGACGTCGAGTACCACGAATCGACCGACTACGCCGCACTCATCGAGGCCGCAATCGCCGGCAAAATTGACGTGGCATCCTTCTCTGGATTCACCTATGTCACCGCGCTCAACAATGGCGCCGACATCGTTCCCATCTCCTCGATCGTCACCGTCGAAGGGCAAGAACCCGGTTACTTCGCGCAGGCGATCGTCCCGGCTTCGAGCAAGATCTCCTCGCTCGAAGAGTTCGCCGACAAGAAGGTCTGCTTTGTCGACCCTTCGTCCACATCGGGATACCTCTTCCCGAGTTACAACCTTCTTGAAGCTGGGATCGATCCGGAAACCGACATCACCCCGGTGTTCGCCGGTAAGCACGACGTCAGCGTGCAGAAGGTCGGCGAGGGCAAAGAGTGCGAAGCAGGGTTTGCCGAGGACAGCGAAGTCAAAAAGAGCGACGCCGTCAAAGTGATCGCCGAGACGATGGTGCCCGGAGCGCCCATCGTGATCTCCGGCTCGCTGCCCGACGAACTCCAGTCAGACCTCACAACGCTGCTCGGCCAGGTCACCATCGACGAGATCATCGCGGCAGGCATCGACAGTGCCGACTCTGACGCCTTCCGCAACACGTTCTTCGCCACCGAACCAGTCGACGACGCGTACTACGACACCATCCGTGACATCTGCGAGACGACCAAAGCCACACAGTGTGAGGGCTAGGACCATGACGAGCACACCCCTTATCCGGGTCGACGGGGTAACGAAGAAATTTGGAACGACAACCGCACTCCGCAACGTTGCCCTCTCGGTGGAACAGGGCGAAGTGGTCGTGCTGCTTGGTCTCTCAGGATCGGGCAAGTCCACTCTCCTCCGGCATCTGAACGGGCTCGAGCTTCCCACCCGCGGCCGGGTGTCAGTGCTCGGCGAAGAGGTGTCGAACCTCAGCGGTCGACGCCTTCGGGCGCTGCGCTCGCGCGTTGGCTTCGTCTTCCAATCGTTCGAACTCGTGCCGAGCCTCACCGTGCTGGAGAACGTCCTCACCGGCGCACTCGCGACAATCCGGGGACCACGCTTCGGGCTGTGGGGTTACTCCACGGCGTTGAAGCGCACAGCGCTCGGCCACCTTGACCGGGTCGGCCTCGCCCATCTGGCTTACCAGCGATCGGACACCCTCTCCGGAGGTCAACAGCAGCGGGTTGCGATCGCCAGGGCCCTCATCCAGAACCCCGAAATTCTGCTTGCGGACGAGCCTGTGGCGTCCCTCGACCCCGAGTCGAGCGATTCGATCATGGCGCTGTTGCGCGAGATCGCCGCTGACGCCGGTCTCACCGTCGTCTGCAGCCTGCACCAGGTTGATCTCGCCCTGTCGTGGGGCGACCGAATCGTCGGACTGCGGCACGGCGAGGTCGTGCTCGATACTCCGACCGCTGACCTGAGCAAAGCCGAGGTCATGGAGATCTACGGCCGAGTGGCCACCTCCACTCGAGAGCTTGAAGCCATCGCGACCGAACTCACCGTCGCCGAGGTGCTCGGCGACGGTGAAACCGACGTCTACGAGATTCTCGCTGACGCACTCGACGACACCATCGTCGGCGCTGCGCCGGGGAACAGTGCCGACGCCGACTACGCCCCGAGGAACTCACCCCAGTGGTCCTGATCACCGAACGCCCCGTTCTTGACGCGGCGCCCGAACCCGTCGCGCTGCCTTATCGGCGTCTGCCGCCTGAACGAGTCGCCGCGACGCTGACCATCGTCGCCCTGCTTGTTGTCTCGATCGTGTCGCTGGTCGACGTGAACATCTCAATTCCGTCGATGCTCGACAGCTGGTCGAACGCCGTGCGGTTCTTCGACCGGGTCGGTGTTGTCAGCTTCCCGCCGCTCGACGAGCTGCTTTACCTCACCGCGTTTACCGTCAGCCTCGTGCTGTGCGGCACGCTCCTTGCCGCGGTGCTCTCTGTGCCCGTCGCCTACATCTCCGCGGCCAACACAACGCCTGGCCCGCTCTGGCGAGGCGTCGGTCGCTTCGTCGGAGTGTTCACTCGAGCCATCCCCGACGTCGTCCTGGCCATGGTGTTCGTGCTGATGTTCTCACTCGGTTCACTACCGGGCATCCTGGCCATCGGCATCCACTCCGTCGGCATGATTTCCAAAATGTTCGCGGATGCCATCGAGCAAGTCGACGACGGACCCCGCCTCGCGATCCGTGCGGCCGGCGGCTCGAAATTACAGGAATTCAGCTCGGGTGTGTTGCCACAGGTCCTCCCGTCGTGGGTCGCCACGGTTCTGCACCGGAACGACATTAACCTGCGCGGCTCGGTCATCCTCGGATACGTCGGTGTCGCCGGACTTGGTGCGGAGATGGCACACGCGTTCAAATCGCTGGACTACTCCCTCGGTCTCGGCATCGCCATCGTGGTGTTTGCGCTCTGCGTGGCCATGGAAATCGTGTCGAGCGCTGTGCGAACGTCAATGCTCGGCACCCGCCCGACCGGAGGCCGTCTCGGCGACAGGCTCGTGCGGCTGGCGCTCGCAAACCGGCAGCCGCCGACTACCGCGCCTGTCGGTTCCGGCGACGCGGTGGAAAACGCACTCCGCCGTCCATGGACTCGGGAACGTGTTCGCACTGTCGTCTGGGGCTGGACCGCGGTCGCCGTGATCATCGGCAGTGTCCTGATCTGCGACATCTCCTGGGGCGACTTCCTCACTCTGTGGAGCTACCTGCCGTCGATCGCCGCGAGCTTCTGGCCGCCCAGTTTCGGAAACTATGACGCGGCCATCCTGGTATCGGCGATGCTCGAAACGATCGCCATAGCGCTTGCTGCCACGGTGCTGACCCTGATCGTGTCGATGGTGATCGGCTCTCTGGCCGCGCGCAACATCGCGCCAAACGGACGGGTCCGCGGAGCCATGCGACTGCTCCTCGTCTGCATTCGCGGTGTACCTGAAATCATTTTGGCCATCGTGCTCATCGTCGTGACTGGGCTTGGGACCCAGGCAGGCACCCTCGCCCTCGCGTTCGGTGGAATCGGGCTGCTCGGCAAACTGATCGCCGATTCGTTCGAGGAGGTCAAGCCAGGGCCTGAGCGAGCGCTCACCGCGGCCGGGGCGACCCGAATACAGGTCTACGCGGGCGCCACCGTGCCGCAGGGAATGAAGGCGCTGCTCGGTCACAGCTTTTATCTCCTCGACACCAACATCCGAGCCGCGACCATCCTCGGAATCGTCGGTGGAGGTGGAGTCGGTTACTACCTGCTCAACGCAGGCCAGGGTTCCAAGTACGACCTGGTCACGAGCATCGTGCTCCTGATTTTCGTCACAGTGCTGCTCGTCGAAGGGCTGGCCATGTGGATGAGGAGAGTATTTCGATGAGGGCACAGTACGACGTCGCCATCGTCGGCTCGGGAATCGTCGGACTCGGGGCAGCTCTCGCCGCAACCCGGCGAGGGCTGAGCGTGATCGTGATCGACAGGTCAGCCGAGATCCTGGGTGCGTCCGTGCGCAATTTTGGTCACCTCTGTTTTACTCCCCAGTCGGGAATCGCGAGAACTTTCGCCGCGGCCTCCCGCGAGCTGTGGTTGCAACTCGCCGTCGACGCGAAGCTTGAAGTGCGGCGCACGGGCACCTTCGTGGTTGCTCGCCATTTGGACGAACTCGAAGTGCTCGGGGACCTCGCCGCTCGTCGAGCTGGCTCACAGGCACTGAGCTCGGGATCCGAACAGCCGGAGGTGGAACTGCTCACGTCCGCCGAGATCGAAGGGCGTGTTCCTGTCGCACCAGGGTCGACGGTTGGCGGTGCGCATCTCGGGCTCGACCTGCAGGTGAACCCTCGTGACGCCGTTCACACGATCGCCGCTCACCTGGCGGAGCGCGGCGTCGAGTTTCTCCCGCGCACGGCTGTGACCGCCGTGCGCTCAGGACGGGTGGAAACGACGCGGGGGATCATTCACGCGGGGATCGTTGTCGTTGCTGTCAACGCCGACATCGACCAGCTCTACCCTGACGTAGCGGAGCGCGTCGGCATTCGGCGGTGTGGGCTCGACATGCTCCGCGTCAACGCAGGTCTCCGCTTTCCTCTCGCCGGACCGCTTCTCACCGGCTGGTCGTTGTTGCGCTACAGCGCATTCACGCGATTTCCTGCAGCCGGAAGGATCCGGGAACGACTGCACGCGCAGCATCCGTATCTCGCCGCTCTCGACCTCAACCAGATGTACACCCAGCAACCGGACGGCTCACTCATCGTCGGCGATACGCACTACCGAGGGGACGCTATCGCGCCGTTTCAGGATGAGCGGGCAGCAGCCGCGCTGCTCGACATCACCGCTGAGCTCTTCGGAACACCGCGACCGCGGGTGCTCGAGCGGTGGCAGGGGGTTTATGCCTCCGGTCCCGATGAGTACCTGATTGAACAGGTGGAGCCCGGCGTGCACCTGGCCGCAGCGACCACCGGTATCGGCATGACGACGGGACTCGGGCTCGCCGAGCACGTCGTCGAGTTCGCCCTTTCCTCCGCCACTTTCTCATCCCCATCGCTGACCCAGCAGAAAGAGTTCTCATGACAACCTTCGACGAGATCCTCATCGACCAAGACCCAACTCAGTTTCACAACGACGACATCGAGACCATCGAGATCGAGCTTGTTGTGCTCGACATGGCAGGAACAACGGTGAAGGACGACGGGGTGGTCGAGCGTGCATTCGCTCTCGCCGCCGAACGCGCCGGCATCGTGCCAGCCGGACCCGAACTCGACGAGGCCCTGGACTACGTTCGAGCGACGATGGGCCAGTCGAAGATCGATGTCTTCCGGGCGCTCGCAGGCAATGACGATGACGCCGAACGCGCCAACGATGCGTTCGAGGATGCCTATGCCGAGATCGCCACAGCAGAGGGCGTCGAAGCGATTGCCGGAGCAGAAGACGTGCTCAGAGAGCTGCGTGAGGGTGGAGTGAAGATCGCGCTCACGACGGGGTTCTCGCGCCGCACCTGCGACATCCTGCTTGACGCCCTCGGGTGGCGGGAGCTCGTCGACGTCACGCTGTCGCCAGCTGATGCAGGCCGCGGGCGCCCGTTCCCTGACCTGCCTCTCACGGCACTGCTTCGCACTTCGGTGAGCCGGGTCGACGCCGTCGTTGTTGTCGGTGACACGGCGAGCGACATGCTGTCGGGAATCGCCGCAGGCGCAGGCCTCGTCGTCGGTGTGCTCACAGGAGCACACGACGAGGTAACACTTCGGGACGCCGGTGCCGACGAGGTGATCGACAGCATCGCCGGGCTGCCGAGGCTTTTGGGGCTCGACGAGGCATAGACGCAGTTCTTGGGCCACAAAACAGGGGGAGTGATCGCAATGACGCGAGTAGTGAGTGACGGTATTGGTCGCGATGTTCTGGTGACACCGTCACCCGTAGCGATGGTGTGGCAGGGGGAGGGGCGGCCGCATGAAGCGCTCGCCGTGCCTGGGGTGTCTCTGGCGCCAGGCGAGTTGCTGGTCGAGGTCGAGCTGGCTACCGTCTGCGGGTCCGACGTGCACACGGTGCTCGGGCACCGGCACGCACCGACCCCGCTTGTGCTCGGGCATGAGCAGGTGGGCCGGGTCACGGCTGTCGGTGAGGGAGCAGTGGCCTCGGACGGAACACCGCTCATCGTGGGGATGCGGGTGGTGTGGTCGGTCACCGTCAGTTGCGGCAGCTGCGATCGCTGTTCGCGCGGACTGGCCGAGAAGTGCCGGGCGCTGGCGAAATACGGCCACGACCGGGTTCACCGTGGGTGGGAGTTGAGCGGTGGCTTCGCGACGCACGTTCAGGTTCGTGCCGGGTCGACAGTTGTCCTCGTCGACGAGGCCCTCCCAGCCGCCGTTGCCGCACCGGCGTCGTGCGCGACGGCGACGGTCGCGGCCGCACTCGAAGCCGCAGCGGATCGGGTGCGATTGGCTGGTGCGACGGTTGTGGTCCTCGGCGCCGGACTGCTGGGCATCACCGCGACCGCAATGGCGACGGATGCTGGCGCGCGCGTTGTGGTCTCAGATCCGGATCCGCTCCGTCGGAGTGCTGCGCTCAGCTTTGGTGCAGCGGCGGTCGCCGATTCCCGGTCCGGTTTCCGATCGGCAACCGGGCTCGGCGGAGTGCTGGCGACGCTCACCGCTTCGGGTGCGGCCGAACCGCTCATCGTTCTTGAGATGTCTGGTTCAACCGCGGCTGTGTCGACCGCAATGAACCTGGTCGGAGTCGGTGGGGTGATCGTCCTGGTCGGGAGCGTGTCGCCGAGTGATGGCATCCGTCTCGATCCTGAAACTCTGGTCCGCGGACTGATCACCGTGCGCGGTGTGCACAACTACGCCGCGCGGCACCTGATCAGCGCCGTCGACTACCTGGAGCACGCGTGGTACCGGTATCCCTTCGCGCAGCTCGTCGGCAACACTTTTCCGCTAGCTCTGGTCGACGACGCACTCGCGCTCGCCGCGACCGGCACGCACCAGCGGGTGGCGCTCGACCCGCACCTGGGAGCTTAGGCCGATGCGGCCTGCACGCGGATGAGGTTCGCCCACGGGTCGTCGAAGCTCAAGGTCTGGCCGTCGTCGCGCACCTGCACCTTGTGGTGGGTGAGGCGCTCGGTCAGCTCGCCGAGTGAGTCGGCCCCCGGAACCTGAATGTCGATGCGCCCGAGGCCAAGCGCTGGCATGCGGGGGCCGGCGCCGCGTGAGTTCCAAACGTTCATGGCCATGTGGTGGTGGTATCCACCCGCCGAGACGAAGAGCGCCTGATTGCCGAGCGAGGTGGTGGCGTCGAAGCCGAGCGTGTTCACGTAGAACTCGCGAGCGGTGGCGACGTCGCCGACCGAGAGGTGGACGTGCCCGATCTGCGCCCCGCCGAAGATCGACTCATCGGCCGGTGCGGTCTGGCCTTCGGCCGTGAGGTTCTGCGAAAGAAACTCGTTGGGGTCCACGTAGAGCGTCGCCATCTCGACCTGCCCGTGCACCCAGCTCCACTCGGTGCGCTCGCGGTCCCAGTACAGTTCAACCCCGTTTCCCTCGGGGTCGGTGAAGTAGAACGCGATGCTCACGAGGTGGTCCGCGCTCCCGGTGAACGTGCCGGGTGCCTGGCGCGCGACCGAGTACAGCGCGGCGGCCAGGGCGGCCTTCGAGTCGAACACGATGGCCGTGTGGAACAGTCCAGCCGATCCGGGGGAGGCGTGTTTGAGTTCGGGAGCGTGCTCGAGGATGACCGCTGGCACGCCGCCGCGACCGAGCGTCACCGAGTTTTCGGTGGCCGACAGGACACCGAGCGTGACAGCATCCGTGTAATAGGTTGTCATCGCGTCGAGGTCTGCCACGAGAAGCGTGACCGGGCCCATCGCGGTGTCTGCGGCCAGTTTGTCTGAGGGTGCGAGCGTGTTCATGATGGGTGTAACTATAGTTGTAGCGACAACATTCCCATAACTCCGAAAGGAAGCGCGGGTGGGGTACGAACCGCTTGCGGTCGCTACGAGCTTGCACCGATCGGTCCCCGCAGCACTCGTGCCAGGGAGACTGTCATCGGGTTGCTCGCATAAAAACCAAAGTGGGGAACGTCCCGATAGCCGACCGAGCGGTAGAGCGCGATCGCGGAGGGGTGGTTCTCGTTCGTCTCCAGCATCATCACTGTCGAGCCATGCTCATACGCCGACTCCTCGAGCCACGAAAGCACGGCGCGGGAAAAGCCCCGACCCCGAAAACTGTCGACGACAAACATCCGCTTAAGTTCTGCTTTGCCGTCACTCATCCGCCGCCACGCCCCCATCGCGACGGGCTCGCCGTCGACGTAACCGACAGCGACGGCGCCGTGCGGTGGCGAAAAATCGGAATCGTCGATCGGAGTCTCGTCTGGGCCGCCATAAATACGGACATACAGGTTCTGCAACTGCTCCACGAGCCGACGGGTATCGGGATGCGAGTAGTCCCGGCGCTCAATGGCCAACGCTGGAGCGGGCTGTTGCATGACGTGGCGTGGGGGAATCAGGCTGTCGGTGTCTTGCGTTTGCGGAGGTCGAGCAGGCTCAGCACCAGCGCAATCACGAGCAGGGCAACGATGATGGTGGTCCCGCGACCAAAGGCCTCCCGGTAAACCTCCGTCGAGTCGTTCAGTCCCTGGCCGGCGTAGAGGGTGGCGAAGAAGGTACTCGACGCCACGGCGACACCGATGGCCGTTCCGACACGCTGGCCTACCTGCGCGACCGAGCCGGCAACGCCGCCCTGTGTGACGGGAACGTCCTGCAGCGTCAGGGTCTGGTTGGGGGAAATGACGAAACCGCCACCGGCTCCGGCGATGGTGAGCACGGCGGCCATCAGCCAGGGCAGCCACGCCTCTGACGCGTACGCACTGATCGGCAGCGTGGCCGCGATGCCGATTCCTGCGAGTGCGACTCCGAGGACGACGATTTTGCGGCCGTGCCTGTTGACGAGGCGACCACCGATCCACGAGGTCGCAGCGGAGGCGAGCGCGAATGGGATGGAGACCATGCCGGCGAACACGGCTTCGAGGCCGAGCCCCTGCTGGAGGAACAGGGTGACGATCAGGAACATTGCGGGGATCGCAGCGAAGTACGCCGTCGCGATGAGGATGCCGTTGCGATACGAGGCGAGCCGCAAAAGCCCGAAGTGCACAACCGGTGACTTACCGATGCGGAGGTAGCGGCGCTCCCACCAGACGAACGCGGCGGCAGCCAGAACGAAACCGACGAGCCAGTACCAGCGGTTCGGGTCGTCGGTCGGGCCGCCGGTGGTGAGCACGAACGGAAGCATGAGGCTGAACGTGGCGATGCCGAGCAACACGATGCCTGGAACGTCGAGGTTGCCGGTGCCGCCCTCGTGCGCCTGGTGTTTGGGCAGAAGGCGCCAGGCGAACCAGATTGCGATCAGGCCAAGCGGAATGTTCATCCAGAACAGCAGCCGCCAGCCGTTCTCCGGCCCCCCGATGCCGATCAGAAGGCCACCGATCGTCGGGCCGAACGCCGTCGAGAGGCCGATGGTCGCTCCGAAGAGGCCGAAAGCCTTACCGCGCTCCTGCCCCTGAAACAGCTGCTGGATCAGGCCGAGCACCTGCGGCATCTGGATGCCGGCTGCGACGCCCTGAAGGATGCGGCCGATCACCAACACCTCGATCGTCGGTGCCACAGCGCACAGCAGACTGGCCAGCATGAACGAGGTCAGTCCGATGAGGAACATGTTGCGTCGAGAACGCAAGTCGCCGAGGCGACCCGACGGCACGAGCGCGAGCCCGAATGCGAGCGCGTAACCGGCCACGATCAGTTGCAGTTCGGTTGCGCCGCCGCCGAGCGATTCCTCGATCGACGTCAGGCCGACGTTGACCTTGGACAGGTCGAGAATCGTCAGGCAGGCCACACCGGCGCACACCCAGAATGATTGCCACTTGACGCGGTCGGCGGGGGCGTCGTGAGGGGAAGTTTCAGACATCCCTCAGAACTTTACGCCGTGAGGCGGCGGAGCAATTCCCGGTAGCGGTCGGCGGTCTTGACGACTATGGCCTCCGGCAATTCGGGCGGTGTGCCGGTCTGGTCCCAGTTCGCCGCAAGCCAGTCGCGCACGATCTGCTTGTCGAAACTGGCCATACGCTCGGCCGGGGTGTTCGCTGAGGCGTACACCGTGGCATCCCAGTATCGAGAAGAATCAGAGGTGAGCACCTCGTCGGCCAGGGTGATCAGACCGGTAGAGCTGTCGCGACCGAACTCGAACTTGGTGTCGGCCAGGATCACACCACGCTTTTCAGCGAGAGCGGATGCCTCGGCGTAGATCGCGAGGGACAGGTCACGAAGTGCGGTGGCGTCGGTTTCACCCACCAGTTCGACACTCTGTTCGAACGAGATGTTCTCGTCGTGCTCACCCATCGGTGCCTTGTACGCCGGTGTGTAGAGCGGCTCGGGCAGCCGGTCGCCGTTTGAGAGACCCTCGGGCAGTGGGATCCCGCAGACGCTCTGCGATTCGAGGTATTCCTTCCAGCCGGAGCCGGTGAGGTAGCCGCGCACGACGCACTCGACAGGAAACATGTCGAGTTTTTTCACGAGCATGGCGCGACCGGCGAACGGTGCGGGAATCACCTCTGCGATTCCGTTCTCCGCGGTCAGCTCGTGGTCGGGAACCAGGTGGTTCGGCACGTTGAGCTGGTCGAACCACCACAGGCTCAGCGTTGTGAGCAGTTCGCCCTTGCCGGGGATGCCGGGGGAGAGGACGTGGTCGAACGCGCTGACCCGGTCGCTGGCGACAACGAGCAGGGCGTCGGATGCCGCGCCGTCGGCTCGCTCGTACAGGTCACGGACCTTGCCCGAGTAGACGTGTTTCCAGCCGGCCAGGTCTGTCGATTCGCTCACCCTCCCATTATCGCGGTCTGGGTGGCAGCGGACGATTCGGCGCAACTGAACCTGTGGCTGCCGGAGCTCACCTCGTACTCGGAGCCGTCGGGCAGGATGACCACTGCGCTCGTTCCCGTCGGCACGGTGACGTCCAGAACGAAGACGCCGTCGACGATCGACCAGGACGAAGAGAGTTCGCCGTACGGCGTCAGGTGCGTGGCGGATGCCGATGTGAGGTCGCCGCCGGGGCGCGGCTGAATGCGCGCGCGGCGGTATCCGGGTTCGGCCGCTGCCAGGCCTCCGACCACGCGGTGCATCCAGTCGGCCACTGCTCCGAGGGCATAGTGGTTGAACGATGTCATTTCGCCGGCGTTGACCGTGCCGTCTGGGAGCAGGCTGTCCCAGCGCTCCCAGATCGTGGTTCCGCCCTGCAACACCGTGTACAACCACGATGGGCATTCGCGTTCGAGAAGAAGGGCGTATGCGGTTTCGAGTGCACCACCGATCGTTAGCGCATCGGAGATCGCCGGTGTCCCAGCGAATCCGGTGGCGATTCGGTTGCCCGCCTCCGTGACGAGTTCAGCGAGACGGCGCTTCGCCGCGGTTGCTCGCTCGTCATCCGGCAGCAGCCCGAATGAGATGGCCAGGGCGTACGCCGTCTGAGCGTCACTCGTCATTCGTCCCGACGGTTCGAGATACGCGCCAATGAATGACTGACGGATGCCATCTGCCAGTTTCCCGAAACGGTCAGCGTCGGTCTCGCGGCCGAGTATCCGAGCGGTGTCAGCGAGCCGCCGTGTTGAATGTGCGAAGTACGCAGTCGCGACGAGGTAGCGGTCCGTTAGAGCATCGGCGGGATCGTGCGGCGGCGCAGCCGGGTCCAGCCAGTCGCCCAGTTGAAAGCCTTCGTTCCATAAGTGATCGGGGCCGGCGAGTCGATCGATGAGTTCAACCCACGCCTTGGCGCTCTCGTACTGCGTTTCGAGAATCTGAGCGTCACCGAACCGTTCGAAAAGTGTCCAGGGAGTGAGTACGGCGACGTCGCCCCAGACCGCTCCCGGCTGGATCGGGGTCCAGTGGTTCCCTCCTGGCACAACGGGGACGTACCACGGCACGGTTCCGTCGTCGAGTTGTTCGACGGCGACGTCTTTCAACCAGGATCCGAGCATGCCGGTGACGTCGTAGAGGAAGGAAGCGGTCGGTGCGAAGACCTGCAGGTCACCGGTCCATCCGAGCCGCTCATCACGCTGTGGGCAGTCGGTCGGGATGTCAACGAAGTTGCCGCGCATGCTCCACAGAACATTGTCGTGGAGCCTGTTCACCAGCGGATTCGATGTCTCAAACCAACCCGTGCGTTCCATATCGGAGTGATACACCTTGGCGATGACATCTCCCGTGGTGAGATCGCCCGGCCAGCCTGACACCTCGGCGTACCGAAACCCGTGGAGCGTGAAGCGCGGTTCCCACTCGGGAGGGCCGTCCCCGCTCAGCACGAACGTGTCGGTGGCGGCCGCCTGCCGAAGCGGACGCGTGTAAAGCTCACCGTCCTGCATCACCTCAGCGTGCCGCAGCGTGACGGTTGTGCCGCTCGGGCCATTGACCCGGATGCTCAACCGTCCGACGAGGTTCTGTCCGAAGTCGAGAAGGTACCTGCCGTCAGCGGTGCGCTCGACCGATGTCGGAAGCAGCTCCTCAGTGCATCGCACTGGTGGTCCTTCCGGCGCGACGAGCGTCGCCGGGTCCCTCTCGCCGACGACCACGGGCGTCCATCCGGTTCCCTGGAAATTCGGGCTTGACCAGCCGGGCTGCTCCTGTGTCGCGTCGTAGCTTTCGCCGTCGTACAGCCCCGAGAACAGAATTGGGCCAAATGACGCCTGCCAACTGGCATCCGTCGCCACCGTTTGACGCGTGCCGTCGGTGAACTCAATCTCAAGCTGGGCAATCAGTGACAGGTCGTCGCCGTACAGGTTGCGCGCACCGCCATTGAAACCGATCCGGCCGCGATACCAGCCGTCCGACAAGAAGGCTCCGATCGCGTTCGCGCCCTCCAGGAGGAGATCCGTGACGTCGTGGGTGTAATAACGAAGGCGCGAGCCATAGACGGTCCACCCAGGCGAGAGAATGTCGTCGCCTACGCGCGTTCCGTTGATTTCCGTCTCCTGCAGACCGTGGGCGGAAACGTAAAGACGAGCTCTCGCCACCGGAGCGGTGATCGAGAATTCCGACCGCACGGTCGACGGTCGACGGTCGCTGTCCGTGTCCTCATCCCACGCCGCCGAAACCGGTCGAGCAGTCCAATCGGAAGCGTTGAGAAGCCCTGCCTCGACAGTGGACGGGTCGCTCCATGCTGAGGCGGAACCATCGACACCGAACACCCGAACGCGCAACGTTGCACGCTCGCGCGAGATCAACGGCTCAGTCGGCCATGGCACCAGTATTTGCTCGCCGGACTCGATGCGCCCGGTTGTCGTGATTGTACCCGCGCGTTCAACTTCGAGCTCATATGCGGCCTGGGTCCAGCCGGGTTCCGCCGTGGTTTGCCAGGACAGGCGCGGTGAGGCAATCCCGATTCCGAGTGGGTCGCGAAGGTGTTCGAACCGAATGGCTCGGCTGATCTGAGCAGTCATGAAGCTGGTTAACCTTTCACAGAGCCGGCGGTGAGGCCCTTTTGCACACGTTGATTGAGGAAGAGGTAGATCACCAAAGTGCCGAAGACGTTGATGCAGATCGCGGCGAACAACGGACCGTAGTTGGTGCTGCCGTACTCGCCATTGAAGTTGAGAAGCCCCACCTGGATGGTTCTCAGATCGGTCGAGTTCGTGAAGGTCAGGGCGATGAGAAGGTCGTTCCAGATGAAGAAGAACTGGACGAGGGCCACCGTGAAGATCGCGTTCTTGATCATTGGCAGTCCGATTGAGAAGAACGAGCGCAGGATGTTGGCTCCGTCCAGGGTCGATGCCTCGAAGACTTCCCGCGGTACCGACCGGAAGTACGTGGCCATCATGAACACCGTCAGTGGGAGGCCCGTTGCGGTGTATGTGATGATCAGAGGCCACAGAGTGCCGGTCAACCCGGTCTGGAAGTACACGGTGAATAGCGGGAGCAGAATCATCTGACCCGGGACCATGATTCCGGTGAGGAACGCGAGAAGCACGCCGTTGCGGCCCTTCCAAACCATCACCTCGAGGGCGAAACCGGCAGCCGTCCCCATGACCAGCATGAGGAACAGGGCGGGGAATACCGCAAGGATGCTGTTTGTCGCGTACTGCGCGATGTTTCCGGTCGTCCAGGCATCGACGTAATTGTCGAAGTTGAAAGACGCGGGTAGAGACCAGACAGGCTCTTCCAGAAACTCTTTGTTGGTTTTGAACGAACCGAGGAGCAGCCAGACGAGCGGGTAGATTTCAACGATCAGGAGCAGAGCGACGATGATCGTCGTCGGCAGCTTTTTCAGCCAGCGGGCGCGCCGCGGGCGACGCTGAGCCGGCGCTTGCGGTCGGGCAGGCGCTGTGAGCGTCGAAGTAGACATGTGTCAGCCCTTCGTGAGGTCGCGACGCGAGGAACGGAAAATGAAGAGGGTGACCACGAGGCAGAGCAGGGTCAGCAGGAAGGCGATTGAGCTGCCATACCCGTATTCGCCGTAGGTGAACGAGGTCTGGAACATGTAGATCGTGAGCGGGCTCGTGCTCGTCCCAGGCCCACCATTGGTGAGCGCAAGGATGCTGTCGAAGACTTTGAGCGTTCCGTTGATGCTGAAAATGATGGATGACAACAGAACCGGGAGCGAGAGTGGGAGAACGATGTGTTGGACGAGGCGCCAACCGCTCGCACCATCGATTCGCGCCGACTCGAGTACGTCCTCGGGAATGTCAACGAGCCCCGCGTAGAGAAGGACCCCGTAGAAACCCATCGAGCGCCAGATGTCCATGATGGCGATCACAAGGAAAGCTGATCCCGAGCTGCCGAACCAGTCGACCGACTCCACTCCGAAAAGGTTGAGGAACTCGTTGACCAGGCCGTTCTGGGGAGCGATCTCGAACATCTTCTGGAACATGAGCGCTACAGCGACGGTAGGGAGTACCACCGGGAAGAACGCGAGGGTGCGGATGATGCCGGACGACTTTTTCAGCACAAAGACATAGAGCAGTGACAGCAGGTACCCGAAGAAGACCTGACCGACGGTGATGACGACGGCGTACCTGATGGTGAACCACAGCGCTTCGTGAACGCGGGCGTCCGTGAGCATTCGCGCGAAATTGTCGAGGCCAACGAAGGTGAAGCCGACGATGGCGTTGCCCTCGAAGAGTGTGTAGCCGAGCGACCACACAACCGGCACGAGCATCACGAGTGTGTAGACCAGCAATGCCGGGCCGATCAGGATGAGGATGGACTTTCTATCGCCCAGGACCTGTTTCATGGTGAGCCTTTGGGGTTTTTGGGGAGGAGGCGCGGGTGCGCGCCCCCTCCCGCGGAGTGAATACTAGAGATCGTTTTGAACGAGGGACATGAACTCCTCGGCAGAAAGATCGCCGGTGACCAGCTGCGCCGCGTTTGTCTGGCTGGTTGTCGTAGCCTTCGTGGTGAACAGGGCTTCAAACCAAAGCACGGTCTCGTCCGTAGCTCCGATGCGCTCCTGCACTTCCGCCGTCAGTGGCGGAATGTCCGCGACCGGGGTGTTGAGCTTGAAACCGGACACTCGCTGCTTCTCCGAAAGTGCGGTGCTTCCGTAGTTTTCCGAGATGCAGTCCAGCCAAGCCCCAACGTTGTCGTCGTAGCTCTTCGCGTTGAACGTCGCTGGGAGGCCGACGTTGGCTGCGAGCTGCGAGCTGTCGCCCTTGCCACCTTCAACCGAGGGGAACGGCATGAATCCGATGTTTTCCTCACCGATCTGGTTCCGCTCCGCGTCGGCAAAGTCGCTGAGCGTCCAGCTGCCCATGTAGTACATGGCCGCGCTGCCGTTCATGAACTGGTTGGCGGCTGTGTCGGCGTCGATTGACCCGACACCCTTCCCGAAGAAACCGGCGGCGCCGAGGTCGGCGATCGCCTGCGCGGCCTCAACGTACTCAGGATCGGTCAGCTTGGCGTCACCGTCCGCAACCTTTTGAAGTGCGTCGGGTCCGAGCGTTCGGAAGATGTAATTGCCGATGAGGCGGGTGATCGGCCAGCCCTGGTCACCGCTTGCCGAGAAAGCCGTCAGGCCGGCTGCATTGAAAGTTTCCGCCGCTGTCACCAGCTCGTCCCACGTCTCGGGGACGGTCACTCCGTTGTCGGCGAAGAGTAGCTTGTTGTACCAGATTCCTTCGATGTTGTACTCGAAGGGGAGAGCGTTGAACCCGCCATAGAGCGACTCGATGGTAGAGATTGCCGCCGGCTCGATGTTGTCAATCGCGTCGAGATCGGTCAGCGCTTTCTCGAAATCGAGGACATTGCCCGAATCTGCGAGTGTCTTCGTGAGCGCGGGAGCATTTCCCGCTGAGAACATCACAGGGAGCGCATTTTGCCCGGCCAGCAGTTGCAGGCGCTGGTCGAGATTGGTCTGCGGCACGGTTTCAAGGTCGAGCGGCAGGGTCTTGTTTTCGGCGGAGCACTGGTCATCGGAAAGCGTGGAGAGAACGTCGGGGATCTCCGTGTTTTCGGCGTTAGTCAGGACGCTGAATTCTTTAGGGGTTGAACTAGCGCCTCCGCCTCCGCCTCCGCAGCCGGTGAGGACAAGAGCGGTGATCCCGGCTCCTGCTGCTGCAGCCAATAAGCGACGGCTGCGCGTGGTCGTGATTGTCATCATTCCTCCTTGAATGGGCGCCCGTTTGGCGTATTGAAGCGCTTCAACGAACAAGCTAGTCTGTGACTAGAAAATCTGCAAGCGGAACTTTTATAACGATTCACGACGGTGACAGGGAGGTCGCTCTGACATGGTCGACGCACATCTGAGAGGCTCCGGCGCGCTCGTAGCGCCGGGAACAGCGAGTATGTCCGACGTCGCCAAGCGTGCTGGGGTGGCGCTCGGGACCGTATCCAACGTGCTGAATCGCCCGTCGATCGTTGCTCCGACGACACGGGCAAAGGTGCTCGCCGCAATAGACGAGCTCGGCTTCGTGAGAAATAATCTCGCCAGGTCCCTCGCGAACGGTCGCGCTGACACCCTTGGGTTTGTCATCGTCGACATCGGAAACTTCCTTTTCGTCGACATCGCTCGAGGTGCCCAGGAGGCGTCGGCCGATGCGGGAATGAAGTTGCTTCTCGCCAATAGTGACGTCAATTTCGAGAGCCAAAATGACTATCTTGACTGGTTCGACGAAGCGCGTGTTGGTGGTGTGCTTCTCGCTCCGCTCGATGGTCCTCTCGATGCCGCCCAGCGGGTGCGGAGTCACGGTCGTCCTGTCGTCACGGTGAACTGGCCAGGCGAAGAGGGGCAGTCGTGCGGCGTCACTGTCGACGAGGAGCACGGCGGGTTTATCGCAGCGTCGCACTTGCTCGAACGCGGTCGCACCCGCTTGTTATTCGCCGGCGGACCGCTCAGCCTTCATGCCGTCGCCGAGCGTCTCGCGGGTGCACGGCGTGCCGTTGCCGAATGGGGCAATGGCGCTACTCTTGAAGTGGCGGAAACCGAACGATTGACGATTCGAAGCGGCAGGGAGTTGGGCGCGGAGATCGCGGCCCGCCGCGCTTCTGATCGGCCCAGCGGAATTGTTTCGGCAGCGGACGCGCTCGCGGCTGGGTGTGTTCAAGCTCTGATGGCTTCCAACGTTCGCGTTCCCGAGGACGTGGCAATCATCGGTTACGACAACAACCACTTTGCGGCCGATTCGATTATCCCGATCTCTACCGTTGGCCAACCAGGCCATGAGATGGGTCGCATTGCTGCTGGCCTGTTGCTCGAGGAAATGGCAGGGGGAGAGCATGAGCACAGGACGGTGATTCTCGCTCCGGAGCTCTTCGAGCGGGCGAGCACGGCGCTCCCAGACTTCCGCTGACGATATCATTGGCGTCGATTTGCTTCCGAGCCCGGGGGTGGACGAGCCAATCCTGGGAGCCGAATGTCGACAGCGTGGGCAGGCAACAACTGGCAACTGATCGATCAGGATGGCCCGTTGACCATGGTCGGAGTGACCTTCGGTATCGGGCTGTTGAATGAACAGGTTGAATCGGCAGGGTCACTCTCAATCGCCTTGGCCGCGCTCACGAGTGAGCTGACCCGTCCCGTGGAGCTCGGCGCTGGTGAGACCTACGTCCCCGAAGGCCTCGTCGAACTTCACACGGACACTGTTTCCATCGCCATCCGAGGAAGCCTCGACGCCGTGTCAGCGTCTTGGCGGCGACTCCCGGTCCTGTTCACCGGGAGCATCGTGTCGGATGATGTGCTGCCGCTGCGACCCGAGCAGCCGGTGTGGCCAGCTGATCTGCTCGTTCGGACCGGGCGTAACGCCGCGACCCTCGCTCGATGGCAACTGACGGCTCCCGACGCACATGAGCGTGCCCGGCGGCTTCTCGCCGAGCTGAACCCCTCAACCGGTCATGTTCCGGTCGTGTTTTTCACCACAGACGAGTCGCTGGTCGGACTCGGATTCCCGGTGCAGCACGACGAGGGGACAGCCCCGGCGGCGACCTGGGCCGATGGCGCCCCGCGGCGGGGCGGTCGTACGAGCAATGACGGTGCTGGGAACTCGCGGAACCGTGCCGGTCTCCTGCCGCGACCCGAGGAGGACGTGTTGGCCTCGGCCCTGCTTCCCCGCTCAGCGGCGGGCGCCGTCGCCGCGGACCTCCTCCGTGCGCAGCTCAATGCAACCCCGGCCAACGGCAGGGCCGGTCTGACCGTTCGCGCCATCGTCGTTGGCCTCGGGGTCGAGTACTGCGTGTTCCTCCTTGCAGACCGAGTTCCTGACGAGAGAACACGTCGCTCAGTTCTGGGCGAATTCAGCAGGATGCTCGGTCTTGTCCCCGACCCCTGGATCGAGATCGCCCTGGCCGAATCCAGTCGAGTGCTGTCTCCTCGGCTGGAACGGGAACGCGCCCTCTTCGGGCTGGACCCCGTGCTTCCGGCGACGTCCGCCGATATCAAGCGGGCGATCACCGGCGCCGTTGAGACCCTTCACCTGGCGCTCGACCTCAGCGCCGCTGAGCTGGACAACGGTTCACGGCTCAACCTCGGCGGCGTCGCGGAAGACCTCAAGCCCCTCGAGAATTACTGGGCTCCCAACTTCGACGGCGAGCAGGAGTTCCACACTCTCGCCACCGATGACGTCCCCTCCACGTCGTTGATGGTCACCCCGAACAGCATTGTTGTTCCGGTCCGCCGCACCGGGAGTGAAGCCGGCCCCGCCGTTCAATGGGATGGTGTCGATACCTCTCGACTGCTCGCAAGGGTTGAAGATCCGGTCGGCACCGTGACGCTCATCGACGAGGCCATGAGAAACGTGTCCATCGCGCCCAACCAATTCGCGCACCCGGACAGGGTCATGCGGGCCGTCGAAGAGCACCTCACGGGAGTGGCGAGACTGTCGTTCCTCGGCGAAGTGCAGCTGCCGACCGCACCCCCTCCGGCACCTCGAGAAGGCCGGTCGCGCCGCCGCCGTGTCGCACCGGCAGATCGTCGACGCCGGGCCGGCGTATGGGCCGGATTGGCGGTGGCACTGGGTGCGGTTGTAGCCGTCAATGTGGTTCCCACCATCTTCGACACCACCGTCACGGAGGAGTTGACGTTCGGCGACACCGTGCGGCTCGCGAATGAGACGGAAATCACCGCGAGCCAGTTCGACGTATTCTTCCCTCGAGCTGAGCAGCCTGACTACATCGTCACCGCGATAGTCAACTTCTGCGCGGGCTCCGACAGCGACATGAGAGACCTCCCGCCGGAGGTTCAACGCACAGTTTCACCTGACGACTTCGCCTTGGTCAACGAGGACGGGACAGAGGGGCGACTGCTCGAGAGCGACGACCAGCTCAGCGAAGGCACCCTCGCCGCCGGCGAGTGCACCACGGGCGAGGTCGTCTTCATATCTAGCACGGTGTTCACTCCGCGGATCGTGTACACAAACTCCGCTGGAGACGAGGTCACCTGGCTCGAGTAGCCGAGCTCGCGGCGGAGGAGCGCACCTGACGGGCGTGAGCCGGGAGGTTTGCACGGGCACCTACCGTCGTAGGTCCTGTCGTAGATCCTCTTCAAGCTCGGTCGCGTCGCGGCCGGCTTGGACCGAGTCCGTTCGGGGCCATGCCCAGGCGGAGCGAAGGATGTAGGCCAGGATCAGCACCTCGATGCCAATGGAGAGGGCGTAGAAGGAGGCCCAGTCCCAGGATGCCCCTGCCGCGTTGAACACCATGAGCGGGATGCAGAGCGATGCAGCCGCGAGGTTCGTTGCACGGTTCACCCGGGCGGGCAGCGTCATGGAGAGCATGATCATCAGGGCCGGGATCCCGATGACCACCACGAAAATGGTCAACAATGTCCCGCTGATGTCAAACTCGAAGATGCGGCCACCCCGGATTTGATCGATGGCGCCGGGCTGGTAGAGGTGGAAGTAGTCGATGTATATGACGAAAAACATCAGGCTGGTCCAGGCTGCCGCGATCTTCCCCTGCACAGGAATCGGCGGGTTGTCGAGGGGTCTCGATGTTGTCGTTCGGATGGTCATCGGTTCGTCTTTCGAGAGGGGTGGGCCGACCGCCAAAGGGGCGGCGGGTTTGGGCGTGCATGCGCACGGGTTGGGTCGTTCTCGTGGGTCCGGTCGTCATATGGTGACGACGACCTTTCCTCGGGTGTGGCCGGCAGCGACGTAGCGGAGGGCGTCAGCTGCTTCTGCGAGGGGGTACGTGCGGTCGATGACGGGCTTGACCTGCCCGGTCGCGAGCATCTCCGCCAGAGTGAGCAGATCCTGGTGCGTCTCGACCGACAGGAAGGGCTTCAATCGCTGACGGGTGAACCCGGACAGCACGCGCGCTTTGATGTTCCGGCCGAGTGGGCCGAGCCAGCGTCCGCCGCGTCCGCTGTTGGGGATGAGGGTGCCGGTGGGCGTCAACGCTCGGCGGACAACCGCCAGGGGCTGGGCTTCCACGTTGTCGAGGATGACGTCGTAGCGCTTTTCGGTGCGGGTGAAGTCGGTCCTCGTGTAGTCAACGACGTGGTCGGCGCCGAGCGACCTGACCAGGTCGACGTTGTGGGTGCTGCACACGCCCGTCACCTCGGCACCAAGTGCCTTGGCGATCTGGATGGCGAAGGAGCCAACGCCGCCCGATGAGCCCGTGACCAGCACCGTCTGGCCCGGTTGAACGTTCGCGATTTTGCGTAGTGCCTGCAACGCCGTCATGGCCGACGTTGGTACTGCCGCCGCGCTCACGATCGAGAGGTTGGCGGGCACGGACACGAGGTTGCCGGCCGGGACGCACGCGTATTCGGCGAGCGTTCCCGTGGTGCTCCAGCCGAAAACCTCGTCGCCGGGGCGGAGCGCTGTGACATCCTTCCCGACCGCTGCCACCACACCAGCGAGGTCCCTGCCGGGGATGCCGAGGCGCGGCCGACGCAGCCCGAACGCCAGCCGCACCAGGTACGGCTCACCGGTCATGACGAAGTAGTCCCCGGGATGCACCGCTGCCGCGCCCACCTGGACGAGCACGTCGCCTCGACCGGGCAGCGGCAGCCCAATCTCGGACGACTCGAGTACCGATGGCGGGCCGTAGCGGCGCTGGACGGCGGCTCGCATCGTCGCCGCTCCGGCCGAACTCCGCCCGGGCGCGGAGCGTCCTCCGCCATTCTTTAGCTGTTCGATTCCCATGGAAGCCTCCTTGCATCCCCGCGGCGATTTCCGCCAACTCGTACGCTGTACTACGCACGTACACTGTACTATGACCGTACGCTGGACCATTGTCAAGCCGTTCGAGTAAGCAAGGAGATCAGTGTCTGCGAGGGAACAACGCGAGGCCGCGTCAGACGCGGGGCTCAGCAAGCAGCGAGTGGTGGCCGAGGCGGTCCGGCTGGCCGATCGCGAGGGGGTCGACGGGCTGAGCATGCGCCGACTGGCTGGCGCGCTCGGCGCGGGCGCGATGTCTCTCTACCACTACGTGGCGAACAAGGAAGAGTTGCTTGACGCCATGGTTGACATCGTGTTTGAGGAGATCGATCTCCCACGCAAAGATGCCGACTGGCAGTCGGCATTGCGACGTCGGGCGATATCTGCCAGACAGGTTCTTGCGCGCCACCCGTGGGCGATCGGTCTGATGGAGTCGCGGACATCGGCGGGGCCCGCGAACCTCCGACACCACGAAGCGGTCACCGCCTGCCTACGCAAGGCTGGCTTCCCGGTCTTGATGGCGACGCACGCCAACTGGTTGCTCGACAGCTACGTCTACGGTTTCGCTTTGCAGGAAACCAGCCTGCCGTTCGGCACCGCCGACGAGTTCGCGAACATGGCCGAGGCCGACTACCTGCCCCAGCTCCCCCACGATGAGTTCCCCTACCTCAACGAGTCTGCCCAAGCACTCCTCGCTGCCGGCTACGACCCGGCGGAGGAGTTTCTCTTCGGCCTTGACCTCGTTCTAGGCGCCCTCGAGCCCCTGCGAGTCTCCGCATAGCGATGCACTCGGGCCGTCGCGCGGCCCTCTGGACCGCCGTTCCGATCCATAACGCCGTGTCGTAGTGGGCTCGAGCGCATCTGATCGTGTGCGTGGCGAGCAGGGTACCTTGCGGCGCCGCTCGACGCGGCCGATCAGTCGGCGACGCGCGCCGCGATGTCCGTTCGGTACTGCGCACCCTCGAGCGAGACGTGGCCGAGCGCCTCGTACGCCCGGGCGCGAGCCTCGGCGAAGCCGTCCCCGAGCGCAACCACGCTGAGAACCCGGCCGCCCGTCGACACCAGTTCGTCGCCCCGTTTCGCGGTGGCGGCGTGGGCGATGTGGACGCCAGCGATGGCATCCGCCTGGCTTAGTCCCGAAATGGGCAGGCCAGTCACGGGAGCTGCCGGGTAGTTCTCGCTTGCCAGGACGACAGTGACAGCGGATGCCACGGCGAACGTCGGTCGGTCGAGCGTCGAGAGCGTTCCGGTTGCGGCCGCGTACAACAGGTCGGACAGGGGTGATTCGAGGCGAGGCAGGACGACCTGGGTCTCGGGGTCGCCGAACCGGGCGTTGAATTCGATCACGCGGATGCCGCGGTCGGTGTCGCTGTCGCGCTTCGAGGTGAGGATGAGGCCGGCATAGAGCAGGCCGATGAACGGGGTCTGCTCTTCGGCGAGCTGCTTCACAACGGGCTGGGCGATGGTTTCGAGCACCTCGGAGACGAACGCCTCTTCACTGCCGAATGCCTCGTCAAGCCACGGCAGGGGGGAGTACGCGCCCATGCCCCCGGTGTTCGGGCCCTCGTCGCCGTCGGAGAGGCGCTTGAAGTCCTGGGCGGGGGAGAGCGGAACAACTGTGTGGCCATCGCTTACGAAGAAGAGGGAAACCTCCTGGCCGTCGAGGAACTCCTCAACGAGAACGCTGCCCTGCTCGAGGTAGGTGCGCGCGTGATCGAGTGCGGCGTCGCGGTCCGTCGTGACGAGCACGCCCTTGCCAGCGGCGAGGCCATCGGCCTTCACGACGTACGGCGCACCGAACGCGTCGAGCGCTGCCTCTGCCTCGGCGAGGGTCGCTGCGCGGCTTGCACGGCCGGTCGGAACGTTTGCGACGTTCATGATGCGCTTAGCGAAGGTTTTCGAGCCCTCGAGCTGTGCAGCGGCCTTGCCCGGGCCGAAGACGGGAATGCCCTGCTCGCGAAGTTCGTCTGCAACACCGGCAACAAGAGGGGCCTCTGGTCCGATGACGACGAGTTCGACGGCCTCGGCGATCGCGTAGTTCGTTACAGCGGTCGGGTCGTTCGGGTCGAGCTCCACGGTGGGGACAGTTCCCGCGATGCCGGCGTTGCCCGGGGCGGCGACGATGTCGTGAGTGACGTCCTCTCCAACAAGTGACAGGATGATGGCGTGTTCGCGGGCACCGGAACCGAGGACAAGTATCTTCACGAGGACTAGCCTAGAGCGCATGGCACGTGCACGGATTTCTGATGACGTTGGGCGTGAGGCCGTCGACAAAGCGGTGCGTGAGGCGGCCCTTCGCGATGAGATTGCCACAGCTGTGCGGTACACCCTGCAGCTGCTCGCCGAACGGTCGGAGGGCAACACCCTCGAGGTGCGGGTTCCTCCCTTCGGTGCCGTCCAGTGCATCGAGGGTCCGCGTCACACGCGAGGCACTCCGCCGAACGTCATTGAGATGGACGCGGAAACGTGGCTCGCCCTCGCGACCGGGCGAATTTCATGGGCGGATGCCGCGACATCCGGAACCGTATTGGCTTCAGGACAGCGCGCAGACCTCACAGGCCACATCCCCGTGATGCGGCTGCCCTTCTCGTGATTCAGGCCGGCGGGCGGTCCGGTTCGCCGAGCGAACGTCGAGCGAGGAGCGTCGCACCTGCCGCTGCGGCGGGCATGGTGACGAGAGCACCAAGCGGCACGAGGAAGAGCAGGAACGCGGCGATGCCGAAACCGAGGGTTGTTGAGCGCTGAGCGCCGAGCGCTTTCCTGCGTTGTTTGAGCGGGAGCCCGCGTCGCTCGAACGCGACGGTCGACAGTTCGAGCGCGAGGAACCAGCCACCGGTGATCGCGCCGAACACCCAGGCAAGCACCGTGCCGATGAGCGGAACGAAGCCGAGCAGGAACAGGCCGAGTCCGATGGCGATTGTCAGCAGGAGGATCCGAAGCGACTCGCCGATGCCGCGCGCGATTGACGCAAGGATCGGGGCATCGACCTCGTTCGGAACGCCACCGAGTGACCCCTCAACACGCTCCGAAATTCGCTCGAAGAACGGCTGCCCGATCAGCAGGGTGATCGCCGTGTAGCTGTAGATGAAGATGAGAACGCCTGCGCCGACGAGTGCCGCCATCACGAGAATGCGGATGCCCGTTCGGTACACCTCGTCCCAGTTCTCGGCGAACGGGGTAAGAAGTGTGCCGAGGTTCTCCAGGTTGACGCCGAGCGCAACACCTGCCGCAACCAGGAGGACAAACGTGATCAGGCCGGGGATTGCCCCGATCAGCATGAGCCGCGGTGAGGTCACCCACAACCGGAACCCTCGACCGAGGAGGCGGACGCCCATCACAAAACCCGCCAGAAAACCGGGCTTCGTTCGTTCCATCGTCATGACCTCAGGGTAATGGCTCGGCAGCCGGGCCGATGAGCGCCCCGTCGCGACGGGCGGCCCCGGCTCAGATTCATGGGCGACAATGGAACCATGAACTCCGAGCCAGACCGGCCTGTAACACCCGCACGTTCGACAGGAGACCCGGCAACCGTCCAGGTTCGCCGCTCGCCTCGATACACGAACTTCATGCTTCTCGGCGCGCTCGTCGGTGCTCTTGCGGCGTTCGTGCTCACCCTCGCGTTCCCTGAGAACCCCGAGTTCGGGCGACTTCAGGTCTTCGGATTCCTGCTGCTTCTCTGCGTCCCCGTCGGCGTCGCGCTCTTCGGTTTGCTTGCCATCGTGCTTGACCGCGTCGTCGGGCGAAAGGTGCACAACGTGCGAGCCGATAAGGTGGAGGTGCACGAGGTGCGGGCCGACGAAACGGACGCCCGAACAGAGACCGAACTGCCGGCATCGAACACATCCTCCGAGCACAACCCCCCGCAACTTCCCCCCACGACAAACGAGGGCAACGCGTGAGCATGAACTCCCCGATCGACGACGCCTCAACGAGCTACCGAGAGGCCGGCGTTGATACCGCGGCGGGAGACCTTGCCGTCTCGCTGATGAAGTCGGCAGTCGCGAACACGCACGGGCCCGAAGTTTTGGGCGGCGTCGGCGGATTCGCCGGGCTCTTCGACGTTTCGTTCCTCACCTCGTACAAGCGACCGCTGCTCGCCACATCCACCGACGGTGTCGGCACGAAAGTCGCCATCGCCCAGGCCATCGACAAGCACGACACCATCGGCCAGGACCTCGTCGGCATGGTCGTCGATGACATCGTGGTCGTCGGTGCAAAGCCGCTGTTCATGACCGACTACATCGCCTGTGGCAAGGTCGTGCCCCAGCGCATCGCCGACATCGTCGCCGGTATCGCCCGCGCTTGCTCGGCAACTGGAACCGCGCTCGTCGGTGGCGAAACCGCTGAGCACCCCGGGCTCCTCGGCCCGGACGACTACGACGTCGCCGGAGCAGCCACCGGCGTGATCGAAGCAGACGACCTGCTCGGCGCGCACCTGGTTGAGGACGGCGACGCGATCATCGCCCTCGAATCCTCCGGACTGCACTCCAACGGCTACTCGCTCGTGCGCCACATCCTGGCCCAGCGAAAGATCTCCTTCACCGACACCTCGGCTGACCTCGGGGGTGTCGTCGGTGAAGTGCTCCTCGAGCCGACCCGCCTGTACACCTCGCCTCTTCTCGACCTCATCGGTCGTCACCCCGGCGCCATCCACTCGCTCTCCCACGTCACTGGGGGTGGTATCGCCGCCAACCTGGCGCGCGTGCTTCCCGTCGGCAGCTGGGCAGAGGTCGACCGCGCAAGCTGGTCACCCGCTCCCGTCTTCCGGGCGCTCAGCGACATGGCCGGCTCAACACTGGAGAGCGCTGAAGGAACCTGGAACCTCGGCATCGGCTTCTTTGCAATCGTGAAAGCGGATGCCGCTTCAGCGGTCATCGCTGACCTCACGTCCGGCGGCATCCCGGCCTGGCAAGCCGGAACAGTGCACATTGGTTCAAGGGACATCAGCGGTTTCGAGCAGGGAGCGAAGGGTGTCGATGGCGGCGCCGTTCGACTCGTCGGAAGCTACGCAAACTAACAACTCAGCAGTTCACACCACCGCAACGCAAGGAGCCCGCTAGGTATGTGCGGCATCGTCGGCATCGTTTCCCCTGAGCTCGTCAACCAGCAGGTCTATGACGCTCTTCTGCTGTTGCAACACCGTGGGCAGGACTCGACGGGCATCGCGACCGCCGACGGTCCGACCTTCCACATGCACAAGGCCAAGGGGCAGGTGCGCGAGGCGTTCCGCACTCGCGATATGCGCTCGCTGCTCGGAAAGATGGGTCTCGGCCACGTGCGTTACGCCACCAAGGGCGTCGCCGACAACGAGCAGGAAGCCCAGCCGTTCTATGTGAACGCTCCGTACGGCATCATCCTCGTGCACAACGGCAACCTCACGAACACTCGTGAACTGGCCGACGACCTCTTCCACATCGACCGTCGCCACGTGAACTCGACCAGCGACACCGAGATGCTGCTCAACGTGCTCGCTACCGAACTGCAGTCGCAGATCACCGGCCTCGAGCTCGACCCCGACCAGGTGTTCACCGCTGTGTCGCAGGTTCACGAGCGTGTTGAGGGGTCGTATGCCGCCATCGCCATGATCGCCGGGCACGGCCTTCTCGCATTCCGTGACCCGTATGGCATCCGTCCCCTCATCCTCGGCAAGCGCTCAGCCGGGCTGGTCGGCGAGGAGTGGATCGTGACGAGCGAGTCGCTCGTGCTCGAGAGCGCCGGCTACGACGTGGTTCGCGAGGTAGCGCCGGGCGAGGCCATCTTCATCACGACCTCGGGTGAAATGTACTCTCGCCAGTGCGCGAAGAATCCGCGCCTCGTCCCATGCTCATTCGAGTATGTCTACCTGGCTCGTCCAGACTCAGTCATGAACGGCATCTCCGTGTACGAGGCTCGCCTCCGCCTCGGTGACCGGCTGGCAACCACCATCGCCGAGCACACACCGATGGGTGACATCGACGTTGTCATGCCCATCCCCGACTCGTCCCGCCCTGCCGCCATGCAGGTCGCGCAGAAGCTCGGCATCGAATATCGCGAGGGTTTCTACAAGAACCGTTACGTCGGCCGCACATTCATCATGCCCGGCCAGGCCCAGCGTAAGAAGAGCGTCCGTCAGAAGCTGAATGCGATGTCGATGGAGTTCAAGGGCAAGAACATTCTCATCGTCGACGACTCCATCGTGCGCGGCACGACGTCGAAGGAGATCGTTGACATGGCTCGAGCGGCCGGCGCCAACAAGGTGACATTCACCTCGGCCGCGCCGCCCGTTCGTTACCCGCACGTCTACGGCATCAACATGCCGTCTCGCACGGAACTCGTTGCACACAACCGCAAGATTCCCGAGATCGCCCGTGAGCTCGGTGCCGACCGCCTCATCTACCAGGAGGTCGAAGACATGCAGCAGGCGATCATCCAGGGATCAAACGTCACCGAGCTCGAGATGAGCTGCTTCACCGGCGAATACGTCACCGGAAACGTCACCCCTGAGTACCTCGACTGGGTCGAGCGCAACCAGCTCTCCTAACCGTTTGAAGCGTCCGCGATGGCGCTCCGCGACTTGGCGTGTGCTGGATGCCACGTGGCCGCTAGCCCCGTGGCATCCGTCTGCGTGTAAATACGAGGCAATGCCCGGCGATGGGCGTTTCCCGCGCCGATCTGATCGGCCTGGTCGGCTCGAACCGTCACGATGATCGCCCCTCGAACGGGGCACGTCAAACGCTTCGCATTAACGCGCAAGCCTGTCAACCGCGGACAATGTTTTTTCGTGAATCTCTTACTTCGTGACAGAGTTTTGGAAGACGGGAGAGAGAGCAATGAGCATTTCACAGCGAAACACCGGGCGGCTGCACAGCCCATTCACCGAGGTTCGAGAAGAAGCGCGCGACCAGGTCCTGATGACCGTCGCCAGCGCCACCGGACTCATCTCGGTGGCCACAGCTGTGGTTACCGTCGCTCTCGGTTCCAGCTGGAACTAACGCCTCGAAACATCGCAACGAAAGCACCCCAATGACACTTCTTGACAACTCCGCACCGGCCCCAACCACATGGGCCCCGGCGACGGAGGAAGCACCTCGAACTCGCGCTGAGTGGCGACTCGCGGACACCGACTTCTGGGCGGCGTCCTATCGCGGCTACTTCGGTGGCACAATTGACAAGCAGGGTGATCACTACTTTGTCCGCGACACCTTCGCAAGTTACATCGGAGACTACTCCGATCTCGCGATGGCCCAACGGAGACTCGAAGATCACCTTGAGTCACTGCTCACGGAGCAGCGCGACCGGCCGTAGTCCCCGAACCAGCTCGGCTCGAGGGTGGCCGCGCGTTCCGTCCGCCACAATCGGAAAGGATGCGCCACGCATGCCCCTCAATGTCGTGCGACACGAATCCGAGCATTTGTATGCCCGGGAACCGCGGCGGGCGTTCGCCCGCGGAGCGATTCAGGCCGTTCTTCGCCTCCACCGGGCGGAAGAAGTCAGCATCGAGCGGGTACGTCAGGCATCCGGACTTGGTAAAAACGAGTTTCACGCGATGCGTTACCTGCTGCAGGCGCAGCGCGAGCAGCGCGAAATGGGTCCCAAGGACCTCATAGTGATGCTCGGTCTGTCGAGCGCCTCGGTGACGAAGATCGTCGACAACCTGGTCGAACTGGGCCACCTCAGTCGGTCACCGCACAAGACGGACCGCCGGGCCTGGATCCTGCAGCCGACCGAGGCCGGCGCCGAAAATATCGAGCGCTCCTATGGCAACTTTCACCAGTCGGTGGTTGAGGTGATGGAGGGACTGTCGCCAGCTGATGCCGCGACGGTTGAGAAGGTGCTGTCCGATGTGATCGAGCGGCTCGAGTCTGCCGACAGTAAGTAACGCCCTTCGGCATCAGGAGAAATCCCAGACTTACTCAATACCCTGAGGAGATGGTCTCCGAGAGCGAACTTCAACGCGAGATTGCCCTGGGCGAGAGCAAGGGCCGCCCGATCCGGCGGATGCTTCGACGCATCCGTTCCTGGATCGATACCCACCCACGGCTCCGCCTCAGCTATCGAATCGGAGTCGGCCTGCTCGGCGGACTCATCGCGCTGCTGGGCCTGATCCTCGTGCCGCTACCTGGCCCGGGATGGCTCGTGGTTTTTCTCGGCCTTGCGATACTCGGCACCGAGTTCGCCTGGGCGCACCGGCTCGCAGCCTTCGTCAAGCGTCAACTCGCCAGATTCTGGGCATGGTGGGATGCGCGCAAATCCATGCGCGCCGCTAGCTGACGACGAGTAGCCGACCGTCGGGTCAGGCTCGCTTGGGCTCGTCTGCCGCCTTGTATTCGTCGGCGTACTCGGCCCACTTCGCTGCCTCATCTGCATACGACTCGTCGTGCGCGTGCCCCGTGAGTTCGCGCTCAAGAGCGTCGTAGTTCACGTCGGGACTAAACGACTTCAGCTCACGTGCGATCTTCGTGTGCTTTGCCTTCTGACGGCCACGCCCCATGCGAGACCCCCTTACGAATTAGTAGCGAGGCGGTGGAGATCCGCCCTATGGTTTAAACCAACCAGGGAACGATAAAGACTAAATTCGATCTTAGCATGGCCCACCCTCAGCGCTGGCCGGTCAGGCGAGGATAAAGCCGATCGCGGCCAGCCCGATGCCGAGAACCAGATTCGCGCCGATCGACGCGGCCGCCGTTCTCCAGCGTCCCCTCTCGACCAGCTGAATCGCCTCAACGCTGAACGTCGAGAAGGTCGTCAGCCCACCGCACAACCCGGTGATGAGAATGAGCGACCATTCGCTCGACAGGTGCGACTGCGTGGCGAGACCGAGAAGCAGGCCGGCGAGAAACGACCCGATCGCATTCACCGCGAGAACCCCGAGCGGGAGCCTGCCCGTCGCGGCATCGTGGGGAAACAGCAGGGTGGTGAGATAACGCAGGACGGCGCCGATGGCACCGGCGCCGATAACGGCCGCAGCAAGCGCCGGGGTCATTCGGTGGTCCAGTCGGATGGTTCTACACCGCGCCCGAAGTGGTGTCCCAGTCGAATGCCGACGAAGGCAGCCCCGAGGCCGAGCACCAGTGAGGCGGCGAGGTGCACAGCGGCAAGTGCGAACTGTTCCGACGCGAGTTGAACAACGACGGCCGACGCGAGTGCAGAGAATGTGGTGAACGAGCCGAGCACGCCAGCACCCAATCCGGCACGGAGCCAGTCAGGTACGGCTGGCCTGACCCATACCGATCCGACCAGGAGGGCCAGAACAAACGAACCGATTACGTTGACGAGCAGAGTGCTGTACGGGAACGCGTCGTTCGGGCTGGCGAGAAGCGCATCTGCGGCCCACCGCAGCGCGGTGCCGACCAGGCCGCCGACGAAGACGGCAGCAAGGCGCATCAGCATGCCGCCAAGGTTATCTCCTCGGGTGGCTCACCCGTTCGCGTGTGCCTGGCCGCACCGGCTCGCCGCGCCTCTCCTGACCGGGCAGCGGTCGTGAGCGACGCCCATAAATTAGTTCAGACGAGTCCAGCAACCACGGGACGAGCGCGATGGTGACGCCGTGCACGAGCATCAGTTGCTGACGTATGCGGTTGGCGCGACGGTTGTGAAGGATGCTCTCCCACCAGTGGCCAACGATGTATTGAGGCAGGTACACGGTCACGACAGTTGGCCCGTGATTCTCGCGGTACTTCGCGATGTATCTGATGATCGGCACCGCGAAGTCCCGATAGGGCGACTCGAGAACAATGAGGGGAACGCGGATGTTCTGTTCCTGCCATTGTTGTTCCAGTCGTTGGGCCGTCTGCTCATCTGCGGCGATGTGGATGGCGACAATCGACTGGTGTCTGGCGGCGAGGGCGTAATCGAGCGCCTTGAGCGCCGGCTTCTGCATCTTGTTGATGAGAACAATGGCGTGATCACCATCGGCGCCGAAGGCAGTTGTTTCGTCGACCTCGATCTCTGTCTCGACGTCGCGGTAGTACCGGTTGACCCCGAGCATGAGTGTGTACAGGACGGGCATGAGCACAAAGACCAGCCAGGCGCCGTGCGTGAATTTCGTGATGGTCACCACAATGAGGACGACGGCGGTGAGCACGGCCCCTCCGGCGTTGACCACGAGTCCGCGCCACACCTCGGAGCGGTTGGTACAGCCGCCGCGAAGCAGACCCATCCAGTGCCGCACCATACCGGCTTGCCCAAGCGTGAATGAGACGAAGACGCCGATGATGTAGAGCTGAATCAGTTGGGTGAGGTTGGCCCGATAGACCACGAGGATGGCGCACGCGGCGAGGCCGAGCACAATCATGCCGTTGGAGAAGACGAGTCGGTCACCCCGCGTGTTGAGCGACTTCGGGGCGTAGGAATCACGGGCGAGAACCGCGCCGAGAAGCGGGAACCCATTGAAAGCCGTGTTGGCTGCGAGGAGCAGCACGCACGCTGTTGCCGCCTGAATGACGTAAAAGAGAACGCTGTTCGCTCCGAACACCGCGGTCGCGACTTGAGCGACGAGGCTCGGTTGAGGTGTCGTTTCGCAATTCTGGAACCCGATGAGGTGGCAAGCGTCCTCGGCGTAGTGCACCTGCGAGATGAGCGCGACAGCGGTGAGCCCGGCGAACAGGACGATGGCCGTCCCGCCCATCAACACGAGTGTCGCCTGCGCGTTCTTGACCTTCGGTCGTCGAAACGCCGGAACACCATTGGAAACTGCTTCGACGCCGGTGAGCGCACTGCATCCGCTCGAGAACGCGCGGAGGAGCAGGAGGATGAAGGCGGCCTGGCTGAGGTCTTCCCCTTCGACGGTGTACGCGGCGCTCGATGCTACGGGCGCGTCTCCAAAGGCGGTGCGGATGAGGCCGACGATGAGCATCAGGAGAACGCTCGCGATGAACAGATAGGTGGGCACGGCGAAGGCTTTTGACGACTCGCGCACACCGCGAAGGTTGACCGCCATGAGGATAACGACGAAGCCGACCGCCAGTTCAATCCGCCAGCCGTTCAGTGCCGGTAGCGCGGAGATGATGTTGTCGACACCGGATGCCACGGAGACCGCGACGGTGAGCACATAGTCGACCAGAAGCGCGGAGGCGACGACGAGCCCGGCCCTCTCGCCGAGATTTTTATGGGCGACCTCGTAGTCGCCACCACCTGACGGGTACGCCTTGACGAGCTGTCGGTAACTGGCAACCACGACGAGCAGCAGCAGGACGACGCAGGCGGCAACCCAGGGTGCGAAGCTCAGGAAGGCAAGCCCGCCGAGGGTCAGGATCATCAACAGTTCCTGGGGCGCGTACGCCACAGAGGACAACGCGTCACTGGCGAAGATAGGCAGCGCAAGTCGTTTGGAGAGCAGCTGGCCTTCAAGTTTTGCTGTGGGGAGAGGCTCACCGAGAAGAAGACGTTTGACCACTCGGTTGTCAGGCCCAGGTTCTTTGCCCTGATTCGTCACGAGCGAGAACACTACTCTTTCGGCTCCCGGAGTCAAGCGGGTCGCGAAGAGGAATCACGGCGCGCGGGAGTTGCACAAGAGCCAGTGGTCCTTCCTCGCGGACGGATCACTGGCTCTTGTGGATGAGGCTGGTCAGCCCTGCCTGCTGCTGAGGGCCGACCGGAAGCTGGCCTGCACGCGGTCGAGGTCATCCTTCAGTTGCCGCACGAGGCTGTCTGTCACTGTGCCGCCGTCCCCGACGTGTGAGCGGAGTTCGGTGCGCACAGCCTGCCGGAAGTCGGCGAGCACTGTGTCGGCGTCGTGAATCGCGACCCTGCTTGTGGTGCGCGGGTCGGGGGAGTCTGTCGATACGAACGGTGCACTGGTTGCGGATTGCTTGGCCTGGCGAGCGGCCGAGGCAAGGTCCGCTTTGAGGCTTCGCATCGCATCCGTTACCCCGGTGCGCACCTCGTCCGCGAGGCGGCGGACGGAGTCGGTGACCTCGAGTTCGATCGCGTCGAGATCGAGCCGTCGATTCTCAAGCTCCCGCCTGCCGGCCTCAGTGATCGAGTACACGGTCTTGCGGCCGTCGCTCTCCTTGGTGACCAGGCCGTCCTCCTCGAGCTTGCCGAGTCGGGGGTAAATCGTTCCCGCGCTCGGTGAGTACGTGCCGCCGAAGCGATCCGACAGCGCCTGGATCAGCTCGTAGCCGTGCTTGGGGCCTTCCGCGAGAAGGCTGAGCAGGTAAAGACGGAGGCTGCCGTGGCTGAAGACCGGGGTCATGCGTGACCTCCGGCGGTGAATGCGTTCACGTCGTCGTCGCCTTCGGGAGTGGATTGCGAATCGGAAGCCGTGGCATCCGTTTCGGATTGCGACCGCCGGATCACTGTGACGTTGCCCGACACCGAATTCGCGAGGACATCGGTGTAGAAATTGCCGTCACCCTCGGTGGTGCTTGAGAACCCTCGACCCCTGGTGCCCTTGATGACGGAACTGTCGAGCTGGAGCGTGCCGGACACCGTGTTGACCACGTACCGTGTGCCTGAGCTCGCATCGAGCCGTGCGGTGAGGCTGCCTGAGACGCTGTTGGTCGAGATTCTGTCGCACCGGCCGATAGCGTCAACGAAGACCGCGCCCGAGACGGTGTCGCTCGAAAATTTGGTGATCTTGCCAGACGCGGCGATGTCGCCTGAGACGCTGTGAGCGTTGATGGCGCCGGTGTGTGATTGCACGTTGATCTCGCCGGAGACGGCGTTGAGGTCGAGGTCTCCTGTGACGCCCTCGATCTGCAGCTCACCATTCACTGTCGAAAGGCGGGCGCTTGTCGAGAGGCCTGAGATGAGGGCGTTCGCCGAAACCATCCCGAAGGTCAGCGCGACCTTGCGCGGCACCAGCACGCTGATCTGCGCTTTGGCGGAGTTCTGGCCGAACGACTTGAAGACGTCGAGGAAGTTTTCCCAGCCCAACTGGGGGTGGTCGATCTCGAGGACGTCTCCGTCGATCGAAATTTTGAGGTCCTTGCCGGAGACCGAGTGAACCTCGACGCGGGCGCCCGGTTCGTCGTGGGCGAGGATGTCGATTTGTCCGCCGATGAGTCCCACTTTGAGCGACCGCACGAGTTCAACATCGATGACGCGTGACTCACCGGGGAGCACGATCCATTTTTCCAGTGCCATGTGATTTCCTTCTCCTGCCGGTCCCTGAAGAACCCTGGCTGCTTCGAACGCGATATATCGCGATCTGTTGAAAGTCACGATATATCGCGTTGCGCGATGTGGCAAGGGCTTTCGAGTGATACTCAGGAAGAGAGAGGGGTGCGCTGTCGGAGGTGGCTGGCAGGATTTGAGCATGACAGCATCCCAGGGGCACCTCGCATGAGTGCGACCGTCGAAACGGCCCGCCTGCGCCTCGACCGGCTTTCCGTCGTGGACTTTGACGCGATGTGGGCCATTCACGCCGACCCGGAGACCAATCAGTTCAATCCGGCTGGGCCGCTCACTGTACGTTCGGCCGCGCAAAAGATGTTCGGGGAATGGCTTGGGCACTGGCGGGAGCATGGCTTCGGCTATTGGGCGGTGCGAGACGACGCGGGCATCATCGGATTTTCCGGCGTCCGCCGCTCAACCTGGCGTGATCGTCCCGTGCTCAATCTGGCATACCGGTACATACCCCGGGCCTGGGGACATGGCTACGCCGCAGAAGTCGCCGCCGTTGCCGTCGAGCTGTGGCGTGCCGATCACTCCGAGCATCCGCTCATCGCCTATACGAAGCACGGCAACGTCGCGTCGCAGCGCACCGCGCTTGCCGTTGGGTTGGAGCGTCGACCCGATCTTGACCTAGCGACTGGTGACGCACTCGGCGACGACATCGTGTTCGCATTGAACTGGTAGGCCGTCAGTTGTCGACAGTTCCGTGAATGTCAGGAATGTCGGAGATGCCCGTGTATGTCGCAAACGGAGCTGAGCCTGCCAGCTCATAGACCTGCACTGTGAGGCCGCCCGGAGTTGTCTCATTCTTTGTCTGCCGCAGTCCCATCGAAGGGCCATCCGTCGCGAAGAGCCTGCGGCCCTGACCGACGACCACAGGAGCGATCGCGAGCCGTATCTCGTCAATCAGGCCCGCTGCGAGCAGGGACTGGGCGAGCCTGGCGCTGCCGTGGATCTGGAGCTGCCGACCCGGCTGCCGTTTCAGTTCGGCCACCTGCGCCGCGACGTCGCCGGAGAGGATCGTGGTCGGGTTCCACGAGCCAACCGTCAAAGTGTGGGACGCGACGTACTTGGGCAGATTGTTCATGCGCCAGGTGAAGGGATCGTTCGGGTCGGTGATTTGGGGCCAGTCCCGTGCGAATGCGTCGTAGGTGCGCCGCCCAAGAAGGAGGGCGTCTGCTTCACCAAGCCAGTCCGATGCCTGGCGAACGAAGCCGTCGTCCATGTACGGAACAAACCATCCGCCTCGCGAGAAGCCATCGCTGGTGTCCTCATCCGGCGACCCCGGGCCCTGGCAAACGCCATCCAGACTCAGGAACTCGGTGAGCGTCAGCTTCACAATCTCTCCCTGCGGTTCGCGATACCCCGGCGTGAGGCGCGGCGAACAGCAGGGTATCGCTTAGCCCTGTTCGACCGGAAGGCCCGCGTCCGTCCACGCGTAGGTGCCGCCATCGACGTTGACGACATCGAAGTCGCGGGATTCCAGATATTCGGCGACCTTGCTGCTGCGGCCGCCGACGGCGCAGACGAGGTAGATCGTTTCGTCCTCGGGGAGTTCGTCGACCCTGTCGATGATCTGGCTCATCGGGATGCTCACAGCGCCAGCAGCACGCACCTGACGGAATTCGTCCGGCTCGCGTACGTCAATAACGGTGGCTCCCTCGAGCGCGGCGAGTTCGGTAACGGTGATGCTCTGCATGGTGCGGTCCTCCCAAGAACTGTCGGTTCGATTCTCCGCTCGTCGGTGAACATGCGCAAAACGGCTCGGAAGATTTCCCTTGACCTTGACGCTGCGTCAACCTCTAACGTTGCTGTTGTTCGAGAGGAGGGACGGATGCAACAGCACGTGGAGTGGTCAATTCAAGACATCGCGAAGCGCGCGGGTACAACGTCGCGAGCGCTCCGCCACTACGACGACATCGGTCTGCTTCCGCCGACGCGAATCGGATCAAACGGTTACCGCTACTACGACGCAACCGCACTCGTGCGGCTGCAGCGCATTCTGCTGTTGCGTGATCTCGGGCTCGGGCTGCCCGCTATCGCCGACGTTTTGAAGACGGCGACGGATGCCACTGGCGCACTCCGCAACCACCTGAGCTGGTTGCACAAAGAACAGGACCGAATCGGCAGGCAGGTCGCGTCGGTGACAGAGACCATACGGAGAATGGAGAGAGGTGAACAACTGATGGCAGAGAACATGTTTGACGGGTTCGACCACACGCAGTACAAGGACGAGGTCGTCGAGCGATGGGGCGAGGACGCGTACTCGCGCAGTGACTCCTGGTGGCGGTCTATGAGCGCCGCCGAGAAGGCTAAATGGCAGGCGCAGGTCGCGTCACTGAGCTCGGACTGGACCGCCGCTGCCGGAGCCGGCGTCGCGCCGGACAGTGACGAGGCGCAGACACTCGCTCGACGCCACGTCGAGTGGCTTACGTCGATCCCCGGAACGCCAGGCGCGGTTCAGGAGTACGTCACAGGCCTCGGCGAGATGTACGTCGCCGACGAGCGGTTCGCGGCGAACTACGGCGGCGAAGCAGGCGCCACTCTTGTGCGCGATGCGCTGGCGATCTACGCGAACCGCAACCTGTAGTGCAGAGAAGGCCACGTGGCATCCGTTCATTAATTCGGCGGATGTCACGTGGTGACGTGAAAAAACTGCTATCCGGATTGGGCGGATATCCCTAGGCTGCAAGTGTGACCGCAGCGAACGTTGAGCAGGTGGAGGAGCGGCTGTGGGCGCTGCTGGATCGCTATCGACCTGAGCTCGTCGACGGAACGATCTATGGTGTTCCGGCTTTGGTGTGGCCTGGGGCTACGGGGCATGACTACTTTGCGGCGCTCAAGCGGGGCAAAGAAAAGGTCGGGCTCTATCTGATCATCGCTGATCGCTACCCCGAGGATGTCGCCCTGGCCGCTGAAGCCCTGCAGTCTCGGCGTACCGGACGGGCGACGTTCTCCTTTTCATCGTTGGACGATGAGCTCGCGGCCGAACTCGGCTCACTGCTCGACCGGCTACTGGTGCGATACCGCGCCGAGCGCGCCTGAGCCGCGCCCGGGTCAGTGCGCGGGGGAGTCGAGAAGCGGCTCGCTCGGCTCGACCGTGCTTTCCAGCCGCTCATCTGTGCTCACATCGCTTGGCAGCGCGATGCGGAACCACGGGATGGTGGTGCTGCAGAGCGGCCCAATCAGCGCGGCGAACAGCACTGTACCGATGCCGACGTTGCCGCCGAGCATCCAGCCGGCCGCGAGCACGACGATCTCAATGCCGGTGCGGCCGACCCAGATCGGCCAGCCAGTGAGTTCGTGTACGCCGGTCATCAACCCGTCCCGCGGGCCGGCGCCGAAGCGGGCACCCAGGTAGAGGCCCGTTGCAAGGGCGAGCAGAAAGAGGCCGGCGGCGAAGAACAGAATCCGCGCCCAGAGGTCGAGGTTCTCGGGGATCAGCCAGAGACCGAGGTCGGCTGCCGGCCCGACGAGCAGGACATTGAAGACGGTGCCGATTCCGGGCTTCTGGCGAAGGGGAATCCAGAGCAGGAGGATGATCGCGCCGACCACGACGGTGATGAGCCCGAATCCCCATCCCGTCTTGAGCGAGATGCCCTGGCTGAGCACATCCCACGGTGAGACACCGATGGCCGCCCTGATGATGAGGGCGAGGGCGATTCCATAGAGGAAGAGCCCGAGGAAGAGTTGGACGACACGGCGGATCATAAAGACAATCCAATTTCACAATTGGCCTTCTGGCAAGAGGCCAATCTGCCTATAGTGGCCTCATGGTCGACGTCCACATCACCGCGCGTGCGCTCTCCGCCCTCCTTGGCCCCTGGCGCAGCGACGATGCCGCTTATCGCAGCCTCGCCGATCGGATTCGACTGTTGATCCTGGACGGACGGATCCCGGCCGACACTCGCCTGCCGGCCGAACGGGACCTCGCCGAGCGACTGGACGTGAGCCGCACCACCGTGACGGCCGCGTACAAGGAGCTGCGGGACAACGGCTTCCTGGAGAGCGTGCGTGGCTCGGGCAGCGTGGCTCAGCTACCCGGGGTGCGGCCAGGGCCGGTGACGGCCCAGCGGTCGGGGTACCTCGACTTCAGCAAGGCCGCCCTTCCCGCTATCGGAGCGATGACCGGTGCAGCCGTTCGTGCAGCCGCGCGGCTCCCGCGCTACCTCGACGACTTCGATTACGACACCATTGGCCTGCCAGAGCTGCGGGCGGCGATTGCCGATCGGTACCTTGAGGCCGGGCTGCCCACCTCCCCGGACGAAATCATGGTGACGCTCGGTGCCCAGCACGCGATTGGACTGATCGCACGCACCCACCTTTCCCGCGGCGACCGCGCCCTGATCGAGCACCCGACCTATCCGCACGCGCACGACGCACTGCGTTCGGCCGGAGCTCGTCTGGTACCCATCCCGGTGACGGCCGAGGACGGCTGGGACGCCGGTGACCTCGAATATGCGCTCGACAACTCCTCGCCGACCCTGGCCTACCTGATGCCCGACTTCCACAACCCGACGGGCGCGAGCATGCCGCTCGAGACTCGCCGCCGGGTGTGCCGGGCGGCCGCACGGCAGGGAACCGTGCTTGTCATCGACGAGACGACGCGTGACCTCGACATTGACCGACCGGACTCTTTCCCACCCTTTGCGGCCACCGACGAGGCCGGAGCAAAAATCATTACCGTCGGGTCGGTGGGAAAAACTGTGTGGGGCGGCATCCGCCTCGGCTGGATTCGTGCTGACCGTGGCGTCATCCGCAAGCTCGTGGCCGCGCGGTCGATCGGTGACCTCGGGACACCCATCCTTGAGCAACTCACCGTGCTCGAATTGCTCCCCGAGATGCCGGCAATTCTCGAGGTCCGGCGTGGGCAGCTGAAGGCGACTCGCGACCGCCTCGAGGAGCTGCTCGGTGAGCGGTACCCGTACTGGGACGTTCCGCGCGTCAACGGCGGACTGTCGATCTGGGTCAATCTGGGTGTTCCGGTCAGCTCCCAACTCGCGCTCGCCGCTCGCACCCAGGGGCTTCTCATCGCGTCCGGCCCGCGGTTCGGCATCGACGGCGCGTTCGAGAGGTTCATTCGCATTCCGATCACCTACGGGGTCGATGACACCGAACTGGCAATCGACGCCCTCGCGACAGCGTGGCAGTCGATTCTCCGCGCGCCGGTTCCCGAGTCGGCGCTCCTCTCAGAAGTCGTCTGAGCGGGCGCGTTCGCTCAGTCACCGGCGTCGGTTCTCCGCACTGGCCCGCAGTTCGAATTCACGCGTGTTCCACGCCGGTAACGGAACCCTGTGCGTTTGTCCATCATGCAGTTACTGCACGGGCGCTGTGACACAATTTCAGGGATAGGCGGCCCGTGCCGCCCGTTTCGTCGCGTTCGCGGCAGCCCTCGCATTTCCCTCAGGAGAACCGTGCACGTCCTTGCTGTTCTAAGCATGAAAAACCGCGCGCTCATCGCGCTCGTCACCATCGTTGCAGCCGTGTTCGGGGGCATCGCGATGGGCAGCCTCAAGCAGGAACTCGCACCGAGTGTCACCTTCCCGCAGCTGGCGATCGTGGCAAGCTACCCGGGCGCTGCGCCCGAGGTGGTCAACAACGACGTGTCGACGCCGATCGAGACGGCAATTCAGGGTGTCCCTGGTATTGAATCGACGAGCACCACCTCGTCGACGAACCTCAGCCTCATCTCAGCCACCTTCACATACGGTACCGACCTGGCCACCGCCGAGCAGAAGATCAACCAGGCGATCAACCGCATCAAGTCGACCCTCCCCGAGAGCGTTGAGCCTGAGGTCCTGTCCGGGGGACTCGACGATCTTCCGGTTATCCAGATCGCGGCATCGGGCTCAGGCGAGAACACCGACGCGTTGGCCGAGAGCCTCACGCAGAACGCCGTACCCGACATCGAGGACATCGAGGGTGTCCGCGAGGCTGCCCTCATTGGCGAAGTCGGCCAGCGGATCACCATAGTTCCGGATGCTGTTCGGCTGGCTGGGGCCGGACTGAACCGCGGTGACATCAGCACGACCCTCGAACAGAATGGCGTGCTCCTCCCGGCAGGCGAAATCACCCAGGAAGACAGTACCTTCGCGGTCCAAACCGGATCCAAGCTTGGATCGGTCGACGATCTCGCCGCACTCCCGCTGGTCAGCGCAGCCCCGGTAGCACCGGGAAGCGCCGTCCTCACCCTTGGCGACGTGGCATCCGTTTCACTCACAGACAATCCGGTGACGAGCATCTCCCGCGTCAACGGCGAACCAGCGCTGACCATCGCCGTGACCAAGGTGCCCGCGGCCAACACCGTCGACGTGTCGAAGGCCGTGAACGCGCTGCTGCCCGAGCTTGAGGAAACGCTCGGCTCAGATGTCACGCTCACCATCGTGTTCGACCAGGCTCCGTACATCCAGCAGTCGATCGAGTCGCTCGCCACCGAGGGTGTGCTCGGGCTCATCTTCGCCGTCCTCATCATCCTCGTGTTCCTGCTCGACGTGCGGGCAACCCTCGTCACGGCAATCTCAATCCCGACGTCCGTACTCATCACGTTCATCGGACTGCAGGCCACCGGTTACACACTCAACATCCTCACCCTCGGTGCCCTGACCATCGCAATCGGTCGGGTTGTTGACGACTCGATCGTTGTGATCGAAAACATCAAGAGACACATGACGTCCGCGCGCGACCGCTCCGCTGACGGGCGCGCCTTCTCGATCGTCACCGCTGTGCGCGAGGTGGCCGGTGCCATCACCGCGTCGACCATCACGACGGTTGCCGTCTTCCTGCCGCTGGCCTTCGTTGGCGACATGACCGGCGAGCTGTTCCGTCCGTTCGCCCTCACGGTCACCATTGCGCTGCTCGCTTCGCTGTTTGTGTCGCTCACCATCGTTCCCGTGCTCGCGTACTGGTTCCTGCGGGCGAAGGTTCGCACCGACAAGAGTGCCAAGCCAGTCAAGGCGCCGAAGCCGGCGAAGGCTCCCAAGCCGGCGAAGGCGCCCAAGGCTTCGACAATCCCGGAGCCGGCGCTCGTCGCGTCCGACGGCTCCTCCGCCAGTGAACCGGCCGCGGTGCTGTACACCGAGGTCGACACCGCCGCGGCGGAGGTCGAGGAACCGACCACGGCGCTCCCGGCCGGTGTGTCCGCCTCGCCATCGATCGTGGACCCGTCGTACATCGCACGGCCGAAGGCTGTCACAGACACAACTGTCGACAACTCCGGTGCGGCAGAACCGACGGATTCCGACGCAGCGTCGATCACGAACGACTCGGTCGAGCCGGTTGAGGGCCCCGTTTCGGTCGAGGACGCCGAGCCAGAACCCGTCGCGGAGGGCGAGCCCGTGATGGCTGCCGCGACCGGAGAGGTCGCCACACGACGCGGCCGCAAGTCAGGTGTCGAAGAAGAAGACGAACTCGACCACCCCACGCTGCTGCAAAAGGGCTACCTGCCGATCATCAACTGGACGCTCAAGCACTCGGTCGCCACGATCCTGCTCGCTGTGCTCGTGCTCGGTGGAACCCTGGCGCTTGTGCCGTTCATGAAGACGAACTTCCTCGGCGATTCAGGTCAGAACACGCTCAGCGTTTCGCAGCAGTTGCCGGTCGGTACAAGCCTCGACGCTCAGGACGCCGCCGCGACCCAGGTGGAAGATGCCCTGCGCAGCATCGAAGGCATCGACACGGTCCAGGTCACCATCGGTTCGTCAGGCAACTCACTGTTCTCCGCATTCGCTGGGGGCGGCGAAGGTGGCATCACGTACTCGGTAACAACAGACGAGTCGGCCGATCAGGAAGCGCTGCAAGACACAGTGCGGTCCGAGCTCGCTGACATCACCGGTGCAGGCGAGATCGAACTCGCCGCAGCTGGCGGGTTCGGCGGATCCAGCGATATCGAGGTCGACATCACCGCTCCCGACCAGGACGCGTTGCAGGAAGCAACGGATGCCATCACGAACGCTGGCAAGGACCTCGACGGAATGCGTCAGGTCACAAATAACCTCAGCGATTCCCGCCCGTACGTCGCTGTCCAGGTCGACCGTGACTCCGCCGCCGCAGCGGGATACAGCGAGGTGGCACTCGGTGGATTCGTCTCGCAGGCCATGCAGCCGACAACAACCGGAACCATCGTGATCGATGAGACCACCCTGAACATCTACATCGCCACGGAGAACCAGCCAGCGTCAATCGAGGAACTCTCCGCGCTCGAGGTGCCGACCCTCCTCGGACCGGTCCGCCTCGACAGTCTCGCCTCGGTCGAAGAGGTCGACGGTCCATCGACGATCACCTCGGTGCGCGGGCAGCGATCAGCGACCGTCGCCCTCACCCCGGCGAGTGACAACATCGGAACGGCAAGCGCTGAGGTTGCCACCATGCTCGACGAGACTGACCTTCCGGCCGGAACGACGGCCACCCTCGGAGGCGTCACGGCCGACCAGGGAACCGCGTTCCAGCAGCTCGGCCTCGCCATGCTTGCGGCCATCCTCATCGTGTACATCGTTATGGTTGCGACCTTCCGCTCTCTGCGGCAGCCGCTGCTCCTGCTGATCTCCGTGCCGTTCGCGGCGACGGGCGCCATCGCCCTGCAGGTCATCACCGGCGTTCCGCTCGGTGTCGCATCGCTGATCGGTGTGCTCATGCTCATCGGTGTCGTTGTGACGAACGCCATTGTGCTTGTCGACCTGGTGAACCAGTATCGGGCGAGGGGCATGGCGGTGACCGACGCGGTGCGACACGGTTCGTCGCGGAGGCTCCGTCCGATCCTCATGACGGCGCTCGCGACCATCTTCGCGCTTGTGCCGATGGCGCTCGGCATCACGGGCCACGGCGGATTCATTTCGCAACCGCTGGCGATCGTGGTGATCGGCGGACTGATTTCGTCCACGGTCCTCACGCTCGTGGTGTTGCCGACGCTGTACAACCTCGTCGAAGGTGCTCGAGAGCGCAGGCAGAACCGTCACGATGCGAAGGAGCGGGCCGAGGTCGCTGACCCGACACCGGCGACCTAGCTCTCCTTCGATTAAGGTCAGCTCACCGGGCGTCTGGAATCCCAGACCATAACGGCGAGCGGATGCTGTCGCGCGCGTGAATCAGCTTGCTAGCGTTTCGGCATGGTCACTTCAGCGCTGCCCGCCGATCCGCTGTGGCCACGTGCGGGGTCCTGGCCGTCGCCGAAGGACATCGTCGGTGCCATCGATCTGGCCCTGATCGGCATCCCGACCTGGCGCACCTCGCTGTCGCCGACCCGGGCTGAAGCTACTCCGGCGGCGATTCGGAATGCGCTCCGCCGGTACTCGCCGTTCGCGGCGTCCCTCGACGGTCGTAACGTCGACGACCTGGTGTTCGCCGACGTCGGAGATGTGATCGACCCGGACGGTGACGAAGGTGAGCGACGTGCGATTTCGGCAATGACGGATGCTGTCGGTCGCGCCGCCGTCACCGTCGCCTTGGGCGGTGACAACGCCGCGACTGTGCCTGCCGCACTCGGAGCATGGGGCGACGCGATCGACAGTGCCGGTCTTGTCACGCTCGACGCACATCACGACCTTCGCGACGGTGTGTCAAACGGATCGCCCGTGCGCCGCCTTCTCGAGGCGGGCCTGGACGGGCGACGTGTCGTTCAGATCGGGATCGCCGACTTTGCCAACTCGAGGGCGTACACCGACCGGGCTCGGGACCTCGGTATCACGGTCGTCCGTCGCGACGATCTGCACGGGCGGCCGATGGCCGATGTTCTGGCTGAGGCCCTCGACGTCGCCGGAGCAGCCGGGGGACCGGTCCATGTCGACATCGACGTCGACGTGTGTGACCGGTCCGTCGCCCCCGCCTGCCCCGCGTCCGTGCCCGGCGGGCTCGCTGCTCATGAGTTGCGAGCCGCAGCACGTGCCGCCGGGCGTGATGGCCGGGTTCGTTCGATCGACATCACTGAGATCGACGCCCTTGCCGATGCGCCGGACGGTCGCACTGTGCGGCTCGCCGCGCTGTGCGTCCTGGAGATCGCGGCGGGCGTCGCCGCCCGGTAACGCTACGGAATGGGTTCGGTGGTGCTGAACTCCCAAACGGCTCTGAGCGCATCCGCGACGTCCTCGGCAGCGACACCAGCCGCCTGCGCCTCGGCTGCGAGGTCGCGGATCCGCCGCACGACCGCGAGCGGGAGGGTGCCCGCCGACGCCGCCACGCGCGTACCGGCGGCCGTGCGAGTCACTACCAGACCGTCCCGTTCCAACAACTTGTACGCCTTCGCGGCTGTACCCGGCGCGACGTCGAGGTCTCGCGCTGTCTGTCGCACGGTGGGCAGGCGTTCACCAGCGCCCAATTGACCCGAGACGATGAGACCACGAAATTGGCGGTAGATGTCGAGGGACCGGTTTGTTTCCTCAGCCGATGTCTGGAGGGGCTGCAGGGTCAACGCGCGGCCCCCGCCGGCTGCGCGGTGTCGCGGGGCCCGATGGTCCTGGCAGCGGGCGTCCGACGCAGAAGTCGATTGGCGACAAGGAGAAGCAGCAGGAACGCGACGACCTCGAGTACCGGAGCAAGCCAGCCGCCCACAACGGCGAATTCTGCGTACTTCCAAATCATCTCGTAGGTATTGCTCTGCCCATTGCCATCCTCGATGGACACGCCTGAAAGCGAACCCGCTCTCGCGATGAAACGAAGCGCTCCGCCGAGCGCAAGCAGGCTGGCCGCCGCGGCCAAACGCGCAACCCCCGAGGCGGTCTTCATCCGCTCGCCCTGTTCCGGCCCCACGGTATCCGGGCGAAGAAACGAGCGCGCCGCACTGGCATGAAGTGTCAGCGCTGTCACAACGGCGAGCCCGGCAAGACCGATCAGAACAGGAACTCCGTACGCCCAGCCATAAAACCACGGCCGCAGGGGGTCCACCGTCGAGTTCGGCACGGGGATCTGGAGATGAATGAAACGTCCTCGGCTGTCAGCAGATGACGCCAAACCCGCCAGAATCGTCGTCACAAGCAAGGCGGCAACTGATGAAAGAGCAAGAGCGATGTCGCTGGTGGAGTTGAAGGTCCTCCACGTTCGGCGCCCGAGCGGCATCACCGGCTGCGTCGGTAGTGCCGACCGTCGAACAAGGATGGAGCCAAGGGCCACGGCGAGAACGGCGAAAACCGCAAATACCGGCGTTGCAAAACGCCACCAGGAAACAACATCCGGCGTCATGACGAGGTAGCCGCGAACAACGTTCTCGATTGAGAAGACGGCGATCACGACGAGGGAACCGATGCCGAGTATGCGGTGTTCGTGGCGGTACCGCACGGTCACTACGTGGGGCGCCGCAGCCGAACGGTCGATGGATTCCTGTCGCCTGTTCACCATCAGGACGATGGCGAAGACCAGAACCGCGAGCAGGAGCGAGAACAGCGGTAGTGACAGAGCGGCACGGACAAGATCCCCCAGGCCGAGGGAGGAGAGTGGGCTCGGTGGCATTGTGCTCCTTCGAAGTTGTACCGTCTTTCTAGCACAACTTGTACCGCATAGCGAGTACAAGGTGCAGCCGGCTACATCAAATTCGCGCCGGTCCCCGTCTGACGACCCGTTCCCCGGGACTGTGCGGTTCAATCAAGCAAAAGATTTTGCGTGACCGTGTAACTGTGTCGTCGTCCGGACATGTCGTAGTTAGGGGCGGATTTAGGAAAGGGTGCGATATGTCGGACAGGCTCGATCGATTGCTGAACGAAAGCAGGCCACCCGACGCGACGGCGCTGCCCGGCGTCGCGGACAGAGCGCGAGAGGTGGCGGCCGGTGCTGCCAGCGGAGAAGGTCAGCCCTTCCGCCCCCGACGGCCGCGGTGGTGGAATTTTCTCGTCTTTGGCACGGTGGCCGTTGCTGCCTCCGCAGCGGCGATTCCGCCGCTGGTGGCATGGGCGCCCTGGGAACCCGATCTGGTGGTGAGCCGCGAATTTCCCGTGACTGACGGCGGTGAGCTGACCAATTGCGTCGTCATCGTGCGGGTCGGCCAGGACGAGCACGCGGGTGGCGCGGATGCGGGACGTCATTTGGACGAGGCGCGACGATTTCTTCAGGACGGGGACTGGTCGGACATCACCGTAGATCTCGACGACGTCGAGGCATACCTCGATGCCATGACCCCACAGCAACGAGCGTTGCGGGAGGAAGCAGGGATCTCGAATCCGCACCTCCTGTCCATGCTGGCCTCAAATGAGATCACCTCCGAGTTCGAAGAAGCGGGCTACCTCAAACACGGCGTCTGGCTTGAATCCATGGGAACCTGTGACGAGGTGGGCGAGTGAGCACTTTCGACGGGAGCGACGCTCAGCGCCTCACGCTTCTTTATGAGGCGGCCTCTGGCTCGCTTCTGAACTATTTGGCCAGGCGGGTGTCACCGGTTGAAGACGCGGCGGACCTGCTGAGCGAAACGTTTTATGGTGGCATACCGGCGAATCGACAGGCTGCCCGACGACAGCGAGGAGGCGCGAATGTGGCTGTTCGGGGTTGCTCGCCGGGTTCTCGCGAACCATCGCCGTGGAGCAGTGCGGCGGGCAACGATTAGACTCTCGTACGTCGACGAGCCTGACAAATACTCCGAGGTGCGCGAGGCGATCGAAGCATTGCCTGCGAACCAGCGCGAGCTTGTTCAGTTGGTCCATTGGGACGGATTCTCTCTGCGCGAGGCGGCGGGAATCGCGGGGGTGTCAGAGTCAACGGCCCGTGGGCGCTACGAGCGTGCAAGGAAACGGCTTCACGATTCGCTCCGACCCGCCGCCGACGCGCCAGTCGCGCGGCTGGTTCCGTCCGGGGACGCGATGGCGCAGCCCGAGTGAGTCAAGGAACGTCGAACGAGACGAGCTCGCCGCCCCTCCACACGCGCTCGACCAGCGGAACACCAGGCCGATAGGCCAGGTGCAGATAGCTTGGTGCGCGTAGCTCGACCAGGTCAGCACGAGCTCCGACGACAATCCGGCCGATGTCGGTTCGCTGGAGTGCAGCCGCACCCCCCGCGGTGGCGGACCACACCGCTTCCGTGGGCGTCATGCCCATGTCACGCACCGCAACCGCGATGCAGAATGCCATCGACGACGTGAAGCTGGAGCCCGGGTTGCAGTCGCTGGCCAACGCGATGGTCACACCAGCGTCGAAAAGCCGACGTGCGTTCGGGTATGGCTGTTTCGTCGAGAACTCGACCCCGGGCAGGAGGGTGCACACGGTGTCGGATGATGCGAGTGTCCGCACGTCATCGTCACTCAAGGCAGTGCAGTGATCGACGCTTGCGGCGCCAAGCTCGACAGCGAGTTGGACTCCGTCGCTCTTCCCCAGTTGGCCCGCGTGCATTCGGATACCGAGTCCCCGCGCGGCGCCAGCTTCGAGCACACGCCGTGCCTGCTCCGTGCTGAACGCGCCGGTCTCGCAGAACACGTCGATCCACCTGGCGTGGGGCGCGCACGCATCCAGCATGGGACCGATTACGAGGTCGACGTACTCGTCAGCGCGGCCCTGGAACTCCGGTGGGACGACATGCGCCCCGAGGAACGTCACCTCGTCGGTGACCTCCGCAGCGAGGCGAACGAGTCGTTCCTCAGTGTCGACGTCGAGTCCGTACCCGCTCTTGATCTCAAATGTCGTCGTCCCCTGCACGGCCAGTTCACGAACAAGCCCGGCCAGCCGGAGTCTGAGCTCATCCTCCGGTGCCTCCCGTGTGCTGGCCACCGTTGTTCGTATACCGCCAGCGGCATAGGGTTTCCCGGCCATCCGCGCCTCGAATTCGTTCGCCCGATCACCGCCGAATAGAAGGTGGGTGTGGCTGTCGACGAAACCGGGCAGGACCGCGTGACAGGCAGCATCCGTCACCGAATCTGCGTCAGGTGCCGCAGTTGCCTTGCCGACCCAGGCGATGTGTTCGTCCTCCATCAGCACTGCGGCGTTCGAAATCAGGCCGAGGAGACCGTCGCGCTCGGGATCGTTGGTGACCAGCTGCCCGATGTTGGTGATGAGCCGGGTGGTCATGATTCCTGCATCGGTATGCGCAGGCCGCGATCTCGTGCAACCTCGGCGGCGCGGTCGTAGCCGGCGTCGACATGGCGCATCACACCCGAGCCGGGGTCGTTGACCAGGACCCGCGCGATTTTCTCGGCGGCGAGCGGAGTGCCGTCGGCGACAATCACCTGGCCCGCGTGAATGGAACGGCCGATGCCGACGCCTCCGCCATGGTGGATCGACACCCAGGTCGCACCGGACGCCGTGTTCAACAGCGCGTTGAGGAGGGGCCAGTCGGCGATGGCGTCCGAGCCGTCGGCCATGCCTTCGGTCTCGCGGTACGGTGAGGCGACGGAGCCGGAATCGAGGTGGTCTCGGCCGATGACGAGCGGCGCGCTCAGCTCGCCGGATGCAACCATTTCGTTGAATTTCAGCCCGGCGAGGTGCCTCTCCTGATACCCGAGCCAGCAGATGCGAGCGGGCAGCCCCTCGAACTGCACCTTGTCCTGCGCCTTGGTGATCCACCGGTGGAGGTGCTCGTCGTGAGGAAAGAGTTCGAGGATGGCGCGATCCGTCGCGGCGATATCCGCAGGGTCGCCGGAGAGTGCAGCCCACCGGAACGGGCCTTTACCTTCGGCGAACAACGGGCGGATGTATGCGGGTACGAACCCGGGAAAGTCGAAGGCGCGCTGGCAGCCGCCGAGCTTCGCCTCCGCCCGGATCGAGTTGCCATAGTCGAAGACCTCGGCGCCAGCGTCCTGAAATCCAACCATGGCGTTGACGTGTTTCGCCATGGAGGCTCGGGCCAGCTCGGTGAAGCTCGCCGGGTCGTGATCAGCGAGGGTATGCCAGTCGGTCACTGACACTCCCTCGGGCAGATAACTCAGCGGGTCATGGGCGCTGGTCTGATCGGTCACAACATCGATGGGCACACCGCGCTCGAGCAGCTCGGTGAAGACGGTGGCCGCATTGCCGACGACACCGACCGAGAGTGCAGTGCGTTGTGCCTTTGCCCCGATAACCCGATCGATCGCCCGGTCGAGTGACGGTGCGAGTTCGTCGAGGTAACCGTGGTCGACCCGACGCTGAAGTCGGGTCATATCCACGTCGACAATGAGCACGACGCCGTCATTCATTGTCACGGCGAGGGGTTGCGCGCCGCCCATTCCGCCAGCGCCGGCGGTGAGGGTGAGGGTCCCGGCGAGGCTGCCGCCGAATCGTTTCGCCGCGACCGCCGCGAAGGTTTCGTACGTGCCCTGCAGGATGCCCTGCGTGCCGATGTAAATCCACGAACCCGCGGTCATCTGGCCATACATGGTGAGGCCGAGCGACTCGAGTCGGCGGAACTCCGGCCAGGTTGCCCAGTCGCCGACGAGGTTGGAGTTGGCGATGAGCACCCTCGGCGCCCACTCATGGGTACGAAAGACACCCACCGGTTTGCCCGACTGCACCAGCAGGGTCTCATCCGACTCAAGCGTTTCGAGGGTGCGCACAATCGCGTCGAATGCTTCCCAGCTGCGCGCTGCTTTTCCGGTGCCGCCGTAGACGACGAGGTCGTCCGGCCGCTCGGCGACGTCCGGATCGAGGTTGTTCATGAGCATGCGCAGCGGACCTTCGGTCTGCCAACTCTTCGCCGTCAGCGTTGAACCCCTGGGGGAGCGGATGATGCGGGTGTCGATCATTGCGGTCCTTTCGTGGCGAATGCGCCTGCGCTTGTGTACGTAACTCCGCCTGCACGTGGCTGAAGGCCGGAAATCCTCGACAAATCGGCCTTTCCGGAACTGATTGGCTGAGTTATGGACTGCCGCGTCATCGCAACCTCCCCGTGATGGTGGTTGCGGCATCCGTTATCGATCCAGCTTGGACGAGGTCATACACCGACTCGATTTCGGGCGAGAGGTGCCGGTCTGGACCGGGGCCGGCCACAACGGTGCGAACGAGATCACGGACGGCACCGGTTGCTGGCGCCGGTTTGAGCGGGGCACGCAGGTCGAGCGACCGAGAGGCGGTCATCACCTCGATGGCCAGCACCCGGCCGAGACCGTCGATCGACCGGCGCAGCTTGCGGGCGGCGGCCCAGCCCATTGAAACGTGATCCTCCTGCATTGCGGAGGAAGGGATCGAATCAACCGATGCGGGCGCTGCCAGTCGCTTGAGCTCGGAGACGATGCCGGCCGCGGTGTACTGGGCGATCATCAGCCCCGAGTCGACGCCGACCTCGGCGGCAAGGAACGGCGGCAGCCCCTTGTTGCGAGACACGTCAAGGTGCCGGTCGATCCGCCGTTCGGATATCGACGCCACATCGGCGACGGCGATGGCCAGGAAGTCGAGCACGTAAGCGATCGGGGCGCCGTGGAAGTTTCCGTTGGACTCGACCCGGCCGTCGACCGTGACAACGGGATTGTCGATCGTGCTTGCCAGTTCGCGGGAGGCGACCAGCGCGGCGTGTGTTGCAGTGTCACGAGCAGCGCCGTGCACCTGTGGGCTGCAGCGCAAGGAGTACGCGTCCTGAATCGTGGTGCACTCCGGCCCGGCGTGCGAGGCCACGAGAGGGGAATCGGCCAGCAGCGCCCGCAGGTTCGTCGCGGAATCGGCCTGACCCAGTTGGGGGCGGAGCTCCTGAAGGTCCGCAGCGAAAACGGCGTCCGTTCCGAGGAGCGCCTCAACGCTCATTGCGGCCGCGATGTCGGCAGTCTGCAGCAGCACACGCAGATCGGAGAGGGCGAGAACAAGCATGCCGAGCATGCCGTCTGTCCCGTTGATGAGAGCGAGTCCTTCTTTCTCCGCGAGCTCGATCGATGAAATACCGGCCGCCCCGAGAGCGTCGGCTGCATCGAGGAGGCTCCCGGCGGCATCCCGAACCTGCCCCTCACCCATCACGGCCAGGGCGCAGGCCGCAAGGGGGGCGAGGTCGCCCGAGCAACCGAGCGACCCGTATTCGTAGACGACCGGGGTGATGCCGGCGTTAAGAAGGGCCGCGTAGGTTTCGACGGTCGCGGTGCGCACGCCGGTTCGACCGGACATAAGGGTGGAGAGTCGAAGCAGCATGAGCGCGCGGACCACCTCCCGCTCGACTTCGGAGCCCGAGCCGGCCGCGTGTGAACGGATGAGGCTGCGCTGCAGTGAGGTGCGCCTGGCGGGGTCAATGTACGTGGTGGCCAGAGCGCCGAATCCGGTTGAGATGCCGTAGTGGCCAGCCGGATCTGTGGCGAGTGAGTCAATGATGCTGCGGGTGGCTGCGACCGCCTCAAGGGCTTGGGCATCCAGGTCCACGCGAGCGTTGAAGCGCGCAACGGCAACAACCTCGTCGAAACTCAGCGGCCGTGCGCTGAGAGTGACGGATTCGGCGTGCGCGGACGCTTGCGGTGCTCGCGGGGGAGACGGCAGGGTGTTCATGCCTCGATTCGATCACCGACACGGTTTGCGGACAACAGCGAGCCGGCCGCACTAGTCTGGGATCTCAGACGCCCGGCCAAGGGTGATGAGGAAGTGACCAATGCCCGGTTCGCAGGTTCCAGCAGCGGATGCCACGCTTCGCATTCTCAGTCACCTCGCGACCCAGCGTGGTCCGGTTGCTGCCGCGACCCTTGCCACCGCGCTCGATTTGCCCCGATCCACCGTTTACCACCTGCTCGGAGTCCTGCAGAAACGAGGGTTTGTCGTGCACCTGCCCGAAGCCCGCCGGTATGGACTCGGAGTGGCAGCGTTTGAACTGTCGGGCGGATTCGCCCGCCAGCAACCGTTGAGCCGGCTTGGCCACCCGCTGCTCGCCGACCTGGTCGACCGGGTGGGGGAGAGTGCTCACCTCGCCGTGATGCACGGGCGCGACGTTCTCTACATCGTCGAGGAGCGCGCGCCGCGGCGTCCGCACCTCGTCACGGATGTCGGCGTGCGGCTCCCGGCGCACCTCACCGCGTCCGGCCGGGCCATGCTCGCGTCCCTGCCTCGAGAGCAAGTGCGTGCCCTGTTTCCGGATGCCACTGCGTTTGTCGATCGGACGGGCAGCGGTCCTGCACGCTACCGGGAACTGCGCGCGTTGCTCGACACCGTATCGTCCGAGGGATTCGCGACGGAAGATGGTGAAGTGACCGAGGGAATGGCATCCGTCGCCGTTGTGGTGAGGGACCACGTCGGCTGGCCAGCGGCGTCCATTGCCGTGACGTTTCCAAGCGACACCCATTCGGAGAGAACGACTCTCGTCTCCGCGGTGTCTGCCGCTGCCGCCGAGCTCTCGCGACGCATCGGCGGCTGAGGAGCTTTCGCCGCACGGCGGCGGCTGACGGTGCTCGTCACCCGGTCGATGAGAACGCCGAGCGTGATGGCCAGAACGATGCCGATGGCCGCGCCAAGCAGCGGCTGATCCTTCACCCAATGCCCGGCCACGAGGCCGATACCGACGGAATATGCCGCCCACGACGCTCCGGCGAGAACGGTGAGTGGCCAGAACCGCCGGTGGGGGAAGCGGGTTGCTCCCGCCGTCATGTTGACGGCGATCCGACCGATCGGAATGTACCGCGCCGTGATGATCAGCGCGGCAGGGCGGTGGCGGAACCCGGCCGCGGCCCAGTCGAAAGCCCTGATGGTTCGGGGGTGACGCATCCAACGAAACCGCTCAGTGCCGATGCTCCGACCGAGCAGGTAGGCGATATTGTCACCGAGCGCCGCTCCAAGGGCCGCAACGAGGACGATCAATAGCGGAGACGGTGAGCCAGTGGAAACCCCGATTGCCACGGCGGCGACAACGACGGTCTCACTCGGCACCGGTGGAAAAAAGCCATCGACGACCACAACGAGGAAGATGACGGCGTACACCCAGGGTGACGCCACTGTCGAGAGGATGGCATCGGTGAGGAATTCCATGGCTACCGTTCGATCACGGCACCGCGAAAGTGCGGCACCGGTATCGAGGCTAGAAAGCCCGGAGGAGCAACGCATCCACCTCAGGTATTGCCAGCCGTCGGCCTCAGGGACCACATTCGTTCACAGCGAGAGCATTTTTGCCATGCACACGCTGAACGGTTCGCCGATGTACTTACCGAAGAGCGGAATCTCGGCGAAGCCGGAGCGGCGATACAGCGCGACGGCCGCGTCGTGCCTGGTGCCCGTCTCGAGGACGATCTGGCGCAGTGAGGCCGCGCGAGCATCGGCTTCCATCCGCGTCAACAGGTTCGATGCGACACCTCGCCCGCGCGCCTCTTGGCGGACAAACATGCGTTTGAGTTCAGCGACGGCGACGCCCCACGGAACAAGGGCGGCCATCCCAAGCGCACGGCCGTCCTCGTCCCTGGCGACATATACGCTGACCCCGGGTTGTTCGAGTTCGTCCACATTGAGGAGGAAGGTGTTCTCGGGTGGGTAGAGCGCTTCAGCGTATGCGGTGCCGAGTGCGAGCAGTTCGACGACGTCTGGCTGGCGGGGCGACTCGATCGACACCCGCACCGTGTGCCGCGTCGAGGATGATTCTGAAGTGGTCGGCTGCGGCAGGGTCATCCCGCAAGCAAACCGCATCCCTGTTTCGCCGGTATTACGAGCGGCACAACGTCGTGATAAATCCTGTGCTATCAGGCCTGCTCGCCGATGGCGAAGCGGACGGCTCCGGCTTCATCGACTTGAGCGTCCAGAATTTTGTCGTCGAGCACGGGTGCGGCGTTCTCGTCGACGAAGATGCGTGCTCCGCCACTTTCGATTACGGCGTCGGTCGCCTCGGGGGAGCTGGCAACGGCGACAGACAGATCGGTCGATGCTGCGGCCGGGCTGGAGATTCGGAGACCCGCATCCTCGGTTCCCGTGGTCTGCAGGGTGATGGTCTTGACGATGGTGCTTGCGTTCTCGGTGAGGGTGAGCATGAGCTTCCTTTGCGATTGGCGGATACGAGTGTCCTACCATTCCGAACCTGCCAACCGACCTCAAGCTGAGGCCGCCCATTCACACCAAAGACGGAGGTCCGGAAATGACGGATGCCTCCCCGCCCGAAGGCGAGGAGGCATCCGTTTTGCGCTTTGAGTTATGCGCGGCTGCCACTGCGCGAGTTGCGCGTGACGAGTCCGTAGATGAGGAGCACGACGATGGATCCGACGATGGCGGTCAGCCAGGTCGAGATGCTCCAGAATTCAGCCATGTCAATGCCGAACAGCAGGCCGCCAAGCCAACCACCCAGAAGGGCGCCGACCACACCGAGAATCAGTGTGATGAACCAGCCGCCGCCCTGCTTGCCAGGAAGAATGGCTTTCGCGATTGCTCCAGCAATCAGACCGAGAAGAAGAAATGCCAGGAAGCTCAAGGCTCCACCTCCATTTACTCGTGGACATCCGTTACCGGAGTTCCTTTGACCCGCCCGGTTAGGCTGGTGTAACCCGAGATTACCCCTTTTGGGCGTTTTCTGAGGAGTTGCTCTTAGTCCTTGCGGAAACAAATTTTTTGCGTGACAATTCCGCCTGAGAGGCGTAATGTAGCCAAGTCGGCTCTGGACACCGTGGATGTACCGCGGAAGGGTTTGTAAGTCTGGTGGGCCGGTTATACATCGCGAAAACGCGAATTGTATTCACTCTGATGTGAAACGGTCCCGGTCATCGACTGCTCGGGTATAAGTACGCCGCTGCTCTCTGCTGCGTGCATTTGCGCTTCACGCATGATCTAAAACCCGGAAAGTATCTATGCCCAAGAACAAAAAACCAGCAGGCGGCCGCCCCGCCAGGAATTTCGACCCGAGCTACGCGCGTAAAAGCGGCGGCCCGGCAGGAACGACAACCGGCAGCAGGAGCCCTGGACACCGCGGTTACCGCCCGGTCGAGGGTGACGCACCGAAGAAGGCGCGTTGGAACGCCGACGAGCGTGCCGCTCGCCGCCACTCCGACGAGCCCCGCGAACAGCGCGCTCCCCGCGACGACCGTTACGACGGCGGCGCACAGGCGAACCGCAGCGAGCGCCCCGCATACAACCGTGGTGAGAACCGGACCGAGCGTCCCGCGTACGGTCGCGATGATCGTGCACCCCGTGGCGAGCGGACCGAGCGTCCCTCCTATGGTCGCGCCGAGCGCACCGAGCGCACCGAGCGTCCCGCGTACAACCGTGGAGAGAACCGGACCGAGCGCCCCTCATACAACCGTGACGACCGCGCTCCGCGGAGTGACCGCGGCGAGCGTCCTGCGTACAACCGTGGTGAGAACCGGACCGAGCGTCCCGCGTACAACCGTGGTGAGAACCGCACAGAGCGTCCCGCGTACAACCGTGGCGAAAACCGCACCGAACGCCCCGCGTACAACCGTGACGACCGTGCCCCTCGCAGCGACCGTGCCGAGCGTCCCGCTTACAACGCTGACCGCCCGTTCACACGCGGCCAGCGCATTGAGCGTCCGTCGACCGGCCGGGTCTCCTCGGGCCGCGATGACCGCGCACCTCGTCGCGACAGCAACTTCGACCGTCCGCGCCGCGACGCTGGAGTCGACAAGAACTTCTACCCGAACCGCGACGCCAAGGGCAACTTCACGCCCGAGGATGACGTAGTACTCGAGCGTCTCGAAGCGCAGGCCACGCTGGCCGTCGACGTCGAGGGCATCTCGTTCTCCGACCTCGGCCTTGGCGGAAACATCATCGCCGCCCTTGCAGAGCTCGGCGCACCGAGCCCGTTCCCGATTCAGGCAGCGACCATCCCGGACGTCATTGCCGGCAAGGACGTCCTCGGCCGCGGCCGCACCGGATCGGGCAAGACCATTGCCTTCGGCGCACCGCTCGTCGAGAAGCTCATGGAGAACGGCGGAGGCAAGAAGCGTGCCATGGGTCGCAAGCCCCGCGCGCTGATCCTCGCACCGACGCGCGAGCTCGCCCTGCAGATCGACCGTACAGTTCAGCCAATCGCGCGCAGCGTTGGCCTGTTCACCACCCAGATCTACGGCGGCGTTCCGCAGAACCGTCAGGTGGGCGCCCTTCAGCGCGGCGTCGACATCATTGTCGGTACCCCTGGTCGTATCGAAGACCTCATCGAGCAGGGACGTCTAGACCTTTCCGAAGTGACCATCACGGTTCTCGACGAGGCTGACCACATGTGTGACCTCGGTTTCCTCGAGCCCGTGCAGCGCATTCTGCGTCTCACCGCTAACGGCGGCCAGAAGTTGTTGTTCTCGGCCACCCTCGACAAGGGTGTTGCCTCGCTCGTCAAGGAGTTCCTCCCGTCGCCCGCCGTGCACGAAGTTGCCGGTGAAGACCAGGCCTCTGCGACAATCGACCACCGCGTTCTCGTGGTCGAGCACCGCGACAAGGACCGCATCATCGAGGAGCTCGCCAACCGCAACGAGAAGACGCTGATCTTCTCGCGCACCCGCGCGTACGCCGAGCGTCTCGCTGACCAGCTCGAGGATGCAGGCATCCGTGCGGTGTCCCTGCACGGTGACCTGAACCAGGCCCGTCGTACCCGCAACCTCGCGCAACTCACCTCAGGGCGAGTGAACGTGCTCGTTGCGACCGACGTCGCCGCTCGTGGCATCCACGTTGACGACATCACCCTCGTCATCCAGGCCGACGCGCCAGACGAGTACAAGACGTACCTCCACCGCTCGGGCCGTACGGGCCGCGCGGGCAAGGTCGGTACCGTCGTCACGATCATCCCGAAGGCGCGTCAGCGTCGCATGACCGACCTGCTCGGTCGCGCTGAGATTGAGGCTGACTACGTTCAGGCTCGCCCCGGCGACGAGATCATCGAGGAACTCGCTGGTCGCATGACCAACGCGAAGCTCACCGCCTAACAGCAGAGCATCCCCGAAACGCCCGTTTCGAACGAGAGTCCTCCGGCTCTTGTCTGAAACGGGCGTTTTCGCGTTAAAAGAACGCGGCCGTTCACGAGCTTCACATCCGCTCGCCTTTTCGATTAGCTAGAACAGTGTTGCCTGCTCTGTCGACGGCAGAATGCGCGCGCCTGTCGAACCGTCATCACTCGCAAAGGCAACCCGTTCGCCCGCGTCATTGCGTAGCATTCCGAGCGCTTTCGAACGGATGCCTCCGGTCGCCGGATCTTCGCGGCCCCGCTCCAGGCCGTGCGCGCGGATCAGCGGAGAAATGCGTGCGGCCAGCCACGTGCGGTACTCCTTCGGTGCATACTGGCCGCGGGCGTAGAGCTCGGTGTACTTCGGCACGAGCTCAGGATGCTGACGCTGGAGCCAGTGCATGAACCACGGTTTCACTCCCGGTTTGAGGTAGAGGGAGCTGAACAGCACGCTCGTTCCGCCCGCTTCCTTCACCCGCCGCAGCGCCTCGTCGAGGTGTGCCTTGGTGTCGGTGAGGTAAGGGAGGATCGGCATCAGGAACACGCTGCAATCCAGTCCGGCGTTGCGGACAGCGGTCACTGTGGCGAGGCGTGCTTTCGCTGACGGGGTGCCCGGTTCGATCGACTTCTGCAGTTCGTCGTCGTAGATCGCGATCGACATGGCGAGGTCGACTGGCACCGTTTGGGCCACCTCGGCGAGCAGCGGCAGGTCGCGACGGAGCAGCGTGCCCTTGGTGAGGATGGACAGCGGTGTGCCGGAGTGCGCCAGGCTCTCGATGATGCCCGGCATCAGTGCGTAGCGGCCCTCCGCTCGCTGATACGGGTCGGTGTTGGTGCCGAGCGCCACCGGGTACCTTCCCCAGCTCGGCTTTGCGACTTCCTTGGCGAGCACGTCGGCCACATTGATCTTCACGACGACCTGGTTATCGAAGTCGTCGCCGGCGTTGAAGTCGAGATAGGTGTGGGTGGGGCGCGCGAAGCAATTGTGGCTGATGACGCCGTTTGCAATGAAGTCGCCGGTGCCCGTGGTGATGTCGACCATGTCGATCTCGGAGCCGAGGTCTTCGATGGAGAGGATGCGCAGCCCGTTGTTGGTCCTGACGACCTCTTCGATAATCGATGCTGGATCGTTGATCTCGTTCACACTCTGCCCGAACCCGAGCAATGATTCCTTCAGGGTGAGTGTCGGTCGCTGGCTGCCGTCGGTCGCGCGCTGCACATACTTCCACCCGCGTTCTGTGAGAAAGCGATGATCGCCACTTGCGGTGATCTCGGTTCCATCGGCGAGGGTGATGCGGAACCCGCGCTTTACCGTGTTCCACGCTGCGAGAACCGGTGTCCTCACGTAGCGCCGGTAGGAACCGCGAGTCTTGGTTCCCATTACCTCGTCGCCGACCTCGACCAGCCGCAACGGCTTTTGGCGGCCGTCAGCCATCAGGATCGGGGTGTCGGGGTCTAGGCAATAGACGCAGGCATGACTGCAGCCTCGGTAGGGGTTGATCGTCCAGCCGAACGGCATCTCAGATTGGCGCGGCACCTTGTTGAGCGCGGACTTCGCGAGCACCTCGTGAAAGGTCACTCCGGCGAAGTCCGGCGTCTGGACGCTGCGAACAAGGTTGTTGAGCTTGGCCAGCCCTGGCAGGGCCGACGGCTCCTCCGTGCCGAGTTGCTGGCCGTTCCACCTCATGCACCCATTAGAACATGGATTCGACGAAAATCACCCCGCTAACGGTGGTGATGCACAAAGTCGTTCTACTGTCCCTCGCCGCCACCTACGGGACTTGCGCTGCGGCAACGATCAATGCAGCGCCGACCGACCAGAAAGAGGCGATGAACACTCCGTCGCGGACGCGGAACGGCACGAGGTACCGCTCCGTTCGGAACTGATGGGCACCGAAGGCTCGAGAATCCATGGCCAGGGCGACGCGCTCCGCATGTCGGATCGCCCCGACGAGCAGGGGCACGACGTATCCGAGGTAGCGTCGCAGACCGGCGATCGGGCCTCGGCCTCCGGACACCCCACGCACCCGATGGGCCTGGCGAATGCCACCAAGCTCGTGCCGGAACCGCGGCACAAAACGGTACGCCGCGAGCGCGGTGTACCCGATCCGATAGGGCACGTGAAGCTGCTGCACGAGCGCCCGCACCAGGTCAGGACCGGTCATCGTGAGCCCCGAGATCAGGGCGAGTGCGAGCAGCGCCCCGAGACGGCAGGCTGTGGCGAGCCCGATCAGCCAGGCTCCGAGGTAGAAACGGTACTCGCCGATTTGAAACAGGAGAAGCGTGTCGTCGACACGCGTGGCATCCGTCCACAGGGCAAAACTCACCGACAGCACCGCAACCACGGCTGGGAGGCCGAGCCACAGCGCCATCGCCATGCGGGGAGTGAGTCGAGCGCCCGCTGTGATGAGCAGCAGGGCAAAACAGAGAAATGCGAGCGGCGTTGCGATGTCGCGCACGAACAGAAGGTAGACCATGAACGGCAGCGGACCGGCGATCTTTGCCAGCGGATTGAGCCAGTGCAGGAAGTGCCGCGCCGTCACGCCGGGGCGGGCCGAATACGGGTCGAGCGCCCCGCTCATTCGATGCTCTCTGGAAGGTCAGCGATCCGGGTGAGAGTGCTCCACGACGGATGACTCGTCACACCCCGCATCGCTCGCGCGAGTGGAGGGAGGGAGAGCCCCGCGCGCTCGAGCAACTCCTGGTCGCCGAGAATGTCCCCGGCCGCACCAAACGCCAGCAGGCGCCCATCGTGCATCACAGCGACGTGGCTCGCATACTCCGCGACCAGCTGCAGGTCGTGGGTAACCGTGATCACCGTCGTGCCAGAACGATGAAGTCCTGACAGCAGAGCGAGCAGCTCATTCGCGCGCTCACGATCCTGGCCGAACGTCGGCTCATCGAGCACGAGTACCGGCGCGCCCGTGATCAGTGCGGTGCCGACAGACAGCCGGCGTTTCTGCCCGCCGGAGAGCAGGAATGGGTGTGCATCTCGTAACCGTTCAAGCCCGAACCGCTCGAGCATGACGGCTACCCGCACCTCAATCTCAGCGTCGCTCAACCCCGGCGTCGACCGCCGCCGCACCCGCAACCCGTGAGCCAGTTCATCAAACACGGTGTTCTCAAGAAACTGATGTTCCGGGTTCTGGAACACGAACCCGACATGTTCGGCCAACGCCCGGGCATCACTCGTCGCCGGATCCAGATCGCCGATCCGAACCGTTCCTCTCGGCGGAGCAACCACTCCAGCCAGCGCCTGCACAAGTGTCGTCTTGCCGGCGCCGTTTGCGCCGATCACCGTGACGAAGTCCCCCGCACCGATCTCGAGCGAGACGTCGTGCAGAATCCGGGTTTTGGCCCGCGTCACCGTCAGGTTGCGCACGGCAACAGCGACGTCGCCGGTTGCGTTTGAGGATTTCGGTGTGTTCGCGGGGCGGACGGGAAGAGAGCGGATGCCATTGAGCATGTTCGCGAGCTCATCCGGGGTGAGCGGGAGCGAATCGAGTTCGATGCCGCCGCGGCGCAGGCGGAGACCCGCGAGCGTTGCCACCGGTAGCCACACGCCGAGCGCGGCGAGCTCCTCAGCCGAGCCGGCCAGCACCTCTCGAGTCGGACCCGAGACAGCAAGCGCCCCATCGCCATCGAGGACAACCACCCGGTCGACAAGGTCGATGGCCGCGTCGAGGTTGTGTTCGATCAGCACGACCGCGTGGGTGCCCGCGGCCGCGATATCGCCGAGAACGGCGTAAACGTCACGGATTCCGACCGGGTCGAGGTTCGCTGTCGGTTCGTCCAGCACGAGGATCGGGGTGTCCATGGCCAGGGCACAGGCGATGGCCAGTCGTTGTTTTCCTCCGCCGGACAGCACATCCGGGTTGTCGAGGCGACGTTCCCAGAGCCCGACGGCGCGTAACGCATGCTCGGAGCGCTCAAGCACCTCGGCGACGGGCAGCAGCAGGTTCTCGGGGCCGAAGCAGACTTCGTCGAGAACTGTGCCCGTCACGATTTGCGCGTCCGGGTCCTGGAAGACCATCGCGACCTCTTGCGACAAACGCGACACAGGAGCATCCGTCGTTCGAATTCCATTGACGGTGACGAAGCCGGTCATCGTCGCTGCAAGCGCGTGTGGGACCAGTCCGTTGAGTGCAAGTGCGAGCGTCGACTTGCCGCAGCCAGACGGCCCAAGGACAAGGACAACCTCGCCCCGTGCGACGTCGAAACTCACCCCGTTTGGCCGGTTCTCGGTGCGTTCGTCATAACGGACGCGCAGATCACTCAGCCGCAGGGCAGGGTCGGTTTTCGGCATTCAGCGGATCACGAGGTGGGAAGCGGAGCGCGCCGGTCGACCTCACGCTGCAGGCCGCGGGCCACTCCGGTCTTGTCGATGCGGGCGGCGAGAATTCGGCCGAGCCAGGTGAAGATCATCGGGCTCACAACAAAGAGGCCGAAGTACACGATGTTGGCCAGGGGTTCGAACTTTTCGGCACCAATCGCGACGAACACGCCGGCACCGAAGATCAGACCGGCGATCGCGGCCGCCAGGTAGAAGACCCACCCTCGCCAGTAGCGATAGCGTCCGATCAGGAATGGCACCTCCTGCAGGAGCCCGATCGCGAGTCCGGCGCCGAAGTAACGCAGGAACCATTGGGGGCTGAACGCTGCGGCGATGAGTCCGGCGAACAGTCCGGTGAGAAGAGCCACTCCGCCGCGGCGGAGCAGCGACTGCGACACGACACCTGGCAGGAAGTACACGCCGACGAGGGAGCCATACAGGATCGGCACTGCCGCGGACATCACTCCGTTGAGGTAGCCGCTGACCACGAACACCAGTCCGCCAGCAACACCGATGGCCGCGCAGGTGAGCAGAAGGCGGGTGCTCACATTTCGCATGGGGCTCTCGGTTCGGGTCGCGGCTGTGCTGAAAAATGAAGTACTGAGGTCACCCTAAGTTTAGCGGCGGTGGCCTGAAGGTTTGCGAGTCAGATGGAACGGCGGCGGGGCGTCAGCCGCACAGCCGGGAGTGGCGGGGCAGGAATACGTTCGTCGCCATGACCATTCACAACACCGAAGCGGATGCTGCGCGACTCCCACGCGTTGCGCGCGCTGACGATCTCTTCATGGCTTCGTGCCACGAAGTTCCACCACATAATGAGTTCCTCGGCGAACGGAACACCGCCGAGCAGAACGAACCGGGCACCGTGCTCGCTCTGGAGCTCGAGCGACTCGCGTTCGGTGCCGAGGTACAGGAGCGGGCCGGGATCGAGCGGAGTCCCGGCAACAGTCACGCGCCCCGACAGCACCATCACCGCGTGTTCGAAATGTGACTCCACTGGAATCGTGACGTGTGCACCCGCGTCGATAGTGGCATCCGCCCCCATCAACTCCGTGAAAACCGTGGCGTCCGATTCGACTCCGCCGAGGTGGCCAACCAGAACGCTCGCGCGAAGCCCCCCGGTTTCGAAGACAGGGAGGTTGGTGTGGCGCTCGAAGAACGGGTCGATGTCGGCAACGTCGCGGGGGAGTGCGATCCAGAGCTGCAGCCCACGCAGAGGACGGCCCTGGCTGCCGAGTGAGAACTCTGAGTGGGAAATGCCGTAGCCGCTCGTCATGATGTTGAGCTCACCCGGGTGCACCTCGACGTCGCTGCCGACACTGTCGCGGTGCCGGATCACTCCCTCGACGGGCCAGGTCACCGTTTGCAGGCCCGTATGCGGGTGGGGAAGCACGCGCATGCCAACCTCTTCGTCGTCGAACCGGTCGAGGAAACACCACGCGCCGACCATGGGCAGGGCGCGTTGAGGCAAAGAGCGGTGAACGAGGATGCCTCGGATGCCGCCGAGTGGCACTTCGCGCGCGTTCAACAGGCGGCTCGTGGCGCCGGTGGGGTCACAGCGAGCGCTCAACGTCTCGCTCACGGGAAGATCGAGGCGGGTCATTCGGGGATCGGTTTCCAGTCGACGGTGCCATCGAAGTCCGGGTGACGTTTCAGCCAGTCCTGAACGAACGGGCAGAACGGAACGATCGTCTCACCCCGCGCCGCAACGTCGGCGAGGGCCTCGCGCACGAGAGTGCTGCCGAGACCGCGACCCTCAAATTCGTTCTCGATGACGGTGTGGGTGAACGATATTCGCCCGGGGTGCATGCGGAACGCGGCGAAGCCCGCGAGGGTGTCGCCGATCCGGATCTCATATTGTGATGCCTCATCGTTGCGGGTGACCACGAGAGTCTGGTCAGGTTGGTCAACCACTGATTTTCTGCTTCCTCGCGCACGACGTGATGGTGTCTGTCCAACCTATGCCCGGCAACGTCCATGCGCGAGCATGAAATGTGCGCGGTCAGGCGAGAGCGAGCATCCCAGCCGCGACCAGCGCGAGCGCCAGCCCAACCCACTGCACCGGCGCGATTCGTTCCTTGAGCACGAGCGCTGCCAGCAGGATCGTCCCCGCCGGGTACATCGCGGTGAGCACGCTCATCACAGCGAGGTCACCTATGCGAAGGCCGATCAGGAGCAGCAGGTTCGCTGTCGCGTCGATCACTCCACAGGCCAGGGCGAGGGTGAGCCCTGGGCGCCAGCCGGTGCTCGGGCGACCGAGCGTGATGCCCGGTGCAGCCCGACGCGCGAGCATCCACAGCACGAGTACAACCGTGAACATGATCGCCGCGCTGACGGCACGGTTGAGGATGAGTGGAACAACGCCTGAGTCCTCGGGCGTCTGGTCGATGAGGATAAGGAAGGTGCCGATCATCGTTCCCGATCCGAGTGCCATCAGAATGCCCCGGGAGCTCGGTCGCACTGCGCCCTTCTCGGGCACAAAGCCCACGAGAACCACGGCGATGAGCGCGAGCCCGAGTGCGAGGTATCCCACCAGGGCGAGCTTGTCCCCTGTCGCTAGCCCCCAGGTCATCGGCACGATCGCCGACACAACGGCGGTGAGCGGCGACAGGATCGACATCGGCCCGATGGCGAGGCAGGCGTAGAGCAGCGAAATCGCGAGCGCTCCGCTGACCCCGGAGAGCGCACCCCAGAACACAGCCTCGGCAGACCACTCCCCGAAACCAAGAGCCAGGACGAGGAGAAGGGCGACCAGACCCGACACCGCCGACAGCGCCGTGACCCGCACGGGGCTGATTCGTTTCGACGCGAGTCCGCCGAGGAAATCGGCCGCACCGTAGACGAGCGCTCCGGTGAGGCCGATGATCGCGGTGAGCATGCGAAAAGCGTAATGGCCCGCGACACGCGAACCAGATGCCCATCGGCTCCGAAGTACAGTGGGAGAGGAAGGAGGCAACATGCGCGCTCGGCGAATTCGAGTTGCACGCGGCATCGCCGCTGCAGCCGTTGCGACCTTCTTCGCGGCGTTCTCGCACGTCGTGTCAGGCGCGGAGGTTCCCGGTCTGTTTGCGCTTGTGGCAGCATCCGTTCTCTCAATCTTTCTGTGTATCGCGCTCGCCGGTCGCACCCTGTCGACCTGGCGCCTCACCGCGTCGGTGTTGCTCAGCCAGCTCGGCTATCACCTGCTCTTCGCTCTCGTGCCGGCATCGACAGGCTCCGTCGTAACCGCACCCGGCCACCACGCCGACATGGTGATGATGACGACGGATGCCACAACTCACGTCCACGCGTCGACAAGCCCTGCAATGTGGCTAGGCCACGCGCTCGCCGCCATGATCACCGTCGCTGCTCTTGTGTACGGCGAGCGGCTGCTGTTTTCCCTGTTCGACACGCTGCGCCTGGGCGTTCGCGTGCTTCTCGTCGGCATTCGTCTGGCGCCTGTGCGGCGACCGGCCATGCCGAACGCCGACTGGCTTCCGGTTCTCGGTGCGAACCAGCGGGTCCTGCTTTCGGCGATGCGGCACCGCGGTCCGCCGGTTGCCGCTCGCCGAACGGCTCTCTCCTTCGCCTGACACACGTCGACCGGGTTGCCCGGTAGGCGTGAATGCTGCAGCGGACGGGACTGCTTCGGCTCCACGCAGCCATTTTTCTTACCGACCGTTCGGCAGCGCTGTGCGCGCCCGGTCGCATCTTCTCGAATCAGGACACCCATGAAACGCTCCACCCTGGCGACCTCAGCCGTCGCCTCCGCTTTCCTCGTTGTCGCTTCGCCCCTCGCGGCCAGCGCACACGTCTCCGTCACACCGAGCTCGGCAGCGGCGGGTTCAACCGCCCAACTCACTTTTTCGGTCGGACACGGCTGTGACGGCTCGGCCACCACAGCGCTGATCTTCACGATCCCTGAGGAAGTCCTCTCCGTCACACCGACCGTGAACCCCAACTGGGACGTCTCCAAAACCAGCGTCGACCTCGCCGACCCGGTTGAAGACGCGCACGGTACCGCGCTCACGCAGCGCGTGGGTGAGGTCATCTACACAGCGAAGCAGCCGCTCGCCGATGGCTACCGCGACACTGTCACCCTCCAGCTGACCCTCCCCGAGAACTCCGCGGGGCACAGCCTCGCCTTCCCGGTTGTGCAGTCATGCGTTCTCGGCGAGACCGCATGGACCGACATCGCGGCCGACGGGCAAGACCCGCACGATCTTGAGTCCCCTGCTCCAATAATCACGGTGACGGATGCTTCGGCAAGCGACAGTGGGACGGCCCTGATCGCAAGCACCTCCGCAGGCACAGATGCAGTAGCCGTCCCAACGAAACCCGATGTCCTCGCCCGTATACTCGGCCTCGGCGGACTTCTCGTCGGTGCGATCGGCGTAATTCTCGCTGTGGTCGCGCGTCGGCCCATCACCCCATCGAAGGAAGGTTAGGCAGATGCGCATCCGTCGACTGCTCGCAATCGGAACGCTCACCGGCATGCTCGCCGCCGCTGCGGTTGGGCTGGCCGCAGCTCCGGCCCAGGCTCACAACTCCCTGGTCTCCTCGAACCCGGCCGCGGGCTCCGTGGTCACCGAGCAGCCTGGGACCTTCTCGATCACAACCAACGACGCCCTCCTCGAAGCCGGCGGCTCAGCCAACGCCATCCAGGTTCGTGGACCTGGCGCTGAACCTCTTTACTACGGCGATGGCTGCATGACGATCGACGGCCAAACCCTGACCACCCCGGTTTCCCTCGGGCAGCCGGGGGAGTACACGCTGATCTGGCAGGTTGTTTCCGCTGACGGACACCCGATCGACGGTGAGTTCACGTTCACCTGGCAGCCGGTCGACGGGCAGGAGCTCGCCGCTGGACTGGCTGCGCCACCGGTCTGCGGCGTGTCGCAGGTACCCGTTGAGTCGGGAACGCCGACTCCGGAGCCGACGTTCACCACCCAAACGGACTCGCTTGGGACGTCGGATGCACTCGCTCCGGAAGACACATCGGCTGCTCCGAGCGACATCCTCTGGATCGGTGCTGCTCTCGCCATCGTCGTGACCGCCGCGGTCGTTGTCCTTCTTGTGGTTCGACGGAAGGGCACGAAGACCGCCGGTTCGACCGAAGACTCCCCAGCCGACGACTCCTCGGCGGGCAGTTCAGCGGACGACACACGACCGGAGTAAACCCGAACGGCGCGCTCGTCGCCGTCCTTGCGCGGGCGACAGGGGAACCTGTTGCCCGCGCGCTTCTCCCCAGTACGAGATCACGCTCGAAAGCGCATCCCCAGGCGGCCGCCGAAATTAACCGATGTTCCGTGCAGCGGCTATCGTTTCGGGAGTGACCCTCCCCGAAACCGCCCCCACAGCGCTCGACGTGCTGCACTCGGTCTTCGGCTTCGAGTCGTTCCGCGGAGAACAGCAGGCCATCGTCGACCAGGTGATCGCCGGCGGTGACGCTGTTGTCCTGATGCCAACGGGTGGTGGCAAGAGCCTCTGCTATCAAGTGCCATCACTCGTGCGCGACGGCACAGGCATCGTGATTTCGCCACTGATTGCCCTCATGCAGGACCAGGTCGACGCGCTGCTCGCGGTCGGTGTGCGTGCGGCGTTCCTCAACTCCACCCAGGATGCGGTCGAGCGCGACCGGGTAGAGCGGGCCTACCTGGCCGGTGAACTTGACCTGCTCTACGTCGCGCCGGAGCGGCTCAGCTCCGAGTCGACCAAGCGGTTCCTCGCGAACGGCAAGATCGCCCTCTTCGCCATCGACGAAGCTCACTGCGTTTCGCAGTGGGGCCACGACTTCCGTCCCGACTACCTCGCCCTCGGTGAACTCGTCGAACGCTGGCCGAACGTCCCTCGCATCGCATTGACCGCAACGGCGACGGATGCCACGCACCGCGAAATCACGGATCGCCTGCACCTCGGCAACGCGGCTCACTTCGTGGCGAGCTTCGACCGGCCCAACATTCAGTACCGCATCGTGCCCAAGAACGAGCCGCGCAAGCAACTCGTCGAGTTTCTCACCAAAGAGGGTGCGGGGCAGGCCGGCATCGTCTACGCGCTGAGCCGCAACACGGTTGAGAAGACCGCTGCCCACCTTCAGGCGAACGGCATCAATGCCCTTCCGTACCACGCCGGCCTCGACGCCTCGCTTCGGCAGCGGACGCAGTCGCGCTTCCTGAGGGAGGACGGCATCGTGATCGTCGCCACCATCGCCTTCGGCATGGGAATCGACAAACCAGACGTGCGCTTCGTCGCTCACATCGACCTGCCGAAGAGTGTCGAGGGTTACTACCAGGAGACCGGACGCGCCGGTCGAGACGGCGAACCGTCCGTCGCCTGGCTCACCTACGGCCTGCAGGACGTCGTCCAGCAGCGCCGCATGATCGACGAGTCGCCAGGCGACCTCCCCCACCGCAGGCGCATGTCGGCACACCTCGATGCCATGCTTGCCCTGTGCGAGACCGTCGAGTGCCGGCGCACCAACCTGCTGAGCTACTTCGGCCAGCCATCGGAGCCATGCGGAAACTGCGACACCTGCCTCGACCCGCCCGAGGTGTGGGACGGCACAGTTCCCGCCCAGAAACTCCTCTCGACCGTTGTTCGCCTGAAGCGGGAACGCAACCAGGAGTTCGGAGCCGGTCACCTCATCGACATCCTCCGAGGCAAAACAACTCCCCGAACGACACAGTGGAAACACGAAGCACTTGCGACGTGGGGCATTGGGCAGGACCTCAGCGAGCAGCAGTGGCGGGGAGTTATCCGCCAGCTCCTCGCGAAGCGACTCCTGGCTACCCGCGGCGAGTACGGCACCCTCGGCCTCACCGAAGACAGCGCTTCCGTTCTCTCCGGCTCTCGGTCGGTTCCGATGCGCACCGAGCCCGAACGGCGCTCCTCGGTCAGCAAGGCGCGCCGCCAGAGCGTATCCGACCTCGCCCCAGGAGACGCTGAGCTGTTTGAAGCGCTGCGGTCCTGGCGGGCGGCTGCCGCCAAACAGCAGGGTGTCCCCGCGTACATCGTCTTCGGTGACGCCACCCTGCGTGCCGTTGCCACCGAGAAGCCCGCCTCGTTTGACGCTCTCGGTTCAATCAGCGGCATCGGCGAAAAGAAGCGGGCAACCTACGGGCAGCAGTTGCTCGACGTCGTGGCCGGGCGTGAGCCGATTCTTTCCGACGCTTAACGAGCACAAGCGCCCCGCTCGAGTCGAGCGCAGCGCTTGTGCCTGGGTTTGTGTGTGGGCGAACTTAGCCCTTCCGGGCCTTGTCCTCGCCCTTTGCCTTCTTGTCGGCGCGCTTTTCCTTCAGCGACTTCGCCGGTTCCTTCTTGGCAGAGTTTTTCTGGGGTGACTTACTAGGCATGGGTGCTCCTTTGACCTGCAGCCGCGCCGGCTGTGTTCCTCGACCATACGCCGTATCGCGCTGAAGGTCACGTTCCCAGACCGAGGGCCCGTCACACCCGCGGCCTTTGTCGGGTGTGTCCGAGTAATTGACCGCCGGACTGTAGCTTTCCACAGTCGGTATGTGCCGACGCCGGGTTCGGTTTGTAGTCGGGGAACGGCTTGTTTACGCCAAACGGATGCCGCTCGTACGGTATGGAGACGTGCTTCAGTGCCGAAAGACAAAGGATCGATAATGGTTGACACCTCCGTCCGACCGGACGAAATTCACCGCGACGACGTGCTCGCTGACCTTCCAGCCGGCGGCCCGGACGGCTCGCGGATTAACGTGCCCGAGCTCGCGCACCAGCTCCTCGGAACCTGGCCTGACGCGCGAAGCAAGGCACGCACCCTTGCGGCGCGGGAAGAGTTCCACCGCATCGAGGGTCTATCGCTCGACGAGCACAGAGATCGTGTGTTCGAGCAGCTCAAACTCCTCGTCGAGAACGGGCAGGTACACCGCGCGTTCCCGAAACATCTCGGCGGACAGGAAGACCACGGCGGCAACATCGCCGGCTTCGAAGAACTCGTCACCGCCGACCCGTCGCTGCAGATCAAATCTGGTGTGCAGTGGGGGCTCTTTGGTTCGGCCGTCATGCACCTCGGCTCGAAGGAGCATCACGAGAAATGGCTGCCAGGCATCATGAGCCTTGAGATCCCCGGTGCGTTTGCGATGACCGAGGTCGGCCACGGATCTGACGTCGCATCGATCGCCACGACGGCGACCTATGACGCTGACACCCAGGAGTTCGTCATCCACACGCCGTTCCGCGCGGCCTGGAAGGACTACCTCGGCAACGCCGCAGTGCACGGTAAGGCCGCGACGCTTTTCGCCCAGCTCATCACGAACGGCGTCAACCACGGCGTGCACTGCTTCTATGTGCCCATCCGGGACGACGACGGTAAGTTCCTGCCGGGCATCGGAGGTGAAGACGACGGAATCAAGGGCGGCCTCAACGGCATCGACAACGGCAAACTGCACTTCACGAATGTCCGGGTCCCGCGCACGAACCTGCTCAACCGGTACGGCGACGTTGCCGAGGACGGCACCTATTCGTCACCGATTTCCAGCCCGGGCCGACGTTTCTTCACCATGCTCGGCACTCTCGTGCAGGGACGCGTGTCGCTCGATGGAGCCGCCGTCGCGGCATCCGCTGTTGCGTTGCAAATCGCGATCACCTACGGAAGCCAGCGTCGCCAGTTCAACGCGTCAAGCGACATCCGTGAAGAGGTCATCCTCGACTACCAGCGGCACCAGCGCCGCCTGCTGCCGAAGCTTGCGACGACGTACGCGGCGATGTTTGCGCACGATCAGCTGCTCGTGAAGTTCGACGGAGTTTTCAGCGGCAAGAGTGACACCCCCGACGACAGGCAGGACCTCGAGACGCTCGCGGCAGCGCTCAAGTCGCTCTCCACCTGGCACGCGCTCGACACTCTGCAGGAAGCGCGCGAAGCCTGCGGTGGTGCTGGCTTCATGGTGGGTAACCGCCTGACCAGTCTGCGCGCCGACCTCGACATTTACGTCACGTTCGAGGGTGACAACAACGTGCTGCTGCAGCTCGTGGGCAAGCGACTGCTCGGCGACTACGCGAAGCGGTTCAAGGGAGCGGATGCCGCAACGCTCGCCCGATTCGCCGCTGAGCAGGCGCGTGGCAAGGTCGTGCACGGCACGGGTCTCCGTTCGCTTGCGCAGACGGTTTCTGACTTCGGGTCGACCGCTCGCTCCGTCGGACACCTGCAGAACGAGGAGACACAGCGCGAACTGCTCACCGACCGGGTCGAGGGAATGGTTGCAGGAGTCGCCGGACGACTGCGTGCCGCGAGCAAACTCACACCGGCCGAGGGCGCAGCGCTGTTCAACGCCAACCAGAACGAGCTCATCGAGGCTGCTCGGGCGCACGCCGAGTTGCTGCAGTGGGAGGCGTTCACCGAGGCCCTCGCCAAGGTCACCGACCCCGGCACGAAGAAGGTGCTGACCTGGCTGCGCGACCTGTTCGGCCTCGGCCTCGTTGAGAAGCACCTCTCCTGGTACCTCATCAATGGGCGTCTGTCCGGTCAGCGCGCGTCGGCGGTGACCGCGTACATCGACCGGTTGCTCGCACGGATCCGCCCGCACGCGCTCGATCTCGTCGAAGCGTTCGGCTACACCCAGGAGCACCTGCGTGCACCCATTTCGTCGGGTATCGAAGCCGAGCGTCAGGAGGAAGCGGCGGCGTACTTCGCCGAGCTGCGCGCCTCGGGTGAAACCCCGATTGCCGAGAAGTCGCTCAAGGCTCCCAAAAAGTAACTCCGCGAACGCACGATGTCGCCTTCGCCATCACGGTGAGGGCGGCATCGTGCGTTTTCACGCTGAGCAAATCGATCCGGCCGAAAGGGTCGTTCCGCCTCGGGCGGAATGACCCTTTCGGACCGATCGATCGAGCGAATGACCTTTTGGGCCGACTCGATGAATGGAACGAACATTCGTGCTCGTCGAGTGTTCACCCGTGTGCTTCGCTACCGGCGCAGGTGCCGATACGCGCGAGCCGAGAGCGGCAGGAACACCAGCGTCAGGACCAGGGGCCAAAGCAAAGCCATGGGCACGGCCCACTCGGTCATCCAGCCCGACGTTACTCCGGTTGGATTCCCGAACAGCTGCCTGGTCGCCGTTGCTGTCGCCGATATCGGGTTCCACTGCGCGATGGCGCCGAGCCAACCCGGCATCGTCTCGGGTGCCACGAAGACGTTGGAGAGGAACCCGACCGGCCACACCAGCACTTGGACGGCCATCGTCGCGGCCGGACTGCGGAAGGCGATGCCCAGGAAGATACCGATCCAGAGCAGGGCGAATCGTAGCCACAGCAGGAGTGCGACAGCGACGAGCGCAGACCCGAGATCTGTCGTGATGCGCCACCCGATGAACAGCCCACCGACGATCAGCACGGCCAGGTTGAGAACCGAAGACGCCATGTCGGCTCCGCACCGGCCAAATGCCACCGCTGAACTGTGGATCGGCATCGAACGGAAGCGATCTGTGATGCCCTTCGTGGCATCCGTCGACATCGCAAGCATGGTTCCTTCGAGCCCGAACAGCATGGTGAGGGTGAACATGCCCGGCAGGAGGAAGTTGATGTAGTCGCCGCCGCCAGGCACCTCGATGGCGCCGCCGAACAGGAACCCGAACATCAGCAGGAGCATGATCGAGAAAAGCAGGCCGAAGATCGGCAGTGCTGGCTGGCGAACCCAGTGCAGCAGTTCGCGCTGGGTGAGGATCCACCCGTTGCGGAGAGCGGGGGAGCGTGGCGTCAAAAGAGTGGTCATGATGCGTTCTCCTGGGCGGTCAGGGCGAGGAAGACCTCATCGAGTGTCGGGCGCCGCAGAACCAGGTCGACAGGTTCGATGCCGGCGTCGTCGAGGGCGCGAACCGCAGCCATCAGCGCTGCCGTTCCGGCTGGTGCCTCGATCGTCACCGAGCGACCGGCCTCGTCGATCGTCGGTTCCGTATGGACACGAACGGATGCTGCGACGCGCGCCAGCTCTGCGGCATCCGTTACCGTGATCACAATTCGGTCGGCACCCAGCTGCTTCTTCAGTTCATCGGGTGTCCCAGACTGCACGACATGTCCGGCGTTCATCACTGAAATGCTGTCGGCCAACTGATCGGCCTCGTCGAGGTACTGGGTAGTGAGCAGCACTGTCGTTCCTTGTGCTGCGATGGTGCGGATGGTGCGCCAGACTTCATTGCGTCCGCGGGGGTCGAGTCCCGTCGTCGGTTCGTCGAGGAAAAGCACGGCCGGGGAAAGGATCAGGCTCGCAGCGATATCGAGCCGTCGGCGCATGCCACCCGAGTATCCCGACACCGGTCGCCCGGCCGCTTCGGTGAGGTCGAAGGCGTTGAGCAGTTGCGCGGCTCGAGCGGTTGCGGCGCTCTTGCTGAGGCCGAACAGTCGGCCGAACATCACGAGGTTCTGGGTGCCGCCGAGGATCTCGTCGACCGCGGCGGCCTGCCCGACGAGTCCGATGCGTTGTCGAACCTTTGCCGGAGACGTGCGGACGTTGTGCCCGGCGACGCTTGCCTCGCCTCTGTCGACGTCGATGAGCGTCGCCAGCGCACGCACCGCGGTGCTTTTGCCAGCGCCGTTTGGGCCGAGCAGCCCGTGAATCGTGCCTGGCGGGATGTCCAGGGAGAAGTCGTCGAGGGCCTTCACATCGCCGTAGCGTTTGTGCAGCCCTGAGGCGGTGAGGGAGAGGGGGGAAGGCACAATACTCCTTATGTCGTACGCCCTACGGAGTTAGCAGGATTAATGAGCGTACACCATACGGAATAAGTACACTAGGGCAATGGCCCCGAACGATCCGACAGCACAGAGCGACCCCGACCGCGCCCTTGCACTGCTCTGGCGGCACGAGCTCGGCGAACACCCACCGGCGCGCGGGCCGAAACAAAAGTCCACGGTGAACGCCGTCGTTGAGTGCGGCATCGCTCTCGCCGATGATGAAGGACTCGACGCGTTTTCGATGCGGAAGGTAGCGGAGCGCCTGGGGATGGGGGTGATGAGTCTGTACACCTACGTGCCTGGGCGGGAGGAGCTGATCGGGTTGATGGTGGACCAGGTCACCGGTGAGGTGGAGCACCCAGCGCTCGACGGCGATCTGCGAAGCCGGCTCGACACCGTGGCCAGGCACCTCTGGGATGAATACCGCAGGCACCCGTGGCTCTTACAGGTCGATACGTCCAGGCCCGCACTCGGACCCCACGTTTCGAACCGATACGAATGGGAGCTGTCAGCGGTCGATGGCGTGGGAATCAGCGACATCGACATGGACCAGGTCGTGACCCTGATCGCCGGGTTTGTGTCGAGCGCAGCCCGGACCGCGAGAGATCAGGAAGTCACCCAGCAACAATCGGGAGTGAGCGATGCCGAGTGGTGGGAGGTGAATGCGCCGGTTCTGGAGAAGGTGATGGATGGATCGAAGTATCCCATCGCCGGACGCGTCGGGCAGGCGGCTGGTGAGGCGTACCAGGCGGCCAGTAATCCCGAGCTGGCTTTCGAGTTCGGCCTCGCACGGGTCCTCGACGGAATTCTGGTCTTCGTTGAGGCGGGCGGCTGAGGCGCCGCCCGCCTCAACCGGCTATCCGGCCGAAACCCCAGCGGCGACCGCGGCCGCGATCGGGGTTTCGCCTGAAATGGCTTCCCAGGTGAAGCCGGCCGTTTCCGGGAAGGTCAGCGCTGCGGCGACCAGCGCTGCGACGTCGGCACGGGGGATCGAACCCTTGCCGGTGCTCGCCTCGAGCTTGACCATGCCGGTCGGTTCGTCATCGGTGAGTGCTCCCGGGCGCAGGATTGTCCACGCCAGCGACGTCTTTTTCAGATCGATGTCCGCATTGCGCTTTGCAGCGACATAGGCGGCCCAGACGTCGTCGCCCGTGTCGATCTCGCCGTCGATCCCCATCGCCGAAATCTGCACGAAACGACTCACGCCTGCACGCTCGGCTGCGGCCGCCGACTTGACCGAACCCTCGTAGTCGACGGTGTGCTTGCGTTCCGCGCTGGAACCGGGGCCGGCCCCAGCGGCGAACACAACAGCATCCGCCCCCGTCAGAATTGGAACGAGGTCATCGACGGACGCCGTCTCGATGTCGCAGACCACAGGTTCAGCACCCAGGCCGGCGATGTCTGACGCGTGGTCGGCGTTGCGGAACACGCTGACCACCTCGTCGCCGTTGTCGACCAACTGTGTTGTGAGGATGCGGCTGATCTTTCCGTGACCTCCGATGAGCACGATGCGACTCATGTGATTCTCCCTTGCTGGTGTGCGCCGTCGGCTAGGACGGGCGGTTTTCGGGTGATGTGGTCTTCGCCGGGTCGGTCTCAGGCAGTGAGCCGAGGACCTCGTCGATGCGTCCCAGGGTCTCAGCTGAGAGCTTCACGCCTGACGCCTTCACGTTGTCGCGCACCTGCTCGGGGCGAGACGCGCCGATGAGTGCGGCAGCGACATTGTCGTTGGCGAGCACCCAGGCGATCGCCAACTGAGCGAGGGTGAGACCGTTCTCGTCGGCGATCGGCTTCAGGTTCTGAACGGCGGTGAGCACCTCGTCGCGGAGGAACGCCTTCACCGTGTCTGCGCCGCCCTTCTCGTCTGTCGCACGCGAACCCTCCGGCAGCGGCTGGCCAGGCAGGTACTTGCCAGACAGGATGCCCTGCGCGACCGGAGACCAGACGATCTGGGAGATACCGAGTTCACGCGACGCCGGAACGACCTCGTCCTCGATGACCCGCCACAGCATCGAGTACTGCGGCTGGTTGGAGACGAGCGAGAAGCCGAGGTCCTTCGCGAGAGCAGCACCCTGGCGCAATTGGTCGGCGTTCCACTCCGAGACACCGATGTACAGGGCCTTGCCCTGCCGCACGACATCCGCGAACGCCTGCATGGTCTCTTCGAGGGGCGTGTGATAGTCGAATCGGTGTGCCTGGTAGAGGTCGACGTAGTCGGTGCCGAGCCGGGTCAGCGAGCCGTGAATCGACTCCATGATGTGCTTGCGGCTGAGCCCGGAGTCGTTCGGACCCTTCGGACCGGTCGGCCAGTACACCTTGGTGAAGATCTCCAGCGACTCGCGGCGTCCGTTCGCCAGCGCTTCGCCGAGCACGGTCTCCGCAGCGGTGTTCGCGTAGGCGTCAGCCGTGTCGAAGGTGGTGATACCGCTCTCGAGCGCGGCCGCGACGCACTGCTTCGCCGTGTCGTTCTCGACCTGCGACCCGTGGGTCAGCCAGTTGCCGTAGGTGATTTCCGAAATTTTCAGGCCAGAGTTGCCGAGGTATCGATAGTCCATGCGGCCACGCTACGCCCGCGAGTTACAGAAGACCCAGACCTTGCACCTGCTCACGTTCTGTGGCAAGTTCCGCAACGGATGCCGCGATGCGGCTTGTCGAGAAGGCGTTCAGTTCCAGCCCTTGAACGATGCGCCACTTGCCGTCGACGCTTTCGGCGGGGAACGAGGAGACCAGTCCTTCCGGCACACCGTAGCTGCCGTCCGACGGGAGAGCGACGCTCGTCCACCGCCCTCGCTGGCCATTCACCCAGTCGAAGACATGGTCGACTGTGGCGCTCGCCGCGGACCCCACCGAGCTCGAACCGCGCACCTCGATGATCTCGGCACCGCGGTTCGCCACCCGCGGAATAAACTCGTTCGCAAGCCACGCATCGTCGACCAGGTCGCGCACCGGTGTGCCGCCGGCTGTCGCGTGCGAAACGTCAGGGTATTGCGTTGCCGAGTGGTTTCCCCAGATCGTGACACCGTCCATGTCGCGCACCGGGATGCCCAGTTTGGCGGACAACTGACCGAGCGCCCGGTTGTGGTCGAGGCGGGTGAGGGCGGTGAATCGTTCACGCGGGACGTCGGGTGCGTGCGCCTGCGCGATGAGAGCATTGGTGTTCGCCGGGTTCCCGACGACCACAACACGAATGTCGGATGCCGCGTGCTCATTGATCGCAGCACCCTGCGGCCCGAAGATGGCCCCGTTGGCGGCGAGCAGGTCTGCCCGCTCCATGCCGGGGCCGCGCGGGCGCGAGCCGACCAGAAGCGCGACGTTCGTGCCATCAAAGGCGGCAGCCGCACTGTCGGTGACGTTCACGCTGTCGAGGAGCGGAAAGGCGCCGTCCTGCAGTTCGAGCGCAGCGCCCTCAGCCCCGGCGATGCCCGCGGGAATTTCGAGAAGCTTCAGCCGCACTGTCACATTCGGTCCGAGAAGCTCGCCGGCGGCGATACGGAAGAGCAGCGCGTAACCGATCTGACCGCCAGCTCCCGTCAGCGTCACGGTGATCGGTGAGGATGTGGCAGTTGACATAGCGCCCTCCGAAAGGTGTGCCGGCAAGCCTACCGACAGCATCCGCTCAATTGAAGGATCGCGATACGGTCGGGTATGCGCGAAATGTATCCCGAGATCGAACCGTACGCCTCCGGCCACCTCGACGTCGGCGACGGCCAACAGATCTACTGGGAGACCAGCGGCAACCCAGAGGGCAAGCCCGTCGTCTTTCTCCACGGTGGCCCCGGCGGCGGAACCAACCCGAGCCAGCGTCGAGTCTTTGACCCTGCGAAGTACCGCATCGTCCTGTTTGACCAGCGGGGCTGCGGCAAGAGCCTCCCGCACGCGAGCGCGCCGGAGGCGGATCTGTCGGTCAACACCTCCTGGCACCTCGTCGCCGACATCGAGAAGCTGCGCGAGCACCTCGGGATCGACACCTGGCAGGTGTTCGGCGGCTCCTGGGGCAGTTCGCTGGCTCTCGCCTATGCGGAGACCCACACCGACCGGGTGAGTGAGCTCGTGCTGCGCGGCATCTTCACCCTTCGCCAGGTCGAACTCGACTGGTTTCTCGAGGGCGGCGCGTCGGCCGTCTTCCCCGACCTGTGGGAACAGTTCCTTGAGCCGGTTCCCGTCGACGAGCGTGGGCATCTCCTTCGCGCCTATTCACGACTGCTCAACGATCCGGATCCGGCGGTGCACGGCCCAGCCGCTGTGGCCTGGTCCCGCTGGGAGTCGTCGATCATCACTCTCCTGCCCAATGCAGACAACGTCGCCCGGTTCACCGAGCCGGCATACGCTGTCGCGTTCGCGCGTATCGAGAACCACTACTTCATGCACGGTGGCTGGTGGGAGGAAGGCCAGCTGATTCGGGATGCTCCGAAGCTTGCGAGCATTCCCACCGTGATCGTCCAGGGGCGATACGACATGTGTACTCCGCCGATGACGGCGTGGGCGCTCGCCGAAGCGATGCCGCACGCCGACCTCCGGATGATCCCGGACGCCGGGCACGCGTTCGATGAGCCGGGAACCCTGGACGCGCTGATCGAAGCCACCGACCGCTTCGCCTCCTAGCCCTCCCGGCCCGGGCTGCGCAAGGCGTGGTCACCTTTGTTGATCAGCGGGTAAATTGTGGCCCGTGACGTTCAATCCTGACTCAGACATTTCCGGCAGCAATGTGCGCAAGCGCGGTCGCGGAACCGCGATCGGCGTCGGCGGCGGTGGACTCGCGGTCGTCGCTGTTTTCCTCATCGCCCAGTTCACCGGAATCGACCTGAGCGGGATCATCGGTGGTGGCGCCGGTGGCGGGTCCGAGCCCGCTGCAACGTCCTTGAACGAGCAGTGCAAAACCGGTGAAGACGCGAATGCCAACGTTGAGTGTCTGATGTCGGGTGCAGGGGCGTCCATGGACGCGTACTGGGTCGAGAACTACAGCACGGTGGCGAGCGGCGAGTACCGCACGCCACGGTTTGACCTGTTCGAAGCATCGACAACGACCGGGTGCGGCGCAGCTTCCAGTGCAACAGGCCCGTTCTACTGCCCAGGGGATGAGACGCTCTACATCGACACCTCGTTCTTCTCGCAGCTGCGCGAACCGCCGTTCGACACCACGGGCGGTCCGCTCGCGCAGCTGTACATTGCCGCACACGAGTGGGGACACCACATCCAGGCCATCTCCGGAATCATGGAGTCCGCCGACCGCACAGGCACAGGACCGGACTCGGACTCGGTGCGCATCGAGCTTCAGGCCGACTGCTTCGCCGGCGCCTGGGTCGCAGGGGCCAGTGAGACCGAGGACAAAAACGGCGTCACCTTCCTCGAGCGCCCAACCGCAGCGCAAATCGCCGATGCGCTCGACGCAGCGGCTGCCGTTGGTGACGACCGCATCCAGGCCGGCTCAGGCCAGGGCGTGAACTCTGAGGCCTGGACGCACGGCTCGAGCGAGCAGCGCCAGCGCTGGTTCAACGCCGGCCGCGAGGGCGGCCCTGGCAACTGCGACACCTTCGCGGTGAACGGCTCGCAGCTCTAACTTTCCGCCATAACCCCGAGCGGATGCCTGTTGGTGCCGCTCGGGACGGTACCGGGGTATGAGGGAGGGCCCTCTTTCCTGCCCTGCGGGAGGACGCGACGGTGCGCCGGTCGCCCGTAATCTCGCAGCATGATTGAAGCACGCAACCTCACCAAGACCTACGGGCAAAAAACCGCGGTCAACGACATTACGTTCACTGTCCGGCCCGGAATCGTGACGGGATTTCTCGGACCAAACGGCGCGGGCAAGTCCACCACGATGCGCATGATCGTCGGGCTGGACCGCCCCACGGCAGGCCGAGTCACCGTCAACGGCCGGTACTACGCCGCCCACACCTCACCGCTCTCCGAGGTCGGGGCCCTGCTCGACGCGAAAGCCGTTCACACCGGACGCAATGCCGAGAACCACCTCCTCGCCCTCGCGGCGACGGCCCGCATCCCGAAGCGTCGGGTGCACGAGGTGATCGAACTCACCGGGCTCGAGTCCGTCGCACGCAAGCGCGTCGGCGGATTCTCACTCGGCATGGGGCAGCGGCTCGGCATCGCCGCTGCCCTGCTTGGCGACCCGCAGACTCTCATCCTCGACGAACCCATCAACGGCCTCGACCCGGAGGGGGTGCGCTGGGTGCGATCGCTGGTTCGGGGCCTCGCGGCTGAGGGACGCACCGTCCTTCTGTCGAGTCACCTGATGAGTGAGATGGCCGTGACAGCCGACCACCTGATCGTCCTCGGCAAGGGACGCGTGATCGCCGACTCCCCTGTCGCGGACATCATTGGCGGCGCTTCGCTCGTAAGCGTCCGAGTTCGCTCGCCACAAGCATCCGTTCTCGCCTCAACGCTCGCTTCCCCCGACGTCACCATCACCCACGCTGAGCACGACATGCTCACCGTCACCGGACTCGACCCCCGAACCATCGGCGACCTCGCCGCTCGAGGAGGGATCGCCCTGCACGAACTCACCCCGATTTCAGCCTCGCTCGAAGAGGCCTACCTGCAACTCACGAATGACGATGTGGAGTACCGCACAGGTGCCTCCGCGCGAAACCTGGAGGTCTCGCGATGACTACCGACTCACTGAATGGGGCGCTTGAAGTGCCAGAACTGCGGATGCCACGGGGCGCCACCGCGAGCCCGGTGCGTTTCGCCGGCATCCTTCGCTCCGAAACGATCAAGCTGCGCAGCCTGCGATCAACCGTATGGTCATACGCGATCCTGATTGCGATGTCCTTCGCGTTGACGGCTGTGCTCGCCGCAACGCTCGCGAGCACAATGGAGGGGTCGCTCCCGGCCGAGGCGCAGACGGGGATCGTCATGCAGGTCAGCTCGTTCCCGGTGGCCCTCGGACAACTCGTCGCCGCCGTCCTCGGTGTGCTCTTCATTGCAGGCGAGTACGGCACAGGAATGATCCGTTCGACGTTCACAGCGGTTCCTCGGCGCCTGCCGGTGCTCTGGGCCAAGGCGCTCGTCCTGTTCGTGGCAACGTTCGTCGTCGGGCTCATCTCTACAGTCGGCGCGTACCTGATCGGCAGTCCGTTCCTCTCAGGCAGCGGAATCGCCGCGCCGCTCAGCCATCCCGACGTGTTGCGCGCCGTGATCGGCGGAGCGCTGTACCTCGCCCTGATCGCGGTCTTCGCTCTCGGCGTCGGCACCGTCGTTCGCAACTCGGCCGGTGGCATCTCCGTGGTGCTCGGCATCATTCTCATCCTGCCGACGGTTCTGCAGTTCATTCCAGCCGAGTGGGCAACGAACACGGTTCCGTACCTCATTTCCGAAGCGGGCCTCGGAGCTCTCGGCCTACAATCGGATAACCCTGCCCTCGAGCCCTGGCAGCAGCTGCTTGTTGTGCTCGGTTGGGTGGGAGCCTCGCTGACAGCCGGGGCCATCCTGATGAAGCGGAGAGACGCCTGACCGAGACGCCGAACAGCTCCCCGCCGCACGCCACTCAGGGTGCGGACGGGGAGCTTCGTCTGCCTCGGCCCCCCGGCGTTATCCGCCTGTTTTGGGCGAGGCACTTGCGCACGGCGGATATCCTCATCGCCTCGATCTACGCGTTCCCTGAGGCAGTCGCTCGCATCGTCACCTACGTCGACGGATCTCTGTCGCCCGTCCTCAACACGTTCGCTCTGCTCCTCGGGGCAGTCACTACTGTGGCGCTCTACAAGCGACGCAGCGCACCGATGACCGCGCTCATCATCACTCTCGCCGTCACTGCGCTGTTCATCTGGAACTCGAGCAGTATGGGGCCGATAGCTCTCACTATCGCCCTCTACTCTGTTGCCGTTCATCACAGCGTTCGGGCGGCGTGGATCGGACTTGGCGCCACCGCAGTGGCGGTCGCGCTCGCCGGTCTTGCCACGGCAGGGATAGCAACCGACCCGGCCGATGCCGATGTGATTTCCACGATCATTGGCGGGCTGTTCGCGGTTCTGATCGGCATCAATATCGGCAACCGCAAGCGCTACATCGGGGCCCTTGTCGACCGTGCAGGCCAGTTGGCTCGAGAACGTGACCAGCAGGCGCAATTGGCCGCGGCATCCGAACGCTCGAGAATTGCCAGGGAGATGCACGACATCGTTGCGCACAGCCTGTCGGTGATGATTCGACTGGCCGATGGGGCTGAGGCCATGGTGGAGAAGGATCCAGACGCATCGCTCGCCGCCATCAGAAACGTCGGCTCGACCGGGCGTGCGTCGCTCGCCGAGATGAGGCGCCTGCTCGGGATTCTTCGCGACGAGGAGAACGAAATCGCGGAGCGGGCTCCCCAGCCGACGCTCGACGAACTTCCGCAGCTCGTTGAGAGCTATCGGGCAACGGGACTACCGGCGACATTGACCGTAACCGGTGTTCCTCCCGTCGGCCAGGGAGCGCAGGTGACGATCTATCGCGCGGTCCAGGAAGCGCTCACGAACGCGCTTCGCTACGCGTCGCAACCGAGTCGTGTGGATGTCGTACTGGAATGTGCCGACGGTGCGGTGACCGTCACGGTCACAGACGACGGCAAGGCCGGAGAAACCCCGGTCTCTGAGGGCACAGGTCGCGGACTCGTCGGCATGGCTGAGCGTGCTGCCCTTTATGGCGGGACCGTAACGAGTGGCCCCATGTCTGGCGGCGGATGGCGCGTCCACATGACGATGCCGGAAACAGGAGAAAACCCATGAGCATTCGGTTGATGATCGTTGACGACCAGGACCTGTTGCGGATGGGGCTCGCGATGGTCCTCGCCGGGGAGGACGACATGGAGGTCGTCGGTGAAGCGGCAGATGGGGCAACCGCTGTCGATCGCGCGAGTGCACTTCGGCCGGATGTGATTCTGATGGACGTCCGAATGCCGGCGCTTGACGGAATCGAGGCGACGCGACGCATTGTGGCGGAGCAGCCAGACGCGAAGGTCATCATCCTGACAACGTTCGACCTGGACGAGTATGCGTTTGGTGGCCTCAACGCCGGAGCGAGCGGGTTCCTGCTGAAAGACGCTCCGCCGGCAGAGTTGCTCGCCGCCGTCCGCGCGGTGGCGACGGGGGAGGCGAGCGTCTCACCCCGAATCACACGACGGATGCTCGACCTTTACGGTGGCAAGCTGCCGGTGGTCGGTGCAGATGGCTCCTCTTCACGGCTCGCGACGCTGACCGAACGTGAACTGGAAGTACTGACCGCCGTCGGCGAGGGATTGTCCAACTCGGAGATCGCCGGGCGTCTCTTCCTCTCGGAGTCGACCGTCAAAACGCACGTCGGCCGAATCCTCTTCAAACTCGAACTCCGTGACCGGGTGCAGGCCGTGATCCTCGCCCACCGTGAGGGTCTGGTTTAGCCGATCCGATAACCTGAGGTTTTCTCACCCGAAAAGGGGGGAGTGCGCCGGGGGTGCCCCGGGCTACTCTTTTCACACAGAACGTGAATATCCATCACGTTTAGTGCCCTGCGGCTACAGCGACCCATCCCACCTCCTCCACGGCACGGCAGGAGGCGGTGATTGTCGTGGCCGCACTCAGGTGAGAAGAGTACTGAAGTGCCCCGATCGAGCAAGCTGGCCCACCAGTTCCGCAGTCGAGTGTCGCGCAGTTCCCTGGCGCTCGCCGCAGCTTTCGTGCTGATTGTCACCCTCGCGGTTCCTCTCGGGGCCGGGGCGGCATATGCCGCTGAGCCCTGCGGTCCCGAGTCCAATCCGATAGTGTGCGAAAACTCGAAGCAAGGCACCGATCCAGACGTCTGGGACATCGACGGAGCCGGCGACCGAACTATTCAAGGCTTCGCCACCGAAATCAGTGTGAACGTCGGAAACCGCATCGACTTCAAGATCGACTCTGACGTGCTCAACTACACGGTCGACATCTACCGCACTGGCTACTACCAGGGTCTCGGTGCCCGCTACATCGATCGCGCCGTCCTTGCGCCAAATCGCCCAGCAACACAGAGGGAGTGCATAACCGAAGCGGCCACAGAGCTCTACGACTGTGGCACGTGGGGGGTGTCCGCCTCGTGGAACGTTCCGGCAAGCGCCGTTTCCGGCGTGTATGTCGCACTTCTGAAACGCGCAGACACCGGTGGATCCAGCCACATCATCTTCATCGTTCGCAACGAAGCCAGCACTTCTGACGTTCTTTTCCAAACCTCCGACCCCACCTGGCACGCCTACAACACCTACGGCGGAAGCGACTTCTATCAGGGCGCAGCCAACGGCCGTGCGTACAAGATCAGCTACAACCGCCCGTTCAACACCCGGGCCGATTTCAACGGTCGAGATTTCTACTTCTCCAGCGAATACGCCCAGGTGCGATTCATGGAAAAGAACGGCTACGACGTCAGCTACTTCAGCGGCGTCGATACCGACAGGCGCGGCGCGCTGCTGAAGAACCACAACGTCTTCCTCTCGGTCGGTCATGACGAGTATTGGTCGGGCGCGCAAAAGGCGAACATCGAAGCTGCGCGCGACGCGGGAGTGAACCTGCAATTCCTTGCGGGTAACGAGGGCTACTGGCGAACGCGATATGAGCCATCCGCGGATACGAGTGCCACCGCGTACCGCACGCTCGTGAGCTACAAGGAGACCTGGAGTTATCGAAAGATCGACCCGTCCGCCCAGTGGACGGGAACCTGGAGAGACCCGCGTTACGCGCCCCAGTCAGCGGGCGCGGGGCAACCGGAGAACGCACTGATCGGCACGCTCTATCAGGTCAACTACTCGGACCTTGCGATGAAGGTGACCGCGAGCGAGGGCAAGCTTCGCCTCTGGCGCAACACCAATCTGACGAACCTCGCCGCGGGATCCACCGCGTCCCTCGCGGCGCACACCATCGGTTATGAGTCGAACGAAGACGTCGACAACGGCTTCCGGCCCGATGGACTCATCCGACTGTCGACGACGACCGGTGCGGTGCCGGAATACCTGCAGGACTACGGCAACACAGTGGCGGCCGGAACCACCACCCACCACATGACCCTCTACAAGGCACCGAGTGGAGCGCTCGTCTTCTCCGCAGGAACCATTCAGTGGGCATGGGGGCTCGACGCCGAACATGACGGCAATGGTGCTGCCGCTGATCCTCGGATGCAGCAGGCCCAGGTGAACCTCCTCGCAGATATGGGAGCGCAGCCGGCGTCTCTCGCCGCGGGGCTTGTTCCGGCAACGGCAAGCGCCGATCGGACTGCGCCGACCGTGACCATTGACAGCCCGGCTCAGAATGCGACAGCTGCTAACGGAAAACGTGTCACAGTGTCTGGTACCGCACGGGATGTCGGCGGCAGCGTTGCCGGCGTCGAAGTATCGACCGATGGCGGAGAGACCTGGCACGCAGCAACCGGCACCACCGCGTGGTCATACTCCTACGTGCAGACGGGCATGGGTGCAACGAATGTGATGGCTCGGGCCATCGATGACAGCGCGAACTATCCCGCAACGCCTGTCACCCGCACGCTCAACGTCACCGGTCCGTACTCCTTCTTTGGCGACATCACACCGTCGCGACCGGATAGCGGTGACGCGCAACCGGTTGAACTGGGGCTGCGCTTCACACCGGCTGTCAACGGGTTCGTCTCCGGCGTCCGCTTCTACAAGAGCAGTGCAAACACCGGAACCCACACCGGTTCGCTGTGGCGAAGCGATGGCGTGCGCCTGGCAACGGCTACGTTCACGCAGGAGACCGCGTCAGGGTGGCAGACGGCGAAATTCGACAGTGCGATTTCCGTCACAGCGGGGCAAACCTATGTCGTTTCATACTTCGCTCCACGAGGGCACTACGCGATCGATACAGACTTCGCCGCCTATGCAGACGTCACTCGTCATCCGCTGAAAGTTACGGGCGGTTTCGGGTCACCAGCTGCGGCCGTGTACAACACCAACCAGGGATTCCCGAGTGAAAGCTACGAGCGCAGCAACTACTTCGTCGACCCGATCTTCGACACAGCTGACGCTTCCCCTCTTGGAGCATCGCAGCAGTGGCCGCTTCCTGACTCGTCCAGTGTTTCGACAACGACGGTGATCAGTGCCGTGCTGTCGCAGGCCGTCACTCCCGCGTCCATTCGCATGGTTGTCAAAGACAGCCTCGGCGCCGTGGTGACCGGAGCGACCACGTACAACGCCACCACGCGCACCGCCACATTCACGCCGGCAACTGCCCTCGCCGGTTTTGTGAAGTACTCCGTGTCACTCTCTATCGCGGGAACAACCGGTGAGCAGCCGGTCGCCCGGGGCGAGTGGTCGTTCACGACAGTCAAACCGCCGGCGCAGCCAGGGGTGTGCCCGTGCAGTCTCTACGACGACGGAGCAGTTCCCGGTGTTCTAGAGGTCGGCGATCCTGAAGCTGTGACGCTCGGCGTGCGATTCTCATCCACAGAGAATGGCGTCATCCGGGGTGTCCGCTTCTACAAGGCAGCTGGCAACACCGGAAGCCACGTCGGGACCCTGTGGTCATCCACGGGTCAGTCACTGGCAACAGCGGTCTTCAGCGGCGAGAGCACATCAGGATGGCAGACCGTCTACTTTGCGCAGCCCGTCGCCGTCACCGCAGGAACCGAGTACGTGGCTTCCTACCGAGCGCCGGTTGGTCACTACTCGGTGACCCTCGATGAATACGCGAGTGGAATGAGCAGGGGACCGCTCCAGGTCGCGGCCAACTCCGGTGTCTACAGCTACGCCAATGTGTTCCCGAACACGAGAACAACAACCGGGTACTCCGTAGACGTCGTTTTCGAGAACACTCCAGCGCCGCTCAGCGTTGTGAGCACGACGCCCGCGGCCAACGCCGTGAACGTCGCACGGAACTCGGCGGTATCGATTACATTCTCGACGGCGATCGCCGCTGGGTACGACCTCGCTGTTTCATCGGGCGGCACACGCCTCGCCGGAACGCTCGGGCTGAGCGCGAACCAGAGGACCATCACTTTCACCCCGACCGGGACTCTGCCGGCTGATGCGTCGATCAACGTCACGGCTTCAGGCATCAGATCGACGGGAGGAACGGCACTCGCAAACCAGCAGTGGTCCTTCCGCACCGCTGCGACCAGCCAGTCGACGACAACGCATACGGTGCTCGGGAACGTGACACCTGTCGTTCCCGCAGCAACGGACGATTCAGCACCGGTCGAGCTGGGGATGGCGTTCACGGCAAGCCAGGCCGGTTCGGTCACCGCCATTCGATTCTTCAAGGGAGTCGGAAACAACGGAGCGCACACCGGTTCGCTGTGGAACGCGGCCGGTCAACGTGTGGCGACGGTGAATTTCACCGGCGAGTCGGCGACGGGCTGGCAGACGGCGCGACTGTCCACTCCGGTTCCGTTGACCGTCGGCGCTCAGTACGTGGTGTCCTACTACGCTCCGCAGGGGCACTACTCCTACACCTCCGGATTCTTCGCAACACCACGGGTCTCCGGACCCCTGACAGGAATCACCGGACGCTATCTATATGGCAGTGGCGGTGGCTTGCCGACCTTCTCCTACGAGTCGACAAACTACTTCGTCGACGTGGAGTTCACGCAGACCACGACGACTCCGACGCCGACCCCAACGCCGACGCCGACCCCAACGCCGACGCCGACCCCAACGCCGACGCCAACTCCAACTCCAACTCCAACCCCGACGCCGACGCCGACGCCGACGCCGACTCCAACGCCGACCCCAACGCCGACGCCGACCCCAACCCCGACGCCGACGCCGACGCCGACGCCGACTCCAACCCCGACGCCCACGCCGACCCCGGGACCGGCTGGCGACCCGCTCGCCCAGCCAGGAGTGGTCTCAGTCTTTGGACCAACGGGAACACCCGCGAATACCAACTGGGATGACCGGAAATCGGTGCAGGTCGGAATGGCGTTCACCTCATCGGCTGCCGGTGAAGTCCTCGGTGTTCGTTTCTACAAGGGCACGCAGGACGTCGGTGCTCACGTTGGCACGCTCTGGGGTCCAGAAGGCCAGGCCCTCGCCACCGCAACGTTCGTGAATGAAAGTGCAAGCGGGTGGCAGTTCGCCCTGTTCAGCAACCCCGTCCTCATCCGCTCTGGCGCCCAATACATCGTCAGCTACACGGCGCCGGTCGGTCGCTATTCCGTGACCGCGAACGATCTGGCCAATGCGAGAACCGTTGGACCGCTCACAACCGTCGCCGGAGGGGGCAGGTACACCTACTCGACCGGTCTCCCGTCATTCACCTCTCAGCACAACTACTGGGTAGATGTGATCTTCCGACCCACCCCGTGACGCCCACCATCCACGACCAGCACGTCTTCACCGTGAGGAAAAACATGACACTCGAGAAACTTCGGATCGCCGTCGTCGGCGCCGGCTACTGGGGACCGAACCTGGCCCGGAACTTCTCAGCCAGCCCCGACTGGGATCTGGTCGCGGTTTGTGACCTCGACCGGGAACGCGCTGAGAAAGTTGCAAGCCAGGTCGGTCAGGTACCGGTAGTTACGTCGCTGACCGAGCTACTGGCATCCGAAAATCTCGACGCCATAGCCATCGCGACGCCAGCTCGAACCCACTACCCGATTGCGATGCAGGCGCTCGCCGCTGGAAAGCATGTTGTTGTCGAGAAGCCACTCGCCGACTCGGGCAGCAACGGTGAAGCCATGGTTCTTGAAGCGGCTACGCGCGGACTGATCCTGATGGCGGACCACACCTATTGCTACACACCGGCGGTGTTGAAGATTCGCGAACTCATCGCAGAGGGTGCGCTCGGCGAGATCCTGTTCATCGACTCCGTGCGCATCAACCTCGGACTCATCCAGCCCGATGTGGACGTGTTCTGGGACCTCGCCCCGCACGACCTCTCTATTCTCGACTTCGTTCTGCCCGGCGGCCTGCGGCCGACAGCGGTCGCAGCGCAGGGTGCTGACCCGCTCGGTGCTGGGCGTTCGTGCATCGGCTATCTCACGCTGCCGCTGGAAAGCGGGGCTATCGCCCATGTGCACGTCAACTGGCTGAGCCCCACCAAGATTCGGCAGATGGTCATCGGCGGGAGCAAGCGAACCCTGGTGTGGGACGACCTCAACCCGCAACAACGACTGAGCGTGTATGACAGGGGAGTCGACCTCGGCAAACAATCGGCCGCTCGCGCTGATCGCAGGGACGCGAACATTTCCTACCGGCTGGGCGACACCTGGTCGCCTGCGCTGCCTGAACGTGAGGCGCTTTCGACCATGGCCGCGGAGTTCGCCGCCAGCATCCGCTCCGGACAGCCGTCGCGGACCGACGGAGAAGCCGGACTCCGGGTCCTCTCCGTTCTCGAAGCGGCAACCCGAAGCCTGGCGGAGTCGGGCAGCGCCGTCGTCCCAACCCGAAACGACCGACAGATGGAGACAGCACGATGAGCGAACTACGCGGGACGCAGGTTCTCGTCACAGGAGGAGCAGGATTCATCGGCAGTCACCTCGTCGATCGACTTCTCGCAGACGGTGCCGATTCGGTCCTCGTGCTCGACAATCTGGTGAACGGCAAGCGCGACAACCTTGCCCACCTGCAGGATGACCCCCGCGTGCAACTTCTTGAGGGCGACATCAGGGACGACGATGCTCGACAGCGCGCGCTCGCGGGCACGGACATCGTCTTCCACCTGGCTTGCCTCGGCGTTCGGCACAGCCTCCACGATCCGATGGAAAACCACAGCGTCAACGCCGAGGGCACACTCCAGTTGCTTCAGGCCGCAAAACAGAACGCGGTCGGCAGGTTCGTCTACGCGAGCACAAGCGAAGTCTTCGGCACCGCGCAGGTGGCGCCAATGGATGAGCGGCACCCAACCTGGCCCGAGACGGTATACGGAGGCAGCAAACTCGCCGGTGAGGCGTACACACGAGCTCACTTTCGGACCTACGGAATGGACACCGTCGTCGTCCGGCCGTTCAACACCTACGGCCCTCGAAGCCACTTCGAGGGTGACAGCGGCGAGGTTCTCCCGCGCACAATAGTGCGCCTGCTCGGTGGCATGCGGCCGGTCATTTACGGTGATGGTGAACAGACCCGTGACTTCATGCACGTGTCAGATACGGCTGCGGCTCTGGCTCTCCTGGCGACCGCAGAAGGCGTTGCCGGCCAGACCATCAACCTCGGTTCTGGCACCGAAGTCACGATGAACACCCTGTGCGCGGCGGTCGCGCGAGCTGTCGGTCGCCCGGATCTGGAACCGATTCACGATGACGCAAGGCCGGGAGACGTTCGACGGCTGCTCGGAGATCCGTCTCTGATGCACGCGCTCACCGGATTCGCACCCCGCGTGGCCTTCGAAGACGGCGTAGTCGATCTCGTCCGGTGGTTCCAGAACGGATCCACCGCAGTCGACGACATGCTGACCCGTGTCGAAGAACGCAACTGGGAGCCGGTGACCGCCTGATGTCCCGCATCAACGTGATGAAACCCTGGATGGGTTCCGAAGAAATTGCGGCGCTCGAGGCTGTCGTCGAGTCAGGCTGGGTGGCTCAGGGTCCGCAAGTGGCACGGTTCGAATCTTTATTTGCGGATGCCACGGCCTCCTCGTTCGCTGTGGCCACCTCCAATTGCACAACAGCACTGCACCTCGCCCTCGTCGTCGCAGGTATTCAGGCAGGTGACGACGTCGTCGTGCCGTCGTTCTCCTTCATCGCAACGGCAAACGCACCGACCTACGTAGTTGCACGCCCCGTGTTCGCCGACGTCGACCGCGAAACGGGCAACGTGACCGCCGCGACGATCGAGGCGGCGCTGACCGATCGAACCACCGCGGTCATCGTTGTCGACCAGGGCGGGATGCCGGCAGATCTCGGACCCATTCGAGCGCTGTGCGATCCCCGAGGTATCCGGGTGATTGAGGACTCCGCGTGCGGTGCCGGGTCGACATACCGGGGCCGGCCGGTCGGTGCCGGTGCCGACGTCACGGCATGGTCGTTTCACCCGCGGAAGATCCTGACGACCGGTGAAGGCGGGATGCTGACCACCAACAACCAGGAATGGGCTGACAGGGCCAGGCGGCTCAGGGAGCACGCGATGAGCGTCTCGGCCACCGACCGTCACGCCAGCGTGCTCGCAGCTCCGGAGGAATATGGCGAGATCGGGTTCAACTACCGGATGACCGATCTGCAGGCCGCTGTGGGCATCGTCCAGCTGGGACGACTCGCCGACATCGTAAACAGGCGGAGAGAAGTCGCCGCTTCGTACACCGAGTCCCTCGGCGATGTTGCGGGCATTCGCGTCGTGCGTGACCCGGTATGGGGCACCACGAACTTTCAATCCCTGTGGATCGAGCTGTCGCCTGAATTTGCCCTCAGCCGCGATCAGCTGCTCGAGCACCTCGCCGCCAACGAAATCTCCGCACGCAGGGGAATCATGGCATCCCACCGGCAGCCGGCGTACCGGGGCCGGAACACCGGCACGGCGGATCTCTCTGTCACCGAGCTCCTCACGGATCGCACCCTGATCCTGCCGGTATTTCATCAGATCACTTCTGGCGAACTCGAAAGGGTCGTTGCCTGTATTCGGGAGGCGGCTACCGCTCGCCGGGTCGACCTCTCTTTCGCAGCAGCCGGGAGCTGACCGGATGGAGAAGACGCTACTTGTCGGAGCCAGCGGGCTCGCGCGCGAAGTGCTCGCGGTGATACGGGAAGGGCAGACCCACGTTGTCTTCGGCATCCTGGACGACGGGTGGGCTGACATGTCCGACGAGTTCGATGGTGTTCCCGTTCTCGGCCCAACCGAACGTGCGCTCGATTACGTGGACACCAAACTGCTGGTCTGCGTGGGATCGGGCGTCGCCAGGGAACGGATCGTCGCCAGGCTGACCGAGCTTGGGGTCGGGCCGGCCGGCTACACCACCGTTGTCGACCCGACCGTGCGGAATCCTTCTCGCAGCTCGATCGGCCACGGTTCGATCGTTTTGGCAAACGTTGCTGTCACCGCATCGGTCGCCATCGGGAATCACGTCGTGATCATGCCGAACGTGACATTGACCCACGACGATGTCCTTGAGGATTTCGTGACCGTTGCCGCCGGCGCGGTCTTCGGCGGCGGCGTTCATATCGGCCGCGGCGCCTATATCGGCATGAACGCTTCAGTCCGGCAACACGTCGTCGTCGGAGAGTCGGCCACGCTCGGAATGTCTGCAGCGCTCCTGACCAATCTCCCATCAGGAGAAACCTGGATCGGAGTTCCCGCGCGACAGAAAAACAACGCGCCCATCGTCGGTTCAGCAGAGATCCAGGGGTGAATCCGATGCACATCCTCGTTTGCCCACACGAGCTCACCGTCGGTGGAAGTCAGATCAATGCTCTCGAGCTTGCGAGGGAAGTCCGGGACGCTGGCCACCGAGTGACGATATACGCCGCGCCGGATGTACTCGTGTCAACGATCGAAGAATTCGGGCTCGACTACATTCCCGCTCCACCACGTAAGCACCCTCTCGACGTTCGGGCCATCAACGCCCTCACGCAGACAGCTCGCCGGCTCGGAGTCGACGTCGTGCACACCTACGAGTGGCCGCCCAGTCTTGAGGCGGCCTACGGGCCAACGAGGTCGCTTGGTATCCCGACGGTCATGACTGTGTTGTCGATGGATGTTCCGGACTTCCTCCCGCATCACTTGCCCATCATCGTCGGTACCGAAGGACTGGCTGCCGAAGCGCGCGGCCGCGGTCGCGACACCCATGTGATCGAGCCGCCCATCGACGTCACGTCCAATCATCCGGACGCATGTGAGAACGCTCGGACTGATCTGAACCTGAACGCGGATGCGTTTGTGACCAGCGTGGTCGGTCGGCTGTCCGTCGAACACGAAAAGTATTTCGGCGTGCTCGAAGCGATTGCCGTCGTTGACGAGCTTGCGCGCACGAGCAGGGTGACTTTGGTGATTGCCGGTGACGGAGAGGGCATGGTCAAGGTGCGCTCCCGAGCGGAAGACGTGAATGCGCGCCATGGAGCTGACGTCATCCGCGTGATGGGAAACCTTCTCGACCCTCGCCCGGCATATGCCGCCGCAGACGTCGTCCTGGGGATGGGGGGATCAGCGCTGAGAGGAATGGCGTTCGCCAAGCCTCTTGTCGTTCAAGGCGCCGGTGGTTTCTGGCGGCTGCTGACTCCCGAAAGTCAGCGACAGTTCCTCACCGACGGGTTCTTCGGTCACGGTGGCGGGGGAGTGACGGATCTCAACCCGATACTGCAAGCACTTCTCACGGATCCTCGTCGTCGCTCAGAACTCGGCGCTTTCGGACGCGATCTTGTCGAATCACGCTTCGACGTCAAGCTGGCCGGACGGCGACTTGCGCAGATTTACGCGACGGCGTCCAACACAGGCGGGCAACGATCACGGGCGGCTCGCTCCCTTGCCACGACAACCTACGAATTCGCGAAGTTTCGCACGGCCATGCGCCTGCAATCACTGCGCGGCGACCTGGAGAAGGAGTCCGCTCGTGGCTGACAACTCCTCACTGAACGGACAGATCGCTCGCGGCCTCGCATGGAGCAGCGTGAACAGCCTCCTCCTCCGAATGGGCAGCTTTGCTGTTGGAATCGTGCTGGCCCGGCTCCTCGCGCCGGAGCAGTTTGGTGTTTTCGCGGTTGCCCTCACGGTGCAGACGGTACTGATGACTCTCGCGGACCTCGGCATGAGTACAGACCTCATCAGGTCTGAGTCGCCCAGGGAGAAGGCGCCAACCGTCGCAACCCTGGCTCTTGTGGCTGGGGCGTTCCTTGCGCTCGGGATGGCTTTGTCTGCGCAGAGTCTCGCCGATCTGCTCGGGAGCCCAGAGGCGGGCCCTGTCATCGCCGTGATGTCGGCATCCCTCTTTCTGGCTGGCGCCGGCGTCGTGCCATACGCCGCACTCCAGCGAGCTTTTGCCCAGAAGAAACTGTTCGGAATCGCAATAGCGGATTTTGTTGTCGGAACATCGATCACAATCGTCCTCATCCTGCTCGGGTGGGGAGTCATGGCATTGGCCATCGGACGGCTGGCTGCCCAGTGCGTTGTTCTCCTCCTGCAGTACGCGTTATCCGGCGAGAAGGTGCGGCTGGGATTCGATCGACGGCTCGCCCCCGGGATCCTCGCATTTGGTGTTCCCGTGGCCGGAGCGAACATGCTGTCCTGGGCCTTGCTAAACGTGGACAGCGTTGTGATTTCACGATTTGCCGGAGCGTTATCCCTCGGGTTTTACTACCTCGCGTTCAACGTTTCCAACTGGCCGATGAGCGCAATCGGGCAGGTTGTTCGGTCGGTTTCCATCCCCGCCTTTGCGAGGCTGAAGTCCCGTGGAACAGACAGGTCATTCTCGATCGCGCTCGGTCCGGTGTGGGCGGTGGCACTCCTTGCCGGGCTGATGATCGCCGTTCTGGCAGCGCCGCTGATCGACGTTCTCTATGGCTCCAAGTGGGCAGTAGCCGCGACAGTGCTCGTCTGGCTCGGTATGTTCGGGGCACTGCGGACCGTCTTCGACCTCGCCGCGTCGTTCCTTCTCGCCCGTGGGGCGTCGCGAGTCACGTTCATCGTGCAGGTGGTGTGGATAGTCGCGCTCATTCCGGCGACGCTGGTCGGGGTGAACGTCGCGGGCATAGTCGGTGTTGGGATCGCGCACCTCGCCGTTGCGCTCCTGGTCGTGTGTCCTGCCTATGGCGTCGCGCTTGTCCGCAACGGCGCTGACCTTCGTGCCGCGCTTGGCGCTCTCTGGCCCCCGATCCTCGCAGCGGCTCCCGCGGGACTCACTGCCGCCCTGTTGCTTGCCGCGATCCCCGATCCGGTGACCGGGTTCGTTGTGGCCGGTTTCGTCGGAACCCTCCTCTACGGCCTTGTCATGTGGCGATGGCTCCGACGGCGCGTTGCGGTTCTCCGGGAGTGGACTTCCGCACCCGCCGTGCCACTTCTTCCCACCACCGAAAGTTTTTCACCCCTTGTTGTTGAACCAGGAAAAGGAACGTCATGATGCAGGTGCCATTGGTTGATCTCAGCCGTCAGCAGTCTCAAATCGCCGATCAGATCAGGGAGGGATTCAACCGGGTGATCGCCGAGAGCAGTTTCATTCTGGGGCCGCAGGTCGAAGAATTCGAAGAGCTGTGGGCAAACTACTGCGGAGTTACGCAGGCGGTCGGAGTTGGGAACGGTACCGATGCGATTGAATTGGCGCTCCGAGCGGCAGGCATCGGGCCCGGCGATGATGTCCTGATCCCCGCGAACACGTTTGTCGCCACGGCAGGAGCGGTCATGCGCACCGGAGCGTCGCTGGTGCTCGCTGATTGCGACGACAACTACCTCATCTCCGTCGACGACGTTCAACGACAGATAACCCCAAACACCAGGGCGGTGATTGGTGTTCATCTCTACGGGCAGGCGGCACCAATAGAACTGCTTCGCGCGGGCATCGGAACAGACATTGTTCTCGTGGAGGATGCTGCACAATCCCAGGGAGCCCGACGCTACGGAAAACGTGCGGGTTCGCTAGGGACGGTCGGTGCAACAAGCTTCTACCCGGGTAAGAACCTCGGCGCATACGGCGACGCCGGCGCTGTGATGACCGATTCCGAAGAGATCGGGAACGCGGTCAGGCGGCTCCGTAACCATGGCGGGACTGCGAAATACGAGCACCCCGAGGTTGGATTCAACTCAAGAATGGACAGCCTCCAGGCCGTCGTGCTCTCAGCGAAGCTGGCGCTGCTCGACGAATGGAACGCTCAACGGGCGCGGGCAGCTGAGCGGTACACCGAGTTGCTCTCAGATGTAGAAGAAATTGTTCTTCCGCAGGTGGCAGAGGGCAATGAGCACGTTTATCACCTTTACGTCGTTCGGGTTCCCCGGCGGGATGACGTTGTGGCTCAACTTAACGCCTCGGGGATCGGAGCCGGAATTCACTATCCACGTCCCGTCCACATCCACCGGGCATACGCGGGGCTCGGCTATTCCAACGGCGACTTCCCTCGAGCGGAGCAGTTCGCGCGAGAGATCATCTCATTGCCGCTATACCCGGGAATCTCAATGGATGAGGTGCAGTACGTGGCCGACACATTACGTCGGGCGGTGAGTTCGCGATGACCCTGGTAGGCAAAACTGAAGGCCTGGACGCCAGGATCAAAGTTCGCCCACGTAATGCCGGCGGACCTCCCGCCACGGTGTCAGTTGTCATCACCTGCTTCAATTACGGACGGTTTCTGTCACAGGCAGTGCGAAGCGCCGTGGCGCAGGAAGGCGTGATCGTCGACGTCGTCATTGTCGATGACGCGTCGACCGACGACAGCCTGGCGACTGCGCGGTTCCTCGAACGAGAGGACCAGCGCGTCAAGGTCCTGGCGCATGACAAAAACGAGGGCGTCGTTCAGGCGTTCAACAACGGTGCTGCTCTCGCCACAGGCGAGTTTGTGGTGAGGCTCGATGCCGATGACGTACTTGTCCCAGGCTCGCTGTATCGGGCAACCCAGGTGGGGCGCGTATACCCATCGGTGGGCCTGATCTACGGTCACCCCTTGCACTTTGAGGGCACCACATTGCCGACGCCGAGGTTGAACCCGACCGGGTGGACCGTGTGGCCGGGACGCGAGTGGCTGGCCGATCGGTGTCGGTCGGGTTCCAACGTCATCACCTCGCCAGAGGTGGTCATGCGTAGGTCCGTCTTGACGGAGATCGGAGTCCAGGCGCCCCTCAGCCACACACACGATATGGAGTACTGGCTTCGGTTCGCCGCCTTTTCAGACGTCGCGTACGTGCGGGGAGCGGACCAGGCGTGGCATCGCGAGCATTCAGCGAGCCTCTCCGCGACGCAGGTGGATCCCCTGAAAGATATGCGTGGGCGGATTGACGCGTTCGAGACGCTCTTCGCCGGGGCCGCTGGTTCGATCCCTGCGGTGCGCAGCCTTGCGCCGGTGGCAGCAGCAACGCTCGCGAGGCAAGCTGTGTCGGTTGCGCAACACGAGCTCGATCAGGGGTTGCCGGATCCGGCGATTTTCGAAGCGTACCTCGCCATGGCGAGGACTCTCGACGGGACAGTTACTTCATCACCGGAATGGGCCCGCATTCTTCGGACTCAGGCCCGCCGAGCTTCATCAACACGTCCGACTCTTGGCTCTTTTGCACGCCGGTTGCGCGGACGGGTTCAAACAGACATCAGGTGGCACAGGTGGCACAAGGAAGGAGTGTATTGACATGGTGAGCGAGCAAATACGCGTTACCGAGATCGTTCGGCGGCTTCAGTCAGCCGGGCTGAAGGGGATTGCGCAAAGAAGCGTTCGCGCACTCTATCGGCGACTCGACGTTCCTTCGATCGACTTCACGATTCGGCCAGAAGACCTCGCCGATTCAACCCGGCTTCCCGAACGGAATCGGGTGGCAGCGTCGCCAACCGACGGGCCGAAGAGAATTGGCATCGTGTGTACTGCCCCTGGGCCAGGCTCTGGTGGGCACACGACTCTCTTTCGAATGGTGCAAGGTCTCGAGGAGCGCGGATATGCCTGCACCTTGTTTCTTTATGACCCACACCGTGGTGAAATGACCCGGAGGGAAGCGGTCATTCGAAATGGCTGGCCCTGGCTTTCAGCGAAGGTGGCAAATGTCGACGACGGGCTCGACGGCATAGATGCCGTTATCGCCAGTTCATGGGAATCGGCCCATGTGATCGCGTCCAGGTCTGACCTGCCGCCAGCGCGACTCTATTTCGTGCAGGATTACGAGCCGTATTTCTATCCGCGAGGATCCCTGTACACCTACGCCGAAGACAGCTACCGCTTTGGTCTTCGAACGATCGCCCTCGGAAATATGGTTGCAGCGCTCGTCCAGAACGAAGGGGTGACCGTCGACGTCGCGCCGTTCGGATGCGACACCGAAACGTACTCGCTTCACAACGTCGCGGGTCGCTCCGGAGTTGTGTTTTACGCGAAGCCCGGCAACGATCGCCGCGGCTACGAACTGGGGAAGGCGACACTGCAACTGTTCCACCAAAAACATCCCGAAGTGGACATCCACATTTACGGGGATCCGGTTGCGGATTGGGAGATTCCTGTGATCAGGCACGGCCGCCTAACGCCGGATGAGCTGAACGATCTCTACAACGAGACGATCGGCGGACTTGCCCTTTCCTTCACGAATATCTCACTCGTCGCCGAGGAGATGCTTGCAGCGGGGGCCAGACCGGTTATCAACGATTCCTCGCTCGCGCGAGCGGACCTGGAGAACACGCAAGCCGTGTGGGCGGTACCGACGCCCGGCGGGCTGGCGGAGGGTCTTGCACAGATTGTCCGCCAGTCGGTCGACGCGGCTCGCCCAGCCGACGCTGCGCGTCACGTTCGTCGAGGGTGGGGGAAGGCGCAGCAGGTGGTCGCTGATGTGGTTCGGGATGAACTGAGCCGGGCAGAGCATCTAAGCGGGGACGAATACCACAGCGGGCGCGCGGCTACAGCGGGTACGAACCCGATGGCTGGGAACAGCGCCGCGCACCATCCAAACCTCGACCTTCGCGGAGGGCGGGAACCCAGCCGAACCGCGTAACCGTTCCGCATCGACGGCCGTGCTGGTCACGGTCGTCGATGCGTTTTCATGTGGCAGAGTCAACCATCGTGTTCACGGGAACTCTCCACGCGATCGCTCCCGCATGCGTGAATCGAGGGAAGGTCACCTCAGGGCGCGGGATTCGTTGGTTGCGATCCACGAGGCAGAGCCAGCGACGCCGAGCATCGTGAAGAAAATGGCTGCAGCCATGGGGAAACTCAGGCCGTCGAAGAAAAGAAAGGTGACAGTTCCCGCCGCGATTGACGCTGCGATGGCGAATCGCTTCTGCGCAGCCGCGAAGTCTGTCATCGCGCGGCCGGAACGCCAGGACACGACCATCGCTGTTCCGACCATTACTGCGCCGGCAACGAGGCCAAAGATACCGAGCTCGATAATCAAGAGCAAAATCTGGTTGTCGAGTATGAGGTACTGCGGAAGGAAAGTGCCGAATCCGCGACCAAACAGTGGGTTTCGTGAGGCGATTTCCAGCGCCTGGTCGTAGGCATTGGTGCGGGAAACGGTGCTCGAGTCGCTGCCGACGCCGAGAAACAGGCCCCTGATCGTACCGGCCATGCCCGGTACAAGCACGTAGACGGCTCCCATCAAAGCGATCACCGCTCCGAGGGCTGCGAGCCGGATTTTCCGTGGCCACCCGGGCACGAGAATGAGAACCCCAACAGCTACGCCGATCAGCGCGGACCGAGAGACGGAAAGCATGGACGCGAACGCCATGACCGCGACCGGAAGCCAGCGAAGCCAGGGTGACCTCCGGCTTTCTGTCAGTGCTATCGCTATCCCCAGCGGAAGTGCCATGCACAAGACGACTCCGTATTCCAACGGGTGTGACGCAGTTCCGGCGGATCGTACGAACCCTGCCCGGCTTTGCACGTTGTCAAAGTTGCCGTCCCGAATGAAACCCGGCAGCGATATCCAGTCGACAAGCGACACGCCCGTCCAGAACTGCGCAAGCCCGAGCGTTGCCATCAACCCGCCGATGACGACGATTCGCCGCAGGAGCGCATCGAGTCGTTCGTGGGTTTGTATTCCGTCGTTAGCGATGAGCGCAACACCCACCCATCCGACCATGCGGAGCACCCCGCTGTCAGCGGGGCTCGACTCAGACGAGGGAATCCCCAAAAAGCTTGCAAGCGCGTAACTCACGAGGACGACACCGGTGAAAATGAGCAACGTGATGCGGACCGGTGCTGAACCTGACGTCACGGGAACCGGCGTGCTGACTCGGTGAAGGGCCCACCACAAGAGCCCTGCCAAGGCAAACAGGGTGGACGGCCGCCCCAAAGAGCCCAGGGCGGGGATGACCAGGTAAGAAGGGATTGCACAGGTCAGGACAAGATAGAGCGTCAGAAATGAGACGGCGTCGAATGGACGTTTGCCGCCCCGCCGATCCAGAGTCGACTGTAAGGGGCTACTCCGCAGGGACATGAGACCTCCCCTGTCGGTTACGACGGTTGGCGACTCTGCGGTCAAGGTAGACCGCTGTCCCGATGGTGAGCCCGCCTCCGACAATCGTGAGGGCGATGAGCCCTTTGGCTGTGCTCATGCGTGTTGCACCGAATGAGGTGATCTCAATGCTCTCGGGTGCGGTTTCAATCGTGATGTACTTGCTCGCGTCCGTACCGCTCTCGGCCTGGACGTTTTCCGCGGTTCGTGAAATATCCTGAACGATCCCTTTCATCACGCTTTCGACGTTCTCTGGAGACGAGTCCACTACCTGGACGGAAATCACGGGTCGGTTGAAAGAGCGCTGCCACTGGCCGCCGGCGTCGACGAGGGAGATGGAAGCCCCTTCTCGCACACCAGTTCCGAACAGGGGGGCCGAAGGCGACGACAATTTCAAGGAGGTGCGTCCTTCGTTGACTTTCTCTCCCACCAGACCGGTGAAGTTGATCAGTGTTTCAGCGAATCCGTCATTCAATCCTCGAATACCGACGTTCCCGGGGAGGACGAATAACACGTCGGTTTGGGCCGAATACACGCGGGGGCTGTCGTCGAGGGCGAGAAATGCCGCTGTGGTGCACGCAAGTCCAATGAGGACCACGTACCATCTGGCGAGCAACACTCTCCAGAGTGCGAGGACGGTCATGAGCGTGACGCACCAACGCTCTCCGGTGAGGTCGACGGATCCTCTTGTTCGCTCGGTACTTGTTGGACGCGAACCTTACGTTTCTTGCGGGGGATCTGGCTGGTTGGCAGCGCTCCGACGGGGCTGGTGTCCCGCTGGTCAGCGTGCGGCACGCTGACGGGCGACCGGACCTCTTCTGTGACACCTGCCAGCTCTGTCAACGTTGGATTCCTCGGAGGGCCGAAGCCGTCGACGGGCTCGGTGTGTTCAGTCTTCGACTGGGGCTCTGCGTCGTCCGGATGCAATTTACGTCGTCGCTTGCTGAGTAGGATTCCGTCAATCAGGCCTGCGAGGAGAAGAGTTCCCACGATTCCGCCGGCGGCGACGAAGATCAGTAGCTGAACGCGCTGCTTCTGTTCGATGGTTGGTTCGGTGTCAACCACGACCGTCATGAGCCCGATACGCAGGTAGTCCTCGATCGAGAGCTCATCCTGCATCGCGTCGAGCGAGATTGGGATGGTATCCAGTGCCGCGGCCAGAACGTCCATGGTTTCGTCTGCAGCTGGCCCCGTTGCCACTACCTGGATGATGGACCCGCTCGTGTCTCGATCCGGTTCGATTGTGTAGCTGGTGCCAGGGTGGGCGTCTAGAACGGGGTCGACGATTTCTGCGGCGTTGACGTGCCGTGTGAGGACGTCGAGAGCCTGTCCCATGCCGCCAAGGAAAAGGTACGGGTTTCCCTCGTCGCCTACGGTCGCCGACGGGGGCATGAGGACGACGCTTCCTTTGGCCTCATAGGTGGCTGGCACTTGCGCATAGATGTAATAGCAGCCGGTGGCGGTGAGGAGCAGGCCGGCGACGACCAGATACCAGCGTCGTTTGAGTACTGAGAACGTTTCCGCAAGTCGCATTAGTTGTGTCCCATTTCCATCGCTCTTGGCAATCCTCTGGCCGTCTGGCGTCCTGGTGCTTCGTCATTTCGAGGAAGCGGAATTGTGCCTGCTTCCCACGACGTGTTCTGATCCCACGCGACAGAGAGTCGCGATGTCCAACGCCTCGTGCAGGCAGCGGTCGCTGGCCCGCCGCCGCAGGGAGAATTTCGGGTCATGTCGATCGTGTTCCCCTCCGGCGTATCCAAAAGTCGAGCTTTCCTCACAACTCTGACAGAGATGCTCTGTGACCAAGCGTCCCAATAAGGGGGGAGCGCTCGGGTGTGTGCGCCGGACGGCGCGTTCGCCAACCTTGCGACGCGAGCTATTGGGCCACGCGGTAGATGTGATAGCTGTATTCATCGGCGAAGGTGTCCGTGAACCGTCCGGAGGAATCCACCTCGATCGTCCTGTCCTCGAACAGCACATCGAGAGTTGTACCCGTGACGCCAGGCGGCACGGTGAAGGTCCGTTCGCCCGGCTGGGTTTTGCCGTCAATCATCGCGAAGATGTATGCGTCACCATCGTGCGTCTTGAGCATGGTGTCCGTCCCAGCTCCGAAGGAGTAGTCATACGATTGGGAGTTCAATACGGGAGCGAGTTCGGCGATTCGGGTGTTGATGGTTTTCGCTGCCTCGATCTGCTCGGCGCCGCAGAAGTTCTCCACCACCTGCGATTGACGGAAGACGTTGCCGCTCTGACAGGGACCATTCAAGCTTTGGTTGAAGTAGGCGATCCCTCGAGCTTCATGTATCAGTGAATTCATCACTGCCCCCTGAAGCTGCCCCCCGGTGATGTGCGCCGTGAATTCTCCACCGCCGGGGCCACCGTTGAGGTTCTCGATCCACTGCCACATCGGTTGAAGTTTGCCGTCAGCAGCATCGCGAGTCCGAAGCGACTCCATCGTCTTCCCGTAACTCGACGCGGTCCGACAATTGCTCTGCTTGACCGGCGTGATGTAGACGTCCCGATAAGGGAGCAGGCTGCAGTAAGGGATTGTGTACCAGTACATGTCAATGGACACGACATCGGTGTAGTCGTTGATGAATGCTTCCGCGTCCGAGGTGGGAAGGTCCGTGCCCATCACCATTTGAGTGAAGTTCGCGTAGTTGAACCGCCCGTTGCCAGCGTTCTCGTCCACACTTTTCTGAAGACGATCGCGGCCTTGTTCTGGGGTGAATCGACCGTCGACTTCATCGTCAAGGAAATTTCCCACCCAGTTCTTGCTGGACTCGGAGAATGTGTCGTTCAAGGGTCCGCCGATCCAAAAGACCCCGTTGTTTTCGAACAGGCTGTATGGCGTGCCCTCCCACATGCCGCTGTACGTGTTGATACCGAGGGTCTTGTCGTATTGCACCTCTTCATCGTTCGAGAAGCTGTTGAACCACGCGAGGATGGGAAAGAAATCCGGTTCGTCCCAGCCAGCGGCGTCTGCTGCAGGGAACTGCTTCCAATAGGAAGGGCCGCCCTCCCACGGAATCCGAGGGAGCGGGAGCGTCTTGTCGCTGTTCGCCCGAGGAGTCGTTGTCGCTTGTCTCGGAGCTGGAGACGACGGAACTTCGCCCTCGGTGAAATGGATGTCGACGAAGTAGTTCGCGTTCAGATGATTGTCCTCGGGAAAACCGCCTCCGTACGTGTAGACCCCCGCGCCCGCGGGCATCGACAGATTCCCGCGGGCGAGCGCCGAGTCGAACCCTTGCGCGTCTGCTGAGTATTGCCCAGCGGGGGAGTAGTAGGACACGACGTAGCTTTTCCCGGCGCGAATTGGAACGGGAGTGCGAAATTGCGCCGTCTGCCAGCCGGACGGGGACTCATCCGTGAAGGTGGTTCGAGCAAGTAGAGAACCCGACTCATCCCAGAGCGAACCGGTATGGGTTCCCGTGTTCTCGGGTCCCTTATAGAACCGCATGCTGTCGACCGTCCCATCCCTGGCGCTGCTGAATCTCATTCCCAGCTCGACCGGCTCTGGATCGGAAACGGTGACGATTTTCGGTGTCGCGCGAGGGCTCAACGCGGTCTCGCCACCATCGACCTGAGGCCGGTCCCCACGCACGATGGCGACCACGGCAAGGCTGAGCACCAGGGCTATCGTTATCGAGACAACCGTGGCTGCTCGGCCAAAACGGCGGCGGTTTGTCGGTTGGGATGTCGGAACGCTCATGCTTTTGTCCGTTTCAGTTGGCTTCTGTTCGAACGTTCTTCCACGCAGCGAGAGTGTTCTTGAGCCGATTCAACCCGTTCCGTCCGAAGAGCCGAACAACGACTTTCCGAGTCGTCGTCCGGATCAGGTTGACTGCCGAGCGCGCGGGGGCGGCGACCACGTTCTCACGGAGGAGCGTCATTGCGGTCGGGGAGGGCAGGGAATCCAGCATTCCAGGGAACAGGTGCATGAACCGCTCAGGAGACACCATTCGCCCCAGGACGCGGTTGCTGACGTTTCTGCCATGAACGACTTGCAACCAGGCCGGATCACCCTCAATCGAAGTGGTGGGCATGAGTTGTCCGAGCATATTGTGAGCCTCGGCCCAGCACGTGATTGGGTCCTGCCACGATTCGATGACGGAACAGAAGGCGTTGTCCCTGTCCACTCGACGGTAGGCGCGATCGCGCGCCATGATGAGCCCGTCGGATAGATACAGTGCGGTCCTTCGCGGGTGCGCGGCGGCGTGTTGTAATCGCGCGGCAAAATCCGTTGCGAGCCCATCATCGTTGTCGAGGTTCGTGGTGAGGAGCCGTTGCGACCTGTTGCGGCCTACTGTGCTTCGTAAATCAGCGATCAGCTCTTCCCGGCTCACGGAGCTGCGGTAGATCGGTATGAAGTCGCCGGTGGCCGACCACTGGTGCACCCTCTCCTTGAACCACTCGGGGCTCTCCGGGTCGAAATAGATGATCCAGTGCAGGTTCTTGACTGTCTGATGTTGAACCGATGGAAGGCAATACTGCTCAAAGAGGAGTGATCGTTGTTCGAGCCAGCCAGGTTTGGTCCGGATGAACCGTTCGGAACCCGGCGACGGAACGTTGAACCTCGTAAGAAGAACATGGTCGATGTCGGGTATTGCTGTCACTGTGTGTTCCTTGTCATCACGATTCGTGTACCCGCGTTTCGGCCCGTTTCAGCAGATGTTCCCGGGTGTCGTCCCGGTAGTGCGGCCCTGGAGGCCACAGCCAGGACGGTGTAAGCGAGAGCGTCCAGCGCGCTGGTGAGGCCGCGAACGCTCAGCACGATCTCGCTGGCAGACACTGATGTCGAGGCGTGAGGCATCTCGGCCAGAGCTCGATGGTTGCGACGCAGGATGGTGAGGAGCGCCCCGGTCGTCAGGGGTGTGCGCACGCGCACGGGCACTGTCGTCACTATGTGTTTCTCGTTCGCGGAGAACAGATGGTCAACGAAGAGATCGTCTGCCGTCACAGTGGGGAACGAATCGAACCGCTCGTGGCCCACTTTGCTGATCGCATAGACGCCGGCGCCCCAGAGGGCGAAACGAGTGGACGGCATGCGGCGGCGGGCGCGGTAGTAGGCGCGAACGAGCGCGGATGCCCCGCTCGTGTCGTAACGGTAGAGCGGGCGCGCAGCAGGGATTGAACCCTGGAGCGTTTGGAAAACGCGCGCGATGGCATCCGGGTCGATTTCGATATCTGCGTCGAGATAGAGTCGCGGCCACAGCGTTGCCCAAACGTCACCGGAGTTGAGGGCAGTGGTTTTCGACGCGGTCTCAAGTTCGATGACGTGGACTCCGGCGTACTTGCGTGCGCGCTCGGCGGTGTCATCGGTGCAGCCGTGGCAGATGACGCAGATCTCTGCGGTGCCGAGTTCGGCGATGGGGGCGAGGCGGCGCAATGCGCGGTCGATCACCGGCGCAGCATTGTGAGCCGGGATAAGTATTGCCCCTGGCGGGAAACAGGTGAGCAGCTTCACTCGACCGCTCCTGTCGCTCGGGGCAGGAACCGCCAGGTCTTCCTGTTCGCGACGAAGCCGAGTGACGTTCGATGCGCCGGCTGATATGAACGCAGCAGCTCATGCAGGACGACGGCGGCCCGGTATGCGGCTGTGTAGACGGCACCGTGCCCTTTCTCGATGTACCGGATACGGTTCACGGTCATGAGGGCCATGAGGGCGGTCGACGTTCCTGACCCGCCTTGGCTGTGGCGGACGACGGCCTCCGGGTCAAACCACACCACTTCTCCGGCGTCACGGACCCGCCGGAAATAGTCGACCTCCTCTGAGTAGAGAAAGAAGCGCTCGTCCCAGCCCCCGACGAGGTCTGCCACGTCGCGTCGAATGAGCAAAGCGGCACCCGTCGCCCACTCCACGACATGAGCGGTTCCGTAGCTGGCGCCTTCGTCGTAGACCATTTCGGAAAGCCACCCGGGCCGGGAGGTAAACCTGCTGCCGAAAAGTGCGTCGCCGATGGCTCGGGTCAACGTTGGTTCGCGGCGCAGCGACTCATACGTTGCGCCGGAATCTTCGAGAATGCGCGGGACGACGACGCCCGCTGCTGAGTATTCGACGCGGTCGAGCAGGGCACGGACCGCTCCGGGTTCCACCACGAGGTCCGGGTTAAGGATGAGGACGGACTCGGCATCACCAAGGTGTTGACGGGCCGCGTTGATTCCAGCGGCGTAGCCGATGTTGCCCGATGTAGAGAAGCCGATGACATCCGAGTGCAACCCGACGATCTCCAGCGTGCCATCGGCCGAGTGATTATCGGCAACGATCACGCGAAGCCGGGTCTGTTTCGCCTCCCGTCTGAGGCTCGTAATCAGGCTGTCGATGTCGGCGGCGCTGTTGTAGGTCACGATGATGACGGCAACCTCAGCTGCGGTGTCCGGGCCAACGAATGCGGCTCCGGCTGTGAAACCGTGCTGAGCTGCACCCTCGATGAGAGTCACGTATCGCCTCCGACCGCCGGCAACGCGGCATCCGTTGTCAAAGGAAGACCCGGTTCGACCCGCGACGCCATGATGCGAAGCAGGGCACTCGGCCCTTCAACGAGGTATCGACGGGCAAGGCGGCGCGGTTCGAGAACGAGCCGCCATGCCCACTCCAGCCCGGCCTCGGAAATCCAGTGCGGTGCGCGGCGAACCCGCCCGGCCAGGAAATCGACGACGGCTCCGAAGGCAAGGAGGACCTGGGCGTGAGTGGCAGGTCCGTACTCGGCGATCCACAGTTCTTGTCTCGGTTTGCCCAGTCCGACGATGAGGATGTCAGTTTTCGCGGCGCTGATGTCCTCGCTCATCCGGCCACAGGCATCCGGATCCGACAATTCCTCTCGCGAGGGGGACCAGAATCCGGCAATGCGCAGCGCAGGGCGGGCGAGCCGAAGGTAGTCGCGCAGCAGAGCCTGCGTCTCGAGTGAGCCGCCGAGGAATCCGACGGAGGCACCGGTTTGCTCGGCACGATCGAGAAGGGGCGTGATGAGGTCGCTTCCCGCGAGCCGGGGGCAGTCCTCGCCGACGATCTGGCGAGCGCGCACCGCGATTGGTGCGCCATCGATCAGGTTCAGCCACTCCACCGTCGGATGCGCGGTGGGCTGGGGGGACTGGGCCGAGAGGTGTTGGCCCCACTTCGATCCGGTGCCGAAGTGGTGGATGTGGTCGAGGTTGATCGACGCGACGGCAAGCGGTGTCGACTCGTGGGCGAGCGGGCGTGACGCGATGAGGTCGACAGCCTCGTCGAATCCCCTTACATCAACGGGGACCCCGCCGAGGGTGATCCGGCGTTCGGGCACGAGAGTCATTTGGTCACCACCGATGGCGACCAGGCGTGCTCGATGAACAGGGATGGCTCCGTGGCGCCGTCGCTGGCGATCGACCACACGTCGCTGTCGCCGACCGCACCTTCGCGAGCCAGGCCGTACAGCAACGTTGAGTCGTCCAGCCATTCCACCTGGTCGTCCACATTCTTGACTTCTGGAAGCACGACTTCCTCCTCGGTTGTCAGGTTCAGTACTGCGATTCCCCAGTGGGGGTTATCCGGTGTTCCGGAGTTTTTCTTGTAGGCGACCCGCGATCCGTCTGGCGAGAGCGAGGGGCATTCGGCGTTGTTCGTGATCGCCGTCAGCGTGCGTTCGGCGAGGTTGCCGTTCACGAGCCAGGTCCGTCCGCCCGATGCCGCTGTCGCGTAGAACGTGTTGTCGTCTGCGGCGAAGGTGACGCCCCAGATATTGCGGTCGGCGGCGGTGAGGTGCTCGCCGTCAATCCACAGGGCGAAGTCCTCGAGGTTGCCGAAGCTCTCGCCACCGATCTGGGACACCACGGTTTCGGTAGAGAACCCGGTCGTCGCGTATGAGTGTCCTGTCACGAACGACGTGGTTGCGACGAGCGAACCGTCCTGCGACATTCGCGTTCGGCTCGGGATGCCAGGAAGCGGCCACGATTCCACCTCGGCTCCAGCCCTGTCGAAAACGCTGGCCCGAAATGTGGTCGGGACGCCTCGCTGAATGCGCAGGCACGAAAGCACCTCGCCGGTGGCATAGACGCGGTCACAGGCCTGGTCCGTAAGGGCCCGCGCAGCCGAAGGGGCCTCGACGGGGACGGTTGCCACCTTGCCGTAGCCCTGACCCTGAGCGGTGTTTCGGAACACAATGTGCGGCTCCGAGGTGGTCGTGAGCGCGTTCGTCGTGCGCACGTCGCTCGGTGCTGCGGAACGAGCCTGGTACCGCGCGTACGCCGTCGCGCCGTATGCCACTGCTCCGCCGAGCAGGAGTACTGACACGATGGCGAGGGCGAGCCATTGTCGTCGCGACGTCATGCGTGCCTCGCCGACCTGAGGAAGTCGCGCATGATGAATGCTGTCACCGGGATCAACACGGCAAGGCCGCAGGCCACGACGATCATCGCGGCGTCTCGCCCGAGCGAGAACCACAACAGGCCGAAGCCGACGGACGCGATCAGCCGGGACACGGCGACGGCCGTTTGCGCGGCCGCGATGCCGCTTGCCAGTGTCTCGACGGGAGTGGCCTGCGAAGCCAGCGCCGCGAGGATGCCGTCTGTCGCCGCGTAGAACGCCCCGAGCAGAAGCAGGCAGACGAGCGTCAGCTGCCAGCCGGTCGCTGGAACCGCCGCGCAGACATAGGCAGCAAGCAGGGCGACGTGGCCGAGGATGAAGACGCGCGCTCGACCGAAGCGGTCGGCGAACCTGCCGAGGGGAATGGCGAGCGCGAGAAAGGCAACGTTTGTCCCGACGTAAAGCAGGGGGAAGTACTCGGCCGCGAATCCGCTCTTGCTCTGCAGCACGAGGTAGATGAACCCGTCGCCGACGGTGACAAGCCCGAGCAGGCCGGCAGTGAGCAGGAGCCGACGCAGCCGACGATCGTTGAGGTCACGCCAGCGAAAGCGCGCTTTCGGTTCAGCTGTGGCTGTGGCGCGCTCGGCACGCGGGTGCTTGTTCGGCACGACGATGCCGAGAATGATCACGCCGAGGATGGCGAAGGCTAGCGAGACCACAAAGATTGTGCTGTAGCCGTCCGGAATGAAGAACAGGATGGCGAACGCGAGCAGAGGGCCGATCGCGGCTCCGACGGTGTCGAGCATCCGGTGAACGCCGAATGAGCGCGCCAGGTTGTCCGGCTCGGATGAAGCCGTGATGAGCGCGTCGCGTGGAGCTGTGCGCACCCCCTTGCCCAGCCGGTCCACAGCGACGACGGCACTGAGTGCGGCGAACCCACTCGCGAACAGTAATCCGATACGGGCAACCGCCGAGACACCGTAGCCGAAGAACGCCACCCATTTGGGCTGGTCTCCCCGGTCGGCCGCGTATCCGCCTGCGATTCGCACGACGGCGCTGATGCCCTGGTAGAGACCGTCGATCACCCCGTATGCCACGGTCGAGAGACCGATCACGCCGGTGATGTACAACGGCAGGATCGCAGACACCGATTCGGTCGAGATGTCCGTGAACATGCTGACGATGCCGAGGGCGATCACGACAGACGACACTCGTGTTGTCGCCGACTGCGTCGGTCGCTTTCCTGGTGTTTCAGGCGTGTTTTGCGCCGACTTCGCGTCGGAAAGTGAGATGTACATAGCCCCTTGCTTCGCTCTACTTCGTTGCGGTGAATGCGCCGAAGACGCTGTAGGTTGTTCCGCCTGACCCGTCGGGTGTCACGGTGAGAAGAACGGTGTCTGGGCCGCCCCGAGTGAAGAGAAGAGCCGTCGATCCCGACGCCGCAGGAGCGACGCTGTCAACGAGGTGAAGGGCGGCGAAGCTGACCCGGTAGAACTCCAGGACGGCGTCTGTGGCTGATGGTGTCGACGCGGCGAGTGTGACCTGAAGTCGATTTTCAGCGGATGCCACGGAGCTGGACTGAACAGCCGTGTTCGGGTTCAACGGAATAACGGCGGCCGGAAAACCTTCGACGAGGCCACCGGCTGCGCTCGCCGTTGGAGGCAGCGGCGTTGACACGAGGTTGGGCAGCGGCGGCGAAGGAGGAAGCCCGATTGGGGATTTTCCGTCCGGCGCAGGCATGACTTCAGACGACTCCCGTTCGCTCGGTGCACCGGTTCCCGACTCCTCGGTTGCCGAGTTCTCTTCGGTGGATTCGGACGGTGACTCAGCCTCGCCATCGTCAGGCGTGGCATCCGCTGTGCTCTCGCTCGAAACAGAGGAGTTCGACGGCGACTTCGCGGTCGATCCTGACCCCGGAAGAGTGTCGAGCACTGTGGAGATCACCAGGATGGCGACAGCGAGGGCGAGTGTCGTGACGATCGCAACGAGTGCGAGTCGTGAGGCCCGGCCCGTCATTCGTCTGCCCTCGAGGGGGGCAGGGCATGAGCCGACCGGAGATGACCCGTTCTTACCGCCTGCGAGGGGATTGCCGTAAGCACTCCGTTGTGCTCGCGGTATTCTTCCCCCGTCGACGGGCAGCGGAACAGGTCATCCCCGATGGGTTCGAGTGGCACCCCGGCGCGGCCGACCCAACCGATGCGGCGTGCGGGAACCCCGACCATCAGTGCGTGGTCTGGCACGTCCTGGGTGACGACGGCACCGGCGGCAACGAGCGCCCATGCACCGATCGTGACCGGAGCGATGCAGACGGCGCGCGCTCCGATGGAGGCGCCTGTGCGCACGGTCACGCCGACGGCGTCCCAGTCGTCAGCGTTCTTGCGCTTGCCGTCGACGGTGATGGCTCGCGGGAATACGTCGTTGGTGAAGACGGCGGCTGGCCCGACGAAAACTCCGTTCTCGAGAACGGCGGGTTCGTAGATCTGTGCGAAGTTCTGCACCTTGCAGTTGTCGCCGAGAACGACGCCAGGGCCGATGTACGAGCCGCGGCCGAGAATGCAGCCTGCACCGATCTGCGCGTGCTCGCGGACCTGCGCCAGGTGCCAGACCTGGGTGCCGTCGCCGATGCGGGCGAGGCCATCGATGTCGGCGGAGTCAGCGATGTGCGGTGGGCGACCCGGGCGATCGGATGCTTCGTGCACAGGAAAAGGAATGGTCATGTTCAGTACGCCCCAACCGGTTTGAGGAGCACCTTGACGGTGCGCCAGACGATCATCAGGTCACCGGTGAGTGACCAGTTCTCCACGTAATAGAGGTCGAGCCGGACGCTTTCGTCCCAGCTGAGGTCGCTCCGGCCGTTGACCTGCCACATGCCGGTGAGCCCTGGCTTGATGTACAGGCGGCGGTGCACGTGGTCCTCATATGCCTCTACCTCGCGGGGGAGCGGCGGGCGCGGGCCGACAAGGCTCATGTCGCCGAGCAGCACGTTCCAGAGCTGCGGCAGCTCGTCGATCGAGAACTTGCGGAGGACCCGCCCGACGGGGGTGACGCGTGGGTCAGCCTTGAGCTTGAACAGCACACCGTTGCCGTCGTTCTTGTCGGCTAGCTTCGCCAGGTCGCTCTCGGCGGTGGTCACCATTGAGCGGAACTTCACCATCCGGAAGGTGCGCTGGCCGCGGCCGACACGTTCCTGAGTGAAGAAGACCGGTCCGCCGTCGTCGAGCTTGATGAACAGGGCCACGAGGAGGAAGACGGGGGTGAGGACGAGGATTCCCGCCGCGGACGATGCGATGTCGAAAGCGCGCTTGAGAACGTGCTTGCCACCCTCGAACTGCGGGATTTCCACGTGAATGAGCGGGAGGCCCTCAACCGGGCGGAAGTGAATTCGCGGCCCAGCGACATCCGTCAACTGGGAAGCAAGCACAAGATCCGTCGCCGTTCCTTCGAGTTGCCAGCCGAGATTGCGGATGAATCTGGCGCCGCCCTTGGGTTGGCCAGCGATGATCACCGTGTCGGCGCCGACGTTGCGTGCCACCTGGGCAACGTCGGTCATGCCGAGAACTGGGACGGGCTTCGTGCCTGTGCTGACCGTGTGAGCGTCTGTGTTGGAGACGACGGCGCCGACGACGTTGTATCCCGCCCCGGATTTCTGCTGGATCTGGCGGATGACGTAACCGACGTCGTCGAGCTCCCCGACGACAAGAGCGCGGCAGAGGTAGTGGTCAAAGCTGCGCTGGGAGATGAGCCAGCGGCGCCAGAGCCAGTGCGCTCCGAGAAGGCTGACGGTGCCGAGCGGGAGGGCGAGCATGAAGTAGCCCCTGGCGATGTCGACCTTGAGCACGAGGAAGACGATGGCCAGGAGGCCGAATGCTGTCGCGCTTGCGTTGATGATGCGTTTGTATTCGCTGGCGCCAACACCGATCACTCGGGAGTCGTGAACGCCGAACACGATGAGCGCGATCAACCACGAGATCACGATCGTCGCCGAGATAAGCAGGTACTGGGCGTCCTCGATGCGTGCGCTTGTGGGGATCGCCTCGATGCCGAAGCGGAGCGAGAACGCCACCGTCACTGCGAGCACAATGGTGGCGATGTCGGTCAGGCGAAGTTTGCGGCGATAGTTGCGGGCCCAGACCCGTTCGGACGCCTGGCGGAGTGTGTGATCCCTCGCCTCGGAGTCGATGCGAGTGCGGACGCGGGGGCGGGAGAGTCCGGGAATGGCTATGCGTGTTTTGACTTCAGTCATGACCTGCCGCGCTCGTTAGTGTCGATGTGTGGGGGAGTGGGCACCGGCTCGCGCGTGATGCTCGATGTCATGGCGTCCTCCCCGGTCCGTTTGGGCGCACCGGAAGCCGCTGGGGCGGGGCGCCGAAGCGCGCCGGGATTCCCAGCAAGAAGATTTCGCATTCAAGATGCGAGGTTGGCTCATGTTTGGTGCACTATTGACAGTAGCGGTGCAGGCCAGCCGCGCCTCCCCCCAGATAGAGGGGTGAGGAATCCTCATGTTCAGGTATGGAGGGTGGCGAGACGGGGCGCAGCGACGGTGCGGGGCGCACAGGGTGTGCCCACGTTGCTTCGCTACGCTGTACTCAGGTTGGCTACCCGCCGGCCCCGGACGAGGGATCAGTACCCGGACTGCGACAAGACTGGCCAGAAGCAGGCAATCATGTCATGGGTCATTCTTATTGCGTCCGGCGTCCTCGAAGCCGTTTGGGCAACCGCGCTTGGCAAATCCGAGGGATTCACCAAGCTGTGGCCGTCGGTGATCTTCGGCGGCGCACTCGTCCTCAGCATGGGCGGCCTCGCCTGGGCGATGAAGGACATTCCCATCGGGACTGCCTATGCCGTCTGGGTCGGGATCGGAGCATCATTGACTGTCGCGTGGTCGATGTTCACCGGCGACACCAGCGTTTCGTGGGTCAAAGTCCTCTTGCTGCTCGGATTGATCGGCTGCATCGTCGGGCTCAAACTCGTCGACGACAGCCACTAGCGAGTGCTCGATCGCGGTCGGCTGCGTCAAATGCGGTGAGCGCTGTTGCGACGGAACGGGATGACTCCAGTACCGGCCAGGAGCAGAAAGAACCCCATCACAACGGCGCCAAGACGATCACCGTCATTGGCAGTTTCCGCGAGGTCTACTGACGGCGCTGGCAGCGGTTCGACGACGCAGCGATCGTCGCGTTCAAATAAACTCCGCCTCTGCTCTTGTCGACAGGGAGCCCGTGATACGTCCGTGCACGCACGGAGGGCCCCGCATGTAGCGGGGCCCTCCCTGTTCACAGGGTGAACGTGTGATTTTGTGTGCGAGTGCCGTCAGCCCGCGGTGGGACGAGCTGCAGCAAGCTCACCGACCGATGCCCACGGGTTACCGCGAACCTCCGTCTTGGCGACGAGCTTGAGATAACGCGCGTTCTGCGTCGGGAACGCGGCGAGCTGCTCCGTTGCGTTGTTCTGGAAGGTCCCACTCGCGATGGGTCCGCCCCACGCTCCGGCGACCGTTGATACCGTCGTCGACGCGTATACGTCATAGTTCGCGATGCGACCGTTGGTGCCTCCGTCACCGCTGCTGGTGCGCCCGGTGTACAGCAGGCCACACGTCGACGTCACTGACCCGAGGTCGATGACGATGGAGTGCGGGAAAGTCGCTGCGGCCGGTGCCCAGCGGGTGTGCCAGTATGTCGCCGGGTTGCCGTCGATCGCGGCGGCGGCCGGCCCGTTCGGCGCAGGTTCGCCGGTGAGCTGTTCACTGGATACGCCGCTGATTGCGGTCGGGCGGATGTCGTTGGTCGAGCATGCGCCACCGGCGGTGGATGTGGCCCGCCACACTGTCTTTCCCCAGTCGGCAGGTGTCTGGACGACGCGACCGTTCGGTACCGACTTGAATCCCTCGCCGGCGACAGGAACGTTGACCAGCCCCGCCGAGACCGAGAGGAACTGCTGGCTCGCCGCGTTGGCGACGGTGTATCCACCGGCGACTTGGCGTACCTGCCACTTTTGCAGTGTCGTGGTGGCGCACGCGCTGAGCGTGACGTTGGCACCGATCTCCACCGGAACGTCGAGGCGCATGGTGCCGTCTCGAGCGAGGTCGAGGCATCGCCCGTTCGACGAACGGATCGTGTAGTAGCCGTCATTGGTTCGGGTGAAGTTCAGGCGCTCGCCGACTCCAGCCGCGACCGAAAGCGAATTCCCGGCGGCGGCCGTGAGTGCGCCCTCGCCGCCCGCACCGGTCAGCGTGAACGTGCCATTGGCAAGCGGCTGACGGACGACGTCATCCCACAGCGGGGAATGTCCGATCGTGTCCATGGCCGTGCGGAACTGGGCGAAGGTGCTCCAGGGGTGAGAGCCGGACCAGGTCGCCTGGGCGACGAAGCGAAGCGGTTCGAACATCCGCTGCTCTGTCGTATTCTCCGCCTCGTTCGGTGTGCCGCCGTCGGGCCAGATGCTCATCCGTGCGCCCCGAATCTGGTCACCACGGCTCGTGATGGTCTGGTCGTAGAAGACCTCGGGAGTCCAGCGCTGTTCGTACAGCCGCTGGCTGTTCACGCCGTAGCTTCCGCGCACCATGTAGAGCGAGTTCGAGATGTTCGACATCTGGTGGCCCCAGTTGAGGAACTGCTGTGGTTTCACGGCCGACCCCGATGGGTTCCAGTGTTCGACGATGATGTCGGTGTCAAAGGTGACGAAACGGTTCGTGGTCATGACGCCGTCGTTCCAAATGCGCAACTTCTTGTTCTGCGACTTCACGTAGTCGTTGACCTTGTTGACGTACCAGGCGACGACATCGTTCTCGGTCGCTCCCGCACCGAACTGTGCTTCGGCGAAGCGCTTGATCTGCGGGTAGTTAGCGTATCCGCTGCCGAGCATGTACTCATCGACGCCCATGTGCCAGTAGTCGGAGGTGAACACCTCGGAATACTCGTCGATGAGGTCCGTGTAGAAGTTGAAGGCGGCATCCTGGGTAATGTCCATCCGGACTTCGTCCTTCACCCCGGTGTTCTGGTTGGTGAGCTGGAGTTCCGGCAGGTTCTCCAGCCAAATCTCCATGTGACCAGGGGAGTTGATCTCCGGGATAACGTCGATCCCGTGCGCGTTCGCCTTCTCGACGAGGGTCTCGATGTCGTCTTTCGTGTAGTACGACCAGGTATTCGTCTCGGGGTAGGCGTCAACCTTCACCTTGAGTTCGACGAGCATCGTATTGAGCTTCAGGAACGCCATCTCCTCGATCAGGCGATCGATGAACTCGGGCGAGATGTTGATGACACAGGCGCACACGGTGACGCCGCGTTCGACGTACTCGGGCACGTCGACGAGCGAACCCTGGGGAAGGGAGTCCTGCTGCGTCAGCATCTGGAGGATGGTCCGTGTGCCATAAAACGCGCCAGCGGGCTTTGCCGCAGTGATGACGATTTTGCTTCCAATTTTGAGGTCATAGCCCTCGTCGCCGAGGTCGGCACGGGAGGCGTCGAGCCGGAGTTCGATACCGCCAGCGGGTGCGACCCCCGAGCCGACGGACGCGGCGGGATAGTCGACGGCGAGTTCGTCGCGGAGAATGCCCGCGATGGAGGTCAACCGCTCGTTCGCGGTGGCGACGGAGATTCGGACATTGTCAGCCGCGGTGAACGTTCCCGTCGTTGCGGCCCAGCCGTCAATCGAGGGGATGACGGCGGGCATCGTCACGGCTGCGGTCGCCGGGGTGGCGGCTGTGAGGCCTCCAAAGGCGAACGCGGCAGCGGTGAGGCCGGCAATGATCCGCTTTCGGACCCGTCCTGTGCGGCTCGGAATGGAGGACTTCACGTGGACCTTCTCTCTCAGACTGACGTTGTCCGATAGCGGGCTCTACGTCGTATGGCATCGATAACATACGGCAGCCATAACCTAGGGGCGGTCGTTATGCTGTGTCAATGGTGGGGGCCAAGGCGGAGGAGCAACACAGGGTGTCGGAGGTCCCGCACAACAACCGCGTTTCGCGGCCGCCCGCGATGACGGATGTGGCTCGCGTCGCCGGGGTGTCCACCCAGACCGTTTCCCGGGTTCTGCGAAACCACCCCTACGTCACCGACGACAAGCGACGCCGCGTTCTCGACGCGGTCGAGCAGCTCGGCTATCGCATGAACACGGCGGCCCAGGCGCTTTCGTCCGGGCGCACCCGCACGATCGGTGTCGTTTCGATGGCCACGGAATCGTACGCCGGCGCGATGACGCAGTCGAGTATCGAGCGGGCCGCTGATGAGGCCGACTACAGCGTTGTGGGGGCGCAGATCTCCACTCTCGACGTTGACGCAATCCTCTCGGCGCTGCGTCGCCTCGAGAAACTGGGATCAGAGGCGATCATTCTGGCGGTGCCGCTGCGCGCCCAGGACAGGCGCATCGAGGAGATCACCAAACGGGTGCCGACCGTGACAATCGGTGGTTCACCCGTGCGCACCGCTCGTTCGCTCGCTGTCGACCAGCGCGAGGTGGCGCGCCTGGCCACCGAGCACCTGCTGTCGCTTGGGCATTGCACCGTCTGGCACATCGCCGGGCCAAACGACTGGGTTGACGCCGTCGAGCGAACCGCGGGCTGGCGCGATGTGCTGACGGACGCGGGGCTAACGGTGCCGCCGATGATCCACGGTGACTGGGACCCTGAGTCCGGCTATCAGGCCGGACGGTGGCTCGCTGACCGCTCAGACGTCACGGCGGTGTTCGTCGCCAGCGATGAAATGGCTTTTGGGCTGATTCGGGCCCTGCACGAATCCGGACGCCGCGTTCCCGAAGATGTCTCGGTGGTCGGCGTCGATGATGTTCGGCTGGCCGCGTACTGCACGCCGGCGCTGACCACGATCGCGCAGCCTTTCGCCGAACTGGGGCGAGCGGCGGTGGCATCGGTGATGTCGCGCCTGGACGAGCGGGAAGACCCCACTCTGAATCTTGTCGTTCGGCCGAAACTGATTGTCCGCTCGTCGACGGCCCGGAAAAGGGCATAAAGAAATCCCCGCAAGTAGAAGCCTTACGAGGATTTCAGTGGCTCCGACGGGCGTCGATCCCGTGACCTCACGATTTTCAGTCGTGCGCTCTACCAACTGAGCTACAGAGCCGAACGGCGAGAATGCCGCTGGAAGGTGAAAAACCCTTCCTTTCGGAAGGGCTCTTCACTTCAGCGACCCTGACGGGACTTGAACCCGCGACCTCCGCCGTGACAGGGCGGCACGCTAACCAACTGCGCTACAGGGCCTTACTTATTCAGTTTTATTCAGTGTAGTAGTTATGTGACCCCAACGGGATTCGAACCCGTGCTACCGCCGTGAAAGGGCGGCGTCCTAGGCCACTAAACGATGGGGCCGGCGAGCCTTTGAGGGGCTCTCTAACTACCGAGAAGTAAGCATACGGTGCTCGGATAGGTTTTTGCAAAACGAGAGCGTGCCCGCGTCAAAAACCGCGGAATTCCGGGGCCGAAGTGACGAAACCCCGCGTCCAAAGATTTGGACGCGGGGTTTTCAATCAGAAAAACGGATGCCTAGTGGCCGCCTTCTTCGCGGAGCTTCACGATTCCAGCCTCGACGATCGCTTCCGCTTCCTTCGCGTCGCCCCAGCCCTCGATCTTGACCCACTTGTTGGGTTCGAGGTCCTTGTAACGGGCGAAGAAGTGCTCGAGCTCGTTGCGGGTCTGCTCAGGAACATCGGTGATGTCCTGGATGTGAGCCCAGCGCGGGTCCTTGTACTGAACGCAGACAACCTTCGCGTCCGAACCGGCCTCGTCGCTCATGTTGAGCACGCCAACGGGGCGCACCTTGATGCCGACACCGGGGAAGACCGGGTACTCGAGCAACACGAGAGCGTCGACGGGGTCGCCGTCGAGGCCGAGGGTGTTCTCGAAGTAGCCGTAGTCGACCGGGTAGGTGAAAGCGGTGAACAGAACGCGGTCAAGGTAGACGCGACCGGTTTCGTGGTCGACCTCGTACTTGTTGCGGCTGCCCTTGGGGATTTCTACGACGACGTCATATTCGGCCATAAGTGTGTTCTCCTCCATGTGAAAGTCTGGAATAACGTTACTTGATGCCCACAAACAGTAACCTCCGACGCCCCCCGCTCGACAAAGCGGTCGCCGAGGTGCGCCTCGCGGTGCGCCAGTCGCTCTCCGGCAACGTGAACGAGGGCGAAACTGTGCTCGTCGCGCTGAGCGGTGGCCCGGACTCGCTCGCCCTCGCGGCGGCCACCGCATTCGAGGCAGTCAAGCAGGGGATTTCCGCCGGTGCTGTGATCGTCGACCACGGTCTTCAGGAACGATCAGCGGATGTCGCGTCTCACGCGGCGAACCAGGCGCGAGCTCTCGGCTTGAACCCGGTGATCGAAACGCGGGTGCAGGTCGCCGACGCTGGCGGGCCAGAGGCGGCCGCCCGAACCGCGCGATACGAAGCGTTCGAATCCGCGCTTGCCGGCACCGGAGCATCCGCTCTTCTTCTCGGCCACACTCTCGACGACCAGGCCGAAACGGTTCTGCTCGGGCTCGCGCGTGGGTCAGGATCGGGAAGTCTCATGGGTATGGCGCCGGTGAGCGGGCGGTACCTGCGCCCGCTTCTCGGGGTGCGCAGGGAAAGTACCCACGCCGCATGCGCGGCAGAGGGGCTCGAGCCGTGGATCGACCCGCACAACACTGACCAGGCATTCACCCGGGTGAGGGTGCGCGAGAAGGTGCTGCCCGTCCTCGAACGCGAGCTTGGTCCAGGCATTGCCGAAGCGCTCGCTCGCACCGCGGAACAGCTTCGCGAGGACACCGAAGCGTTCGACTCCATGATCGACGAGTTCATCGAGGAAATTTGCGAGCCGGCCGAAGCGGGAATCGCCGTCTCGATTTCTGCCCTCGCAGCGAACCCTGCCGCGCTCCGGAACCGGATCATCCGGATGGTCGCCCTCAGCGAATTCGGCCAGTCACTGTCCAGGATGCACACGATCGCGATCGCCGCGCTGGTGACCGACTGGCGCGGGCAGGGTCCGATCGATGTTCCCGGCATCTCGGTCCGCAGGAACGGCGGGCTGCTCGAATTTTCGGCCCGGGCGCCGGAGGTAGGATAAATCCATGGAATCGAGCGATATTGCAGGCGACCTCACGGACATTCTCGTCACCGAGAAGCAGATTCACGACAAGCTCGACGAGCTCGCCGCTCAGATCGACTCCGATTATGAAGGCAAGGATCTTCTCCTCGTCGGTGTGCTCAAGGGCGCGGTCATGGTGATGGCCGACCTGTCCCGTGCGATGAAGAAGCACGTCTCCATCGACTGGATGGCTGTCTCGTCCTATGGTGCTGGTACGAAGTCGAGCGGTGTGGTGCAGATTCGCAAGGACCTCGACTCCGACCTCACCGGTCGCCACGTTCTCATCGTCGAAGACATCATTGACTCCGGTCTGACGCTGTCGTGGCTGCTCGAGAACTTCGCCTCCCGCGGAGCGGCATCCATCGAGGTTTGTGCGCTCCTTCGCAAGCCGGAGGCCGCCAAGGTTCAGATCGACTGCAAGTACGTTGGCTTCGACATCCCCACCGACTTCGTGGTCGGCTACGGACTCGACTTCGACGAGCGTTACCGCAACCTCCGCGACGTCGCAGTTCTCGCACCGCACGTTTACTCGTAACCTCCCGCAAACGCCGACGTTTCTCCTTGCGGCGAACATAGAGGCGCCGCCCAGCTTTCTGGCGATAACCTTGAGGCCACGAGTCGCGAGGCGTCTCGGACGAACCTTCAGAAAGGTGTTGGGCATTCGCTCATCCGCACTATGAATTTCAAGCGCATCTTCAAAGGCCCTCTGCCGTACATCCTCATCGCGGTCATCGTCTTTTTCGTCGGCTCCAGCCTGCTCAACATCAACGGTTACAAAGAGGTGACCACGGAGCACGGGCTTGAACTTCTGCAGGACGGCAAGGTCGCTGAAGCTACGCTCACCGAAGGTGACAACCGTGCCGACCTGACGCTTGAGAAGGCCGATGGCGAGAACGGCACGATGGTGCAGTTCTACTACATCACCGCTCGTGCAGATGATGTCGTTGCCGCTGTCGATGAGGCAACTCCCTCTGACGGATTCAACGACAAGGTTCCGCAGCCCAGCTGGTGGCTCTCGGCACTCGGCCTGCTCCTCCCACTGCTTCTGATCGGTGTGTTCTTCTGGATCATGCTGTCGAGCATGCAGGGCGGCGGCTCGAAGGTCATGCAGTTCGGCAAATCGAAGGCCAAGCTGGTCTCCAAGGAATCGCCGAAGGTCACCTTTGAAGACGTCGCTGGCAGCGACGAAGCCATCGAAGAGCTCGAAGAGATCAAGGACTTCCTCAAGGAGCCAGCGCGCTTCCAGGCGGTCGGTGCTCGCATTCCGAAGGGTGTGCTGCTGTACGGCCCTCCCGGAACGGGTAAGACCCTGCTCGCCCGCGCTGTCGCCGGTGAAGCCGGCGTGCCGTTCTACTCGATCTCCGGATCCGACTTCGTCGAAATGTTCGTGGGTGTCGGTGCGAGCCGCGTCCGCGACCTGTTCCAGCAGGCCAAGGAGAACGCTCCGGCCATCATCTTCGTCGACGAGATCGACGCTGTCGGCCGCCACCGCGGTGCAGGCATGGGTGGAGGACACGACGAGCGTGAGCAGACGCTCAACCAGTTGCTCGTCGAAATGGACGGCTTCGACCCCAAGGCGAACGTCATCATGATCGCCGCGACGAACCGCCCGGACATCCTGGACCCCGCTCTTCTCCGTCCGGGTCGTTTCGACCGCCAGATCGGTGTGGACGCACCCGACCTCAAGGGCCGCAACAAGATCCTCGAGGTGCACTCCAAGGGCAAGCCCATGTCGGAGAACGTCGACCTTGAGGTCCTCGCTCGCAAGACTCCTGGGTTCACCGGTGCCGACCTGGCCAACGTCCTCAACGAGGCAGCACTGCTCACCGCTCGCTCGAACGCGCAGATCATCGACAACCGCGCTCTCGACGAAGCCGTCGACCGTGTCATGGCTGGCCCACAGCGCCGCAGCCGGGTGATGCGCGACCAGGAGAAGCTCATCACCGCGTACCACGAGGGTGGACACGCTCTCGCCGCAGCGGCGATGCGCAACACAGACCCCGTGACCAAGGTGACGATTCTTCCGCGCGGCCGCGCCCTCGGTTACACGATGGTCCTTCCGCTGGAGGACAAGTACTCGGTCACCCGCAACGAGCTGCTCGACCAGCTGACCTACGCCATGGGCGGTCGCGTAGCCGAAGAGATGGTGTTCCACGACCCGACAACCGGTGCGTCGAACGACATCGAGAAGGCGACAGGGATCGCCCGCAAGATGGTCACCGAATACGGGATGAGCTCGAACGTCGGAGCCATCAAGCTTGGCCAGTCAAGCGGCGAGGTGTTCCTCGGCCGCGACATGGGTCACCAGCGTGACTACTCGGAGCAGATCGCCGAAACCGTCGACGCCGAGGTGCGCGTGCTCATCGAGCAGGCGCACGACGAAGCGTGGCAGGTTCTCAATGACAACCGGGACATCCTCGACCGGCTCGCCTCCGAACTCCTGGAGAAGGAAACGCTCGACCACAACCAGTTGGCCGAGATCTTCAAGGACATTCAGAAGCTTCCCCCGCGCCCGCAGTGGCTGTCGTCGACCAACCGTCCGATCTCCGAGCGCCCGCCGATCGCAGTTCCGATCGCCAAGGCTCCCATCAATCCCGGTGTGACCGACGGTGGCGTTCAGAGCGAGACCAGCATGCCTCCTCTGCCTCAGTCCGAACCGCGCCCGGCAACGGCGTAGCGACGATGGCGGGGGTCGACAAGCCTCGCATCGAGGCTGCCGTCGTCGAGCTGCTCGCGGCGATCGGCGAGGATTCGTCTCGTGAAGGGCTCGCACGAACCCCGGCGCGGGTCGCCGAGGCATACGCCGAGTTCTTCGCCGGACTCGACGAGAACCCGCTCGAACACCTGCGTGAATCGGTGCCGGTCGGTGATGCCGGAAACGGTGAAGTCGTGCTGTTGCGCGACATCGCCTTCCGGTCGATCTGCGAACACCACCTGCTGCCGTTCCTCGGCACCGCCCATGTGGCCTATCTGCCGAGCGACCGCGTCGTCGGACTCGGCAGGCTCCCGCTCGTCGTGAACACGCTCGCGTCCAGACCACAGCTGCAGGAGCGCCTGACCGAACAAATCGCTGATGCTCTCGAGCAGGGGCTCAGGGCTCGCGGTGTTCTGGTCGTGCTCGACGCGGTGCACGGGTGCGTCACCGCACGTGGCCCCCGCCAGGCCGCCTCTTCGACCGTGACTGTCGCCAGTCGCGGAGAACTGACCGAACCGGCACGTCGCGCAGAGATCTTCGCGATGATCGGATCGAGCACCACGGACGACTCGCGTGCCTGAAGCCGCTGGCGACCCCATGCTGGTGATGGGCATCCTCAACGTCACTCCGGACTCGTTCAGTGACGGTGGCCATTTTCTCGACCACAACTCAGCCATCTTCCACGGTCGGCGACTCGTCGCGGACGGAGCTGACATCGTCGACGTTGGTGGGGAGTCGACCCGCCCGGGAGCCGAACGGATCGGAGCGGCAGAGGAGTTGCGTCGCATCCTTCCGGTGGTCCGCGCTCTCTCAGCCGATGGCATCCGCGTCTCTGTTGACACCATGAACGCTGAGACGGCTCGGGCAACCGTCGACGCCGGTGCCGAATTCATCAACGATGTGTCTGGTGGGCTCGCTGACCCCGGGATGATCGCGGTCGCGGCGGCGACGGGTGCTCCGTACATCCTCAGCCACTGGCGTGGGCACAGCATCGACATGAACTCGCGAGCACACTACGACGACGTCGTGACCGACGTGCGCGCCGAGCTGGTCGACCGGCTCGCGGCGCTCGAGGCCGGGGGAGTGAATCGGGAAAACATCATTCTCGACCCGGGTCTCGGCTTCGCCAAGACGGCCGAGCAGAACTGGGAGATCCTCGCCCGGATCTCGGAACTGCAGTCGATCGGCCTCCCCGTGCTCGTCGGCGCCTCACGCAAGCGTTTCATCGGCGCGCTGCTTCCCGACGGTGCTCCGATGACGGACCGGGACCTGCCGACAGCCGTCGTCAGTGCGCTGCTTGCGGACTCGGGGCTGTGGGGAGTGCGCGTGCACAATGTGCCGGCCACAACCATCGCTCTCGCCGCTCGACGTCGTTTGGTCTGACCGCCTTGCCGGACTTTTTGGATGAGGTCCACAAAGTCGGCCCCGACACATTGGACGGTCAGCAGCGCGCGCGTCGCCACTTGATGGCACTCTGGGAATGTGACTCCCGAGAACAACACGTCCCTTCGTGATCTGACGCGTATCGCGACCTTCACGGCCATCATCGCTGTACTCGGGCTTCCCGGCGCGATTCCGCTGTTCGGCAACGCCGTTCCCATCACCCTGCAAACACTCGGGGTGATGCTCGCCGGCGCGATCCTCGGCTGGTGGCGAGGTGCCGCCTCGGTGCTCGCGCTCCTGTTGCTTGTTGCTGCTGGCCTGCCGCTTCTGTCGGGCGGACGCGGCGGTATCGGCGTGTTCTTCGGCGCCTCGGTCGGATACCTCATCGGTTTCGCCTTCGGCGCAGCGGTGACCGGGCTGATCGTGCACGCCGGCGCAACGAAGCCGACGTGGTTACGCGTCGCTGTCGGGTCGTTCGTCGGGGGAGTGCTCACCGTCTACCTCTTCGGCATCCCGCTTCAGGCCCTCGTGACCGGAATTCCGCTCTCGGTCACCGCGATCGCCAGCACGGCGTTCCTGCCGGGGGACCTGGTCAAGGTCGCCCTCTCGACAGGTTTGGTGATGGCGGTGTGGCGCGCGTACCCCCGGGCGTTCAGTTTCTCGAGGAAACCCCGAGCAGCAGAGTTCGCACCGTTGCCGTGAACTCCGACGCGGTCGCGCTCGTCGTCGGGAATGCCCGGCTGACCTACGGCGACCTTCGCGAACGAGTTGCATCCTGGCCGGGCAACATCGTCGACGGCCAGCTCGTCCCGCTGCGGTCGGTTGATCCGATCGAACTCGTGGTCGCAGCGCTTGCCGTTCGAGAGCGGGGCGGAGTGCCTGCCATTGGCGACATCCGCTGGAGCGAGGGGCACTGGGCCGAGCTGGCCCGGTCGGTCAACGACGCCGAGCTCCCCCCAGGCGCCGCGTGGGCGACGTTCAGTTCGGGCAGCACAGGGTCACCGCGCGTCATTGTGCGCGACGCTCGCTCGTGGTCGACATCGTTCCCAGCACTCACCCGCCTGATGGCCCTCACCCCAAACGACGTCGTGCTCCTGCCGTCTCCCCTCGTGTCGTCCCTGTCGATGTTCTCGATCGCACACGTGCTCGACGCTGGTGCGACGGTGATGCTTCCCGCCAACTCAGCGGTGTCCGCCGCCGAGTGCGAACCAGCCACCGCCCTGCACGGAACCCCGGGCGCACTGGGAAGCATCCTCGACCGCATCGACGCCGGCGCGCGCACGCACCTCCGACTGGCGCTGATCGGCGGAGCGCACCTCGACGCGACCCTGCGCTCGAGGGCAGAGAAGGCTGGCATTCGCGTGGTCAGCTACTACGGCGCAGCCGAGTTGTCGTTTGTGGCCGTCGACGAAGCCGGTCACGGTCTGCGCGCATTCGACGGAGTCGAGCTGCGGGTTGTCGATGGTGAACTCTGGAGTCGGTCGCCATACGCGGCGCTTGGCTATCTCCCTGGCGAAACCGGGTCGTTCCGCACCGACGCGAACGGGTGGTCCTCGGTCGGTGACTCAGCGACCCTCAGCGTCGACGGCATCCTCACCCTCCAGGGCCGACGCGACGGAGCGATCCTGACAGCAGCGGCCACCGTTGTTCCCGAAGACGTCGAGGCCGTGTTGCGTACACTCGATGGAGTGAAGAATTCCGTCGTCTTCGGCGCACCCCACCCCCGGCTCGGTTCGCTGGTCTGTGCCGTGATTGAGCCGGAAGATGCCAGCACCCCGCCGACGTCGGCCGCACTGCGCGCTGCCTGCCGCGACCGCCTGGGTGTCGCCCAGATCCCTCGGCGCTGGTACCTCGCACCCAAACTTCCGCTGACGTCGAGCGGCAAACCTGCACGCGCGGTTATCGCGCGCGACGCACTCGCCGAGCGGATGCTCCGACTTGCGTAACAGCGTCGCCACCGTCATCGCCGCGCGGCGAACACCGATAGCGACGGTCGGCCAGCGTCTGGCGGCGTTCTCCGTCGACTCCCTGGCGGCGTCGAGCCTCTGCGCGACGCTGACCGACGCGCAGCTGGCGCTCGGCAACCAGCCAGCAATCGGCGACGTGGTCCTGGGCAACTGCATGGGCCCCGGCGGCAACACCGCCAGGGTTGCATCCCTCGCCGCAGGGATAGACGTGACGGTTCCCGGAATGACGGTGGACCGCCAGTGCGGCTCGGGCCTGGCAGCAGTGCTGGTTGCGGCCGAGCAGATTGCGGCTGGCAGTCGATCAATGCGGCTCGCCGGAGGTGCTGAGAGCGCGTCGACCGCGCCGACCCGTATTGCGAAGAACACGGCATACGCTCGTGCCGCGTTCGCGCCAGAGGGGTTCCCCGACCCGGATATGGGGCCTGCGGCCGAAGCCCTCGCGGGCACGCGGAGGATCTCACGTGACCAGCAGGATGCCTACGCCCTCCGCAGTCACGATCGGGCGGTCGACGCTCGGAACTCCGGCCGGTTCATCAACGAACTCGTGACGATCGGCGATGTCACCACCGATGACGGCCCACGCCCGATGAGCAGGGCGATGCTCGCGCGGTTTGCGCCGGTCTTTGCGACAGACACCAGCGGAACGGTCACCGCAGGCAACTCGTGCCGCGTCAGCGACGGTGCGGCAACCGTCGCACTCGTTCCGGATGCCGACCGCGGAAGCGCGCCGGGGCTCGCGCTGATCGGCAGTGCCACCGTCGGCTGTGACCCGGCGACACCTGGGCTCGGTCCCGCGTTCGCCATTGAGTCCCTGCTCGAACAAACCGGAGTCCGCCTCGACGATATCGAGGCTGTCGAGATCGTTGAGGCCTTCGCCGCGCAGGCACTCGCTGTGCTCTGGGAGATCGGCCTAGCGTCGGCGAACACCGTGGATGACCGGGTGTGCGCGGACGGCGGAGCACTCGCCCTCGGGCACCCCTGGGGTGCAAGCGGCGCGGTCAGCGTGGTGCGGCTCTTCTCGCGCCTGGTGCGTTCAGGTCGTCCCGCAGGCACCCTCGGGCTGGCGACAGCAGCGATCGGCGGCGGCATGGGCGTCGCAGCACTCTTTCGGGTGGTGCGGTGAGTACCCGCGAAATCGTGCTGAACGGGGTGTCGGTCGACTACGGCAACCGACTCGCGCTTGAGAACGTCAGCACGCGGCTCGACGCCCACCGCATCGCCGTGATCGGGGCAAACGGGTCGGGCAAATCCACCTTCGCCCGGCTGCTCAACGGGCTCGAAGCACCGACGTCAGGCAGCCTCAGTGTGCACGGCCTCGACCCCGTTCGGCAGGGCAAGCAACTCCGTCGCCACGTCGGTTTCGTCTTCACCAACCCGGACGCGCAGATCGTCATGCCGACGGTCGCTGAGGACGTGGCCTTCTCGCTGAGGGGGCGTGGACTGTCCAAGTCCGAAATCGCGGGCCGCGTGGCATCCGTTCTCGCCCAAAACGGGTTGGGCGACCACGCCGATGCGCCTGCCCACACCCTCTCCGGCGGGCAAAAACAACTTCTGGCCCTCTGCTCGGTGCTTGTGGGCGAACCTGACCTTCTCGTCGCCGACGAGCCGACGACACTGCTCGACGCGGCAAACACCCGCCGGATCGCCGACCTGTTCTCGGCCCTCGAGCAACAGATTGTTCTCGTCACCCACAACCTCCGGCTCGCCGAGCGATGCGATATCGCTCTGCGGTTCGACGGCGGAAGGCTCGTTGAGCAGGGCGACCCGGTTGATGTGGTCGGTCGATACGAACGCGAGTTCGCCTGATGCAGCCTCTCGGTCTCTACCGGCCGGGGTCGAGCGTTCTGCACCGGGCGGGCGCAGGCGTCAAACTGATCAGCCTGTTTGTGCTGGCGCTTGCGGCATCGGTGCCGCCGCCATCGATCTGGCTGCTCGGTGGGCTGTCGGTTCTCGTTGTCACGCTGTACCTGCTGGCCGGGCTTGGCTTTCGCGAACTCGCGCGGCAAATCCTGATGATTCGGTGGCTGATACTCCTGGTCACGGTCACCGGGCTGCTCTTCCTGCCGCTCGATGTCGCCCTGGCCAACGTCACCCGGATGACGCTGGTGATCGTGCTCGCCGGGCTGGTCACGCTCACCACACGCACGTCTGCTCTTCTCGATGCTTTCGAGGTCGCGCTGTCACCGTTGCGGTTCGCCGGAATCAACCCGCAACGGATCAGCCTCGTTCTTGCCCTGTCCATCCGCACCGTTCCGGTGATCGCCGGGTTCGCACAGCAGTTGCGCGACGCCCAGCGGTCCCGGGGCGGGCGGGTCAGTATCCGGGCGTTCGTGGTTCCGCTGCTCGTTCTCTCGCTGCGGCACTCCGACGACCTGGCCGACGCCCTCATCGCCAGGGGCGCCGACTGAACTAACGCGCCGGCGTTGGAACCGCCGTTAGAGTTGGAGCGTGACCCTCGGCGACTCTCTCACCCTCACCGGCCTGCGCGTGCGCGCTCACCACGGTGTTTACGACTTCGAACGCGAGAACGGCCAGGACTTCGTGATCGACCTGACGGTCGGCATCGACCTCCGCAGAGCCGCCGAAAGCGATGACGTGACGACGACCATCCACTACGGCGAACTGGCCGAACGTGTCGCCGCTGCCGTTGCGTCCGACCCGGTCGACCTGATTGAGACCGTCGCCGAACGCATCGCCGCCCTGGTGCTGTCGTACCCGGCCGCTCAGGACGTGCGGGTGACCGTGCACAAACCAGACGCGCCCATCCCTGTCCCGTTCGGCGATGTTGCCGTCACCATCGTGAGGACAGCCGCCGACCGGAAGGCCCGGAGCGAGGCCGCATCATGACGCCGATCCCCAAGCCGTCGATCCACCCGCCGGTGCGCCGGGCCTCGCAGTTGCCCGGTCATGACACAGCTGTTGTGCTCGCTCTCGGCAGCAACCTCGGCGACCGCGAAGCGACGCTGGCCGCCGGGCTCGAAGCCCTTACCGCTGCCGGGGTGCGAATCACCGCGGTGTCGGCATTCGCGGCATCGGTTGCCGTGAAACCGGGCGGGCCCGACCCGTCGGCGCCCGGCTATCTCAACGCCGTCGCGCTTGTGCGAACCGACCTGAGCCCGCGAGCCCTGCTCGACGTCATCCACACCGTCGAGGCCGACCTCGGCCGGGTTCGACTCGAGCACTGGGGCGACCGCACGCTCGACATCGACATCGTGACGTTCGGCACCCGCATCGTCGCCGAACCCGACCTCGACATTCCGCACCCTCGCGCGGCCGAACGGGACTTCGTGCTCGCGCCGTGGCTCGAGGTCGACCCGGATGCCGAGCTCCCAGGGCACGGCAGGGTCGACGCCCTGCTCGCGTCCCTTCGCGCCGCGGGAGCCTCGGCATGACCCGCACCCGCGCGACGCCGCTCATCGGCCTCGGCGTGCTCGGCCTCGTGCTCGGCTTCCTCATTGAGTTCGGGTCAGAGGCGATGGGCAACGCGCTCGTTGTTCCGCCGATCAGCCTTCCGCTCACCCTTGTGGTGGTTGGCGCCATTCTCATCGGTTTCTCCCTGCCAATCCGGCGCGCGGTCACCGGCAAATCACGAACACAGGTCGACCCGTTCCAGGCCCTGCGTATCGTCGCACTCGCCCGCGCCTCGTCGCGGGTCGGCGCATTGCTCATCGGTGTGACCCTCGGAGCGTTGCTGTATTTCACGACCCGTCCCGTGCTGCCGGGGGTAGGCTCGATGTGGCTGACGATAGGCTCATGCGTTGGTGCCGCGCTCCTCATGGCGGCCGGTCTTATTGCCGAACACCTGTGCACACTGCCGAAGGACGATGACGATGACGCACCCGGAGCACCTCCCACTTCCTGATCACGCCACCGAGTACGACGCGACCGCGTTCGACCCTTCGCGACCGGGTGAGGGGCGCAGCGATCCGACGCTCATTCCGCAGTTGCCGGTTGAGCAGCCGACCGCGCGGCCTGAACAGCTCGACGACCGTGGCGGCCCCGCGAGCTCCGCACCGCGCCACCTCGATCTCACCGACGTCGAATGGCGGCGGGTGTCACCGAAATTCATCATCGTCGACGTGCTCGGCTATCTCATCACTGCTGTGGTCATTCTGGTCGCCGCCCTGGTGCTGCACTTCGTCCTCGACCAGCTGTGGGTCTGGTGGGTGGCCGGCCCGCTCCTTCTCATCGACCTGGTCTCGGCTGCGCTCGCGCCACGTCGCATCCGTTCAATCGGTTATCAACTGCGAAACGACGATCTCCTCTTCCGCCGCGGCATCATGTGGCAGCGCCTCGTCGCCGTTCCATACGGCAGGATGCAGCTGATCGACATCAACCGCGGCCCCGTCGCCCGCGCGTTCGGCCTCGCCGAACTCAAATTCGTCACCGCGTCGACGTCGACCGGAATTCTCCTTCCCGGCCTCCCGATCGAGGAGGCGGAAGCGTTGCGCGACCACCTCGTCGCAGTGGCCGAAAGCCGACGGACAGGGCTGTGAGCGACGACCGCTGGCAGGCCGAGCCCCCGCCAAATGTTGCGCAGCCGAACTCGGATTACGTCCAGGTTCCGGATGCCACGAGCGGGCTTGCGCAAATGGCAAACGACGAGCGCACCTCGCGAACGCTTACCGATGGTGAATGGCACCGGCTGCACCCGGCGACCCCGCTGCTTCGCGGGGGTATCGCGATGCTCGCCATCATCGGATTTCTCATCGCCAACCTGCGCGAGCGGCTCGTCGAGATCTTCCTGCCAGGGGCGAGCGAATTCGACTCGGGAGAGTACGACCCGCTGACCTACGTCTGGGAACACGGTTACGTCGGGCCGCTGCTGCTCGGCCTGCTGATCGTTCTCATCGTCGTGCTCGGAACCTTCTTCCTGTCCTGGCGGATGCATACCTTCCGCGTCACAGACGAAGCCGTCGAAGTGCGAAGCGGAATCCTGTTCCGCACTCACCGCAAGGCGAAGCTCGACCGGATTCAGGGCGTCGGCATCAACAGGCAGCTTCTGCCACGCATCTTCGGCGCCGCCAAAATGGAGGTGAGCGTCGCGGGCCAGGACGCCAGCGTCAAGCTGGAGTACCTGTACTCGAGGGACGCAGACGACCTTCGCCGCGACGTGTTGACCCTTGCCTCCGGAGTGAAACTGGCCGAGGCCGGCATCGCGGCGCGACCGACCGTCGGACCGGATGGCATCGAGTCACCGAACGACCCCGCGCTCAACCGGCTCGTCACCGATCGGGTTCACGAGTTCCTCGCCCCGGAGCTCGACCCCAACGCGGCGCCGCCTGAGTCGGTCGTGCGCATCTCGATCGGCCGGCTCATCGGGTCGACGGTGCTCAGCTCGGGGACCGTCTTTTTGATCGTGCTTGCCGTTGTGATGATCGTGTCCGTTGTGAACGGTCAGGTCTGGTCGCTGCTCTGGTTTGTGCCGAGCGTCATCGGTTTTGTGAGCTACTACTCGTCTACGGTGATGAAGTCCCTGCGCTACAGCATCGCCAAGACACCAGCCGGCGTTCGGGTCGGGTTCGGTCTGCTCTCGACGAGCAACGACACCCTCCCGCCGGGCCGGATCCACGCTGTCGAGATTTACCAGTCGGTGATCTGGCGACCGTTCGACTGGTGGCAGGTCAAGATCAACAAGGCCGGGCTGAGCGCCGAGGCCGCGATGAGCGGCAAAGGCAACACAACGATCCTGCCTGTTGGTAACCTCACCGACGTTGCGAAGGTGCTCGAGCTGATGCTCGACAACGTGTCTGCCGACGCGGCACTGGTCGAACTGACCAGTGCGTTCCGCGAGCCGGAGCGGTCCGGGTTCACCCTCGCGCCACGTCGCGCCCGCTGGATCAACCCATTCGCCTGGCGCCGCACGGGCTACGCCGTTCACGACGGACTTCTGCTGTTTCGGCGCGGTGTCATCTGGCGCAAACTCGACCTGCTGCCGCTCGCACGGATGCAAAGCATCGCCGTGTCGCAGGGGCCCCTTGAACGGGGCTTCCGCCTCGCGACGGCCCGCGCGCACACCGTCGCCGGTCCGATCAGCGCAAACCTGCCCGCGATCGGATCGGATGAGGCGATCGGCCTGTTCGAGCGCGTATCTCTGGCGGCCGTCGAGGCGTCAGCGGCCGATCGAACCCACCGCTGGGCAGAGAAGCAGGTCGACGCGTGAGCGCGCGAGCCGGTCGACTCGGCATCGGAATCATCGGAGCCGGCCACGTCGGTCCGATTCTCGGTGCAGCCCTCGCCGGGGCCGGCCACGCGATTATCGGCATCAGCGCTGTCTCCGAGGAGAGCCGCGACCGGGCAGAAGCGATCCTTCCCTCGGTGCCGATCCTCGAGATCCCAGCGATCATCGAGCGCAGCGAACTGGTGATCCTCGCCGTTCCAGACGCCGAACTTTCGGCTCTCGTCGACGGACTCGCCGCGACCTCGACCTGGCGGCCCGGCCAGCTTGTGATGCACACCGCTGCCGGATTCGGCACAGCGGTTCTCGCTCCGGCCCAGGCGCTCGGAGCCATTCCCCTGGCCATCCACCCGGCCATGGACTTCACTGGAACCAGCATCGACATCGGTCGGCTTCACGAAACCTGGTTTGCGGTCACCGCACCGGCACCCGTTCAGCCCATCGGCCAGGCGCTCGTTGTCGAAATGGGTGGAGAGCCGGTCATCATCGCCGATGAGGACAGGGCAGCGTACGCCGAGGCAATCGAAATCGCCACAGCGTTCTCACGATCCATCGTTTCGCAGGCGACAGGCATCCTCTCGGATATCGGCGTGGAGCACCCGGGCGGGTTCCTCTCTTCCCTGGTGCGTTCGTCAGTCGACAATGCGCTGCGCGAGACATCGAGACCAGAGGCCATCGAGCCTCTCGACTTCGACGCCGACGATCGATAATCGCACCACCGGGTAGCATCGGGGAGTGACCGACAGCATTACGAATATCCGCGCACGAATCGCCGACGCCCGCCGTGAGGCCGAGGCTCGCGGGATCTCGTCGCCGCGGGTCGTGCTCGTCCCGACCATGGGTGCCCTGCACGACGGGCACCTTCGTCTCGTCGACGAAGCAAAGAAGCTCGGTGAAATCGTCGTGGTCTCGATCTTCGTGAACCCGCTGCAGTTCGGCCCCCACGAGGATCTGTCCGCTTACCCGCGCACGCTCGATGCGGACGTCGCTCGGCTCGCCGAGCACGACGTGCACCTCGTTTTCGCACCAACACCCGCCGAGATGTACCCGGACGGCGACGCGAGTACACGGGTGACCGCCGGTGAGGTGGGGTTCACGTTTGAAGGGCGCACCCGTCCTGGTCACTTCGACGGCATGCTGACCGTCGTCTCGAAGCTCTTTCACATAGTCTCGCCGGATGTCGCGGTATTCGGTGAGAAGGATCGTCAGCAGTTGTTCCTGGTGAAGCGAATGGTGAAGGATCTCAACGTTCCGGTCGAGGTGCATGGAGTCGCTATCGTGCGTGCAGACGATGGACTGGCGCTCTCGAGCCGGAACGCGTTCCTCTCCGAAGGTGAGCGACGTTCGGCGCTTGTTCTGTCAGCGGCGCTCGACGCTGCGGAGTTCTCGCAGAGCTCGGGCGTCGATGCAGCTTTGGCCGCTGCGCACTCGGTTCTCGATGGCGAAACCTCGATCGACCTCGACTATCTGGCGGCCGTCGACCCGGAAACGTTTTCTCCTGTCGACGACACACACGTTGGCCAGGCCGTGCTGCTGATCGCCGCTCGGGTTGGAACGACGCGACTGATTGACAACCGCACTCTCGCCGTTTCCTGAACCACACCGGGGATGCCGCCACGCCCGAGTAAACTGAACTGACCCCAAAAGGAGACGTCCCGTAATGACCCAAGCCCCACCCGTTGCAGAGGCCACCGAACCCACCGCTGAAGAGATCTTCGAACAGAAGGCCGTGCGGTTGGCCAAGCGCGAGCGCCTCATCGCGAGCGCATCGGATGCTGCAGGCGGGGCATACCCGGTCTCTGTTCCGGTCACGACGACGATCCCCGAGGTTCGCGCGAAGTTCGGGCACCTCGAAGCCGATGAGACCACGGGGGAGACGGTCGGCATCGCCGGACGCATAGTTTTCCTCCGCAACACTGGGAAACTCTGCTTCGCCACCCTGCAGTCCGGCGACGGCAGCCGCATCCAGGCGATGGTGTCGCTCGCCGAGGTTGGTGCGGAGTCGCTCGCCGAGTGGAAGGAACTTGTCGACCTCGGCGACCACCTCTTCGTCTCTGGCGAGGTGATCTCCAGCCGCCGCGGCGAGCTGTCTGTCATGGTGAACGAGTGGACGATCGCATCGAAGGCGATCCTGCCGCTGCCCAACCTGCACAACGAACTCAGCGAAGAAAGCCGCGTCCGCAGCCGCTACCTTGACCTCATCGCTCGTGAGCAGGCCCGCCAGAACGTGATCCAGCGGTCGAAGGCCGTGTCGAGCCTCCGCGCAACCTTCACAGAGCGTGGCTTCCTCGAGATCGAAACCCCGATGCTTCAGGTCATGCACGGAGGCGCGTCGGCCCGACCGTTCAAGACGCACTCGAATGCCTTCGACACCGAGCTGTTCCTGCGCATCGCGCCCGAGCTGTACCTCAAGCGGGCCGTCGTCGGCGGCATCGACCGGGTTTTCGAGATCAACCGCAACTTCCGCAACGAAGGAGCCGACTCCACGCACAGCCCGGAGTTCGCCATGCTCGAAGCGTACGAGGCGTACGGCGACTACAACTCCATCGCCGACCTCACCCAGACACTGATTCAGGACGCGGCGATGGCCGTTGCCGGTTCACACACCGTGACCTGGGCCGACGGCACCGAGTACAACCTCGGCGGAACGTGGGCGCGCATCTCCATGTTCGAGAGCCTCAGCGAGGCTGTTGGGACAAAGATCACCCCTGAGACTCCGCTCGACGAACTCAAGGCGCTCGCCGACCGTGAGGGCATCGTGGTGCCGCACCCCATTCACGGCAAGTACATCGAGGAACTGTGGGAGCACTTCGTGAAGGGCGGCCTCGTCGCTCCGACGTTCGTGATGGACTTCCCGGTCGACACCTCACCGCTCGTTCGTGCCCACCGCTCGAAGAGCGGCGTCGTCGAGAAGTGGGACCTGTACATCCGCGGCTTCGAACTCGCAACCGGGTACTCCGAGCTGGTCGATCCCGTTGTGCAGCGTGAGCGTTTCGTCGAACAGGCGCGGCTGGCCGCCGGCGGTGACGTCGAGGCCATGCGACTCGACGAGGAATTCCTTCGAGCGCTCGAACACGGCATGCCGCCGACCGGTGGCATGGGCATGGGCATCGACCGTCTGCTGATGGCTCTCACCGGACTCGGAATCCGCGAAACCATCCTGTTCCCCCTGGTGAAATAATGAATGACTTTCTCCCGAAAGACGTGATCGATCCGAAGGATCCCAAAAAGCCGTCCGGAAACCGCATAGCGATCTGGGTCATCGTCGGAGGGGTTGGCGTTTACCTGCTTGCCAGCGGAATCTGGGGCATTCTTACCTAGCCAGCCCACAGCATCCGCTCGGGAAAATGGGGGTACTCTTGACGATGTCATGGACAACTTCTGGATAAACGCGCTCTGGTCGCTCGCCCCGACCGTTCTTGTCGGAGTGGCTTTCTGGGTCATCATGCGCTCGATCATCCGCTCGGATCGGAACGAACGTGCGGCATACGCGAAGATCGAGGCCTCCGAGCGCGCACGCCTCGGCCTGCCGCCCGCAGCCGGCGCAGCGAATGGCCCGTCGTTCGACGCTTAGGCATCGGAGCGTGACCGGCCGCGTCGCCTTCGGCGGATAGGCTGGGTGCGGCACCCGATGACAGGAGCGGTTCGTGGACGTTGCGTCATTGTGGTCAGACGCCTGGACGCGACTCTGGGAGTGGCTCTGGAATGACTGGACCATCGTCCTCTTCTTCCTGGTCGACTTCGTCATTCGGGTTATCGCGGTCATCGTCGTTCCGCGCAATCGGCGGCCCACAGCCGGGATGGCCTGGCTTCTCGCCATCTTCCTGATCCCATACGTGGGAGTGCTCGCCTTTCTCCTGATCGGCAACCCCAAGCTGCCAAGGTACAGGCGCAAGGTGCAGGCGGACATCAACGAGTTCATTCGAATAGCCTCCGAGAACCTTCCCAAACAGGAGTTGCGGCCGAACCCGCAAGCCTGGTTCTCGTCCCTGGTGCAGCTCAACCGCAACCTCGGTGCGCTTCCGTTGCTCGGCGGCAACAAGGCAGCGCTGCTCGGCGACTACAACGGGTCGCTCGCCGCGATGACCGAGGCGATCGACAGCGCGAAGCACCACGTCAACATTGAGTTCTACATCTTTAGCTGCGATTCGACCACAGCGCCGTTCTTCGACGCGATGGAGCGCGCCGTCGCTCGAGGCGTCGAGGTGCGCGTGCTGCTCGACCACGTGGCCAACATGCGCACGAAGGGGTACGGCAAGACCAAGCGGCGTCTCGACCAGATCGGCGCCGACTGGCATCTCATGCTGCCGCTGCAACCCTGGCGCGGCAAGTTCCAGCGACCGGACCTGCGCAACCACCGCAAGCTCCTCGTGATCGACGGGCGCGTCGCATTCATGGGATCGCAGAACGTGATCGACCGTTCGTACAACAAGCGCGCCAACATTCGGAGGGGCCTGCAGTGGCAGGAACTCATCACCCGGGTCGAGGGTCCGGTTGTCGGGGCGATCCAGGCCATCTTCTTCAGCGACTGGTACAGCGAAACCGGCGACATGCTCTCGAACGAGATCGACCTCGTTGACCCGGATGTGCACGACGGCGACCTCGACTGCCAGATCGTGCCGAGCGGCCCGGGCTTCGATGGCGAGAACAACCTGCGCCTCTTCCTCGGGCTACTCTATGCGGCGCAGAAACGCATAGTCATCACGAGCCCGTACTTTGTGCCTGACGAGTCCATGCTCTACGCCGTCACCACGGCCGTGCAGCGGGGAATCCCGGTCGACCTCTTCGTGTCGGAGATCGGCGACCAGGCACTGGTCTATCACGCACAGCGTTCGTACTACGAGGCGCTGCTTCGCGCCGGCGTGCGGATCTACCTGTACCCGGCGCCGTACATCCTGCACGCCAAGCACTTCACGATCGACGACGAGGTTGCAGTGATCGGCTCGAGCAACATGGACATGCGCTCGTTCGGGCTCAACCTGGAGGTGTCGCTCATGGTGCGCGGGGGATCGTTCGTGAACGACATGCGCGCTGTCGAAGACGAGTATCGGCTCAAGAGCCGCGAACTCACGCTCGACGAGTGGATGAAGCAGCCGCTGCGCTCGACGGTGCTCGACAACCTCGCCCGCCTCAGCTCAGCCCTTCAGTAGCGCTCACGCTTTCACGCACGAACGAGAACGTCGCCGACCTCACACTCGAGCACGTCACAGATGGCGACGAGCGTCGAGAAACGAATGGCCCGCGCCCGATCGTTCTTCAGAACCGAAAGGTTCACAATGCTGATCCCGACCCGCTCACTCAGCTCGGTCAGTGTCATCGAGCGTTCCGCAAGCAGCTCGTCAAGTCGACAACGGATGCCTGTGGGCTCGTCATCCGCGCCACCCACTAGACGAGACCTTCGGTTTCGCGCTGCAGCCGTTCGCCCGCCTTGAAGGCAAGGGCTACCGCTGCGAGTGCCGCGGCCACGATGTATGGCAGCAGATTTCCGCTCGCGACGACATTGTCGTAGCTTCGCTCGCTGAGGGTCGCGAAGGCGCCGTTCACTCCCATAATCGTGAAGAGTCCGCTCAGCGCCGTGCCGACCACGAGCACCACAGAGGTGGTGACCACGAGCCTCGTGTTGGTGCGAGAGAACGCACGACCGAGCATGAGGTTCCGGCAGAGAATAGCTCCGCAGGCCACGATCGCCAATGTCATGAGCAACTGGGCGATTACAGCCGCGATGAGCGAAACGATCACGATGCCGGGCAGCCCCGACACCGTCAGCACCGCTGAATCCACCTCGACCCCGATCATGGACCCGTTCGGGCCGATGGGAAGCTCAGTCGTTGTGTCGACAAACGGTGCCAGGACCTCGATGTCGGAGTTCGGCACGATCGCCGCAATTCGGGAGACCGCGTGCGCGATTGCGATGACGGCGACGATGATGCCGAGAACGACGACGGTCCACAGGTCGGCTCGGTCGGATCGGGTCAGGCGGACGGATGCCTCGGTGCTCACAGTGCTTCCTATCGATAGTCGATAACAACGATTATCGATAACCTACTGGGGTCTGTGGTGGTTCGTCAACTGCGCTGTGTTTCGGGCGGCACGAGACGCCCGTGGCGGCATAGTGTGGCGACATGGAAGCATGGCTGGCCGCCGGAGCCGGCGCACTCGCCGGGGGAGCGCTGCTCGTTGGGGCGCTCATCGCCTGGTTCGTGCGCGTGCCCAAGCCGATCGTCGCCGCAATCATGGCCTTTGGTTCCGGGGTGCTCATCTCGGCGCTGGCCTTCGACCTGGTCGAGGAGGCGGCGGAGCAGGGCGGCTTCTGGCCCGCCATGGCGGGATTCCTTTCGGGGGCTGTCGTATACGTCGCCGCGAACGTCATCCTCGATCGGGTGAACGCACGGAATCGCCGAGGCGGGAGAGAGTCCCCCGGGACCGGCACCGGAATTGCTATCGGCGCCCTCCTCGACGGAATTCCTGAGACCGCGGTACTTGGTCTCAGCATGGTCGCGGGAGGTCAGCTCAGCATTCCTGTCCTGTTGGCGATCATCATCTCGAACATTCCGGAGGGTCTCGCCTCGACCGCGGAGCTGAAGTCCGACAAACGGAGCGCGAAGTACGTTTTCACGCTGTGGATCGGCATCGCCCTTGCCTGTGCGCTCTCTTCGCTCGCCGGTTTCGTACTGTTGCAGCCCGTGCCACCCGCTGGAACGGCTTTTGTGACCGCGATCGCGGCTGGCGCCATCCTTGCCATGATCTGCGACACCATGATCCCCGAGGCGTTCCGTGACGCGAAGGCGATCACCGGACTCATCGCCACCATCGGCTTCTTCGTCAGTTTTGGCATCCACCAGCTGGGCTAAGCGACTTCCGGTCGCGCGATTAAGTCGAATGGAGGCGCTTTTGACGTAATCGCGCGACCGGAAGGCCGTCAGGGTCTCCAGCCGCGAGACACGAGCGCTGCTCGGACGCGAGCAACCAGTTCTTCAGGTCGGCTCAACAGTGCCGCCGTCACCTGAATGACAATCCACCCTGCAGCGCGCAAGCCTTCAATACGTTCGATGTCTTTCGCGTATCGGGTGCCGTGTACCTGCCCCTGGTATTCAATGGCGATGCGATATCGCGGGTAGACCATGTCAACACAGGCCAGAAAGCCGAGCGGCCCATCAACGTCCATGTTCAGCAGCGGCTCCGGCAAGCCCGCCCTAACGAGAACGACACGGCACAGCGACTCCCGGGGTGACCACGAGTCCTCGCGGATCAGTTCGAGCGCCTCCCGGAGGCGGGCGGCGCCGACACGGCGGCTTGCAGCGAGCGCAGCAGCAAGTCTTTCGCGTGTGGTCAGCGGAGGAGCACCGGCTTTCGGACGGAGGAAGCCGTGGCGCCACCGTCGGCAGAAATAGTCTCCGACGACGACCAGGTCGTCAACCGGCAGGGTGCCGAGCGACGCCCACACCGACGCCGGGCTGGCGAGGCGCATCCCGGCTCTCGTCGTCGTCATCGCTGTGGTTCGGTGGTCTGCGCGGTGTCCACGTACCCCGCGGCTGCGTGGAATCGCGTTTCCGCGGAAGACACAGACATCGATGGCGATCGGGGTGGGAATCGCGATGGGGGCGCCCCAAAGTGTGGCGGCGGTGTGATGGCTGAAGAACTCGACTGGGCGCATGCGCAATGCGTAAGCACGTGCCAAGGTGCGCACGTCCCGAACGCGGGCCTCGAAGTCGTCGAGGCGGATGGCATCCGTCGTGGAAGAGTCGTCGAATCTTGCCCGAACGCCGGTGAATGGCGCCGTTAGATCTTCGCCCTCAAGGCGACCGCGCTTCACCCCTAGCGCTCGTGCATCGGCAAGGCTGAAGACGGGCCCGAGGCTCGGCGGGAGCGGGTCGGGCGTTCTCATGTCGGAATACTGACACGACATGAGAGTTGACCGCCGGTGTTATCCACAGGCCGGGCAACCGCTCGAGAAGACCCGCTTGTCGCGAGAGGCCTGTGAGCGGGTGCGCGCACAGCGAACAAGGGAGTATTACAAAGCTCGTGTGGTTACGCTCTTTGTAACGGTGTCCCCATCCCTGCCCGGTCACCCAAGGAGCGAAAATGTTTGAGAGATTTACCGACCGCGCTCGTCGCGTCGTTGTCTTGGCCCAGGAAGAGGCCAAGATGCTCAACCACAACTACATCGGAACCGAGCACATTCTGCTCGGTCTCATCCACGAGGGTGAAGGTGTCGCCGCAAAGGCTCTTGAGTCGCTCGGCATCTCGCTTGACGCGGTTCGCGAGCAGGTCCAGGACATCATCGGTCAGGGCCAGCAGCAGCCAACAGGCCACATCCCGTTCACCCCGCGTGCCAAGAAGGTGCTTGAGCTGTCGCTCCGCGAAGCCCTTCAGCTCGGCCACAACTACATCGGAACCGAGCACATCCTGCTCGGTCTCATCCGTGAGGGCGAAGGCGTCGCCGCACAGGTGCTCGTCAAGCTCGGAGCCGACCTCAACCGCGTACGCCAGCAGGTCATCCAGCTGCTCTCGGGCTACCAGGGCAAAGAGGCTGCACCGGTCGGCGGCAACACGACCGAGACGACAGCGCAGGGTGGCTCGCAGATCCTCGACCAGTTCGGCCGCAACCTGACGCAGGCTGCGCGCGACAACAAGCTCGACCCGGTCATCGGCCGTGAGAAGGAAATCGAGCGGGTCATGCAGATCCTCTCGCGTCGCTCGAAGAACAACCCGGTTCTCATTGGTGAGCCGGGCGTCGGCAAGACCGCCGTCGTCGAGGGACTCGCGCAGGCGATCGTCAAGGGCGATGTGCCCGAGACGCTGAAAGACAAGCAGCTGTACTCGCTCGACCTCGGCTCACTCATCGCCGGAAGCCGCTACCGCGGTGACTTCGAAGAGCGCCTGAAGAAGGTCACCAAGGAGATCCGCAGCCGCGGTGACATCATCATCTTCATCGATGAGATCCACACCCTCGTTGGTGCTGGGGCCGCTGAAGGCGCGATCGACGCCGCCAGCATCCTCAAGCCGCTCCTGGCCCGTGGCGAACTGCAGACCGTCGGTGCAACAACGCTCGACGAGTACCGCAAGCACTTCGAGAAGGACGCAGCGCTCGAGCGCCGGTTCCAGCCAATCCAGGTCAACGAGCCGTCTCTCCCGCACACCATCAATATCCTCAAGGGACTGCGCGACCGGTACGAGGCTCACCACAAGGTGTCCATCACCGACGGTGCTCTCGTCGCGGCCGCCAATCTGGCCGACCGCTACGTCGCCGACCGGTTCCTGCCGGACAAGGCCATCGACCTGATCGACGAGGCCGGCGCACGCCTGCGTCTCTCGATCCTCTCGAGCCCGCCCGAACTGCGCGAATTCGACGAGAAGATTTCGGTCGTTCGCGGAGCCAAGGAGACGGCGATCGAGGACCAGGACTTCGAGAAGGCAGCATCACTGCGCGACGAGGAGAAGAACCTCCTCGGCGAGCGACTGCGTCTCGAGAAGCAGTGGCGTTCGGGTGACGTGAAGACGACCGCAACGGTCGACGAGGGACTGATCGCTGAAGTTCTGGCTCAGGCCACGGGCATCCCTGTCTTCAAGCTCACCGAAGAAGAGTCGAGCCGACTGGTCTTCATGGAGAAGGCGCTGCACCAGCGCGTCATCGGCCAGGAAGAAGCCATCTCGGCACTGTCGAAGACGATCCGTCGCACCCGCGCCGGACTCAAGGACCCGAAGCGCCCCTCAGGCTCGTTCATCTTCGCCGGCCCGACCGGTGTCGGAAAGACCGAGCTCGCCAAGGCACTCGCAGAGTTCCTGTTCGACGACGAAGACGCCATCATCTCGCTCGACATGAGTGAGTACGGCGAGAAGCACACGGTCTCCCGACTGTTCGGTGCTCCTCCCGGATTCGTCGGATTCGAAGAGGGCGGTCAGCTCACCGAGCGCGTTCGCCGCAAGCCGTTCAGCGTTGTGCTGTTCGACGAGATCGAGAAGGCGCACCCCGACATCTTCAACTCCCTCCTCCAGATCCTCGAAGAGGGTCGGATGACGGATGGCCAGGGCCGGGTTGTCGACTTCAAGAACACCGTCATCATCATGACCACGAACCTCGGTTCGAAGGGCATCGCTGGCGGACCCGTCGGTTTCCAGATCGAGGGCGACACCGTCGCGACCTACCAGATCATGAAGGCCAAGGTCACCGAGGAGCTCAAGAAGCACTTCAAGCCCGAGTTCCTCAACCGTGTTGACGACACCATCGTGTTCCCGCAGCTGTCGAAGCCTGAGCTCCTGCAGATCGTTGACCTCTTCGCGAAGCGACTGAGTGAACGACTGCTCGACCGCGACATGACGATCGACCTGACCCTCGCGGCCAAGGAACGTCTCATCGAGGTCGGCTTCGACCCGGCTCTCGGAGCGCGTCCGCTGCGTCGCGCCATGCAGAACGAGGTCGAGGACCGTCTGAGCGAGCGTATTCTCAACGGACTGCTCAACGCCGGAGACCACGTACACGTGGACTTCGCCGGTGGAGAGTTCGTGTTCGACACCAAGCCCCGCGGTGAGACCGTCGGAGCTGGAGTGAACGCGACCCGTTCGCTCGGCACTGGTCCGGCGACACCTGACCTCGCGGCAGGTAACGTCTAGTCCACCAGCATCAGCGAAGGGCCCGAGGGAGAAATCCCTCGGGCCCTTCGTCGTGGTCCGGCCGTCGTGGCGTCAGGCCAGGTGGTCGAGGTACCGGAGCAGGACACCCTCGCGCGTTGCCCACGGCGAAACGTCGAGCTCGCGAACGTTGAAGCCGGCCATCGCTTCACTGAGCACGATTCCGCCTGCGACGATCTGGAATGTGCGGTCCATGGTGATGCCGGGGAGCGCCGGGCGCGATGTCGCCGGAATCTGCGCGAGCCGCGGCACCCAGTCGTCGAGCTGGCTGCGCCGCAACCTCATGCGGTCATCGCCGATGCCATCGACGACCGACCCGGCGAGCCGGGCCAGCGACCGAATGGTCTTCGACGAACCCACGATGTGTGTCGGTTTCTGCAACCCGTCGAATGCGGTCCGTGCGTCGGCGATCACCCCGCGGGCGTGCGAGCGAAGGGCCTCCTGCTGCGCCTCGGTCGGAGGGTCGTCGTGAAGGAAACCGACCGTGGAACGTCCGGCTCCAAGCGGAAGCGACAAAGCGACATCCGCTTCTTCATCTTCACCAAGCGCGATCTCAAGTGAACCGCCACCGATGTCGAAGAGGAGAATGTTGCCTGCCGACCAGCCGTACCAGCGCCGAACGGCCAGGAAGGTTAGCTTCGCTTCGTCCTCACCGCTCAGCACCTGAAGGCTCAGGCCGGTCTCACGTTCGATCAGCGCGATAACCTCTGCGCCGTTGGTCGCCTCACGAATGGCGGATGTGGCCATGGGGAGGAGATCGTCGAGGTTGCTGCGCGCGGCGATGCGGGCGGCGTCGCCGATCGCGGTGACCAGGGCTTTCACGCCCTCGTCGGTGATCGAGCCGTCTGTGTCGAGGTAACGCATGAGGCGCACGACCGATTTGTGCGACGCCTCAGCGACCGGCCGAGCGCCGGGGTGGGCGTCGACAATGAGCAGGTGGACGGTGTTTGAACCGATGTCGAGTACTCCGAGGCGCATATCGAAACGATACAGGTCACTAAACTTTGAAACATGACGAAGCAGGGGGAGCCCGAGTTCCTGGTTCGTCGCGCTCGCACCTCGGACGTTCCTGACATTCAGAAACTCATCGAGCCGCTCGTCGCACAGCGCATCCTCCTCGGCAAGGAGCGCGTGGTCTTCTACGAAGCCGTGCAGGAGTTTCGCGTCGTCACCTCGTCCGACGGAACGCTCATCGGCTGCGGCGCGCTTCACGTCATGTGGGAAGACCTCGGTGAGGTGCGCACCCTCGCGGTCGCTGAGGACTGGCTGGGTCACGGGGTTGGCAGGGCGATTTTGAACACCCTTGAAGCGGATGCTCGCGAGCTCGGTTTGCGTCGCCTCTTTTGTCTCACTTTCGAAGTGCCGTTCTTCACTCGTAACGGATTCCGCGAAATCGGTGACGAGATCATCGATCCCATCGTGTATTCGGAGATGGTGCGTTCGACCGATGAGGGTGTTGCAGAGTTCCTCGATCTCGCCCGGGTCAAACCGAACACCCTCGGCAACAGCCGGATGCTCAAACTGCTCTGACCTGAGTACCTTGAGCAGTGCTCATATGTTGTGCCTCTTGTGGGGGGTTCTCGGCAGCGGTTAGCTTTTACTCACTGTTCACATTTCCGGTGATCACGCGTTAACACAGCATCTCTAACGTAAGAAAGAGTTGCTCGAATTTGACCCCCATTTGCGGCGCAACGAGGCGCTGCAAGGTGCGCCGACTCATCGGGACAATCTTTCAGGGAGATCAATGTTGCTGTCCAAGCGCGGCTGGCGTGTCACCGCAATCGCTTCACTGTTCGGACTCGCCGCTGCGCCGCTGACTGCGCTGCCGGCAACGGCCGCCCCCGATGGTTCAGGGGTGGTGATCAACGAGGCGTACCTCTCTGGAGGAAGTGCCGGAGCGGCGTACACGACGAAGTTCGTCGAACTGTACAACCCGACCGCCGCGCCGATCGATGTGACCGGTTGGTCGCTGCAGTATCGGTCGGCAACCGGCTCGGCCGCACCGTCCGGTGTGCTGCCCCTCACCGGGAGCATCGCCGCTGGCGGGTACTACCTCGTTGCCGGTGGAAGCAACGGCAGCAACGGTGCAGCCCTGCCGACCCCCGACGCCTCAAGCGGCAGTATCAACACGGCGGGCGGAGGAGGCACGATCATCCTCGCAAAGACCGCGTCCGCTGTGACTCTGCCGACGGGCAACGTCGCAGGCAGCGCGGCGGTCGTCGATGTTCTCGGCTACGGCACCTCGAACACCTTCGAGGCGGCACCTGCAGCGGCCCCGGCCGGGAACACCGACGTCAAATCGCTCGGACGCGCCGCGTTCGCCGACACCGACAGCAACGCGCAGGACTTCACCCTCTCGGCCACGATCACGCCGCAGAGCTCAACGAGCGTCACGGATCCGACAGACCCGACGGATCCCACAGACCCGACAGAGCCGACGGAGCCCGAGGAGCTCAGCATCGGCGAGATCCAGGGACCCACAGACGTGAGTCCGAAGGTCGGCGTGACGGTCACCACCACTGGAGTCGTGACGGCGGCGTACGCCACAGGAAAGTTCGACGGGTACTACATTCAGACCCCAGGAACCGGTGCAGACCTGACCGGCCACGTGGCATCCGCTGGAATTTTCATCCACTCACCGGAGACCGTGACCGACGTTGCGCCCGGACAATACGTCGAGGTCACCGGCGTCGTCGCCGAGTACGAGGGCCTCACCGAGATCAAGGTCGGTGCGAACGGCCTGAAGCAGCTGGATCCGGCCACCGTGTCGGCACCTGTGCCCGCTGCAGTCGCGTATCCGACCACTCCGGCTGGACGGGAGCTGCTCGAGGGCATGGTTCTCGCTCCGGCGGGCGACTACACCGTCACGGATGTGTTCGACACCAACGGTTTCGGCTCCATCGGGCTCGCGGCCTCGACCACTCCGCTGGTGAACCCGACGGTCCTTGGCCTGCCAGGCAGCCCCGAGCACGCCGCCGCCCAAGCGCGATTCGACGCGGAACTCGTCGTGCTCGATGATGGTGCGTCGACCAATTTCCTGTCGTCCGCTGACGGCGGTGCGAACAAGAACATCCCGCTGCCGTACCTGTCGAACGAGGCACCGGTGCGCGTTGGAGCGGCGACCACATTCACCTCGCCTGTGATTCTCGACTACCGATTCGGCAACTGGTCATTCCAGCCGCTGACCCAGCTCACGGCTGAGAACGCGGCAACCGTGCAACCGGTGACCTTCGAGAACACCCGCACAGCCAAGCCAGAGGATGTCGGCGGCGACATCAAGCTTGGCACCTTCAACGTGCTCAACTACTTCGCAACAACCGGAGCGGACCGCACCGGCTGCACGTACTTCGCGGACCGTGCCGGAAACCCGATTACAGTCAACAATTCGGATGCCGCCGGTTGCGGCGTGCGCGGAGCAGCGAACCCCGAGAACCTCGAGCGGCAACAGGCGAAGATCGTTTCTGCGATTAACGCGCTCGACGCCGACGTGGTCTCCCTCGAGGAGATCGAGAACTCCGCGTCCATCGGCAAGGACCGTGACTATGCTCTGAGCGTTCTCGTCGACGCACTCAACGAGGCCGCGGGCAGCGACGTCTGGGAGTTCGTACCGTCCCCGACCGAGGTTCCGGCAGATGAGGACGTCATTCGGACCGCGTTCATCTACCAGAAGGCTGCGGTCGAGACGGTTGGGGAAACCCGCATCCTCCTCGATTCGCCGGCGTTCTCCAACGCGAGGCAGCCGGACGCGCAGGCGTTCAAGCCAGTAGGCGCCAGCGATTCCCAAACCTTCCTGGTCATCTCGAACCACTTCAAGTCGAAGAGCGCATCCGGGGCGACCGGAGACAACGTTGACGCTGGCCAGGGTGCGTACAACGGTGATCGCACCCGGCAGGCGACAGCTCTCGTCGACTTCGCCGAAGAGCTGAAGACCGAACTCGACACCACGAAGGTGTTCCTCGTCGGCGACTTCAACTCGTACGCGAAGGAAGACCCGATCGCCGTGCTTGAAGCGGCGAATTACATCAACCAGGGCGCGAAGACGGGAGAGCAGACCTACACCTTCGGCAAGGCCATTGGCTCCCTCGACTACGTGTTCGCATCACCCGACGCAAACACGCTGGTCACAGGCGCGGATGTCTGGAACATCAACTCCGTCGAGTCCATCGCGCTGGAGTACTCGCGGTACAACTACAACGCCACCAACTTCTACGAGGCGAACCCCTACCGGTCGAGCGACCATGACCCGATGCTCGTCGGCATCGACTTCAGCCCGGCGAGCGTGGTGAATCTGCTGAACATCAACGACTTCCACGGTCGGATCGACGGCAACACGGTGGAGTTCGCCGGAACTGTCGAATCGCTCAAGGCCCAGTTCGGGCCCGAGTCCTCGTTGTTTATCTCCGCTGGCGACAACATCGGCGCGTCACTCTTCGCATCGAGCTCGCTTCAGGACCAGCCGACGACCGACGTTCTCAACGCACTCGGACTTGCCGCAGCCGCAGTGGGGAACCACGAGTTCGACCAGGGCTATGACGACCTGGTGAACCGAGTGATGAACGGCGGGCAGAACGCGAAGTTCCCGTACCTCGGCGCCAACGTTTACAACGAGGGAACGTCGACGCCGGCGCTTCAGGAGTACGCGCTCTTTGAGGTCGACGGCGTGACCGTCGGCGTGATCGGAGCGGTGACCGAAGAGACGCCGAGCCTCGTTTCGCCTACCGGGATCGCGACTCTCGAATTCGGGGATCCTGTGGAAGCGGTCAACCGGGTCGCCGCCCAACTCTCCGACGGAGACGAGGCGAACGGTGAAGCCGACGTGCTTGTTGCTGAGTACCACGAAGGCGCAGGTGCTGGTGCTCCGGAGAACGCGACCCTCGAGCAGGAGTTGGCCGAAGGCGGCGCATTCGCCGACATCGTGAACGAGACGGCTGCCGAAGTTGATGCCATCTTCACGGGGCACACGCACAAGAGGTACGCGTGGGACGCTCCGATTCCCGGCGGCGAGGGCACACGCCCGGTCCTGCAAACGGGAAGCTACGGCGAGTTCGTCGGCCAAATCACACTGCAGGTCAACTCGCTCACCGGTGAGGTCACCTCCTATACCGCGCAGAATGTCGCTCGCGTGACAACCGCCGAGGCCGACCTTATCGCTCAGTACCCGGCTGTGGCCGAGGTCAACAGGATCGTCAAGGCGGCCATCGCCGAGTCCGATATTCTCGGCAAGCAGGTCGTGGGAAACGCAACAGCGCCGATCACGACGGCGTACATTGGCGAAGCCCGCGACGACCGCTCGTCGGAATCGACCCTCGGTAACTTCGTTGCCGACGCGCTTGTCGATACGCTCGCTTCACCAGAGAACGGCGGTGCAGAAATCGGCGTCGTCAATCCGGGAGGGCTGCGGGCTGAACTCCCCGCCGGCGACATTACGTACGCTCAGGCCAACGCCGTGCTGCCGTTCGCGAACAGCCTGTGGACTACCTCGCTGACCGGCGAACAGTTCAAGGTGATGCTCGAGCAGCAGTGGCAGCGTGCAGCGGATGGGTCGGTACCGAGCCGGGCGTATCTCCAGCTCGGATTGTCGGACAACGTGACGTACACGTTTGACCCGGCGCGAGCCGAGGGCGACCGCATCACCAGCATCACCGTCAACGGCGCTCCGATCGACCCGAGTCGAAGCTACCGAATCGGTTCCTTCAGCTTCTTGCTGGGCGGCGGCGACAATTTTCACGTCTTCACGAGTGGAACCGACACCAGAGACTCCGGACTCGTTGATCGGGACGCCTGGATCTCGTACCTCACGGCGAACAGTCCCGTCTCGCCGAGCTTCGACCGGCGATCGGTCCAGGTCACCGGGATTCCGACGGCTCCGGTGACGGCTGGCTCCTCGGTAACCCTCAACCTGTCGAAGCTCGACCTCACGTCTCAAGGAAGTCCCGTGAACACCCAGGTGACCGCAGCGGTCGATGGAGTGACTGTCGGGACAGCCCCGGTAAGTCAGGGAGCGACAACTGTCACCTTCACCGTTCCGGCGGGAGCTGGCGCGAAGACGTTGACAATCACGGCGGCGGAATCCGGCACCACGGTCACCATCCCGATAACGGTGGCGGCAGATGAGCCAACGCCGCAACCGCAGCCGTCACCCATCGAGACGATCGTCAAGGTGATCAAGAAGATCATCGGCTGGCTGACCAGGCTGTTCGGCTGGTAGATCGCTAACCGAACCGTCTAAGAGGGACTCGCGGGACGTCGCAATTGCGGCCTCCCGCGAGTCTTTGCCAGTTGAGCTCGGCCCGCTCGTTACCATGAATTTATGGCAACGGGTGAGCAGTCCGCCAAGGACAAACGGAGCGTCTACATCCGGCGACGGCTCTGGGTGCTCGCCGGTCTGCTCGCTGTCATCGCCATCGTTGTCCTCGTGATTTGGAAGCCCGGGTCGACGTCGGGTTTCCCGACCACACCAAAGGCGACATCCTCGGCGGCCGCAACACCGAAGACCACACCTACGCCCGAAAGCACGGAGGGCGCCACCGGTGAGGTGGCCGAGTGCACCGACAAGTCGGTGACCGTCGAAGCGCTCACCGACAAGGGCAGTTACGGTGCAAACGAGTTGCCGCAGCTCTCCCTGCAAATCACAAACTCGGGCGAGAAGCCGTGCTCGATCAACGTTGGAACCAGCCAACAGGTTTTCACCATCACCAGCGGTACCGACGTCTACTGGACCTCGACCGACTGCCAGGTCGAACCGGCCGATGCTGTCGTTCAGCTCGAACCCGGGCAGACCGTCGCGTCAAGCACGCCGATCGCCTGGGACAGAACACGGTCGAGTACAACCACCTGTGAGGGAGAGCGCCCAGCCGTTCCCGCCGGCGGTGTTTCGTATCACCTCTCAACCTCTGTTGCCGGCATTGAAAGCGCGAAGACAAAGCAGTTTTTGCTCGCTGGCTAACAGCGGCCTGCGACAATAGAGGAATGCCAGAAACGCAACCCGAGTTCCGTTCGCAGGTTCTCGCCGAAGCCCTCGAGCAACAGGACATGGCAGCCGTCGCTTTCGCATTGCGAAACGACCACATGGTTCTTCCGTTGATGCGCCCGGGCCAGCCGGACGATCCAAACGATGACGGCGAGGTCTGGACGTTCCGTCATCCCGAAACCGGCCGACTCGCATTGCTGGTGTTCAGCGACGCCGCCCACAAACCAGAAGCGCTGCCGCCGTTCGTCGGTCTCTATGACGGTCCCTGGCTGCACACGTTCCTGCGGACGTACGGCAAAGACATCGAGACGGTGTACTTCGACATTGCGGGCCCGCACGCCATGCAGGCGAGCCCCGACGAACTCCTCCGGGTGCTCGCACTCTAACCCGTCGTTTAGAAGACCGCGTCGAGTTCTCTGTCGAACGACGAGCCGGCGGATTTCTTTGCGAGGTCGAGAGCCTCGCGGATGCTGCCGGTCCTGGCATCGACGATCGTCTTGTACCCGAGGCGGGTCGCTTCAGACATCCGCTGACGTGCGGCACTGACCGGGCGCACCTCGCCGGCGAGTGAGATCTCACCGAACGCGGCGAAATTGTGGGGGACTGCGTATCCCATTGACGCGGACGCCAGGGCAATCGCGATCGCGAGGTCGGCGCCCGGCTCGTTCAATCGAACGCCGCCGACAGTCGACACATAGATGTCTTTGTCGTGAAGTCGAATGCCAGCGCGCTGGTCGAGTACCGCGAGGAGCATGGCCACACGTGACGAATCCACGCCGTTCGTTACTCGTCGGGGGTTCGGCGCGCTGGTTTCGAGGACGAGAGCCTGAATTTCGACAGGAAGGGCGCGCTTGCCTTCCATCGACACGGTCACACAGGTTCCGGACACCGTGATGCCACGGCTGAGAAATAACGTGCTCGGGTCCGGGACTTCCGCTATCCCGTCACCGGTCATCTCAAAGCAGCCCACCTCATCCGTCGGCCCGAATCTGTTCTTCAGTGCGCGAATAAACCGGAGTGAGGTGTGTCGATCGCCCTCGAACTGGCAAACCACATCGACGAGGTGCTCGAGCAGCCGAGGGCCGGCGATGCTACCGTCCTTGGTCACGTGCCCGACGAGAAGGACCGGAAGGCCGCGTTCCTTCGCGATCCGGATCAGCGTCTGCGCGACTTCGCGGACCTGGCTCGGCTGGCCAGCGATGCCGTCCGACAGCGGACTCGATACGGTCTGGACCGAGTCGACGATGAGCAGTTGGGGTTTCACCGCGTCGATCTGGCCGAGAACGATACTCAGATCGGTTTCGGCGGCGAGAAACAGATTGTCGCTCAGCGCTCCGGTGCGGCGCGCTCGCAATTTCACCTGGTTCACTGACTCCTCAGCGCTGACGTAGAGAACGCGCGACTTGGCCTTCGCGGCTTTGGCGGCCACCTCCAGCAGGAGAGTCGACTTGCCGACTCCGGGTTCACCGGAGAGGAGAATTGCGGCGCCGGGCACAATGCCTCCGCCGAGCACACGGTCGAACTCATCGATCCCGGTCGGCCAATGCGCGACATCTGCGTCTGAGGCTTCAGTGATGGGGCGCGCGGATCGGTCACCGGACAGAGTCGTGGCTGTGACCCGCTGGACGATACCGATCTCGGCAGCGGCGTCGACCACCGTGCCCCACTGCTGGCACTCGCCGCAGCGGCCAGCCCATTTCGCTGTTTGCCAGCCGCATTCGGTGCACTTGAAAGTCGACGTCGGTTTAGCCATGTGCCGAGCCTAATCGCGACCGCCGACACGATCGTTTGGCCATGCGAGGGTCGGGGAATGAACGGGCTCTGCACAGGGCCGCACATCGACGCCGATTCGCGCGGACCCACAGGATCTACTACACTCGACGGCGGTGACGTGTCCGAGCGGCCGAAGGTGCAACTCTCGAAAAGTTGTGTGCGTCTAAAGCGCACCGTGGGTTCAAATCCCACCGTCACCGCCACCACGAAGGCCCCGACTCCCAGTGAACACTGGAACGTCGGGGCCTTCGTCATTGCCGTTGAGGTTCGACAGCACCGAGTTCGGCGGACGACTCAGCGTTCGTGAAGCTGGTCTTCGAGGAGTATCGCCACTGAGGTGGCGCAGGCGTCGCCCCTCCATGCTTCCATTCCTTCGCGAATTGCGAACACCGCGATGACGAGTCCGGCGACCGCGTCAGCCCACCACCAGCCGAACAGGCTGTTCACGACCAGGCCGAGGAGCACCGCCGCGGAAAGATACGTGCAGATGAGGGTCTGCTTCGAGTCAGCAACCGCCGAGGCGGAGCCCAGTTCGAGCCCCGCGCGCCGTTCGGCGAACGAGAGGAAAGGCATAATGACGACGCTGATGGCCGTGATGACAATGCCGACCGTGGAGTGTTCGACGGCGACTTGGGTAACGAGAGCCAGTAGGGAGGAGATGGTCACGTAGGCGGCGAGGGCGAAGAAGGCGACGGCAATGACGCGCAACGTGCCTCTTTCCCACCGTTCCGGGTCACGCCGGGTGAACTGCCATGCAACGGCGGCCGCAGAGAGAACTTCGATGGTGGAGTCAAAGCCAAATCCAACGAGGGCGGCGGACGAAGCAATCGTCCCGGCATTGATCGCGATGACAGCTTCGATCAAGTTGTACGCAATTGTCCCGGCGACGATCCAACGAATGCGGCGTCGAAGCGCATGTTCTCGTTCGTCTGTGAGGCGAGGCGCGGCGATAGTCATGCGCAGGTGCAGCTTTCTCCGGCACAGCACCCCGGCTCGACGTACAACACCACGCGCAGCAGCTCATCGAGAGCGGGAGCCAGGTGGGAATCAGCGAGCCGATACCAGGTGCGTCGTCCGTCCGGCACGGCCTCCACGAGGCCACAACCCCGGAGGCAAGCGAGTTGATTTGACATGACCTGACGCGACACGCTGAGTGCATCAGCGAGATCCGAAGGGTAGGCCGGCGCCTCACGCAACGCCAGCAGCACGCCAACCCTCGTGGTGTCCGAGAGTGCGTGCCCCAGTCGCGCGAGAGCAGCCGTGTGGGTCAAGGTCGCGGTAGCGCTAGCCGTCGTCATGACGATCACAATACACATTTCGCTGAATTAACGGAATGCTGTACTGGGCAAGGTGCTCCCGCATGGCTCACTCACGGGGCGAGTTCACGACAATCATCCTTGGCGGAGAGCGCGCAATCACTAGCGGTTATCAGGGCCGTTGATAGTCGAGTTCCGCTCTATCTAGAGCGGAAGGGTGCGTCATGGCAATCACGTCAATTGACATCAACCAGGACGATCTCCGGCAGGCGAGAGAGCTGACAGGTGCTTCGTCGAACCGCGAGGCCGTTGACCGCGCCCTCCGCACCCTGATTGCCGTCCGACGGCAGCCCTCAGCGGGCGAGCGCATCGTTAGCCGCCGCTTCAAGCCCGATCAGGTCGATGCTCCGACCGTCACCCCAGCTGCCGAGCAGCTCGCCGACTCGTGACGACCTATCTTGTTGACAACAGCGTCTGGCTCAAGGCTGGCATCAGCCAACCCATCGCGCGACGGCTCAGGGAGATCTACTCTCGGCACCTCATCATCACCTGCCCGCCTCAGGTTCTTGAGTGCTGCCATTCTGCTCGCACACCCGAGGAATACGCCGAGCTGCGCGAGGACATGGACGAGTTGCTCACGGCGTGGAACCACCCTTCTGAGAAGGACGCGCTCAACCTCCAGCAGGCTCTCCGTGATGGCGGGTTAATTCGAGCCGCTGCGGCATTTGACTGCCTTATCGCTGCATATGCCGTCGCGAACGACGCTGTTGTGTTGAATTCCGATCATGACTTCGCGTACATCGAGGTGGCCACGGGCCCGTACGCCAGGAGTATGTCGCGGCATGAGTGCGAAGCGAGGTTCACGACGTGGTGCCATTGAGGCAGCTCTTAGTTGCATCGCCACACCCGCTGGGGCTCGGGGCCCGCACGTAGACTGGCCGAGTGACTGATAACCTGCCGATCCTGGGCCTGCTGCTCGACGTCGATGGCCCCATTGCGAGCCCCGTGAGTCGCAGCATCGCCATTCCGAGCATCGCCAGCGACCTCGTGGAGCTTGCCAACTCAGGGATCCCCATCGCCTTCAACACCGGGCGGTCGGATGCATTCATCCGGGAACAAGTAGTGCCGCATCTGGTCGCTGGCGGGTTGGGCGACGCCGCGCGGGTCTGGGCGGTCTGCGAAAAGGGAGCGGTCACCGCTCGCATCACACCGGCGGGTATGGGCGACATCGACGTCGACGCAACTCTGGCCATGCCGAAGCAATACTGTGACGCGATTCGTGAGCTCGTGAAGTCGTCATACAGTGATGTCGTCTTTTACGACGAAACCAAACGCGCGATGGTCTCCGTCGAACAGCTCGTCTCTGTTTCGGCTGAGGACTTCGCGGCCCGCCGCGGGAACTTCGACGCAGACGCCGCCCGCGCATTCGAGCGCCTCGGGCTTGGGTACGAATGGGACGCCGTCCGTCGGCCCGACGCATCTGGTGCTGTTCCTTATCGAATCGACCCGACCATCATCTCGACGGACATCGAGTCTGTTCGCCTGGGAAAAGACCTCGGCGCCGAGAAGCTCCTCGCACTGTTGAAGGCGGACGGCGGGCCGATCCCAACAGCATGGCGAACCCTGGGCGACTCGCGAACCGACTATGCGATGGCAGATTGGCTACACGCGCACGGCTTCAACGTTGCCCACGTCGACGTTCGCCCGGCGGATGGGGTGCCTGCAACACCGTATCCCGTGCGACACCACCCGACCTTGATTCACGATGACGCCGGTGCGCTCTATCTCGGCCGCTGGGTCGGGATGCTGCGGGGCAACGAATCGGACGACGCCATCGTCGCGTAGACCCCGGTTTCCGCACCACGCCGAGGCGACACGCCCGGACTGCACGCGTGATTTGCCCGACTGCCAAAAGCCGACGTAGAGTAACTACTCGTCACCCCAAAGGTGCGGCTGAGCTTAGCTCGCCGGCCTCATGCGGGACCACCTCCCACACACAACTCATTCGAATTTCGGATGTTGTTGGCTGTGGGATTCCTTACTCCTCTTTCGAGGTCTGAGCGATTCGAACTTCTTCGGGTCTGGTCGGAACTTCTGAAAAAGAATGCTAAGGTAGAGAAGTTGCCCTGCGGAGCAGCCCTGAGGGGTGAAAAGCGGGAGCATCCGATCCTTGAGAACTCAACAGCGTGCACAATGTCAAATGCCAAATACCCGTTGACTCGGCCTTTTCTGGTTGGG
>NZ_RCWJ01000003.1 GCF_003668565.1 Mycetocola zhadangensis
CTTCGAGTACAGGCGGAAGTAGTTCTGCAGGGTCACCGTGGCGAGGGTCTGGTTCTCGGCCTTGACCTGAACCCCTTCCTTCGCCTCGATGGCCTGGTGGATACCCTCGTTGTAGCGGCGGCCCATGAGGATACGACCGGTGTGCTCGTCGACGATCATGACCTCGCCGTTCATCACGACGTAGTCCTTGTCCTTCTTGAACAACGCGTTCGCCTTGAGCGAGTTGTTGAGGAACGAGATCAGTGGCGTGTTGGCTGACTCGTACAGGTTGTCGATGCCGAGGTAGTCCTCGACCTTTTCGATGCCCGGCTCAAGCACGCCGACCGTGCGCTTCTTCTCGTCGACCTCGAAGTCCTCACCCTCGATGAGGATCTTGGAGAGGCGCGCGAATTCGTTGAACCAACGGTTCGCTTCCCCTGAGGAGGGTCCGGAGATGATGAGCGGGGTACGCGCCTCATCGATGAGGATGGAGTCGACCTCGTCGACGATGGCGAAATAGTGACCGCGCTGAACGAGGTCCTTGGACTGCCAGGCCATGTTGTCGCGCAGGTAGTCGAAACCGAACTCGTTATTCGTTCCGTAGGTGATGTCTGCGTTGTACTGTTCGCGTCGCTGCTCAGGCGTCTGCCCTGCAACGATCACGCCGGTGGTCATGCCGAGAGCGCGGAAGACGCGCCCCATCAGCTCTGACTGGTACGTCGCCAGGTAGTCGTTCACCGTGACGATGTGCACACCCTTGCCTGCAATGGCGTTCAGATAGGCGGGGAGGGTCGCGACGAGGGTCTTGCCCTCACCGGTCTTCATCTCGGCGATGTTGCCGAGGTGGAGGGCCGCGCCGCCCATGATCTGCACGTCGAAGTGACGAAGACCAATGGTGCGCTTCGACGCTTCACGAACGGCCGCGAAGGCCTCTGGGAGAAGTTCGTCGAGGGTCTCGCCCTTCTCAAATCGAGCCCGGAGTTCGCCCGTCTCGGCGCGCAATTCCTCATCGGTGAGTTCGGCGAAGTTGGGTTCGAGCGAGTTGACGGCTTTCGTCAGGTTCTCGAGCTTCTTGAGGATCCGGCCTTCGCCGACGCGAAGAACCCTCTCTAGTACTGAGGCCACGAATTGCACTCCACTTTTGTCTCTAGGGCACGCGAGTTTCGCGCCACCGCGCCGTGTGCGCGGGTGATGATCAACAGTCAGTCGATAACGCTATCCATGTTAGCGTCCAGTCCGGTGGGAGCACCCTGATAACAACAGGCAATCACCCCCAAAAGTGTTCACGCGGGTGCCGGGAATTCCGGCACCCGCGTGAACAACGGTCGAGTGATCCCTGCGGATCTACGCTCGCTTCTTCGATTCCGTTGTGTCCTCGTCGAGCCCGATGACTCCGTAGTCCCAGCCCTTTCGGCGGTACACAACGCTTGGCCTGTCGTTCTTGGCATCAACAAAGAGGAAGAACGGGTGGCCGACGAGTTCCATGCGGTCGACAGCTTCATCGACGGTCATGAACTCGGCCGGGAATACCTTCTCCCGGATAACAACCGGGCAGTATTCCTCTTCGGTGTTCTCCTCATTCTCATCGACCGCCGTCAGCACACCGGTGGCTACGCGTTCGATGGTCTCAGGGTCAGCGGGTTGCAGGTCGATTCCGCTGAATCCTTCAGCACTCGCTGTCGAGAGTGATGTTCGCCGTTTCCCCCTCAATACTTTCTTTCGATCTTTCGCTCGACGCACTTGCTCGAGCAGTTTTGCAATTGCCAGATCAAAGGCAACGTACTTGTCTGAACCCGCCGCTTCGGCTCGAACGAGTGGGCCTGGACCGACGAGCATCAGCTCGACCCGGTCGTCTCCGGCCTTACCGCTCTTGTCGTGGTGACGGCTGACCTTGACCTCGAATGCGAGGGCTCGGTCTGACAGGTGGGCTACTTTCGCTGATTTCTCCTCGACGTAATCGCGGAAGCGATCAGTGAGTCCCAGGCCTTGTCCGACAATGTTAATTTCCACGTCAACCTCCCAGATCAGGCGTCCCGCCGCATAATCATGGGCGGTCCTTTCGCGCCTTTAGCCCCACGGTAGTCCGCGGGGGGAGATAAGTCACTCAGCAAACTGTGTGGTTACGGCCGGGGTAGAATGCGCCGTGGCGTCGCGGCGAGCACCACCCCACCGAGGACTCGTGCACCCGATTGCTCGAGCGCTCGACGCGCTTCGAGCAGCGTTGCGCCGGTGGTCACGACGTCGTCGACGATGAGGTAGCAGCGCCCCGTCGCGCGGTTGCGTGCGCGGAGCGATCCGGTCAGATTGCGCTGTCTGCCGGCGATTCCCAACCCGATCTGGTCGTCCGGCTGTCGGACGAGGGCGAGCGGATGCTCCGCGGCGAGGCGCGCATTAGCCACGAGCCTGTCGACGGGCCGGTATCCCCTTCTCCGGTAGGCGGACCGGCTCGATGGAATCGTGGCGAGCGTCACATCGGCCACGGTGCCTGCCCGAGCGGGCAGCTCAGTGAGGGCCCGGTCGAACGCCGAGCGGAGAAGGCCGCCGAGCGCTGCGGCAACGTCTGTCCGCTGCTCATTTTTGAGTGCGAGGAGAGCACGACGAACAACACCGTCGTAGTCTGTCGCCGCCCACACCGGAAACCCGTCGTCGAGCTCACGAACTGCGGGAGGTTTCGGAACGCTGGCCAGACAGGCGTCGCAGAGCGCGGCATCCGCTTGCCCACAACCCACGCAGGCAACCGGGAGAAGCACCCCGATCGCCTCGCGAAGGGCTCGGCCGACGACCTGCGCGACCGGGGTGCTGTCGGAGACCTCCATCCGCTTAGCTTTGCGCGCGCAGCGATCGCGGAACCGGGAGTTGCACGATCGGGGGAAAGCCCGCCGTGCAGCCCGGCCTGTGGACAGTTAGCTCGGGCTCCCAAGCTGGGTGGCCAGGAACGCCACCCCGCTCGCGGTTGTCTGCCAGAGCGACGTGCGCAGTACCCGCACGTCACCCGCAGACGACAGCGCACGAAGTTGCTTGGTCGTGTTTCCCCCAACGATCTGCACGGCGTCGTCGAGGGTGGCCAGCCGCGTCGATTCTCCGCCGATCACCTGGGTGACGACCTCGCCCCGACCGTCGGACGAGCTCGTCAGGGACGCGACGGTGATCTCGTCGATCCAGGTGGCGGAGAGGCCAGCGCCGTCACCGACCGCGAGCACGAGCGGATCGCCGAGGCTGACCGGGGTGTTGTCTGCGGCGCGAGCGATGCCGGCAACGAGGAGCCGGGGTTCGCCAGCCGTGCGGACCAGGGCGAGGAGCCTTGTGCCATCCCGCGACACCTGGATGGACTGGATGCTCGACGCGTCTGGCCAGCTCGACATCACCGGTGACTGCGAACCGTCTGCGCGGATGGCCAGGAGCGAACCTGGCTCGCCCTCCGGGACACTCCAGATGAAACCGAATCGATCGAGTGACGGGGCGATGAGACCCGCCCTGCCGTCGACGCGAAGGCCTGAGGTTTGCGACTGCCGCACGGCGTACACGCCGTCCGGCGTTCTGACCGCCGCGAGCGAGTGACTCGGGTTGACGACCGCCGCCGTTGCGCTGAGTGCCTCGATCTGCGGGCTGATGCCGGGGAGCCGCTCGACGGCGCCGCCGCTGAGGAAACCGAAACCGTCCTCGGTCATGGCGAGCGGCCGCGGGTCCACCCGTGGTCCTGGGATCGCGAGCACCGGGATGTCCTGAACGTTGCCGCTCACCGCGATGCTGACCGAGTTGATGGTCGACACACCGCTGAGACTCGCGGAGAGCTGCGCCTGCATGCGCTGCAGCGTCAGATCGTCTGCTTCGAACGCCTCACTGTTGAGGTCAACCTGCGCCACGTCACTGACGATGGGCACGGCGTTGCGGGTCAGCTGGGTGCCCTCGGGGAACGCCGATGTCACAGCGCCGACAAGCCACTCGCTTGGCCCGTCGAGCAGGGCGTTGACGATCTGTGTTCCCGTCGACGCGCGCGATGGGAACCAGCGCAGGTCGGGGACGAGGTGCGTCCATGACGGGTCAAAGAAGCTCAGTGCGTACGGATTGAAGACCTCGCTGAACTTCTGCTCGTCGAGCACGACTCCGTCCGGTGCTGAGTTGATCCGCCACTGGCCGTCCACCTGCACGAGCGCGAACACCCGGGTGGTCGGTTGCAGGTCGCTGAACTCGACGTACTCCCCCGACCCGTCGACAGATGCGACAGGCACAAGGCTGACCTGCATGGTGAGAGCGTCCACCGAGGTGAATGCTCGCTGGTTGGCCTCGTCGATGAGCGCGCTCGCGTCAGGGTTCCAGGTCGATTGGATCGACGGCGAGAGGTACTCACGTGCTGTCGCGTAGTCGTCGCGCGGGCTCGAGGCCGCGTCGATGAAACCGCGCAGGATCTGCTCCTGCGTCGCGTCCTTCTCGGGTCCCTGGGCGAGGAACTCGATCTCCGGGTCCTCGTCGGTCGGAACGACCTGCCCGATCTGCGGTGCACCCGATTGCGGGATGCCTGCACAACCGGTGACGAGGACGGCCAGCGCGAGCGCCAGCCCAGTCGCGAGGGTGCTTCTCAGCCGCCTGCGGGTCATGAGCGTTCCTCTCTCACTTGCGTCGGAGCATCCGCTCGATCGATCGCGGGGGAAGGACCGTCCGCGTCCTCGGGGGGAAGCGGGAGCGGCGACACAGAGAACTCGCCGCCAAGCACGCGCGGCAGGGTGAGCCGGAAGCACGTGCCACCGCCGACCCGTGTCCACAGGTCGAGAGTTCCTCCGTGCAGTTGCGCGTCTTCGAGCGCGATGGCGAGGCCGAGGCCGGTGCCGCCGATGGTGCGTTTGCGCGACGGATCGGCCCGCCAGAACCTGTCGAAGACCCGCTCGGAGTCGGCCTCGGTCATTCCGTGCCCGTAGTCACGGACGGTGAGAGCGACGGCCTGCTCGTTGCTGTCGACCACCACGACGATCGGGCGTCCTTCGCCGTGCTCGATGGCGTTGCCGAGGAGGTTCCGAACCACGCGGCGGATGCGCCGCGGGTCGGCCTCGACAGGCGAGTAGCCGCCCGGCGCGACAAGTCGGATCTCTGACCCCTTCTGCTCGGCGAGCGACGCAACACCATCGATGGAGTCCTCGGCCAAGTGAATGAGGCTGGTCGGCTCGATTTCAAGCTGCACAGACCCGGCGTCGTACCGTGAAATTTCGAGCAGGTCGGCGAGCAGCACCTCGAAGCGCTGGGTTTGGGTGTGCAGCAGCTCGGTCGTGCGGGCCATGGCAGGCGGATAGGTGTCGCGCTGGTCGTAGAGCACGTCGCCCGCGAGCCGGATCGTGGTGAGCGGGGTGCGGAGCTCGTGCGAGACATCGGACACAAAGCGCTGCTGGACCTGGGACAGGTCGGCAAGTTCCTTGATCTGCTTCTGCATGCTGTCGGCCATGCCGTTGAACGACTGAGCGAGCGTCGCGAGTTCATCCTCGCCCTTTTCAGGAATTCGAACCTCAAGATCTCCGGATGCCAGTCGCTGGCTGGTCTCGGCCGCCACACGAATCGGGTTGGCAACGAGGCGCACAACCACCCAGGCGACGGACGCCAGGAGGATCAGGAGGGTGAGCCCGCCGATGAAGAGGGTGCGTTGAACGAAGAGCAGCGTCTCCTCGGTGTCGACCAGGTTGTAGCCGATGTAGATTTCGTACCTGCTGCCCTCAGGCAGGGTGATTTCGGTTCCGACCACGATGCCGGGGTTGGTTCCACCGTTCGACGCCGGAAGTGAGACCGACTGCCACCACTGTTCGTCAGGGTTCTTCTGCACACTCGCGCGGAGGGCGTCGCTGATCACCCCGCTGAGCTGGGGGCTCTCGAAGTCCTGTGGAGCGACGGCGCTCGGCGATTGGCCCGGTGTGCGGTAGCCGGCGATGAGGGTGGAGCTTGAGGCGCGGGCGATCTCGGTGCGCGCGGCGCTCATCAGCTCCTGGATGCCGGCCCGGTCCTGGTCGCTCGAGGAGTCGAGGATGTTCTGGGCAGACGATGTCGCACGGAACGAGTCCTGCTGCACCTGGTCGACGCGGGAGGAGAAGAGGTCGTTGCCGATCGACAACGACATGTAAATGCTCGAAATGAGCACGGCGGCGAGCGACAACCCGAGGGTGACGATGACGGTGCGGAACTGCAGCGACCGTCGCCACGAGCGGACCACCCGGGTTGGCCAGGTCCTCCAGTTCGCGAGTCGCGCTCCGGCGACCCCTGCGTTGGCGCCGTACCCCGCTGGGCTCGCCGTCGATTCCCGGCTGAACACCATGCCAGCTATTGCGCGGCGGCGCCGGTGCCGGCGCGGTAGCCGACACCTCGAACCGTCATTACGATGCGCGGGTTATCAGGGTCGAACTCGACCTTGGCGCGGAGGCGCTGCACGTGCACGTTGACCAGGCGGGTGTCTGCCTTGTAGTGGTAGCCCCACACCTGCTCGAGCAGCATTTCGCGGGTGAATACCTGTTGCGGCTTCGACGCCAGGGTGAGCAGCAGGTCGAACTCGAGGGGGGTCAGGTTGATGGCTGTGTCGCCACGGCGCACCTCGTGCCCGGCGACGTCGAGGACGAGGTCGCCGATCTGCAGCGTGTCCAGGGCCTGCTGCGGTGCTGGGCGCAGCCGGGTGCGGATGCGAGCGACGAGCTCCTTGGGGTTGAACGGCTTGACCATGTAGTCATCCGCCCCTGATTCGAGCCCCTTGACCACATCGGCCGTGTCGGTTTTGGCCGTGAGCATGATAATCGGCACGCCCGATTCCGCACGAATGCGGGTGCATACCTCAATGCCGTCGATGCCAGGAAGCATGAGGTCGAGAAGAACGAGGTCGGGCTTGACCTCGTGGAAGGCGTCAACTGCGCCACTTCCGTCGGCGCAGAAGTGTGGCTCGAAGCCTTCGGTTCGCAACACGATGCCGATCATCTCGGCCAGTGCTGTGTCGTCGTCGACCACCAGGATCCGTGCGTTCATACGCCTCGTTCTCGTTTCTTCGACCGGCTTTGGGCATCCGGGCGCTCGGTACTCTGGAACAGATTACTGGCTCCAGCCGGGGACCTTCTGATGAACAGCATTTTTCCACGGTCCGGGCGCAGGATCGGAGGTGTGCGGGAGCTGGATATGCCACGATGAACGAAGGCAAGTTTTCGCTACGAGGGGGCCACTGAGTGACTCACGACCAGAACTGGCAGGCACCGGGATCGGCTGAAGAGCCGCCCCGCTATGGCGAGCGCGTTCCGCAATCGCCGCCAGCACCGCAGCAGGCACCGCAGAGCCAGCAACCGCCTGCCGGTCAGCCGCAGCAGTACCCGCAGGTGAACCCCCCTTCTGGCGCGAACCCGTACGGCCAGAACCCCTACCCCTCACAGCCCTCAGGGCAGGGTCAGTACGGCCAGAATCCGTGGGGCCAGCAACCGTACGGCGCTCCGCAGTTCTCCCAGCCCGGCTGGACCCCTCCCCCCAAACCGGGGCTCATCCCACTTCGACCGCTTGGATTCGGCACCCTTCTTGGGGCTCCTTTCCTCGCTCTCAAGCGCAACCCCAAGGCGACATTCGGCAGTGCATTACTTGTGCAGGCCATCAGCGTCGTGATCAGCCTTCTGGTGATTGGCGCCATCACGTTCTTCTTTGTGTCCCGGATCAGCTCCGCCTCGGCCGAGGATCAGGACGCGATCGCCGCTGGCGGTGTCGCCGCAATCCTGCTCGGCGCGCTCATTCCGTTCCTCATCACCCTAATCGGCACGGTCTTCCTGCAGGGGGTCATCGTCAATGAGGTCGCTCGGTCGACCCTCGGCGAGAAACTCACACTCAAGGCCGTGTGGAAGGCCACCTGGCCGAGGTTCGGACACCTGCTGCTCTGGGTTCTCGTGGCGACTGTCGCGTTCACCATTGTGCTCGCGGTCCTGGTCGGGATCGTCTGGATGCTCGTTGTGCTCGGCGGCGGGTTTATCGCGGCCGGTATCATCCTGGCCATCCTCGCCGGCATCGCCCTGATCGTCGTCGGGGTCTGGCTGAGCATCAAACTGTCGATCGTCCCGAGTGTGATCGTTCTCGAGCGCGCGTCGATGGGAGCCGCGATCCGCCGGTCATGGCGGCTCACCGACGGCTACTTCTGGCGCACCCTCGGCGTTCAGTACCTCATCGCCTTCATCGTCGGAACTGTGTCGCAGGTTGTTCTCACCCCGGTGAGCGTGCTCTATGTGATGGCGTTGTCAGCCGTCGACCCGACGGGAACAAGTGCCGAAAGCTGGGTTGGCCCTCTCGTGCTTTACGCGATCATGATTGTTCTGTCCCTGCTCGTCGGGTCGATCACTTCCGTGGTTTCATCGGCGGCCATCGCCCTGATCTATGTCGACCTGCGGATGCGTAAGGAGGGGCTCGACCTCGAGCTGATCCGGTTCGTTGAGGCGCGGCAGACCGGAAACGCAACGGTTGAGGACCCCTATCTTCTTCAGGCGAGCGGCCGTCCGACGCCGATGGGGCAGGCCGGGCCTGCCGGGTCTGGTTCGCCGTGGGCCTAGCTGGCGCGTGGGGTGTGCCTGGCGGAGCACCGCTCGACGTGCCCGTCGACCCGACGGCGCCCGAGGCGCGGGACTGGTTGGTCGACGAGTTGTCGAAGCCCGAGTATGCCGCGGCGCAGCCGAGCCTGTTCGATCGGTTGAGCCAGGCGTTTTTTGAGTGGCTGGAGCGTCTGTTCCAGCCGGGAGCGTCAGTGCCGACCGACTGGGTTCCCGTCGCCATCGTGATCGCCATTGTGCTGGCGCTGATCGTCGCGCTTCTCGTCTGGGGTATGCCGCGCCTCAACCGCCGCAGCCGGGTGGCACAGGGCCTGTTCGGTGAGGATGACACCCGCACGGCCGACGAACTGCGCCGGTCTGCCGAGGGATTCGCCGCCGCCGGCGACTGGACGAACGCGACCCTCGACCGGTTCCGCGCGCTCGCTCGGGACCTCACCGAGCGCACCATCGTGTTCGTCTCCCCCGGCACGACGGCCCATGACTTTGCCGGTCGCGCCGCTGAGGCGTTCCCGGATTCCAGCGACCGCCTCGCCTCGGCCGCCCGCACTTTCGACGATGTGCGCTACCTCGGCACCGACGGAACCGCCGAGCAGTACCGGTTGCTCCGGGCGCTGGATGTCGAACTCTCCGCCCGCACACCGGCGCGGCTGGAGTCGATCGAAACGGAACCGGCCTCATGACCGGAAGGCTCCCAACCACGCGACCAGTGGCATCCGCTTCGCAAGAGAACCACGGTGACCAGGTCACCACGCCGCGGGCTCGCACCGTCGCCCGCCGCTCCGTTTTCTGGATCGGAGTTGCGGTCGTGGCGATTCTCGTTGTCGCGGCCACGATGCTGCTCACGCGGGGTGGAGCGTCGAGCGGTATCGAGTTGGACCCGGCGAACCCGGCACCGACCGGGGCGAAGGCCACGGCCGAGGTGCTGCGCGACCAGGGGGTCGACGTGATCCTGCCTGGCAGCTACGGCGAGGCGATGCGTGAGGCGAAACGGCAGGGCACAACTCTGGCCGTCTTCGACCCGAGCGGATACCTCACTGACGAAAGGCTCTTCGACCTCGTCAGCACAGCGGATTCAACCGTGATTCTCGCACCGACCTTCGCGCAGCTGCGGGTGGTCGCCCCTGACGTGTTTGCGGCGGGTGTCAGCGACGAGCCTGGCGCACTGGACGCGGACTGCGACCTGCCCGCTGCCGAGCGGGCACAAACGATCAGTCCAGGCGCCACCTTCCGGGTGAATTCCGAAACGGATGCCATTACATGCTTCCCCGCGGACACCGACGGTTTCGCTGTGGTGCAGTTGCCGGAGCAGAACGGCACGCTCACCCTGGTCGGCCCGTCGGAACTGGTCAGCAACGAGTCAGTGATTCTGCACGGCAATGCGGCGTTTGCGCTCGGGCTGCTCGGCGAAACCGGCCGTCTCGTCTGGTACCTTCCCTCGATCGCCGACGTTGAGGCATCCGGCCCGCCAGACGTTGCCCAGCTGACCCCGAACTGGCTTGTTCCGACGACGTCGCTGCTCGCGCTGACCGCGCTCGTCGCCATGTTCTGGCGTGGGCGCAGGTTCGGGCCGCTCGTCGCCGAGAACCTCCCAGTCACCGTGCCTGCCGGCGAAACGCTCGAGGGTCGCGCCAGGCTCTACCAGCGAATCTCCGCGCGCACCCGCGCGATCGACGCGCTCCGCATTGGAGCGGTTGGCAGACTCGGCCGCGTGCTCGGGCTGTCCCGTCACGCCACGGTTTATGAGGTAGCGGATGCCTGCGCCTCGGCACTCGGACGGCCTCGCGACGAGATTCGCGGCGTCCTGGTCGATATCCTTCCGCAGTCCGAACGCGACGTCGTGTCGATCTCGGACGCGCTTGCCAACCTTGAACGGGATACAGCGGCGGCCGTCGATCCACGACCGCCGAGCCGCCCGTCGTAACGTGGAGCCGACAGCCCCGCCGCCCCATTTCTCCCCCACCGACACTGACAACCGGAAGCAGAACTCGATGACATCACCGCAGCAGCCGTACGAGGGACACCAGCAGACACCGCACCAGGCGGTGCCGCCGAACCCGTATGCGCTTGTCGGCGAGCAGCAGGAGCAGACCCGCCGGTCGCGTTCCGCCCAGCAGGAGCAGGCTGCGCAGCACGAGCAGCCGCGAGTCGAGCAGCATGCCGCACCGGCGCAGTACGCCCAGCATGCGGAGCAGCAGGCTCAAGATCCGCAGGCTCAGCAGGCTCCGCCTCAGCAGCAGCAGCCTCAGCAGCACGGCGAGTCCGCCCGCGTGCAGGAGCTTCGGGGAAAGCTCGCTCAGGTGCGACGCGAGGTCGCCAAGAGCGTCGTTGGCCAGGAACCTGCCGTCACCGGACTGATCATCGCCCTGCTCGCCAAGGGGCACGTGCTGCTCGAGGGCGTCCCCGGTGTCGCCAAAACCCTGCTCGTCCGCACGCTCAGCTCGGCGCTCGACCTCGACACCAAGCGCGTGCAGTTCACCCCTGACCTCATGCCTGGCGATGTCACGGGTTCGCTCATTTACGACGCGAAGACCGGCGAGTTTGAGTTCCGCCGCGGCCCGGTGTTCACCAACATCCTGCTGGCCGACGAGATCAACCGCACACCACCGAAGACCCAGTCGTCACTGCTCGAGTCGATGGAGGAACGGCAGGTCAGTGTCGACGGTGTCACCCAGCCGCTCCCGACGCCGTTCATGGTGGCAGCGACCATGAACCCGATCGAATACGAGGGCACATACACGCTGCCGGAGGCCCAGCTCGACCGGTTCCTGCTCAAGCTCGTGCTCGACGTGCCCGAGCGAGAGCTCGAGGTCGAAGTGCTTCGTCGGCACGCGGCAGGCTTCAACCCGCGCGACCTCGCGGCGGCCGGGGTCACCGCTGTGCTCGGCGCCGATGACCTCGCCGACGCCCAGCGCGCTGCGGCAACCACAGGGGTCTCGACGGACGTGCTCAGCTACATCGTCGACCTGGCCCGCGCGACGAGGCAGAGCCCGAGCGTGCGGATGGGTGTCAGCCCCCGCGGAACGACAGCGCTTCTGGCCGCCGCCAAGGCATGGGCGTGGCTCAGTGGCTACTCCTCGGTCACCCCTGATCACGTCCAGGCCATGGTCCTGCCCGTTTGGCGGCACCGGCTCCAGCTTCGTCCAGAGGCCGAACTCGAGGGCATCGCCTCTGATGCGATCCTCCGCTCCATCCTCAGCTCCGTGCAGGTGCCGATCTAAATGACCGTCTCGGGGAGATTTGTCGCGCTCGTCGCCTTCGGCGTCGTCCCGGTGATCGTGCTTGGCTCATTCACCGGTGAGCCGGGCATTGTGCTGGGCCTGTGGCTGTTGTCCTGCGTGCTGATCGGCGTCCTCGATCTCTCGCTCGCGGCATCCCCCCGCCAGATCAGCACAGCGCGATCACTCCCATCACGCACACGGCTCGGCGAGACGGTGACGAGCGAGCTGTATCTCACGAACCGAGGAAAACGGACGCTTCGAGCAACGGTTCGGGATGCCTGGCAGCCGTCAGCTGGACCGTCAACGAACCGCAGCAGGGTCACCATTCCCCCGCGTGAGCGCCGGGTGGTTGCGTTGCAGTTGACGCCGTTCCGCCGCGGCGAACGGCGGGTCGAACACGTCACCGTGCGCTCAGCAGGACCGCTCGGATTGATGTCGCGCCAGGCGACGATGACATCGCCGGGACAACTGCGGGTGCTTCCGCCGTTCAACGCCCGCAAACACCTGCCCTCCAGGCTCGCCAGGCTGCGGGAACTCGACGGTGCAACCAGCGTGATGGTTCGCGGGCAGGGCACCGAGTTCGACTCGCTGCGTGAGTACGTCCGAGGCGATGACGTGCGGTCGATCGACTGGCGCGCGACCGCCCGTCGTCGAGACGTTGTTGTGCGCACCTGGCGTCCCGAGCGCGACCGCCGTGTGGTGATCGTCCTCGACACAGGACGCACATCGGCCGCACGCGTGTCAGACGAGCCGCGCATCGACACGGCGTTCGAGGCGTCGCTTCTCCTGTCAGCGCTGGCCACCCGCGCCGGCGACCGGGTCGACTTTGTCGCGTACGATCGCCGGGTCCGTGGTCGGGTGCAGGGTGCCACAGGGGCAGACCTGCTGTCGAAGCTCGTCGACTCCATGGCGGGCATCGATCCCGAGCTGATCGAGATGGACTGGGCTGCTGTCCCAGGGCAGGTCCGCAACATCACCACGCAGCACTCCCTCGTTGTGCTGCTCACCTCGATCGACGCGCCTGGTGCCTCGACCGGGCTGCTGTCGGTGCTGCCGCAGTTGACGTCCCGCCACACGGTAGTCGTGGCATCCGTCACCGATCCTTTCGCCCTCGAGGCCAGCCGCACGCGCGGCAACCGGGACGAGATTTACCTGGCCGCAGCCGCCGAGCGGGCGCTTCTCGACGTCTCACGGGTCTCGGCGGCGGTGCGCCAGCTCGGTGCTGAGGTCGTGACCGGGTCGCCGGAGGACCTGCCGCCCGCCCTCGCCGACACCTACATCGCGCTCAAGGCCGCCGGCCGGCTGTAGTCGGGCGCTCGTCCCCTCGCGCCGCCTTCCGTCGGCCCTCGCCACCGTCTGCCGCACGCCGCTCCCACGCCCGCCGCCACCTCGCCGCACCATTTACCAAAAAGTGTCGGCTGGTCCGCGTTCGGCACACATCACAGAGCCATTTTCGGCAAATGGATCGCGGCGACCGATGAAGCCGAGCGCTGAACCACGAAGGGCCCGACCTCCGCGCAATGCGGAAGCCGGGCCCTCAGTCAGCAGTGCTTAGACGGCGACGCTCGTTGCAGCGAGTGCAGCGCCGAGCTTCGAACCGAGCTCGATGTCGACGTTCGACCAGTACGCGATGGCGCGCGCACGGATCTCAGCGTTCTTCACTGCACCGACGTGACCGATGATCTGCGCGAGCAGGCGGGCCTTGGCCGCGTCGTCCATGACGTCGCGGTAGAGGGTTCCGGCCTGACCGAAGTCGTCGTCCTCGGGGTGCAGGGTGGCGGAGGTGCGCAGGAGCTCACCGTCGTTCTGCCATCCGGTCGATTCGGCAGCGCGTGCCGGGTCAGCGTGCGGGCCACCGAACGAGTTCGGGGCGTACCCGGGACGGTCGGCCGGCGGGAAGTCGATGCGCGCTGCGCCGTCCTTCGAGTAGCTGTTGACCTGGGTCTTCGCGGCGTTGACCGGCAGCTGCGCGTGGTTGACGCCGACGCGGTAACGCTGGGCGTCCGCGTAGGAGAAGATGCGAGCCTGCAGCATCCGATCGGGGCTTGCTGCGATTCCGGGAACGAAGTTCGCCGGGGAGAATGTCGCCTGCTCGATCTGAGCGAAGTAGTTCTCGGCGTTCTTGTTGAGCGTCATGGTGCCGACCTTGATCAGCGGGAAGTCGGCGTGCGGCCAGACCTTGGTGACGTCGAACGGGTTGAACCGGTAGGTCTTCGCGTCTTCGTACGGCATGACCTGAACGGACATCGTCCAGCTCGGGTGGTTGCCCTCAGCGATGTTCGTGTACAGGTCGTGCTGGTGGTAGTCAGCGTCCTGACCGGCGATTTCGGCAGCCTGGTCGGCGCTCAGCACAGCGATGCCCTGGTTGGTCTTGAAGTGGTACTTGACCCAGAAGCGCTCGCCGGCGGCGTTGATCCACTGGTAGGTGTGCGATCCGAAGCCGTCCATGTGGCGCCATGACGCCGGGAGGCCGCGGTCGCCCATCAGCCAGGTGACCTGGTGTGCGCTCTCGGGAGACTGGCTCCAGAAATCCCACTGCATGTCGTTGTTGCGCAGGTTCGAGCCCGGGAGGCGCTTCTGCGAGTGGATGAAGTCGGGGAACTTGATGCCGTCGCGGAGGAAGAACACCGGGGTGTTGTTTCCGACGAGGTCGTAGTTGCCTTCTGACGTGTAGAACTTGAGTGCGAAACCGCGCGGGTCGCGCCAGGTGTCGGGTGAACCCTGCTCACCGGCGACCGTCGAGAAGCGGGCGAGCATCTCGGTAGCCGTGCCCTGCTGGAAGAGGGCGGCACGGGTGTACTGCGACACGTCCTCGGTGGTCTCGAAAACACCGAACGCTCCACCACCCTTTGCGTGCACAACACGCTCCGGCACACGCTCACGGTTGAAGTGGGCGAGCTTTTCGGTCAGGTAGCTGTCGATCAGCGGGATCGCGCCGTCTGCGCCGACGGTGAGCGACTGGGAGTCAGCTGCAACCGGGGTGCCGGTGTTTGTGGTGGTGTACGAAGTATCGGACATGTATCTCCTTGGTGTTTCTGGGCGGGGCAGGGGGCAGCTGTCAGCCAGGGGTGCTGGCCGAAAGCGAAAGAGGGTGGGGTTAGCTGAGTGGCGCTGCGGCGCAATTGGGGCAGAGGCCCCAGTAGGTCACTTCGGCAGTTGTGAGGGTGAATCCGGATGTTGTGACTGGCGTCAAGCACGGAGCGTGGCCGACCGCACAATCCACGTCACCGATCGCACCGCACTTCGAGCAGACGATGTGATGGTGGTTGTCGCCGACGCGCAGTTCGTATCGCGCCGGGGAACCGGCCGGTTCGATCCGACGCACGAGACCGGCATCCGTCAACGCTCCCAGCACTCCGTAAATCGCCTGAACCGAGGTGTCGGGGAGTTCGTGCAAGACGATGTCGAAAACCGCCTGTGCATCAGCGTGTGGGTGCTTCTCGAGCGCGCGAATCGTCTCGACGCGCTGGTCCGTCGCACGGAGACCCGCCGAGCGCAGCAATTCGCGCTCAGGGCTGACTTCCGTGGGTGACATGTTCCCAGTCTAGTATCTATTTTGATTCATTCAAAACTACAGTGAAAAGTATCTCGGCAACGTCGCGAGCGACCTCAAAGGGCTGCGAGAAGGCGGATCCGACGCGAGTGGACGAGCACGCGTGAGAGGCGAGCGGATGCCACACCTAACGCATGCGGAAACGGTCAGTTCGCGTAGATGCGCCGGGCGCCAGCTTCAAAGGCAGCCAGGTCCCCGGTCTCCCCCGCTCGGTACGCACGTCGACCGACGACGAGCATATAAAAGAGGAACGCCCCGAGAGCCGCAGCGCCGAGTCCGATCTTCACGGGCCACGGCCACGGCTGCGGAGTGACGAACCCCTCGAGAATGCCCGAAACGAGCAGAACAAAAACGAGGCCGATCGCCACGGTGAACAACGCGCGGGCGTCTTCGGCGAGGGCCTGGCCGCGCGTGCGTTTGCCAGGGGCAACCCACGCCCAGAAGATTCGCAACCCGCCAGCCGCCGCAACAAAGATGGCCGTGAGCTCAAGCAGGCCGTGCGGCGCAATGTAGAGGAAGAACGTGTCACCCTCACCGAAGCTAAACAGCACTGCGGCGTTGAGCCCGAGGTTCTGCGCGTTCTGGAGGATCACGTACGGCACCCAAATGCCGGTGATGCCGAAGGCAATGCACTGCGCCGCTATCCAGGCGTTGTTGGTCCACACCTGGCCGGCGAACGACGCCGCGGGGTTGTCGGAGTAGTAGTTGGCGAAGTCCTCTTCAGCGACCCGGCGCAGTTCCTCGGTGCTGCCGAGGTTCGCGAGCACCTGCGGGTCGTTGAGCACCCACGCAGCCCAGAGTGCTGCAACGCCGACCGTGACGAGGGCGACGGCGAGGGTGAGCCAGCGCAACCGGTACAGCGCGGCGGGCAGTTGAAGCACAAAGAACCGCGGTAGCTGGCTGAGCACGTTGGCGCTGGCCGAGGTGAACCGCAGCCGCGACTTCGACAGCGTGACGCTCAGCCGGTCCCCGTGCCTGGTCGATCCGGCGGTGGTCTTGATCGCCGAGAGCTGAGTCGCTCCCGCCTGATAACGATCGATCAACTCGTCCGCTTCCGCGCCCGACAATGACCGCTTCGAGGCTAAAGCGTCGAGGCGGTCCCAGTCATTTCGGTGCGCGGCACTGTAGGCGTCGAGATCCATCTGATTAGATACTATTCATGACTGACTCCCCCGGCGTGCAGATGTCGGATCTGTCTGACTCCTCCCAGCTGATCACCGGTGAGGCGGTCGCGCTCGACGTCCAGTCAGCGAGCTTCATTCTGCGCGCGGCAGGCGCCATCATCGACTTTCTGGTTTCGGTGCTCGTCGCCGCCGGATTGCTCTGGCTCCTCGTCGTCCTGGCAACACAGGGCGTCGTCGACCAGTCAGCAACAACCGCGTTCTCCACGGCAATCATCGTGTTCAGCACCGTGGTTCTCCCGACGGCGGTCGAGACCATCGGCCGCGGCCGCTCCCTCGGAAAGCTCGCCATCGGCGCACGCATTGTCCGCGACGACGGAGGTGCAACCGGGTTCCGCCACGCCTTCATTCGCGCCCTCGTCGGCTTCTTCGAGATTTACATGACGCTCGGCGGTGTTGCCGCACTCACCGGCCTGCTCTCCACCCGCGCGAAGCGCCTTGGCGACCTGCTGGCCGGCACCTATGCCCAGCAGGAACGAGTTCCCCGCGCCGAGCCATCCGTCTACGGTGTTCCGCCTGTGCTGCAGTCGTGGGCAACGATTGCAGACGTGGGGCGGATGCCTGATCGTCTGACCCGCAGGATCGCCCAGTTCCTGGGTCAGGCAGCGAAACTCACGCCGGAAACGCGCTCGCGGTTGGCACGCGATCTGGCCGCTGAGGCATCCGTTTTCGTCTCTCCTGTCCCGAACGTCGACCCGGAGCTGTTTCTCTACGCGGTGTCTGCTGTTCGCCGGGATCGCGAGTACGCGGCGCACATGCTCGAGCAGCAGCGCCTGTCGACGCTGGCGCCTGTGCTCACCGGGCGCCCGCACGGGTTCCCTGAGCGGTAGCACCCGCGCCCCTCCCTCATTTCGTCGGTCCGTTAGGGCGCCAACACCCCCGAACCGCGCACTTCGAGACCGACGAACGATGCACACCCCCGCCCGCACAACTTCATCGGTCCGTTGCGACGCGAAACAACGTCGAACCGCACACCTCCGGACCGACGAACGACGCCCACCCCCGCCCGCACAACTTCATCGGTCCGTTGCGACGCAAAACGGCATTGAACGCGCACTTCCGGACCGACGAACGGCTGCACGCCACCGCCCACCTGCCACGACCGCCCAGCGCGCCCCCGCACACGCGAAAACGGCGCCGCCCAGCCGAAGCCGGGCGACGCCGTCGAAGGCGAACTCTTAGTAGCGGTAGTGGTCGACCTTGTACGGTCCATCCACGGTGACGCCGATGTAAGCGGCCTGCTCTTCTGAGAGTGTGGTGAGCTCAACGCCGAGTGCGTCGAGGTGCAGGCGCGCGACCTTCTCGTCGAGGTGCTTCGGCAGCACATACACGCCGACTGGGTAGTTCTCCTGGTGTGCGTACAGTTCGATCTGCGCGAGGACCTGGTTGGTGAACGAGTTGCTCATGACGAACGACGGGTGGCCGGTGGCGTTGCCGAGGTTCATCAGGCGTCCCTCGCTCAGCACGAGGATTGACCGGCCGTTCGGCAGGCGCCACTCGTGCACCTGCGGCTTGATCTCGACTCGCTCGGCGCCCTCGATCTTTTCGAGTCCGGCCATGTCGATCTCGTTGTCGAAGTGTCCGACGTTGGCGACGATCGCGAGGTGCTTCATGTTCAGCATGTGCTCGGTCGTGATGACGTTGAGGTTGCCAGTGCCCGAGACGAAAATGTCGACCTGGTCGACGACGCTCTCGATCTTGGCGACCTGGTAGCCGTCCATCGCGGCCTGCAATGCGCAGATCGGGTCAACCTCAGAAACGATCACACGGGCGCCCTGGCCGCGAAGTGCCTCGGCTGCGCCCTTGCCGACGTCGCCGTATCCGACAACGAACGCGACCTTACCGCCGATGAGCACGTCGGTGGCGCGGTTGAGTCCGTCTGGCAGTGAGTGGCGGATGCCGTACTTGTTGTCGAACTTGCTTTTTGTCACCGAGTCGTTGACGTTGATCGCCGGGAACAGCAGATCGTCGTTCCGGAACAGCTCATACAGGCGGTGAACACCCGTGGTGGTCTCCTCGGTGACACCCTGGATCTCGGCGGCGATCTTCGTCCAGCGGTCGGTCGATGTCGCGAGCGAGCGGCGCAGCAGCTCGAGGACAACCCGGCCCTCGTGGCTCTCGTCTTCAGCAGCTTCGGGCACAGCACCGGCGAGCTCGTACTTGCGGCCGTTGTGCACCAGCAACGTGGCGTCTCCACCGTCGTCGAGGATCATGTTCGGGCCGGTCCAGTCGGCGCCGGCAGCGGCAGCCTCCGCTGACCAGTCGAAGATCTGCTCGGCGCACTCCCAGTACTCCTCGAGCGTCTCGCCCTTCCACGCGAAAATCGGGGCGCCTGCTGGGGCGTCGACGGTTCCGGTCGGGCCGACGGCGATCGCCGCTGCGGCCTCGTCCTGGGTAGAGAAGATGTTGCAGCTTGCCCAACGCACCTGGGCGCCGAGCACTACGAGGGTTTCAATGAGAACGGCCGTCTGCACTGTCATGTGCAGCGAACCGGCGATGCGGGCACCGGCGAGCGGCTTCGACTCGCCGAACTCGGCGCGAAGGGCCATGAGTCCCGGCATCTCGTTCTCGGCCAGACGGATCTGGTGGCGGCCTGCCTCGGCAAGCGAAAGGTCACGGACCTTGAAAGGAAGTGCAGTAGCGGATGCGGCGGGTGGGGAAAGCGTCATAACTTCATTCTCGCAGACCCCGGGTGGGCAATCCCGGTGAGTGTGCAGCTTTCTACGTGTTGAGCACCTGGTGTCGAATGACCTGCCAGCCCTGTGGCACGCTCAACCGCTCGGCGTGAATCGCGCAGAGGTCATAGGTGTGCGGCTCCTTCGCCAGGCTCAGCGGCCCGAGGACGGCCATGGAGTCTGCGTAGTCGTAGGTGAGCGTCGAGACCGCTTCGCGCGAGCATCCGACTTTTGTGCATGGCCTGTCCAACATTCCTCTCACGATACAACTGACAGGGTGCCTCGGAGAACACCTCGCCGTCGCTCCCGGCGAATAGGATGGCTGCATGGCACGACGCGGGACGAGAAGCAGCACTTTTGCGCGGCGAGCGGTTCGGCACGACCGGCACGGCAGGGCACAGCGCAGCCCTGCGACGGGCCCGCACCTGCCGCCGCTGAAGAACCGTATCGACAGTTTCGACATGACGGTCGCGGCCGCCGCAGACTTCCTCCGCGCAACCTGGCCCGACGAACTCGTCAACGTTCGGTTTGAGGTCGGCAACATGCCGGTGGGCGAGCAAAACGGCGAGGGTGTTGCGCGGTGGTGGACGAGTGCGGCCGAGCGACGTGTTGTGTTGTATCGGCTACCGATCCAGCGCATGAGCAAGCTCCATCGCGACGATGAGCTGCACCAGCGGATGATGATCGAGAGCTGCGTCTTTCGCGCGACAGCTGAGCTCATCGGCAAAGACCCGTGGGACCTCGGTCCCGACCGGTTTCGCTTCTAACCACCCGCACACTGTCGGCTGGGCGCTGCCCGCCGTCCTAGCGCGGGTAGACGGTTACCGGAGTCGCCGACGGATTCGCGGGCTGCACCGCGAACGCGCTGATGCCCGTCGCTGACTGCACGCTCAACTGCGCAATCGCGCCTTCGGCGCCGGAAATCTGGTAGGACGCTCCTCCGGCCACCGGAAGAGCAACCGAGGTTCCGGCCGGGATCTTCGCCGTGATGGTCTCCCCCGCCGACGGCTCCAGCTCGACGGTGAGAGCGCGTCGTTCCGGGTTCGCGAGGTGCAGCACCGGGGTTTCCCCCGCCGGAACGGCAACCATGACCGCCTCGGGCAGCGCCGTTGACGCCTGGAACCAGGCGAGGTCACTGGACTCACCAACCGCCACCGAGGTCCGTGCACCTGCGACCACCGGCTGTGTCGACGACACCTCGACGGTGTAGCTGCCGACGGGCAGGTCCCTCAAACTGATTTCGGTGGCGATACCCGCCTCGAGTGCGAACTCAAGCGGCTGGGGTGATTCGCCGCCCTGCTCGCTCGTGAAGGAAACCGTGACGTCGGCCGGTTCGGTTCCCGGCGCGATCATCCGGAGCGCTGGGTTGTTGTCGTCGTAGTCCTCGTCGGAAACCACCGGTGCGTTCGGTGCGATGACGATGCCGGACAGGAACTGCTCGTTGGCGGCGGGCGCCGTCGGGGCGACGTACTCAACGCCGTGCGGTGTGAGACCCCGAACGACACTGTGCTGGATCACGGCAGCAACCTGGCCGCCGCGGCTCGTGACGTGCACCACCGGCGTGATGAGGTTCGGCGCGAATGCGGCAAGCGACAACAACTTCTGCTCGCCAGCCTTGACGATAATGCCCTGCGAACCGGGAGCGTCGACAGCGCCGCCCTCACCGAAGATGGCAATGTCGACGATGGCGTCCGACCGCGTCGGGTTGGTCAGCGCAAGCACGCTCGTTCGCCCGACATCGGTGGATCCACCGACGAGCCAGCTTTCAGCGCTTGGCTCGGCGCAGGCGCTTGCCGCGAAGCCGCTGAGGTCGCCGAGGGCCGCTGACTGAGACTGCGCGGCTGCGAGCAGAGGTGCGGTCGTGGCATCCGTTGCACTCGGTTCACTGACAACGATCGGCGAGCCGAAGGCGTCCCCCGCCAGGTTGTTCGGAGCGACGAGCGGGGTCTGAGTCGGCTCGGACTCCGATCCGACGGTGAGCTCTGCCGCACCGAACGACGAAGCGTTGGATGAACCGTCGCCCGCAAGCTGTACAAGCGGCCCGGCGCACACGCGTGCCTGGTCGGCCGCCGTCGGTGTGACCACGGCGCTTGGCACCGCCGCTGTGACGCGCGGCAACTCAAAAGTGCCGACAGCGAACACCGAAGCTCCGGCAATGCCGACGCCGACGATTCCGGCGATCAGCCTGCCGCTCGTTTTGGCTACCCGTCGTTTATCGGCCATTGCTGTACTCGCTTTCGGTCGCGGCAGTGCGGCTCGCGATCGGGTTGCTTCCTGTTGTCACGTCTGAGGCGGATGCCACTTGGCCGGCCTCAGTTTCGACGGCTGGCTCGTTGTCAGCGGCGGTGTCGCTGCCGGGCTGGCGATCGGTATCGCTGTCGCTCCCGGGCTGGGCGTCGGCCTCGGTTTCGCTACGCGGTTCGTCGACAGCGTCGGCACTCCACTCGGGGGATTCGACATTCGGCGAAACCGCGTCGGGAGTCGCCGCGACGGCTTCTTTCCGGTCCTCGACCTCGGCGTCGTGTGCGATTTCTGCGGCGAGGCTGGCCTCGGCTTCGGCGTCCGCCTTGAGCTCGGCTCGTTCGGCTCGGGTGAGCCTGCGTGGGCGTTCCCGGACGTCCCTGCGACCGACCGTGCGCGGCGATTCCTCGGCCGCGCGGCGCGATGCCGCAGTGGGAACCGAGAGCAACAACGCGAATCCGAACACGATTGCCCAGCCGATCAGGACGGGTGTCGAGAACGGCGAGGAGGGACCGACGGCCGCCGTGGCATCCGTTTCACCTTCGAATCGCCAGAGAGTGCCGCGATCCGTGGGTCCGATGTGTGCGAGGACCGGGCTGCTGTCGAGCGCTGCTGAGGCGCGGCTCGACGTTGTGGTTGCCTCTGGACTCCTTTGCGCATCAGGTTCGACGAAGGCCGGCGAGAGCAGCACGTACTGGACGCCGAGCTCACTCAGCGTCGGGGCGGGGTCGTATCCGCCCTGCGAGACCAGGTTTCCGGCCAGGGCGGTGACCTGCTCGTCGTTGCTCGTGAGGTTCTCGCCTGTGGTGAGGATGGTCGACTGGTTGTCGAGGGTGTCTCCGACGCCGCGCACGATGCGAGCGGACACGCCGCCATCGGGCTGCGGGGTGACGATGAGAGTGGCAAGAGCCGGGTTCGTCGACGCCGCCGCCGAGACATAGGCGGGAAGTGTGCGACCGTCGCTCGCGACGATGGAGCCTTGCCCGAGCGGGAGAGTCGCGGCCATCGGCACCGCAACCACGACCGCGAGGATCGTGATCACGAGTGCGGGTACCGCTGCGCCGCGGCGGATGCTGTCGCAGCCGACGACGGCTGCTCCGGCGAGGCCGAGCCAGTACAGGCTGAGACCGGCGCCGGCCCAGACGCTGGTCACCGTTGATCCGGTGAGCGAGATCATCAGGGCGGTGGCGCCGACGGCCGTTGCCAGTCCGAGCAGTCCGACGAAGAGCAGAACGGCGGCACGGGCGCTGCCAGGGAGGAAGAGAGCGAGCAGGGCCATCACGGCGATGGGGGCGAGCAGCACTGGGACCAGCAGCTGCGCGGGCAGCCCGGTGAGGCCGAGCGCTGTGGTGATCGAGTCCCAGGCCGGGTTGCCGCCCGGCAGGCCGAGAGCGAGTTGCCACCCGGTAGTCGGCGCCGAGCTGACGACAGCGCCAGGGTCGGCAAGAAGCAGCAGCCAGTGGCCGCGGACGATGCCCTGCTGCCAGATCAGCGGCGCGAACAGCGCTGCCGTTGGGATGACCAGCCAGACGATGCGGGCAATCTGTCGGCCACTGACGAAGAGCGCAAGCACCCAGATCACGAGGAAGGCCGGGCCGAGCGACGGCGCGGCGGCGATCGTCAGCGCGAGCAGCATCGACGCCACGGCAGAGGCCGCCCATGAGCGAGCGGCAACGGAGCCGGCGTAGAACAGCCACGGAAGGAGCAGGTGCACGATGATGGCGGCGGGGCGACCGTCGATCAGCGCGGTGAGGAACGGCGGGGCGACGGTCCACAGCACGGCGGCGACAATGCGGTACCCGCTCGATTCGGTGAGCCGGGTCGCCGCGAACCAGCCACCGAGGGTGGCCAGCGGCAGGGCCAGCAGCGTGAGCAGGACGAGGGAGTACGATGGGTCCCAGAACGTGACAGCCCCGAGAAGCGCCATCACAACCGAGAACGGGTCTGCCGCACCGGTGAAGCCGATGCTGATGTCGCGCCACCCGAAACCGATGTTCTGCCACAGGTCCGCCACGGACGCCGAGAGTGGAAGCATCCCTCCACCTTCGACAGCGGATGCCGCGAGCAAATTAAAGAAGAGACCAACGCTCACGAGCGCGGAGGCGATGACGACCCAGCCACCGCCGCCGGTGAAAAACCTGAGGTCGCTTCGCTCGACCGTATAGACCGGAGCACCGGCTTCTCGGCGGAGCAGCCGTCGTCGGCGGACCTCCGCAAGCGGGATTCGGAGCGGCGAAATCGCCGACCAGCCCAGCTGCTTTGACGCCTGCAGGTTTTTACGGGCGTGCGCGACGCGGATCGGGCTGAACGCCACGTGGAACGCCGCGGCGAACTCGCCACCGACAAGACCGGGGTTCTTCGTGGCGACGCGCCACACGGTGCGCACAATCGCGAGCGGAACGAGGCTCAACCAGTGCAGCCAGACCAGCGCGGCAGGCGCGTATACGAGCCGACGGTAGAGCTGTGCTCCGCGGGTTTGCCGAGCGCGCTTGCGGTAGGCGCTCGCTTTGCGTGAGCGGGACGGGCCAGCGATGCCGTCGCCCCCTGTGAAGACCAAAGCCGTGGGGACGACAACGACGCGGTGCCCGGCGAGGCGCACGCGAACGGAGAAATCGAGCGAGTCGTCGGTCGAGCCGAAGGCCGTGTCGAGACCGGAGGCCTGCTCCCAGACTGCGTGGCGCACGAGCATGCCGGCCGGCGCGGCACCGAGAACGTCGGAGACGGCGTCGTGCTGGCCCTGGTCGAGTTCCTCACCGACGAGGGAAACCGTGGCGCCGAGCGGGGTAAGTGCCTGACCGAGGGAAACGATGGTTGCGCCGTCGCGGGCATCCATCACCTTCGGCCCTGCCGCAGCAACCGATGGCGCGACCTCGAGTGCACCGACGAGCCGCTCAAGGGCATCCGGCGCTGGAGTGCTGTCCTGCGCGAGCAGCCAGAGGAATTCATCGGGCCCGCCGGACTGCGGGATGACCCGAACACCCTCGGCTAGCGCCGCAGCAAAGTTGAGCCGGTCCCCCGCCTCGACTATCCGGTTCACACCGGCCGCTTCAAGCGCCTGGGTGACAGCCGCTGGTGACGCGCAGGCCACAGCGATGATCGAATCGGGCTGCCGCGTCTGGGCGGCGAGGGCGTCAAGGGTGTCCTGCAGGTGGTGTGAGCCATTAGGGCCGGTGCCATCGTGCACGACAAGGATCGCGGTTACTCGGGGAAACATCGCGTCCAGACTATGTTGACCTTGCGATCACGCCGCTGACGCTGTCGGCGTGGCACGGATTCGTCCGCCTCGAAGCAGGAGATCCGACGAGTGTCAATGGCCCTCGCGGAAACGAGGCCCCCTCAGAAGGAAGGTTAGACGGCGCGCTTTTTGAGCTTGCGACGCTCGCGCTCGGAAAGGCCACCCCAGATGCCGAACCGCTCATCGTTCTCAAGTGCGTACTCGAGGCACTGCGAGCGAACCTCGCAGCTCGTGCAGATGCGCTTGGCATCGCGGGTCGAGCCGCCCTTTTCGGGGAAGAAGGCTTCGGGGTCCGTCTGAGCACAGAGAGAATCAGACTGCCACGCAAGCGGGTTATCGTCTTCGACCGGCTTCCGGACACCTGGTACTCCGAGTTGTACCGGATCGACGAACCAGTCCTCGGGAACACCAGAGCGATATTCAGGCGCCATATCTCTCTCCCCACTTGTTACCCGTGCGCCACGCGGCGCTACACATAATTACACCTGTGTAATTCGGGTACGTCAAGTCGCAGATAGTAAACCCTCAACCCCCAATGGAGGGTTCATCGTGCGTTTACCGGCGTGTCGCGCCTCGGGTCAAGCCTTCGACCGTGCGTCCCACGCACTCTGCACCATGTCGGTGAGCGTGTGGCGCATGGTCCAGTCGAGATCCCGTGCCGCAAGCTCTCCTGATGCCACGATCCGTGCCGGGTCCCCAGCACGGCGCGGAGCGACCTCCGGGTCGAATTCGATTCCGGTGACCTCGCGCATGGCGGTCATGATCTCGCCGACCGAGACACCGTCACCGGAGCCCAGGTTGTAGACGGGCTCGATCGGCTCGCCGGCGTCGAGCCGTCGGGCTGCGGCTACGTGAGAGAGGGCCAGGTCAGCAACGTGGATGTAGTCGCGCACGCAGGTGCCGTCTGCAGTCGGGTAGTCGTTGCCGTTGATCCGGGGCGTTCGGCCGTCGAGCAGCGCCTCGAACACGAGCGGGAAGAGGTTGTGCGGGCTGGTGTCGTAGACGTCCGGGTAGCCGGAGCCGACGACGTTGAAGTAGCGCAGCGAGGTGTGAGCGAGACCCTGGGCGACACCCTGGTCGTGCAGCAGCCACTCGCCAATGAGCTTGGACTCCCCGTAGGGCGACTCAGGGCTTTTGGCCGTGGCCTCGGTGACGAGGTCAGTGTCGGGCGTGCCATAGACGGCGGCGCTCGAGGAGAAGACGACCCGACTCACGCCAACCTCTTCCATGGCGGCGAGCAGCGACAGGGTGCCGGTGACGTTCTGGGCGTAGGTGTGCAGCGGACGCTGCACGGAGACACCGGCGTACTTGAATCCGGCGACGTGCACCACGCCCGTGACGTTGAAGCGGCGGAAAGTGTCGACGAGGTGACCGCCATCGAGGATGCTCCCCCGAACGAACGGGACGCCAGCGGGAACAAACGATTCGTGGCCACTCGAGAGGTCGTCGTAGATGACGACTTCCATCCCCTGCTCGGTGAATGCGCGAACAACGTGCGCTCCGATGTATCCAGCTCCGCCAGTGACCAGCCAGGTCATAGTTCCTCCTCGATGCGGGATGCTTCCGCATCCTCGACGAGCCTATGGCACTGGCGAAACCGGAGCGAGTTCGCGACGTCGCGGAGTCCGTCCCGCACGCCCGCATGGCTTTGCTCCAGACGGCTGTTTCCGCGGCAGCTCGGCCGGTGATTCCCCTGCTCGGTCGCGAACGGCTGGTGGTGTCGCCGCTCGGTCGCAAACGGCTGGTCACCCCCTGCTCGGTCGCGAACGGCTGGCCGATTCCGAAAACTACGACCCTCTTCGACCGAGCAAAGGTGCTTCAGCCATTTGAGTCCGAGCGAGCACCGCGGGCAGCACCCCGAGTGAGCAAGCAACGGCCCGGGTCACAATCGACCCGGGCCGGCACAGACGAGGAGCTAGACGAGGAAACGGTACTTTTCCATGGGACCCGCACTGCGGGTGGATACGCGACGGTAGCCGTCGCGACGGAGGGCGATCACGCTGGCGGCGGTCATGAAGAGAACGGCGGCCAGGACGAGAAGCAGTAAAACGATCATGGCAGTAAATCTAGGTATTGCCGTTTTCTGCCACCAGTGGCAGAATTGCCAACGTTCGATACTTTTCTGCCAGAGCGGAGCATCCGTATGTTGAAGAAAATTGCCCTAGTCGCATTGCCCGATATGGCGCCATTCGAATTCGGTGTGATCTGCGAGGTGTTCGGCATCGACCGCGCAGACACCGGTGGGCCGGAATTCGACTTTCGTGTTGTCACCGCAGACCCCGGACCGGTTCGCACCAAACTCGGTTTCGACATCGTGGTGAACGACGACCTGTCGAGCGCAGCCGACGCTGACCTCATCGCCATCCCCGCGTACTCGGTATCCGGCGGCAAACCCGACCCGCGCATCTCGCAGCTCCTCCGAGACGCGGTCGACCGCGGCGCCTGGGTGCTCTCCGTCTGCAGTGGCGCATTCGCCCTCGCCGAGGCCGGCATTCTCGACGGACGCCGCAGCACCACCCACTGGATGTACACCGACCAGCTCGCTCGCGAATATCCGCTCACCGACGTCGATCCCGACGTGCTCTTCGTCGAGGACCGCGGCGTCATCACCGGCGCCGGCACCGCAGCCGGTATCGACGCGTGCCTGCACCTCGTCCGCAAGGAGCTCGGCGCAGCGGCGGCCAACGTCATCGCGCGCCGGATGGTTGTTCCGCCGCAGCGCGACGGCGGTCAGGCGCAGTTCATCCAGGCGCCGGTGCCCGAGCGGCAGAGCGATTCGTTCGCCGGTGTCACCGAGTGGATGCTCGCGAACCTCGCCGACGACCTCACGGTCGACGTGCTTGCAGCGAAGGCGCTGATGTCTGAGCGCACCTTTGCGCGCCGGTTCCGCGCCGAGATGGGAGCGACCCCGGCGGCCTGGCTCAACCGACAACGGCTCATCCGCGCCCAGCACCTGCTCGAGCGCACCGACTACGGGCTCGAGCAGATCGCCTCGGAGAGCGGATTCGGTTCGTCGGCCGTGATGCGGCACCACTTCCTCAAGGTGCTGCACACGACGCCGAACGCCTACCGCCGCACGTTCAGTTGCACAGACAGCGACGAGGAGATGCTCGCCGAGCTACAGGGTGGTGGTCGCCAGGAAGAGTTCACCAGCGCCTGACACGGTGAGCGGGCCTTCGTCCGGGGTGACGTAGACGATGTCGCCGCGGTTCAGATCACGGCGAGCGGATGTTCCGGCGAGCGTCACAGTCCCCTCGGTGGTGATCGCAATAGCGGGCCCTGGCAACTCGAGTAGCGTCGGCTCGCTGCCCAGCCCGGCGACGTGGATCAGCTCGAAATCGGGCACGTCCGGCGCATAGAGCGCGGCACCGGCACCAGCTGGCCGCGGCGTCAGGTACGGAACGGGAAGCGGCGTGAAGTCGAGCACGCTGAGCAGCTCGGGCACATCGATATGTTTGGGTGTGAGTCCGCCGCGCAGCACGTTGTCGCTCGCGGCCATGAGCTCGACGCCGAAGCCGCGCAGATAGGCGTGGATGTTGCCCGCGGGCAGGTACAGCACCTCGCCGCGCGTGAGGGTCACACTGTTGACGAGCAGCGACACCACGATGCCAGGGTCGCCCGGATAGAACTCGGCGAGCAGCCGCACCGTTTTCACCGCGGGGTTCTCAGGGGCGGATGCCGCGGCGTGGGTCACAGCGGACACCAGCGCGGTCACGTCGTCGGTGAGCAGGTGTTCAACCACCGAGCGCAGCACGTCGGCGTCAGGGCCGTCAAGCCGGGACCGGAACTGGCGCAACTCATCGACGGCATCGGCAGCCAGGTTCGGCACGGTGAGCAGCGCGTCGACGTCGGCCGCGGCAGCGGCCACCGGGCGGAAACCGCAGAGCGCGTCGAAGGTGTCGCTCAGCGCGAAGATGAGTTCGGGCTTGTGGAACGCGTCCTTGTAGTTGCGGTTCGGGGCGTCGAGCGGAATACCGGCAGCGTTCTCCCTGTCGAACCCGGCGAGCGCCTGCTCGGGTGACGGGTGCGCCTGAAGCGACAGCGGAGCGTCGGCCGCGAGCAGCTTGAGCAGAAACGGCAGCCGTGGTTCGGTGAGCCCTGCCGCTGCCGGATCCCGTTCGACCCACGCGGCCAGCGTGTCGGCCCCGCCGGTCAGCTCGGGCTCCAGCACGCGGGCGGGCGATCCCGGGTGCGCGCCAAGCCAGAGTTCCGCCTCAGGTCCACCAGACGCCTCGGTGCCGAGAAGCTCGGAGATGGCCGTTTTCGACCCCCAGGCGTAGTCGCGCGGAGTATTGGCAAGCGGAATCAACATCGAGCGGGTCCTTTCCCGAACGGCAGGAGCAGCGAATGCGAAACGCACGCGGCGAACGTTCATCGACACCCTACAAGGAGCGAGAGGGAGCATCCGTTTCGGTTTGATCCAAACGGCAAGCAATTGCGTGGCCCTGCGCGGCATCCGTAGGCTTCAAAGCACTGCGGGCCGGGAAGCCCGCCGCCGACCACAACGCAACGGAGCACGAATGTCGTTTGAACCCCTCGCCAGTGATTTCTATGGATTCGAGACGCTGCTGACCGCGCAGGAGCAAGACGCCCTGATGCGCGTGCGCAGCTACATGGAGACCTCGGTTCGCCCTGTCATCAACGACTTCTGGGAGCGGGCCGAGTTTCCGCACGAACTGATCGCCTCATTCCTCGAAACGGATGTCGCGCGTTACGCATTCGAGGAAGTCGCACCTTTCGAGAACTCGGCGGTGTTCCGCGGACTCGTCGCCATGGAAATGGCACGGGTGGACGCGTCGATGGCCACGTTCATCGGAGTGCAGGAGGGCCTCGCGATGGGCTCGATCAGTGTCTGTGGATCCGTCGAGCAGCGGAACGAGTGGCTGCCGAAAATGGCGAGCGGTGAGGTGATCGGCGCGTTCGGTCTGACCGAGCCGTTGTCCGGAAGCGACAGCGCGCGCGGGCTCCGCACGACGGCCACACGCGACGGTGACAGCTGGGTGCTCAATGGGGCGAAACGCTGGATCGGCAACGCCACCTTCAGCGACATCACCATCATCTGGGCCAAGGACACCGAGGACGGACAGGTCAAGGGCTTTATCGTCCGCACCGACTCCCCCGGCTACTCGGCCACGAAGATCGAACGGAAGATCGCGCTGCGCCCGGTGCAGAACGCCGACATCATTCTCGAGAATGTCGTCGTGCCCGAGAGCATGAGGCTCGCCAACGCGAACTCGTTCCGCGACACCGCCAAGGTGCTGCGGTTGACCCGCGCGGCCGTTGCCTGGTCGAGCGTCGGCGTCTCCGTTGGAGCATACGAAGCCGCCGTCGCCTATGCCAAGGAGCGTGAGCAGTTCGGCAAGCCGATCGCTGAGCACCAGCTGATCCAGGATCTGCTCGCGAAGTGCCTCGGCAACATCACGGCGTCGATGGCCATGTGTGTGCGGTTGTCGCAGATGTCCGATGAGGGCACCCAGCGCGACGAGCATTCCGCTCTGGCTAAGGGCTTCTGCACGGCGAAGATGCGCGAGACCGTCGGTTGGGCCCGCGAGGCCATGGGCGGAAACGGCATCGTCCTCGACTACGAGGTCGCCCGGTTCTTCGCCGACGCCGAGGCGCTGTACTCGTACGAGGGCACACGTGAGATGAACTCCCTCATCGTGGGCCGCGCGATCACCGGCAAGGCGGCGTTCGTCTAGCCAAGCGGATGCCGTCGCCCGCTCAGCAGGCAATCGTGCGTTCATCAGGACGCTTTGTGAGATTCTGTCCTGAAAATCGTGCGATCTCCTGTCAAGCGGGCGGCCTTTTTTAGCTGCGTTGTCCTTCAAAGCGGCTCGGCACCCTCACACACGCAACTGGGAGGCTCGGGGGCCCGCCGAGGCCGTTCACGATGACGGTGACGGCTGGTCGCTTGCCTGCTCGGAGCGCCGTGATGATCTCCTCGGGCACCGCGATGCCCGTGTTGTTGCCCTTCATCGACATCGTCGTTGAAAGTTTCATGCACCGAGCATGTCACCGCTCGAGCGTGAGCGCATCCCGTCGAAATCGCAATTCCCTCTGCGTTCCTCGCAGTGGAGAACCAGCGAATGGCAGATCCTCCAGAGCGAGAGACGCCGCCGCGGCCACCGCAATACGGTTAGCGGATGCTGCGGCTTTGGGCGGCAGGCCGAGGGAATCAGCAAATTCGGCCCAGTGGCGCGCCGTGAGGTTTTTGGTCTTTCCGGCGACCGAGAGCGCGAGGGTGTCGTCGCCGTACAGCAGCGTGCACGGCACGTCATACACGGGCGCGACGACGAAGCCGCCGTGAGAATTGCCGAGAATCGAGAGGTTCTTCGCATGCAGGTCGCCGTTTCCGGTCAACCACGCAAACACAAACTGCAGATAGATGTTCCTCCTTGCCAGAACAGGCGCCTCGCAGTACTGCGCAAGCGCAGTGGCAACCTCCTCCGCCGTGACGAGGTATTTGGATGCCGGCGGAAGCCCCATGACCTGGGTGCCGTCTTCCAGCGGGAGCCGAAGCAGAGTGCCGCTCTGATCGACGGCTCGATCGAAACGTTCGACCAGAAGCCCGGCCCCGCCGTGTCGGTCGTGGATCACGGTGCTGGTCGCCACAGGAATTCTGAGCCTTTGCGCACTCGCGAGGTGAGCCGCCTCGTTGGCGACGAGGTGCGGATATTCTGCCGGGTCCAGTTTGAGCAGGTACCTCTTCCCCCGAAGAGCCAGAGGCGTTGTCAGCACGGATGCACTCGCCTTGTCCTGGACGCCTGGCACGCCGTGCAAGTCCACCGCGTCCGAGAGGTCAACGAAATCCAGCTCGTCCGGCAGTGAGGTGTCAGCCAACGCGTCCGGCTCAGTCGGTGTCTCGCCCGCTGGAACGATCTGAACATCACCGGGAACGTCAGCGCCGACGATAAGAAGCAATGTCAGTTCGTCGTTGACACTCGTCTTGGCGGCATTCTTCAGAACGGTGAGCCGATGGCCTTCGGGCAGCAGGCCAGAGAAGAACGGGGGCAGCGCACCGTTTTTTGTCTCAATTGTTCGCGCCGAGGGAGGGAGCGAGATTGCGATGGGGCGATGCTCCCCCTTCAGGTAGGAATCGGTGTAGGCGAACGCCACCCCGCCGTCGTCCGTGCGCGACAGGCGTGCAGCCAACGTTCCGTTCTTGTAGACGTCGGCATCGCGAATCTGTCTGAATTCCCGCGGCTGTCTGGTCATCGGGTAAGGGTCAATCGAAGCCCGAGGACGTCGGCTGTCTTAGCAACGGCTCGAAGCGATGGATTGCCGGCTCCTGTTTCGATGGCCCGAATGGTGCGCTCGGACGTTCCGGCCAGGTCGGACAACTCCTCTTGGGTCAGCCCCGCTTCCTTGCGGGCGTCCCGAATGCTGGCCGCGACAGCAGCGATGCTATCCATATTTCTCCTCAGCGGTAATATCCTGCCGATTGTGGCGCCGTGAACGCTCTGCCGCCTAACATAGCCCTCTTTCGGCAACATCTTGCCGATAGACCGGTTTTCGGACGCGCAGAATAGGGTCGCACCGGAAACCGGCAGCATATTGCCGATGGCTCACCGGACCGGCCCGACTCTCGCGCCCAGCCCGGTCGCTTACCACCGCCAGCGGACCACTGTAAAGGCGGGGCTCCTCGCTCGTGCTCCCGGGTACAGTTGCCGACCGGGCACACTTTCGCCTTCACGCACCACGGGAGGGAGCTCACAATGTCACGCATCCACCTGCGCCAGGGCCGCCACTTCGTGGTCACCTGGGGAATCTCTGACACCTTCGGCGGGATGACCGGCGCGTTCCTGCACCGCTCCCGGGCATTCGTACGGCTCGGCGGGGTTTCCGTCGACGTGCTGACGTTTGACGCCCGTCCCGACTACCCCGAGGTCGAGCGCCGACTGCGCTCCACCGGCAGGATGATCGACGGGATGCGGCTGCTCAACCTGTGGGACTGGCTGCGTGATCACCCGACGCCCGAAAAATTTGCGCGAGCGGAGGCATCCGTCTTCTCACAGATTGTCGGCTCGCTCGCCCCGCTCGACCCAAACGGGTCGTACCACGCCGGAATGCGCGACGGCGTTCGCATGAGCCTCACGCGGTACGCGGACGACGGCGTCACCGAACTGCAGGTCGACCACTATCGGGCGGACGGCACCCTCGCTGTGATCGACCGGCGTGACATTCGACAGCGCGGCACGATCGGCGGGCGCAGCATTGTGCTCTGCGATCGGACCGGCCAGCCGGTGAAGGCGTGGGACGGCGCCTGGGCGCTGTATCGCTGGTGGCTCGACCGGGTGCGCGACAAGAAACCGGCGACGATGATCGTTGACAGCAAGACCAGCGCGCGGTTCATGGTCGGCTATCGACGCAAGAAGGTGCTGATCCTGCACGTGGTTCACGCCTCGCACCTGCAGGGTTCGAACGGCACGACCGTGCGCGCCTCACGCGCCGCTGTCTTCGCCGAGCCCGAATCGTTCGACGCACTGGTGTTTCTCACCGAGCGCCAACGGTCGGAGGCACGGCGAATGCTCGGCGACCGCGCGAACACAGCGGTGATCCCCAACGGGCGAGCGGTCCCCCGGGCGTCGGCTCGGCCGCCCGCTCGCGACGTTCACGCCGGCATCATGCTGTCTGCGCTCGAGAAACGCAAACGGGTCGACCACTCCGTGCGCGCCATCGCTGCGGCGCGGACGGCCGGCTCCCCCGTCACCCTCGACATTTTCGGCGACGGCCCTGAGCGATCACGGGTCGCGGCTGCCATCACCAAAGCGGGCCACGGAGTCACGCTGCGCGGATACGATCCGGATGCCAGTTCTCACCTTGCCGAGAGCTCCTTCCTTCTCCTCAGCTCACGAAGCGAGGGTTTCCCGCTCGTGCTGGTCGAGGCGATGGCTGCAGGCTGCCTTCCCATCGCATACGACATCCCCTATGGGCCTGCCGACATCATCCGGGACGGGAAAAACGGCTTCCTCGTGCCGCCTGGCGACGTCAAAGCACTCGCAGCAGCGATCGAGCGCCTGGCAAACCTGCCGGCCGCTCGAGTCGATGCAATGCGGCGCAACGCCGTCCGCACCGCCGCGGCCTACTCCGACGAGGCGGTCACGAAGCGATGGGCTCTGGAACTCGATCGTGCCGCGAAGCGACGCGGCTTCCCGCCCGCCGCGCCAGTCGATGCGCTGGTGTTTCGACTGCGACGTGGAATAGCCAGGCGATGGCGAAACTGGCGGGGATCGAAATCGCCGCAACCAGCCACCACCGGCCGTCGCCGATAACAAACGCGACGCTGGCCAACACCGGCACGTGCACGAGATAGAGGCTAAACGAGACGCGGCCAAGCCAGAGCGGCAAGCGAGCTGACAGCATCCGTTTCGCTAATGGTGACCCGATCGCCACGACGATCAGTCCTGCCGCACCGGCTCCGGCGAGACCCCAGAGTGCGGCGCTGAGGTCGGATCCGGCCGGCGCGATCGGCCGAGCCAGCCAACTGGCGATGAGAAGACCAACGGATGCCACGGCAAGCGTTCCCCAGAGCAGCCCACTGCCGCGTCGGTTGCGTCGATCCGTCCAGGCACGGAGTTCGGGGAGGCTGACGGCGATCAGGGTGCCGAGGAAGAATGTCGGAAGGTACACGAGCGCGTCGACGTCGATCACGCGGCCGAGCACCATGAGTGCGATCGAGACCACGGCGGCGAGCGCCCGGCGACGGCGCACAGCGAGCCCGACGACGACGAACACCGGCAGGAGGACGGAGAAGATCACCTCCCAGCGCAGCGACCAGAGCACGTTCACGATCGTGTAGGTCTGCGGGAGGAGGGAGGACTCGTCGATCACCTGGCTGAGCGAGACGCTCGACGCGACGCGGTCGGCCAGCCAGCTGTCCGGTGTGATAGCGCCGGGTAGCCGAGGCACGAAAACGATGAGGGCGACCGCGAAGAGCACGGCGCCGACCACAGGCAGGTACAGGCGGATAAGTCGGCTGGGGTAATACCGAAGCCAGTCGAAGCTCGACGAGAGTGCCGGGATCGACACGACGAGGCCGCTGAGCACGAAGAAAACGAGAACGGCTTCGCTGCCGGCGGTGAGCGGGCGAAGCGGGGACTGGGTGATCCACTCCCACAGGCCGGCGGTCTCTTCGAGCCGCGGTCGTGCCATCAGTGTCAGGTGGTAGAGCAGTACCACCACCGCTGCGACGCCGCGCACACCGTCGAGGGCGTGCATGCGTTCGGTTTCCCCTGTTGCCTTCCCCATTTCCTCCACGCTATGCGGAGTTGGCTGGGAGTTCGCGGGGTTGCCAATCGGCTCGCTAGGTGCAGCGGCGGGTCAGTCCTGCTTCCTGCCAGGGCGGGTGGCATTTCGGCGCCGAACCAGCAGAAGCACGAGTCCGGCCAACACGAGTGCTGCCGCGATCCCGCCGATTACGAGAATGCCCGTGTTGTCGACGCCCGACTGCGAGAGGGTGCTGCGGGTCCGGCCCTGTTCGGTGGCAGCGGGGTCTGTAGATGGCGACCCGCCGGTCACTCCGGGTGCAGCGGTCGTTCCAGGCGTCGGCACAGGTGGCACCGCGGGCGTTGTCGGTTCGACGGGCGGGTCTGTTGGCACGGGTGGCGCGACCGCGAGGCTCGAGACGCGCACGTAGTCGAACGTGCTGGTGAATCCTGCGCCGGCCATCGAGACCAGCCCGATGCGCGGTGCGACGCCGAGCGGGGTTGTCCAGGTTCCGGACTCGTCCCAGGTTTCGCCGTCGAGGCTTGTGTATCCGGTGTACAGGTTCTCGGTGTCGCTGTGCTGGCGAACGATGCGCAGGTAGGTGTCCTCGCCGACCGGACCGCCGACGCCGTTGCCGTACGCCGGGTATCCGGCGGGCACCGGATCCTGTCGTTTCGCGAACTCGGTCTGGCGGGTCTCCCAGATCGAGGAGACGGCGTGCTTAATGAAGTTGCCGTCATCGGTGTACAGCACGATGCCGCCCTGCACGAAGTTCTGGCAGCAACCTTCTGCAGGAACCGAAACTGAGAGTCGCGTCTCCACGACGTAGTCGCCTTCCGGTGCCTGCTCGGTGAGGAGCCCGGCCGCGCCGGGGTCCGGACTGAGGTCAGCGCCCTGGGTGTCGAATCGGAACTGGCCGTCCTCAATCCCGTACGTCGACGCATCCGGTTCTCGGATCCACGTCCACTGCGGCGAGAGCGCATCCCCGTCGAACTCGTCTGAGAGCGCTGCGATCGGGTCGCCTGGCTGCGGCTGGGTCACGGGCGGGGATGCCGGGGCTGCCGTTTCCCCCGGCTGTGTCACCGGCGCTGGCTGAGGCGTATCCGATGGGCCTCGTCCACCGCGCACCGTTGGCCAACCGTCAACCCAGTCGATCCGATCCATCAGCACCGGCCGTTTCGTGTAGGTCTCCCCCTCGACCATATATGGGTCGTTCCGGTCGACGGCGTGGTAGACGATCCACTGTGTGCCGGCCAGGTCGGTCACCATCGAGTTGTGTCCGGTTCCGATCCAGCGGTTGCCGTTCTGGTGCAGCACGGGCGTTCCGCCGACCCGGCCGGCGAGAAGCGAGGTCCCTGTGCGATCGACGAACGGGCCAGTGGGACTGGTCGAACGACCGGCGAACACCCCGTATCCGGTGAGTGGCCCGGCGCAGCAGTTTGTTGCCGAGCCGAGGAGGTAGAAGTAGCCGTCGTGCTCGACGACGTTGGTTCCCTCGTAGCGGTTCGAGATCGACACCTCGATCTGGCTGGCCGGGTCGGTGCTGAGGCCGTCGGCGCTCAGCTCGCGCACCGAGAGTCCGCCGAAGTAGCTGCCGAAGTAGAGGTAGTTCTGGCCGTCGGCTGTGATCACCTCGGGGTCGAAGACCCAGCGGCGCGCGTTGGGATCGGTGCTCCCTGGCGGGGCCATCGGTTCAACGACGGGTGCGCCGGCGTCGGTCCATGGCCCGGCCGGAGTGTCGGCCGTTGCGACGCCGATGGCGGAACCGCCGCCTGGGGCGGTTGTCTCAGTTGCCGTGTAGTAGAGGTGGTATTGACCGTTCAGGTAGACGACGTCGGGGGCCCACATGTCACCGGCCCCGATCCACGCTGGCTTTTGCGGCAGCGCTTCGGCCACGAATGCCCAGGTGACCAGGTCGGTCGAGCGGTAGGTGGGGATGCTGTAAAAACGCAACGACCCGTCGGGGTTGGTTTCATCGGCGTCAAGCGCGTCCCGGGTGCAGAACAGGTACCAGGCCTCATCGGCGGGGTCAGCCGACCGAATGACGTCGGGGTCGGCGCATTGCTCGGCCGTGCGCCCGTCCGGCAGTGTGAGGGTGAGCGGATTGGTGTAGCTGCCCGTGGCAACCGCTGCGGCGAGCGCCGCTTCCGGACGCACGGTCGGGGCTGCGGCGCCGGCCGCGCTGGCCGGGATCAAGCCGAACATCAGTGCGGCAGCAGCGAATCCGGCGGCCAGGGGCAGTTTTCTCATTGTTCCTCCACGTTGAGGGGCGAGTCGGGCGGTATTACGGGAGTTTCACGACGGGTGTGCTGTCGTCCCAGCTGAGCGGTAGAACGTTCATGCCGCGATACGCGATCGCGGGGTCCCAGGAGTGAAAGACGATTCGGTCGGATCCGTCCGGCCCCGAAATGATGTCCTGGCCACCTGGGCCGATGTAGGCCTCGTCGGTCAGCGCGCTGGTCAGGAGCGGCCCGTCGGCCTTGGTGTACGGACCGGTGAGTGCTGGGGCAGTGGCGTAGCCGGTGGCGTAGGAATAACCGCCGTAGTCGTTCGCCGAGTAGAACAGGACGTAGCTGTCGTCGTGGGTGACAATCACGGGCGCTTCGATGAGCGAGCCCTCCCACTCTTCGGTTTGCGAGAGCAACCGCACGGGCTCCCCCGCGAGGGACACACCGTCCGGCCCGAGCGGCGACAACTGCAACCAGGTGTCGAGTGCGCAGCAGTTGCCGTCGTTTTTCCAGACGAGGTAGCGAGAACCGTCGGCGTCGGTGAAGCTCGCCGCATCGATGGCGCCGCCCTCGTCGAGTGGGCAGATCAGCGGCGTGTCACTTGTCGCCACGAACGGGCCAATGGGGGCGTCAGCCGTGGCAGCACCAATGCACTGTTTGCTCGACGCGGCGTCCTGGGCGGTGAAGTACAGGGCGAACCGGCCGTCGGCGAGTTCGGCGACGTCTGGCGCCCAGGTGCGACCCTCCTCCGCCCAGGCGGGGAGTTCGGGGAATGCGTCCTCGTCGGCAATTTCCCAGGTCTCGAGGTCGTCGGACGTTGCGAACTGCACGTTCGCGGTGAGGCTGTTTGTCGCGTATGCGTAGTAGGTGTCGCCGATCTTCAGCACGTCGGGGTCGGGGAAATGCTGGGCGATGACGAAGGCGGCGGGTGACGCCGCTTCCGAGGTTTCGCCGTCACTGGTGTCGCCGGTTGAGCATCCGCTGAGCACGAGCGTTCCAGTGAGAACCACGGCGACGGCAGCCAATAGGTGCCGACCGGCGTTGCCACGCGGCTCCGCGAAGCGAGTCGAGCTCGCGCCGCGGAGCCATTCGAGCGGCAATATCACCCCTTCACACCAGACGATGCGACACTTTCGACGATCTGCCGCTGCGCGATGGCGAACAGGATCAGTACTGGGACTGACGCAATCACGGCGCCGGCCATGACTATCGAGAAGTGGGTCGAGTATGCGCCCTGCAGTTGGGACAACCCGGGCTGCAGGGTGAGGTTCTCGGGGCTGAGCAGCACGTAGATCGGCCAGAGGAAGTCATTCCAGTTGGCCAGGAAGCTCAGCACGGCGAGAGTGGACAACGCCGGCTTCGACAGCGGAACGATGATCTGCAGGAAGATTCGCAGGTCACCTGCACCGTCGATGCGAGCCGCTTCCTCAATTTCCATGGGCAGTCCAACGAAGAACTGGCGCAGGAAGAAGACCCCGAAGGCACTCGCAGCACCGGGAATCGAGATGGCCCAGATGGTGTCGAGCCAGCCGAGGTTCTGCACGATGAGGTAGTTGGGGATGAGGAAGATGACCGGCGGCACAAGCAGCGTCGAGATGATGAGCCCGAAGACAAGTTTTTTGCCCCAGAACTCCAGGCGAGCCAGAGCGTATGCCGCCGAGGCAGCTGTCACCAGAATGATGATCGTCTGGAGCGTGGCCGCCAGGAAGCTGTTGAGCAACCATCGGAAAATCGGCTGTTGCCCGGACGACAGGGTGGCGTACGCCTCGGTCGAGAACGGATTCGGGAAGATGCCGTACGGGTTCGTGATGACGTCGCCATCCGTCTTGAACGAGGTGATGAACACCCAGACGAGAGGGAGGATGATGATGAGCGACACCACGACGAGCACGACGTAGAGCAGCACGCCGCTGACCGTGCGTGGGCGAAGGCGACGTTGTTTGGGGACGCGACCGGAGGCATCCATTCGCTTATTGTTACCACCGGCGGACGAATTGCCGTCCTGCGGGCGGGTGGGAGTCGAAGTAGTCATCGTGGCCCTTACTCCGCGCGCTCGCGCTGTAGACGGAAGTTGATCACACTGATGATCGCCAGGAACGCGAACAGGATGTAGCTCATCGCTGAGGCGGCACCCATGTTGCTTTGGCCGAGACCCTGGTCGGAGATGTACATGATCGCCGTTCGGGTTGCGTTGCCAGGCCCGCCCTTGGTGAGCAGGAAGGACTGGCCAAACATGTTCGCCGAGGCGAGGATCGTTGTCGTCGTGACGAACAGCATCACCGGTCGGAGCCCAGGCAGTGTCACGCTGAAGAACTTGCGGATCGCACCGGCACCGTCGAGCGATGCGGCCTCATAGAGATCCGCGCTGATGCCCTTCAGGCCGGCGAGGAGGATTACGGCGTTGAAGCCGAGCGTCCACCAAACGGTCACGCCGACGAGTGAGACCCAGGCCCACGGTACGTCGACGGTCCACGGGATGTCTGTCGGCAGACCGATCAGCCCGAGCAGGTTGTTGAGCATTCCGGACTGGGTGTCGAGGATGTACCGCCAGATCACGCCGATGACGGCGACGCCGAGCACGTATGGCGCGAAGAAGATAGCGCGGAATGCCGTGCCGCCCTTGATCTTGTTGTTCAGCAGGACGGCGAGCAGCAGCGGAATGACGAGCATCACCGGCACGCTCAGGAGGGTGAAGATGCCAGTGGCGCCCATGCTCTGCCAGAAGTCGCCGTAGGTGATCGAGCCCGGGGTGAAGAGGTCGATGTAGTTCTGCAGCCCGATGAAGGTCTGTTCGACCTTGAACGGGCTCCAGTCGGTGACGCTGATGATCAGGCCGAAGACGGCAGGCGTGATCACGAACACCGCGAAGAGGGCGAGGAATGGCGCGAGGAACAGGTAGGCCGTGCCAGTGCGGCGCGGCACCCCCGTCGCCCCGACGCGTGAACGTCGGGACGACGGCGGTACCGCTACCGCTGGCGCGGCCGGGTTAGGCCCGGCCGCGATGCTGGAATTAGTCACCGTACTTGGTCTTGTTCTGCTTGAGGACTTCGTCCGCTTTCTTGGCGGCGTCGTCCAGGGCCTGTTTCGGGTCCTTCTTGCCGGTGACCGCTTCGTTCAGCGCTGTCGTGATGAACGCGTTCGCGGCGGTGATTCCGGGAGCGCTCGTCTCGAAGTGCGCGTACTCGAGTTGTTCGAGGAACGGCTCGAGCCTGGGATACGTCTGAACAAGTGACGGGTCGTTGCGTATCTCGTTTGCGGCGGGGAGCTCACCGGTTTCGGCCCATCCGGCTGAGTTGGCGTTCATCCACTTGACGAAGGTTGCTGATGCCGCCGTCTTGTTCTCGTCCTGGCCCTTGTTGTTCAGGAACATCCAGTGTGTCGAGCTGGACCAGACGGCCTTCTCGGTGCCGATCTGAGGAACGGGTACTGCGGTCCAGTCGATGGAGCTGAAGCCCTCGTTGGTGGTCTGCCAGATTCCGTTCCAGTTGAAGGCTGTCTTTCCTGCGAGCAGTCCCTTGATGTTGCCATCCTGGGCGACGTTCGCCGGGCTGTAGCCGTTCTTGATCAGGTCGGTCATGTGCGTGAGCGCCTGGACGCCAGCATCCGAGTTGAACGTCGCCTTGGAAACGTCCTCGTTGTAGAGGTCGCCACCGAACTGCCAGAGTAGGGACTCGAACTCGAATGTTCCGGTGAAGACGTATCCGTCGACCCATTCACCCTGGATGCCCGCGGTCTTGAGCGCGTCGAGCGCCTTCATGTAGCTGTCCTTGTCCGTGGGAACGACTGCGGGGTCAAGACCGGCCGCCTTCAGGACGTCGTTGTTGATGTACAGGCCGAGTGGTGTGACGCTCCACGGAATTCCGTACTGGTTGTCGGCATAACTTCCTGCCTCCATGAGCCCTTCGGGGAAGTCATCGGCGCTGTAACCGAGGGCGTCGACGATGTCGTCCGCTTCAAGGAGCAGGCCCTGGGCCGCGTAGGTTGCAATGTCGTCGCCGTGTGCGACTGCGACGTCTGGGCCCTTGCCCGCCTTGACCGCGAGAGGAAGCTTCTTCGAGATGTCGCCCCACTCCTGGGGAACGTTCTTGACGACGATGTTGTCGTGTTCGCTGTTGAACTTCTCGATGAGCTTCGGGACCAGGACGGGAGCGGCGCCGCCGGTCCAACCGTTCCAGAAACTGATCTCGACCTTCGGACCGTCATAGTCCTCGCCGGTGACGGTCGCGCCTCCTCCGGTGCTACCGGACGACCCACAAGCTGTGAGGGCCAAACCGACGCCGAGCGCCAGTGTCGCCGCAAGAGTCTTGCGGGCGAATCCCTTCTTCATAACTACTCCTCTTTGAGTTTTTCGCCCAAGGGGCGGTGCGCAGGGTTACACCCGTCGGAAACGAAGGGTGTGTTGAGTGAATTTACAGCGCTGGAAGTGCGCAGTCAAGGACCCGAAATCCGGCCGGAGCGGTAATCTGGTTTCCGCCGATGTCTCAGACTCGCAATTTGCAGACGGACGCAACACGGGCGTGGCTCATTGCCGCACCGAATATCCAGGAGGAACCATGGCGGGAGTTCGCCTGCAGGATGTGGCTGAACACGCTGGCGTGTCGATGAAGACCGTCTCCAACGTGGTTCATTCCCACCCGAATGTTTCGGCAGCCATGAGGGAACGGGTGCAGCGCGCCATCGATGAGCTCGGCTATCGGCCGAACGCGATCGGACGCCGCCTCGCCACCGGCCGCACCGGCCTGATCGCTCTGGCCTTCGCCGACGTGCGCCTGCCCTACTTCTCCGAACTGGCCAACGTCATCTCGAAGGCCGCTGCCGCAACAGGACCCGGTTATCGGCTGCTGCTCGAAGAAACCGAAGGCACAATCGAGGGCGAACGCGCTGTGCTCTCGGCGAGCGAGGCCGGACTCGTCGACGGCATGCTGCTGCAGCCATCCCGGATGTCATCGCGCGAGATCGCCGAGCGCCACGGTGATCTGCCAATGGTTCTTCTCGGCGAAGGACCCGCTCCGCTTAGCGTGGATCGTGTGATGGTCGACAACGTCGCGGCGGCTACGGCCGCCACGGAACACCTAGCTGCACTCGGGCGCGAGCGCGTCGCTTTCGTTGGCCACGAACGGTCGGGAATGTCCTCGACGTCCCGCCAACGCATCATGGGTTACCAGGAGGGACTCGAGCGGCACGGGCTTCCGGTTGACCACGACCTTCTCATCTCGACGGGAGCCATCACGTCACAGGACGCGGCCATCGCCGTCGGGGCAGCACTCGACCGCGGCGTTCGATTCGACGGGCTGGTTTGCCGTGACGACCTGGCCGCGATCGGCGCACTCCGCGCGCTGCACGAACGCGACATCAGCATTCCGGACGACGTCGCCGTCATCGGCTGGGACAACATCGCGTTTGCCGCCACCACTTTTCCGAGCCTGTCGTCGGTCGCGCCTAACACGCAGGCCCTGGCGCGCGTGGCGCTCGACATGCTCGCCGAGCGCATCGCCGGTTTCGACGGCATTGGGCGGCACCGGGTGGTCGACTTCGATCTGGTCCTGCGAGAGAGCGCACCCGCACTGGCGTCGACGGACGCACCCGGCGGGGAGTTGGCTTCCGTGCACGCCGGGTCGGCACACGCGATATCCGCCTAGGTCCGTCCGTGGACCGAGGACGTTCCATGTCTCGCAGGTTTACAGCGCCGTAAATTGACGGCATGATGTGTGCATGAGCAGCAGTCACGCCCGCCTCGACGACGAGGTACTCCGAGCCAGCCGCCAAGACGGCACCTACCCTCGACCGCAGCTTCTGCGACCGAACTGGGCCGACCTCAGCGGAACCTGGTCGTTCGCGTTCGATGACGCAAACGAGGGCCTTGCCAAGCACTGGTTCGACGCGCCGGCGTTCGACCGGGAGATTGTGGTTCCCTTCCCATTCGAATCGGAAGCGTCCGGTATCCACGACCCGTCGTTCCACCCGGTCGTCTGGTACTCCCGCGAGCTCACCGCCGACGAGCTTGCGGCAACCGGATTCTCAGCTGGCGACCGACGCCTGCACCTGCACTTCGGTGCGGTCGACTACCGCGCCCAGGTCTGGCTCAACGGTGTGCACCTTGGAGCGCACGAGGGCGGACACACCCCGTTCTCCTTCGATGTGACCGACGCTCTCGATTCCTCGAGTGCCACCCAACTTCTCGTGGTGCGCGCTGAGGACGACCCGCTCGATGTTTCGCAACCGCGGGGCAAGCAGGACTGGCGCCTCGAGCCGCACTCCATCTGGTACCACCGCACGTCGGGAATCTGGCAGCCTGTGTGGTTGGAATCGACCGCCGACACCTTCGTGACCCTCCTTCACACCACCCCGAACGTCCCGGAAGGCACAGTCACGCTCCGGGTCGATCTCAACCGCCGACCGACCACCGACGTGCGCCTGAAGATGGCTGTCTCGTGTGAGGGCGACGAGTTGGCAACAGTGAGCGTCGCCGCGCGGGATATCGGCACCACCGTCGTCGTGCACCTGCCCCTGCAGTCCAACGGCCAGGCCTACGAGGAGTTGCTCTGGTCGCCTGAACACCCGCGGCTCCTCGACGTCAGCGTGACCGTGCTCGAAGATGCCGCATCGGCACAGGTTGCTGACGAGGTCTATTCCTATTTCGGGATGCGTTCCGCGACAGTTGCTGGCGGGCACTTCCTGCTGAACGATCGCCCCTATTACGTCCGCAGCGTGCTGAACCAGGGCTATTGGCCCGAGTCGCATCTCGCCGCGCCAAGCGCCGCAGCGTTGAAGCGCGAGGCAGAGCTCATCAAGGAGCTTGGCTTCAACGCCACCCGTGTGCACCAGAAGTTCGAGGACCCCCGCTTCCTGTTCTGGGCCGACGTCCTCGGTCTCCTCGTCTGGGCAGAGACCCCCGGCACCTTCGAGTTCAGTCCGCGCGCGATCACGCGCATGAGCGCCGAATGGACCGCCGTCATCGAACGTGACCTGTCGCATCCGTCCATCGTTACGTGGGTGCCCCTCAACGAGAGCTGGGGAGTGCAGCACATCGCGCACGACTCGCGCATGCGGGCGTACGCCCAGTCGCTCGTGTCGCTCACCCGTGCGCTCGACCCCTCACGCCCCGTGGTCTCGAACGACGGCTGGGAGCACGTCGACTCCGACATCCTGAGCATCCACGACTACGAGTGGTCAGGCGAGGTCCTCGGCGACCGATATCGCGACAAGGATGCCTGCGAGGCGCTGCTTGGAGGAATCGGCCCTGCGGGGCGACGGATGCTCCTGGCTGGCCAGGAGATCGGCGAACGACCCGTCATGGTGACCGAGTTCGGCGGCATTTCCTATGCATCGAAGCAGGTTCCAGACGACGCGTGGGGATACTCAACGGCTACGAGCTCGGACGACTTCGTCGACCGCCTCGACGCTGTGCTCGGTGCCCTCGCCGAGAGTTCGGCACTCGCCGGCTTCTGCTACACCCAACTGGTCGACACTCTGCAGGAGACAAACGGTCTGTTGGCGGACGACCGAACGCCCAAGGCCGACATGGCCACCTTGCGTCGGGTGATCACTCGATCCGGCCCGGCGGCGTAGTGGCCGGAGGCTCGCCGCCTCAAGCGGGGTGGGCCCGGAGTTGCAGGCGATAACCTGTAATCCATGACGACATCCCCGGTGCTGCCGCCCGTTGCGCTCTCGACCGAGCGTCTCTGGGTGGTAGGAATCGGCGCGCTCGCGATGTTCGTCGCATTCGCGGGTGACGGCATCCGTAATTTGATCACCATCTGGGGCTTCGCGGCGCTGGCGATTTTCGTTGCGCTGGCGTGCGTGGTGGGAATCATTCGGGTCAAGCCGGCGATCGACAGGTCACGGCTACCGAAGGCGTTGATCGGTTTTCTGGGCTTCGCGGTGCTCTCAACGGCGTGGTCTGCGTACACCGGGGCCTCGCTGTTCACGCTCCTTGGCACCACCCTGACGACAATCGTTGGGATTTATCTTGCGCTCGTGCTCACCTGGTCAGAGGTCGTGCGGGTTCTTGCCATCGCGCTCAAATGGGTGCTCGGTTTGTCGATCCTGTTCGAGCTCTGGGTCGCATTCATTGTCCGCTCCCCTGTGCTGCCGCTCTTTGTTGACTTCGGCGACGAGAAGCCGCCGCTGCTCGCGATGTGGTCGCGCAATCTACTTCTCGAGGGCGGGCGCATCCAGGGGATCTTGGGCAATTCGAACCTGCTGGCCGTCATCGCACTGTTCGGCATCGTCATCTTTGGCCTGCAGCTCACGGCCGGCAGTGTGCGCCGCAGCTGGGGAATTGCATGGCTCGCTCTCGCGGTTGTGATTTTTGGGCTGACGCGCTCGAGCACAATGATTATCGCCGCGGTGGCCGCAGCCATAGTGCTGGGGGCTGCGGTTCTCATTCGAAGAAGCACGACGGCGAGGGGCCGCACCGCCGTATATTTCGGGCTCGGAGCACTTGCTGGCGTCGGCGTCTTGTTTGTCACGGTCTTCAACAACATCTTCCTCGCGCTTTTCGGCAAGAGCCCCGACCTGACCGGCCGTCTCGGCATCTGGGAGGAGGTCATCACCCTCGCGCAGCAACGCCCCTGGTTTGGTTGGGGCTACTCAAGCCCGTGGATTCCGTGGGTCGAACCGTTCGATGACCTCATCGTCCGTCGTGGAGTGCTGCAGTTGCACGCTCACAATGCCTGGCTCGATGTCTGGTTCCAGCTCGGCGTGATCGGAGTGGTCCTGTTCGCTGCGGTCGTCGTGTCTATGTTGTGGCGCAGCTGGTTCGCCGCGGTCGACCGCCCTCGTTTCGACCTCCGTGACGACCGTCCGTACACAGTGCTGTCATTGTTGCCGATCCTCCTGGCGGTGGTGCTCGTCGTGCAGTCCGTCGCCGAGAGCCGCATCCTGATTGAATCGGGCTGGGTACTCGTTGTCGCCCTCGCGCTCAAGACGAAGCAGTACCCGGTGATGGATGCCGTGAAGCAGCCCACCCTCTCCCCCGAGCTCGCTGTCGAAACCGGCCGATGACCTCTCCGCGCCCGTTCCCGCATCACCCTGCCATCGCCACGCTGATTCGAGGGCTGGCCAGCGCTCACGCCGCAGCAGCCCTGAGCCTGACCATCTTCGGAGTGGCCTTTGCCACACCGTTGATTCGGTCGATGCTCGGCTGGAACGGGTTAGTCGGCGTCGTAGCAGCTCTGGTTCCGATCGCCATCCTGGTCGTGATCGCCAGGTGGGACACAATCGAGTGGCACGGGCTTTTGCCGGTCTCGATCTTCGCGTTCGTGGGGTGGTGCCTGCTTTCGACGTTCTGGACGGACCACCAGTGGGTCACCCTCGCCAGCTCGCTGTACCAGATCGCCTTTGCATTTCTGGGTCTGACGGTCGCGCTCACGAGGGACATGATCCAAATTGTGCGGTCCGTGGGTTCCGTGCTTCGTGCGCTCCTGACCGCGTCGATCGCGATCGAAGTACTCTCCGGGCTCGTCCTCGACATGCCTTTCGCGTTCATGGGCGTACAGGGAAACATCGCCATGGGCGGGCCGATTCAGGGCGTGTTCGGCACGCGCAACATGCTCGGATTCATGGCGCTGATTGCACTCGTGACGTTCGTGGTCGAGTGGCGAACGCGCGCGGTGACCAGGGGCACACTGATCTACTCCCTCGCGATCGCCGTCGCCTGCCTCGGCCTAAGCCAGTCCCCGGTCACAGCCCTCGTCGCTATGGCTCTCGGTCTGGCGGCCCTCGCCCTGTACGGACTCCGCCAGGCGCCGAAGGAAACCCGGCGCACCCTCCAGTGGGCGCTAGCCGGGTTGACCCTCATCGGGCTCTACATCACTTACCTGTCACGGTCGCGCGTGCTCGCCCTGCTAAACGCGGGAAGCGAATTTGAGTACCGTTACTTGCTCTGGTCCCAGGCTTGGAAGCTTGTCCCCGTTCATGACCTCGAGGGTTGGGGCTGGACAGGGTTCTGGCAGGACGTGGCGCCCTACAGCTACATCAATAATGCGCTTGTCCGCGAGCATGACACGAGCCTCAACGCTTTCCTCGACGTCTACCTTCAGGTCGGCCTTGTCGGCCTCTGTGCTTTTCTCGCTCTGATCGTTTTGGCATTTGTGCGCTCGTGGCTGCTGGCCTCAAACCGCCGAACTGTCACCTACACCTGGCCGGCACTGGTTATGGTCGCGCTGATCGCCACCAGCACCGCTGAAAGCTTCATCCTTGTCGAAGCTGGCTGGTTGCTCCTTGTTGTCTGTTCCGTGAAGGCGTCTCAGAACATGAGCTGGCGGTCCCGGTTGCGGAACAGTACGGTTTCCCCCGTACCGACCGAGTGACGCTTGCCTGCTCAGCACGGACTCTGCGGAGGCGGTCGTTCGAGTGAGCGAAACCACCGTTGGTAGACTTTCCAGCGTGAAGATCCGCGAGCTCGCCGTCCAGGGCGCATTTGAAGTAACCCCCCAGCAGTTCCCCGACGACAGGGGGGTCTTCATGGAGTGGTACCGATTCGACAAGCTTGAGGCCGTCGTCGGCCATCCGCTGAGGCTTGCGCAAGCGAATACATCCGTCTCGCGCAAAGGGAGCCTTCGGGGCATTCATTATGCCGACATTCCGCCGGGCCAGGCAAAGTATGTCACTGCCATGCGTGGAGCAGTTCTTGACTTCGTAGTCGACATCCGCGAAGGTTCAGCCACTTTCGGGCAATGGGACTCCGTGCTACTCGACGACGGTGATAGGCGGGCTGTCTATATCTCGGAGGGCCTCGGACATTGTTTTCTGGCGCTCACGGACGATGCGACAGTGTCCTACCTTGTTAGCGAAACGTTCAGTCCCGGCCGCGAACACGGGATCACTCCACTCGACCCAGATATCGATCTGCGCTTCCCGCTAGAAGCAGATGAGCTGCTGCTGTCCGAGAAAGACCGGGGCGCGCCAACCCTAGGCTCGTTGACAGGAAAGAACGTCCTCCCCCAATGGAGCGACTCGCTCAAACTCTCCGCAGTATTGCAAACAGGCACGAAAGGCATGAGGAATTAGTATGCGTGGAATCATTCTCGCCGGAGGATCGGGCACTCGCCTTTGGCCCATCACTAAGGGCATCTCGAAGCAACTGATGCCGATCTATGACAAGCCCATGATTTATTACCCCTTGTCCACCCTCATGATGGCGGGTATCACGGAGGTACTCATAATCACGACTCCGGAGTACAACGCGCAATTCAAGGCGCTCCTTGGCGATGGTTCCCAACTCGGCATGCGGCTCGAATACGCAGTCCAGCCCTCGCCCGACGGCCTCGCGCAGGCATTCATCATTGGGGAAGAATTCATCGGAGATGATTCTGTCGCCCTCGTTCTCGGGGATAACATATTCCACGGAGCCGGACTGGGAACTGCACTGAAGAAGAATTCATCCGTCAACGGGGCACTCATCTTTGCGTACCACGTGGCTGATCCCACAGCGTATGGAGTGGTCGAATTTGACGACTCGATGCGAGCGGTTTCCATCGAAGAAAAGCCGCTGCAGCCGCGCAGCAACTACGCCGTCCCAGGCCTTTATTTTTATGACAACAAGGTAGTCGAAATAGCAAAGTCTATTGAGCCGAGCGCCCGAGGGGAACTTGAGATTTCGTCGATCAACGAGGAGTATCTAAATCAAGGCACCCTCAAAGTTGAGATACTAGCTCGCGGCACCGCATGGCTGGATACCGGCACCTTCGAATCGATGATGCAGGCCAGCGACTATGTTCGTGTAATCGAAGAACGCCAAGGATTCAAAGTCGGTTGCATCGAAGAGATTGCTTGGCGCAATGGTCTTATTTCGTCCGCGGAGCTCGGCGAACTGGCAGAGCCGCTCGTGAAGAGTGGATACGGTCGCTACCTGCAGACCCTGCTGAAGTAAATAATGTACCGAGCACAACTTCGGTGCTCCCGCTACGCGAGACGTTGGACGTCCGCAACGTGGGCGCTACGCGGAAACGCCCGCGCCTTGGGTTGAAGTGCCCAGATCGCACCTGCTCCTCATGTGAGCGACGCCAAACTGTGCTCACTGTCAAGGGCTGCGCTACCCCAGCACCGGGACATGAAATTCAAAGACGGTCAGATGTTCGCCATTTCGAATCTTTGCATCGCAAGGGCGCCGCCGGTGAGGCAACGACAATGGTGATGATGACCCTCCGGATATCGCCAGAGAGCGCGCAGCCTCCGCGCGCAACCGCGGCGAGACGTCCACTCGGGTGCGCGCGTAGCGGCCCGCTGGAGACCGCTACGACCGGCTCTTTGACCTCCCGCGCCTTATGGTCAGACGATCTCTGATCCAATCAGGGGCTCACATGTTTCAGGGACCCGCAAGGCTTCCGGTCTCTCGTGACAGGGCATGGGGCCTGCGCCACCACCCGATCGCAAGTGAACTCGAATGCGGCTTGCGACTCTTCCAAGGCATGTCTCACTCCGCTTGTGGCTGAGAGCTAAGATCGCGTTCGAGCCCACAGTCGAGCCGGCTCTGAGCTGCGCGTTCCTGTGCGTGGGGGCTTACGGGTTCAGGCGGGATCCAGGGCCTGTACTCCTCTGTCAGATTCGTCACTTCGCCCAATGCGATCGTTCCTTCGTCTGAGAAACACCGCTACTGCCCAGCCAGCAACGCCCATGACCGCGAGCACGAACGCGGCCACCTCTATATGCCAACCGGGCGGTCGGAAAGTTATCGTCACAGTGTCCCCGACGCGACCTCCGGGGACGTCCACGCCGAGGAGGAATCCATCGACAGGGCTGCGAGTCAAGTCGGCATTCTCTGCGAAATAGCCAGGCCAGGCCAACCTGCTAAAAGCCACTGTGCCACCGTTCGAAGGGACTGCGACCACTCGCAAGTTGATCTCGGTGTCACTTATTCCAATCGTTTCGACTTCGGTACCTTCGCTCGTCCAAACGACTCCCCCCGCGGGAGGAATTGGTTCTATGCGCGTCCACTCAGCCGTCAGCCCCTCGTCCGAAACAACCCTCCATCCTGGCGGCGGCGATTCCCAAGCGGACGCGGGTACCGATGTTTTTAGGATTTGGAGACTGTTTATGGATAGTTGGTCGACGAGAAGGAGCCCCGTAGCCCGTCGCTCGAAGAGCGAGTCAAGCAATTCCGGGCAAGTCCCTCCTAGGTACTGCAAGCAGAGCGCGGAGTTGTAGGCTGCAAAACCGATCAACTGATAGCGGTTCTGTACTCTAGCTGGACTGAGATACCACGAGTTTGCCATGGACGTTTCTCGCCAAGCGGCTGGGTTACCTCCATACTGCGTTGGGTCGCCGACCACGAGCACATCGCCTGGGAGGTCTTGCAGGACGCTCTTCGCGATACTCGTATCCGCCGGCACATTGTTTTTGGAAAGCGGACTCGCTGGAGTGTCGTGGTGCTGAATCAAAGTCGTCATAAGTGCAATGGTTGCGACAACGCCGGCGACCCGGCCCCATTGCGTCCCGTCTTGACGCCACCTGTTGGTACGTAAAACGAACCAAACCAGAAATACTCCGACCGATGCGCAAGCAAAGGCTGCAAGGAGCGCAAGTAAATGGCTCGGTAGCTGCGCCCATGCCAAATACGCTCCAATCGCGATGATTGCCAGCGCGGCAATCAGCCTTTGTTTACTCATTCTCGGAGCCGGCCATCGACTGAGGAGAATCACGCTCAGCAAGATAGCTGCGAGCGCTACATAAGGCATGAAACGCACTGGATACCGGAGAGGTCCGATCACCGTGGGAAGCAGGACATAAGCTGTCGCGAGAACGAGCACGATCGCCACATCACGAATCAACGCTCTACCCGCGACCGCCCTTTTCCAATCGACAAAACACAAGACAGGAAGGAACCAGGCAATGTAGAGCATGGGGCTGGTAGCCGTTGGGCCCGTCCACCACCATGAAGCAACCTGTGGGAACGCGGTTGCGAGCGTTGAGCTGAGCAGCCCAGCGATATCCGTGGCCATCATTCCGTCGTTGCCAACTACGGACACGGCACGATTCGTCACCGAGCCCGTTAGCACGCCAGGTAGAAACACTGTCACCGCAACGAGAACGAGGGCTAGTCCGACGCCGACGACTTTCCACGCGGATGGCCAAGCGCGACGAAGGAGGGCATCAATCCCGACCGCAAGCAACACGAACCCGATCGCAAATGTGCCTTGAAGATAGCCCACGGTGACAATCAAGTAGCCGCTCAGGAAAGCCCACAAGGGCAGGTCCGCGCCAAGAACTAAACGTCTCAACATGAGCCAGAAGTACGGAATCAAAGCCCACACAATGAGGCCGGTAACCCAAGACGGGCTATCGAAGTAGACGGTGAAGCCGTTTAACGTCACGGCGACGCCACCAACGAAAGCAAGCTCGGGCCGGGCGCCATACGACCGCGCCAGCAGGAAGACCCCAACCGACGCCAACACAAGGAAACTTATCTTTATCGCTGTCATGGTGGCCACTGCGTTACCACCGAGATAGGTCATCACGCCCAGCAGCATCATCAGTGGGTTCCAGGTGCCCCATTGACCCTCAGCGAGGAAATTCCCGCTCGACCACACTGAGGGGTCTAGGACAGGAATCTTCCCGGAGGTCAGACTTTGTCCCAGATGGAACCAGACGCCGAAGGCCCCATTCTCGGTATCATCCTGAAAATAGAATCGACGGTTCCACATCAATGGGAGCAAGGCAAGTACGGCAGTCAATCCCGCAGTCGCCAACAACCATGAACCGGCGTGGAGCGCAGGGCGTGCGGTGTCGTCCCCTTGGGTACTCTGCCCAACCATCGTGTCGTCCCTTCGGAGCGGTCCCGTCTGTTTCAAAGCGGCCGAAACGGGCGGCGAAGCGGTGCGGAGCCCGCCCGTCACCCTAAGCGTCCGCCAGCGACTGCGGGAAATCACGACGCGGGTTGAACCCGACTGCTTGGGCGAGCTTGCCGAACATGGTCACTCTGTGCCGCCACGCCACTTTCCCTCGCTTCATCCCAATTACAACGCGCGCCGCGAAGATCAAGAATGAGAACACATTCTGGTGGTGGAGCCTGTACGAGCCTTCATTTCTGACGCCGTAGGCGAACTTCCAAGCATTTCGGTCGTCGATCATCCCAAAATTCACGCCCCTGTTATCGCCCATGTCATGAACGACGACGCTGCTCAATACCTGAACACCAGGGCAAATCGCAGTCAACCGCAGGGTGTACTCGTGATCATCAAACCAAATAAAGTACTCCGCATAGGGCAGGCCGTTCTTCTCAATCGCCCAGCGGGGTATAAGAACCGATACGAACGAGCAGCTCTTCACCATGACGCTGTTCTGCCCACGCGAGATTAGGCGTGCCCAGTCCCAAGTCGTTTCCGGGTTATTCATCTCGCAGATTGAGCCATCGACAAAGTTGACCAGGGAACATGCGAACGGAACGTCCGGACCAAGTTCGCCGACTGCTGCGTCATAACCCCGTTCGAGTTCACTCAACGAGTCAGCCGCTGGGTAGCAATCATCATCCATGATCCACACGAAGTCGTGCCCCAGGTCGTACGCTCGTCTCATCCCTGTAGAGAATCCGCCCGCGCCCCCGGTGTTAGAACCGAGCGTCACTATCTCGAGCCGATCGGACGATGGCAAGCCTTGTAGGTACTGACCAGTTCCATCTGTTGAGGCATTGTCAACGATGATCAGTGCATCTACCGGGCGCGCCTGCGCTTCTATAGATTCGATGACCGTCTTGAGCTTCTCGAGCCGGTTGAATGTGACAATTACGGCGGCTATTGTTGCCATTTGGTGTAAAGCTCCTTGGTCCATTCATGGGCGGGGCGAAGGCTAGCGAACTCATTGGCGAGTTGCCTCTCCTGTTGCCAGTTCTTTTCGCGCAGCGGCTCGGATTCGACCAAGGCGCGGACGATTCGCTCGGATTCGTCGATGAATCGCTGCGGCGAGCGGGGAACCAGAAGGTCAGGTGCGACCAAAGTTGACTGGGAACCTACATCGGCAGACAACACGGGCACTCCGGCTTCGATAGCCTCAATGGTTGTCAGAGTGACGCCCTCGTTCTGAGAACTCACCACCAAAAGATCACTTTTCGCGAGTGTTTCGGCCACTGGGATCTTCTCAGTTGCGAATTCAACTACGTCATTCAACTTGAACTTCGTTACTTGGTGCCTGACAAAATCTTCCAATTCCCCGCTTCCGTGCAGAATGAATTTCACGGGCAGTCCGCTGTCGACCAGCCGCCTGGCTAAGCGAACGAACAGGTAGGGCCGTTTCTGATGTGCCAAACGTCCGACAAACGCCACGGTGAATAAAGCTCGGTCGCGCCGTGATTTGACGGCAGATGCCTGCGGGGTTTCGAGAGTGGTTAGGCCGAATAGTGGAGCGAGCGCTACCTTCTCCGGAGCCACGCCCTGAACTCCGATCAGCCACTCTTTGAGCTGCGGAGAGATCACGTGATGAATGTCGATGTAATCGTCGTAGCGCGCGCCGTGATACGGATAGCCACCGCCGTTGTACTCGAGGATGTGGAGAGTCTCAACGATCGGGACCTGCGGGAGATGCGCTCGTAGCCAAGGTAGGCGGTCGTACAACCACATGCTGTGGTGGACAAACACCCCAGACAAGTCATAGTTGGCAAGTATTGCCTCGAGCAACGGCTCCGAATGCTCTGGCTGACCAACCGGGTGAGTCAACGTGATGACGATGGCACCGTCGAGTTCCGCCTTGGTAATCCACGAATGGGATGAAGGTACGTCCGTAATCACGATTGGGACGAATCCCTCGCTGCGCGCGAGACGAATAGTTTCCACGGCCCAGCGCTCCGCCCCTCCCAAGTCGAGCCAATGCAAACCGAACAAGATCGCTTTCGGTCCCTCGATGAGGGACGGTTCGGCAGGAATCGCGGCCACTCGCTCGCGCGGTATTCGACGCGTGTTGAGCTCGGCCTCACGACGGTGGAGTAACCTCTGCCTCACAAAGTCATATTGCGCAGGGAAACGTCGTTCAGCTTCAGCCCGCAGTCGCCAGTACGGACTCAAACGCGACAGCGTCGCATGAGCGGTTACAGTTTCAGGATCGCGGTCGACAATGATATGCCGCTCCCCTGTCTCGACGTCAGGAACCCACTTGCCTTGGACGGGTGAATAGTGCTGATGAACGTTGCCTCTTGCTAGGCTTCTAAAGGCGAAAGAGCCCACAAATTGAGCGTTGGTTCCATGTTCCCCACGACGCGTAGAGAAATCCGTGTAGTGGGTGTGATCGCCTGCATTAGCGATATATATGAAAGCCGTCAGCTCGGCTCCTGGGTTGTCCAGTGCGTGAAACACGATGGCGCTCGAGACCAAGCGGTCCTGCCGGGCGCTCAGAGCCTCGCGAACATGCCGCCTGCGATCGATGTCCATCACTTGGAATAGCTCAGAGACGTTCGCGCCGCTCTCTTGCATGAAACATGAACCTTTCGATGGGAGTTCCCGGTGCCACGCCCAGCGAGCAGGCACCCGCCAACCGATCCAGTATAGGCGACCGACCTTGAGGCTCTCGCTGGAGCCTGACGGGGAACGCCGACACGCCTATATCCGGGTCATCGGCGCGTCGTTCACGGCCCGCTCGGGCACGTGAGCCAGCGACATACGCCGCATGGCCCGCCGACTCGGTTCTTCCAGATAGCGCCAAAGTACATATCCGCAAGCCACGACAACTACCGGAATGAGAAGGAAGCCCAGCTTGGACCCGATCGTTCCGGGAGCGAGCAACCCGACTTTCTGTTGTAGCCACCAAAAAATCTCTATTAGGGGCATGTGGACGAGATACACGCTGTACGAAATCATGCCGCCAAGAACCATGACTCGATTCGCTAGCAGCCGCGATAGGCCCCCTTGGCTTAGTGCGAGGCCACCGATCAACACCAACAGCACCGGTATCAGCAAGGCTCCAGCTTGAGGGCGACCGATTAGCTCGATCGCAACAGCCAGTGCAAAAAATATAACGACCGCCGCCCAGGTGACGCCTTGGGCAAGCTTCTCTGTCCTCTTAGAGTCGCTGACTTTGGCCAACGCGTAATAGAGGACTGCGCCAGCCATAAATTCGCCAAGAATCCGCACAACCCACATAAACGGTGCGTATAGCCCCAGCGTGGCCGAGAAGAGAACCACAGGAAGGAGAGCTCCGAAGGCCAAACCCATCAGCGCCCGCCGCGAAAGAGCATGACCCATGCGATATATGAGCAGAGCGATAACGGGAAAAAGAAGGTACGCGAACGCTTCGGCCGAGACTGACCAGGCCGCTCCATTCCACGTAAGGCGTTCAAAATCCGGCTCCGTCCATTGCACGATCAGGAGAGCTTGGCGAAAGAAACTGAGAACGCTGTATTCCCGAGGTGCTACCGGGTCAGGTGAGGCAGTTGCTACGAAAATGCCATGCCAAATGGCTGTGAAAAGCAGCATTGCCATATATGCAGGCCATATTCGCGCGAGGCGCGCCCACCAGAAGACGGCAACCGATCTGCGCGTGAACGTCACGCCCATACGGTCTCCGTAGTTCATCGCAAGAATGTAGCCGCTTAGCATGAAGAACAAATCCACACCAAGCTCTCCATGCGACACGACCGGGCCTATGACCGCGTACAACCCAGGCGCTTCGGAAGCGATATTCCCCCGGATGTGGAACAACACCACCCATAGTGCTGCGACTATCCGGATCCCAGTCAACGATCGCACATGGCGTACCGCACCGGGGGCTATTTGGGCATCAGCCATTTGTTTCTTCCTCAACTGCCGCTTGGTTGGATCCTGCCGCGCGCGGCGCGCTACCGGGCTGGGGAGCGGCAGCTGTGGCGCGGCTTCGGAGCCGGTGTTCCAGTACGAGGCGCTCGAGACCGCCCGACCCGGCCGGGTCCGACAGAGCGTTTCGCCGATGCCGTCGTTGCACCTTGGCGGCTAGCCACAGCACGGTCCACGTAAGAACAAGAACCACGAGCAACACAGCGGCGATTATCTGGACCTTCCCGCCCGGATTTACGAACGCAACGGTCACTCTCTGGCCCTCGCTAGAAGCAGGCACGTCGACCGACATGAGAAACCCGTCCATTGGCTCAGAAGAAACGGTTCCACCGCTGACCTCGTACCCCGGCCACGAGATACGACTGAGGGCAAGAGAACCTCCGCCCGCTGGTACAGAATCGGCGACGAAGGTGACGGAATCCTCAGAGGAGACAACGTTGGACACCGACATGCCTTCGGACGTCCAGACCACCCCACCCGCGCCCGCAATCTGTGTTTTTCTGCTAATCAAACGGGTCTGATCAGAATCCTCCACGATTTCCCAGCCGGCAGGTACAGTCTCCCATTCATTGGCTGTAAACACTCGCTTGACCAGTTGAATACTGCTGACGCCCAAATTGTCAACGAGGAGGTTGCCGGTATCCGGCTGGATCTCAAACAATTTTCTATACAGGTCTGCGCACGTTGACCCTTGATAGACCATGCACAAAGAGTCCTGGTACCCAGGGTAGAAGACGGATGTGTATGCGTTTTGGACGCGAGCATCCGATACGTACCAAAGATTACCGATCGAAGTCTCTCCCCAATCATCCGGGTGAACTATCCCGTCCACAATTCCCCCTACCACGAGCACATCCCCAGCCGCGCCGGCCAGAGGGGACCGCAGATCGCTAACCGAATGGGGCACTTTGTAGTCGGTCAGGGGGCCATTGGGGTGCACGACATGCTGGGGCACGACGACAAGGCAAGCTCCGGCCAGCATCAACACCGGCACGGCGGTCGCGGATAGCCCAGTGAGCCGACCTGAACGGAGATGACCGGACGGAGACCCGGTCGCCTGACTTGTGGGCGCTGATGTCAAGCGGTAAATCAGCGCGAACACAAGCAGAGCGACGCCGGTGAACAGGAGGATCGCGGGCCCATACTTTGGGGACTGGACGAACGTCAGCCAGGCGCTAGAAACGGTGAAGGCCACCGCTGCCACGAACCGTCGGCGAGGGACCGGGCGCAGGAATGCGCGAGACAGTCCCACGGCGAGAATCACCAAGAGGGGAAGCGCAAAGTACGGCATCATCCTGATCGGTATCCGCAGAGGGCCAAAGTCGCTGGGAAGCAACACTCCCACCAGTGCAACCGTTAGGACTACGATGACGCTGACACGCGCTCGAAGCAAGGGCGCGAGTTTCGACCACTCAATGAAGAAGAACAGCGGGAAGAACCAGGCCGTGTAAAGCAACGGAGCATCAGGAAAGTTGACACCCCATAGCCCGACCTGAGGCACTCCAACTGCGGTACTTGACGCGAAAATACCGGACAAATCCGCCGTCAACAATCCTGTGTTCACCACGCTCTGCACGCGACCCGAGACTCCCGCAGTCAAGAGCGCAGGTAGGTGCACGATCACCGCAAAGAGACCGGCCCCTATCGAGACCACGAACCCGCGTACCATCGTTGGACCGTGCCGGAGCAAAATCGCCTCAACCAAAGTCGCGGCGAGGGCGACCGCCAGGAAGAGCGTCGCATGAAAATATCCGATGCCTATCAGCAGCATGCAAACGAATATTGAGAGAACTAGTCCTTTCCCCCTGAATATTGCTCGTCGCGCAAGTCCCCACGCGAACCCGAAAAAGCTCCACGCAAGCAATCCGTTGACCCATGACGGAGCATCCAAATAATATGTAACGCCTACGAAAGGGAGGGCGGCCGCGACTGCTGCGGCGAATGGTCGGGTCGCAGCAAAGGTTCGGGACAGGACGTACATGCCAAGCCCGCCCAAAACTAAGCAGACCACTTTTACGCCAGTGCTGAACCACATGGCGTTCGGCACTAGGTGTGACGCGAGGCCGATGAGCCACAGCGGCGGACTGTAAAGACCCCACGCCCCTTCAGCGAGGTAATTCCCGGACTGCCAAACTAGAGGGTTGATGGGCGACCAGTTCCCCTCCAAGATACGGGTCCCGATTTCGTACCACTGCCCATACGCGCCTATCTGCGTGTCGTCGACGAAGAAGTAGGAGCGGTTGACTAGCAGGGTCCCTGCCGCGCCTGCCAGAATCGCCAAAACGACGAGCAGGGGCCAAAGGAAACGGGAGCGCATAGGTCACCATTATCCCTCATCACTGAAGGGACGACCTCACCGCACCCGCTCGCTCGCTCCCGTCGCTCTCTAGTAGGGCCGCCCATTCGCGATGTCTGCCAACCCCTGCGGACCCGCGGTGAGGATGCTTGGCGCCGAACCGCCGTTCAACGATAGAAGTTGTTCCCAGCTAGTGACCGCTCGCTTCGTTCCACCGATTACGTGGTAAACGGTCGCACTCTCCGCCGCTTTCACGAAGACCGAGGACAGAGGGCCACTATCCGCGAGAGTCAGCTGGGCGCAGGTGAGGTCGGCAACCATCGTCGATCTCAATCCAGTGACGCCCGGTGCGCTGAGGGGATACAGGCGACCGCCTGCAGCGAAATAGGCGGTCCCTCCGCAGATGAGTTGCCTACTCAGACTTTCGCCGGCCTGAACATATCCACTCATGGAAGCAGCGTCCGTTTGTGACCAATTCTCTATGCCGAGTTCGGCCGTGGTCACGAAGGATCCCACCGGGACCCTCTTGTCGAACCCATCGATGAGGAAGACTGTGGGATTGTCGGCCGTACGCACCAGACTCGCAGGAGACAGAATCGAAGGCCCGCTTGGCATTGAAGCAACATTCGCAGCGGAAATGGCGATCACCTGCGGGGTTGCGCCGCCATTGATAGCGATCGCCGCAGTCCACGATTCGATTTTCGAAGCCTTGCCACCTCGAAGAACGTACACGTTCGGGGATCCTGCTGGCTGGATGAAAACTGCCGGGCCGTCTGCTCTCGCGCCTTGTGGCACCCGTGAACAGAAGTCGGAGCTGACATCGGCGACCGGTATTCCGGCGGTCGCGGCTGACGGCGCGGCCCGCAGCGTGCCTTGCGACATCATGAATACTGCATTGTCACATCTCACCGCGAGCGAAAGGTCTTGCGTTCCGCGCTGGTATCCCGCAAATATTGCGTCTGGTACCACCGCATAGCGGGACTTACCTATCTCAGCTGGGATGGCAAATGAGGGAACCGGGATCAAGCGATCTAGTCCGTCGACGATGAACACTCGTGCGTCGCCGGCCGATTTCACAAGGGATAACGGCTCGAGCAACGTCTTTCCAAGCGCTAGCTTGCTAGCAGCCGACGCGGAAATGCTGGTCAAGTACGGCACCGCGCCACCATTGAGAGTCAACACCGCATCCCAACTATGAATGGGATGCCTGACATTACCTGAGAGCCAGTAGACCGTGGGCGAACCGGCAACCAGGAAGTACGCTGACACGTCAGCTCCTGTCCCAATGCGACCGAGCTGCTCAGATGTGAGGTCGATAGCTGCCCCACAGGACGAGCCGTACGCTACCAAGAGCTCGCACGACGAAAAGCGATGCTTTTGGCCGTTTTCGACACCATACACGTCGCCGTTCAAGGGGTTACGAATAGTTGTACTCGCCGGCTTCGATGCGGTCGCGTATCCGTTGAGGTATGCGCTACTCACGACACGATAAGGCCCGAGAGCCGAGAGAGTGTTGAAGACCTCCATTGAGGGCACTCGATACTTTGTCGTCCCCGACACGAGGTAGAGGTCTGGATTGGAATCTGTCCGGAGGAAGTAGCCGCCATTTTGGGCACTTCCGAACCAGTCGGTGAACATTCTCCAAAAATTACGATTGCCGTACGCTGAGCAACCGTCGCCGGTGCCGTAGAGGTTGTTTAGGGCCGCGTCGTTCGGCCGGTAGGGCGTGTAGTTGTAGAGACCCGCCGTCGCTTGGTTCTCGATATATAGAGGTGCGCTGCCGCAGGCAGCGGTGGGATGCCACTGGACGTTGTTGACTCGCCCTGCTCGGTGATTGAAGTACGTCGGATAGTACTGGTACCTCTTGAACTGTAAAGCAGCGTTATACACCTGGTTGAAGTAGCCGTAGTACCGTGCATCACATTGCGCCGTGTCCGGACAAGCGAAACCCGTGGCAGAGCGGTAGCTTCCGGCGCCAGGGCTGGTCGCACTCACTAGGCTTTGCTCTTTTTCGAGAAGCACAATAAGCACCTGCGGGTTGATCCCGCACGCGATTGACACCCAATAGATGATCGCTGCCGCCGACAAGTTGTTCTGACCACTAAGCGGGCTGCACCCGGCAGCTTGAGAAGGCTGGGAGGTCGTAGCTTGGCTGTAGTCCTTGAGACAGGTGTACCCAGCCTTGCAGTTCGGCACCTTGCTGTTCAAGAACGTCTGAATTTGCCCGACGGACATTGTCCCCGAATCATAAAACGTCGCGTCGCTTATGATGTTGCCGGGATTGAAATCGCTTGCCACGGCGGCGGACGCCGGCTCTGGAGGCTGGAATGCCGTAATCAGTCCGCAGGCGACAACGAGAACCATGATGAGTTTGGACCACGCATTAGGGTGCGAACCCCTGCTGCGAGTCTGAGCTGCGGTACCTACCATTGTTGCGTCCTCGATGTTTAGCACGGTCGGAGATCGACTCAAAGTCAGCCTATCTGCGGACGGCCGCGGGGCCCTCGACCCTGATCCTATTTGATTGTGGGGCGCAACTCCGGCACGGTATACAGACTCCCCCCAAGCACCACAGGGTAATGTTGCGCAGGTACTTGCCCTGCCACGAGAAAGCTTGACTGCAATGATGACCGTTTCCGCGCCCTCCGACCGGGAACTCCCGCACCCGCCTGCTGGCATGCAGGGCGAAGCTGGTCCGCTACTGCGTCTCTTTCGTAATCAGAAGATTGCGTTTCTGTTCGTCGGCGCGACGAACACCGTCATCGGTTTCGCCTTCTTCGTAGGGTTTGAGTTCACCATAGGACGGCTCTGGGGCTATCTCGCTACGCTCGCTTTCGCGCATGTCTTCAGCGTCCTGTGCGCATTCTTCCTTTATCGACGTTTCGTTTTCCGCGTGCGCGGGCACGTCTGGCGAGACTTGGCGCGCTTTGAAGTGGTCTACCTGATTTCGCTCGCGATTAACTTCGCCCTCCTTCCGTTGCTCGTCGAGGTCGGGAAGATCCCACCAATTCCCTCCCAAGCGCTCATCGTCTTTGTAACGACGATGGTGAGCTTTTTCGGACATCGATCGTTCTCATTTCGTCGTTCAGCTGCGAAATCCACCGAATCCACAACCGATAGTGAGGCCACCGGGGTTCAAATGCATCAAAAACACTCAAACTTGCCAGAGCGAAGTCGTCCACTAGTGTCAGTCGTCGTTCCGGCATATAACAACGCCGAGTATCTAGAAGAAACGATCGAGTCGGTTCTCGCCCAGACGTACGAAAATCTCGAGATAGTCATTGCTGATCACTCCTCGACAGACCGAACTCTAGAGATCATGAACCGCTACGCCGGTCTCAGCAACGTCAAGCTGTTGTCGACCGAGGCTGGAGGCGGAGCGCTACGCAACTGGAACCGCGTCAGCCAAGCAGCCACAGGTGAGTACATCAAGCTGGTTTGTGGGGACGATCTTCTGTACCCGTGGATAATCGAGGAACAAGTATCTCAGTTCCTCGCGAACCCGAGCGTGGTCCTCGTTGCCTCATCGCGTGACATCGTCGACGCACACAATAAGCCGTTGGTTCGCAATCGCGGCATCGCGGGCATGACCGGCCTCCACCGTGGAGCCGCAGCAGCTCGAAAGACGGTTCGCGAGGGCACTAACATCTTCGGCGAGCCGGGTTGCGTCCTTATGCGCCGCGCATCGCTCGAAGCAGTTGGCTGGTGGGACTCACGGTTCCCCTATTTGATCGACGAGGCGACCTACATTCGGGTTCTGCTCACCGGTGATTTTGTGGGCATCAAGCGTTCGTCGGCAGGTTTCAGAGTGTCGGACAGCCAGTGGAGCGTCAGACTCGCAAAGCAGCAAGTAGAACAGGCAACGGGATTCCACCGTTGGCTTGCCACTTCACGACCTGACGTCGTTTCGAGCCTGGACCTGCGAGTGGGCAATGCGCGAGCCCGCCTTACTTCGGCGCAGCGACGCTTAGCATACGTCTACCTATCGCGGCGGATGTCACGAACGAACGACAGGATTGCCGTGATGCGGCCCGAGCGAAGCTCGGCTTCGAAACAGAAAGATGGTTCCAGGTCGTGACATCGACGAACGCCCGCGGATACGACCACAGCATCTCTGTGGTGGTGCCCGTATACCAAGGCGAGAAGACACTTCCCTCGCTCATGCGCGAGATAGCTCCGTTTCATGTCCCGTCGATCACGCCAGGGGGCAGCAGTTATGCCGTCACAGAGGTGCTTCTCGTGTTCGATCACGGGCCTGACCGCTCGGCGGACGTGATTCGTGAACTCGAAGCGGAGTACCCATTCGTGAGGGGAGTATGGCTTAGCCGCAACTTCGGGCAGCATGCGGCAACGCTGGCCGGAATGGCCTCGTCGGGAGGCGACTGGATTGTCACCCTCGACGAGGACGGCCAGCATGACCCATCTGATATCGGCGGGCTGCTCGACACTGCGATGGACCAAAGTGCTTCGGTGGTATATGCCCGGCCGACTAATGAGGCACCTCATGGGACTCTCCGAAATGCCTCGTCAAAGGGTGCGAAATGGCTTCTGGCAAAAGTTTTCGGAGGAGAGAACGCCTCCGAGTATCAGAGCTTTCGCCTCGTTCTTGGCTCCATCGGACGTAGTGTCGCGGCATATTCTGGTTCGGGGGTATATCTCGACGTAGCCATGGGATGGGTTGCCAATAGGACCGCTACATCGCCAGTGCTGCTCCGCCAGGAGGGGGATCGCCGCTCGGGTTACTCGACCCGCCGGCTGTTGTCTCATTTTGTTCGCATGGTGCTCTCGACTGGAACGCGCGGCCTGAGAGTCGTGAGCGCTCTAGGTGTCATCTTCGCGGTGCTTGGCGTTTTGATGACCGTTTTCATTTTCGTTCAACGCATCATCGGTGGAGTTTCAGCAGAAGGTTGGGCGTCAACGATTGTCGTTATTCTGCTGAGTTCGGGCGCAACGCTATTCTCCCTTGGAGTGATCGCTGAGTACATCGGAGTCAACGTCAACATGGCGATGGGCAAGCCCCCATATGTTGTCGTCACGGATCCGGCCAACGGGCCACTTGGACGAAAGCCGACTCAAAACTCGTGACTCTTCGCGTCTGGACAATCGGCGCTCGCGGATTGCTCGGAGCTGCGTGTGTTCGCTCAGTCCTCCGTCGGGCGCCATACTGGGTAGCGCATGAAAGCCGCCCGCTCCCCTGGTCTGATGCGAGCCGTTTTGCCGATGCCGTCGATGAGGCGGGACGCGAATTCATTGACGCGTTGAATGAGGGCGACGAATGGGCGGTTTTGTGGGCCGGTGGAGCTGCGGTAACCTCGACCCCCCAAGCACTACTCGACCATGAGATCGATCAACTGACTATCGCTTTAGATGCCATCGGCCGCGCTGCCCGAATCAGAAATGTGGAAAGCCAAGGGACGTTCTTTTACGCGTCCTCCGCGGGCGGCGTCTACGGGGGCTCAGTTGACCCGCCATTTGACGAGCGCACGCTCCCGGCGCCCATTTCCCCATATGGCCAATTCAAAGTGGTTGCGGAGAAAACGGTTCGACAGTTCTCCGATCGCTACGAGGTGTCTAGTGCAATCGGTCGGATATCGAACCTGTATGGGCCGGGGCAGCGCATGGACAAAATGCAAGGAATTATTTCGCATCTTGCCCTGGCACAGTACTCCCCTAGGCCAGCCTCGATCTTCGTCCCGCTTGAAACTGTGCGCGACTATTTCTATGTCGACGATTGCGCCGATCTGGTGTGCCGCTTTGTAGGGCGCGTGCGCGATGAGACGCGAACGGCGGGCACGGTCAGCGTCACGAAGAATTTGGTCTCCGGCCAGGGCGTGACCATAGGAGAACTTCTTGGTCTTATGCGCGATGTGTCAAAGGGGCACCCCCATGTGATGCTCGGCTCCTCATCGACAGCCGCTCTGCAAGCCGTCGATCTCCGCATCCAGTCCAATGTCTGGCCTGAATTGGACCGCGTGGAGAAGACTCCGCTTGCCGCCGGTATCTTCGCAACCATGCAGAATATCCTTAGCAGCATTCAGCGCGGCCAATGACTGTGCGGCGTGCCCGGCTCGCCCATGTGGCAGTCCCTCTCTGCGAAATTTGACATCTCGCGAGCGTCACCTCACCCCATCCGATTGAGAGAAGCCTTTTGAAAACCGTCGCCGTTGTGGTCGCGTACAACCGCCGAGAACTTCTGCTTGAGGTTCTCAAGGCCTTACGTGCCCAAACGCTTGCCCCTGATGCCGTGGTCATTATCGACAACGGATCGACAGACGGGTCGGCCGCCGCAGCCATGGCGGCTTTCCCCGACGTCGACCTACTGACGCTCGCGCGGAATACCGGCGGAGCTGGCGGCTTCGCAATTGGCGGTGCCAGAGCACTCATTCGCCACGATGCGGACCTCGTCTGGTTCATGGACGACGATACTGTTCCGACCCCCGGAGCTCTAGCGGCCCTTGTGTCCGCATACCGGCGGCACCCGGCAGAGCCGTCGGTGCTAGCGTCGAAGGTCGTTTGGTCAGACGGCACTGATCATCCGATGAATACGCCCCGCCGGAAACCAAACGTCTCGCGTTCCGAAGCTGCGCAGGCGGCATTGGTCAACGCAATGCCAGTTCGATCGGCTTCCTTTGTGTCTTGCTTAGTTAAAGGATCGGCGATTCGGACACTCGGACTGCCGGTGGCGGAATACTTTATCTGGAACGACGACTTCGAGTTTACGGCGCGCCTTCTAAAGGATGGGCTCGGCCTGTATGTGCCGGAAAGCGTGGTCGTGCACAAGACCGCGAAGTTGACCTCGGCCCGCTCGGACCCGGGATCCCGGTTCTACTACGAAGTAAGAAACAAATTGTGGCTGTTCCGATGGTCGTCCGCACTAAGAAAGAATGAAACGGCGACATATGCTTCGCTCGCCATACTGCGGTGGATGTTTTTGCTCCTGCGCTCGGACGATCGCAAAACCCTGCTCTCCGCCCTGCGGAGAGGCTGGTTGGACGGAATGCGCACCCGCCCCAGGAAGAACGCCGATGTGCTGGCGAACTTTGGCGAGGCTACTATTCACCTCGCCCTCGTCGAAGACGCCGTCCTACCGGATCGCTAATCATGGCTGACCTGCCACCGTTTTCTCTCCTGATCCCCGTGTACTATGGCGACAGTCCCGAGTTCTTGCGACACGCGATGTACAGCACGGTGCAGCACCAGACCGTCCGCCCGAGCGAGGTGATCCTGGTACAGGATGGTCCGGTCCGCGAGGCGATGGCCAAGACTATTCAAGCGCTGATAGACGAGTGCCCGGTGCCGATGCTTCATGTGGACCTTCCCGTGAATAGCGGCTTATCCACGGCGCTCGATCGTGGGCTGGAGATGTGCAGATTCGACATCGTGGCGCGCATGGACGCTGACGACCTGTCCGCGCCCAACCGGTTCGAGAAACAGCTCGCTCGCATAGCGGATGGATACGAACTCGTCGGCAGTGGTATGTACGAATTCGAAGCGGACGACGACGGTCAAATCCGCGATGGCATCCAGCGGATCCCACCCGGGACGCCCGACGAGATAGCGACCTATGCACGTTTCCACGACCCTTTCAACCACCCCACCGTGGTTTACAGTCGCAAAGCCGTCGCCCGGGCGGGGGGCTATCAGCAACTCGGTCTAATGGAAGATTATTGGCTCTTCGCCCGGATGATCGCCTCGGGTGCACGAGTTTGTAACATTCGCGAGCCACTTGTCAGGTACCGGATTAGTTCAGGCGCGTATACGCGACGAGGCGGGCTTCGGTTGCTGAGGAGTGAAGTCCAACTCCAGACCGCCTTCCTGAGGGTGGGCTTCACCACGCCTCCGCAGTTCGTGAGGAATATTTTGGTGCGAGGGCTGTACCGGCTCACCCCAGAGTTGATTCGTCGAGTCTCGTATCGCAGGCTCATACTGGCGAGACGCGGAGATCCGACGCAGAAAATACGATTCGGCGACGAGGCCTCCGGCGACCCCTCACTGAGCCCTAATGAAACACCGAAGAACTAACCAATGTGAACGGTCAGCTATACTGAACCCTTTGCAACCTGGCTTTAAGGAACATTTTCTGTGAACGTAGATCTGCTGGTTGTCGGCTCTGGATTCTTTGGTCTGACCATCGCGGAGCGTGTCGCGAAGGAACTCGGGCGAAAGGTCGTCGTAATAGACCGTCGGTCGCACATCGGTGGTAATGCCTACAGCGAGGCGGAACCCGAAACTGGCATCGAGATCCATAAGTACGGTGCCCACCTTTTTCACACCTCAAATGAGGTGGTCTGGGACTACGTTCGGCGATTTACGAGTTTCACGAGCTACGAACACCGCGTCTTCAGCAATTACCGTGGAGAAGTTTTTCCGCTGCCGATTAACCTAGGCACAATCAACCAGTTCTTCCGCTCCGCATTGTCACCTGATGAAGCGCGGACTCAAATAAGTGAACAGGCGTCGGAGTTCTCGACGTCATCCGCTGCCAATCTTGAAGAAAAAGCCATTTCGCTTATTGGGCGTCCGCTTTACGAGGCATTCATCCGCGACTACACCGCGAAGCAATGGCAAACCCCGCCTGACCAACTGCCAGCCGAGGTCATAAGTCGACTACCAGTCAGATACAACTACGACAATCGGTACTTCAACGACACATATGAGGGTCTACCCACCGACGGCTACACAGCTTGGCTTGAGCGAATGGCAGACCATCCGAATATCGAGATCAGGCTGGACACGGACTTTTTTGATTCCACCCAGCCGTTCAACAAGAATGAGACCGTTGGGAATGTGCCGGTCGTTTACACAGGCGCAATCGATCGCTACTTCGACTATTCACAAGGTGAGCTCGCATGGCGAACGCTCGATTTCGAACAGGAAATCCTGCCAGTTGGGGATTTCCAAGGCACTTCCGTAATGAATTACGCAGATGAGTCAGTACCTTTCACCCGAATCCATGAGTTCCGCCACTTCCACCCAGAACGAAATTATCCGACGGACAAAACCGTTATCATGCGGGAGTTCTCGCGCTTCGCATCGCAGAACGACGAACCCTACTACCCGGTGAACACTGCCTCTGACAGGCAACGCCTCATAGAATACCGCGCTCTGCAGGACGACGAGAAGGACGTCTTCTTCGGTGGCCGACTAGGTACCTACAAATATCTAGACATGCACATGGCGATTGGATCCGCGCTGAGCATGTTCCAGAATAAACTTGAACCGTTCTTCGCTGTATAACAGGCCGCCACGGCCCGAGCATTCAGCCCTACGTATCTCATGTGGCCTCATGGCCGTTCCCCCGTACCGCTGCATCGCGGAACCTGTCACGACTTCAAAGGAATAGAGTTTGACTGAATCAGTCTCCGGTCCGGACCGCGATTTCGTTAGGCCTGGGCAGGGGCTCGGCTTGATGGATGTCCTTCGTCGGCGATATCTCCTGAGCCTGCTCATCCGCAAAGAGGTACAGATCAGGTATCGAGGGTCCATTCTCGGATGGCTCTGGTCTTATGTGAAGCCGGCAGCCCAGTTCCTTGTCTTCTTCCTTGCCCTTGGGGTCTTCTTACAACTGAACGGGTCGATCGAGAACTATCCGATCTACCTGTTCTCCGGCCTGATCGTGATCAACCTATTCAACGAGGCGTTCGGCAATTCCACCCGTTCGCTGGTCGACAACGGCGCCTTGATCAAGAAAATCTATCTCCCGAGAGAGCTATTTCCGGTCTCGTCAACCATCGTCGCGTTGGTCAATTTCCTGCCACAACTGGTGATTCTTATAGTCGTCTGTTTGGTTATCGGCTGGGACCCGACTATTCCGCAGTTGGGCGGGACCCTTCTGGGAATCGCCATCATAACCACATTGGCCATTGGGCTTGGAATGCTATTCGGTGCCGCGAACGTTTCGTTCCGTGACTCCCAGAATTTCGTCGATCTCATAATCATGGTCGCCACGTGGGCGTCGCCCGTTCTCTACCAGTGGACTCAGGTCGCCAAGATCGTGCCGGACTGGGTCTTCTTCATATACCAAGTCAATCCACTCACGGCGGCGGTGAACCTACTTCACGCAGGCTTCTGGTACCCAACTACAGAGGGCAGAGGGCTTCTAGCGCCAAACTTGTGGCTCTTCGGACTCCTCGGTCTCGCGATTTCGCTCGCCGTGCTCACAATTGGCCAACTCGTATTTCGACGCCTGGAGGGTCGCTTTGCCCAAGACCTCTAACATCGGCGATGATTCTCGGCCGAGAATCATCGTAGAAAAAGTCCGCAAGACGTTCTTGCTTCGGCACACCCACTCGCTCAAAGAATCCGTCATAGCGGCAGTACGAAAAAAATCACTAACATCCTCGTTCAACGCCTTGAGTGACGTAAGTTTTGAGATCCGTCCGGGCGAATCGGTGGCTTTGTTGGGGTTCAACGGGTCGGGCAAATCGACTCTCCTCAAACTGATTTCCGGAGTCCTGCAGCCGGATAGTGGCGACGTTTTCACGCGCGGCAGGATCGCAGGCCTCATTGAAGTCGGAGCAGGCTTTCATCCGGATTTGTCCGGGCGCGAGAATATTTACCTGAACGCGGCCATCTTAGGGATGAACCGGGAAGAGATCGACGCTCGGTTCGACGCAATCGTTGCCTTCTCCGAGATCGAGCAGTTTATTGATACCGAGGTGAAGCACTACTCGTCCGGTATGTTCTTGAGACTTGCCTTCTCGGTGGCTATTCACACAGAAGTAGATATCCTGCTCGTTGACGAGATACTTTCGGTCGGCGACGAGCCTTTCCAGCAGAAGTGTTTGAAGCGTATCCGTGAATTGCATTCCGAGGGCAAAACCCTTGTCGTCGTGAGTCACGACTTGGATATGGTGTCCGACCTCTGCGAACGGGGCATCCTTATCAAGGAGGGCCGCGTCGCCTTCGACGGGGAGTCAGCTCTCGCCGTTGCCCAAATGCGAAGCTAGCTTCGCATGGATCGACCGGGAACAAGCGTGACGCTGCCCCGGCGCAGAGTAAAGGATGGAAAATGCGCTACCTCATCACAGGGGCTTCTGGGATGCTCGGGTCTGACCTTCGAGTCGCACTGAGAGGCCGTTCTGTCACTGCTCTAAGGCATGCTGACCTCGATGTCACTGATCTCGACGCAGTTCGCGCGGCAGTCGCGGGACACGACGTCGTCATCAACGCCGCCGCTTATACAAAAGTCGACGACGCGGAATCGAACGAAAGCGAAGCATTCGCGGTCAACGCCACCGGAGCGAAAAACCTCGCCATAGCTGCCAGCGAGGCAGAGGCAAAGCTGGCCCAGGTGTCCACCGACTATGTCTTCCGAGGCGACGCTAGCGCGCCATACGCAGAGGGCGCTCCACGCGAACCGCTGTCGGCATATGGACGCACCAAGGCTGCAGGCGAAAAGGCGGCCGTCGCCGAGCACCCCCACGGCACCTACATCGTGCGGACGGCTTGGCTCTACGGCGAACATGGGAGCAACTTTGCCGCCACAATGCTGCGATTGGCTGACAGCCATCCGACGGTCAGCGTGGTGACGGATCAAAAGGGCCAGCCGACGTGGACTAATGATTTGGCCGAACAAATCGTTGCCCTTGTCGATTCGGATGCGCCAGCTGGCATTTACCACGGCACCAACGCTGGGGAAGCATCGTGGTTCGACTTCACCAAAGCTATTTTCGAGGAGATTGGTCTGGACCCGCAGCGAGTTCAACCGACGAACTCAGCCGCGTTCGTGCGTCCGGCGCCGCGCCCTTCCTACTCTGTGCTCGCCCACGATGCCTGGGGGAACGCTGGCCTGTCGCCGATGCGGCACTGGCGCGAGGCGCTAAAGGACGCGGTCGCAACTGGTGCTATCGCGCGTCCAGGGACGACTGACTTGTAGAAAGGCCTATCATGGCGACAACTCTTCGGGTGATCGTTGACCAGATGGTGACCCCACTCCCCAATGGAATCTCTCGTTACGCGGAAGAGATGACACGGGCGCTTATCCAAACAGCTCCGAATGGATGCGCAGTTGAAGGGGTCGTTTCTGCGCTTCCTCCGGAGAAAGTTGCCGCAGTAGAAGCGTCACTCCCCGGACTTGAGCGGTTGCACCGAACGACTCTAGCTCGGCGCGAACTCGCCGCGGCTTGGCAACTCGGGATCGTTCCTTCGTTTGGATCCGGGATGATTCACTCACCAAGCCTGTTAGCACCGTTGCACCGCCACGAAAGGGAATTCGACGCTACTCAGATCGTGGTGACGATTCACGACACATTGGTATGGACGCACCCGAAATCGTTTACACCGACAAATGTCGCGTGGCACAAGGCCATGCTGAAGCGGGCCAGGAAGCATGCGGATGCCATCGTGGTGCCGACTCACGCCGTCGCCGAGCAATTGACTGAAATAGCCGATTTTGGCGACCGCGTTCGTGTCATTCCCGGGGCTGTCGCTTCCGGACTAGCAGTGCCGATCGACGCTGATTGGCGCGCCAACAGATTGAACCTTCCGAGCGAGTACATTCTTACCGTCGGATCTCTCGATCCGCGACGTGGCATCACTTCCCTCATCCATGGGCTCGGCGGAGTCGGAGCCCCCGATCTCCCAGTCCTTGTTCTGGGGCCCGACACATGGGGAGAACTGTCGCTCGCCGTTGTCGCCGATGAGGCAGGGCTGGCAGAGGACCACGTTCGTGCGCTCGGTTATTTGTCGGATGAAGACCTCGCTGTGGTTCTCGATCGCGCTTCTGTGTTCGTCTACCCGAGCTTGCAAGAAGGGTTCGGCTTGCCCCTGATCGAGGCGTTCTCATTTGGAACGCCAGTCGTGCATTCCGACGACCCCGCACTCATGGAGGTTGCAGGCGGTGCGGGGATCGCAGTCGAGCGAGGTAAGAAAGGGTACGGCGAGAGACTAGCCGATGCCGTGTCATCCGTCCTTTCCGACTCAGAACGCGCCGGGCGTATGAGTATCGTGGGTCAAGACCGAGCCCGCGCCTTCAGCTGGCGCGACTCCGCCGAACGTGTTTGGGCGCTGCATGCGGACCTCTAGCCTTCGGTTACACAAGCGCTGACCGGCGCTCACCCGACAGGAGCGCGTCTTTAGCCGGAGGTTTCGAGCTCATCTACTCCAGAAACTGATCGGAATCGCCGAGCCCAATGCGGTAGCTCCACCAGCATGTCAAACACCGCCGTGAGGATTCCCGAGGCGGTCGGCCGGGTGATGCGGAGGGACAAATCGTTCGCCGCGCTGCTCAAGCGCTGGTGTGACGAACCGTGCCGCGATCTCTCACCGACACCCTCGTCCTTTATATGGCCGAGAAGCTATATAGAGTTGGTCGAGCAATCCCTCTGGTCGGGCGAGAAACTCATTCCTGGAAGTAGCAATCGATTCCGCGCGTGGTGCTCGAAGGTCACGAACGGCTGCTCCTTGCGCATCCAAGGGGAAGTCGACGCGGCATGCCACACGTCGGCAAACCATACGCCGACAACGGTTAAGCTGGAATCATGCCTCAGCCCGTACGCAAAGTCGTTATTCCCGCCGCAGGTTTTGGTACCCGGTTCCTCCCGGCGACGAAGGCACTTCCAAAAGAGATGCTTCCCGTCGTCGACAAGCCGGCCATCCAGTACGTCGTCGAAGAGGCCGTGAGCGCCGGACTCAACGACGTCGTGATGATCATCGGGCGAAACAAGAACGCCCTGGAAAACCACTTTGACCGGGTGACCGAGCTTGAACTTGCCCTGGAAGAGAAAGGGGATAAGAAGCGGCTTCACCGGGTGGTTGAGTCGAGCGAACTTGCTGACATCCACTTCCTGCGCCAGGGCGACCCCAAGGGACTCGGCCACGCTGTGCTTCGCGCGCGCCGCCACGTGGGCAACGAACCGTTCGCCGTTCTGCTCGGTGACGACCTGATCGACGCCCGGGACCCGCTCCTGACCACCATGATCGAGGAGCAGGAAAGCCGCCAGGCCACGATCATTGCCCTCATGGAGGTCGACCCTGCGACCATCTCGATGTACGGCTGCGCGGCCGTCGAGGCCACAGACAACCCCGACGTCGTCAAGGTCACCGACCTGGTCGAAAAGCCAGCCCCCGAAGACGCTCCGTCGAACCTCGCCATCATCGGTCGATACGTCCTCCGCCCGGAAATCTTTGACGTCCTGGAGAAGACAGAGCCAGGCAAGGGCGGCGAAATTCAGTTGACGGATGCCATGCAGGTGCTGGCAGCGGACGACACGATCGCAGGCGGCGTGTACGGAGTTGTCTTCCGTGGTCGTCGCTACGACACGGGTGACCGCCTCGACTACATCAAGGCCATCATCCAGCTCGCGTCAGACCGTGAGGACCTGGGACTCGAGCTCAAGCCATGGATCAAGGAATTCGCCGCAAAGCTCGACTAGTCGGTCGGGGTTTCCGTCGGTATGGGTGGATCCAAATCGGCACGGATAAGGGCTCGGATTGCTTCAAAGTCCGGATCGTCCTGGTCGATACTGTTCGCCGGCGTCAGCTCTACCGATGTGATCGGCTGCTCCTTCGACTTCATCGCGAGGTTCGTGAAGTAGCCCAGCATGTCCTGAGGGACGTCGGTTTTGACCACCTGAGTTCCCGCTTGCGCGATGGCCTGGAACTTGGTCAGCACGTTGGCCGGCGTGAACTGCTGGAGGATCGCGGTCTGAAGTTCTCGCTGGCGCTCCATGCGGTCGAAGTCGCTGGTCGAGTGCCGTGAGCGCGCGTACCACTGTGCGTAGTAGCCGTTGAGGGTCTGCACTCCCGGCTCAATCCACTCATCAACCCCGACGAGCCTTTCATTTCCACCGATCGGCAGTCGCTCCTTGACGTTGATATCCACTCCGCCGAGCGCGTCGATGAGGTCGGAGAAGCCCTGCATATCGATGAGCGCGTAGTACTGGATCGTCAACCCGGTGATGCCCTCGGCTGCTTCCTTGGTCGCTTCGATGCCCGGTGTGGAACCGGTAGATTTCGCGTTCGGATACAGGTCCTGGTGCCGCAACTCCGCCTCGGTGTAGACGGCGTTGAGCTTGCATGCACTCACGTCACAGTTGCGGAACCCATTGGGGTACAGCTCCCCCATCGGCGACCCCGCCGAGAACGGCACCCTCCGCATGTCACGCGGCAGGCCGATCATCGTCACCCGCCCGGTGTCAGCGTCGATGGAGACGACCGAGAGGCTGTCGGGCCGGAGGCCTTCGCGGTCGGGCCCGGCGTCTCCACCAAGCAGCAGGATGTTGTAGCGACCGTCAACCGGAGGAACCGACGCGGCCCCTCCCCCGAAGATCGAGTTCAGGGTTCCGCGCGCAACACCTGCGTAATACGCGCCCGCCGTCGCAGTACCGACCGAAAGCACGAGCAGAATCACCGTGAACGCCGCAATCCAGAACCGCGACCCTGGCTGCGCCCGAATGAGGCGCACCAGCCGCAGGGTGTCGAGCGTGAGCACGAGCCACAGCACGGCGTACAGCACCAGCAGCAGCTGCGCGGCGGTCAGCGCGAACGAGTTCGTGATGATCGACAACGTGGCCGTGCGCCACAGCGAGTACGCCACGATGACGAGCGCGGCGATCAGCCAGAGCGTGAGCGTGGCGGCCAGCCCGAGCCTGCCGAGCCTGCGGTTGCCCGCGAGCACCTGGGTCGAGCCTGGGATCAGAAAGTTGAGTACAACGAGCCACCAGGCGCGCCGAGTCATCAGGGCTGGGGCGCCCAGGTCCGGGTGGCGAAGGGGGCTTGCGGTGTAGACGGTCATAGTTTGAGTTGCAGTGCCCGATTCTTCGCCTCAACCTGAACGGCGAGGTCAGCCTGATACGCGGTCATTCGATCGACGAGCGCGTCATCTCCAACTCCGAGGATCTGGACCGCGAGCAGCGCAGCGTTCTTCGCTCCACCAATCGACACGGTGGCGACAGGAACACCAGCAGGCATCTGCACGATCGAGAGCAGCGAGTCCATCCCATCCAGCCGCGCAAGCGGCACGGGAACGCCGATCACCGGAAGCGGGGTCACCGCGGCGAGCATGCCCGGCAGGTGTGCCGCACCGCCCGCTCCGGCGATGATGACCTGCAGGCCGCGAGCGCGAGCATCCCGACCATAAGAAATCATCTTCTCGGGCGTGCGGTGCGCACTCACGACCTCAACCTCGTGGTCGACACCGAAGTCGGTGAGCACCGCTGACGCATCGGCCATGACCGACCAGTCGGAGTCACTGCCCATGACCAGGCCAACACGTGGGCGCTCTGAAGCGGAGAAAGGCATGGGGTTCATGTTATTTGTCAGTCCTGAAAAAACGCCGCTGCGGCACGCGCTTGGTACACAACGTCATCCAGCTCGGTTCCGCTGGCGTTGACGTGCCCGACCTTGCGACCCGGTCGCGGGTCCTTGCCGTAGTTGTGAATCTTCACCGTCGGGTGCATCGCCATCGCGTCGGCGTACCGGTCGGCGAGCGCCCCCTCACTCGGACCACCGAGGATGTTCACCATCACCGTGTGCGGCTCGCGCGTCCCGGTCGCACCGAGCGGCAGGTCGAGCACTGCACGCAGGTGCTGCTCGAACTGGCTCGTGGTTGAACCGTCCTGGGTCCAGTGCCCGGAGTTGTGCGGCCGCATGGCCAGCTCGTTGACGAGCAGTCGGTCATCGGTCGTCTCGAACAGTTCGACGGCGAACACTCCGGTAATTCCGAGACCGGATGCCAGTTGGCCGGCAATTCCTGCGGCCACGTCCGCGACGCGACCGGCCGAACCCGGAGCAGGGGCAATCACTTCGGCACAGACACCGTCCCGCTGCACCGACTCCACAACCGGCCAGAAGACCAGCTCGCCAGACGGCCGGCGCGCGGCCAGCTGCGCGAGTTCGCGTCGGAACTCGACGAGCTCCTCAACGAGAAGCCCGTCGTTTGCTCCGGTCTCGGCGACGGCGGCGAACCAGTCACTGGCCTCATGACCGGCGGACACCACACGCACGCCCTTGCCGTCGTAGCCACCACGCGGCGTCTTGAGCACGGCGCGGCCACCGTTGTCGTCGAGGAACGTCTGCAGCTCGTCTTCGGTGCGCACCCGCGCCCAGGTCGGAACGGGCAGCCCGAGGTCGGTCAGCTTCTGACGCATCAGCAGTTTGTCCTGCGCGTACAGCAGCGCGTCCGGGCCCGGGTGCACCCGCACTCCGCGGTCGACGAGCTGGCGCAGAATCTCCTGCGGCACGTGCTCGTGGTCGAACGTGATCACGTCTACGTTTTCGGCGAATGCCAGCACCGTCTCGGCATCGCGGTAGTCGCCGACCTGGCTTGCGGCAAGCTGCGCGGCCATGCCGTCGGCTTCGGCGAGCACCCGAATATCGATACCGAGGTTCACGGCTGGGGGGATCATCATGCGAGCGAGCTGCCCGCCACCAATTACGCCAACACGAACCACGGGGTCATCTCCAACGGGTAGGAATGAAAAGGGCGGGCTGTCGCATAAACTGCCTACGCGAATCTATCTTCCCGCATGCGCGTGGAAGCGCCCAACTCGAGGAACCCATGAGCCGAACACGCGAAAGCCGCCTCCCCGGCCTGGTCGTACAGCTCGCCCAATTCGGGCTCGTCGGTGCCGCCGGCTTCCTCATCGACCTCACCGTGTTCAACGCGCTCCGGCTCACCGTGCTCTCGCCCGAGGTGATCCACACGGGCCCCCTGCTCGCCAAGATCATCTCAACCGTGCTGGCGATCACCGCCAACTGGCTGGGCAACCGCTATTGGACTTTCCGCCAGAACCGCCAGGACTCGACGGTGCGCGAGGGCATCGAGTTCTTCGGCGTCAGCCTCGTCGGCATGGGCATCGGCCTTGCCTGCCTCTGGGTTTCCCACTACCTGCTCGGCTTCACCTCGGTCCTCGCCGACAACATCTCGGCCAACGTCGTCGGGCTCGCACTCGGCGCGATCTTCCGTTTTACGCTCTATCGCTACTGGGTCTTCGCACCGAGCCGACAGGCATCCGCTCGATTGATACCGACGGATGCTCCGGCAACTCAGAACGCGGTCGTCGCGGTTCCGACCGACCCGGCGTGAGTCGAAATCACAATCTGGTTCTTCTCGACCAGGTCCTGCAGCGTTTCGAGCACAGCGTTCGCACCGGGTACGTCGCGGAGCACCATCGGTTTCTCAACACCTGAACTGATCACGAGGTCGCCTGAACGGAACGCGCTCTGCAGCCAGCTGCGCTTGAGGGCGACGTGGTAACCGCGGCTGTGGAAGATTTCACGGCGTTCGCGAACAAAGAATCCGCGCCGAACGATGATGCGACGGGTGGTGATGGTGCTGCGCCGGTTGAGCCACAGGATGTACGGCAGAAGCACGAGCAGGAGGAACGCCAGGGTGGCCAGGATGCCGATGAGGGTGTGCTGCCAGCGCTCGGTGAAGACACTGAATGAGTAGAAGCTCGCTCCGGGCAGGGCGATGAAGACGAGCACCGGCCAGAACAGCACGCGAGCGTTTGGCCGCAGCCGGGCGACGACCCGCTCGGTCGGAACGCTGGGTCGGGAGTCGATCTCCGGCGGTGTGCCAGGATAAGCGCTCGTTTCGTCGACCATGTTCCATTCTTATCACTCAGCACGAGTCGCGAAAGACAGCACCGCCGCCTGCAGCCCGATCGACGGGGGAAACCGCGCGTCATCCACCGTTGCCTGATTCCCGTCGCGCCGACATACTTCTGGAATGGATGCCGAGATTCCCAACGGACGCCCCGCCCGCAGCGTGCCAGGCAGCGCCCGAACGCGAGGGGCAGAACTGGCGATCGCCGGCATCCGTCTGGTTCTGGTGCTCACGACGCTCGCCGCCGTAATTGTCACCTTCGCTGACACGGCATCGCGCGGGCCGGTGAACCCGTTCAACTTCTTCGGCTACTTCACGATCCAGTCGAACCTGCTCGGCGTCGCTGTTCTGGGTGTCACTGCTGCGTGGGGAGCATTGGGGCGGCCGCAGGGGCTGGTGCTGCAGCTGGCTCGTGCTTCGATCACCACCTATCTGATCGTGGTGGCACTCGTGTACAACACGCTGCTCACCGGGCTGAGCGGCGGCGTCGATGTGGCTTGGGCCAACACGGTCATGCACGTCGTCTTTCCGCTGTACTGCCTGCTCGATTGGCTGCTTGTGCCAGACCGGGAGGCGCTGCCGTTCCGGTTCCTCTGGGTGGTTGAGCTGTACCCGATCGTGTGGTGCGGAGTCATTCTGCTGCGCGGCGCGACCGACGGCTGGGTGCCGTACCCGTTCTTCGACCCGTCGAACGGCTACGGCTCTGTGCTGCTCTACGTCGTGGGCATCGCCGTCACGTTCATCCTCATCGGCGCTGCCGTGTTCGCCGCGTCGCGCCTGCAGCTCTTCGGCTCGCGCGCGCGGCTCGGCGCGCAGGTGGGTGACGTCGCCAGCTGAGATCGGCGACAGCACCGCGCTCACTCTCTATTGGGCTAACGAAGCAAACTGCGCGACCGCGGATTTCATTGCTTTGTGAATCGCTGCACCGTAGTGCCCCTCATCATCAACAATCGTTAGTCTGCTTGCGGGCCAGGCTTTGTGGAGGTCCCAGGGCACCGAGAGGGTCGAACTGACATCCAAACGTCCGTGCACGAGCATGGCGGGAATGTCCTCAATGCGCTCCATCGCTCCCAATATGCCTGGGCCATCGAGGAAGGCTGAGTGCTTCCAGTAGTGAATCACGAGCGTCGCCAGGAGTAGCCTCGTCTGCGGGTTCTCGTACCGTGGATCGGGTTTGCTCGACGGGTCCAACGAAACATGAACGTCTTCCCAGTCGCACCACGCCTGAGCTGCAGCAGCTCGAACCTCGTCGTTCGGGCTCGTGATTCTCTCGTAGTACGCGTCGATGACACGCTCGCCCTCGCGGGCCCCAGAGGCGTGTGCGAATCGTTCCCACTCGCGCGGGAAGACGCGTCGAAGGTCTTCCGTGATCCACCGGACCTCGGCGCGACTCGTCGTCGTGACTGCTCCAAGAACAATTTCAGTAACCCTGCTCGAATGCGCCTGTGCATAGGCCAAAGCAAGTGTTGTGCCCCAGGACAATCCGACGATGAGCCATGCATCCACGGACAGGTGCTCTCGCAGAGCTTCGATGTCACGAATGATCGCTTGTGTCGTGTTTGTAGGGAGCCCTGCCGGGTCCTCGCTGGCCAGGGGTCGGCTGCGGCCGCAACCGCGCTGGTCGAGTGAGACCACCAGGTACTCCGCTGGGTCGAAGTAGCTGCGGTGATGGGTGCCAATTCCGGACCCAGGGCCACCGTGGAGGAAAAGCGCTGGCTTTCCGGTGGGGTTTCCCCAGCACTCCCAGTAAATCTCGTTGCCGTCATCGACATTGAGATAACCGCTCGTGACCGTTTCTTCTGTGGGCATTCGAGCAGCATACGGCAGCCGGTTAAGCCAGGATCGACCGGCTCGACGTGCTCTGCTTTTTGATGCGACGGTTCGACCTAGACCCTCGGGGCCGCCTGCAGCCCTTACTGCTCAGGCGCGCGGCTCGGTGCGCAGGTGGGTGACATCGCCGGCCGAGACGGGAGTGAGGTCGGGCGAACCGTCCGCCTGCACGACGATGCGCCCCGTGCTGTCGATACCGCGCGCGATGCCGGTGAGCACGAGGTTTCCCGGGAGCTCAACTTTGACTCGGGCACCAACCGTTGAACAGGAATCGGTGACCGCTTTCTGCAGGCCGCTTGCCGCGGCATCCCCTCTGGAGGAAAAAAGGGCGTCGGTCAGAGAGCGCAGTTCGGTCAGGTAGTCGGCGAGGATGCGGTCGCGGTCAGGCTCCGAAACGCCCTCGACGGCGAGCGAGGTCGCTGTGGGAACCGGGAGGTCCTCGTCGGAAATGGTGAGGTTGACCCCTGCACCGATCACGACGGCGCCCGTTTCGGCGTCGACGAGTTCGGAGAGCACACCGGAGATCTTGCTTCCGTCGACCAGCACGTCGTTGGGCCACTTGACCCGCGCGGTGGCGAGCCCGCCGAGCGCGTTGTGAACGGCGCGCGACATGGCCAGGCCGGCGGCGAGCGGCAGCCAGCCGAGGGAGTCCATCGGGAAGCTGGGGCCGGGGCGCACGAGAACCGAGATGGCAAGCGAGGCACCGGGAGGGGCCGTCCACTGTCGTCCAAGCCGGCCGCGTCCCGCTGTCTGGGTGTCTGTGACCACGACAGAGAAGTGGGGAACCTCGGCCGGTCCACGCCCCGCGCGCGCCACAAGCTCGTCGTTGGTTGACGGGCTCGAATCGAGCACATCGAGCGTCGACGCGACGGCGGAGGCGAGCGGGAAATCGGCCGGGGAGGAAGTCATGCGACTCACAGTACGCGGCGCTTCTCGACAAGGCGACACCGGCGGCTCTGTAGACATTCACCAACGGTATGGCCCTATCCGTGCACAGTAGAGTGAAACAGTGACCGAAGACGCAGCTAATTTGAACGATTCCGACGCCCCCGACATGTACACAACGGCCGGCAAACTGGCCGACCTGAAACGGCGCTACCACGAGGCCGTGACGGCATCGGGTGAGGCCGCGATCGCGAAACAGCACGCCAAGGGCAAGATGACCGCCCGCGAGCGGATCACCGAACTGCTCGACCCGGGCAGCTTCGTCGAACTCGACGAGTTCGTGCGCCACCGCACCCACGCCTTCGGCATGGAGAAGAGCCGGCCATACGGCGACGCGGTCGTCACCGGAACGGGCACCATCCACGGTCGCCAGGTCGCCGTGTACTCGCAGGACTTCACCATCTTCGGTGGATCGCTCGGCGAGGTCGCCGGCGAGAAGATCATCAAGATCATGGACCACGCCCTGAAGACCGGTGTTCCGATCATCGGAATGCTCGACTCCGGTGGAGCCCGGATCCAGGAGGGCGTCGTTGCCCTCGGCAAGTACGGTGAGATCTTCCGTCGCAACACGGCGGCATCCGGTGTCATCCCGCAGATCTCGATCATCATGGGCCCGGCAGCAGGTGGCGCCGTCTACTCCCCCGCCCTGACCGACTTCGTCATCATGGTCGACAAGACCAGCCAGATGTTCGTCACCGGCCCAGACGTCATCAAGACGGTCACCGGTGAAGACGTTGGTATGGAAGAGCTCGGTGGTGCGCTCACGCACAACACGCGCTCAGGTGTCGCCCACTACCTCGCGAGCGACGAGTCGGACGCCCTCGACTACGCGCGCACGCTGGTCGGGTTCCTGCCGGACAACAACCTCGCCGAACTCCCGGAGTACGAGAGCGAGGTCGAGCTCGAGACCACTGACGCCGACCGCAAGCTCAACACGATCATCCCCGATTCCCCCAACCAGCCGTATGACGTGAAGACCGTCATCGAACACGTCGTCGACAACGCCGACTTCCTCGAGGTGCAGCCGTTGTTCGCACCGAACATCGTGATCGGTTTCGCGCGCGTCGAGGGTCGCACCGTCGGCATCATCGCCAACCAGCCCAACGCGATGGCCGGAACCCTGAACATCGAGGCCGGGGAAAAGGCGTCACGGTTCGTTCGCTTCTGCGACGCCTTCAGCATCCCGATCCTCACGCTTGTCGACGTGCCCGGCTACCTGCCGGGAACGGACCAGGAGTGGACGGGTGTCATCCGCCGTGGAGCGAAACTGCTCTACGCATACGCCGAGGCCACCGTTCCGCTCGTCACCGTCATCCTCCGCAAGGCCTACGGCGGTGCGTACATTGTGATGGGCTCGAAGCAGCTTGGTGCAGACATCAACCTCGCGTGGCCGACCGCGGAGATCGCTGTCATGGGTGGCCAAGGCGCAGTCAACATCCTCTACCGCGGTGAGATCAAGCGCGCCGAGGCCGCCGGCGAAGACGTCGCTGCCGTGCGGACGAAGCTCGCGAACGAGTACACCTACAACGTGGCCAGCCCGTTCCTCGCTGCCGAGCGCGGTGAGCTTGACGGTGTCATCGAACCCGCGGCAACGCGTGTCGCTGTGATCAAGGCGCTCCGCTCCCTCAAGGGCAAGCGGGCCACCCTGCCGCCGAAGAAGCACGGAAACATCCCGCTGTGACGGGCGAGCGACGAAGCGCAGCGCGGCGGGAAACGCGTCCGTCGGGAGCCTTCTCAACGGACAACGGCACCGAACACGGTCTCGACGTTCGCATCCTGCGCGGTTCACCGACCCCGGAGGAGATCGCAGCGGTGACCGCCGTGCTCAGTGCGGCCGTTGTCGAGGAAGCCGCGAAGGCGCCCGAAAAGACAACGGCTCCGTCGGCGTGGCAGCGATCGCAGCGCACCATGCGCGGCTTGCTCACGCCGGGCCCGGGTCGCTGGCGATAGCGAGACGGAACAGAACGCCGAGGTTCCTAGCACACGTGGCCTCGCCGTCCGGTCCCCCAAAGAGCCGACTAGTCAGCGCTCCTTCACACCTGCACAATGAATAACGCAGGTGTCTCTCCATTCTTGAGAGTTACACCACCAGATAGTTCGCCTGACTAGGGTAAGGGGCGAACATTTGGGGGCGGGTCAGGTCACTATTCGGGTTAGTGCCCTGACCCGGGGCTTCGAAGGGCCGGTTCGAAAGAGCCGGCCCTTCTTCTGTTACCGCATGGAAAAGCAGCCAGGCAGGGCCGCATCACCGCCCCGTTTCCGGATCAGCCGCAGCAGGATGAGCCGGGCGCCTCGGGCGTTGTTGCGCAACTATCCGTTGGCGTCGACGTGGAGCAGACGCCGGTTTCGGGCAGGACAAGTTGGACGTGACGGGCGGCTTCGTGATTTCCGGCGAGTTCGTCGGCGATTGACCGTACTTGCTCGTAGCCGGTCAACATCAGGAACGTGGGAGCACGTCCGTAGCTCTTCATGCCTGCGATGTAGAAGTTGGGTTCCGGGTGCGCGAGTTCCGTGACGCCGTGGGGGTACACCGTGCCGCAACTGTGCATGTTCGGGTCGATCAGAGGGGCCAGAGCACGAGGCGCCTCCACGATCTCGTCCAGCGACAACCGGATTTCACGCAGCATGTCGAGGTTGGGGCGGAATCCGGTGGCATTAACGACCTGGTCAGCCTCAACACTCATCTGCTCTCCCCGGCGGCGGCCGGTGACTGCCACGCGATGATCCTTCACGGGCAGGAGGTCATCAATTTCGAACTGGTCGATCAGAGTCACGAGACCCTGGCCAACGAGGTTGTGTACCAAAGCGCCCAGTTCCCCGCGCGCTTCGAGCTCGTCGTTCCCGGATCCGTAGGCGCGGATCGGGCTGGCCCCGCGGATCGCCCAACTGATCGTCGTGCCGCCTTCTTCCTTCGCGAGGGCGGCGAGTTTCAGTAGCGTGTTCGCGGCGGAGTGTCCTGCGCCGACGACGAGGGTATGCATCCCGGCAAAGCGGGCGCGGTCCGCCCCGAGGACGTCAGGCAGAGCATGGCTGATGTTCGCTCGGGCCCTGTGCATGTTGGTCGGTGCCAGACCGTTAGACGCGAGACCGTTCGGGGTGCTGTAGGTACCGGAGGCGTCGATGACCGCGCGGGCCAGTTGCTCGACGGTGATGTCACCGGTCCGAATGCGGAGGAGGAACGGAGTCGTGCTGCGACCGGTGGAGCGAGTGCGGTCCATGCCCTGTCGGCTGACATCGGTGACGGTGCTGTTGTAACGGATGCGATGGGCCAACTCGGGGGTCGCTGCCAACGGCAGCAGGTAGTCAGAAACGAGGTCGCGGCCGTATGGCAGCTTCTTCGCGGCAGGTGCCTGCCAGTCAGTCTTGTCGAGAAGCCGTCCGGCGGCTTCATCGACAAGGTACTCCCACGGCGAGAACAGGCGGGTGTGGCCCCACGCTTGAACCGCGGTTCCAACTGTGGCGCCGGATTCGAAAATCACCACATCGACCCCGCGCTCAAGCAGCTGCGCCGCAGCGGCGAGCCCAACTGGCCCCGCGCCGATGATGGCCACAGGCAGGCTATTGAGGCTCCGGGATGGAGGAACGGTCAAAGTGGGGAGCTCTGTGATGGTCATATTCTGCTTCTCTTCGTTTTGTGGCAACGGGGTCTTCGACGACAGCGGTTGCCGCTTTCACGCAGCCGATGCCCTCGGAGATTATGGCGTCGCCGGGAGAATCTCGGCCAGCAGCTGCTGGATCCGAGCCTTGATGTCATCGCGGATCGGGCGAACAGCATCGATGCCCTGCCCTGCCGGGTCGTCGAGCTCCCAGTCCTCGTAGCGCTTCCCCGGGAATATGGGGCAGGTGTCTCCGCAACCCATCGTGATCACAACGTCGGAGTCTTTGACGGCCTCGGTGGTCAGGACCTTCGGGGTGTTGTTGGCGATGTCGATGCCCTCTTCCGCCATCGCCTGGACGGCGATCGGGTTAATTTGGTCTTTGGGCTCCGAGCCGGCGGAGAGCACCTCGACCTGGCCGCGAGAGAGGGCTTTCATATAGCCGGCGGCCATTTGGGACCGGCCCGCGTTGTGGACGCAAACGAATAGGACGGATGGTTTCTCGTTCATCAGGCTCTCTTTCTTCGAGGGTGGGGCTAGACCCGGTCTGCGACCGGAAGTTCGTGGTGGGCCGAGACGGCGCTTCGGGTGGGGAACATGCGGGGGCGCATCCACAGGGCGACGTAGACAAGTCCGACCAGGACGGGCACTTCGATCAGCGGTCCGACGATGCCGGCGAGCGCCTGTCCGCTTGTGGCACCGAATGTGCCGATCGCGACGGCTATAGCCAGCTCGAAGTTGTTGCCCGCTGCAGTGAAGGCGAGCGTCGTGGTGCGTTCGTAGGAGAGCCCGATGAACTTGCCGAGGACAAACCCGACGATGAAAGTCACTGCGAAGTACACCAGCAACGGCAGCGCGATGCGGACGACGTCAAGCGGCCGGTCAATCACTTGCTGACCCTGAAGAGCGAACAACAACACGATGGTGAAAAGAAGTCCGTACAGGGCGAACGGTCCGACTCTCGGCAGGAAGGTCCCCTCGTACCAGGCGCGGCCCCTGGTGGCCTCGCCAAACCGACGCGAGAAATAGCCCGCGATCAGTGGGATCCCCAGAAACACCAGAACACTCAGTGTGATCGCCCACAGCGAGAACGATGCACTGGTCGTCGGCAGCCCAAGCCACGACGGGAGGACCTGGAGGTAGAACCAACCAAGGCCTGAGAAGGCGACGACCTGAAACACCGAGTTGACGGCCACGAGGAACGCGGCTGCCTCGCGGTCACCACAGGCCAGGTCATTCCAGATCAGAACCATGGCAATGCACCGCGCCAGGCCGACGATGATGAGGCCGGTGCGGTACTCGGGAAGGTCGGGAAGAAACGCCCAGGCGAGGGCAAACATCAACGCCGGCCCCACGAGCCAGTTCATCACCAGCGACGAGTACAGAAGCTTCCGGTCACCGGCAACCGCGCGAGCATCGGAGTAGCGCACCTTCGCCAGAACCGGATACATCATCACCAGCAGACCGATCGCGATCGGAACGCTCACGGAGCCGATAGAGAAGCTGTGCAGCAGGTCGCCAAACGCAGGAGCGAAGACCGCCAAAGCGAGCCCAAGCGCCATGGCCGCGAGAATCCATACGGGGAGGAAACGGTCGGCAGCGCCGAGGGCGGCGGGTTTCGTGACGGGACCAGGGAGGGACATTCAACTCCGAGAATGATAGATTGATGATTGTCGATGTACACAGTGTGGTCAATACATCGATGGATGTCAATCTAAGGAGGGTTCGTTTCAGATGACGCTAACCGAAGCGCTGCCGATCACCGACCTCAATGCCTGCTGCACCCCGATTCTGCGCGAGCCCATGGGCGCCGACGCTGCAGAGAAGCTCGCCCGGTCGCTCAAAGCTCTGGCCGACCCAGCGCGCCTTCGCCTGCTGTCGATCGTCGCCTCCCATGACGACGCTGAAGCCTGCGTCTGCGACCTCACCGAGCCGCTCGGGCTGAGCCAGCCCACCGTCTCCCACCACCTCAAGGTGCTCGTCGACGCCGGCTACCTTTCGCGCGAGAAGCGCGGCACCTGGGCCTACTACAGCCTCACGCCCGACGCCCTCGATTCCGTGTCAGGACTTATCAGCGAGCTCTGAGCTTCGCGCTATCGATACTCCGGCAGTTTCGAGCCGAAATTCGCGAACGGATGCCGTCAGCTGGCTTCCGCAGGCACCCCGCGAGGAATCTCCAGCCACAATCGCACGGAGTCGCCCGGCTCGGCCGGATCGGTCGACGGACCGAGCGCAACGAGGGTGACAGCCACGTCGGTGTCTGACGGCGCCGTTCGGATGATCATCTTGGTCGCCTCAGTGCGGTCGACGGCGTCGGCAACGGCGTCGAGCGCTCGGCTGAGCTCGGCCTCGGGCAGGTCGTCGATCGTGCCCTCGTCGAGCAAAGACACGGTCGTGCCACGGCGGCGGGCAGCGAGCACGCTCTCGCGCACCCGGTCGTTGAGCAGCCGTCGCCCACGGATCTCGTCGCGTAGTCCGGCTTCGAGCACCCGGCTCTCGACACGCTGCTCTTCGCTCAGCTCACCTCCGGACAGGATGATCTCGCGCAACATCGGCAGCGCCCGCACCGCTGTCTGATCGAGCCGGCGGCGACGTTCGCCCTGGTGCGCGTCCTGCGCGGCCTGCCACTTGGCTGCCTCGCGCTCGGCGACCGCGAGATTCTCGGCGTCACGCGACACCTTCACAAGTGAGCGCGTGAGCACACTGGCGATGATGACCCACATCAGGCTTCCTGTGATGCCGATCTGCACACTCGTCCCAAGGCCGCACCACAGGATCGACTGCACGGTGAGGAAGATGACACCAACCCAGCCGACGAGTTCCTGCCGGCGCACGACGGCAATGGTCATGAGCGTGCCGATCGCGGCGACGTGCCAGGTGGCGTAGCCGTTGTTCACAAGCGGGTCGAGTTCGCTCGTCACGAGAACGGGCACGCTGACGGCCGTTCCGAGGTTGAACGCGGCCAGCCAACCGGGCATCGCGGTCGGGCTCGTCGGCCACAGGCTCAGCACCGTCGCCGCCAGGTACAACGCCATGGCCACAAGGCTCGGCCACGGGGAACCGGCCTGACCGAGCGTCATGATGCCACGAACGACGTGGTAGATCGAGAACGCTGCGGCGAGGGCGAGCATGACCCAGCGGTTGAGGGAGATCACGACCGGGCACCTTCCGACGCCCGCGCTTCCGCCGGTGTCCAGCGGATGCTGATCGTCGTTCCCTGCCCGGGTTCTGAATCAAGCTCGACGGTTCCTCCGACCGCAACGACGCGTTCGATGATCGACACCCGCAATCCGAGCCGGTTGGGTTCCACAGCCAGACGGTCGAAACCCACACCGTCGTCGCTCACTTCGATGGACACGCCGTCTGAGTCACAGGCGGTGACGGTGATCGTCCGATTGATTTGCGCCGTGGCATCCGCCCCACCAGCATGCTGGGCACTGTTGGCCATCGCCTGCGTCGCGGCCAGGTAGAGGTTCTGTGCGACCGGGTACGGAATGACGACGTCCGAGTCCGGGGCGACCGCGATCTCGAAGGTCGTGTCGAGCGCCGCGGCGTACAGGTCGAGCCCGGAGACCAGCCTCTGCAGGGTGGCGGTCTCCGCCCCGTCTGCTCGCGGCTCGTCCAGGGCTGCGAGGCGCTTGATCGCATCGCTGGCCATCGAGACGGCGAGCGCTGCGGCCTCTGGGCGGCGGGCGCGGTCGGCGGCTTGCAGCGAGGCAAGCACCGTGTCGTGCACGAGGGCGTCGACCTCGATGCGCTCGACCTCACGCGCGTGCTGGCGGATCGCGTCGTCATACCGCTCGAACGCCGCTGCCCTCGCCGCGTCGACCTGGCTTGCCGCGTGGCGGAAGGTCATCAGCAGGGCGAAAATGACGAGCCCGATCATCGATCCGTAAAGCGCGTTCTGCAGCGCGATGTCTCCGCGCACCAGTCGCCCGGCGTCGTCCATCACCCCTGTGATGCCGTACACGGTCGGTGTCACGAGAATGTACGCAACAGCGAGCGCTGGTTTGAACGCCTGCGCCGCCGATGCGCAAGCGATGGCGCAGAGGTACCAAGTCCAGGGCTCGTCAACACCTGCGGCGTCTGCGCCTCCCGTGGCGAGCGGCCAGAGCAGAATGCCGACGAGGTAGACGATCGCGAAGACAATGTTTGCGATCCGCTGCGCCCGAGGGTTGAACCAAAGCGCGATCACGATTCCGAGCATCCCAAGGAGCGCCGCGATGTACAGGGCACCGAGCGCGCCTGGCACCCTGATCCCTGATCCGATCGCGATGCTCAGCGTCTGCGCGCCGAAGACCAGGCCGATGATGCCGATCGATGTGGCGATCAGCCGTTCGATGCGGGCGACGCTGAATCGTGCATCGGTTGTGGTGCGGCTGAGGGTCGATCTGTCGAGGCCGTCGAGCACCGCTCCCCGAGGAACCGGAGAGAACAACGGCCCCGGTCGAGGAGTGACGTCAGCTGTCATCGCCGGTGTTGAGCTCGGGCAGGATGCCGTCTTCGACAGCCCTGCGCAACAGGTCGACCTTGGTCGGGGCCGGCCGGCCGAGGTCCACGTACTTGCCGCGGATCCGATCGAGGTATTCCTTCACTGTCGACTGCGCAATGCCGAGCTGCACAGCGACGTCCTTCATGGGCAGGCCAGATGCGTACAGGTGCAGCACGTCTCGCTCGCGCCTGCCCAGCTGTGCCCGCGAGAAGTCACCGTCTGCGTCGATCGCACTCGCCCATTCCAGGTTGTTGAGTGCCTCACCACTTGCGACCGTCTCGATAGCCGCAACGACAGCATCCGTCGGAGCGGATTTCGGAATCACGCCAGCCGCCCCCGCGGCGAGCGCTTCACGAACGGATGCCACACGGTCGGCAATCGAATGGATCAGGACGGCCGACCCTGACCCGTGCACCGCTCGAACGTTGTCGGTGATGTTGCTGCCATCCCCCAGGTTCAGGTCAAGAACGACAACGTCGCACGGCACACCGTCGGCCTGCTCGAGGAACTCCTCCACCGTTGACGCGCTGTGTGCGACCGTGTGACCGGCGGACTCGCACACGGCACGCAGGCCCATTCGAACGGACTCGTGATCGTCAATAACAGCTATGCGCACCACTGGGCCAATCGTAGAAGGAAACCGAATTCCGGTGGATTGAGTTTAGTCCCGCGTGAGCAGGGCAACCGACTCGATGTGGTGGGTGTGCGGGAACAGGTCGAATGCCCGCAGCGAGGTAAGCGAGTATCCGAGCGGAGCGAACAGGCCGATGTCGCGTGCGAGCGCCACCGGGTCGCATGCCACATAGACGAGCTGGGCCGGTCGCAGCTCGGCGAGGCTCGCCACAACTTCCTTGCCGGCACCCGAGCGTGGCGGGTCGAGAACAACGGTTGCGGCTTCGAGCCTCGACCGGTCGGCGGCACTCGAGTTGGCGACGAGGCCACGGAGGTAGGCGTCGACCCGAGCGGTGATGCTCTGCGCGCCGATCCAGTCTGAGAGGTTCTCGCTGGCGTGGTCGGTGGCGCGGGCCGACGACTCGACGCTCGTGATGCGGGTGGTGCTGCCGAACTTGTCGCCGATCGCGGCGGCGAGCAGGCCGACACCTCCATAGAGGTCAAGGTTTGCGGCGCGCGGGTCGAAGAGCGCCTCATCGACGGTGGACTGAACGACCTCGGTCAGCAGTTGCGCTGCCGAACGGTGCACCTGCCAGAATCCACCCTCATCGAGGGAGAACTCGCGGTCACCGACCCGTTCGACGATGGTCTGCTCGCGGCGGTGGGCAACGCTCGTGCCCTTCTTGACCGGCTCACGCACGACGATGCGTGCGCTGTCCGTGCTGCTCGGCGCGATGATGTCCACCGATTCAGCGCCTTTGAACTGCTGGTCAAGCGGCGCAGCGGATGCCACGGCGTCTGTCGCGAGCGGAAGGTCACCAACCGGAATCACCCGGTGCGAGCGGGCGGCGTACGGGCCGACGTTTCCGTCGGCGTCAACGTGCAGGCTGACGCGGGTGCGCCAGGCCAGGCCCTCACGCTCATCGTCGCCCGGTGCTGACTCGACCTGAACGTCGCTCTCGACGCCGGCGAACCGCTGCAACGAGTCGGCGAGCACTTGGCGCTTGAGTTCACGCTGGTGGCCGAGCTCGATGTGACCGAACTCGGCGCCCCCGGCGCGATCAGCGGGGTCGACGTCGATCGACGACGAGGCCCAGACGTGGGACTGGCGGTGCGGCGACGCGTCGAGCACCTCGACGGTCTCGGCACGCCAGAAGCTTTTCTTGGAACTCTCGGTGATCCGGGCGCGAACCCGCTCACCTGGGAGGGTGTCTGCGACAAAAACCACTCGGCCCTCAAGCCGGGCTACGAACACACCACCGTGGGCTACGTTTGTTATCTCAAGCTCGACATCTGCTGGGGTATTCGTCTGTGCATTCACCTATGAATCGTCCCACGGATGAACACGCCCCGCACACTCGCACGCGTGCCGTGCGCCCTCACACCGCTGGAGTTGCCTTGCAGCTGTACCTCGCGTCCACCTCCCCCGCCCGGCTGATGCTGCTGCGGCAGAGCGGCATCGAACCGGTGATCGTTCCGAGCGATGTGGACGAAGACGCCGCTGTGAACGCTGCCTCGGTAAACGGTCCGCTCTCCCCCGAGCACACCGTGCAGCTGCTGGCCCGGGCGAAGGCCGAGTCGGTCGCTGCGGAGCACCCCGAGTTCGACGGGCTGATCCTCGGCGGTGACTCCGTGTTTGTGGTCGACGGCGTGATCTACGGCAAGCCGCACACCCCTGAGGCCGCTCGCGAACGCTGGCTGGCCCAGCGCGGATCAACCGGCCGACTCTACTCGGGGCACTGGCTGATCGAGCAGCGCCCAGGCGCTGAGCCGCGCGCTGTCGGGGCGCTGGCGCACGCGGACGTCACATTCGCCGACGACATCACCGACTCCGAACTCGACGCGTACATCGCCACGGGCGAACCGCTCTTCGTCGCTGGCGCCTTCACCATCGACAGCCTGGGCGCCGCGTTCATCGACCGAATCAGCGGCGATCCCTCAACAGTGGTCGGCCTGTCGCTGCCGACCCTGCGACGCCTGGTGCGCGAACTCGGTCACGACTGGCCGTCGTTGTGGAACCGAAACGGTGCGCTGTAGGACCTGCCAGCCGATGGCATCCGCTCGTTTGTAGAATTCCACACGTTGTAGGCATCGCCAGTGCTTTGACGTGCATTTTTGTGTGCACCGACCAAATCCAATGCGCGCTGGGGTCCTAGGCTAAGGAACTGTGTCGCGTATAACGAAGGTTCTCATTGCAAACAGGGGCGAAATCGCCGTCCGAGTGATTCGTGCAGCGCGCGACAGCGGGATCGGCTCTGTCGCCGTCTACGCCGACCAGGACCGTGACTCCCTGCACGTGCGGCTTGCCGACGAGGCATACGCGCTCGACGGCTCGACGAGTGCGGACACCTACCTGGTCATCGAGAAGATCCTCTCCATTGCTCGCCGGTCTGGCGCGGACGCCATCCACCCTGGCTACGGCTTCCTGGCCGAAAACGCCGACTTCGCCCGCGCGGTAGTCGGTGCCGGCATCACCTGGATTGGCCCGTCACCCGAGGCGATCGAACAGCTCGGTGACAAGGTGTCGGCCCGCCACGTGGCGCAGAAGGTCGGCGCCCCGCTCGCCCCAGGCACGCTCAACCCGGTGTCCGGTGCCGACGAGGTGCTCGCCTTTGTCGAGGAGCACGGCCTGCCTGTCGCCATCAAGGCGGCGTTCGGCGGCGGCGGTCGCGGCCTCAAGGTCGCCCGTGAACTTTCCGAGGTTTCCGACGCATTCGAGTCGGCGACCCGCGAGGCCATCGCCGCATTCGGGCGCGGCGAGTGCTTCGTCGAGAAGTACCTCGACCAGCCCCGCCACGTCGAGACCCAGTGCCTTGCCGACATGCACGGCAACGTGGTTGTCGTCTCCACCCGCGACTGCTCGCTGCAGCGCAGGCACCAGAAACTCGTCGAAGAAGCCCCGGCACCGTTCCTCAGCGATGAGCAGAACGACCTGCTCTACAGCGCATCGAAGGCCATCCTCAAGGAGGTCGGCTACGTCGGTGCCGGCACCTGCGAGTTCCTCATCGGCAAGGACGGCACCGTCTCCTTCCTCGAGGTGAATACGCGCCTGCAGGTGGAGCACCCGGTCTCCGAGGAGATCACAGGCATCGACCTCGTGCGCGAGCAGTTCCGTCTGGCTGAGGGCGGCACCCTCGACTACGACGACCCGAAGCCGCAGGGGCACTCGATCGAGTTCCGCATCAACGGTGAAGACCCCGGACGGAACTTCCTTCCACAGCCGGGCCCCATCCACGTGTTCAAGACATTCGGTGGCCCGGGCATCCGCCTCGACTCGGGTGTCACGGCCGGTGACGAGATCTCCGGCGCGTTCGACTCGCTGCTCGGCAAGATCATCGTCACGGGCAAGGACCGCACCGAGGCGCTCGAGCGCTCCAGGCGTGCGCTCGACGAGTTCGAGGTCTCTGGCCTTCCCACGGTCATCCCGTTCCACCGCAAGATCGTGCGCGACCCGGCATTCACCGCCGACAACGGCCACTTCGGCGTGTACACCCGCTGGATCGAAACCGAGTTCGTCAACGACATCGAGCCGTGGAACGGTGAAGCCGACGCCCCAAAGCCGACGGCAGGCCGCCACAACGTTGTTGTCGAGGTCGAAGGCAAGCGCATCGAGGTCAGCCTCCCAACGAGCCTCCTCCCCGCCGCTGCCGGCAGCCGCCAGCTCACCGCAGCACCGCGTCGCCACGGCGGCACCGGAACTGTGTCGAGCGCCACGGGCAACTCGGTCGCTTCTCCCATGCAGGCCACGATCATCAAGCTCGCCGTCGAGGACGGCCAGCGCGTCGTGAAGGGTGACCTCGTCGTTGTGCTCGAGGCCATGAAGATGGAGCAGCCCATCACCGCCCACAAGGACGGCACGATCGGTGACATCAGCGCGACGGTTGGCGCCACGGTGTCGAGCGGGCACCAGCTGCTCACCATCACCGACTAGCCGTCAGGCACTTTTGTTCAGAAGCCGGTTCCGCGCGGGACCGGCTTCTGTCGTTAACGCGGCGTCGCAGAAACGCCCGCGCCCTTGCTCCGTCACGAACGGTCGAACCAACCGTGCCCCGTCACGAACGGTCGAACCGACCCGGTGCTCCGTCACAACCGGTCGCGATCGGGCTCAGAATCCAGCCGATCGTGACCGAGCGACTTACCCGCAGCCGTTCGCGACCACGCCCGGTGTCGCGCGCGCCCTCACGAAGGGGCGAGCGCGGACCTAGTGCACGTAGGGCAGGCCTTCGACCCGTCGGTCACCCTGCTCGTTCAACGCGGGTCAGCGCCGACCTCAGCTCCAATCGAGCTGGCTGCCCGTTCGAGAACGAATATGCCGAGCCATGACGTTGCGAATGCACTCAGAAACACCACGGGAATCCAGTCCTGAGCTCCGAGACGGACCATCAGCATCGAAGCACCCAGATGGCCCAGAGCCACAGCGCCGAAGACCACCGCAGCGGCGACCGCGCGTGGTTCCCAGGTCACGCCGGCAACCATGCCGATCTGCATGCGCCGGAGCTCAGCAAAGGTCGTAATCATCACGCATCCGAGCGCTGCTACGAAGAACATCTGAGTAGCGTCACCCAAGCCCGGAACGACCGCGAGCGTCGCGAGCGTCGCCGCGTTCGCAGGGAAGTACCACCAGTCGGCTGATCGGGATCCAGGACGCACGCGAGCGGGGTCGTCGTCAGGCGCAGTCATTTTCTCGACCGCCGAAGCCGTCTCGCGTTGGCGCAGCGGAGTGAGATTTCCTGGCCAGCCGCTACGGTCACTTTCCATGGTGCCAAGACAAACAGCTGCTGACCACCACGTCAAGCAACGTACCAGCAGCCGTTCGTGACCACGCCCGGTGTCGCGCGCACCCTCAGGAGGAGTCGCGTACCTTGTGCTCCGTTAGAAACGGGTCGAACCAACCCCTTGCTCCGTCACGAACGGTCGAACCAACCCGTTGCTCCGTCACGAACGGTCGAACCCACGCTTTACTCCGTCACAAACGGTCGAGCTTGGCTCCGGAATCCAGCCAATCCCGACCGAGCAAGGTGCCAACAACCGTTCGCGACCGAGCAACCGGGGTCAGCAGCCTTTGACGACCGTGCGTGGGCGAGCGTGGCGGCCCGCCAGCGCGAAACCCGTGCGCTCGTGGGCGAGCGTGGACCCGCCACTCGAAACCCGTGCGCTCGTGGACGATGCGCACAGCCTGCGCAGCAAAAAGCGTCTCCCACCGCACGGGGACCATCTCAGCGCGCGCACTCGTCCAGCGACTCATCGACATCGCGGTCGAACAACGCCTCTGACCAGTCAATGAGAACGGGGAGAAACTTCGATTTCGGCTGCAGGACGCGCAGGTGGTTGTAACCGGCGTATTCCTCCGAGCGCACTTGCTCACCGTTCGCGCATTGCTGGGCGACGAAGTCGCGCTGAAACGACGTCGGCAGCACTTCATCTTCTGCGCCCCAAGCCACCAGCAGCGGTGTGCCGAACGGGCCGGTGGCGGCGTTCTCCTGCAACCGGCGCCCCAACGCGCCGTCGGTAAGGTCGCCGACAAACAAAGGTCGATCAACCCCAACGCCGAGAGCGGTGAGAACTGACACCAGCACCCCGGGTTCGGTCGGGCATCGCTGTGTCATTTCCCGCACCAGCAGGCGACCACTGGTTGCAACATGGTCGCGCAAGTCCACATCCCAGTACGTCTCTGTGTACGGCACGAGCACCCAGGAAATCAGCAACGTCAGCTGGGGCGACGCAGCCCCTCGGGTGAACTCGGCACCGAGTGCGTATGGATCAGCAGCGGGCGCAAGCGCTGCGGTGCCGAGGATATTCAAGCCGGGAGTGTACTCCTCGGCAATCTGCGTCGTCCACAGGGCGGCGTGTCCGCCTTGCGAGTGGCCCCACACGAGCGTGTCCGGTGACAGCACCAGGTCGTCGTCGAGCTCTGCAGCTGCCAGCACACCATCCAGAGATGAGCGAGCCTCCCCCGCGCCGATCAGGTAGGGGAAATCCCCGGGGGCGCCCTGCCCGGAATAGTCGGATGCGATGACAACCCACCCGCGCTCCAGTGCTTCCTCCACGGCGGGAATGTCCCACTCTGTCGCCGCTTTACCCCGCAAACTCGGCGCGCAAGCTTGCGCGACCCCTGTGGTGCCGTGGTTCCAGATGACGACCGGCCGGGGCCCGGGTGGCGGGTCGACTGGGCGAATGACCAGGCCGCTCGCAACGGCATCCGCACCGTTCGCGTCCCGCGTCGTATAGAGGATGCGTTGCACAGTGCCGCCCTCGGGAATTTCACCGGTGTAGTCGTCCGAGCGGATCAACTGCCCGTGCCCATCGGGCAGATCGGCCGGCGGGTAGTAAAACGCGTCGACCACGATCGCACCGCCGGCGAGCCAATCGTTGACCCACCATCCCGCGGAGGCGGTGATCACGAGCGTGAGCGCCAGGAGACCGCGCCCGCAGTCGGCAAGCAGGGTGCGTCGGCGACGTGACTTCATCGGAGGTTGCTGCTCGGCAAGCGGGCGGGTCGCACGTGCCCACTCCTGACCGCCGCGAACCAGAAGGCCGACCCCGAATACGACGGTTCGCACACCAAAGACGACGGCCACAACAAGTAACGTGGCGTCCGGCCAGGTCAACGACAGGAACCCGAACACCATCTGGGCACCGCCCCAGCAGGCGGCGAGCACACGCTGGCTGATTCGACCACGGGTCACCACGTCGCCGAAGGATGCCAGACCGCCGACCACGAGCAGCAGTGCGAGCGCCCGCGGCAGCAGTTCGAGGCTGCGGCCGAGCCAGATCAGCACCACCACACCGCCGAGCACCCACAGCACCGCGAGCGGCCACCGCCACCAGCGGGGCGGCCAGCCGTCTGACACGAGGGTGGCGACGCCGGCCACGACGGCGCTGACACCCACATAAATACCCAGCAGCAACAACGACGTGAGCGGACGGAACACGATCAGCGCGCCGAGGACGACCACAACGACACCGGCGGCCAGAATCACGGCCGGCGGCGCGGACGCGAGCAACCGCGGCAGGGCACTGAGGTGCCAGCCGCGCCACCGAGCGGGTACCCGAGCGGTCACCCGCCGAAAAAGATTGTTTCGACTGGCCATCGCAGAGCTCCCGTCAGGACAACGAGCTAGTGGACGATGTGCATCGCCTTCGCCGCATCCGTGATGCTTCCGGACAGCGACGGGTACACGGCGAACGCCCGCGCGATCTCGTCGACGTTGAGCCTGTGCTCAACAGCAATGGCCAGCGGGAAGATCAGCTCGCTCGCCTTCGGCCCAACGATCACACCACCGATGACGGTGCCACTTCCGGTGCGGGCGAACAGCTTCACGAAGCCGTCCTTGATGCCCTGCATCTTCGCGCGCGGGTTCCGCGACAGCGGCAGCTTGTAGATCTCGCCCTGCGCGAGGCCCTCTTCGATCTGCTTCTGCGTCCAGCCGACGGTAGCGATCTCGGGCTGGGTGAAGATGTTGGCCGCAACGTTGCGCAACTCGGTCGGGTTCACGGCGTCGCCCATCGCGTGGAAGATCGCCGATCGACCCTGCATTGAAGCGACGGATGCCAGTGGCATGAAATTCGTGCAGTCGCCAGCCGCGTAGATGTTCGGGATCGACGTCCGCGCGACCCGGTTCACCCGGATGTGACCGGACTCGGTCATCTGAACCCCGGCTTCTTCGAGGCCGATGCCCGCCGTGTTCGGAACGGCGCCGACCGCCATCAGGCAGTGGCTGCCCTCGACCGTGCGACCGTCGGACAGGGTGACGAGAACGCCGTCGGCTGTACGCACGACGCTCTGCGCCCGCGACTTGTTCAGCACGGTCATGCCGTTGCGCTTGAAGACCTTCTCGATCACGGCGGCCGCGTCGGCGTCTTCCCCAGGCAGAACCTGGTCGCGGCTCGAGATCAGGGTGACCTCTGAGCCGAGCGCCCGGTACGCCGACGCGAACTCGGCGCCGGTGACACCCGAGCCGACAACGATGAGGTGCTCGGGGTTGGACTTGAGGTTGTAGAGCTGCGTCCAGCTGAGGATGCGCTCACCGTCGGGCATGGCCGACTCCAGCTGGCGCGGGCTTCCGCCGACCGACACAACGATGGTGTCCGCCTCAATCCGGTCGAAGTCGGTCCCACGACCGCCGCCGTCGGTGGAGACGATGATGGCGTCGCGCCCGTCGAGTCGACCGTCGCCGGACACGATGCGAACGCCGGCCTGCTCAAGGTTCGCGCGCATGTCCTCAGACTGCTGGCGGGCGAGGCTGAGCAGGCGCTTGTTCACGGCTGCCAGGTTGACGGTGACCTCGGGCTTCACGGCCTTGCCTGCGTCGTTGCGGTTGAAGAACTGCACACCGAGTTCGGTCGCGCTGCGCACCGCGTTGGTGGCCTCTGCCGTTGCAATCAGGCTCTTCGACGGAACAACGTCGGTGATAACAGCGGCGCCACCGACGCCCTGGCGTTCGATCAGGGTGACCTCTGCTCCGAGCTGGGCTCCGGCCATCGCGGCGTCATATCCGCCCGGGCCGCCCCCGAGTACAGCGATCCGTTGTTTGCGCTCGAACTCGTAGGTCATTGCCCCATTCTCTCAGGTGATGGATGCTCAGCCAAAACCCGCGATCCGCATGGTGGCGCGCAAAAACGCAGCCCCAACTGCAACGAATGCTCACCTGCGCGCGTGCCACGTGGCATCCGCCTGATTTCATCGTGATTGAAGCAGCGGCGAATAAGATGGCGGAATGTCAGAAACCACAGTGAACCCGCTCGACGACCCGAGCGCGAACCCCTTCGACGTCGCCGCAACGGCCGCAGCGGAAATCGCCGTAGCGACGGGCGTCGCCCAGCACGACATCGCCCTGACCCTGGGCTCAGGCTGGGGAAAAGCCGCCGACCTGCTCGGTGAGACGGTCGCAACGATCCCCGCCGACGAGATCACGGGCTTCTCGAAGCCGGCGCTCGACGGTCACGTCGGCACGCTGCGCTCGATCCTGCTGGAGAACGGCAAGCGCGCGCTCGTCATCGGCGCACGCACCCACTACTACGAAGGACACGGCGTTCGCCGGGTTGTGCACAGCGTCCGCACCGCTGCAGCCACTGGCGCGACCACCATGATCCTCACCAACGGCGCTGGCGGCATCAAGGACACCTGGTCGCCCGGCACCCCCGTGCTGATCAGCGACCACATCAACCTCACCGCGGACTCCCCACTCGAGGGCGCGACGTTCGTCGACCTCACCGACCTGTACTCGTCCGGTCTCCGCGAGCTGGCACGCAGTGTCGACGCGAGCCTCGACGAGGGCGTCTACTGCCAGTTCCGCGGCCCGCACTACGAAACCCCTGCCGAAGTGCAGATGGCGAAGACGATCGGCGGCCACATCGTCGGCATGTCCACGGCGCTCGAGGCGATCGCCGCACGCCAGGCCGGCATGGAGATCCTCGGCATGTCACTCATCACCAATCTCGCCGCAGGCATTCAGAAGACGCCGCTCAGCCACGAAGAAGTCATCGAGGCCGGCCGCAACGCCGAGCACCGCATCTCCGGCCTGCTCGCCAGGATTGTGGCGGCGATCTAATGGCTGACATCGAAACAACGGATGCCACGGGCACCGACACCCAGGACGTCTTCCGTGTCGCACGCGCCTGGCTCGCGCAGGACCCCGATGCAGAGACCCGTGCCGAGCTTGAGGCACTGATCGTCTCAGCCGAGGGCGGATCAGACGAGGCACTCGCCGAACTGCACGACCGGTTCGACACCCGGCTCGCGTTCGGCACAGCCGGGCTCCGCGGTCGGATCGAAGCCGGGTCAGCCCGGATGAACCGTGTGCTCGTCTCGCAGGCCGCCGCGGGACTCGCCGCGTACCTGCTCGAGCGTGAGCAGAAGCCCAGTGTCGTCATCGGGTACGACGGCCGCAAGAACTCCGCGGTTTTCGCACGCGACACCGCTGAGATCATGGCGGGCGCTGGCGTTCGCGCCGTACTCCTCCCCCGTCTGCTGCCCACCCCGGTGCTGGCGTTCGCCGTCCGGCACCTCGATGTGTCGGCCGGTGTCATGGTCACGGCGAGCCACAACCCGCCGGCAGACAACGGCTACAAGGTGTACCTCGGTGGTGAACACGAGGGCTCGCAGATCGTGTCGCCGTCCGACGCTGAGATCGCCGCTCACATCACCCGGGTTGCCGCTGAGCAGAACGTACTCGAGCTGCCACGCAGCGACACCTTCGAGACGGCCGGCGAGGACCTCCTCGACGCCTACGTCGCCGAGACCGCGAAGGTGATGACCGCGAAGCCCGTCGACCTGAACGTCGTCTATACGGCCATGCACGGCGTCGGTTGGGAAACCTTCTCCCGGGTCGCCGAAGCGGCAGGGCTCGCCACGATCACCCCCGTCGAGGAGCAGCAGCACCCCGACGCCGCGTTCCCGACCGTGTCGTTCCCCAACCCGGAGGAGCCGGGCGCCCTCGACCTGGCCTACGCGAAGGCCCGCGAGGTCGGCGCAGAACTCATCGTCGCCAACGACCCCGACGCCGACCGGCTCTCCATTGCGATCCCCGATCCCTCGAACGACGAGGGTTACCGCCAGCTCTCGGGCAACGAGGTCGGCTGGCTCCTCGGCTGGCGCGCTGCCGTGATTCACGCCGAGCAGTCGGCTCCGGGCGGAGCGCTGGCCTGCTCAATCGTGTCGTCCCCCGCCCTCGCCGCCGTTGCGCGTGAGTACGACCTCGACTTCGTCGAAACGCTCACCGGCTTCAAGTGGGTCTCCCGGGTTCCGAACCTGCTCTTCGGTTACGAAGAAGCCCTCGGCTACCTGGTCAACCCGACGACGGTGCGCGACAAGGACGGCATCTCGGCCGCGACCGATTTCCTGTCCATGGTCTGCTTCCTCAGAGAGCAGGGTGTCACCGTCGAACGTGCGCTCGAGGCGTTCGCCGAGAAGTTCGGCTACTTCGCAAGCGACCAGCTCTCGCTGCGGGTCACCGACCTCGGCGACATCGCGAAGATCATGGCGCACCTTCGCGCCGAACCGCTGCAGCAGCTCGGCGGCGTGAAAGTGAACGAGATCGACGACCTCATCGACGGCTTCGGCAGCCTCCCGGCGACCGACGCACTCCGGTTTGTGCTCGCCGACGGTTCACGTGTGATGGCGCGGCCATCGGGCACAGAGCCGAAGATCAAGTTCTATCTCGACGTGCAGCGGCCGAACGAGAAGCGGGATGAAGCATCCGTCGTTCTCGCGGCAATCAAGGCAGAACTCGCCGAGATCGCGGCACGCGTCACTGCCTGACCGAGCGGGGCTCGGCGGGACGCTTCAACCGAGTGCCTTGTCGAGCTTCCGTTCGAGCTCCTCGAGATCGAAGTAGTTCTCGATCACAACGATGTCGGCAAAGGTTTTGCCGATCTTGTCGACGAGCTCGGGTGAGGTGAGAATGACCTGCGCCTGCGCTGCCGATGTGGCGATGCTTGCAATATCGGATGCCGTCACCTCGGCATCAATACCCAGCCGGTTGAGAACCCGCTCGGCGTTGACCTTGAGAATGCCCGAGGTGCCGACGCCGGCTCCACAGATAGCGACGATTTTCATGCTGCTGCCTCTCCTGTCGCACCGAGCACGGCGCGCACGGCGTCTGGGGTGGTCGCAGCGGCGACCGCCGGGATTGCTGACGCATCGTTGAACACATTGGCCAGCGCGGCGACACTTGTCACGTGGCTCTCCGGTGTCGTCACGGCCAGCCCCAGGATGACGCTCACCGGATCGTTGTGCGGGTGCCCGAACGCAACAGGGGTCGCGAGCGTGACGACAGCCAGTCCCTCGCGGCGCACATCGGCGCCCGGGCGCGCGTGCGCAAGGGCGAGGCCGGGCGCGATGACAATGTACGCACCGAACTCTTCGACCACCTCGATCATGCGATCGGTGTACCCGGGTTCGGCCACCCCGCTTTCCACCAGTGCCGCACCGGCAAGCCGGATCGCCTCACGCCAGTTCGACGCGTCCTGTGAGAGGGCGATGGCGGAGTCGGGCAGTGGAGGCAGTGTCATCGTGAGCTCTTTTGTTCAGCGGACATTCGTTCGGGCGGAACCAGTCTCAGGCTACCGGCACAAGCTGAAGAAAGGGTTCGATGTGCGGCTCGCGTGGGCGAGAAATGTCAGACCCGCGCCGCCTCGAAACCGGCCGCGATGATCTCGCCGAGTTCCTCGCGGTCTTCAAGAGGAAGGAAGGCTGCAGCCGCGGCGTTCTGCTGGAAGACCTCGAGGTCGTCGAGGTCGTAAGCGAAGGCATCCGTCAACAGGCTGAGTTCGCGGGTGAGGCTGGTTCCGCTCATGGTGCGGTTGTCGACGTTGACCGTGTTGCGGAAGCCGAGCTGGTAGAGCAGGTCGAATGGGTGGTCGACCAGGTCGGTGCCCCACTGCGCGATCGCGCCGGTCTGCAGGTTCGACGACGGGCTGAGCTCGAGTGCGATCTCGCGGTCCTTGACCCACTGGGCGATCGGGCCGAGTGAGACGTAGATCCCCTCGTCGTCGCTGCGCTCGACGGTGATGTCCTCGGCGAGGCGCACACCGTGGCCGAGACGCAGGGCGCGCCCGTCGAAGAGGGCGCTGTTGATGGAGTCGAGGCCGTCGGCTTCGCCGGCGTGCACGGTGACCGGGAAGTGCTCCTTGGCCAGGAAGTCGAATGCGAGGCGGTGACGGCTGGCCGGGAAACCGGCTTCGGCTCCGGCGATGTCGAATCCGACGACGCCGCGGTCGCGGTGCCGAACGGCGAGCTCGGCGATCTCGAGGCCGCGGTCGGCGTGACGCATTGCCGTGATCAGCTGCCCGATCTGGATGCTGTTTCCGGCGCGCTCGGCGTCGTCGATGGCCTGCTCGATGCCCTCCTGCACGGCCTCGACTGTCGCATCGAGGGTGAGTCCGCGGCTCAGGTGCTGCTCGGGCGCCCAGCGAATCTCGCCGTAGACCACGCCGTCAGCGACGAGGTCCTCGACGAACTCGCGGGCGATGCGGGTGAGGCCCTCCGGCGTCTGCATGACAGCGGTGGAGAGGTCGAAGGTCTTGAGGTAGTCGACGAGATTGCCTGCGTCACACTGGGTGAGGAACCACTCAGCCAGCCTGTCGGCGTTCGATTCGGGAACGTCGTAGCCGATGGCATCCGCAAGTTCAATAATCGTCTGCGGGCGGACGCCCCCATCGAGGTGGTCGTGGAGCGAAACCTTGGGGAGGCTCGCGATGTCGACGCCGCGGGGAAGCTGGTACTCGTTCGCTGAATTCACCCGACCAGACTACCGCGCTAGCCGGTCGCCCACACCGCGGATTCGCGAATCGCCGGCATAGGGTTGAGGGATGCCGACTCAGATCATTCTCGACTGCGACCCTGGCCACGATGACGCGATTGCGATGCTGCTCGCGCACGGCAATCCGGAGATCGAGCTTGTCGCCGTGACCACAGTGGTGGGGAACCAGACGCTCGAGAAGGTCACCCGGAATGCGCTGTCTGTTGCTCGGGTGGCCGGCATCACCGGTGTGCCGTTTGCGGCCGGCTGTGTGCGGCCGTTGGTGCGGCCTGTGCAGACGGCAGCGGACATTCACGGTGAATCCGGTCTCGACGGGCCGGTGCTGCCCGAGCCGGTTCTCGAGCTCGACGAGCGGCACGCCGTTGACCTCATCATCGACACGGTGATGGCCGCTGAGCCCGGCACGATCACGCTGGTGCCGACCGGCGCGCTCACGAACATCGCGATGGCCGCGCGGAAGGAACCGCGGATCGTGCCGCGGGTCAGGGAAGTCGTACTGATGGGCGGGAGCGTCGGTGTGGGCAACACGACGGCGACCGCCGAGTTCAACATTGTGATCGACCCGGAGGCCGCACACATCGTGTTTTCCGAGAGCTGGCCGGTGACGATGGTGGGGCTGAACCTCACCCACCATGCGTTGGCCACTCCCGAAGTGGCCGAGCGTATTGCCGCCGTCGACACGGCGCCTGCCCGGTTCGTCGGCGAGCTCATCGAGTTCTTCACACGCACGTACCAGCAGTCGCAGGGGTTCGACGCTCCCCCGGTGCACGACCCATGCGCTGTGGCGTACGTCATCGACCCGAGCATCATGACGGTGCGGCGGATGCCGATCAGCGTCGAGCTCAGTGGAGCACTTACTCTCGGCATGACGGTCGCCGACCTGCGCGCCATCGCCCCAGCGGACTGCACCACCCAGGCCGCGATGGACCTCGACGCCGACCGGCTCTGGGACCTCATCGTGGACGCGCTCGAGCGCATCGGCGACCCCGCGTAGGCGATTCCTTCACACGCCGTTCCCGCCGCGCTGTTGCTCACCACACGCCGTTCCCGCCGCGCCGTTGCCACAGCGACGTGTCACGATGCAGGCTGGGTTCTGGCGCCTGGACGTGGGCGTTTTGTGCGTCCGTCACAGGCCAGCGTGCACCGAGGGGATTCCACGGGTAGAGGAGCGAGTGCCACAGGCTGTGGCTGAGCCACGACGCTCGCTTCATGTACTTTCGTCGCCCACTCCCTGACACGCTTCCTCGTTCGTTTTCCGTTCGCGAGGCGTACGCCAATGGCATCTCGCGTTCACAGCTTCGCAATGATGCCTTCCAGCGGCCCTATCATGGCGCCCGTTTGGCCCCCGGGATAGACGTGACCCTGATAGATCGGTGCGTCGCATTCTCACGGCGGGTACAACGCGCTGAGGTATTCAGTCATTACACGGCCGCAACGCTCCACGGCATGCCGCTTCCGGAGCGCTCGGAGGTCGGCCCCCTTCATGTCACGTGCCGGCAGGGCTTTCGAGCTACAAAAGCCCGCGGCGTTGTTGGTCATAGCGCCGCGTTCTCACCAGATGACGTCGTTCTCCTCGGCGGTATCTGGGTCACGACCGTCGAGCGAACCTGGTGCGACCTTGCGGCTCTCCTGAGTTTCGAAAATCTTGTGGCCGCTGGCGACAGCCTTCTCTGGCACAAGAACCCTGCCACCACGAAAGAAGCACTTCGTGATGCCGTTTCGCGATACCCGTCACAACGCGGGCGCCTTCGGATGCGAGCTGCCCTTCATTCGCTCAGCGATCGCTCTAGGTCGCGGCCGGAGAGCATTGTTCGGCTGGCGTTGGTGGCCAGCCCTCTCCCGGATCCCGAACCGAATGTCGAAGTACACCTGAAAGTCAGCGAACGCCGCATTGAGATTGACCTTGCGTACCCCGACTTCAAGGTCGGGCTTGAGTATCAGGGCGACCATCACCGTCACGATCGTCGGCAATGGCGCAAAGATATCCGACGCGGCAACGACGCCGTCGACGATGACTGGAGCATGGTCTATTTCACCGGAGATGACCTTCAGAACCTCCCGGACGTGATCGCCAGAACGGAGCGACGGCTCCGGAAACGCGGGTGGACCGGCTGACGCTAACCGCCAGACGTTTGAGTCGGCCCAAAAGGCGATTCACCCCAACGAGTCGGCCCAAAAGGTTGTTCGATTTAAATCGAATCGCCCTTTGGGCCGAGTCGATTGCGAATCGCCATTTGGGCCCGATCGAATGCGGTCATCTCGGAGAGGTCGACCGCACGCGGCTCTCTGGGATGGCGCGATGGCGCGAGCAGTCCTCTGAGATGGGCCAGTCGCGATTGGGTTTCATCCCGACGGACCAAGCGCTCGGGATGTCTAGGCGATACGCGTGCGCACCAACGGCTCCGGGGTGAACGCGGTTCCCGGTGCGGCGAGCTCGTATGCCCCTTCGAGCGCGTCAAGCGCCCGCGGGAAACGCCCGGCGTCGTCGGCCGACAGCGTGAACAGCGGGTCACCCGCGCGCACAACGTCGCCCGGTTTCACGTGCAGGTCGATTCCCGAGGCGTGCAGCACCGGGTCCTGCGCGCGAGCACGGCCAGCACCGAGGCGCCATGCGGCGATACCGAACGGCAGCGCCTCCTGGCGAACGAGCACGCCGTCGGCGTCAGCGGTGACCGTGTGGGTTTCGCGGGCGACGGGCAGTGCGGCGTCGGGGTCGCCGCCCTGGGCAATTATCGAGCGACGCCAGGTGTCCATGGCGCGGCCATCCTTGAGGGCTTCCTCCACGTCGGCGTCCGGCTGTCCGGCGAGAGTGAGCATCTCGCGCGCAAGCGCAACGGTGAGTTCGACGATGTCAGCTGGGCCGCCTCCGGCGAGCACCTCGACCGACTCGCGCACTTCGTTGGCGTTTCCGATGGCGAGTCCGAGCGGCACACTCATGTTGGTGAGCAGCGCCGAGGTCTTCACACCGGCGTCCTGCCCGAGCGCCACCATGGTGCGAGCGAGTTCCTCGGCCTTGGCGTAGTCCTGCATGAACGCGCCCGAGCCGAACTTCACGTCGAGGACGAGCGCAGCCGTTCCCTCGGCAATCTTCTTCGACATGATGCTCGAGGCGATGAGCGGGATGGCTTCGACAGTTCCCGTGATGTCGCGCAGCGCGTACAGGCGCTTGTCGGCGGGGGCGAGGCCCTTGCCCGCGGCGCAGATGACGCCACCGACGTCGCGGAGGATGTCGAACATCTCCTCGTTCGAGATGTCGGCACGCCAGCCCGGAATCGACTCGAGCTTGTCGAGGGTTCCGCCGGTGTGGCCGAGGCCGCGCCCGGAGAGCTGCGGCACTGCGACGCCGTATGACGCGACGAGGGGCATGAGCGGCAGGGTGATCTTGTCGCCCACTCCTCCGGTGGAGTGCTTGTCGACAGTGGTCTTGCCGAGGCCGGAGAAGTCCATGGTCTCGCCGGACGCGATCATCGCGAGGGTCAGGTCACGGATCTCGCGGCGGCTCATGCCATGGAGCAGGATCGCCATGGCCAGGGCGGCCATCTGTTCGTTACCGACGTATTCACGCGTGTAGGCGTCGATCAACCAGTTGATGGCATCCGTTGTTAATTCGCCTTTGTCACGCTTGGTGCGGATGAGGTCGACCGCGTCGAATGCTTCGAGTGTCTGGTCAGTCATTGGTTGTGTCTCCCGCGTATTCGTTCAGGGTGCGCGGGCCAAAGGCGTCGGGCAGTACCTCGTCAATGGTTCGAATGCCTGAGACGGTCTCGAGGATCATCCCCGGCACGGCGTGCTCGAAGAGCAGCTGGCGGCAACGACCGCACGGCATCAGGGTGTTTCCGTCGCCGTCGACGCAGGTGAATGCGACGAGCTGTCCACCGCCGGTCAGGTGCAACATGGACACCAGCGCGCATTCGGCGCACAGGGTCAAGCCGTAGCTGGCGTTCTCGACGTTGCACCCGGTGATGATCCGACCGTCTGTGACGATCGCGGCCACCCCGACCGGAAACTTCGAGTACGGCACGTATGCCTTGGTCATGGCATCCGTCGCCGCTTCGCGCAGCGCACCCCAGTCGATTGAATCTGTCATCGTTCTACGCCTTTATGTATGGTTTGCCGGACGCCGCTGGCCCGCGTACGTATCCGACCAGACCCGCGACCGCGAAGATGGTGACGACGTACGGAAGCATGAGGAGGAACTCGCTCGGAACGCCTGAGCCGATGGCACCGAGCACGTTCTGCAGGTTCGTGGCGAACCCGAACAGCAGAGCGGCCAGGGTGGCTCGGATCGGATCCCAGCGGCCGAAGATCACGGCGGCCAGAGCGATGAAGCCGGCGCCTGCGGTCATCTCCTTGGTGAAACCACCGACCGAACCGAGCGTGAAGTACGCGCCACCGAAGCCGGCGATCGCCCCGGCCAGCGCAACGTTCCAGAACCGTGTGGCGTTCACCTTGATGCCGACCGTGTCAGCGGCCTGCGGGTGCTCGCCCACCGCGCGGAGGCGGAGGCCCCACTTGGTGTGGAAGAGCGCCCACCAGACGACGATCACCGCGACGTACATGAAGTAGATGATGACGGTCTGGCGGAACAGCACGGGGCCGAGAATCGGAATCTCGCTGAGGATCGGGATGCTGATGCGGGGGAACCGTGGCGGCGAGTTGAACAACGGAGTGTTGCTCGTAAGCACCGTCGTGTACAGGAAGCTGGTGAGTCCTGCAACGAGCACGTTGAGCACAACACCGACGATGACCTGGTCGACGAGGTATTTGATCGAGAACGCCGCGAGCAGGAAGCTCACGAGCACTCCGGCGACCATGGCAGCGATGAGACCGACCCACGGGTTGCCAGTGACTGATGCCACGAAGGCCGAGAGGAAGGCACCCGCGAGGAGCTGCCCTTCGATGGCGACGTTGACGACGCCGACGCGCTCGGAGATCACGCCGCCGAGTGCGCCGAAGATGAGCGGTGCGCTCAGTGCGACGGTGCCGAGGAGGAGACCGGTGATCGGAATGCTCTCTCCGGCGGCTGCCCAGGTGAGAAAGGCCCACATGAACGCTGCGGCGAAGATGATCGTGAGCCAGAGCGGAACGCGTTTGGCCTGGCTGGAGAGCCAGGTGGCGTACGCGGTGATGGCCAGGAGCAGCACGACAACGACGACGCAGGTCAGTCGGGTGGGTGCGTCGATGACCGGGAGTTGGATCAGATCGGCTTCGCTCGACAGGCGGAAGCGGCTGGAGCCGTCCCGGCCGTTGACGACGAAGAGCACGATGGCGATGAGGGTGAAGATCGCGTAGGCGATCGGCGCCTTCCAGCTCTTGATGGTCGCCGTTTCGAGGCTGGCGGAGACGGATTCTTCAGCGGTTGTCGTGGTCACTTCGCCGCCACCTCCTGTGAAACGTTGAGTTTGAGTCGCTTGGGTTTGCCCTGTTTTGGCAGGAAGAACACCGCGCGGATCAGCGGGGGTGCCGCGATGAACAGCACGATGAGCGACTGCACGACGGTGACGATGTCGATCGGGATGCCTTCAGCCGCCTGCATGGCGAACCCTCCGGCCTTGAAAGCGCCAAAGAGCACACCGGCCGCGAAGATGCCCCACGGGCGGCTGCGGCCGAGCAGGGCGACGGTGATCGCATCGAAACCGATACCGGCGTCGATGCCGGCCGAGAAGCCGGTGGTGACGGTGCCGAGCACCTGCATGACTCCGGCCAGGCCGACAAGACCACCGGAAATGAGCATCGCCTGAACGTAGGTGTTCTTCACGTTGATGCCGGCAACACGGGCGGCGTTCGGGTTCTCACCGACCGCGCGGAACTGGAAGCCGAGGCTCGACCGGTTGAGCAGCCACCAGGCGAAGATCGTCGCCGCGATGACGAAGATGAAGCCGAGGTGGAGGTTGTACTTGGGCCCGAGGATCTCGGGGAACACAGCGGTCTCGAGCATGGCCGGTGACTTCGGGTTGACCGAGTCTGGGGCCTGAAGCAGGCCAGGGGTGCGCAGCATCCACGAGACCAGGTAGAAGGCGACGTAGTTGAGCATGATCGTGAGGATGACCTCGTGCGCACCTGTTCGCGCCTTGAGGAGTCCGACGATTCCACCCCACAGGGCGCCGCCGACGATGCCCGCGATCACGGCAATGGCGAGGTGAACTCCCCATGGCAGTTCGAAGGAGAAGCCGACCCAGCCGGCGCACGCGGCGGCGATGAGCATCTGGCCGCGGCCACCGATGTTGAAAAGGCCAACCCGGAAGGCGATACCGATACCGAGCGCTGCAGCGATCAGTGGCGTCGCGAACGTCAGCGTTTCGGTGAGCGGCTTGATGCCGTCGACAAAGGAATCACGACGGAAGTTGTAGATCGACCCCTGGAAGAGCGCGCCGTACGCGCCGGAGACCGACTGCCAGATCGCGCTGAAGGTGTCGCCGGGAGCAGCGAAGAAGTACCCCGCTGCGGCCTGGACATCCTCATCGGTGACGGCGATCAGCACTGCACCGATCAGGAGGGCGAACACTACGGCGAGGATCGTGATGACGAAACTGCCGTTGAGGATGTCGGCAAGAACCTGGTTGCCGCGCGGCGCCTCAGGCTGAGTCGTTTTCTGCGGCTCGTTTCCCGCTGGAGCCGTTGGTGCTGTGACGTCGCTCACGCGGCAACTCCTGTCGGGTTTTCGCCGGCCATCATGAGGCCGAGAATGTCACGCGGCGTGTTGCCCGGGACGATTCCGACGATGGAACCTCTGTACATCACTGCAATCCTGTCTGCGAGCGCAACGACCTCGTCGAGCTCTGTTGATACGACGATGACCGGGATGCCCGCATCACGCGTCTCGACCATCCTCTTGTGAACGAATTCAATGGAACCAACGTCGATCCCGCGCGTGGGCTGCGACGCGACAAACAGCTTGAGGTCGCGGCTCAGCTCACGGGCGAGAACAACCTTCTGCTGGTTTCCGCCGGACAGCCGGCCGGCCATCGTGGTGATGGACTGGGCCCGGATGTCGAACTCGTCCTTCTTCTCCTGCGCGAATTCGGCCAGGTAGCCCAGCTGCAGATTGCCGCGGCGAACGAACGGAGGCGCGTCTGAGCGGTCGAGCATGAGGTTCTCGGCGATCGTGAACTCGCCGACGAGCCCGTCCTCGGTGCGGTCCTCGGGGACGAACCCGACTCCCGCATTCAGGATCTTGCGAACGCTGAGCCCGGTGAGCTTCTCGCCGTTGAGCGTGATGTCGCCGGTGACGCGCGGCTGAAGACCCAGGATGGCCTCGGTCAACTCGGTCTGGCCGTTACCCTGCACACCGGCGATCGCGAGAATCTCGCCCTCGTGCACCTCGAAGCTGACGTTGTTGACGACCTTCAGGCCGAGGGGGTCGATGACGTCGAGGTTGCGAACGACGAGGCTCGCCGCTCCGGGACGGGCTGTCTCCTTGTGCACGGTCAGTTCGACGGCGCGACCGACCATGAGCGCGGCGAGTTCCGAATTGGACGCGGTCGGCGACGCTTCGCCGACAACTTTTCCGAGACGGATGACTGTGATCCGGTCTGCGACTTCCCTCACCTCTCGCAGTTTGTGCGTAATGAAGACGATCGAGGTTCCCTCGCTGCGGAGCTGACGCATGATCGTCATGAGCTCGTCGGTCTCCTGCGGCGTGAGCACTGCTGTTGGCTCATCGAACACGAGGACCTGAGCGTCGCGCGAGAGCGCCTTGATGATCTCCACGCGCTGCTGCACACCGACGGGCAGATCACCGACGAGAGCGTCCGGGTCGACATGGAATCCAAACCTCGCGGAGATTTCGCGCACCTTTGCGCGAGCCGCATCGAGGTCGAGCTTGCCTGCCACGCCCGTCTGCTCGTGACCGAGCATGACGTTTTCAGCGACAGTGAAAACGGGGATGAGCATGAAGTGCTGGTGCACCATACCGATGCCGGCGCGCATGGCGTCACCGGGACCAGCGAAGTGCTGGACGACGTCGTCGAGGAGGACGTCGCCCTCTTCGGCCTGGTAGAGGCCGTAGAGAACGTTCATGAGCGTGGATTTCCCCGCCCCGTTCTCGCCGAGGAGGCAGTGGATTTCGCCGGGCTGGATGACCAGATCAATGTGGTCGTTGGCGACGAGAGAACCGAATCTCTTCGTGATGCCGCGAAGTTCGAGCTTCATGGGTGAATCCTACGTTCATACAGAGCGGGGAGACCAGCCGAAGCTGATCCCCCCGCGCTGGGAGTGGGTTGAGTGCGAAGAGCTACTCAGCTTTGGGCGAAGACGGCGAGGAAACCTCGATGGATCCGTCGATGATGCCAGCCTTGATCTCGTCGAGCTCGGCCTGAAGCGTCTCGTTCACCTTGCCCTCGAAGTCGTGGAACGGGGCGATGCCGACTCCATCGTTCTCGAGCGTTCCGACGTACGGGGTTGCATCGAACTCGTCATTGCCAGCGGCGACGACGACGTCGTTGACGCCCGACTTCATCTGCTTGAGGATCGAGGTGAGGAAGAGCTCGTTGCCCGAGTCAGCGGTCTCGTAGAGGTCAGCGTCGACACCGATCATCGCAACGTCCTTGCCGGAGTCCGTGATGGCCTCGATGGCGCTGAGGAAGATCGGTCCACCAACGGGGAGGAGCACGTCAGCGTCCTGTCCGATGAGGGTCGTTGCGAGCTGCTTGGCCGTGTCGTTTGCCTCGAAGCCACCGGTGAATGAACCGGTCTGGCCAGCGACATCCCAACCGACGACCTTGACGTCCTTGCCCTTTTGCTCGTTGTAGTACGCAACGCCGTCAGCGAAGCCATCCATGAAGATGGTCACTGTCGGGAACTGCTGTCCACCGAAGGTGCCGACGACGCCGGTCTTCGAGTAGTCAGCTGCGGCGTAGCCAGCGAGGAAGGCGGCCTGTGCCGTGTCGTAAATGATCGGCTTGACGTTCTCGAGGTCGATCGAGTTGTCGTCGAGCATGATGAAGTTCACGTCTGTGTTCTCTTCAGCAGCTGCCTTGGTTGCGTCAGCGAGCGCGAAGCCGATGGTCGCGATCAGGTTGCAGCCCTGGTCGACGAGGCTCGTGATGTTCGGAGCGTAGTCATCTTCTGTGTCGCTCTGGACGTCCTTCATCTCGACGCCGAGCTCATCTGAAGCCTCGACCATGCCCTCGTAGCTGGACTGGTTGAAGGACTTGTCGTCGAATCCACCCGCGTCCGAAACGATGCAGGGGAGGAAGTCGGATGCAGCTTCGTTTGAGCCACCATCGCTGGTGGGGGCCTGTCCACAGCCAGCGAGCAGGGCGATAACGCCGGCGCTGGCAAGGCCGGCGAAAACGGCCTTACGGGTGTTGATTGTCAATGTGTCCTCCAGGGTGCTGCCCTGCGGGGCTCGCGAGGGCGGTATTGGCTTACGTTACCGAAAGTTACGAAGGCCACGACGCCGTGGTCTTCTCTCGAAACAGAAGCGTTACATAGCTGTTCCCCGCAAGGCTAAACCGGGAACGCATCGCATGGTTCGCGGCGCTCATATGAGCAGGTGCAGGCGCGGATGCGCACTAATGCGCAACGCGAGCGGCATCCGACCCTCTGCTCGGCCCTCGTCGCGTGCCACAATCAACACATGGCCGGACCACTGATGCTCCTCGACACCGCATCTCTCTACTTTCGCGCGTTCCACGGACTGCCCGACACACTGCGCTCCCCAGACGGCACTCCGGTCAACGCGGTCCGCGGGCTCCTCGACTTCATCGCCAAGCTGGTCACCGACTACCAGCCAGCCGAACTTGTCGCCTGCTGGGATGACGACTGGCGGCCGCAGTGGCGCGTCGATCTCATCCCGAGCTACAAACAGCATCGGGTGGCGCAGGTCGTCGTAGACGGACCGGACGTCGAAGAGACACCAGAACTGCTCGACGTGCAGATCCCCCTCATCCGCCAGGTGCTCGATGCGTTCGGCATTCCCTTCGTCGGTGCACCCGAGCACGAGGCCGACGATGTCATCGGCAGTCTCGCCTCGCAGGCGAAGGGACCCGTCGACGTCGTCACCGGAGATCGGGACCTCTTTCAGCTTGTCGACGATGCCCGTGGCATCCGTGTCATCTATACGGCGCGTGGAATGAGCAAGCTTGAGGTCCTCACCGAGAGTGTGGTTCGAGAGAAGTACGGTGTGAGCGCACACCAGTACGCCGACTTCGCGGCGCTTCGTGGTGACACGTCTGACGGGCTTCCCGGCGTCGCCGGCGTTGGCGAGAAGACGGCAGCGGGCTTGCTCGGCACGTTCGGCGACCTGGACGCCATCGTCGCGGCCTCGGCGACGCGCGGTGCGGGGATGTCGGAGTCGGTGCGGGCGAAGATCCTCGGCGCGGCTGACTACCTCCGGGTTGCCCCGACGGTCGTTGAAGTGGTTCGCACGCTCGAGCTCGACGTTCCGGACGCCCGCATCCGCCCGCTCTCAGCGGATGCGGCGGAGAGCGTTCGGCAGTTGGCGGTCAGCCTCGGGCTGGGCGGCGCCTCCGACCGGGCACTTCGCGCGCTCGGCAACGACACTCCCGCAGCCGACGAGGCGCGCGCCTAAAGAACGTCGTCGCGGCCAGACAGCTTGAGCGCGTCGACGACGCTCTTGACACGTTGCGCGTTCGCGCTCGTTGTGACGAGCAGGGCGTCAGGGGTGTCAACAACGACGATGTCCTTAACACCGATCAGGCTGATCACCCGGTTCGTCTGGCTGACAACAATGCCGCTCGACGCGTCAGAGAGAATACGGGCACTCTCACCCAGGATCGCCAGGTCGGTTCTGCGCCCACCCGAGTTGAGCTTCGCGAGCGATGCGAAATCACCAACGTCGTCCCAGTCGAAGTGACCGGGCACAACAGCAAGGCGTCCGGCGAGGGCAGCGGGTTCCGCGACGGAGTAGTCGATCGCGATCCTCTCGAGATTGGGCCAAATGCGGTCGACGGCCGGACCGCGCAGCGCAGGATCATCCCAAACGGATGCCAGTTCCATCAGTCCTGCATGCAGCTCCGGTCGGTTCTTCGCCAGTTCCTCGAGAAGAACATCGGCGCGGCTGATGAACATACCGGCGTTCCAAAGGTGCGCTCCGCCAGACACGTACTTCTTGGCGGTTGCGAGGTTCGGTTTCTCGACAAAGGAATCCACGAGCTGCGCAGAGTCAGCACCAGGCACGTCGAGCGGGGCTCCGACGTGGATGTAGCCGAACCCGATGGCCGGCTCCGTCGGCTGAATGCCGATGGCCGTGATGTACCCGGCGTCAGCTGTCGCAACAGCCTGGGTGACGGCGGCGCGAAACAGACGGTCCCCGCGAATCACGTGGTCAGCAGCGAACGAGCCGATGATGACATCGGGTTCCCGCTTCATCAGGATGGCTGCGGCCAGTCCGATCGCCGCTGTCGAGTCCCGCGGATCGCTCTCGAGCACAACGTTGGGATCGATGAGGTCCGGGAGCTGGGATTCGACGGCCGCACGGTGCGCACGCCCGGTGACAACCATGATGCGCTGCTCTCCCGACAAGGGAGCCAACCGGTCCCAGGTTGCACGGAGCAATGTGGTGCCGGAGCCGGTGAGGTCGTGAAGAAACTTCGGAGCATCCGCTCGAGATAACGGCCAGAGTCGCGAGCCGATGCCGCCAGCTGGGATGACACTGTAGAAGCGTTCGAGAGGACTTGTCATGCTCCTCAGGCTAGCGGCAGCGTGCGTTCGACGTATTCTCGAGGGCGATTGTCTCGACGTCAAGACACTTAGGCATGCCTAACCGGCGAAATTACGGCGCGGAACGTAGACTGTTGCAACGCGCCGTTGTGACGCACGGCCGCCTGACTAGGCGGTTATGAGGCTTCAATCAGGGAGGGCCGTTCGATGTCAGTGCAGACTGAAAAAAGAACACCACCGTTGAATACCACCACTTCCCGAGTCCCCGCAGGAACCCTGTACCGGGGTCGCGAAGGTATGTGGTCCTGGGTTCTGCACCGAATCACCGGTGTCGCCATCTTCTTCTTCCTTCTTGTGCACATCCTCGACACGGCGCTCGTGCGTGTGTCGCCGGAGGCGTACAACGCGGTGATCGGCACGTACCAGACGCCCATCATGGGCCTCGGAGAGGTCGCCCTCGTCGGCGCCATCGTCTTCCACGCCTTCAACGGCCTGCGCATTGTGCTCATCGACTTCTGGTCGAAGGGCACCAGGTACCAGAAGGTCATGTTCTACGTGGTCATCGCCCTCTGGGTTATCACCATGCTCGGCTTCACGCCTCGCCACCTGATCAACGTCTTCAGCCACTAGAAAGGGGAGAACCTCATGTCTCAAACCATCGACGCTCCCCGTACCCCGGTACGTCCCGCCCGCAAAAAGGGAATCAACTGGGAAAAGTGGGGCTGGATCTACATGCGCGCCTCCGGCGTCATCCTGGTCGTTCTCATCTTCGGCCACCTCTTCATGAACCTCATCGTCGGTGACGGCGTCAGCGCAATCGACTTCGCCTTCGTCGGCGGCAAGTGGGCGTCACCGTTCTGGCAGTGGTGGGACGTCGCGATGCTCTGGCTCGCGCTCATCCACGGCGGCAACGGCATGCGCACGATCGTGAACGACTACGCCCGCGGCAAGATGACCCGCACCATCCTCAAGGGTGCGATCCTTGCGGCCGTTGCGATCCTCATCCTCCTCGGCACACTCGTCGTCTTCACCTTCGACCCGTGCCCCGCCGGACAGCCTGCTGACCTTCTCCCCTCGTTCTGCGCTGCGTAACGAACAACTGAAATTTTGGATGCATCTGTGACTCAGGACCCAAGCGACTCCACCATCATCGATGGAGTTCACTACCACCAGTTCGACATCGTCATCGTTGGCGCCGGCGGCGCCGGCATGCGGGCGGCCATCGAGGCCGGCCCCGGCGCGAAGACTGCCGTCATCTCCAAGCTCTACCCGACGCGGTCCCACACGGGAGCGGCACAGGGCGGCATGGCTGCTGCCCTCGCCAACGTCGAGGAAGACAGCTGGGAGTGGCACACCTTCGACACCGTCAAGGGTGGCGACTACCTGGTTGACCAGGACGCAGCCGAGATCCTCGCCAAGGAAGCGATTGACGCCGTCATCGACCTTGAGAACATGGGTCTTCCGTTCAACCGCACGCCAGAGGGCAAGATCGACCAGCGTCGTTTCGGTGGCCACACCCGCGACCACGGCAAGGCTCCGGTTCGCCGTGCGTGCTACGCCGCCGACCGCACCGGCCACATGATCCTCCAGACGCTGTTCCAGAACTGCGTGCGCCTCGGCATCAACTTCTTCAATGAGTTCTACGTTCTCGACGTCATCATGAGCGAGGTCGACGGAGTGGAGCAGCCAGCCGGAGTCGTCGCATACGAGCTGTCGACTGGCGACCTGCACGTCTTCCACTCAAAGGCGATCATCTTCGCCACCGGTGGGTTCGGCAAGATCTTCAAGACGACGTCGAACGCACACACCCTCACCGGTGACGGCGTCGGCATCATCTGGCGCAAGAAGCTCCCCCTCGAGGACATGGAGTTCTTCCAGTTCCACCCGACCGGCCTCGCCGGACTCGGCATCCTCCTGACCGAGGGCGCTCGAGGCGAGGGAGCAATCCTCCGCAACGCGAGCGGTGAGCGCTTCATGGAGCGCTACGCCCCCACCATCAAGGATCTCGCTCCCCGCGACATCGTCGCGCGCTGCATGGTCAAAGAAGTAGCCGAAGGCCGCGGCGCTGGTCCGAACAAGGACTACGTCTACCTCGACTGCACCCACCTCGGTGCCGAAGTCCTCGAGACGAAGCTCCCCGACATCACCGAGTTCGCACGCACCTACCTCGGTGTCGACCCGGTGACCGAACCGGTTCCGGTGATGCCAACAGCGCACTACGCGATGGGCGGCATCCCCACCAACGTTAACGCCGAGGTGCTGCGCGACAACACCACGGTTGTTCCCGGTCTCTACGCCGCAGGCGAATGCGCCTGCGTCTCGGTGCACGGTTCAAACCGACTCGGCACCAACTCGCTGCTCGACATCAACGTGTTCGGAAAGCGCGCCGGGAACAACGCCGTCGCCTACGTGCAGAACGCTAAGTTCCTGCCACTGCCGGAGGACCCGGCAGTATTCGTGCGCGACATGATCGAGGGCGTCCGCAACAACCCGGGCACCGAGCGCATCTCCGTCCTCCGCAAGGAACTGCAGGAGGAGATGGACACGAAGGCCCAGGTGTTCCGCACCGACGAGTCGCTCGACAGCGTGACAAAGACAATCACCCACCTGCGCGACCGGTACATGAACATCGGCGTCCAGGACAAGGGCCGCCGGTACAACACCGACCTGCTCGAAGCCATCGAACTCGGCTTCCTGCTTGACCTCGCCGAGGTCGTCGTCTTCTCCGCACGCAACCGCAAGGAAAGCCGCGGCGGACACATGCGAGATGACTACCCCGACCGCGATGACGAAAACTACATGAAGCACACAATGGCGTACCTGACCGGCGACCCGCACTCTTCGGATGCCGCTGACCACATCCGCCTGGACTGGAAGCCGGTCGTGATGACCCGTTACCAGCCAATGGAGAGGAAGTACTAACCCATGTCGACCGCCACCATTGACGCCCCGGCTCCCGTTGACGATGCTCTCAAGCCGTTCATCGTCACCCTGATCGTCCGCCGGTTCAACCCCGAACTGGACGATGAGCCCAAGTGGGTTGACTACGACGTCGAGATGTTCTCGACCGACCGCATCCTCGACGCGCTGCACAAGATCAAGTGGGAGCAGGACGGCTCACTGAGCTTCCGTCGCTCCTGCGCACACGGCATCTGCGGCTCAGACGCCATGCGCATCAACGGCCGCAACCGCCTCGCATGCAAGACGCTGATCAAAGACCTCGACATCACGAAGCCGATCTACGTCGAAGCGATCAAGGGCCTTCCACTTGAGAAGGACCTCATCGTCGACATGGACCCGTTCTTCGAGTCCTTCCGCGAGGTTCAGCCGTTCCTCATCCCGTCCAAGAAGGCAGAGCCTGGCAAGGAGCGGATCCAGTCCGTCGCCGACCGCGCACGCTTCGATGACACCACCAAGTGCATCCTCTGCGCCGCGTGCACCTCGTCCTGCCCTATCTTCTGGACCGACGGCCAGTACTTCGGCCCGGCCGCGATCGTCAACGCACACCGCTTCATCTTCGACTCGCGCGACGATGCTGCCAAGGTTCGCCTCGACATCCTCAACGATCAGGAAGGTGTGTGGCGTTGCCGCACCACCTTCAACTGCACGGATGCCTGCCCTCGCGGAATCCAGGTCACCCAGGCGATCGCAGAGGTCAAGCAGGCCCTCATGCGTGGCAAGCCGTAAAGCCAGCACCCGTTCGACCTCGAAACCCTCGCTTCTTTCGAAGCGGGGGTTTCGTCGTTGAGGGGTTCGTGGTGCAGAGCGTCTGCCGCTGCAAGGAAAGCTTCTCCTCGAGATCGATCCGTCCCAAAGGGTCATTCGACGATTCGAGTCGTCCGAGATGGTCATTCAATTTCGCAGGAACGACCCTTTGGGCCGACTCGAATGCCGCGCAGCCATATGTGACGACTCATGCCGCGGCCAATCCCCTCGACGAGCGGAGCCGCGCTCCCCTACTCCCGGACGAACGCCCGCGCCTCGGCCGGCGTCGACGCCGACAGGGCCCGCACGGCAAGGGCCCGCGCGTGCTCGAGCGTGTGCTGTCTCAGTTCGGTGCGCACGGCATCGAACGCGCTCGGCGCCATCGACAGGCTCGTGGCTCCGAGCCCCACCAGAACGACGGCGAGCATCGGGTCAGCCGCCGCCTCGCCGCACACCCCAACCGGTCTCCCCGACTGAACACCGGCATCACCGAGCATCTTCACGAGCCTGAGCACGGCGGGGTGCCACGGGTCAGCGTATGAGGCGACCGAGCCAAGCCGGCGGTCGGCGGCGAGGGTGTACTGGGTGAGGTCGTTCGTGCCGATCGAGACGAAGTCGGCGATCCCGAGCACTTGGCCGGCCATCAACGCGCACGACGGCACCTCGGCCATCACCCCGGCCACCCGTACGCCGTGCTCGCGCGCCAGGCGAACGAAGTAGCCGGCCTCGTCGGCATCAGCCACCATCGGCGCCATCACCCAGACGTCAGCATCGGTCTCAGCATCGGCGGCCGCGATCGCGGTCAGCTGGTCGCGCAGCACCGACTCGTGCACGCGGGTTGCGCGGATGCCCCGCAGCCCGAGCGCCGGGTTCTCCTCTTGACCTGTTGGGAGAAACTCGAGTGGCTTGTCCGACCCGGCATCAAGGGTGCGTACGACGACCCGTTTTCCAGCGCAGATCGTGAACAGCCGGGCGTACTCCGCCTGCTGCTCCGCGACGGTCGGCGCCGTTCGTGCGCCGAGGAACAGCAGCTCAGTGCGGAACAGGCCGATCCCCTCGGCTCCGAGCTCGAGGGCGGCAGCCGCCTCGCCGGGACCACCAATGTTCGCGAGCAGCGGGATGCGGGTACCGTCCGCCAGCGTGCCTGGCCCAACCGGCACAGCCACGCGACGCGCGACGAGGCGTTGGCGAGCGGCGGTCACATCGTCGGCAGTGGGGTCCACGGTGACGGTGCCTTCGCCCGCGTCGAGAAGGACAGTCGTCCCCTGCGCGATGTCCGTGGCATCCGTCACCCCCACAATCGCGACGATACCCTTCGACCGAGCGAGGATGGCGGTGTGCGATGTCGGTCCTCCGCCGACGGTGATCAGCCCGAGCACCTGCCCGATGTCGAGCGCGGCCGCGTCTGCCGGTGCGAGGTCACCGGCGATCAGCACGAACGGGTGGTCGGTTTCCGGCACGCCTGGCGGCTGCACACCACGCAGGCGGGCGACCACTCGCTGTCCGACGTCACCGATGTCGACGGCCCGGTCGGCCGGGCTCCCGCCGAGCGCGAGCAGCATGTGCCGAACGCTTGAGAACGCCTCGAACACCGCACGCTCAGCCGTGCTGCCGGCCTCGATTCTTGAGCGGACGTCGTCAAGAAGCGCTGGGTCCTGCGTCATCATCGACTGGGTCAGGATCACCCCTTCGGCTTCACCGCCTGCACGCCGGGCACGTTCGGTCAGGTCGCGCGCGACATCACCAAGCGCCGCAACGGCTCGCAGGTATTCGGACTCGGCGTCGGTGGTGCGCTCCGCCTCATCGGGGATCGGCAGCGGGTCGGGCATCCGTATCACGGGACCGACGGCAATACCGCGACCCACTCCAGTGCCGTTGAGCAGCATGTCGTTCCTCCCGTGCGTCCGACACTACCGGCTCCCCTCAGCGGTCCGCGGACCCCGGTTCACTTGGAGCGGCGCGGACGAATGCCGAGCGAACGCAGCGATGTCGCAGCCCGCAGGCGTTCCCGGCGGGTGCGCTTCGACCCGAGGGACTTCCGCAGGTCGTCGACGGCTACCCACACCCGGTCGGCATCCTCGTTGCTTGGACGCTCGGTCGAGAAGGTCGCTCGGTCGGCGACGGATGCCAGTGCGAACGCCCGCTTACCGCCAACGGTTGAGGCCACCTCACGGCGTGTAGCCGATGGCGGCGGTTCGATTCCGTAGTCGACGGCAGAGTCCTGAAACTCCTGCCAGCCGGCTCGAATCCGCTCAGCGGGCGTACGACGGGACCGTCGAAGAACGCGCCGCCGTGCCTTTGCGGCCATCACGGCCAGGAACGGCGAGGCGAGCACAGCGAGTGCGAGAAGCGACCAGCCGAGGATCTGGGCAACGAGGAGCAGGAGGGCGAGCAGCGGGTCGAGCGGCTGGTCGTCGTTGTCGACCGTGTCGTCGGCGGGGAGCTGCTCGGTGTCTGGTTCCTCCTCTTCGACGGGCGGCTGGACGACGGACTGCGGCCGGGAGACCTTGGTCGGTTCGTCGAGCTCCTTCTCGGGGATCTCCCGAAGAGGCGGAGTCGTGTCGACGGTGAGCCACGTGCCATCATCCGCCTGCACTTCGATCCAGGCGCTGATGTCGTTACTGAGGACGGTTGCCGTTCCGGTCGAGGGGTTTGGGGTGGGCAGGAAACCCATCACGACCCGGGAGGGGAAGCCGAGTTCGCGCGCCATCAATGCCGCGGCGACCGCGTACTGCTCTTCATCGCCGACCATCGGCCGCTCGGTGAAGAGGGCGGTGATCCGGTCCATGCCGTGCCCCGACAGGCTTGTCGGCTCGTTCTCGCCGACACCGTGGCTGATGTATCCGTCACTTTTCAGCCCGTCGAGCATGGCAACGAGCCGCTCCCCCGCACCCGTCACACCGTCGGTGTACAGGTCGAGCCGCTCGCTCATCACCCCTGGCAGGTCGACCGGGGGCGCAGCGCTTGCCGAGCCGGGGCGAACGTCGGCGAGTTCCTCGACCGACGGTGTTTCAGCGACGACCGAGTTCATTCGGTAGCTGTCGCCATCGGCCAGTCCATTCACGACGGCTGAACTGCCCGTCACGTCGTTGTAGAAGAAACTGTCGGCCAGCTCGCTCGCGTTCGGGCCGTCGAAGTCGATCGACCGCAGGTGCCCGGCGCCTGGCAGCCAGATGCCCGAGTAGCCCGAGATCGTCACGTCGAGGGAGACGAGCTGGCCGCTTGCCTGCTGGTCGAGCCGGTACGGCACCCGCACGAAGGTTCCGGATTCGGCGGAGATCTCCTCTGTACCCACCGTGTAAACGACACCGTCGTACACATCGAGCGTCGCGAGCCGCAGGCGCCCGTCGGCAGGCAGCCCTGACACGGTGAGCATTTCTTCGGCGGCAGCATCGGGCAGGTGGAAACTTCGGAACCCCGATAGCGGGCTCGGATAGGCCCGCGGGTTGAACGGTTGCTCGATGTGCGAGCGAATCACCTGGCGGTCGGCGGACGCCGGAACAACCGACGCCATGACGGCACCACCGCAGGTCGCCACGGCCACGATGAGGGTGGCGCTGACGACACTCACGACGGCCGCCCGGTGCCGTTCGCGCCGTGAAGGGCTCACGCTCGCGAGGGTGTTCGCGTGCCGGCGCTGGCGGGCGCGGTGCCGTGATCGGCCGAGCCACACCAGCCAGACCAGGGCGACGACAGGAACGGCGAGGCCGAGGGCGATCGACTGCCAGCCGATCTCAGGCCCGAAGGCGATGCCGAGCACCGCGAGCAGCATGGGCCAGACGACGGCCATCTCGGGCCGTCGGGTGCGCAACGCGATCGACAGCGTGATCACCGTGATGCACAGGATACTGACGAGCGGCGGAATGAGGAGGCTTTGGTATGCACCAACCGGCAGCAGGATCGTGACGAGCTGCTTCCAGCTCTCCGCAGTGCCCGTGATCAGGTCCAGCAGCCCCGGGCCCGTCGGCAGCACCCCGAACAACGCGGCATCGGGAAGGGCGAGGGGAACACCGACAACGAGATACACGCCAATGGTGATTCCCAGGAGAGCGAAGCCTGGCAGTCGCAGGCGCCAGCCGAGAATCGCGATCAGAACGCCGAGCACCATCGCAGCCACCGTGAGGATCACAAACTGCGACACCTGATAGATCGGCCACCAGAGAGCGGATGCCACGCCCACCGCAAGGATCGTAAACAGTGCGTTCCAGATAACGAACCGCGTGGCATCCGTTCTCTCGTTCACGCTGCCGCCCGAGCCATGGCCTGCTGGAGGTCCTCAAGAAAACCGATGGTCAGCACGGAGAGTTCGCCGGCCGTGCGGAAGCTCGGCACGATCTCGGGGTCGCAGACAACAGCGATGACCTCGACACCGGCAGGGAAGTGCCGCGAGGCCTGGCGAAGGGTGGCAGGTGTGACGGCTGCGCCGCAGACCAGGAAGGCGAGCGAGATGCCGGCGATCGAGTCGGCGGCGACCCGGGCGAGGTCGGAGAGGCCGAGCGCTGTTGCCGACCGGTCGACGCTGCTGAGGTCGTCGAGCAACCGGGTCGGGCTGATCGCCGCGAGGGTTCTCATGGCGAAGACCTTGCGTTTGGCGAACTCGGGGGTGGACTCACTGGCGACAACGGAAACTGTTCGGGCGTCACGAATCGCACGAACACCGAGTGAACCGGCGACGCTGACGGCCATTTCGAAATCCTCCTCACCGACGTAGTCGGCGGCGGAGAGGCTCAGCGCCACCATGAGGTGGCTTCGTCTGGTTTCCTCGAACTGGCGCACCATGAACTGCCCGGTTTTCGCCGTGCTCTTCCAGTGGATGGAGCGGCGTTCGTCGCCAGGCATGTACTCACGAAGCGCGTGGAAGGAGACGTCGTTCGCGGTGAGGTCCCGCGTGGGGTTGCCCTCGAGGTCACGAACGAAACCGGTGCTCAGGCTCGGCACCGAAATGGTGCGCGGGTGCACAAAGAGGTCGATCCGCTCGTCCCACTCACGCTCGCGGCGCACGAGCCCAAGCGGGTCGGCTCGCACGACGCGCACCGGCCCGACCGGAATCACGCCGCGGTGCAGGGCTGGAACCGTGAACACGTCCTCGTAGCTTCCGCCCGCCGGCAGTGCTGGAACCTGGAAATCGGCCAGTCCGCCGCCGACAGGTACCTCGAGCCGCGCGCCCGGAAGCAGTCGGCGTGACGGGTTGGCCACATCGAGTTGCCCGACGGCGCTCTCGCCAGCAACGATGCGGTTCACGGGAAGACTGAGAGTCGCCTCATGGGTGGTCCGCCCGATCAGGAACAGGGCTGCCGCAATCACAACGATCGTGCCAGCCCACGCCCCGGCCACGAGTTCCTGCCAGCCGAGCCCATACCCGATAGCGAACGCAGCAATCACCGCGAGCGCGACCGCCCAGCCGAGCCAGGTCACGACGCTCGTCGCCGCGGCCCACCAGCGCTCGCTCACCTCGCGCACGGCGCGGCTCACGCGCACCGTCGTAATCACGGCGTCAGCGAGCGCACCCTGTCGTGTGCCGACGAGCCGGGTCCTGGCGTTGTTGAGCTCAGTCGACCCCGTGTTCGCGGCGGCGCGCGTGAGGTTGCTCGTTTTCTGCTGAGCCGTCACCCCTCGAACGTCGCTCGGTTGTGCCATGTCGTGCTCCTAGGCTGCGGCGGTGTCGCGCGGGGGCGGAGTGTCGATGAGCACCTGGGCGATGACGTTCGACGGGTTCACCCCGTCGAACTCCGCCTCAGCGTCCAGGATGAGGCGGTGAGCGAGCACCGTATCGGCGAGCGACTTCACGTCATCAGGAATAACAAATGATCGACCGGATGCCGCTGCGAGCGTCTTTGAGGCACGAATCAGTGACAGCGCACCCCGCACACTCGCTCCGAGCCGAACTTCGGCGGACTGTCGGGTGCCGTCGATGATCCGCGCAACGTAGTCATTGATAGATGGGTCGACGTGCACCGTTGTGGCCATCGTGGTCATTTCGGCGATGGTTGCCGCTGGGACGACCGGGCTGAGCACTGTGTTGTCCGGCGTGTCCGAGCCCTCAAGGATACGAATGGTCGACTGGTGGTCCGGGTAGCCGATCGACGTCTTCATCATGAACCGGTCGAGCTGGGCTTCCGGCAGCCGGTAGGTTCCGGCCTGCTCGATCGGGTTCTGCGTGGCGATCACCATGAACGGAGCCCCGACCGGGTGGGTAATGCCGTCAACTGTGACGTGCCCCTCCTCCATCACCTCGAGCAGAGCTGACTGGGTCTTCGGGCTGGCACGGTTGATCTCGTCTGCCAGAACGATGTTCGCGAAGATCGGGCCTTTGTGAAAGTCGAAGTCACCGCTGCGCTGGTCGTAGATGCTCACGCCCGTGATGTCGCCTGGCAGCAGGTCGGGGGTGAACTGCACACGGCTTGACGCGCCGGCGATGCTCTCGGCCATTGCGCGGGCGAGCGAGGTTTTCCCCGTGCCCGGCACATCCTCGAGCAGCAGGTGTCCCCTGCTCAGCAAGGTCACGAATGACAACCGGATGACGTGGTTCTTGCCGAGGAGGACCTGCTCGACGTTTTCAACGAGCTGATCGCACACTCCCGCGAACCACGTGGCCTGCTCCGGGGTCATTGTCATGAAGTTCGTGCCTTCCGTGGTGCGGGAGTCCGCAAGAAATTGTGTCGAGTCCATCATGGCCTGAGGAACCGTTTCGTGTAGCCATTGACCGTCACGTCGATCCAGACCCGCCCATCCACGGGTTGGGCGCTCAGAACACAGGTGTTACCCGTCGCGGTTCCGGTGATCGCCGGGTCGTTGACCGCACCGCAGGCATACGTTGCGGGAAGTGCACCGTTGTCCGGGCCCGCTGCCCAACTCCACGTGGTGGAGGCCGCGTCGTACTCCAGGGCGGTCGGGTTCAGTGTGATCGATGGTTCAGGTGCGGTGTACACCGCGGAGGGCTGGCCACATGCCCCGCTCCCCCAGACGTTACAGGCGCGCAGCTGGAACGACACGGTTTGGCCGTACGGCAGCCCAAGGGCATCCCTGGGGTATCCGCTGTTGCCGAACGCACGCCAGTCGTTGGCGCCTGCGAGGCTGACCTGGTAGGTGAACCCGGCCGGCGCGATCGAAGGGACATAGAAATCGCGCAGCGTGTCTGCGGTGTCGCGGAACTGCATCACGGGATTCGCCGACGGCGCCGGCGGCAGCGGACGGAAGACAGCTGAGGCAACGTTGGTGGCCGTGCACCCCGCGCCGTTGTGTCCCCAGACGACGAAGTAGTAGGTCGAGTTCTCATTCGCAAGGTCGGGGAAGGTGTAGCTGGAGGCGCTCGGAGGCAGCGACACCACCTGGTCGATCGACCCACCGGACGGCTCCGAAACCGTGCCAGGTGCCGGACTCGATACCGTGCACGCGTTCGGCGACACCGATGGCGAATTCAACCGGCCGACGAAGTAGCCGCGAATGTCGTCACCGCGCCCATCGAATCCCGACCACGACACCGTCGCCGACCCGCCGACCGCATCGCTCACGGCCGAGGCCGAACCGGCGCTCGGCGCTCCGAACGGCTTGCCCTGTCCGCTCGCGCTGTTCCAGGTGGTGAGCGCCGGGTACGCATCATTGCGCGCCGACACCGAGAACTGGACGGTGTTTCCGTTGGCCAGGTTTGTCACTCCGACCGAGCACCGTGAAGCGCTGCAGGCTGGGGTGCCCTGCAGGTTTCCCGGAACTGTGACGACGTACTCATCGACGGGGCTGCCCTGCCCCGGCCGCGGCACCGCATCCCAGCTCAACATCAGTCCGCCATCAAGCGGCGCAGCCGCCAGGTTGGTCGGCGCCGCAGGAATCACGTCTGACCAGACCGGCTCACCGAAGCGCACCGGATCTGATGCTCCCCTCGCATTACGGGCAGACACAGCCACCCGAACCGAGTTGTCCGACCCGTTACCGCCCGTTGCAACGTCACACGTGGTCGACGCGCAGCTCGTCACTCCGAGCGATGTGCCGTTGCTCACCCGGAACAGTTCGACGTCGAAGCCGGTGATCGCCGAGTTGTTGGACGCACCGGGCGAGAAGGTGAGGGAGATTCGGCGGTCGGCGAAGCCGGTGACCCGCAGGTTCGACACCGGGTCCGGCCGATCCTGAACCGAGATTCGCACGGTGCCCCAGGTGTACCGCGCCGGGTCGTCCGTGGCGTCAGCCACCTGGTACTGCAGTGACGTGTCGATCGCCGCCGCATCGGCAGCGACGCTCACGGTGAGCCGGGACTTGTCAGCACTCGGCACAACCGTGACACCGGCGGGCAGGTTCCCTCCGTCGAGTCCGCGCACAGCGACAACCCTCAACGGTGTTCCGGGAAAGGGGTTCGTCGCGCCGTCGTTAGCGAGCACGTCGATCGGCGTTGTCGTTCCCCGCTGGGCAATGGCCGTGTCGGTTGCCGGAACGGCGAGAGGCCTCGTTGACGGAACAACACCCAGCTGGATGCGCCCAGCAACACCGTCGTTCACAGCGTCACGCACCCCGACCAGGATGCTGGGCGTCGACCCGCGCGCGACGTCCGCTCCCGCGGTCACCATCAGCTGCTGCCCGTTGACCGCGACCGTGAATCCAGCCGGGCGTGGGTCGAGCACCCGGTACGACAGTTCGTCCAGGTCGTCGGCGTACGGATAGGTGGTGAGCTTCACCAGGTCGATCGTCTTCTCCTGGCCTGGCTCGAAGTCAATCGATCCGCCAGCGAACACCGGCGGCTGGTTCTCACGGGACGACACCTCGATCGGCAGCACCAGCGTCGCAACGCGCCCGTTGGGGTCCGTCGCACTCTCACCATCCGTCACCTCAAACGAGATCGATGCTGGCCCGAAGTACAGGTCAGCGCTCGTGAACCGCAGCGTGGTTGCATCAACCACGAGGTCGGCTCCGTTCGAGTGCGTCGCGCGCACCTTCGCGGCATCGGTCAACCGCACGCTCTTGTTTCCCGTCGCGACCACGTAGTCGTTGAGCGGAATCGTGACCGTTTCACCGCTCACAACCGAGATCGGCTGAGCACCTGAGCGCAGCTGCGGCAGCGCGTCGTCGAGCCCCGGCACCCAGATGAAGGCGAGCGCGTTCACGGTGGCGTCGTCGGGGTTGCTCACCTGGAACGGGATGATCTGCGATCGGGCGTCGAGCCGCACCTGCACGCGCTTCGACTTGGTCACCGAGGCGCCGTCGCCGAATCCGGCCGGAATCGACACGTCAAGTTCCGAGGCCGGCCCATCTGCCCAGAACACACTCCGCAGAACGTTCACGTCGATCGTTGACCGATCGGCGATGTCATCGATGGTGAGAACGATGTCGGATGCCACGGGGCGGGCAAGTGGGGCATCGTTACGAACAACGACGGTCAGGAAGGTACTCGACGTGTTTCCGTATTTGTTCTCGATTTCGTAGATGAAACCGTACCGGCCCTCACCCCTTGGAACTGTGACCCGGATGACATCGTCATCGATGTCGGCGGTTGCGCCCTCACCGGTCGGCTCGACCGAGGTGATGGCGAGCGTTCCTCCATCGGGATCGGAGTCGTTCGCGAGCACACGCACGGCGACGGTCGACGACGGTCGAGTGATCACTTCGTCAGGAGTGGCGACCGGAACGCGTGAGCCGTCGAGTTTGGCGCTGATGCCGATGCGCACGAGCCCCGTTGCCTGCTTACCGAGCGCGTCGACAACCGTGTACTCGAAACTGTCCGTCCCTGTCGAGTACGCGCCAGCCTCGTAGTCAAACCAGTCGGTGCCAGCACCGGTCACCGCACCCTTGTTCGGGTTCGAGCTCTGGCCGATCAGCTGCACCGAGTCGCCGTCGGGGTCGATGCCGCCCAGCGGAATCGTGATGCGCACCCGTTCTCCGCTCAGCACCCGGGAGGTGACGGTTTTGGGTACCGGAGCGGCGTTCGATGCGGTGTCGACCTCTCGAACGTTGAAGACCACCTGCGCGTCAGACCACTGTCCGTCTGGCGCCAAGGCCCGATAGCTCGCCGTGAAGTTGCCCGGCTTGTCCGGCGCCAGGTAGCGCAGCATCTTCCCAGCGGTGAAGAGCAGGCCGCCGCCGTCCGGCAGGTTGCCTGCCAGCTCGGGCGCGAGCGTCAGCGGATCCCCGTCAGGGTGGGTGTCATTGGCGAGCACCGGAACGTCGATGGCATCCCCAACCCGCACCGAGACGGAGTCGGGGAAGGCGACGGGAGGCTGGCGTTTGGCCGGGTTGGGGATTTGGACAACCGTGACGGTTCCCTCGGCGTCGGCGACACCGTTTGAGACGCGGTAATTGAACGAAACCGGACCGTCAAGCGGATTCGTCAGGGTGATGCGCAGCATCCGTTGCTCAAGAATTTCAGCACGGATGCCTGACAGCGGTGGGATGTTCGAGACACCCGTGACGACGAGCACTCCGCCGGCCGGGTCGAAGTCACCGGCGAGCACATCGACGGTGTCGCTCGACTGCTCGCGGATGAAGACCGTGTGCGGAACGGTGACCGGTTTCGCGCCGGCGTCCGCCGGGGCGATCACCTGGATGCGCACGAAGCCGGTCTGGGTCAGGGTGCCGTCGGTGATCGAGAAGTCGATGTAGTGGTCACGCACCTCGGTGCTCGAGAACCGGAAGGTGCCGCCGTCGTAGTCGGGGGTGATGGTCGCGCCGGCCTTGGCAGGCACATTGGCGAGCCGCAGTGGTCCTGTTCCACCGCGGACGTGGGCGAGCGGAGCGACCTCAACCTCGAGTCCCGCCTCAACGGTGAGGCCGAAGGCTTCGGTGACGATCGGAACGGCTCCCGGCGGTGACACGGTGACCGCGAAAATGCCTGTGCCCTCCGCCGACCCGTCTGAGACGGTGAGGCCGATCTCCTTGAGCTCGCCGCCCGCACCGGCATCGGTGTAGATGACTGTGCCGTCCGGGGTGTGCTGCACAAGATCCGGCGCGGCGACGGCGGCCTGGGTGAGGTAGAACGGGTCGCCGTCAGGGTCGACCCAGTCGCCGAGAACGGCCTGCGAGAGCCTGGCGCCGCTGGCCACGGACCCCTTGGTTGTGCGCGCCTGGGCGGGAGGCCCGTTGTCGCTCGGCTGGCGCACCGTGAGGGTCACCGTCGCGGACGCCGTTGCGCCCCGGCCGTCGGTGATCGTGTAGTCGAAGCTGTGCACCCCAGTCGCCATTGCCTCGAGGGTGACCTGCAACTGCTGGTTGTTGTTCACGGCCTCGACCCGGCCGGCGCTGTCTGACAGCGGCGTGAACGAGCTGATCATGAGCACGTCACCGTTGGGGTCGAAGTCGTTCAGCAGCACGGGGAGCGGTGCTGTGCGCCCAGGGCGCGCGCCGAACTCGTCAGAGATCGCCGTCGGCGGCTGCTGGGCCTCGTCGTACTCGGGAGGAGTGTCTTCGTTGTTGTCCTCAACCTCTTCCTCATCGTCGTCGAGGGCGACGAGGTCGTCCCAGTTGTTGATCATGCGGTTGCCAGACTGCACGGCCCACGCTGCACCACCGGCGACATCGTTGAGCACCACGTGGTCGCCGTTCGACCGGAAGACGAGGTCAGCGGCGCCGGCGAGCCCTTCCAGCTCAGACAGCGTGGGTTCACCGTCGCACTCAGTGAACACCGATCCGTTCGACCACGCCCCGAACGCGCAATCCCCCACACTGGCGGGCCTGCTGGCCGCTCCTGTGGCGTCCTCGGTCAGAAACGACGCGTCCCCTCCCCCGTTCGGCACGGCCACGAGCCCGTTGTCGACACCGACAAGGGCACGATCACCTGACAGCGACGGCAGCTGCAGCCGAGCGCCGTCGGCCTCGGGCAGCGGCACCGACCGACCAGCGAAGCGCACGATGGACTCGGCCTCGTCGAGGAGGACAAAGTCCGATCCGACCGAACTGAGCTGGACCCCACCGGTGGGCTCCGGCACCTCGGTGGTGTCTGTCACGGTCTCCGAAGTTGCCGGAACGCGATAGACGCTGCTCGTCTCGGGTGAGAACACGAAAAGGTCACCGTCCGTGTTGACGGAGGCGACAGCATCCGCCCCCAAAGACAGGTCAGGGTCAGCCTCGGCATCGAAGGTGGGAAGGTCGGCGAGCGGAACAAACCAGACATCACCGCCGGTCTCGATCACCACGCGGCCGCCGCCGAGGGCAACGGTTCCTGTTCCTGGTGGGAGCGGAACGCTGTCTGTCACCGTCGACGTCGACGGGTCGATGATGTCGAGCGCGCTGCGGGCGTTGTCGACGAGCAGCACGGTTTCACCAGACTGCAGAACGTCGATCTGTGCCGACGCGCTTCGGACCGCTGTATTCAGTTCAAAAACCTGGGTGTTGGCGCGGCCGATGGCCTGGCGTGCCTCGTTGACCACCCAGACGGCACCGTCGCCGAGGTCGAGCCGCTGGGCGCGGTACCCGTTCGAGACCACCGCGACGGTTGCGATGACGGCGCAGATCACCGTGCCGCTTGTCACAGTCGCGAGGGCTGATCGATGCGCGCGCAACCACGAACGAATCATCAGCCGGTCCCGGCAGGAACGTCAACACATTTTTCGCTGCTCGCGGGGCCGAGGGTGCCATCGCGTGTGACCCGGACGGTGACGCAGACGCGGTCACCCGGGTCGGCATCGATGGTGAACTCTGTCGATTTTTGAACGGATGCTGCGCCATCTGCTGTGCGGATGGCGTACGAATCCGTCGCGGCGATGCCCGGATCTGCCCAGCTGAACACCACTTCGGAGTTCCGAAGCTCGGCTGACACGTTTGCGACAGCGGGGATGCCGTCTGACGAGGAGATCCGGACCAGGACGAACACCGTTGTCACGGCGAGCAGCACAACGAGGACGCTGCACACCACGATGGCCGCGACGAAAGCGCGACCGCGTTCGATCGGCTGGCGCAGGCCGGAGCTGCGGTCGCCGCGGGAACCGGAATCCTGGGCTGCCGTACGGGTGGCGCCTGGGTCGGAGAACGAGTCGACAGCTGTGCGGCGGCGCCGTTTGCCCGGGTCGACAGTGCGGATGGCCTGGACGCGGGTTCGATCTCCTGAATCAGTGACCGGTGCCTGCACCCAGGCAGAGACGGCCACGTCTGGCTGCGTTTGTGCGAACCCGAGTTCGGCCTCGACGGCCTGCAGTTCGCGGATGAGCTCCATGGCTGACTGCTGCCGCTGCGCTGGCTGGCGCGACATGCTGCGGATCAGCACACGTTCGAGCCGCTCGGGCACGTCGGCCCGGCCGATCGGCGTTGGCTTGCCGCGGCTGGCCCGGGAGATCAGGGCGGCCGATGAGTTGTCGGCGTGCGTGCTCTCGAACGGTGCACGGCCGGCGAGGAGCGAGTAAATCGTCGCGCCGAGTGAGAACACCTCGCTGGCCAGTGTGCCGTTGGTCTCGCTGTGCAGCACCTCGGGAGCCGACCACGGTATGGACATGCCGACGGTGTCGTCATGCACCGATTCGCCGAGGGTGCCCGCGATACCGAAGTCACTGAGCACGGGGTTGCCGTAGGCGGTCATCAGGATGTTCGCCGGCTTGATGTCGCGGTGCAGCACACCTGCCTCGTGTGCGGTTTCAACGGCGCTGGCGATCTTGATGCCGACCCGGAGCGCTTCGGACACCGACAGCGGCACGTCGCGGTAGGTTTCGCCGATCGTCGCCGAGCACAGTTCCATCACGAGGAACGGCCGGCCGTCCGCCGCGACACCGGACTGGTACACCGTGAGGATGGCTGGGTGCGCACTGAGCTGCGCCATCAGGTCGGCCTCGGCCTGGAACATCCGCCGCACTTCGACGTTGACGTATTCGCTCAGCATCACCTTCACGGCGACCTGACGGCGCGGGCTGTCCTGCTCGTAGAGGAAGACGTCGGCGAACCCGCCTGAGCCGAGGATGCGCACAAAGGAGAACCCGGGAAGAGCGGGCGGTTGGGACGGTAAGCGTCGTGCCACGGGTTCCTCCCTTCTAATGGAATGCGCGTCGAGAGGACGAATCGCGAGCGCGAAGGAACTGCGTAACTATGCCCCCCGGCTTTTCTTCCATTCTAGGGAAATTTGAAAACTTCTATACCCCCGGCCAGGGGGGCAGAATCTCGATGACGTTGCCGTCTCCGATGTCGATGAATGTGCCAGGAATGACGACGACACTTTCGCCGGCGCGGAGCCGCTGCCAGTGGCTCTGCGGCGCGATTACCGAGGTGCCGTTCGTCGATTTGAGGTCGGTGGCGACGATCGAGTCACCGATCTGCTTGATCTCCAGGTGGGTGGCCGACACCGACTTCGTCGCCGAAACGACCGGAACGAGCCGCGACGGGTCCGGCAGCGGAATGCGCGGCTGGCGCGGGTTGCGTCCGAAGTAGTGCACGGCGTCGAGCGGGTAGGCCTGGCCTCCGTTGATCCGGAACCCGTAGAGCAGGGTCTTCGGGTCGTTCGGCACCATCGGTGCCTCGCGCAGCACTGTTTCGTCTTCGATCGGCGGTGCGATGTCGCGGCGAAGCACGGTCTCGCCGTCGTGCCGCATCATCGGGTCGTCCTGCGCTTTCACCCGCTGCACAGGCGGCCGGATGATGGTCTCGGTTTCTGCGGGAGCAAAGCGCGGGCCGTCGGCCGGCCTGTGGGTAAGCGAGGGGCCGGCTGGCGGTGTGACCGGAGGTGCCGGAACGCTGGCCACGGCGGCAGCGATCGAGACGTCGGCTGGCGGCACGGGTGATGCGGTGGGCAGAACGTTATCCGGGAGAACGGAGGTCGAATTCGACACGGATGCCGTGGCATCCGTCGATAGGGACGTTGCGGAGAGCCAGTCGATCCGGTTGGCGACGATGACACCGGAGCCGAGCGGGAAGGAGACGCCGCCGGACGATGCTCCAGGGTTGCCGGTGAGACCGCCTGCGGCGAGCGCCGAGACGCTCGGGATGCTGTCGCGCAGCCAGGGCGAATCCGTGGGGACGACGCGGCGCCATCCGGCGGGCGTGCAGACGTCGAGCACGGCGTCGCCGTGAACGAGGACGTTCACTGTCGTGTCTTCTGCGCTCTCGTCGGTGCGTTCGACAGCGACAAAGGCGGACGGCTGGCCCGCCGAGGTGTTCGGCACAGCGGAGAGGATCTCGTCGAAGCTCGCTGAACCGCCGTGGACGAGCGCCCACAGGTTCTCGACGACGGTGGGCTCTGATGGTGTTCGAATCGCAACGAGTATCGAATCGCCGACGATGTAGATCCAGGGTGTGCCCTGGTTCGTCATCGCGTAGCGGTAATGTGCCGGTGTTCGTACTCGCTGAGTCGTCGTCACGTTCGTCCCTCAATACACTGTCGATCCGCACAAGCCGGGTGCACCCCACAACCCTCGGAGCACGCCTGTCGCTCCATTCTGCCCCTATGCCGGTGAATTCGGCTATTCCTCGGTTTCACAAACGGCTCGGGCGCTGGGTGTCCGGGCGTTCCCTCGCGCCTCTCGGGTGTCTGTGCCCTGACCTAAACTGGACGAATGGCTTCTTCCTCTCCCGTTCGTATTGCCTCGGTCAACGTCAACGGAGTGCGTGCCGCGTTCCGCAAGGGCATGGGCGACTGGCTCGACGCCTCGAACATCGACATTCTGGCGATGCAGGAGGTTCGTGCTGCGACGAGCGATCTCGAGAACCTGCTCGGGCCGGAATGGGACATCCTGCACGACCCCGCAACTGCGAAGGGCCGAGCCGGTGTCGCGATTGCCAGCCGCGCTCAAGCGCACATCCACCGGGTTGAGTTCGGTGCGGAGGACTTCGACAGCGCTGGACGCTGGCTCGAGGCTGACTACGAGGTCGGTGGCTCGATCATCACCGTGGTCTCCACCTATGTGCACTCGGGTGAAGACAACACCCCGAAGCAGGTGGAGAAGTACAAGTTCCTCGACGCCATGAGCGCTCGGCTGCCCGAACTCGCCGCTCACTCCACCTACGCGGTTGTGCTCGGCGACCTCAACGTCGGGCACCGCGAGCTCGACATCAAGAACTGGAAGGGCAACCGCAAGAACGCCGGGTTCCTGCCGCAGGAGCGGGCATACTTCGACAGGTTCTTCGGTCCGCGCGGCGAAGAGATCGAGTGCGTCGACGGCACCACAGGTGTCGGCCTCGGCTGGGTCGACATCGGCCGCACCTGGGCCGGTGAGGTGGAAGGACCGTACACCTGGTGGTCGCAGCGCGGTCGCGCTTTCGACACCGACACCGGGTGGCGCCTCGACTACCACGTGACGACACCCGAGCTTGCCGCGACGGTGAAGGACTACCGCATCGATAGGGCCGCGACCCACGCCGAGCGCTGGAGCGACCACGCGCCCGTCGTCGTGGACTACGCGATCTGACCTCGTCGACCGACGTGACCAACCGGATATCGTGAGCGAATCAGGTCGCGTGCGCCGGAGCATCCGCTTCTCGTAATAAAACTTTCGCCCGCACCGGGCAGATCTATCAAAGGACCCCCATGACCAAGCCCGTACTGTTCTCAGGAATGCAGCCGTCGAACGATTCTCTGCACCTCGGCAACTTCGTCGGAGCGCTGCAGCAGTGGGTGGCGTTGCAGGCCGAGTATGACGCGTACTACTGCGTTGTCGACCTGCACGCGCTGACCAGTTCGCCGAACCCGGAGGAGTTGCGGGCGCGCACCCGGTCGACCGCTGCGCAGTACATGGCTGCCGGAATCGATGCGTCGCAGAGCACGCTCTATGTGCAGTCGCACGTGCCTGCGCACGCCCAGCTGTCGTGGGTGCTCAACAACATCACGGGGTTCGGCGAGGCCGGGCGGATGACGCAGTTCAAGGACAAGTCGGCGCGGTTCGGTGCTGACTCGACCACGGTTGGGCTGTTCACCTACCCGGTGCTGATGGCCGCTGACATCCTGCTGTACCAGACCCGCGCGGTGCCGGTCGGTGAAGACCAGCGGCAGCACCTCGAGCTGACCCGCGACCTGGCCGGGCGGTTCAACAGCAGGTTCGGCGACACCTTCACGGTGCCGGAGCCGGTGATTCTCAAGGAGACCGCGAAGATTTACGACCTGCAGCACCCCGGGTCGAAGATGTCGAAGTCCGCCGAGAGCGAGGCCGGGCTGATCAAGGTTCTCGACGACCCCAAGGTGAACGCGAAGAAGATCATGCGTGCGGTCACCGATGATGAGGCGTCGATCCGGTTCGACCGCGAGGCGAAGCCCGGCATCTCGAACCTGCTTACCATTTTCTCCGCGATGTCGGGGTGGACGATTGATGCGATTGTCGACGAGTACCAGGGCCGTGGCTACGGCGACCTCAAGAAGGGCGTCGTCGACGCGGTGACCGCCGTTTTCGAGCCGGTGCGCACGCGCACGCTCGAGCTGCTCGATGACCCGGCGGAGCTGGACCGGCTGCTCGCGCAGAACGCGGCGAAGGCCAACGAGGTCGCCGAGAAGACGCTGGCTCTCGCGTACGAGCGGGTCGGACTTCTTCCGCGCTCGTAGCGGCGGTGCTCGGGCGGCCGGTTCGTGACCTGCCACGCGGAACTACGATGAAAGTTCCATTCGCCGTCGGATAGGTAGCGCATCGAGGAGCTGGTTGTGAGAATCACCAAGCGGGGTATCGCGAGCATGGTGACCTCGGCCATGGGCATTCTTGGGATTTTCCTGCTGGCGGCGGCGCGACGAAGACGTCTCGTCAGGCGATTCACCGCCTGAGCCCATTGGCTCACAACGGGCGTCGGCTGAATTTGCGCACGCATCGGTGGTGCGCCGGACCTCGCCGGTAGGCTGAGGAAATGGACGTAGTGCGACTCGAAACCGAACGGCTGATCCTCGACGAGCCGACGGAAGCGGACATTCCGTTCATCTACGCCTACTGCCAGGACCAGCTCATTTCGGACTTCACGACGGTGCCGCAGCCGTACCGTTTGCGCGATGCCGAAAACTTCCTCTCTCGAGTGGTTCAACCCGGCTGGGCTACCGGTCGTGAATTGACGTGGGCGCTGCGTCGCAAAACAGAGCCCACGATCCTCGGAGTGGTGTCGCTGCGCGACTGGAACGATTCGCAGGCCATGGTCGGTTTCTGGCTGGGCGCACCGTGGCGGGGGCTCGGTTACACCCCAGAAGCCGTCGCCGCTGTGAGCGACTGGGCTTTCCAAAGCGCATGGTTCACCGAGGCGACTCCGCCCAAGACGACGATCGTGTGGGAGGCCATGGTCGGCAACCCGGCGTCCGCGCTCGTGGCCCACAAGGTTGGCTTCCGATACACCGGCACCGCGCGCGGTGAGGTCGCCCGGTTCGGGGAATTCCCGTCGAGCCACCGGGCTGAGTTGGTCGCCACCGATCGCAGGGGGCCTGCAGAGGGCTGGCCAGCGGAGGCGCTCGCACGGTGAGCTCGTTCGCCCTCGTTCTGTTTGACCTCGATGACACGCTGCTCGATCATCGAGGCGCGGTCTCGCGCGGCATCCTTCGCCATGTTGACGTGTCCCCCGGGCACCTGGCCGTCGACGACCGCGCCGCCGCGGTCACGCTTTGGCACGCCCTGGAGGAGCAGCACTACCACCGCTATCTCTCAGGCGAACTCACGTTTGCGGCCCAGCGACGTGCTCGCGCCCTCGACTTCGCGGCGGCGCACGGCGTGACCCTCGCCGACACCGACGCCGACACCTGGTTCGACACCTACTTCGAGCGCTACCGCGAGAGCTGGCAGCTGTTCAGCGACGCTCTCCCCTGCCTCAAGCGGCTCGCCGACACCGGCACACGCGTTGGCGTCATCACTAACGGCGAGCCCGACTACCAGCAGGTCAAACTCGACCACACCGGGCTCGGGGACCGTTTTGAACACGTGATCGCGTCTGGCGGCGTCGGTTTCGCCAAGCCCGACCCGCGGATCTTTCTCGAAGCCTGCCGCCGATTCAATGTCGAGCCCTCGGAAGCGGCCTACGTCGGCGATCGTTTACAGACGGATGCCATCGGTGCGGCACGCGCCGGACTCACGGGCGTGTGGCTCAACCGCTTCGGCGAGAACGTCGCGGTCGGCGCGCTTGGGCACGGCACTCCCGTTGGCAGCAGCACACTCGCCGTCGCGCAGGCTGAAGCCGCTGACGCCGGAGTGCGCATCATCGGATCGCTCGACGAGTTGTAGTGACTTCGTCCGTGCGGATCAGTGGCCGACGACACCGAGCTCGTATGCCCGGATGACCGCCTCGACGCGGTTGCGGAGGTCGAACTTCGCGAGCACACGGCCGACGTGTGCCTTGACCGTTGACTCGCTCAAAAACAGCCTCGCAGCGATCTCACTGTTCGTTTCGCCGCGCCCGATGAGGATAAAGATCTCGCGTTCGCGGGCCGTCAACTCGGAGAACGCGTCGTCGGCGCTCGCGGTGGTGTGCCGAACTCCGAGGTGGGGTGCTGCCACTTCGATCAGCTTCGCGGTGATCCGCGGTGAGACAACGGCATCGCCGGAGTGCACGGCCCGAATCGCCGCGATGAGGCCATCCGGCCGTGTGTCTTTCAAAAGGAATCCGCCCGCCCCCGCGCCGAGTGCACCGAAAGCGTACTCGTCGAGGTCATAGGTGGTGAGAACGAGAACCCGGGTGTGAGGGTGAGCGTCGGTGATGCGCCGAGTTGCCTCGATCCCGCCGATACCCGGCATGCGGATGTCCATCAGCACGACATCGGGCCTCAGCCGTTGGGCAGCCGCGATCGCTTCCGCACCGTCGCCAGCCTCGCCGACAACGATCATCCCAGGCGTCGCCTCAAGCATCAGGCGAAATCCGTAACGAACCAGCTCCTGGTCGTCGACGAGAAGTACTCGAATACTGTCTTCCATTGTTATCGGTCCTCCCGTTGCAGTCGTGCGTACACGCGCCATCCGCCATCCTCGTGCGGGCCAGCCTGGACCTCCCCGTTATAGAGTGCGACCCGCTCCTGGATTCCGAGGATGCCGCGCCCTGAGTTCGTAGAGGCACCGACTGCCGATGACGCGTCCTGTACGACAATCGTCACTTCGTCGGCCATCCACCTCACCGAAACCGTCACCCATTTCACGCGGCGAGCATGGCGCAGAACGTTGGTGAGCGACTCCTGCACGATCCTATAGACGGTGAGGCCGAGTGCCGGGTCCGTCGATGCCGAGCCAGTGACGTCAAGGCGCACCGGGAGGCCCGCAGCGACAAACTCGGCGACGAGTGCCGTCAGTTGCGACGCGTCAGGTTGTGGCGAATGCTCCGCGCCAGTACTCCCGCGCACCGAACCGAGCAGGCGACGAACCTCTCCGAGGGTCCTGCGTCCTGTCTCGGCGACACGAGCGATGGCCTCCTTTGCCTCGTCAGGCCGCTCCGCTGCCGCGGCATGCGCCCCGTCCGAGATGGCGATCATGACCGAAAGGCTATGCGCGATCACGTCATGCATCTCTCGCGCGATCCGCTCTCGTTCCAGTGCTCTCGCGGCCTCCGCTTGCTGATCGCGCTCGCGCGCCAGGCGCTCTGCACGGTCGACCAGCTCTCCGATGTGACGCTGCCGGTGCCCGACGTTCGTTCCGAGCAGGGTCGCGATGAGGAGCACAACGGCGATCACCAGGTAAATGTTCGCCCAGTCCAGCACCGAGTCCCGAGGGTCTATCGGCGGCTGCAGTCCCAGAATCGGGGGCCCGATACTTCCGCGGACCGAGAGCGCCAGCGCACCAAGCCCGCCGCAGACCATGGCAATGCCAAAGCAGAGCCAGGCCGTCGATGCACTGCGACGCACGCCGGCCGTGTACACCGCGATCATCGCGAGCAGAGACTCGGCTCCCGAGCCGAACGCCAGCGAGAGCATAGCGAACACCATGGCGCCAACGAAGGCCAGTCGTGGATAGCGATGGCGGTATGCCAGGACCGCGACCCCGGAGAGGCCGAGCCCGACCATCGGCCACAGGGGCGTTGTGTGCGGTGGCTCCATCGAGAGCACAGCCATGCCGACTGCGAGCACTCCATACGCTGCAATCGTGAGCGCATTCACGATCACGAGACGGCTGGGGCGTGGGCGCGCGGAGGAAGCACCATCGCGCGGCGCCTCGATTGAGGCGCCGCGCGAAATGCTCTGCGGGGGAATCAGGCGTCCCCCCGACGGAGCCGAACGGCCCCGAGCAAGAGGAACACTCCGGCCCACGCCGCCGCGATGATCCACGCGGCGGCCGGGCTGACATAGCCGTCGGCGAGATGCAGGAATGCTCCGCCTGGGTCAGCCAGGCTGGTCATCGCGTCCCCGGCCTTCGACATCGAGAGAAGATGAAGGTTCCTGACGAACGGTGACGCAGGGAGCACCGAAAGTACGACTGGCAGCAGCAGGATCACCGAAAGAACTGTTGCGACGCTGGCAGCGACGGAGCGGAGCATGGTTCCGATCCCCAGGCCGAGGACAGCGGAGAAGCCGACGTAGACCGATCCGCCGAGAAGAGCAAACGTCACTCCGGGAGCAGTCAGCCCGATCTCAAGCCCGAAGGCCGCGAACATGCGGTACGTGATCGCCCACGAGCCGAACAGCGCGACGCCAGCCGCCGCTGTTGCGGAGACGAAAAGCACGACCGCCTTGGCGGCAAGCACGGTTAGGCGGGAGGGAGCGGCGATGAGCGTCGACTGGATTGTTCCGCTTGCGTACTCCCCGCTGATGACGAGCACCCCCAAAATCCCGGCTATGAGTTGGCCGAACAGGACCGTCCCAATTGTGACGTTATCGAGCATGAACCCCGCGGACGGGGCGTCTGGCAGCCCGGCATCTTCCATAGTCAAACCTAGCGCGACACTCACGGCGAGCCCGAACACGATGATGGAGAGCAGAAGGCCAACGGTGGATCGAAGGCTCGTGAGCTTAATGATTTCAGAGCGCAGAACGCCGACGAACGTCAAGCCGTCTGGGCCGGCGACGAAGGTCGCACGGTGTTTTTCTGTTGCGGTCATCGGTGTGCTCCAGTCTCAGCGATATGTGACGAGCGGTACTCGACTTCTCCGGCGGTGAGGGCAATGTACGCCTCTTCGAGCGAACCCGATACGGACGCGACTTCGTGCAAAACGACACCGGCAGTGGACGCTGCGACGGCAACGTGCTCAGCGGTGAGTCCTGAAATCTCGATTGCACCGTCCGCCAGCACCGAGACGACGACACCGGGCCCGGCAATCGTTGCCATCAGGCGTTCCGTGTCCGGTGTGCGGACGCGCGTCACCGAACGGGTAGCTCCCGCGATGATGTTGCTGATCGAATCGTCAGCCAGTATCCGGCCACGTCCGATCACAATGAGCCGGTCCGCCGTCTGAGCCATTTCGCTCATGAGGTGGGACGACAGCAGCACGGTTCGCCCCTCTGCGGCCAGGTTCCTCATCAGTGTGCGCACCCACCGCACGCCCTCCGGGTCGAGACCGTTCACCGGTTCGTCGAGGATGATCGTTGCGGGGTCACCGAGCAGTGCGGTGGCGATTCCCAACCGCTGCCCCATTCCGAGCGAAAACCCGCCGACACGTTTTCCGGCCACCGAGTCGAGTCCGGCCAGTCCGATGACCTCACGTACCCGGGAAGCGCCGATGCCATGCGTCGCCCCGATGGCGAGCAGGTGTTTGTAGGCCGAGCGGCCCTTGTGAGCAGCTTTTGCATCGAGTAGAACTCCGACTTCCCGCAGCGGAGCGCGGTGGTCCTGATAGCGGCGCCCGTTCACGTGAACGCTGCCAGAGGTTGGCCGGTCGAGACCGACGATCATCCTCATGGTCGTGGACTTTCCCGCCCCGTTTGGCCCGAGGAAACCTGTCACCTGGCCGGGCCTGACTGTGAAGTTGATTGCGTCGACGGCCACCTTGTTGCCGTAGCTTTTCACGAGTGCCTCTGCTGTGATCATGTACTTTCCTTTCGCATGTGTCGAGCCTAGGAAGGCTCGGCCACGGGCACATCGGACGCCGGTCTCGCATCTGTGTGACCACCAGTACCGGGGTACTGGTTAGCGTTCCCTGCGCGACCAACGCCCTAGCGCGTGCCGCACCTGCTCGAGAGGCAGCCCGGCGGCAGGCACCCAGCCGGCCAGCGCGGTGACACGACACGAATCGTCCATTGAGAGCGCGAGGAACGACGAAGTTCGTCCTCTCACCCGCGTCGGCGTGGCCGAGGGGCGCGTACGGCAGGCCGGCCGACAAGCAGCACCGCAACGACCAACGGGCCCGCCCTCCGAGGAGAGCGGGCCCGTTACGAGGGTGGAAACTACTGAACGTCTTCGTCGACCCAGTCGAACGACTTCGTTACGGCCTTCTTCCACAACCGCAGTGTGCGGTCGCGGTCCTCGGCGTCCATCTTCGGCTCCCAGCGCTTGTCTTCCTGCCAGTTGCCGCGGAGGTCGTCGAGGTTCTCCCAGAACCCGACGGCGAGCCCGGCCGCGTATGCCGCACCGAGCGCTGTGGTCTCCGCAACGACCGGTCGAACGACCGGCACGTTGAGGATGTCAGCCTGGAACTGCATGAGCGCATCGTTCGCGACCATACCTCCGTCGACCTTGAGCTCGGTCAGGTCGACACCTGAGTCAGCGTTGACGGCGTCGAGCACCTCGCGGGTCTGGAACGCGGTCGCCTCGAGCGCTGCTCGGGCGATGTGCCCCTTGTTGACGAACCGGGTGAGGCCGACGATGACGCCGCGGGCCTCTGGCCGCCAGTACGGGGCGAACAGCCCGGAGAACGCCGGAACGATGTACACACCACCGTTGTCGTCGACCGTCGTTGCGAGCGTTTCGACCTCGGGCGCCGAGTTGATGATGCCGAGGTTGTCTCGCAGCCACTGGATGAGCGACCCGGTCACCGCGATCGATCCTTCGAGCGCGTAGTGCGGTTTGGCGTCGCCGAGCTTGTAGCCCAGCGTCGTGAGCAGACCGTTTTTCGAGTGCACGATCTCTTCACCCGTGTTGAAGATGAGGAAGTTACCCGTGCCGTAGGTGTTCTTCGACTCGCCGGTGTCGAACGCAGCCTGGCCAAACGTCGCGGCCTGCTGGTCGCCCAGGATGCCTGCGATCGGTGTCTCACGAAGCAGGCTCGAGCTGTGTGCGTGACCGTAAACCTCGCTCGACGACTTGATCTCGGGAAGCATCGACTTCGGCACGTTGAACACCGACAGGATCTCGTCGTCCCACTGCAGGGTCTCGAGGTCCATGAACAGCGTCCGGCTCGCGTTGGTCACGTCGGTGACGTGAACGCCGCCGTCGGTTCCACCTGTGAGGTTCCAGAGCACCCAACTGTCGGTGGTTCCGAACAGCAGGTCACCTGCATCCGCCTTCTCGCGGGCACCTTCGACGTTCTCGAGGATCCAGACGATCTTGGTTCCGGAGAAGTACGTCGCGAGCGGCAGGCCGACCTTCGGCTTGAACCGTTCGACGCCGCCGTCGGCCGCGAACCGGTCAACGATCGACTGGGTGCGGGTGTCCTGCCAGACGATGGCGTTGTAAACCGGCTTACCGGTGGTTTTGTCCCAGACCACAGCGGTCTCGCGCTGGTTGGTGATACCGATCGCCGCGATGTCGTGCCGAGTGAGACTCGCCTTTGAGAGCGCCTGGCCGATCACCTCGCGGGTGTTGTTCCAGATCTCAGTTGGGTCGTGTTCTACCCAGCCTGCCTTGGGGAAGATCTGCTCGTGCTCAAGCTGCCCGGTCGAGATGATCGATCCGGACTTGTCGAAGATAATGGCCCGAGAACTTGTGGTTCCCTGGTCGATTGCGATGACGTAATCCGCCATGTCTTACTCCTTTGTATGCGTTTTTCTCAGATTCACAAGCGTTACGGATGCCACGTGGTGGCGACGGCAGAACACCGTCGCCACCCGTAGCTAAATGGTTGGCAGCAGGGCGAGGGAAGCCCAGCCAGCAATCGCTCCACCGAGAAGCGGTCCAACAACAGGCACCCAGGCGTAGCCCCAGTCACTCGACCCCTTGCCCTTGATGGGCAGGATGGCGTGAGCGATTCGAGGAGCGAGGTCACGTGCAGGGTTGATTGCATATCCGGTCGGTCCACCGAGCGAGATACCAATCGCGATAACAACGAGAGCAACGGGCAGTGCGCCGAGGGCGGCGAGCCCGGGAGTGTCGCCCTGGCGCCCGAACGAGATGACAGCGAAGACGAGCACAAAGGTGCCGATGGCCTCAGTGATGACGTTCCAGGCGTAGCTCCGAATCGCGGGTCCGGTCGAGAACACCGCGAGCTTCGCTGCCGGGTCGTCCGACGCGTCGAAGTGCTGTTTGTATGTGACGAACGCGAGGACCGCACCGAGGAACGCACCGACCATCTCACCACCGAAGTAGGTAAAGGTGGAGGCGAAGTCGACGGGGACTCCTTCGACGAACTCGGTGGTACCTGCCGTGATGAGACCGACGGTAACCGCCGGATTCAGGTGCGCGCCAGAGAGGTACGCGGCGAGCACACCGATGTAGACAGCAAGTCCCCAACCGAAGTTGATGAGGAGCCAGCCGCCGTTGAACCCTTTCGTCTTGGCCAACACGACGTTAGCGACGACGCCACCACCGAGCAGGATGAGGAGCGCCGTTCCGACGACCTCCGAGAGAAAGATTTGGCCTAAAGTAACGTCCACGTTGACCTTCCTTGGTTAGCGTCCCGGATGCGAGCGCTCCCGGAAAGCGGTGAATTTCGATCTCCTGTGAAACGTACCGACGAAAGGCGGTGCGGGACAAGAGCGCCGCGTGAGAATGCGTGCAGTTATTGCCGCCGCGGCTCCGAAATCAGGCGTTCGCCCCCGTTTCGAGAGAGTTCAGCTGCACGCCGTGCTCCGAGCGCAAAATTGCGGCTGCGGCAGCGACCTCGGCCAGCCTCTCACTCTCTGTCCAGTTGAGTACCGTTGAGAGGATGCCGGCCAGCTCGGTCAGCAGCTCGCTCGACGCTCCGCCAGTGAAGGCGATGCTCGTCCGGCGCTGCAGGACGTCGCTCAGGTGCACAACCGATTCGGTGCGCACAATGCGCTCGATCTCCTGGCGGCTGTAGCCCGGTGCGTGCGTCAGCGGGGTGTCGCCGGACTCGGCGAGCTCTTCGATGATCGCCGTTGCGCGCATTCCGTATCGCTCAAGCAGCTCGGCTGCTCGGACCTTGCCGACCTCACGAGAATTGTCTGCGAGCCAAACCTGCATCGCGGCATCCGTTCTCGGGAATCCGACTCCGCCACCGATAGGCATTCCGAGCGTGGAAACCGACCGTTCGCGACCGAGGAGGGCGAGAGTGTCGTTCGTAATGTGCTCGGCCAGGGCACGGAATGTCGTCCACTTGCCTCCGACGAGGCTGAGCATGGTCGACGTGCCGAGCTTGGACGACACGATGCGGTAATCACGGGAGACAAAGCCAGGGGCGAGATCGCCGTGGCCTGGGAGCGGACGGATGCCGGAGAACCGGTAGACGATCTCGCTGCGGTCGACCGGAACATCGGGGAAGACGTGCTCGATGAGCTCGAAGAAGTAATCGACCTCTTCTTCGGTGCAGATAGCCTTCTCGCGTGGGTCTGCCTCGAGGTCTGTTGTGCCGACCATGACCTTGCCCTTGAGCGGGTAGATGAGCACGATGCGGCCGTCCTTGTGCTCGAAGAAGATCTCGCGACCGCCGGTCGCGGCGAGCAGGGCGGGGTTGTCGAGGACGATGTGCGACCCCTTAGTCCCACCCATGAGCTGCGTGCCCTGGCCGAGTGCGGCGTTCGTGAGGTCGGTCCATGGGCCCGAAGCGTTGATCACGACGTCGGCAGTCATCACGAATTCGTCGCCTGAGACGGTGTCACGCATGCGCACCGATCCCCCGTCGGCGCCAACGGCCTCGACGTAGTTGGCCGCGCGAGCGTGCGGGCCGGCGGCGAGGCCGTCGTGCAACACGTCGAGAGCGAGGCGCTCGGGGTCGTGCACCGAAGCGTCGAAGTAGGTCGCCGTGTACTTGATGCCCGAGTTGAGCTTCGGCAGCGCGGCGAGCGCCTTCTTCTTGCCGACGAAACGGTGACGGGGAACGCTTCCGCCGTCGCGCGAGAATGCGTCGTACAGGGTGAGGCCGACCTTGATGAGCAGCGCACCGCGTTCCTGCGGCTTGCCCTGCTTGTGGGTGAGGAAGCGCAGCGGTGCGCTGATGATGCCGGAGAACGTGGAGAAGATCGGCACGGTCGTCTCGAGCGGCTTCACGTAGTGCGGCGCAATCTTGATGAGGCCGTTGCGTTCGGTGACCGATTCCTTGACGAGCCGGAACTCGCCGTTCTCGAGGTAGCGGATACCGCCGTGGATCATGTGGCTCGACGCTGCTGACGCGCCCGAGCAGTAGTCGCTGCGCTCAACAAGCGTGACGTCGACGCCCTGCAGGGCGAGGTCGCGGAAGGTTGCGAGGCCGTTGATGCCTCCACCGATGATGAGGACCGTCGAACTCGGGTGAGCCCGAAGCGCCTCTACCGTCGCTCGGCGGGATACTGGTCGCGTTGCCGAATCGTTCATGCTCGCTCTCCTTGCGCTGGTGCCGGCGTGATGCGTCCGCGTGTCGCGGCGCTTTCCGCCTCGCAACGATTCTGGGCTATATTCACTTCTGTGCAAACCCGATGCACAAACGTGCAAGGAGAGTCATGAATTCCACGTCGACCGCCGGTCTGCCGCCCAAGACCCGGGATGCCCTGACCGCAGCGCAGCTGTACTATCTGCAGGATTTGACGATGGATGCCATCGCTCACGAACTGCATACCTCCCGGTCGAGCGTTTCCCGCCTTCTCGGACACGCCCGTGAAACCGGGCTCGTTGAGATCCAGGTGAAGTCGCCACTGGACATGCCTCGCCAGCTTGAGGGCGACATCCGTTCAGAATTCGGAGTGGTTGCGCACGTCGTCCCGGTTCCCGACCAGACGAGCGACGTAGACAGGCTCGAGCGGGTGGCCCTCTCCGCTGCACGAATTCTCGGCGGCTTTGTCGACTCGAACATGTCGATGGGAGTGGCGTGGGGCTCGACCATGAGCGCCCTGTCCCGCCACCTGCTGGCGAAACCCACCCACAACTCGACGATCGTGCAGCTCAACGGTGCCGCCAACCCTCGCACGACCGGCCTGCTCTACGCGAGTGAGATCCTGCAGCGGTTCGGGGCGGCGTACAGCGCGACGGTTCAGCAGTTCCCCGTGCCCGCTGTGTTCGACGACCCGGCAACCAAGGCAGCGTTGTGGCGCGAGCGCAGCATCAGCCGCGTCGTCGAAATGCAGAACAGCCTCGACGTGGCAGTCTTCGGACTCGGCTCCCCCTTCGCTGGCGTTCCGAGCCACGTGTACATCGGCGGCTACCTGGACGACGACGACTTCGCCTCGCTGCGCGCCGCAGGAGTGGTGGGCGACGTCGCCACAGTGTTCTACCGCGAAGACGGCTCAACCGACGGCATCGGGCTCAACGAGCGGTCGAGTGGCCCGAGCATGGAGGTTCTCACCGGAATCGCCCGGCGCGTGTGCGTCGTGGCTGGCGAGACGAAACTGCAGAGCCTCCGTGGCGCCCTGGCCGCCGGGCTCGTCACCGATCTCATCGTCGACTCGGGCACCGCCCGGATGCTCGTCGGCAACTGACCTCGCACCGGGTGACGAACGGTCGTTGACCCTGCGCTCGGTCACGAACGGTCGTTGGCTCGGCGCTCGGTCACGAACGGTCGCTGGCTCGGCGCTCGGTCACAAACGGTCGTTGGCTCGGCGCTCGGTCCCAAGGGGTGGCTCGCGCGCTGATTTCGCCACCGTTTGCGACCGAGCAACGGGCTGTGGGCGACCGAACAACCGTTTGCGACCACGCAACGACTCGTTGGCACCGACCCACACCCCGTCCGAACGGTCGTTGGCTCGGCGCTCGGTCACAAACGGTCGTTGGCTCGGCGCTCGGTCACAAACGGTCGTTGGCTCGGCGCTCGGTCCCAAGGGGTGGCTCGCGCGCTGATTTCGCCACCGTTTCCGACCGAGCAACGGGCTGTGGGCGACCGAACAACCGTTTGCGACCACGCAACAACTCGTTGGCACCGACCCACACCCCGTCACGAACGGTCATCGGCTCGCGCTCGGTCACAAACGGTCGTTCGCTCGGCGCTCGGTCACAAGGGGTGGCTCGCGCGCTGATTTCGCCACCGTTTCCGACCGAGCAACGGGCTGTGGGCGACCGAACAACCGTTTGCGACCACTCAACGACTCGTTGGCACCGACCCACACCCCATCACGAACGGTCGCTGGCTCGGCGCTCGGCGCTCGGCCACAAACGGTTGTTGGCTCGGCGCTCGGTCACAAGGGGTGGCTCGCGCCCTGATTTCGCCACCGTTTGCGACCGAGCAACGGGTGCTCAGCCAACTCGAACGACCATCTGCGACCACGCAACGGGTGTTCGGGCAGCGCGCGACCGTGTGACGGTGTGCGGGGCGGCCGACACACCCCACTCCGCCGACGGGAACCACCGCCACCTCACAGCGAGCTGACACGAATCGACATTGATCGCCGGGAATAGAACCGCAACGGGCAGGTTGACCTACGATAGACACAGAAACGTGCTCCGGGGTCGGTGAAAGTCCGAACCGGCGGTTATAGTCCGCGAGTCGTTCGCAGCAATGCGAATGATTGAGCTGGTGAAATTCCAGCACCGACGGTTATGGGTTGCGAAAGCAGCCCTCAGTCCGGATGGGAGGCAGCACGCGCGACATTTGGCAACCTCGTTGCCAGGTGACGCGGCTCGAACGGCGCTACCCGCCGACCGCGCTACCCGGAGCTCTCCAGACACCGAGAGAAGATCCGAATGGGTACGAGCGACACCACCGCAGCGGCTTCTCCCGCGCGCGTCGCCGATCTCGACGACGCCATGCGCCTGGCCTTCGACCTCGCCCGACGCGGACCCGCTCGCGGCGTGAATCCGCAGGTCGGTTGCGTGGTGACGGATGCCACGGGCACAGTGATCGCGGAAGGCTGGCACCGCGGCGCTGGAACGGCCCACGCAGAAGTCGATGCGCTCTCCAAGCTCGGCAGCGGTGCGGTCCCGCCAGGAGCAACGGCGATCGTCACTCTCGAACCGTGCAACCACACGGGCCGCACCGGCCCCTGCGCTCAGGCGCTGCTCGACGCCGGTATTGCACGCGTCGCCTATTCCGTCGACGACCCGGGCCAGCACTCTGGTGGGGGCGCCCAGCGCCTCGCCGCAGCTGGAGTCGATGTGATTCCGCACGTGCTCGAGACCGAAGGCGAGGCGCTCCTCGGCGACTGGCTCCGCGCCGCCCGGCTCGGCCGCCCGTTTGTGATCGCGAAGTGGGCGCAGTCGCTCGACGGCCGCGCGGCAGCCGCGGACGGCTCGAGCAAGTGGATCACCGGAGCCCAGGCCAGGGCAGACGTGCACCGCAGGCGCGCCGCGGCGGATGCCATTGCGGTCGGCACCGGCACACTCCTCGCCGACGACCCCGCACTCACCGCGCGCGATGAGGCCGGCGCGCTGCTTCCCGAGCAGCCGGTCCCGATCGTCTTCGGGACCCGGGCAGTGCCCCCAGGTGCCCGTGTGCTCGCCCACCCACACTCCCCTGTTCAGTGTGCCGGCACGGACCTGGCCGCCGATCTCGAGAAGCTGGCGGAGCGTGGCATCCGCTCGGTGTTTGTTGAAGGTGGTCCGACGCTGATCAGCGCCCTGATCGCCGCCGGCCTCGTTGATGAATACCTCCTCTACCTCGCCCCCGCACTTCTGGGCGGCCCCCGCACGGCGCTCGGCGACATCGGTGTTGCATCGATCGGCGACATTCGCCGACTCGACATCGAGTCCGTGCACACCCTCGGCGACGACCTGCTGATCGTCGCCCACCCGAAAGGAAACGCCTGAGTCGTGTTCACCGGAATTATTGAAGAAGTCGGTGAGGTCATCGCTGTCGACCGCACCGCCGACGCCGCCCGCATCACCGTGCGCGGCCCCGTCGCCGTCACCGGCGCGCACCACGGCGACTCGATCAGCGTGTCTGGCGTCTGCCTCACCGTCGTCGAGTGGACTGAGTCAACGTTCTCCGTCGACGTGATGGCCGAGACCCTGCGCATGTCGACACTCGCAGACGTTGCACCGGGCCGAACCGTCAACCTCGAGCGGGCCGCCGAGGTCGGCGACCGGCTCGGCGGTCATATCGTGCAGGGGCACATCGACGGCACGGCCAGGATCCTCGCGCTCACCGATGGCAGCGCCTGGCGCGTCGTGCGATTTCGCCTCGCGCCGGAGCTCGCACCGCTCGTCGCTCGCAAGGGATCGATCGCGGTCGACGGCATCTCGCTCACGGTGAGTGCCGTGTCGAACCCGGACGAGGTGGACCAGTGGTTCGAGGTGTCGCTCATTCCGGAAACCCTCACGGCGACCACTCTGGGCACCCGCGGCGTCGGGGACACCGTGAATATCGAAACAGACATCGTCGCGCGACATGTCGAGCGTATGCTCGCCATGAAATCACGGTCTGAACGGATGCCGGCGGCGAACGTCGCAAGCGGAAGGAGCGACGCATGAGCCTCGCCACAATCCCCGAAGCGCTGAAGGCGCTGCGAGCGGGCAAGCCTGTGCTCGTCGCAGACGATGAGGGACGGGAGAACGAGGGCGACATCATTCTCTCGGCCGAGCTCGCCACCCGCGACTGGATCGCCTGGACCGTGCGCAACTCGAGCGGATACATCTGCGCTCCGATGCCGAACGAGCTGGCCGACCGGCTTGAGCTGCCCATCATGGTCCCGGCAAGCCAGGATATTCGGCGCACGGCATACACAATCACCGTCGACGCCGCCGAACATGTCACAACGGGCATCAGCGCGGCCGATCGGGCCACAACACTGCGTGTGCTCGGTAATCCCGGAGTGGTGACCACCGATGTGATTCGCCCGGGCCACATTGTTCCGCTGCGCGCCGTCGACGGCGGCGTGCGGGAACGCGCCGGCCACACCGAAGCCGCCGTCGACCTGATGAAGCTCGCGGGGCTCAGCCCGGTCGGCGCCATTTGCGAGGTCGTTGACGACAACGGCGACATGATGCGGCTGCCCGGACTGATCGAGCTTGGGGCGGCGAACGATCTCCCCGTGATCACCATCGCGGCTCTGATCGACTACATCACCGAGCACCCCGACGCGTCCGCCGCGTGCGATGCCGAGCCGAGGGAGGCCGTGTCCATCGCACAGTCCACCCCGGTTTTGTTCGAGGTGGAGACCAACGTGCCAACCACACACGGCACGTTCCGCGTTCGCGCGTACCGTGACCGCAACACCGGGGCCGACCACGTGGCCATCATCGCCGGGCAGCCGAAAAACGGCGCACTCGTGCGCGTGCACTCCGAGTGCCTCACCGGAGAAGCGCTCGGCTCGCTCAAGTGCGAGTGTGGCCCGCAACTGGACGCGGCCCTCGACACCATTCAGCGTCACGGCGGCGTCGTCGTCTACCTGCGAGGTCACGAAGGACGCGGCATCGGCCTCATCAACAAGCTGCGCGCCTACCGACTGCAAGAGGAGGGACTCGACACGCTCGACGCCAATCTTGCACTCGGACTTCCGGGTGACGCCCGAAGCTACCTGGCGGCATCCGCAATTTTGAAGGATCTGGGGCTCAGCGAGATCCGCTTGCTCACGAACAACCCCGAAAAGGCGCGCCAGCTCGAAGAGTTCGGTGTAACAGTGACCGAGCGAGTGCCCCTCGTCGTCGGTGTTGGCGCATTCAACGAGTCCTATCTCGAAACCAAACGTGACCGAATGGGTCACGAGTACACAGCATCATCGATCGTGGCCACCGGCCAGGAAGCAGGAACGCACTCATGAGTGGACACGGATCCCCCGACCTCGCCGTCTCGGGCGAAGGGCTGAACGTTGTTGTGATCGCCGGCTCCTGGCACGAGGAAATCAGCAACGGTCTCATCGCCGGTGCAACGCGGGCGCTGGACGACTCAGGGGCGAGTTACACCCTCGTCCGCGTGCCGGGCAGTTTCGAACTGCCGGTGGTTGCGAAGGCGGCGCTCGATGCCGGCGCGGATGCGGTCGTCGCTCTTGGAGTGATCATTCGCGGAGGCACCCCGCACTTCGATTTTGTGTCGGATGCCGCGACCTCCGGCCTCACGCAGGTGGCACTTTCGACGGGTAAACCCGTCGGCTTCGGTGTGCTCACGCTGGATGATGAGCAGCAGGGTCTCGACCGCGCCGGCCTGCCCAACTCGAAGGAAGACAAGGGCCGCGAGGCCGCCGAGGCCGCTGTGGCCACCGCCGTGCTACTGAAGGAGCTTCGCGGCTGAGCATCCTCACGCGTCAGCTTCGGTGGGCCGGGCGTGACCCCCAAACTGGTGTCCTGTCGTACTAGCTGATAGGTTGTTCCGGACGCGTCGCCGAGACGCCCGGTGGCAAGGAGGCCAATCGTGACAACACCCAACGCGAACGCATCGACGACACTGCGCCGTTCGGATCCGTATGTTGTGGACGGGACGCAGATTCAGGAGCCGCCCACGTCACTGGGCGGCCGGTTCCGGTTCCTGGGACCCGGGATGATCACGTCGGCGGCCGTTGTCGGGTCAGGTGAGCTGCTCACCGCAACTGCCCTCGGCGCTCAAGCCGGATTCATGCTGTTCTGGCTCGTCTTCGTCTCGACCTTCGTCAAGGTCTGGGTGCAGATCGAGCTGGCCCGGTGGACGATCTCAACGGGTCGCGTCGCGATCTCCGGCTACGACGACGTTCCTCCGCGATTGGGCAAACGTGGCTGGATGGCATGGCTCGTCCTGCTTATGTTCCTGCAGTTCCTGACCAGCCAGGCCGGAGTCATCAGCGCGGCCGCGTTCGCGTTCAGCACGCTGTTTCCGATTGGCGGCGAGCCGTACTCGCTTCTCTCGATCGGCTCGTGGGTCGCGATCCTCGCCAGCATCGCCATCCTCATCCACCTCGCGAACAAATACACGATCGTCGAACGGGTATCGACGGTGCTCGTCTTCGCGGTCACCGCGTTCGCCGTCACCATGGTGTTCCTCATCCAGGGAACGGAATTCGCCTGGTCGGGCGCGGACATCGCCGAGGGTTTCCAGTTCCAGGTTGCGGTCGGCGCCGTTGGCATCGCCCTGGCGATGTTCGGGCTCACCGGCGTTGGTGCGGGCGAGATGACCGCGTACACCTACTGGTGTGTTGAGAAGGGCTACGCAGCGTGGACCGGCCCGAAGGACGCATCAGCGGGCTGGGAGCGCCGGGCCCGCGGCTGGATCTCGGTTATGAAGGTCGACGCCTGGGTTTCCTGGGTGATCTACACCATCAGCACGGCCGCCTTCTACATGCTCGGTGCAGCCGTGCTGCACCCGCAGGGCATCGTTCCGGAGGGAACCGAAGTGATGACGACCCTGTCCGGCACCTTTGAAGCGGGCATCGGCGCGTGGGGCGCAACCATCTTCCTCCTCGGTGCCGGACTGGCTCTGTTCAAGACCATCATCGCGAACGTTCCGAGCCTCGGCCGCCAGATCGGTAACACCCTGTCTCTCTTCGGTGCTTTTGACTGGTTCAACCAGAATCAGAGGGACCGCTGGATGCGGTGGATCATGGTCATCCTCCCCATCGTCTGGGGCCTGTTCGGCACGATCGTCTCCTCACCACTGCCGCTGGTGCTCTTCGCAGGCGTGCTGAATGCCATCTTCCTCATCGGCGTGGCCATCGCAACGGTGTACCTGTCGCGCACTCAGACAGACAAGCGCGTCAAGGACGGCAAGGCGACGACAGTGATGCTCATCGTCTCGGCGTTATCGATTACGGCGGTCGGCGTCATCGGCCTGGTCAACACCTTCTAGGCCGCGGCGGATTCGCTCAGAGGTGATCCCATTGCCTACGCTTGCAACCGTGCCGACCGACCTCATGCGTGAGCCCCTGACCACCCAGGTATACCGGGCGATCATCGACTACATCGACGAGGAAAGGCTGGCACCAGGCGACCCGCTGCCTTCAACGGCGGCGCTCAGCGAAAGATTCAGTGTGTCGCGGCCCGTTGTGAGAGAGGCACTGAGCGCGCTGGCCGCCCTCGGCCTCATCGAGTTGTCGAACGGTCGCAACGCGGTAGTTCGACAACTCGATTCGCACCTCGTCGCCCTGTTCCTCTCGCGCGCCATTCGCACCTCAGCCGATCCGCTGACCACTCTCATGGAGCTCAGGGCACCGCTTGAAATCGAAGCGGCTCAGCTGGCAGCGATGCGGTCGACCGCGGCACAGCGGGAGGCCCTGAGCGCACTGGAACGGGCAATGAACGATGCAGTGAGCGACGCAAAGCTTTATGTGGAACTCGACCTCGAACTCCACAGGCAGATCGCTGAGTTAAGTGGCAATCCAGCACTGCTGGGCGTTACTGATGCGGTCCGCGGCCATGTGTTCGACGCAATGACCCGGCTTCGCGCTCACCGCGAAGCCATCGACAAGGTGGGCAGCGAGCACTCCGAGCACACGCGGATCGTCGAGGCGATCGCGGCGGGAGATGGCGAGGCAGCATCGGCCGCCATGCGTTCGCACATGGAAATGACGGCCGCCCTTGTGCGCGCCGTCGAGGCCGGCACAACCCAGCCTGTCATATAGCCATACAGCTCTGCTAAACTCGCGGCATCGCCGACGACGCCCTGGTCGGTACGTTCACCGATGCCGGAAGGCCCCAATGATGCGTGTTCTCGAACTTCAAGCAGCCGGAGATCTCCGACTCTCTCACCGGGACTCCCCAGCGGTGCCCGCGGACGGAGTGCTGATCCGCGTGGCATGGGCGGGCATCTGCGGCTCAGACACGTCCTATTGGAAGTCTGGCCGCTCGGGCAGCGCTGTGCAGACGCACCCGTTCGTGCTCGGTCACGAGCTCTCGGGCACCGTCATTGCGGTCGGCGACGCCGTCACCTCGGTTCGCCTCGGAACGGCAGTGACCGTTCACCCGGCATCAACCACGGGACCGCTACCGACGCGCCTCGCCGACCGGCCGAACCTGCACCCGCAGTTGTCGTACCTGGGGTCAGCCGCGGTGTCGCCGCACCGTGACGGCGCGTTCGCCGAGGAGATTGTCGTTCACGAGAGCCAGGTGCGCGCGATTCCGGCCGGCCTGAGCAAACGCAGGGCCGCCCTCGCAGAGCCACTGGCCGTCGCTCTTCACGCCGTGTCCCGCGCTGGCGACGTCGCCGGCCAGAGCGTGCTGGTCAGCGGGTGCGGCCCCGTAGGCGCACTGACCATCATCGCGTTGCGTGCAGGAGGAGCCACAGAGATCACCGCGATCGACCCGGCGCCGTCGGCGCGAGAGCGAGCACTTCGCGTGGGCGCCGACCGCGTGTTCGATGTCGGCGAGGACCTTCCAGGCGAGTACCCGATCGGCATGGAAGCGTCTGGCGCAGGCGCGTCGCTGGCCCATCTGCTTCGGACGGTCGCCGTTGGCGGCATCATCGTGCAGGTCGGCAACCTGCCGCTCGACCCCATCTCGATGCCCCTCGGACTCCTCGTGAGCCGTGAACTGGAACTGCGCGGCTCGTACCGATTCAACGACGAGATGGATCGCGCTCTGGCCGTCCTGGCCGAAACTCCCGCTGCCGACGAGCTGATCACCCACACTTTCCCGCTCGACCAGGCAACAGAGGCCTTTGCCACCGCAAGCACCGGAGAGTCCAGCTGCAAGGTGCTTCTCGAGTTCGACGGCTCGTAGGACCGCGCAGCCCACTGCCCAGAGGCAACCGGATGCCGCCCAGTTTTTGCGACCGAGAAAACTGCGCGTAAGGTGTGAAAGTCGCGCCACAAGCGCACAACTCACTATTGTTCAGCCTTTGGGGTGGCAGACGCGACCAGCCCGCGCCTCCAAAGCTTCCACTCACCGACGAGAAAGCACCATGTCAGCTCCAGCCACCACCGTTCCACAGGCTCCGGCCAACTCGAAGTCTCGCGTCATTCTCGCGTCGCTCATCGGTACGACTATCGAGTTCTACGACTTCTACGTCTACGCCACCGCAGCAGTGCTCGTCTTCCCGCACCTCTTCTTCCCGCCGGGCGATGAGACAACCGCACTCCTCTCGTCATTCGCCATCTTCGGCGCGGCCATGGTCGCCCGTCCGCTCGGCGCGGTCTTCTTCGGTCACCTCGGAGACAAGGTCGGCCGTAAAACCACACTCGTCGCCGCCCTGCTCACCATGGGAATCGCGACGTTCCTCATCGGCCTGCTCCCGACCTACCTGATGATCGGCTGGTTCGCGCCGCTGCTGCTCGTCATCCTGCGCCTCGCCCAGGGCTTCGCACTCGGCGGCGAGTGGAGCGGTGCGGCCCTCGTCGCTACGGAGAACGCCCCAGAGGGCAAGCGCGCCTGGTACGGCACCTTCCCGCAGCTGGGCGCACCGATCGGCTTCATCATCGCGAACGGCCTGTTCCTGATCATCGCGTTCGCTCTGCCGTCCGATGACCCGTCGCGCCCGTCAGACGCGTTCCTCGACTGGGGCTGGCGCATCCCGTTCCTGTTCTCCGCCGTCATGGTCATCGTCGGCCTCTGGGTTCGCCTCAAGCTCGTCGAGAGCGACGCGTTCACCAACACGGTGAAGTCGGGCAAGGTCGTCAAGCTCCCGCTCAAGCTCGTCTTCAAGAGCAACTGGCGCGAACTCATCCTCGGCACCTTCTTCATGCTGGCCACCTACGTGCTGTTCTACCTGATGACCACGTTCTCGCTGAGCTACGGTCGCGCGCCGATCGATCCGGCGGAGGGCCAGCAGCCTGGACTCGGCTACAACTACAACACGTTCGTGCTCATGCTGATCGCCGGCGTGGTGTTCTTCGGTATCTTCACGCTGCTCTCCGGCCCGTGGGCCGACAAGTTCGGTCGCCGCAAGACACTGATCATCGTCACCTCAGGAATCATCGTCTTCGGATTGCTCTGGGTGCCGCTCCTCGGCGCCGGAACCGTCGGAGTGATGGCGTTCCTCATCATCGGATTCAGCCTCATGGGTATGACCTTCGGCCCGATGGGTGCGCTTCTGCCCGAACTGTTCCCGACCAACGTGCGCTACACCGGTTCCGGCATCTCGTACAACGTGTCGTCGATCCTCGGTGCAGCCGTCGCCCCGTTCATCGCCGTCTGGCTGTGGGCAGAGGCTGACGGAAGCCCGTTCCTCGTCGGCGTCTACCTCGCCGTCATGGGTGTCATCACGCTAGTCGCCCTGATCCTCGGTAAGGAAACCAAGGACGTCGACATCAACCGCTAAGTCCTTTTTTCGAAAACGGATGCCGTTCCTCGCCTCGCGAGGAACGGCATCCGTTTCGTTATTTGTCACGTTCTCACTTCTGGTTCCCCTAAAAATCTGAGGGGGAATTCCGGATGCGTGGCGAGCGGATCCGCTCCATCGTGAGGACTGAAAAATTTCGTGGGCCCGCCCAGCCCGCCTCACCGAAGGGACAACGAATGACCGACGTTCTGACCGGCGATGCCGACAAGGCGTTGAAGGCAAAACACCGTGCAATGTGGGCGCTCGGGAACTATCCTGAACTCGCCGAAGACCTCATCTCCGCCCTCGGCACGACGCTCGTTGGCGCTCTCGACATCGGGCCAGGCCAGCGAGTGCTCGACATCGCGGCCGGCTCGGGAAACGCTGCCCTCCCGGCTGCGCAGGCCGGCGCCGGGGTGGTTGCGAGCGACCTCACGCCCGAGCTCCTCGCCGCGGGTGAACGGCGTGCCGCGGCCCTCGGGCTCGAGCTGGATTGGCAGCAGGCGGACGCCGAAGCGCTGCCGTTCGCGAACGACGAGTTCGACACGGTGATGTCGACGGTCGGCATCATGTTCGCCCCACACCATGAAGCAAGCGCCGCTGAGCTGGTTCGCGTCGTTCGACCCGGCGGCAGGATCGGACTGATCAACTGGACACCCGAGGGGTTTCTCGGTCAGATGCTCGCCACCATGAAGCCGTACGCTCCCCCGCCTCCTCCCGGCGCGACACCTCCTCCGCGCTGGGGCAACGAAGAGCACGTTCGGTCACTGCTCGGCGACCGGGTCACCGAGTTCTCTGCCATACGCAAGACGTTGCCCGTGACAAGGTTCGACTCCGCCGAGGAGCTGCGTGACTACTTCAAGGCGCGCTACGGACCGGCGATCGTGACCTACCGCAATATCGGGAACGATCCCGAGCGGGTCGCCGCCCTCGACAACGCCCTGGTCGAACTCATCTCAAGGTTCGACTCTGGGAGCTGCAACCTCGAATGGGAGTACCTGCTGGTGACGGCTCGAAAGACCGAATAGCAGGCGAACGGATGCCATTCCTTCCGTCGGAGGGAACGGTCTAGAACGAACTGATGCCGTCGCCGAGCAGCTCAACCCCGAGCAGAAGCATCGCCACAGCGAGCACGGTCGGACCGTTGCGAACCAGCCAGGTTCGGAGGTCGGTGAGGGGCTTTCGCCAGGCCTCGTCTGCGATCCCATAACCGACGACCGCGATCAGCACAGTGGACAGCGCGATCACAACAAAAATGAGGGTGACGACGATCGTGTCGCGCAGCCTCAGCTCGGCCCCGCCGATCGTGAGTCCGGCCGCGATGCCGAGCGCCAGGTTTTTCGGAGCGAGGGCACCGAGGCCGAAACCCAGGGCGATGCCCTGCGTCGCCGTCATCGTCTCGGTTGCCGCCATCCACTTCGGCAGGACACCCGGCCTGCCAGGAAGCGGTCGCAGCCGCCACTGGCCGACAGCCAGGTAGACGAGCAACGCACCGAGCAGGAGACGTACGATTCCCGCGATCGGCCGTGAGGCATCCGCTTCGCTTTCAGGAAGGATGCCGACGATTGCCGTGACCGCAACGACCGGAACGATCACGCCGAGGAGCCAGCCGCCGAGCAAACCGATGCCCGCCGGGCCGGATCGTGGGCTGAGCATCAGCGCAATGGCCGCGATCAGCGAGAGCGGGCTCAGGGCAATGCCGACAGCGGCCGTGAGAGTCTCGCCGATGACCGAACCCATGTGTACTCCTTCTGCAAAGGTTATCCAGCATATCCGCGGAGCGGGAACGCGACTGCGGGTTGCGGAGCGCGTCCGAGAGAACGTGAGATTGCAGCGTCAACTTAGGTTGACGGGTCGCGTTTCGTCAACTACGGTTGACGGCATGAGCACAGGACCCATGGCAACGCTGGCCGGTGAGGCCGGATCAGACGACCCGTTCACCGCACTGCGGGCGATCGCCAAACTCCGCACGGAGGTCGACCGGATGGAAACACTCGCCGTTCGGCGGGCTCGAAACTCAAATGCATCCTGGCAGTTGATCGCTCTCGCCCTCGGTGTGAGCAAACAAGCAGTTCACAAGAAGTATGGTCGAAGCTGACCCATCGTCATCCCTCCCTCCGGATTCAAGGACACTCGCATGTCAGCCCCCAGCACCACCCGGCCCGCCCGTCGATCTCCGTTCGCGAGAGGGTCGAGAGTCGATGAGGGCCCGCGCGCTCGCTTCGGCGAGCTGATTCCGTACCTGTTCGAGCACAAGCGCATCCTCTGGTTCATCATCGGGCTGAGCATTCTGGGCTCGATCGCGTCGCTCGCGCAGCCGCTCCTGGTCAGTCAGGTGATCGGCATTGTGGAGAGGGGCCAGGCACTCGGCGGACTGGTCTGGGCGCTGATCGGCCTCGTCGTCATCTCCGCTGTGATTTCGGGCTACCAGCACTACCTGCTTCAGCGCACCGGTGAGGGTGTCGTGCTTTCCAGCCGACGCCAACTGGTCGCCCGCATGCTGCACCTGCCGATCTCCGAGTTCGATACCCGCCGCACCGGCGACCTCGTCTCGCGCGTCGGCAGCGACACGACGCTCCTCCGTGCGGTCCTCACACAGGGACTCATCGAAGCCGTCGGCGGCACCATCACGTTTATCGGTGCCCTCATCGCGATGCTCATCATCGACCCGGTGCTGCTCGGACTCACCGTGCTCGTCATCGCCGTTTCAGTGGTCACCGTTGTGGCCCTGTCCGGCAAGATCCGCGTCGCCAGCCAGCGCGCGCAGGCCAAGGTGGGTGACCTGGCCGCTTCGGTCGAACGCGCCATCAGCTCGGTTCGAACCGTGCGTGCATCCAATGCGACAGACCGCGAGATCGCGACCATCGACAGGGACGCCACCGGCGCGTGGAACATGGGCATCCAGGTCGCGAAGGTCTCGGCGCTCGTCGTTCCTGTCGCCGGCATCGCCATGCAGGTGTCGTTCCTCGTTGTGCTCGGCGTCGGCGGGTTCCGGGTGGCGAGCGGCGCGCTCACCATTGCCAACCTGGTCGCGTTCATCCTGTTCCTCTTCATGATGATCATGCCGCTCGGACAGGCCTTCGGCGCGATCTCCGCGACCAACCAGGCGCTCGGTGCGCTCGGTCGAATCCAGGAGATCATCAAACTTCCCCGCGAGAGCGACGCGGATGCCACGATCGCCGCGTCGATCGCCACCCCCGGCGTGCGCTCGACGTCAGCCCCGGCGATCGAGTTCGACTCGGTGGTCTTCGCCTACCCTGCTGCCGCGGTTGAGCTCGACACCGATTCGACAACGGATGCTGCCGCGAACGTCGACGCCGAGTTGGACGCTCTCGAGGCGGGCGACCTTGACGCCCCAGCCGACCGCCGTCGGCCAGGCGACCCCGTTCTGCGCGGCGTCAGCTTCACGGCCGCCCGCGGCCAGCGCACCGCGCTCGTGGGCCCGTCCGGCGCTGGAAAGTCCACCATCCTCGGTCTGATCGAGCGGTTCTATGACCCCGAGGCCGGCGCCATCCGTTTCGCCGGCGTCGACATCCGCACGATGCCGCGCACCGAACTTCGCTCGCAGATCGGATACGTCGAGCAGGACGCACCGGTTCTGGCCGGCTCAATCCGTGACAACCTGCTTTTGTCGTCACCGAACGCAACCGATGACGACTGCATTCGCGTGCTGCACGCGGTCAACCTCACGGATGTGCTCGACCGCAACCCGCTCGGGCTCGGTGCTCCGGTTGGCGAAGAGGGCATCATGCTCTCGGGCGGTGAGCGTCAGCGCCTGGCGATCGCCCGTGCGCTGCTCTCCGCTCCCCCGATTCTGCTACTCGACGAGTCCACCTCGTCCCTCGACGGCGTGAACGAGCAGAAGATGCGTCTCGCGATCGACGCCGTCGCCGAGGATCGCACACTCATCGTGATCGCGCACCGCCTCTCCACTGTTGTGGACAGCGATTCGATCGTCGTACTCGACCAGGGTCGCGTGGTCGGAACAGGCACGCATTCCGAACTCGTGGCATCCGTCCCCCTCTATCGTCAGCTCGCCAAGCACCAACTGCTGGTCTGAACCGAGGGGCCTCGGGTCAGGTCATCTGACGGTTGCGCGCCGCCCATTCGATGCCGTGGGTTGCCTGGTCTTTCGTCAGGGGCGTCGTGCCGCCGCAGTTGGAACAGGTGACGAAGTAGCGTCGGCCGATCGTGAACAACGGAATGAAGAACACGGAGACCTTGGTGGCGCTTTCGACGACGTCCTGGTTGGCCTGCTGGCCGCAGAACTGGCAGATGAAGTTGACGACGACGAGCACGCGGTTGCGCAGGGTGGTTCCGAAGATGAGGAGCATTCGTCGAGTGTAAAGACCGTTCGCGCACCTGTGCAGGGGCTTGCGCGGCGCTCGGTACCGGGTTCGCCCGTCAGCGGACCGACGAATCACAGGCCGGTCGTCAGGCGACGATCATGTGCTGGTCGTTACTCGGGAGGCCGTTCTCCGGCTCCGCTTCGTCGCCCAAGGCAACGTCGGCGAATGCCATGGGCAACCCCTGTGCGGTCCACACCGACGCGCGATCCATCAGCTGAGCGTGCACGTGCGGCTCGCTGGTGTTTCCTGAGTTGCCGCAGTCAGCGATCACCTGTCCGGCACGAACCGTGTCGCCCACGGAGACGAGCAGCGAGGCCTGCTTGAGGTGTGCGACCAGGGCGTAGACCCCGTCGTTCCCCCGGATCGTGACGTGGTTGCCGAGAATGAACCGCGGGCCGCCGAGTTCGCGAATCATGCCCTCGAGCATCAGATAGATCACGCTGGGCCAGGTCGATCGGGCTCGGTGGTCGGGTTGAGAAGTTGATGCCTTCACCACGACTCCGTCGATCATGGCGCGGACCGGCTGCCCGAATGCGGGATACTCCTCTGGCCGTCGGAACGCCGCACCCGATCCGAACGCGGGTCGATCGACACCGGGTGGTTCAGCGACGAGGTCGATGGCATAGGCCTGCCCGTACGCCCGGATTCCGTGGCTCGGCACCTTGCTGGTAGGGCTGTTCATGCCCATCCACCGGCCGACAACCGGCGACGTCACGGTCAGAGTGCGGTGCTCGGGAAGGCTCTTGGTGCCCAGGAGGCCGGCGCCGAAAGCCACGAGCATCCCGACGACTCCGACCACGGGAAGAAGTCGCGCCGCGACATCGAGAGGGCTGTCCGGGAGCAGAAGCCCGAGCACTGTTCCGGCGAAGATGAGAAGGGCAGACACGGCGATTAGCGCGGTGCGGGCCCGGTAGACAGCCATCATCGCGCCACCGCTGTCAGGCAGGCCAGGAGGGGGACGACCCGGCTGGCCGGAACGTCGTAGCTGCCTCGACCGGTTTGTTTGACCCAGCCCGTTGTGACGAGCTGGCGCAGGTGGTGGTGCAGTTGCCCAGTGGTTCCGAGGGATTCGATCCCGGCGAGTTCGGCTGTGGCGTGGGTGCCGGACAGAATCTGGCGCAGCAGTTCGAGCCTGACGGGGTGCCCGAGCGCGGCGAACGCGGCGGCGTGGTCTTCCCACTCCACCTCGAACATCCCGCGGGTTCCCGCGCTCTGCTGCCACTCAACCGGCGCGCCGGTCGGGAGTGTCACGGCGCCGACGAGCATGACAGCACCATCGCGAGTCGACTCCGCATCGCCCAGGCGTGAGCGGAGGCCGGTGAGCGCCCAGAATGCGTCTGGGGCTGCCGCCCCGTCCACCGCTGTCGTGCTCGTTGTCGGCTGCGCCTCGAGTGCAGAGAGCCGCTCGGCCAGCGCGCGCACCTCGTCCCTCAGCGTCTGGAGGTCCGTTTGAGTCGTCATGCGTCGATACTACGATAAAACGTATTAGCGACTCAAGCAGAAACGGAACAGCCGCGAGGTGCCTGGAAGTGTTCCGAGACCGTCCCGCCAAGGGATCTCAGAGCACTTCCGGGCACCTCGCGGCTTCCGGGAAGGTGGGATTAGTGAGTCAGCCTGTAGCGCAGTGAGGCCAGTTCCGACCTCAGCGCCGGCGGCATCTTGCTGCCGAACGTGTCGAAAAATTCTTCCGTCAGGTCGGCTTCCGCCAGCCAGGACTCGGGGTCGATCGCGAACAGCGCCTCGAGAGCCTCGTCAGAGACGTCGATGCCGTCGAGGTTAAGGTCGGCGAGCACCGGGATCCGGCCGGCAGCGGTCTCGGTCGCGGGAACTGTCCCCTCGATCCGGCGAACGATCCACTCGAGCACTCTGGCGTTCTCGCCGAAGCCTGGCCAGAGGAAGCTGCCGTCATCGCCCTTGCGGAACCAGTTCACCTGGAAGATACGCGGCGCGCGGTCGAACCGGAGCTTCTGACCGATCGTCAACCAGTGACCCCAGTAGTCGGCCATGTTGTACCCGCAGAACGGGAGCATGGCGAACGGATCGCGCCGCAGTTCGCCAACAGTGCCCTCGGCTGCCGCCGTCTTCTCGCTGGAGATCGTGGCCCCCATGAACACACCATGGGTCCAGTCGGTGGCTTCAACGACGAGCGGTACGTTCGTGGCCCGACGTCCGCCGAACAGAACGGCGTCGAGGGGAACAGCGTCCTCCCAGTCGTCGGCGATCGACGGGCACTGCGCCGCACCCACAGTGAAGCGTGAGTTCGGGTGTGCTGCTGGGCGCCCGGAGTCGGGCGTCCAGTCATTGCCCTGCCAGTCGATGAGGTGAGCGGGAGCCGTGTCGGTCAGACCTTCCCACCACACATCTCCGTCGTCTCGAAGAGCGACGTTGGTGAAGATGGTGTTGCCCCACAACGTCTCGACAGCCGTCACGTTTGTCGACTGGCCGGTCCCGGGAGCGACACCGAAGAACCCGGCTTCGGGGTTGATCGCCCACATCCGACCGTCTTCGCCAGGGCGCAGCCAGACAATGTCGTCACCGAGGGTTTCGACGCGCCAGCCGGGAATGGTCGGACGGAGCATGGCGAGGTTGGTCTTTCCGCAGGCCGACGGGAACGCCGCGGCGACGTGGTACTTCTTGCCTTCGGGCGAGATGATGCGCACGAGCAGCATGTGCTCGGCAAGCCAGCCCTCGTCGCGACCGATGACGCTGGCGATGCGGAGCGCGAAGCACTTCTTGGCCAGCAGCGCATTTCCGCCGTAACCGGAGCCGTACGACCACACTTCACGCGCCTCGGGGAACTGCACGATGTACTTGGTATCGTTGCACGGCCAGGCCACGTCCTCGTCGCCGACGTTCAGCGGCGCACCGACCGAGTGCACGGTTTTGACCCACGGCACGCCATTGGCGATGAGGTCGAGCACCTTGTCACTGGTGCGCGTCATGATGCCCATCGACAGCACGGCGTATGCCGAGTCGGTGATCTGCACGCCGAGCTGTGAGAGCGGGCCGCCGACAGCGCCCATGGAGAACGGGACGACGTACATGGTGCGGCCGCGCATGCTTCCAGCGAAGACAACGCCGAGTTCACCGCGCATCGACTCCGGGTCCTGCCAGTTGTTCGTCGGCCCGGCGTCCTCCTCCTTCTCGGAGCAGATAAAAGTGCGCGATTCAACACGAGCAACGTCGCTCGGGGCACTGCGCGCCAGGTAGCTGTTGGGGCGCCACTCCGGGTTGAGCTTGATGAGCTTGCCCTCGGCGACCATCTGCTTCGTCAGCAGGTCGCTCTCCCGAACGGAACCATCGCACCAGACCACCTCGTCGGGCTGCGTGAGGGCTGCGATCGAATCCACCCAGGCGCGAAGAGCATCCAGAGGGGCGGATGCTGCGGTGCCAGCGGTCGGGACGGTTCCCGTTTCGACGCGTCGAATGACCGGAGTGGTGACCGTGGGGCGGTCGATTTCGGCGATAGACATGTGAGCTCCTCTGCTGCGTGTCAACGGGGTACGAGTTGGCGTACATCCACTCTCGCAAAGGAATCGGCAACCATATCGGTCAATCTCGTGTTAAGAATCGCTATTCTTTCGGTTATCGTAAGAGAATGAACCGAACGCGCTCCGATCTCTCAACGCTGGGACATCGCATCCGTCACTTTCGAACTGCCCAGGGACTGACCCTCGATGATCTCGGTGAGCAGGTGGATCTCGCTGGCAGCCAGCTCTCTCTGATCGAGAACGGCAAGCGTGAGCCCAAACTCTCAACGCTTCAGGCCATCGCGACAGCGCTTGGGGTCGAACTCACCGACCTGCTCTCGGGCGAAGCGCCGAACCCCCGCGCGGCCCTTGAGATCGAGCTGCGCCGAATGCAGCAGAGCTCGCTGTACACCGAGCTTGGCTTGCCGACCGTCAAGCCGACCAAAGGCATGACCGACGACGCCCTGGCCGCGCTCGTCGGCCTGCACCGTGAGCTGCAACGCAAGGCAACAGAGGCGATCGCGACTCCGGAGGAGGCGCGTCGCGCCAACACGGAACTGCGCGAAACCATGCGCGAGCGGGACAACTACCTGCCCGAGATCGAGGACCTCGCCGAGGAGCGGCTCAGAGCGGCTGGGCACGTCCGTGGCGCGCTCACGCACCGTACGGTGAGCATCATGGCCGAACAGCTCGGGCTCAGCCTGATCTACGTCAACGACCTTCCGCACTCGGCACGCAGCGTGACCGACCTGGCCAATGGCCGAATCTACCTCCCGCCGGCGTCGATTCCCGGCGGGCACGGCCTGCGCTCGATGGCGCTGCAGGCGATGGCGCACCGGCTGCTCGACCACACTCGGCCAACGAGCTACGCCGCCTTCCTGCAGCAGCGGCTCGAGATCAACTACTTCGCGGCGTGCTGCCTGATGCCGCAGGCCGCGGCCGTCGATTTCCTCGGCCAGGCCAAACGCGACAGGAACCTCGCGGTCGAGGACTTCCGTGATGCGTTCGGTGTCACCCACGAGGCGGCCGCCCTCCGGTTCACGAACCTCGCCACGCACCACCTCGACATGCCGCTGCACTTTCTCCGGGTGTCAGAGGACGGCGCGCTGGCGAAGGGCTACGAGAACGACGGGCTGCCGTTGCCGGTCGACGTCACCGGCGCGATCGAGGGCCAGATCGTGTGCCGCAAGTGGAGTGCGCGGAGTGCGTTCGAAGGCTCCAACCGCACGACGGAGCTCTACCAGTACACGGACACCCCGGCCGGTACCTACTGGAATGCGACCCAAACCGGAACGACGAGTGCCGGTGAGTTCTCCATCTCGGTGGGGGTGCCATTCAACCAGGCCAAGTGGTTCCGCGGGCGAGAGACCACGACGCGAGCGGTCTCGACCTGCCCGGACCCGTCGTGCTGCCGGCGCCCACCGCACCAACTGGCCGACCGGTGGCGGGATCAGGCCTGGCCGAGCGCGCGCCTGCACGCACACATCCTGTCGCCGTTGCCCAGCGGAACATTCCCAGGGGTCGACGACTCAGAGGTGTACTCTTTCCTGGAGCGCCACTCGGCCGAGTGATGCCGCGAGTTGCTGTGGTTGCGGGGTGCGGCCAACGGCAACCCGGCAGAGTCAGCATCTCGCGAGTTGCTGAGGGTGCGGGGTTCGGCTACAGACCCCTGCTGAGTCAGCATCTCGCGCAGGGCCAGGGTCAGCCGAGCGCCCACATGGCCACCGCGCTGGCAGCGGCAACGTTGAGCGAGTCGATACCGTGCTTCATCGGGATCTGCACGACGGTGTCTGACGCGGCGATCGCCTCGGCCGTCAACCCGTCCCCTTCGGCGCCGAGCACGAGGGCGAGTCGTTGGTGGGATGCCCCGTCGAAGTCGCGCAGGCTCACGGCGTCATCACTCAGCGCCAGCGCCGCGACGTGGAAACCATGCTCCGTGAGCATGCTGCGGGTCGACGGCCAGTCGCCCACCCGAGTCCATGGCACCTGCAGCACAGTGCCCATCGAGACCCGAATCGCACGCCGATAGAACGGGTCCGAGCAGCGTGGCGTGACGAGAATGGCATCCGCGCCAATCGCTCCTGCCGATCGGAAGATCGCACCGACATTGGTCGGGTCGGCGACGTTCTCGAGGATGACTATCCGGCGAGCGCCGCTCAACAATTCTGCAGGGTCAGGCAGTGCCGGCCGATGCATCGAGGCGATCAGCCCGCGGTGCAGTACATACCCCGTGAGCTCGGCGAGCAGCTCCCCCGGTCCAACGAACACGGGAATGTCCTCGGCATCCTCGCCGAGCGCTTCGAGCGCGTCGTCGGCGGATGTGCCGAGTGCGAGCACCGACCGGGGCCGATGTCCGGCCCGAAGTGCTCGCTGAAACACGAGCAGCGATTCCGCCAGGTACAGCCCGTGCTCGGTCCCCTGTGCCTTCTTCAGTGCGACGTCCGTGGGGTGTGCGTAGTCGGTGAGACGAGGGTCGCGAAGGTCGGTGATTTCGAGAACGGGCACCGGGGAAGTTTACCCAGCCCAGACCACGGAACGGCTCAGCGGTCGGCTTACCAGTCCTCGTCCTCTTCGCTGAAGCTCTCAACGGCGACCTCGAGCCACGCGCGCGTCCGCGCGTTGGGCTGCATCCCGCGAGACCAGGCGAGCGCGACGAACGGCGGGGCGGTGTTGGCGCGCGCGTCGAGCGGCTTCGACACCACGCGAAGCCCCGCGTAAGACAGATCGAGCTTCGGCCGCTGGAACAGGACCGAGATGCCCATTCCGGCTCCCACCAGCGATCGGACGGTCGCGTAACTTCGTGATCGGTGGCGAACCGCTGGAGCGAGATTCGCGTCACGAAAGAGGTCGAGAACCCGGGCGGAGATCGGGGACGCGTCGAACAGGATGAGCGGATCATCCGCAACATCGGCCAGCCGCACTTCAGCCTGTTTCGCCAGCGGATGGTCGTCTGCCAGGAACAGATAGGGGCGCACAGACAACAGAGGGACTGTTTGGATTTCAGGGTCGAGGCCGGCGTCGTAGAGAAAGGCCACATCGATGGCGCCGGAGAGAAGCTGCTCCTGCAGGTCTTCGTGGTAACCCTCGACGAAGTTCACATCAACACCGGGGCACGCTTCGGCGAAGGCCCTCAGCATGTGCGGGATCACCGCGGGCGCAAGAGGCATGTAACACCCGACGGTCAGCGGCCCGCGCACGTTGGATCGCTCATCCCCGGAGAAATGCACGATCTCGTCAACGAGGTCCAGGATTTGCTTCGCCTGCGCGAAGGCCACCCGACCGGCGGAGGTCAGGGTGAGACCGTGCGCTTTCCGCTTGACGCACAGTTGAGAGCCGGTGAGCCGTTCGAGTTCCGACAGCGACATCGAGATCGCCGATGGTGCCATCCGGAGCCGGCGGGCGGCCTCGCTGATCGTGCCAGCCTCTGCAGCGGTGACGAAGTGCCACAACTGCCGCATGGTGATGTTCGGATTCCCGCGTATATCCATGCCGCACCCCATTCATCAATTCTTCTGACGAATCTAGCCTGTATTCGACGATTTACATGAGAACCGCTATGAGGGAGCATGATCTCAGACGCGGATCGTTTCTTGACCGCAGCCCTGCTAGCTCAACCGGCGATACGCCGAAATTGATCGGGAGAACCATGTCCGATATCACCACCTTCTTTCGCCAGGCCGCCGACATCGTCGGTGCTGACAATGTCGTCACGCCGGAGACCGAGGCAGGCTACGCCGACCCGTACCCGCTGCACACCGGCCGTCCGAGCGCCGGCGGCGTGCGGCCAGCGAGCGTCGAAGAGGTACAGGCGATTGTGCGCCTGGCCAATGAGACGGGCACCGCGCTCTGGACGGTGTCTCGAGGCAAGAACCTGGGTTACGGGGGCGCTGCACCGCGAACGGGCGATCAGATCGTCCTCGACCTGAGCCGCATGGACGCCATCCAGAAGGTCGACCCCGAGCTCGCCTACGCCGTTATCGAACCCGGCGTCACCTTCTTCAACCTGTTCGACCACATCCAGGAGAACAAGCTCTCCCTCTTCGTCTCGGTTCCTGCCCTCGGGTGGGGTTCCGTGCTCGGCAACGCCCTCGACCGCGGCTACGGCATGTCACCCTACGGCGACCACGTGCAGCAGCTGTGTGGTCTTGAGGTCGTCCTGCCGGACGGGTCGCTTCTCAGAACCGGGATGTGGGCCCTCGAAGACAGCCCACTGGCCAACGTGTTCAAGGGCGGTTTCGGGCCGAACATCGACCAGCTCTTCACCCAGTCCGGGCTCGGAATCGTCGTTCGCGCGGGGATCTGGCTCATGCCGTGGCCCGAGGTCTTCGTGTCAGGCGACATCAAGGTCGACCGGATCGAAGATCTCCCTCTCCTCATCAACCGCATTGCCGACCTTCGGCGCCGTGAAGTGTTCCAGAACAACTGCCTTGTCGGCAACGTGGTTCGCGCCGGAACGATGAACGGCCCGCGCTCACGCTGGTACACCGGTGACGGCTCCATCCCCGACGACGTCGTCGAGGAGATGAAGGAAAAGATGGGCATCGGCCACTGGAACGCGCGATTCGCGCTCTATGGCGAGCCCGGCATGATTCGCGAGCGGATCAAGATCATTGAAGAAACATTTGACCTGCCCGGTTTCACCCTCAACACCCGCGTGTACGAGGGCAAGGACGGTGCAAAGGTCACCTACGACGACATCGCCCCGGCCGACCAGACCACGATGGCTGGAGTACCGACGCTCAAACCGCTCGACACGATTGGCTGGTACGCCGAAGACGGCGGACACATCGACATTGCTCCGCTGGTGCCTGCCCGAGGTGAAGAGGTCCTCGACTTCTACGGCGAGGTCAAGGCGCTCTACACCAAGTACGGTTTCGACCTCTATATCGGCTATCACGTTTACGCCCGCCACCTCGTTCACGTCACCATGATCTTCTTCGAGAACGGCAACGAGGAGCAGCTTGCCCGCGCCCGCGCGCTCTACGAAGACGTGCGGCAAGCCGCCGCACGTCGCGGATACACGCCGTACCGGGGGCACATCGACAACATGGATGACATTGCTGCGGAGTTCTCGTTCAACGACAACGCCGTGCTCCGGTTCCAGGAGAAGCTCAAGGACGCACTCGACCCGAATGGCATCCTCTCCCCCGGCAAGCAGGGTGTGTGGCCAGCCCGACTGCGCAACTCCTAGCGCGCGAGCCACTGAGGTCACTGAGGCCTCCATCAAGGAGGTCTCAGACACACTGCCTGCCATGCGACTCGCTCTGGATCCGGAGGCTGGCTCGAAAGCGATCGAGCAGCTCGGGCGATTCAACATGGTGACGAAACCGCTCACGGTGGACGAGATCATTTGGAGCGCTGCCCCGCACGCCTAATGGATCTCGCTTCATCGGAGCGCTCAGAGGGAAGTGCCGGGTGGTTTCAACCACCCGGCACTTCTCATGTGCTCCCCACCGCACAGCCTCGCGACGCGGCCGGATTCCTCAGGATCTCGCGTGACCACGGCACTCACAGAAGTGCCGGGCAGGTCACACTGCCCGGCACTTCTCTGCGCGTGTTACGACCGTTGGCATGTCAGTCCGTGGTCAGTGCCTCGCTCCAGATCACTTCCTTGGATGTCTTCACGTCCTCTTTGTTCTCGACAGCACCGAATTGCACAAGGGCGTCGGTGACCGACTGGGTGACGCCATTGGGAATCTCAATTCGGAACTCGGTCTTCATCGCAGCTGCCTGTTCGACTGTGATGCCGCTGACTTCCTGCCGGATCTTGAGAACAGCGTCATGGTTCGAGTCGTCTTCGTAGAACGCCAGCGCCTTCGTCATAGCCTCGACGAACTTGTGTACGGTGTCCGGGTTTGCGTCCAGCCACTGTTGCGTTCCTGCCCACAGCGTGATCGGCAGTCCCGCCCGGAACTCGCGAGTCGGGTTTGCGATGACCACGTTTTCCTGGACAGTCGAGATTTGCTCGTAGAAGCTGTCGGACGGGAAGACCGCATCGACCTGTCCGCCTTCAAGCGCGGCCTGCATGCTCGCGTAGGGAAGCTTGATGGCTTCGAAGTCGTCTGCAGCAAGCCCAGCCGCTTCGAATGCCTGCTGGGTGACGATGTGGGGTCCGCCACCGAGGTCGTTGTACGCGATCGTCTTTCCTGAGAGGTCGGCGACCGACTCGATACCACTGTCGCCGCGAACGATGATTCCACTCGTGTCATAGGCGCTGCTCACGACTCCCTGGCCGGCGACAGCGAGAACGGGCATGCCCTCGGCAGTCGCGGTGACGACGGTGTCCCAGGCGGTGATTGTGAGGTTCGCCGAGCCGCCCATGATTTGCGCAAGGTTGTCCTGCGGCGTTCCGCCCGCCTTGATCGTGACGTCGAGACCCACCTCATCGAAGTAGCCCTCCTGCTCGGCGATGTAGGGCAGTTCGTAGTTGATAGGGGCATGGATGATCGTGAGAGCGCTCGTGCCGCCATCCGTGGACTCGGACTCGCCCGCGGCTGCCCCTGCGCATCCCGTGGCGAGCGCAGTCACACCCACTACGGCGAGAACGCCTGCCGCCCTGAATGTCCGTCGTGTCATTGAAGTGTCCTTCCTTGTCATGCCTGTCCGTCTTTGGACCTGCATCGCTGCCGAAATGGCAGCATGATTGTGAGGCGTCACGCGCCGATGTTCATGGCAACCGACGTCAGCTCGGTGTACGCCTCGACGCCTTCACGCCCGTTTTCCTTGCCGTAGCCCGACGCTTTGACCCCGCCAAATGGCATGTTTGGGTCCATACCCGAGTGGGTGTTGACTCGCACATTGCCCGCGGCCAGCCGCCGGGCAATCCGGTGCGCACGGGCCAGGTCCCTCGTCCACACGTAGGCCGAAAGCCCGTACACCGAGTTATTGGCACGGCCCACAATCGCGTCAAGCTCCTCTGGGTCGTCAAAGGTCTGGGTGACCAGCACGGGTCCGAAGATCTCTTCCGCAACGACCGACATCCCTGGCGCTGCGTTCGTGAGCACCGTCGGCTGCACAAAGAAGCCCGGCCGATCGGGAGCGAAGCCGCCAGCAGCAAGCTCTGCCCCCTGCTCCAGTCCCTCGCCGATGTAGCGCAGGACCCGTTCGCGTTGGCGGGCGGAGATGAGCGGCCCCATCGTCGTGCCCTCCTCGAGCCCGCCCCCGAGAGACAGCGCCTTCGCCCGTTCCGAGATACCGTCGATGACCCGATCGGCAACCGAGCTCTGCACGTACAGCCGCGACCCTGCTGCACAGATCTGGCCCGAATTGCTGAAGATGCTGAGAGCCGCACTGTCAATTGCCCGGTCGAGATCGGCATCCGCGAAAATCAGAACAGGCGATTTGCCGCCGAGTTCCAGCGAGAGACGTTTCAGGCTCGCCGCAGTGGTGCGCTGGAGGTGCTGGCCCACCGCGGTCGACCCGGTAAACGAGACTTTGTCGACGAGCGGGTGGGTGGCGATAGCCTCCCCTGCCACCGTGCCGAGGCCGGGAACGATGTTGATCACTCCGGCCGGGAAACCCAGGTCACACACGAGTTCCCCGAGCCGCGCGGCCGTCACCGGAGTCAACTCAGCGGGCTTCAGGACGACAGTGCATCCGGCCGCCAATGCCGGCGCGAGTTTCGCCACGGCCATGACAAGCGGGTTGTTCCACGGCACGATGAGCCCCGCGACACCGAGCGGGCGACGCATCGTATAGGTGTGCCATTCTCCCGGTAGGGAAACGTCACGGGTTTCGCCATTGAGCTTCGTGGCCCATCCTGCGTTGTACCGCAGGATGTCTATCGCCTGCGGAATCTCAAAGCTACGGGTGACCCTCAGTGGCTTGCCTGTGTTGAGCGATTCCAGCTGAGCGAACTCTTCCAGATGCTCTTCGAGCGCGTCGGCCAGACGCCACAGCAAGCGACCTCGCACAGAGGGCGGCATGGTGGACCATTCGCCCTCGAGAGCCCGACTCGCCGCACGGACCGCTCGGTCCACATCGTCAGCCGACGCCCCAGTGAATGTGCTGATCACCTGGCCTGTTGACGGATCGTGAATGTCAAGCGCGTCACCCGAACCGTCGACCCAGTCGCCGTCGATGAGCAACTTCAGTGGCTGGGTGAAGATCTGAGGTTTCGGGATGGTCAGCGTCGTTGTCTCGTGGGACATCATCGTCTCCTTGGTGTTCAGTAGGTGGTCAGTGCGAAGCGGCGATGGCTTCGGCCCGATGCTCGATGAGCCACCAGAGCTGCTTCGCCATCTCGGTTCCGTCAGGAGCGGGGCTGCGGCTCAGCCATCCGATCACGACGGAGAGTGTCGCGCCGGCGACGAAGTCGTAGTAGGTCTCTCGATCGACGGGCCATTCTCCGGAGCCGGGCAGGCGATGCATGGAGGCGGCGACCGCGCTACGCAGAACCTCACGCATGCGGTGGAGGAAAGCCATACTTCCTGTGTCCTGCAGCATCGCTCGATAGAGCGCTGCCCGTTGCGCGATGACACGGAACACCTCGACGAGGTCGTCAGGCGGATCATCACTCCCGCGCTTCACTCCGAGCTGGAGGGCAGCGGCGGCTTCACGCACGCGGTCAAGCTCTCCCTCCATCGCCGCGATGAGAAGTGCGTCCATCGTGCCGAACCGGTCGTAGAACGCAACCCGGCTCACTCCGGCCCGCGAGCTCACAGCGGCGACGGTGAGGTCAGCCACGTCCATCTCTTCAAGCAGGCCGAGCGCGGCTGCGATAAGCGCCGTCCGGGTTCGGGTGACCCGGGGATCAACATCGGTCATGGCCGTCACTTCCTTTCACCTGTAAGCTACAGTAACTAACAGCTGTAAGCAAGATTTACGAACAACACTGTCATGGAGGACACGTGAACCAAGAGTGGGATGTCATCATCGTCGGCGGCGGCTCTGCCGGATCGGTACTCGCCAACAGGCTCAGCGCGGACGGGTCCCGCCGCGTTCTCCTGCTTGAGGCCGGGCTCGACTACCCGGGCGCCGAGATCCCTGAGTTCCTGCGGCACCGCACCCTCCGCACGGGACTGGCCATGGCTCCGTCGCACGAGATGGAACCTGACTACTACTGGACTGACGTGCGCGCCAGGCGGCGCCCCGAACGCGAAGCCATGCTCTATGCGCGAGGCAAGGGCCTCGGTGGCAGTTCCAGCGTCAATGGGCTGATTGCCGCGCGACCGGAGCCCGGAGACTGGCGCCGGTGGGAACAGAGCGGGGCCGAGGGCTGGGGGTACGAGCAGATGCTGCCCCCACTGAACCGCCTCGAGACCGATCTCGATTACCCGGACGCACCGTTTCATGGCGGCACCGGCCCGATCCCCATCCACCGAGAGGCCCGCTCCGGATGGGGTGACGTCGACAACGCCCTGGACCAGGCGGGTGAATCCCTCGGATACGGCTGGGATGACGACTACAACGGACCGAACACGACGGGTCGAAGCAGGTACCCTGCAAACCATACGAGGGATCTGCGACGGGTCTCGACCAATCACGGGTACCTCGATCCCGCACGGGGCAGGGCCAACCTCGAGATCCGAGGACACGCCCAGGTCGACCGGGTTGAGTTCACCGGAGAAACCGCGCGCGCTGTCCGACTGCTCGATGGCAGCAGTGTGCCCCTGGCACCCGGGGGTGAAATTATTCTCTCGGCCGGTGCCGCCCACTCGCCCGCCATACTCACGCGCAGCGGCATCGCTCCGGCGGCGCAGCTTTCTCGCCTGGGCATTCCGATGCTGGCCGACCTCCCGGTGGGTGAGGGCGCACAGGACCATGCGATCGTGTTCGCACAGTTCCACCCGCGAGAGAACAGGGTCGTTCCACCGGGAATGCGGCCAACACATGTCGCCATTCGGTTTTCGAGTGAGTTGCCGGGCACCGGGCGCAACGACGTGGCGATTCTTGCCACGAACCACAACTATTGGTTTGGCAACGACCAGGCCGGTCTCGCCGTCCAGCTCAACCAGTCCCTCTCGCGCGGTTCGCTGTGGCTGCCCGATGCCGACCCTCGAACCGCGCCGGTCATCGAACAGCGGCTGCTCACGGACCCGACCGACTATGTGCGGATGCTCGACGGGCTTGCGCGAGCCGAAGACCTCCTGCAGCGTCCGGAGTTCGTTGCGCTGCGGGAGGGCGACCTTGTCATGCCCCGCTCGCGTGCCGAGTTGCTCGGGCAGGTGAAGGACGTGATGCACCTGTCGTCGACCGCTCGCATGGGCGCCGAGAACGATCCCGCGGCCGTCGTCGATCCGCTCTGCCGCGTGCGAGGCCTCTCCGGACTGCGGGTGGTCGACGCGTCGATCTTCCCCAGCATCGTAAGTGCGAACATCAACATCGCGGTGATCGCCGTCGCCGAGCGCGCCGCGGAGCTGATGCTGCAGGACAGCCGCCACTGAGGTGTCGCCGGCGGGCGGATGGCCCGCCGGCGTGGACACCGTTACCGCTCGTGGCCGAGCAGCAGCGCGCTCGCCGGGAAGGCTAGCGCCGAGCGACGAGCCCCAACTCGCTGGGCGTCTCCGAGCGCACCGCGTCGCCATCGAACTCCACACGGGCCGGGTGGAGCGGATCAAATCGTTCGCCGCCCTCTCCTTTGACACTGGGGATGCCGCTTGTCACGAACCCCAGGAACCAGTCCTGGAGTGCGCGTGACGTTTGGTCGAACACCGCGTCGTCGAGTCCGTCGAGCATCGGCGCATCGTGCCAGACCTCTCGGTCGCCAAAGAGAAACGGCAGCGGGAAGCAATGGGGGCTGAGGGCACCAGGTAACGGGCTTTGCAGCGAGAGGCTCGCCACATAGGTCGGAATACCAGCCGCCGTGGTTGCCTCCGCCAGTTCCAGGTTGGCCAGGCGGAACTGGTGCAGGGTCATCGCTTCGATCATGCGTTGTTTCGGCGTCGCGTCCGGACGCTTCTGCGCGATCCATTCTGAGACCTTCGCTGGGTCGTCGAATTTGGCACCGATGAAGCCGCCGACACTCTCCGGTGAAAACGCCTGGTCCGGCGCCGGGAAGAGAAACGCTGCCGCTTCCTCACTGGTGCTGAGCAGGGCGAGTTCGGAGATGTGCAGGCGCGACGCCACGGAAGTGTAATCGTGCAGATCGCCAGTGACCTCGCCCGCGGCGGCGGGCATGAGAGCCATCCCCCGGCCGGCGTATGCCTGTGACAGTGCGGATTGAGCGGCCAGGACCTGCTCGATGGCTGCGCCGTCGAGGCCGCCGATACCGTCAAGCTCGCTCGCGACAAGGTCGCGCCGCTCCGCGTAAGCGCCAGCCGCGAGCGGAGGCTCCCACGGCAAACTGATCAGCGCCGCACGAGTGAACAGCCCCCGGGTCTCCTCGAGGGCAGACAGGGCGAATGCGTACCAGGCTCCGGCGGAATCCCCGCTGAGGGTGACCTGGTTCGGGTTCCCCCCGAATTCGGCGATGTGCTCGTTCACCCAGCGCAGGGCGACAATAAGGTCGCGAAGACCGCCCTGCGACTCGGCGGGTTGCCCGGTCGACCCGAGGTGTCCGAGCGCACCGATCCGGTAGTTGACAGTGACCAGCACCACTCCCGCCCGCTCGACCAGCTCGGGCGATGTGAACCAGCGCGCATTTCCGCTGCCAGTCATGAACCCTCCACCTGGCACAAAAACCACCACGGGAGCGTTTTTCGCGCCTAGAGGAGCTTGCACTCTCAGCTGGAACGCGTCCTCACTTTGAGCGATTTCGGTGTTGGCTCCACCAACGAGCGGATTCAACCCGCCCGGTCGCTGCGGAAAGGCGAGGGGCTGCTCCGCCACCGTGTCGAACGCGCGCAGCGTGACGTCGGAGAAGCGCGAGGACGCATCCGTACGCTCGCCATACCGAAAAACCGAGTCGAGGCATCCGCTATTCGATCTCGCAGGAGCCTCGGTCACTTGAGGAACTCATAATCGTTCTCGTTGACCTGCTCGGTGACGAGCCAGTACTCACTCGTTCGGTATGGCCATACCTGTGACACCCGGTTGAACCGGTTCTTGTACCAGGTCTTCACGTACGGCTGGCCCCAGGTCATCGCGTAGTTGCCTTCATCGACCCAGGCAATGTGGCGATCGAGCGCGTCCTGCTTGAGGTCGAGCGCCTTGGCGTCGCGAACGATGAGCTCGCGGATCGCCTTTACCGCGTATTCCGCGGCCCGCTCGATCATGAAGTGGAGTCCACCCGCGACAACACCACCGGTGTTCGGGCCGAGCAACATGAACAGGTTGGGGAAGTTCGGGACAGTGATGCCCGCGAATGCTTTCGCGTCGCCGCCCCAGTAGTCGTGAATCTCCAGCCCACCCCTGCCGACGATTTCGATCGGGTCGAGATAGTCAGACGGCCGGAATCCGGTCGCATAGATCACGACGTCGACGTCCAACTTCTCGCCGTCACCGGTGATGAGCCCGTCTGGGGTGAACTCGACGAGACCATTCGAGATGACCCGAGTGTGTGGCTTGCGCAGGGCAGCCGCCCAGACGCCGTTGTCACGCAGCATGCGCTTGGCGGACGGCGGATAGTTGGGAATGGCAACGTCAAGAAGATCGGGACGACCCTCGTACTGCTGCTCATACCGCTCGGTAATGGCCTGGCGGAAGTCTTCGTTAGCTCGAGAGACGCTGGCGGGAGCGCCCGTCCAGCCATCCTCGGCCTTGGCGATGTGCAGTCGACCGTCAATACCGCCGGCGGTCACCCAGAGCCGGAACCAGTGGCCGTAGTGCGGCACCTTGGCGTGCAGCCATTCAGCCGACTCGCCCACCAGGTCGTGATAAGTCGCGGCCGGAAGCATCCACGGCGCGCTGCGCTGGAAAACGTACAGCTCGGAGACTTCGTCGGCGATCGCCGGCACGATTTGATAAGCACTCGCCCCTGTGCCGATGACGGCCACCCGTTTGCCCGCAAGGTCGACATCGTGGTTCCACTCCTGGGAGTGCATCTGAGCCCCCCGGAAGGTGTCTTGGCCCGGCCATTCCGGAATCATCGGATGGTCGAGCTGGCCGACCCCCGTCATGATCGCCTGGAAGCGACGCGTGGTCTCTTTTCCGTCGGTCAAAGTTGTGGCGAGCCAGGTGCCGGACGCTTCGTCAAACTCGGCCTTGAGAAGTTTCGTTCCGAATTCAACGGTGTCGTCGTTCCAGCCCGCACGTGTGAACACCTCCTCGAGATACTCGAGCACTTCGTGGCCCTGGGCGAACTGGTGTGGCCAGTCGGTGCGCTGGGCGAACGAGAAGCTGTACCCGTATGTAGGAGTGTCGAGGCGTACTCCCGGGTAGTTGTTCTTCCACCATGTGCCACCCGTGCGGTGCGCTCCTTCGATCCAGGTGAACGGGAGACCCGCTTCCTGGAGCCGCCATGCCGCCGCGATACCGGAGATTCCCGCTCCGACGATCAGCACCTCAAACTCGCGGCCTTCGGCGATGTCGTCGAAGTTCCAGTCAGCCTGACCGTTTTTGTCTGGGGCAAGGTCCAGTTCGTGTTTGAGCTGCCCTGCGTAGCCCGCATCGTGCGAGCGTCCGCCGGTGAACCAGGCGAGGATCTCGTCGGCCATCTCCTGCGGCAAAACATCAACAGAACGGATGCCGTCGTCGCGCAGCCGCTGAAGGCCGGCAAGACCCACTTCGCGAGCGCGTTCCTGCTGCGCCGGCGTCATTCCACCGTGCATCTCGAGGTACGGTCCCATGGGCGGGAGAGGCGGCACGAGCCCCGGTTCGAGAATGCTCGTGTCGCGAAGCGCAGCCGCGAGTGACGCGAGCAGAACAGGGAGCTCCGCCCGCGCGACGAAGGCGCGCAGCTCATCGTCGCTCTCGGTAATGGCCGGGTACTCGTCGACCCAGTAGAGGTCGCCGAAACGGCCCTCCGCGTCGGTGGACTTGGGCGCTGGTGTCAGGCTCATGGTCATCTCTTGCTCCTCAAGGTCGTGCTCATGCGACGTCGCGCCGCTCAGATGAATCAAGCTGGGGCGAGCGAGCCTCACGCGCTCGATCGTCGATAAAGTTACGAAGCTCTTCAACCACGCGCTGTTCGTCGGATGCCGCGAAGACGGCTGCCACGTAGCGATCCGGTCGCACCGCGATGAAGACCGGTTCTCCCCCGGTTGCTCCGGTGAGGGCGGCTGCGGTCTCGGCAAGGTCAATTACCTCGGCGCCTGCCGCTGACTTCTGTGGCGCAACCCCTGGCGGAAGCAGGTGGATGCGTGTCGCGTCAATACCGTTCCAGTAGGCGGATGCTTTCTCGGGGTTGATGCCGACGCCAATCAGCGCCCACCCTCGCCCGAGATACGTGTCGAGACCCGCACGATTGCCGTCGACGTCCGTGACGGTCGGTTGGCTGAGCGCGCGCCCGATCTGAACTCCGGCAAACTTCGGACCGTCACCAGGCAGCACGGCCACGCCGGCCGAGTAGTCGGGCGGGGTGATGAACCTCATGTTGGCCAGATAGCGCCGGGCGCTGGGAACGAGATTGACGAGCCGTACGACGGCGTCACGTGTCTGGGTAGCAAGTGGGTTGGTCGCCATCACCACTGCACCGACCCGGCGGGAAATTTTCACCATCTTCGCCCCGTGGGCGCGCCGCTCGATCTCGTAGCTGTCGAGGAGCCGCTCGCTGGCGCCACCCTTGATCGCCTCAATGAGCTTCCAGGCCAGGTTGGCCGCGTCGCGGACACCGGCGTTGAGTCCCTGGCCAGCGAACGGCGGCATGAGGTGCGCGGCGTCGCCGACGAGGAATGCCCGGCCGGACCGGTAGTTGTGCGCCACCCGCTGGTGGGCAACGTACACGGCGGCACGGCGCACATCTCCGGGGAGCAGCTTGTTTCGGAATGCGGGAACGAGGAGGTTACGGATGTTGGTCGGCGTGGTCATCTCGTCAGGGTCTTCGTGGTCGAAGAGCATGAACTCAATTCGCAGGCGACCGTTCACGCCCGGGACGAGTACGTACGGACGCTTCCCGTCGCAGTGAAACTCTGCGAACGGCTCGTGCTGCGCGCGCTCGTTCAGCAGGTCAACGACGATCCACCGTTGCGTCTGGGTGCTGCCATCAAGGCGGATGCCGAGCGCTGAGCGCGTGAAGCTTCGCCCGCCGTCCGCTCCGACCAACCACTCGGCTGAGAGCTGCCGGGTGACGCCGCGCTCGGTGACGTGAACGGTAACCCCGTTCACGTCATGGGTGATTGCGGTTGCCTCCGTACCGAGAAGTAACGTCACGCCGGGGTGCTCGACCGCCCGGTCGAACAACAGCTGCTCGAGGATGGGCTGGTCAAATTGCGTCTTGGCCGGGTGCCCCAACCGCGACGGGCTTGGCTTCGCCTCCGCGAGGAGGCGACCGTTAAGCCCGAAGTACCGGCTGCCGGTGTCAAGCAACGACTCGGACTTCAACGCGTCCGCGATACCCAGCTGCTCGAACACCCGGAAGGATTCGTCTTGCAGACTGATGGCACGAGGCAGGTCACCCGGCGCCAGAGCCCGCTCGACGACGGTCGTGGCCACACCTGCATCAGCGAGAAGAAGCGCCGTCACCAGTCCGACTGGGCCCCCTCCGATCACAATGACTCGGGACGGTTCGGGTATTCGTTTCTCCACGATGCCTCCTTGCATGAACGCGGTTGAGCCGACCAGAGCGGCGGTCGGCTAGATCAGCCCTTGACCATCCGGTTTTTCAGCGTGCCGAGACCGGTAACCTCGACTTCGACGAGGTCGCCGTCCTGGAGGAATGTCGGAGGATCCATGAAGAGGCCAACACCGCCGGGGGTTCCCGTAACGATGATGTCGCCGGGCTCCAACTTCGTGAACGTTGTCACGTATTCGATTTGGGCTGGGATGTCGAAGATGAGGTCAGCGAGTGTCGCCTGCTGGCGCACCTCACCATTGACACGCGTTGTGATCTCCAGCGCTTCGATGTCTCCGATATCGGATGCAGGCACGTAGTAGGGTCCGAACGTTCCGGACTCGGGAAAGTTCTTGCCCGGGATCCACTGGCCCGTGTGACGCTGCCAGTCCCTGGCCGAGAAGTCGTTGAATACCGCATAGCCAGCGACGTGGTCAAACGCGTCCTCGCGGGACACCTTGAAGGCCGGCTTCCCGATCACCAGCGCGACCTCGCCCTCGTAGTCGTACTTTTCGCTCTCTGCAGGGATGGTTACGTCGGCACCGTGTGGCCACAGGGTGTCTGAGAAGCGCGAGAACACGGTGGGGAACTCAACGTCGGCCCGGCCGGTCTCTTCCTTGTGACTCCGGTAGTTGACACCGATACAGATCACCTTGGGAGATCCGCCGACGACTGGAACGAATTCTGTGCCTTCCTCGGCCTGTGACGGAGCGTCGGCGTAGTCGGGCGTGGCACTCAGAAGGTCACCGACGATGGCGTCTCGCAGGGTGTCCGCCACCTGGCGGCCGCTCGGGCCGAGGTCGAAGAGAGTCCCGCCTTCTTCGACGCCCCATGTGACGTGACCACTGGTCGTTTTGTAGCTGACGTATCGCATTTATGTCCCCTCTGACATCGCTGGCAAATCATAGGTCCGGAACGCGGACGCGGTCACTACTATACATCGATTGTGCATTCCTGACGAGTAATGCATTATTTAATCCCCCGACTTACCGGAGATGGCCCTATATTGCATATATGGCACGACGCGGCGATTCCGATACCCTCAGCACCAAGGTGCGCGAACGTTTACGGCTAGACATCCTCAGCGGGCTCTGGCACCCGGGCGAAAAGCTCCAGCTGGCCGCCCTGTCGGCGCACTATGAGACGAGTAGCACCGTGGTGCGGGAGGCGCTCACCCGCCTTACAGGCGCCCGACTGGTTGAGCTCAAGCCCAATCGAGGATTCTTCGTGCCGACACTGTCGATCGACGAGCTGCGAGACTTCAACGAGCTCCGATGCCGCGCCGAGGAATTTGGCATACAGCTGGCCATCGAGCGAGGCAGCCTTCAGTGGGAGGCAGAAGCCCACGCTGCGCACCACACCCTCGAACGCACGCCGCGTCACGCATCAGACGGTAGCGGGCGCGTAACCGAGGAATGGCTGACCGCCCACGAGGCATTCCACGCCAAGCTGCTCTCGTCCTGCGGGCTGCCCGTGCTCATCGAGCTCTCGGCCACGCTGGCCGACGGCAACTCCATGTATCGCCGCTGGGCCGTGCCGACTAAGGAGCTCCTCGGCCGCAACATCGAGGACGAGCACCGCGAGATCCTGGATGCCGCCACTAATCGGGATGCGGCGCGTGCGGGAAAACTGCTTCGACAGCATTACAGCCTGACCATGGAGCTCATCATGAAGGCGGGCCTGCTGCCGGAAGCGCTTGGCGACTCCGCCGCCTGAATTTGAGTGCTGGGAGAACCAGGGTGGCCAACTTAGTGCATTATTGGTAAACTTTGCACAATCGAGGCTTTTAGTATTCGCCTCATCCACCGGCGATAGGAGCACCATGGCATTCGGGGTCATCAGCGAGATCGGCTATATCTCTCTTCATACGAGCGATATTGAGGCCTCAACCGCCCACGCGAAGGACATTCTCGGTCTCGTAGAAACCGGGCGAAGCGGCAACGCCGTTTATATGTCATCGGCGGCAAAAAAGCACCACGAGATGGTCTACATCGACGCCCCGAGACACGGCGTCGGCCAAATTGGGCTCATCGCATCCGGACGATCCGGCCTCAACCTTGCGCGCCAGAGAATTCGGGATGCGGGCTACCCGATCGTCTCCGAGTCGCCGCTTCACGCGGGGGTTGAGGACGGCTTCGCATTCATCGGACCCGAGGATTTCATCTTCGAGATCTACATCGGCCCAGAAAGTGCGGACATTCTGGCGAGCGGACACGCTCCCGACAGGTTCGGTCACGTCAATCTTCACCCGAAGCACTTGCAGGCCATGCTCGACTTTTTCGTCACCACCCTCGACTTCCGCGTGAGCGATGTCATCGGCGATGACTTCGCGTACTTCTTGCGATGCAACGCTGAGCACCACGGCATCGCACTGATCAAGGGCAAAGGCTGGCTCCACCACCACGCGTGGCAGGTTCAGTCAATCGCCGAACTGGGCAAGGTCGGTGACCGACTTCACGAGCGCGGTCTGCGCCTCCTGATGGGGCCGGTACGACACGGCGCCGGGCACAATATGGCCGCGTACTATGTTGAGCCCACCGGCGCCGTCGTCGAGCTGTACGCCGATCTCGAGCACATCTACGACGACGAGCGGCCTCCCATCGTCTGGCCGCGCGACAACCTCGCATGGGCAACGAAGTGGTCAATCTACGACTTCACCGAGTTCCGCTCGCATGGATTGTTCCCGGCCACCGAGGCCGTGACCGCGAAGTAGACGGATAGGCAAAATAGCGGACCTGGACTCGTTGACGCGAGCCCAGGTCCGTTTCTGTGTGGCCACCGCGGCCGTCCCCGCGAGTCGGTGCTTGAGGATACAAAAAAGAGAGACCACCCGACACTGTCGGATGGTCTCTCTTTGCGCTCCTGGCGGTCAGTCGTTGTGACGCAGTCGCGTCAGGATACGTGCTCGCGCGTCCTGGAATCGAGGATCAGCTTTGGTCGCAACCTGGTCACGATGCGTTCCGAATCCTGTTTCGATCACGTCGACGACCGTGGCCGGCTTTTCCGCGATCACAATGACCTTGTCGGCGAGATAGATAGCTTCGTCCACATCGTGGGTAACCAGGATGATGGTCACACCCAGCTTCTCGCGCAGGTCGATGACGAGATCTTCGAGGTCGAATCGCGTTTGCGCATCAACGGAGGCAAACGGCTCGTCCATGAGAAGGACCTTCGCGTTGTAGGCAAGCGCCCGTGCGATCGCAACACGCTGCTGCATTCCGCCGGACATCTCCCACGGGTACTTGTCGCCCTGCCCCCCGAGTCCGACCGCCTCAAGGGCGGCCTCCGCCTCCTTGTTACGTTCGGCCTTTCCAGCCCCGCGACCCTGCAGGGGGAACGCGACGTTTTCTCTCGTGCTCATCCATGGCATCAAGGAGCGTGAGTAATCCTGAAAAACCACAGCGATATCGGGATGGGGACCGCTCACGACATGCCCACCAACGACGACCTGGCCGACCTTCGGCTTGAGGAGACCGGAGAGGCCTCGCAGGAGGGTTGTTTTGCCGACACCGGACGGACCGACGATCGAGATGAACTCGCCAAGGCCGACGTCGAAGCTCAGGGCATCAACGATCCGCTTCTCGGCGGCACCTTCGCCGTATCCGAGCGCAATATTGTCGACCTTCAGGAGCACGTTTCCGGTAGTCGTCAGCGTTCCTGTGTGAATGGATTGAGGGATCGTCATAATTGACTCCTTACAGTTGTGTTAGTCGATGGCTGTTCGGGTTACCGAGCGGCGGACTTGAAGTACCAGGACAGCAGTCGCTTCTCGAACAGCGAGAAGACCATGACGAGGAAATAGCCGATGACTCCGACGAGCATCGCTCCACCCCAGGTTTCCGGGATCCTGAAGGTGCTCGAGGAATTGAGGATGTAGAAGCCAAGGCCCATGTTGGAGGCGAAGAGCTCCGAAACCACCATGACCACGATGCCGATCGGAAGCGCTACACGAACTCCAGCGACAATCTGCGGCATCGCGCCGGGCAGCACGACCCGGCGGAAGTACAACATCTTCGGGATGCCAAAGACTCGCGACACCTGTCGAACGCCGACTTCAACGCTCCGGGTGCCGTCGATGGTGTTGAGCATGATCGGCCAAACACAGGCGAACGCCACAGCGTAGATCTTGGGTTCCGCACCAATTCCGAAGGCGCCGATAATCAACGGCACGAGCGCCGACTGAGGAACGGACCGGAAGAAGTGGATGAACGGATCGAGGATCAGACGAAGCCGACGGGTTTCGCCAATGATGAGGCCAAAGATGACTCCGAACAGAATCGCGATCAGAAGGCCAAGCACGAGGTTGACGAGGCTTGTAGCCATTGCGGTCAGCAGGAGTCCGTTGCCGAAGTCCCGAATCGTGCTCTCCACAATCTTTTGCAGCGGCGGTACAAATAGGTTCGTGCTCTGTGCTGACGCGAACCACCACAGGATGACGAGTACCACAGGCAGCCAGAGCCACCAGAGAATATTGGTCAGGGTTTTCATAGTGACTCACCCTCCGTTCCAGTTGGCATGGTTGTGTGAATATCCCGCGGCTCAGTCATCGCTCTGCCTATTCCAGGCCAGAAGGGATTTCTCGCCCCAGGCCAGGAGGGTGGCAATTCCCCACCCGAACAGCCCTGCGAAGAAGAGGTAGGCGAAGGCCATATCCCAGCGCTGCGCTTCCTGTGCCAGGGTGATGAGGCGCCCGAGCCCGGGAACCTGCGTCAGGACCTCCACGCCAACCGCAGCGAGAATCGAGATGGACGCCGAGATACGAATTCCCGTCGCGATGAACGGCATCGCCGAGGGGAGAAGCACCCGCCGAAACCAGAGCGCCCGCGGAATGCGGAAGATCTGAACGGTATCAACGATCGCCGGGTCGAGCCGGCGCGAACCGAGGATGGCCTGGACCAGAACGGGCCACACCGATGCCAGCACGACCATGGTGACTTCCATCGTCATCGTGGCGCCGAGCATCAGCATGACGACCGGCATGAGCGCGATGGTCGGGAATGCCCGACCGAACTCGACGACCACAGAGGTGGAACGGTCGAGCGGTCGAATCGTCCCAATGAGGAGACCCAGCGTGACACCGACAACGCACGAGATCAGCCATCCGGTGGTCGCCGCGGTCAGGGTCTGGCCGAGTGCTGCCCAGAATGTCGGCATCGTCAAGGCTGCCCCGATTGCACCGAAGACCTCAATGACCCCCGGAGTGATCGACGGCAGAAGACCGACAACCACGGCAACCTGCCACAGCGCCAGGATGATGATGAGGGCAAGGACTCGCTGGAGAGTCAGCCCCCAATTGACCTTGGAACCGACGCGACCAGCCTTGACGGCAGTAGGCGTCGGTGCCTGCATTTCGAGTGTCATGTGGGTACCACCGCGCTTACTTGCGCGGCGCCTCCGTCCAGAGAATGTCGTCAACGCTCTTCGGGTCGGTCACAAAACCGAATTCGGCTAGAGCGTCTGTGGTGTCTTGCGAAACCTTGGGGTCAATAGCGAGGGAGTACTCAACAAGAGCGCCCTTCACGTCGTCGATCGGCTGTCCGGAAACTTCCGAACGAACCTCGTAGACAGCGTCAATGTTGGCTGGGTCGCTGTAGAACTCGACAGCCTTTTCCATGGCGCCGTTGAACTTCTTCGCGGTCTCGGCGTTTTGCGCGAGCCACGGTTCCGTCACGGCCCACAAGGTGATCCCGAGGCCACCCCGGAACTCTCGCGAGGGGTTGGAAATCTCGGCAAATGTGTCAACCGCTTTCACCTGGGAGTAGAAGCTGTCGGACGGGAAGATCGCGTCAACCTGGCTGTTCTCGAGGGCGGTCTGCATGCTCGCGAACGGGAGCGCCACCTGAGTGACCTCTTTCGGGTCAAGACCGGCCTCGGCCATTGCCTGAAGCACAGGCACGTTGCCGCCGGAGCCCACGGAGTTGAAGGCAATCGTCTTGCCTTTCAGATCGGCGATCGACGTGATGCCGCTGTCTCCACGAACGAAGACTCCGGACGTGTCGACCTCGGTGCTGATGATGCCGTTGCCGGAGATGAGCTTGATAGGCAGGTCCTCGGCAGTTGCGGTCACCGCTGCATCCCAGGAGACGATGCTGATATCGGCGGATCCGCCGGCAAGCTGGCCCAGGTTGTCCTGCGCGGTGCCGCCGGGAACGATCGTGACATCGAGGCTCGCGTCCTTGAAAAAGCCCTGTTCCTCAGCGAGGTAGACCGCCTCGTAGTTGATCGGCGCGTGCAGCACGGTGAGCTCGATGGGTTTGCCGTCGGCCGCAGGGGCATCCGGGCTGGAGCACGCTGCGAGGCTCAGAGCGGCGACAGCCGCCATGGCGACGACGCCGTTCCTGACGAATGTGCTTCTGGTGTGATTCATGGTCGCTCTTTCTCCTCGTTGAGAACAGACAAGACTGCATCTACAAAGAATGCATAACTTGGACAATAACGTGTAATCGACAAATTAAGCAACATTTATGCTGGGCGTTTCTTGTACGCTCCTCGCCGAGCGCCTCAGACCGGCCCGTAAACCCAACGAACTCGTGCCGGACAGGCGTGCGCAAAGCACACGCTATGCCAAGACCGAGGGTGTGAATTCCGAAGCGGACGTCCGGCGGGAGACATCGTTGTGCGGTGCGTCCCGAAGGTGCCGTACCTACCACGTTATGCCTGTTTGAGCCCCACCGGGAACACACGGCGATATTGATCTCTTCTGGGGCGCCTACAGACAAACCGCGCCGGAGTGGCACCCGAAGATTTTCTTCGAGGTGCCACTCCGGCGCGGTGAATGCGCGCGTTATCTACGCCGTGGGGCGCGGCAGTCCCAAGTGATCCCGCAGTGTGGTCCCCTCGTACTCCGTGCGCGCGTAGCCCCTGTTCTGGAGCTCGGGAACGAGCAGTTCGCACATTTGTTTCATCCCCCCGGGGTTGTACGGCGAGTTCAGGTTAAACCCGTCACACGCGCCGGCCTCGAACCATTCGATCATGCTGTCGGCGATTGTCTGCGGCGTGCCGATGATCCATTGGTGCCCGGCGGATCGCGCCATGTCGACGATGAGATCGCGCAGCGTCATCTTCTGATCAACGACCCTGCGGCGGAAGACCTGGTAACGACTCCCCAGAGCGGGATCCTCACTCAGCCATTCGACCGGGATGACCTCGTCGTAGTCGAGCGACGAAAGATCGACGCCGGCTAGTCCGGCGGAAACCTGTTGCCGTCCGTGCTCGAGGTTCACATATGAACCCAGCTCCGCCGCCAGCTCCTCGGCCTCTTTCAGCGTCTCGCCGATAATTGGCAGAATGCCCGGAAGCACCTTCGTGTGCTCCGGATTGCGCCCCTTGCCCACAAGCATCCGCTTGAGCTCTGCATAGAATTCGATGGCCCGCCCCTTATCAGGCTGGGCAGTGTAGATGGCATCCGCTACGGAACTCCCGAGCTCGAGACCGGGACCAGACGAGCCGGCCTGAACAATGACCGGCTGCCCCTGCGGCGAACGCGGGCCCGGCATCGGCCCTTCGACCGAGAAGTACTCGCCCTGGAAATTGATCTTACGAACCTTCGAGGGATCGATGAAGTTACCATTCTCGCGGTCGGCGATCACCGCGTCATCTCCCCATGAGTCCCAGAGTTGCCTCACCACCTCAGCGAACTCCGTAGCTCGGCGGTAACGCTCCGCCGGCTCGGGAATGGATTCAAAGCCGTAATTCTGGAAGCCGTCAAACGACGTCACGAGGTTCCACCCCGCACGCCCTCCTGACATGTGGTCCAGTCCAGCGATCTGCCGCGCAACGGTGTACGGGCTCTCAAATGAGGTCGACATCGTGCCGATCAGACCAATGGATGTCGTACGCGCGGCGAGCGCGGAAAGCGTGGAGATCGGCTCAAAATAGCCGTTCGTCTTGATGTCCCCCCGGAGGGTCGGATTCGCGTTGGCGATGTCACCGAAGAAGACGGCATCAATTTTGGCAGCCTCGGCCATGAGCGTCAGTTCAGCGACATACTCAAGGCCAGGCACCTCCTCGATTCGACTGCCTTCCTTGCGCCACGAGTCCTTGTGGTGACCTGCAGGGATAACAAAGGTGGTGAGCGCCATGCGGCGCGTGGGCTTCGTTGCCATGTCGGATGCCTTTCAGTTGCGGCGGTCGTCCTCATCGAGAGGGCGCGTGCGCGAGGGTGCACACCATTCTGTAACACCGAGTTCCTTCACGCTAGGCGAAAGAACTGCGGTGGCTCGTCAAGAAAACTGACGTAGCACCTCACGGAACAATAATATATTCTTTGGCAATAAGTGCATAGTTGGCTTATTATGGAAACCAGAGACACCTACCAGAGGCAACGATGCCCCATCCAGGAGGAATCATGACCGAGAGCTCAGCAGCAGCGCTGCAAGCCATCGACCCGCGCGCTTTCCGAGACGTAATGGGCCACTACCCCACCGGAGTTGTCATGGTCACTGCCATGATCAACGCTGAGCCCGTCGGCATGGTCGTCGGCACATTCAGTTCAGTGTCGCTCGAGCCGCCGCTCGTGTCGTTCATGCCGATGACCACCTCGGCAACCTACGCGAAACTGCGCGACTCAGAGTCGGTCTGCATCAGCGTCTTCGCACACGACCAAATTCAGGATTGCCGCACTCTCGCCTCCAAGGACCCGGAGAAGTTCAACAAGGTCGGCTGGACGCCGTCGCCATCCGGCGTGCCCCAGATCGACGGAGCCGTCGCGTACATTCACGGCCGGATCACTCAGGAGGTCGAAGCTGGCGACCACTTCATCACTCTGGTGTCTGTTGACGACCTCGCTGTCGCCAGACCGATCACTCCGCTCCTGTTCTTCCAGGGCGGCTATGGCGGGTTCTCAACCACAGGCATGAGCGCCCATGTTGACGAGTCACTCATCTCGGCAGTGCGGATCGCTGAAGCCGCTCGCCCTCAGCTCGACAGGCTCGCGTCACGGTTCGGCGGGTCGGCCGCAGCACTCGTGCAGGTGAGCGGAATCGACCAGACGATCGGGGCGACGTCATACGGAGCGAACACCGAGGTTGATGAGCGCATCGGCGTGCGCATCCCGCTGATCCCCCCGCTCGGCGAAGCGGCGGTGGCGTGGAGCGAAGATCAGATCGACCAGTGGGTCACCCGGATCTACCCTCGCGACGAGGAGATCATCACAAGTTACCGCGACGGCGCCGCCCGAGTGCGCGAACAGGGTTACGCTATCTCGCGTCTCGACACCGATGCTCCGGCATACGCGGCGCTGAGCGATGCACTCTCCGAGTACGCACTGGCAGAGCTGACACCCGCCCGCGACCGGGAGGTGCGTAAAACCATCGCTGCGAGCCGTCGGTGCTTTGGCGGATCGATCGAAGCCGACGAAAGTTCAATCGACCTCGCGAGCGTCGTTGTTCCGGTCTTTGACCCGGACGCCTCGGAGCTCACGAACTCCGGGCTCGTCCTGCGGCTGGGCAACCTTCCGGCGGGGGTGACCGCAGCTACGGCTCACGAGTGGGTCGGTGCGCTGCAGGCAGCCGCCGCAGAAGTCACCGAGACTCTTCGCACCACGGCGCACAGGGACTACGCGCGCTACACGGCCGCCGGCCTGCGGAACGCTTAGGCGATACAACACCGCCGCCTATAAGCACTGTGCGGGACGCCAAGTTGGCATCCCGCACAGTGCTTTATAGCTTGTCGCTGGTCTACGCGGCCCTGCCCGCAAGAACGGCGGGCAGCGCGCCGAGATCGTCGACGCTGTCAATACCCAGCACAAGCTCACGCAGCCCAGCAGCCTGCGCCTCAGTGATGGTGCCGTTCCACGCAATGTTGCTGAGAAACTTCGCCCGAATGCGTTCCTCGGTGAGCGGCGCGAAGTGGATGTCGCCGAGAACCTGCTCGACCCGCACACGGTGGCGCGCTCCAGATCGCAACCAGACTTCCACCTCAGCAGTGCGAACCTCGTCGGCGGGGAGAGACGCCTCGAGCTCGACTCGCTCAAGCATGCTGGCCAGCCGCGGGTCGTTCATGTGCGGTTCACCCATGTGTTGCAGCTGCACCGTGCCGTGAAGCAGGGCGGTCGCCACAGCGAACACGATGCTGAAGGCACCTGACACCTCCGGCGACGACCCGACAGCGAACGGCTGCCCCACAAATCCCGCTTTAGTCTTTGGGGTCACGTGAACGACGCAACGCTCGACATCGTCAGGTCGAATGCCATACTGCTCGACCAGCTGGACAGCCGCGTCGAGTGAGGCGTGACTCGCGCGACACGTCGGCCAGGGCTTGATCACGGCATCCGCAAAGAAATCAGAGCCGAGTCCGTCGGTGATGGCCGAGCGGTCCGAGCGATCAGAACCCCACTGCGCGAGAAAACCGAAGCGACCGCCGATCGGATCATCCGGACCGCCGAAGCCCGTTGCCGCAAGTTCAGAGGAGAAGACAGCGTTGCGCGATGACAGGGCAATCGGCAGCTTGAACGCGAGTGTCTTGTCGTTGATGTTGTCGATCGTTCCGCCGAGCTGGTTGATGGCGATACCGAGCGCACGGCGCAGTCCCTCGCCATCGAGGCCCATGAGGATCCCGGCCGTCGCGGTGCCACCGAGCACATTGATCGTTCCAGTGTTGTCGCCGCCGCCGTAGACGTCGAACCCGGTGGCGTGCCCGAGACGCGCCGCGAGGTCATCGCCATACACCATCGCCGTGAGCAGTTCACGACCGCTCGCTCCGACCGCTTCACCGACTGCGAGCGCGACAGAGGCCGTTGTTCCCGTGATGTGCGAGGGAATCTGCGCGCCGTCGGCTCGGTCTGCCCCCACCGGCTCAAAGTCGTAGGAACGCATGAGAACCGCGTTCGCGAACGCGGCATTCATCGCCGGCACACGCTGGTTGGTTGTGAGCACCGTCGCATCCGGTCGCCCACCCCACCCGGCGACGAGGCTCAGGATTTCCTGGCTTCCCTGCGCCCGCACGCCGGCAGCGATCAGTCCGACCGCATCGAGAAGACGGGTCTTCGCTCGGGAAACCGCCGCTGGCGGCAGCGACTCGAAAGTCGCTGCCGCCAGGTGGTCTGCAATAACGCCGGAGAGGTTGTTACTCACTCGATACCCCGGAAAACTCGCCGGCGCTCACGCGCGCCTGCTCGAGGAAGGCACGAACCGCCCCGGAATCACCGTTGCGCTGCGCCTTCTGGTGCTCAAGGATTCTCGCGCGACCGATGCTGCCCAGATAGAAGCGCTCGTAGAGCTCGATTCGAGAACCGAGGGCCGAACCGGCGAAATCCCATGCTGTGCGGAAGACCTGAGCGCGCTCCCGCGCAGAGACGTTATTGGCGCCTGGCAAATACTTCTCCAGCAGAGGGCCGAGACGGGGCTCATCGAATGCAGCCTGCGTCGGGGTCGCCAACAGGTTGTGTGACCCGATGGTTTTAATAACGTCATTGACCCGCACCATCCACTCGGACATGATCGTGCGCAGAACACCGATGTCATCGTGAAGGAAGAACGCTCCCCCACCCCAATCATGAGCGCGGGTCTCAGCGGAATGGATGATGGCACGCGTCATGGTGAGGTATCCGTGGACCTCACCGAGCATGGTCGCAATGTCTGGACGTGACTCAGAGCCCGTTGTCTTCGCAATCTCGGCGAGGAGGTCGTAGGCGAACTCAAGCTTCACGGCGGCGCGAATCGCGGTCTGCTGCTGCGTGCAGCCCGTCGCCGTGCCCTGGTTCACTGAGTTGTAGAGGTCCAGTTCGCCGTCGATGAAGACGCGGTCGTGTGGAATCAGCACGTCCTCGAAAATCACGACGCCGTCCTGCTCATCGAAACGAGACGAGAACGGACGGTCTTCGACCGACTGGTCGACACCGTAGTGATCGCGACAAACGACGACGACGCCGGGAGTGTTCATCGGCACCGCAAACGAGATCGCGTACTTCTCGTAGCCGGGACGAATGGGGGTCGCCGGGTACACGTAGCATTCGTCGGCGATCGGGCCGAGGGTCGCGAGCATCTTTGCTCCACGCACAATCACGCCTTCGTCGGTGCGATCGACAACCTGAAGTGTCAGCTCAGCATTCGCGCCGTCGAGCTCGCCGATCGACTTGTCGATGTTGGCGTGCACGATGGTGTGCGTCAGCGCGAGGTCATTCTCGGCGACGTACTTCTGGTAGTTCGAGATTCGTTCGTAATAAATGGGATCGGATGCCTTCTCCCAGATGTCAGTACGCGACACGTGACCGGCGAGCACCACGTTCACGTAGTCGGGCGTGCGGCCGAGCATGCCCATCGAGTAGCGAGCGAAACGATCGAAGGCCCGGTGACGGCGAGCAATGTCGTCGGCGCTCCTCGGTCGAATGTGGGCAACGCTGATCTGGTCACCCGTTTCAGGACTCGGGAAGAGGCAGTCGTCCTGGTTCTCCCACTGGTAGTCGAAGTATGCGGCCATTCCGGCGACGGAACCGGCGAATGTCGGGTCCTCCGCGACATTGACACGTTCTGCTCCGTACCAAACTTCACGTCCGTCATTGAGACCGGCCAGGTACTCGTACCCTCGTCGTGCGCCCATTGCACTCTCCCTTTGTCCACAAAAGCCTGTGATGGATGCCACGAGGACACCTTTGTACTTATATTACATTCACGTACAGATAATGCAATATCTCGACGGAATACTATTTGCTTTCGCTTGTCTTCCGCCAGGACGCGAGCTGGCCACCCCACAGGTTGACGCTGTTCGGTGTGGGGGTCCATCGACGAGCCTGATAGGTCACGGTGTCGTCATAGAACTTTTCCATCTCTGCGGAGAGTTCGATGTGGTTTCCGGCCGGGTCATCGAAAAAGACAAACAGGTTGTTTCCTGGACCGTGCCGCCCCGGCCCCCACGTGACGTCAACGTCGAGTTCTGTAAGTCGATCGCACCAGGTCTTGAAATCCTCCCACTCCGCCAGGTCGTAAGAGTAGTGGTCGATGTCTCCGGCGGATCCGACGTTCACGATCGCCAGCGTGTGGTGATCCTTGTCGCTGCGCAGCCAGCAGAACCGGCCATCGCTCAGCTGGTCGCTGATGCGGAAGCCAACGGTGTTGGAGAAGAAGTCGACCAATCGCTGCACGTCGGTGGTGCCGAGGGTCGTGTGCTGGAACTTGACCGGACGGCGTCCGGTATCGGCGGCGTTCTCGCCGTCCCTCTCGACTGCGGAATGGAAGTGCACGGGCGTGCCGTCCGGGTCGTGTACGAGCAGCCCTTCCGGTGTGCCGACGGCTGCGTCCAGGTAACTGGCGTCGAGCGTTTCCACAGCGTGGCCAGCGGCTTCCAGCCGTTCCCTAATCCCCGCGATCCCCGCGTCGTCTCGCACCTCGAAGCCGTAATGCGCCAGGCCCTTCGCGCCCGGCAGCAACTCCATCACGTGGTGGCCACTGCCCCAGCCGAGGCGAACTCCGCCGTCGGGCAGATCCGCGTGCTTCCGAAGCCCGAGAACCCGGTTGTAGAAGGCGGCCGCTTGAGCGACGTCTGGCACCCGGAATCCGATGTGCGATACGGCGGTCTTGCGAAGAGTTCCAGCCGTGTCATTCTCCTGGAGCACCATGCGTGTGGGGAGGTCCATGTTCTGTCCTTTATCTTGTGGGTTGCGTGTGCGTTGGGTGGTGAGAGCTGCTTGCGAAGGCTCGCCGAGCGCCGGTCAGGCGTTGGTCAGCTCGCGCGGTGCCGGCGTTGGCGAGGTCACCCACCACTCGCGAATGATCGCGAAAACGACGTCGAGTTCGATCGGTAGCCACGCGGCCGCAACCACGTGGTCGGGGCGAACGAGCACGTACCGCCCGCGATAGGGCTCGAACTCGGCGAAGAGACGACCATCGACATCGACAAGCGCGCCGTCTGCCGAGCTGGCGCGCGGGAAGATTTCAGTGAGCGGAACGTCGAATGTGCGGATGCCGACGGCCGCTACGAAATCCATGAGCTCGGTTGGCCACGCCTCGTCGAACTGCTCCACACGGAAGAGTGCCCAGCCAGAACCGGTCAGGTCGTCGAGAAGTGATACAGCTGCGCTGGACGTGTCAAAGCACCGCGGCTGACCGATCTGACGCCCGGTCGGCGCATCAGCGGTTGCCGCAAGCAGGCCTTCGGTGAACCGCGGATCGGGCCGGTACCGCATGTGCTCGAAGAAGTCCCGCCCCTCCTCAGTGGTTAGCGCGCGCTCGATGGCCTCGTCACGGAAGGCCGCGAGCCGCGGTGAGGTGGTCATCACCACCCGGCCCAGGCGTTCCGAGAGGCGAATCGTGGCGCGGGCGTGCGCGAAGCGTTCTGACTGGTACGAGGCCAGCGTGTGCTCCGGCGCGTGACCGGCCGCGACCGCGAGCAGTTTCCAGCACAGGTTGGCAGCGTCACGGATTCCGGAGTTGAGTCCCTGGCCAGCGAAGGGCGGCATCATGTGGGCGGCATCGCCGAGAAGGAATGAGGAGCCTCGCTGCCAGCTGTCGGCGATCAGTCCGTTGAACCGGTAAATCACCGCACGGTCGATCTCAGCAGCGGTAAGAGTACGGTACGGGGCAAGCACGCTCTGGAGTAAAGCGAGCGAGGGTTCGTCGCCGGCGTTGCCCTCACCTTCGAAGAGTCGAAACTCGTACCGGCACCGACCGTTCAGGCCGGGAACGATGACGTGCGGCCTGGCGGGGTTGCCGTGGTGCATGCCGAACCGCTCACCGTGACTGTCACCGAGAGTGTCGACGACAAGCCAGTTTTCGTCGTGCGCGCGTCCTGACATCGTGATGCCGAGGAGCGATCGCACGGTCGACCGACCACCGTCGGCGCCGAGCAGGAATCGAGCGCTTACGGTCTCGGTTCCGTGTTCCGAGGTGAAGCTGGCACGGATACCGTCCTTTGATGAGTCCAGTTCGGTGAGACGCGCGTTGAATCTCACCGTCACAGCAGGGCGGCGTCCGAGCTCATTCACGAGCAGCCGTTCCAGGTCGGGCTGGGCAAAGGGGTTCTTAAAGGGATAACCCAGCCGATAGGGAATCTCCGCTCCGGCACGGAAAAGCAGGTTTCCGTCTGCGCCGTAATAGGCGGTTCCTGTACCGGGAACAACGAGGGAAAGGATTTTCTCAGCCAACCCAGCCTGCGCATAGGTTCGAAGCGACTCATCGTCGAGAGAAATCGCCTTCGGCTCGTTGCTCGTGGTCGCGGACTTCTCGAGAACAAGCACCGAAAAACCCGATTCGCTGAGCAGAGCAGCTGCCGTCATTCCCACGGGCCCGGCCCCCACGACAACAAAGTCGACTTCCGTGTGCGGCATGTGCATTCCCCCTCGAGATCCGGCGCTGACACCTCAAACGTATGGGCACTCGGAGCAAGTGCGTAGAGGCGCAATCCCGCATTGTGAGACAGTCCACTTGCTAGTCTCGGCGCATGACACCTGCGCCGAAAGCGCGTTCCGCCCGCAACACCACAACGGACCGTACGCTCGAGATCCTCTCGCTGTTCTCCGACACCCGGCTCAGCATTTCTGTCGCGGACCTCGTCGCCGAACTGGGTGTGTCCCGTTCGTCGGCGTACCGCTATCTGCAGTCACTCATCCGCCACCAGTTTCTCGAGTCGGCGCCCGACGGTTCGCTCCGGCTCGGCATGCGCGTGCTCGATCTGGCCCGGCTGGCGCGCGTCGGCTACGGCATCTCCGAACTCGCCGTTCCCGAGATGAGATCACTCGCCGCCGAACACCGCGCAACCGTCATCCTGACCTCACTCATTGGACGATCCGTCGTCTGCCTGGAGCGTGAGGAGTGGCCTGGGCAGTTCGTGCGCCTGTCGTATGCCCCTGGCCTCGAGCTTCCGGTGAACGCCGGAGCGTCGGCGCTCGTTCTCCTCGCATGGAAATCCCGGGCCGACGTGGAAAAGTTGCTCGATCGTCCACTCACGAAATTCACGACAAACACCCTCACCGACGTTCCCGAGATCTTCGAACGGCTCGCCACCATTCGCGACGAGGGACATGCCATTTCGTTTGCCGAGGTCGACACGGCCGCGCTCGGCATCGCCGTTCCGGTTCGAGGACCGGACGACAGCGTGGCCGCTGCGCTCAGCATTGTGTCCCTGAAAACACCGGTACCAGACACACAACTCACCCGGGCCCTCGAGGACCTGCACCGGGCCGCCGGCAGAATTTCGGAGCGCCTTCGGCGGGCCGCCTGAATGCGTTTCCGCTGTTCATAGCGCGCGAGCACTACTCGGGATAGACTTCCCGGTGTCAACGGCACGTCGCCGCGGCGCTCGGAAAAGGGGCGTTGAACGATCCGCAACCCCGGGTCGCGAGACATATACGGAACTCGCACACCGCTATATGAACTCGAAGGATCGCCATGACCACCGTTGTCGCCCGCATTTCTGATGCCCTCGCCCCATCCATTTCCCACGCGTTCGGCATTATGGGCAACGGAAACGCCCACTTCATCGAGGCGCTCAGCCGGACGGCAATCTCCTACACCGCCGTGCGCCACGAGGTTGCCACGGTCGCGGCCGCCGACGCGTTCTATCGCACGAGCGGCAGACTGGCCGTCGCCACGACGACCTACGGAGCGGGGTTCACCAACACGCTCACCGCACTCGCCGAAGCCGTTCAGGCGCACACTCCCCTCGTGCTGCTGGTCGGCGACGCGCCCACCACCGGTCCGCGTCCGTGGGACGTCGACCAGCGGGGCCTCGCGGCATCCGTCGGCGTTCCGACCTTCACCGTCGGCACAGCGGATGCAGGCCAGGTCACGATCGCGGCCGTCAGCCACGCACTCACCCACCGCACCCCCGTCGTGCTCGCGCTGCCGTACGACCTCGCCACCGCCGAGTCCGACGAACTCGCCGCCCTGCCGGTGGTTCGGCGACCGACACCCCTCGTGCCAGGGCAGGCAGACATCACCGCCGCGGCTCGCGCGCTGTCTGGAGCCCGCCGCCCGGTGATCATTGCCGGCCGTGGCGCGTGGCTCGCCGGGGCCGCCACACCGCTCAGCGATCTCGCCGACGCGCTCGGCGCCCTCACGGCCACCACGGCGCTCGGCCGGTCTCTGTTCGAACGCGCCGAATTCGACCTCGGCATCATCGGTGGGTTCGGGCAGGACGCCGCCATGCAACTTATCGGTACCGCCGACGTTGTGCTCGTGGCCGGCGCAGGCCTCAACCAGTTCAGCACCCGATTCGGCTCGCTCTTCGGCGCCGAAGCCACGGTGATTCGCATCGACGACAGCAACCCGGCCGCCCACCCCGCCGTGACCCTCACCATCAACGGCGACGCGGCACTCGCGGCGAGCGCCATCGTCGCCGCCATCGACCCGGAGCCGGGACGCACCGCGGGCTGGCGTGAACAGTTGACAGCGGATGCCACCCGGTTGCGCATTCGGGACGCCGGCGTCGGCACCTGTGACGACGGCAGGCTCGATCCGCGCAGCGTAGCGATCCGGCTGGCCGGCTCGCTCCCCGAGAATCGCGTCACTGTGACAGACGGCGGACACTTTCTCGGCTGGTCCAACACCTACTGGGCAGCATCCTCACCGAATCGCTCCATCATGGTCGGCACGGCGTTCCAGTCGATCGGTCTCGGCTTCGGCAGTGCCGTTGGCGCGGCGGCAGCCCTCCCCGACGCCACTCTTGTCGTCTCGACCGGGGACGGCGGCGGACTGATGGCCCTCGCCGACCTTGATTCGGTCATCCGCACCACCAAACGCGGAGTCATCGTGGTCTGGAACGACGCGGCATACGGAGCCGAGGTCCACGTGTATGGCCGGATGGGACTCGGCACGAGCCCGATGCTCATCGACGAAGCCGACTTCGCTGGGATCGCGCGATCCCTCGGCGGCCGGGGTGACATCATCCGTTCACTGGACGACTTCGCCGCCTTCGAACAGTGGGCAGAATCGGGCGCCGACGGCGTCTACCTGCTCGACTGCCGCATCTCGGCGAGCGTCGTTGCGCCGTTCCAGGACGAAATTTTCGAGCACGCTGTGGCGGTTCCGGTCTAGCCCGAGAGGGTCGACCCGCGCGCGACCGCGGAGTAGCTTGGGTGCGTGTTCGTTACCGCGACCGACGCACGGGCCGCTCACGCCACGGGCGTCGGGCGCCTTCTCTCGAGCTATCGGGCCGTTCCTGCCGGCTCTCCGGTGCGGCTCGCCAAACCCAGTTCCAACCTGTTTCGCACCCGGGCGCGCACGTCAGCGCCCGGGCTCGACACGTCGGGGCTGACGAACGTTATCGCGGTCGACCCGCACGAACGAACGGCCGACGTGTCCGGCATGTGCACGTACGAAGACCTCGTCGCCGCGACCCTGCGCTTCGGACTGGCCCCACTGGTCGTGCCGCAGCTGAAGACCATCACGCTCGGCGGTGCGGTCACCGGCCTGGGCATCGAGTCGACGTCGTTCCGCAACGGGCTGCCGCACGAATCGGTGCTCGAGATGGACATTCTCACCGGTGCAGGAGAGGTGCTCACGGCAACGCCCGATCAGCATTCCGACCTGTATCGCGCGTTCCCCAACTCTTACGGAACGCTCGGTTATGCGGTGCGGCTGCGCATCGGGCTTGAGCCGGTTCGACCGTTCGTCGCGCTCCGGCACCTGCGGTTCCACTCACTCCCGAACCTCGTCGACGCATTGGATGGCATCATCGAGACCGGAACACTGGGCGGCACCCACGTCGATTACCTCGATGGGGTGGTGTTCGGTCGCGACGAGAGCTACCTGTGCGTTGGGTTCCAGACCGCTGCTCCCGGACCGGTCAGCGACTACACCGGCCAGCAGATCTACTACCGGTCGATCCGGCATGAGAACGGTGCCGTCGACGACCGGCTGACTCTGTCGGACTACCTGTGGCGGTGGGACACCGACTGGTTTTGGTGCTCCGAAGCGTTCGGCGCACAGCATCCGTTCGTCCGTCGAATCTGGCCGCAGCGATTTCGTCGAAGCAGCGTCTACTCGAAGCTCATGGTGTACGAACAGCGGTTCTCCATCGGCGATCGTCTGGAGCGGCTTAAGGGCCGCCCGCCGCGCGAGCGTGTGGTGCAAGACATTGAGGTGCCGATCGAGCGGTGCGCCGACTTCATCGACTGGTTTCTCGCCACCGTGCCGATCACCCCGATCTGGCTCTGCCCGCTGCGGCTGCGCGACGACGCAGGCTGGCCGCTCTATCCGATTCCGCCGCAGCGCAGCTACGTCAACGTCGGCTTCTGGTCCACAGTGCCGGTCGGTTCGAGCGAGGGCGAGATGAACCGCCGGATCGAACGCACGGTCAGCGAGCTCGACGGGCACAAATCGCTGTACTCGGATTCGTACTACTCCCCCGACGAATTCGACACGCTCTACGGCGGCGAGACGTATCGCTCTGTGAAAGAACGGTACGACCCGAACTCGCGACTTCTCGACCTCTATGCGAAGGCGGTGCAACGACGATGACGACGTTCAGGGAACGAACCGAGCGCACTCGAGACAAGACGGCGAAGCTCACGATTGCGGAAGTCCTCGAGATCTTCGCGGGTGGCCAGCTCCCACTACGGTTCTCGGCGTACGACGGCAGTTCGGCCGGGCCGCCGGACGCCGCGTTTGGGTTGGAGCTGAAGACGCCGCGCGGGCTGACCTATCTCGCCACGAGTCGAGGAGACCTCGGCCTCGCCAGAGCATATGTCGCCGGCGACCTCGACACGCACGGGGTCCACCCCGGTGATCCCTACGAACTCCTCAAGACCCTCTCCGATGCACTGGTGTTTGAGATGCCGCCACCGCCGGTGCTCGCAAAGGTGATCCGTTCCATCGGCGTCGAGCACTTGCGGCCGGTCGCTCCGCCGCCCGAAGAGATGCCCGCCCGCTGGCGCCGCATCACCGATGGGCTCCGGCATAGCAAGAGCAGGGACGCCGAAGCGATCCACCACCACTACGACGTCTCAAACCGTTTCTACGAATGGGTACTCGGCCCGTCGATGACATACACCTGCGCGTGCTACCCGCACGAAGGCGCATCGCTCGACGAGGCGCAGGAGAACAAATACCGGCTTGTGTTCGAGAAGCTGCGGCTCAAGCCAGGCGACCGTTTGCTCGACGTCGGATGCGGCTGGGGCGGCATGGTGCGCTACGCCGCCCGTCGCGGCGTGTACACGACCGGTGTGACCCTGTCCACGGAGCAAAGCTCCTGGGCGCAGCGGGCGATCGCCGCCGAAGGTCTCGGTGATCTCGCCGAAGTTCGCTACGGCGACTACCGCGATATCACCGAGGCCGGTTTCGACGCGGTGTCGTCGATCGGCCTGCTCGAACACATCGGGGTGCGCAACTATCCGGTCTACTTCGAATTCTTACAGTCCCGGCTGCGCCCCGGCGGGTTGTTGCTCAACCACTCGATCACGCGGCCGGACAACCGGTCCGAACCGCTCGCCCGTGGGTTCATTGACCGCTATGTCTTCCCCGACGGCGAGCTCACCGGTTCGGGACGCATTCTCAGCGAGGCCCAGAATGTGGGTCTCGAGGTGCTGCACGAGGAGAACCTGCGGCCGCACTACGCGAGAACACTTCGGGACTGGTGCGCCAACCTCGTCGACAACTGGGACGACGCTGTCGAGGAGGTGGGACTCGCCACCGCAAAAGTGTGGGGCCTGTACATGGCCGGTTCGCGTCTCGCATTCGAGACCGGCGGCATCCAACTCCATCAAATCCTGGCGGTGAGGCCGGGCGATCATGACGACACTGGCAACCTGCCGCTGCGGCCCTGGTGGAGACCGTAACCGCGGCGGATCGTGCCACGGGGTGTGGCGTCGGTTATCGGGACGTCGGATCGGTCCGATACGGTTCTATACGATCCTTGGCGATCGAACAGGGGTTCACCCGGCGGGATCCTCACCCGATGGATCGAATCCTTGAAAAATGGTGTCTATCTCCTTGATTGCCGCGTTTCCTTAAGTGTTGTGGCGTCATATCAAGAGGAGATTTACAGCGCGCCGCCGCGGTGCGTGCCCAGAAGTACTCGGCCCTGACGCTAACGACCGTCCGGCGAAGAGCGATCAGCCGAGCGCGGACATGCGGTCGGCGAGCCACTTTGATCCGCCGTGTGCGGTCAATCCGCCGTCGATCGGGATCTCCGCGCCGGTAATAAAGGAAGAGGCGTCGCTGAGAAGGAATGCAACGAGCTGCGCGACCTCATCCACCGTACCGCCGCGTCCCAACAAGGAACCAGCGACATTGGCTTCGACGAACCCAGCAGGCGCAGCCCTCGTCATCTCGGTCTCGATGTGCCCGGGTGCAACGAGATTCACCCGGATGCCCCGCGAGCCGTATTCGAGTGCCGCGGCTTTCGTGAGACCCCGCAGTGCCCACTTGCTCGCGTTGTAAGCGACGCCCCAGTGCCCGGTGAAGCCAGCGACCGACCCAATGTTGACAATGGACCCGCCCGCCTGCATCAGCGGTGCAAGGTGCTTCGCTCCCAGGGTCGGGCCGATCGCGTTAATCGAGAAGATGCGCTGCATCTCTTCAGGATCGGCGCTGGGTACGCGGCTGCGGCCCGAGACGCCGGCGTTGTTGACGAGACCGTCAACGCGGTTGTAACGTTCCGCGAGCCAGCTGGCCAATGCCACCCAGTCGTCCTCGCTGGAAACGTCACCCGCACGCCCCTCGACACCGTCGATATCGGGCGCGCGTAAATCGATCGCCACAACACTGGCACCAAGGCGCGCAAACAGCTGCGCTTCAGTGAGCCCTTGGCCCCTGCCCGCCCCTGTCACGACAATGACGCGGCCGGCCAGGTTCACAACTGGAACGCTCATCATCCCCCCTAGAGAACCGGCGCCGCGGACCAGAGAATTTCGTCGACAGGCAACGGCTCGCTGACCGTCCCGAACTTGGCGAGCTGATCGGTTGCCTTCACGGCGGCGTCCGTGTCGACCGCGAGCCGCATGGGCGGGAGAGAGCGAGAAACCTCGTCGACCGGCACCTGAGTCACTTCGGCCCGGATCTTCGCGACCTCCTCGAGGTTCGCAGGGTCGTCGTAGAAATCGATTCCCTTTTGCAGCGCCTCTACGAATGCTTCTGCGGCGTCGGCGTTTTCCTCAAGCCACGCGTCGGTCGCCGCCCACAGGGTGATGGGAGCACCCGCGCGAGTCTCTCGCACGGGATTGGCGATCACTTCGTTCGCGTCGTCGCCGATCAACTGCGAGTAGAAAGGCTCGGTCGGAATGACCGCATCGACCTGACCATTCTCCAGCGACGCCGCCATGCCCGCATATGGCACGGCCACCGTGTTCACCTCATCCGCTCTCACGCCGGCCGCGTCGAGAGCGGCGTAGAACTCAGAGGAGCCGCCCGCACCAAGGGAATCAAATGCGACGGTGGCGCCCTTCAGATCGGAGAGGTCTTTGAGCCCGCTGTCGTCGCGCACCACGACACCCGAGGTGTCGATCTCGTCGCTGACGATACTGTTGCCGGCGACTACGCGGACGGCCATCCCCTCGGCGGTCGAAGCGACCATAGTGTCCCAAGCCGCAGTAATAATATCGGCTGACCCTCCTACCGCTTGGGCGAGGTTGTCCTGCGGCGGCCCACCACGCTTGATTTCGACATTGAGTCCGGCATCCGCGAAGTAACCTTGCTGTTCTGCTATGAGGAGCGGTTCGTACGCGATTGCGGCGTAAAGCACGGTTATCTCTTCCGCGCCGTCTCCGCTGGCCTCGGTCGAGGCGGGCGCAGAGGACGCGCAGCCGGAAGCCAAAAGAGCGAATGCTGCGACCGCGGGCACAAGCGCGAAGCGCCGCCGGACGGATCGTGGACTCAGCGGCGAACGAAGTAGGTTGCTGCGGGTCATGTGTGTGTACTCCTCTTTGAGACGAACTTCATGCCCGCCGGCGACGCGGGGCGGGGATGCCCCTCCGAACCAGAGATGCATTTTCCGACGATAATACATGTTTTCCGAATCTTACAAAATCAGCGATGAAGCGCTCGAACCACACGACCAGGTGAGCCTCCTCGCGCAGACGCCTCCGGGTTCACCGGCGCAGCGCAGGACGCCGGAGCCGCACAATCGCCGGATCCCCAACGGTCGTCATTCCCCATATGGAGCAGATTTATCAGAACCCGGTACGAGTAAAAAAGCGGGTCGCTACCGCCGGTTAGCAGGGAAAGCCGGAGGTCGGATATGGTTCGTATACGATCACCGGCGATCTCACGGGTCTCAGCCCCGGCGGGATCCTCACCCGAAAGGCCTGGCGCATGCTCGAAAAATCCGTCATCGACGGTATCGCCAACGAACTCTACGAGGCTGAGCAGTCGCGAACCACAGTTCCGCGCCTCACTGCCCGTTATCCCGACATGACGGTTGAGGATTCCTACGCCGTTCAGAACGTGTGGAAGGAACGCGGCCTCGCCTCAGGACGACGGCTCGTCGGCCGCAAGATCGGCCTCACCTCCAAAGTGATGCAGGTCGCCACAGGCATCACCGAACCCGACTACGGCATCATCTTCGACGATATGGTCTACGAGAATGGTTCGGTCATTCCCCACGACACGTTCTCGAACGTGCGAATCGAGGTTGAGCTCGCGTTTGTGCTCGGCAAGCAGCTCGAGGGCCCGAACTGCACTCTTTTCGACGTGCTTGACGCCACCGAGTACGTGATCCCTGCCCTTGAAATTCTCGACTCCCGCATCGAGATGCAGGGCCGCACGATCGTCGACACGATCTCGGACAACGCTGCCATGGGCGCAATGGTCATGGGCGGCACCCCCGTTCGCATTGGCGACGTCGACCTGCGCTGGATCTCCGCCCTGCTCTACCGCAACGAAACCATCGAAGAGTCCGGTGTGGCCGCGGCGGTACTCAACCACCCCGCGGCCGGTGTGTACTGGCTCGCCAACAAACTCGCCAAGCACGGCACCCGCCTCGAAGCCGGCGAAATCATCCTGGCCGGCTCCTTCACCCGCCCCATGTGGGTCGAAAAGGGCGACACAGTTCACGCAGACTACGGACAGTTGGGATCCATCACATGCCGCTTCAGCTAGCTTCAACCTTCCGCGACAACCTCGCCGAGGCCGACCGGCCGCTCATCGGCATGTGGGTGTGCTCTGGCAGCCCGCTGGTCGCCGAGATCTGCGCCGGCTCCGGCCTCGACTGGCTGCTCATCGATGGCGAGCACGGGCCGCTCGGGCTTGAGTCGATCGTGGCCCAACTGCAGGCGATTGCGGGGTATCCGATCACGCCGCTGGTCCGCGCCCCCTCCGGTGACACCGTCATCATCAAGCAGTACCTCGACCTTGGCGTGCAGAACCTCCTTGTGCCGATGGTCAACACCGGCGACGAGGCCCGTGCCGTCGTCTCCGCCGTTCGCTATCCGCCGCACGGCGTCCGCGGGGTCGGCAGCGCCCTGGCGCGCGGCGCTCGCTGGAACCGTGTCGACAACTACCTCACGCGAGCCGACGAATTCACCTCGCTTTTTGTTCAAATCGAAACAGCGGATGCTGTCGCGAACGCAGCCGAGATCGCGAGCGTCGATGGCGTGGACGGCGCATTCGTCGGACCCTCAGATCTCGCTGCATCGATGGGCCTGCTCGGGCAGCAGGAACACCCGGACGTTGTCGCCTCGGTCGAACAGACCATCCGCACCATCGCGGGACTGGGCAAGCCGGTCGGCGTGAACGCGTTCGACCCGAGTGTGGCGCATCGTTACCTGGAGGCTGGCGCGCACTTCGTCCTCGTCGGCGCCGATGTTGCCCTGTTGGCCCGCGGCTCCGAAGCGCTGACGGCCAAGTACATTCCGTCCAGCGACCCCGCAGAGACAACGCGAGCCAGCTACTAGCTGCATACGCCCCGGCGCAGGGCGAGGAACAGCCCTGCGCCGGAGCGACATCTCGTCAATTCCCACGCGCTCGGGTCACGCAGTTGCGAAGAACCAAAGATCGTATATGATTTGTTATACGTCGCTCGATTCCCTCAGACAAGGATGTCTATGACTGATCCAGGCACCTCCCGCCCAGGCAAGATCATTGCCGTGCACCTCAACTATCGGTCACGTGCTGACCAGCGCGGTCGAGTCCCGGCGACACCGTCCTACTTCTTCAAGCCCTCATCATCGATTACTCGTTCGGGCGGTTCCCTCGAGCGCCCATCGGGCGCTGAGCTCCTCGCCTTTGAGGGTGAGATTGCGCTCATTCTCGGCCGCACCGTTCGTCGGGTCGCACCCGAGGATGGCTGGGCCGCCGTCGGTGCGGTGACCGCAGCGAACGACTTCGGTATCTACGACCTGCGTACGGCAGACAAAGGCTCTAACGTTCGTTCGAAGGGCGGCGACGGGTTCACTCCGCTCGGCCCGGCGGTTATTCCTGCGGAGTCCGTTGACCCGGCAGCGCTGCGAGTCCGTACCTGGCTGAACGGCACCCTGGTGCAGGACGACACGACCGCCGGACTGTTGTTCCCCTTTGGGCAGCTTGTCGCCGACCTCTCGCAGCTCATGACGCTCGAGGAAGGGGACGTGATTCTCACGGGTACACCCGCCGGCTCCTCTGTTGCCCAGCCAGGAGACACCGTCGAAGTCGAGGTGGACTGCCCGACCGCGGCTGGTTCCCCGACAACCGGCCGCCTGGTGACGACCATCACCGAGGGCACTGTGCCGTTCGGCGACTTCGGTAATAAGCCCAGTGTCGATGACACCCAGCGTGAGGAAGCGTGGGGCAACCGCGACCTGGCCGGGCTCCCGATTGAGCCCGTCTTCGAACTGACAGACGAACTCAAGGAACGAATCAACTCCGTCGGGACCGCGACTCTCAGTTCTCAGTTGCGCAAACGCGGACTCAACAATGTCTCCATCGACGGACTCCGCTCTACCCGGCCAACTGCCCGGCTTGTCGGGCGCGCGCGGACGCTCCGCTACATCCCCAACCGTGAGGATCTGTTCGCTTCACACGGTGGCGGATACAACGCACAGAAACGCGCGTTCGACGCGCTCGGCCCCGACGATGTCCTCGTCATGGAAGCACGGGGTGAGCGTGGCACCGGCACCGTCGGTGACATCCTCGCACTCCGCGCTCAGGTTCGGGGCGCGGCCGGCATCGTCACTGACGGTGGCGTCCGCGACTACGACGTCGTGGCGGCGCTCGACATGCCCACCTACTCGGCTGGCGCGCACCCGGCCGTCCTCGGCCGACGCCACGTACCGTGGGACGCTGACATCACTATTGCCTGCGGCGGCACATCGGTTCAGCCGGGAGACATCATCGTTGGCGACGCAGATGGGCTTCTCGTCATTCCGCCGTCGCTGATCGAGGAAGTCGTGAATGACGCGATCGTTCAGGAACAGGAAGAGATTTTCATCGCCGAGCAGGTCGCTCAAGGCGAAGGAGTCGACGGCCTGTACCCGATGAACGCTGAGTGGAAGTCCCGCTACGCGACGTGGAAGGAATCACTGGCATGAGCGACCTCGTCGGCACGGCGACGCGAAGTAAGTCCGAACTCGCGTACTCCTGGATCCGCTCGCGGATCGAAGAGGGAATCTTTGTCCCCGGCTACCGCCTGGTACTCGGCGCCATCGCGAAGGAACTTCACGTCAGCGTGGTCCCGGTGCGCGAAGCAATTCGCCGACTTGAGGCCGAGGGACTCGTCACCTTCGAACGCAACGTTGGCGCACAAGTCGCGATGTTGAACGAAACCGGCTACGTCACCACCATGCAAACGCTGAGCATCCTTGAGGGAGCAGCAACCATGCTGTCGGCTCCGTTTATCGACGCGAATGCCATTGCTGCTGCGCGTGCGGTGAACGCCGAAATGGCGGACTGCCTTGATCATTTCGACCCGCACCGTTTCACCGAACTCAACCGGGAGTTTCACTCGATTCTGTTCGAGCAGTGCCCCAATGACAACCTGCTCGATCTCGTGCACCGCGGGTGGAACTCGCTCAACATGCTGCGCGACTCCACCTTCAGTTTCGTTCCAGGCCGCGCCCACCAGTCGGTCGTTGAACACGACGGCATCCTCGCCCTGATCGAGAGTGGGGCACCGAGTCTCGAGATTGAGCTCGCCGCTCGCGCGCACCGCACCCGCACCCTCGACGCTTTTCACGAATACCAGGCCAGCCACAAACGGCCGTCCCCTGTCCAGCCATAACTGCATCGGAGCACACACCATGGCCCATTACATTCCGGAGAACCTTCCGACCCGCATCCTGCACTACATCGACGGCGAGTTCGTCGAGAGTGTCTCTGGCGAGACGTTTGACGTCCTCGACCCCGTATCGAACGAGAATTACGCCACCGCAGCATCGGGACAGAGCGAAGACATCGACCTCGCCGTCGCCGCAGCGAAACGCGCATTCGACTCCGGCCCCTGGCCGACGATGCTTCCCCGAGCTCGGGCTCGCATCCTGCACAGAATCGCGGATGCTGTCGAAGCGCAGGACGCGCGGCTCGCGGAACTCGAAACCTTCGACACGGGCCTGCCGATCACCCAGGCGCTCGGCCAGGCACAGCGCGCAGCCGAGAACTTCCGGTTCTTCGCTGACCTGATCGTCGCCCAGTCGGACGACCTGTACAAGGTCCCGGGGCGCCAGGTCAATTACGTCAACCGCAAGCCGAAGGGTGTCGCCGGACTGATCACCCCGTGGAACACGCCATTCATGCTCGAGAGCTGGAAGCTCGCTCCCGCTCTGGCATCCGGCTGCACCGTTGTGCTCAAGCCCGCCGAGTTCACGCCACTCTCCGCGAGTCTCTGGGCCACCATCTTTGAGGAAGCCGGACTTCCGAAGGGTGTCTTCAACCTCGTCAACGGCCTGGGTGAATCCGCCGGGGACGCGCTCGTGAAGCACCCAGACGTTCCGCTCATCTCCTTCACTGGCGAGAGCAGCACCGGCCAGACGATCTTCGCCAACTGTGCCGTGAACCTCAAGGGCATGTCGATGGAGCTGGGCGGCAAGTCCCCCGCCGTCGTTTTCGCCGACGCAGACCTCGACGGCGCCATCGACTCGACACTGTTCGGCGTCTTCTCACTCAACGGCGAGCGCTGCACGGCCGGAAGCCGCATCCTGGTTGAGCGACCCATCTACGAGGAGTTCCTTGAGCGTTACGCCGCTCGGGCGAAGAACATCGTCGTCGGGGACCCGCACGACCCGAAGACCGAGGTGGGCGCACTCGTGCACCCCGAGCACTACGACAAGGTGATGAGCTACGTCGAGATCGGCAAGACCGAGGGTCGCCTCCTCGCAGGCGGAGGACGTCCAGACAACCTGCCCGACGGCAACTACGTCTCCCCAACGGTCTTTGCTGACGTGGCACCGGACGCCCGCATCTTCCAGGAGGAGATCTTCGGCCCGGTTGTGGCGATCACGCCATTCGACACAGATGAGGAAGCGCTCGAGCTGGCCAATGGCATCCGTTATGGACTTGCCGCATACATCTGGACAACCGATTTGACTCGCGCTCACAACTTCGCGCAGTCGGTTGACGCAGGAATGGTGTGGCTGAACTCGCACAACGTGCGTGACCTGCGCACACCGTTCGGTGGGGTGAAGGCCTCGGGGCTCGGCCACGAGGGCGGCTACCGCTCGATCGACTTCTACACCGATCAGCAGGCTGTTCACATCACCATCGGCGAGGTGCACACCGCCCGATTCGGGGCGAACGCACCGGACCACGGTGCGCCGGTCGTAACACCCAACCCGTAACCGCACCCCTTTTCTGTTTATCTCACGCAAGGAAGCTGACATGGACCACAACCCAAGCCCCATCCCGGAACCGCGACACAAGCCGAACCCCAACCCGAACCCGATCGCAACGCCGGCTGCGACACCGCCGGACATTCTGCGCTGCGCGTACATGGACATCGTCGTCACCGATCTCGCGAAGTCGCGCGAGTTCTACGTCGACATCCTCGGTCTCGTTGTGACCGAGGAGAACGACAACGAGATTTACCTGCGCTCGTTCGAGGAGTTCATTCACCACAACCTGGTGCTGCGGAAGGGGCCGGTCGCCGCTGTGGCCGCGTTCTCATACCGGGTACGCGCCCCAGAAGACCTCGACCGTGCCGTCGAGTTCTACACCGAGCTCGGCTGCCGGGTGGAGCGACGCGCTGATGGGTTCACCAAGGGCATCGGCGACTCGGTGCGGGTGGAGGACCCGCTCGGTTTCCCCTACGAGTTCTTCCACGACGTCGAGCACGTCGAGCGGCTCGCCTGGCGCTACGACCTGTACGGACCGGGCGCGCTGGTTCGGCTCGACCACTTCAACCAGGTCACACCCGATGTGCCACGCGCACGCGGCTACATGGAGGACCTGGGCTTCCGCGTCACCGAAGACATTCAGGACGATGACGGCGTGACCTACGCCGCGTGGATGCGCCGCAAGTCCACCGTGCACGACACGGCGATGACCGGCGGAAACGGACCGCGGATGCACCACGTCGCGTTCTCGACACACGAGAAGCACAACATTCTCTACATCTGCGACAAGCTCGGTGCACTGCGCAAGTCCGACCTGATCGAACGTGGCCCTGGCCGTCACGGTGTGTCGAACGCGTTCTACCTGTACCTGCTCGACCCAGACGGCCACCGTGTCGAGATCTACACGCAGGACTACTACACGGGCGACCCAGACAACCCGGTGGTCACGTGGGATGTGCACGACAACCAGCGACGCGACTGGTGGGGCAATCCTGTGGTGCCGAGCTGGTACACCGAGGCCTCGCTCGTGCTTGACCTCGACGGTAACCCGCAGCCTGTCATCGAACGGCAGGAGCCGAGCGAGATGGCGGTCACCGTTGGTGCCGACGGCTTCTCCTACACCCGTGAGGGCGACACCACCAAAGGATTCAAGCTCGGCGACACGCTCTAGCCGCGCCGCAGCATCCGCTCGCCTGACGCCTCGAGGCGTCGAAATGCCGCGACGTGTCGTTCTCCCTGTCGGTGAGGCGGCACGTCGTGGCATCTCAGTGTCGGCCAGCCCTTCGATCGGGCGCCGCGTGGATCGATCGGGCCCAAAGGGCGATTCCGGTTGCCGGGAATGACCCTTTGGGCCGACTCGATGCCCGATCACCATCGCGCGGCAATTGCGCCCCTGCACGCAAGCAAATCGGGCGAGCGGATGCTCTCGGTTCCGTCAGTCGGAGTCGCTCGCTCCCAACACCGCCCCGGCGTGTCCCATCTCGAGCAGCGCCGCATCGCTCGACTCTCGTGCCACTCCGGCGATCAGGTCGGTGAACACGCGAACGTGGCGGCCGTGCTCGATCGCGTCGAGCACCGAGGCACGAACGCAGTAGTCGGTAGCAATACCGACGACATCCACCTCGGTGACCCCGTGTTCCTCCAGCACCGCGGAGATCGTCGCACCATCCGACGCGCCGCCCTCAACCTCACCGTCATAGATCGAGTACGCCGGCTCGCCCTGCCCCTTCTTCACGTGCATGCTGACGTGTGAGAGGTCGAGGCCGGGGTGGTACTCGGCGCCGGCTGTACCTGCGACGCAGTGCGACGGCCAGGTCGCCACGTAGTCGGGGTCCGTTCCCGGCGCGGCGAAATGCCCTCCGTTGTCACCCTCGGGGTCGTGCCAGTCGCGGCTCGCGATGACGAGCGCGTAGTCGCCGTGCGCGTGTGCGAGGTACCGCGTGGTGTCAGCGGCGACGGCGGCCCCTCCGTCCACGCCGAGGGCACCTCCCTCGGTGAAGTCGTTCTGGACATCGATGATGAACAAGGCCTTGGTCATAGTGTCTCCGTTCCTGGGGCTAGGTGTTCGACAGGTTGACGCCGCACTTGTAGAAGCCTGTCGCCAGGGTATCGATCGCCGTCCGCGCCCCTGAACCGACATTACCCGTCGCATAGATGGCGAAGATCAGCGACGAGCCATCCGCCGCGTCGATGATCCCGGTGAGCGTATATGCCGACGAGATCGAACCGGACTTGGCGCGGATGTGACCGCGCGCGACGGCGTTGGCGCCGAAGAACCGGTTCGAATAGTTCAGGGTTCCCGACTGGCCGGCAACAGGAAGCCCGTCGCGAATGATGCCGAGGTTACCCTCCCCCGCGTGAATCTTGAGGAACAACCGGGTGAAATACGACGGAGGAACCGCATTGTTGCGGCTCATCCCCGACGCGTCGGCCGTGCGCAGCGCCGACGTATCGATTCCGTACGCCTGCAACCCCTGCGGAATCGCGGCGGCGAGAGCGTCGATGGAGTTGCCCAGCCCGAGCTTGATCGCCACGTGCCTGCCGATCATCTCGGCGAGCGAGTTGTCCGACGGGATCAGTGCCTGCGGAATCAGAGTCGAGAGCGGTTGTGAGAAGACGGATGCCAGTTCGGCGGCTCCCTGAGGCGCGGTGCCTTGCTCGGTTGGCACGTTGCCGAAGTACGAAGCAAACGCGGTTCCGGCCCGGCCGATGGGATCTTCGCCCCGTGGGGAGAGGAACACCTGCGGGTTCGCCCGGTCGGCGTCGACCTGCAACGCGGTGATGTGTGACAGCCACCCGGTTCCGCGTTCGGTGGCCGGCCAGGTGTCGCCCCAGGTCTTGCCGCTGAAGTAGCTCGAGTCGAGCACAATCCTGGTGATCGGGGTGCCTGGGTTCGCCGCCTCGTATGCGGCCTTGGCCTTCGTCGCCAAATCGTCGAGGTGGGCAGCACCCGTGTACACCGGCTCCTGCCCGCTCGGCAGCCGGGTCAGGGTGAGGTCTCCCCCGCCGACGAGAACGATAGTTCCGGGTTCGGTCCCCGCAACAACCTTCGTCGTCGCTCGGAAATCCGGCCCGAGCACGTTCAACGCCGCAGCAGCAGTGAGCACCTTCATCGAGCTGGCCGTTTGCGACGCCGTCGACGGGTCGCGCTCGAACAACAACTCTCCCGTTTTCGCATTGAGCACCTGCGCCTGCAGAGTGCCGAACCTCGAGTCGTTGAGGAGACCGGCGACCGAGCAGGTTCGAAGAGCGGATGCCGGCAGCTCGGCTGACGGGACCGGTCGCGGTGGTGGTGTGGTTGCGGTTGCCGTCGGAGTTGCCGTCTCGCCGAGGGCTGCGACCGCGACAGGAACTCCCGGTTCCGGAGCGGCGACGGCGGCGCCGAGAGCGACAGCTCCGGATCCGAACACGGCAAACACCGCGACAGATGCGGCGACCAGCCAGGCTCGGGGATGCCGCGCGAACATCGCGCCGATACCGCCCGAGCCGTGCGCGGTCGGGTGTAACGGCTCTTCGCTCCCGACACCGGCGGCCATCGCTGGCGCCGTTGCATCGTGTGTCGGAAATCCGGAGCCAACCGACGCCGACGCCGCAACCGGCGGAATCGAGACCACCGTGGCCGTTTCCGCGGTCAGCGGCGGCTCGTCCATGAGCGAGCCATCGGGATGGGGCCCGGCGTCGAGAGCTTCGACGTCCTCCGGCGCGGACTCGCTGAGGGTCCACCCGGCGTCGTCGCCCGATTCGCTCAGGGTCCAGCCGGTGTCGCTTCCATCGTCGGAGCCCGCGGACGTTGCTGCCGCGCTCGTCGACTCAGTCAGGCCCTCATCGTCGGGGGCAGGGGTATCCTCGGGTGAATTTTCACGCACCCGGGCATTTTAGCGGTCAAGCCTGCCGTCTCGCTGAACGAGAATCGGCCTACTCGCCGGGATAAACGAGCCCGATCTGTCTGCGCACCTCGTCGAGGGTTCCCATGATCGAGATCGTCTCGGCGTGCGGGAGCACCGGGCTCTCAGCCTGCCCTTCGGCAACCAGTCGTTCGAGTTCAGCGGTCTGGAACTGCATGCCACGCCCGGTGACCTCCGACTCGTAGGTTTCGCTCACCTCGCCGGCCGCGTCGAACACGGTGAACGAGGTCGGGGTGTACCAGACGGCGTCGATTTCGATGCGGCCAGCGGTGCCGAGGATGGTGGCCCGGTTCGGTCCGCGGGTGTCACTGGCGGATAGTGTGGTGGCCAGTCGCCCGTCGCCGTAACTGAAGAGCGTGGCAACGCTGGCGTCGGCGCCGGTGTCCTTGAAAGTGGCGGATGCCTGTACCGTTTCGGGCGTCCCAAACACGGCACTCGCGAACGACACGGGGTAGATACCGAGGTCGAGCAGCGCGCCGCCGCCAAGCGCAAGGTCGTTGATGCGGTGCGACGGGTCGTCTGGCAGGTCCTGGGTGTGGTCGGCGATCAGCGAACGCACCTCACCGAGAACGCCAGACGCGAGAATCTCGCGAATGCGAGCCATGTGCGGCAGGAAGCGTGTCCACATCGCTTCGAGCACGACGAGCCCCAGCTCGTTCGCGCGAGCAACGACAGCCTCCGCCTCACGCTGGTTCAGCGTGAACGGCTTCTCAACGAGCACGTGCTTGCCGGCGTTCAGGGCGAGCAGCGCCTGTTCCGCGTGGAACGGGTGCGGTGTTGCGATGTAGACGGCGTCAACCTCGGGGTCTGCCACCAGGTCTTCGTAGCTGCCGTGCACGTTCGGAATGCCAAACTTCTCCGCGAAAGATGCCGCGGCATCCGTTCGACGAGAGCCAACAGCCTGCACGGTGAAATTGTGCAGGACGAGGTCGGAAGCGAACGCCTGAGCAATGCCGCCCGGCCCGAGAATGCCCCAGCGGAGCGCAGTGGTAGTCACCGGTCTAGACTACTGGCGACGACCGGCGAGGCAAGGAGCACAACACAGAATGTCGGATGCTCTCACCTTCGTTCCCCTGAAAGCTGCCGGTCTGCACGCACTCACCGCGGGCAACCTCGCTGAGGCGAGTCGGATCACCGGCTTCGACCTTCCCGAGGAGTACCTCGAACACGCCTGGCTGTGGGAGATGCGCAGCCTCCAGCTCGAGGACGAGCCAGCCGATGAGGAATGGGTCGCCTGGATTGTGGCGCGCGCCGACGACCGCACGGTGATCGGCAGGTCAGGGTTTCATGCCCGGCCGAACGAGGTCGGCATGGTCGAGCTCAGCTACACGGTTCTCCCGCAGTACCGGCGCCGGGGCTACGCCGGCCAGATCCTTCGCCAGCTCGTCTCCTTCGCGCGCGAGCACCCCGCCGTTCGGATCCTTCGCGCGACGGTCAGCCCTGACAATGCGGCGTCCCTTGCGACCCTGTCGAAGTTCCCGTTTGTTCACGTTGGCGACCAGATGGATGAAATCGACGGGCTCGAGCTGGTGTTCGAACTCGAAGTCGAGTCCTGAAGCCTGGGGACACGGTCGGTCCCCTGCATAGAGGACTGGGCAGACCGCGCGGGCGCGCTTAGGCTGACAATCTGAACAAGGGGCATTGTTCAGTCGGCATAAAAAGGTCCCCTCCCGCCACCCGAAATGGCGACCGGAGGGGACTTTTTCCCGACTGGGGGCACAGCCGGGAGTCGCGCCTGCCCGAAGGGACGAGCGCGCGTGATCTGAAGTTATCAGTGGCGCGAACGGACCGGATAGACCACAGTTCGGGGGGGCTTTGGCACCTCCGCCACACTCATCGGCGATAGGCGAGCTCGGATGATCAATGACGGCCACTCCTAGGAAATCGAAGCGCCGACGAACGCGGGTGCTGGTGGAAATGGACGAAGCGTAGGCCGAACAGCTCGAGCTCGCCGTAGGGAAGTCCGCCTGGGCATGATCCATCAGGCAGCGCGACGTCCGAGCGTGCGACAGCACTGCAAACAAACTCATTCCGTCACCCTCATCGGCAAGGAACACCGTCAAGCGATATGCGCAGGCTTGATGATCACCCCCCGGAACGACGGATGTTGCTGCCCTGCCAATCTCATATGGGACGGATCGGACCGGGAGCTATCGTGAAATTTCAGCCCGAAATATTGTGGTGCTCCTTTTGGAGTAACCGGTACTGATCAAACGTGTGAAAGACCATAGGGACAGTGCTTCGTAGACGGCTGCACAGGAAATAAACGTCGCGACACAAGCGATTAGGAAGCCGAGGGCAGGCGCGACACCAGTTTCGAAAAGAAGCGACGAGAACAACATGATGAGCGGGTGATGGAATATGTAGATAGTGAGGGATGCAGATACCAGCCAGTTAACGATGCGGTTCGGGTTTGTGACTAATGATCCTGCCACCCCTATGAGGATGCGTGCGGCGTACAGTCCTCCGCCGGTAATAAGTACAACATGCGCCAGACTCGCGATCGGTAAATCCCACTCGTCCAGCAACTTCGAAAACGCCACGATCGCGACGACTAAGACGATCCCAACGATGTACGTGACGACACGAGGTCGCGAGGCGATTCGCTCGATGAACTCCCTTCGGAGTCCAACCAGTGCACCGATAAAGAAGAACGGCATACTCAGAACGAAGTTATCCGCCAGCACCGTGAGTGTTCTGTTCGACATTTCGAATGTGTGCCAAGCGCCGGCCATGACTGCGGTGACGCTCGCAGCCGAAGCCACGGCGACAAACGTGATCGCACTTCGGCTCCAAATGGATTCGGTGAATCGTGTTACCCAATTTAGGCGACGAGGGGACCCAACTTTCGTGATCAACGCGGCAAGCGCAATGCAATAAATGATCAGGTTCACCAGGAACCACAAGTGCCCTATCCACATGCCAGGGGATGAAGCGAGCTCATCGAAGCTCTCACTGCTTTTCCCGAAGCCGTTGGCGTTAACGCGTGAGAGCAGCAGCAGCTGGACCGGGCTGATAACGAGCAGGCCGAAAATCAATGGAATCCCGAGTCGGGTAAGTCTGCCTCTTATCCAATGACGCACACCAGCACGCTGCGCAATGAGTGTCGCGAAGACGCCCGCGATAATGAAGAAGGTTGGCATCCGCCAGACGTGAATGAAGTCAGCCAGAATACCGAGCGCCGATACACTCTCCGGCGAGGTAACGCCCCAGCTTCGACCTGAGAAAGCGAGAGCCGCGTGATAGGGGATTCCCGCGAGCATTAGCGTTGCGCGAAGAAAATCAAGATGATGCATCCGCTGACGCTGAGTTGCGGTTGCCGCCGATTGCGACCGAACTACTTCCTCGTCAGGTTGGCCGTTCGCTGGTACTTCAGGCGCTCTTGATTCCATTGTCATCCCCCCGGTGCACTGCGATCACAATAGCTGGTAAGCAGCCATCCGAGGTAACCGCATCTCGCTCGTTGCAGATGGATCCGAGGTGCGGTCAAGTAGGTCGCTTGTGTTCTGCGATTTGACCAGTCCGGCGAGCCAGTACACGCAGACGCGGTTGCGGCACCTAGCAAGAATTTTCGACTAGGACGTACCCTTCGCCTGACGCCGATGCAGCAACGCCCCTCATCATCTTCGGAAGTGGTAAGGGACGTCTCTTGCCATAGTCGGTAGGGATCAGTCAGCTATATGGGCAGCCTCCGCGGTGTCCTCCTCGACCTCAGCGGTGACGAGCACACCGATCAATGTCATCGCCAGCGCGGTCACTGAAACGACCGTAAGGATCCAGGCCCATATGGCGAGTATGGGATTGCCCAAACCCCCCATTTGCACACCGGCGAGCACCAGCCACAAGCCCACGAAGGAGCAGATGATCGACGCAACCGACAGATCGCGGAACCAGCCCAGCCGACGGATTTTCATGGCAATTGAACGGCGTTCGACGGCCACGGTCAGCATCACGATTGGGAAGACGGCGGTCAGGGCCGAGCACGTTTCTGCATTCACGACGTTGACCTTAGCGGACGGACGTTGCCGCCTCACGCTGTGGGCAAAGTGACGCAAGCCGGTTAGGTTGGATCCCCTTGCTTTGCATGGAGCCGCCTGTGGGAATCGAACCCACGACCTTTTCATTACGAGTGAAACGCTCTGCCGACTGAGCTAAGGCGGCGTGTTTCGTTCCGACCGAAATCGGCCGATACGACGCACACAGCTATCGATCTTACAGGGTTCGGTGGGTGGTTACGACCACCTCAGGAGCACTGCGGATCCTCGGAGGGAACCGTGCCGGAGATGAGGTAATCGTCGACGGCTGAGTTCACGCACTCGCTGCCCTTGTTATACCCCGTGTGCCCCTCACCCTCGTAGGTGACCAGGACGCCACTCTCCAACTGCTCGGCAAGTGCTTCGGCCCATACGTACGGTGTCGCCGGATCGTTCGTCGTTCCGACCACGAGAATCGGCGGTGCGCCGGCAGCCGCAATCTTCTCGCGTTCGGCGCCGTCCGGGTGTGGCCAGTTTGCGCAGCCAATGTCTCCGTAACCAAAGAACGGTCCGATCGTCGGTGCGGCGGCAGCGAGCTCGGCTGCTTCGGCTGCCATTCGGGCCGGGTCATCGTCGTAGGTGTAGTCGCGGCAGTTGTACGCGCTGAAAGCCTCGGTCGAGTTGTCGCTGTAGGAGCCGTCCTCGTTGCGGCCGTTATAGGCATCCGCAAAGGAGAATGCGTAAGCGGCGCTCCCGCTCATCACGTCGACGAACATCTCGCTGAGCAACGGCCACCCGGACTCGGGCGAGTACAACGGGTAGATGATCGCGGTGAGCAGGCTGCTCGCCCCAAGCTGGCGGCCGTCAGAGTTCTTGATTGGAGAGGAGTCAACCGACGTCATCAGGTCACCGATCGTCGTCATCGCATTGTCGACGGATCCCTTGAACGGACACTCCGGTGTTCCGATGCAGTCGTCGAGGTAGGCGCGCAACGCGCTCTCGAAGCCTTTCGCCTGTGTGAGGTTCACCTCGAAGTTGCTCGTTGACGGGTCGATCGCACCATCGAGCACGAGCCGGCCGGCTTTCTCCGGGTACAGCTCCGCATAGGTGGCGCCGAGGAATGTGCCGTACGAGTAACCCAGGTAGTACAGCTCAGCGTCACCGAGGACGGCCCGCATCAGGTCGAGGTCCCGTGCGGCGCTGACCGTGTTGATGTACTCGAGCGACGCACCGGTGTTCTCGGCGCAGGCGTTCCCGTACTCCTTGGCGCTCGAGGCGAGCTCAGCCATCCATTCCTCGCTACCCCGCTCTGCGGTGGACAGCCCGTAGAGGTAGTCGTCCATGTCGTTCTCGTCGAGGCAAGTGACAGGAGTTGAACGCCCGACGCCGCGCGGATCGAACCCGACGATGTCGAAGTTCTCCTGCAGTCTGCTGTCCGTGGCGAAGTCCACGGAGTCCCGCACGAACTCGTACCCGGACGCGCCCGGACCTCCCGGGTTCACGAGCAGCGATCCGATCGCGTCGCCGGATGCGCGCTGGCGAATCAGCGACAGTTCGACGTCACCACTCTCCGGGGAGTCCCAGTTCATCGGCGCCACAACTGTGGCGCACTGGAACTGACCCTCGCAGTTCGACCAGGAGAGGTTCTGACTGTAGAAGTCCTTCAGGTTCGCGGCGACATCCTCGTCGTTCGGCGTGGATGTTGCGACGACTGCCGGTTCCGTCTCTGGAAAGAATGCCGTCACGCATCCGCTCATCGTCATCACGAGAGCAATCGTGAGGGCCAGGATTCCGGTGACCTTCTTGCCGGTGTGTGTGCTGCTGCTCGGTCGCTGTCGAACTGTCACTCGGGACGTCTCCGCTTGCTCGGTGTCGCTGCCAAAAGGGTCAAAGTTGTTGCGATAGTCATCGGATTGCCGTCACCAGCAGGGCTTCGAGCGCGAGCGCCGGCGCTACGTTGCCCTCGATGCGTCGACGGGTCTGCTGGATCGCGTCCATCGTCGCCATCGTTTCGGCCGGACTGCCCGCCTCCCCCGCCTGCTCAAGCTGGTCGAGGAGCTCCTTGTTGATCACGGTCTCGCTTCGGCCGAGCTGAAGCATGATGATGTCACGGTAGAGCGAGAGCAGGTCGACGAGGATCCGATCCAAACCGTCACGCAGGCTTCGGGTCGCGCGGCGTTTTTGGTCGTCTTCGAGCGACCGGATCTGCGATCGGAGCCCAGGCGGCAAGTTCTCCCCCGGCTCAACGCCCAGCGACCTCAGAGCATGCTCCCGCTCCTCGGCGTCGCGAGCCTCGGTATAGGCCTTGGCGTCATCGCCAGCGATCTCCATCATGCGGGCAGCCGCTCGCACCGCATCAGAAACACTGCGGATGCCAAGGGCTGCCTTCAGCGTTTCGTCTCGCCTGTCGCGGGCACCAGCGTCTGTCGCCAGCCGGTGCGCCATGCCGACGTGGCTCTGGGCCAGCCGGGCGGCACGTTCCGCGGTTTCGGCGTCGACCTTGTCTCGGCGTTGGATGAGTCCGGCGACCTCGTCAACGGACGGCACCCGCAACCGGATCGCTCGCACTCGGGACCGGATGGTGGGGATGAGGTCGGCTTCACTTGGCGCGCAGAGCACCCAGACCGTTCGTTCTGGTGGTTCTTCGAGGGCCTTGAGCAACACGTTCGAGGTGCGTTCGGCCATGCGGTCGGCGTCTTCGATGACCATCACGCGGTAACGGCCGACGGCGGGCGAGAACTGCGAACTCCGCACGAGTTCGCGCACCTCGTCGATCTTGATGATTACGTTCGAGGTGGAGAGCACCGTCAGGTCGGGGTGGGTGCGGGCGTCGACCTGCTTACTGGTCACCGGGTCACCGTCGGAGTCATTGCTTAAGAGGGCTGACGCGAACGCATATGCCAGGTTCGACCGACCCGACCCTGGCGGACCGGTGATCAGCCACGCGTGCGTCATTGCGCCGTGGGCATCGTCTCCGCGGTCGGAGGCGGCGTCGCGCAGCAGCGACACAGCATCGCTCTGTCCAATGACGTCATCCCAGGTGGCCATATTCCAACCCTACCTGTGGCCCCTGACCTTCTCTTCAGCTCGCTCGTCTGCGATCCGAACGACACAGTGCGTCCACTCACCGTGCTAACGACGAAGCGTGGCAACTCAACGACTCGCGCTGGCGCCGATTCCGGCTAGAGCAGTGAGGACACTCTCGAGCGGATGCTGTCCGCGAGGGCTGAAACGGATGCCGTGGCATCCAGCACCAAAAATCGCTCGGGTTCCGCTGCGGCAAGTTCCAGGTACACCTCGCGCACTCGCCGGTGGAACGCCGACTTCTCCGCCTCGAGGCGATCGTACCGGGTACGGGACGCGTCGAGCCGAAGCCGCGCTGCATCCTCGTTGAGGTCGAGCAGCACGGTGAGGTCGGGCAGCAGTCCCCCGGTTGCCCAGGTCGACAGCTGCCGCACCTCGTCGATGCCGAGGTCACGACCGGCACCCTGGTAGGCCAGCGACGAGTCGATGTAGCGGTCTTGAAGAACCACCTCCCCGCGCTCGAGCGCAGGGCGAACCTTGGTCATGATGTGGTGCGCGCGATCGGCCGCGTACAGCAGGGCCTCGGCGCGTGGGGTGATGTCGCCGCGGTGGTGCAGAACGATCTCGCGCACCTCAACACCGAAGTCGGTGCCGCCCGGTTCGCGGGTGCGCACAACGACACGACCCGAGTCGACCAACCACTTCTCGAGCTCGGCGGCCTGGGTGGACTTGCCCGAGCCGTCACCACCCTCGAGGGTGATGAACAGCCCGGGATACCCGTCGGATGCCGCCATTACTCAGCCGTCGCCGGAGCGGCGGTCGTCTTCGCGGCGGGTTTCTTCGCCGTCGCCGTCTTGGTGGAAACGCCGGTCTTCGCTGCGGCAGCGGCCTTGGCTGCAGCGGCAGCCGTCGGCTTCTTCACTGTGGTCGTCGCCTTCTTGGCAGCAGGTTTCTTCGCGGCAGGTTTCTTCGCGGCAGGCTTCTTCGCGGCGGCCTTCTTACGCGGAGCCGCAGGACCCTTGGCGCGTTTGTCGGCGAGCAGCTGAACGGCACGGTCGAAGTCGATGTCCTCAACGGACTCGGCCTTCGGGATCGTCGCGTTGGTTACACCATCGGTGACGTACGGCCCAAATCGGCCGTCCTTCACCTTGATCGGCTTGCCACTCTCCGGGTCAGCGTCGAATTCCTTGAGCGCACTCGACGCACGGCGGTTGCCGTACTTCGGCTGCGCGAAGATCTCGAGGGCTGCTGGCAGTTCGATCTCGAAGATCTGGTCTTCATTCTCGAGCGAACGCGAGTCGGTACCCTTCTTCAGGTACGGACCGAACCGGCCGTTCTGCGCCGTGATCTCCGCATCCGATTCGGGGTCAACACCGACGACACGGGGCAGGTCGAGCAGCTTCAGCGCCGTCTCGAGGTCGATCGAGTCGAGCGACATCGACTTGAAGAGCGACGCTGTGCGTGGCTTCACGGCAGCGACCTTCTTCTTCGCTGGCGCCTTCTTCTTCGGTGCATCGGTGACTTCGCCCGTGGTGAGGTCGACCTTCTCCTCAGCGACCTCGGGCTCGGGTTCAGCCTCGGTCACGTACGGACCGAACCGTCCGTCCTTCGCGAGGATCTCCTTACCGTTCTCCGGGTTCACGCCGATCACACGGTCGGTGAGCACCGGCGCGTCGATGAGTTCCTGCGCCTTGGTGAGGGTGAGCTCGTCAGGGGCAAGCTCCTCAGGAATGTTGATCCGTCGCGGCACGGCCGGTGAGCCGTCCTCTTGGGCCGGTGCAGTGGCATCCGTCACTTCAAGATAGGGGCCGTACTTACCGATCCGAATGGTGACGGTGTCGCTGAGGCGCATCGAGTTGATCTCACGCGCGTCGATCTCACCGAGGTTGTCGACGACCGTGCGCAGGCCGCGGTGGTCGTCGCCGCCGTAATAGAAGGACTTGAGCCACTCGGTGCGGTCCTGCTCGCCACCGGCGATGCGGTCGAGGTCCTCTTCCATCTCGGCCGTGAAGTCGTACTGCACGAGGTCGTTGAAGTGCTCCTCGAGCAGCCGGACGACGCTGAACGCGATCCACGACGGGATCAGCGCCTGCCCACGCGCGGTGACGTACCCGCGGTCGGTGATCGTCGCAATGGTCTGGGCGTAGGTCGACGGGCGACCGATACCCAACTCTTCGAGCGTCTTGACGAGGCTCGCCTCCGTGTAGCGCGGGGGCGGCGAGGTCTCGTGGCCCTTGGCCTCGACGTCGCTCAGCTGTAGCGACTGGCCCTGGGTCAGCGGCGGCAGTTTCGCTTCACGTGCGGCGTTGTCGCTCGCGTTGCGTTCTTCGTCCTGGCCCTCTTCGTACGCGTGGAGGAATCCGCGGAAAGTGATGACGGTTCCGGATGCTGTCAGCTCAGCGGTCTTACCGTCCGCCTGCGCCTCGATGGTCACCGTTGCGGTCTGGCCCTTGGCGTCGGCCATCTGGCTTGCGACGGTGCGCTTCCAGATCAGCTCGTACAGCTTGAAGTCCTGGCCGCGGAGGCTCGACGACAGAGAGGACGGAGTGCGGAAGGTGTCACCGGACGGCCGGATGGCCTCGTGGGCCTCCTGCGCGCTCTTGTTCTTGCCTGCGTACACCCGCGGCTTGTCAGGAATCGTGTCTGCGCCGTATAGAGCGGTGGCCTGGTCACGGGCCGCCTTGATCGCCTGGCTCGAGAGCGAGGGCGAGTCGGTTCGCATGTAGGTGATATACCCGTTCTCGTACAGAGACTGGGCAACGCTCATCGTCTGGCGGGCGGAGAAGCGCAGCTTGCGGGCCGCTTCCTGCTGCAGCGTCGACGTCGTGAACGGCGCGGCGGGGCGACGCGAGTACGGCTTCGATTCCACTTTGGAAACGACAGCGGATGCCGCCGGGCTGGCCAGCGCTGCGGCAATCGCCTGCGCGGCCCGCTCGTCGAGCGGAACGGCCTTGGTTGTCAGCTTTCCGTTGTCATCAAAGTCGCGACCCGTCGCAACGCGCTGCCCGTCGAGACGAACGAGTCGCGCCTCAAAGTGGGTGGCATCGGCGTCGGGAGCTGCCTGCGCGGTGAGGTCCCAGTACTGGGCGGCGGTGAACGCGAGGCGCTCACGTTCGCGGTCGACGATCAGACGGGTAGCAGCGGACTGCACGCGGCCGGCGGACAGGCTTGGGCCGACCTTGCGCCACAGAACAGGTGAAATTTCATACCCATATATACGGTCGAGGATTCGTCGGGTTTCCTGCGCGTCGACAAGGGCGACGTCGAGGTCGCGCGTGTTGTCCTTCGCGGCGAGGATCGCGTCTTTGGTGATCTCGTGGAACACCATGCGCTTCACGGGAACCTTGGGCTGCAGAACCTGGAGCAGGTGCCACGCGATGGCTTCGCCTTCGCGGTCCTCATCAGTTGCGAGCAGGAGTTCGTCGGCGTTCTTCAGCGCTCGCTTGAGCTCTGCCACCGTCTTCTTCTTGTTGTCGGAGACCACGTAATAGGGCTCGAAGTCATTGTCGACATCGACGGCAAACTTGCCGAACGCGCCCTTTTTGAGTTCAGCCGGGAGGTTCTTCGGCTCCGCGAGGTCACGAATGTGACCCACCGAGCTCAGAACCTCGTAGCCCTCGCCGAGGTACCCGGCGATGGACTTCATTTTGGTCGGTGACTCAACAATGACCAGCTTCTTTGTGCCTGGCACCCGACTCCTTTCGTCGTGCACACCATACACACCCTTTACTGGGCAGCACCTAATCCCGGGGTTGCTGACGCGCACGCCCGGCGCGTCGCGTTCCAAGCGACCGAGCTCTTGAAAAGGCGGCCGGAAAGAGCAGAATGGGGCTATGAGCGCATCAATGACGACGAGCTACACAGCCAAACTGACCGACGGCCCGCTTGAGGGAAGGACCCTGTCAGCGGATTTCCTCGCATCGGGAGATCCGCGTCCGACGGTCGACATCCTGGCGCAGGGCGGCAAGACCTATGTATATGCACGCACTGCGGGTCAGGAGTTCGAGTCGGAGGACTCGGACCGCCCGAGTGCCGTCAACTATCGGTATCTCACCACCAACTTCGACGACGAATAGAGCGGTCGCCCCTGCCGGTCACGGCACAGCGGCGATTGCGTCAATTTCAACGAGCGCTCCGCTGCGGGCGGGTGCGACGGCAAGCACGGTGACCGCTGTGCGGCGATCGCCCCAGACGGTGCCCGTCGCGGCATACGCGTCGTGCGGATCAACGCTCGGGTCGAGGTAGATCGTCAGCTTGACGACGTTCTCGGGTGCGGTCCCGGCTTCGGCGAGCACCGCCAAAACATTCCGGAGCGCTTGTTCCGTTTGCGCGCCGAGACCGGTGAGAAGGTTGCCTGACCTGTCGGTGCCGTTCTGGCCGCCGACGTAGAGCATGGCACCGGCGGGCGCGATCATCCCTTCAGCGAATGCCGGGCTGGAGGATAGGCCAGGCGGGTCCACCTGGGTCACGAGATCGGTCATCGTCGATCCCCTTTCGTTGGGTGTGGGTAATTCCCCGAGTATCACTCCGCCGTCGGACCGGCGCCAGCCCCTGTCGCGTCGAAATTCAGCCGCTCAGTCGCTGCCAGTCAGTGTCGCCGCGATCCACCAGAATGAGGCCATGGCCTTATACCGTTACTCCGACACGGATCTCGAACCGATCCGTCGAACGACGCTCGTCGCCGAACAGATTCGTGAACGTGAAGATATTCAACGACTCCTTCTTAAACGGATCGGCATCATCAACGAGGACTTCCTGGCCGTGGCCGAGGAATATAGCCTCTTCGAAGACTCACGGCGCAGAGTAGATCTTCTTGCGCTGGATCGCCGCGGTAGCCTCGTCGTCATCGAGCTGAAACGCACTGACGACGGCGGTCACATGGAACTTCAGGCGCTCCGATACGCGGCCATGGTTTCCACCATGACGCTCGATCATTTGGTACAGACTTTCGCTGATTTTCACGCCGTGACCCCGCTTCAGGCTCGCGAAACGATTCTCGATTGGGTGGATGAGCCCATGGACGAGTTGCCAAATCATGTTCGAATCGTTCTGGTTTCTGGCGACTTCAGCACCGAGGTTACGAGCACGGTCTTGTGGCTGAACGAAAACTACAACACCGATATCTCCTGCTATCGCATCGTGCCGTACCGGTTGGAGAGCGAGACCCTCCTGGATCTGCAACAGATCATTCCTCTGCCAGAAGCCAAACAATTCCAGATTCAGCAGCGAAAGAAGGTCGCCGCATCGACAGCGGTTCAGACGAGCGGCCGAGACTTCACTCGCTATGACATTCAGATCGCTGGCGGTGAGTTCACTGATCTGAGCAAGCAAGCGGCAGTGAAGAAGGTCCTTCAACTCCTTCACCTTGCCGGTGTTTCCATCGCCACGCTCATGGAAGCGTGTAAGGGCAGCCGCTGGGTGGCTGTGCACCCGTCGGCTGATGAAACCGTCGCGGAAGCGTTCGCACGGGAATACCCGGGACGGAGCTCCAACCACCTCTGGTTTGACTTGGACATCCGTGGTGAAGGCACGACCTGGGTCACACCGAGGTTTGGCGGGGCCGACACCGAGTCGATACTCGACGCGCTTGCACTAGCAGCCAGCCCAGCTGTGTCGGTGAAATGGGCTCGGAGAGATCGCGAAGCATCGGGCGATTCCAGCGCCTGATCCAGCTGCCGGAAACGTTGCGCCGTCGGTCGTTCCGTCGTCAGTCGTTCCGTCGCACCAAGCTGCAACCCGGCACGCGAGCACACGGGCACACGGGCACACGGGCACACGGGCACACGAGCACACGAGCACACGAGCACACGAGCACACGAGCACACGAGCACACGAGCACACGAGCACACGAGCACACGAGCACACGAGCACACGAGCACACGAGCACACGAGCACACGAGCACACGGGCACACGGGCACACGGGCACACGACGCTAGGGCGATGAGGGCGGACCGGCGCGGGCGACAACGGTAACCGCCACACCAAGCACGAGCCGAACCGCGGTCACCCGCGCCTCCAGCCCGTCGATGACGCACTCCCCCAGCGCGGCACCGTTGAGACGTGCCGCCTCGGCTGCATTCGCACACGGGTACCCTGCGACCAAACCCGACGCGGTGTCCGCTGCGGCGAGCGCGGCCGCATCCGCGGCGTTCGCCACCAGTTGACGCGAGATGAGTGCCTGGTTGAGCGGGAGCGCCATTCCCGTCAGCACCAGCACCGATGCGGCGAGCGCGACGGCGATCACCGACCCGGACCCTTCCTCCCCTCGAGTGCCCAACCAGCCGCGAATCACCCCTCCCATGGTCGCGCCCTTCACAGCCCACCGGCGAGCGCGCACCCTGACGCGCGGATCCGAATTCCGGCCGCGAGCGCCGGGCCGAGCCCAGCGGATGCGCTCAGCTCGACGCAGATGAAATCGCCTGATGTCGACGTGCTGATATCCGCTTCTCCCGCAACCCGTTGCACGCGGGATGCTGCGACGGAAAGGGAATCGCCACGGGCAAGAGTTCGCGCCGCATCGGCGGCGGCGTCCGATAGTCGCACCTGCTGCGAGGCGACCTGGACGGCACCGAGGCAGCACGCCAGCACAACGACGACAGCGGGCAACGCCACAGCAAACTCCGCCGTGACGCTGCCCGCCGAGTCGCTCCAACGCCGGCTCGCCCGATTCGAGCCGGCGCCGAAACGCTGAACCGCGGTGTACCCGTACACCGCGCGCGCCCGCAGAGCGCCCAACATGACGTCTTCTCTACCCGGTGAACGTGAGTGCGCGACGCACGAGGTCCGTGAGTATTGTGCGAACCTCGTCGCTCCTCATGATGACAACGAGCAACCCCGCGAACCCAACTGCGGCCATCGTTGCGATCGCGTACTCCGCCGTCGCCGCGCCCTCATCGTCGCGAAGCCGCTCCGCGACGGCTCTCCCCTGCCGCCGTACCCAACCGGCCGGCCTCCCGCCCACCTCCTCTGATGCGCCCCTCGTGCTCATTCTGTTCTCCCTTCACCTTTCGCGATGACACTTCGTTGCACGAGGAACTCCAGTGTCCTGCGGGCAACGCACCCCGCACGCCGCAGAACAAAAAGTGGGATGGTTCATCCGAACCCGGCCACTGTGGAGGACAAGATGCTGAGCATGAGCGGGGCGACACCCACGAGCATGAACGCCGGGAGTATGCAGATCCCGAGCGGCAGCATGAGCCGAGTGCCGAGCGCGGCTGCGGCTCGTTGAGCCTGCGATCGCGCATCCCACCGAACGCTCTCGGCCTCGCTGGCCAAGAGTTCGGCAGCGGGAACGCCCGCAGCTCGAGACAGCGCCAGGACCCCTTCGACCGCCGCAGCGCTGTCGTCATGCTCCGCCGTCCTGGTGCGCCGAGGCGCGCGTCCGCGACGGGGTCGATGTTCCGGGTTATCGGCCAGCCCGCAGCGATCCAGTGCGTCGTCGACGGCCGCCCGTGCCCGGACATACGATGCTCCGGACGAGAGAGCGATGGCGAGAAGGTCGATCTCAAGTCCGGGGGCGCTCGTAGTCGGTACCGCACGATTCACCATTCGGTTCGACCAGCGCCAAGCCGCGACGGAAAGGACGACCCCGAGCGCCAGACACACGAGGCCCGGGCCCGTAGTGAACAGAGTTCCGAGCGTGTCAAACCCCAGGACCGAGCCGAAAAGCAGGCTGACAGCTGGCAGCACCATCACCAACCGGGAGGTGGACCGAGGCCCGGCAAGGGCGGCGGCGATGTCGCGTTGAGTCTGGCCGAGCGCACGCTGGGACCTTGCGAGCTGCGACAGGCATGGCCCAAGCCGGGCTCCGGTGCCGATGGCGACGGACCACGCGGCGGCGACAGAACGCCAGGCGTGACCAGCCGGGCCGTCTGGCGCAGCTGACACAATCGCCGCTGGTACATCGACACCGTCGCGCGCGGCCAGGGCGGCCGCAGCAACAACCTCGGCTGTGGGATCGCGACGGCTGCGCCCGAGCCCGTCGGCGAGGTACTGCCACGCCGCCGGTGATGGGACGCCAGCCCGCAGAAGCACGGCGAGCCGCTGGGTGATCGCCGCTACCCGTTCGACGGCGGGTGTGTCGTCGGTTCCTCTCACGGTGCGGTCTCACGAATCGCGAGCCGGCCCTGGGCATCGAGCCCGAACTGACCCACTCGTGCCAGCCGGCGAACCCCGTCGAGGCGTTCGAGGTGAAGGACCAGCCCGATGGCGCTTACCGTCTGTCTGGCGACAGCGTCCTGTGTCATTCCGGCGAGCGCACCCAGCGCCTCCACTCGGGCCGGAACATCGACGAGCGAGTTAGCGTGCAGTGTGCCAGCTCCGCCGTCGTGACCTGTGTTGAGCGCGGCAAGCATCTCCCGCACTTCGGCTCCTCGACACTCACCGACCACCAGCCGGTCGGGCCGCATGCGGAGCGCCTCCCGCACCAGCCGGTCCATCCCGATGGCGCCCGCACCCTCGAGGTTCGCTTGCCGGGACTCAAGTGACACGAAGTGCGGATGCTCAACACCCAGTTCCGCCACGTCCTCGATGGCAACGATACGTTCGGTGGCCGGCGCCGAGGCGAGGAGCGCGCCGAGCAGTGTGGTCTTCCCTGTGCCAGCCGCTCCTGTGATCAGGAGGTTGGTTCGGTCGCTGACCGCTCGCGCCAGGTCCTCGGCGCGAGAAGCATCGAACATTCCCGCCTTCCCGAGTTCGGCGAGGCTGCGGCGCCGAACCTGCGGCACACGAATGCTGAGGAGAGTGCCGCTCACGGACACCGGCGGCAGCACGGCGTGCACCCGGACTCCTCCGGTAAGCCTGACGTCGACACACGGTGTCGCCTCGTCGATGTGCCGGCCGCCAAGCGCGATCAGTCGCACAGCGAGCTCGCGAACCTCTTTCTCTGTGAGCCGCAGTGCGTCATCTCTCCGGAGCCCGTCGCCCCGGTCGACCCAGCACCCTCCTTTCTCGCCGTTGATGAAGAGGTCGGTGACGTCAGGTGCGACGAGAAAGTCGCTGAGCGGGCCGAACTCCGCGGCCAGCCCGAGCCGAAGCCGAGCGGCGTCGGACGAAGGAGGTGGGCCAGCCGGGCCGCCGACGTCGGGGGACGCGTCGACCGACCCGGCTGGGGTCAGGCTTGGTGCAGCCTCCTGCCCCGCGCCCCGCGAGCGGGCGTTGCGGAGCGGTGTCTGCGCACCAGGCTGAGCTCGTGCCGTCGGTGCCCTGGTCGGGGCGGCAACAAATCGAGGGCCCATAACCGGAACGCTATCGAGGTGACAATTCCGATCGTGCCAGCCGACGGCATCCGTGGATAAAGGATCAGCGTTCGGATCGTGGGGAGGAGTTCAACGCTCCCCGATCAGCGGCTTGTAAAAAGGGTGCCCGGACGTGGAATGGCGACATCCATTGGGGGAAATGGATGCCGCCACAGGCGGCGATTGATTGGGGGGAATCATCACGCCGCATGCTCGAATATAAGAATTCGGCCGCTGCCAAGTGTACGCGGATTGCATGCTTTTGCAAGCGAAAATGGCGTCCTTAGTCCCCCAAAAAGCGGACTAGCGCAGATGGCGCTGTGTGGCGCCCCAATCGGGCCCTCGACCTCTTTCCGGTACAGTCTGTATGGGTCACACAGAAGTGACCGGAACAAAGCGGCGCGAAGGAGCGAGAACCCACAATATGAATCCTCAGATCGACAACCTCCTGCACGAAAACCGTAAGTTTCCTCCGAGCGACGCATTCGTATCGCAGGCATTGGCAACCGCAGCACTTTACGACGAGGCCAAGGCCGACCGGCTCGAATTCTGGGCGAACCAGGCTCGCGAACTGCACTGGGACACCCCATTCACCCAGACCCTCGACTGGTCGAACCCGCCGTTTGCGAAGTGGTTCGACGACGGCACACTCAACGTGGCGTACAACTGCCTCGACCGGCACGTCGAGGCGGGCAACGGCGACCGCGTCGCGTTCCACTGGGAAGGCGAGCAGGGCGACAGCCGCTCCGTCACCTACGCCGAGCTGACGGCTGAGGTCAAGCGCGCCGCGAACGTGCTCTCCGGGCTGGGCATCGGGCAGGGCGACCGGGTTGCGATCTACCTGCCCATGATTCCCGAAGCTGTCGTTGCCATGCTCGCCGTCGCGCGCCTCGGCGCAGTTCACTCGGTGATCTTTGGTGGATTCAGCGCTGACAGCATCCGTTCACGTGTCGACGACGCGAGCGCAAAGCTTGTCATCACCGCTGACGGCGGTTGGCGAAAGGGCAAGGTCAGCGCACTCAAGCCAGCGGTCGACGCCGCTCTCGAGGCGCGCGGAGATCTCGGCCCGCAGGAGACCGTGACGAATGTACTCGTCGTGAAGCGCGGCGAGAACCAGGTCGACTGGACCGACCGCGACCTGTGGTGGCACGAGGAAATGGCGAAAGCCGATGCCGAGCATGAGGCGCAGCCGTTCCCGGCGGAGAACCCGCTGTTCATCCTCTACACCTCAGGCACAACGGGTAAGCCCAAGGGCATTCTGCACACGTCGGGCGGGTACCTCACCCAGTCGGCGTTCACGCACAAGGTCGTCTTCGACCTCAAGCCGGAGTCAGACGTTTACTGGTGCACGGCAGACATCGGCTGGATCACGGGACACAGCTACGTTGTGTACGGTCCGCTCGCCAACGGCACCACCCAGGTGCTGTACGAAGGCACGCCGGACACGCCGCACCCGGGTCGGTGGTGGGAAATCATCGAGAAGTACAAGGTGACCACTTTCTACACAGCGCCCACAGCCATCCGTTCGTTCATGAAGCTTGGCCGGAAGATTCCGAAGAAGTTCGATCTGTCGTCGATTCGGCTGCTCGGTTCGGTTGGTGAGCCCATCAACCCTGAGGCGTGGATGTGGTACCGCAAGGTCATCGGCGCCAAGGCCGCCCCGATCGTCGACACCTGGTGGCAGACCGAGACCGGCGCCATGATGATTTCGGCGCTGCCCGGGGTCACTGAGACGAAGCCGGGAAGCGCGCAGGTTCCGATCCCCGGTATCTCGATCGACGTGGTCGATGACGACGGTGTGCACGTGGGAACCGGCAACGGCGGCTTGCTCGTCGTCACCGAACCGTGGCCGTCGATGCTGCGTGGCATCTGGGGCGACCCTGAGCGCTACCAGGAAACGTACTGGGACAAGTTCGGCGACAAGTATTTCGCCGGCGACGGCGCCCGGCTTGACGATGACGGCGACATCTGGCTGCTCGGCCGCGTTGACGACGTCATGAATGTGTCAGGGCACCGCCTGTCGACCGCTGAGATCGAGTCTGCGCTTGTGGCACACCCGTTCACGGCGGAGGCGGCCGTCGTTGGAGCTGCCGATGAGACGACGGGGCAAGCCGTTGTCGCCTTCGTCATCATCAAGGAGAGCATGCTCGAAGAATCGGCTGCGGTCGAAGACATCGCAGCGGTGCTCCGGTCGCACGTCGGCGAGCAGATCGGGCCGATCGCCCGGCCGCGCGACGTTTTCGTGGTCAACGAGCTGCCAAAGACACGCTCGGGCAAGATCATGCGCCGGTTGCTCCGCGACGTAGCCGAGGGCCGCGATGTGGGAGACACCACGACGCTCGCGGACACCACGGTGATGCAGATCATCACGGGGCAGGTCAGCGCGAAGTAACTTCACGCCGCCACAAGGATCTCGGCCCCAGATAAGGATGAAAATTCGAACTTCGTCCTTATCTCGGGCCGTTTTCCTTGTCCGGACGCGCAACCGGCCTCACCGGCCGATGGTAGCCGTGAGCAAGTGGAGCCCCTCGGCCATCGCGGTGAGGATGGTCGCTTCGACGAACTTCCAGTCGTACATGACCTGGTAATAGTCGAACCGCAGCACCGTGTATCCGAGCAGGGTGAGGCGTGCATCCTGGGCGAGGTCGCGGCGTCGCGTCGCAGGGTCGGAGTGGGGCCCGTGGCCGTCGATCTGGACAATTAGTCTGTCGCCGATCAGCCCGTCCACCAGGTGACCATCAATTTTCACCTGTTGCTGCATGTGAATCCCGAGCCGACGCAACCGAACGACAGGGAGCGTCTCGATGCCGGAATCACTGAACTGACTGGTTGCCTCCGCCAGCCGGCGAAATGCTTTGGAACGCCGTTGCCACCGGCTCAGTTCGCCGAACGACACCGCACCGCTGCGCACTGCCGAGTCGAAGACGACTATGGCTTTCTCGAACGGTTGGCAGTCAGCGATACTCACGAGCAGGTTCTGAACCGGGTCGATGAGCTCGAACGCACCAACTGGAACCAGCGGTTGACCCCAGTGCAACCGGAGGTGTGCGGCAGGGCGGACCACCGCGTTTCGCGAGACGGCCAGGTGGATACGTTCGTCGGTGATGGTCCACAGCCCCCGTTCCTGTGCCGCGGACACACAGGTCAACCGGCCGCCAAGAGCCGCAGCCGCCCGGAGAGCCTGCGACGAACGGCGCGTATACAACCACTGCCGTCGGGCAGTCCGAACCCGCTGTGCCGCCATCGCTTTCTCAATGGCATGCGCTGTGAACCCTGCATCCAGAGCATCGCTGCGGTGCGCGATGCCGTTGTGCGTGTTGAGCCAGACTTCGAGATCCATCCGTTTATGGTGCCGAGCGGGTGCCACGCCCGCGGCCGTCGGACGAATTCTGTGGGCAATTGCCTACCGATGCTCGATTGTGAGGGTGGTCGCAGGACGGCGTGCACTTGCTGCCTTGAACGGAAAGCGCCGAGAAAAGGTTCCCCAGCTACGTGAGTTTCCTATCCCCGGCGCTATTTCCTTGAGCGGGTCGGTCCGGTTAGGCGAACGCGAGAACCAGCTCCACTTCAACCGGCGCGTCCATCGGCAGCACCGCGACTCCCACGGCTGAGCGGGCGTGAATGCCGGCGTCCCCGAAAATCTCTCCGAGCACGGTCGACGCACCGTTGATGACAGCGGGCTGACCGATGAATGCGGGGTCGGATGCCACGAAGCCGGTTACCTTCACAACCTGGGTGACCCGATCAAGCGAGCCGATCACACTCTCGGCCGCGGCCAGCGCGTTGAGCGCACAGATTTTCGCGTACTTCTGGGCGTCCTCTGCAGTAACGTCGGCACCGACTTTGCCCGTTGCCGGGAGAGACCCCTCGACGAACGGCAGCTGGCCCGAGGTGTAGACGAGGTTTCCCTGCACGACTGCTGGCACGTATGCCGCAACGGGCGCGGCGACGCCGGGAAGCTCAAGTCCCAGCTCGGCGAGCCGGTCGGCGATCCGCGCCACTAGTTGGCCTCGGCGATCGGGCGCTTGAGGTAAGCAACGAGTCCGCCCTCTGGTCCATTGACGACCTGGACGAGCTCCCAGCCGTCCGCACCCCAGTTGTTGAGGATTGCGGCGGTGTTGTGGATCATGAGGGGGGTCGTGAGGTACTCCCAGCGAGGCATTTTGGTCCTTTTGTATCGGTGACGAGAGCGACTCAGAGGGCTGCACAGCCCGGCGACACGGCGCGGGAACTGACCTTCTGCTACGCCCATTAAGGCGCTTTTACAGATTTGTCGCTTAAAGTGATCCTATGCCTGAACAAAAACGCACGGCTAGAGGTGTGCTCGGGGGCTTCCTCGGGTTCGTCAGCCTGAGTGTCGCAGCCGGGATCCTCGTGACCGCTGCCGTCACACCCGCACTCGCCGTAACCGGCATGACCGCGAACAACACCATTGGTGTGTTCGACGGGCTCCCTGACTACCTCAAGGTGGGTCAGTCGATGGAGAAGACCAACATCTACGCGACGGCGTCCGACGGCAGCACTCCGCTGCTCGCGTCGTTCTACGACCAGAACCGCGAAGAAGTGACGAGCGACCAGGTGTCGCAGTTCGCGAAGGACGCAGCGGTCGCCGCTGAGGACCCGCGCTTCTTCGAGCACGGCGGCATCGACATCATCGGTACCGCCCGAGCCATCTTCAAGACCTACGTGGTCGGTGGCCAGACCCAGGGTGGATCGTCGATCACGCAGCAATACGTGAAGAACGTGCTCATCCAGCAGTGTGAGATGGAGTCGGCGACAAACGAGGACCTGGCCGCCTGCGCCGAAGAAGCCACGACGGCGAGCGGAGCCGAAGGCGCCGCACGCAAGCTCAAGGAAATGCGTCTCGCGATCGGCGTCGAGAAGGACTACTCGAAGGACGACATCCTCCTCGGCTACCTCAACATCGCCAACTTCGGCGCACGTACCTACGGCATTCAGGCAGCAGCCAAGTACTACTTCAGCGTCAACGCCATCGACCTCAACCCCGAGCAGGCCGCGACCCTGATCGCAATGGTGAACAACCCGAACAACCTGCGCATCGACAAGCCGGCGAACGAGGTCAACGGTGCAGCCGATGGCTACTCGAAGACCAAGATTCGCCGTGACTATGTGCTCAACGACATGCTCGAGCACGGCAAAATCACCGCCGAGCAGCACGCGGCCGCCATCGCGGCCCCGATTACGCCGACGATTACCCAGCCAAGTACCGGATGCCAGTCGGCAGGAAACGCTGCATTCTTCTGTGACTACGTCACTTGGATTGTCAAGCAGGACGCGGCGTTCGGCGCGACACCGGAAGAACGAGCTGGCGCGCTCCGTCGCGGTGGCCTCCAGATTTACACGACGCTTGACCTCGACCTCCAGGCTGCGAGCCAGGCGTCAATTGACGCTTCGATTCCGCACACGATGGCGCGGACCAACATCGGTGCAGCGGCAGCAACCGTGCAGCCAGGCACCGGTCGCGTCCTCGCCATGGCGCAGAACAAAACCTTCAGCAACGACTCGGCCGTCACGGCAACCAGCAACGCATACACCTCGGTGAACTACAACACCGACAAGGCGTACGGTGGCTCATCCGGCTTCCAGGTCGGGTCGACGTTCAAGGCGTTCATCCTGCTCGACTGGCTGAAAGAGGGCCACTCCCTCAATGAGTCGGTGAACGGTGGAAAGCGCACATTCACCCGTTGGACGGACAGCTGCGCCGGCAACTACACCAAGTCATACACTCCGAAGAACTACGACGGCACGAGCCCGGGATCGATCACACCGATCGACGCAACCCGCCGCTCGGTGAACACCGCGTTCGTGGCCATGGCCCAGAAGCTCGACATGTGCTCGATCTTCCAGGGCGCTGAGGCCATGGGTGTTCACCGTGCAGACGGCCAGCCGCTCGAGCGCTTCCCGGCAACCCTTCTCGGTGCGAACGAAGTGTCGCCGCTGTCGCTCGCCACGGGCATCGCTGGTATCGCGGCGTCCGGCCTCACCTGCACCCCGATCGCCATCGACAAGGTCATCGGACCTGACGGGGCGGAGATTGCAGCGCCGAAGAGCACCTGCACCCAGGCGGTAACCCCCGAGGTTGCCAACGCAGCGACCTTCGCCATGGAGACCGTCTTCAAGGGCGGCGGAACGGCTGCACGCGCCGCTGTTCCCGGAGCTCCTCTGATGGGCAAGACCGGAACGGCCGATGACGCCGTGCACTCCTGGATCACCGGTGGCACGAGCAAGGCCATCACCTCGCTCTGGATCGGAAACGTTTCAGGAAAGTCGAGCATGTACGACGTGCGGGTGAACAAGGGCCTGACCGGCTTCAGCGCGAAGTTCAACGTGTTCTCCGGCATCCTGAAGACGTCGATCGCCAAGTACGGTGGAGACGCTTTCCCCAACCCGAGCGACGCCCTGATCAAGGCGAAGCGCATCGCGGTTCCCGAGGTCGCTGGCCAGTCCGTTGAGGCGGCAACAGGCATCCTGGAGAAATCAGGATTCAGCGTTCAGGTCGGCGCGCCCGTCGACTCGAGCATCGGCGCAGGGCTTGTAGCCTCCACCGACCCAGCGGCCGGCGCTGATGTCGCTACCGGGTCCACGATCACGCTGCACCCGTCGACCGGAGTCGCTCCGCTCGCGGTGCCGAACGTGGTTGGCGCGGATCCCGAAGCAGCGAAGAAGACTCTTGAGGGAGTCGGTTACGGCGTCGCGGGCACCTGTGAAGTCGACCCGGCCGCCGGCCCGGGCAAGGGCGTTGTCTCCGCGCAGACCCCTGCCGCTGACACTCCGCTGGCCGCTGGCCAAACCGTGAACATCACGTTCAAGAGACAAAGCTGCGGGTGAGCGGCTCCGCTTCGCGCGCGACCGGCAGGGTCGGGGTAGCCTTCGGCGCCCTGGCCCTCGCCGGAACCGCCGCATTCGCGTGGGGCTCGCTGGTCGAACGTAAACAGTTCACCCTGCGGGAAGAGACCGTTCCTGTGTTGCCCAAGGGCGCAGCATCCGTCACCATTCTTCACCTGTCCGACCTGCACATGGCTCCATGGCAGCGCGACAAGCAGGCGTGGGTGCGGGAGCTGGCGCAGCTGAAACCTGACCTCATCGTCGACACCGGCGACAACCTGGGGCACGAAGACGGCATCCCCGGCATTGAGCGCGCCTTCGCCGAGTTCGGCGGAGTTCCTGGCCTCTACGTGAACGGCTCGAACGACTACTACGGCCCGATGCACAAGAACTGGCTGCGCTACTTCACCGGTCCGTCTTCGAACGGGTCTGCACCGAAAAAGCGCATGCGCAACCTTGACACGGCGCGGCTCGAGTCGTTCTTCCGAGACGCCCTCGGCTGGCAGTCGCTCAACAACGCCGTCGGCACCGTGACCCTGAACGGCACAACGTTCAACGTGTTTGGCGTCGACGACCCGCACATCGGCGCCGACCGGCTCGACCTGCTGACCGGCCTGCTCGATGCCCAGCAGGATGACGACAGCCTCGCATCGACGGCCTCCGGGCTCAAAAACGTTGTGCACATCGGTGTGGCGCATGCGCCATACCAGCGTGTGTTGAACTCGTTCGTGAACCACGGCGCCGACCTCATCCTGGCCGGACACACCCACGGCGGGCAGGTGTGCGTGCCCGGTTTCGGCGCCCTCGTCACAAACTGTGACATCCCGCGCAAGCAGGTCAAGGGACTGAGCCTGTGGCGCCACGCCCTCCGCTCCGCATTCCTGCACGTGAGCGCCGGGCTTGGCACATCGATCTACGCTCCCGTTCGGTTCGCCTGCCGTCCCGAGGCCACGCTGCTCACCCTGGTGGCACGCGCGTAGTCTGCCGGACGGCCCGCGAAAGAGTCTCGCGGCGGACGGACGTCAGTCCGCAGGCAAATCAGGACGTCGCACGTTTATCAGGCGGAAGATGCTGATCGCAGCCTGATAATCGTGCGATTACCTGTTATCCCTGCGAGGCGTGGAACAAAAAAGCCGCCCGGTTCAAAGAACCGAACGGCTTATCTGTCGGGGTGGCGGGATTCGAACCCACGACCTCTTCGTCCCGAACGAAGCGCGCTACCAAGCTGCGCCACACCCCGATGGCCCAAGGGCCTCACTAAGAATAGCCGATAAATCTGGGTGTCAAGACCGCGAACGGATGCTCCGGCGAGCGAGCCCGGAATTGCCCGGTTGTCGAGATGGCCGCCGGCACGCTCACACACGCTTCCTGCGGACGAGCCAGGCACCGCCGAGGGCGAGGCCGCCGACGACGAGCATGCCGCCGCCGAGCCAGATCGGGGTCAGGTCGGCACCGGTGCGTGGGAGTGCCGTGCTGTCGGCCGGGTTGCAGCTCGGAGCGGGACTGAACACGATCGGGCCGCGGGTCGGGCTCTCCGTTCCCGATGTGGTGAGCCGGTACTGGCCGCTCGTGCGTGCGGTCGAACTGATGTCGACAACGAGGCTGCCATCGGCCGCAGCGGTGAAACCGGGGAACGTCGCGGCACGTAGCGCGGCGGTCGTCACGGTGATCGACTCGTCATTCGCTCCGGTGATCTCGAAGGTCACGGTCTCGCCCGGCTCGAAGTAGCCCGGTTCGGCGACGAACTGGGCGTTGCAGCCGGCAACCGCGACGGCGGCCGATCCGCCTGGAGGGTACTGATCTGCGGCTGCCATTGTCGGCAGTGACAGTGTTGCGGCGACGGCCAGGCCGGCCACGGCGATTGCTCGAGAGAACACCTCACACACTCCTTTGATCGTGTCCTCACACGGGTGAGGCGGGCAGCTCGGGACAGTCCGCCTCACCGTATGTGAGTGATCCTCAGGTTAATCCCGACGGCCACATTGCACATCACCCCATTTGGGGTGCGTGATGCTCACACCAGGGGTGGCAGCGACCGTGTCGACGGCGGCCGCCGCGAAGTCGACGGTGACAGTGATCGACTCCCCCGGCGACACCTGGGTGAAGATCGTCGCAACGGTGCGGTCGGCGTCGTCGGTGCCGATGGTGGCGAGCTTGTCATCTCCGCGCGTCGCAGAGAGCACCGAGGCGCCGACGGGAAGCACAACAACCACCTGGGTGCGAGTGTCGCCTGCGACCACACCGAAGATTCCGTATCCGGTGACGTACGCAGGGAGGCTTGTCCCGGCATCCGTCGGCGCAGCGCTCGTCAGCGTAACCGTCGCACGGTGCGTCGCCCCTGTTGACGCTGGCGCGCAGTCGACCGTCGCGTCGGCCGACAGGTAGTAGCCCATCTTGGCCCCGGTGGCGTCGTTGAGGTAGACGCCGACGAAGTCCTTCTCGTCGTCGGGAAGAGAACCGGCGAGCGTGGTCTCGGCGAGCACCGCCTGCTCGGCATCGTCGGCGCTCCAGAGCAGGATCCGGCCCTGCGATGCCCCATCCACCAGCGCGGAGACGAGGGCACGCGGGTCGACGCTGTCTGAGGTCACCGCCGCGAACACCGCCTCGGTGGCCGCCGCAAAGAATGCGTCCTGGGCCACCGGATCAGGGAAGTCGCGGTACACATCGCTGAGGAGCACCTGCACGGCGTTCGACTCATCGAGCACACGCTCGGGTGTCACAGACACCGGTCCCGTCGCAGTGAGCACCCGCTGGAGAACGTACGGGTCGATCGCGAATACCCCGTCGAAGGTCCGTCCGTAGACTGGCTCAGCCATCGCCAACGCGAGTTCGGCCGAGCGGGCAAAGTCGGGCGTGAGGTTGACGTCCATGAGGTACCGCCCGAGCTTGTCGCCGTAGAGATTCGCCTCCGCCGGCGTCACCGGCAGCACCGGTTCGGCGAGCACCGGAAAGTCGGTTGTCGACTTCTGATCTGTGACGCTGATGTGCCCAGCGGATGCCGTCAGTACGGCGGTCGCACCAACCAGACCTCCCGAGGCGCGCAGTTCAGCACTGTTCTGCACGAGCAGCAGGTAGTTTCGGGGCTCTCCCCCGCCGAGCATGGCCGGGAGGAGGGTTGCGGCGCGGTCGAGCGACTCGACAGTGTCAGCCGTGGACTCGACGAGTCCGGTGAGCTCCGTCACAGCGTCACGAATGAACGGCAGCGTCGCTGCGGAGTCGATAGCCCTCACCCGCTCGCGCGCCGGAATCGCGGCATCGCGGGCCTTAGAGAGAACGGGAGCAGCCGCGGCGAGGGGCGCCAGGTCAACCGAGGCCCCGGCCATCGCCGAGAGATCGAGGCTCTGCACGATCGGTATCAGCGGCGCGGCCACATCGACGGCCAGAATGTCCACCGCTGCAGCACTGTGCCCGACGGCCACGAGGTTCGGCCCGACGAACGGCACGAGTTCGGCCGCGCGCCAGACCGGGTCAGAGGTGAGCTCGACGGCACGGTTCGTGTGACCGGTCAGTGTGGCGCTCGACGCCGTGGCGGCATCCGTTTCTCCCGTCATCAACTGGTCTCTGAGCGTGTACGCCACCGTCTTCGCCGACCGGAGCTCGCCGGCGGCTGCGGCGCCACGCAAACCGACCCAGAGTGCAGCGGCGAGCACAAGGATCCCTAAGGCGAGGGCAATCCAGAGCAGGGTGGTGCGCACGGGGGCGCGGGATGTGCGATCGGTCATGATTCCTCGTCGGCTGGGCAAAACCACCCCATTTTGGTGATTCCCGAGCTAACATGACGAAAGCTCATGTAAAGCTTAGGTCGCCGTTTCGGAGTGCGCCTGCGCCTAAACGGGGGTCACTGGGAGGACGCCATGGTCACATCACGCCACCGTCGCATCGCGGCGTGGGCCCTCGTGCTCGGCGGCATTGCCGTGTTCGCGGTCGCCTTCTGGCCCACCCCCATCGACGCCGGGTTCGCGGATGCGCTGCGCGGCTGGCTGACGGAATTGCAGACCTCTGGCGGGCCGGAGCTTCTCCGCTATGGCGTCGTCGAGTTCGCCGCGAACATCGCCCTGTTCGTGCCGGTGGGCTTCGTGCTGGCCGTGTTGCTCCCACCGAGGCGACGGTGGCTGTCACCCCTGCTCTGCTTCCTGCTCTCGCTGGGAATCGAGTTCGGGCAGGTCGTGCTGGCCTCGAGTCGGCTCGGCGACGTGACCGACCTGATCGGCAATACCCTCGGAGGGCTGATCGGCACAGTGCTGCTCACTCTGCTCCTGGCCATCTCGCGGAGACGGGCCGCTCGGCGGGCCCGCACAGCGCCCGCAGTGTCGGCTCTCGGCGCGAGATAAGGAAGACCGGCCGAGATAAGGACAAACCCGCCTCGGGCGTCCTTATCTCAGCCTGTTGTCCTTGAGCGCGGCGCCAGCGTCGACCCATACGCTGGCTGCGCGGGGCACGACGCCAGAACGCGCTCCATGGCCGACCGCTCCGGCGCCGTCACCCACAGCCCGTACGCCGCTTTGACCGAAATCTGGCGCGCCAGATACTCGCAGCGGTAACCGGTCGCCTGCGGCAGCCAGGTGGCGGCGTCGCCCGCCTGCTTGCGTGCGTTGGAGGAGGCATCCGTCGCCTGAAGATTGAGCGGATCGTTCGCGAGCGACTCCCGCTGCGCCTGGGAAAGCTGCTGCGCTCCGGTCTCCCACGCGTTCATGAGGGCGACGACGTGGTCGACCTGCACCTGGGTCGAGGTGTCCTGCCCGCGGGTGAACGCCACGTCGACGCCGCCGTAAACGTTGTCGAGCCACCCGGTCATCACCTTGCACTTGCCCTCAAGGGTCTCGTCGGTGAGGTCACGGGCGAGGATGTCGTTTCGGGTGTCGCAGCCGTTGTGGTCAACGTCGAGCCAGGCCCGCCCGAAATGCCCGGTGCGGTCATACCCGGTCTTCGGCGCGCGTCCCTTCGTCGGCAGCGCGGCGAGCGCGTCGGTCGCTGTTCCAACTATCGGGGCGGATGCCACGGGGCTGGGTGCACCGCCCTCACCCGCGCTCGGCTCGGAAAGCGGCGTGCTGGCCGGTGTTGCGGACGGTACCGGCGAGGCGGCCGGCGGAGTGCCGCCGTCGTCCTGGGGCCACAGCATCGAGACGGCCAGTGTGACCAGGGCGACGAGCGCGAGCAGCGCTCCGCCCAGAGTGGACGCTCGGGGCGTCGTGCGTTGCCCCATGTGGCGACTCCAGTTCGTAGTGCTTCGAGCCTAACCGGAGCACCAGACACCGGGCGTCACCCGTGCGTTCGAATAAAGTCGAGCGCGAGCTCAGCCACTCCACGCCAACCGTGGTCGATGGTCAGCGAATGCCCGCGGTTCGGCACCTCGACGATCTCTGTGAGGCCTGGATTGTGCTCCTGCTGCTTGAACGCGGCCTGCGAGATTGCCCAAGGGACGACGTGGTCGCGCTGCCCGGAGATGATGAGCAGCGGCCCGCGGTCGGGATTTCGTGTGTCGACGGTGACCTGGCTGAACGGGTTGAGGTTGGCGGCGGCCGCCTCGAAGATCGGTACCCCCGCTGCGGCAACGTGGAACTCGTCGAACAGGGCTCTGCCCTCGGCCTCGTCGAGCGCGTTGGCCCAGCCGTACCGGTACTGCTCGTAGGTGAGCGACACGGCTCGCCCGCGGTTCGCCGGGTTGCCGAGCACGGGGAAAGCCGCCTTGAGCGACGACAGTGGCAACGGGAGCACCCCGCGGAACGGGGCTGGAGCGACCGCAACGGTGACGGCGGACTCTCCGGTCCCCGCGAGCGACTGCGCGATCAGCCCGCCGAAGGAGTGGCCGATGACCGCTGGCCGTTTGGTCAGGTGGCCGAGCACGTCCAGGAAGTGGTCGGTGACCTGGTGCACCATCTTGCGCGCGAACACGGCGGGGTCCTGGCGGGCGGCTTCAACGGTGTCGGGGTCGTCAGGCCACACCGGCGCGAGGGTCGAGTAGCCCGCCTCCTCGAACAGGGTCCGCCAGCGCTCCCAGCTCGACGACAGCAGCCACAGCCCGTGCACGAACACCACGGGGGTACGGCCTGACTCGTTGGCGCGCGTGATGTCCGAGAGTTCGGTGTCGGTGAGAAAACTCCGGGTGACCATGGCGTGCTCCGTTCCTGAACAGCGGCGCTGAGTGCGACGATATTCCTTACAGACGGATGTCGTCTAGTGCGAAATCACGCAGGTCGCGTGATCACGCGGCCCGGAGCATCCGCTGGCCTTCGTCCGTTTCACGAAACAGCACGTCGCGTTACCGCGCGACCGACAGCATCCGCTCGCTCTCGACCGATTCACGAAACACCCCGCGTGCGCCCTACGCTCGATCTCATGACAGCGATCGCGCCGAGCCCAGCATCGCGCGCGCCTGTGACCGCGGTCGGCCTGGTGCTGGTCGGCCTGCTGTGCCAGGAGTTCGGGGCGTCGTTCGCTGTGCTGTTGTTTCCCACTGTCGGGCCGCTCGGCATGGTGGCGCTGCGGCTGGCGTTCTCGGCGATTCTGCTGATGGCCATTGCCCGGCCGCGGCTGCGCGGATACTCCCGGGGTGACTGGCTCACCCTGTGTGGCTTCGCGATTGCACTCGCCGGCATGAACGCGCTGTTCTACGAGGCGCTCGCGCGCCTGCCGCTCGGGCCGACGGTGACGATCGAGGTGCTCGGGCCGCTCATCCTCTCGGTGGTGGTGAGCCGGCGCGCCTCGAGCTGGTTGTGGGCGCTGCTCGCGTTCGTCGGTGTTGTGCTGCTCGGCTGGGGTGGAGTGGACACGCTCGACCCGGTCGGTGTGTTGTTCGCGGCCGGCGCGGGTGCGGGATGGGTGGCGTACATTTTGCTCTCAGCACGAACGGGAGCGCGGTTTCCGAAGCTCGACGGCCTCGCGATCGCCATGACGATCGGCGCGGCGATCACTCTGCCGTTCGGAATCGCCGATGCAGGTGCAGCCCTGTTCTCCCCCGGTATTCTGGCGCTTGGCGCGGCCGTTGCCGTGCTGTCATCGGCGATCCCGTACGCGCTCGAACTGTTCGCGCTCCGGCGGCTGCCTGCGTCCGCCTTCTCGATCCTCATGAGCCTCGCGCCAGCCATGGCTGCGATCGTCGGTGCGATCGTGCTGCACCAGCAGCTGACACTGCTCGGCTGGGTTGCCATCGCGCTCGTTGTGGTGGCGAGCGCTGGCGCTGTGCACTCGGCGAGCGCTCGCGCTCGGCGGCGGGTCGGAGTAGGCGAACCTCTCGCCTGAGGGGTCGATGCCCGTACTCCGCTACCGCTTCACTTTGTAGTGGAGGTAGACCACCCCGGAGTCGAAGGTACGCGTCTCCACCAGTTCGAGGTTTGACCGGCGCTCATCGTGAGCAAAGTACGGCACCCCACCTCCGACCAGGACGGGCAGCACCCGGATGAGGTACTCATCGATGAGGCCCAACCCCGCGGCTTCGGCGGCGAGCGTTGCACCACCGATTCCGATGTTGCCTTCCCCCGGCTCCGCGCGCAGGCGTTCGATTTCCTCGGCGAGCCCTCCAGAGGCGAGACGCGCATTGCCGCGCACCTCCGACAGCGTGGTGGAGAAGACGACCTTGGGGAGCCGATTCCAAATCGTCGCAAACTCACGCTCCAACGCGGTGACGGACGCATCCTCCTCGGCGCCGTCCCAATAGAGCATCGATTCATACAGTCGCCGGCCGAGCAGGTGGATTCCGAGCGCGCGCACCTCGTCGGTGGCGAGTTGGAACACCTCTTCGTCCGGCGCAGCCCAATCGAACTGTCCGTCCGGCCCGATCACGTAGCCATCGAGTGACATGGTCAGGGAATAGGTCACGTTTCGCATCTGGAACCTCCACGTTTGTGGCTGCCATCGTATGACTTCCCGTTCACCGCCTTCCAGCGATTCTCGTATCTCGGCTGGCAACTCGCCCGGCGAGATCGCCGCCCCGTGCTGGCGATGACAGAATGACAGAGTGACGTCCAACTACCCCGAGCTCGATGGCTACGAGCCCAGCGACGGTCGCCCACTTCCTTCGCAACGCCTGCTCAAGCCGATGCGGTTCCTGGTCATCATCGGGGTGATCGCCCTCGTCCTTCCGGGCATCCTCGTCACCATCTCAACCGCGACCCACACCGCGGACGTAAGTTGCTCGCTCGTTGTCGAGCGGGACGCGCCGTACGCCATCGGTTCGAGCGCTCGGTTCGAGCTAGTCGGGCCCGAGGGCCCTTCCTGGTATTGCTACGCCGAGATCCGCGACGAGCCGGACCTCCTGCTCGCGGCACTTGGCCCCATTCCGGGCGCTCCGCCACCACCTCAGCCCGGACTCGTGCGCAGCTAAGCGACAGCGAACCGATACCGCCAGATCGAAAAACCGCAAGCCCTCCCCGGATGTCGGGGACTTGAACCCGCAGCCGCTAACGTTGGAGACGATGCGAAGGCTGTCGCCTCGCCACGCACAGACAGGGATTACTAAGTGATTGTTCACAGGCTGACCGTTGACGGACGCGACTACTTCCTCCCAGACCCGGTGACCGAACTGCGGGGACAGATCCTCGAAGCGATCAAAGCCGGCGGAGGGTATGTAACGATCCCACCGCTGCGCGGCGGACCGGGTCTCGACATTCTCTTCTCGCCGGGTATGCCGGTTTCCTGGAGCCAGATCGACGTTGGTGGAGACAGCACCGAGGCTGGCGCTGCTGACGCGGGAGACCACGCTGTCGCCATGGAAGACGACTCCTTCAGCGGACTCTAAGAACCTCGCCCGTTCCTGACGGGAACGTACTCAGTACATTTCCGTCAGGAACCCATCCAGTTCGTCTACGGGCAGCGGCTTGCCAAACAGGTAGCCCTGCGCGCGATCGCAGTGGATCCGTTGCACCAGATCGAGTTGCTCGGCCGTCTCTACGCCTTCGGCGACCACACGCACGCCTCGCTCCTGCAGCAGTGCGACGGCCACGGCGATTAACGCGCCGTTGCTCTTGGTCTCCTGAATGAGCGACTTGTCGATTTTGAGCTCGGTGATCGGCAGGTCTCGGAGTTGCGCCAGCGACGAATGACCGGTGCCGAAGTCGTCGAGGGAGACGCCGAGGCCGATGGCGCGAAGCCGCTCCAGGCGCTGGGCCACCCCGGCAACGTCAGAGATAACCTCAGACTCGGTGATCTCAATGGTCAGTGTGCCGGCCGGGAGGTTATATTCCCCGAGAAGGTTGTAGAGCCGGTCGAACACCTCCGGCGTCGCCAACTGCAGGGCCGATACGTTCACCGAAACGTGGATCGCAAGACCGTCGCGGCGCCACCGAGCCGCGTGACGGCATCCCTCCTCAAGCATGTACGCACCGATTTCATGAATCAGGCCCGTTCGTTCAGCGACGGGGATGAAGTCGGCGGGTGGAATCAGGCCTTTCGTCGGGTGGCGCCACCGAGCGAGAGCCTCCACCGCTGTGATCTTGCCGGTCGTCACGTCGATCTGAGGCTGGAAGTACGCCTCAATCTCTTTTCGTTCGACCGCGCCGACCAGGTCTTCCTCGACACTCATTTCGCGCTCCCGCAGCTGACCGACCACATCGTTCGGACAGCAATCGAGGTTGAACGCGAAATAAGCATGATTCATCGTGCATGCTGCATACACGAAAAATCTACGCTCCCACCCGGGGGGTGAGTGTGCGTATAATTTCCGCCCGCCGTTCGGCGCCTGCGAATTTCCGTCGGATTACTCCTCTTGCTTTGCTCCGAAACGCGCGCTCCACTACGATTTTCTGAGCCGACATCGCGCGGCACCGACGAGTGGTTTCTCGGATTTTCGTCAGGGTTATCAGCAGGAGCCGCAGTGAGTACAGATCAGTTGAGTCATGTCCGCGCCAGGAACAATGTGACGGTGTCAGGCAACCCCTCTGGACGGCCAATTGTTTTCGCGCACGGATTCGGGTGCAGTTCGGAGATGTGGCACGCTGTCGCCCCTCGATTCGAGGACGAGCATTGTGTTGTGCGATTCGATCACGTCGGGGCTGGCCGAAGCGACCTGAGTGCCTACGACAAGGGTAAATACGACTCTCTCCACGGCTACGCGGACGATGTGCTCGAGATCCTCGATGACCTCGACCTTACCGATGCGGTTTTCGTCGGGCACTCGGTGAGCGCGATGATCGGGGTGCTCGCGGCAACGAAGAATCCGGCCAGGTTCGGGGCGCTCATCCTCGTTGGCCCATCGCCCCGTTACATCAACGCCGACGGGTACGTTGGCGGCTTCGAACGGGCCGACATTGACGCGCTCCTGGACTCGCTCGACGCGAACTACCTCGGCTGGTCCGCCTCAATGGCACCACTCATCATGGGGAACAGCTCCCAGCCCGAACTCGGCGAGATGTTGACCGAGAGCTTCTGCAGTATCGACCCCACCATTGCTCGGCACTTCGCCCGCGTTACTTTCCTCTCGGACAACCGTCACGACCTCCCCCTGGTCACGACTCCGACGCTCGTGTTGCAGTCCCAGCAAGACATCATCGCTCCCCTCGAAGTTGGACAGTTCGTGCACGAGTCGATCCCGGGCAGCGTCCTGGTTGTGCTCGACGCCACAGGGCATTGTCCGAACCTCTCGGCGCCTGACGAGCTCACCGCCGAGATCCAGGCGTTCCTCCGGTGACCGACCCGGCCGGTGTCGGTCCTGCAGAGCCCTCCCCTGCGCAACCAGGCAGCGACTTCGAGGACCTTTACGAGAATGCTCCGTGTGGCTATCTGGTGACGTCGGCCGACGGCAGGATCACGTCGGTGAACACCACCTTCACCCGAATGATCGGCCACCCGCCTCACGAACTGCTCGGGCGCAATTTCCAGGCGTTGCTCACCGTTGGAAGCCAGCTGTTCCACGAAACCCGGTACGTGCCGACGCTCCGGCTGCGAGGACGAGTCGACGAGATCGTGCTGTCCTTGCAGTGCGCAGACGGAACCAACCTGCACACCATGATCAACGCCATCCAGAACGGCGTGTCAGGTGAGGTGCGTCTCGCCGTCTTCGACTCCACTGCACGTCGCGACTACGAACGCGAGCTTCTTGAGGCTCGGCGCGCGGCCGAAACGTCAGAGGCGCAGGTCCGGATCCTGCAGCAGGCGTCGACCGCATTCACCCTCGCAGACACGGAGAGTGCCCTCACGGCGGCTCTCGCGGAAAACGTACGCGAGGCATTCTCGTCCAGTTTCACGGCAATCCTGCTCTTCGACGAAGCCGGGGTGCTTCAGCTCGCAACCGGGTCGCATCCGCTTCTCGAATATATTCACGCCGGGTGGGACACTCCGTCCACTGACGCCGTTCGCCTCAACCAGGTTGTCATCGTCCCCAACCTCGACGAAGCCCAGAAGATGTACCCGCACCTGGTCCCGGTCTATCACGCCAACCAGCTGCAGACCGCGATCGCCTCACCGCTCACCGACAAGGGCAAACCGGTCGGAGTAATCTCGTCGTTCTTTCGGCGGGAGCGCAACTTTGACCCGGAACTTCTCGAACTGCTCGGCACCCTGACCCAGCAGGCGTCGCACGTGCTCGCGCGCATCCGGCTGCAGGGGCAGCTCGCTCGCATGGCACTGCACGACCAGCTCACCGGGCTGGCGAACCGCCAGTTGCTTCAGGTGCGACTGAACCAGGCGATCGCCGCGGCCGAACGCAGCGGGCGGCCACTCGCCGTTGTGTTTCTCGACCTCGACGGCTTCAAAGTTGTCAACGACAACTGCGGGCACGCCATCGGCGATTCGGTGCTGAGCCAGGTGGCCGACCGTCTGCGCACATCGGTGCGCGCGGCCGACACCATCGGGCGATACGGCGGTGACGAGTTCGTTGTCATTTGTGAAGACACCGACGCGGATGCCGTCAGTCACGTCACCGACCGGATCCTCGCGTCGGTCCGAGAACCGCTTGAGGGCGTGCCGGACGAGTACCCGGTCTCAGCGTCGATCGGAGTCGCGTTGCTGGTGCCGGACGCCGGGTCCGCTGTCACGACAGACGGCATCCTCGGGCTCGCCGACGCTGCGATGTACCAGTCGAAGAATGCCGGCAAGGACCGGGTCACCGTCGTCGTCGTTTAGGCCTTGCCTGACAAGTCACCGGCGAACCGTATTGTGGTGCGGAAAACGGGTGAGCGCTCCCATAGAATCAAGAAGTCCGTTCGGCCATCTGCCGAGGGGGCTTTTCAATGCATGACGGAGGTTTGCCCGGTGGGAACGCTCACTTACGACTCAAAAGTGACAGCATCGATCGACGATCGGATTCTTGCTCACCTCCAGATCGTGATGATGGCGAAGCTGCGGCGCGGCGAATCGTTCGCGTTCACCTGGAGTGAGAAGGCAAACGGCCTCGGTCGAACCACCATCTGGATTCACTCGGCGATCTCGTTGACCTTCCAGTACTACGGCGGCAAGAGCCCGCTCATCAACTCGGCCTGGGTGCAGGCCCTCGTGCGATCGTCGAACTCCGTGTCCGGGCTCGAGATTGTGCCTGAGCCGCCGGCCAGTTCCGCGCGGCCAGCGCCCGATCCCGCAGTCTAGCTTCGGTCGTTTCTCGCGCTGCCTGGGTCGTTCGCGTCGGCCGGGCGGAGTTCCGCATCGCGCCCCAGCGTTCGTGTGACACTTTTGGTGGGTGCCAGCGCCGGCGACCCACAACAACTGTCACCTGAGCCGAAGTGCCCGTTTGGGCCGCCGGATTCGAGTGACACTTGTGGTGGGTTGGCGTGCCTGCAACCCACAACTACTGTCACTCGAAGCGCTGCCAGCCTGCAAACACAACGGACACGACGCCCGACGAGCGCAATGCGAATGCGATGAGCCATCGGGGTAGACGCTCAGCGGTGGGAGGACACCCTTGGGTCGCGAACGACGTCGGGCAGCTCTGGCACCGGGACGATCACGATATCCTGCACCTTCCAGTCCAGGTCGACGCACGCCTCCCGAGCCTCATCGAGCTGGGTGACGGTGATTTCCCGCGGATGACGGGGCACCACAAAAGCCTCGATGTGAAAAACGTGACCCTGATCGCGTACGCGGGAACCGGCATCCGCTATCCAATCCAGTGAGCGCAGGTAGTCATCGACCTGGTCGACGATCGGGTGCGGTTTCGCGTCGTCGAAGGTCATGGCGCGCATGTCCATGAGGTCTTCGATCGCCGCCCGGATGTTCTTCACTCCGTCCCAGAGGATGCTTCCGGCGATGAACAGCGCCGCAGCGGAGTCAGCCCACCACAGCCCGAGGCCGATCCCGCCGACTCCGACGATGGAGCCGACGGCGGTCATCCAGTCGGCCTTGTTCATGTCGGCGTCGGCATAGAGCACCTTGTCGTGCAGTTCGCGGGCGAGCTTCATCTTGGCGCGACCGATGAACACCGGCGGCAGCGCGATGAGTGCCATCACACCCATCATCAGCCAACCGAGCCAGAACACCTGGCCGAACAGTTCGACCGAACCGATGCTCGGGTGCTCGGCGGCGAGCAGCCCGGACGCCGAGTCGACGATGAGGAAACTGCCCATCGTCACGAGCGCGACCGCAGCGACGAGGTGCCCGACGCCGACCGAGCGGTGATAACCGTACGGATGCTTCACCGTTGGTTTGCGCCGGGCAACACGAACCGCAACCAGGAACACGATCGGCGGGATGAACGACAGCAGGTCCTCGATCCAGGCAGCCTTCATGGCCTGCGAGTTGCCGAGCACGAGAAACACCAGCGTGACGCTGACGGCCAGGAAGGCGATGGTGATCCACTCGAGCCGGATCGCTTTTTTGAGGATCTCCGCCTGCTTCGCGGGAAGCGCGGTGTGACCGAAGCTGATCGTCATGGTGCGCTCTCCTGGCTTCCAAGGAACCTCTCCAACTCGACGAGGAACGCGTTCTCCCCCATCGCCGCGGCCATCACGTGCTTTCGAGTCGCGCCATCGTCGGTGGTCACCTGGTCGAACGGCTTGGTGATCGCCGCCTTCTCCGACCAGGGCGTGGTGTCGGTGAGGCCGCCGATGACCATGTCGAGCCGCCCGGCCGCGAGGTCGGTGAAGAGCTTCTCCTCACCGCCCTCTGTCCACACCACTTCAGCGTCGATGGTGTCGGCGAACTCTTCCACGAGTGTGACTTCGATTCCGGATGCTTCGCCACCGTCGGTCATATCGGCCCAGTTTCCGTTTGGCGACAGTCCAACCCGCAGTGTTCCACCCGTGACTCGCTCGAGGGTGCCATCGGGGTCGGCGGGAAACTGCGACGCGCAGCCGGTGAGACTCAGCACCAGGCCGGCGGCGGCGAGCGCTCGGATCGCGGGAGTGTTCATGCCCACACCATAACGAGAAGCACAGCCGCCGATCTGGAGCTTGACAGGCCGCGACAACTGTGGGGCGAACGGGCGATCATCCGCCCTGCGCTAGTGTCGAACGAGCACTGCCCCGAGCGTCTTTTCGGGACGCCCGAATCCGGGAAACCGCAATGACCGAACGACTGAATGAGGACAAACCTGTGAAGATCCGCAAGCTGAGTGCCGTTGTTCTTGCCGGCCTGGTCGCGACGGTCCTTGTGGCATGCGGCGGAGGATCCGCGGTGGCATCCAAGACGGAGTCATCACTGAATGAGGTGCCGGGTGTGGTGTCCGCGAAAACCGAGTTCCGGAACAGCGCAGGCATGAGCTCGCGCATCAATGTGCGCATCATCGCGTCACCCGATGCCGACCTGTACACCGTGCTTGACGATTCGCTTCGCGCGTTTGCTGACGCGTCAGGAGACACAAAGGGCTCCATCTCCGTGTCATATTACGTGCACACCGAGGGAGCCGAAGAGACCGGCATCCGTCCCGATGCTGCCGGCCTGAAAACGACGCCGTCGGTGGACGACATCCGCAACTACGCCGGTTACGGCGGCTAAACCTCACGTGAGCGTCGCGCGAGTATGCCGCACTCGAGCGGCGTCTCGCCAAATATGACGAAACAAATTCGGTGCCGAGAGCCGAATTCGTAACAGGCCACAACAGAACGTAACGCAAGCCAACATCACGTAACCGTGAGTTTGACGTCGCCTCGACCTTCGCCAGTCTTGGGCTACTCGATCGGAATTCATTTCGACCGCCGCCACCCATCCTGGAGAAGAACTCATGCCTGTTACCCGCGGACGATCCACGCTCGGTCTCGCGCTCCTGATGAGCGCAACACTTCTCTCCGGATGCGCGTCCGGAAGTGCGGCCGAAAAGTCGAGCACCGGCGACCCCGTCGACGGCGGCACGCTCGCCCTCTCCATCTCGACCGAGCCGGGGTGCCTCGACTCGCACTCGATCTCGGCCACGCAGCACCAGTTGCTCGGCCGCATCATCTACGACAACCTCGTCACGCTCGACGAGGACGGCAACATTGCGCCATACCTGGCGAAGAGCTGGGACATCTCGGAGGACGGCAAAACCTACACGTTCACGCTTGAGGAGGGGGTGACGTTCAGCGATGGGTCGCCGTGGAACGCCGAGGTGCTCGGGCAGAACTTCGAGCACATGAGGGACCCGGCCACGAAGTCGCCGCTGGCCGCCGCCTACATCGCGCCGTACGTCGACGGCACAGTGATCGACGAGTACACCTTTGAGGCGCACCTCTCATACGCATACACTCCCTTCCTCTACAACCTCGCCCAGTCGTGGCTCGCCATGACCTCGGGCAAGGCGATCACCGAATCACCAGAGACGCTGTGCCAGGCGCCGGTCGGATCCGGGCCGTTCGTCGTCGAGGACTACAAGGTCGGCCAGAGCATCAGCTACGTCAAGCGGGAGGGTTACAACTGGGGGCCGGATTGGCTCGGCTACGACGGCGAAGCGCACCTCGACGGCATTGAGATCACTGTTGTTCCTGAGGCCGTCATCCGGTACGAGACACTCGTCTCGGGCCAGTACGACATCACCGAGAATCTCCCGCCGCAGAACGCCGCAGCCATTGAAGCGAACGACGCGTTCGTTTACGAGAACCTCATTCGAGCTGGCAGCCCGTACGCGCTGAGCTTCAACCTGTCACGGGCACCGTTCGACGACATCCGGGTGCGTGAGGCCTTTGTCGCGGCCGTCGACCGGGACGCGGTGACAGACAGCGTCGGTTTCGGTACATACACGCCCAAGGACAACTTCCTCTCCTCCAAGACGCCGTACTACGACGAGACCACAGAGGGCAAGCTCGACTACGATCCCGATCAGGCGAACGACCTGCTTGACGAGGCCGGCTGGACCGTAAAAGACAGTGACGGTTACCGCACGAAGGACGGCAAACGACTCACAGTTGTTGTTCCAACCGTCGAGAGCGCGACGCCGAGCGCCCTGCTTGTGCAGCTCCAGGGCGAGGTCAAGAAGGTCGGCATCGAGCTCAAAGTCGACCAGTACCCGCAGGCGCAGCTGACCGAGATCCGGTACGCGGGCGACTACGACGGCCTGGCCGGCGTCTGGCACACCAACACGCCTGACGTGCTCTTCATCCGTCACCACAGCAGCGAGATCACCGGTGAGCGCATCGGACAGAACTCGTCGTACCTCTCCGACCCCGAGCTCGACGAACTGCTCCAGGCAAGCCGCGGTGCGACAGACGGTGACGAGGCGCGTGAGGCGTACTCGAAGGCCCAGCACAGGCTTCTCGAACTGGTGCCGGGCCTGCCGCTCTACGAGAACCCCAGCCAGTGGGCGTACGCCAAGAACACGGTCCAGGGAATCGTCACAGACACCTCCCACCCGGTGCCCGTCTTCACCAGCGCGTGGCTCGACCGATGACGATTCTCCGGCGAATCTCCACGCGGCTGCTCCTCGGAGTGTTCGTGCTCTGGGGTGCTGCAACGCTGACCTTCCTGGCGTTGTACGTCACCCCAGGCGACACGGCACTGATCATCCTCGGCGGTCCTGACGCCCGTCCGACCGCCGAGGCCATCGCCCAGGTTCGCCAGGACTACCTCCTCGACGAACCGTTCATTGTCCAGTACCTGCACTACTTCACCCAGCTCCTGCAGGGAAACCTCGGCGAGTCATACCGGCTGAGAATGCCAGTGACGGATGCCATCGGTCAGCAGGTCGGCCCAACCGCTGTCCTCGCAGGAACAGCGGCAGCCCTCGCCCTGGTTTTGACCGTCGCCATTGCGGTTCTCACCGCTCAGCGCACACCCTGGCTCCGCGCCCTGGTATCGGGCATCGAGGTGGTGCTCGCCGCCACTCCGAGCTTCATCATCGGATTCGCGCTGCTCATCGTGTTCTCATTCACTCTTCGGCTGGTGCCGGTGGGTGGCGGTGACGGGCTGGTCCCGCTCATCCTCCCGGCGTTCACGCTTGCGCTCGCCCTGGTCGGTTCACTGTCGCAGGTGCTACGAAACGAACTGGAGGATGTGCTCGAGCAACCATTCGTTCTCACGGCCAGGGCTCGCGGAATGCGCGACCTGTCAGTGCGGGTGAAACACGCGCTGCGACACGCGATCCTGCCGACCATCACGATGTCCGGTTTTGTCCTGGCCGCGCTCCTCGGCGGCTCGGTCATCGTCGAGACGCTGTTCTCCCGGCAGGGGGTCGGCGGGCTCATGCTGAGCTCCGTCTACAACAAGGACCTCCCCGTTGTGCTCGGCATCGTCCTGATTTCCGCTGCCGTCTACGTCGTCGTCAACCTGATCGTCGACATCCTGTACACCCTTGTCGACCCGAGAGTAGTCACATCATGACCAGCAGCCACCTCGTGACGGTGCAGAGTGAGGGCATCGCTCCGGCGTTACCCGCCGACGTCAGCCCGCTTCCTGCGCCTGCTCCGGCGGCACGGCCGAACCGCCGCCGCCGCCGGTTGTCCCCCGGCCTGGTGCTCGCGATTCTGTTCCTCGGCTGGGTGACCGTCGCTTCCCTGGCTCCCCAACTGCTGACCTCGGTCGACCCGCTCGAGGTGTCACCGGCGAACAGCTTCCTGCCGCCCGGCCCCGGCCACATCTTCGGCACAGACGAGTCAGGGTCCGACGTGTACAGCCGGATCGTTCACGGCACAGGCACATCGCTCCTCATCGGCCTCGCCGCGACAGCGATCGGTGTGGTGTTCGGCACGATCATCGGGCTGATTGCCGGGCTCAGCAACAGGGTCGTGGAGAGCGCCGTCATGCGGTTCCTCGACGTCACCCTCGCCGTGCCTGAACTGCTGCTGGCGCTGGTCGTCATCGCCCTCATCGGCGGCGGCACCCTCAACGCCATCCTCGCCATCGGCGCAGCCGGTATCGCCTACTACGCGCGGCTCGTTCGGGCACAGACCCACATCGTGCGGCAGTCTGCCTACGTTGAGGCCGCGTCCACCCTCGGCTTCTCCCGCCTCCGGGTCATCGTCACCCACGTTCTCCCCAACGCCATCAAGCCGGTTCTCGTTCTCGCAACCATCGGCATCGGCGGCGCGATCGGCGCGGGCGCATCGTTGAGCTTCCTGGGCCTCGGCACTCCGCCCCCTGCCCCGGAGTGGGGCGCGATGCTCTCGGTTGGCCGCAACTTCATCTCCAACGCGCCGTGGCTCATCCTCGTGCCATCCGCGTTCCTCGTGGCGACGGTGCTCGCCATCACGGCGATCGGGCGCGAACTGCGTCGCCGTTCGGAAGGCAGGGTTTCCCGATGACCGCACCACTGATCGATGTGCGCGGCCTCTCGGTCGACTTCGGCCACAAATCACACGCCACAACCGTCGTCCGCGACCTCTCCTTCGAGATCTCCCGCGGCGAATGCCTCGCCCTGGTCGGCGAGTCCGGTTCCGGTAAGTCGGTCACCGCACGCAGCCTCGTCGGCCTCACCGGCATCGGCTCAACGGTTCGGGCGGAACGGCTCGCGTTTGACGGCACGGACACCCGGAACTGGAGCGACGCCTCATGGCGGTCGACCCGGGGCGACCGGATCGGTTTCGTGCTGCAGGACGCACTCTCATCACTCGACGTGCTGCGAACGGTGGGCGCGGAGATCGGCGAGCCGCTCAAACTGCACACAACCCTGTCCAGGCGAGAGCGCACCGCGAAGGTACTCGAACTGCTTCGCCGAGTCGGGGTTCCCGAACCGGAACTGCGGTTCGGACAGTTCCCGCACCAGCTGTCTGGTGGGCTTCGCCAACGTGCGCTGATCGCGTCGGCGATCGCCGCTGAGCCGGAGTTCCTCATCGCGGACGAACCGACAACGGCGCTGGATGCGTCGATCGCGTCCCAGATCCTGCGGCTGCTCGAAACCCTGAAGGGCTCGTCTACCGGCATGCTCGTTGTCAGCCACGACCTCTCGGTCGTCGCGCAGATCGCCGACCGCATCGCCGTGATGCAGCACGGCGAGATCGTGGAGGAGGGCACGACGGAAGCCGTGCTCTTCGATCCCCAGCACCCGTACACCAAGAGCCTCATCGCCGCGGTCCCGTCCCCGACCTCGCGTCGACGTCGACTGTCTGCCGTGGACGCCACCGCTGCCGTGGCCGCACCACGGCTGCCGCGACCGGACTCCGGTTCTGCCCTGGTTGTCGTCGAGAACGTGTCGAAGAGTTTCGTCGGAGCTGACCGGGTGCGCCGGACGGTCGTGGACGACGTGTCGTTCAGCGTCGCCCGCGGCGCGACCCTCGGGATCGTCGGCGAATCCGGGTCGGGAAAAACCACAACGGCACGCATCCTCGCGAACCTTGAAAATCCGGACTCCGGCTCGGTGTCCATCGACGCCGTGAGCTGGAGCTCCGCCACCCCGGCGGAGCGAAGCAGGCTGCGCCGGCAGGTTCAGGTGGTCTACCAGGACCCGCTGAGTTCGTTCGATCCCCGATTCACCGTGTCGCGGATCATCGGCGAAGCGGTAGCGGCCAGCGGTCGCAGTTCACGCAGCGAACGAGCCGCCCGGGTGTCAGAGCTGCTCGGCCTTGTCCGGCTGGGGCCGGAGCACTCCGACCGCCGACCGATCGAACTCTCCGGCGGGCAGCGCCAGCGCGTGGCGATCGCCCGGGCACTCGCGGCGAAACCCACGCTGCTCGTGCTCGACGAACCGGTGTCGGCTCTCGACGTCTCGGTTCAGGCCCAGGTCCTCGACCTGCTCACCGACCTGCAGGACGAACTGGACCTCACCTACGTCTTCATTTCGCATGACCTCGGCGTAATCTTCCACATCAGCGACGAGGTGCTCGTGATGAAAGACGGCCGCATCGTCGAAGCTGGCGCTGTGGACGATGTGTTCAGCCGTCCGTCACACGGGTACACCAGAGGCCTGCTTGACGCGCTGCCCCATTTTGATTCGGCGCGTGCGTAACGGCATCCGCCCTCTGACATAAATTTCGCACCTAAGAAAAGGAACATTTCATGCCCACTCTCGAGAAGCCCACGGATGCCTCCACCCTCACCGATGAGGAGCTCAGCACGCTTTTCGCGCCCGTTTTTGAGCGCATTCGGGCGGGCGCTGTTCAGCGGGAGACCGATCGCGAACTGCCGTTCGAGGCTGTCGGCTGGCTGAAGGAGGAGGGGTTTGGCGCTGTGCGGGTACCCCGCGAATTCGGTGGGCTTGGCGCAAGCGTTCGCCAGCTCGCCCGACTGCTGAGCGAGCTCGGTGCGGCGGACTCGAACCTGCCGCAACTGTTGCGCGGGCACTTTGCCTTTGTCGAAACGCGCCTGGTGCATCCGGACGCTGTTGTGCGTGAGAAGTGGTTGCGCCGGGTCGCGGCGGGTGACCTGGTCGGCAATGCGTCGAGCGAGCTGACCGGCGCCTCGCTCGCCGACGTCAGTACGGTGGTTGCCGAGGAAAATGGGCGCTATTTCGTCACCGGCACGAAGTATTACAGCACAGGCACGATCTTCGCGGACTGGGTGAGCGGAAGCGCTCGCGACGCTAACGGCGGACGCCTCTCCTACGTCGTGCGCACCGATGCCCCAGGTGTCGAGCGCCTCGACGACTGGGACGGCTTCGGGCAGCGCCTGACCGGGAGCGGCACCACCATCTTCGATCACGCCGAGGTCGACGCTGATGACCTCACCCGGTACACCGACGGGCGCATCAACCACGTGACGGCGTTCTTCCAGCTCGTGTTGCTTGCCACCCTGGCCGGCACAGGGAAGGCTGTGCTGCGCGACGCCGTCGAGTTCGTGCGCCCGCGCACCCGCACGTTCATCGCGGCCAGCAACCCGCTGCCGCGCGAGGACCCGCTCGTGCAGAGTGTTGTCGGCGAGATCGCCTCGGCCTCGTTCACGGCCGACGCCCTTGTGGCGAGCGCGGCCGAGGCCGTTGACGCCGCGTACCGCAGCAACGACGGCGGCACCCTGGATGATGCCGCGGTGACCGCAGCCGAGGTGGCCGTGTTCTCGGCGCAGGTCGCGATCGTCGACGTCGTTCTGGGCGCGGCGACCCGGTTGTTCGAGGTCGGAGGGGCGTCGGCCGCGTCGTCGGCCCGCAAGCTCGACCGGCACTGGCGCAACGCCCGCACGGTCTCCTCGCACAACCCTGTGATCTACAAGAAGCGCACGGTCGGCGAGTTCTACCTCAACGACCGCTCCCCGAACGCCGCCTGGAAGGAGCTGCGGGAGGCCGCGCAGGCCGCCACCACCTCGATCACCTCGTAGGCGGACCGCGGCTGAAGGTAATAGCGCCGGGAAAAGGACGTCGGAAGCCCATTTCGTCCTTTCCCCGGCGCTTTCTTCGTTGGGGCGCCCATGCCGCTGCGGCTGCGGCTGCGGCTGCGGCTGCGGCTGCGGCTGCGGCTCCAGCCGGGCGTACGCACACTCTGGTTACAGGAAATTGCACGCTTATCAGGACGATCCCGCCATCTACGTCCTGATAACCGTGCTCTTTCCTGAAAAGCGGTCGAAGGAGGCGGTGGTGATGCCAGCAACGACGAAAACGGATGCCATCCCGCGAGTCGCGCGGGATGGCATCCGTCATTCTTGTGGTGTTATCAAAGAAGACGGGGGCGCCACCGTCATCCTCATCGCGAGCGTCCTTCTGAGGGTCATCGGCACCGGCCTCAGTTGGGTGTGGAGTGCACTCGTTACAGGGAATCGCACGCTTATCAGGACGATTTCGGCGATCACGTCCTGATAAACGTGCTCTTTCCTGAGAAGCCGTCGAAGACGAGGGTCAGCGGTAGCGGATTGGCTCAAGCGGGGCGTCGAGGTTCGCACCGCCGCGATACCGGGCCGCAACGTGACGCTCGGGCAAGCGGGACTGCCCCTCGCCGAACAGCCGCTCGCGAAGGGTCTCACCCTCGGGGTACGCCTCGCGCATACGGCCGCGCTTGCGCAGCTCGGGAACGACGAGTTCGATGAAGTCCCGAGCGGTCTGGAACGAGTGGTACTGGCGCAGGTTGATGCCATCGATGCCATCGTCGTCGAGCCAGCGCTCGATCTGGTCGGCCACCTCGAGCGGTGTGCCTGCCACGAAGAAGCGGCCCTCCCTGCCCGCGGTGATCCGGGTGAGGGCCTCGTCGACCGTCGCATCGGGGCTCATGCTCGAGAGCATCGGGTGCGGGCCGACGTCGTCAATCACCTCGGCGATCGTTGTGCCGGTGGGGTATGCGGTGAGGTCGAACGGCAGGCTGCCGTGGGCGAGGACTCCGTCGACGCTTCTGTTCTCGCGATAGGTCTTCAGCTTTCGAGCGACCTCGGCGTCGGTGCGGCCGACGACAACTCCCGCCTGAACGATGAACCGGATGTCGTCGCCCCGCCGCCCCTGGCGGATCGCTGCGTCGCGCATGTCCTGCGCGTTCTTCTGGAAGTCTTCGACGGTGCGGCCGCCGGTGAACACCACTTCGGCGTGACGGCCGGCGAACTCGATTCCCTCCGGGGAACCGGTGGCCTGGTAGATCACCGGGGTGCGCTGCAGCGACGGCTGGCTCAGGTGTGGGCCGGCCACCTTGAAGTGCTCGCCCTCGTGGTGAATGTATCGCACCTTGTCGGGGTCGGTGTAGACCCGGTTCTCGCGGTCGTTGAGAACGGCGTCGTCATCCCACGAGCCCTCCCACAGTTTGTAGAGCACGTCGAGGTACTCATCGGCTCGTTCGTACCGCGTGTGTTTGGGCATCTCGCCGTCGAGCCCGAAGTTGCGTGCGGCGTTCGGCAGGTACGAGGTGACGACGTTCCAGCCGATGCGCCCCTTGGTGAGGTGGTCGAGCGTGCTCATCCGGCGGGCGAACGCGAACGGCGGCTCGTACGTGGTTGAGAAGGTCACACCGAATCCGAGGTGTTTGGTCACGGCGGCCATCGCGGGGATCACGAGCAACGGGTCGTTGTTGGGGATCTGCACTCCCTCGCGCAGCGCCGTCTCCGGCCCATCACGGAACACGTCGTACGCTCCGACAACGTCGGCCAGGAAGATGCCGTCGAACCCGCCTGCCTCGAGCAGCTGCGCAAGCTCGATCCAGTAGTCGATGTCGTTGAACCGGTGCCGGTTGTTGCCAGGCAGCACCCACAGCCCGTGCGAGATGTGGCTGACACAGTTCATTTCGAACAGGTTGACGATGAGCTTCTTGGGTTCCGCCATGGGGAGTCCTTTCTGTGCCGTTCGGGGCTTAGAGATCGTGCGCGTGTTCCCGCTGCTCGCGCCCGCGCGAGATGTACAGCGGGTCGCTTGCCCGTTCGCCCTCAACTCCCGCGTAGATGCCGTCGAGCAGGGTCAGACTCTCCTCGCTCAGCCCGAGCGAAACGGCCGTGATGTTCTCGTCGATGCGGTGCGCCTTGCGAGTGCCCGGGATGGGAACAACTGGCACACCCAGCCGCCGACCCGATGCGTACACCCAGGCGAGCGCGACCTGCGCGAGCGTCAGGCCCTCGGCGTCGGCGACCTGCCGCACCGCGTCGACCAGCCGAATGTTCGCGGCGAGGTTCTCCTCATCGAACCGCGGAAAGTTGCGCCGCGCATCGGTTGCCCCGAGGCTCGCGGTGTCGGCGACGGCACCGGTCAGGAACCCACGCCCGAGCGGGGAATACGCGACGAAACCAATGCCGAGCCGCGTCGCTGTAGGAATCACGTACTCCTCGACGTCGCGACTCCACAACGACCACTCGCTCTGCACGGCCGCGATCGGGTGAACGGCGTGCGCTCGTTCGAGTTCGAGGGCCGTCACCTCCGACAGCCCGATGTGCCGAACCTTGCCAGCGGTGACCAGTTCGGCGAGCGCGCCCACCGTCTCCTCGATCGGCACACGCGCATCCACCCGGTGGTAGTAGTACAGGTCGACGCTGTCTGTGCCGAGCCGCTGAAGGCTCGCGTCGATCGACTCGCGCACATAGGCTGCGTCGCCGCGCGCGCGAAAGCCCCCGTCGTCCGGCGTGCGCAGAATGCCGAACTTCGTGGCGAGCACAACCTCGTCCCGCCGCGTCCGCAGCACACGCGCAAACAGCTCCTCGTTTGCACCACCGCCGTACACGTTCGCCGTGTCGAGGAACGTCACTCCGATGTCGATCGCGTGGTGAATCGTCGCGACCGAGGTTGCCGGATCGGCAGCACCATAAACATCCGTCAGCGCCATGCCACCGAGCCCCTGCGCAGAAGTGGTGAGGCCGTCGCCGAGTTGAACCGTTGGAATTGCCATGTCACACGTCCATTTCGCTGGGAAACCGGGGATGCATTCACCCTAGGGCTGGCGCTGTGCGCGCACGCGGTCGCCCGTCGCACTCCGTCATATTTCGAGCGGATGCCACGGGGCACGCAACCGAGATCGCAAACGCCCCAGCGCGCTCACCCGCAGAACGGTGCGTAGCAGAAAACGGCCGGCGTTTCAGCATCGGGCCCGAGCCTTGACGACGGTTCTCATTTTTGGACACAGTGGAGAAATGGCACTGACCCTCCCCTCCGATTCCCGACAGACGAACTCCCCCGCGCCAGAGCGCGCCGGGGCGCCGAGCACCTCGACCGCCCGCGGACCGCTCAGCGACCGCATCCTTCACGTGATCCTGCGCGAGCCAACCGGCGACGACGCCCTCGACGGCACCACTGACCTCGCCGCTCGAGCCACCGTCGCGGTGGAGGCGTCGACCGACATCGCGCGCGACGACGACATCCAGCTCGCGCTCTTCCTTCTCTATGGCCTGCACTATGGGTCGCTGGCCGACGCGCACGACGGATGGGAGTGGCATCCGCATCTCATCGCCGCCCGACGCGTGCTCGAGGCCGCGTTCGAGGCCCAGTTGCGGCGCGACGTGCCGATGCCCGAACTGCCGGAGCCGACCGCCGCTGCGGTCGCCGAGGCGCTCTTCACCCTGACCTCAGCCGAGAGCGACGGGCCGAGCCTGTCGCGCTTCGTCGCTGCGAAGGCCACGCGTGAGCAGCTCGAGGAGTTCCTCATCCACCGCTCGATCTACACGCTCAAGGAGGCCGACCCGCACTCGTGGGCGATCCCGCGACTGACCGGCCGGCCCAAGGCCGCGCTGGTCGAGATCCAGGCCGACGAGTACGGCGGAGGCCGCCCCGACCGCATGCACGCCGCGATCTTCGCTGGCACGATGCGCGGCGCCGGGCTCGACGACACCTACGGCGCGTACCTCGACTTCGTGCCAGCCGTGACGCTCGCGTCGCTCAATCAGATGTCGATGTTCGGGCTCAACCGTCGCCTCCGCGGCGCGATCGCCGGGCACCTGGCCGCGTTTGAGATGACGTCGTCGATTCCGAACGGGCTGTACGCCCGCGGGTTCCGCCGCAACGGTTTCGACGACGACGTCTGCTACTACTTCGACGAGCACGTCGAAGCCGATGCGGTGCACGAGCAAATCGCCGGGCGCGACCTCGCCGGCGCGCTGGCCGAAGACGACCCCACTCTGCTGGCCGACATCGTGTTCGGCGCCGCGGCGTGCCTCACCGTCGACGGTTGGGCAAGTGACGTGATTGTGGAGGCGTGGATGGCTGGCGAATCAGCCCTGCGGATGCCACGGGCAACGACGGCCGGAATCGGCGCGTGACCGGAATGGCTGGCCGGGTAGATCCCCCACAGATTGTCGCCTGCCCCAACGGGCCGCTGCTCGTGCGCGGCGACATGGACCTGACCACCCCAGACGGTGAACCGATCGAGCGCACCCGCAAGACCGTGGCCCTGTGCCGGTGCGGAGTGTCGGCGATCAAGCCGTTCTGCGATGGCACCCACAAGGCGATCGGGTTCAAAGCGCCGTAGCTCTCCTCGCTCTACCCGCGAGATGCTGGGTTTGCGGGGTCCGCTTTTACGCGACCCCGCGAACCCAGCATGTCGCGGTGCTAATCGGCGGGGCATCGACCGCGAGCAACAGGGCGGCACAGAGATAGCGCCCACAGAGGGACGAAAGTGGGCTCTGACCTCCTTGCGTCGCGTTGATCTCCTTGGGCGGCGGCGATTGCCAGGGATACCCCGGCAGGGTATTGTGGAAGGGCAGCGCAACGGAGGACCCATGCACGGATATGTCGACAACAAGGCCGACCTGGTGAAGCGACTTCGCCGGGCCGAGGGCCAGGTTCGTGGCATCCAGCGCATGGTGGAAGACGATGTGTATTGCATCGACATTCTCACGCAGGTGTCCGCGGCAACGAAGGCTCTCGAGACCGTCGCCCTGCAACTGCTCGACGATCACCTCAGCCACTGCGTCGCCGAGGCGACCCGCGAGGGCGGCCCTGTCGCCGACGAGAAAATCCGCGAGGCGTCCGCTGCGATCGCGCGGCTCGTTCGCTCCTGACTTCCTTTCACAGTTCACCTTCCCAAGGAGATTCATGTCAACCCACATTGACCTCGGCCTGACCGCGCGCAACGACCTCGGACTCACCGACGTGAACGCCGGGAGCGGCTGTGGATGTGGCCACGGCGGTGGCGGTTGCATGTGCGGTGGACACGGTGCGGGCGCGAGCTCCGCCGTTGCTCCCGCATCGGCGACCGCCGTTGTGACCGAACTCTCCGTCTCGGGCATGACCTGTGAGCACTGCGTGAAGAGCGTCACCGAAGAGCTCGCTGAGATCTACGGAGTAAACGGTGTCGACATCAAGCTCAACCCGGAGGGTGTCTCTTCCGTCGTCGTGATGAGTGATGCACCTCTCGACAAGGCTCACGTCGCGGCCGCCATCGAAGAGGCCGGCTACGCGCTGGTCAGCGCGCCTCTCTCCGCCGACTAACGTAGGCTGCAAACGCCGTTCACCACCGCGCACCCCAGGAGTTACCCATGGCAACCGGACCCAACCACGACCTCGGCCTGACCGAGAAGCGTGCCGGCCGTACCGCGCCGAGTGACGGATGTTGCGGCGACGCTGGCGGCGGGTGTGGCGGCGGTGGCTGCGGCGGAATGTGCGGAAGCGAGAGCAGCACCGAAAACACGACCGGTGGGTGTGGCTCCGGAGGCGGTTGCGCGTGCAGCACACCGCCTGCCCCAACGATTCGAGCCGACTCCGTGATCGGAGCGCCCAAGGTTTCCGGCTCACGGGCACGCGTCTCAACCGTGCTCGAGGTCACTGGCATGACCCGCGCGCGCTGCATTGTCACCGTGATGAACACGCTTGAACGCGTGAAGGGCGTCGATTCCGTCGACGTCGATCTGAACAGCGGCGGAGTCTCGCGCGTCACCGTGCTCAGCTCGGGCGAATTGGATTCAGCCGTCGTCGGATCTGCGATCGACGAGGCCGGCTATGCCCTGGTCGGCGAACTCGCCGCCGCTCGCTAACCGTCGCTCTCTTCAACAGCGGCGACTGCCGCGAGGATCGCGTCAACCGTGAATGACGGTTGCGACACCATCGAGACGTGCGACGCTGCGACCTCCGTGACGGTCGCTCCAGCGCGCTCGGCCATGCTGCGTTGGACCGATGGTGGAATCACCTTGTCTTCGGTGCCAATGACCGCCCAGCTCGGAATGGTCTTCCAGGCGGGTGCTGCCGAGGGGGCGGTGTTGGCGCTGAGGCTGATCGGTCGTTGAGTTGCGACGATGAGCTCCCGCTCCGACTCGGGTAGGTCTTGGGCGAAGGAGTTGTGCACGGTGGCCGGCTTGAGGAATGCTTCAGCATCACCCTCCGGTGCGCCGGGGTAGCCAACAATGTCAAGGACGGTGGTGGGATCGGGAACGGCGAGTGCCGATTCCGAGCCGCCGAGGATCTGGAAGACGAACTCACCCTCGTCCGGGATAAAGGCGTCGGTGTAGACGAGCGCACGCACGTCCCCGCCGCCAGCTCCGGCGTTGGTGATCACGAAGCCGCCGTAGGAGTGGCCGACGAGTACGACAGGGCCGGTCGTGCGCTGGCTGAGGAACGACGCGATGTATGCGGCGTCGGATGCGACGCCGCGCAGCAGGTTCGGCGGAGCGAAGACAGTGAAGCCCCGGTTATGCAGGTCCGTCGCGACGGCGTTCCAACTTGACGCGTCGGCCCAGGCTCCGTGGACGAGAACAATCGTAGGTTTGGTCATAGCAGTATCCCTTTCTCATCGGGACAACCGCGAAAGCGCGGCTGCTGCCCCGCATCGTATTCCTGAAGCACGCTGGCGCAACAGACACATGAAGAAGAAACCTGTGTGGCGTGCGCGAGGCGCGACCGTGCTCGCTCAGCCGGTAACATCGGGCAGCATGAGCCAGCCCATCGTTGTCACCGCACACTTCGTTCCCGCCGTCGGCCAGTTCGACGCCGTCCATGAGGCGCTTCTGCCTGCCATCGCCGCCGTGCACGAGGAACCGGGCTGCATCCTCTACGCGATCCACCGGACGCCCGAGAACACGATTCTCATGATCGAGAAGTGGGAATCGGCCGAGCTGCTCGACGCCCACGGAGCCGGCGCTGCCGTTGCCGCTCTCAACGCATCGCTTCAAGGTAAGCTCGCGCGCCCGGTTGAGGTCACCCGCCTCGAGCCGTTGCCCGCCGGCTCGGAGATCCAGGGCGAGCTCTAGTTCAGCCCAAGCGCGCAACCGCGGAACCGGGGAGCTCGGTCCGTTCGCGTTCCGACCTCCCCTCCCGCCGGACGATAGACCCGGACCAGTTCCCGCGTCAATCAGCGAACCACCGGTGCCTCACCCCCGTACGAGATGTTGTCGGCGCAGATTCTTCAGGTCGCTCTTGCCTAGGTGGTGAGTGGAACGGAACGGTCGAGTGACGCTTTTTGTGGGTGCGCCGGAGGCACACCCACAAAAACTGTCACTTTCACCGTGCGGGTGAGGAGCGCAGCGACGTTCGCCGTGGCGAACGTGCACAGGGACGGATCGCCGCCGAACTGACTGCCACCAATACACAAGGCCCGCGGTCACGCTTATGACCGCGGGCCTTGCCTGTGCGAGTTCGAGCTACGCGAGCTGGCCCTGCCTGGGGCGGTGACGGAGCGCGAGCACCGTACCCGCCGCCATCAGCAGTGCGGCGAGCGCCGCGAGTGGCCCGACGGCGGCTCCCGTCGCGCCGAGCACGCCCGAGCCGTTCGAGCCCGTGCCACCGACTGCTGCTCCAGCAGCAGGATCGACCGACGGCGAGGGCGCAGGCACGGCAGCCGGGTCTTCGGCAACGACGAAGGATGCGGTGAGCACGGTGCCCGTTTGCGCGCCGGTCAGCGTGACCGTGTGCTCACCCAGTTCGGTGGGCGCTGTCACCGTAAACGAGGCGTCGCCGCGCAGAACGTCGGTTTGCCCGAGATCGACCGGTTCGGATTCGACGCGACCACTGACCTGCCAGTCGGCGTCGAGACCCGTGACCGAGGCCGTCAATTCGGCACCGGGCTTCACGGCTGAGGCGGAAAGCGACAGTGTGGCATCCGCGCTCAAAGAAGCAAGATCGCGGTTGAGCGACAGCGAATTAGCCGAGGTGAAGAACAGGTCGGTCTGGTCGGTGAGTCCGACGACGTTTGCCGCACCGGGGCCGTAGCCGGCGATGCGCACCTGTGAACCGGTGTGCTGTTGCGAGCCGCCAGCCTCGGCGGTGCCGTAACCGACGATCATCGGCTGGCCCTCTTCGGTGAGCAGGTGTGCGCTCAGGCCCGGAGGGGTCGAGCCGAGGATCTGGCTGGTGTGCGCGTGGTCTGCGGTGACGACGACGAGGGTCTCGCCGTCAGCCTTCGCGAACTCGAGCGCTTCCTGCACGGCCTCGTCGAGGTCGATCGTCTCGCCGATCTGGCCACAGGCGTCGGCGGCGTGGTCACGCTTGTCGATGCTCGCGCCCTCAACCTGGAGGAAGAAGCCCTGGTCGTCAGAGGCCAGCAGGTCGATCGCCTTCGAGGTGAGCGATCCGAGCGAGAGGCCCGTGTTGAGGCGCTCAGGGTTCTCGGTGCACGAGACCGGGGCGAGGTCTCCGCCGCCGATGGTCGCTTCCGGGCCAACCCAGCGGGTCGGGAAGTTGCCCTCGGTGAAGAGTCCGAGCACCGGCGAGGTGGCGTCGGCGGCGGTCACGGCGGCGAGCGATGCGGCGTCGTTCACCAGCTGGTACCCGCGGTCCCCGGCCTGCTCGAACAGGGTCTTGCCCTGCCACGGTCCGGCAACCGCGGTCTCGGTGAAACTCTTCGAGCCGCCGCCGAGGGTGACGTCTGGGCGCACGTTGAGCAGCTGCTCCGAGATCGAGCCGAGCCCACCGTTCTCCAGCGCGGCCTCCGGGCAGGTCTTCGTGGTGGCGGTCGGCCCGTAGCAGGACCGCGCCGACACGTGCGCGATCTCGGCGCCAGGCGTGGCATCCTGAATCTCCGCCGTCGAAACGTTGCCCGTCTTCAGTCCGTTCGCCTTCGCGAGCTCGAGCAGCGTCGACTGCGCCTCACCGGAAATGTCGACCGAGAGCGCACCGTTGTAGGTCTTCGTTCCGGTTGACCAGCCTGAAGCGGTCGAGGCCGACTCCGACGCATAGTTCGGAGTGCCGTCCTTGTTCAGCGCGTATGTCGTGTACTGCCCGGTCAGCGGCAGCGCGTCGATGCCGGCGAACTCACCAGCCGCACCCTTCGCGTAGTTGCGGGCGACGGTGATTTCGCTGTCGCCCATGCCGTCTCCGATGAGCAGAATGACGTTCTTCGCGTCGCTGTTCAGAATCGAGCTGCGCAGCGCCTCGGTCTGGTCCGAGTCATTGCGCGCCGCTCCCCCGTGATCGTCCGGCGCCGCGAATGCGGCAAGTGGAGAGACGATGCTGATTCCCGCGATCAGCACAGCGGATGCCACGGACGTCACGATTCGACGCTGGCGCACGGTGTTCGGTGCATGCATGTGAGAGTTGTTCCCCTGAGTGAGTTTCGCCCGTCGAGCGGCGGGCACTTCTCAGCAAACCGAGCGCCGACAAACACCGGGTGAACGACCCACAAACGGGGGGTGACGGTTTCCCGTCGGCGGATTGAGAGCTTCGGGTGACACTTTTGGTGGGTGCGCTCGTCGTGCACCCACAACAACTGTCACTTTCGGTGCTCAGTTCCCTCGGACATGACGTTCAGGTGCCACTTATTGCCGGTGCAGCGGACGCGCACCCACCGCAACTGTCACTTTCTGCGCGGGGTCAGGAGCGCGAGCGTGGGAAGGGCGTCGATGGCGGCGGACGCGGAAGAGAGGAGGTGTGGCGCTACATGCCACGCAATTGCGGCGACGCGGTCACCCGAGCATGCTCGGCGACGCCGTGCAGGATCTCCTCCAACGCGTCGAGCGACGACACCGACGGTTCCCAACCCAGCTCGCGCCGTGCCCGCTCGGTCGACATGATGGGCACGAGCGCTCCGAGGTCGATCCAGCCCGGGTCGGAGTTCTGCAGCCGCAGCTTCCACGTCACCTTCGCGGCGAATCGCGCAACGCGCAGCCGAATTGGCAGCCACCTGGTGTCGAGAACGGATGCCACTGCCTTGCCATCGATCACCGGCTCGGCTGCAATGTTGAACGCTCCAGCCGCGCGCCGGTCGAGTGCCCGCCAGAACGCGTCCGCAACGTCACTCGAGTGCACGACCTGCGCAACGAACTGCGGTGGAAGCGGCACGAACGGCGCGTGGAAAAAGCGCAACCAGCCGAGTGGAATCAGCTTGCCGACGAACAGCCCCGCGATCTCGGTGGCCGCGTCCCTGCTGAAGATGAATCCCGGCCGGAACCGCGTCACGACGATGGACGGGTGATCTTCCTCGAACCGGTCAAACGCTCGCTCGTTGATGGCCTTGTGCCGAGAGTAGTGCGACGTCGGCACTCCCCCGGTTGGCCAGCTCTCGTCCACTCGTCGCGTCTTCGGCCCAGGGCTGTACGCGGCGATCGACGACGGGTATGCGATTTGCGGCACGCGGGCAGCGGCGACGGCCGCGAGTACGTTTTTGGTGCCTTCGACATTCGTTCGCCAGAGGGACTCTTCATCGTGATTGGGCTGGAGTGCCCACGCCAGGTGCACGACAGCATCCGCCCCCGCAAAAATACCCGCGAGTCTTGCGGCGGCCGACGTCTCACCGATGTCGAGCTGGTGCCAGTAGACACCGCTGTATCGCGGGTCCGTTGCGATGGGCATGCGCCTTGCTACACCGACGATTTCGGTGACGGAGGGTTCCCGAGAGAGGCGGGTGAGCATGGCGCTGCCGAGATTTCCGGTGGCTCCGACAACGACGACGCGCATCAGTTAACCGGGGAGTCCGTCGAACTCGTCCCACGCCCGCTCAAAGGCGGCGCGAGTTTCAGCGACCGTGTTGTCTGCGGAGAAGTATCCGTCGAAGATCGCCTTGTCACCGTGCTCGGGGAACAATTCGTCATTGCGGACGCTGCGCGCCAGTTCGCCGACGACGTCGTCGCGGTCGGACTGCTCGAAGAGCCAATCCGGAAAGGTGGAGGTCATGGACTCAGCTCTCGATCCGTTTGTCGCCTGGCTCGATGTTTGCGTCGTCGGAGGAGTGATCCGGGTCTTCTTCGGGCTCGAAGCTCGACGGCTCACCGGTGTAACCGGCAGCGAGGCCGGTCTCGTGGTCGGGGATGGTCGAGTCGGGACCGGGCTGGTTGGTGGTGTCTGACATGTGTTTCTCCTCTCGGTCGTGCGGGCAACCTTACGTTGAAGGCCGCACGGTGAAAAGGGGTTGCTGACGCCGGGCCTGATCGCTAGACCGATGATTCGGTCGCAGACTCTACTCGCGCACGCGCAACACGGGTACCGTTATGTTTCCGAGGGAAGCCAAGCGGGGCAGCACCGCGGGGGCGCCGCAGATGCAGGAAAGGATATCCACGATGCCTGAGCGATTCGACAGTGCGATGGAGAGCTTGACCCGCAACGACGGCCGCGGCGCCGACCTGGCCCAGCCCTTCGTCGATGCGCTTCCCGTTCACGGCGCCTCTGTCTCAACCCTGGGCACCCTGCTCGGCACCGGCACGGTCTCGGCCACCGATCAGCAGGCCGCGCGAATCGACGAGCTGCAGTTCGACCTCGGCGAGGGCCCATGCTGGGACGCCATGCTTGCCGCGGCTCCGGTGCTTGAGCCCGACATCCGCAATAGCCCTGGCCGGGTGTGGCCGGCGTTCTCAGAGGCGATCCGTTCCGAAAACATCGGAGCCATTTTCGCTTTTCCCCTGGTCGTCGGTCCCCTGCACCTCGGAGCGGTCGACCTTTACTGCTCGACACCGCAGGGGCTCAGCGCCGCCGATACCCAACGCTCCGAAGCGCTCAGCGCCGTGGTGGGCAGGCTCGTGCTTCGGCGAGCGCTCGCACAGCTCGACCAGCCCGAATCGCTCGACCCGAACGACCCGTTCTTCCGACGCACGCTCCACCAGGCAACCGGAATGGTGCTTGCCCAGCTGAACATCCCGCCGGACGACGCTCGACTCGTGATTCAGGCGCACGCTTTCGCAACGAGCCGCCCTGTGCAGGCGGTCGCCGAAGACATTCTCGCTCGCAGGCTCGACTTCTCGGTCTCCGATAGCAGCACCGGAGGACCCCATGACTGATCTGGTTCGCGAAGCGCAACTGGTTGAAGCTTTCGCCACACTCGCAGACACCCTCGTCAACGACTACGACGCGGTCGGTGTCCTCCAGACCCTCGTCGACAACTGTGTGACCTTCCTCGATGCGACCGCCGCCGGAGTGCTCATCGGCGACTCCACCGAGAAGCTCGAACTCATCGCCTCAACCAGCGAGGCCTCGAGCATCGTCGAACTAATGCAGCTCTCGGCCCATGCCGGCCCGTGCATCGAGTGCTTCACGACGGGCGAGGTTGTTGCGGTGTCCCGAATTGAAGACGGGCCTGAGAAGTGGCGCCCGTTCATCGACAGCGCCAAAGAGCAGGGGTTTCGGAGCGTCCTCGCTGTGCCGATGCGCCTTCGCGACAACCGCATCGGGGCGCTCAACCTGCTGCGTGCAGGAGAAGGGTCGCTCACAGAACGCGATATTCGCGCGGCGCAGGCCCTCGCAGACGTCGCAACCATCGGCATCCTGCACGAAAGAATTCTCAGCAAGAGCGACGCCATTCGAAATCAACTACAAGCGGCGCTGAACTCGCGCATCGTCATCGAGCAGGCGAAGGGTGTCCTGGCGTTCCTCAACGGCTCGACCACCGACGAGGCTTTCGCGACGCTGCGCGCATACGCGCGAAACAACCGGATGCTGCTGTCGGAGGTGGCCGAAGGCGTCGTTCAGCGCACGCTGACGATCTGACCCTGGGCTGCCGCTGAGCGATTGCTCAATACCCTGTTCAGATGCCTGTTACGGGAGTAGTCTTATTCGTTCAAGCACAACCGCCTGAATTCCCCCAGACCCCGGGACGATCGCCCGCCAACGAGGCGCGTTCATCTGGAGTCATCATGGAGAGAATTCTCTACGCAGGCATTTCGTTCCCCGCAGGGGATGCCATCGCTCGCGCGCTCGACGACGTCGAGTCCCGCGCATCGCAGTTTCCCGACGCAACACAGTCCGATCTTCTCGACGCCGTGGACTGGTATTTCGGCGTCCACGATCTCCGCGAGTCCGGCTGATCGCCCAAGCGCCCGGCTGTGACCTGCCCGTTCTCGTCATGGTCGGTGCCATGTACGGATGCCACTCGGTGGCGTCCATAACCACACAACAGTTGTCCCCCAGACCTAGGGATGGCCGACAGAGTCGCTTCGGCTCACGGATATAAGGACACTGACATGAAAAGAATTCACTACGCTGGCACGAGCTTCGTCACTGGAGACGTCATCGCCCGCGCACTCATTGGATACGCTCGTGCCCTCAGCGACACGGCAACGTCAGACGTGGTCGAGGTGCCGATCATTCGCCCGGACGGGTCGCCTGGCCGGGTTGAGCTGCTCATGGTTCCGACCGGAGGCATGCTCTTCGAGACCGAGCCGACACTGCTCCGCGAGCTGCTCGACGACGCCCTGGTCGAAGACCTGCGCTGGCGCGCGGCCCGGCTGGTTGCATCCGAATGGAAGGTTCCGGCCGAGGGCGAAGTGTCGCTTTACTCGGACGTTCACTCGATCGCCTAGGTTCGTTCCGTGCAGCGGCGCTTCTCTACCGCCGGTGCACGGGACGCTCAGTGTCGGCCCACTCACTTGGCGCTGGCCGCTTCGCTGACGGGAGCGACACGTTCGACGCCCACGTGTGGATCCACTCGTCGAGCTCGATGTCGCGCGGGGCATCCCCGACCAGCTGCTGGATCTCCTCGACTGACACGTGCCCGCCGGAGCGCTTGAGAAAACGGCCCTTCATGTGCAGGCGTGCGTAAATCTCCCCGGCGTACACAAAGCGCTGCTCGACGTACACCGCGCGGTCGTCGAAGCCGATGAACCGGGTCTCAATGTCGAACTTCTTCCATGGCAGAAGTGACTTGCGGTAGCTGATGGTGAGGCTCTGCACCACCGGGTACCAGCCCAGTCGGGTCATCTCCTGCCACAGCCCGCTGCGAACGAGCATGTCGAAGCGGCCGAGGTCAGCGATCGACAGGTATCGCCCATTGTTCATGTGGCCGAGGATGTCGATGTCGGTGGGCAGCACCCGGTATGTGGTCGAAAACACGTCGTACGGGTGCAGACCATCGGAGGCACGTCGGTGTGCGCGCTTGGAGATCCAGAAGTGCAAGATGGTACGCCAGAGAAGATTCACCCAGCCAGACTAGACACTTCAGGCACTGGGCAAGCAGATCACTGTGGACATTCCACAACCGCGGCGGAGACACGGTGCACCACGACCCCGCAACCCGTCGCTACGAGAGTGCACGCGCGAATGTCAATGCAGTGCGAAACGCGGCGGCACCCGCGAAAGTTGTGACTTCAAACGACGAACGGAGCGGAAACGATGACAAAGTTCTCGACCGGCGACAAGGTCCGCTGGAATTCAGAAGGCGGCCATGTCGTGGGCACGATCAAGAAGGTGCACACGAAGGACGTCGAGTTCATGGGGCGCACCCGTCGGTGCAGCCCGGACGACCCTCAGTACGAGGTGCAGAGCGACAAGACCGACGCCCGCGCCATGCACAAGGAGGACGCGCTGACCAAAGCCTAGGGCAGCGCGCCCGGCAGGTTCTCCCGTGCCCTACTCGACGACCTCGGAGTCGCTGCCGTCCTCCTCCAGGTCGGTAACCTCAGGCTCCTCGCCGACGAAGTCGAGGTCGGCGGGGGCCATGGTCGTCGGCTCGGGGTTCTGCGGATCGAAGTTCATCGGCTCGGTGTTGGACATCGAGTTCCTTTCGCACGGGGTGGACTGGTCTGCCCACCCTACGATCGCCCGCGTTTCTGGCAACAGGGCTTGACCCGGCCCGATCGATTTGCCAGAAAGTGCTCTTCGACGGTCGCCAGCGGCGGGACAGCGAGCCAGTTTTGGCACATCGATAAGGCTGGGGTCGGCCCCGGTCACCCTGTTCCTCCTCAACTCGCCCGGATACACTCTCGACCACGGTCATCGCTGATCTCCCCCCACTCTTCCCTGGAGATCTCATGCGCACACCACCCCGGCTTCGCCGAATCGCCGCTCTCGCTGCGGTCGCATACGCGATCGCCCTGGCTCTCATCGCTTTCTGGCCGACGCCGGTGGATCAGCCGATCGAGCGCCCGATCCACCGTGCCGTTGACTGGTCACAATCCCACGGAGCCGAGGTCGTGACCTACCCGTTCATCGAGTCGATGGCCAACGTGGCCCTGTTCATCCCGGTCGGGTTCCTGCTCGTGCTGATCCTCGGCGCCGGGCGCTGGTGGCTCAGCGTCCTCGCCGGTGCGGCTCTATCGGCCGCGATCGAACTCGGCCAGCTCTACTTCCTGGACGCACGCTTCGCCACCATGAACGATGTGTTCGCCAACACGGCGGGCACTCTCGCCGGTGCCGCACTTGGCCTCACCCTGCTCGGAGTTGTTCGGCTCGTGGACCACACGAAGCAACGCAGGGCTGGCGCTACCATCTCGGCGCGCGTCCGCCCCGAGTTGGATCCCACGGATGCCTCCACCCCAGTTCCGTAGGTCGCACTCAATTTCCACGCGGCGTGCTATCCGAGGGTGATGGGCCTTACGAAGAAGCCCCAACCCTGGGGCACCCGCGTCGCATCGCGCGGTTGACGGCCGTCTCGCCGCCGTATTCACCCAGGAGGAACTCACGTCCGGCGGCGGCGCCCGTTCTCACATTGTGCGGTTCAGGCAACGGCGTAGCGGCATCCGTCAGCTGCTCGGACAATTTGTCGTAGTCGATGTCACCCATTCGAATGCTCCTCTCGAAATCCCAGCGAGCGGATGCCACGAGCGGGCGCGGCGACCTACTCGGCTTGAGCCTGAGCGATGACCTGCTCCGCAATGACGGAGAGTCGGGTTCCTGTGGTTCTCGCGCGGGTACGCATCCGCTCGAAAGCTTCGGCCATATCGATTCCGTCCGACTGGCTCAGCACGCCTTTGGCCTGTTCGATCAGCACCCGGCTGTGCAACGCATGCTGCAACTGGTCCCTGGCGTCGTCGGCCTGCCGCACCGCCCGATGCTGGAGGATCCCGATGGTCGCGACGTCAGCAAGCGCCTGCGCCGCCGCCGCGTCGTCCGCGCTGAGCTGGCCGACGACATCCCGAAACAGATTGAGCGACCCGATCGTTTCACCGCGCAACCGCAGCGGGATCGCGTGCATCGACAGGTACCCCAGGCTGGCTGCCCCCGTCGCGAAGTTGGGCCAGCGAGCGTACGTCGATGCGATGTTCTCGACGGTCACGAGCTGGCCGGTCACGAAAGCGTCGACACACGGGCCCTCGCTGGCGCGCAGCTGCAGAAGACTGATGACGTGACTTCGCTCACTGGTTGTGGCAACGACGGCCAGTGACCCGTCGTCACCGGGAAGCAGGATGCCAGCGTCTGTGGCGTCGAAGATCCGCGCACACCGTTCGACAAGAGCCTGAAGGACTTCGACGATGTCGTAGTCGATGACAAGGGTGTCCGCCAGCTGGACGAAGGTCTCGATCAGTTGCCGTTCTCGGGTGGACGAAGTCACCATATGCCCAACCTACTTCTATTCCGCGGGGAAAGCGCGCTGCGGCCATGGGCGAAAAGAAAAGATGGCGCCGCCTTCACGGGCGTCGTAAACTCAGGTTAGCTAGCTCCCCCGGACCCGGGACATGCAATCTACTCTCAGGAGATAGCTATGGGTTCCCTTTCTTATGACGGCGGTCGCCCCATCGAGTTTGAAGACCGCACGTTGGCGCACCTGCAAATCGTGATCGGATCGAAGTTGCGCCGCGCTGAATCCTTCTACTTCAGCTGGCCTAACGCCGAAGGCGGACGGACGACCATCTGGTTGCACCCGTCACTTTCTCTGCAATACGAGTACTCCACGAACCAGATGCCGGCGCTGAACCGGGCGTGGGTCGAGCGGCTCTCTGAGTGCGCATTCGGCCCCGGTGGTCTGGTGTTGCTCGCGGAGCCCGAGGCCGCTGAGTCGTCGCCGCAGCCCAAGACGTCTGTGCCCGCAACATCTGTGCCCGCAACATCTGTGCCCAAAACATCGGCGCCCGCAACGGCGCAGGGCGTCACAAGTCCTGCAGGTAGTCGCTGAGATAGTTGTCGTAAGAGACATCGTCCTCGAGGTTCGGCATGCTGGACTCCGGCTCCTCGGCCGTCTCGACGAGCACGGGCAGCCCGGGAGTGACGATGGCGCGAACAGAACTAAGTCCGGCGGCGGGGATTGGAACGACGCCGCCGCCGGCGCGCATGGCGTCGAGCAGCTGGTCTTCCAGTCGGGAAACGTCGACGTTCTGCGCCAGTCGGAAACGTCGGTCACCGATCGCGAGGGTTGTGATGATCATGACCGCCGCCCTTCTACCCCGAAACGCTACGTCCATTCCTCGTCGACGTGCAGGGGTTGCCAGCGCTCGACGGGCTTGATAGCTTCCCGGGTTTTCATGTGGCGTTGGCAAGCGGCTCGATCCCTCTCGAGAGGAGGGATTGTCGCGTGGGCCAATCAGTTACAGCGAGAGGACCCTGTGCGTGAAGGCGACAACCGCGTTCACGGCCGGTCGCAGCTCGCTCGCCGACCGCTCGTAGACATCGGCTGTCCGGCGGTACGGGTCGATGACGTCGTCGTCTTCCGGGGACGCCGGCCGGTCAACCATTCCCCTCATCGATGCGACAACGGCGACCGCCGCTGACAGGCGAGCCGGCGCGTCTGTTGCCGGGAGTGCGGCGACCTCGGCCAGGTCGTCATCCGTGATCTCGGTCACGATGCGGGCGAACTCGCGGATCGTGAAGGTTCGACGCGCCGCACGAGGTTCGAGCTCGACGACGGCCCGCCGGTGTTCGCGCGCCATGGCGAACACAAGTTGCGCGTCGCCGACGATGGGAGCGTCAAGCTCACGAGCAATGTGCGAACCGGTGTCCGTCACACCGAGCTGTGCGGCGAGCGCCGCGGCCTGGGCATCCATCGGGTGCCCGATAAGTCCAACGGTGCCGGCGCTCGACACGCGGATTCCCTCATGCTGAGCGAGCCCTGTTCGAAGCAGCTGCTCGGCCATGGGCGACCGGCAGATGTTGCCCGAACACACAGTAAGGATGGAAAAGTCGCTCACAGTTACCCCCGCTACCCGCCCGAATGAACGTTCCGACGCAGCTCCAGCTTTCCACATCCAGCCGCTCCGAAAGCTGAGGCGCACGTTCGGTAGGCTGGGACCGCGCCTCGTCCCGTTTTTCGAGGCATTTTTTCTGGGTAAGGGGATCCGACCGATGACAAGAACTACTCTCGTGGCATTCGACCTCGACGACACACTCGCTCCGTCGAAGTCCCCCATGGATCCGCGTATGTCACGCCTGCTGAGCGAGCTGCTCGACATTGTCGAGGTGTGCATCATCTCGGGTGGCCAGTTCAGCCAGTTCAAGATGCAGGCCATCGACAACCTTCCGGATTCCAGCTCGAGCCACCTGGACCGGCTGCACCTCATGCCCACCTGCGGCACCCAGTACTACCGCTTCGAGGACTCGCTGTGGAAGCAGATCTACGCGGAGAACCTCACCGAAGACGAGAAGGCACGGGCGCTGGCCGCTGTCGAGGCGCGCGCCAAGGAACTTGGCCTGTGGGAGGACGAAACCTGGGGTCCGATTCTCGAGGACCGCGGCTCACAAATCACGTTTTCAGCGCTCGGCCAGGCAGCACCTGTCGCCGCCAAGCAGGCATGGGACCCGTCTGGCGAGAAGAAGAACACGCTGCGCGAAGCCGTGCAGGCCGACCTGCCCGACCTCGAGGTGCGCTCGGGCGGTTCGACCTCTGTCGACATCACCCGTCAGGGCATCGACAAGGCATACGGCATGAAGAAACTGGCCGAGCTCACCGGAATCCCCCTCGACGACATGCTCTTCGTTGGTGACCGGCTCGACGAGAACGGCAACGACTACCCGGTCAAGGCTCTCGGCGTTCGCACCCACGCTGTGGACGACTGGGAAGACACCGCAGCCTATTTGGAGAAGCTCATCCCCGAACTGCGAAACGCGACGCTCTAGGCATCCGCTGATCTAAAACCGCGCAAGCAAACCTGCCGCGAGGGCCTGCCTTCGCAGTAACATCGCCAACACGTTCTCCCGCACGCAGCTCACCGATGAGTGGCGGGGCCACTCGGTTAGGAAACGATCATGGCGATCAACAAGCTCGGCGTTCACGCTCTCGTGTTCACGGGAGGGACCGGTCCGGACGAAGTGGCCCTGGCGGTCGCGGAGGCGAAGCAGGCCGGGTACGACATTCTTGAGCTGTCGCTTCATGACGCCACGAACCTCGACACGGCAGCGGCGAAGACCGCGTTGGAGGATGCGGGGCTCGACGTCGTCTGTTCCCGGGGCCTCGCCTTCGACGCTGACATCTCCAGCGACGACGCAGCCGTGGTCTCCCGAGGGGCTGAGCTGCTGCAGCACTCGTTGCGGGTGACCTCCGAACTCGGTGGCACGCTGCTCACCGGTGCCCTGTACAGCGCGCTCGGCAAGTACGGTCACGCGCTCACTCCCACCGGGCGCAACAACGTGGTGAGCGTGCTGCGGGAACTGGCGCAGGAGGCCCAGGCGAAAGGCATGACGCTCGGTCTCGAGATCTGCAATCGCTATGAGACCAACGTCATCAACACGGCGAGCCAGGCACTGACGCTCGCCGACGACATCGGTGAGGACAACGTGCTCATTCACCTCGACAGCTACCACATGAACATTGAGGAGGACGACTTTGTGCGGCCGATCCTTCTCGCCGGCGATCGGCTCGGCTACATCCACGTCGGCGAGAACCACCGCGGATACCTGGGCAGCGGTCACCTCGACTTCACGTCGTTCTTCCACGCGCTGACCGAGACCAACTACACGGGCGCGATCACCTTCGAGTCGTTCTCGTCGGCCATTGTCTCGCCGACCCTTTCCAACGATCTCGCCATCTGGCGCAACCTGTGGAACGACGGTCCGGCCCTCGCTCGGCACGCGCACGGGTACCTGAGCAACTTTCTCGACGCCAACCGTGTCGACAAGTAGAGCGGATGCCACTGTCGCGGCCACCGCAGACAGCAACACTCTGACCCAACGCGCGATTGCACTGTTGCGGGAGGACGCCCGGGTGATTCTGGGCATCACCGGGAGTCCCGGTGCGGGAAAGACGACGATCGCACGCCGCCTGGTTGACACCATCCACGCGGCCGTCGGCGGCAGTGCGAACGAGCCCGTCGCCGTCTACCTGCCGATGGACGGCTACCACCTGGCCAACTCGACGTTGGACCGGCTCGGCAACCACGACCGCAAGGGCGCGATCGACACGTTCGACGGGTGGGGATTTGTCGCGCTGCTGAGGCGCGTGTTGAGCGAGACCGACCACACCGTGTATGCCCCGAGCTTTGACAGGCGCGTCGACGAGGGCATCGCCGGGGAGATCGCGATCCCCGCGTCGGCTCGGATCGTTGTGACCGAAGGCAGCTACCTTCTTATCGATCAGGCGCCGTGGTCGGGCATCCGTGACCTGCTCGTCGAGGCATGGTTCTGCGAGACGCCGGAGGATGAACGACTGCGGCGCCTTGTCGACCGGCACAAGCGACACGGGCGCTCCCCCGATGCCGCCGAAGCGTGGGCGACAACCGTCGACGGCTCCAACGCCGTGCTGATCGAGCCGTCGCGGTCGCGCGCCGACCTGATCATCTCCGGCACGTCATCCGTCGTGTGCAACGAGTGACTCGACAAGTCAACCCGGTGCCTCGGGCCCCTGGGTCCTCGTAGCGTTGAAGCATGGCAACCACCAACAACATTGAAACCGCATCAACGAGCAAGCGCTGGCTCATCTTCGGGTCGATCCTTCTGGTGCTCGGGCTGATCCTGGTCGGACGCTATGCGCTCGAGGGTGCGAACACCCCGGTCGAAGGGAATGCGACGGCGGACGCCGCCTGGCAGGCGAGCACGGTCATCGGTGCTGCGCTCTTCACTGGCGTTGGTGTTCTGCTGATCGTCATCGGACTTCTGAAGCGGCGCACACTTGCTCGCCAGCAGGCAAAGTCGCGAAATCACGAACATTCAAACTAGTAGCTGAGAAATCCTCAAAAACGAGATAGGATGGCCCCATCGGGTCATCCGAACTCCGAGTAGACATGAATCCCCCCAGGACTGCCTACGAAGAGCAAGAGAGGGATTCAGGCATCGCCTGAATCCCTCTCTTGATGTCCGCGGCTAGAGGGCTGCCACTCGAGGTGCGGGACTTTTGGCTTTGAGCCGCAGGGCCGGCCGCTCCACCAACGCGCTACTGGCCATCGCGAGCGGAACGGTGAAGGAAAGGCTGAGCAGCACAAACCAGCCGACGTGCAACCCGGTGCCGAAGGTCACGAGGGCGATGAGTTGCTGGACCGGCCAGCCGTAGATGTAGATGCCATACGACAGGTCGTACCGTCTGCCGACCCGCTGCAACGGGAGCGCGTTGCTGAGCCGGATCATCAGCAGAAGAACGGGCAAGGCGATGAAGGCGGCCGCATGCCCCACCACTGTTGCAGCAGCCATAACGAGCAGGCAGGCGAGGATTGTCGGCCACGATACGTCAAGCCTGTGTCGCAGAAGATACGCCAGGCTCCCCGCGAAGAACGCGACAAACAGAGGTGCCACCGGTGTCCATCCGGCATCCAGATGAAGAACGCCGGCGGTCGTGAGGGCCACGACCACCGTCGAGATGCCGAAGAGAGCGCCGACGACCCCCGGGAGCCAGCGGTGATGCAGCACGCTGACCAGGACACCGACGATCACGTAGCAGCATGCTTCCCAGAACAATGTCCACAACGGGCCATTCCAGTACCCGGTTACGGGCAGCCCGACCAGTGTGTTCTCGATGCCCTTCTGCGCCACGAACTGAAGCGACAGCGGGAGGTTCGTGAGCACGTAGGTGAGCGCGCTCGTCGCGGAGTACGACGCGCCGGTACCCAGGAGCACGGATGCCGGTGCGAGAACGAACGCCACCACCAGGATGCAGACGATGAATGCCGGCAGAATCCGGAGCACTCGGTTTCGGTAGTACACCGTTGCCGACGCGCTCGAGAGTCGGCTGCGGGTGATCAGGAAACCGGAAAGCCCGAAGAAGCCGATGACCGCCCAGGACCCGAGGGCGAGCCCGCCGAGCTCGGGCTGGGCACCCGAACCGCTGAGAAGCCATGAGTGTGAGACCACGACGAGAGCCGCCAGTCCCAGGCGAAACGCGTTGAGCGAGTTTCGCCTGGGATCGAACGACTCATCGAGTGTCATCGGTCGTCGTTAGTCAGCGGCGTCCGAGCCCGATGTAGCGCCATCCTGCGCTGCGCCAGGCAGCCACATCGAGGCAGTTGCGCCCGTCGACAACGATCTGGCCCTGTACGACGGATGCCTGCTCCACCGGCTTGAGAGCGCGGTATTCTTTCCACTCGGTCAGGACAACGACGATGTCAGCTCCTTCGAGCGCGTCAGCGGTCGAACCGAAGGTGAGCTGCGGATGCCTGATGCGAGAGTTGGCGATGGCCTCAGGGTCCGTCGCAACAACGTGTGCACCGAGGCCGTGCAGGCGCACAGCAACGTCGAGCGCTGGCGAGTCGCGAATGTCGTCGCTGTCTGGCTTGAAGGCCAGACCGAGCACGGCTACCTTCTTGCGGTACGCACTGCCCCCGAGCGCGTCGACAACGAGTTCGACGACCCGGTCGCGGCGGCGCAGGTTGATCGCGTCCACTTCCTTGAGGAAGGCGACGGACTCCCCTCGTCCAAGCTCCTCAGCGCGAGCGGTGAACGCACGAATGTCTTTCGGAAGACATCCACCACCGAAACCGACGCCAGCATTCAGGAACTTTCGGCCGATACGGGCGTCGTAACCGATCGCATCCGCCAATTCAGTGACGTCAGCGCCGGCCACTTCGGCGATTTCAGCCATGGCATTGATGAATGAAATCTTGGTCGCGAGGAACGCATTCGCCGCCACCTTCACAAGCTCGGCCGTTGCGAAGTCAGTGACCACGAGCGGGGTTTCGTTCGCGATCGCCTGCGCGTAGACCTCATTAAGAAGGGCGACGGCGCTGCTCTCGTCAGGATTGCCCGACGATTCTGACGTCTGGCGCACGCCGTAGACGAGACGGTCTGGAGCGATGGTGTCCTTGACGGCAAATCCTTCGCGGAGGAACTCGGGGTTCCACGCCAGCTGCGCTCCGGTGGGTTCGATGATCGCCGCGAGCCTCTCGGCTGTACCGACGGGCACGGTGGATTTGCCCACAACGAGGTCACCGGCTTTGAGGTGTGGCAGCAGAGCATCGACAGCGCCGTTGACGTAGGTCAGGTCGGCGCCTGTACCGCTCTTCTGCTGCGGGGTGCCCACAGCGATGAAGTGGATTACGGCATCGCGAGCATCAGCAATGTCCGTGCTGAATCGCAACGACCCTGATTCGACACCCTCGATGAGAAGCTCGGGCAGACCCGGCTCGAAGAATGGAGCCTTGCCCTGGGCAAGCGCTTCGATCTTTGCCTTGTCGACATCGACGCCAATGACGTCGTGGCCAAGTTGGGCCATGGATGCTGCGTGAACGGCACCCAGATAGCCACAGCCGATAACGGATATTTTCATTGTGCTCCCAGCCTACAGACGCGAAGAAGGCCCCAAGCTTGAGGCTTGGGGCCTTCTCCGTCAATCAGTTTTCAGAGTCCCGCAAGTTTTGAGTTGCGGTTCTTCTAGTCCTGCGAGAGACGCTGGCGACGAACGATCGTCATCACAGCGATGAGTGCTGCACCGAGTGCAAGCGCTCCACCGGCGGTCCAGAGTGCGAGCACGGGAACCTCAGAACCGGTGTTCGGCAGGCCGCTGCCTGCGTCAGCTGCTGCAACGGTGAGCGTTGCGGTGCCGATTCGGCCTGACGCTCCGGTAGCCGTCACGTTGTAGCTTCCCGATGCGTTCGTCGGAAGTGCGGCGACTGCGCCGACGGATCCGTCGGCGTTTGCGGTCTTGACAGCGTCGTCGGTTGCTGCCTTGAAGGCAGCAATGGTCACGCCGCCGTTACCCGAGATTACGAAGGTGACGGACTCGCCGCCGACGAATGCTCCAGCGGCGAAGTTGATGGTGACGTTACCTCCCGCAGTCACATCTCCAACTACTGTGCCGTTAGAGGCTGGGCCATACGCGGTTGCTGCGGCCGGAACAGCGAAGATGGCCATTACTGCGAGCGCTAACGCTGCCAGTGATTTTTTGAACATGATTTATAGACCCCCCAGGACTATAGATTGTCGATCGACAACGGCGTGTCTTAGATGACACTCCTCTTACCATAGAGGATTTTCGCAGCTCAGGGATAGCTTTGTTGTTTCGTGACGGTTAATTACTGGTGTCTGTTCCGTCTCGATTGCTCCGTCGAATTGGCCATCGCCCAGGAACCCGAAGAGCAAGGTCGTGCTTTCGCCCGGCGCCAGTTCGACTGCGATCTGGCTGACCTGATAGCCCGCATCGGTCGCTGGTAGATGGGGAACCACGGCGCCGTCCCTCAAGACGCCAAGGTTCTGAAGCTCAGGCGAGCCGTACACGTTCACGAGCGTCTTGATATTTCCCGGCGTGACCCCGAAAACGCCCGCCCCAGTGACATAGTCGGGGAAAGTAACGGGGGCATCCAGAGGTGCGTTGTTTGTCAAGGTCACCGAGATGCCGAAGGTCGCGCGATCGTCTTTTCGGCACGTTACTTGCCCGTCAGCAATCTGCACGTCCAGGTAAAAATCCATCTTTGCCGCGGTCGCATCGTTGAGGTAGACGCCGAAGGGCTGAGTTGTTTCGGTTTTCTTGGGAAGCGCCCCCGCTAGGGGCGTCGCGGCCAATTCCTCCTGCTCCGCCTCCACTGCGCTCCATAGATTGATACGTCGCTCACTTCCCGACTTCGCGAGGGCGTCGATGAGCTTTGAAGCGTCCAGGTCCCCGCCGGCAACTCTCTCGAATACGGCCGAAGCCGCCGCTGCGAAGAAAATGTCCTGATGTGCTGGCTTGCTGTACCGAACGTACGCGTCCCGTAGCAGCAAACTCACCGCATTCTCAGCCGAGAGAATGTCCCCCGTTGCAAGCGTGATAGGCCCAGTCGCTTCGAGGATGTAGCTGAGCGCGATGGGGTCTATCGAAATCACACCATCGACTGACGTCCCATACCGCTTCGCCCACATGTCGCGAGCCAGCGAGGCCGAGAGCGGGAAATCGGGTGTGAGGTTCACGTTCTGGATGTACTTGGCCGTGATATCTCCGTAGAGGGCCCGAGTCGAGTCAGGGAGCTGAGCGACCGGCTCGTCGAACCCGGGGAAATCTGTACTCGAGGCCTGCTGGACCAAGTCAATACTGCCTGCGTTTGTCTCGAGCAGCGCAAGCGCGCCCGAAATACCGCCGGTGGTTCGGAGCTCAGCAGGATTCTGGAAGAGCAAGAGCAGACTTCGGGGACCCGAATCCCCCAGAAATTCGGGAACCAGCGCGGTAGCGACGCGAATGGCTTCCACAGGCTCAGCGACCTGCGCCAACTGTACGGAGAGGCGCTCGGCCGCCGCGCGAAGCGGACTCACGGTCGAGTCCGTATCAATGTCCGCCAACTTGACCTGTGCATCTGCGATTGCGGTGGAGGCACTCTCCGCGACGGGTCTTGCTGCCACGAGAGATTGCAAGTCGACAGCGCCATCTGTTGGTTTCAATGCGTTCAACTGAACCGAAGCCGCCAACTGCATCAGAGGCCCCACCGCGTCCTCCGAAACCCGTTCTGTCACTTCGGCAATCTCGCGGAAAGCTGTGAGATTAGGCCCAAGCCACGGCGCAAACTCCGCGATGCGCCAGATTGGATCACCTGTCAAGGACGCCGCCCGAGCGGCGTGGTGTTCAAGCGCCCCAGCGGTAACTTCGGCTTTGGAAACCTGCTGGTTGAGAACCTGCTCCTTGAGTTCACCGGCGAGCGGAACGGCAGATTCAAGCTCAGCTTTCGCCATCACCCCGCGAACCGCAACCCAGGCCGATGCGCCCAGGAGAAGGATTACAAATCCGATGAAAAGCAGAAGCGGCCACCGATGCTTCTTCCCCTTGTTTTGTCGATCGCCTCTGTTGGAATCAGCCCGGCTCATGTGTTCATCAAAGCAGCCAGACCGGTGCGAACAAAACCTGAGGACCGAGCGACATCGCACAAGTCACCCAAATGGGGACATGAGCATGTCTCATTAATAGGTAAGCTGTTGGCATCACAGGACACAGAACGGAGCCGCCATGCTTTGGCTTTCAGAGCAACAGCCGCATGCGATCCGGACGCTCCTTTCCGCGGCCCTTCCCTTCCTCGCGAACCGTCGATGCAAGCAATGCCACCGGCCTCTGCCTCGAGGCGCGCGCGTATATTGGTGTTCGCCCGAGTGCGAAGAATACTGGTCCGACGACTGCTGGTAACCCAAGTTGAGTAGTGCCTCCGCGACCGTCCGCGGACACAGCTGATGCCAACCAGGTCCATCCCAGCTGTACTGATCGAGTTGGCGCGGCGACACCTTGCTTGAGGGTGCCGCATTCTCGTCCGCTCCTGCCCCGCAGTAGACCGGCGAAATGTAGAACGAGACCGAATGCACGGGTCCCACGGCAAGTGCTCAAACAACTGCGCTCGCACCCTGCCGACGCGCGACTGGGCGTGGGGTAACTGCCATGCACGATGGGCGAGCCAAGGATTGTTCGTAACGCTCCGAGCATCGGCGCTTTGTTGCACCTCGGGGCCGTTGAACAGTTGTCAGCCACGCAGCGCGCATCGCGTGCTCGTGCGACTGGCTCACTCGCGGCGCAAAAGCCGCCGAAGCCTCGTCGAATAGAGTGAGGCGGGGGCGGAAAACATACATGAGTACCCCGACCAGTCGAGGGGTGGACATGAGTCTAATTAGTAAGAGCTTCAGGCGCGCAGCAAACGCGTACAAATTTCGTCGATTCGCGGCAGCCTACCGAGGCGCAACCTCAACGATTAGCGGCTCAAACGCATTTTCCCGACTTGATCGGTCGAGCATGGCAGTGTCGAGCCTAAGCTGGCGGGCCGATCGGCCCTCCGCGGTGAACGTTGTTCTCCCGGAAATGCGACCGGATGCAGTATTCGCCGGCGTCAAAACGGCGCTGGAGGTCGCATGCACAATTGCCCAAGAAGCATCGTTGCCTTTAAGACTCATCTCGTTGGGCGACGCTGTGCGCCCAAGCGATCGCCCGGCGATGGCGCGGTACTTGAACGAAGAGTTCCGATTCGATTCGGACTTCACCATGATCGGCGGCACTCAGCTCGTCAAAAGCGAGGTGGGGACGGACGACTTGTGGCTCGCGACCCACTGGACCACGGCGCACTCGATCGATGTGGCTTGTCGACTTGGACTAATCTCGAATGCCCGGGTGATCTATTTAATCCAGGACTACGAACCCGGTTTCTACCCGTGGTCAACCCAGTTCGCACTCGCTCGCTCCACATACCACGCCGGGTTCACATCGTTGGTTAACTCCACTTTGCTCGCCCACTACCTTCGTGACGAGGAGTCCGTCGACATCGACCCGGAAAGCGTGTTCGGGCCGAGCTTGGACCTGACGCGCCTTCGCAGTTCTTCGGAGACACGAAAGCCCTCTGCTGTCCCGCGATTGTTCTTCTACGCGCGGCCTTCCAAGCCTCGCAATCTCTTCGATATAGGAGTTTCGGCGCTCACGTTAGTGGCCCAAGAACTAGAACGTAGGGGCATCGACGCGACATTCGTTTCCGCCGGGGAACAACATGCGGATGTTGAGCTCTCAAGCACTCACAGATTGCACTCACTCGGCAAGCTGGTTTGGGGAGAATACTTTGACATTCTTGCAACGAGCGACATCGTTCTCTCGCTGCAACACAGCCCGCACCCATCGCATCCCCCGCTCGATGCGGTCTGTTCTGGCGCCATAGCGGTTACAAACGAGCTGGGAGGCACGCGCGCGGGGCTCGACGAGCGCTTGTTTGTCGCTCAACCGGAGCCTCAAGCCCTCGCGAACGAGATACTGCGGGCCATTGATACGACAATGTCAGCGCCGCCTGCGCCTTTTTCCGAAAAGGTATTGAGCGGACTCGGGGGGCCTTTGCCCGCTGCTGTGCGGCATGTACTACGTGGGGTCGAGGAGTCCTATACCTCGACCCGCGGATGCGGGAACTCAAAGTAGTGAGGTGGTTGCGGCGGATAGGCGTCATCGGGCTGTACCTCCTCATCCCCGGCTTGAGCGCCGTTACCCCTCTTCTAGTCCTTCCCGCTCTCACGACTGCATACGGGGCCGTAGGTCTAACCGTTTTCGGAGTTGCGCAGTCCCTCGGAGGGACAGCCGCGATCATGGCTGATCTCGGTTGGGGTGTCTTAGGGCCGCAGAAGGTTGCGCACTCAACGAACGAGAAGCGGTCTTCGCTTTATGTCTCTGCGGCAGCAACCCGGCTGTCTGCGTTGGCGTTATTGGCTCCGGTGGCGGCGTTAGCGAGCTTCTTGATTGTTGATGGCGATAAGGGTGCGGCCGCCGTTATAGCTCTTGGGTTCTCAGCGGCTGCATTGAGCCCGAGTTGGTACCTGATTGGGTGCAACCGCCCCTTGACGATCCTCTGGGTAGAGGGCTTGCCGAAGATCGTAGCGGCTGCCGTCTGTGCCGTCGCCTATCTGCAAGGTGCTCCTCTATTCATCTATGGGCTCGCCCTCGTAGCGGCGGCAATCTTAACGTGGACTCTCAGTGCTTTCGCCACTGGCAACGGCTTTTGGCCGGGACGCGGGGAGTTCAAGCGCGGCGCTTCTGTGATGAGGGAACACTTTCCGCTTACGATCGGGCGAACGATTGGCGCCGTGTACACCACGTTGCCAATCGCGATCGTCGCTGTCGCTGCGCCGTCGGCAGCGCCCTTGTTCACAGCTGTCGAACGACTCATGCGCATGGCGTTGAGCCTGCTGGGCGGTTTCCCAAGTCGACTACAAAGCTGGGTGGGTGCTGACCGAGAAAATAACGTAAAGCGTAGCCGCCAGTCCCTCCTGTTGAACTGTGGGCTTGGAGTCTTCGCCGGCGTTGGATTTGCGTTCCTCGCGCCGTGGGTGGCCGATTTCGTCTTCTCTGGCGTCGTAGACGTGCCACTTGAACTGACAGCTATCGCTGGCGCCGTGATTTTGACAATTTGCGCATCGCGGGGACTCGGCTTGTCCATGGTCGCCGAAAAGAAGGGCAACTGGATTGCGCTCGCCAACATCGCGGCAGCCGCCGTGGGCGTTCCTGCAGTGTTCTTCTTCAGTGGCGTCATAGGGGCAAAGGGTGCTCTATTCGGCGAGTTGCTAGCGGAGTTCATCGGGCTTGTTGTTCAGGGCGTGATTCTTTTTGGCGGACTTTCAAGGATCAGGTGGCGGCGTGGCAACCGCTAGCCGTGGCGCCAGCCTTGAGCTTGCACATTAACGCCATTGAAGCAGGCCGTTTTGGGCGGACTGCCGCTCAATCGCCAGTTGCCGCCGCCCAGTCGTTTCCCCGGCATAACGCGCAACGAAGGCGTCTGCGCGGCAGACGAAAGATGCTGCGACTAGATCTCATACAACAGTCGACAGTCGCACATGGGTCACCGTCAGCTAAAGTTGAATTGGATGCATGGGGGTGCCGTCGTATATCCGAAGTGCGAGCCGTGCTCGCTCGGGTGTCGGCGGTAGCAAACAAACGACGACGCCATTCGGATTGCGCACAGATTTTCTGTTGCGCCGGACGGGCGCATCGGCTCGAAGTGTCTCCAGCTGAAGCGCCTCACCGACCGAAGAGAGCATCTTGAAACAATCCGTAGCAATCATAGGTACTCGCGGATATCCGAGTTATTACGGTGGATTCGAAACCGCCGTGCGCAAACTCGCACCTTACCTCTCGTCGCGGGGTTGGGACGTGACGGTATACGGCAGAAAAGGTGCTTCGAAGTTCGACGATCCGAGCCGCGACGCCAGAGTGAAGTCGGTGATTACGCGCGGACTTGAAACTAAGTCTTTGAGCACGCTAACCCACGGGCTGACCGCCGTATTGGACGCCGCTAGGAAAAAGCCGGACGTGGCTCTCATCATGAATGTCGCGAATGGTTATTGGTTACCGCTGTTGCGGCTTCGAGGGATTCCCACTCTCATCAACGTCGACGGGATCGAATGGGACCGAGCGAAGTGGAACCGCCTTGCAAAATTTGTTTTCCGAACCGGAGCCTGGCTGACGGCGCGTTTTGGAGACAGGCTGGTCTACGACGCAAAAGCAATCGCCGAACGCTGGGAATCTGACTTCGGGGTCGGCGGCGTCTTCATCCCGTATGGCGGAAGCGATGTACCGCAGTTGCCCGTCGAAATTGGTCTATCACACCGCGGCTACATTCTTATGGTCGCTCGCTTCGTACCCGAGAACAGCGTGCCGGAGTTCATTGAAGCGGCTGACAATCTCGCCGACAGGTGGCCCGTGGTCGTCGTGGGATCTTCTGGCTACGGAGGCGAGCTCGAAGAACAAGTTCGAGATTTAGCCGAGCGGAAGCCCAAAGTGAGGTGGCTTGGGCACATCGCAGATGACGCTCGGCTGCACTCGCTCTGGCAACACGCGGGGGTATATTTCCACGGCCACAGTGTTGGAGGCACCAACCCTGCCTTGGTGCAGGCCATGGCCTGCGGTACCCCGATAGTCGCGCGTGACACCGTGTATAACCGTGAGGTGATCGGTGATACCGGCTCCCTCGTCTCGCTCAATGTCTCCAAGATGATCGAAGCCATTTCAAGGGTCATGATCGATTCCTCTCTTCAGAACCGTCTGGCCAACGCCGCCAAAGCAAGGGCGGCGGAATTCTATACATGGGACCTCGTCAACGGCCGTTATGAAGAAGCGTTGGAGAAACTAGCAAGTAGCGCTGGGGCCAAATCACGGTCCCGGCGGCGTGAGGCACAGTCGATTGGACAGTAGTACTCGCACGCTCATTCTTGGACATGACTCATCGTCTAACGCGCTTGGTCGCGCCCTTTCCCTCGCCTTAGTCGCGCGCGAGCTCGGCGACGTTCACATATGCGCGGTCGGCGCGGGGCGGGTGTGGAAGGGTGCCCGTCAGTTTGACTTCGACATCGACACAATCAGTGGTGCACGAATGACGCGCCGGATCGGTGAGCTCGCTTCACGGTATGCAAAGGGCACCGATCGGCTCATTGTCTGGGTGTCTAAGGGCATTGCTCCACTCCCGCGGTTGGTCGGCGAAATCCGACGTGTCGTTCCGTCCGCTGTCGTGATAGTTGACCTGGACGACGACGACGCCGGTTTAGCTCGTGCGTTCCGGGCGCGTTCCTTGTCGAACGCATTCAAACTCAATCCACTTCGAGTGATGCATCCGCTTCGAATTGAAGCGTCGCAGCAGAGAAGCTTCTTGCTTGCGGACGGTCTGACATACGCTACTGATGCGCTTCGGCGGCGCCTGCCAGCGAACCTGCCAGCAACGCTCATACCTCACACACGTGCGGAAGGGCGAGAGCGGCTACCTCCGGCCGCGGGGTCTGACCGCGTCCGAATCGGGGCGTTTGGGACTATTCGTGCTCACAAGGGCCAGGCTGTACTACAGAACCTAATTGCCACCTACCAGGACGTCGAGCTCTTCACGTTCCAAGGCAGCGGCATGGGTGCCCCTGGTCCAGGGCAAGACAACTGGACCGAAATCTCCCCCGACACTCCGCTAGAAGAAGCGTATGACTTGGTTGACGTGGCCCTCATTGTCATGGACGCAACCTCTGACGGCGGAGACGTGCAGCTACCCGCCAAACTCATCGACGCGATGAAGGCCGGGGTGCCGATCGTGGCCACGCGCACGGACCCCATAGACGAGATTGCTGGCGGCGTCTACCTCCCGCTCGATCAACACACCACGCTCGAGGAAATCCATGCCGCGGTCATGGCCGCCGTGACGAGTGACCGTGGTCACGCGGCTCGTGAGCGGTTCCTGAGAGAACTCACCCCCTCAGCACTTGCTTCCACTCTCATCGCGCACATCACTCAAATCTCACAAGGAAAGGGCCACACCCATGACTGAGCCAACTTCCGATCACCGATTCTCGTGGCTCGCATTCCCGATGCACGGACAGCGCAAGTTGTCTGCTGAGGGCTATCGAACGCGCGACGGCCACATGATCGAGTGGTTTGGGCGCCTCGCGAGCGATTCTGGCTCGGTGGCCGTTCTGAGCCGCCCAGAGCCGCGCTTCGCAAAGCCTTTTCAATCGAAGCCATCACCCGCGTCTCTCGCTCCGAATACAACGCCGATCGATGGCTACTCATGGGCGGTTCCGAACATTCGAGATCGCCGAAAGTGGTGGCTGCAATCGGCGCGAGACTACCAAGTTCCGCAAACTGACCCCGCATCCGTCCCCGCGATCATCTGGAATCCGTTCGTCAGCATGGCACCGGCGGCGGACGAGATATTCGACGGTCGGGTCACCGTATTCGATCTATTAGACGACTGGACTGTGCACTATGCTTTCGACTCGATCAAAAGGGAAACCGAGGAGGCGTACCGGGCAATATTTGCGCGCGCTACGCATGTGACCGCCAACGCCGAGGGAACGCTGGCGCTCGCTCACAGGTTTGGGCGCGACGATGCAAAATTGGTCACCAATGGCTGTGACCCAGAGCGTTTCTTGACCAGTTCAAAAGCCGCCGGACCGATTACCGTCGGCTATGTCGGGAAAATTGGCAGAAGAGTGGACCTCGAGCTTGTACTCGAGACAGCAAAGAGCCTTCCTCATGTGAACTTCGTACTAGCTGGGCCGATCCTAGATCGCGAGTATCGAAAGCCGTTGACACGAGTCCCCAACATAACTTTGGTCGGTGATGTCCACTACGAGGATGTCCCGGCCCTTCTCCAGACCTTCGATATCGGTTGGGTTCCCCATCGTGTAGGGGTAGGTGAGGTGGGTGGAGACGTGATCAAAACGTACGAATATCGCGCCGCCCACTTGCCGGTCCTCACAACACCGATAGCTGGCGCCGGTCGCCGCAACTTGGATGGTGTCGCTGTGAGGGCCGCGGGCGATCACCTTGAGTGGATCGAGGCCGCCAGCCACCAAGGGAGGGTGCCGCGGATTCCTGGCTCGATTCCATACGACGCGACGTGGGAATCGAAAGCCAAATTGCTCTTTGGTTTAGGGCAGCCTCAGCTTGACTGACCTCACGAAGTTCCGGCGAGCACTTCGCGGTGCTAAAGGAAGGGAACCGTTGCGCGAAGCCCATCGAAGTGAGGATGCTCTTCCTTCCGGACTCCGACCTGCCGGGGTGCGACGTCGCCCCTTGCTGCTTTCTCCCGTATTGCTAACTCACGGCCTTTGGGTTGGCTTTGGATGTCTCGTGGCGGTCCTTGCCGGGGCAGCGGCCTATCTCGCGACCAGCGAGCCGACATATGCGATAGTGCTCGCGGCAGCGATCGCCGCAGTGGTCTGGTTGATCGTTCCTTCTAAAGTGGATTCGACCCCGAAGTGGCTTACCGCCTTCCTGCTGGCCATGATCTTCGGAACGGTCTTGCCAACCCAGGTATCCTTCGCGGTGCAAGCTCTTGCCCTAGCAGCGGCGTATGTCGCGTGGCTGACGGTCCCGCCGGCCGAGCGCCGGGGTAAGGCTGCTGTGGGCTGGGTTACCGCGATTTTGGCCTTCTGGGCACTATTGGTACTTCACCCGAATATTCCCTCTCTTGAGGTGGGAATTCTCGGGTTTCGCAAGACTGTGTTTTGCCTTGCCGGCGTCGTGGCGGGCGCTGCGATCCCGCGCCGCTTGATACCCGCCGTGGAGCTGACAGCAATAAAGGTACTGGCCTCGGCTGTTGCTGTATCGATCGTCGTCCACCAGTTCGCTCCAGGGATCGAACAATCGATAACTCGAGCCGCTGGCGAGTACACGGGGGTATTGGGCGGTGAGGCACGACTGCAGGGAATATTCTCGGGGCCGTTCCACGCTGCGACGGCATGTCTGCTCGTCCTAGTTTGGGGTATGGCGCGATTCGGGACACACCGACGCCTAGCTCCCCTTATGCTCGCCCTTGGCTTGCTGGGAATGTACCTGACATTGGTTAGGTCCGCCTATATCGCTCTGGGGCTCGCCGCCGTCGCTCTGGTCCTCGCTGCACCATCTGCCAGCAAAGTATTTCAACGCCTCGCAGCGACAATCTTGATCGGTTTCGCCGCAATTTTGGCCATAGCATCATGGAACGCCGACGCTCTCAGCGTCGTTGACTCGCTTACTGGGTTTTCCACCGACAATCGTTTCTTGGGCCGCTTTCCCGGCTACGCGGAGGGAATCAACCTCATCATCGCCTCACCCATATATGGGTGGGGCAGCGGTTCCGCGGGAGACACGCTTCAATCGCACTTCGCGTGGAGCGGTCACCACATCACCTCTCACAATATTGCTCTCAAAGTTTTAGTAGAAGGCGGCCTCATCGGCGCAGTTCTTTGGCTCGGGCTCGTCGTTTCAACGTTCAGGGGACAACGTCGCGGCGCACCGTCTACGGGATTAGCCGTCGGTGTCGTTGCAGTCCTGCTCGGCATGGGCATTACCGGCGCTTCGCTCGAGACGCTGCCAGTCAGTTGGTTCATCTTCTTGTTCGTTGGAATTTCGCTAGGGACAATGCATAGGTCCGGGGCTGACCGTCAGGCGCCGAAGTTGGTTCGACACCATGGCGGATATGTCTCGTTGGCACACGAGAGAGACAGCAAGCAGGTGCAATAACTCGCTGCCGCCGTTCTCTGCCTCAAGAGTCCGCAGTTACAGGGCGTCCTCGCTGTCGTGTTGCCGACGGAGATTGTGGCAACATAAACATTGGGGGTTAGTTTTGCCGACCTTCTTTGCGACTATCGAAAGGCCGGTACCATGGAGCTCCGCGACTACGTCCGCATCCTCCGCAGGAGCTGGGCAGTGCTTCTGCTCGCCACACTCCTCGGAGTGAGCGCCGGCGCCGGCTACTCTTTGTTGGATCCGCCCAGGTACAGCGCATCCTCGAAAGTTTTCGTATCGACATCGTCGGGCCAGAGCGCACAGGAGTTGGCTCAAGGGAACAGCTTTACTGTGCAGCGGGTGAAGACCTACTCCGACCTTGCCAAAACCCCGATTGTTCTCCTCCCCGTAATCGCCAAGCTGCAATTGAACATGAGCGCCGACGCACTCGCCAGCGACATCGCGGTTTCGGCAGCTGTTGATACGACGATCATCGAAATCACTGCTAGCAATGCAAGTCCCGTCATGGCGGCGGATATTGCGAATACCGTGTCGGAAAGCTTGACGGCGGCCGTGGAGGAAATTGAGACCACCGACGCCGGCAATGCGATGTCCCCCGTCAAACTGACCATGGTGCAACAGGCCGATGTCCCTTCAACCCCCGTTTCTCCGCGCGTGCCCCTCAATCTTGCCCTCGGAGCGTTCGTGGGACTGGCGCTCGGTCTCGGAGCAGCAGTACTGCGAGAAATGCTCGACAATAAGGTGCGGAACGAGCGAGATCTTCAAGCGCTCACCCCGGCACCAGTTATAGGAGCAATTGCCTTCGATCCGAAGGCCAAGCAACGACCGCTTATCGTTCATGCGAATCCTCGAAGCCCCCGTGCCGAGTCCTTCCGCACACTACGAACCAATCTGTCCTTCATCGACGTTGGTACAAAGGGCAGGACTTTCGTAATCACTTCCTCGGTTCAGAGCGAGGGTAAAAGTACCACCGGGGCTAATCTGGCTATCACGCTCGCAGATGCCGGGGCCCGCGTGCTTCTCGTCGACGCTGACCTGCGGCGTCCAAAAGTGGCCGAATATATGGGGGTGGAAGGCGGCGCCGGGCTCACAGACGTCTTGATCGGGCGCGCTGAGCTGCCTGATGTCGTGCAACCTTGGGGAAAGTCCAAACTGTTCGTACTCCCCGCCGGAAAAATTCCGCCGAACCCAAGTGAATTACTGGGCTCTCGTGCGATGGCAGAGTTGATTCTTATCCTGGAACGAGAATTCGATGCGGTGATATTTGACGCTCCGCCGCTGCTTCCCGTCACAGACGCGGCGATCCTCTCGAAGAGCGTCGGCGGCGCCATCGTCGTCGTTGCCTCCGGTCGCACACACAAGAATCAACTGAAAGGCGCGCTCACCGCTCTCGAGAACGTTGGCGCCTCTGTGTCAGGCATAGTGCTCACTATGATGCCCACGTCCGGGCCAGACGCATATGGAAACGGGCGATACGGATACGGATACGGATACGGGGCGAGCGAAGCCGATGTGCTTTCTGATGAGCTCGCGCATAAGCCCGCCTAATTCCGCCTCGCATAGGCTTTCAGCCTCAGGAGGAACGCGACCAATCCGGCGATTCCGGTTGGTCGCGACTGGGGCCGTTGGCCTGTCCACACGTCGCTTACCTTCAGCTGGTTAGAGGCATCCCGTTAGCTGTCCGACCCCTCGGAGCAACTAGGATTTGTTCCCTACAGCTGTCGTTGTGTGCCGTAGCGCGCTGCGACCTGAGCCCTCCGTCGGCGCGCTCGATGCTCCGTTGTCGAGCCCTCCGCATGTGAAAGTAAGGCAACGCAGGACCGACTGCGCGCGTTCATAACCGCCTCATTGGAGTCACCAGCTCGCCTTCTCCGAGGTACGAGTGGGCGGGGAGAAAGCGCTGCTGCGTCAGTAAGCACCGTCGCGCGCCATGACTGCTTTAGCCGTGCGCCAAAGAATGACCAAGTCGCCCGTGAAAGACCAATTTTCGACGTAATAGAGGTCCAGACGAACGCTTTCTTCCCAGGACAAATTTGACCTCCCGCTCACCTGCCACAGCCCTGTTATCCCCGGTTTGACCAGGAAGCGACGATGTACGTGGCGCTCGTATTCCGAAACTTCGCGCTCAAGTGGCGGACGTGGGCCAACCAGCGCCATCGTCCCGTTAAACACATTCAGAAGTTGCGGTAGCTCGTCGAGGCTAAACCGACGAAGGAACCGGCCGATTGCAGTGACGCGAGGATCGTCTTTCATTTTGAACAACACCTGATTACCGTCACTCCTTTTCGCCTTCTGCAGCTCTTTCAGGAGGGACTCGGCGTCGACGACCATCGAGCGGAATTTCAGCATACGGAAGGGCTTTCCACCGATGCCGACGCGTTCCTGGTGAAAGAACACTGGTCCAGTGGAAGTGAGCTTGATGACCACCGCGATGCCGACTAATAGCGGGCTGAGAAGAAGAAGGAGGAAGAGCGAGCCGAATAGGTCCAGCCCGCGTTTCGCAAGCGTCTTAGCGCCGCTGTACCGAGGGGTTTCGACATGGATGAGTGGCAGTCCAGCCACGGGCCGGGTATGGATTCGCGGCCCGGCGATTCCGGTGAGGCTCGGCGCGACGACCAAGTGTTGTCGAGCTGGCTCCAGCGACCAGCTCAACTCCCTCACCCGTTGAGGCGAGAGTTCCTCTGCGCTCGTGATGATTACAGTGTCGGCCCTTGTTGCATCCAAGGCACTGTGGAGAGCGGAAAGGTCCCCTAGCACGGGTACTGACGCTCGCAGCAGATCGCTCTGCGACCCCCCGGGTGGGACGCAAGCCCCGACCACCCGGTAACCGGCCGAAGGATAGCGAGCCAACTCATCTGCAATATGAAGTGCGGAAGTCGCAGAACCGACGAGCAAAACTCGCGAGGAGAACTGCCCCGTCGCGCGCTGAACTCCGAGCCACTGCCGCCACATCCATCGCGAGGCGAGAAGGACGAGCACGCCGAGTGGGAAGGCGATAAGAATGTATCCCCGGGCAAGATCGATCTTGAAAAGGAAAGCCAGGATAGCGACCATTCCGAAAAGTCGTGTGCTTGCATCCACAATCAACTTGTACTCGGAAGAACCGACTCCGATCACGCGGTCGGCACGCGATCCGATCAGACCAAGCGTCGCGAGCCAGGCCACCACGATCACACTCGAGATCACGGAATAGCTAATTTCGCTTCCGACGGTGTTGAAGCCCCGAGCCTCGACGTCAAACCCTAGCCACGCTAATTGAACCCCGTAGACGACCCAAATGACCGCAAGAAGGTCTGTGATCGCGAGGCGAATCGCGTATCGTTTGCGCCAATCCCTCACGTCGTTTCGGCGAGTCTCGCCGCGCGCTTCTACAGCGCCACCCGCAAATTTTTCGACCAACAATTTTCCCCCCCGGGCTGTCGTACCTGCCGACAGATGATTCCGAGTTTATCCGGCTTATGCGAGGCAACCGCGCCGACTCTGAGCGGCGACTTGTTTTACCGACACCCACCCGCATCGCTGACGATGCTTTGTACCCGGTGAGGGCGCAGAAAGGCGTGTCCCGCTCGGTGGGTGCTCACCCGCCCGGCAGTACGCATCGCGCCGGAATATGACACCGGTATCGCCGACTAAGGTCGAACTTATGGCTAAACGCGCAAATCGACAGGCATCCCTGCGGGAATGGTTCGCCGAATTCGGCCAGTATCTTCTCCTCGTCATCGTGGCATCAATCACCATTTTTCTTGTGGTGCTCGCATTCAACCGGCCCGCGTCAGCGCCAACAAACAGCTCGGTTCGTCCGCTCACTTCAGCGGACACCGAGATGCCCACTCCCACGCCAACCCCGACGCCGACCGGCGCGCCTCTCACTGTGGCCTTTCTCGGTGACTCGTCCACGTCGGGCGAAGGCACGACTTCGACAGACAATCGATGGACGAGCCAGCTCGCAGCGAAACACGTCTGGACCGAGATGAACGCGGGTATAGCCAGAACGGGATATGGAACTCCCGGAGAAACGCAGGACGCGCTTCCTTATACCGAACGCGTACCGGGGATCGTCGCTGCCTCACCCGACATCGTTCTCGTGTCTGGCGGGTTCTTCGACTCTTCTGCGGGCTCAAGCCCGGCCGTCGTGAACGCTGCCATCGTGGAGACCTTCACAGAACTTCGCGCGGGACTGCCTGAAGCAGAGATCGTCGCGATCAGCCCGCTCTGGGACGCTTCCGATACGCCGCCTCGATTAACCGAAATCATCGACGAAGTACGCGCAGCTGTCGAAGCGGTCGATGGCACATTCCTCGACATCGGCCAACCGCTTGATGGCGAACCCCAACTCATAGCCGCCGAACACAGCGCGCCGAACGACGAGGGGCACGCGGTTCTGTTCGACACCATCCGCGACGCTCTGGCACCCATCCTCGACGAAGGTCCGTAAGCGATTCAGTCCCCCGGTCGAATATGGCGGCGGAATGCCACGACGCTTGAGTTCACGGGCCCAGCGTTCATTTCCGTCTCCAGACGGATGCCAATGTCGCACACTCTCGGTACTGTGGGGACGTGCATTCTGAGCCAACCTCACCATCAGCGGAAGACCTCGTCGCAGCGGAAGACGCGGCATCCACCGTGCCCTCGCACTGGAAACGCAACGTCGCTCTTTTTCTGAGCGGCCAGACCATCTCGCTGTTCGGCTCGATGATCGTGCAGTACGCGGTGATGTGGTATGTCACGTTCGAGACGCAGTCCGGACTCGCGCTTGCTCTATATGCGATCGTCGCATTCCTGCCGCAGGGCATCGTGTCGATCTTCGGTGGCGTGGTGGCGGACCGAATGAACCGCCGAGTTCTGGTGATCATCGCTGACAGCTCGATTGCGATCGTCACGCTCGTCCTAGCGATAGCGATGCTCAACGGCATCACCGACCTGTGGGTGATTCTGCTCGCCGTCGGTGCCCGATCGCTCGGCGCTGGCTTCCAGACGCCGGCCGTGCAGGCGATGATCCCGCAGATCGTTCCTGCCGATCAGTTGCTTCGCGTGAACGGAATGTTCGGCACGATCCAGTCAGCGATGGCGCTGCTTGCGCCCGCGGCCGCCGGAGCGGTCTTCGGTGTGTTCGGGATCGTCCCGGTGTTTTTCATCGACGTCGTCACAGCGGTGATCGGGGTCGGATTGCTCTTCTTCGTCTCGGTGCCGACACTCGCGTCAATCGCGACGAAAACCACGAGCTACCGCGAGGACCTGGTCGAGGGCATGCGATACATCTGGCACCACAAGGTCGTGCGGTGGTTGCTCGGCGTCTTCGCCATCATTTTCCTGCTGACCGTGGCACCGTCATTCATCACTCCCCTCATGGTTGCGCGCACATTCGGCACCGAGGTGTGGATGGTGACAGTGCTCGAGATCGCGTTCAGCGTTGGAATGATGCTCGGCGGCGTACTGGTCGCGACAGTTCTTGCCAAACGGGGTCGCATCCCGCTGATACTTTTCGCCACGTTTGGGTTTGCGGTTCTCACCATTGCGCTCGGACTATCGCCCAACCTGTGGGTGTTTTACGGCTTCATGTTCGGGTTCGGCCTCTTGGTCCCGTTGTTCTCCGCACCGTTCATGACGCTTGTGCAGGAAACCGTCGAGCCCGAAATGCACGGACGGGTGTTCAGCTACGTCGGCATCGTTATGGCCATGGCCACGCCCATTGGGATGGCTGCCTTCGGGCCGCTCGCCGATGTCATCAGCGTGCAGGTGTTGCTCATCATCGCTGGAATCGTGACGATCCTCGTCATGACCGTCGCCATCCTGTTGCCGTCAGGTCGTGCTGCGATTGTCGCAGCGAAGGAGCAGAAGCCGCTCGACCAGACAGATAAGGCGGCCGGAGTCGACGCCACTGCACTCTGATGTACGCGCACGCGTAAAATGGCCGATCTCGAAGGCAATGTCAAGGGCCCCCTCAGGATTCTCCCCTTTCTCTCACCTGCTGCTTACATAGCTGAGGCGCAACCGCGCCCCACATACCACTAGCAGGAAAGAGGGACACCTCATGAGCAACACCCCCGCAAACGGCCGCGTCTCTCGCCTCTCCACGGAGACCAAGGCAGCGTTCAAGACCACCGAGTTCATCGCATACGTTGTGATCCTCATCTCGATGTTCATCGCCTCAGCGATGGTCGACAACGGAGAAGACGGACAGGGCTTCGGCGCCGACCACGTCTGGCTGTACGCCACCCTCCTCACCATCGGTTACATGGTTAGCCGTGGCCTCGCCAAGTCGGGAAGCCGCGAGTTCTACGACCGCGACGCTGACAACCACGACGCTCGTCGCTAAGACTGACTCACTGACAGCCTGAGGCTGTCTGAGAGGAAGGCTCCCTGCATTGCAGGGAGCCTTCCTGCATTTAACCGCGAGTAGGCCCGGCCAGCTGCTCGATCTGACTCGTTGAGTTGATGGGACCCTTGCGTGCCTCCTGAAGAACATCGATGACTACTGAACCTATGTTGATGCCGAGCAGCCCTGTATATTGCAAGCAACTCAAAGGAGATAGCAGTGGGAATTCTCGGTAACGCCTTCAGCGGATGGCACCTAATCGTGATTGTTTTTCTGGTTCTGCTGCTGTTCGGCGCACCCAAGCTGCCTGGGCTCGCGAAAAGCATCGGACAGTCGATGAAAATCCTCAAGACGGAGGTACGGGGAACCCCCGAAGACGCTGGCGCCCACGTGGTCGCGGAACCAGCCAAGCCCTCCCCTGGCTCAACAGCCTGACCGAGTTTGCTCGACGACCGAGCCGGCGGCGCCTAGCGCGAAATGCGTTGGCGGCACGCTGGCGGCCAGATGGCGCCTCACCGGCGTCCTCCTGGCGTGGCGTTGGCGGTCGGAACAAAGTGAGCATGGGGTCATGAATAAAACACGAATCACCGAGCTTCGACAGACACAGGGCTGGACCCAGGAACGACTCGCAAATGAGAGCGGGATCGGCCTCCGGACGGTCCAGCGACTCGAGGCTGGGGAGGACGCAAGCTTGGAAACGTTGTCTCTGGTGGCGAACGCCCTCCGGGTCCAGGTGCGAGACCTCTTCTCGACCATCGACGACGCAGCGCTCAGCAGCCGCGTGGATTCGCTCGCTGATCGAGCGGAAGAGCAGCAGGTGGCCCGCGACCGAATCTCTGGTGCGTGGCGCTGGCTTTACATCGGCGTCGGCGTCGTTGTCACCCTGATCAGCTTTACCTTCGCACAGGGCATGGTGTTGTTCCTGGGCTACTGGGTAGGCGGAACCATGATTCTGGTCGCCCTTCGTCGCCTCTATCTCGAGCCGCACCTCGACGCGAAGTATCCGCTGTCGCGCGCCACGCGGTCGCGTCGAGAGCGCGATGTGCGCCCACTGGCAGATCAAGGCGGCGCAATCAAGGGAGTGACGCACTGAGCTCGGTGTGACCAGACTGAGGGCATGGATGACTCTGCGCAGGTCTCTGCCCGCACCTCGACGATCGACGACTGGACCACCGCCTTGGCTCAGTCAACCGGGGCGCCAGGCGGCGGAGCAGCGGCCGGAGTGATGCTCGCCATCGCGTACTCGCTCACGTCGATGGTCGCCGGTTACACAGAGGTCGACGACACCCTGCGAGCCGAACTCGACGCCGTGAAGGACCGAGCGAGAACCGGCCGCAAGACCGCCCTTCGGCTCGCCGATGAGGACGCGGCCGCGTCGAAGGCATTCGGTCGTGCGTTCCGGATTGAGCCAGGCGCGGGTCGCGAGGACGCCATCCGGGAAGCGTCAGTTCAGGCGGCGGAGTCCTCTGCCGACTTGGGAATCACCGGCGCTGAAGCGGTCAGCGACCTCGAATGGCTGGCCACGCACGGCAACCCCGCTCTTGTCGCGGACATCGCCGTCGCCTGCGGTGCACTGCGAGCCGCCGTCGCCGGTGCCCGCGCGAACATAGGATTCGATCTCGGTTCGCTGACGTCGAGTGGTGAGGCGCTGGAGAACGTTCGAAGGCAGCATCCGCTTCTCTGGAAAACAGTTCAGCAACTGGATGACGTGCTCGCCGGGATCGACCGGCTGACCGCCGAAATCGAGGGCAGGGCTGTGCCCGAGGAGCTGCAGCGCTGACCGATGTGAGCCGCGCCAGACCCGGCCGGCCACAGTCGTTAATCGACGAACTGGCGCACGACTTGCCTTTCCCAGGTACTGGGCTATGGTGAGGCCATGAGCAAGATCGCAGAACTCGTGCACCCCGAAACGCGGAGCCCCCACGCCCTCCGTGGTGTTGTCGTTTTCGGGTACCGACGTGAGCTGCGCCTTATCGCGCCGATCGAGCGGTGCTCCATCGGTTAACGATCACACGTCACGATCACCCGGAGCGCGCCGCACACACGGCGCGTTTTTTGTTTCCCCTGAGGAGTTCACAATGAATGCACGACCCACCATCTCGCCGTCCGTCGAGACGAACAACGATGCTCTGCGGCTCGAGCTCCAGCGGGAGCTGACCGAGCCGGAGACACTCATCGCCGAACTCGCCGACCGGGCTGCCCCGCACATCGATCCGGTCGCGTGGTCGACAACAGGGACGGCCAAGGCCGTTGCAGAACAGATTCGAAGCGCCCTGGGGCGCTTGGACGCTGGCACATACGGGCGCTGCGTTTCCTGCGGCGATCCCATTCCGGCCGCTCGATTGGAAGCAGTCCCCCACGCCGCGGCCTGTGTGAAGTGTTAGGCAGGCGCGCCATGGTTATGCAGGAAAAAGCACCAGCAATGGACCGGTCGGCCACGGATGTGGTCGAAAACGAGTCGCCGTCACAGAGAATCCTCCTCCTGGGAGACAGGTTGAGCTGCCTCAGCTCGATAAGCGATCGCCCCGACGTCGATGTCGCCGGGAATCTCACCTCGGCCGACCACGGATACGCCGCCGCGGTCATCGGCGTCGAATTGCCCGAGAACCCTGATGAGGTGAAGGAGGATCTGAACGCCCGGGTCGAGGAGTGCATGATGCTCGCCAGGCGCGTACCTTCGCTGCAACACATCATTCTGGTGATCGGTGCGCCGAAGTTCCTTCAGCGAATGTCACGAGCCGCTCGGGACAATCTGATCGCCACATGTGACTCCGTCAGCCAGACGATTCAGGCGGAGGTCGAGCAACGGGTAGGCACCTACGTCATCGTCACGATCATCCTGGCCGGTCAGTGTAACGACCCCGAGCTACTCGCCGAACGGGTTGTTGACCGAGTAACGCAGACCGAGGTCGCCGACGCCACAGCCGTCGTGTTGTGGGAAGAGATTCGCGGCGACAGCATCGGTGACGTCGGACTCAACCAGTACATCTGAGTCGTTCAATCGGACGCGGGATCCTCGAGGAACGTGACGAACGAACTGACACCCTCATCGTCGGGGGCCAGACTCTGCGCTTCGGCCGCGCGCTCTCGAGCCATGTTGATGTCCTCTTCGAGGTAGGCGTTTATCGCCCACCTCAAGTGAAGATCGGCATCGTCCGGCCGGGTCTCAAGCATGCGCTCGATCACGCGGCCGGCAGCGTCGGTGTCGCCCGTTGACTGGAGCGCCACGGCGTACGCTTTCAGCGTCGAGACATTGTCTGGGATCACCGCGAGTGCCTGCTTCGCCCAGGCGAGGGAGGCCTCCGCTGCACCCTCAACTCCTCCGTCGGCGGCGGCCGCCAACGTCTGGGCCGCAATCGAGCGGAGGTCAGCGTCCCACGGGCGAAGCGCGACAGCCGTCTGGAACTGAGCTTGTGCGCCGACCACGTCACCCTGCGCGCTGGTTTCAATGCCACGTTGCATCGGCACCTCGGCGAGTGCGATAGCTACCAACCAGCCAGCCCAGATGACGAGTAGCACCGTGCGAACGACTCGCCACCATCGGCGGGCATCGGCGACGGGTGAGGCCGCCACGATCACGCCAACGAGCAGACAGCCGAGGATGCTGGTCGCGGCCGCCGTGAAGTGGGTCAGAAGCGCCGCCGCCCAGACGGTGCATGCGGCGATGGCTCCGATGAGGAGATCGGCGCGAGCGAGTGAGTCGCGGATGGGGACCGTGAGTGCGTCGGAACCGCCGCGCTCCCGAGGCAATCGACCGGAAGCTGACGCACGGACCGCTCGGACTCCGCTCACCGCGACCACCGCGACAAGCGCCAGGGCGAGAGCAACGAAAACCGCTCCCCCGGCTGCCCACGCCTGGAGGATAACGTTGTGCGGTGAGTCGAGGGTGGTGAGAGCGCCCACCGTCGAGAACCATTCGTCCGTGTGTGCGTGCGCGATGGCATCCGCATAACCGCTTGGGCCGACGCCGATCAGGGGGTTCGGAGCGAGCAACCGTGCGAATTCCTGCCAGATCAGCACCCGGTCGTTCACCGTTTGGGAGGACAACGCGCTGTCACCGGTCAGTCGTGAGCGGGTGAGAGGCGCGACAAGTGCGACAACGGCCAGGGCGGCCAGCCCACTCGCACCGGCGACGATGGGCTTCCACAGCGGGACCCCGGCGGGACGCGCCGCGACGATGGTGACGACGACGAGCGCGACGATTCCGACGGCGGCGGCCAGAAGCGCACCCCGCGACGCCGAGAGCACGAGCGCAAGGACAGCACCGACCAGCCCGCTGGTGAGAATCAGGACGTCGGACGGAGAGGTATGAAGGTACTCTGTCGTTTTGCTCCTGCCGCGCGGTGGCAAAAGCTGCGGCCGCCAGGCTCGGAGCGTGGGCAGCGCGAGAAGCATGAGGAGCATTGCTCCGACGATGCCCTGGTCTGTGGCGTTTCCGACGAGTGATCCCGGGCGATCCAGGTCGGACGGGATCGGACGGAGCCCGAATGCTTCGAGGGAACCGATGAAGCCGAGAAGAATCGCCACGACCGCAGCGGCACGAGTGAACGTCAGCACGGCCGGTCGGGTCGACCGCTGCCCGAGCAGACGAGCACCGATCCACGCCGCCGCGAAGTAGGCACCGAGGCTCACGAACCCTTCATACCGGGGGAAACGGCCGAGGAGCGCACCCAACGGTGAGACAGAAACCAATGCAGTGACGAGAAGCGTCGCGACACCGGCTCCAACCAGGATGAGGAACCATCGGGGCAGCCGCCCGGTCGCTGGCGCAAGCGATGCGAGAACCGCGCCGATGGCGAGCAGCGCGTCTTTCGGGAGGAACCACCGTGTCATGCCGTCGGGAAGAAACACGATGACGGCTGCCAGCGCCACCCAGATGGCCACGAAGCTCCAGCGACTTGGCGCGATCATCCGAACCAGCGTGCCCGACTCGGAAACGGGTCGTGCGCTGTGAGGAGGTCGTGGCATCCGCTCGCCTGTTCGTGGAGGTGACAGAACAACCGCCGGCACCCGAGGGCACCGGCGGTTGTGATGGTAATTAGTTTAGACGGATGCTGTCGCGCGCTTGCGGCGAGCGACGAGCGTTGCCGAGACACCAGCCGCGAGCAGCATGCTCATGAGCAGCATCGTTGACATCGCGTCTGAGCCGGTGGCCGGGAGTTTGCCCGCCGCGCGAGCCTTGGCGACGGCTGCGGCCGCGGCCTCTGGCGTGATCGTCACCGCTGCGATTGCCAGCTCGGTGGCGACGCCATTGACCGTGTAGTGCAACACGATGTGGTGCGCACCGGCTGGAGCGGTTGCGGGCAGATTGACGGTTCCGGAGAGCCCGCCGCTCGCGTTCGTCTTCAGCGTGCCGAGGAAGAGCGGAGTGGAGTGCAGGTACACGTCAACCGAAGCGCTGGCCTGAAGGCCGATGGCTGCGACCGCGATGGACTCGCCGGGTGTGACGGTTCCTGAGCTGGACACGCCAGCCGTAACGCTTCCACTCGGCGCAGCGGGACCTGTGGTCGGGAGCCCTTCGCCGCTACCCGGGACCTGGGGGGTCGTCGGAGTGGTCGGGTTCGTCGGCGTGGTCGGGTTCGTCGGGTCCGTCGGAGTCGTCGGGTCCGTCGGGTCGGTCGGCACGCTCGGGCCGGTCAGCTTGGCATCGATGTTGCTCAGGGTCTTGTTGGCGACGACGGTGATCGTCTTCGCTGTCTCAGCCGTTGCGCCGCCGTAGTAGGTGGGTGTCACCTCGACACTGGACGATGAGCTCGATGACTTGCTGAACCCGACACGGTACGTTCCGGGAACGAGCTCCGCACGGTACTTGCCATCCCAGTCGGTGCCGTCGGCGAAGAAGGCGAATGTGCCTTCCTTGTGCCCACCTTCGACAGCTTCGAACTCTACGAGGACCTCGAGACCATCCTTCGGAAGGTCGGTCGTGACTGTTCCTTCGACGGTACCGAGCTCAACCTCGGGAACGTATCCCGTGATGGAGCCGTCGGCGTTCCAGCGCGCGTCCACGCCCTGGATCGTGCCACCTGCTGCGACGGTCACCGTCTTCGCGTCCGACAGTGCGGGAGTTCGGTCGTAGTACTGCTTGGCCATCGGGATCGACGACGTGCCGGTTGACGACTTCGAGAATCCGACCTTGTACGTTCCGACCGGCAACATGTGCAGGGAGTATTCGCCACCCTCACTCAGCTTGGCCGTGGTGGTTTGGACCTTTTCGCCTTCGGGCGTGTACGCGTCAATCTCCACCCAGTTGTCCACCGAAGCACCAACAACGGCGGTCGTGCCCGTCACTGTTCCGCGGAGCTGAGCGGTGAGGTTCACCGTCACATCGCTGTCCGAGACATTGAAGTCAGTGAACTCCGAAAGCGCGGCACCCTGCAGGTTCAGCCAGTATGCGCCAGGTGCGACGTTCGGAAACGAAAATTTGCCGTCGACGACCGGTGTCGGCTGGGCGGATCCGTTCGCCCCGCTAAACGACACTTCGGCGTCAGTGGGCACCGCCGCGCCGTCTGCCATCTTCACCGTTCCGGACACGGTAAACCCGGTCGCGGGCGCTGCGTTGGCAGGCGCCGCGATGAGCGAAGCGGAGGCGACAAGAGATGCGGCGAGGACCGCGGCAGCAAATCGGCCGCGTGAGATTGGACGAGCAAAACGGAGCATCCGTTACTTCCCCCTCAGAAAGGCACAGTGTCATCGAGCCCGCTACATGGACGAGTGGGCATTCGGGTGTGCGCTTTGAACCTATCGGTGCAGAGACTGCACATATAGAGCCCAATCTGGGGGTGACCCGGTCGAGGCACCATCAGACCCCTATCTTTGAGTTATGAGCTCGACCGCCCCGCGCACGTCCAACAACCGCCGCGTTCGGTGGGGCCTCCCCGACGCGATTGCTGGCCTTGCGCTCGCGATAGTTCTGGTCTGGGCCGTCAGCTGGGCAGCGACGCGCGGCTGGCCGGCATCGCCTGAACTTCGTTCGGCGCTCGCCTACCTTGCCGCCTGGGCCCCGCTGCTCGGAGCTGTTCTGGTCGCGTCCTACCTGCGCGGTCGCCGATCACTTGTCCGCGACTTCGGACTGCGTTTTCACTGGATCGACCTCTTCTTCGGACTGGTCGTCGGCGGCATGATGCGCGCGGCAACGACCCTGGTCGAGATTGTCCTCTACGGCCGTGTCGCGAGTGGGGGCCCCACGTTCGGCCCCGTCGTTTACGACGTCTGGTGGGTGCTGTTCACCATTCTCGCCCCGGTGCTCGCCGCGCCCTTGATCGAGGAGCTGTTCTTCCGCGGACTCCTGCAACGTTCGCTCATGCGCGCGTCACTCGCGAATGCGTCCCCCGCGCTCAGAACCTCGACTCTCCCGGCCGTCGTCGCGATCATCGTGACATCGATCGTGTTCGCGGCCGTCCACATGCTGCAGACGGACGGCGGAATCGACATGGTCGTTGTCGGAATCTCCACGCTCATGGTTGGGGTCGGCACCGGCGTTCTGGCCGCAACGACCGGGCGACTCGGGGCAGGCATCATCGCGCATATCACCTACAACGGGCTCATTATCACCTGGTCACTGCTGTAGCGGAGCGTCCGTCTCGAACCCCGTCCACACCTCATCCGGCGTTCGCGCCCCATCTTGGCAACCGGTTGACAAAGCTCGAGAGAGCTGCCTAAGCTGGCTGAAAGTGAGCACCGCCGCCACCCGTTTTTGTTCGGAAAGGCACGACTCTTCGACCGAAACGGGGACTTCATGACCACGCTGGCCAAACTGCATCCGCTGATCGAAACGACCCTTCCTCCCTCCGTCACCTTCGATTCCGGCGAGGGCGGGTTGCCCCGACTGCGCGTCGACACCCCGACGGCCACCGCCGAAATCTACCTGCAGGGCGCACACGTCACCTGCTGGCAGCCGACCGGCGAGGAGCCCGTGCTGTGGATGAGCCGCTCAAGCAACTTCGCCGAGGCCACACCGATCCGCGGCGGAGTTCCGATCTGCTTCCCATGGTTCGGCGTGAACCCGGAAGGCCCGCAGCACGGCTGGGCCCGCATCACCGACTGGAACCTCATCTCCGCCACGGACGACGGCACCGACGTGCGCCTCGTCTTCCGGCTGACCGACTCCCCGGCAACCAGGGCCTCCGCGTGGCCGCACCGCTTCGAGGCCCGTTATGAGGTTGTCGTCGGGTCGCAGCTCACCCTCTCGCTCTCGCTCTCGGTGACCAACCTGACCGACGACGAGGTCACCTTCGAGGAGGCGCTGCATACCTATCTCGCGGTGTCCGACGTGCGTGAGACATCGATCACCGGCCTTCGCGGGCTGCTCTTCTCCGACCTGACCGAGACCGGCTTCCAGCCGGATGCACCGCTCGAACTCACCGGGCCGATGACCCGCAACCTCGTCGGCGCGTCTGGTGACACGGTGATGACGGATGCCACGCGGCAGCTTCGCATCACCCGCTCGAGCGCGGCGAATACGATCGTGTGGAACCCCTGGGACGCTCAAGCAGCAACCATGCCGGACTTCGGCGACGACGAGTGGACCGACATGATCTGCGTCGAGACGGCCAACGTTGGAGCGTCCTGGGTTCGGCTCCCGGCAGGCGAAACTCACACCCTCGTCACCACCTATGAGGTCGGTCCGCTCAGTTAGGCGCGCGGTTCGGCACTCAGGACAGCGCGATGACCAGGCACAGCACGGCAAGCACCGCACAGACCGGCGTCATGAGGTTGCGCTCCGGCTTGCTTCGCGAGATGCCGTTCATCACAATTCCGAGCGTGAAGTAGCCGGTGAGAATCCAGATGCCAACGCGACTGATGACATCCGAAATCAAGGTGATCACCTCGGCACGCTGCAGGATGATCACGGCGAACGCCGCGTAGAGCAGCACTGAAACCGCACTGGCGACGCGCAGCTTCGTTGGCAGAACGCGGTGCTGGCCACCCCAGGCGAACCGGCCGATCGGCGCACCGGCGGCAAGAGCGATTTGGAACACGGCGAGACCGGCCAGGATCACGGTGGCAGCGAGAGCGGCAAGAGTCGTCACGCGTGACACATTAGGCGAATGCCGTCGCTTCCCGTCAGGCCCCGTTCAGGGTTCCTCGACGGGTAGACGTCGGCGTGCGGACATGCCGGAAGGGCGCCGCCCGTGCGGGCGGCACCCAGTCGGCTGCGCAGCGTTTTACTTGCGAGCGGCGCGCTTCCGAGCGATCATCAGCACCGCAGCGCCGATGAGCAGGAGGAGTGCGGAGAGGGCGATGAACACGCCGACGTCGTTCGCTCCCGAGGTGGCGAGAACCGTCGAGGTGGCAGCGGATGCCGTTACACCGTCGGTGCTCATCGTTGCGGAGGCGGTTGCAGCGAACTCACCGGTTGTTGCCGAGTCGGCCGGCACTGCCGGGTCGGTCTCGTCGACCGGGGTGGTCGGGTTCACCGGAGTGGTCGGGTCCGTCGGGTCGACCGGCGTGGTCGGGTCCGTCGGGTCGACCGGTGTCGTCGGGTCCGTCGGGTCGACCGGTGTGGTCGGCGTCGTGGGGTTGGTGACCGGGCCGGTTGTTTCCGTGTCACCGATCACGCTGATGGCGTTGCCGCCGATCGTGATGGGCAGGTCGATCACCGGAGCGATGATCGTTCCACCGAGAATCCCGTCGTCGCCCGAGGTGCCAGCGTCCGCACCGGGTGCGGCAGGAGTTGCACCGGAGACGTCGGTTGCAGCGCCGTCGGAGGACGAGTCGCCGATCAGGCTGATGCCGTTGCCGCCAACCGTGACAGGGAGGCTCACACCAGGCGACACCAGGGTGCCACCGAGGACGCCGCCGTCACCCGAGGTACCAGCACCCGCCGCAGGAGCAGCAGGAGCGGCACCGGCAACGTCAGTAGCCGAACCGTTCGAGGACGAGTTGCCGATCACGCTGATGCCGTTGCCACCAACGGTGACCGGAAGAGCAGCGTCAGGCGACACCAGGGTGCCACCGAGGACGCCGCCGTCACCCGAGGTACCAGCACCCGCCGCAGGAGCAGCCGGAGTTGCACCGGCAACGTCGGTAGCCGAACCGTTCGAGGCCGAGTTGCCGATCACGCTGATCGCGTTGCCACCAACGGTGACCGGAAGAGCAGCGTCAGGCGACACCAGAGTGCCACCGAGAACGCCGTCGTTACCCGAGGTACCAGCACCCGCCGCAGGAGCAGCAGGAGTTGCACCGGCAACGTCAGTAGCCGAACCGCTCGAGCCCGAGTTGCCGATCACGCTGATCGCGTTGCCACCAACGGTGACCGGAAGAGCAGCGCCGGGCGACACCAGGGTGCCACCGAGGATCCCGTCGTTACCCGACGTGCCCGAGCCCGTTGTTCCGGCAGAGGGAGCCGACGAAGCGGTTCCGGCGTTAGCCTGCGATCCGTTCGTTGTCGAGTCGCCCAGCAGGCTGATCGCGTTTCCGCCGACCGTGACGGGCAGGGTCACCGACGGGGCCACGAGGCTTCCACCGAGGATGCCATCGTCGCCGGAGGTCGCCGACCCGGTGTTGCCAGCTGCGGGGGCTGCGGTGCCGCCGGCGGTTGAACCCGCCGAGGTCGAGTCGCCGAGCAGGCTGATCGAGTTGCCGGCAACGGTGACCGGTACGGTGACCACCGGGGCGACGTTCGTTCCGCCACCCACGCTGTCGTTACCCGATGTCTCCGATGCAGCCGGAGCTGCGACGGGAGCCGGCGCCGGAGCATCCGTTGTCGAATTTGATGTCGTGGTGTCGCCGACGACCGAGACGGCGTTACCGCCGAGGTTCACCGGAATCGAGATGAGCGGCGCGGCGTTGGTGCCACCGAGCACGCTGTCGTTGCCCGACGTTGTCGGAGCGGGAGCGGCCGGAGCCGCCGGAGCCGCAGGAGCCGGAGTGGTCGCTCCGGTTGAGGCGGCGTCGCCGAGCAGGCTGACCGACGTTCCATTGAGCGTGACCGGGACCGACACAAGAGCGTCGACGACGGTGCCGGACAGAATGCTGTCATCACCGGTTGATTCGGCCGCTGTGGCCGCTGTGGCGCCGAGAACAGTGAGTCCTCCGGCGAAGAGGACGCCGTAGAGGCACCTCGCAATGTTGCGATTCATGAGCTGATACTCCTAAGTGAAATAACGGATGCTTCCTCGAACGAGGAAAGGAATGGTTCGGTGTCTGCAGAGCGCAGACCGAACCTCCGTTAGTCAGGAGTTGAGCCGAGGTCCCGAACCGGGAACGACGGGATAACGTCATTTCCGGCGCGGGAGAGCAGGGAACCCGAGAGGAGGGCAGCCGTCTCGGTCCCTGCAAGTGTTGCGACGAATCCGGCACCGGCCGGCCCGCCAGAAGAAGCTGAACCCGCTGCGTTCGGCGCGGCGGGAAGGGGTGCATCGCCCACAGGCAGCTGCGGCGCTGAGGCCGGTGCGGTGGGCTCGACTGTCGCGGACGAACCGCTCGCCGTTGCGGCCGTCTGAAGCGAGGCTGCCCAGTCGGCTGCGTTGAAGGTTGCTTCTGAGGTGGCGCCTGATGCGGCCTCGGCGGTCGCGGATGCGGACGCTTCAATGGCTGCGGCGGCGGCCTCAGCGGCGGAAAGTTCGGGAGCAACGCTTGGGTCGCTCGCGCCGGGAAGCACGTCTCCCGGCACCGTCACGTCGGGCAGCGGAAGCGCGGCTCCCGGGGTGCCCACCACGTTGCCGAGCGAGTCGTCGACGACGCCAGTGATCGGGGTGACAACGTCGGCCACCGGAGTCGATCCGACGACATCCGATACAACGGGCACCGCGGCAACGATCGGGTCGACGATCTGCGCAACCGGGGTGACGATGGCGGTGACCGGCTTGGCCTGAACGACCTGGTCAACCGTGTTCACGACCTTCGGAACGACGGCGACGACGCGATCGACGGGCTGCGGAGTGACCTCGGTCACCGTGTTCACGACGGTCGAAACCGCGGATCCGGCGGACTGCGTCACCGCTCCAAGCGGCGCTTCAACGGCAGAAACGACACCGCCGACAACACCGCCGAGCAGGCTGTCGTTCTCGTCGGCTCTGGCCGATTCGGATGTCATCATCCAACTGGCGAGAACCCACACGACGGCGAGACCCAGCGAAGCGAGAAGAAGGCGCAACACGGAGAATGCTCGGTACCCTGATTGGTCCATTGCACTCACCCCCCGATAGCGCCTTCGCTCACCTTTGCACAGTCTGCACAGATGCGCAATGCATCAAAAGCCCTTGTGGGCGAGCAGGTGTTTTTGGTAGGGCCCCGATGGTAACCGTCAGCGGGTCAGCCCGTTTGCCTCGGCGAAAGTGTCGGGAATGTCTCCACCGTTCGAGAAAACCGTGCAAAACAGGCTCGTTTGCAGGTCGTATTCCGCCTGCCCCAACTCGTCCAGCCGGGTTGTCGCACCCTCACCAACCTCGGCGTAGTCGCGCAACTCGTCCTCCGACCGCAACACCGTGCGCAGCGAGATCGTCTCGATCGTCTTGCCAGCACCCGGCACCTCGACCTCGGTGTCGTCGATGAGCCCCGACTCCTCGTAGCGACCAGCGACGTCCGCATACTCGCCCCAGATCTTGTTCTGGTCGTAAACCCCTGACTCATACGCCGCGCACTCGATCGCCGCAAGCTCCTCGAGCAGACTCGCCTCGGTCAGCTCGACGCTCGCGTCAGCCGGAGCCGCTGTCGCCCCATTCGCCGCCGCTTCGGGCGCACTGCTGCACCCGGCCAGCATCGCTCCAACAAAAACCATCAGAACTGCGGATGCCACGGGGCCGGTTGCAGAACGCACGGCGGGTCGGTTCATGTCAGGTGCTCTTTCTCGGGAAGCCAGGAAAACTGCTCTGCGCGCACGCGCATGATCTCAGCACGCATAATGCCCCGCGCGCGAGCCGAGCTTATCCGGTGGCCGCACCGGTTCCGGGTGGGTTGCGCCCGGACTTCGTTACAGAGTTATAACGGCAGGAGGAATCGTCAGGCAGCAGGCTCGGTGTCGACAGGCGGTGCCGGGTCGACGGGCGGCACCGGGCTGTCCGGCGCCGGGGTTACCGGGTTGGTTGTCGCTGGAGGATTCGACGGTTGGGTAGACCTCGGGGGCGTTCGCGGCGTCGTCCGCGGAGTCGCGCGCGGCGCAGTTTCAGCATCGGTGTCCGGCTCGACGGTGTCGATCGCGTCGAGTCGAGCCTGCTCAGCCTGCAGTGCCGCCGCGGCGACGGCGTATGCCTGCAGTTCGGTCACACCGGGCTGGCCGGCCTCGATGGCTTCGGTCAGACCGGTGACCGCCGACGTGACGGCGCCGGCCAGTGCGGGCGCCGCATCCGGGTTAACGGCGATCACCGCTGTTGCCGTCGCCGGAATGGTCGCACCGAATGTCGCGAGCGCCGCGGCGAAGGTGTCGCGCGTCGTTGTAAGAGAGGCGAGCGCGTCGGAGGCGATCTCAGCTTCACTCTCGAGCAGTTGCGCCTCGGCGTCGAGTCCGTTGATGCCGCGAGCGAGTTCTTCGACCGTCGATTCCTCGCTGAGTTTCTGGTCGGCGGCCGGGATGTCGAGGTCGGGTGCTGGCACAACCTGGGCCGCGATGCTTGATTCGAACTCGACGCGGGCAGTCTCGGCTGCGGCGCGGGAAGGCTCATCCGAGATCCCGGCAACGGCGGCGAGCGCTGTCGCAGCTGCCGCGTTCAGTGCCGTCGACTCCTCGTGCAGGGCGGTGAACGCCTCGATGTCCGTCTCAGCGGCGGTTGCAACACCGTCGAGCTCCTTCTGCTGAGACTGGTAGGCCGCAAACATCGACTGCTCAACGGTGGGGTCCTGGCTCTTTTTCCAAAGCAGGGCGCCGACAACGATCAGCGAGATGACAGCGAGGCTGGCCACAACAATCGTGAGTGTGCGGCTGCCGTCATACCGGCCGGGGGTGCGCTGGCGTCGCCGCACCGACCTCGTCGGCTTGGCCGGGCGCTTCTTGTTGCGCTGTTCAGGCGCGGGCTTGGGCGCTTTCGCGGGCTTGGCAGCTTTGGGAGGCTTCGGCGCGTTCCGAGGCTTGGGCGCCTTCGAGGGTTTGGCAGCTTTCGGAGGCTTCGGCGCTTTCGAGGGTCTGGCAGCTTTCGGAGGCTTGGGTGCCTTCGCGGACCGCGCCTTGCGTCCGGTCACGGCGAGCGGCTTCACCGGGGTCAGTTCAGCGTTCGCGCGCCGGGCTTCACGGGTGTTGAGCGTCGACGGCAGCGGCGGAATCAGCGGGCTCGGTGTCGAGCTCGACGGGCCGGGCGGCGTGGACACGGGCTGCCGGGCGTTGCGATCGGGTGTGCCAGCCACCAGTTTCCTCCCCCAAGGTTGAGCGACGACTGACGCGCTCACCGAGCCAGACTACCCCGACGACCGGTCGCGCACGGAAACGCGGTGCCTTCCGGATCAGCTCGCTGCGGTGACCACGGGGTTCGGCAGCAGGTCCCAGTTTCCGTCGGAGTACTCGAGCCGCACCATCTCGGCATTGCCGACACCCCCGATGTCGGCGCCGGTGAGCGCCCGCACCGCCGCCCGGATGAACGCGCCGTGCGACACACAGATCACATTGCCCGGCACGCGCACGATCACCTCGTTCAGGTATCGCGCCGCCCGCTCCTCAACCTCGTCGGGGGTTTCACTTCCCGGGTACGGCTCCTCACCCCACCGCGCTTTCGCATCGGTGACGATCTCGCCCTCGGCCTGCCCAAAACTGCGCTCGATCAGGCCTTCCGCCGGATCCCCTAGACGGATGCCACTGGCAACACTCAGCGTACGTGCCGTCTCCCATGCGCGCCCGAGTGGTGAGCTCAGAATGAGTGACCACTCAGCAGGGTCGAGACTCGCGGCGAGCGCAGCGGCCTGCTCAACCCCGGTGTCATTGAGGGCGATGTCGGCGCGTCCCTGCAACCGACGTTCACGATTCCAGTCGGTCTCTCCGTGGCGGATCAGCGCTAGTTGGGTCACCGGCCCACCATAACCGACACGATGTGAGCAACGGCTGAGCGGTAATCGGCAATTTACATTCCGCACCATCGACTCACGGGAGCTCGCGTTGCTGACGCACGCCCGTGGCATCCGCTCGCCGTGACGTTAAGCATGCGCGACGCCGCCGCCCGCTGAGTTGCCACACTATGTCGCTCGACCGCGATTTGAGCGACACAGTGCGTCCTGTCCCCGACATCGTTGGACGGGGGTCGGGGCGGCGGACGCATGCTCCACGTGTGGCTCAGGGTGATTCACTCGCTCGAGCCAACCCACATGGCGACCGACCAGATCGAGACGTCCCAAGTGGCTGTTCAGATCGAACCGGAACAGCCCTTTGGGCCGACTCGATCGAGGCAACGACCCTTTGGGCCGACTCGTTCGACGCAGCGACCCTTTGGGCCGACTCGATCGACGCGGACTACGGCCGCGCCCGCCCCGCCTGCGGCACGACCATCGGAGTGCCTGTGACCGGGTCGGCGATGATGACACACGGCAACCCGAACACCTCTTCGACCAGCTCCGCCGAGAGGATCTCGCCCGGGTCACCCTCGGCCACGATGCGTCCGGCTTTCATCACCACGAGGTTCGTGGCGTACCGCGCGGCCTGGTTGAGGTCGTGCAGCACGGCGACGAGGGTGCGCCCCTGAAGATGCAGCTCCGCACACAACTCGAGCACCTCGAACTGGTGCGCAATGTCGAGGAACGTCGTTGGCTCGTCAAGCAACAGCAGGTCGGCCTGCTGCGCGAGCACCATGGCGATCCACACCCGCTGCCGCTGCCCGCCAGACAGTTCGGACACATACCGCTCAGCCAGCTCCGTGCACCCGGTCGCCGCGAGCGCCTCTACCACGGCAACCTCATCGGCGTGCGACCACTGCTGCAACAGCCCCTGGTGCGGGTACCGCCCACGCCCGACCAGGTCCCGAACGGTGATCGCCTCAGGCGCGATCGGGCTCTGCGGCAGCATCGCCAGCTCACGCGCGACCGCCTTGCTCCGGTACGAGTCGATCGGCTTACCGCCGAGCAGCACGGCGCCCGACTGCGGTGACAGGGTGCGCGACAGCGCCTTGAGCAGGGTCGACTTGCCGCAGGCGTTCGGTCCGACAATGATGGTGAACCCGCCATCGGGCAGGTCGATCGACAGGTCCTCGACCACGACACGTTTGTCGTAGGCCAGGCGCAGGTTGCGAGCGGCGAGCCGAGTTTCGGACGGTACAGCGGATGCCACGCTTCCCGTTCCCGATTTCCCTCGACTCATTGCTCCAGTTTCCTTCACTATCCCGTGTCCGGACTCCACGCGTGTCATTAGATCGTCCCTTTCCGCCACTGGGCGATCAACAGGTAGCCGAGGTAGATACCGCCGAGAATCGCGGTGAGCACCCCGACCGGCAGCGTCACCGGGAGCGGCAACTGCTGGGTGAGCAGGTCAGCGAGGCTCAGCAGGAGTGCACCCATGAGCGCGCTGGTCAGGATGTTGGGTCCGGCGCTCCGGCTGATCCGCCGGGCGATCTGCGGCGCGACCAGGGCGATGAACGAAATAGGTCCTGCGACACTCACCGCGGCTGTGGCGAGTCCGATGGCGACCACAATCGACAGGGCTCGAGCGGAATGCGACCGTGCGCCAAGAGCATCCGCTTGCTCGTCCCCCATCTCGATCAGCTGCAGGCGTCGACTGAGCAGCAACGCACACGGGATGAGCACGACGATCGCAATCCAGATGGTGGCGGCGTGATCCCAGTCGCGGGCGGCCAGGCTGCCGTTGAGGTAGGTCGCGAGCACCGTCGCCTGCTCGCGGCCGGCACGCACGAGCACCCACTGCACGAACGCGAGGGACATGGCGGACACGCCGATACCGATGAGCAGCATGCGTGAGGGTGACGAGAACCCGGTGCCCGTTCCGAAGAAGACGAGGGACATCGCGACGAACGCGCCGACCAGCGCGCCGACGGGCAGCGGCAGGATGCCCGGCCACATCAGGCCGAACGCTGCGGCGCCCGCCGAGGCTCCCGCGGTGAGGCCGATCACGTCGGGGCTGCCAAGCGGGTTGCGGGTGACGGTCTGGAACAGGGCGCCAGACACGGCGAGGGCTGCGCCTGCGGCGATACCGACGACGAGGCGCGGCCCACGGAAGGCAGTGAGCACGATCTCGTCGCGCCCCTCCCCCTCACCGAGGAGCGTCGGCACTAAGTCGCCGAGCGCGATGCCCAGTTTGCCGAGGGTGAGGGTGAGGAGACCGGTGACCAGGACCGCCAGGATCAGGATGCTACCGAGCACCAGCGAGCGCGGGCGCACGGGCAGGCTCAGCCAGCTGCCGACCCGAAGAACCGGTCGGTGCCGGCGCGGGGCAGCGAGGGACACTTCCCCGGTGAGGGTGGCGCCGGTCATGCGGCTGTCCTCATCCGGCGAACGGCGAGCAGGAGGATCGGTCCACCGACGAACGCGGTGATCACGCCGACCATCAGTTCGGCCGGGCTCACGAGAATGCGACCGATGATGTCAGCGGCGAGCAGCAGTGCTGCGCCAGCGACGAGGCAGTACGGAAGCAGCCAGCGGTGGTCGGCGCCGGTGACACTGCGCACGATGTGCGGAACGGCGAGTCCGACGAACGAGATCGGTCCGACAGCCGCGGTGGCCGCAGCGCAGAGCAGGGTGGTTGCGACAGCGCCGAGGATCCGGGTGCGGCCAACGTGGGCGCCGAGCGCCCGTGCTGTGTCGTCACCGAGGGCGAGCGCGTTGAGCGAACCGCACAGGGTGAGGGCGAGCACGAGCCCGATCACGATAAACGGGAGGATGTCGAGGATGAGCTGGGGGTCACGGCCGGCCAGCGAGCCGATCACCCAGAACCGGTACGCGTCGAACACCCTGGGCAGGCTGAGCGATACGGCCTGGATGTAAGCGGCAAGCACCGACCAGACGACAACACCGGCGAGCACCAGACGCACCGGGGTGGCCCGACCACGGCCTGTGCCGATCAGGTACACCACGATCACGGCCAGGAACGCCCCTGGCAGGGCGACCCAGACGCTTGTGCTCCCGGCGATCCCGAGCGCCGTTGCGGTGACGATGGCCGCGGCTGCCCCGGTGTTGACACCGAAGAGGCCGGGGTCGGCCAGCGGGTTGCGGGTGAGGCCCTGCATCACCCCGCCGGCGACGGCGAGCGCCGCTCCGACGAGAAGACCGAGGATCGTGCGCGGGATCCGGCTGGCGATGACGGCATCGGCATAGCTGTCGCCGGGGGCGAACAGCGCGTTCCACACGTCTGGCAGCGGAATGTACTTGTTACCGACCGCGAGGCTGAGCATCGTGATGAGCACGAGCGCCACAGTTGTGACGACGAGCCCGATCGCGAGCCTCGGTGTACGACGACGAGCGCCGGGGGAAATCCCGGCGCTCGTCGTCGTCACTGTCGCGGTCATGGTCTCAGCAACTGGAGGTTACTTGGCGACCTTCGCGACAGCATCCGAAATCATCGGAATGTACTTGTCGAGAGCCCACGGCACGCTCAGCGGCGTGATCATGCTCGACGCCATTCCGAGCTGGTTGTCGACGCTCGGCACGTAAGCACCGCTCTGGAAGGCGGGAATCTGCGCGAACAGCGGCTGCGCCTCGATGAGCTTCTGGTTCTCCTCGTCGTTGTACCAGGTGAAGAGCACCTCGACGTTGTTGAGCAGGTCGGCGCGTTCGAGCCCGACGGTCGAGCTGAAGCTGCCCTCGGTGAGCGGAACCTCTGCGACCGTCTCGTCCATCGTCAGGCCGAGGCCCGAGATCAGGTCAACGCGCGAGTCGCCCGCCTGGTAGAGCGCGAGGGCGCCCGGCTCAGCGGTGTAGACGTAGGCGAAGTTCACGCCTTCGAACTCGGGGTGCTCCGCAGCGGCCTCGGCGATGTCGTCTTCGATACCGGTGATGAGGTCGGCTGCCTCGTCGCTCTTGCCGAGCGCCTTGCCGATGATCTCGATCTGCTCATCCCAGGTGGTGCGCCAGGCGGAGTCGGGGTATGCCACGACGGGGGCGATCTCGCTCAGCGTCGCGAACTCATCTTCAGAGATGCCGGACTGCGGGGCAAGGATCAGGTCGGGTGCGAGCTCGAGCACTGCCTCGACGTCGATCTCCGGGTACACGTTGAACGTGGTCGGCAGTTCGTCGCCCTTTTCCTCGATCGCCTCGCGGACCCACGGGAAGTACAGGTCCTCGTCGCCACCCCAGGTCGCTGCCTCGACACCGACGGGCGTCGTACCGAGTGCGATGGCCGTGTCAGCCGAACCCCAACCAATGGTGACCACGTTCTTTGGTTCGCTTTCAATCACCGCGTCGCCGAGGGCGCTTTCAATGGTGACCGGAAATGCGGAACTGTCGGATGCCGGAGCATCCGCTTTCTCATCTCCGCTTGCGGAGCAGCCGCTGAGCACGAGCACGCTCGCGGTTGCAGCGGCCAGGACAGTGGCGCCTCGGGTGAATCGGGTGGTGCGCATCGGGAATCCCTTCGAAGAGATGCGGGGTTTTTAAGCAGACGGATGCCACGTGGCACTGTCGTCCTGGGGGTTTTGCTGGTTTGCGGCTGGTTTAGCTTTCGGCGCGACCCACACGCCAGTAGCCCATGAAGGCGACCTGGGAGCGGTCGAGACCGGTGTCAGAGACGAGGAAACGGCGCAGAGTTTTGATGACACCGGCTTCACCGGCGAGCCAGGCGTAGAGACCGCCGGAGTGGCAGGTTGGTTCTGGCACTTCCCAGAGGATGCCGTTTTCGATGTCGACATCGGCCAGGCGCTCGCCCCGGTGGGCGTCTGTGACGAAGCTGTCTGTCCAGGCACGAACCGCTGGGTCAAGCGCTGAGCCGTGCGGCGCCTCGTTGCGGGCCAGCCAGGTCACGTGAACACCTTCTGGGGCGTCAATCGGAAGAGCGTCGGCGATGGTAGGCACCTCGATGAAGGCGCAGCCTTTCGCATCGCGGGGCATCGACGAGACGATCGAGCAGATGGCTGGGGCCGCGGTTTCGTCGCCGGCGAGCAGCACGTGTGTTGCGTCGCCAGGCTTCCACTCCACTCCGGAGACCAGTCCGTCGGTGCGGAGTGTCGGGCCGACGATGATCAGCTCGTCTCCGGGTGTTGCTGAGGTCGCCCAGCGTGAGGCCGGACCCGTGTCACCGTGGGCCACGAAGTCAATGTCGACCTCGCGCAGCTCGGGGCGGACCGCACGAACCGTGTAGGTGCGGAGCGGGTTGCGCAGCTCATCTGGGAGCTGTCGCCACGCGTCGTACCAGTTGGACTCGTCGAGCGGGGTGAAGCCGATCCCGGGGAGCGGAAGCATGACTTTGACGCGCTGGTCGAGTCCGTCTGTGCCGAACTCGCCGAGCTCAGCGCCGGTGAACGTGATGCGCAGGAAGGTGGGCGTCAACCGCTCAATGCGTGCGACCGAGACCGCGAATGGGCGTGCAGCAGGTTTGACCGGACGGGCGGGCCGCGTTCCGACGGGGATCGCCGAGGCGCGCAGCGCGGCACGCGATGCGAAAGGCGCTGGTGCGGCGATCGGGGCTTCCGTCGTAGTAAGCATTGCCTAAGTATGGCATGCCTAACCTCACTTCTGTTCAGCTTGATTCGACGTCGAGGTATCCCGGGCGTGGCGTGCGGTCAGCCACGAACGCGAACGTGCCAGTTGCCGCGCGCGGCCTGCTTGACCGCCCGCCACAACTGGCACGTTCACTCGAAACGGCTAGGAGAAGTTCCCCTTGCGGAACATACGCGCCGTCGTCTCGAACAGGCCCTTCACCGGACGCTGCTGCTCACCCTGCTGCGCGCCGAGCACGATGATCACGAGGGTCAGCGCCGGGGTCACCCACTGGAGCACCTTCTGCATCCGTTGGGCAGTTTTCATCCCTTCGGGCGCATCGGGCTTCGGCTCGGTGATTCCCTCGGCGCCTTCCTCGGCGTTGTTGTCGATCACCTTGCCGAGAACGCCGGAGACGACGGACGTTCCAACGGCGGCCATCGTGAGGCTGAACTTCACTTTCGTGTTGATGCGGCTCTCTTCCTGGTTCTTGAGCCTCTCCTTGTTGCTCAGGATGAGGCCGACGCCGCCGATTCCGTGGACGATAATGGCCGCGAGTTCAACCGGGAACCACCGCCACCAGCCGACCGAGGCGAGGTGAAGCCCCTCCGACGACGATTTTGCCTTGGCGGTGGCGCCGTTGAGAGCGACGGCTCCCATCAGCGTGCCTCCAAACCACGCGGCGAGGCCGACATCGTGCATGCTGCGAACAACTGTGTTGCGACTGGGCATCGAACTATTCTCCTTTGAACGGGTAAATGTCCAAGGGAACCTACGCTGCGAAACTTCGAGGCGGGAGGGTCTTGACAGGTCGCGAGATGCGCACCGGTACCGATTAGGTCCGCTGCGCCGGCCGCGAATGTGACATCAGGAGGGAACCGAGGGCTCGGCGAGCGGGCCCGTCCGGCGGAATGCGGCAAGCGACTCCTCGACGGCACCGCGGGCGGATGGCTCTACATCCACGGCCGCAAAGGCCAGCTCGGGCGGGTCGAGCGACACGGCAGCGAGCGCCGCACGCAGCGGCCGCGCGAGAACGTCCCCGGCCTGCGCGGCCGGCCCGGCAAGCACAACAAGTTCCGGGTCGACCGCCAGGGCAAGGAGCGCGAGCCCCTCCCCGATCGACCCGGCGATCTCCTCGATGATGGCAACAGCCGTCGCTTCGCCATCTCGGGCGTCACGAGCCAGGGCCCCGAGCGACCGCTCGTCGTTCTTGATGGCGGACTCGACAGCTCCGGCCCACCGAATCGCGTGCGAGGCGCCGAGTTCCCCTGCCGCGCCCGTCGCACCGATCTGCAGCGAACCACCCATCACAATTCCCGCCGAGATGCGCCGCCCGACCGACAGATAAACAAAATGACTCGATCGGGATGATCCGGCTCGGAGTTCGGCAACGGTCGCGAGCTTCACGTCATTACCGAGTGCAACGGCGGCACGCGGATACCGACGCGACAATTCGCCGACGATGTCAGCGCCGACCCACTCGGGAACGACGGTCGACTGCCGGAGCCTGCCCTCGGGGTCCACCACACCCGGGACCGCGACAGACAGGCCGTAGACCGGGGGCACGGAGGAGAGGTCACCGAGAGCCCGCTGAATAGCCGAGTCGATGGCGTCGACGGCGACGACCGGATCGCTCAGGTCATCGAACTCGGTGCGGCGACTGACGACGATATCGCCCGCCAAGTCAGCGACAAGAACCGTCGTTGAGTGCGGCCCCGCGTCGACGCCGATGCCAACTCCCGCTGTGCGTTCGAACCGAAAACGGCGCGCCGGCCTGCCCGCTCCGCGAGTGGGTTCGTCTCCGAATGCTGGAGTCACCCACCCCTCCTCAACCAGGTCGGCGAGGGCGCTCGACACCGTCGGCCGTGACAGCTGGGTGAGGTCGGAGAGCTCAGTGACCGTGAATTCACGGTCGGGCTCGTTGGTCATTCCACGGAGCAGGCTGCGCGTATTGAGGCGTCGGAGTGTAGCCACATCGCTGCCGGGACCATGGACATTCGTCACGAGACTCCTCTGTTGCTCGAAGAGCTTAGAACGGATGCTTCCAAGTCACATATTGACACAACCATCGATAATAGATAACTTCATTTCGAAACTTCCCTTCATATTCGGGTTTCCATTCCCCACCTCACCGACGAATCGAGATTCATGCAACGCCGCATCCTCCACCCAGCCCTCGCCTTTGCAGCTGCAGCCCTGGTTCTCACCGGTTGCGCTCCCGGCGGGACGGCCGGAAGCGCACCTGCCTCCGCCGAGAAGCCGAGTACAGACCTCGGATCCGAAGAAATCACGCTCAGCCTGATCTCAACCCCGGAGTCAGGCGCCTCAACCAAGGCGACGATCGCCGCGTTCGAGAAGGAGTACCCGAACGTCACAGTCGAGTACCAGCAGACCAACTACGACGACTACAACAAGAGCGTCAACCTCGAGCTGAACTCCGACAAGGCTCCGGACATCGCACTTCTCAACAGTGTCAACAACACGGTGAAGAACGGACTCGTGCTTGACCTCGATCCATACGCCGGGCTGTACGACTGGACCGACAAGTACCCGGAGAACCAACTGAACCAGTGGCGGGTTGGCGAAAACGGAACGACACTTGGTGACGGCCCGCTGTACGCGGCACCCGCCGGGTTCTCCGAGGTCGGTCTCTACTACAACAAGCGCATCGCGGCCGAGCTTGGCATCACCGCTCCGACGACATTCGCTGAGTTCGAGGAACAGCTCGCCACTGCGGCGGCCGCTGGAGTCCTTCCGCTGCAACTCGGCAACGCCGAGGGACACGCCAGCTTCCTGGTGCAGAGCATCGGCCAGTCGACCGACGGCGCCGGCGCATACGCAGACTGGGCGTTCGGCAAGAGCGGATCTACCTTCGACACCGAGGGCAACCGCAAGGGCGCCGAAGCGCTGGCTGACTGGGCAGCGAAAGGATGGATCCCCTCTGACGCCAACGGAGTGAACCTCCAGGGCGCCGTCGACGCGTTCGTCTCCGGGAAAGGACTGTTCCTCGTTGATGGCAACTGGGACGCATCGAAGATTGCGGAAGGCCTCGGAGCCGACGCAGGATTCGTTCCGTTCCCCGGCGACAACGTCACGGCGATCGGCACATCCGTTGCGTACGCCATTTCCTCCTCCACGGAGCACCCGAACGCTGCAGCAGCCTTCCTGAACTTCCTCGGTTCACCCGAAGCGTCCGCTAATCAGTTCGAGCAGGGCTTCATGCCTCTGGACCCGACCGCAGCAACACCCGAAGAGGGAACCCTCCAGGCTGACCTGGTCAGCGCATGGTCGAAGATCTCGGAAGCTGACGGTCTCGTCGGCTTCAACAACAACGCGAGCCCGACGATGAACGACACTCTCACGGCAAGCAGCCAGGAGCTGCTCGCCGGACGCGCTACCCCGGATGAGTTCCTCGCCGCGGTCCAGGCTGACTGGGACGAGACTCATGGCGGTAACTAACACTGCGCCCGCGGCCCTCGTTCGAGAGCCGGCAGGAGCGGCGGGCACAGCCCGCCGCTCCCCCGCAACACCCGCGAGGAGGTCCCGCAAACGGCGGGACCGCCTCGCGGCGCTCGCCTTCATCGGTCCGGCCTTCGTCGCCTATGGCCTCTTCATCGCGGCGCCCTGGGCACACAGCGTCTGGATTTCACTCTTCGAATGGGACGGCATTGGCCCGTCCACGTGGGTGGGTCTCGACAACTATGTCAAGGTCCTGACCGACCCCGAACTCGTCGGCGCCCTGCGCAACGGCATCGGGCTGATCTTCTTCTACACGGTGCTGCCGATTGGCCTCGGCCTCGTCCTTGCCGCGCTCTTCGCCGCGGCACCCGGACGTGCAAGCGGTTGGCTGCGCACCTTGCTCTTCCTGCCGCAGATCATGCCGCTCGTCGCGGTCGGAGTGATCTGGCGTTACCTCTACTCGGGTGATGGCCCTGTCAACCAGGTGCTTGAGGTCTTCGGGCTCGGTGCCGTGACGCGTGCGTGGCTCGGCGACTTCGACACGGCATTCCTGGCTGTCGGAATCGTTGGAACCTGGGTGACCACCGGTCTCTGCACCCTCCTTCTCTTCACAGGTATGCAGAAGATCGACAGGTCGCTCTACGAAGCCGCGCAACTCGACCGTTGCGGACCCGTTCGACAGTTCCTGCACGTCACCATCCCCGGAGTTCGGGCTGAAATTGTCGTCGCGACAACGGTCACCATCATCGCCGCGCTCGCGAGCTTCGATGTCATCTTCGTCACGACCGGCGGCGGTCCAGGCACGGCAACCATCGTCCCCGGCGTCCTGATCTACCGGCTCGTCTTCACCTCAAACCAGGTCGGCCTCGCCTGCGCGCTTGCGACCGTCCTCAGTGTCCTGATCATGGTCATCGTCGCGGTCATCGGCCGAATCGGAAAGGAACGTTCATGACGACCGCATCACGACTCACCTCGCGCGCCTTCCTCGTCGTTGCCGGCCTGACGGTACTCATCCCGTTCCTCGCCATCCTCAGCGCAGCACTGCAGCCGACGACAACCCTCGTGCCGAGACTCGAGTGGCCCACCAACCCGCAGTGGGGAAACTTCGCGGAGGCATGGACATCAGCCGGGTTCGGAAGCCTGCTCCGGTCGAGCTTTCTCATCGCCATCACAGTGGTCCCTGTGACCCTCGTGCTCGCGACGCTCGCCGGCTACGGGATGGCGATGTTCCGCTTCCGAGGACGCGGACTTCTCTTCGCCTTTTTCATCGCCGGACTCACCCTCCCGTACGAGGCCATCGTCATTCCCCTGTACTTCGATCTGCGCAGCGTCGGACTGATCGACACCTACTGGGCGGTCATCCTGCCACTCATCGGTGCGTTTATGCCCTTCGGTATCTTCTGGATGCGCTCGCACTTCGAATCCATCCCGGCAGAACTGTCGGAGGCCGCGGAGATCGACGGCGCATCGCGCATGCGGATCCTGTTCCAGGTGCTCCTGCCGACCGCGCGGCCCGCACTGACCACCCTCGGACTGTTGACATTCATGTGGGCGTGGAACCAGTTCCTCCTCGCGCTTATCTTGCTTCGGGACCCAGCCATGAGAACTGCACCGTCCGGGCTCGGCACATTCGTTCAGCAGTACGGCGAGAACGTTCCCCTGCTCGCGGCGGGCACCCTGATCGTGATCGCCCCGATTGCGCTTCTGTTCCTCGCCTTCCAGCGCCAGTTCATCAGCGGAATGCTGCAGGGGGCACTGAAGTGATGCGCCTGATGATCGTCGGCGCCGGCTCACGTGGCCTCAACTACGCGACCCTCGCTCACCAGTCCGGCCGCGCGAACGTCGTCGCCGTCGCCGAACCGGACGAAACCCGGCGGACCCTGTTCGCGCGGCAGTTCGGACTCGACCCATCGATGGTGTTCTCGTCCTGGCCTGAGGCGCTCACGCATCCACGCGTCGCCGACGCGGTCGTCATTGCGACGCCGGACAACGCCCATGTTGAGCCGGCCATCGCGTTCGCTGATGCTGGTTTCCACATTTTGCTCGAGAAGCCGATGGCACCGACGGAAGCGGAAAGCCTGCGCATCGTTGAAGCGGTGGAGCGCAACCGCGTCATGCTCCAGGTCTGCCATGTCCTTCGTTACAGCAGCTACACAAAGATGGTCAAGGACATCATCGACCGGGGTGACATCGGTGACATCGTCTCGATCGAGCACCTCGAGCCGATCGGCTGGTGGCACTTCGCTCATTCGTACGTTCGCGGCAACTGGCGCAACGAGGAGAGCTCAAGCCCGATGATCCTCGCCAAGTCGAGCCACGATCTCGACTGGCTGAGCTACATCGTCGACCAGCCCATCACTCGAGTGAGCTCTTTCGGCGGGCTTCGCCATTTCACGCCGGCCAATAAACCCGTCGATGCGGCCAACCGTTGTCTCGACTGCCCTCTGATCGCGTCGTGCGCGTACTCGGCGCCAAAGATCTACTCACGATTCCTGGGCGACCCGGTGGGCGAGCGCTGGCCACTGTCGGTGTTGAGCACCGATGTGAGCGCCGACGGGCTGCACCGCGCATTGGAGACGGGCCCATACGGCGAGTGCGTCTACAACGGCCAGAACGACGTGGCCGATCACCAGGTGGTGAACTTCGAACTCCGTGACGGGGCGACCATTTCCTTCACGGTCACCGCCTTCACCGAACTCGACTTCCGCAAGACCCGCATCTTCGGCACCCTCGGCAGCATCGAGGGCGACGGACGCCGAATCGAGCTCACGGACTTCCGTACCGCGCAAATCACCACGCGTGACGTCCCGATGGAGGGTGGGGCGAGCGCCGCGGACGGCCACGGCGGCGCGGACGCCGAACTCATCTCCCACTTCCTCGACACCCTCGAATCGGGCGATGTTGATGCCGCGCTTCGACACGCCCGCCAGAGCCTGTACTCACACCAGCTCGCCTGGGCGGCGGAGAAATCCCGGCACACCGGCGCCGTTCTCACGCTCGATCCACCGAGATAGCACCACCCCATCCAAGGAAAGGTAGGTCCAATGAAGAACCGACTCGGCGCCGCAACAGTTGCTCTCGCAACGGCAGCGCTCCTCACCTCGACGGCGACACCCGCGTACGCGGCGGACGCTCCGCCGAACCCGCCATCAAAATCCGGGTACACCCTCGACTGGGCCGAGGAGTTTTCAGGCTCGAGCCTCGACACCTCGAAGTGGTCTCCGTACTACCTGCCGCACTTCGCAGACGTGCGCGAGGACGCGAAGGGCAGATACTCGATTGCTGACGGTGTGCTCACCCAGCGTGTGGATCAGGACCAGAAGCCGTGGAGTCCCAGCTGGGACGGCACCGTGCGCAGTTCGGCTCTGCAGACTTACAACGCCAACTGGTGGCACAAGTTCAGGGCGGACAGCCAGCTTGAGCGCAATGAACCGACCTTCAACGGATATCAGACAAAGTATGGCTACATCGAGCTGCGAGCAAAACTCTCGACGGTCGGTGGCGGCGGACATCAGGCGCTCTGGCTCGTCGGAACGGAAGACACGACGAGCGGCTCGAATAACCCGGAGATCGACATGCTCGAGTCGTTCTTCTCACATGGGAACACCTGGCAGATCGCGTCCCACTCCTGGGGATCCCCCGATTTCAGCCCGGCTGACCGTTCCTGCGTCTGCGCCGTTCCTGGAACACCCAAGGGCGAGTTCCACAACTACGGCATGGAGTGGACGCCGACCGAGCTGAAGTTCTACTTTGACGGCACGCTGATCAAGACAATCGCTGACGCACCGAACCAGTCGATGGGCATCATTCTGAACATCTACACCGACGCCGGCTCGGGAGCTCATAACAACGTCTGGCCAAAGAGCTGGCAGGTGGACTACCTCCGGGTCTTCAAGAAGAACGGCGGGTACTACGAATACGAGACGATCAAAGACCGGCAGAATGGACGCCTCCTGAACATCGAGGGCAAGACTGGCCGCGTTGAATCGACCGCTATTCCGGCGACGGCGTGGAGCGCACAGTGGGTTCAGGAACGCACGGCCGACGGCTACGTCCGGTTCAAGAACCGCTGGACGGGTGCGTACATGCACACCGAAGGAGCAACCGGATACGTGCAGTCCGGCACTGCCGGAACGGGGTGGTGGTCGGCACAGTGGAAGAAGGAGATTGTCGACAGCCATTTCCGGTTGAAGAATCGGCAAACGAACGGCTACCTCCACGCCGAAACCGCCGAAAACGTCGCGCGGTATGGCAACGTCCCGAGCACGTCGTGGACGAGCCAATGGAAAATCAACCCGGCGCCGGTGAGCTGATCCGACGCACTAACTGAGCGGGAGGGGCCGGACGACATCCGGCCCCTCCCGTCACAATCCGAAGGCGATCATGCGCACAACCCAGACACCTCCTCTTCTTTGCCTGGCCCTGCTCGTCGGCGCACTTTTGGTTGGCTGCACTCCCGGTTCAGCCGGCGGCGAGGGAATCGGCGGTGACCCAGCGGCAAGCACACCAGCGCCTTCTCGCGCAGAGGGCCAAACGCTGTGGTCGGTTACGGGCACCGACGAACAACTCCCAGACGATGATCCTGACGTGCAGGCGGTCCGCACATTGATCACCGTGCACTCTGGTGTCATCGACAACCGCTCTCCCGAGAACATCGAGGCCTCCCTCGAAGAGGAGTTCGGTCTGTACACCCCCGAATTTGCGGCGACTCTGGACGGCGTCGACTGGCGAGAGACCGCGCTCGAGCGCGTGGCGTCGGGCGCCTCAGTGGTCGAACAGCGTGGGGTTGCCTGGATGCAATCCAGCATCGACGCCGAGCGCTCGACGGCCAGCGTGCAATACGAAAGCTACGTCGTCTTCACGGCGGGCGATGAAGCGTTCCTTCGGGATAACGGGATCACCCTCGGTGCGGAGTATCTCATGATCCGGGAGGTCACGGCAGCCGTTCACGACGGCGAATGGCTCATCAGTGGCATTCGAGAGTCGGGACTGCAACCCCGTACCAGCCCGGAGTAACTGCCGCTGTCGACCAGCTCCGACGACGACTGTTCGACCCATTCAGTGAACGACTACACGATTGTCCTGCGAGCGGCTATATAAGAGGAGTCCCGGAAGATATGCTCGTCAGCGTGGCAGTAACGGACGAGGCAATTCTCAAGATCAAGGAGATGATTCTCTCTGGAGAGCTCCGTCCAGGCGATCGGCTTCCCCCCGAGAAAGAACTTTCGGACCGGCTGGGTCTCTCGCGCAGCTCGATGCGGGAGGCGGTCAAGGCTCTCGAGGTGATTCGTGTTCTCGATGTGCGCCGCGGAGACGGAACCTACGTAACGAGCCTGGAACCGCGACTCCTTCTCGAGGCCCTGTCATTCGTCGTCGATCTCCACGGCGACTCGTCAATCCTTGAACTGTTCGCCGTGCGTCGGATCCTGGAACCCGCGGCCGTTGCGCTCGCCGCTGGACGAATCACGGATGCCACCATCGCAGAGCTGCGCAGCAAGATCGAGTCGATCGACACCCTGACCGATGTCGAGGGGCTCGTCGCCCACGACCTCGAGTTCCACGGATCGATTGTGGCCGCTGCCGAGAACGGTTATCTCTCCAGCCTCATCGAATCGCTCTCAAGCCACACGGTGCGAGCACGGATTTGGCGCGGCCTGACCCAGGAGAAGTCCGTGGAGCGAACACTCGCCGAACACCGCGGGATCGTCGATGCGCTCGAAGCCGGTGATGCCGGCCTCGCCCAGGCGCTGATGACCGTGCACATCGCGGGTGTCGAGCAATGGCTGCGTGACGCGGTCAGCTGAACTCTGCTTCCGGGCTAGTGCCCGACGAGTCCCTTCCGGACAACGACGCAGCCGTACTTGCGTGTCTCTCCGGCGCGGATGATCACATAGGCGTTTTCCGCAGCGTCGTAGAAATCGAAACGGTCGACGAATCGCGCGTCGCCCTCCTCGACCCGGGCCGCGGCGAGCAACTCTCGCTGAACGTCGAGAACGGTTCCGTCGGCCGATGTCATCAGATCGACGGCGGGGCTGTCGTCCAGAGGAAGAACGCTGCGCACCGCTTCGAGTACCGCCGGCGACGTTGCACCGGGGACAGTCACGAGCCGGTGAGCAAGACGTGCCGCCGGAAAATGAGCGTCGACAATAAAGACTGTGTCGGAGTGGCCCATCTCGTCCAGGTGTTTCAGCAGCTCACCGCTGAGTAGTGGATGAATTCCCTGCAGCATCGGTTGATCCTCTCGAATTGATCAGTTCGCTCGAACAGCGTAGACGCGGTGCGCCGTGCCGCCGAGAATAGCGTGTTGTTCTGTCGGGCTGAGCTCGGAGATGAGCGTGCTTATCGCCGTCCAGGTCGGCTCGTAGCCACCTGCCAGGACCGTCATCGGCCAGTCACCGCCGTACATCAGCCGGTCGGCGCCAAACGACTCAAGCGCGAAGTCGAACACCTCCCGAAGAGCGTCAGCTGTCGGCGGCGTGCTCGTCCGAGAGAGCGACGAGAGTTTACCCACCGTGTTCTCGCGTTCAGCGAACCGCTTCACGCCGCGCTTCCACGGGACGAAGCCCTCCTGCTCGCGCGGCGGCTTCGCCAGGTGGTCAAGCACGACCGTCAGTTGCGGCAGAGCAGAAGCGAGGCGTGAGGCCCGGTCGAGATGGCGTGGCCAGGCGTCGTGCACGTCAAAGGTGAGCCCACGTTCGGCCACAAGCGCGAGCGATGCACGCACCTCGGGCAGGTCGAGGAAGTCGTCGCGAGGATCATCATTCACCAGATGGCGAATGCCGCTGAACTTGGGGTTACGTGACCATCGATCAAGGTCCGCGCTCGCGGCATCCGTCGATTCCAAAGAAATCCAACCGACAACACCGAACACCCAGTCGTTCAGGTCAGCGACGTCAAGCATGAACTGCGTGTCGACCCGAGAGTCCTCGGCCTGCACCAGGATGGCCCCGTCCAGACCCGCCTGGCGAAGCTCCCGCTCGCCCTGATCGGCCGACCAGCTGGTGTTCAGCTCCCCAAACTGGGGCCCGAGCCAGTTGTACTCAGAGACGGTGAGATCCCAGAGGTGCATGTGCGCATCGATGCGCAACGGCCGAGCGTTCATTCGGGGATCAGTTCCCTGTCGACGAGGGCAGCCCACAGCTCGTTCGGGATGGTTTCCGTCATGCGGGCCGCGTTCTGCCTGACCTGGTCAGGGCTGCTTGCACCCATCACGAGAGACCGAACGGTGTCATCGCGGAGCGTGTACTGCAGCGCGGCTGTGGGGAGCGAAACGTCAAAGCTGTGGCACACCTCGGCGATCTCGCGTACCCGAGCGAGGAGCGCGTCTGGCACTCCCCCGTACTCGTACCTGTCGCCGGCGCTCGGATTGTCTGTCGCGAGCAAACCGGAGTTGAAGACCGAGGCGTTCACGATACCGACACCGTGAGCGCGGCACGTCGGCACGACCTCGGCCAGCGCCGGTTGTTCCGCGAGCGTATAACGACCGGCAACCATGAGCAGGTCGAGCGCGCCGGTGCGTGCCGAGGCGAGAAGCGCGGCGGTGTCCATCGATCCGACACCGATCGCCCGCGTGATTCCCTCGTCACGAAGGCCCGCGAGCGCCGGAATCGCCTGGTTCACACCGGCATCCAGGTCGCCGCGCTCAGGGTCGTGCAAATACAGCACGTCGAATCGATCGAGTCCGGTCCGCTCGAGGGATTCTTCAATACTCAAACGGATGCCATCGGCTGAGAAATCCCACACCCTCCGCGTTTCTGCAGGCACCAGAAAGTCGTTCTCAAGGTCGAGTTCGCCCTGCCACTCGGGGTTGGGCCGCACCAGACGGCCCACCTTCGTCGACACCACAAACTCCTCGCGCGGTTTCGTTGCCAGGAAGGCGCCGAGGCGCCGTTCTGACAGGCCGAGCCCATAGTGCGGAGCTGTGTCGAAGTAGCGAACACCCTCATCCCAGGCGGCGTCGAGGATCGCCCACGCTTCGTCGTCTGTCAGGGCCCGGAGGAGGTTGCCGAGATTGGCCGCGCCGAAACCCAGGCGCGGGATCGTGAAGTCCTTCATTTGCTCAGAATGTAGTCGGATTCGCTGAACACATACTCGGCGCGGCTCGCGGCCAGCATCTCCATGCCGTTGCCCGGTGCCGTCGGGGCATGGTAGCGGCCGTCCCGCATCTCCACCGGCGTGACGAAGTGCTCGTGCAGGTGATCGACGAACTCGATCACGCGGCCGTCCCGTGAGCCGGAGACAGCGACGAAGTCGAACATGGACAGGTGCTGCACCGCCTCGCAGAGCCCGACACCTCCGGCGTGCGGGCACACAGGCACGCCGAACTTCGCGGCAAGCAGCAGGATTGCGATGTTCTCGTTCACCCCGGCAACGCGGGACGCGTCGATCTGAAGCACCTGCAGGGCGTCCGCCTGCAGGAACTGCTTGAACATCACTCGGTTGGCCATGTGTTCTCCCGTGGCAACGGGGATGGGGTGGATACCGCGCGCTATGGCGGCGTGAGCCAGAATATCGTCTGGGTTGGTGGGCTCCTCAACCCACGCCACGTCGAACTCCGCGAGTCGGGACACCCACTCGATGGCCTCGTCCACACCCCACCGCTGGTTGGCATCCACCCCGATACGGATGTCGGGTCCGACTGCCTCGCGGGCCAGCCGCACCCGGCGAATATCCTCGTCAACATCGCCACCGACCTTGAGCTTGATCATGCTGAACCCGTCGGCGACGGCCTCCTTGGCCAGTCGCACCAGTTTCTCGTCGCTGTAACCGAGCCACCCCGGCGTCGTTGTGTACGCCGGGTAACCGTCAGCCGTCAGCTCGCGCTCCCGCTCGGAGCGGCCGGGCGCCGCGGATCGAAGAATGTCGAGCGCCTCGTCCCGGGTCAGCGCGTCGGTGAGGTAGCGGAAGTCGACGAGGTCGACGATCTCCTCCGGACTCATTCGGGAGAGCAGCTGCCAGAGCGGCAGGCCAGCGCGTTTGGCTTTGAGGTCCCAGAGCGCGTTGACAACAGCACCGATCGCCATGTGCATGACGCCCTTCTCCGGGCCGAGCCAGCGCAATTGAGAGTCCCAGACGAGCGAGCGCCAGGTTGCTCCCATGTCGTCGAGCAGCTCGTCGAGATTTCGACCGACCAGGATGTGCGACAGGGCGTGAATGCCAGCGACCTGCACGTCGTTACCGCGTCCGATCGTGAAAACGAAGCCGTGGCCCTCGTGTCCATCGTTGGCGTCGGTGACCACGCGAACGTAGGCAGCGGAATAGTCCGGATCAAGGTTCATCGCATCCGACCCGTCCAAAGACGTCGAGGTTGGGAAACGAATGTCGCTGACGTCAAGCGCAGTGATGGTGCTCACAGAAATTTCTCCTCGTGTAGCCTCTTACGATAAACATCGGATGTATAGGATGTCAATTGACAGGTTGGTTCGCCATCTTTCTCAAATCAGCGAGAAAGCTCGGACGTTCTTCGTTCCAAATTCAGCCTGCGCGATGAAGAGAGTTGCACCATGAAATTTGCTCGACTGGGCCCCATCGGCGCCGAGACACCCGCCGTCCTTTCCGAAGGAAACTACTTCGACCTTTCGTCTCTCACGGCGGACATCGACGGGGACTTCCTGGCCTCATCCCCGAGCGACGCGGTCGCACGAGCCCTCGAGGTCGGGTCGCTCCCGCAGATCAGCAACGCCTCTGAACTACGGATCGGCGCTCCCATCACCCGCCCGAGCGCGGTCATCTGCATCGGCATGAACTACGCAGCACACGCAGCAGAGTCCGGAGCACTCCCGCCGTCGGTGCCCATCATCTTCCTCAAGACACCCAATACGGTGGTCGGCCCGAACGACTCCGTCGAGATTCCGCCAAACTCAACGAAAACGGACTGGGAGGTTGAGCTCGGCATTGTGATCGGTAAGCGGGCGTCGTATCTCGACTCGCCCGAGAGCAGCATCGACCACATCGCGGGCTTCGTCGCGGCAAATGACATCTCCGAACGGGACTTCCAGATGGAGCTGTCTGGCGGCCAGTGGTCGAAGGGCAAATGCGCTCCCGGCTTCAACCCCACCGGCCCGTGGCTGGTGACACCCGATGATGTCGACTATCAGAACCTGGCCCTGAAAAGCTGGGTCAACGGCGAGGCTCGGCAGGACTCGACGACCGCGGACCAGATTTTCCCCGTTGATTTCATCGTGTGGCACCTCAGCCAGTTCCTGGCGCTCGAGCCGGGCGACCTGGTGCTCACCGGAACCCCCGAAGGCGTGGCGCTGTCCGGGCGCTTTCCCTACCTCGCCGCCGGTGATGTCTGCGAAATTGAGATCGAGGGCCTCGGCCGCCAGCGCCAGGAGTTCCGAGCCCACTAAGCACGCCCTCCGGCGTCCTTCCCTTGATCGACCCCCTCATCGACATCCGCAGCCCAAGGAGTACACATGTCAGAGTTCGACAGCCTCGTCGCCGTTGTCACCGGAGGGGCGTCCGGGATCGGCGCAGCCATTTCCGCGCGCCTGGCCGAAGGGGGCGCAACAGTCGCCATCCTTGACCTCCATCCCGACCACGCCGACCAGAACTACTTCGCCGTGGAGGCGGACATCGCCGACCGTGCCTCGGTTCACGCTGCCATCGCCCGGGTCGCTGAGAAGTTCGGGCGCATTGACATCGTGATCAACAACGCGGGAATCGGAGCCCAGGGCACCGTCGCAGACAACGACGACGACGAATGGGCCCGCGTGCTCAGCATCAATGTCACGGGTATCGCCAGGGTCACCAGTGCGGCGCTGCCCTGGCTGCGGAAGTCTCCGTCACCTGCTGTCGTCAACACGTCGTCGATCGCCGCAACAGCCGGCCTTCCGGCCAGGGCGCTCTACAGCGCCTCCAAGGGGGCCGTGCTGTCGCTGACCCGAGCGATGGCCGCAGACCACGTGCGCGATGGCATCCGTGTTAACGCTGTAAATCCCGGAACCGCAGACACGCCGTGGGTCGGTCGACTGCTCGACTCCGCTGTCGACCCTGAAGCCGAGAAAGCTGCCCTGAACGCCCGGCAGCCACACGGGCGACTCGTTCACGCGGCCGAAGTGGCCGACGCTGTCGCGTATCTGGCAAGCCCGCGCTCGGGATCAACGAACGGCACCTCGATCGCCGTTGACGGCGGCATGCAGGAGTTGCGACTCCGCAAAGAGTAGGTCGGCCCGTCTCCTCGTACGGGACGAAGATCAGGCGTCGCCGCCCCACCGCTCGCGCCTCGCAAGGGCACGACCCAGATGCAGCGCGCCTTCCAGTTCGGCCTGCTCGTGGTGCCGACCGGTAATCACGGTCGCATCGAGCGGCGACATTTTCCGAAATTCTTCCTCGACGCGGGCGGCGAGCGGTACTCCCCCGGCAATCGACGTTGAGCCCTGCAGCACGAAGAGTCCCGGATCAACGACCGAGGCGATCGACGCACACGCCACAGCGATTCGGCGGGCCACTTCACCGAGGTAGCCCTGCAGGCGCTCGTCACGTGAGTGCCCCGCCCGACGCAGAAGAACACCGGGCGAGCCGGCAGGGAACCCCATGTCGGTCATCAGCGACCGGAGGCCGTGCGCACCGATCAGACTCTGCAGGTCGCCCTCAAAACCGCCACCGCCCGGTCTCACCGGAAGAACCGGCGCACCTGGAACTGGTGTGTATCCGATCTCTCCAGCGGCGCCGGACGCACCGATCAGCGGTGAGCCATTCACCATGAGGCACAGTCCAACACCGGTTCCGACCCACATCAGGGCGAACGTTCGTCGATGACGCAGGTCGTCGGCTTGTCCCTCGCTCATCGCGGCAAGCTGCACACCGTTCAACAACTGGAGTGGAGACGCGATCCCTTGCCGCAGGGGCTCGAGCAGCCGACCGCGCCAGCGAGGGAGGTCCCAGGAGAAGCCCAGATCGCCGGTCGCCTCGTCAACGATCCCGGGAACGCCAACGACCGTTCGGTCGATCGAGCTGGCCGGAATTCCGGCCTGACGAATCGATGTCGTGATGGCGTCGACGATCTGGTCGGGAAGCGGCCGACGATCGACGGTGTGGACGACCGTCTCGAGTGCCGGTCCACCGGCAAGGTCGCCGATCGCCGCCGAAATCTTTCGGTCACGAATGTTGGCCCCTGCCACGAACCAGCGTCCGGAAACCAGCCCGTACAACACTGCCCGCGGACCCGGGCGGGTCTGTCGCTCTTCCCCAACGGGCTGGATATGTCCGGCGCTTTCCAGCCGCTTGATGAGGTCGATCGCCGTTGGCTGCGACACCCCCAGAATGTCCCGCACTTGCGTTCGACTCAGTGGCCCCTGCTGCGCGAAGAGGTCGAGCGCGAGCCGGTCGTTCACCTGGCGCGTGATTGTGGGCGCGCGACGGGTTGCCACGTCGTCTGGCGGAACGTAGTTCGACATCAATCCTCAGCCCTCTCCTTAGCCCGGAGAATACCGGCACCGGTGCAAGCGGGGTGAGCCCACCAGCCACCGCAGCCGCAATATTACGCGCTGCCGTGAACAAAGATTCCGCTTGGCCGCGGCTTCGGCTTCGCCTGGAGAGGTAATCGAAGTCGGCCGAACCCCTGAATACCGCCGTTCTCGGGTGCGCTCGACGCGTGGCGTTGGCGTGGGTATTTCTAGTAGGCTCCTGACCTGTTGAAGCCTAAACATCAGGGAATACTGCGGATTTCGGACCGTCGGGCCATCATCGCGTGCGATAACTAGTAGCAGGGTTATACAATCGTAATGAAGAAAGGTCGGATCTTTAGGCCTTAATTTCGGATTTCACACGTATCGTGGAAACCAGCCCGAACCGTGTTCTCTAGCGGCTCGATCGACAAGGACGTCATCTGTGAATGACGGTCATCAGACATATGACTGCGCTTTCAGCGCTCAAAGGGAGATCCATGAAGCGGAAAAATATTGTGGGGAGCGCTGCCGTTTTCGCAGTTGCGTGCCTCACGTTGTCAGGATGCGCTGGCGGAGCGAGCGACTCGTCCAGCTCGACCGGCGGGGCTCCGAAGCCGGACGTCAGTTGTGACGTCCCCGCAGCGAACCTCGACAACAAAGCTGTTGACACGTCTGAAGCAACCGGCGAGATCACCTTCATGACGCAGGGGCTCAAGGGAACATTCGACGACTTCTTCACCGCACAGATTGCCGAGTTCGAGGCGGAACACCCCGGAGCCAAGATCAACTGGACCGACATGGGTGGCGACGCTGACTTCGACACGAAGATGGTGACTCAGGCCGCCAACTGCTCGATGGCCGATGTCATCAATGTGCCGTCCTCGACCGTCCTCGCGCTCTCGAAGGCGAACCTGCTCCTCGACTTCGACACGAAGTCCCCCGACCTCGGTGAGACTTTTGTTCCGACCGTGTGGGACTCGATCGACCTCGGAGCCGATGGCGCTCACACCGCCCTTCCCTGGTACTGGGGACCCTTCATCACCACGTACAACAAAGAGGTGTTCGAACGAGCAGGCCTCGATCCGAACACCCCTCCCGCCACCATGGACGAGTACTTCGAGGCAGCGCACACGATCGCGGATGCCAAGACCGGCGACTACGCCATCTACGGCAACACTGACTGGTACCTGCTGAACCAGTGGCGCAACATGGGCGTCGAGATGATGAACTCAGACACCACAGAGTTCACCTTCGGCGACGACAAGCAGGCGCTGAAGTGGATCACCGAGATGGCGGCTCTTTACGAGAAGGGCGCTATCCCGAAGGACTCGATCATTGGAGACCTTGACCAGTCGAAGGCGTACAACGCAGGCAACCTCGCCTTTGGAACCCCGAACGCCTCGTTCCTCCGCAGCGTCAAGGAAAACAACGCCGCGGTGTACGACGTGACCGGGGTGGGAAGCGACACGGTTCCCGAGGGCAGCAACCCGCTGTTCTCCGGCCAGTACATCTCGGTGTCGGTCACGACGGAGAACACCCCTCTCGCGGTCGCCTGGGCTGAGCACATCGCCTCGGCCGAGCAGGAACTGGCCTGGGTCAACTACGGCATCGAGACGAACACCACGGTGATCTTCCCGGTCGCGAACGAGGCACTCGACAACCTTCAGGCCGCTGACACCACGAGCACCGACCCCATGGACCAGGCTCGGACGCTCGCTGCCGAGGCTGCAACTCAGGCCGAAGCGTACCCCGCTGACTTCTATGTGACCGGCGCTGTGCAGAAGGCGCTCGTCGACAACGTCAACCAGGCGATCGTCGGTCAGCTCGAACCGCAGGCGGCACTCGACGCAGCCGAATCGAAGATGAACACGCTTCTCGCGAAGCTTCTGGCTGACTAGGCAGCAGCTGTCCAACTAATCCGAGTGGTGGGCGCCGGATTCCCGGCGCCCACCACTTTTTCGATCGAATGAAGGAACATGGCAACCCTGACTGATGTCAAGCGACCGCCGCGACAAACAGAGCGGGCGACGAAGAAACGTCCACGCACGAGCGGCAAAGACCTCAACGGCGCCGCCCGATTCCGTCCAGCGTGGATGCCGTTGCTGTGGCTTCTCGCTCCCATTGGCGTCGTCGCTGCGTTCTACCTCTACCCGTTCCTGAACATCATTTTCCTCTCCTTCACCGACGCGAGCCCGCTCTCCGGCAACGGGGATTTCGTGGGGTTGGAGAACTACCAGTTCCTCGCCAACGACCCGGTGTTCTGGAACGCGGTCCTCAACTCAGTTGTCTACGCAATTTGTGTGGTTCCACTGATGGTGGCGCTCCCGCTTCTGCTGGCCGTGCTGCTCAAAGACCACATCCCCGGCATCGGTTTCTTCCGGTCGCTGTTCTACATTCCTGCCATCAGCTCTCTCGTGGTCGTCTCGCTCGCGTGGACCGCCATCCTGAAAGACAACGGCACACTCAACACCACGCTGATGGATCTGCAACTCATCAGTGAACCGCTCCCCTTCCTCACCGGGCGCTGGTTCCTTCTCTTCTCTGCGATGGCCGTTACGCTCTGGCAGGGGCTGCCCTATTACATGGTTCTCTACCTCGCAGCCCTGTCCAACGTCGACCGCTCGCTATACGAGGCCGCGGCTGTGGACGGCGCTGGACCGATCAGACGTTTCTTCACGGTGACCGTCCCTGGAGTGCGCATCATGATGTCGCTCGTCGGAATCCTCACAATGATCGGCTCGATCAAGATCTTCACCGAGGTGCATCTGCTGTCGAACGGATCGGGCGGCATCGGCGGCGAATCGCAGACGCTCACTATGTACATTCGCTCTGTCGGCCTCGACCCGACATACGGTTCTCTCGGCCAGGGCGCTGCGGGCTCCGTGTTCCTCTTCCTTCTCACGCTCGGCCTGCTCCTGATGAGTCAGCGCCTCAACCGAAAGGCGGAAGAACAATGACAACTGCCGCGCTCACATCTCGTCGCCGCCGCGGCCGTGCCGGGTTCGGCACCGTCCAGGGGAAGGCGCTCGCGCTCCGATACGTGATTCTCAGCGTTGTCGGCGTGCTTCTTTTGGGACCCCTGCTCCTCCCGCTCATGGCCGCGTTCAAGGCACCGGGCGAACCTGTCTTCGGACAGGGAGCAAGCCTGATCCCCCGCGAGTGGTCGCTCGACGCTTTCGTCCAGCTGTTCACCCAGACCGAAATCGTCCGCTTCATCGGAAACTCGTTAATCGTCTGCGGGCTCACCGTGGTGTCCGCGCTCATTCTGTCGACAGTCGGCGGATACATGCTTTCACGCCGCGGTTGGAAAGGTCGGGGCATCGCCCTCGTCGTGGTGCTTTCCACGATGATCTTCCCGTTCGAGTCGATCATGTTGTCCCTGTACGCACAGGTGCGCGATCTCGGGCTCTATGACACGCTGCCCGGTATTTGGCTCCCCATGATGCTCGGCCCCTTCCACCTGTTGCTCATGCGGGCGGCGTTCCTGGGCATTGCCGACGAAGTCGAGGATGCAGCGCTCCTCGACGGCGCCGGCGAATGGCACCGGTTCTGGTACATCTTCCTGCCGCAGGTGAAGGGGTCGCTGACGGTTGTCGGACTCACCGCGTTCATCGCGGCATGGCAGGACTATCTGTGGCCACTCCTGATCACACAGTCCTCGGGCAACACGACGATGATGCTGGGGATCGCCCAGCTGCAGTCCTCGTTCGGCACCGACTACCGTGTTGTCCTCGCGGGAGCGATCGCCGCCCTCGTGCCCATCGCAATTGTGTTCTTCTTCACCCAGAAGTACTTCTTCAAAGGTGTGGAAGAAGGAGGCCTGAAGTTCTAATGACCGATTCACACAGCACAGCACCTCAGATCGAAGGTGTCGAGATTGACCTCGGCACCGATGAGGTCGACTATGAATGGCCGACTAACCCGGAAACACTTTCTGCGCTCGAGCATTGGCGTGACCTCAAGGTCGGCGTGCTCATTCACTGGGGTATCTACTCGCACATTGGGCAAGCGGGCTCATGGTCACTTCACCGCGAGCACCTGGGAGATTTCACTGACCCTCCCGCGGACTGGGAGGGCACCGACGCGGAGTACCACGACTGGTACAACAACCAGATGCGGGCGTTCTCCGGCCCGGATTACGATGCCGCCGAGTGGGCTGCTGCATGTGCTGGCAGCGGCGCGAAGTACATGATTTTCACCGCGAAGCACCACGACGGGTTCGCGATGTATGACACGCGCTACTCCAGTTTCAAGTCCACGTCAGAGGGCAGCGGCCTCAAACGTGATGTCATGCGTGAAACGTTCGACGCGTTCCGCGAGGAGAACCTCGAGGTGGGGGTCTACTTCTCCAAAGCTGATTGGAATCACCCGGGCTATTGGGATCGCGCAGAGCCCATCTCCGATCGTTTCCACAACTATGACATCGCCGAGCGCCCACGGCAGTGGGGCTCCTTTGTTGACTACACGCACGCCCAAATTGAGGAGCTGCTGACTCACTACGGAAAAGTGAACGTGTTGTGGCTGGATGCGGGATGGGTGCGGGAGCCCGCGGAACCGATCGATATGCCAAGCCTGGCCGCCAACGCTCTGACCGCTCAGCCTGATCTTCTGATTGTTGATCGCACAGTGCATGGACCATACGAGCTGTATCGGACACCCGAGCAGGTGATCCCGCCGCAGCCGATCAGCAGCCCGTGGGAATCCTGCATTCCCATGACTGATCACTGGTGTTCCATCGTGCGCGATGAGGCGGCGAGGCCCCTTGCGGATATTCTCCGAGAGCTCGCAGCCGTAGTGACTCGCGGGGGCAACTACCTCATCGGTGTTGGCCCTGACGCGACAGGTCACCTGTCACGTCCCGTCGCACAGCGATTGGCCGAACTCGGCGAGTGGCTCGATGCCAACGGGAAGGCGGTGTACGGTTCGCGGGCCGAAGACGTCGCCCTGTCCTCGGACGTGTTGAGCTGGGCAGCAACCCGGCGGGCTGAGGTTGTCTATGCCTTCGGAATCGCCGGAACTGGCGAGCACACGCCCGAGGTCGAGCTGCATTTCCCCCGGGAATTCACCTCAGCACGGCTTATGGACGGAACGGTGCTGCCGATTCGTTCGGCAGACGCCGACAACGTGGTGCTTGTGCCGCCAGGGAACGCGCCGGTGATCATCGTGGCTCTTGAACGGACTGAAAAGGAACCTACGACTTGAGTGCTCGTGTGATTCCGCAACCCGAGTACACACGAGTCGTAGCGCCGTCCTCGCACGTGCGCAGCAATGCCGGCGAGATAACGCTGAATGGAGAGTGGAGATTCCAACTTCTGAACTGCGGCAGTACCAGGGGTGACGGTTCGATCACGGTGCCCAGCCATTGGGTTCTTCCAGCGAACTCCGGCCGCGGGAATCCCATCTACACAAACCTCGTCTACCCGATTCCCCTCGACCCGCCCAGCGTTCCGGACAACAACCCGACAGCGGAGTACGAGCGTTCTGTGGAGGTGCCGGCGGACTGGTTCGGCACCGGGCGGGTCTTCCTCCGCACCGAAGGCATCGAATCCCACGCCGAGGTGTGGGTCAACGGAACGCGAGCCGGATCTCGCCTTGGCTCGCGCCTCGTCCACGAGCTCGACGTCAGCGATCTTGTGGTGCCTGGCAGAAACTCGGTTCGGATCCTCGTGCGGCAATGGTCGATTGGGACGTATCTCGAAGATCAGGACCAGTGGTGGCTCCCGGGTATCTTCCGGGACGTCACCCTGCGTCACCGCCCGGAGGGCTGCATCGACGATGTCTGGGTGCGCACGTCCTTCGACCCCGAAACCGGCAGCGGAACTCTGCACCCAGATATCCGGGCGGAATCCGTTGCCTGGCCCATCCGCCTTGAGATTGCGGCCCTCGGGGTGGACGCCACCTTCGCTGACCCCTCGCAGGTGCATACGATAAAGATTCCGTCCGTGCTTCCCTGGTCAGACGAGAGTCCGGCTCTGTATGAGGTCACCCTCACGTCGAGCGGCGAGTCGGTCGCCTTCGCGACCGGCTTCCGAAGCGTAACTGTGAAAAACGGGGTCCTTCGCGCCAACGGGAGGCCGCTGAACATCCGTGGTGTCAACCGCCATGAGATTCACTCCGAACGCGGTCGCGTCTTCGATGAAGCATCCGCTCGGGCAGATCTCGAGCTGATGAAGCGACACAACGTCAACGCAATTCGTACGGCGCATTCACCACCCCACCCTCGATTGCTCGATCTCGCCGATGAACTCGGGCTTTGGGTGATGCTCGAATGTGACCTCGAAACCCACGGGTTCGAGCTCGCACACTGGGAGGGCAACCCCAGCGATGATCCGGCGTGGCGGCAACACTTCATGGACCGCATCGAGCGGACTGTTGAGCGCGACAAGAATCACCCGAGCATCTTCTCGTGGTCTCTGGGAAACGAAAGCGGTGAGGGGTCCAACCTCGCAGCGATGGCAGCGTGGGTCAAACATCGTGACCCTGACAGGCTTGTGCACTACGAGAGTGACCACCGCGCTGAGTACACCGAGATCTATTCGCGGATGTACCCGGCCCTTGAGGAAATCGAAGCGTTCCTCGCCGACAACGGCCCAATCGCCGTCTCACACCATCCTGCCTCTCACGTGACCGAGGCGGAGGCCGCTCGCGCGCGAACACTCCCCTATCTCATGGTGGAGTACCTTCACGCGATGGGGACAGGACCGGGCGGAGCCGCCGACTATCAGCGCCTCGTCGAGTCGAACGAACGTATGGCGGGCGGGTTCGTGTGGGAATGGCGCGACCACGCGTTGAAAACCACAACACAGGACGGCCGCCCCTACCTCGCATACGGGGGCGACTTCGGCGAAGTCGTACACGATGGCACGTTTATTGCCGACGGACTCGTCTCGGCCGACGGGTTCGTCTCATCGGGTCTTCTGGACTGGGCTCAAAGCGTCGCGCCCGTTCGGTCGAGCTGGGAGAACGGCGCTATTCACGTCAGCTCCGACCTCCGCCACACCACAACAGAATCCCTGAAGATCGTGTGGAGGATCGAGCGCGACGGCGTGGCACAGGCGGACGGCGTCCTCGCCCTCGAATCCATCCCGCCCTCGTCCGGACGCCGACTCGCGGCGACAAGCGAGCTTTCATCTGCGGTATCGGACGCCTCTCGCGGCACCTCAGGGGAGAACTGGCTCACGCTTGAGATTCGTCACGGGGCAACCGCGCCTGCGTGGCTGACGGGCGCGCTCATCCACCGCAGCCAAGCACCCTTGAACCAGTACGTGTCGGACCCGTCTGGCTCGGAGCGCGGCGAAGTTCGAGCGTCGGAGACGAAGCGAACCGAACAAACGGAGCCGGATCTCGTTGTCGGCCCAACGCTTGTCGACCCCGCCAACGGCGGGCTGCTGAGGATCGGCACTGTGCCCGTGAACGACCTGGGTCTCATCGCATGGCGTGCGCCAACGGACAACGACCGCGGACACGGGCCAATCGACTACCTTCATGCCGCGCCGGAGGCCACGCTCGGAGCCGGGTCAGGGCTCCGAGGTCCGTCCTCAGCCGACCGATGGCAGGATGCCGGACTGAATCGGCTCGTGTCGTCATCCGTGGGGTCCACACTGTCCGACTTCTCGGCGTCCGCCCACACACGGTGGGGGGCAGCGGGATCAGCTGCGGCGATTGACTGCGTTCGCTCATGGACGCAGATCGACGCGAACACAGCCCGGCTCGACGTTCGAATCAGCCCGCGTGGCACCTGGGACACGTTTTGGCCACGGGTGGGTCTGCACCTCGCGCTGCCGAATCTCTTGTGGGATGTGGAATGGTTTGGGCTGGGACCGCAGGAGAGCTACCCGGACATGCGTTCAGGTGCCTTCCTGTCGCGCCATCAGCGCCCGATGAACGAGCTTGTGGATCCGCAAGTGCACCCACAGGAAGCTGGACACCGCTCGGACCTTCGTGACCTGGCGCTCAGCTCTCCGTCGACCGAGACGATCGTGCGGATTCGCCGTGTGCACGGGGACCTCGGGTTCTCTCTGCGTGCGTGGAGCCCGCAGGAGCTCGATCTCGCCGCGCATCCGCACGAGTTGCCGACGCCAACGCACGCCCACCTGATCCTGGACCTGGCGATGCACGGCCTGGGGTCACGGTCATGCGGCCCGGACGTGCGACCGCCATACCAGCTGCGGCCACGTGAGCTGTCGGCAACTATCGACTTCTCCATCAGCTGACTCGAGGAGAAACTCGGCCACCGGGAATGCTGGGGCACTATAGCGCGACGAGCTGTTTGCTGCCGGCACCCGGTGCGGGTCGATTAGAGTTGACTTCCTGATCCCCATAAGGAGCCACATGTCGGTAGGTCTGCTCGCTGTCGTTGATGACATCCTCAGCGCCGCTTTGAAAGCCTCATCAAAAGCGGCCGGTGTTGTGATCGACGACGCCGCTGTCACCCCGCAGTTCGTGCAGGGTCTCACACCAGCGCGCGAGCTGCCGGTTGTCGGCAAAATCGCTCTGGGCTCCCTCCGGAACAAGTTCATCTTCATCATCCCGGTCGCGCTTCTGCTGACGGAGTTTGCACCCTGGGTTCTGCCGTACCTGCTCATCGTCGGTGGTGCGTACCTGTGCTTCGAGGGCGCTGAGAAGGTGCTCGAGTGGTTCGGTCTGCACCACGCCCACGTCGATGAGAGCTCACGCGATGAGAAGAGGCTCGTCGGTGGCGCCGTGCGAACCGACCTCATCCTGTCCACCGAGATCATGCTCATCTCCCTCTCCAACCTCGATCCGGCCATGGGCTTCTGGATGACCCTCGCCGCGCTCGCGGTGATCGCGCTCCTGATGACCGGCATTGTGTACGGCGCCGTCGCGCTGCTGGTAAAGATCGACGATGTCGGTCTGAAGATGGTCAAAAACGATAACCGACGCGTTCGGCACACCGGTGTGCGAATTGTCCGCTCAATGCCAGCGGTCTTCCGCGTGATCAGCGTCGTCGGCACCGTCGCGATGCTCTGGGTCGGAGGCCACCTGGTCCTCATCAACCTCGACGAGGTGGGAGTGCCGTTCATCGGCGACTTCATCCACGGCATTGAGCATGCACTCGAGCCGTTGGGCGGCCTCGTGGTGTGGCTGGGCGACACAACGGTTTCGGCGATCGCCGGATTGCTGCTCGGCCTCGTTGTCGTCGGAGTCGTTCTGCTGATTGGCCGACTGCGCGGCAAGAAGCCCACGTTCGCCGAAGGCGGCGTCTCACCGTCGACCGTTCACGCGAAAGCGTCGGTCTAGCGGTTCCCCTTCAGCCGCTGAGCTGAAGCGACATCTCGGCCTTCGGCTCCGCGCGGTTATCGCGAGGGTCGCGGGGCGAGCTTTCCGCCCGACTCCTGCAGGTAGCAGACCCCGCACAGTGACTCGTAGGCGACCTCGACACCGTCGATCGCAACCTGGTCGCCGTCAAAGATGAACCGATCGCCGAGTCGGCGCCCGTTGAAGATGGCCTTGCGCCCACACCGGCATATCGTCTTCAGCTCTTCGAGGCTGTGAGCGACCTCAAGCAAGCGACGGCTTCCGGGAAATGCCATGGTCTGAAAATCGGTACGGATGCCATAAGCCATCACCGGAATCGACTCGAGCAGCGCGATTCGAAGGAGGTCATCGACCTGGGCGTCGGTGAGGAACTGCGCCTCATCAACGAGCAGGCACGACACGTCGGTGTTTGTTTCCGCGAGGGTCTTCGCGCGGTGACGGGAAAAGATGTCGTAGGCGTCAGCATCCGGTTCAATAATGAAATCGACCGCACGTGAGACACCGAGGCGGCTCTCGATACTGTTGTCGCCTTTGGTGTCGACAGCGGGCTTGGCGAGGAGCACCTCGTGGCCCCGCTCCTCATAGTTGAACGCCGCCTGCAGGAGGGCCGTGCTTTTGCCGGAGTTCATCGCGCCGTAGCGGAAATACAGTTTTGCCACGGGCCTCAGTTTAGTGGCGGAACTCCCCCGCCCTGCGGTGTGCCGCCTCGAGGACCCTTCATAATTGCGGGATGGATGTGACGGTGCAGGACGACGAGATCGATGGCCCTTTCGGGCCGGTTCCGGTGCGCCGCTATTCGCCGGTGGCCGGGGGAAGCGACGCTCTGGCGCCTACCGTCGTGTGGTTACACGGTGGAGGATTTTTTCGAGGCAGCCTCAACCAACCGGAGGCGGACAGCGTTGCACATGCGTTGGCTCGGCAGGGGTATCCCGTCGTCACCGTCGACTATCGTCTGGCACCCCTTCCTCTTCTCGGGTGGCTCGGTTCTCGACAGAAGCGTTCGAACCGGTACCCGGTTGCAGTGGGCGACGTTCTCGCCGTGGTGCAGCGCCTGAGCAACAGCGTCGGGGATGCGATAGTTCTCGGCGGTGCCAGCGCGGGCGCCTGTATCGCGGCAGGAGCAGCGCTTCGCTATCAGGACGAGGGCGGCAAACTGTCTGGTGTGCTCCTCGCCTACGGTTTTTTCCACCGAACGCACCCCGCGACGATGGAAAAAGGTCACCGACCGCGAGGGCATCGGCGTTTCACTCATTCGCGTTGGGCGCTCAATCTGATGAACCGCAACTATCTGGGAAGAGCACCGGCCAGTGCTGACTGCTACGCCTTCCCGGGCGGCGGCGACCTCACGGGTTTCCCGCCGACTCTCCACCTCATCGCTGAGCGCGACGGCATGCGTCCATCGGCCGAACTGTTTGTAGCCGAGCTGGAAGCTGTAGGTTCATCGGTCGAGCGACACCTGATCAGCGGTTCTAAGCATGCGTTTCTCAATCACCCGAACGGGAACGAATTTGCGACCGGCGTGGAATTGATGAGTCAGTGGCTGAATCGCGACGCTCCCCACGAAAGAACTCATGAAGACGAGTCGGCCTTTGGTTTAAGGCTGTGAAGTCACAGCCCGTGGCAGACTGAGTGCAACTTCGCATCGATGGGGATGCTCACACCGATCTCCTTCGCGAAAGAAGCCGCATGATCTCGCTGACCGCAGCCCTCGGCATCGCCCTCGTCGAGCTTGGGCTGGCCCTCACTCCAGGGCCGAACATGATGTACCTCGTCTCGCGCAGTATCAGCCAGGGCTGGCGCGCCGGCATGATGTCGCTCTCGGGCACCGCAGTAGGTTTCGTCGTCTACATGGTGATGGCCAACCTGGGTCTTGCGGCGGTATTCCTCGTCGTCCCGTGGCTTTTCATCGTCCTTAAGGTTGCTGGCGCCGTTTACCTGCTCTGGCTGGCCTACAAGACGCTTCGCCCGGGTGGCACGTCGCTGTTTGAGACCAGCGACCTCCCTCGCGACTCCTTCGGCACGCTCTTCCGCATGGGCCTCCTGACAAACCTGCTCAACCCGAAGGTTGCGATCCTTTATCTGGCGCTCATTCCGCAATTCCTCGACCCCGCCGCTGGCAGTATCGTGGCGCAAGGATTCCAGCTTGGCGCGATTCAGATCCTTGTCGGCGTCGCGGTGAACGGCGCGATCATTCTGGCCGCGGGGTCGATCGCCACGTTCCTGCAGCGCAAGCCGATGTGGATTCGGTGGCAGAAGTGGGTTACCGGCACACTCCTCGGGGCGATCGGCGTGAAGCTTGCGATTGACGCGCCGGCTCCGGCCGTCGCACCCTAGCTTCGATACAAGCGCACCTCAAATTTGGACCCCACATCACCGAAGAGGCAAAAACACGGCCTACTTTTACTAATTCGTAAAACGTCAGAGGTGATCCGATGTCCGCATCGACCCTCGCGCAGGCTGCTCGATCCGCAAGCCGTTCTCCGTAGCGAGCACAGGGCGACGGGTAGAAACAGCCACGCTGCATTCCGGCATTTCTTGCAGCTCGCTGACAACCTCGAGGCTGAGCGTGGTGCGACCCGCGTTGGCCTTACCCTGGCTCAGCCCGCTTCAACGGGCTCGGCAGAGTGGGACACAGCCATCGCGGCGCTCTGCGAGTACCGCCTCAACGCCGATGCACTGCCCGTTCCGGACTGGATCAACGGTAGGCCGGGAAATTCGAGCGCACCGTGGTCGCCTCCGAGCAGCGACTATGACATTCCTATTGACATCGGACGGGTGCCGGCTGAGTTCCTCGCGGCATCCTGATTGAGGCTGCAACGCTGGAGAGTGTCTGATGCTCGGGGATCGGCTCGACAAGCTGGTAGCTCGCAGCACGGAGCGGGAAGGGCCGCCGAGCCACGCCGATTTTGAGAATAGGCATCCTTCGCCCGCTAATTAGCGACCCTGAACGACAACGCTGCGCTCACGCCGACATTGCCGCGTGCATCCGTCGCCCGAGCCGTGGCCTGATAGCTTCCGTTCGGGTACGCCGTCGAGTTGATGGTGGATTCCCACACTCCCGGTAAGACCTGCACTCCGGTCGCCACCCGCACGGTTCCGACCCAGAAAGTCACTCCGGTGACGCCGACGTTGTCACTCGCCGTTGCCCGGACGGGCACCGTTCCGGAGACCGTCGCACCAGACACCGGCGAGGTGATGGCGACGGTGGGCTTCGTTGTGTCGGTCGGCGTCGGAGTTGGGGTGGGCGTCGGAGTCGGCGTGGGCGTCGGAGTCGGTGTGGGCGTCGGCGTCGGCGTCGGCGTCGGCACTGTCCCCGCCGGCACCGTCGACGCGAAATAGCCGAAGTACTTGTTGCCGACCTGGCTGAGCGGGTCACCGGCGTAGACCCGACTACGGTTCGCCGCAGCAGCCTGGCCCTGCCCGATCGCCGTCTGCAGCACCTGGGGCACCGTCTTGCCAACGCAGGCTCCGCTCGGCCGCAGGCAGTTGAGCACAACCCCGGTCGCCGCCGCACTCGACATACTCGTTCCCGACTGGATGAAGTCGTAGCCGTTGCCCTTCTTGGTCGTGTACGGGCACGTCCCGTTCGCGGCGATCGTGTGCGCCCTGTCGGCCGCAGACACCGCATAGTTGCTCTTCGACGCCGGCCTGTCGTCCGGCGCGGTGATGCCAGGGCAGTTCGGAGTTCCAACCCCGCCCGGCCTGCCGTCGTAATTCACGACATTGGTCGCCGTCAACACCTCGTCGTAGGCAGCGGGCACGGTCCCTGCGAGGTCAGCGGCGCTGTTGCCCGCACCGGCCACAACCACGATCCCCGCCGCGGTGAGGTCGCAGATCTGAGCGTGCGCCAGATCACCGTTGCTTCGGCCACAGTTTCCGTCATCCGCTCCCGGATACCCGAGGCTGAGGTTCGCCACCCGAATGTTGTACCTGGCCGCGTTCGCCTTCAACCAATTCACCGCGCAGGTGAACATGTCCGGCGTTCCCCTGTTCTTCGCGTCCAGGATCCGGATCGAATAGATCGGCACACCCGGCGCGACGCCAACAATCCCTTTGTCGTCGTCAATCGCACCGATGAAACCGGAGACGCCTGTTCCGTGCCCATTGGCATCCGTCGCCGTTCCGGTCCCCGTGCAATTGACCTGCGCCGCAACGTTCAGATCCGTGTGAATGCTCACGCCACTATCGATCACCGCGACGGCCGGCCCATCCCACGCCCGATTCGCTGACCCCGCAGACACCGGCGGCAGGTTCGCCTCGTGCGACGCGATCACCGACGGAATCGTCTCGGCACCCCACGCTGGAGTCGAGATCCCCAACGGGATCGCCAGCGCCACAATGCCAAGAATTACGGATGCCACGCGGCGGCGTGGCTTGGACGGCGCACGGCCGTCGACAGTGCGGGTGGTCATGAGAAATCAGTCCTTTCTCGGTGGGCGCGGGGCGCCCACGACCGCGCGGTAGGCGGCGAGAGTTTGCGCGGCAATGGCGGGCCACGCCAGGGCGGAGAGATCCGGGGATTCACCCCGGTCGGTATCACGGAGCCACACCGCGACATCGTCGAGCACGTCGGCGGTGAGCTCACCGTCGAAGGTGAACACCCAGTCCGCGCCGACCTGCTGCTGCAGCTCGGTCATCGCGCCGATCGCCGAAACGACGACGGGGCGGTCGGCGCTGAGCGCAAGCACCGCCGATCCCGAGTTCTGAATCCGGGAGTACGGCAGCACCACAACGTCGGCGGCACGCAGCCAGGTGGCCAGTCGCTCATCGGCGAGAAACGCGAGGTCGAGCACCACAGCATCCGAGTGCGAAGCGGATGCCACGATGGCGTCCCGCAGAACACCATCCGCCGGCTTCCCCGCAATGGCGAGGATCTCTCCCGGGCCGGTGTCGGGTTCGGGTCCGGCAGCAACGCGAACCGCGCGACGGGCGAACACGTCAACGAGGTGCGGCACGTTCTTGTAGCTGCGGATCTGGCCGATGCTGAGGAGCACCGTCGCATCCTCCGGAAGACGAACTCCGAGGGCCGAGCGGGCCTGGGCTTTCGACACTCCGAAGTCGTAACTGTCGCGGTAGTCGCCGTGCGGAGTGACGAACGCCGGAACGCTATCGAGTTCGGGGTACGCGGCGCGGGCGGCGCTCACGCCGTCGGTGGTCAGCGCGAGAATGCCATCGACGTTGCCCAGCAGGAGCCGCGAGTACCAGGCGCGGATGCCCGGGGTTGACCGGTTCTCGTGCGACGAGATGTTGTGCACCGTCCACATGAGTCTTGTTCCCCGCAGCCGCGCGACCCGGAGGAAGGAGAAGAACAGCGCGAGGCGCGCGACCTGTCGCCACCGGCGCGGACCGGACAGAAAGGTGAGGTCTGGCCAGTGCAGGTGCACGATATCGGTGCGCCGAAGCAGCAGGCGCACGTAACTGAGATCTCGAACGTCGACGTCGATTGGCGACATCGCCGAGTACAGCCGAGCGTTGTACGGGTTCGCATGTCGGGTACGGAACGCCGGTTCGGCCTCCACCCGGAGCGGGCGGGCACCCCGCTTACGGTCGTGGTGCCGGTCCGGGTCGCGACGAGCAGGGGACGTCCGCCCGAACAGCGCCGCCTCCGCGTCGGGGTAACCGGTGCGCCAGGCCGCTCGCGCTCGCCAGACGGTCAGCCAGGTGCGCTTTCGACTGCGAATTCCAATTTCGAGCGCACCACGCACGAGCGATCCGAGCTGGAGCAGCACGACCCCGACCCGCGCCCGGCCGGGTGTCCACAACCGACGCAGCAGTGTCGCCTTGCCCGCCATCACGAGGCTCATCTTGCGGCCGGGATCGCCGGTCGACCCGCCAACGTCGTGCACGATGACCGCACTCGGCACGATCACCGGACGCAGCCCGAAGCGGCGAGCGCGCGCCGAGAATTCGGCGTCCTCGCCGTAGAGGAAGAACCGGTCGTCCATGCCGCCGATCGCCGAGAAGGTGTCGCGGCGAATCAGCGCCAGGCATCCGGTGACGATCGGCACCTCGCGCACACTGTCGCGCTTCCAGTCGCCGAGCGACTCTGGATCGAAGAGGAGCGATCGTTTGAACAGCGTCGACAGCCCGAGCGCGAACGACGTGAGCGACCACAGCGTCGGCTCACCCCAGGCCGAACTCGGGTCGACGGATCCGTCGGGACGCAGCGTTCGTCCGCCGTAGAGCCCGTATGCCGGATTCCGCACCGCGAATGAGACGAGCGCACGCAGCGAGCCCGGGATCACGACGGTGTCGGGGTTGAGCAGCAGAACGTACTCATCGGCCGATGCCGCAACACCCCGGTTCACCCCGCGAGCGAAGCCCAGGTTCTCTCCCGCTTCGATCACGACCGCCGCCGGGAATCGTTCGCGGATCAGAGCGGCGCTGCCATCGACGGACCCGTTGTCGACCACGATCACCGTGAGGTTCTCGAGTGGAGGCGGGAACGGCGGCCCCGATCGGAACGATGTTCCCGCTTCGGCGTAGACGGACTCGATGCACTCGAGGGTTTGGTCGCGGGTGTTGTAGTTGACGATGATCACCGAGACCGACGGGCGCGCGGTCACGGGGCAACCGCCCGATCGAAGGCAGCGGCCGGAACCGTCGGCGCTTGTTCACCTGGCGCGGCTGGCCGATGCCCGATCACCCTCGCGGGAACCCCGCCCGCGATGCAGTTCGCCGGCAGGTCGCGCGTGACAACGGCCCCGGCCCCGACGATCGCCCCGGCCCCGATGGTCACCCCCGCCGTGACCACAACGTTAGCGCCGAGCCAGACGCCGGGCCCGATCACGATGTCCTTCTCGATCTTGGGCTGGTCCATCACGGGCGTGCCCTCAACGATCCCGTAGTTCGACGCGGTGATTGTGACGTTCGGTGCGAGCAGGCACTTCTCGCCGAGGATCACCCGCGACGTGGAGTTGCCTGCCCAGATCACACTGCCCTCACCGATGTGTGTGCCGGAGCCGAGGTAGATCCGCTCAGCGTTGCGAAACGACACAGTCGGCGCAAACGATACCGCCGTGCCGCGGTTGAGCTTCCGTACCTCTTGCACATGGCTGTACGCGTAAAAGTGCGCCACCCGCACCATCTGCAGCGCCGTCCGCGGGTCGAGCACCGACCGAAGCACACCCCGCACTCCTCTAGCTGCCACGGGGCACCTCTTCCTGGTGGGTTGCGCCGACGTCCGCAGGGTCGGGAGGGATGTCGAACACGCGCGCGACAGCATCCGTCGCGGTATCGATGTCAACATCGGTCCGCGCGAGCACGGCGATCGCGAAACTGCGGGCGTACGTTGTGGTGAAGACCGCGATGCGGTCGTCGAGGTCGAGGGTCGGCCACAGCGTGATCGACGTCACCTCGGCCGGGCCGAAATATTGCGGCCGGGAGTGCATCGGCAGGTGCGAGGCGTAGCCAGCCCAGTCGCGCGGCGACACAGTGTTCGTCTCACCCGACTTCACCGCTCTGCCCAATTGTTCAGAAACGGATGCCACGAGGCCGGCAAGATCGTCTGTTGCGTCGATCACCAACCGCACCATCGAGATGTGATTGCGTGCGGCGGCCTCACGATCGAGCGACAGCGGAACGGTGAGCGCGTACCGCGGCGCGCCCGGGTCGAGGGCGGCGAGCGCCACGAACGCCGCCGACACCGTGAGCACCGTCGGGGTCGCACCGAGGTGTTTGGCCAGCTGCCGAACCCTGACCGCCGGAAGGAGGAGCATGCGCGCGGAGTGGGTTGGAATCATCCGTTCGGCGAGCCCTGAGCGCACGAGGTAGGCGTTCTTGAGCGGACGGATCAGGCGCCCGCCGGTGCGCTTGAGCCGTTTCCGCAGGGGCTTCCGCCGAAAGTCCTGAACCGCGTCTGCTCGCGTGCTGTGCCTCGACCGCCACGATGCGTAGTGCCCGCGCAGCAGCTCGACCTGGTTGCGTGGTGCCCGGCCGACCGGCACGGGCTTTGGGGCAAAACCTGTGCCGGGCAGGGACGGCTCATCCGCGAGGAGGCCCGAGATCATGGTGATCCCAGCGATGCCGTCGCCGACGGAGTGGTGGATCATGCTGACCAGTGCGATGCGACCGTCACCGAGGTCAGCCGCAATGATCGACCACAGTGGGCGCTTCGCGTCCAGCCGGTTGGACGAGCCGGAAAGCACGCGCGCGTTCGGGCCGGCCGGGTGCACACCGGGAAGAACTGTGACGTGCCAGTCGAGGTCGACCGAGTTCGCCGGTACCCACGCCGGGGTGGCCAGGCCGAACACGACCCGCATCAATCGCTGCGACGTCGCGGGGATCGCGACGTGGCGCTCCGCCACGATCCGCCGGATCAGCTCGGCGTCGATGCTGCCGTCTGGCCGCCGGAGCGTATCCCCTGGCACGATCATGGTGAGCGCGGGGCGTGCCAGGCGAAAGGCCACCTCGTTGGCCAGGAACTTCTCGTCGAGCACCCGCAACGGCACAACCGACACCGGGTCATCGAACGGGTCACGAGGCATCGAGCTGCCCCTTTTCGGACGCGGTCACGGCGGTCGATGCCGCCCCGGGGAGGTCGCCGCCGGCCTCGCGCTCGGCACGGCCAGGCAGCAGGATCGGCTCTGGGCGTTGCGGATCGGTGAACAGCTTGCCGTCGAGCCGCAGCCGGGAGGCGAGCCGAAATCCGCGGACGATGCCCGTCGCCATGGCCAGTTCGGCCCGAGCACGAGCGCGCCGGCGTGGCAAAGCGCGGACAGCTTTGCGCAGTTGCCGAGAGAGCACGACGGAGAGCATCACCCGGCCGATGGCATTGTCGATGCGGCTCCATTTGTTGGCGAGCGCTCCCATGCCGAGGCCGTAGCCGTGCAGCAGGTGGCGATAGTTCTCGCCAACCCGGGTGTAAACGTGGTGAACGACACTGGCGGGCTCGTGAACCACACGCCATCCGGCGTCGATCATCCGGCAGAACGCGTCGAGGTCTTCGGCGCCGGCCAGCTTCCGTCCGGCCCCGAGGACCTCGTCGAAACCACCGAGCTCGAGCAACGGCGCGCGCCGGAACGCCATCAGTGCACCGTGGCCGGCGTCCAGGCCATCGGCGACGTCGGTGAACCGAGCCTTGTGGCGGTAGGGCTCGTCCGAGCCGACCTTGGTGTGGTCGAGCATTCGCCCGGTGACAACACCGACGTCGGGCGCGTCGAAGTGCCGCACCAGGGCGTCGATCCAGCCGGCCGTTGCCAGGCAGTCGTCGTCGGTGAACACGACGACCTCACGATCCGACGCCCGAAGGCCAACATTTCGAGCGATGCTCAGCCCGCTGACGTTCGTGCGCACGCAGCGAACACCGGCGTCCCCTGCAACGCGCCCCGTGGCATCCGTTGTTGATCCGGAATCGACGACAAGCACATCGACCGCTCCCGGAGTTGCTGTCGCGACCGAGGCGAGAGCGTCCCTCAGCAGGTCGGGACGCTCCCTCGAGCAGAGAATGAGTGTGACGTCAGCCGGAAGCGTCATGCATCCTGCTCCACGACGATGGTCGCTGTGTTTCCGCTCGCGGGAGGACGGCAGAGTCGATCGACGTCACAGTGCCAGGAATCCCGTGGGCGAGCTCAGGATACTCGCCGGTGCCCGGGTGCAACTCGCCGGGTCGTGCCGCATAGTCCTCGGGTGAGAACTGGGCGACGGCCTGCCGGTACAGGTCGACGAGCACGACGTTCGCGGCCTGCCAGGTCAGGGTCGGCGCGTGCGCGAGCACACCCTGTTTTAGGGCGCGCCGCCAGCGTGCACTGCCGAAAACGAGGTCGATCTGCGAACTGAGCATGGCGACGTCGCCCGGGTTGTGGATGAGGCCGTTGACGGCGTGTTCGACAACGGCGCCGCTCGCCCGCGACACGAGCGGGATGACGCCTGCGCCCTGCGCCTCGTATGTGACGAGAGCGCTGCCCTCTTCGATACTCGGCAGCAGCAGGATGTCGGCCTGCGCGTAGGCCTTCGCCGGCCGGTCGGTGAACCCTCGAAGCTCAACCGACCGGTGCGCAAGCAGCGGGCCGAGCAGTTCGCGGTACCCGGGAACGAAGTTGCCATAGATAAGAAAGCGCCCGGTCTCGCTTGCTTTCGAGGCAAGCCAGGCGTCGAGCGCGTAGTGCAGTCCCTTGCGTGGTTCGCACCGGCCGAGGAACACGGCGGTGAACGGCCTCGCCGGGTCGTCACGGATCGGCACCCGGATCACCGACGGGTCAAACCCGTACCTGTGCCTCATCAGCCGGGAGCCGTCAAAGCCGCGCTCGAGAAAGGTGTCGGCCACAGCGTCTGACGGAACGAGCAGCCCGTGCGCCGCGGCGTACTCACGGTCCTCGAGCACGAGTCGATCCCCGTCGAAGTGATGCGAGAAACCGCTCGGCACTGCGAGTCCCAGCTTGGCGTACTCGCGCCCAACAACGTCAAACGCATGCGCGGTGTGCGTGTTCGGCACCTCCCGCATGCCCGGAATTCCAAGGGCGCGAGCGGCGAGCAACGTGCGAGCGGATGCCAGTGGCCAGGTGTGTACAACGTCGAACGTTCCGCGATTCAGCAGCGCGGCCGCTCGAAGATCGTGCCACGCGAATGCTCGCATTCGGCCGACCGCGCGGTGTGGCAGCCGACGCCCACCGACAACCATGGTCTGCTCGAGCGTGCGCAGCCGGGGAACCGACCTGGCGACACTCGCGGTGACCAGGGTGACGTGGTGGCCGGCACGAACCAGTTCGTGGACCTGGTTCCACGCCGTGTCTCCGATGCCCGGGCTGCCGAAGGCGTGGGGAAAGCTGTACAGCACAGACAGCGGACGGGCGCCTGCTCGCGGCACCGGGCGGTCGTTCCCCAACTGCGTCATGTTTCCTCCCGCTGGGTGCTGTCGATCGCATCCTCGAGAGGCACGTGAGCAACCGTCATGAAATATACAAGTCCCGCTGCCCGGTTGAACCACAACCGACCGCTTGTTAATATACTCGTAATCCTGAGGGTTCCTCAATTTTACATTCAGCCCGCACGATGGAGAACAGGCACAGCGGCCCGTCCAACGCCGGGGCCCCCCGTCCCGCTTTAGAGAAAGCCGAAATTTCATGGACGTTCCTCTCTACCTGCGGGTGCTCTGGAGTTACAAGTGGCTGCTCCTCGTCGGGGTGATCATCGCCGCTGTGGTCGGCGGCGTCGTCGGTTACAGCTACGTCGACGGACAACTGCAGCCCCGCGCCGTGCAGACCTACCGGGCGTCGACGACGGTGCTCGTCGGCAGTCCGCAACAACCGCTCTACCAGTCGGTGATCCCTGGCGCTCCGGTGCAGGAGGGCGTGACACCGACAGTCACCCGCGACCTCGTCTCGACGACCGTCGTCTACGCGTACATCGTGTCCGGCTCCGAGATCCGCACGCGGGTTGAGGGCGTCGTCGGCACCCTGGCCGATGAGGAACAGGTCACCGCCGTTCGACGCACCACCCAGCCGGCTGGCGACGAGCAGTTCCCCGGTCGCCTCACCCTGCCCATCCTCGACATCGTCGGCTCGGCGCAGTCCCCCGCCCGGGCCGAGGAGATCTCCCGGGCAGCGAACACCGTCTTCCAGGAGTACGTCCGCGCCGAGCAGGACGCCACGGCACTTCCCGAGGGTGAACGGGTGCAACTGCAGACGCTGCGCGAGAGCGAAGCGACCGAGGTTGAGGGAAGCAACCCGCTGATTCCGGTGATCCTCACGGCCTTCGGCGTTCTCCTCCTCGTGATCGCACTCATCTTCGTGCTCTACAACGTGCGGGTCAGCCGCGAGAAACGACGCGCCGGTCGCGCGCGGTCCGCAACTGTGGCAGAGGCTCCGGCCGATGGGTCCCCGCCCGCTGATGACCCGGCGACCGGCCCAGCGGTCGACCCGAGCGAACCCGCATCGACCGATGCCGTCGGCGGGGCGTCAGAGCACGGCAGCATCGCCGAACCGTCCGGTGACGAACCGGAGCGGTCCGATGACAAACCGGCACTCGTCTAGGTCGACATGACCACCCTCTCGACGCCTGGCGCTGCCGGGGAGTCGACCGCCCCGGCACCGTTCGACGAGCCAGGGTTCGATGGGCAACGCCCACGACAGCTCATCGGCGAGCGCGTCCGGGATCTCGTCCTCAACTTTCGCCCCAGCCGATCGGGAATCGCCCTGACCGTCCTCGCTGCCGTTGTGCTGTTCATCCCGGTGCGGCGTTACGCCATCCCCATCCCGCTGCCGTTCGCCCTCGAACCATACCGCCTGGCAATCGCCATCCTCGTTGTGCTCGTCGGTGTCGCGCTGCTCATCGACCCCACCTTCACCTGGCGACCGATCGCATTCGGCACCCCGCTGATCATCTGGCTTCTCACGATGATCGTCTCTGTCGCGGCCAACGCAACAGAGATCACCGAAGAGGGCCTCGCATCCGGTGCCGTCGGCGCCCTCGGGAACTACGCCATCGTGGTGTCGCTGCTCTATCTCACCCGGCAGCTGCTGCGCTCACCACGCACGGTGAACACACTGCTCACCGCCCTCACGATCTTCTCCGGCATCGTCGGTTTCTTCGCCCTGGTCGAAAAGGTCACCCACCAGAACATTTTCATGAAGCTCGCCACCGTGCTCCCGCTCGAGATGCTGCGGGACGAAACCGAAGCGTTCCGCGCGGGTGGAGCGCGCGCGTACGCGTCAGCGCAGCATCCGATCGCCCTCAGCGTCATGCTCTGCATGCTCATCCCGATCGCGCTGTACCTCGCGAAGTACGCGGCCTGGCCGCACAACATCTACAACCGCAGAATCTTCTTCGGCGGCATCGTTACGCTGCAACTGTTCGGTGTGGCCGCCGCCGTCTCACGCACCGCCGTCGTGACGCTCGCCGTGATGTTTGTGCTCCTCCTGGTCGTTCGACCGATCCTCGGCATCGTGCTGGCGAGCTTCGCGCTGCCCGCCGTGATGATCGCTGCAGCCGTGATCCCCAAGCCGTTCGAGGCGATGTTCGGCGGATTCCTCGACCCCGCTTCACTCATCGCCTCACAGAAAACGTCGCCGGGGTTCACCGGCGCTGGCCGCCTGGCCGACCTCGAACCGGCGCTCGCGATTGTGGCCCAGCAGCCGTTCTTCGGTTCAGGGCTCGGCTCCCGCATCGTCATCGGTGACACGGCGAACTCGTTCATTCTCGACAACCAGTGGCTCGGCACGCTGATGGAGGTCGGTGCCCTCGGCGTGCTCGGTGTGCTCGCCCTGCTGCTCATTCCGACGTTCCGGTTGTTCACCTACGCGTTTCAGCCCACACAGACCCCGCAGTACACGGCGCTCGCGCTTGCGCTTGCCATCTCGATCGTCGGGTACGGCACGGCGATGTTCTTCTACGACGCCTTCGGCTTTTTCCAGACCTTCATGCTTCTGTTCATCCTGCTTGGGGTCGGCGCGTGGGTGCTCACCGAGGCACCGACGCGCGAAAGCGTGGTCGGGCCAGCATCGGGGCAGGTGCTGGCCCGGCCACTTGACGGCGGGCTCCGTGCCCGCCGTCGCCGGACGGACTGACGTCGTGAGCATGAGCGTGGTGATTCCAGCACACAACGAGGAGGCGGTGCTCCCCCGGCTGCTGAAATTCTTGCGAGCGGATGCCACGTTGCGCGTGGTCATCTCAGCCAACGCCTGCACCGACGACACCGTTGCGGTTGCACGGGCGGCGGCGGGCGACAGCCTGCGAGTGGTTGAGACACAGATTCCGTCGAAGATCGTTGCCCTCAACGCCGGGGACACCGCGGCAGGCGACCTCTTTCCACGCGCCTACCTGGACGCTGACGTTGAGGTCTCCGCCGCCACCCTGCACGCTCTTCGGAACGCGCTGACCACACCGGGCGGGCCGCTCGTTGCGGCACCGCGGCTGCGGGTCGACACCTCGGCGTCGAGCTGGGCGGCGCGCGCGCACTACCGGGTCTGGGAGCTCAGCGACTACCGCGGGGCCGGGCACGTCGGCTCGGGAATCTACGCGCTGTCGGCCGAGGGCAGAGCACGATTCGGCGCCTTCCCCGAGGTGATCGCCGACGACCGGTTTGTGCAGCAGCTGTTCGCGCCGTCCGAACGGCTCACTCTCGATGAAGAGTTCGTCGTGCGCGCGCCGGCAACACTGCGGGCACACATTCGCCGCGCCACCCGAATCGCCGCCGGCAACCGGCAGCTCGCGCGTCGAGCCGAGGTTGCGTTGGCGACGGGTAGCCCGGTGCCTGCGCCCCGGCGCGGCAATGCCGGCTCAGCCGGGCGCCCCGGATACCGCAACCTTCTCGCCCGGGTCGCCGTCCGGCCACGACTCTGGCCATCGTTCCTGATCTACTGCGTCGGATACGGCGTTCCCCTCATGCTCGCCGCGGTGTCCGAGCGGCGCGGCCGCTCCCCCGGCTGGAACCGTGATGAGACGAGCCGGGCATGAGGCCGCCGCGCGTGCCGACCCCGCACTCGACGCGAGCCGACCCGGCTGCGTCCGCCGAGGCATCCGCTTCTCTGGAGAATCTGGGCCATCAGGCCAGCCGCGGTGTCCTCGTGACGATGGGCGGCACCTGGTCGAAAGCGCTGCTGCAGACGGTGTCGACCATCGTGCTCGCGCGGCTGCTCGACCCCGCGGACTTCGGCCTCATCGCCATGATCATGGCGATCGTCGGTATCGCCGACCTCGTGCGCGACTTCGGCATGACCGGCGCGATCATCCAGGCCAAAAGACTGAACGACCGCACCTGGTCGAGCGTGCTCTGGCTCAGCGCGGCCGTCGGCGTGCTCGGAACCGTGCTGATCGCCCTGTGCGCACCGCTGATCGCGGCGATCTACAACGAGCAGCAGCTCGTGCTGCTGAGCATTGCTGTGGCGCCGACGCTGCTGATCAACGGGCTCGCCATGCCGCTGCAGGCCAAGGTGCAGCGGGACCTCAAGTTCGGGGTGCTCGCCCGCATCGACGTGCTCTCGATGGCACTCGGGGTCGGCCTGTCGATCGCCGCTGCGCTCGCTGGCTGGGGCGTCTGGTCACTCGTCGTCTTCACCGGTGCCGCGAGTGTCTACCGGCTGATCGCGCTCTGGTCGGCGGCGCGCCCGCACTGGGGTCGGCCGCACGTCGACCGTGAGGTGATCCCGCTGCTCACCACCGGAGGCTCGATCTTCGGGGTGCAGCTGCTCAACTATCTGGCGCGCAACGTCGACAACGTGGTGATCGGGCGCCAGCTCGGCGCGGACGTGCTTGGCCAGTACTCGCGTGCGTACGCCCTGTTCATGCTTCCGCTGCAGCAGCTCAACGGGCCGCTCGGTCGCGTCGCGCTGCCGGTGCTGAGCCGCCTGCAGGATGACGGACCACGCTACCGGCGGTACATTCGGGCCGCCCTGATGGTGATCGCCTACCTCACGCTGCCCGCGTTTGCGATTGCCGCAGCGCTGGCGCAACCGCTCGTCCTTCTGCTTCTCGGACCGCAGTGGGACGAAACGGCCGCGATTTTCGCGCTCCTCACGATCGCCGGCGTCGCTCAGGCGATCGGCAACGTGCAGGGCTGGATCTACATCTCGCTCGGCCGTGCGCACCGGCAGCTGGTGTATTACCTCGTGTCGCGACCGATCATCATCGGGTCGTTCTTCGTCGGGCTGTGGTGGAACGGCGTGAACGGGCTCGCGCTCGCCTACGGAACCGCATCGCTCGCCGTGCTCGTGCCCGGGTTCGCCTGGGCGATTCGCGGCACCTTCGTCACCGGGCGCGACGTCGTGCTTCCTGTGCTGCGGCCGGCCGCTCTCGTACCGTTCGCCTTCGCGGCGGCGCTGGCCACAACACTGCTCGCCCTGCCCCCGGTGCTGCACGTGCTGGCCGGCGGCCTTGCCGGCCTGGTTCCGCTCGGGCTGGCCATGGCGATCCCGGCCTACCGGCGCGACCTGGCCCAGATCGTCGACTTCGTGAAGCAGACACGCAAGCCCTCGGCGCCGGAGGGGCAGGCAGCCACCGTCGACGCAACAGACACAACCCACACCGATCCGAACCCACCCGCACGGCCGATGGAACGAGGGACCCCATGAACCGAGCGACACGATCCACGTCTTTTTCCGCGACACGGATGCTGGTCGCCTGCGTCGCGATCGCACTCGTGCTCGTGGGCTGTTCGGCTCCGGCACCCGAACCGACCGCGACGCCGACCACAACGGCGGCGCCATTCGAGATCACAAAGATCGCGTCCCTCGGTGACTCCATGAGCCTCGCGGTGAACGCGTGCGACCGCAGCGGAAGCTGCCCCGAGGTGGCCTGGTCAACCGGGACCGACCCACAGGTGCAGTCGCTCGCGGCACGTGTTGGCGAAACGAGTGGCGCCGTTCCGACAACCGAGATCATCGCGAGCGACGGGGCAAGCGCTGAGAGCCTGCCTGACCAGGCCGTGCGAGCCGTTGAACTGGAGCCCGATCTCGTCACGGTACTGATCGGCGCGAACGACGCCTGCGCTCCGTCGTTCGACGAAATGACCCCAGAGCCCGTCTTCACGCAGAACGTCACGGCGGCGTTCAACGCTCTGGCCACCGGGCTCCCCGACGCACGGGTGTACGTGTCATCGGTGCCGAACCTCGTCCGCCTGATCGACGCCAAGAAGGACGACCCCACTGCCGTCGCCACGTGGAAGAAGATCGCCCAGTGCCGATCGATCCTGTTCAACGCGACAAGCACCGAGCAGGCAGACGTCGACCGCCGAGCTGCCATCTCCGCGCTGATCGAGACCTACAACGGCGTGCTCGCCGACGCGTGTGCAACGCATCCGCATTGCATCTGGGATGACGATGCGGCGTTCGACCTCGAGTTCACCGGAAATGACGTGTCGTCGATCGACTACTTCCACCCGTCGGCCTCTGGGCAGCAGAAACTCGCGGCCGTGGCGTGGGACGTTCTGACGAACTCGGGCGAGCTCACCACCTCATCGGGCGCTGGGGTCGGCGAACGACCATCAACCGAGCTCGATGTCGTAAAGAACGAACTCGACCCGGCCGGTGCGAGCGGATCGCGCCTGACCGCGAAGGGCAAGCTTGGCGCTTCGGATGCGCTCGAGGTGGCACCGAAAGGATCGGGGTCGGCGTGCTCGACTGGGTCGCCGTGCTCCCTCGAGACGGCGCTCGGCAAGGCCGGTGAGGGCGACGTGATCACCCTGGCCGACGGTGACTACGGCAGCATGGAACTGAATGGGGGCGCGAACCTGAAGTCGCTGAAGTCCAACGTGCTTGTCGGCCCGGCACCGGACGCGACGCCGACCTTCGATCGGCTCAAGATCGCGGTGCCATCGGTAACCTGGCGCGACATCACGGTCACCGGAGTGATGTACGTGAACAAACCAGCCGTCGACACGCGACTTGAGGGGGTGCACGTGTCTGGAACCGGGTTGTTCCTTCGGTCGCACCACGTCACAGTCACGAACAGTCTGTTTGAGGGTGGATCGAGCGTCGATGGAATTCAGGTGGGCGGAGCATCCGATGTTCTGATTGAGAACAACGAGGTGCGCGACTACGACCAGAACAAGAACAACGGGCTGCACGCCGACTGTGTGCAGGTTTTCGACAGTACTAACGTGACGCTGAGGGCCAACAAGCTCAGCAACTGTTACAACGCTGGCATCATCCTGTCGTCGGGTAAGGGCACCGGAATGAAGGACATTCTCATTGAGTCCAACTTTGTGCAGGGCTGCATCGTGAAGTCGTCGAACTGCCAGGGCGGCTCGGCCGCCGACCTGCGCTACGTGAAAACGGAGAACCTGGTCGTGCGCAACAACTCCTTCTCGGGTGGGTCCGTGCGTATCGATCCGCTGCCGGGGCTCGTCTTCGACCGCAATATCGTGGCGTACCTCGCCGACTGCACAAGCCCGATGACGAACTCGATCGTCGAGAAGTGGAATGCGAAGTCCTGTGAGGAACCGGATGCGGTCGGCTCGGCCGGTAATCGCACCGGGGATGTGCTCTACGTGGATGAGGAGGGCGGTGACCTTCACCTCGCGGAGGCGGGCAGTGCGGCGATCACCCCGGCAGGGCCACAGGTACAGGCGCGGGCCGACATCGACGGTGAGCCGCTCGAGCCGGCGGTGGCGGGAGCAGCGGCGAGATAGGGTCGCGGTGCGCAGCCGCGCCGCCCGGCCGGCCCTCAGTCTGGCCTGAGCACAGCGCCCTGCCCACCCGCGGCCGGCGCTCCGCGCCCCAGTCCCCGGTTCAAGTGACACTTATAGCGGGTCCCGAGCAAAATCACCCACCACAAGTGTCACTCCACCTCGGGGTCGCGCGGAAGGCAGGTTCGAGTGGACACCTGTTGCGGGTGCGCACCACGGCAACCCACAACAAGTGTCATTCTTGCCAGAACGCCGCCGAGGTTATGCCGACGGCGTCCAGCCCCGCTGCAACAGCGCGACCCGCACACGGCGCGCAACTTCGCCCGGGTTATCGCGCAGCAACGATTCGCGAATCCGAATGACACGCCACCCGTTTTCCTCGAGTGCGCTGATGCGGTCGATGTCACGGTCGAACTGGTAGCGACTCTGCCGATGCTGCTCCCCATCGAACTCGACGATCACCTTGAAGTCGGGGTAGCTCAGGTCTGCACGGGCAAGGAACTTTCCGGCCGCCGAATAGATCTCGCTGTTGATTTCCGGTTCGGGCAGGCCTCTATCGATCAGGGTCAGCCGCAGCCGTGTCTCCCTCGGTGACTCGACCTTGTCACGCACTCTCCCGAGGGCGTCGCGCAACTTCGCGACGCCCGCGCGGCGACACAAGGATGTGGCTGACTCGAGCTCGGCAACCGTCGCCAGCGGAGTGTATGCCGGACTGTATCCGTACTTCGCGAGTTCGTCGGTGCCGCGCAGGATGAAGTCCCCGACCGCCACCAGGTCGTAGAGGTTGAGCACCGGGGCGAGCTGAACCCAGGTCGTCTCGGGCGAGGTCACCGGCAGGCCACGCGATCGACGTGTGGTCGCCGTCCCCGGCGTCAGGTGATGAGCAACTACGCCGGCCCGACGCGTCGGGCGGTTGGGCTTGAAGGCAGCCACGTGTACGACCACGTCTTTGGCGAGGGACCACGGTAATGGCATTCCCCAGATAAGCGCGGCCGTTTGGTGACTGAAGAATTGACCAGGGGGAAGGACGGTGGCCAGAGCCTGCGCTCGCTGCAACGGCTCGACGACCATTGCCGATGGCGCACGCACTCCACGAAACGGCATCTCCAGGTCGGACGCTCTCAATCTGCCGCGGCTGACACCAAGCTCACGCGCAGCCTCCACGCTGAGGGGTCCGGTGCGTAATTGGGGCGGGAGCGACTTTCTTCTCGTCATGCGTCGATCGTGGCCCAGACGCGTACGTGCATGAGCGTTATCCACAGGCGGATTTCACCTGGCACCCCCACGGTTTTGATTCATCGCCCACGTAGGCGATCACCCGCGCATATAAGTGACACTTGTTGCCGGTCTGGGTCGATCGCACCCGCCGCAACTGTCACTCGAAAAATCGTCGTCAGGCACGAGCGTGATTGGGGTGACACTTTGTGCGGGTCGTCGCCGGCAACACCGACCACAACTGTCACCCAAGCCGCGGATGGGAGAGCTGCGGGGAAGGAAGTACGCACTGCGGCGCGAACAACGGCGGATCGGTAGAACGTAAGGCGCGGAGGACGAACTGCCGTGCGAACAAGGGCGGCCCGGACCGGACGGCCCGGGCCACCGGCTTCGGCCGCGGACCGCAAGAAAACACGGACCCGACGGTGGTGCGCTGCGGCTACATGGCGGCCAGCGAGGGTACGAGGCCGTCGAGCGAGAAGTCGGGCGCGTCCACCCGCTGAGCGGATCGAACCGACGCCGCGAGGAGGGTGTCGACGTTCAGCTGCTCCGGCGGGCAGTCGACGGCAAGGCCTCGCCGCGCGAGCTCCGCGGCGATCTGAACCTGGTGATCGTCGATGTGCTCGCCGTAGCGCGCGAGCCGTGGCACAAGTACCGGGACTTTGCCCGCCTCGATGGCAGTCAGGGCAGCGCCCGTTCCGGCGTGGGCGACAACGACATCGGCGTCAGCGACGGCATCGGCGAGCTCCGAGTGCAACACGCTTGCGTGCCCGTCGATGCCGTAACCCGACACATCGGCGGCTCCCACCTGCCACAGCACCTCGCAGCCGTCGAGCAGAGGAACGAGCTTGCGGAACAGCCGGTCAAACCCGTACGTCTCTTGCGTGCCGAGCGAGACGACCGCCTTGCGGATCGGCCGCTGCTCCCGGTCGGGCCCCGGGGCGAACTCGTCGAAGATGCTGCCCCGATACGCCCAACTGCTTTCCGTCGCCCAGACCGGGTATTGCGAGTACGTCTTCACCCGTGGCATCCGTGCGACGATCTTGCCCGTGAGAGACGGACCCTCGGCCCGCGCAGCACTCTCGATGTAATGACACGGGATGCCATGGGCGAGCGCCACGGGGAACGCGGACACCGCGGGTGACGACCCGGTGCTGATCACCGCAGCGAACTTGCGATGCGCCATCACCTTCGCGGCCAGCGCGGAGTTTCGAAGGATGTTGATGCCGTCGCGCGGAGCCGCGAAGTAGGCGAACACCCGGTCGGTTCCGGCGGTGAGGGTGCGGCTGAGTCCGTTGTCGAAGGTGAACCAGAACTGGTCTTTCGGCAGGATGCCGATGCGGCGAGCCAGGGTATGGAGCTGCTTGAGGTGGCCACCCCCCGAGCAAACGAACAAATACTGAGACATTGTGAACTCCCGAATTGTGCACAATAGAAATGGGTGGTGCTAGTACGCGCCTTTCCTTCTCAACACGGCGCGGACGGTCCGAAGAAGGATCATGAAGTCTCCGGTGACCGACCAGTTTTCGACGTAGTAGAGGTCGAGCTTCACGCTCTCCTCCCAGCTGAGGTCCGAACGACCCGACACCTGCCATAGCCCGGTGATGCCGGGCTTGATCAACAGCCGTCGAGCGGCGGTGTCCTCGTATCGCTCGACCTCGCTGGGCAGCGGCGGACGCGGGCCGATGAGGCTCATCGCTCCGGTCAGCACGTTGATCAGCTGCGGCAGCTCGTCGAGCGAGAACCGCCGAATCACCGCACCCACGCGAGTGATGCGCGGGTCGTCGTGCACCTTGAAGAGAACACCGTTGCCCTCGTCCAGTGCGGAGACGGCCGCCCTCCGAGCCTCAGCGTCAGGCACCATGGACCGGAACTTCAGCATCGTGAACGACGACCCGCTCACGCCGATGCGGCGCTGCCGAAACAGGACGGGGCCGCCGTCTTCGAGGAAGACGGCAAGGGCGATGAGCCCGGCGAGTGGCGCGAACAGCACGAGTCCGAGCCCGGCCACCACAACGTCGAGCAATCGCTTCACCGAGTAGGTGAAGCCTGTGTACTTCGGCAACTGCACGTGCACCATCGGCAGCCCCTCGACCGGCCGCATGTGAATGCGAGGTCCTGCGACGTCTGTGAGGCTCGACACGAGAATCAGTTCGGTACTTGAGCTTTCGAGCGACCAGCCGATCTTACGCAACTGTTCGCTGCCGCCAGGCAGGTTGCCAGCGACCATCACCGCTCGTGTGCGCGACGACTTCGATGTTTCGGCGAGGTCGTCGAGGTCGAGGGTGGGAAGTCCTTCGAAAACGGATGCCGTGGCATCCGTCATTACAACACCGATCGGTCGGTATCCAGCCGTGAGGTTCGCACGAAGCTGCGAGACCACCTCACGCACATCGGTCATTGAGCCCACAACCAGGGCACCGGTGAGGCACCGGCCACTCCGCCTCAGGCGGGTGAGTTGTCCGCGCCAGAACTTGCGGCCGACGAGGAGGAGGACAAGACCCGTCGGCAGGGCGATGCCGAGGTAACCACGGGCGATCTCGAGCTGGAAGAGGAAGGCGATAATGGCGAGCAGGCCGAAGGTGAGCAGAGTGGCGTTGGTGACACGGGAGTACTCGGCGAAGCCGACGCCGACGAGCCGCCGTGCCCGCGACCGGGTCGCCGAGAGGGTGAGAAGCCAGACGGCCGCGATTCCAGCAGCCAGGCCGACGTACTCGAGACTGGCTCGAGAAGCGTCGTCGATGCTGTCTGGCCCGAACCGCACAAGTTGGGCGAGGGCGAGGGCAGCCAGGATGGCGATCGCGTCGGTGGCTGTCGTCGCGAGCAGGTAGCGGACCGGCCAACGGAGTTTGAGCGGCTGCGTCAGAACCCGTAGCGCAGCGCGAGGCTGAAGAGCAGCCGAGCCGGGTCCTGGCGGCGCGGGCGCGACAGAGGATGGGGGCGGTTTCAACTGGGCAGGTTTCGGTGTTGTCGCAAGTGCGCTACGCATCCGCACAACCAATCGTCGCTGGAAGTTCAGGACAGGAATGGGGAGGGTGCCACACCCCGGTGGATCAGGATGTGCTTGGCCCCCGATCGGGGCATTTTCCCACGCTAGCGCACTACATGAGGATTAATCAGGTTTAACTGAACTCGTAACCCGGAGTTCTTTCGCGTTCATCTGCCGGACATCCAACAGGGCCGTTTTCGTGGGCGGGTGGGTCAGAGCGCGGAAGGCCACAGGTCTGCAGGGAAGGCGTCGCGCAAGGGCGCGGGATTCCAGATGAGCCCCATTGCACCGCCGGCGGTAATTGCGGCGTCCACCGTCAACGCCAGCGGAAGCACATCGCGCCCGGTGGCCTCAAAGTAGTCGCGGTATTTCATCAGGTCCTCGCGGGCAGGAGCGACCAGTCGAGCAGGAACGCCGAGCGCCTCGGCCACGATGATGCCGTGCAGGCTCGAACCGACAACGAGTTCGCTGCGCGCAATGCGCTCGAGAACCCGCCACACCGGCGCCCGCGGTGAGATCACGTTCGGCCTGCCCCGCAGCTCGGCCAGGTCGTGCAGGTTCGGGATGATCGTGAGCGGGTACCGCTTCGGCTCCGCGGCCCAGTCGGCGAGCTCGGGAAAAAGTTCGGGCACAAGAAGCGCCGGGTCACCGTAAACCTCGGGCACCGCGAAGCCGTTCTCGATCAGCCTGGCCCGGGTGCGCGGCCCACGAACGGCGCGAATGTCGAGGGTGTCGATACACCCCCACTGCGGTTCGACCTTGCCATTGATGCCGCTCCCCCAGACGACGTCGAAGTTGCGGGCGTAGTGCAGAATCGAGCCGACCGAGAGCAGGCGGCGGTCGGGCAGACCGACCGCGACAGCGAGTCCAAGCCGTTCGCGCATCCGCTCGACGATCATCGGGCCGAGCAGGTCACCGAAGTTTCCGATCGGTCGTTTCACCGGAATGAGCCTGCCCATCCGCCCGGAGAACACCGGGCGGGGCGGATTCCAGTGCACAACCTCGACGGTCACCGTTGCCCTTCCGACTCGACGGTGGGCGAGACCGGGTGTTCCATCGAAGGGAAGTCCAGCCCGGCGGCCGCCCATGCGGTGCCGAGGATCCTCAGGTGCCTGGACGCCCAGGAGTTCTCGGAGACGAACCGCAGCCGCTCGGCCTCCGCCGCCGGACCGAGCGCGAGCGCCTCATCCAGCCGGTCAGCAAAGTCGGCGACCGTCGATGTGAGCAGCACCCGCTCGTCGATCCGACGCACCGGCGGCAGGTCGATCGCGAGCACGGGGCACCCGGCGGCGAGGTACTCGTACACCTTGAGCGGGCTCATGGCCTCGGTCAGCGGAGTCGCGCGATGCGCGAGCAGGCACACGTCGACGTTGCGCATCGCTGCGACCAGTTCGGTGCGACCAACACTCGGGTGCACAGATATCGAACGGATGCCATTTATCGCCGCCAGATATCCACCCTCGGGTTGCGGCCCCAGAAGAATGATTGACAGGTCTGGCCGTCGACGCGCGAGAGTGGCAAGGCCGTCGACGTCGAGCCGGGAGTCGAGGGTGCCGACGTAGAGCGCCCGCGGCCGCGGAATACCCGCGAGCCAGGCCGGTTCGGGGGGAACGGGCCCCTGCCACTCGGCCGGTTCGACCCCGTTGGGAACAACGGCGCTCGGACCCTGGGGGTTGATCCGCTCAAGCACCTGCGCCGAGACTGCTGCAACACCGAGACCGCGAGCGGCGATGCGGCGATACGCCTCACGATACGCGGGCCAGTATCCCTGTCGCGCTGGCGAGCTCAACCAGTCATCCCGCGCATAGAACGTGGTTCCAGCGGCCCAGTCAAACGGAGCGAACCCGGCGATGATCGGGTTGGCTGAAATGACGACGGGGTCGGTCTGCCCGAGTTGTTTGGAGGCGCGCTCGAGCGAGCGGTCGTATGCCCGGTAGTCGCGGGCCACGGCGGAAACGCCTTCCGGGTCGGAGCGGCGAAGTCGCAGCGGGGTGTGCTGCACACGGGTCGGCGTCGCCGGGAATCGCGACTGCGAGCGGGCAAGGGAGCGCACCGCGTGAGACGGCAGCCAGCGAAACGGGTTAGCCACGAGCAGCCGGTCGACGGCTGGACTGTCGAACAAGCGTGACAACAGGCGGTCAGGAGGGCGCATCATGCCGCGAGTGACAGCATCCGTCCAGGTCTCGTAACTGAAGGTGAAGACGACGTCGTGCGGGCTTCCGCTCACGACTGTCGCTCCGTTCTAACCTCGGCCCCTGGCAGCGATCGGATCACCCGCGCGGGTATTCCGGCGACGACAGTGCGTGCCGGAACGTCGTCGCGGACAACGCTGAGCGCACCGATTACGGCGCCGGCGCCGATCGTGACACCCGGCATGATGACGGCGCTTTGCCCGATCCAGGCACCGCGCCCAATGTGCACGGGAGCGATGCGGTCGAGCGGCTGGTCACGGATGAAGACGTCTGGCTGGTTGAAGCCGTGGGTGTGGTCGGAGATGTACACACCTCGGGCGATGGCCACGCCGTCTTCGATCACCACTCGTGACACCGCGGAGATCTGCGTCTGGTTCATCCGCACCCGGTTGCCGATCAGAATGGTGGGCGTCGGAGAGTCGTCGACAGGGATCATGAACCACGAGTTGGAACCAATCAGGCAGCCGTTGCCGATCGAAATTTTTTCTCCGCGGACGACGCGAAATGGCAGGAGAATGCGCGATCTTGAACCGAAGCGGAAGAAACCTGAGCGCACACTCCACGTGAATGCCGCGTCGCGAACGCGCTGCAGAGCGGTGAAGACGGTTAAACCGTTCACGATTTTTCCTCTCGGCGCACGGCTGGTCGCGGCGCATAAGCTCACGTCCAACAGTAATGCTCCATGAGGTTTTGTCACGTTGAGCAGCGGCCGACTTTTTGTCGCGGCGACATCTGCCGCGCACGCCGCCGCAGATTTATGACAAAGTATGCAGAAGCGATAAACCTGAGGGGAACTCGGATCGTGGCTGACTCATCGGTGCCCACGGCGAAAGCCGAGAACCTCCGCGCGCCGTCGAGTCCCTCCTCGCCCCCTGCACGCCGCCCTCGGCGGCGCGTCTCGATTGGGACGCTGCTGTTCGCGGTTCTCGTCACGGCTCTTCTTGCCGCGATTGTGACGGCATCGGTTTTCACCGCGCGCAGTCGTGAGGACGCGTTGGAGAACGAGATCGATGCGCTTAGCGTGAAACTGGCCGCAGCGGCTCAGGCGTTGGAAGACTGCCAGGCGTCACGACAGTCTGTTGCGGCCGTCGCTGCCGAACTGGCCGCCGCTCGCGACGACATGGATCGCGCGCTTGCGGCATTCGACCAGGGTGTTGCCATGGACGTGACCGAGACCGCGATCAGCGCGGCGAACGCGCGGTATGCCGCTGCGCTCGATTCGCTTGGCGCGATCCCGGGCTGTGCGACGGGTTAGCGGGCCAGTTCGAGAACGGCCGCAGTCGCTGCCAGAATTTCTTCGGCACGCTCTGGCTTGTCGTTCAGTGTGACGCCGTAGCTTGGGATCAGTGTCTTGAGCTGCGGCTCCCACCGACCGAAGTCGTTCGGGAAGCAGGTCTTCAGAACGTCGAGCATGATCGGAACAGCGGTCGAAGCACCTGGGGATGCACCGAGCAGTCCGGCGATGCTGCCGTCTTTCGCCGCGATGACTTCGGTGCCGAACTGCAGGACGCCGCCTTTCTTGGCATCCTTCTTCATCACCTGGGCGCGCTGGCCGGCGGTGATGAGGTACCAGTCCTTGGGCTTCGCGGTCGGCATGAACGTGCGGAGCGCCTGGAACTTCTTCGACTTGCTGGCCACGAGCTCACCGATGAGGTAGCTCATCAGGCTCGGGTTGTCCTTGGCGACCGCGAGCATCGGCAGGAGGTTCGTCGGGCGCACCTGGGTGACGATGTCGAGCAGCGAACCGTTCTTGAGGAACTTGGGGCTGAAGCCGGCGTACGGGCCGAACAGCAGGCTGGCTTCGCCGTCGACAACGCGGGTGTCGAGGTGAGGAACCGACATCGGAGGGGCGCCGACAGCGGCCTGGCTGTACACCTTGGCCTTGTGCTGGGCGACGATCGCCGGGTTGTCTGTGCGGAGGAACTGGCCGGAGATCGGGAAGACGCCGTAACCCTTGATCTCAGGGATACCCGACTTCTGCAGGAGCTTGAGCGCCCAGCCGCCTGCGCCGACGAAAACAAACCGAGCGCGGGTCTCGCCTGGCGTACGTCCAACGAGTTCGCGGTGACGGATCAGCCACGAGCCGTCCTTCTGCTTTTTCAGCCCGCGCACCTCGGTGTTGAGACGCAACTGGGCACCGGCATCCGTCACAGAATCGAAGAGCTGGTGCGTGAGCGCGCCGAAATCGACATCGGTTCCCGATGGGGTGCGGGTCGCCGCGAACGCTTCACCCTTGAGGCGCTTCTTCATGAGCAACGGTGCCCACTGGTGAATGACCCGGGAGTCTTCGGAGTACTCGATGTCGCCAAAGAGGGGCTGCTTCTTGAGCACCTCGTAGCGACGGCGGAGGAAGGTGACGTCTTTCTCTCCCCGCACGAAGGTCATGTGAGGGGTGGAGTTGATGAAGCTCGACGGCTCGCGAAGCACACCCCTGCGGACGAGCGAGGACCAGAACTGACGGCTCAGCTGGAACTGTTCGTTGATGCTGATCGCCTTGGACGGGTCGATCGAGCCGTCTTTTGACTCCGGCATGTAGTTGAGCTCACACAGAGCTGCGTGGCCGGTTCCCGCGTTGTTCCAGGGGTTTGAGCTCTCCTCGGCGACGTCCCCGAGCCGCTCGAAGATCACAATCTTCCAGTCCGGCTGAATCTGCTGAAGAAGGGATGCGAGAGTTGCGCTCATGATGCCGCCACCGATGAGGGCGACATCGACCGGGCCGGAAGAAGTCATGGTTCTAGTTTAGGTGGCGAAAACCGGCGAACTGTCGCGCGTACTACGCACCGCGAGCGGGGCTTGTCTCAACCCTGCTTCCGCCAGCGACCTGCGCCCGGGTGCAGGCGGAGCGCGCGGCGTCGTACAGCGCGTCGAAGGTGTGCTCCACGACGAACGAGTCACTGATTCCCACGCTCACCGCGAGTCGGAAACCCTTCTTGTCTGAGACCGTCACCCCGACGAGCGCGTCGAGCAACTCGAGAGCACGCCGTTCGGTGTCCTGCTGGTCTGAAGGGATACCGACAAGCACAAACCGGCCGCCGCCGCGGTGCCCGATGATCGTCGTCGGGTACAGGTGATCGCGCAGGAAGTCAGCGAGGGTCCGGATCGTCTCGTCCGCGAAGCCCGCTCCGTAGGTGACGTTGATTTCTTCGAGCCCGTTGATCTGCACGACGCTCACAGCGGAGTGCTCACCGTGTGAGCGGACGCGCGCGATCCTGTCGCGTGCGCCAGGAACGAACGCCGCCCAGTCCAGAACACCCATGGAGAATGTCGGTGCGGCTGTGCCGCGAAGCGTTCCCCGACCGGTCCGGCCGGCTGCGAGCATCGCCGTGGTGAAAGCGACCGCGATGTAGGCGACGAGCGCAACGATGACTGTTCTGGTCGGGTTGAAATTAGCGTCAAAAACCGGAGAGCCCGGACCCGCAACGACGAACGCGACCAGTCGAGCAGTGGTCCACGCCGCCCCCATCCAGCACACGATGGCGATGACCCTGCCGTTCACGAGCGTGGCCAGGTCTCCTCGAACGCTTTCCCTGGCACTGACAATGGCCAGAAGAATCACGGCCGCCATCGTGACCGACGCTCCGGCCCATTGCCCTGACTGTGGAAGCTCGACGGCAGTGACCACCGCGGTGATCAGGAGGAAGACACCGACCACAACGATCCGTGGACGTCGGGAGTTGAACGCGAGGCAGCCACACCAGAGACCGCCGACTGTACCGACCGCCGCAACGTTTGGCACGATCTGGAGCAGCGAATCTTTCTCGATCCAGACGATGAACGCTGACGCGACGGCTGACAGGATGGCGGAGACGTACATCAGGCTCCACGCCTGCATCAGTCGCGTCTTCGACGTCATGGCCACATTGAGCATGGCCACGGCACCGATGGTGAGTACGACCCCCGCGCTCAGACCTGCAATCGGATCAAGCATGCAAGTGCTCCTCCGGGTGTCCGACGATGGCGTTGCCGCCCGCCTCGTGTCCCTCCGAGACAAGCTCTCCCACCCGCTCGGCCAACGCCAGGAAGCTCTCCCCCGGTTGCGGCTCGGCGATGGCAATGGTGACGCTCACCCGCAGGCCCTGCGAGGCATCGATCGGAGTGTCGACCAGAGCGGACCTGATGCGTTTCGCCTGATCGAGGGCCTGGTCGAGACTTTCGAAGAGCAACGCGTCGAAGCCTGCGCCCCGAGTGTGTCCGAGAATCGCCGTAGCAGACACCGAGTCCCGCAGAACCGAGCCAACGAGGGTCATCGCTGAGTCGCTGAACGATCTGCCGAACGCCGTATTCATCTCTGAGAGGTTGTCGACGTCGATCCGCATGAACACGCTCGGCTCCGCTGTGTGCTCAAGCCGCTTGAGCCGGTCGTTCACTGCCGTCGTGAAAAGGTCCGTCGATGGGAAGTTCTCCCAGCGTTCGTTGTCGATGGTGCGCGAAGCCCGGGGGTTGAACCCCTCGGTTCTCAGCACGGCCATCGCTGTTGATGCGGTGACCACGAACAGGATCGTGACACAGGTCGTCACGTCGGTGTCCAGATAGGTTGAAAACAAAGCGCTGTCCGGACCGCTCGTCGCGAATACGACCGCGCGAACCGCATAAAAACCGCCGACCACAAACATGACCACGGCGATGATCCGCCCGTTCAGGCTTCGTTGCATCCGTCCGGTCAGCGCCTCACAAGCAGCGAGCAGCGCGTAAACCGACACAGCCATCAGGAACACCTGCCCACCGGCCCAGCTCCCAGCGGCGCCGTCGAGCCAGCAGACGATCGCGACGAGGACGCCGCCTGCGGCACTCACAAGTTGGAGCGGCTTGCGCTCGTTCATGGCCCGGCAACCAGACCAGGCGAACCCCATCGACATCGCCAGCGCGCCGTTGCCGATGCCGATCGCCAGAACAGCGTTCGGAAACACTGCCCAGACGGCGAACGAGACCGCGGTGAGCAAACCGAGTAGGAATGCGGCAGACCACAAGCGGCTGGGAACGTCGTTGTGCTGCAGCACGGTGCTGAGCACGAAGATCGTGCCGCAGATCGCGACGACGAGCCCGCTCGACAGCAGCAGCGTCGGCAGGTCGAGCGCGAACAGGGGGTCGAGTGCAACGTGCATTTTTACTCCTCCTGCTGTTCGCGAGGGATCGTGATGACCATGGTTGTGCCGGCAGGACTCGAGGCAGACATTCGAATATCACCCTCATGCGCCCGAACGATCTCCTGGCTGATCGCCAGTCCGAGGCCCGTTCCGTGAACGCTCGAGTTGCGCACCGACTCCGCACGATAGAACCGCTGGAACAGGTTCTTCTGCTCCTCCGCTGTCATTCCGCGGCCGGTGTCGGAGATGAAGATTTCCACTTCCCGCTCATCACCGATCACAGCAACACTCACGCGCCCGCCGGTGTGGTTGTACTTGACGGCGTTGGACAGCAGGTTGTCGATGACCTGCCGCACCCGGAACTCGTCGGCATAGACAATTGGCGACCCGATCGAAGTCAGCAGGAGCGAGATCCGCCGCTCATCCGCGACCGGTTTGAGCGACTGGATCGACTGCTTGGCCAGCACAGCGAGGTTGGTCGGGGCAAAGTTGAGCAAAAATCCAACGTGCTCCTCCTGGGAGGCGAGCAGCAGGTCGCTGACGATTGACAGCATTCGGTCGGCGTTGTTCAAAGCCACGTCGACGTATTCCCTGTCCTGCCCGGTGATCGATTCCCCGTCGAGCACCAACTCGAGGTAGCCAAGGATTGAGGTGAGCGGCGTGCGTAATTCGTGAGAAACGGATGCCACGAGGTCGTCTCGAGCGCGGATTGCGTCGATTTCCGCGGTGAGGTCGCGAGACACCATCACGGCGCCCTCTCGTTGACCTTCCGCGTTGGTGAGCGGACGGCTGGTCATTCCAAGCGCCAGTCGCTTCTCACCAGGCTCGCCGTACCAGACGATGAGGTTCTCGAAACTGTCGCCCCGAAGCATCCGTTCGTGTGGTCGCTCTCCCGGTTCCAGCGGAGTGACGCCGTCTTCGCCGTAGTCGACCGCCGGGAAATAGCTGGTGGCTGGTGTGCCGAACGCCGACAGCCAACGGCGATAGGTGCTGTTGACGATCGTCGGCCGACCGAACCGGTTCACGGCGACGACGCCGAAGGACACGGTGTTCATCACCTGGTCGAGGGTTCGTTCGTCGCGTCTGGCCCGATCGAATGCGCTCTCAAGGAGCTCCGCCTGTTGACGGAGCAAAACCCGCTGCGCCTGCGTCTTTCGGGTCCCGAGGAACGTAGCCGTCGAGACGAAGACGAGCACGATCGGAATCACCAGGGCGCCGGCGACTCGCGTTGTGATGGAGGTCTGGTCCATGAGAAAAAGCCCGCCGATGAGTGCACCCATCGACACGGCTGGGCCCAGGATCGCGCCGAACAGCCCGTAATAGGTCGCCATCCAGAGGACGGGAAGCACGAGGAAGAATCCCGAGCCGAGCGAGGGTTCACCCGTGCGCAGGATGACGACGGCAACAATGTCGAAGACAGGAACGAGGATCGTCCACTTCTTCCCCAACCTGCCCCACGGGATGACCCCGGCTGCTGCCGTCGTCGCGAACACGAGGACGACGCCGAAGAAGAACATTTCGGGGCGCGCAAGCTCCTGCGGAATCGTCATGGCGATGCAGACGAGAAGCAGAACGGCACCAGCCAGGAGCAGCTGCCAGAGAAATACCGAGCGCTCCAGACGCCACCGGCTCGACGGCGGAGCCTTCGTCAGGGGCAGTGACATGGTGTTGACACTAGCAACATCCTGACGTGCTCCTTCGCCTGAGCGACGGAACAGGCGCGACCGCAGATGCGCGAAGGGGGTCGACCTCAACCAACCGGTCAGGCGTTCGCGGCAGCACGCAGTCTTTCCGCAACCAGTTCGGCAATCTGAACAGCGTTGAGTGCTGCGCCCTTGCGGAGGTTGTCATTCGAGATGAACAGGGCAAGGCCCTTGTTCTTCGGTGCGCTCTGGTCTGCACGGATTCGTCCGACGAACGAGGGGTCCTTGCCTGCTGCTTCGAGCGGCGTGGGGATCTCGGCAAGTTGAACACCTGGAGCGTCGGACAGCAACTCGGTCGCGCGCTCGGGGGTGATGTCGCGCTCAAATTCTGCGTGAATCGAGAGCGAATGACCGGTGAAAACGGGCACGCGCACACAGGTGCCAGAGACGAGCAGCTCCGGCAGCTCGAGAATCTTGCGGCTCTCGTTGCGAAGCTTCTTTTCCTCGTCGGTCTCGTATTCGCCGTCGTCGACGATGGAACCTGCCAGCGGGACAACATCGAAGGCGATCGGGCGGGCGTAGATGGTGGGCTCCGGCATGGACACAGCGGATCCGTCGTGCACGAGCTGGAGGAGGTTCTCGTCCCGGACGGCGGTGCGCACCTGGGTGGCGAGTTCGCGTGCTCCGGCGAGGCCAGAGCCGGAAACCGCCTGGTAGGTGCTGACGATGAGTCGCGCGAGGCCGGCTTCGGCGTGCAGCACCTTGAGAACCGGCATGGCGGCCATGGTGGTGCAGTTCGGGTTGGCGACGATGCCCTTCTTCGCCTCATCGATTGCGTGGGGGTTGACCTCGGAGACGACGAGCGGCACCTCGGGGTCCATACGCCATGCGCTCGAGTTGTCGATCACCAGTGCGCCGGAAGCGGCGAACCGTTCGGCCTGCGCGCGGCTGGTGGTTGCTCCCGCTGAGAACAGTGCGATGTCGAGTCCGGTCGGGTCTGCCATTGCGGCGTCCTCGATGACGATCTCCTCACCTCGGAAATTCAGCGTGGTCCCGGCAGAGCGGGCCGATGCGAAGAACCGAATACTCGCGATGGGGAAGTCCCGTTCGGCGAGCAGTGTGCGCATCACAGCGCCGACCTGTCCTGTAGCGCCGACGATTCCGACGTTCACTCCGTTGCTCATGCTGAAATTCCTTCTGTCCTGGTGCGCGGTTCCGGTCCGACCGGGCTGTCAGTGTCTAGCTGCGGGGTCTCAGCGACCGGTGCCGCCATGGACGACGGCCTCTTCGACGCTGTCGAGATCGAACGCGGCGTGGACGACGCGTGCTGCTTCCTTCACGTTGTCAGCACGGGTGATCACCGAGATACGAATCTCACTTGTCGAGATCATCTCGATGTTGATGCTGGCGAGGTGCAGCGCTTCGAACAGGCGAGCGGATACACCGGTGTTGGCTTTCATGCCCGCACCGACGAGAACGAGCTTGCCGATCTGGTCGTCGTGCTGCAGCGACTCGAAGCCGACGTCGTCCTTACGCTCGAGCAGCGCGGAGATGACCTGAGGAGCCTCGTCCTGCGGGAGGGTGAAGGAAATGTCTGTCAGGCCGGTTGCTGCCGCCGAGACGTTCTGCACGATGATGTCGACGTTGGCTTCGGTCGACGCAATGATCTTGAAGATCTGCGCGGCCTTACCTGGAATATCCGGCACGCCGACGACGGTGATTTTGGCTTCGGTGAGGTCGATTGCGACGCCGGTGACGATGGGCTGTTCCATCTGTTCGCCCTCTTTCGGGTTAAGAACGAGGGTTCCCTCGTTGTTGTTGAACGATGATCGTACGTGCAGGGTGACACCGTGTCGACGGGCATACTCGACGGCGCGAATGTAGAGCACCTTCGCGCCGTTCGCGGCCAGCTCGAGCATTTCTTCGCTCGTGATGGTGTCGATTTTGCGTGCGAGGGGAACGACGCGAGGGTCCGAGGTGAAGATGCCATCGACATCCGTGTAGATCTCGCAGACCTCAGCGTTGAGCGCCGCTGCGAGAGCGACAGCCGTGGTGTCTGAACCGCCACGACCAAGCGTGGTGATGTCTTCGGTCTCGTCGTTGAAGCCCTGGAAGCCTGCGACGATGACGATCAGCCCGTCGTCGAGGGCCTGGCGCACGCGTACAGGGTTGACGTCGACGATGCGGGCCGAGCCGTAGTGCTTGTCGGTGCGCATTCCGGCCTGGAGCCCTGTGTATGAACGCGAGTCGACGCCGAGATTCTTGATGGCCATCGCGAGCAGTGACATCGAAATGCGTTCGCCGCTCGACAGCAGCATGTCCATCTCTCGCGGCTCGGGCGGAAGAGGCGACACCGCTGCGGCCAGATCGAGCAACTCGTCAGTTGTGTCGCCCATGGCGCTCACGACGACCACGACTTCGTTTCCGGCCTTGTGCGTCTCGACGACGCGCTTGGCGACGCGCTTGATGCTTTCAGCATCCGCGACAGACGACCCGCCGAACTTCTGCACGATAAGGCTCACGTGTACTCCTGAGGGGAATGGATCGGGTGATACCCGATGACTCATTCTAAAGGCGGCAGTATTCCGGCGATGCTATGTGACGGTCGCCGGAGGCGATCCTTACGGTATCCGTGCAGAAGGTCGTCCGTTCCCTAACGCTCGTCGCAACGCGACGGGCACGATTGCAGCGCCGAGCTGCCACAAATCGTGGTCCAGCGGCTCATCCGACGACGCAATGTGTCGCCTCAGCGACCGTGTCGTTCCTGAGGCGTCGCGTGTTAACGCGAAACGACGGTGCGACCCTCAAAGGCACGGCCGAGAGTGACCTCGTCTGCGTACTCGAGGTCTCCACCGACCGGCAGCCCCGAGGCCAGCCGGGTGACCCGGATCTCAAGGACGGTGAGCAGGCGGCTGAGGTACGTTGCGGTCGCTTCTCCCTCGAGGTTCGGGTCTGTTGCGATGATGACTTCCTGCACAACACCGTCAGCGAGGCGCTGCATCAGCTGGCGGATGCGCAGGTCGTCGGGGCCGACGCCGTCGATCGGACTGATAGCGCCGCCGAGCACGTGGTAGAGGCCGCGGAATTCGCGGGTGCGCTCAATTGCAACGACGTCCTTGGCCTCTTCGACCACGCAGATGCTCGCCGGGTTGCGGCGTGGGTCGCGACAGATCGAACAGGTGGGCTGTTCGGCGACGTTTCCGCAGATCTCGCAGAAGTGCACCTTCTCGCGCACCTCGGTGAGGAGTTCGGCGAGCCGGGTGACGTCGAACGTCTCGGTCTGCAGGATGTGGAATGCGATGCGCTGCGCCGACTTCGGTCCGATGCCGGGGAGACGTCCGAATTCGTCGATCAGTTCTTGGACTATGCCTTCGTACATGAGTGATTAGTCCCTGTTGAAACGTGTGGGTGGTGTGTGTGGCTGCTCCTCGATGAAGCTGGCACCGAGGATCTCGCGGACCACCGATTCGCCGTAGCGAGTGGATGCTTTGGGGTGCGCCGGCGTGGTGACACGCGTCTGCGGCGACCGCGCAGGGGCAGCTGCCTGGACGGGCGCTGCCTGCGCGGGCCGGTTCGGAACGCTCGGCGCTTGCTGTGCTGGCCGGGTGACGCTGGGTGCTATGCCAGCGGCGATGTTGCCAATCGCGACGGGTTCGGCGTATGGGTCGCCGTACGGGTCAGGGTACGGCGGTTCGTCGTCGGCGGGAGGTGCGTCGTTGTCGCTCGGCAGAGAGGGGTCGACGGGGCGCGCCGGAGCAGAAACCGGTTGTGCAGGTTGTGCAGGTGCCGAGCGAGTCGGAGCGGTCGCCGGAGTGGCCGGAACCGCTGCAGCTGGCACTTCAGTGGAGGTTTCAGCGGGGACGGAGTTGGGAATCTTGACAACGGCCCATCCCCCGTTCGCATCAACCGGCGCCGACATCGGCGCGGGAGCGGCCTGGGGTGTTGGCGCCGGTGCGGCCTGCGGCTCGCGAGTCGCCGCGGAAATCTCGCGCCGCTCGGACGGTACCTGGGCTGCTGGCGGTATCGGTGCAGCCGACCGGGCGACGGTTGGGCTGCCAGCCGGAACGTCGGCGTTGTTCCCTGGTGAGGGCGCCCGCTGCGGTGGAACTCCGGGAACAACCCACTCGGTGGGAATGGCGTCGCGTGCTGCGCGCGACTCGGGGTCGGCCCCGACAGGGCCAAGGCTGCCTGCTTTGGCGGTCGGCCAGGCCGGCGGTGCCTTGTCCGTCGAAGGCGTTGCAGTGGTTGCGGCGGCAGGGCCAGTTGCAGTGGAACCCGCGGCAGCAGGAACCTGTGCGACGTCAGCGCGCCCGGGACCGCTCGGAATCTCAGGAGCCGGGCGCTCCGGAGGTATACCATTCGCCGGCGGCGTGGCCGGCGGCGTGCTCGCGGGACCTCCGGGACCGTCACCGGGCGGAGCGACCTGGGCGATGAACTTCACGGTGACACCGAGCACATCGAGGATCGCCTGCCGTACGTGCGATGAGACACCGTCACCCGCGGTCAGCTTCTTGAAGTCGTCAACGTCGGTCTGGCTGGGGAACGCCAGGCGTAGGACATGGTCGTCGCTGAGCCCACGGATCGTCGCCGTTGTCGCGACGAGCCAAGACGACCGCTTGGCCTTCGCCACCCGCTCGAGAATCTCGGGCCAGGCATCCTTGAGCTGCTGCAGCGACACCGGTCCGATCGGGCGAACGGTGACCGGCTCGTCCGGGACTATGGCAGAGGGAGGCTCCGCAGGTGCGGGAGCAGACGGCGCTGTTGAGCGGCTCGGCGTTGGCGCCGGCGCCACGGGTTCGTCGAACGAGCGCTGCGCCGATGCGGCCGGAGCCGTTGGAGCTGCAGCCGCCCCTGGCTGTGCCGGAGGCGCAAGAACGCTGTCGCCCATACCGACGCGCCGTTCGAGCCGTTCGACACGAGCGAGCGCGCCGCGCGCCGAGTCATCCATCGACGGAACGAGCACGCGCGCGATCATGAGCTCGAGATGCAGGCGAGGTGAGGTGGCACCGGTCATCTCGCTGAGGGCGGTGTTGACGATATCGGCTGTGCGGCTCAGCTCGGCCTGGCCGAAGCTCGTTGCCTGGACAGACATGTGATCAAGTTCGTCTTGCGGGATGCCACGGAGCACGGCGGCAGCATCGGACCCGGTTGCGCCAACAACAATGAGGTCGCGGAGTCGTTCGAGCAGGTCGTCGACAAAACGGCGCGGGTCTTGCCCGGTCTGGATCACGCGATCGACCGCGCTGAACGCGGCCCCGGCGTCACGCGCAGACAGCGCGTCAATGACCTCGTCGAGCAGGGCCGAGTGGGTGTAGCCCAGAAGAGCGACCGCCCGTTCATAGTCAACGGTGTCACCCTCGGAACCCGCCATGAGCTGGTCGAGCAACGACAGGGTGTCTCGAGCCGAACCGCCACCGGCTCGCACAACGAGCGGCAGCACGCCGGCTTCGACCTTCACCCCTTCACTCTCACAGAGCGACTGCACGTACTCGAGCATCTGCGCAGGCGGGATGAGCCGGAACGGATAGTGATGGGTGCGCGAACGAATCGTTCCGATGACTTTGTCTGGCTCGGTCGTCGCGAAGATGAACTTGATGTGCTCCGGCGGCTCTTCAACGATCTTCAGCAGTGCGTTGAAGCCCTGCGGCGTGACCATGTGAGCCTCGTCGAGGATGAAGATCTTGTAACGGTCGCGGGCCGGGGCGAAAATCGCGCGCTCACGAAGGTCGCGAGCATCGTCAACACCGTTGTGGCTCGCAGCGTCGATCTCGACAACATCAAGAGAACCGCCACCGTCGCGGCTGAGTTCGACGCAGCTCGGGCAGACGCCGCACGGGGTGTCGGTCGGACCCTCGACACAGTTGAGGCAGCGCGCCAGGATGCGAGCAGACGTCGTCTTGCCGCAGCCACGCGGGCCACTGAACAGATAAGCGTGATTGACCCGGTTTGTTCGCAGGGCCGTCATCAGTGGATCGGTCACCTGAGACTGACCGATCAGCTCGGCAAAGGACTCTGGCCGGTAACGGCGATACAGGGCTGTAACCACTCCCTCATCGTAGTCGCCGCCGCTGACAGCGACCGGAGGTTCTCCACAGCCAAGATCGGTGGCTGGTGACCACGCGTCCTCACGCGGCCATCCTCGACCGTCGTCGTCGGACGGCGTCTGACGGACGCCCACTTCCGGTCAACTAGCCGCTATTTACTGTTGAGCGGAATCGAGTGATGTCAGGTACTCGGCGTTGCCACGTATCGCCGGCTTGTACCGCTCCAGTTCTTCAGCGTGCACATGATCGGCAAGCAGGGTCAGAAGGCTCCCAAGTGCCATCGAACCGCGACCGGCCGCGTGCAGCGTCAACGACTCGAACGCGCCGAGCGCCACCGAATCAGGAAACTCTTCTCGAGCACGAGCGAATACCGCAAGCGACTCGTCACAACGACCGAGGTTGCGGAGAGTGCTGCCATATTGCAGATAGCACCGGCGACGCACGTCCCCGTCGAGCCCGGCGGCCATCGCTCGTTCGTAGAACCCGAGCGCCGTGGCTTCTTCTCCAGCAGTATCGTAGGCACCACCGACCTCGTATAGGACCCGCGGGTTCTGCGGGTGTTGTTCATAGATCGACAAGAGCGCGGCGATCGTCGGGGCCATGTGGTTCCGGTCGCGTGCAGCGAAGAGCTGGTCAAGCTCGGCGTCGGGGGCTGGACTCATCGGGCTATCTGCACTCTCAGTTTGGGCGCGAAACTTCAGTTTATGGGGATGCTCAGCTGGTTTTATGGGGATGCTCAGCTGGTTGCAGAATGTCTCCGGCGGACGCCAAGCTCGCCTGTGCACGGCTCGGTTGGACGAAAAAGCAACGACTAAACCCCAGCACCCCTGGCGGCGTCGAGTCCCTTCCAACGCGAGCCGAACAGCGGCAGCAGCGTCAGCGCCCCATACAAGACGGCACAGAACAGCACGGTCGGGCCGAAGCCGATCCACGCGATCGCCAGCCCAGCCAGAAAACTGCCGAGCGGCATGGCCGCCGCCACTCCGGCCGTCATCGCACCGAATACCCGCGCACGCATCGGCAGCGGCGTGAGCGCATACATGGCCGTCGAGAGCATCGGATTGATCGCCCCAGCCGCGAGACCAGAGGCCATGAACACCCCAAGCAACACCGGAATCGGCAGATCGAGCAGCATCGCACCGTACGGCGGCACGCCGGCGAAGAAGAACGACCAGGTGAACAGCGCCCGGCCGGCGAGCCGATGACCCCACACCGCAAACGCCGCAGACCCGACGAGAGCACCGGCGCCGAAGCATCCGATCATAAAACCAAGCAGGGATCCCGTCTCCGAGTGCCCCGTCGCGAAAACGGGCTTGATCACCGTGATGCCGGCAATGTCGATCGCGTTCGTCACCATCACCATCACCACGACACCGCGAAGCAGCGGCTGTTTTGCGAGAAAACGGATGCCATCAGCCAGGTCCCTGAGATACGACGCCTCAGCGTCCTCCCGCAGCGGGCGAGCAACGGTGCGCGGCACACAGACGGCAACGAGCAGAGCTGACACCACGAAGGTCGCGGCGTTGACGAGAAGTGAGTTCGTCGCACCGGCGAGCGCGACCAGGATGCCGGCCGTCGACGCTCCGATCATGGACGCGCTGCGCTGAACGGCAGACTGCGCCCCGGCCGCGCGGGCGATCGGCGCTGCACTTCGCTCGGCCAGCTCGGGAAGCAGTACGGTCTTCGCGGTGTCGCCCGGGGTGTCGAGCAGCCCGCTGAGAAAGACCAGCAGAAGCAGGAGCCAGAACGGCAGCCCGCTCGTCAGGGCGAACACCGGAATGAGCAGCACGGTCAATCCGCTGGCGACGTCAGCCACAATGCTCGAACTTCGATAGCCGAACCGATCGATCACCGCTCCACCGAGCGCTCCCCCGACCACCACAGGAACCGTGGCGAAGACGCCGGCCACCCCAGTGGCGAGCGCTGAGCCCGTTGTACCGAGCACGTAGAGCGGCACGGCAACCATGGTGATCGCGTTGCCCGCCTTGGAGATCAACTCGGCAGCGAGGAGCCCGACAAGCGGCGTGAGCGAGCGGCTCGTGCGCGGGAGGGCCGTGGCGGTGCTCACGGTTCGTCCCTGGGCTGTGTTGCCTCGCCGGACTCCGGCGGCCGCTGGCCGAATCGCGGACGAACGAACGCGCTGTAGATGAGCCGCGTCGGCCGGGTCCCCTCGGCACCGGGTCGACTCCGCGCGGCCCACTTCGTCACCAGCTCTTCGATCTCGTTCGACATCTCTCGCAACTCTGCTGACGTCAGAAACGTTGCGGTGTCGCCCGTCGTCGCCGCCGCAACCCATTCAGGTTCCAGTGTGGGCTCGAGGTCAATGTACTCGCCCATCTCGCGAGAGAGCGCCTGCAGGAAGGTGTGCCGCATCGCTGCGCTCGCGATCCGCGTCGCCGGGTCGCTGTTGAGCTGGGTCGGCTCGTACCGGGTGTGCGACTGGGCCGCGCGCCACCAGCGCTCTCGAGAATCCCGTGCGTTTTCGGGTGCTTCGACAACGAATCCCGATCGAGCGAGCACACCCATGTGATAGCTGACTGAACCGGGAGCCTCGTCGAACAGGTCGGCCAGCTTGCCGACCGACTGCGGGCCAGACACCCGCAGTTCACCGAGCAGACGGACCCGCAGCGGATGAGCGAGCGCTCGCATGGCGGTCCGGTCCGTGAGGGCGTCGGGAGGTTTCTGCGGTGCAGTCATGGGCCCACTCTATTTCCACAAGAGTCCTTGTGCAATACTTCTTGTGTAATTCTGTATGGAAAAACGGATGCCATTTCGCACGCGTGCGGAATGGCATCCGTTGGTCAGATTGACGACTCGAGCACGCGCGATTCGGAAGCGCTACGGCAGAGGCGGACCACCAGGCGCACCCGGGTCGTCTGTGGGATCGTCGGCCCAGAAGCAGGTCATGACGGCGTGCGTGCGATAGAACACGATTTTCACGTCTGCCGCTGGCGGAGAAGAGGCGCCGTCGGGCCACTCACCACCGGGACTCAGCGCCCCCGGAGCCACGCAGGCGCCTGGTGTGACGACGAAGACAGGCCGGGTCGGTGCCGTCCAGTCGCCCTTGCCATCGGCCGAGCAGCCTGCCTCGCAGTCCGGCGGCTCTGGGACGAACTTCGGCAGCGTGAAGTAACACACGACGAGCAGCGATTCGCCGTGGCGAACCAGCCGATAGCTCGTCGTGCGAATGTCGACAGCGGGGCTCCCGCTCAGCATCTGCCCGTAGTAGCAGTCGCCCCCATCGTCGAGATCGGCACCGGCGTTGTGGTCGGCGACGGCGGCAGTCGCACCGACGAAGAGCAGTGCGAAAGCCGCGAAGAGGGTCAACAAAACCCGGGTGATTTTTGGCATGGAGCTCAACTCCTCGACCTGATGCCGCACACCCTACGCCTGCGCGATTCTGGCGTCAACGGGCGGCTTCGTCTTCTCGATCACGGATGCCGCGGGGCGCGACCCACAGGAAACGCGCGTCTATCGCACCGGCAGCAAAACGGTGACCGTTGTGCCTGGGCCCGGCGTCGTACTGAACGACAGCGTTCCTCGATGCGCCTCGATGAGGCCCTTGATCACGACGAGGGCGAGGCCAACCCCTGGGAACTGCTCCCCCGCCTGGGTCGGCCGATAGAACGGTGACGCCAGCGCCTTCATCTCGTCAACAGGCACGCCGGTGCCTGAGTCCTGAACGACGATTCGAACCCACTCGGAATCGGTGTCGACGGTCACGGTGGCTGTGCCGCCTGGCGGGCTGAACTTCAGCGCGTTGGAGATCAGGTTGTTGACGGCCTGGGCAATCCGCCGCTGGTCGATGACAGCCATCGCGGGCTCGTCCGCCTCGACGGTGAGGTGCACTCCGGCGGCCCGCGCGGCGGTCGCGCATCGCTCGACGACTTCGGCGCAGAGCACGCTCACGTCGGCGAGCTCGCGTTCGAGTTTCACGGCGCCGCGCTCACGGCCGGCCTCAGCAAGCAGGTCGCTGACGAGCTGCTGGAGCCGGTTGGCGTTGCGTTCGATCACCTCGAGTGATTCGCGAGTGCCGTCTGTCACGGCGGGGTCGTCAAGAGTGAGCTCGAGGTAGCCGACGATCGAGGCAAGCGGGGTTCGAAATTCGTGAGAGATCGAACTCACGAAGGAGTCTTTGGCCGAGATCGCCTCGAGGTATGCGGTGACGTCGTCAATGGCGATCACCGTTCCCGCGAACGCTCGATCGGGTCCGAGAACGGGACGCGCTGAAACGGACAGCGCGTGCTGAGGTGCACCAGGAACGGTGATCCAGATGATCCGGTTGGAGTACTCGTCGCCGCGCAACGCCCGGGAGATGAGTCCGTCGTTGGCGAGAACAGGGGTGACACGGTCGGCCTCAAGCATGTATCCCTGCTGCTCCAGTTCGAGCGGGGTCAACCCTGAGATCTCAATCACCGGATGCTTCTGCACGGTGCGGTTCGCAAGAATCTGGGTTCCGTTCGCGTCGTACGAGAGAATGCCCGTATCGACGGTGTCAAGAATCCGGTCGAGGAGCTGCGAGGTACTCTTCTCCCGCTCGAGCGACGCTGCCGTCGTTTTCTCCTGCTCGACCAGCGACCGGATACTCGCGTTTGTCCTCCGCGCTGCCACGCAGGTGCTCGCCGCGGCGACGAGCACAACCGTCGGAGTAAGGAAGTCACGCAGAGCCAGCTCAAGGGTGAGTGCTGAATGATCGTTGACGCCGGGGATTTCGACCAGACCCAACGACAGCACAACGGCGAGCGCCGCTAGCGATGGTCGCCCCGACCAGCCCAGCCACAGCGCCGGCAGGATGGCCAGGAACCCAATCGCGTGAATGTGCTGGTCCGGCACCTGACGCATGACAATCAGCGCCAGCATGTCCAGGACGGGCACGAGGTAGAGCAGGTCCGAATCGGTCCGCCCCAGGAGAAACGCGAAGACCGTCGCGATGCCGAGGATGGTGATGGCAACCGCGAACGCCGGTGTTGCAAGCACAGCCGGGTCGATGAGAAGCGCGAGCAGCACACAGCCGGCAACGATGAGCACATCCGCAACCTGGATCACCACCCCGGGGTGGAATCCCAACCACGGCGAACCGAGCTCAGCGCTGCGGCGCGGGCTCACAACAACGCCAGCGTCTGTCGGGCGATCTCCAACTCCTCATTCGTGGGAATCACCAGAACAGCGACATCGGAATCGTCCGCGGAGATTAGCCGCGCATCCCGCGACCTCTCTTCGTTACGTTCATCGGAGAGACGGATGCCGAATGCTCCCAGTCCCGAAAGCGCAGCCTTCCGCACGGCCGCGGCATTCTCGCCAACACCGGCGGTGAAGGAAATGACGTCAACACGGCCGAGCTGGGCCATGTAGTTGCCGATGTAGCCCTTGAGCCGGTGGGTGTACACGTCGAAGGCCGCTGTCGCTTTTTCGTCACCGTTTGCCGCGCGCTCGAGGACGTCGCGCATGTCACCGGCGCCCGACATGCCGAGGAGGCCGCTCTTTCGATTGAGGAGTACATCCAGGTCGTCGAAACCCATTCCGGTCCGGCGGTGCAGGTGGATGAGCACTGCCGGATCGATGTCACCAGAGCGGGTGCCCATGACCAGACCCTCGAGCGGTGTGAGGCCCATCGAGGTCTCGACCGAACGGCCGCCGTCGATCGCTGAGGCCGATGCACCATTTCCGAGGTGCAGCACGATCTGCTTGAGTTCCTCCAGCGGGCGCCCAAGAAAGGCAGCAGCCTCCTCGGAAACAAACTTGTGCGAGGTACCGTGGAAACCGTACTTGCGCAGCCGGTGCTTTTTCGCGAGTTTGTCATCGATCGCGTAGCTGTACGCGGCCGGTTCCAGGGTGGCGTGAAACGCCGTGTCGAACACCGCAACGTGGGGCACGTCAGGAAACGCCTTCTGTGCGGCCTCGATGCCCTGCAGGTTGGCCGGGTTGTGGAGGGGCGCCAGTTCGGCCAGTTCCTCGATGTTGATCTTGACGAGGTTGTTCACGAGGGTTGCCTCAAAGAACCGCTTACCCCCGTGCACCACCCGATGCCCGACCGCGAGCAGCGGGTGCCGCGCCAGCGACGGCCCGTGCGACTCGAAAGCATCAAGCATGACGCGGAATCCCGCGGCGTGGTCCGGAATCGGCAGGGTGCGCTCGGTGGTCTGCGGCGCGTCCGAACGATCGACGGATGGCACGGCGTCCCACGGGATGGTGTGAACCGACCGACCGGATTCTTCACCAATGCGCTCGATCAGCCCTGTGGCGAGCATCTGCTCGGTGTCCATGTCGATCAACTGGTACTTGAACGACGATGACCCCGAGTTCACGACGAGGATGGCGCTCATGCGATCGTCTCGCCCTGTGCCTGGATCGCCGTGATCGCGACGGTGTTGACGATGTCCTGCACGAGAGCGCCACGCGAGAGGTCGTTGATCGGCTTGTTCAGCCCCTGCAGGACAGGTCCGATGGCCACGGCGCCTGCCGAACGCTGCACGGCCTTGTAGGTGTTGTTCCCGGTATTCAGGTCGGGGAAGATGAAGACCGTTGCCCGACCAGCGACCTCGGATCCCGGCATCTTCGACGCTCCAACAGCGGCATCCGCTGCCGCGTCGTACTGGATCGGTCCTTCAACAAGAAGGTCGGGTCGGCGTGATCGCACGAGCCCAGTCGCCTCACGCACCTTTTCAACATCGACACCCGAACCGGACTCCCCCGTCGAGTACGACAACATGGCAACACGCGGGTCGATACCGAACTGCAGGGCGGTCTCCGTCGAGGAGATGGCAATGTCGGCGAGCTGGGACGCATCTGGATCCGGAATCACCGCGCAGTCGCCGTAGACGAGCACACGGTCCTGCAGCGCCATCAGGAAGACAGACGACACCACGTTCACGTCGGGTTTCGTCTTGATGATCTCGAAACCGGGGCGGATCGTGTGCGCTGTCGTGTGCATCGCCCCAGAGACCATGCCGTCTGCGAGCCCCATGTGCACCATCATCGTGCCGAAGTACGACACGTCGGTGACCTGGTCTCGCGCCTGGTCGATCGTGACACCCTTGTGGGCGCGAAGCCTGGCGTACTCCTCGGCAAACTTGAGCCCGAGCACCGGGTCGTGTGACGACAGCACCTCGGCACGCGAGATGTCGAGGCCGAGTTCGATGGCGCGGGAGCGAACCTCAAATGTCTCGCCGAGAATAGTGAGCTTCGCCACGTCGCGAGCGAGCAGAGTGTGTGCCGCTCGCAGAATGCGATCGTCGCTTCCCTCGGGAAGCACGATGTGCTTCTGATTCGCGCGGGCCCGTTCGAGCAGCCCGTACTCGAACATCAGCGGTGTGACGACGTCTGTTCGACTGACCTCGAGCAGTTTCAGAAGAGCGGATGCTTCGACGTGTTTTTCGAAGAGAGCGAGCGCCGCATCGTATTTGCGTTGCGAATCGGCCGCGAGCCGCCCACGCGTGCGGGTGATCGCCACAATGGTGTCGTAGGTGCCGAGCCCGGTACGAATGATCGGCAGCGTCTGCGGCAAGCCGTCGAGCAGTCGTTCGACCGGCTCTGGAAGGTCGAATCCTCCGTTGAGGACAACACCGGCGATCGACGGGAACGTTCCAGAGCTCTGGGCCATCATGGCGGCCAGGAGCACCTCGGTGCGGTCACCGGCGACAACGAGCACAGCGCCCTCGATCAGTCGAGGAAGCACGTTCACCATGCCCATGCCTGCGACGACAACGCCGAGCGCTTCGCGGGACAGCAGTGCGGGGTCGCCCTTGAGCAGGGTTCCACCTGTCGCCTTCATGATCGATTCCATGCTCGGCGCGATGAGGTACGGGTTCTCGGGGATCGCCCACACCGGCACGCCCGGCTTCGTCTTTTCGATGGCAGCGGTGATCTCGGCCAGTCGCTCTTCGTCTGCGCGGTTCGCGATGATGGCGAGCAGGGTGGCGTGTGCGCTGCGGAGTTCGTGCAGGGCCAGTTCTGCGATGTCGTTCATCTGCTCGGGTGTCCGGGGGTCGGCCTGGCCGAGTCGCTCACCCGAGCCCTGGCTGGTGCGGCCGCCGAGCACGAGCAGCACTGGCGCACCGAGGTTGGCGGCGATCCGGGCGTTGTAGCCGAGTTCGGTTGGGCTGCCGACGTCTGTGAAGTCCGAGCCGAGAATCACGACGGAGTCGCACTTCGCTTCAACGGCCTTGTAGCGCTGCACGATAGTGGCGAGCGCGGCGTCAGCGTTCGCGTGCACCTCGTCGTAGGTGACACCGATGCATTCGTCGTAGTCGAGGCTCACACTGTCGTGGTTCCGGAGGAGTTCGACGACGTAGTCGCGCTCCTCGGTTGACCGGGCGATCGGTCGGAACACCCCGACGCGTTCCACCTCGTGCGACAGGGTGTCGAGCGTACCCAGCGCGATGGTCGACTTGCCGGTCTGTCCTTCAGCGGACGTGATGTAGATGCTTTGAGCCACGGTTCAAGACTACGACGCGGCGCGGCGTCGTCCGACGCCGACCGCGCACGCGCCGGGTTATCCTCCGAGTGCGGTCAGGTGCGTTCGGATGCCGGTGAAGTGCAGGTTGATGCGCTCGGCGGCAAGAATCTTGTCGCGGTGCACCACGGCGTCGAGGATCTCACGGTGCTGCTGAGCGCTCTCGATCAGTCCGTGCTGCTCAACACCGACTTCCTCGTGGATCTGGCGGTAGACGTTCCAGAACACCTCGAGCAGGTTGGACAGAAGTTCGTTACGCAGGGGCGTGTAGAGGTGGCGGTGGAACTCCTGGTCCTCCTCGAGGAAGGCGAGTCCCTGCTGTGCGCGGGTCTCCATCGCGGTCACCAGTTCGTCGAGGATGACGATGTCGGCCTCGGTTGTCGCGTCGATGGCTGAGCCCACAAGTCCGGACTCAAGGGCCTGCCTCACATCAACAAGCTCGAGCGCTTCCTGGCCGCCGTGCCGAAGCGACAGCCGGCCGCGGAAGGCGAGGCTCGATCCGAGGGACGCGAAACTGGTCGCGGCCACGAAGGTGCCGAAGCCGTGACGAATCTCGACAACACCGAGCGCCTGCAGCACCTTGAGCGCTTCGCGAACCGTGTTTCTGCCGACCCCGAGCTCGGCGCAGAGCTCGCTCTCCGTCGGCATAGCGTTCCCGACATCCAGGTTCCGTCGAAGGATCAGGTCCATGATGTCGTTCTGGAGGGCGTGCATGCGCTGGGAGGCCAGACGGGCGGGTCGTATCACTTGCGAATCGAGAGTCACGGGAAATCCTCCTTGTTGATACTGAATCTAACGGGCTGGCCGCCACAAATTACCGAAGCGCTCGCCTGAATTTCTCACGGCGCGTCTCACGCATCTGCCGACAGCAGCGCGTCTCCGGTTTCCGGGCTGTTCAGCTCCCCGTTTCTTCGACACGCTCCTGGGCGTCCTCCTGCGACACCCCAGCAGAACCCTCGGCCGACCACTGCCAGGTCGCCACCTCAGGAATGTCCTCGCCGTGATCCCTGGTGTACTGCCGAGCCACGATCCGCGCGTCCTGCATTCGCTGGCGCAACCCGGCCGCGCGCGTTCCGAGGCCAGGCACCCGATCGATCACGTCGATGACGAGCCGGTACCGGTCGAGATCGTTGAGCATCACCATGTCGAACGGCGTCGTCGTCGTCCCCTCCTCCTTGTACCCGCGCACGTGAATGTTCTCGTGTCCGTTGCGCTTGTACGACAGCCGATGAATCAGCCACGGATACCCGTGATATGCGAACACCACAGGCTTGTCGACGGTGAACAGCGCGTCGAATTCGCGGTCGCTCAACCCGTGCGGGTGCTCGGATTCCGCCTGCAACCGCATCAGGTCGACAACGTTGATCACCCGAACCTTCAGGTCGGGGAGATTTTTTCGAAGAACGGATGCCGCTGCGAGCGTCTCGAGGGTCGGCACGTCTCCCGCGCACGCCAGCACCACATCCGGCTCGGTGCCCGGCTTCTCCGTTCCGGCCCAGTCCCAGATGCCGAGTCCGCGGCTGCAGTGCGCGATGGCCTCGTCCATGCTCAGCCAGTTGGCCTGTGGCTGCTTGCCAGCCACGACGACGTTGACGTAGTCGACCGACCGCAAAACGTGATCGTATGTCGACAACAGGGTGTTGGCATCCGGTGGCAGATAGACCCGAACGACATCGGCCTTCTTGTTCACGACGTGGTCGATGAAGCCGGGGTCCTGGTGGCTGAATCCGTTATGGTCCTGCCGCCAGACGTGGCTGGACAGCAGGTAGTTAAGGCTCGGGATGGAACGCCGCCAGGGAATGTCGCCAGCGGTCTTGAGCCACTTGGCGTGCTGGTTGACCATCGAGTCGACGATATGAATGAAGGCCTCGTAGCAATTGAACAGGCCGTGACGGCCGGTGAGCAGGTACCCCTCGAGCCAGCCCTGGCACTGGTGCTCGCTCAGCACCTCCATCACCCGACCGGCGCGGACGAGGTTCTGGTCAATCGGGAGGATCTCTGCGCTCCACTGTTTGCCGGTGTGCTCGTAGACCGAGGGTGCCAGCCGGTTCGACGCGGTTTCATCCGGCCCGAAGATCCGGAAATTGTCGGGGTTGTCGCGGATCACGTCCGCCAACCAAATGCCGAGCACCGTGGTGGCCTCGGCTGTGGTCGCGCCGGGCGAGGGAACATCGACGGCGTAGTCGCGGAAGTTCGGCAGCTCAAGGTCGCGGCGAAGCACACCGCCGTTCGCGTGCGGTGTTGCACTCATCCGCAGCTCGCTGGATGGCGCGAGTGAGGCGATGTCGTCGAGCAACCGGCCGTCCCCGTCGAACAGCTCGTCCGGTCGATAGCTCTGCAGCCAGTCCTCAAGAATCCGCGTGTGTTCTTCCGTGTCTCGCGCGTTGGCTAGCGGAACCTGGTGTGCCCGCCAGGTGTTCTCGACCGGCAAGCCGTCGATCTCGGCCGGGCAGGTCCAGCCCTTCGGCGTTCGAAGGATGATCATCGGCCAGCGCGGCCGGGTGACGTCCTCTCCCGCATCACGCTGCGCCTCGGCGGTGCGACGGATGTCGGCGATCTCGTCGAGAACCGTGTCGAGGGTGCTGGCCATGCGCTCGTGCACGAGCAGAGGGTCCTCGCCGTCGAACCCGCCGGAGACGAGGTAGGGGTGGTGGCCGTACCCACGCATGAGGTCGAGCAGCTCCTCTTCAGGGATTCGCGCGAGCACCGTCGGATTGGCGATCTTGTAGCCGTTGAGATGCAGGATCGGAAGCACAACCCCGTCCTGCAGCGGGTCAAGGAACTTGTTGGAGTGCCAGCTCGTTGCGAGCGGGCCGGTCTCCGCCTCGCCGTCACCGACGACCGCGGCGACGAGGAGGTCGGGGTTGTCGAATGCGGCACCGTAGGCGTGGCTGAGCGCGTAGCCAAGTTCACCGCCCTCGTGGATCGACCCGGGTGTCTCAGGGGCGACGTGGCTGGGGATCCCGCCGGGAAAGGAGAACTGGCGAAACAGCCGCTTCATCCCCTTTTCGTCGCGGGTGATCGGTGAGTAGATCTCGGAGTAGGTTCCGTCGAGCCAGGCGTTCGCGACCATGCCTGGTCCTCCGTGGCCGGGACCGGCGATGTACAGCGTCGACTGGGAGCGTTCCGTGATCACCCGGTTGAGGTGCGCGTAGACGAAGTTGAGTCCAGGCGTCGTGCCCCAGTGCCCGAGCAGCCGCGGCTTGATGTGTTCTTTCGTGAGCGGCTCACGCAGCAGCGGATTGTCGAGCAGGTAGATCTGGCCGATGGAAAGGTAGTTCGCTGCCCTCCACCATGCGTCGATGCGGGCGAGGATCTCGGTGTTCACCGTGTCAGGGACCATGGGGTCATCCTAAGAACCCGCGTGAACCACCGAAAGGGCTGGCGTTCGGCCGCCTTAAACGTAAAAGACCCCTCGCGCACCCGCCAGAGCCCGGTTACCCTTGCTACGTTTCCGTCCTGGGGGAGTTGGCCTGGATGGCGCCACGCGAGGAGCCAGCACCTATTCTACAGACTTTGGACAGTGCTGTTTGCCGCTCGAGCACCATGCGGCCGATGCCATGCGGTCGGATGCTGCCCAAAGGCACGATAGGATAGCTGAGGTTGATTCGCTGTAGCGAAGATACCGAACAAGGAGAATTCGCCTAGTGGCCTATGGCGCACGCTTGGAAAGCGTGTTGGGTTAACGCCCTCGGGGGTTCGAATCCCCCATTCTCCGCCATGTGAAAACGCGCTCGTCGACAGACGGGCGCGTTTTGCGTTACGGCCCGAACTGGCATGTCCCCCAAACTGTGGATAGTGTTACTCGACTCAACAGGAGAGACTGACTCCGGGGGACGCAGGGACGATGACGGCTACAGACACGACCACAGTGACGGTCCACGTTCGTCGAAGCCTCCTCGCGCAGGGGATCGCCGCTCTGCTGGCGCTCAGCATTCCGATCATGATTGTGCTGTACTGGCTCACCATTCCTGCGGGAACCTGGGGCTGGGTTGGCGGAGCACAGGCTGTTGTCCTCGTTGCCGTGTTGATCGCCGCGTACCGTTACACCCGGGCGAGTGTCACAGTGACGCCGACTTCGGTGGTTGAGGTTCGGTTCTTTGGCGGCGAGAATCACACGAAGATCGAGGACATCGAGCGGGTCATCATGCTCGAGATGCACCGCACGATGGCGTCGCAGTCCCGGCTGCAGATGTTCGTGCTCGACTCGAACGGACGCCCGCTGCTGCGCATGCGCGGCGAGTACTGGAGTCGCAACAGCATCAACCGCATCGCAGCCCAGCTGAGTTCGGCGCCAATCGAGCACATCGACCACCCGGTCACCCTCGACGAACTGCAGACGTCGCGTCCTGAGATGCTGTACTGGTTCGAACGGCGACCGATCCGCTTTCCGTGAGTCGTGGCATCCGCTCGCTTAAGGCTTGTCGATTCTCATGCCGAAGGTTGTCGCCGTCGGCGTGCTCGAGGCGAGTTCGGTGAAGCCGAGCCGGCGATAGAAGGCACCGGCGTTCGTGTTGTCAGCGCCCATGGTGAGGTGGAGCCCCGGGATCCCGCGTTCGGCCAGCACCACCCTCAGCGTGTCGATGAGCAGGCGGCCGAGCCCCTGCCCCTGTGCCTCAGGCAGCAGGTCGATGTGCAGGTGCGCCGGGTAGTCGTCGACGTCGGCGATGAGCATACGATGCGGGTCGCCCGCCGAAGCGAGGGTGTGGACTTCAGCGTCGGATGTCGGGTGGTCATACTTCCCGGCGACCGACGGCCACCAGGTGTTTGAGAACCAGGAGGCGAAGTCGCGGGTGTTCGCTGCGGCGATCACGTAGCCAACCACCCGCTCGCCGTTGTCTGCGACGAACGCCAGCTCGGGCTCGCTGTCGACATAGGGCAGTGCATAGATGTCAGGCAGCAGGTCATCGCTCGAGTACATGCCCGTTGCGTCCAGGCCGGTCCGGCCGGTGCGAACACACACGTCGACGATGTCGGGCCGGTCATCCGGTCGATACGGGCGAATGGTGATCATCGTGCCGATTCTACGCACAGCACGCCGTCGCACGGCCGCGTTCGTTGCGCCTCTACTCCCCCACCCCTCCGCTTCTCGGCGCTGCAGGAGGGTTTGACCAATCTGCCAGTACAGCCGCAGCAGCTCCGTGTTCGCTTTGCGTTGCACCTGGTAGCGGGCTCCGTGCACGCGGCGCTTCAGGTCTTCTAGCAGTGCCCCGTAGTCAGACGGTTCGATTGCACTCACGTATTCAGCATCCCCTGCCATCGGTAGTTGTCCAGCATGCTGCTGGACAACTCTAACCATCGCGCCCCGCAGATTCTCTCAGCGAGCAAGTCCGCCTCGCGTGCGCTCCTGTACTGATCCAATTGGCCTACTCCGAACCTTTGCTGCTTTGCCGGTTTGCGTTCGGACCGCTTCGCTCGGATGTTTCGCGTTCTCGCCGTCCGCAAGCAGCCTGGCTGCAATCACGACTTTTGCAATCCCTCTTTCTTCGAGACTGGCAGCGAATTGCTGACGGCGCTCTGAGCTGTCGTAATCATGCGCGCTCTGGTCCCGCTCATTGATACCTACGCTGAAGTCTGCGACGTCCGCGTCGTCGACGTTGCTGCTGTCTTTCTCCGACCGGATCTGGGCTTCCCGTTCGCGCCGGTCCGCGCTGGCGAAAAGTAGTTGGCTTGCGGTTAGCTCCTCCCCCGCTTTCTGCCGTTCGGCTCGTGCGTCAGCGCGAGCTTGTTCGGCTTCGCGCAGCACTGCGGCCACAGCTGTTGCGTCGCCGCCTGGTGCGTCGACATCGATGCCGTACCGGGCGTGTACTTCGCGGCGAATGGTGTCGCCGGCATCGCGGGCGACGTCGTCGTGGTTTCTCCACACGGTCGCGGTCTCGTGGACCAGGGCAATGTCTTCGACCTTCGCGCTGTCCCACCACTCGGCGTGCCGTACCGGTTCGAGGCTGGCGCGAACTGCGCCACGTTCTGCCTCAAACCGGTTCTCAAGCTCGCGGTACTCCTGCTGTGCGGCAGCCTCTCACGTGTGGCTCATCTGCTCGCGCAGTCGGGAGATTCGCTCTCCGAACTGCGATGCCACGGTGATCGCGATGCGCAGCGAGTCGTCAAACGATTCGCCTACTCCGTCTGTTTCTTCGGCCATGTCGGTCCCCTAATCCCTTCCGTGACCGCCACGCTCGCGTGGCGTGACTGGCGTTTTGGGCTTACTCGGTTGCGGCTTGTTAGGTAACGGCGAACCGGTGCCGGGCGCGGCAAGTCCGTCCGTCGCGCGGCGCATGGCCTCGTTCTCGGAAGTCATCACCCGGTCATCTGTGCGGGTCGTTGTCGCCGAGACTTCGGGCAGGCTCTGTTGCACCTGGGCGAACTTGCCGCGCATCATTGCCGTCATCTGTTCGGCTCGTCGCGCGTCGCCGGCTGCGGTGTGAGCGTCGAGGATAGCGACGCTCACCCGGCCGAGCTGGCGGAGCATGATGGCTTCGGCCATAGTTCCGTGCCCGCCACTGGCGGCCTGCATGAGGATCATTGCGGCGTTCGCTGCAGAGCCGAGTTGCGTTGGTTTCGGCTTCGATTGGTGCGCCCTGACGTGCGCACTCCGGGCCAGCTCGCGAGAAGTTTCAGCGAGCGGTCCAGGCGTCGCCTCAACCCGCTGCGACCAGGCAGCGAACACTCCAGAAGTCTCCCGAGCAACGTGGGCCCACGTCGCACGGTCAGAAACTGGGACGTCCCTCAGCTGCTTGCGGAGCTGCGCCAGTTCGTCGGTGTATTGCTTCCACAGTTGCGGATCCGGAGCGGTTTCCTCGCGCCCCGGCGCAACCGGTCGGTACTGCCATGGGTTTTTGCTGGTCGCGCGCCACTCGTCGGCCGCGGCCTGCGCTGTGGCGGGTGCGTCCGGCCATCCTTCGCGCAGTCGCGGCAACGTCAGGTCGCGAGCCAACCGCCCGCCGCCGTACCAAATCGGTGCGGTCCCCTTGGCAGGTCGGAGAGCAACCGAGTAGCCGGCCACAACGTCGTCGCGTCCAGCGGCGAAACGGGGCCGAATGAGGACCCCGCCGCGCCGTAGCCGGCGGACGAACTCACCCTCGTCTACCGACGCTGTAGCAGCAGCGCGCACGGTACGTTCGAGCCGGTGGGCGTCGACCTCGACGGCCCCGGTGCGTTGCTGGCGTGCACGTTCCGCGGGCTTGACGCCCCGCTCCCCCAGACCTGTTCCCGGCTCTCCAGCTGTTCCAGCCCGTAGTCACGCTCAAGATCACGGCAGACCTTCTGTGCTCTTGAAAAGTCGTTGTGAGTCGTCGCCTTGGTGCCGTCCTCGCGGACCAGGGACACCGCGATGTGCACGTGGTCGTTGCCGTTGGTGGAGAGTCCGTGACGGACCGCGACCCACCGGCACGGTGCCTTCCCGCTGGCTTCGGTGAAGCCCATGCGGTCGGCGAAGTCCTGAGCGATCGCGCCCCATTTCTCGTCACTCAGCTGGCCTTCCTCGGCCCGCAGTGAGAGCGAGCAATGCCACACATTGGCATCTACCTGCGTCGTTGACACCACGCCGGTATCCGGATCTGTGACGCGTGCTGTACGGGTCACGTTGACCCCGAGCCGTGTCCGCGGCTCATCGAGGTCGCGAGCGATTCTGAGCGCTGTCACCTTGTCCAGTTGGTCGAATCCGTACATCGTCACGATGGCCGAGTCGCCCGCCACCAAGTGCTGCTCCTGGTGCTCGTTGTGTCGCCCTTCGCCAGCGAGGTAGACCATAAGACCGGTCATCTCGTTCCCGCGCGTAATGTTCGGCATCATGACTGATCGAGCCTGTCCAAAGCCGCACTGAGTCGCGGAACAAGTGCGCGGTACTCCTGCACAATCGCCTCCGCCTCTGCAGGAAGCGTGCTTTCCGTGTTGGCGAACCTGGCGAGCTGGTTCACGTTGTTCGCGACGTTCGCCATCAGTCGGCGAACAGCGAACACCTCGGCGATAACTTCCTTGCGGTCGGTGTCGGTCTCAATGTGTGCGTTCATCGCAGATTCGACCAGCAGCCGCGGAACCGTCACCCGCGCAACCACCGCACGCGCCCGCAACTGTGCGTCCTCTTCCGGGCTCACTCGGACGTTGTAACGACGCTCACGCGGCTCGTCCAAATTCGCGCGCCTCTGGCGACCGAACAGACGCCGTTCGCTCTTATCTGTCTGTTGAAGAGCCTGCCCCGTGAACCGGCCCACCCGGCGGGCGTCGATCCGCTGAGCTTCGAGGTTCCGGTAGCGGCATAGGCCCTACTTGTGGAGGTACTGACGAAGGCGTAGTTGTAGTACTGGGTAGAGCCGGCCGTGAAATAGCCATTAGCGCTTTGTGCCGTACCAGCCAAAGCTGGTTGTACCCCGAATCCCACCAGAGAGGCTGAGAGGAAAGCGGTCACCATAAGGGTGGGGAGAAGACGGGCGTTGCCTCGCCTTTTAGTCATTTGATCGGTGAATTTCATTCGGTTCCAATCTGTCGGCTGCCCCTCGTTGGCTAATCAACCCACAGTTCTCACTTCTTGTAAACGAAAGAAATGGGAGCGGACCTGCGATGTTTCGGATACTGAAAATGTCTCAATTGTCCGGGCGGCCGACCGATGAATCGATTGGTCGAAGAGATGCATGAGCTTGCTGGGGTGGCGTCCGATAGGGGATCGCGATGCGCCCCGGAGTCATCACGGTAGGCCGTGGTGCGCTCGGAGATCGTGGGGCTGTTCATTCGTGCGAACGCGGCAGAGGTGGAAAAACAGCTCTCCGCCGGCCGTGGTTGTATCGAACGGCTCAGTGAGCGACCGGAGCTGGATCCCTCGTCGGTGCGGCTCCCCCACGATGGCGACCAGGTCAGTCATCGGGCGCTGCGGCAAGTGTCGGTCCCGCCAAGCAGAAACCAGAATGCTAACGAACCGGTAAAACCTATCCTGCACTACCCATAGAGTCAACACCTCAGTTCTGGTGTCTCGCGGTCCGTTTGGCCTTATGCCAGTGTGAGGCTCAACCTGGGGGGCCGTCATCGCTACGCATCGACGAACTAAACGCATCGCAGCGTCAGCGAAGAGTCCCGAGCGCGAGTCCGGAAGCCAATGCCAGCATCACAACAAAGCCCAGACCACTCGCTATGAGGGATACCAGGATCCCAATGCGAAATGTCCTGCCGTTCTGTCCTATGGTCGGTCCTCTGACAGCGGCGAAAGCCGAAACGACGGCCCCGCTTACCACCCCAAAGCCAGCACCCCAGGCGACGGCTGGCCGATAATCGGGCAATCCACACTGGATCTCGTTGACATCGAGAATCTGCATCATCGCCGGACACGTGCGAGGCACGAGCACTCCAACGACGAGCAGCAGCAGACCGCTCCCTGCGACCCCGGCCACAGCCCGGAGGCCACGGGAAGTCTTGTTACTTCCTGCATGCAAGGGGATCCCCAAATTACCGAGTGTCATCCCACCAATATACGAACGAAACCGGAAGAGAAATGGTGAAGCTATGAAAAAAGTGAGTCTGGCACGCGGCGCAGCTGCGATTACCTGTTCGCTTGGGCTAGTCCTTGGAAGTATCGGGGCTGTAAGCGCGACGGAGGACGAGAGGGGAAAACTCGTCGATGCCACTGAATCACAGATCAATTCTGCGGATTCGAGCGATGAGTTCGAGGCTTTGACGCTTCCGGCGATCCCGCTCGAGGTGGCCGAATACACTGACTCCCTACAAGCAGGGCTCGCAGAAAACCCCCAATTTAATGTCGTCGAAATCTCGGAGGACCGCAAGAATGTCATCGTGTGGTGGCATGGGGAAGAATCCGAGCAGTTGTCCGCACTAGTCAACGAAGCTCCCGATGAACTTGTAACGACGAGCATCGCGCAGACAATGTACCTTCCCGGTGACCTCAAGTCAGCTGCGAAAAAGATCATGTCCGACGGAGCTGACCTCGGCGTGGTGGGCGTCAGCACTCCCAAAGATGGTTCCTCGCTCAAAGTCTCGGTTTCCTCGCCGGCGAGTAAACGGTCGGGAAGCGATTCAGAAGCCATCCAAAGCCTTAGTACGCTCCCGGTAGTCATCGAGGAGTCGGCCGGATTCGCACCGGCGAACACGCGTCAGAACGACAAGAGTTATCACCTTGGTGGCGCATCCATCCACTCGTATTTAATGGGCAGCGGTTGTAGTAGCGGCTTTTCGGTCAAACGAGGCTCCGAACAGGGCTCAATGTTCGCGGCTCACTGCGGCGGAACCGGTGAGTACTGGGTTACTTACGACAGTTTCTGGGATACCTCTTGGTACAACTACGGTACGACCGACCAGAGGGTCCCGGCATACGACGGCGCCATCATGAAGAGCAACTTCTCGCAACCGTACATGTGGACACAAGGGCCGACCAGCACTGCTTACGGTGCGATCAAAGGGCAATATACAGCGCCGCTCGGCGCCGAAATCTGCTACTCGGGCTCACAGTCCGGAGTGGTCTGCGGCAACATTGTCCAGCAGCGGAACTTCACTTACGCCTTGGACAGCGGTGACCTGAACAGCGTTTCGGGGTTGATAACTCAACAAGCAGCCGGCCAGCCTGCGGCGGGGAACGGCGACAGTGGCGGCCCTGGTTACGTGATCCTTAACGCGTCGGGGGTGGCAGCGCGATACGCGACCACTATCATCTCCGCGATCCCGCAGAACTCAGGGACGAACTGCACTGGAAACCCTGGCGGTGGCGGCCGATCCTGCAGTGCGACCGTGATCAGCACCGATGTCGCAGCCATCGCGGCCGCCTCCGGATGGTCGATCCAGATCGCTCCCTAATCGACGAATCAGTATTACTGCTTGAAGATGATGGAGGGCCGAGAGATACTCTCGGCCCTCTTCCTTTCTCCCATACCGTCCGAACGTACATCCGCAAGCGAGTGACAGGAGAGTCCTCTCCCAAGTTGTCGTTTGAAGTTCCTTGAACACGCGGCTGGACGCACCCGCGGGGTCACAGATCGCGGTGTTCGAGGAGCTCAAACACACCGCCAGGACCGGTCGCGAACGGGCGGCGTAGTCGCGATCTTTGGCCTCGACGTGGCGGGTTTCCTGGCGAATTGTGGCGATGACCTTCATGCGCGGCTTGTCCTAGATTTTGTCAACGGCGGACGCCCATACCCATGCTCGGTGAGTTGTACCCGCGAGGTCTTCCCACTCGATCTGAACCGCTCTGCTGGTCCAGGCGATCGCGCGACCTTCAACGCGTGCGACGGCTTCGGGATAGCGGGCCCAGGCTCGGATGGGCACCGGCTGTTGGGCCTGTGTGATCGGGTTGTGTTCGGGGTCCGGTTGGTCACGTCCCGCTGAGTGGTGGAGTTTCTCAACACCGTGCGGGTCAGTTGTTCTAGTTTAGGCGGCGGCGAGTTCGGGGAGGATCACCGCCTCGTCGATGACCTCGACGGGGTTGTTCATGGTGGCCAGCTCGAGCATTGAGGCTTCGGAGAAGTAGCGGCGTTCGCCGGCTTCCCACTCGTCGTGCTGCTCGATCAGAACGGACCCCGCCAGCCGTAGCAGGGCTGTGGTGTTGGGGAACACGCCGACGACGTCGGTGCGGCGTTTGATCTCTTTGTTCACCCGTTCCAACGGGTTCGTGGACCAGATCTGTCGCCAGTGCCGCCTGGGGAATGCAGCGAAGGCGAGCAGGTCGGGTTGCGCGTCGGTGAGCATGACGGCGACTTTCGGGTGCGACCGGCCGAGCATCGTGGTGACTTCCTGGAACTGTTTCTCGATGTGCTCGCGGTCGGGCTGGGCGAAGATGGTGCGGATGATCGAGGCGACCATATCCTGGGATCCCTTCGGGACCACGGCGAGGACGTTGCGCATGAAATGGACCCGGCAGCGCTGCCAGCCGGCGCCCTGGAAGACCGTCCCGATGGCTTTCTTCAGCCCGGTGTGAGCGTCAGACATCACCAGCTTGACTCCGTCGAGACCCCGGGTCTTCAACGAGCGCAGGAAGCTGGTCCAGAAGCCCTCGTTCTCGCTGTCGCCGACGTCGAACCCGAGGACTTGGTCGGCTTACCCCGATCGAGTTTGAGACAATCAAACCAGCCGCTCACGCGGCCTGAAAACCACAAACCATAAAAGTCAACTAAAACGTCAGCAGTGAACCGTCCAGGTGCTGCCCGCCGGCGAAGAGGCAAACGAGGCCGCAACAAACCGCGGCAATGTCACTCGCCTCTCTGATTCCGATTTCGCGGAGCTGATCGTGAATCTTGCCGGCTCCTCTGATCTTTCTGAACTGCCTCCTGCGTCTGGCAAATGGAGCCTCCCAGGGGCACAACGCAAAGTTGCCCTCTTCCGATTCCCCGACCAGAGCTGGGGGTCCCACACGACTCAACCCCCACCACTCATATCCTGAAACCGGCAATAGCGGGCTACGCGAACCATGACGTGAATGAATACCTGTCTATGCGAGCGGCTGCCGCCTTCGGCATCCCCGCAGCCCAAACAGATGTTCTGATGGTGAACGACACCCTTTCGGTTTTGGTTTCTACTCGCTATGACCGCCGCGAACGAGAAGGCTCGTGGTCTCGCATTCATCAGGAAGACTTTTGTCAGGCGCTGTCGGTTCTCCCGGAACACAAATACCAGGACAGAGGCGGTCCGGGAATCGCTCACATGGCCGACCTCATCGCGCAAATCAGAAACAGAAAGGATCGGGAGGAGAGCCGGACACGTTTTTTCGACGGCTTACTGTTCAACATCGCTGCGTGGGCGACAGACGCGCACGCGAAAAATTACTCGATTTTGCTGGCGGGCGACCGCCAAACCCTGGCCCCGCTGTACGACATTGCTTCGCATGCTCCATACCCGAGCGTGCCGAACTCGCCACCAGAAGCATCCGCAATGAAGATTGGCGGCGAGTATGCACTCGCGCGAATAGGCAAAGCACACCTCTTGAAGGCCGCCGCCAGAATACGCGTCGACACCGACTGGGCTTCGGCCCGCATTGACGAGGTCAGACAAAACGTGAGCCACACGTACGCTGAAGCGGCGATGACACTTGCAGGGGTTCCGTCGCTGCGCAGGGCTGCGCAACACGTCGTGGACTCGGTTCACCAGAAGAGTAAGGACAGGGGCTGGGTCGATAACACTTCGACGATCGACCTCGCTCTGACCACGCAGCATTCGAGACAGGACGACAGTGCCGCGCGCGATTCGCAAAGCAATTCGGGGAACAGTACGACTGCCAACCTCGGTTAGCGCCGACGGCGTGTGCCGAAAATGCCCTCGACCACGCCAGTGAGAATTGTCCTGGTTGCCCGTGAACCCAGCACCTCCTCAAGCACCGACCTCTCCTGGCGGGTGCTGGTGCGTCGCGTCGTGCCCTGCGACTTCCGCAACAACCGCTCGTACTCCGCGTCGGCCTTCTTTTGCGCGGCAGCCACCGCCTTGTCCATCGCGGCCTTCTGCTTCGCGTACTCGACCTCGGCCTTCGCCCGCGCGAGCGCCTCCTCCTCGGCCGCCGCCGCACGGTTCGCGGCCTCAATTTTCGCGGCGAGGATCTCGCGTGCCGACTCGCGGTCGACAGCGGTCCCGTATTTTTCGAGCAGGGCGGATGCCATCACGGCAGTCTCGATAGCGGCATCCGTATTCGGAGACATAAGTCCCTGGGGCGCCCGCAGTCGCGTCCAGGCGACAGGCGACGGCGCACCCTTCTCGTTCATCACGGTGACGACGGCTTCGCCTGTGCCGAGGATGGTCAGTGTCTCTTCGAGGTCGTAACCCGACGTCGGATAGGTGGACACGGTGGCACGCAGCGCCTTCGCGTCGTCTGGAGTGAATGCGCGCAGCTGGTGCTGCACGCGGGAGCCCAGCTGCGCGAGCACATCGCCAGGAACATCCTTCGGTGTCTGCGTGACAAAGAAGATGCCGACACCCTTCGAGCGGATGAGCCGAACGGTCTGGGTGATCTGCGCCAGGAAGTCCTTTGACGCGTCCCGGAACAGCAGGTGAGCCTCGTCGAAAAAGAACACCAGTTTGGGCTGATCGAGGTCGCCCACCTCGGGCAGGTCGTTGAACAGGTCGGCCAGCAGCCACATCAGGAAGGTGGAGTAGAGCGCGGGCTGGTCCCCAACACCGGGCACCTCGAGCAGGCTGATCACACCCCTGCCGTCGGCGGTTGTGCGGAGGAACTCAGCGGTGTCGATCTCGGGTTCGCCGAAGAACACATCGGCACCGCGGTCGGCGAGAGTGATGAGCTCGCGCAGGATCACCCCGACCGTTGCGCCGGAGAGTCCACCGAGTTCCTTGAGCTCTGGCTTGCCCTCCTCGCTCGCCAGGAAGGTCAGGACGGCGCGCAGGTCCGTGAGATCGAGCAACGGAAGCCCCGCTTGATCGGCGTAGTGAAAGACGAGGCCGAGGCTCGACTCCTGGGTGTTGTTGAGGCCGAGCACTTTGCTGAGCAGGAGGGGCCCGAAGCCAGCGATCGTTGCACGGATTGGCACTCCCCTGCCGACGCCGCCGAGCGAGAAGTACTCGAGCGGAAAAGCGTCGGGCGTCCAGTCCTGGCCGATGCCGGCCGTGCGGCCAAGAAGTTTGTCGTTGCCCGCGCCGGCGGCGGCCATGCCGGACAGGTCACCCTTGATGTCTGCGGCGAAAACCGAAACGCCATTCGCGCTGAGTTGCTCGGCGAGCACCTGCAGCGTGCGCGTTTTTCCCGTGCCCGTCGCGCCCGCAACAAGGCCGTGACGATTCATCATGGCGAGGGGAATGCGCACCTGTACGTCGGGCAGCGGCTCACCGTTGACGAGCGCACCCATCTCGAGTGCGGCGCCATCGAAGGCGTAGCCGGCCCGGATGCGTTCCACCTCGTCGGCTCCCAACGGCCCTGTGGCCTTGGCCTCGACCTCGGACGGTGCATCTGGGACGGCCACCGGAACCGCCGCCAACTCGGGTTCAGGCACCGACGCGGTCGCGGCGACCGCAGATCGGGTCGCCGCCTCGGTAGTTGTCGCAGCCGACCGCTCAGCCGCGTCACGGGCGGCATGCGTTGTGGCGGCTGCAGCGGTGGTCGCCTCGACGGATGCTGTCCTCGCCGCGTCTGTCGCGGCATCCGTTATCTGGTTCTTCGCGTGAGTGGCCGCGTCAGCAGCCGACCGAGCTGCATCCGTCGCGGCATCCGTCTCGGTGTGAGCGTGTGCGAGCGCGTCGTCAGCCTGTGCTTCGGCTTTCGACCTGGCCTCGGCCGCTGCGTCCTCCAGTCGCTGCAGCGCGGCAGCCGCTGCGGCCTGCGCCTTGACGGCAGCGGCCGCGAGCGCTTCCGCTTCGGCACGTGCCGCGGCCAAAGGGTCTGTCGAGTTCAGCGGGTCTGTCGAGTTCGGGGCAACGTCGCTCATGCCTGAAGCCTAGTCACCGCCGAAACCGCAGCTCGTGGGTTGCGGTGCTGCGCCGGTCGGGGCTACGCCGGCAGAATCTTCTGCGCCAGGAACTCGTTCACGAAAACGTGGTTCGGGTCGAGCCGCGCGGCGAGCGCACGGAAGTCGTCGAGCCGCGGGTAGACCCGTTCGAGCGACGCCCGGTCGCCGGTGAACACCTTGCCCCAGTGCGGGCGAGCATGAAACGGAGCGAGGGCCGCCTCGAGCTCGGGCAGGATGGCTTCAACCTCGGGCTGTTTCCGGAACCAGGTGAAGTGCAGGCCAACGGCGTCGGTCTCGAAAGCCGAGCTCAGCCACAACGAGTCGGCCGCGAGAGTGCGGACTTCACAGACCTGCAGCAGCGGGGAAATCGTACCCGCCAGGTCGCGGACCGCGGCGAGCGCTGCGGTGGCGTGTTCTCTCGGCACGAGGAACTCCGACTGCAGTTCCTCACCGTTGGACGGGGTGAAGTCGAGCCGGAAGTGCGGCAGCCGGTCGAGCCAGGCACCTGGGACACCCTTCTGGGCGGTGCAGTTCACCGCCGAGATGCCCGGCAACGGGTGGCGGTCTTGGGGTGCAGGGACCGCACCGAACAGATTCGCTGGCGCCGGAGCATCCGCTTCGGGTCTTCTCTTCAGCCAGACCTGGTCGATCACGTCCGGGTTCTGCCAGGTGGTGAAGAGGGAGACGCTGTACGCGGCACCGGTGAGAGCGTCGAAATTCGAGATCGCGGCGTCGAATGGGAGGCGCTCGAACACGGTTTGCGCGATCTCGAAGGTGGGCTGAATGTCGAGCGCCACCCGGGTGACGATGCCGAGCGCGCCGAGGCTGACGACGGCTCCGTCGAAGTCGGCGTCTCCGCGTCGCAACTGCAGGATGTCACCGGACGCGGTGACGATTTCGAGGGCTGCGACGGATGCCGCGAGCGAGCGCACGCCGTTTCCTGAGCCGTGTGTTCCGGTTACTATCGCACCACCGACGGAGATATGAGGGAGCGATGCGAGATTGGACAGTGCCCAGCCGTTACGCTGCAACTCGCTGGCCAGCTCGCCGTAGCGGATGCCGGCGCCGACCGTAACGAGGCGTCCGTGCTCCTGGATGTGCGGGGCGAAGTCGAGGTTCGCTGTCGACAGCAGCAGATCGGCGGAGTCAGCGATCGGGTTGAAGGAGTGCCGGGTGCCGAGCGCGCGGACGGCGCTCGCCCCTGTGACCAGTCGCTGCACCTCTTCGACGCTCGACGGCGCTTCGATGCGCTGAGCGCGGTAGGCGTGGTTGGCTGACCAGTTGGTTCCGACGGTGAGGGTCACGGGGGCCTTTCGTTCGACTCTCCCAATTCTGGCGGCCCAAGCGGGGAACACGCCATAGGCCTAGGCGGACAGGTGCCGCGACTGCTCGGTGGCCCACTGTCGAATCAGGTCGACTCGCACGGTGACGCCTGACCCCGGGCCGGTCGGCACGGCCAGTCGCCCGTTCGAGAGGACGAACGGTTCGGTGATGTCCTCGGCGTAGTACCGGTTGGACGCGCTCGTGTCTCCCAGCAGTGTGAAACCGGGAAGCGCGGCCAGCGCGACGTTCATGGCGCGGCCGATGCCGGTTTCGAGCATTCCGCCGCACCACACCGGAATGTGTCGCTCGACGCAGGCGTCGTGGATGGCGACGGCCGGGAGATATCCCCCGACCCGGCCCGGCTTGATGTTGATGATCGATGTCGCACCGCGCTCGATCGCGTCGACGGCCACGCCGACCGAGACGATGGACTCGTCGAGGCACACCGGGGTGGTGATGGCCCGCGCGAGCGCGATGTGCGAGGCGATGTCCTCCTCGTCGAACGGCTGCTCGATCAGAAGCAGGTCATACGCGTCGAGTTGCCCGAGGTGGGCGATATCGTCGCGCGAATAGGCGGTGTTCGCGTCGACCTGCAGAGCCACATCCGCACCGATAAGCTCGCGGACCTGCCTCACCGGTTCACAGTCCCACCCAGGTTTGATCTTGAGTTTGATGCGGCGGTACCCGGCGTCGACGTAGCCCTGCACCTCGGTGAGCAGTTCGTTGATCGACGGGCTGATGCCGACAGAGACACCGCAGTCCACCTCGGACCTAACGGCTCCGAGATATCGGGCGAAGCTGGTTCCGGATGCTCTCAGTTCCGCGTCGAGGACGGCCGCCTCGAGCGCCGCCTTGGCCATGCGATGACCGACCACAGGAGCGAACAGTCGCTCGAGGTCGGTGGCGCTCAGGGGGCTCGCGCCGAACAGCAGCGGGGCAAGGTGGTTTTCGATGACGTGGGCACAACCGTCGACGTACTCGGAGCTGTAGCTCGGTGTCGACCCGGCGACACACTCACCCCAGCCATCGCCGGTATCGGTGCGAACCTGAACGAGCAGGACGTCGCGCGCGGTTTCGCGCCCGAAGCTGGTCTCGAATGGGCGCACGAGGGGCATACCGATCCGGTGCAGCGTGATCGATTCGACCTTCATCTGCCGACAGTACCGCCCCTCGCCCTCGCCAGGCCATCGGACTATCGTGAACCGCGAAACAGCACACCGAACAAGGAGATCACCATGGCCGAGCTTTCACCGATTCAACCCTGCCTCTGGTTCAACGACAACGCGCGCGAAGCGATGGAGTACTACGTCAGCGTGTTCCCCAACTCCCGCATCACCTCTATCGACGAATACCCTGACGAGTCGCTCGACGAACACTTCGCTGGCATGTCCGGAAAGGTACTGAACGGCCAGTTCACCCTGAACGGCGTCGACTTCGTCTGCCTCGACGGTGGACCAGCCTTCACATTCAACGAGTCGATCTCGTTCGTGATCTCCTGTGCCGACCAGGCGGAGATCGACAGCTACTGGGCCGCGTTGTCCCACGTGCCCGAAGCCGAGCAGTGCGGCTGGTGTAAGGACCGGTTCGGACTCAGCTGGCAGATCATCCCGGCAAACATGGGTGAGCTTCTCGGTCGCCCCGAACAGATCCAGGTGATGATGGGCCAGAAGAAGATCGTCATCGATGAGCTGGTCAACGCCTGACCGAACGTCACCTGCCTCCGGTGATCGGCCGGTTCCTCTGTCCCACGCCCGCAACTCCGTAGGGGTAATCGTCCATCTCCGGTGCGCTTGCGTCCGTCAAACGCCGCAGTTCGTCGCCACCGAGGTGGAGGCCTGAGGCGGCCATGTTGTCTGTGAGCTGCTCGACTGCGCGCGCGCCGAGGATGACCGACGTCACGGCCGGTTGTGCCGCAAGCCAGGCGAGGGCGACCTGCGATGCCGATGCGGAGTGCGCTTCAGCGATCTCGGCGACTGCGTCGAGCACCCGCCATGTCCTCTCGTTCGCGTTCCGAGCCTCCCACGCCTCCATACCGCGCTGCGGGTTCTGACCGAGCCGGGTGAGTCCGGTCGGCGCAACATCACGCTCGTACTTTCCGCTGAGCCAGCCGCCCCCGAGGGGCGACCACGGCAGCAGGCCGATGCCGGCATCAAGCGCAGCTGGCACGATCTCGTGTTCGATGTCGCGCACGAGCAGGTTGTATTGCGGCTGCAGGGTCACCGGAGCGGTGAACCCGTGCGCTGAGGCAACGGCGACCGCTTTGGTCAGCTGCCAGCCGAGGTAGTTCGAGAAGCCGTAGTACGAAATCTTTCCTGCGGCGACAGCGTCGTCGAGAAACCTCAGCGTTTCGTCGACCGGCGTCAGGGCGTCCCACGCGTGCATCTGGTACAGGTCGATGTGCTCCACTCCGAGCCGCCGAAGCGACGCGTCCAGGGCGGTTCGCAAGTGTCGCCTCGACAACCCGACGTCGTTCGGTCCTTCTCCCATCGGGAACCGGCCCTTGGTGGCGAGCACCACCTGGCCAGCCTCGGTCGGGTGGGCGGCGAGCCAGCGGCCGATAATTTCTTCAGAAATACCGGCGCTATACACGTCGGCCGTATCGATAAAAGTCCCTCCACGCTCGATGAACGCGGTGAGCATCTCGCCGGAGGTCTCTTCGTCGGCTTCAGCACCAAATGTCATAGTGCCGAGTGCCTGCGCAGAAACGATGGCGCCTGAGCGGCCGAGCGTTCGGTATTCCATGAAATCTCCTCTGATCGAGAGATCGACGATACCGACCGCGGTTTCAGTGACACAGGGGTTGCGGTTCGCTAGACGAAAACGTAACCGCCGTGCAGGAAGGTCACCGAAAGGCGCTCAGCGAACGCCGGTTCAAACACGGCGCGAGACGCCGCTCGAAGCTCGGCCGCGGCATCCGGATCCTCACGTCGAAGACGTTCATAATCCGAATGCAAATCAAAGCGGATGCCATGGGCTGGTATTCCAAAATTCGCATGCGTCGGTTCTGTGCGGGCGATGGCACTGTCGATCGCGTCGGCCACTCGGGGAGAATCGAGTTTCCAGCTCACCTCGAATCGGTCACTCGAGTCGGAGCCGGAGATGGCGTCGTCGAGTGTCCCATAAAAGTCGGGCAGGTAGGCGCGGACCGTTGCGCCGAGTTTCTCGAGGTTGAGGTGCGCGTTGCGGCGAATCAGCGGGTCGAAGGTCCAGCGAACCTCGGTCACCCCGTGATCGAGGGCGACAGCGCGCTGGGCGAGCTTGAGCGCGAAGCCAACCCCGCCGCGGGCGGACGGCCGCACCGCTGCAACATGCGAGTGCACGTGCAGCCCGCCGTCCCAGCCGAGGACACCGACGAGTGCGCCGATCGTTTCGTCACCCCTGCACGCAACCAGCACCGTGTTTCCCGCGTGGGCGACGGCCTGGACAAATGACGGGTCAACTCCTGCGCCTCTCCCCCAGGTGTCGTCGAGCAGCTGCGCGATGGCTCTGTAATCGTCGAGAGCCGTGGCCGACCGAATAACGGTTGTGGCGGCATCCGCTGCTGCTTGTGCCTGTGTCCAGGCATCCGTCACAGAACGGGTTCCTTCCGATCGGGAACGGCTGCTGATTTTTTATGTTTGGGTTCGCCCGAGATACGCGACGCGAACGGTGCCCAGAGGATGAGGACGACGCCGGCTCCGAGCAGCGCTCCACCGATGGTGTCCGTGAGCCAGTGCACGCCGAGGTAGGTGCGAGAGAACATCATCAGGGCCACCCAGATTGCGCCGGCCGCCCAGACCCAAACCCTCGGAAAAATGATCCCGAGCGCAACGGCCATGGTCGCCGCGTTCGCTGCATGCCCCGACGGGAATGAGCCGAAGTCGCTTGTCACGAGCATCTCTTCAGGACGTGCTCGACCAACGATGCTCTTGAGCAGCTGGGCAACGCCGACGCTCGCGATCGAGGCGACCGCGAAGAAGAGGGAGGCCCACGGCCGTTTGATGAGCAGCAGAACGATAACGATGAGTACCGGCAGGACATAGGTTCCGAAGATCCCGCCGCCGAGCCAGTTCATTCCGTAGGAAAGCCACTCGAGGAAGGGCAGCCGGTTCTCGTCGAAGACCTCTTCGCTCCACTCAGAGTCGACCATGAACGGCAGGGTGTTGCCGCGCTGCACGATCAGGAAGGCGAGCACCACGCCGAGAAATAGCGCGATTCCACCGGAGATGTACGGCCAGCGGTTGGTGATCCGTTTGGCTGACGGGTCTGCGTGAATCTCTGACATCCGTTAATCATGCCCCGGGCAGCGAAATTGTGCGGATGCGCCCAAACCGTTGACATTGCGCCCGGAGCCATGTATTTCCCCTCATCTCGGGAGACACCTGGCTCCGGCGCGAGTGGTCAGCTGGCCGTCTCGACCAGGCTGAGCTGCGTGACCTCGACCCGGACATAACGCTCGGACGCGGGAGTCACGGCAGCGGAGGTACCGGTGATCTCGACTCCGCACTCCGTTTCGCGCGTGTCACAGGACGGCCCGACCCACAGCTCGACGGAGCCCGGCTCCACAATGCGCTGCATCTTCCTGTCGGAAAACGCCAGTCGGGACGTGGGAACCTGGAACTCGACGCTGACCGCTTCACCTGGAGCGAGGGGAACGCGGGCGTAGCCGAGCAGTTGCGCGACCGGTCGCGTCACACTGCCCTGAACGTCGCGGGCGTAGAGCTGGACAACGTCGGCACCTTCGACATCGCCCGTGTTCTGCACCCGAACGCGAGCGGTGAATGTGCCACCCGCCTCAACCTCCGGCGCGTCGACGGTGAGTTCGGAGTGTTCGAACGAGGTGTACGAGAGGCCGTGACCGAACGGGAGCACCGGAGCGCTCGACGCGCTGGTGATCTCCGACGGGCCGCCCAGGATCGGGTGGAGGTACGAGTACGGCTGGGCACCTGCTGATCTGGGCAGTGTCACAGGTAGGCGACCGGATGGGACGACCCGTCCGCTGAGAACACCGGCGATCGCTCCAGCGCCCTCTTCGCCGGGGAAGAACGCCTGCACAACGGCTCGCGGGGCGCTTGGCCCTTCGATCGCCCAGTCGATCGCGTACGGGCGACCGGTGAGAAGCACCAGGACAACCGGGGTCCCAGTGGCAACCACGCGTTCGATCAGCTCTCGCTGCACGCCGGGCAGCTCGAGGCTCTCGACGTCGTTGCCTTCGCCGACGGTGCCGCGCCCGAACAGGCCGGCACGGTCCCCGGCAACAACGATGGCGAGCTCAGCGTCGCCCGCTGCTTTCACGGCCTCGTCGATGCCGGAGGTGTCGTCGCCATCGACGTCGCAGCCGCGCAGCACCGAGATGTCAGCTGCAGGCAGCTCGCTGCGCAACGCCTCGGCCAGCGAGGGAATCTCCAACCCGAGTGGCACCTCCGGGTGGTGCGCGAGCACGTGGTTCACGAAGGAGTAGCAGCCCATGAGCGCCTCGGCCGAGTTCGCGTTTGGCCCGAGAACCGCGATGCGAGCTGGCCCGTCTGTGCCATGGCGGAGCGGCAGCGTTCCATCGTTCGTGAGCAGGACCACCGATTCCTCGGCGATCCGTCTAGCGACGTCACGATGAGCAGGCGAGTCGAGGTCGATCGACTCCGGTGGTGAGTCAAAGGTCTCATCGAGAAGACCGAGCTCTTCCTTCTGCGCCAACAGCCTAAGAACGGCACGGTCGACGATGGCGATGTCGGTTTGCCCCGTGCGAACCCGCTCGGCCAGAGGTTCGAGAAACGCATCGCCCGTGGGAAGCTCAACGTCGATGCCGGCCTGAAGAGCCAGCTCGGCCGCGTGCCCCAGGTCGACAGCGACCGCGTGCATGACCTGAAGGAACGCGACCGAGAAGTAGTCGGAGACCACAACACCGTCGAATCCCCATTGCCCGCGCAGTACGTCGGTGAGGTAGGTGTCGTCCGCGGCGATCGGAATACCGTCGATTTCGGCGTACGAGTTCATCACCGAGCGAACACCACCGTCGAGCACCGCCATCTCAAACGGCGGAAGAAGAATGTCGGCGATCTCACGCGGTCCGGCGTGCACTGGCGCGTGGTTGCGCCCGCTCTGTGATGCGGAGTAGCCGACGAAGTGCTTGAGTGTCGCGTGCACTCCCTCCGACTGGAGGCCTCGAACATACGCCGTCGCGATCGTGCCGACCACGTAAGGGTCTTCGGCAATGCACTCATCCACACGTCCCCAGCGAGGGTCGCGAATCACGTCGAGCACCGGTGCGAGCCCCTGGTGGATGCCGAGGGTGCGCATCGACTGTCCAATCAGTTGACCCATCTCCTCAACGAGTTCCGGGTCGAACGCCGCACCCCAGGCCAGCGGCGTTGGGAACGTTGCGGCCTGCCAGGCAGCCAGGCCGGTGAGGCACTCTTCGTGCACGAGCGCCGGAATCCCCAGCCTCGTTTCTTCTCTCAGCCGACGTTGTTCGGCCCACAGCCAGGCCGCGCGCTCGATCGGCTCGACCGGACGCGTGCCATAGACCCGCGTGAGGTGTCCGAGTCCGTGCTCCGTGGCATCCGCATATCTGTTGCTCGACGCCATCTCACCCTGCATTGGCGCGACAATGTCGGGGCCCTGGTCGACCCAGTAGCCAACCAGCTGCGCAAGCTTTTCGTCCAGTGTCATGCGTGCGTGCAGCTCTCGCACACGTTTCGACGTTTCAGGCAGGCCCGAATATCCCATTACGTTGTCTTCCTTTATTTCTGAATTCGCGGATGCCATCGGCGACGTCGCGGTCGAACCGTCGATCATCCCTTGACCGCGCCGGTCAACCCGCCGACGATGCGGCGCTCAAACAGGCTGAAGAAGATCAGCGCCGGAATCATCGACAGCGACGTGAATGCGAGCACCTTCGCCGTGTCGACCGAGTACTGCGACGCGAACGATTGCACACCGAGTGGCAGCGTGAATGACGCCTCGTTGTTGAGGATGAACAGCGGCAGGATGTATCCGTTCCAGCTGGCGATGAACGCGAGGATGCCCGTTGTGATGACACCGGGAACCGCAAGAGGCACAACCATGCGCCAGAAGAAGCCGATGCGCGAGCATCCGTCGATGAATGCGGCTTCTTCGATCTCGTCCGGGATCGCTCGGAGGAACGGAACCAGGATGATGATCGTCGTGGGCAGCGCGAACGCGATCTGCGGCAGGATGATGCCGCCGAGGTTGTTCATGAGGCCGAGGTTCTTGATCACCAGGTAGAGCGGGGTGATCGCGACGGTCATCGGAAACATCAGGCCGGCCGCGAACACCGCGTAGAGGAGCCCGCGCGCCTGGAACCTGTACCGAGCGATGACGTAGCTGGCCATGAGTCCCAGGGTGACAACACCGATGGTTGTTGCTCCGGCAGCGATTGTTGAGTTGAGCACCTGGCGCCAGAACACCGACCCGACGAGGACGTCGACGTAGTTGCCGATGTTCCACGGAGCGGGGAAACCGGACGGGTCGGTGGAGATCTGCGCGTTTGTGCGGAAGCCGCCGAGGACGATGTACGCGATCGGCGCCAGCATGAGGATGATGACGACCACGGCGAGCGCATAGACGCCTGGGTGGCCCCACGGAAGTGTGGGCTTCAGTTTCGAAAGGATGGGCTGCGGCGCTGGCGCGACAGCTGTTGTCGAGGTCATGTGCTGCTCTTCTCGGTCAGGGCACCGTCGGTGTCGCGCCGCAGGACGAAGCGCTGGTAGACGAGGGCAACGGCAAGGGAGATCAGGAACAGCACGACGGCGACGGCGTTGCCGTAACCGAAGTTGCCCGAGGTCCGACCGTTGGCGACCATGTACGTGGCCATGGTCGAGGTTCCCGCTGTTGAGGCGATGTACTGGCCCCAGATGATGTAGACGAGGTCGAACAGCTGGAGCGATCCGATGATCGACAGGAAGGCCCAGATCCGTAGGGTGGGGCCGAGGAGCGGCAACGTGATCTGGCGTTGGATCTGCCAGAACGAGGCACCATCGATCTGGGCGGCCTCGGTGAGTTCGTCCGGGATTCCCTGGAGACCGGCGAGGAAGAGGATCACGGCGAACCCGATGTACTTCCACGTGATGATGAGCATCAACGTCCACATGGCGATGTCGGGGTTCGACAGCCAGTCGGCCTGAAGGAAACCGAGACCGAGCTTCTCCAGCATGCCGTTGAGTGCACCGTTGGACTGGAGCATCAGGCTCCATCCGGTGCCGACGACCACTTCGGAGATCACGTATGGAACGAAGATCAAAACCCGGATGATCGACTGACCACGCATCTTGCGGTTGAGCAGCAGCGCGAGCAGGATCGCGGCCGGTCCCTGCAGAACGAGGGAAAGGACAACGATGATGCCGTTGTGGCGGACCGCGTCGATGAAGGTGGGGTCCTGGAGGATCGTGACGTAGTTCTGGAGGCCCACAAAATCGGTTGCGGGGCCGTATCCCTGCCAGCGGAAGAAGCCGTAGTACGCGGCCATGACGACAGGGAAGATGACAAATGCGAGGAAGACGATCAGTGCTGGCCCGACGAGGAGGGCGATCTCAATACGGGTCGCCCAACTCATCTTTCGCCGACCAACCAGGGGCGGTGGTGTGCCGCCCCCGGTCGAATCGTCACCCGCGGTCACCTGTGGTTCTGCAGGTGAGTAGGTGCGAGTGGTCATAGTGTGGCGAACCTTAGCCCTTCTTGGCTGCGTCGTTCACGGCGGAGACAAGTCCGGCAGGGTCGGTCTTGCCTGCGAGCAGGTCGACAACGGCGACGTTCAGGGCGTTACCGATGTTGAGGCCGTACACGGTGTCGAGCCACTGGGAGACGTACGGCGCTGCGTTGTATGTCTCCAGGATCTGCTTCAGGTACGGCTCCTCGACCGCTTCCTGGGCAACCGTGTTCACCGGAGGAGCGTTGAATGCCGCGTAGTACTCCTTCTGCACGTCAGCTGTCGCGAGGTAGTTGAGGAAGTCGACGCACTCGTCCGGTGCGTTTGCACCGCAGGAATAACCGTCGACACCGCCGAGGACGGAGCCGGGCTCGCCGTCTCCACCTGGAACCTCGGGGAACGGGAACCAGGCCAGGTCCGCAAGCGGCTTCTCATCCGGCGTCAATGAAGCGATGACACCCGGGTTCCATGCACCCATGAGCTCCATGCCTGCCTGGTGGTTGGCGATAAGTCCAGCAGAGCTTCCAGCGCCCTGCTGGGCGGAGGTGGTGAGGAAGCCGTTGTTGAACGGCTCCGTTCCGGCAAAGTCGGAAAGCTGCTGAGCGGCGTCCTCCCAGCACGGGGCGCTGAAGTCCTTCTCGTCCTGAGCCTTCGCCAGGGTGTCAGGCGAGCAGGCGCGAAGGGCGAAGTGGTAGTACCAGTGCGCTGCTGGCCATGCATCCTTGGCACCGAGAGCGATCGGCTCAACGCCGCTGTCACGCAGCTGGCCGACGGCGGTCTCGAGTTCATCGATCGTCTTCGGTGTCTCAGTGATTCCCGCTGCGGTGAAAAGGTCCTGGCTGTAGAACAGCCCACCGGGGAGCACGGCGACGGGCATCGCATAGACCTTGCCGTCCAGGGTGTTGGCCTTGAACGACCCCTCGGGGATCTCCTCTGTGGCCGTGTCCGACAGCTTGTCGGTGAGGTCCATGACCTGTCCGGCTGCCACCATGGCTGCCAGCTTCCCGCCTCCTCGCTGGAGGAAGATGTCGGGGGCATCGCCGGAGTTGAGCGCCGTCTGGAGCTTCCCGTCGAGGTCCTCGTTCTGGATCGACTGGACTTTGATGGTGACGCCGTCGTTCGCCTTCTCGAAATCGGCAACCGTCTTGTTCCAGAACTCTTTCCCTGGGCCGGTTGTCGAGTTCTGCCAAAGCGTCATCTCGACGGATCCATCACTGCTGGAACCATTGTCGGAGCCAGCGCAGGCACTCAGCACGAGTGCGGCAGCCATCATGACTGCGGACCCGGCGAGGACTTTTCTTGCCTTCATTACTCACCTGTTCTCTTCGTTGAGCGACACCCCGTCGAGGGTGTCGTTGGTGCTTCACCGGCTGGGTGCCGGTTTGTGTTCCGTGGTCCTTGCTGTGGACTCTTCGGCCGTTTCATCTGCGAAACGGGCCGATCGTTCTCGTGATGTGACGAGCGAACCCTCGAAGTTTTACAAGTGCTGCGGCGACTGTCAAACGTTTTCGAAAACCTTTTCCATCCGGATGCTAATGTCACCGGTATGACACGACGAGTGACGATTCATGATGTAGCTCACGAGGCTGGTGTCTCGGTGGCCACGGTGTCGAAGGCGGTCAATGGGCGCTATGGAATCGCTGTCGAGACGTCGCGCCGCGTGATGGAAGCTGTCGAAAAGCTCGGATACGCCTCGAGCCTGGTCGCCAGCAGCATGCGGTCGAGGCGTACGGGTGTCATCGGCGTGCTGGTCGCGGACTTTGAACCGTTCAGCGCAGAAATACTCAAGGGTGTGAGCCTCGCCCTCCGGGATTCTGAACTCGACCTTCTTGCGTACAGCGGATCCCGGCAGCGCGACAGTACTGGCTGGGAACGACGGTCGCTTTCAAGGCTCAGCGGAACCCTCATCGACGGCGCGATCATGGTCACTCCGACGGTGATCAAGGCGTCCTCAGACATTCCGATCGTCGCGATCGACCCGCACGCCGGACCCATGGACCTGCCGACCGTCGAGTCCGACAACTTCGGTGGAGCGTTGCTCGCCACCAGGCACCTGATTCAGTTGGGGCACCGCCGGGTGGGTTTTGTCGCGGGCCGCCCGGACTTGCGCTCGTCCCGACTGCGCGAGGCCGGCTACCGGCAGGGGCTTCAGGAGGCTGGGATTCCATTCAGGCAGGATCTTGTTCGAGTGGGTCTGTACCAGCAGGACACGGCGAAGGAGAGCACAACGTCACTGTTGAGTGGACTCGAACGCCCGACAGCGATCTTCGCCGCGAACGACCTGTCTGCGATCGCGGTCATCGAGAGGGCAACCAGTTTGGGGCTCACGGTGCCCGGCGACCTGTCAGTGATCGGATTTGATGACATCCCCGAGGCGGCGCAGTTGTCCACGCCGCTGACGACAATTCGCCAGTCCATGCAGAAGCTCGGAGAGGACGCTGTCGAACTGCTGCTGACGCTCATGGACGGCCAGGAGCCCATCGATATGCACATCCGGCTCCCGACGGCGCTGGTGCGTCGGGCCACGACCGCTCCCCCCGCACTGTAGACGACGCGCACTCGCATCGCGCGCTCGCCAGCGCCGTTGCCATCCTCGGGAGCACCACGTCCACCGGCAGATTATTGGTCACAAACGCGTGGTCGTCAACCCCGCAACTTTCTCAAATTGCGACCGCATACTGGCTCACCACGACGGAATCCATCCCAGCCACCCAGCGGCCTGAGGGCTGCCGATGCGCACCGAGAAGGTGCCGGACGGGGGTGACCCGTTGGAACTCACTCAACGGAGGACGCCGCCCGACACCGGGCTGCGGACAAACGAGAAGATGGGAACGAAATGATTGATTCGAACGCAACAGGAAGCCTGATCGGCGCCACCGTTTTCGACCCCAACGGGGACAAGATCGGAAAGATCGGGCAGATTTACGTCGACCCTCAGGACGGTCACCCCGAGTGGGCGAGTGTCAGTACCGGGCTCTTCGGTACGTCCGAGTCCTTTGTTCCGCTCGAGGATGCGACGTTCGATGGCGAGCAGGTCCGTGTCTCTTACGACAAGAGCTTCGTCAAAGATGCTCCCCGAATCGAACCGGAGGGAGCGTTCAGCTCAGAGGAAGAGCAGCGGATCTATGGGTACTACAGCCGGGAATACACCACCCCAGCGACTGAAACGTACGAGACTGACGCTCACACCACGGACGCAACGGTCGGCCACGACACATCCGGGCCCAACACAGACTCAGCGATGACACGCTCTGAAGAGCAGCTGCACGTGGGAACTGAGCAGGTCCAGACGGGTCGAGCACGGCTCCGCAAGTACGTCGTCACCGAGCAGCAGAATGTCACGGTGCCGGTCACTCACGAAGAGGTGCGGCTGGAGCGCGAGCCGATTACCGACGCGAACGTGGGCGATGCCCTCTCCGGGCCGGACATCAGTGAGGAAGAGCACGAGGTCGTTCTCACGGAGGAACGCGTCGTTGTCGAAAAGGAGACGGTCCCCGTCGAGCGCGTGAAGCTCGACAAAGAGACGGTCACTGAGCAGCAAACCGTCACGGAGAACGTCCGGAAGGAAGAGGTCGAACTCGACACGGACGGCACTGACACGCACACCAGGTAGTCCCGCCTGACCGGTCTCGGGGTTTCCCCTCGGCCGTCAGACAGCAACCAAGAAGGGGCTCCCGGCCTGGCGGAGACGCCGGCCGGGAGCCGCTTGTCTATTCACTACCGCTCACAGGCGAAGCCCACAGCCGACCAGGACACAGGTGGCAGCGTCACGGTGAGCAGCCCGCCAGCAAGCACGGCACCGCTGAGCTCTCGCAGCCCGACCCGCTCCCTGTCGTCAATCGTGTTCTTGGCGTACACATCCTCATCGTGAAGCGTGACGGCCTCGGTAATCGTCGTGGCGTCGAGTGACGCGAGGTTGACGGTCACCTCGATCGCCTCGGTCTGGCTCCGGTTCACGAGAAACAGTGACCCGGTGCCCGACTCGGAATCCGCTGTCGCAACGGCGTCGACCAGAGGCGCCAAACCATAGGCCGCGGTCTCGTATGTTCCGACGTCTATCCGCGGGCGAAGCACCTCACCCTTCGCCAGTCGCGACGTCACCGAGAACGGGAAGAACGTGGTCTGACGCCACGCTCCCCCACTCGGCTCGGTCATAATTGGCGCGATCACGTTGACCAATTGAGCAAGAGAAGCGGATGCCACGCGGTCGTGATTCTTGAGAAGCGTAATCAGCAGATTTCCCAGCACGACAGCATCCGCTACCGAGTAGACGTCCTCGAGCTGGCGGGGCGCGAAACGCCACTCGTTGTTGACTTCGTTGGACGCCTGGTGCTCTTCCAGATACCAGACGTTCCACTCGTCGAAGGAGAGCTTGATCTTCTTGTTACTCCGAAGCTTGTTACCGACGTGGTCAGCGGTGGATACGACAGTCTCGATGAAGTACTGCATTTCGAGTGACGATGCGAGGAACGATCCGAGGTCTCCCTGACGCTCCTGGTAATAGGCGTGGCAGGAAATGTAGTCGACGTGCTCGTAGCTGTGCTCGAGGACAGTACGCTCCCAGTCACCGAAGGTCGGCATGGTCGAGCCGCTTGAACCGCAAACGACGAGCTCGAGATCTTTGTCGGCGGCCTTCATGGCCTGCGCTGTGCGGGCAGCGAGCTTGCCGTAGTCGTCTGCCGTCATGTAACCGGTCTGCCACGGACCGTCCATCTCGTTGCCAAGACACCACAAGCGGATGTCATGCGGTTCCGGCGATCCATTGTCAATGCGTTGGTCACTGAGCGCGGTACCGGACGGGTGGTTTGCGTACTCGAGCAGATCCAGCGCGGCCTCGATGCCGCGGGTTCCGAGGTTGACGGCCATCATCAGCTCGGAGCCGGTGAGTTTGCACCAGCGAGCGAACTCATCGGTGCCGACCTGGTTCGACTCGAGCGAGTGCCAGGCAAGGTCGCGGCGAACAGGACGGCTCTCCTTCGGTCCGACGCCGTCTTCCCAGCGGTAGCCGGAGACGAAGTTGCCGCCCGGGTAGCGGATCGTGGTTGACCCGAGCTCCTTGACGAGGTCAACGACGTCGAGGCGAAAGCCATCCTCATTCGCCGTCGGGTGTCCCGGTTCGTAAATGCCGTCATACACGCAGCGCCCGAGGTGCTCGACGAAGGATCCGAAGATGCGTCGGTTGAGGGGGGCGATGACGGCTGTGCGGTCGACGGTGATTCGTGCGGTGGTCACGGGGTGGATTCCTCACTCTACAACGTTGTAAATACTCGACTCATAGTGAAGGAAGAAGTGGGTTCGGTCAAGGGTGAGGCGAACAACGTCGACCTGGCGCGACTATTCGCTTCCGAATTGAGTGTCGGCGGGTGATGATCTGCTGAGACATGATCAGCTCGATGACGATCTCGATACCGGGCATCTCGAGGCGGCGGTGTCGATATCCATATATCTCTATGTCGATGCCAGCGTCAGCGCGTCAGCCCGTCAACCCGTCAGCGTCAGCGTCAGCGTCAGCGTCAGCGTCAGCGTCAGCGTCGATGCCGACATCGATGTCTATGTCGGGGTGATTCCAGCGTCAATGCCAGCGTCTTTGCGGCATCGATGCCGATGTCAGAGGTGGGTGGTGTACTGAAGTCATGAACGAAGCAGTTCGACACTCAGGGTTCCGCACCTTTGCGGGCGCCCCGCCGTGCCGCTGCTTTCCGGGTTGTGCTGCTGGTTCGGTGTTCGGTGGTGACCGGGTGTTATGACTCTCGCGGTGAGTGATCTTCTCCCGGCCGTAGGGTCGGAGGGAGAGGCTGCGCTCACCAGCCTGTTGCAGCATCTTGGTGACGTTCTCACTGTCCTGGATTTGGATCATTTGGACCGGTTGAGCGGGGACCAACTGTTGACGCAGATGAGTCAGGTTGCTCATGTGCTGCGCGGCAGTGAAGCCGCGCTCGCGGCGATGAGCGCGGAAGTGGCGGTGCGGTCCGACCCGGTCCGTGGTGGGGAGGGCCTCGCCGCGAAGCACACCTATCAGCGTCCGTCGCAGTTGATCGAGGTGATCACCGGGCTGTCGTCAGCGACAGCGGGCCGGTTGATCCGGGTCGGGCAACGCACCACCCAACGCGTCAGCGACGCCGGACTGCCGCTGCCGCCCCTGTTCCCGGCCGTCAGCAAAGCGTTGCATGAGGGTTTGATCGGAGTGGACGCTGCGGAGAACATCACCCGTGAACTCTCTCTCGCCGCACCCCGAGCCGAGGTGGAGCACCTCGCGATCGCGGAAACCGCGCTCGTGGAACAGGCCACCGGCGCAGGATGGCGTGACGGACTGCCCCTCTCAGCGGACCTGATCACGATACAGGCACGGCAGTGGCGAGAACGGCTCGACGAAGACGGCATCGAACCGCGCACCGAGAAAGCGTTCCTGAAACGCGACTTCTGGATCGCCCGCACCACCACCCCCGACGGACTGGTGAAGTTCGGCGGTCAGGTCACCGTCGACGTCGGCACGAAACTGCACGCCTTGTTGGATGCGATCCTGAGCCCACGAACCGACTGCCGCTACCTCCCGCCCGAAGACCCCACCAGCATTCAAGACGATGAGGCAAGTGCCACTCCACAGGATGGGAATGCACAAGTTTCCGGAAGCGCCGCACTGTTCGATGCTGAGGCTGCCGGCCCAGACACGGCACACGACGGGACGAAGCACAGCGAGGCAGAGCACGACGAGGCGGAGCACGACGCCAGGGTCAAAGACCGACGAACGGCGGGGCAGAAACGCGCAGATGTATTCGCGGCGATGATCGACGCCCTCGCCCGCGGCACGGACGTTCCCACGGTCAGCGGAGCCTCACCCACCGTGGTCGTGACGGTCACGGCCGAGGTTCTCGAACGGGAAAAGGGCACCGGACAGATCGTCGGCATCAACGCCCCTGTCGCGTTCTCCAGCATCAAACAGATCCTCTGCGACGCCAGCATCGTCCCGGTTTTCATCGACCCAGACGGCACGATCGTTGCCCTCGGCAACGATCAACGCCGATTCAACCGCACCCAGCGCATGGGCATGATCGCCCGGGACGGCCCCACCTGCGCCATGCCTGACTGTCAGATCCCGGCCACCGGTTGTGAAGCCCACCACGTGACCGAGCACAGCCAAGGCGGACCGACCGATATCGACAACGGTGCCCTGTTCTGCTGGTTCCACCACCGCATGATCGACACCGGAGTTTTCACCGTTGAAATGGTCAATGGCAAACCCAAGGTCACCATCGCCGAGCGGCTCCGCCGCAAACCCTATTTCCAATAGGCAGCACTCGACGCTCGGGTTAACCGGTCGCTGTCGATTCCCGGGCTACCACCGAAAAATTCGTCAGGTACTGCTCGGGCGGTGCATCCCGGTTTTCGATTCGATCGGCGAGTACCCGCACTGCGGTTTCCGCGATCTCGTCGCGGCCGGGATCCACAGTCGACAGTGTCGGGAGGGAGTATTTTGTCTCGTCCAGGCCGTCGAATCCCATCACCGCCACATCCTGTGGAATGCGAAGTCCTGCTTCCTGTAGAACGCGCATCGCACCCAAAGCGAGTGTGTCGTTGAACCCGAACACCGCGTCGAATTGAACTCCAGACGCGAGCAGACTTCGCATGGCCTCGGCGCCGTCCGCCCTGTACCAGCGATCAACAGGAGCCATCAGACGCTGGTCAAAGTCGATGCCAGCTTCCTCGAGCGCCTCGCGGTAACCCTGCAAGCGCAAGGAGCTTGAACCGACAAGCTCTCCTTCGTGAACGCCGAGCACCGCAATACGGCGACGACCGGCGTCGATCAGGTGCTTGGTCGCTGCTTTCGCTGCCTCCGTATTGCGCATGGTCACGTGATCTGACGGACCGCCGAAAATTCGCTCGCCGAGCAAGACAAGCGGGTAAGGCACAGTAAGCAGGGCGGCGTCGTTCTGATCCATTCCGCGCGGGCTGAAGATGAGTCCATCCGTCAACTGCAGGCGGGGACTCGACAGCATTTCAATCTCGCGTGCCCGATCGCCTCCCCCGGTTTGCTCCACCAGCACAACGAGGTGGTGTCTCTCCGCCGCGCGAATGACAGCATCCGCCAACTCAGCGAAGTAACTCAGGCTCAGTTCCGGCAATGCGAGACCGATCACTCCTGTCCGTCCCGACCTCAGACTTCGCGCAGACAGGTTGGGCTGATAGCCGAGCTGCGCAATCGCTTTCAGCACCTTCTCCCGCGTCGCTGGCCGGATGTGCTCATAGTCATTGACGACGTTCGAAACCGTCTTGATCGATACTCCCGCGAGGATAGCGACGTCATGGAGCGTTGTCGCCATGGAGATCCCTTCTCTCGCGGTGCGCTGCTCGGCACAGTCGTCTGATCACGAACCTACAACGTTGCATGCATCTCGCGTGGCCCCCAGGAAGAAGCGAGACCCCGCTCTAGCCAGCTTCGCTGCCGAACACACGACGAGAAAGGGCCTGAACGTCCCTGTCCATGTTCTCGAGCTTGACGTCAATTGACTCGAACTTTCCATTTACCTCGCGTCTGAGCCCGTCGAAATTCGCCGCCATCGCCTCAAAACTCCGGTCGATCGCCTCAAATCTCCGGTCGATCGCCTCAGATCTCCGGTCGATCATCTCAAACCGAGCGTTAATCCCGTCGAATCGCGCGTCGATCGCTCCGAATCTGGCTTCTATGGATTCGAACTTCGCGTCCATTCGATCCCGCAGCCCACCGATCGCGCTCGTCAATGTCCGATTAAAACTTGTTGTCACGATACCGATCATGGCGAATATGGCCGCAGAGAAGACGGCAATCAGCACCCAGACCTGAAGCTCGGTCAACGTCAGCACCTTTCCAGTGTGAACCCGCATCGCATCCCACGCTAGGGCTGCAGCACTCGATCTTTCGTTGCGCGCACTCGCTGTGGAAAAGGCCGTGTCGCGAGGTGATGTGTAGGAGCTCCCCCCTCAGCAGCACCGCCCCTGCGGTTCGCGATCCTGAACGTCGTCGCGTTCTCGCCAAAATTCCTTCTCCGGCATGGGCGGGACGTCGGGATGCGCAGACCGATGATGCGCCAGGTACACCTCGTAGGCATTGTCGCCCATGACCGCCTGGACGTACCGGCCAACGGACGCCAGTCCCCGACGAATCGTGATGGCGTTCATCAGTGCCTCGACTTCTCACGTCGTTTGTCGGCAGGAAGCGCGTCCCACAGCTTCTGGATTCGCTTCTCTGGCTTCGTCGTAATCAGGCCAGAGGCGCCGAAAATACGTGACGCAACAGCCGGATCTTCGGTGTTGATCCCACCACCATTTGAGAATGCCCTGATCGTGCGGTACACCGCCACAGCAATGACGATGACTGTCAGCACGACAAAAAGAATCGACAGCGTTCCCTGCACAAAGGTGTTGCGCACTACTGCTTCCATCGCTTCACGGCTCGTCGCCGTGCCAAAGGTTTCCTCTCCGGCAGCGAGCGCTTCCTTGAACGCATTGTGCTGCGCCCAGTACCCGACGGCGGGAACCGGGGAGAAAATCTTGTACAGCGACGCCGTGACCGTGACAGCTGTCGCAAACGCAAGCGGGAGGGCCACAACCCAGAGATATTTGAACTGACCGCGGTCCGCGACGATGGCCAAACACACGGCAAGCGCGATCGCCGCAAGCAACTGATTGGCAATACCGAAGAGGGGGAACAAAGTGTTAATTCCGCCGAGCGGATCGGTCACGCCCATGATGAGGATCGCACCCCACGCTGCAACCATGATCGCCGTGCAGATCCAGGCTCCGAGCGTCCAGCTCGCGTCCTTGAACTTCGGGAAGATGTTGCCGATGGAGTCCTGCAGCATGAACCGGGCCACCCGGGTGCCCGCGTCCACCGCGGTAAGGATGAACAGCGCCTCAAACATGATTGCGAAGTGGTACCAGAAGCTCATCAGGGCGGTGCCACCGATCAGCTGCTGCATGATGTGCGCCAGGCCGACGGCGAGGGTCGGCGCCCCACCGGTACGGGAGACCACACTTTCTTCGCCGACATTGCGCGCCGTTTCTTCGAGAAGCTCCGGTGTGAGGTTGACGCCGGTGAGACCGAGCGAGTTCACGTACGCAACAGCGCCCTCAACGGTGCCGAGGGTGTTTGCCGCCGAGATGTTCATGGCGAAGTACAGGCCCCGGTCGATCGAGATCGCTGCAACCAGCGCCATGATGGCCACGAAACTCTCCATCAGCATGCCGCCGTAGCCGATGAATCGGCTCTGGCGTTCCTTTTCGAGGAGCTTCGGTGTGGTTCCGGATGCGATCAGCGCATGGAATCCGCTCAGCGCACCACACGCGATGGTGACGAAGAGGAAGGGGAACAACGAGCCAGGCACGACCGGTCCACCGGCCGGGTTACCAGCGAACTCGCTAAACGCCGGAACGGTGATCTCCGGGCGGACCAGGATGATGGCGAGCGCCAGCATCAGGATCGTTCCGATCTTCATGAAGGTGGAGAGGTAGTCGCGCGGCGCCAGCAACAGCCAGACCGGGAGGATGGCGGCGATGAAACCGTAGATGATGATGCCCCAGGCGATGGTGGTGCGGTCGAGGGTGAACACCGCTGCACCCCATGCTGTGTCGGCAACCATGCCGCCGCCGATGATCGCAGCCAGCAGCAGAATGAACCCGATGATCGAGATCTCGGTGATCTTCCCCGGCCGAAGGAACCGCAGGTAGACGCCCATGAAGAGCGCGATCGGGATGGTCATCGAGACGCTGAAGACACCCCACGGGCTCTCACCAAGCGCGTTGACGACAACGAGCGCGAGAATCGCGACGATGATTACCATGATCACGAGGGTGGCGATGATCGCGGCAACGCCGCCGACCCGGCCAAGCTGATCGCGAGCCATCTGCCCGAGTGAACGTCCACCCCTACGGGTGGAGAAGAAGAGGACGAGATAATCCTGAACGGCACCAGCGAGAATGACGCCGACAATGATCCAGAGCGTGCCAGGGAGGTAACCCATTTGCGCAGCCAGGACGGGGCCGACAAGCGGGCCGGCACCTGCAATCGCAGCGAAGTGGTGCCCGAACAGCACACGACGGTCGGTGGGAACGTAGTCCTTACCGTTCGCGAGGTATTCGGCTGGAGTCGCCCGACGATCATCCGGCCTCGTGATGACGCGCTCAATGAACTTCGAGTAGAACCGGTACGCGATGAGATAGGTGCACACGGCTGCGAAGACAAACCAGATGGCGTTGACTGTCTCGCCGCGCACAACAGCGAGCATCACCCACGCGAGACCACCGAGAATCGCGATCGCTACCCAGAGGATGATCTTCGGTGGGGTCCACCGACGCTCTTCCGCTTCACGCTCCTGATCGGGAACGGCGATGGGCGGCAAAGCCGGATCCTGCTGCAAGACTCCCGCTTCGGCGGGATCACCATTGCCTCTTGCCCTATTGCGTTTGGCCCTGCTGCGGTCGGCGTCGTTGCCCATTGGAACCCCTCGAATCACAATGTTGGTGCTGATCTATCGCCGCACAACATCGTGCGGTAGCTCCGATGCTACATCCCCCGAACGGGGGCAAGCTATCCGGCGAGCGGTGGCACCTTATTCGGCTGAACGATAAACCACAGAGACAGGATCGACACGGAAGCTGTGACGAGCATGACAGCGCCCATCGGAACCGCCGAGTCCATGCCGAGCACGCCGACGACCGGGGAAATCAGTCCCGCGAGTCCGAAGTTCAGAGCACCGAGCAGTGAGGCGGCAGTGCCGGCCTCGTGGCCGTGATTGACGAGCGCGAGCACCTGCACTGCCGGGAAACCGAATCCGGCGGCCATGATGAAGAGGAACAGCGGAATGAGCACGCCGAGGAATCCGGCCCCGGATTGGGTCAGCACGATGATGGCGAGGGCGGAGAGCGCCTGCACAGCCGTTGTCACCGCGAGGATCCACTGCGGGCCAATGCTTCGCATGAGCCGCGAGGACACCTGCACGCCGATGACGATTCCGATCGAGTTGATTCCGAACAGGTACCCATACTGCTGGGCGTTGAGCCCGTACAACTCCTGGAACAGGAACGAGGAACTGGACAGGTAGGCGAAGAGCCCGGAGAAGCTCATGCCACCGATGAGTGCAACGCCGACAAACACCCGGTCGGAGAAAACCGAACGGTATCGGTCACGGACCGTCGAGTGTCCGGCTCCATGCCTGCGCTCCGGTGGCAGAGTCTCCACGATGAAGATGGACACGGCGATCATCACGACGATGCCGTAAAGGGCCAGGAAGAAGAACAGCCCACGCCAGTCAAGGAAGAGCAACAGCTGCGAACCGATCACCGGAGCCAGGATCGGGGCGAGACCGTTCACGAGGGCTAGGCGCGACAGCATCCGTACGAGTGGCTTTCCACCAAATAGGTCGCGAACCATTGCCATGGCCACAACTCCACCTGCGGCGGCGCCAGCACCCTGCAGCACACGGAAGATACTGAGCCAGAGGATGTCTGGGGCGAAGGCAGCGCCGACACTCGCGGCGATGTGCACGCTGGTCGCCAGGATCAATGGGAGGCGGCGGCCGACCTTGTCGCTCCACGGGCCCATGAACAGCTGGCCGAGGGCGAAACCGATGGTGGTTCCTGTCAGCGTCAGCTGGATGAGGGATGCCGGGACGTCCAGCTCCTTTTCGAGCACTGGGAATGCCGGAAGGTACAGGTCGATGGTGAACGGGCCGAGCGCGGTGAGGGCGCCGAGAACAACGATGTAGACAAGTCGCTGACGACGGGTGAGCGCGTCGCCGGGGTGAAGAACGGTAGTCACGTGAGAGAGAGTCCTAATCGAAGCGAGCGGGCCGAGCATCCCATGGACGAGCTGTGGGACCCTGACCGTAACCGTGTCGGATCGGCGGGTTATTCCCCACATCGGAAAGATTATCGAATCGATTCGAGGCGCGTCTAGAGGAACCGGCAAGCGCTTGCGTTCCGGGTATTCCCGCCCAAGGCGCTTCCGCGAGGAGCCGGTCAGGCTAGGAGCCGGAACGCGCCGGATTGTCGATGAGCGGCTCGAACGCGAGCTGCGCTGCCCCAATGAGGAGCAGGTCCGGCCCCAGCTGGGCGCGAACTATGCGCACAGACTCGAAGGCCGCCGCGAGGGTCTGCTCCGCCACAAGCGACTCGAGCAGCTCGGGGTCGAGCGCGTGAAGCGACGCCAGGAACCCGCCGAGCACGACGAGTTCCGGATTGAGGACGTTGATCGCATTACGAAGAGCGATGCTCAGGATGCCGAGCTGACGCACGGCTTCCGCGCGCAGCTCGGCTGAGGTCGAGGTGAGGAGTGCCTGCTCAAATTGCGGCGCATCGGCTGAGCGCAGCTCGAGCAGCTCGAGCAGCCTGCCGCGGTTGACCTCGTCCTCGAGGGCTCCCCCTGTTGACGGTTTCCCCGGCCCGTCCGGCGCTGTGACGAGGTTGTGGCCAAATTCTCCCGCGTAGCCGGCGACCCCGCCGAGCGGAATGCCGTTGACGATGACTCCCCCACCGATTCCGCTCGCACCACCGTTGAGGTAGACGAGGTTGTCCACACCCCGACCAGCGCCGAAGGTGTGCTCGGCCAGCGCGCCAAGACTCGCATCGTTTGCCGCACGTGCCGCGTACCCCGTGGCATCCGTCAATAAAGACGCAACCGGCTCGTCGAGCCAGCCGAGGTGGGGGGCGAGGCGAACCAGTCCGTCGCCGGAGCGAACGAGTCCTGGAACGGCAACACCGACACCGGCGATGACCGCTTCTGCTGGGAGTTTGGCGCGGAGAGCCGCAATGAGCTCTGCCGTGACCCGCACGGTTTCGGCGACTCCGAGCGGCTCGTCGATCTCGTGACGAACCCGGTCGACGACCTCGCCGCTCATGCGAACGACGCCGATGTTGATGGCGTCCTGTTCGGGGTTGACTGCGAAAGCCACACAATCGGGGTGCGGGCGCACGACGGGAGATGGGCGCCCGACGCCACGATTGACGTCGGGTTCCGCCTCGACGACGAGCCTCAGGGCAGCCAACTCCGTCACGAGGGCGGCCACTGTCGAACGGTTGAGTCCTGTCTCGCGGGTGAGGGTCGATCGCGACACCGCACCTTCCCGGTGCACGAGCCCGAGGATGCGCGACAGGTTGTACTGACGCACTGTGTCGAGGTTGGTGCCGCGATTATTCACTGTCAGCTCGGGATTCTGTGGCTGCTGGCAAGTTGGGCATACCAGAGGGCACTGTCTTTGGGCAGGCGTTCGAGGGTTTCATAGTTCACTCGAACGATACCGAACGTCTTGGAGTAGCCGTATCCCCACTCGAAGTTATCGAGAAACGACCAGACCTGGTGTTCTGGATGGCCACGAGGACCCGGCCCGATCTCGACGGACAGCCCAGGGTAGGGATGAGCGAACAGCCAGAGGGGTTCCGCCAATTGAAGGTGAGCGCGCGCGTCCATCATCGCACCTCGCGCACTCGCTAGTCTTGATCCGCTTTCCGCCATCCCCGAGAGGTTCAACGATGTACGTCGATATGCCCGAGTCCGAGCTCACCGATTACCGCAGCAGCCAGATCGACCCGGTCGACTTCGATGAATTCTGGGACGCGACGCTGACGGCCGCTCGCGCCGCGGCATCCGCTGTTCGTATTGAACCGATCGACTCAGGCCTGACGACGATCGACATCTTCGACGTGACATTCTCGGGCTGGGACGGCCAGAGCGTGAAGGCGTGGCTGCGAGTCCCGAAGGGCACAACCGGCCCACTGCCGACGATCGTGCAGTTTGTCGGCTACGGCGGTGGGCGCGGGCACTTTCTCGAGAACCTCCTCTTCGCATCGTCTGGCTTTGCGCACTTCCAGATGGACACCCGCGGGCAGGGCAGCAGCTGGTCGCTCGGAGACACCCCCGACCCCGACGGCACGGGCCCGCAGTACCCCGGCGTCATGACCCGCGGCATCGACAGCCGCGAAACCTATTACTACCGACGCCTGTTCACCGATGCGGTTCGCGCCATCGACACCGTGCGCGAACTTCCCCGAGTTGATACCTCACGCATCTCGGTGTTCGGCATCAGCCAGGGCGGTGGCATCGCGCTCGCTGTGGCCGGGCTGGTTCCGGGGCTTGCGGCTGTCGCGCCGTGTGTTCCGTTCCTGTGCGATTTCCCCCGCGCGATCACGATGACGGATGCGTATCCATACAAGGAGGTGCGCGATTACCTGGCCGTTCACCGCCACAAGGTTGGCGCGGTTGCCGAAGTGCTTCCCTACTTCGACGGTGTGAACTTCGCTCGGCGCGCGACGGCACCTGCCCTGTTCTCGGCAAGCATGATGGACGCCACCTGTCCGCCATCCACGGTGCACGGCGCTTACAACGTGTACGGCGGCGAACGCTCGATGTCGCTCTGGCAGTTCAATGGGCACGAGGGCGGTGGCATTGTCGACGAGATGCGCGCTCTCGAATTCTTCCGATCAACAGCTCGAGTGGATTGACCACGGGGATTCTCTTTCGAACGGATGCCACCTGCGGGACTAGCCGGACGGCATCCGTTGTGTAATATGTTCTCGTATCCAACAAATCATCAACGATGCTGAATCGGAGCAAGACCATGAGTCTCACCCCTACCCGCGACGACAAATTCTCCTTCGGGCTCTGGACCGTCGGCTACAACGGAGCCGACCCGTTCGGCGGACCGACCCGCGCGCCGCTCGACGTTGTTCACGCGGTAGAGAAGCTCTCTGAGCTCGGCGCATACGGCCTGACCTTCCACGACGACGACCTCTTCGCATTCGGCTCGACCGATGCCGAGCGACAGACCCAGATCGATCGTCTCAAGGGCGCGCTCGCTGACACCGGCCTGGTTGTTCCGATGGTCACGACCAACCTCTTCTCGGCCCCGGTCTTCAAGGACGGCGGGTTCACGTCGAACGACCGTGATGTGCGCCGGTTCGCCCTGCGCAAGGTGATGCGCAACGTCGACCTGGCCGCAGAGCTCGGCGCCAAAACCTTTGTCATGTGGGGTGGCCGTGAGGGCGCGGAGTACGACGCAGCCAAGGACATCCGCGGCGCACTTGAGCGCTATCGTGAGGCCGTCAACCTGCTCGGCGACTACGTCACCGACAAGGGATACGACATCCGATTCGCCATCGAGCCGAAGCCGAACGAGCCGCGGGGCGACATTCTGCTGCCGACACTCGGTCACGCGATCGCCTTCATTCACACTCTTGAACGCCCCGAGCTCGTCGGTGTGAACCCCGAGGTCGGCCACGAACAGATGGCAGGGCTGAACTTCACGGCAGGCATCGCCCAGGCACTCGACGCAGGCAAGCTGTTCCACATCGACCTCAACGGTCAGCGTGGCATCAAATACGACCAGGACCTGGTCTTCGGCCACGGCGACCTGCAGAACGCGTTCTCGCTGGTCGACCTGCTCGAGAATGGCGGCCCGAACGGTGGACCGGCCTACGACGGCCCGCGTCACTTCGATTACAAGCCGAGCCGCACCGAGGACGAAACAGGCGTCTGGGAGTCCGCGGCCGCGAACATGCGCACCTACCTCCTGCTCAAGGAGCGTGCGGCAGCATTCCGCGCTGACCCCGAGGTGCAGGAAGCACTCGCCGCGTCGCGCGTCGACGAACTGTCCACCCCGACCCTCGGCGATGGCGAGAGCTACGACGACTTCCTGGCCGACCGCACGGCGTTCGAGGACTTCGACGCCGACGCCTACTTCAACGGCAAGGGCTTCGGCTTCGTCCGCCTGCAGCAGCTGGCACTCGAGCACCTGCTTGGCGCTCGGTAGCCCCGAGCCCGGGTGCCGCGGCAGAGGGCACAACGTGACCTGCCGTGGCATCCGCTCTACTTACATAGATCGAGTTGCGGGTCCCGGCGTGTTGGCGAGCACCAGACGCCGGGGTTCGCACTCTTAATTCGAAAGGCGCGCCATGACGCTCGTCGCGGGAGTCGACTCGTCGACTCAGAGCTGCAAAATCGTGATTGCGGATGCCGACACCGGCCGAATCGTGCGGCAGGGCCGCGCATCGCACCCGGCTGGCACCGAGGTGGCGCCGTCCGCCTGGTGGGAGGCGTTGCAGTTGGCGATCGCCGACGCTGGGGGGCTCGAGGATGTGGCCGCGATCTCGATCGGTGGTCAGCAGCACGGGATGGTTGTTCTCGATGAGAACGGCGAGGTGATTCGTGACGCTCTGCTCTGGAACGACACCCGCAGCGCCCAGGCCGCGCGCGACCTCATTGCCGAGGTCGGCGCCGATGTTTATGCGTCACGCATCGGTGTGGTGCCTGTCGCCTCGTTCACCGCGACGAAACTGCGCTGGCTGCGCGACGCCGAGCCCGAAAACGCGGCTCGTGTTGCCGCCGTTGCGCTCCCCCACGACTGGCTGACCTGGCGGCTGCGCGGCTTCGGTCCGCTCGACGATTCTGAGCTCGGTCCTGTGCTCGATGAGCTGACCACCGACCGGTCAGACGCATCGGGCACCGCGTACTGGTCTGCCGTGACGGGGACGTACGAGCTCGACCTCTTCGAGCGGGCGCTCGGTCATTCGGCGGTCCTGCCGCGCGTTCTCGGCCCGGGCGAACAGGCGGGCCTGATGACGAGCGGCACCCTGGTCGGCCCCGGTGCCGGTGACAACGCTGGTGCCGCGCTCGGTTTGGGTGCGGGGGCAGGCGACGTGGTCGTCTCGATCGGAACGAGCGGCACGGTTTTCGCGGTGACTGAAACACCGGCGACGGATGCCACTGGCACGGTTGCCGGATTCGCCGATGCGTCTGGACTGTTCCTGCCTTTGATCGCGACGCTCAATGCCGCGCGGATCATCGACTCGATTGCCGGGCTTCTCGGTGTGAATCATGCCGAGCTTGGGCAGCTGGCGCTGGCCGCAGAACCCGGCGCTGACGGCCTCGTACTGCAGCCGTACTTCGAGGGTGAGCGCACACCCAACCGGCCGGACGCGACGGCCACTCTGTTCGGCATGACGCTGGGCTCAACCACCCGGCCGAACCTGGCGCGGGCCGCCATCGAGGGTCTGCTCTGCGGTCTCGCCGATGGGCTTGATGCCGTGCGGGGCAAGGGTGTCGAGGCCAGGCGCATCCTCATCATTGGGGGCGCGGCGCAAAACCCGGCCGTGCAGCAGATCGCAGCGCAGGTGTTCGACGTGCCCGTCGTCATTCCCACCCCGGACGAGTACGTGGCCGCTGGCACCGCTGCGCAGGCGGCGTGGGCACTCACCGGGACCCGTCCGAACTGGCCACTGTCGATCGCAGCCGCGCCCGACGTCGACTTCCGTCCGGTGATCCGAGAGCAGTACCGGGTGCGCTAAAGCCGGCGAACACCTCCCAGCGCTCTCAACCACCGCCCGGCGCGCCCCACCCTCCGCGCTTCCGGTAGCGGATGCCACGAGCACCGATTACGTCAGCGGGCGCCGAGCTCGCCTGAGCCCGGCGCGGTCAGCGCCACGATCACGCCGAGAACAACAAGCACAATCCCGCCAACCAGCACACCATTTCGGGGCCACCAGCCACGCAAGCGAACTGGCGGTTCGAAGTCCATCGGTCCGGTCACATTGTCAGCCATGGCTCGAGTCAACCAGACAGCCACGACGAGCGTTGCCCCATCACGGCATCGACGTCGACCGGCGTGCCGTCGCTCTCGCGCTGTCAACGGATGCCGGGGCAAAGGATCCGATTCGAACTAGTGTGGTTCTGCGGGAAGGCACGCCGTCCCGGTGACCCTGCCCCGGGCATCCGTTATTTCATCGTTCCCTGACTGACCGAGCCCTGCAGCTGACGCTGGAAGATCACGTAAGCGATCAGCACGGGAACGATCGTGATGACGACGGCGGCGAAGAGTGCACCGAAGTCGACGGCGTACCCGGCCGATGATGCGAATGAGGCCATTCCCTGCGAAAGCACGTAGTTGCTCTTGTTGGTGTTCAACGCCACTGGGAGCAGGAACTGGTTCCAGAGCCCGAGGAAGTTGAAGATGGCGACGGATGCCATTCCCGGCTTTGCCATCGGCAACATCACCTGGAAGAACGTGCGCCACTCTCCCGCGCCATCAATCGCCGCAGCTTCCGCAATCTCATCCGGTAGCCCCTTGAAGAAGGAGTACAGGAAGAAGACGGTGAACGGCAGCGCGAACGCGACGTAGGTGAGGATGAGGCCGGGCAGCGTGTTGAGCAGACCGATGTTGCGGAGAACGAAGAACAACGGAACGATCGCCAGGAACACCGGGAAGGTGAGTCCGGCGAGCATGAGGTAGTAGATCGCGCGGCTGCCGAAGAACTTGTAGCGGGCGAGCACGTACGCGCACATCGCGCCGAGCACCATGACGATGACCAGTGCGAAACCGACGACGATGACCGTGTTGAGGAAGTAGTTGCCGATGCCTTCCTGTGTCCACGCCGAGACGTAGTTGTTGAAGTTCCAGTTCGCGGGAAGTGAGAACGGGGAGGCGAAGATCTCCTTTGTTGTTTTGAAACTCGTCATCAGTGTCCACAACAGTGGAAGGATGACGACGAGAGACCAGATGATGAGCACGGTATGCGACGCGGCACCGACCGCTTTGTCGCCCGGGGTGTTTACCGGTTTGCGCTTCGCGGATGTCACTGCGCGATTCGACCGGGCGGCGCCCCTGGTTGTGATGGCTTCGGTGGTCATGAGCGGCCCTTCTCTTCCTTGCCGCCTGTGATGCGGTTCACCGTGAACACGATGGCCGCGAAGATGAGTGTGACGATTGCAAGAGCAACACCCATCGCGCTGGCCTGTCCGAATTCGCCCTTGTTGAACGCCGTGCGAAACAGCTGCTGGCTCATCACGAGGGTGGAGTTGTTCGGTCCACCACCAGGGTTGAGCGCCTGCATATAGACGAACGCGTCGAGTGCGATGATTCCGAGGTAGATGTATGCCGTTTGGATGTTGTCGCGGATGAGCGGGATGGTGATCGAGAATGCCGTTCGCATGCGTCCGGCACCGTCGATGCGAGCCGCTTCATACGTCTCAGCGGGAACGCCCTTGATCGCGGCGACGAAGAGGACCATGTAGAAGCCGACGAAGCTCCAGACGATCACGAAGATGGTCGCGCCCATGGCCGTACGTTCATCGCCGAGCCAGGCAAATGACTCAAACATGTCCAGACCGACGAGCCCGAGAAGACCGTTGAGTAGTCCAGCCGGGTCGTAGATCTGGCTCCACAGGATACCGATGATGATTGCAGGGATGACGTACGGGAAGAACGAAACCACCCGGTAGAAGCTCGAGTTACGCAGGCCACGGATGGGTCCGTGGCTCGGCCCGCCGACGGTGACTAGCGACGCGAGTGCGAGCGCCAGGACGATGGTGACGAGCGGAACGACGATGGCCAGCAGGACGTTGTTTCCCAGTGCCGTCATGAAGATATCGTCGTTGAACAGCCGGACATAGTTTTCCAGTCCGATGATGTTCATGTCGGGCGTGAAACCGGACCAGTCCGTGAGCGAATAGAACACGGCCTGGATGAACGGCCAGATCACGAAGATGAGGAAGATCGCCAGAGGCAGCCCGAGGAAGACCACCATGAAGGTCACGTAGTCGAACGTGAGCTTGCGCTTCCGCGGCCGGGCAGCCGACTGGCTGCCCGGCGTCGTGTTGGCTAGAGCGGTATCGATCACTTGATCTCGATTTTGTCGACCGAGTCGTCTTCCCTCACCTTGTCGGTGATGGCCTGGAGGCTCGAGGTGAGGGTTGCGACATCGGACTTGCCGTCGAGGAACGTGTTCCACACGACAAGCTGGTCAGCGTTGGTGCCGTACAGGTCGACGAAGCCCCAGGTGAAGATGTTTTCGCCTGCGGCATCGAGCATGTCGGTCTGGGAGACAAGGGCCGTTGATCCGAAGCCGTCTGCGGGAACGAGTCCCTTGACGATCGTCGGAGCGAGCTTCGTTTTGGCGAAGTTCGTTGCGGCGTCCTTCGACAGCATGGTGCGGAGGAGTTCCTTGCCGCCGGCGACGTTCTTGCCCTGCGAGGGGACAATGAACGGCTCACCGGCCGTTGAGTGCAGTGCTTCTGGTGGCATGGCCGAGTTCGCCGAAACAACCATGGCGGGGAAGCCTTTCATGGCGAAGCCCTCGGCGGTGTTGTCCTTCATCTCGTTCTCGATCCATGAGCCCGACGGGTAGAGCAGCGCTTCCTTGTCGTTGCTCCACTGCGCCTGGGCCGCCGTGAACTGCGTACCGGATCCGCCCGGCTTCATGTAGCCGGCGGCGATGACCTGGTGCATGGCTTCGAAGACGCTCTGCACAGCGGGGAGCGACCAGCAGCCTTCCTCGAGGTTCTCGAGGGCGAGACGCACTTCGTCGCCGCCTTCCTTGATCGCGGATTCGATGGCGAGGGTCTGGTAGTAGGTTGCCGCTTCCTTGCCCCATACGAAGAGGTATTTGCCCGCAGCCTTGGCTTTCGCACCGAGTTCGAGTGCTTCAGCCCAGGTCGTCGGAACCGTCCAGCCGTTCTCTTCGAACAGGCTTGATGAGTACCAGACGCCGTACACGGTGAGGACATAGTTGATGGCGGCGAGCTTTCCATCGAAGGTGCCGGGTGTGAGCACTCCTCCGTAGAGCGTGTCCGCGATCTTGTCGCCCTCAAGGTTGTCTGCGTCGATGACGTCCTGCAGGTCCTCGAGCTGGTCGAGGATTGTGTTGAACCCGATTGCCTGGGCGCCTGAATTGTCGATCAGGTCTGGCGGATTGCCGCCAACGAATCGCGGCTGGAGTTCCGTACCGATCTGCGTGCTCGACGCCACCTTCGCCGTGGAACCCGCATGGTTCTTCTCGAGGATCTTCGCGGCGTACTCGACGTAGTCAACGCCGTAACCGCCGTCGAAGATGACCGAGTCGATCGTGGAGTTATCGGCCATGCCGAACGGGTTCTTCGCTGACACCGTTCCTGCCGCGCCTCCGCCGGAGGGACCGCCGGTAGCGCACGACATCAAGGAACCGCCGAGGGGGATCAGCACCGCAGCGGCAATCGCGCCTCTGAGCACATTTCGACGATCAGTGACCACGTTATCTAGATTCATCATTTTGTGGTGCCTTCCATTTCGCTGTGTTTGCTGAACTTGGGGCGAGCCCTCATCAGCGGTGGGGGTGGGTATTACGCGACCCGGCGGATTTTTCCGCGGTATCTCTCTTCGAGCGCGCTGTTATGGGCGTCCCCTGCGGGGATATTTGCCGAGATGTAGAGGGGTGGAACCTCGTCCCTCTCGGAAATCTTTCGTGACACCTCGACGGTGAGGAGCTGTGCAATGAACGCTGAGGTGATCGATGAGATTGCACCGACACCGATTCCGCCTGGAAGCTCAAGGGTTGTGTCCCCAAACGGAGCGAGGTTGTCGATGACGACGTCGGCGACGTCGCTCAGCCTTTTCCCACTCGGGTGTTTGGGCTCCACAGAGTTGGTGTGCTCGAGGCTTGTCACGGCGATGAGTTTGTGACCGCGTTCTTTCACCGCGAGTGCGAAGCCGACGATTGAGCCGTTCACACCGGAGTTCGACGCGATGAGGAACACATCCTCTGGGTGGATGACTGAGACATCGAGCAGTTCGTCCACGACGGCTGGGTCACGTTCCAAAGTGGAGCCGCCAAGGTCCGAGACGTCGCGGTTACCGTAGAGCACTACGTCGGTGAGCGCGATGCGATTGGTGGGGATGAGTCCGCCGGCACGTCCGGCGATCTCCATGGCGAACGCCTGCGAGTGACCGGTTCCGAATGCCTGCAGCACACCGCCCGCATCGAGCGCATCGACGAGCAGGTCGACGGCGGGATCCAAACCACCGGATCCGGCCAGGGTCGCGATTCTGTCCAATCGGGAGGTCGCCTGCGTGAGCAAGTCGTGAACAAGATCCGTCATCGGGCCCTGCCTTTCGAATCGTTGGCGACGAGTTCTCGTCGAGCGGGACGGCGGTGCTCCGACACAGCCATGGCGCTCGCTGCGAGCTTCGCCGCGGTGTCAATGGAGTCCTGCTGGGCGACCAGAAGGTAGAGCATGTCGAGCACGAAAAGCTGCGAGTGTTTGGCTGACAGGTCATCGGGTTGGAGGAACTGTTCGGGAGCCGCTGTGATGACGTTGACGTCAGCCACCTCAGCGAGTGGGGTGGTCGGGCTGTTACTGAGCGAGATCGTGAATGCGCCAGATGACTTTGCCTGGGACAGCATTTGGATGGTCTCTTCGGTGCGTCCGGTGTTTGAGATCCCGATGGCCACAGAATCGCTTCCGAGGATGGCCGCACTCGTGAGTCCGCCGTGCACTTCTGACCAGCAATGGGCGTTGATACCGATGCGGTACAGACGTCCCTGCAGTTCGAGCGCCATCCCGGCGCTGCCTCCGATGCCATAAATGTCGATGTGGGGTGCCGTTGCGATCGACTGGGCGATGTCGACAACGACATCCAGGTCCATCTGCCGAGCAGTGGTCTCGAGCGAACGAATGTGGGCGTTGAGGAGAGTGCCCAGAACCTCGTTTGGGCTGTCTTCGGGCGCGAATGCGCGTCCAATGTCCGCCCGCCACGATTCGTGAGCGTCTCCCCTGCCGATGTCGCTTGCGACGCCGACCCGAAACTGCACGTAGCCACTGAAACCGATGAGGCGACAGAATCGTGTGACAGTCGCTGCGGAAGTGCCCGCCTTCTCGGCGAGTTCAGTGATGGAAAGCTCCAGAGGAAGCGTCGGGTGTTCGAGCAAGAGCTCGGCAATTTTCACCATGACGCTCGACATCTGTGGCAGGTTTGCCTGAATGCGAGACGACATTCGTAATGCCTCTCTACCCGATGTCATCGTTGACATGAAAATCCGTTTCAGTGGATTGGAGCTTTGTTGAAAAGTATTCTTACTCGCGGTGAAGGGCAATGATGCGAAGATCACGAAGTGGTAACAAATGATTAACGTGCTCGCAACAGATGCCGGTGGCACCTCAACACGTGCCGTCATTCTTGACCAAACCGGCCAGTGCCTCGGCTACGGCTTCGCCGGTGGCGGGAATCCCGTCTCTTCCGGGCCCGAGCGAGCGGCGGCGTCGATTCTTGCAGCGGCCGAAGCGGCAACTGACTCTGCAGGGCGCCAACCGGCCGACGTCGAGCAGATCCTCATAGCGATGGCGGGCATGAGCGTGTCAGGGGCCACCGACTGGGTCACCGGTCTGTTAGCAGCGCGTGGCTTCCCCGTTACGGTCACCGTGGCATCCGATCTGTTGGCGATCTTCTCATCCGGTACCTGGCAACAAAACGGATATGCCGTAGTGGCAGGCACCGGTTCTGCGGGAATTCGTGTGCGCAAAGGGCGGGTCGAGCGAACGGCGGACGGGCTCGGGTGGTTACTCGGCGATGTCGGATCCGGGTATTGGATCGGGCATCGCGTGGTCAATGCCGCCATCGCAAGCCTCGATGGCCGGGGTGAGAACACCGCTTTGGCGCCGTTACTTGTCGCCGCGCTCGGCATCGAGCATTCAGAGGTGCCCGGTCCCGACGGTCGTCCGGCCTCGCTTCGTGATGTGATCGAAGCACTGTATTCGCTGCGACCTGTCGAACTCTCGCGATTTGCGCCGCTGGCGTTTGAAGCGACGACGGATGCTGTGGCGCGCGCGATTCTGGACGATGCGGTTCTCGAACTTGCTCGCCTCTTTTCTGCGATCCGGTCGCCCGATCTGGCTGGGCCTCTCGTGCTCGGCGGAAGTATCCTCACCGCGCAGCCACTCATCCGCGATGGCGTCACTCATGCTCTGAGTGCACAGGGCTTCACACCCGAGGTCCGTCGGGTTCCGGACGGGGTTGTCGGAGCAGCGGTGCTCGCGCTTCGGGAAGCGGGAGTGAGCGTAACGGCGGAGGTGTTCGAGAGGATCGGCACCACCCTCGCTCGACTGCGCTGAGCGGAGGGCGCCATCCGGACTCAACCGAGCCGCATCGGCACCACTCTCAACCAGCGCCCGAATCAGCACCCGGCGGGGTGGGGGACGCCGCCAGCGATCCGGAGTACGCTCGACGCAAGTTTCCGTCGAAAGGGGTCCGATGAGAACCCGCTCAACTCCATCCGTCCGACCCGGCCTGTGCTCGGTCAGCCTTCGCGAGTCGAGCGTCGATGAGGTTCTCAGCCTCGCCGCGTCTGCCGGACTGGAATCAATCGAGTGGGGTGGGGACGTCCACGTTCCACCTGGCGACACAGACACCGCCAAATCTGTCGGCGAGCGCACCCGCGCCGCCGGTCTCGACGTGGCATCCCTCGGCTCCTACTATCGCTGCGACCTGGCTGAAGATTTCTCCCCCGTCCTTTCCTCCGCCGCAGCTCTCGGCGCACCTCGCATACGAGTCTGGGCAGGCGAGATCAGTTCAGCGGATGCCACTCCCATCGACCGTGAGGAAATCGCGACGCGACTCGACAGCGCGGCATCCCACGCTTCTGAGTACGGCATTGAACTTGCCCTTGAGTTCCACAACGGCACCCTGGCCGACACTGCGGAGTCAACGCTCGCGCTTCTGTCCGATGTGGCATCGACAAACGTGTCCTGCTACTGGCAACCGCCAGTTGATATGAACGACGATGCTGCGCTGGCTGAGTTGTCACAGCTGGCCGCCCGGGTGTCGACGGTGCACGTCTTCTCCTGGTGGCCTCAGCACGAACGCCTGCCGCTTTCCAGCCGCTCAGAGCTATGGACCCGCGCCCTCCCATTCACCGCCACCTTCCCAAGCGTCACCGACGCACTTCTCGAGTTCCTCCCCGATGATGACCCGGCACTGCTCAATCGCGAAGCCGCCACCCTTCGCGCCTGGCTCAGCTGAGCATTGTCGCCCGTTAGAGACGGAGAGCGACTGGCTGAGCTGAGCATTGTCGCCCGTCAGAGACGGAGAGCGCGAGCCGCTCCCCCTTCCGCGCGAACCCGGCGCAGCGTGTCGGTCAAGGACGCGTCAGGCCTCCCCGCAATCTCGGTCAGCGACACGGCCGCTCCGAAACCCACAGGCTCAGCGCTCATCCCACCGGCGCCAAGCATCGGTGGGATGACCGGCAGCGGCGCTGCGCGAGACACGGTGCCTGTGGGAGCCGTCATCTGATGGCTCCCACAGGCATCCCGTTTACTCGCGGGTAGCGTCAGCAGGTGCCCTCACGGCCGTCCGGCGGGAGCGAGCGACCAGGCTCACGCCGGCAAGGCTCAGCACCAGTGCGACAAGGATCGTCCATGTCGGCAGGGCGGCGCCTGTCGCCGCCAGTCCCCACCAAGGTGAGTCCGAGTATCGGATCTCAACGGTCCCCTGGACAGTTACTCCCTGAGCGGTGACCGCGGTGTAGCGGATCGGCGTCGGATCGCCGTCGAATCCACTGGCCGGCGTGAACGTAATCACGCCACTTTCGGCGTCGACGGTCCACACACCTTCGCCTGCAACCTCAAAACGAGTCACTTGAGCGCCAGCCGCGTCGATGATTCGAACGGTAGATGGGTCGAGATCGGGCTTCGAGTCGCTCGGGTCAACACTCACGGTGTCGCCGCGCTCAGCCTCGGCAAGGATGGCGTCCACCACAACGATCGGCCGAACGGTGACCGTCGGCGTGTACACCGCCGTCACCAGCGTGCCGTTGGCATCCGCAATCTGATAACGGATCCCCGTTGCTGTGCCGAGGAACTCACCCTCGGGGGTGAAGACGATGCGCCCATCCTTGAGCTCGTAAGCTCCTTCACCGGCCACGACGATCTCGGACTGTGGTGTTCCGTCGGCGTCGAGCAGAGTTAGCGTCGACGCGTCCAACGGTACCTCGCGGGCTCCGGCGGTGTCATTCGCTACCGGGTCAATGGTTTGTTTCGCACCCTGCGCGCCCGTGGTGGCATCATCGACCGCGACGGGGGTCGGGGCAACTACCGTCACCGTGAGGGTCGACTCAACGGACCGACCCGCCTCGTCTGTGACGCGATAAGGCACCGCAGGGGTCACGCCGGCAAACAACGCGGCCGGGGCGAAGGTGATCTCGCCAGTTGTTTCGTTGACGGTGAAGGTACCTTCGTCTGTCACGAGGGAGGTCACCGGTGTGCCGCCGTCGAGCAGGCGCACAGACGCGGGATCAAACGGAGATCCGCCAGTCACATCATTACCGAGGACAGGGACAGAGACGGGCGTTCCGAACTGTGTTGTTCGGGTGTCGGGGTTCGCGGCCGGCTGCGGCACGTTGACACTCAGGGTGTGGTCTTCGACCTCACCATTTGTCGCGGCTCCCGATGGAGAAGCGACTGCGTCCGCGGTGGAGGCGATGCGCAGACGCTGGAAGGTGAATGCCCCGGGCGGAGTGGCCTGCACATCAGCGGGAACCGTCCAGGACAGCGCGGCTGCTCCAGCCGCGCACGTTGCCTGGGCACGTTCGTCAGAGTCGAAAGTGCCATTACGGTCCCAATCGATCCAACCGCCAACGGTGCCCGTTCCAACGCAGCGAACCGACAGCGGGTGGATCTGGCCAGGCACGACAGAGATTGTGGTCCCTGCCGCGAAAGCATCCTCATCATTCACATTGCCATACGAAACCTGAACATCGAGGTCATCTGCTCGGGCGTCCGCACTGGTGAACGGCTGCACGTCGGGGTCAACGCTCGCACCGAGCCTCGGGGTCGGCAGCAGAGGCGTTGCCAATTCAAACGCCGCGTCATTCGTACGCACCGCTGGTCCCTCTGGAATCTCACCACCGGTAAACGTCGTGGTCAGGCCGTGTGAAGCCGAGCCGTAGCTTGCCGGGGCGTCGGAACCCTCAAAAGATGCCACGACGCCCAGCGCGATAGCCTCACGGCCGTTTCCCGTAACAGTTACATCGGTGGCGGAGGTAACGCCGTCCATGAAGGCGACGTTGACAGGACTTCCTGCCGTGCACTCCCCCGTTGAGGCAAGAGACAACCGGTTTTCGGTATCGGATACAGTGCGGCTAGCGAGGATGCTGTTGGATTCGCATGCGGTGCTTCTGGCGCGATCGATCACTCGCCAGGTTCCGCTCGGTGCGATACTCGCCGCAATCAACTCGTTGGGAGCGGTGCTTTCGGCGTCAGCCATTACGAGACCCGCGAGTGGGTAGGGCCTTCCCTCCAGGCTGGCGGAGCAGGAGAAGTCAAACTCGATGCTGTTCGCCTGCTGGGTGAATAGCCCGATCGGCATGGTGTTCGAGGTTCCTGTGCCGCCACGGTTATACAGGTCGTCCAGCATGTCGCCGCTATAGACGCCCGGTCGGTACGGAGCGAGCCAGTCACCAGCCCCCGTCCCGCGCTCCCGAGTCATGTTGGCGATGGAACATGTCACGGCGAACGGCTGACCGAGGATCGTTGTGGTATTTGTCTGCGTCGTCCCTGTATTGGGGACCGCTTCCCATTCGAACCAGAACACGGAGTCGTTGTATCGCCCCGTTCCCTGCGAGGCGTGCTGCGCCTGTGCGGGCATCGCGACGAGCGGAAGCGTAAGAATCGCGAGAACGATCGCGGCGATCACGCCCCGGGCGGTTTTCGGGCGGGGGGCAGATCGGTGTCGCGTGTTCACTTATTGGCCTTCCAAAACGAACTAAAATCGCGGCGTGGGGGGAGGTCGCCGCGTCAATACCGGGGAAAGTATATGAGAGCCCCAGCATGGATGCGAACGCATGTACCCGGGTACCCGGGGTACATAGCGGTATATACACCCTCCGCTCCCCATAACTGGGGCCAACGGGCACATCGAGCTCGACGCTGTGCGTCAAATGGATCCCGATGAGAGCAGTCCACTCCGCCAGTTCGCCGTGGCCGTACTCGGCGGCCTTCGTGAGTTGAGGGTGGACGAGGCCCACGCCCTCGCGTGCCCGCCTGGCTGGAATGGATCGGGTGGAGCGGGAACCTAAGGTCCCACCCGTCGACCCAGAAACCGCCGAATCCGTCGACGAGCGACCCGCGCTGCCTTCTCGAGGTGGCAGCTGCTCGCGGACTCCGCCGCACATGACCGGCCCAGGTCACGCCACTTATGGACAGTGCCGCAGCACATTCTTCCGTGCCCAACATCAAACTGGCCGCTGAGTTTCACGGCCGCACCTGACCGACCACTACCGAGTTCGCTCTAGAGCTGATCTCGCGCATCAGGTCGACCGACGTGTCGTACTACTGGTCACCACACGGCGGGGTTGTGATGTGACCGGCCAGTGCGTCGATCCCCTATCCGCCGAGCCTCGCGAGGTCTAACATCCGTTCCATGAGACACGTGCTTGCGGTTGCGTGCACCCTGATGATGCTTGGTCTCTCGGCGTGCACAATGCCCGAGCCCGAGCCGACCCCGGGTCCGACTTCGAGCCCGTCGAAAACTCCGCTTCCCACACCGAGCCCAAGTGCGGAACCGTTGACGATGGTCGGATGCGAGACGCTGCTTCCGATCGAGCAGGCGCGATCGTTCTTCGCCCAGGACACCGAGTTCCTGGGCGAGCGAGCGCCAGCAGCGCCAAACGGGTTGTTCCCTCTCGCAGAAATCGACGCCACCCTCGCGACCGCATCCCAGGCGACGCAATGCTCGTGGGGTGTGCCCAATTCCGATGGCGTCTTCACGCTGCATGTGGCGGAGGTGACGGCAGACCAGCGAACCACTCTCGAGACAGCGCTCTCCGACGCGGGATTCTCCAACGTGACCTTCGAAAGAGTCATCAGCTTCGAAATGGCCAGCGAGAACGAGGTAGGGACAACGGCCGCAACCCACCTGTTCACCGCAAACCTGTGGATCATGAGCAACGCAAACACACTCAGCACGACGGCACCCGTGGCAAATGCGGCGCTCGAGGCTCTCCGCGCCGCAAACCCAACACTCGAGCCGTAGCGCGGAAAATCACAGCACGTTACAGCGTGCGCGCGAGCCGCTCCCCCGCCGCGCGAAGCCAGCGCAGCGTGTCTGTCATGGCTGCGTCAGAGCTCCCCGCAATCTCGGTCAGCGACACGGTCGCTGCGAAACCCACAGGCTCAGCGCTGATGGCACCGGCGACAAGCATCGGTTGGGCCGAACCGGCAGCAGCGAGCGCACGCACGTACGACGGCACCTTCCCCGCATCGGACTGGCCATCGAAACGCCCCTCACCCGTCACGACAATTGAAGCGGATGCCACGGCGTCCGCCGCGCGCACCACCTCACCAACCGCATTCGCACCTGCCGCGAGCGTCGCACCCCAGGCCAGCATGCCAAATCCGGTTCCGCCCGCCGCCCCTGCACCGGGGGTGGCCGGATCGGCGGACAGCAGCCCGGCCAGCCGGACCAGCCCGGCGTCGAGCGCGGCAACATCGGACGGCGTTGCGCCCTTCTGCGGCCCAAACACGGCTGCGGCCCCCTCAGCACCGAGCAGTTCAGATGTGACGTCACTGAGGATGACAGCGCCGCCCGAAGGAAGCTGCCTGAGCCCGCCGAGATTGACCGATGCGAGATCAGCGAGACCGCGCCCGCCGTTGGCGATCGGTTCATCGTCTGCGTCGAGAAAGCGCGCACCCAGCGCGGTCAGAGCTCCGACGCCGCCGTCGGTCGATGAGCTTCCTCCGATCGCCAGGTAGACCCGCTCTACGCCGGCATCGAGCGCCGCAGCGATTGCCTGGCCAAAACCTATCGTGTGCGCGTCGACCGGAAGCAGCGGGCTCAGCAGCGTAATTCCGCTCGTTTCGGCGAGTTCGACCACCGCAGAGTTGTCAGGCAAGCGAATCCAACTGGCGTTCACGGCCCGTCCGTCAGGCCCATGCACCGTCACTGGTACCCGCTCGGCACCTGGCACAGCGATCTCGAACGCGTCGAGAGTTCCCTCGCCACCGTCAGCAAGTGGCATCCGTATGAGAATGTCACCAGGGCGAGCGGATGCCCACCCTTCGGCGAGCGCGTCTGTCACCTCGATGGCCGTCGCGGTGCCTTTGAACGAATCGGGCGCGATCACAACGGTGTGGCGTGTCATACGTCGACAGTGCCAGAAAGCCGCGTGGCCCCCGCGCGCGCGACCGGCGGCGGACCGGCGGACTCGCGCACCACGAGAGTCGGGGAAATGCGGGGCAGGTCGGCGGCTTCTTCATCTCGGAGGACAGCGAGCAGTTCCGTCATGATGTCTCGGCCGAGGCCGTCAAAATCCTGCCGCATCGTCGTGAGTGGCGGCGCGAAGTGCTCCGCCTCCGGAATGTCGTCGAATCCGATCACGCTCACGTCCCCCGGCACCCTCCGGCCAGCCGAAGTGAGCGCGTGGATCAGACCGAGCGACATCTGGTCGTTGCCGACGAACACGGCTGTCATGTCGTGATCGTCAGCGAGCACCTGCCCGTGCCGGTATCCGCTCGCCGGCGTCCAGTCACCAACGAGGTGCTCACGCGCGACGAGGCCGGCCGCTGCGAGTGAGTCCCGCCAGCCGCGAACGCGTTCGGTGGCATCCGTCGAATCGAGTGGACCGGAAATGTGTCGGATCTGGGTGTGACCGAGGCCGATGAGATGATCGACAGCGGCCCGCGCGCCCGCGTACTGGTCGAGGGCAACGCTGTGCACACCAGGGCGCCCGCCGGCGTCGACGGCGATCAGCGGAACACCCAGCTCGATGCTGAGGATAGCGTCGAGTGCGCCAGCGTGCGCGGCGATGAGCACGATGGCCTCGACATTCTGGCGCAACAGCAGTTCGACAGCCGCTCGAAGTGAGGCAGCGTCTGAGTCAAGCATGCTGGCCATGCTCACGGCGTACCTGGCGTCACGCGCCGCGTCATTGAAATGGAGCGCCGTTGATGAGGGACCGAAGTCGGGGTTTCCCGTCGTGATCAGCCCGATCGTGCGCGACCGCCGGGTGACTAGGGCACGTGCCGCCTGAGACGGCGTGTAACGCAGCTGCTTGATCGCCTTCTCGACCCTTTCGCGGGTCGCCGGCCGAACATTGGGCAGGTCGTTGAGCACCCGTGACACCGTCTGGTGGCTGACACCGGCGAGGCGTGCGACGTCGAAGATGTTGGCGACGCGCGCCTTCTCGTCCTCGTTCGTCACCACGTGGGCCCGCTCCCGCCTGGCGACTGTCGCCCGTTCATTCGATTATCTCGTTCGAGGGACCTCGGTAAGAACACGGTGGCCGCCCGGTCACGTCCGTCTCGCGGTCAGCACCTTCTGGAGGAAGATGAACACCAGGAGCAGTGCGCCGATAAAAATGCGCGTCCACCACGAGGTCAGATTGCCGTCGAAGGTGATGAGCGTCTGGATGGTGCCGAGCACGAGCACTCCAAGAACCGATCCGAGAACGAAGCCATAGCCGCCTGCGAGCAGGGTGCCACCGATGACGACAGCGGCGATGGCGTCGAGCTCAGTGCCGATCGCGGTGAGTGCGTACCCCGACAGTGTGTAGAAACTGTAGAGCACACCGGCGAGACCGGAGCAGAAGCCGCTGATCACGTAGACAAGCACCTTGGTGCGTGCGATCGGAAGACCCATGAGGACACCGGATGCTTCACTTCCCCCGATCGCGTACACAGTTCGACCCAGTCGTGAATAGTGCAGCACCACAACGGCGACGATCACGACCAGCACGGCGAGGATCACACTTGGCGTGATGCTCAGCCGTGGTGCGAGCGGGATCCGGGTTTGAGCGAGGGCTGTGAACACCGGGTCAGTGATTGAGATCGTCGTCTTGCTGATCACGTAACAGAGACCACGGGCGAGGAACATCGCTGCGAGGGTCGCTATGAAGGGCTGGATCTGGAAGTAGTGGATCATCAACCCGACGGCGAGGCCGAGGAACGATGTCGCCAAGAGGATGAGCGGAATGATCACCCCTGGAGCCCAGCCAGCCTGGAGCAGGCTCGCGGCAATCATCGTCGACATCGCCAGGACTGCCCCAACGGAGAGGTCGATTCCGCCGGTGAGGATGACGAATGTCATGCCGACCGCGAGCACGATGAGATAGGCGTTGTCGATGAACAGGTTTGCGATCACCTGTGGATTCGTGAAGCCGCGATAGCGCGTGGCTCCGACGGCGAACATACCGACGAGCAGCACGGCCGTGACGATGACCGGACCGTATTTCGGGTTTGTCAGCCAGTCACGGACCCGCCCCGCCGCGGTCGCGATCGGAGACGACGGAGTGACAACAGTTGCGCTCATGCCGTCACCGCCTTCCCGCGACGGCGTGCGTTTCGGCGCCGCGCAGACTCGATCAGTTCGGTGGTGCGCGGCGATTGGAGCAGGCACACCACAGTGACGACAGCGGCCTTGAACACCATGGTGGCAATCGGCGGGATTCCAACCGTGTAGACCGTTGTGACCAGGGTCTGGATGACGAGCGCTCCGATCAGTGTGCCGAGCAGCGAGTAGCGGCCTCCCGCGAGGGAAGTGCCACCGATCACCACCGCGAGGATGGCGTCGAGTTCGATGAACAGCCCTGTGTTGTTGGCATCGGCCGCTGTCTGGTTACTCGTGAGCACGAGTCCGGCAATGGCAGCGCACAGCGCCGTGAAGACGTAGACCGCGATTAGCAGGCCCCTGGCCCGGACCCCGGCAAGCCGCGACGCCTCCGGGTTGATGCCGACCGATTCGATCATGAGGCCAAGAGCCGTCCGGCGCGTGAGCACGAGAGCAAACACGAAGATGGCCGCGGCGATGAGCACAGAGATCGGCAGGCCGAGGAAGAACCCTGAACCAATTGCTTTGAAGGGCGGACTGTTCACCGTGAGAATCTGGCCCTCGGTGATGAGCATCGCAACTCCACGGCCAGCCGTCATGAGGATCAGTGTGGCGATGATCGGCTGGATCCCAACGACCGCGACCAGGAAGCCGTTCCAGAGACCAAGGACGAGGGAAATCAGCAGGGACACCACGACTGCGACCGTGACGGTGGCCGGGCTGGCCGGGTCACTCGAGCCGAGAATGATGGAGCACGCCACGGCTCCCGAGATGGCGCAGACCGCTCCGACCGAGAGGTCGATACCCCGGGTTGCGATGACGAGCGTCATACCAACGGCGATCATCAGCGTCGGTGAACCGTTGCGGAGGATGTCGATGAGGCTGCCGAAAAGGTGCCCGTCACGAATCTGTACGGAGAAGAACCCAGGGAAGGCGAGAAGGTTGATGATCAGGAGCACGAGGAGCATCACAACCGGCCAAAACAGCCGGTTCGCCATAATCTTGTTCACGTTCATGCCACAGCCTCCGTCGTGGCACCGTCGGCGATGATCGCGAGCAGATTGTCTGTGGTGAGGTCGTCGTTCTCGATGTCGGCCACCATCCTGCGGTCGCGCATCACGGCGATACGGTGACTGAGCCTCAGCACCTCCTCGAGTTCCGCGGAGATATAGACGACGCTCATCCCGTTCTCGGCCAGGTTTGAGACGAGCTTCTGGATCTCAGCCTTGGCGCCGACGTCGATGCCGCGAGTGGGTTCGTCGAGGATGAGCAATCGGGGAGCGATCGCGAGCCACCTGGCGAGGAGCACTTTCTGCTGGTTTCCGCCCGATAGGTTCTTCAGCAGCGCATCCGGATTGGCCGGGCGGATGTTCAGGGCGTGGATGTAGCTCTCCGCGAGCTCATCCTGTCGTTTTTTCGGGATTGGCCGAAACCAGCCACGGTCCGCCTGGAGTGCGAGCGCGATATTGTCGCGGACCGTGAGTTCGTCGAGGATTCCTTCTTCCCGACGGTTCTCACTCGAGTAGATGATCCGGTCTCGGATGGACTGGCGTGGGGTACGAATGCGCTTGGCCTTTCCCTCGACTTCGAGAGTGCCGACATCCGCTCGATCAACGCCAGAGAGGATGCGAGCCAGTTCGGTGCGGCCGGAACCGAGCAGACCGGCCAGTCCGACGACTTCGCCTTCGTAAACGTCGAGGTCAAGCGGTTCAATGGAGCCCTTGCGACCGAGGCCGATCGCACGAACGTACGGCGTCAGTTCCGTCTCGTCGAGATTTTGCAGGCGGGTCTTGCGCTCGAGGTCTTCGAGCACGGTCAACTCCTTGCCGATCATCTTTTGGACGAGTTCGATTCGAAGGATCTCTTCCGTCAGGTATTCGCCGACCAGTTTGCCGTTTCGGAGCACGGTGAGCCGGTCAGAGATCTCGTACACCTGGTCGAGAAAATGGGAGACGAAGAGAATGGCGACGCCGTCGTCCTTGAGTTCGCGGATGATGCGGAAGAGTTCCTGCACCTCGTCGGCGTCGAGGCTCGATGTCGGCTCGTCGAGGATGAGCACCCGTGCGTGGACGCCTGTCGCGCGTGCGATCGCAACGAGTTGTTGCACGGCGAGGGAGTGAGAGCCGAGTCGGGAGTTCGGGTCGATGTCGAGGTGCAGTTTCGTGAGCAGCTCGGCGGCGCGCGCCCGGGTGGCACGCCAGTCGATGAGACCGAATCGGCGCGGCTCCCTGCCAAGCATGATGTTCTCGGCGACCGTCAGGTTGGTGAGAAGGTTGACCTCCTGATAGACGGTCGAGACGCCAGCGGCCTGGGCCTCTGCCGTGCTGTGAAACGACACCTCGTCCCCCGCGAGCGTGATGACCCCACTGTCGATGCGGTACACGCCAGTGAGCGCCTTGATGAGCGTGGACTTGCCCGCGCCGTTCTCGCCAAGAAGAGAATGCACTTCACCGGGGAACATCCGGAAATTGACGCCGTCGAGGGCCTTCACTCCCGGGAACTCGATGGAAATGTTTTCCATGCTGACGGCTGGCTGCTGATCGATCATGACCCTGCTCTCTGCGCTGAGGGGTGGGATTTCGGCACTGCCGGAACCAGGCTGGAGTGCCCGGTCCCGGCAGTGGGAGGTGTGCTAATAGATGTGATCAGTACTGACGGTCGGGCAGAGCTTCGATCGCCTGCTCCTGGGTGAAGGTGGTTTCCTCAGTGATGATTCGCTTTTCCACCTCTTCGCCAGCGACGACCTTCTCCACAATCTCGACGAGCTGCTTACCGAGGAGCGGCGAGCATTCAACGATGAAGTTGATCTTGCCGTCGGCGAGCGCCTGCATACCGTCCTTCACGGCGTCGACGGTGATGATCTTGATGTCGGTGCCAGGCACGAGGCCTGCCGCTTCGATCGCTTCAATCGCACCAAGTCCCATGTCGTCGTTGTGCGCGTAGATCACGTTCACATCGGGGTTGGACTTGAGTAACGCTTCAGTGACCTGTTTGCCACCCGCGCGCGTGAAATCGCCGGTTTGCGAAGCGACGACCTGGAACTTCTCGTCGGCCGCGATGACGTCGGCGAAGCCTTCAGCGCGGTCGAGTGCTGGAGCTGCACCGGTCGTGCCCTCGAGCTGGATGATGTTGACCGGGTCCGTTGAGTCGGCGTACTCCTCAACGAGCCACTCGCCCGCTTTCTTGCCTTCTTCGATGAAGTCGGAGCCGAGGAAGCTGACATAGAGCGAGTCGTCCTTGCTGTCGACCGCGCGGTCCGTCAGAACGACCGGAATCTCGGCGTCCTTTGCTTCCTTGAGCACTGCATCCCAGCCAGACTCGATCACTGGAGAGAACGCGATGACGTCGACACCCTGCTGGATGTAGGAACGGATCGCTTTAATCTGGTTCTCCTGCTTCTGCTGGGCGTCCGAGAACTTCAGCGGAATGCCCGCTTCTTCGAACGCCGCCTTGATGTCAGTGGTGTTCGCGGTGCGCCATCCGCTTTCGGCGCCGACCTGAGCGAATCCAACGACGATGTCGCCGGGGTCTTTGGGCCCATCAGACTCGCCGCCACCCGACTGTGCGCACCCGGTGAGCGCGAGGACCAGGACTCCAATGGCAGCCACTGGACCAAATATCTTCTTCACAACCAAACCTCCTTGTTCGGCCGGCGTGACGCGAACGAGAGCTGTGTCTGTCGCCGGTTGACCAGTGCGTTCTGGTCATGGCTGGAATGTTAGCGCTCACAATCAGTCGAGCGCAATGACTCAGTTGTGGTCCGTTATCAGATTGTGAGCGATCACAGTTTGCCCGGGTTC
>NZ_RCWJ01000004.1 GCF_003668565.1 Mycetocola zhadangensis
CCCAACCAGAAAAGGCCGAGTCAACGGGTATTTGGCATTTGACATTGTGCACGCTGTTGAGTTCTCAAGGATCGGATGCTCCCGCTTTTCACCCCTCAGGGCTGCTCCGCAGGGCAACTTCTCTACCCTAGCACCAGTTATTCGCCAGCCTGACCACGCGATTTTGAACCGAAGTTCGAAACTCGTATCGAGCTGGACCCTGATGAAGGGCCATCTTCAGACGCTGACTAACCTGAAATCAGGTGCCTTCTGTCTGAAGAAGTTTGTTCCGCATGAGGCCGGCGAGCTAAGCTCAGCCGCACCTTTGGGGTGACGAGTAGTTACTCTACGTAGAGTCTGGCCGGCTCGCAAGTTGCTTCTGCAGGCCGGGCGTGTCGGCCCGGAATCCCGCCGCGGTCGACGGTTTCGGAGCGACGCTACTCGGTGAAGATTCCGGCCAGGGTCTTCTTACCTCGACGAAGCACAGCAACTCCCCCGGCCAACGTGTCATTCAGAACGGCTGCCTCATCGGTGACCTTGGCGTTGTTGAGGTAAACCCCGCCCTGGGCAATGGCCCGCCGGGCCTCGCCGATGCTCGAGGTGAGCTTGGTGTCGACAAGGAGCTGCGTGAGCGAAACTCCGAGCGGAGCTGTCACGTTTGGAAGCTCCGAAATCGCGGAAGCCAGCGTCGGTGCATCGAGGCCCGTCAATTCGCCCTGCCCGAAGAGAGCTGCGGACGCGGCGATCGCGGCATCCGTTGCTTCAATTCCGTGAACGAGAGACGTGACCTCGTAAGCGAGTCGCTTCTGAGCTTCGCGACGGAAAGGCTCGCTTGCGACAACCCCCTCAAGTCGTTCGATCTCTTCACGGGAAAGGAAGGTGAAGACCTTAAGCCGCGCGATGACGTCAGCGTCATCGGAGTTGACCCAGAACTGGTAGAACGCGTACGGGCTCGTCATCTCGGGATCGAGCCAGACAGCATTGCCCTCGCTCTTACCGAACTTCGTGCCATCGGAGTTGGTGATGAGCGGCGTGCCAATGGCGTGCGCGCTGTTTCCCTCGGCCTTGTGGATGAGGTCGGTTCCGCTCGTCAGGTTGCCCCACTGGTCGCTGCCTCCGGTCTGGAGTACACAGCCGTAGCTGCGGTAGAGCTCGAGGAAGTCCATCCCCTGCAGGATCTGGTAGCTGAACTCGGTGTAGCTGATACCGGCGTCAGAGTTGAGGCGCGCGCTGACAGCGTCCTTCTTGAGCATGGTTCCGACACGGAAGTACTTGCCGACGTCGCGGAGGAAGTCGATGGCGGAGAGCGGCGCCGTCCAGTCGAGGTTGTTCACCATGCGCGCAGCGTTGTCGCCCTCGAAGCTGAGGAAGCGAGAGACCTGGCCCTGCAGCCGTTCGACCCAATCGGCGACGGTCTCTCGTGTGTTGAGTGTGCGCTCCGCTGTTGGGCGCGGGTCACCGATGAGGCCCGTCGATCCGCCGACGAGGCCCAGCGGCTTGTGGCCGGCCAGCTGGATGCGGCGCATCAGCAACAGCTGAACCAGGTTTCCGAGGTGCAGGCTGGGGGCCGTCGGGTCGAAGCCGCAGTAGTAGGTGATCGGGTCACCCGCGAGCAGCTCTTTCAGTTCGCCCTGGTCTGTCGACACGTGCACGAGGCCGCGCCAGACGAGTTCCTCCCAGATGTCATCAAAGGTGGGGTCGTTCGCTTGGCTCGAAAGAAGTGACGTTGACACGACTGACAGGTTATCAGCGGCCACCGTCCGATCCGTGCCGCTGTGAGGCTCAGACCTCACTCTTGACATGGTTTAGGTTATTTCCTAATATCGAGCTAGTTCAGCTTGTGGACTAAACCGAAGGAGCGCCATGTTTGTCGTCACCGCTGACCAGGTCGGCAGCCGTCACAGCGCGGACAAGGTCGCAGAGACTCTCGTCGCGCTGAACTCTGAGCATGGTGCACAACTGTCGCTCCCCGCTGATCGGACGGCCGGAGACGAGTTGCAGCTCCTGGTCGATGATGCCGAGCTGGTTCTGACCCTCGTTCTCGAGCTCACGCGGAATGGCGACTGGAGCGTCGGCGTCGGGGTCGGTTCGGTCCGGGAACCTCTTCCCTCGGACACTCGGGAGGCGACGGGCGAGGCATTTTATGCAGCGCGGGATGCCGTCACTCGCGCGAAAAAGCAGGCCACCCGGTTTGCACTCACTCTGGCCGGGAATGAGGAAGAGCCTTCGCGGAGCATCCGTGGCACGGACGTTGAGTCGCTCGTCACTCTCCTGCTTCACCTCAGAGAACGTCGAACCGATGGAGGCTGGGAACTGTTCGACCTGCTCTCGACGGGACTGACCCAATCCGAGTCGGCCGACCGGCTCGGGATAACCGCTGGGGCCGCGAGCCTGCGCGCTCGGGCAGCGGGCATCCGTGTCGAACGGGCAGCGTCTGAGGCGCTTGTTAGGCTACTCGACACCATCAACGGAAGCGAGGAGGCCCAGGCGTGACACCAATCGTCGGCGCGATTCCCGTGACGCTTTACTGGGTCGCGGTTCTCCTGCTTGCTGTCGGTTGCCTGACGGTCATCGCGCTGGCGCACTGGCGACAGAAACCTCGCTGGATTCTTATCGCCGCCGGTCTGCTCGCTGCAAATCTCGGGCTGCTTGCGATTCCGTCGCCCGAGGTCTGGCTCGGAGTGCTTCTGGCGCTCGGGCTGCTTTCGCTCGCCATCGCCGTGCTTGGCGGCGGCATCGCCACCAGTTACGTCCTCAAACTCGCCACTCGCGGTTTGGTTCGCCCGGGACTGTTCGGCGGCATTCTGGTCACCGAGCCGGAGCGCAACCGGCAGGGTGTTGTGCGCACCAGTCCCGCGGCGCAGCACGAGGTCCTCCGAGGCGGACGAACGATCGGCTACCTCGAGCGATTCGCCGTCGCCGCCACACTCATGGCGGGGTTTCCCGAAGCCATCGCGATCATCGTGGCCATCAAGGGTGTCGGCCGGTTCACCGAGCTCGAAGCTCCCGAGGCTCGGGAGCGATTCATCATCGGCACCTTCGCGAGCCTGATCTGGGCGTCGTCGAGCGCTGGCCTGTTCTACTTTGCGCTGAGCTGAGTTTTTCACTGAGCTGGTATGTGCACCGAGGTGTCACACCCTGCCGCTTACTCAGGCTTTGGGATGCCTCTTGTACGGCGAGACGCTGGACTCCCCCGGAATCCAGAAGCGCCAGGGCAGATCGGCTCCCCCGGCAAGCCCGGTCCTTGGTCCGCTCAGGTGCTCGACCGGCGCCGCAGCGCGTTCGAGCGAAAACGGTGGAGCGAAAAGGTCACTGCCGTCGTCACTCAGGCTGATGCCGAGGGCGACGACGAGTCGCGCCGGCCCCTGGGCCAGGTCGCGGTCGGTCTTTGACGTCGTCCGGCGCCATCGGGCCAGCTCGATGCCCTCGACGATTTCACCGGCGCGGATCAGACAACCCGACGCAACTCCGTCGGGTGAGCAGACGATGTTGGCGCAGACGTGCATCCCGTAGGTGAAGTAGCAATACAGGTGCCCCGGCTCACCGAACATGCTCGCGTTCCGGGCGGTCTTACCCCGGAAGGCATGCGAACCCGGGTCAACGCCCTGGCCGATGTACGCCTCCACCTCGGTGATGCGCACCCCGACGGTGCCGTCCTCGGTCGTGTGACGGAGGACGGCACCGAGCAGGTCAGGCGCGACCTCGACGGCCGGCCGTTCAAAGAACGCGCGATCGAACACGGTTAGGCGCGAAGGGCCTGCGACAGCACTCGCACCCGTTCGGTCAGCTGGTTGCGCTGCTCAGCAACACGGTCAGGCGCAGTCCCGCCGACGCCGTTGCGCGACGCAATCGACCCTTCGACTGTGAGCACACCGCGAACGGCCGGCACCAGATGTGCCGAGATTCCGGCGAGCTCCTCGTCCGACGGTTCGTGGAGTTCGAGGCCGCGCTGTTCACAGAACTGCACCAGTTCGCCGGAAATTTCGTGAGCGTCTCGAAAACTGACGCCCTGGCGCACGAGCCACTCGGCAACATCCGTCGCCAAAGAGAAGCCCTGCGGGGCAAGCTCGGCCATCCGCTCGGTGTTGAATTTCAGCGTCGCAACCATTCCGGTAAAGGCTGGAAGCAGCACCTCGAGCGTTTCGACGGTGTCGAAGACGGGCTCCTTGTCTTCCTGCAGGTCGCGGTTGTACGCGAGCGGCAGGCCCTTCAAGGTGGCGAGCAGACCGGTCAGGTTGCCGATCAGGCGACCCGACTTGCCGCGAGCGAGCTCGGCGATGTCAGGGTTCTTTTTCTGCGGCATGATGCTCGAACCGGTCGAATAGCCGTCGTCGAGGGTGACGAAATCGAACTCACGCGTGTTCCAGAGAATGATCTCCTCCGAGAAACGCGACAGGTTGATGCCGATGAGCGAGGTCACGAACGCGAACTCGGCGACAACGTCGCGGCTGGCTGTCGCATCGATCGAGTTCTCGGTCGGACGGTCGAGGCCCAGTTCGGATGCCACAAGGTGCGGATCAAGGCCAAGCGAACTTCCCGCAAGCGCTCCAGACCCATACGGCGATGCCGACGCGCGCCGGGTCCAGTCGACGAGGCGCTCGAGGTCGCGAACCAGCGGCCAGGCGTGAGCGAGAAGGTGGTGTGCGAGCAGCACAGGCTGCGCGTGCTGCAGGTGGGTGCGTCCGGGCATCGGGGCGTCGCCGTGCGCCTCAGCCTGCGAGGCGATGGCGTCGATGAGCTGGACGACGAGGTGTCCGATAACGCGCGAGTGCTGCAGCAGGTACAGGCGCACGAGCGTCGCGATCTGGTCGTTCCTGCTGCGACCGGCGCGGAGCTTGCCGCCGAGCTCAGCACCGGCTCGTTCAATGAGGCCACGCTCGAGCGCGGAGTGCACGTCTTCGTCAGACTCCGCCGCGGTGAACGCGCCGGACTCGACGTCCTCCTCCAGACGGTCGAGTGCCTCAAGCATCGACGCCAGTTCGTTCTCGGAGAGGTAGCCGGCGGACTGCAGCGCGGTAGCGTGTGCCCGGGATCCGGCGATGTCGTAAGCGGCCAGCTGCCAGTCGAACTGCGTTGACTTGCTCAGGCGAGCCAGTTCGGGTGACGGCCCGCTGGCGAAGCGGCCGCCCCAGAGGGCACCCGCTTCACTCGCCCGGTTGGTGGAGTCGTCACCCGACATGGCGCTTACTCCTGGCCGGCGTCGCGACGGGCCGAGATCTTGCTCGGCAGCGACCACAGTTCGATGAAGCCCTTCGCCATCGACTGGTCGAACGTGTCCCCCGTGTCGTAGGTGGCGAGGTTGAAGTCGTAGAGGCTCGAGGAGCTCTTGCGACCGGTGACAACAGCCGAGCCGGCGTGCAGCTTGAGGCGGATGTCGCCCGAGACGTGCTTCTGGGTCTCGTCGATGAAAACGTCGAGCGCCTTCTTGAGGCCGGAGAACCAGAGTCCGTCGTAAACCAGCTCTGCCCACTTCGACTCGACGGTGCGCTTGTAGCGAGCCAGGTCGCGCTCGATAGTCATGTTCTCGAGCTCTTCGTGTGCGGTGATGAGCGCGATGCCTGCGGGAGACTCGTAGACCTCGCGGCTCTTGATGCCGATGAGACGGTCCTCGACGATGTCGATCCGGCCGACGCCCTGGTCGCCGGCGATGCGGTTCATGAGCTCGACGGCCTGGAGCGGCGTGATCGACTTTCCGTCGTAGGCAACCGGAACACCCTGGTCGAAGGTGATGACGACTTCGGTCGGTGCGCCTGCATCGGCCGGGTTCTTCGTGTAGGTGTAGAGGTCCTCGATCGGGGCGTTCCACGGGTCCTCGAGGAAGCCGGTCTCGACGGCGCGACCCCAGACGTTCTGGTCGATCGAGTACGGGCTCTTTTTCGACTGGGCGATCGGGAGGTTGTGCTGCTCGGCGTAGACGATCGCCTTGTCGCGGGTGAGCGCGAGGTCGCGGACCGGTGCGATGCTGGTCAGGTCGGGAGCGAGTGCGGCGACGGCTGCCTCGAAGCGGACCTGGTCGTTGCCCTTACCCGTGCAGCCGTGAGCGACGCTGTTCGCGCCGAGCTCCTTGGCGGTCGAAGCCAAGTACTTGGCGATGAGCGGGCGGCTGAGTGCGGAGACGAGCGGGTACCGCTTCTGGTACAGCGCGTTGGCCTTGAGGGCCGGCATGAGGTAGTCGCTGGCGAACTCTTCGCGTGCGTCGACAACAACGGACTCGACGGCGCCGCAGTCGAGGGCACGCTGGCGGATGACCTCCATGTCCTCGCCCTCTTGTCCGACGTCGATGGCGAGAGCCACGACCTCTTTGCCCGTGGCATCCTTCAACCATCCGATGCCTACTGAGGTGTCAAGTCCGCCCGAGTATGCGAGTACAACGCGTTCCGCCATTACGATCTTCTCCTTGTAATACGTGTGAAATCAGTTTAGTAAAGCTGTCGGCGCGAGAACGCCGGACAATCAGGCCCGTTCGAGCAGCCAGACGAGCAGCGCCTTCTGGGCGTGGAGGCGGTTCTCCGCCTCGTCCCAGATGATCGACTGTGGGCCATCGATGACGTCTGCCGTGACCTCGAAACCGCGGTCGGCCGGGAGGCAGTGCATGAACACCGCGTCCTCCTTCGCGAGCGCCATCATCTCGGCGTCGACCCGGTAGGGGCTGAGCACGGCGACGCGTGCTGCCTTTTCCTCTTCCTTGCCCATCGACACCCAGGTGTCGGTGATGAGGATGTCGGAGTCGGTTGCCGCTTCACGCGCGTTATCGAACAGGGCGATGGAGCCACCCGTTGATGCGGCGATACGCGTTGCGTCGGCCACAACGGCTGGGTCAGGCGTGAATCCCTCGGGTGAGGCGATGCGCACGTGCATTCCGGCGGTCGCACCGGCCAGCAGGTAGGAGTGGCCCATGTTGCAGCCGCCGTCACCGACGAAGGTGAGGGTGAGCCCAGCGAGGGTTCCCTTGTGCTCACGGATGGTGAGCAGGTCGGCGAGCAGCTGGCACGGGTGGAACTCGTCGCTCAACGCGTTGATGACGGGAACGGTTGTGTCCTTCGCCATCTCTTCGAGCCCGGCCTGGCCGAACGTGCGCCACACGATGGCGGCAACTTGGCGCTCAAGCACCCGCGCGGTGTCCGCTGCCGTTTCCTTGCCACCGAGCTGGCTCGATGCGGTCGAGATGATAAGCGGTGAACCACCGAGATCGGCGATGCCGACCGCGAAGGACACCCGGGTGCGCGTCGACGACTTGTCGAAGATGACGGCAACGGTCTGCGGTCCTTCGAGGGGACGACGCGAGAACCTGTCGCGCTTGAGCTCGATCGCGAGATCGAGGATCGCGGCCTGCTCGGCGGGGCTCAGGTCGTCGTCGCGGAGGAAGTGCCGGGTCATTTCGTGCCTGCAATCGTGGTTGTGGTGTCTGAGTCTGAGAATGTGTCGCTCGTCGCTGCGGCCACACGGGCAAGCGCTGCGCGGAATCGCCTGTCGAACTCGGCGAGTTCCGCATCGCCGACGATCAGCGGCGGGGCGAGCCGGATGGTCTCGGGGTTGGGCGCGTTGATGATGAGCCCTTCGTCGAGTGCGGCAGCCACGAGCGCAGGACCGATCGGCCGGGTGAGCTCGATCCCGAGGAGCAGCCCGCGTCCGCGCACGCCACCGAGCAGCGGAGAGCCGATGTGCGCAACCAGTTCGCGCAGCTGTTCCCCGCGGGCCCTGGCGTTCTCGAGCAGACCCGCCGCCTCAATCTCTGCGAGAACGGCGTTGGCTGCGGCGGTCGCCAGCGGATTGCCACTGAACGTCGACCCGTGCTGTCCCGGTGTGAAGAGATCGGATGCTGCGCCGAACGTCACGAGGGCGCCAATCGGCATGCCTCCCCCGATTCCCTTCGCCAGGGTGATGGCATCCGGAAGAATGCCCTCGTCCTGGAAGGCGAACCACGATCCTGTTCTGCCCGCTCCGGTCTGAATCTCATCAACGATGAGCAACGCTCCGTGTTCCGTTGCCAGGTCACGGGCACGCGCCAGGAAACCGGCAGGCAGCTCGCGCACTCCGGCTTCGCCCTGGATCGGTTCGACGATGATCGCCGCGACCGAGTCGTCGAATGCGGCCTCGAGCGCCTCAAGTGTGACGTCGATGTGAGTCACGCCAGCGACCATGGGCTCGAAGTGTTCGCGGATCGACGGCTTGCCCGTGAGCGCGAGCGCGCCCATTGTGCGACCGTGGAAGGAATTTTTGAGGGCCAGGATGCGCGTCCGGCGACCATCACCTGAGTTCAGGCGGGCGAGCTTGAACGCCGCTTCGTTCGCTTCAGCGCCGGAGTTCGCGAAGTACACCCGGCCGGCATCGCCGGCTCCAGCCAGCCGCTTGAGCCGCGCGGCGAGTTCGAGCTGCGGTGCCGTGACGAAGAAGTTCGACACGTGGATGAGGGTGGCCGCCTGGGTGGCGATCGCTTCAACGAGCGCCGGGTGTGCGTGCCCAAGCGCGTTGACCGCGATGCCGCCGAGAAAGTCGAGGTACTCCCGCCCGTCTTCATCCCACACAGTGCAGCCCGAGCCGTGGGTGAGCAACGCCTGCGGTTCACCGAAGACGCGCATCATGTCGTGCGCGGCGACGAGGTGCCAGTCCTTCATGAGTCCTCCCCCACAATCTGTGTTCCAATTCCCCGCTGGGTGAAGACCTCAAGCAGGATGGAGTGCTCGAGTCGACCATCGATGATGGCCGCGTTTCGAACGCCGCCGTCGACCGCCTCGAGGCAGGCCGTCATCTTCGGGATCATTCCCGATTCCAGCGAGGGAAGCAGGGCCCTCAGTTCGCGCGTGGTGATGACGGACACCAGCGATTCCCGGTCGGGCCAGTCGCTGTACAGTCCGGCCACGTCGGTGAGGATGAGGAACTTGTCTGCGTTGAGAGCGACGGCCAGGGCGGATGCCGCGGAGTCAGCGTTCACGTTTAGCACCGCACCTGGGGTGTCCCCGTCTGGCGCGATCGAAGAGACAACGGGGATGAGTCCGGCGTCGATCGCGTCGAGCACCACCTGCGGTGCAACCGAGACGACGTCACCGACGAGTCCGAGGTCGACCGCCTCTCCGTCCACGATCGCCCCGCGCCGTGCACCGGTGAACAGGGTGGACGCGCGGTTGTCGTCGGAAGCCGCTTCTCCGCTGAACCCGACAGCGAAATCGCCGTGCTCGTTGATCAGGTCAACCAGGTGCGCGTTGACGTTCGTGGTGAGCACGTCCTTGACGACGGCCATGGCCTCGGGCGTGGTGACGCGGTAACCGCCACGAAACTCGCTCTCGATCCCGAGCTCGGTCAGTCGAGCGGAGATCTGGGGGCCTCCGCCATGAACGACGACCGGCTTGAGCCCGGCGTGACGCAGGAACACCATATCTTCGGCGAACGCCCGTGTGAGCTCATCGCTGACCATGGCGTTGCCGCCGAACTTCACGACCGCGATCGCGCCGTGGTAGCGCTTCAGCCAGGGCAGGGCCTCGATGAGCACTGACGCTTTCGCGATGGCCTCGCTTGTGGCTGCTGTGTGTGACGTCATCATCAGCTTGAGTACGCGCTGTTCTCGTGTACGTAATCGTGCGTGAGGTCATTGGTCAGGATGGTGGCCGACTCGGTGCCTTCCTTGAGGTCGATCACAACGGACACCGCCCGTTCACTGAGGTCGACGTCTTCGCGCGGAGCGTCAGGGGCGCCGGCGTGGCACACCCGAACACCGTTCATGGTGACGTCGACGGCGTACGGGTCGAACGGTGCCTGGGTGGTTCCAATTGCGGCGAGCACCCGACCCCAGTTCGGATCGTTGCCGAACACCGCGGCTTTGAAGAGATTGTTGCGCGCAACCGAGCGACCCACCTCGACGGCGTCGTCTTCGGTCACGGCGCCGCGCACCTCAATGGTGATGTCGTGGCTCGCACCCTCGGCGTCCCCCTGCAGCTGGCGGGCGAGGTCGAGACAGATTTCACGGACGGCCGCCGTGAAGGTGTCTGCGTCCGGGGACACTCCCGATGCACCAGACGCCAGGAGCGAAACCTGGTCGTTGGTCGACATGCAGCCATCCGAGTCGAGTCGGTCGAAACTGACCCGGGTGGCCGCGCGCAGTGAGCGGTCGAGCTGGTCGCTGGCAAGGTCGGCGTCTGTGGTGAGCACGACCAGCATGGTGGCCAGTCCAGGCGCGAGCATTCCGGCACCCTTGGCCATTCCGCCGATCACCCAGCCGTCGCCTTCGAACACCGCCGTCTTCGGGTGGCTGTCCGTGGTCAGGATGGCCTCGGCCGCGTCGTCACCACCGTTGACGCTCAGCTCAGCGGCCGCTGTGGCGACCCCGGGGAGGAGTTTGTCGCGATCGAGTTGCTCACCGATCAGGCCGGTGGAGCAGACCAAGACGTCGCCCGCTGACACCTCAAGCGCTGCAGCGACGGCTTCAGCCGTTGCGTGTGTGGTCTGGAAGCCCTGCGGCCCGGTGAAGCAGTTGGCTCCCCCGGAGTTCAGCACGATGGCGCTGACCGTTCCATCATCGATGACCTGCTTCGACCAGAGGATCGGGTTGGCCTGTGCGCGATTGCTCGTGAACACGGCAGCCGATGAGTGGCGAGGGCCGCGGTTGACGACGAGGGCCAGGTCTTTGCCACCGGATGCCTTGAGTCCGATCGCGATTCCCGACGCTTCAAATCCCTGTGCTGCTGTGACGGTCATGGCGCTACTCCGTTCAGAGGAAGCCCTGTCGCTTCCTCGAGTCCCAGTGCGATGTTCGCTGACTGAATGGCGGCACCGGCGGTGCCCTTGGCGAGGTTGTCCACGGCGGTGACAACGACGACGCGACCGGCGGCCTCGTCGACGGCGAGTCCCATCAGCATGGTGTTCGCGCCGATCACGTCGGCGGTCCGGGGGAACTCGCCCTCCGGAAGGAGCTGAACGAATGTCTCGGAACCGTAGGCGTCCTGCCAGGCTGCGCGAATGGCATCCGTCGTCGTTCCAGGAACAATGCGGGCGGTGCTCGTTGCCAGGATGCCGCGCGACATCGGCACCAGAACCGGGGTGAACGAGATGCTCACGTCGGTCGCACCGGCCGTGCGGAGGCTCTGCGCGATCTCGGGGATGTGCCTGTGGGTTCCGCCGACCGCGTACGGGTTCGCTGAGCCGAGAATTTCGCTCGCGAGCAGATTGGTCTTGAGGGCTTTTCCGGCACCGGACGGGCCGACCGCGAGCACCGAGACGATGTCGGTTGCCTCGATCACACCGGCGAGGATGCCGGGAACCAGCGAGAGCGCCACCGTGCTGGCGTTGCAGCCGGGGGCTGCTATCCGCGTGGCGCCAACGAGGTTGTTCCGTTGTTTCACCGGCCCGGATGCGGTGGCAAGGGGAAGTTCAGGAACGCCGTACTGCCAGGCTCCGAAGTACTCGCCGCCGTAGAACTGTGCCCAGTCCGCCTCGCTGGTGAGCCGATGGTCGGCTCCACAGTCAACAACGAGGGTGTTCGCGGGCAGCTGGGCGGTGACCTCACCTGACTTGCCGTGCGGCAGGGCGAGGAAAACGACATCATGCCCGGCGAGATTCTCCGGTGTGGTGTCGGTCAGTGTCAGGTGCGCGAGGGAGCGCAGGTGCGGTTGCACGGATGCCAGGGGCTGGCCGGCATTGGAATGCGCGGTCACCGTGCGGATGTCGAAGTCGGGGTGGGCTGCGATCAGTCGCAACAACTCGCCCCCTGCGTATCCGGATGCTCCGGCTACAGCTACAGAGAAGGACATGGCTCTACCTTATTGAGGAAACGATGCGGGAAATGGTCGGCGGCGCCTCTCGGAACCGTGCCATGCACCGTTCGCCCAGCGTCGCCTATCGTCGCTCTGAAGTGGTACGGCGTCGACGGAGTGCGCTCGGGGCGAAGCCCTGGGCTGAAACACTGGTGTCGATGGTGGCCATGGGTCGACTCTAGCGCGCCCTCTGTGGCATCCGCCAATCGACATGACCGGGAACGACGCCGTCAGAGTGCGTCGACCCCGGTGACTGTGACGACAGCGAAGCCCTGCTCGTCCGACTCCGCCAGGTTGACCTGTGCGCTGATTCCCCAGTCGTGGTCGCCTGCCGGGTCATCGAGGATTTGCCGAGCGGTCCACACCGGGCCGCTCTCGTCGAGGATCAGCAGTTTCGAGCTGCGTGCGTCGGGACCCGTGAGGATCTGGTCGTGCGTCTCGAAGTAGGCGTCGAGCGAATCCGCCCAGCGGTCGGCGTCGAATCCGGATGCCGCATCCAGTTCACCGAGGGCGTCGTAGTTTTCGAGCGCGGCCAGTTGCACCCGCCGGAACAGTTCATTGCGCACGAGGATGCGGAACGCACGAACGTTGGAGCTGAGCCGCTGCGGGGCGGGTGGAACGATTTCGCCCGCGTGTTGCGCGTGCTTCTCCGGGTCGGGATGGATGAGCTCTTCCCACTCATCGAGGAGGCTCGAGTCGACCTGGCGCACGAGCTCACCGAGCCACTCGATCAGGTCGAGCAGGTCCTCGGTTTTCGCCTCGTCGGGGATCGTCTGGCGTGCGGCACGGTAGGCGTCTGAGAGGTAACGGAGAACGACACCCTCGCTGCGGGCGAGTTTGTAGAAGGCGATGAACTCACCGAACGACATGGCGCGTTCGTACATGTCGCGAACGACGGACTTGGGGCTGAGCTCGAAGTCCTTGATCCACGGCTGCGACGCACTGTAAGTCTCGAACGTCACGGTGAGCAGTTCCTCGAGCGGTTTCGGGTGGGTGACCTGCTCGAGCAGCTCCATCCGCTGGTCGTACTCGATTCCGTCGGACTTCATGGCGGCGACGGCCTCACCCCGAGCCAGGAACTGTTGCTGGCTGAGCACGGCGCGCGGGTCGTCGAGGGTGGCTTCCACGATCGAGATCATGTCGAGCGCGTAGCTCGGGTCTTCGGGGTCGAGAAGGTCGAATGCGGCGAGCGCGAACGGCGACAACGGCTGGTTGAGCGCGAAGTTCGGCTGCAGGTCGACGGTGAGCCGAATGGTCCCGTCCGGGGACTGTTCGACGATGCCGGACTCCCGGAGCGTGCGGTAGATGCCGAGGGCCCGACGAGCAAGTTCGAGTTGTCGTTTCCACGGTTCGTGGTTGTCGAAGACGAGGTCGTACACGTGGGAATAGACGTCTCCCCCGCGCCCGATCACGTTGATCAGCATGGCCGAGGTGATCTGCATGCTTGACGTGAGGGTCTCCGGCTCAGCCGCCACGATGCGCTGAAACGACGGCTCTCCCCAGGAGACGAATCCGTCCGGCGCCTTCTTGCGGATGATTTTGCGCTTCTTCTTCGGGTCGTCGCCGGCCTTCTTGATGGCGTTGAGGTTCTCGGTCTCGTGCTCGGGGGCCTGCACGACCACGGTTCCGGCCGTGTCGAATCCGGCACGTCCGGCGCGACCGGCGATCTGGTGGAACTCCCGCGCCTTGAGCTGGCGCATCTTCACACCGTCGTACTTGGTCAGAGCGGTGAACAACACAGTGCGAATCGGCACGTTGATTCCGACACCGAGGGTGTCTGTGCCGCAGATCACACGCAGCATGCCCTGCTGGGCGAGCTGCTCTACCAGCCGACGGTACTTCGGCAGCATGCCAGCGTGGTGCACCCCAATGCCGGCGCGAAGCAATCGGGAGAGGGTCTTACCGAAACTGGTCGTGAACCGGAAACCGCCGATCGCTTCAGCGATGGCATCCCGTTGCTCTCTTGTTGCCACCTTCATGCTTGACATCGACTGCGCACGTTCCATCGCGGCGGCCTGCGAGAAGTGCACAACATAGACCGGCGACTGGCCTGTGGTGAGCAGCTCTTCGACGGTCTCGTGGATCGGCGTGGTCTCGTAGTAGAAGTGCAGAGGAACGGGCCGCTCAACTCCGGTGACCAGTGCCGTTTCGCGGCCCGTGCGGCGCGAGAGGTCGTCGGCGAGCGCCGTCACATCGCCGAGCGTCGCAGAGAGCAGGATGAACTGCGCCCGAGGAAGCGACAGCAGCGGCACCTGCCAGGCCCAGCCGCGGTCGGGTTCGGCGTAAAAGTGGAACTCATCCATGACGACCTGGTCGACCTCGGTGTCCTCACCGTGCCGGAGGGCCAGGTTGGCGAGGATCTCCGCCGTGCAGCAGATGATCGGAGCATCGGCGTTCACTGACGAGTCCCCCGTCATCATGCCGACGTTCTCCGCGCCGAAGATCGCGACCAGGGAGAAGAACTTCTCACTCACCAGTGCCTTGATCGGTGCGGTGTAGAAGCTGCGTTTGCCCGCGACAAGCGCGGCGTAGTGCGCACCGACCGCCACGAGCGACTTCCCGGTCCCTGTGGGGGTGCTCAAGATGAGGTTCTGTCCGGAGACGATCTCAATGATCGCTTCGTCCTGTGCCGGATACAGACGGATGCCTGTGGCGGTTACCCAGTCGGTGAACGCCTCGTAGATGGCATCAGGCTCGATCGCCTCACCCGACGTGCTGGACAGGGCGTTCGGGTTCAGCAAAAGAGAAGTCATTGTGTTTCGATCATGCCTTACCGGGGACGGGCAGGCGTTGCCGAGCGTCAGAGCTCAGGGCTACCGCTTCACGGTTGGGTCAGGAAACGCCGTCTCGATCGTGAGCGAGTTCTTCTTCTGTACCCGCATCCAGATGAAGAAGCCGACGAGGGTGAACCCGCCGTAGAACAGGTACAGAACAGCGGACGCGTAGTACCCGGCGCTGATCAGCAGCGGAACCCCGACGATGTCCACAGCGACCCAGATCAGCCAGAACTCCACCCACCCCTTGGCCATGCCGTAGGTGGCCAGCAGCGAACCCATGAAAATCCAGGCGTCCGCCCACACCGGCTCGAACGAACCCAGCGCCCGGAAGATCGGTGTCAGGGCGAGCGTGCCGCCGACGAGACCGAGTCCGAGAAGCACCCGCACCTTGTTCGATGCCCAGCGCGGGGACACCGCGGTCTGCTGGCCGGAGTTGCGGCTGTTGCGCCATTGCACCCAGCCGTAGATGGAGACGATGATGAACATTACCTGCCGTCCCGCCTGGCCGAGCAGGTTTACCGGGTTCGGTGTATTGAACACCGCACCCATGAACACGGTGAAGAGCAGCACATTGCCGACAATTCCGACGGGCCACGCCCACACCTTGCGGCGCATGCCGCCGACGGCGCTGGCCATGCCGAAGAGGTTCCCGATGATCTCGCGCCAGAGAATTACCTGGTCGCCGATCACCAGTTGCGCGTCAAACAGCCACTCGATCGGGTTCATAGTGCCATCTTTCCACTCCTCAGCCCGGCGTTCTCGCAGATGTCCTCGGGTAAACTTGCCGGAATGACCGACGTCTTCCTCGAATCCGACAGCACCGGCGCCGGAATCGACCCCGCTGACCTCGAGACAACCCTCCGCGTCCTCGCCTCGATGAACACCCTTGACGAGGAACACCCCGACTACATCACCGTTCGCCGGGCCACAGCCGCGATGTTCAAGGCGGTCAAGCGCAACCGTCGCCGTGAACTCCGCGACACCATCGCCAATGCCGACAAGGCGGTCATCGCCGCTACCGCCACCGGGGCATCCGATCGTATCGATGACGAGACGCGCGGCATCCCCCTCGCGACAACGATCGATGCGCCGACAGCGGGCGAGCTGCTCAAGCCGCGCAACTGCTACATCTGCAAGCAGCCATACACGCTCGTCGACGCGTTCTACCACCAGCTCTGCCCGGACTGCGCCCGATTCAGCCACGGCAAGCGCGACGCGCGCACCGACCTCACCGGCAAGCGTGCACTGCTCACCGGTGGCCGGGCGAAGATCGGTATGTACATCGCGCTCCGCCTGCTGCGCGATGGTGCGCACACCACGATCACGACCCGTTTCCCGAAGGATGCCGTCCGCCGGTTCGCGTCGCTTCCCGACTCCGCCGACTGGCTGCACCGCCTGCGGGTGGTCGGCATCGACCTGCGCGATCCGGCGCAGGTCATCAGCCTCGCCGACTCGGTCGCCGCCCAGGGACCGCTCGACATTCTCATCAACAACGCCGCTCAGACGGTGCGCCGCTCCCCCGGGTCGTATTCCTTGTTGGCGGATGCCGAACTACAGCCACTTCCGGATGGTCCCCTTCCCGAGATGGAGACTTTCGGACACACCGCCGATCAGCACCCGGAAGCGCTGCAGGCATCCGTCTCCGCACATCCGCTGCTGTCGGTCGCGTCGCTCGCAGGAACCGTCGCTGAGGCCGGCTCCCCCGCACTCACCGCCGCCGACCTCGCGAAACTCGCCATGGCGCCCGGTTCGTCCTCACTCGCGAAGCACGCAGACGGAACGGCGATCGACGCCGGAGGGCTCGTGCCCGACCTGCAGAACGTCAACAGCTGGGTGCAGAACGTCGAGCATGTCGACCCGCTCGAGATGCTCGAGGTGCAGCTCTGCAACACGACCGCACCGTTCCTGCTGATCAGTCGGCTGCGGCCGTCAATGGCTGCGTCGCCGGCTCGCCGCAAGTACGTGGTCAACGTCTCCGCGATGGAGGGCCAGTTCTCCCGCCGCTACAAGGGCCCAGGCCACCCGCACACGAACATGGCGAAAGCAGCGCTCAACATGCTCACCCGCACGAGCGCAGGCGAGATGCTCGAGAAGGACGGCATTCTCATGACCGCGGTCGACACCGGCTGGATCACCGACGAGCGCCCGCACCCGACGAAGGTTCGCCTCGCGGAAGAGGGTTTCCACGCTCCGCTCGACCTCGTCGACGGCGCAGCGCGCGTCTACGACCCAATCGTGCGCGGAGAAACCGGCGAGGACCTCTTCGGCTGCTTCCTCAAGGACTACAAGCCCGGCGCCTGGTAAAAGCACCCGCACCGACCGCTGCTTTTGGGCGGCAGTCGAGCAGCGTGCCCCTGGAGCTGTTTCCGGTGTCTCGTAACTAACGACGAGTACCGCCGTACAGTCAGGAGGTTATGCGACGTAGTCACGAGACTCGACGGTTTACGAGATTCCGCCGAACGCCGGAAACACGGGTCACGGGTCGTGAGATGTCTCGTTTCCCTAGGGATATGAGACAGCCGGAGTCTCTAAAGAGACTTTCTGGGCGGGCGCATAGGGCGGACCTCTTCGGTGGCGCTGAGGAGCCTGACTTCATCATCGCGGCGAGCATCTCTCCGGCTCATCAAAGCTTGAACTCGAGCGTCCCCCCATTAAGCGAAATAACCCGCGCGACTGAGGGAAAGAAATTCGCGTCAATACAGAACCCGGTGGTCGCGGTCTCGCCGGGTTCAAGTGAGCTAGGGAATCCTGCGTTTATGGGATATCCATCTATCTCTCCGCTCGGTGGCAGGGGACCAAATGGCAATTCGCAAGAAGCGCCGCTGCTCGGGAAGACGTCGTAGTCGTCGTCGCTGAACCTCAGTTTCGTCGCACCTGCGTTCTCCACTTCAACTCCGACGGCGATGTAGCCATCGAAGCTATCGAGCACCTTTACCGTCACCCGCATTCCCTCGGCCGTTTCCTGCTGCACAGGGTTCCCCGCGGGCACCAGTAGAGAGTGCAAAAGGGAGACAGTGGATCCTGGTATGGAAACGAGAGCAACGATCAATGCGACCAAGGCGATACGTTGACGTGCCGCGCGCCGAGTCATTCCGATAAACGCGAGCCCAATGGCAATGAACGCCATCACAATGGCCAGCGCCCAGATGGCGAACACCGGCACAGAGGTGAAATTCACCAGGTTAGGAACCACCCCAACGACGAGCGCGCATACTGCGAGAACGAGAGCCCTGACCCCGACCCGGTCTTCGGGCGCGATCGCGTCCGCCGTGGAGCTTCCAGTTCCGCTGTACTCAGTGTGCCCGACTTGATCCATGCTTCCCATCCTTGCCCTCGCATCCAACCAAGCCAGCGGTGACGACCACGCTGCCCACGACAAGTGTCTAGACTCGCGATTTCTGTGGACACTCTAATTCTCCGAGTGGCTCGTGATCTAGCCGTACAGCCGGAGCCTACTGGGCGGGATCCCGGACGGCGTGCCCTTCTTCGGGGTGATGAGCTTTGCTCGTGAGTGCATACCGCGGATGCTTCTTCTCGCGTTTGGCTTGTTGCACGACCTGCTTGTTTCAAGACACTTCGGATACATGATCTCTAGCGAGTTCAGGAGCCGCGTTCCCGGGGTCCCGATTCATCGTTCGCTACCTCCAACTCTGCATGTTGGAGAAGAGCCTGCGGTGGATGCTGGTTTCGAGGCCCGAGTGGGACCGGCATTCGTTGATCCCTATTGGCCATCAAGTCTTGGCGCACGCAGCGGTGAGAAACTCGTCGGCTGGCGCCGTGCGAGGGCTGAGCTCGTTTTGCGGGTCGCCACAAAGAGATTCTTTCTGGTGGCTGTTGTAGTAGTCGACGAAGACCGATGCGACGAGAACAAACGATGCTTGAGCTTCGAGGAGCTCTTCTCGAACGTCGCGAACTTCCCTGCGGAAAAAGTCCCCATCAGGAGTGCTCGGGTCCAGGCTCGGCGCGGTTGCCGGCATCAGCGCGAACTGCACATCCATACTTCCGCGAGTTCCTATGAATGATGCCGGCACTGAGCTGATTCGGCCAGCCGTGACGCCGTTATCCTCCAGTAATTCGTCGACGAGGTCAGCCGCCGTGTTCGCGTCAGGCGCGTCGATGCCCAGGAAAGCGTCAACCCAGAGAGTGCACGCCAGCCCTTTGCCCCGATGCTCCCACGGAGCGGGCCAGTCAGTTCCAATGTTTACCGCGTCTCCGCATGTGTTCGTCTCCTCGGGGATGAGCTCCCGAAACTCTGGCGCGGTGGAGAAGTCCGTAAGCGCAGCGAGATATTCGGCGGCGTCTTCGCGCGCAGCATTTGCGCTGGCCTGCCTTCCCGAAGCACCACAACCCGCGAGGCTAAACAGGGCCACGCTAACCACAACCGCGCTACAGATCCTTTGAGTCAGGCGTTGACTGGGAGCTGCCGTCACATCAACTCATTTCTCAGTTTGGCCTTCGCCCGCGAGTATCGAGTTCGGGCGGCAGCGGCAGACAGACCAAGTAACGTCCCAGCGTCCACGACGGCGAATCCGTCCCACGCCACCAGCATGATTGGCTCCCGATCTGCAGTCTTCAGCTTCGCTAACGCGTCATACACGGCCGCGTTCGAATTCGTGTCGGATGTCTTCTGCGCGATTCTCTGCTCTGCCATCATTCGTTCGTGAAGGGCGGCCCTACGACGTTGCGAACGGTGGTGATTGGAGAGGACGCCCTTGGCTACGCCGAAAGCCCACAAGCGTTTCTCGCTAACGTCCGCTGGAAGACGATCGCGGTGACGCCAGAGAACGAGAAGTGCTTCAGACAGGCAGTCGTCCGCATCGGGCGCTGAGTCAACGCGTCGTCGGAGGTAGCGGTGCAGAGGAACAATGAGCGGTCGCACATCGTCATCAAACGTCCTATTCGCGTCCCGTTCGTTGGTGGGGAGACGGGCATCGGCCAATGGGTTCACGCTCACTCGTCGATCGCTTCCATGAACGTCGAGCAGGCATCAGATTGGTACGCTTCCTTGACCAAACCAACATCACCCGCGCGGGCACCTTCGGCGTATTTCACGAGGCTGTCCACAACCCCACCGCCGTCAGTTTCGACCGTCATGGGCCACGAAGCAGACTGCAAAAGAACCTCAGCGCTCGCGTTCTGCTGTGCGGCATCGCCTTCTTCCTCGGCCTTCAACCAGCTGCTGATCCAGACGCACCGGACAGCGCTTTCGTAGGTTCTCCTGACGTTGCTTTCTTGCTGAAGAACACTCGAACCGTACCCGCCGGCTATCTCGACTTGTTGAGCCGCGACACGTATCCCAACATCGGAAGCCGTGTACCCATCGGGCAAGGGCAGAGTCAGATCGTAAACGGTCAGCGCATAGTCGGCGTAGTCACGTGCCGTCGCCTCAATCCATTCATAACCAGGAGTGACCTCGGTCTCCTCCCCTTCATCACCATCCGACTCCAGCGATGAAAAAACACCAGTTTGTGCGAGAAATCGCTGGACCGTAGCAACCGCCGGCGTCGCAATCCCAACTAGTCCCACCAACACAACGGTGGTCCATATCGCCGCAATGCGTCGGCGCCGACGCGGCGGAGACTGAGTCTGAGCCGCAAGCTGACGCCCGTCATCGCGATGAAGCTCACGAAGGAACACTTCAGCGTCGGGAAGGGGGCCATCATGGGCATGTAACGGGTCAGCTGCGTCTAACAGCATGTCCACATGTTCGTTGGAACCCTTCGGCGGGCTCAGGGCCATGCCGTCTCCTCTTCGTCAACTAAGACCATCGATACCCTGAACATGTCCGGCAATCGGCCAAACGTTACACACGCGGACGAAGACGCAGCTGGAGCAGACAATACCTACACCGATATGGAGGACGGTCGACCCTGGAGAAGGACAACGAACTCGACCCCCAGCAGCGACGCAACGAGGACCCCGATTCCCACCGTCATCCAGACGCGCCTCCTTTTTGGCATAGCCGGCGCTAGACAATAGCGATAGATGAACACCAACGCGCCAACGCACAGCAGTCCCAAGACTGCTGCCATGGCGAAAGAGATCGACGCCTCACCCGGGTCATACGACTGGCCTTCGACCAATGCACCGTCAATGATGACTATCCCGCTGAGGCCAAACATGATGACCCCGACCAGTCCGAGCGTTAACGCGACGAGCGCCACCAGAACGACCGCTATCCACGACGTTCCACGCTGCCGCGGAATGAGGTCGGCCGTCTCGTTGGCTGTTGGCATGCGCTCACCATATCGCCAGGACAAAGAACTCCAAGCGCACGGGCGTCGTGGATAACAAAGTGTCGCGCACGACTAGGACAAAAAGTGGTGCGGTTGTGTCTCATAACCTCACTGTCTCGAAAGCCATGGGATTCGAGACAGTTAGGTTACGAGACGCCTTGAATCTTTCCTAGCCCCAGGCCTAGCTTCTCAAGTTGGCGCCAGTCCTTCTTCAAGTGTTCTCGCCAACTCGTGAGGGGCAGTCACATGCGCGATGTGATCTTGCCCGATCAATATCGCGACAGATTGGATTCCCAATGCCTTCTGGTAGAGGTCAACGTTAGGCCCATAAGGGTGGCGACACCTGCTGATTTCACCCGCTATCAGCTTTGTCGGCACGGTCCAGGTCGTGAGGGGCAGGAAATCGTATTTGGTGATCGCGTCTAGCTCGGCCCAGGCGGGCGCAGCAAGCTCTTTGAGCCGGGGCCATGCAGGGCTAGACCGCAGCAACTCGACGTGCCCTCGGCTATACCCGGAGAGATCAACGTTGATGATCTCAACGGCCGCACCAAAGTCACCAGCGTTGATGGCCGAATATAAGAGTGAAAGCACGTCGGCGCCAAACGGGCGAACGACTGGCTCGTACAGCATGAGGGAGCGAATTTCAGCGCCTTGCCGCACGGCCTCGACGGCGATGAGGCCGCCGAAGCTGTGGCCGATCAAGTCGACCGGACCGTCAAACGTTGATAGCCACAACAGCAAATCCGCGACCTCTCTCTCGACGCTATATTCCGCGGAGATTGGTGTGCTGGGCGTGCGCCCGCGACGATTGAGTATGAGCGCAGGTCGCCGGGGAGCGATCAGCTCGACGACCGACTTCCATGCAGAAGCGTCTGCCATTAAACCGTGGACGAGCACAATCGGTGTGCCTTGCCCCTGCCGAGCGAGCGCCGTGAGAATTCCATGGCCAGAGTCGACACTCACTTCGGTCAGTTCTTGGGGTGCGTCGGTCTCATTCATCGGTTCTCCTCGTGGGTGTGGTCCGGTGCGGCTGTCGCTTCGTTCTTGATGGGCTCACAACCTGGCCGGGCAGCAGCGCTAGGCCGTACTGGCTAGGTGTTTTTACCCGCGCCGAGGACGAGCTAACGGGGGCGCGTGTCATCGGTTGCGAAACCCTCCCCGCTCTGCCGCTGCTCCAGCGTTTCGAGTTCCTGCAGGAATGTGATTTACCAGCCAGCCGGACCTTGGACGCGAGCGCTGATCGTTCGAAACGGCGTTTCCGTGGGCGACGCCAGAAGCTCCATGCCTGTTCCTTGAGAGACGGATGCCGCGTGGCGCGTGTCGTCCACCTCGAGCGCCATGCGAAGCGTCGGCCCTTCGGCAGCCGGCGCGTTCGATGGCGTCAATGGTACGTACGTGAGTTGGCGTAGCCAGTTCGATGGTGGCTGCACCGGCGTGCAGGATCGACACAGGGTCATCGCCGTCGGTGGCGAATGCTGGCTGCTCGGACGTACCCAGAACATCGCGGTAGAAGCGAACGGCCTCATCGAAGTCGTCGGTCTCGATGATCAAACGGAGCTGGCGGGGTGGTCGCGGAAGGTTCATGGTCCCCACCCTGCATGCTGACACGGGTGTCAGGTGCAAGTCCTAGCCGGCACCTGAATCGCAGAAGCACCGAGAGCTCAGCCTCGATCGCGGCTTTCTCACTGTGCAGCCGAGCTGCGGCCGCATCGAATGCAGCCTCGAGCTGGTCACCAGCTTTTGCCGGCGCATCAAGCGCAGGCAGCAGCTCTCTGATAACGGCACTGCAGAAGCCCGCTCGGAACAGTTCCTGGATCTCGATCACGATGCCAAGGTGCTCCGTCGTGTAGGCCCGCTGGCCACCAGCCGTTCGCTGTGGTGTAAGAAGTCCTTGCTGCTCGTAGTAGCGAAGCGACCGAACGCTAACCCCGCTCCGTGTCGAAAGCTCACCGATTCGCATATGACGATTCTCACCTATGTCGCACCGGAAGCCGATCGATGGGCGCGCCGCTCACTGCGCTGCTGGCACGGATGATGATCTTGACTGGCCCTACCGTTCCTACACCCTCTCGGCGCGCTACCAAGTAGGGCAGTGGAGCCTAACCACGACTGGTTTCTCCTGCGAGACGCCGAGAGCGTACCTCTTGCAAGCATCGAGGCCGAGAGTCAAGTTCCCGTCATATGGCGTACATCCTTGCCGTTGGCCTCGCGTATGGTCGTCGAGCGGCTCTGAAGGGCGATACTTGGCATCGCAACAGGCATGGGAGTATTCGCCGCCGCTGTGGCCGTCGGGGTAGCGGAAGTGACGCGAATGCCCCCCTTGCTGGTCATTGCTATAAAAGGTCCGGCGCGGCTTACCGCGACGTGCTCGTCAGTCTCACTAGTCCGGAGGTGATCCTGTTCCTTCTGGCAGTCCTTCCCCAATTCATGGGCAATGCGCAGAACACCGGGGCCGCCTGGCGATACTGGTGTCGTGAACATCCTGGTGGAAGTCCTCCCCTCCGGAATATCGGCGTGCTCGCGGGCACTCTCCACTCCCGGTTCACGGGCTTGGGGCCAGCTAGCGCGGTATTGAACTAACCCCATCACCTGTACCCATCGAACCCGTTGACCCCGGCAGCGCTCGGCGTGAACTAAGCGAAAGGTTTCGCCGATCAATTCGCCAACAGGTGAGATATGTCCGGTCACCTGCGACGAGAAGTTGGACAGGTCAATTGCGAATTAACCAGCGGATGCCGGTGCTCGCTTCAACCTACTGCCCGCGGAGAACGCTAGGCCAGTGCGATCTCGAACTTGGACGCATGTAGCTCCCGCTCATGGCGATCCATCCATCCGCGAGCTCGTTGCGGCTCAACGTCGCCCCGTGACCGACGGCGTCGGTCCATACTTGCGGGATGGACACAGAACCAGGGGTACGAGGCGTCGCAGTCATCACCGGCGGAAGCCGCGGAATCGGAGCCGCCACGGCAATTGCCGCCGCGAATGCGGGCTGGTCGGTCCTCCTCACCTATCGAAAGGATGAGCGTGCGGGCGACGAGATCGTCCAGACCATCCTGATGGCGGGCGGACGGGCATCCTCCATCCGTGCAGACATGGCGCACGAGGACGACATCACAGCGATATTCGAGGCCGCCGACAAACTCGGCACGGTCACCGCGTTCGTGGCCAACGCAGGGATTGCGGCATCACAGTCGAGAGTCGACGAACTCACGCCGTCACGCATTGCAGAATTGCTCGCCGTCAACGTGGCGGGTCCACTTCTCGCCTCCGGACACGCAGTGCGGCGGATGTCTACACTCCACGGTGGCGCAGGTGGAGGCATAGTGCTGGTCTCGTCCGTAGCGAGTCGGTTGGGTGCAGCGGGCGAGTACGTCGACTACGCCGCGTCCAAGGGCGCGATCGATACTCTCGGCGTGGGCTTGGCTCGCGAAGTTGCCGCCGAAGGCATCCGCGTGAATGTGGTGCGACCCGGAGTCATCGACACCGATATACACGGTCGAAACGGGCGCCCGGACCGCGCGAAGGAGTTGGCCCACACCATCCCGATGCACCGAACCGGGCATGCAGCCGAAGTCGCCGCGGCGATCATCTGGCTGCTCAGCGATGAAGCAAGCTACTGCACCGGAAGCATCCTGGACATCGCGGGTGGACGGTAGGGTACGGAGCTCCTGCGCTCACCAACGGAAGGCAGGCCGCGCTGCGCAACCGCCCTCAGAACGGTCAGGCTCCGAGCAGTACCGGTCACCGGCATCCGAAGAACGACACGGCCCCCGCCGACCGAGTCATCGCGTACGTCCCAGCCTTTGTACCTCTTCGCGAGCGCCTCGAGCACGTCGATCACGTGCTGATCAGTCGGCTGCGGCCGTCAATGGCTGCGTCGCCCGGCTCGCCGCAAGTAGGTGGTCAACGTCTCCGCGATGGAGGGGCAGTTCTCCCGCCGCTACAAGGGCCCAGGGCACCCGCACACGAACATGGCGAAAGCAGCGCTCAACATGCTCACCCAAACGAGCGCAGGCGAGATGCTCGAGAAGGACGGCATTCTCATGACCGCGGTCGACACCGGCTGGATCACAGACGAGCGCCGTACCCGACGAAGGTTCGCCTCGCGGAAGAGGGTTTCCACGCTCCGCTCGACCTCGTCGACGGCGCAGCGCGCGTCTACGACCCGATCGTGCGCGGAGAAACCGGCGAGGACCTCTTCGGTTGCTTCCTCAAGGATTACAAGCCGGGCGTCTGGTAACGAACGGGGTCTCTTGAGACGGCGGCGATGATCTCGCTGGCGACAAGTTTCGGGGCGTTCTCCGGCAGCCAGTGGTTCTCGTCCAGCTCGACGTACCGGTACTCTCCCCGCACATACTGGCCGCTGAGCTCCGCGGCGCGGCGCCCGAGCGCCTGGTCGCGGTTACCCCACAGGTAGGTGGTCGGTACCGTCACCGTTCGCTGGCGTGGAGCGCGCCGGTCCGGCAGCCACATTCCGCGGTACCAGTGAAGCCCGCCGGTGAGGCGTCCTGACTTCGACATGAACTCCCCGTACATTGCCGCCGCACTCTGACTCAGCCCCATCCACCGCAACAATCCCGGTAACCGCCTGCGGAGGAGGATCTCCGGCAGCCACGGCACCTGAAACATCAGGATGTAGAACGAGCGCAGCAGCTGGTCGGATGTGACTAGCGAGCGAACCAGATCGGTCGGGTGAGGTGTCGACAGCACGGTGATCCCCGTCAATCGTTCCGGTGCGGATGCCGCCAGCTGCCACGCGATCGCGCCTCCCCAGTCGTGTCCGACGAGGTGCGCCCGTTCGCCTCCCGCGGCGTTCACGAGGGCGAGCACGTCGCGCTGAAGCTCAATGGCGCGGTAGTCTCGCCTGCGACGCGGCCGGGCGCCGTCCGAATATCCGCGCTGGTCAGGCACGAGGGTTCGAAGGCCTGCCTCGTTCAGGATCGGCACCACCGCGTCGAAGGAATGCCGGTTGGCGGGAAACCCGTGCAGAAGCACAACGGGCGGTCCGGCTAGCGGCCCGCTGTCGGTCACGTCGAACGTGAGGTCGGCCCTGGAATAGGTGCTGATGCGACGAGGACTCATTCCCCCAGCTTCGACGCAATTCCTCGAAGTGGTTAGGGCTTGAAATTCCTGCCACGGTGAGCGAGATCTAATCGCGAGCCTGCCACCTGCAGGGTGGACGAGGATGAGCGCACACAGGTTCACCATGCAGCTCGACGTCTCAGGTCCATTCAAGAAGCTGGCCGCCGTCGAGCGGCCGCAGCCACCCGCTGAGAGCATCGGCCGCCAGCAAGCTCACCCGCTGTGGGGGAAGCGGACAGCAGCGACACGAGCGAGGGTCTAAGCACGGTCGCCAACCGCGCGACCCCTCCCGCGAGCCAAAGGCAGCCGCCATGCCACCATCCACCACGCGCTTGGTCCGGATCGGCGTAACTATTGTGGCGCCCACGCTCACGTTGCCTACTCCCCTGTGATGTCTTCGCGGATGGAATACGCTCCATGGCCGCCTGGCCTCCGTACACTCGTGGCGCTCGCCTGTGGGGCTATCGTTTTCGGTGCGCTCTTCCTCGCACGAGATTTGGCTGGCCCGGTGCTACTCGCCGCAGTGATCGTCATCATCTGCCTCCCTGTCCGTGACGTGCTCGACCACCGTGGCATGCCTTCCTGGTGTGGCTCGGCGGCGATTGTGGTCGTCGCATACCTCGTGCTCGCGGCGATGGGGGTCCTGCTTTGGGTTGCCGCCACACAGTTCCTGACACTGGTCGCTGAGTACACCGATGAGTTCCAGCGGCTCGTCGAGGATGTGGCAGCGTGGCTGTCGACCGTCGGGCTGGTCTCCGAGGTCGCTGCTGCGTCTGCGGAAGCGCTCGACATTGGCCAGGTCACGTCGCTGCTCGCCGGTATCGGGTCACGCGTCCTCGGAGTCGCGACGGCGTTGTTCTTTGTCCTCGCGTACCTCATCTTCATGGCCGCCGACACCTCGCGGTACCGGGAGGCAAAGCACCTATTCGGCGCCGAACGTCCCGCGCTCCTCGCGCGAATCCGACGTTTCACCACCGGTGTGCGTCGCTACTACGTCGTGAATGCCTCATTCGGGCTGATCGTCGCGGTGATCGACGGGCTCGCGCTGTGGTGGCTTGGCGTCCCGGCACCGCTGGTGTGGGCAATCTTGGCGTTTGTGACGAACTTCATCCCGAACATCGGCTTCGTGCTCGGAGTGATCCCGCCTGCAGTTCTCGCGCTTGTCGTCGGCGGTCCGCCAATGTTGCTCGCTGTGATCGCCATCTACTGCGTCGTCAACGTCGTACTGCAGGTGCTCGTGCAGCCGAAGTTTGTCAGCGACGCCGTGGACATCACCCTCACCCTCAGCTTCTTTTCCGTCGCATTCTGGACACTGATCATCGGTCCGCTCGGCGCCATTTTGTCTATCCCTCTCACGCTGCTGACGAGAACGGTGCTGCTCGACGAGGGCCCGAGCGCGCGATGGCTGAACTGGCTCTCCGGCAATCGCCTCGACGGCCAGGAGCACGAAGAGGAGGGCGGAGAATCAGAACCCCAACCGCTCGTTGACGAGCAACGATCGCCGTTGACGTCGCTGCGAGTCCTCGACGATCTACACCGAGAAGCTGACCTGCGCAAGAACAATCAAGAGGATCAGGAAGGCGATGACGATGCCCGCGAGGACCCCTAAAGTTTTCGCGGACATGTGAGCCACTCCGTAGCCCACCACGAAAGGAAGGGCGAGCAAAAACACTGAAGCGGTCCACCAGAAAAGGGAGTATCCCGTGGCAGAGATTTCGACCGCGTCACTCATGAGGAACCGTGTTTGTGGGTGGGTGGCGAGAGCTACGGTTGCGGAAATGGTCACGGCGACAAGCGCGGCCGTGATGACGCCTGCCAAGAAGCCCCACAGACCCGCCTTGGACTCAGTCATCACGTTCGCCTGCACTTTCGACGGCTGCGGTCTTGACAAGATGGGACCCTCCGATTCTGTTGTGCTTGAAGCCCGCCGCGCTGCATCGACCGTGTTGGCCTGCGGCTGCGTACGGCCAAGCCGCTGGTTGTGCAGTCAACTCGTTCAGGAAGGATGAGGCCACACCCGAAGTGGGTGAGATTCTGCACGGCCACAACCAACCGAAAACAATCACTAATAGCCGAGTCCAGGCGCCATAGGTTCCGGCTGGCTGCGGCGAGCGCCAGACTGCTGGTCGACGGTAACCCTAATCACCGTCGTCGGCCGTCCTTCGCCGGTGGGCTCTGACGGCAAGCGCAAGAACGACGGCCCCACCGCCACCGGGGATCAGAGCGATTCCTACCTGGGTCTCGCCAATCACGACGCAGACGACCCCAATAATCAAGTTGCAGGTTCCAACGATGAGAAGGGCAACAGTGAGCGCGTCGAGAAGATCCATCCGCGCTCCGCGCGTCCGAGTCACGGGCCGGCCACATGCAGGGTGGACAAGAGTGAGCGCATACGTTCACCCTAAAGCTCGACGTTCAGATCCACTCAAGTTGTTTGGCCGCAGTGAAGCGGCCGCACTCGTCCTCTGCGAGCATCAGACGCTGCTATCACCTTCGTTGAGGACTGACGCGTGCTAGTTCAGGGTGAGGGTGCGGATGTCATCCCTATCGCCGTAACTAACATCGACCTTGACTGGGGTGCGCGCCACCGCGACCGGCAAAGCGAACTCGTGAGTCGTTGCGGCCATGTCAGCGGTACAGGGATCCCTCGGTGACGGCGCGAACCTCACCCCGATCCGGTCCGCGCCCTCGACGGTCAGAGCAGACGCGACAAGCGGACAACTTGAGCTGCCCCATGTGACGATGGCGAACGACTCACCGCGCTCAAGCCATGTTCCGGCGGGTGCGGTGTTCGCTGGGTCAACGTCGAGGCCCTCTGGAACCCCCGGTCTCACTGCTTTGGCAACACCGTTCCCTCCGCAGCCGGTCAAGAGACAGACGGCAAGCAGAGCTCCCACACCAATCTGGGCAGTGCGTATGGTAACCACAACGCTATTCTCGATCAGACTCAGGCGCTCAGCACCGCTCGTTACTTCATCGAAGCGAGCCGCTGCACCTGCCATTCATGGACGTCGGGCAGCCAACCGAGTGGGGCCGATGGACCGACGCGCGGGTCGTTCGACACACGGCCGTCGCGCAGGTCCTCTAGATAGGCGCGGTCCAGTGCGATCCGTGAGCGAAGCTCCTCGGTTCCGCCGACCGACCCATGACCGGGAATGACAGCTTCAATACCGTCGGCCACGCTCTCGAACACCTGCAGGGCCGCCAGGTAGTCATGGATCGGGGTCGCCGCTTCAAGGTCCAGGAAGGGCATCAGAATGTCGGAGAGCATGTCGCCCGCAATGAGGACGCCGCTGTCCTCGATCAACAACCCAGCGTGGCCCGGCGCGTGCGCCTGGTGCTCAAGGATGCGGACTCTGGGGCCGTCCCAAGGAATCTGCGTCGTCCCGACCGGCAGGCCGGTGATGAGGCCGAGCAAATCCAGGGGTATCTCGTCGGCATACTCCGGCGGTAGCCCCTCAGCCACTTGTTCCTTCCACTCTGCTTTCGACAGAAAATCACGGATTGAGGCCTCACATCGGGCTGTGCCATAGCGAGGTACGTCGCCGAAGCTTGTATGCCAGAGCAGGTGATCCCAATCGGGATGGGTCGAGAATCCGGCCACAACGGGCTGACTCAGATCCCGAAGGTCCTCAGCGATTCCGGCCAGCTCCTCGTTTGTTATGCCCGGGTCGACGAGCAAAACACCGTCTGCACCCTGGACGACGATCGACTGGCTCTGGATGAACTCACTCTCGTGAACGAGAACGCCCTCAGCGACCTGCTTCAGCATGACGTGCCTTCCGCTCGTGGTGTGCAACCGGGTGTTGCGACGGTATTACGTCGCGGCGGCGGCTGGCAAGGGCACTTCGCGAAGCTGCGAAGGTCAGCCGTCGTGATCGCTGAGGATGATGGCCTCAGGAAGCTCGACCCGCGAGCACAGGCACACCGGCCCCGGAAAGGTCAGCGCAGTACGCTCCACGGCCTGTCATCGCCATGATGAGCGCGACACTGGAACCTCGCACCGGTTGCCCGTGGCCAACCGTCACATCGCTGTCGTCCGCTTCCAGTCGAAGTCCGTCGATGCGCTTTTTAGCGATCACCACCTGGTCGGTGCCCGCGTAATATCGCAAAAGCGCGTCAAGCACAGGTCTCGGATAGTCACGCACCAGCCCGAGTGGACGCCGGATGTCCTCGCCGTGCACAACCATCTCGCCGAGTAACGCTATTGCGGGCAAGGGAGGCGATGTCCGACTTCCCACAGTCCTTCGGAAACGATTGAGGGTCTCCGAAGGGCTCGAACCGAGTTGTTCTTGCAGTCGGTCGACGACCTGCTGATCGAAGTCGAATCGAGCGCGAAGCACGCCGAGGAACCATTGCGGACCCGAGACTGTTCCGCTGACCGTCAGATGTGCGAGCACTTCCCTGACCGACAGTCCCGTGCAGAGAGACGGAACCGCCCACTGGGCTGGAGAGAGCGATTCGAGGTTGTCGGCGAGAACCGCACGTTCTTCTTCGATGCGGCGCCATACTAATTGTCGTTTCGTTCTCGTCTTCTCAGCGAACATCGGGACGGTCCTCCTTGTCTTGCGGCGGCGTCACTGTGCTGAGGATCGCACCGCCTTCGGAACCGATCGACACGACAAAGGTTGACTCGTCGATCCAGGCAGCGCCTGCAACACCGCAGGTGAACGGCAACGGAGTTGCCTTTCTTCCCTCTCTAAGGACGAGGCCGACCTCGCCCGTCTTCGTGCAGTTCCCGTAGTCGGTCATGACGGCTCTGGCCGCGAACGATCCGCGGGTCATCGCCCACTGGACGTCGGTGTTGGCGCTTCCCGATGATGAGGCGAGCACATCGCCACTGGCGCTCACCGCAAGCACGGGGCGGCGCGTTGAATGCCGACCCAATAGCGCGCGCGTTCCATCGGTTCGAATGGAGTATGTTTCCCGATCGGTGCTGACATAGGTCGTGCCCGCAGAATCGATGTCGACCGCAACGTCTGTCGCGGAGAGACCCTCGGTGACGTCGACGATTGTCGTTTGACTGCCGCCGGTGTCTACTGTTCGAATCGCGAACGGTGTCGGGGTTGTTACGCCGTCGGAACCTCTCGCGTCCGGTGCCGTGGCGCCGACGAAATCGACGAACACGATCCGTCCGGTTCCATCAACCGCGACGTCGCCAGTCGTTCGGGAATCGACATCCACGGCGTCCCAGGTTCCGGCGTCGGTGTCGAAGAGAAAGAGGCCTGAACTCGAGCCTGTCACGTCCTCGCGGTCGGTCCGCGACACAGCGAGCATCGTCGGTGACACCGCCGATATTCCGTGCACCGTCATGAACATGTCGGCGTTGAACCGCCGTAGGGTGTTCCCGTTCTCATCCAGGTGCAACCATGACCCGGCAGATTCCGTCCACAGACCGCCGGCTGTGTCGGAGGTGATGTTCGCCATCGGGTAGGTGACATCGATTCGATCTTCGCGGCCATCGACGCCGTTGTCGTACTCGATCGGGGCCACTCGCCATGCGGCCGTTGGCACCGAGGCACAGCCGCCGAGAAGCAGGAGCGTGACCACGGCGAAACTCACGGGCAACCACGGGCGTCGGCTTCCCGGAAGGCTCATGAGTAGAACCTAATGCAAGACTCCACGGTCGACGCCCACGCACGACAGAAACGCCGGCTCCGATCAAGCAGCAGGCGAACCTGAGATGCTCGAACGGAACCGGCGTCGTGTGAAACGGCTCGATGCTACTCGCGCAGCACGGCGCCGAAGCGCTCTGTGGCCAGCGCTGAGCCAGCGAGCTTCGCTTCGGAAGCCTCGGCCGCGGTGAGCGTTCGATCGGCGGCGCGGAACCGCAGAGCGAAGGTCAGGCTCTTCGCGTCGTCAGCGACACCCTTCCCGCGGTAATCGTCAACCAGCCGGATGTCTTCCAACAATTCGCCTGAACCCTCACGAACCGTCGCAAGCACGTCCCCAGCGGGAACAGAGCGCGGCACAACGAGTGAGAGGTCCTGGGTCGCGGCGGGTAGCGTGCCGATGACACCAGCCGTGATTGCGGCATCCGTTGCCTCGAGGATCGCGTCGAGGTCCAGCTCAGCAACCGCGACCACGCGCGGCAGGTCGGAGTCGAGGGCGAGCTGCGGCAGCAGCTCTCCCGCGTACCCGACAACCCGGTCGCCGACACGGAGTTCGGCGGTGCGCCCCGGGTGCATCGAGTGGTGGCTGCCCTGGATCACGTCGATCTGCGCACCCGTCGCAAGACCGATCTGCGAAACGGCAGCGAGAGCATCCGTAATTCCGGACGGAACCGAAGCGATACCCGGCTGCTTGGCGACGGCGTTGCCGACGATGAGCACACCAACGTGACGCGGCTGCGGCGGGATACCGGCATTGAGCTCGGCCAGCTGCTCGTCGGTCGGGCGAGCGACGCCGGACGGCAGTTCTGCCTGGCCGTAGCGTTTGCCGTTTTCGGGGGTGAAGACGAGTCCGAGCTCGAACAGCGATACGTCGGTGAGCCCGCGTGACAGGTTGCGTTTGGCGGCCGAGATCAGGCCTGGAATGAGGCTCGTACGCAGGTACGGCGCACTCGCGTCGAGCGCGTTGGCCACCTTGATCGCGGGGACGGAGCCCGCAGTCGGCGAGCCGAACTTGTCGTTCTCGCTCGCCGGAAGGAACGGGAACGCCACGATCTCGGTCGAACCCGCTGCGGCGAGCGTGTCAGCGACCGTGCGGCGAACACGCTGCGACCGGGTCAGGCCGCGGCCGGGAGGCGCGACGGGAAGCACGGAGGGAATTCGGTCGTAGCCGACGATGCGGGCGACTTCCTCGGCCAGGTCGCTCTTGTCGGTGATGTCTGGACGCCAGCTCGGTGCGATGACGCGAAGTCCGCCATCGGCGTCGTCGACTGTTGCGCCGATCTCGACCAGCGACCCCCGAATCTCCTCGGCGGTGTACTCGATGCCGATGAGACCCGAGACATATCCGTTCGGAAGCAGGATCGGCTCGGCGGTCGTGGGTTCACCGACGAGCGATCCCGTCTCGTCTGCTTCTCCCCCGGCGAGTTCGACCATCAGCTCGGCAACGCGCGAGGCAGCGGCAACGGCGATCGCGGGGTCAACACCACGCTCGAACCGCTTGGACGCCTCACTCGGCAGCTTGTGCCTGCGCGCCGTACGGGCGATCGACACCGGGTCGAAGTTCGCGGCCTCGATGAGCACGTTGCGCGTGTTCTCACCCATCTCGGTGGTCGCGCCGCCCATCACACCGGCGAGGCCGATCGGCCCTGAGCCGTCGGTGATGAGCAGATCCTCGGGGCTGAGGGTGCGCGCCTGGGCGTCGAGGGTGGTGAGCTTCTCCCCCGGCTGCGCCCGCCGAACTGTAATGCCGTCTGTGAGCGTGTCGAGGTCGTAGCCGTGGATCGGCTGGCCGAGTTCGAGCATCACGTAGTTGGTGATGTCGACAAGAAGAGAAATCGAACGGATGCCTGCAAGCTTCAGTCGCGACACCATCCACGGCGGCGTCGGACGAGCAGCGTCGACGTTCCGGACGATGCGGGTGGCGAACACCCGCACACCCGGCTTGCCGTGGATCGGAGCCTCGTCGGCGAGTGCGACGGGGAACCCGTTCGTTCCGGTCGGGCGAAGCGCGTCGCGAAGCGCGGGATCGTCGAACTTCGCACCGGTGGCGTGGGAGTACTCGCGCGCCACACCGCGGATCGAGAACGCGTAGCCGCGATCGGGCGTGACGTTGATCTCGACTGCCGCGTCGTCCAGACCGAGCAGCGCGATGGCATCCGTCCCTGGCTCAGCGTCAACGCCGAGCGTCGACAGGCGCAGGATGCCGTCGTGCTCGTCACCGAGGCCAAGCTCACGGGTCGACGCGATCATGCCGTCGGACACGTGGCCGTACGTTTTGCGCGGGGTGATCGGGAACGGGCCGGGAAGCACAGCGCCCGGCAGGGTCACAACGACCTTGTCGCCCACGAAGAAGTTGCCTGCACCACAGACGATGCCGTGCACATCTGGCCCGCCGTCAGCGGCGAGCTGGCCTTCCGGCGCCACGCGCACCTGGCACCAGCGGATGACCTTGCCGTTCTTCTGCGGTTCCTCAACGAACTCGAGGACCTCACCGACGACGACCGGTCCGGTCACGTCGAAGGTGTGAACGTCCTCTTCTTCGAGACCGACCTGAACCAGGGCGGCGTGGACGTCTTCTGTTGTCGATCCCGGTGCGAGATCGACGTATTCAGCGAGCCAACTGAGGGGCACCCGCATGCTAAACCACCATTCCAAACTGCTGTGAGAAGCGCACGTCGCCCTCAACCATCTCCCGCATGTCCTGGACGTCGTTGCGCAGCATCAGGCCGCGCTCGATTCCCATGCCGAAGGCGAAACCTGAATACTCGTCCGGATCAATGCCGGCAGCGCGAAGCACGTTGGGGTTGATCATGCCGCAGCCACCCCACTCGATCCAGCGCGGACCGTGCTTGAACGTCGGGTGCCAGAAGTCGAGCTCGGCGCTCGGCTCGGTGAACGGGAAATAGCTCGGGCGCAGGCGGATCTTTGCCTCGTCCCCGAAGATCGACTTCACGAAGTGGTCGAGCGTGCCCTTGAGGTGCGCCATGGTGAGGCCCTTATCGACGGCGAGGCCCTCGAACTGCATGAACACAGGAAGGTGCGTCGCATCGAACTCGTCGGTGCGGTACACCCGACCGGGTGCGAGAACGTAGACCGGGAGCTCACGGTCGAGCAACGAGCGAATCTGCACCGGAGAGGTGTGGGTGCGCAGCACGAGGTGCGACTCGGGCGGGTCGATGAAGAAGGTGTCCTGCATGGCCCGAGCGGGGTGGTCAGCATCGAAGTTGAGCGCGTCGAAGTTGAACCACTCGCTCTCGACCTCAGGCCCCTCGGCGATCTCCCAGCCCATGCCGGTGAAGATCTCGCTCACGCGGTCCTGCAGCAGGGTGAGGGGGTGGCGTGCACCGGCGGTGTAGCGGCTGGCAAGCGCCGTGACATCGAGTGCCTCTGCTTCGAGCTGGGCGGCGTTCTCCGCTTCGACGATTTCCTGCTCACGAGCGGCGAATGCGCCGTTGACCCGGCCGCGGGCCTGGCCGACGAGCTTGCCGAGCGGGGCCTTCTGGTCTGGGGCAACGTTGCGCAGCTCACCGTTGAGCTTCGCCAGTGGCGATGCTTCTCCGGTGTGCTCGGTGCGTACCTGCTTGAGGGCGGCGGAATCGGCTGCAGCGGCAATCGCGGCGAGGGCTGATTCCACTGCCGCGTTCACGGCGGATTCGGTTATTACTTGCGAGTCGGACACGGTCCACAAGTCTACCGAGTCCGAGCGAATGGCCTGAGCCGCTGGACGATCGCGCTAGCGGGCGCCTGGGTTCCCGCCGGCTTCGGACTGGCGCGCGGCCGCAGATGCCTGAGCGATAGCGAGCGCCGGGTCCACGGGTACCTCCTTGCCTGCCTTGCCCCCTCGGCGCGCCGAGTCGGTGTGCTTCGACAGCCAGCGGGCGACCCATGACAGTGTCAGGTTCATGATGAGGTAGATCACGAGCGTTACCGCAAAGAACGAGAACAGGTACCGGTTTCCGTAGAAGCTCGCGAGGTTGTTCATCGTCGAGCGAATGAGCTCGGGGTATCCAACGATGTAGCCGAGCGACGTGTCCTTGAGCAGCACAACGAGCTGCGCAACGATGATCGGCAGCATCTGGCGGAACGCCTGCGGGAACTCGATGAGCATCCGCGTCTGCAGCTCGCGCAAACCGAGGCTCAGTCCGGCTTCACGCTGCCCGCGCGGGAGCGACGCGAGGCCGGCGCGGAGTGCTTCACCGATGATGGCGCCGTTGTAGAGCCCGAGCGCCAGCACGACTGCCCAGTAGGCGCCGCTCGAGAACCCAAGCAGGATGAAGAGCATCATCAGCAGAACGGGCATACCTCGCACGAACTCGAGAATGACCGTGGTTGGGGTGCGGATCCACGCGCTCTTGGCGGTGCGCAACAGCGCGAAAACCACTCCAAGGATGAGCGCCAGGACAGCGGCCGCTGCCGCCGCCTGCAGGGTGCGAACGACACCACCCCAGATGAAGGTCCACACGTCAGGATTAGCGAAGACATCCCAGCGGCTGGGGTCGAACATGCCTGGGAGCGTGATGCCGCCCGAGCTTGGCCGCGGTGCAGCCAGAATCGTGTACAGCCAGTACAGTCCGGCGAGAATGAGGATACCGACGACGATGGAGAGAATCAGCGACAGCCGACGGGCCTTCGGGCCGGGAGCGTCGAACAGAACGGAACCGCTCATCGCGCCACCACCCACTTCTTCTCGAGTCGCGCGGCGAAGATACCGAGCGGAATAGTGATCAACAGGTAGAAGGTCGCGACGCCGAGCAGAACGGCGATGACGGCGTTGCCGTTGGCGTTGGCCAGCTCCTTACCGATGGTGAAGAGTTCGACGACGAAGAAACCGCCGGCAACCGAGGTGTTCTTCGTCAGCGCGATGAAGACGTTGATGAGCGGTGGGATCACCATGCGGAAGGCCTGCGGGAAGACGACGTAGCCCACGGTCTGGCCGAAGCCGAGCCCAAGGCTGCGAGCCGCCTCAGCCTGCCCGATGGGCACCCCATTGATTCCCGACCGGAGGGCTTCAGCAACGAACGGCGACGTGTACACGCTCAGGCCGATCATTGCGAATACCGAGTATTCGAGCCTCACGCCGAGGTACGGCAGGATCAGCGCGCAAAAGAAAAGTACGAGCGTAAGCGGGGTGTTGCGGACGAGTTCGGTGTACACGGCCGCGAACCCGCGTAGCGATGGGACGGGTGAGATCCGCATGGTGGCGATGATGGTACCGATGATGAGCGCGGCGATGCCTGCAACGACGAGGAGCTGCAGTGTCATGCTGAACCCGGCGAGGTACCGAGGCAGGTTGTCGAAAATGACGTCCATGTGGCCTCTTCCGTTCTGATAAGTGCGAGTGCTCACAAACGGGGCGGGGTCACCCCCGCCCCGAATGTGTGTGGGACTTTAGTAGCGGTCTACGGCCGGCGGTTCAACGAACTCGAGAACCGTTCCAGCTGTGCTGTTCCAGGCCTCCTCGTACGAACCGTCTTCGTAGGACTCTTCAAGGGTGTCGTTGATGAAGTTGCGGAACTCCGTGTCCTCCAGCTTGAGGCCGATACCGTACGGCTCCTCGGTGAACGGCTTGCCGACCACCTTGAACTCGCCCTCGTTCTGAGCGGCGAGACCCGCGAGGATCACGTTGTCTGTCGAGACCGCGACAACCTGGCCCGTGCGCAGCGGCTCGAGGCAGTTCGAGTAGGTGTCGGTCAGGACAGGTGTTGCACCGATCTCAGCGAGCTTCGCTGCCGGGGTGGACCCGGTGACCGAGCAGACCGGCTGGCCGACGAGGTCATCTTCGCTCTTGATGTCCTTGTTGTCGGCGAGCGTCAGGATCGACTGACCGGCCATGTAGTACGGGCCGGCGAAGGAAATGACTTCCTTGCGCTTGTCGTTGATGGTGTACGTCGCGATGACGATGTCAACCTCGCCGTTCTGGATGAAGGGCTCGCGGTTGGCTGAAACCGTTTCCTTCCACTCGATCTTGTCTTCGGCGATGCCGAGCTTCGCGGCGATGATCTTGCCGATCTCGACGTCGAATCCAACCGGGTCACCGTCGGGTCCGATGAGGCCGAACAGGGGCTGGTCGAACTTGGTACCGATGGTGATGCTGCCCTCTTCGGCGAGCGTGGCCATCGTTGTGCCTGCTTCGAAGGTGGGGGCTGCTTCGGGCTCCGGAGCAGCGGTGTCTCCGCCGCTGCCGCCTGAACATGCCGAAAGCGTGAGCAACGCGGCTCCGCCGAGTGCGATCAGTGATAGCTTTTTGCGCTTCATCTGCTTCTCATTCCTCTGTGATGTGCTGTGTTTCCCTGACCGCTGGGCGGTCAAGCGTGAGAGGCGTCGCACCGATCGGTGCGTGCCGGTCAGTGATCAAGAATTTTCGACAGGAAGTCCTTGGCGCGATCCGACTTCGGTGCGCTGAAGAAGGTCTCTGGGGTGGCTTCTTCGACGATTTCGCCGTCGGCCATGAAAAGCACACGGTCGGCGGCCTTGCGAGCGAAGCCCATCTCGTGGGTCACCACGATCATGGTCATTCCCTCTTTGGCGAGGCCGACCATGACGTCGAGGACCTCGTTGATCATTTCGGGGTCGAGCGCGCTTGTGGGCTCGTCCATGAGGATCAGCTTGGGGCTCATTGCGAGCGAACGGGCGATTGCGACACGCTGCTGCTGGCCACCGGAGAGCTGAGCCGGCATCTTGTTCGCCTGGTTCGCCACTCCGACGCGCTCGAGCAGGGTCATTGCGCGCTCAGTGGCATCCTTCTTCGACATCTTCTTGACCTTCATCGGCGCAAGCGTGATGTTCTCAAGCACTGTCTTGTGTGCGAAAAGGTTGAACGACTGGAACACCATGCCGACGTCCGCCCGCAGATGTGCAAGCTCAGCGCCCTCTTCAGGCAACTTCTTGCCGTCAATGGTGATGCTGCCGTCGTCGATGGTTTCGAGCCGGTTGATCGCGCGGCACAGCGTCGACTTGCCCGAACCACTTGGACCGATAACCACAACGACCTCGCCGCGGGCGACAGTGGTGTTGATGTTTTTCAGAACGTGGAGTTCGCCGTAGTGCTTGTTGACCGAGTCGACGATGACCAGGGGTTCCCCGCGTTTCGCGATGGGCATGCTCGTCGTGTTCGGTATCAGCGTTGGTTCCATGCACCCAAACTAGGGGACGCGATGTTTCAGCCGTATGACGCGTGGCATCCGTTACTCATTCGTAACCAAGATTAGGAAGGAAGAAGCGGATGCCACGGCGTACGCCGGTTAGACGGCGCTGCGTTGTGCGAATGCCGATTCGTAGAGACAGACCGACGCAGCTGTCGCGAGGTTCATCGACTCGGCGTGGCCGTAGATCGGCACGGTGATTGCGGCGTCGGCGAGCGGCAGCTGCTCGTCGGTGAGCCCGTGAGCTTCATTACCGAAGAGCCAGGCGGTCGGCTGCACGAGTTCACCGGAAATCCGGGCGTCGAGGAGACTCGTTCCCTTAACGTCGGCGGCCAGAACTCGAAGTCCCGCCTTGTGTGCACGCTCGATGACGTTCGGCAGTTCGGCGCCGACCGCGATCGGCAGGTGGAACAGGGACCCGGTCGTCGAACGAACGACCTTCGGGTTGTACAGGTCGACACTGCGGCCCGTGAGAATGACCGCGTCGGCGCCTGCGGAGTCGGCAGCACGAATGATCGTGCCGAGGTTGCCCGGGTCGCGAACCTCTTCGAGAATGGCGATGAGCTTGGGCTCAGCGTTGAAGATGTCTTTCATCGACGTCGGGAACTGGTGTGCAACGGCGATGAAGCCCTGCGGTGTCACCGTGTCACTCATCACACCGAGGACCTCTTCGGAGACGAACTCAACGTCGAAGTCCGGCTGCTCGGCAGCCTGGGCGGCGATCTCGGGGTACCGCTCGAGCGCGGTTGGTGTTGCGTAGAGCTCGACGATCAGCCCCGGGCGGAAGGCCAGCGCTTCGGATACCGCCTGCGGCCCTTCGAGCAGGAAGAGGCCGGTTTCAAGCCTGGCTGGTCGTTTGGCAAGTTTTGCTACCGCTCTGACGCGCGGGGAACGTGGGTTATCAAGCACTCCCCCAGTCTAAGGACAGCCCGTGACCGGCTGGGGAGGCTCGCGCACAACACAACAACGGGCACCCCGCCGAAGCGGGATGCCCGTTGTGAGGAAAAGCTGCTTACGCTGCTGCCTTCGGAGCCGAAGTGTCGGCCGGGAGGGCCTTCTTCGCGCTCTCGACGAGGGCCGCGAACGTGGCCGGCTCGTTAACGGCGAGCTCAGCGAGGATGCGACGGTCAACCTCGATGCCAGCAAGGCCGAGACCCTGGATGAGGCGGTTGTAGGTGAGGCCGTTGGCACGCGATGCCGCGTTGATCCGCTGAATCCAGAGGCGACGGAAGTCACCCTTCTTCTGGCGGCGGTCACGGTACGCGTAAACCATGGAGTGGGTGACCTGCTCCTTGGCCTTGCGGTACAGGCGTGAACGCTGGCCGCGGTAACCCTCGGCGCGCTCGAGGATAACCCGACGCTTCTTGTGAGCGTTTACCGCCCTTTTTACTCTTGCCATTTGTCTATATTCCTAACGGGTTCAGGTCTTAGTGACCGAGAAGCTTCTTGATGTTCTTGGTGTCAGCCTTCGAGACGAGCTGGTCGGTGTTCAAGCGACGCTTACGCTGTCCGGACTTCACCTCGAGGTTGTGGCGCATGCCCGACTGCTGCTTCTTGATCTTGCCGGAACCGGTGAGCTTGAATCGCTTCTTGGCACCGGAATGGGTCTTCTGCTTAGGCATTGTCTTCCTCCTGCTTCGCTGCTTTATTGGCAGCACGTTGTGCGTTGGCTTCGGCCTTTGCCTCTGACTTGTTCTTCAGAGGGCCGATTACCATGACCATGTTTCGACCATCGATGGTCGGAGTGGACTCAACAGTGCCCAGTTCCGAAACATCTTCGGCAAATTTTTGGAGCAAGCGCACGCCCTGGTCGGGTCGAGACTGCTCACGGCCGCGGAACAGGATCATTGCTTTGACCTTGTCGCCACCCTTGAGGAATCCCTCAGCGCGCTTTACTTTCGTTTCGTAGTCGTGCTTGTCGATCTTGAGACGGAATCGAACCTCTTTGAGGATCGTGTTCGCCTGGTTACGCCTGGCCTCCTTGGCCTTCTGCGCAGCCTCGTACTTGAACTTGCCGTAATCCATGATCTTCGCGACCGGAGGCTTGGAGTTCGGGGCGACCTCGACGAGATCGAGCTCAGCTTCCTGCGCCAGGCGCAGTGCTACCTCAATCTTGACGACGCCGACCTGTTCTCCGGCGGGACCCACGAGGCGGACCTCGGGGACTCGGATACGGTCGTTTGTACGGGGATCGCTAATGCGTTACTCCTCTAACTCAATCTCTGACTTTCAATACAGACGGATGCCTGAATCAAGCGAGAGAGGAGAAGTCACACACCACAACCACGACGGCAATAAAGCAATCGCAGCGGCTCGTACCCTGTCTACCTCAGCATGGAAACCATGCGTCTGGCGGAGTACAACAACCCGGTAACCTTAGTGAAGCGGTCAAGCGCGGGTGGGAAATTTCCTCTTTCGTACCGGAACAAAAGTCCCGGAGCCGTCTTAGAGTCTAGCAGAGGTTGGCATTGAGCACTAACGAATCCCCTTACGACAACGTTGAAGACGCCGCGGCTGACGCAACCCGCGATATCGCTGACGTCGGCGCCGTCGAAGTTATCACCACAACGGCAGTGCACCTCATGAGTGCGGCAGCCGTGAAATGTGGCCTGGCCGACGACCCGGACAGCCAGCTTGACCTCGATGAGGCCCGCAAGCTCATCAACGCCCTGGCCGGACTGATCACGGCGGGTGCGCCCGAAGTGAGCGACATGCACGCTCGCAGCCTCCGCGACGGACTTCGCTCGCTGCAGCTGGCGTTCCGTGAGGCCTCATCGATCCCCGACCCGATCGGCAAGGGTCCGGGAGAGAAATGGACGGGCCCGGTTAACTAACCGCGCCGACGCGGTCGCGGGGGCGCGTTCGTCGCTTCGTCGCTCTGTTGCGTCGTGTTCGGGGCAAGAACGCACTAAGGGACCGACGAACGAACGCCAAACCCCTGCGCCGTCACTCATCGGTCCGTTCCGTCTCCTTTACCCGGCAAAAGCCGTACTAAGGGACCGACGAACGAACGCCGCACTCGGTCCGCTCACTCATCGGTCCAATAAGTGACGCTCTCGCCGCACAAGCCGTACTAAGGGACCGACGAACGAACACCGCACTCGGTCCGCTCACTCATCGGTCCGATAAGTAACGTTCTCGCCGCACAAGCCGCACTAAGGGACCGACGAACGAACACCAAACCCCTGCGCCGTCACTCATCGGTCCGTTCCGATCCCGTACCCGGCAAAAGCCGCGCTAAGGGACCGACGAACGAAAGTCGGAGCCGGCCGGATCCGCCAGTGTGCCAGCGGCCGGGTTGGTGTCGGCCGGGGTGGTGTCGGCCGGGGTGGTGCCGGCCGGGTTGGTGTCGGCCGGGGTGGTGCCGGCCCGCTTACTCGTGGAGCGGAATCACCTCGACGCGATCGGTCGCCACAATCAGCACCCGCGCACCCGTGATGCCGTCGAGGGCACGCACCAGGTCAGCCGGGTTTGTCTCGTAGGGCGAGCTCGCCGAGCGCCACACGGTCACCGACGCTCCGGTCGCGGTCTCGATCGCGCGTACGAGCGGATCCGCGTCGGCCCCCGTGACGAGGACCACATCTCCGATCGTGCGCGCACGCTCCGGCGGGGTGTTTCGGTCAGCTTCGTCCCGGTCGCGCCGCCACACGCTGAAGTGGTAGCCGGCGACCAGGGCGGTCGCCGTGAGCAGGCCCAGAGGTGCGCGGATCCGGTCGACGAGTCCCTCGCTCCCGCCGAGGAAGAACTCGAACAGCCGGAATCCGATCACGAGCAGGGTGATCAGGGCAACAACGGCACTGATCCCGAAAATGGCGATCAGGTAGATGCGGCGTCCAGCGAACTGGCGCGAAGCATCCGTCACCGTTAGTGGACGCCAGGCGAACCACCACACCGGTGCTCCGACCAGCAGAGCGCTCAACCCGCCGAGGAGAAGTGTGCGTGTGTCGTCGCCGGCAAGCGGGGTGGGGATGATGCCGAGGGTGGCATTCACGATGACGCCGATGCCTGAGGCTGCTCCCGCGAGAGCGACACCGCTTGTGGCAAGCACGCCGGCCTCTCGGGTCGCTGGTGAGCGTTGCTCGGCTGTTGCGTGGGAGTAGATCCAGATGCCGCAGCCGACCAACGTTGCCGCGAGCGCGGCCGGCATTGGGGAGAGCAGAACGGGCACAGGGTCGGTTCGGTCGAATCCGAGTCGCAGCAGAACGAAGAGGGAAGTTCCGATGCCGGCGAGGGTCACGATGCTCGCACCGAGGATGCCGAGCACAACGAGGGCGACGTTTGAGAGCGCCGTCGTGCTGAGGCGTGCGCCCGCGCGATACCAGTGCCATGCCCAGATCGCCGCACCGCCGATGGCCCAGAGCAGCGACTGCAGGGCACCGATCCCCCATGACGATTCGACCAGCACTTCAACATCGAGACTGTCTAGCCCGGCGTCGAACACCGACGCGAGTGTGCGCCAGGCGGATCCGGCACCGAGGATCAGACCGAAGCTCGCACCCAGCACTGCGGGCACAACGGTGAGGCGGCCCGGCGCTGTCAGCGGGTTCCGCCAGATCAGGCAGTGCCAGGCCCACACGGCGGCCCACACGAGTGCCGTTGCGAGGCCGGGGCCGTCCCAGTCCCCCTCGATCAGACCGGCAAGCACACCGAGAAGCGCGGTGCTGAACACGATCAGTGACAGGGTGAGCACTGCTGAGAGGTACAAACCCCACGCCAGCGAGTTACGCTCGGCAGGGTCGGAGAGCCGGCGCCACACAGTCCACCACAGAGCGGCGGCGAACGGCACACCGATCAGGGTGAAGGTCAAAAACTGGGCCGTACTCGAGGTACGTGTGCCGGCCAGCACCGTCTCGACGTCGAGCAGAAGCCCCAGGAGCCCGGCCAGGCCGCTCGCAGCGATGCAGACGAGCACGGCCAGCAACGTGTAGACAACGAGCCGCCGCACGATTGAACCCGCAGGCGAAGGCTTCGCCTGTGAGAAGGTCCCGCTCATCCTGAGAACCCGTCATTGCGGCAGAACGCCAACTCCCACGGCGCGGTCTCGATGCGCCAGTCGCTTCCTACCTTCGTCAGCGAGAACCGTTCCTCGTATTCGTATCCGGAGCCCCCGAAAAGTTCCCCGTTGGAGCCTCGACTGAGCGAAACTGTCACATCGGCCGAACCGCCATCATCACCGTTTTCCGTCGAAACCAGTGAGACCCGCAGGTTTTCGGTTTCGGTGACAGCGATCAGCCCACAATCCGATTGAGCTTCGGCCGCGAGATATCTCAGCGCAGCGTCCTCGTCGCCGTCGAGCACCGCAGCCGAGTACCGCTGCACAACACCCTCCGGCGTCGACTCATCGAGCAGCTCCAGCTCCCCCCGGGTGAACACGACAATCAGTGACACGATCACGAGCACACCGACAAGAATGGCCAGCACACCAAGACCGCGGCGTGCGGCGGGTTGGGACGTCATCAGGTCAGTATGGCGCACCAGCTGATTTTGAGAACGGATGCCACGACGTCACTCGGTGAGCACGCGATTCGCCTGCTTCGTGTAGTAGACCACCTGCGAGGGGTAATAGTCATCGAACTCGGGCCGCTCGGTTCCGGTTCGTGCCGCAACGAGCATGTCGAGGTAATACTCCCACCCTGGCCCGATCGATTCCGCTGCCGCCGGGTCATCGAGCCGGTGCACGAAGGTCAGCTCGGTTTCCCCATCCTGCTCGGCCAGGGTGACCTCGAGATCCCAGCCGCTGATGTCCTCCGAGACGGTCACGGAGACACTGATCCGGTGAGGCGCGTCGCACTCGTCGATCCGCACCGCACTCCAGGAGTCGCCCTCTTCGAACGCCATCTGCAGTTCGACAGTGTTGCCGACACCTGGCGTTCCCCGCCACGGCCCAAGCCACTCGGCCGTTTGTGCCGGATCGGTGAGGCTTGCCCAAACCTCCGCCGCTGGAGCGTCGAAGCGACGGGTCAGCGTGAGCTCGAATGTGAGGTCACGACCTTGACTGATGTGCCCAGTGGGTTCTGGCATGGCGTCCCTTCGTTTCCCCCATGCCACCATCCTCGCCACCGCAAGGTCAACCCTCGACGGTAAATCCCAGCCGCGTCACAGGGGTCAGCCCGACGCCTCAAGGCGAACGGCGAGTGAGTCCACCATCGTAGCGATGGCGTCGCTCGCCGCCCACCGCTGTGCGAGTCGGGCCAGAACCGTGTCCAACTCGGACCGGGTCAGACCGTCAACGAGCTCGAGGTGGGCGACCAGTTCGGGTCCGGCGAGCCGAGCCCGCGGATCCCCTGGAGCCAGCCGCACATCGAGTACGGCGAGTTCCGACCGCGCACTGGTGAGAAAAGCGTCAAGCACGTCCGGGTTGGCGTACGCCGGCAGCCACGGCAGCGACTGCGCAACTGCCCACAACGCCGGTCGACGAAGAGCAAACTCGGTATCGCTCGTCGGGTCGAGGACAACCAACTCGGTCTGTTCGCTCGCGGCTGCGAGGGCAACGCGGATGCCATCGGCTGGCACTGGTCGCGCTCCGGAGTTCCAGGACTGCATGGCTGTGACCGACGAGAAGACCGGCAGAACGTTTCGTCCGTCAGGCCCAGCGACGGTGACGATCGACAGTTCCTGCGTCTTGTCCACCGTCTGTCCCTGTGCATTGACACCGACGTCACCGGCGTGAGCGACGAGCGGGATCAGCAGTCTCGATGTGCGGAACGCGTCGACAACATCCTGCTCGCCAGCGGTCCCAGCGGCGAAACGGCTGAGCGCCCCGATCAGTGCGGGGGGCGCCGAGCCGTCGTCGCCTGAAAAGGCATTGCTGTCGAACTGGCGCCCCTTCCAGGGCTGGCCTGCCGAGTCTGCCGAATTAGTCGGATGCGACATCCAGCGCCTCAGCCAGGGTGAATGCTCCGGCGTAGAGGGCCTTGCCGACGATCGTGCCCTCAAGGCCGAGAGGCACGAGTTCGCGCAGGGCAACCAGGTCGTCGAGGCTGGAGATTCCGCCGGAGGCGATGACCGGGCGGTTCGTCCGCTCCATCACCTGGCGAAGCAGGTCGATGTTCGGTCCCTGGAGCGTGCCGTCCTTGGTGACGTCTGTCACGACATAACGAGCACAACCCGCCTGCTCGAGCCGGTCGATGACGGTCCAGAGGTCTCCACCGTCGCGGGTCCACCCGCGTGCGGCGAGTGTCGTGCCCCGAACGTCAAGTCCGACCGCGACGGCCTCGCCGTACTGGCCGATCACGTTCGCAGCCCACTCGGGGTTCTCAAGGGCGGCGGTTCCCAGGTTGATCCGCTTGGCACCGGTCGCCAGTGCCGCTTCGAGCGAGGCATCGTCGCGAATTCCGCCGGACAGTTCGACGTTCACTCCGCGAACCTGCTTGATCACCTTGCGGATCACACCGGCGTTGCTTCCGCGCCCGAATGCGGCGTCGAGGTCAACGAGGTGGATCCACTCGGCGCCCTGGCTCGCCCAGTCGGCTGCCGCATCGACGGGGTCGCCGTAGTTAGTTTCCGTGCCGGCCTCACCCTGGGTCAGTCGGACGGCCTTACCGTCTGCGACGTCAACTGCCGGAAGCAGCACAAGTTTCGGCGTCGTGTTGAACTCACTCATGAAATTGTCCTTGATAGTTGGTTCGGCACAGGCGTGCCGGGGAATGTACGCGAAACGTTAGTCCGATGTCAACGAGCTGACCCAGTTGGTCAGCAGTCGAATACCGGCCTCTCCCGATTTCTCGGGGTGGAACTGCGTCGCGCTCAACGGTCCGTTCTCCACGGCAGCCAGAAAGCGCGTGCCGTGCTTGGCCCAGGTCAGCGCCGGCTCGTGGAACGGGGGTGTGACGTCGAGCGTCCACTCCTGGGCGGCGTAGGAGTGAACAAAGTAGAAACGTTCGTCGCGGATGCCACGGAAGAGAACCGAGTCTTCCGGTGCGTCGACGGTGTTCCAGCCGATGTGCGGGAGGATCGGCGAGTCGAGTTCGGTGACGACCCCTGGCCATTCGCCAAGTCCTTCGGTGTCGATGCCGCGCTCGACACCGCGCTCGAACAACACCTGCATACCAACGCAGATGCCGAGGACTTTGCGACCCCCGGCGAGGCGCCTGTCAATAACTTCTGCTCCGCGCGACGCGGCAAGCTGATCCATCACCGCGCTGAACGCTCCGACGCCTGGCACGAGGAGCCCGTCGGCGTCGAGGGCCTTCTGCCGGTTGCCGGTCAACTCGACGTTCGCCCCGGCCGCCTCGAGAGCTTTGACAGCGGAGTGGACATTGCCGCTCCCGTAGTCGAGGACGACAACCTGAGGGCGAGAGGAACCGCTCACAGTGCACCCTTGGTCGAGGGAATCCCACTCACGAGCGCGTCGAAGGCCTTCGCCTGGCGGAACGCGCGGGCGAATGCCTTGAACTCGGCTTCGGCGATGTGGTGAGGGTCGCGGCCGCCGAGCACGGAGACGTGCACCGTGAGTGCGGCGTTGAACGCGATAGCTTCGAAGACGTGGCGAACCATCGATCCGGTGAAGTGGCCGCCGATGAGGTGGAATTCGAAGCCGGCTGGCTCACCCGTGTGCACGAGGTACGGCCGACCCGAGATGTCAACGACCGCCTGCACGAGCGCTTCGTCCAACGGAACCAGGGCGTCTCCGAACCGCGAGATGCCCTCCTTCGTTCCCAGGGCCTGTTTGATGGCCTGCCCGAGAGCGATACCGATGTCTTCGACCGTGTGGTGAACATCGATCTCGATGTCTCCCGTGGCGCGCACGGTGAGGTCGACGAGCGCGTGCTTGGCGAAGGCCGTCAGCAAGTGGTCGTAGAACGGCACGGTTGTGGAAATGTCGCTGACGCCGGTTCCGTCGAGGTTGAGCGTGAGGTCGATGTTCGATTCGCTCGTTGCACGCTGGATTCGGGCGGTGCGCTGCGGCTGGCTCATGCTTTCGAGCTTACTGCCGCGATGGCGTCGAGGAACGCTGTGGTCTCCGCCTCTGTGCCCGCTGACACTCGCATTTGCCCTGGCAGTCCAATGTCCCGGATGAGCACCCCGCGTTCAAGCAGCGCTTCGAAGAGTGCGTTCGGGTCGTCGACACCGCCGAACAATACGAAGTTGCTGTGGCTTCGGTATGGCCGGTAGCCCAGTGCAGCGAGTCCGACACTTATCCGGTCCCGCTGTGCCTTGATGTCGTCGACCATCGCGAGCATTTCACCGCTGTGGGCGAGCGCCGCAGTGGCGGCAGCCTGTGTCAGCGCTGACAGGTGATACGGCAACCGAACGAGTCGCAATGCGTCGGTGACCGCTGGAGCAGCCGCGAGGTAGCCGACGCGAACCCCCGCGAACGCGAATGCCTTACTCATGGTGCGAGAGACCAGCAGCCGGTCGCGCCCCTCGAGAAGCGTCAGAGCGCTCGGGGTGCCGCTCGGGGCGAATTCGAAATACGCCTCGTCTACAACGATGATGCCGTCGGTGGCGTCATAGACAGCTTCGATCGTCTCGAGCGAAAGCGGCGTCCCCGTCGGGTTGTTGGGTGAACACAGGAACACGATGTCCGGGTGCTCGCGGCGCACGGCGGCTGCAGCGGTTTCCGGTGAGATCTCGTAGTCGGCATCACGTTCGGCGCCAATCCAGCGGGTCCCCGTTCCCGAGGCCAGCAGGGGGTACATCGAGTAGGTCGGGGTGAACCCCAAGAGTGATCGCCCCGGTCCGCCGAAGGCCTGAAGCACCTGCTGCAGGACCTCGTTCGAACCGTTGGCCGCCCAAATGTGATCTGCGGTGAGACCGTGTCCGAGGTAGCCGGCGAGGCTCTGACGCAGGTCCGTGAATTCCCGGTCCGGGTATCGGTTGGCCTGCAGAACAGCATGCGCAAGCGAAGTGACGATGTCCCTCGCGACGTCTTCGGGAATCGGGTGGGTGTTCTCGTTGACATTGAGAGCGACGGGCACCACCTTCTGGGGCGCACCGTACGGAGACTTACCGCGAAGATCGTCGCGGATGGGCAGGGCATCGAGAGAACTCACTCGCCAAGTTTACCCGCAGGAGGCAGCGGAGCCGCTTGCGTTACGGGGCAGCGAAACCGCCGACGTTACGAGGCGGTGTAGCGCTCCGGAAGCGCGATGCGCTGCCCGGGAACAACTGTGGACGTCTCCAGCTGGTTGAGCGACATGACGTCGGCGATCACATCGCGAGGGTCAGCCTCGGGTGCGATGCTGCCTGCGATTGTCCAGAGCGAGTCGCCGTACTCGACGGTGACATAGTCGAACGTAGCTGAGCTTGAACTCGACGACGCGATCGCGGAGCCGCCACCGAGGCCGAACCAGGCCGCTACCGCGATGAGCGGCGCTGCGGCGAGCGTGGTGAACACGACGCGTCCGCGGCGGGTGAGGCGGATCCGCCCGGAAGGACGAGCGCTCGATGGGTGTGCTGCAGCTGCGGCGTCCACTACGGTCGGCCGAAGCGCCGCCGGCGCTCCTGAACGGACGTTGGGACGGATGGGGGTGATAACTGCGGTGCTCATGGCGCCTCCTGCTGATGCTGTGAACTGCTCTGCGGCGATTCGAAGTATTCGCATCCGACCCTCGGCCGGGAGGGCCGGATGCGAACCTGTATTCCGAATCTATATTCGATTGTTCGAACTTTCAAGCTGTTGTTCGTACTTTTTCGAAAAGTTTTTCCAACACACTCGAACAAATCTTTGCCGTGGGGCGTGTTACGGATAGAGTTTCGATTACTGGTTGAGACTCAACCACTGACCACTGACATTGGCCGGGGCTGCCCGCCAGACGGGAGTGACATGACGCAAGGCAACGCGAATATCACGGCAGAGACCACGACCGAGTCCACCCTCGACGCTCCGGCCGCTTCGCCGGCACGGAAGGGCAAGCGCGTGCTGGCAGAGAAGCCAACAACGCGCCGCCGCAAGAGCCTCAGCGAGAAGCAGTTGGCCATCATGGACGTCATCCAGCGCTCGGTGCAGAGCCGTGGATATCCGCCGAGCATGCGCGAGATCGGCGATGCGGTCGGCCTGGCTTCACTCTCGAGCGTCACCCACCAGCTGAACCAGTTGGAGCTCAGCGGTTACCTCAGGCGCGACCCGAACCGCCCGCGCGCACTCGAGATTCTGATCGACCTGCCGGCTCCGTCGAACGTTGTCGACTTCGAAAACGCCACACCGGTCGGCGACGCCGCCATGGTGCCGCTCGTTGGGCGGATCGCCGCCGGTGTTCCGATCACGGCAGACCAGCAGGTCGAAGAAGTGTTCCCGCTCCCCCGGCAGCTCGTCGGAAAGGGCGAACTGTTCATGCTCAAGGTGTCTGGCGAGTCGATGATCGACGCCGCCATCTGCGATGGTGACTGGGTGGTCGTTCGCCAGCAGCCGACAGCCGAAAACGGCGACATCGTTGCTGCGATGCTCGACGGTGAGGCGACAGTGAAGGTCTTCCGCCAGCGCGACGGCCACACCTGGCTGCTTCCGCGCAACACCAACTTCGAACCGATCCTCGGCGACGAGGCCGACGTACTCGGAAAGATCGTTGCGGTGCTGCGCGCTGTCTAGCAACCACGTTATTAACGAACGGATGCTCTCGGTACAGTACCGAGAGCATCCGTTCGTTAAGTGACGGAGTCAAAAAGCGCCAATCGAGCGCTTTCCGGGGGAATCGCTCCTGCTGAACTACTCCGCGACCGCGAACTCGGTCACCTGGGCGGCGAGCTCTTCCGAGGCGAGGGCGCGCACACGGGTGCCCTCTTCTTCGTAGTCGAGGTGTTCGACCTTGCCCCGGCGGTGGAGCATCGAGATGACGTCTCCCCTGTCGTAAGGAACGAGGAGGTGGAGCGGCACCGTCGGGCTCGGCAGCAGCTCTGCGATGCGAACGAGAATCTCATCGATTCCCTCACCGGTGCGTGCCGAAGCGAAGATGGCTCGTGGCTCGAGGCCGCGAAGGACCAGGCGGTCGTCTTCGCTGACCAGGTCGCTCTTGTTGAACACGACGATCTCGGGGATGTCACGAGCTCCGACGTCTCCGATCACATCACGGACCGTTGTGATCTGCGACGACGGGTCGGGGTGCGATGCGTCGACAACGTGGACGATGACGTCAGACTCGGCGACCTCCTCCAGTGTCGAGCGGAACGCCTCCACCAGCTGGTGCGGAAGGTTTCGAACGAACCCGACGGTGTCTGAGAGCGTGTACAGCCGACCGTCTTCGGTCTGGGTCTTCCGAACCGTGGCGTCAAGGGTCGCGAACAGGGCGTTCTCCACCAGCACGCCGGCCTTGGTGATCCGGTTCAGCAGGCTGGACTTGCCAGCGTTGGTGTACCCCGCGATCGCCACGGAGGGCACCTCGAAGCGGTTGCGGTTCGCCCGCTTCGCCTCGCGTGCCGGACCGAATCCCTTGATCTGCTTGCGCAGTTTCGCCATCCGGGTGTGAATGCGACGGCGGTCAAGTTCGATCTTCGTCTCACCAGGTCCACGCGAGCCCATTCCGGCTCCCGCTCCACCGACCTGTCCACCGGCCTGGCGGGACATCGACTCACCCCAACCGCGGAGGCGGGGAAGGAGGTATTCCAGCTGAGCCAGCTCGACCTGGGCTTTGCCTTCTCGGCTTTTGGCGTGCTGACTGAAGATATCGAGGATGACGGCGGTGCGGTCAATGACCTTGACCTTCACGACGTCCTCCAGCGCGCGCCTCTGGCTTGGAGCGAGTTCGGTATCTGCGATGACGGTGTCTGCTCCGAGCGAGGCAACGATGCCGCGCAGCTCTTCCGCCTTGCCCTTGCCCAGGTACGTGCTCGGGTCGGGGTTCGGGCGTCGCTGCAGCATTCCGTCGAGCACAACGGCGCCGGCGGTCTCGGCAAGCGCCGCAAGCTCTCGGATCGAGTTCTCTGCGTCCTCTTGGGAGCCCTGTGGGTACACACCGATGAGAACAACGTTCTCAATGCGCAGCTGCCGGTACTCGACCTCCGTGACGTCTTCAAGCTCGGTGGACAGGTTCGCCACCCGGCGAAGCGCCTGGCGGTCCTCGCGATCCTGCTGTTCGCCGTCGAATCCGTCTCGTTCCGATTCTCCGGTCGTCGAAGCGTCCTGCAGCGCAGAAGCCTGGCCCGATCCGAACAGTGAGTATCCGGTGGCGCGTGACTCAGCGTTTCGCAGCACCCGCGAAACGGCGTCGTCTTCGAGTGGCGTCTCGGCGTTCTCTGGGGTGGATTCCGTGGACTTGGTCATCAGTTAAGCGTATCTGCTTTGCGGTAACGTTCCCCTATGGCCAGCGATCATTATTTTACGGGCGTGCCCGGAACAGAACTCAAGCTCCGCACCGTCTCCGTTCGGCTCTCAGGCCAGGATTACGAACTCACCACGGCGAACGGAATCTTCAGTCCCGACCGCATCGACCCAGGCACGGCAGTGCTCCTGGCGAACACCCCCGAGCCACCTGCGGAAGGCAACTTCCTCGATCTCGGCTGCGGCTGGGGGCCGATCTCCCTCACCCTGGCGCTCGAGGCGCCCAACGCACACATCTGGGCCGTCGACGTCAACCAGCGGGCGCTCGACCTGCTGAAGGGCAACGCCGAGAAGCTGGGCCTCACCAACATCACGGCCGTGCTGCCTGACGGGGTGCCAGACGACATTCGTTTCCGGACGATCTGGTCCAACCCGCCGATCCGCGTCGGCAAGGCCGAGCTGCATGCCATGCTCGAGCGCTGGCTGCCGCGCCTCGAGCCCGGATCCGACGCCTGGCTTGTCGTGCAGCGCAACCTCGGCTCCGACAGCCTGCACCGGTGGCTGCAGGAGACGTTTGACGATTTCGACGTCACCAAGGAAACGATCAGCAAGGGTTACCGCGTCATGCGGGCTCTCCGGGCAGGGAACTAACCCAGCTCGAGGGTTCCCGTGTAGACGAGCTCTGCCGGGCCGGACAGCCCAACGTGCTCGCCGTCCTGCGTCGCGAACATTCGCACCCCGAGGGTTCCGCCAGGCACGTCGACTCGCCAGGCGTTCGGCGCAGCGGCTCCCGCCCAGTGCCGTGTTGCCAGCGCCGCAGCGACCACACCGGTTCCGCAGGAGAGCGTCTCGCCACTTCCACGCTCGTGAACGCGCATCCGGATGCGCGCAACACCGTCCTTCACCAGTGGGTCCTGGGGAACCACGAATTCGACGTTTGCTCCGTCGAGTGGCTCGGGTTCGATCAGCGGAATGTAGTTCAGGTCGGCAGACTCAAGCTCCGCCTCGTCGGCGAGGGCAACAACAACGTGCGGGTTGCCGACGTTGATACCGAGGCCGGGTCTTGCGACCTTGAGCTCCTTCGCGCGCACAAGTGGCTCTCCGCCGTCGAGGGTCCAGCGCCCAAGATCGACCTGAAAACCGTTGGTTGCGCGCTGCACGTCCCTCACACCCGCGCGGGTGCCGATCGCAAGCGTTTCTCCGCTTTCCAGTTCCACGAGACCCTGCTCAAGGAGGTAACGCACGTACACACGAATGCCGTTTCCGCACATCTCAGCGATCGAGCCGTCGGCGTTGTGGTAGTCCATGAACCACTCAGCGGACTCGTCTTCGGCGAGAGCAGCAGCTCCCTCGTCGATGCTCGCTGAGCGAATCGCCCGAATGACCCCGTCGGCTCCGACGCCGAAATGACGGTCGCAGATCGCCGCGATTTGTGAGGCAGTCAGCGGGTAGTTCCCGTCCGGGTCCGTGTAGAGCACAAAATCGTTGCCGGTGCCGTGACCCTTGGTGAACTGCAGTGTGAATCCCATCGCCCCAGTCTAGGGTTTGGCGGCCGGTCGTCCGGCTAGCCCAAATTCCCGAGAACGGATGCCACGGCGCGGCTGACAAGATCCGGAGCGTCGTATTCCAACCAGGCAATGTCTGCATATCGCTTGAACCAGCTGACCTGGCGCCGTGCGTATCTCCGCGTCAGCGCCTGGGTCTCCTCGATGGCCTCGGCCTGGCTCGCCGTACCGGTGAGCTGCTTCACGGCCTGCGCATAACCGATCGCCCTCGAGGCCGTGACGCCACGGTCAAGGCCGACCCCGAGCAGGGCATGCACTTCGTCGAGCAGACCCGCGTCCCACATGCCGTGCACCCGTTGGTCGAGCCTGGCCGTCAACTCGGGCCGCGGTGCGGTGAGGCCGACGATACTCGTCGTCCGCCAGTACACGGGCTCCTCGGGAAGCATGCCAGCCACAGGCGAGCCGGTGAGCTCGGCTACCTCGAGTGCACGGACAATCCGGCGGCCGTTGTGCGGCCCGATCCGGGCGGCCACCCCAGCGTCGAGGGCGGCAAGCCTCTGGTACAGCGTCCCTGGGCCGAGCGCCGCGAGTTCGTCCTCGAGCCGCGCGCGGATACCCGCGTCTGAGCCGGGGAACTGAAAGTCGTAGAGCACGCTCGACACGTACAGGCCCGACCCGCCAACGAGGATCGGGAACTTGCCGCGATCCAGGATGTCGGTGATCGCATCCCGAGCCAGCGGCTGGTACCGCGCGACCGTGGCTTCCTCGTCGACGTCGAGGACGTCGAGAAGGTGGTGTGGCACTCCCCTGCGTTCAGTGACCGGCAGTTTTGCCGTGCCGATGTCCATCCCTCGGTACAGCTGCATGGCATCCGCGTTGACGATCTCCGCGTCGGCTCCTCCGAACCTGAGTGCCTCAGCAAGATTGAGGGACAGCTCGGACTTGCCCGTTCCCGTTGGCCCTACGACAGCAATCAGCTGCGGGGCGCCGATGGTGCTCAGCGTTCGTCGTCCAGAGCGTCATAGATCGGCGTCATCCCGCCCTGAACGGCAGCGGGCGGTCCAACCCGGAGACTGGGCAAGCCCAGCGAGACCCGACCTGGTGTGCTCGATGAGGCGCCAGGGGCTGGCACCCCGCACGACTCGGCCTGGGCGCGGTCCCATGCGTCGCCGGCCCGTGTGCGGCGCACCTGAAGCAGGCTGCCGTCAGGAGCGTCGGCCAGGAGGTAAAACGGTGCGGCCTGGGTCACCGTTGCAGTGACGATGTCGCCAGGGCGAGGGATCGGCGAGCCTTCGGGAACGTCGAAGTGGACCAGACGTGAGTCTTCTGCGCGGCCGGACATCCGGTGGCTTGCCGTGTCCTTTCGGCCCTCACCGACGGCAACGAGAATGTCGATCTCCCGACCGACAACCTTCTGGTTCTCCTCGAGCGAGATCCGGTCCTGCAGGGCGGTCAGGCGCTCGAAGCGTTCCTGAACAACGGCCTTCGGCACCTGGTCCGGCATGGTCGCCGCCGGGGTGCCCTCACGGATCGAATACTGGAAGGTGAACGCTGTGGCGAAACGGGACGCCTCGACAACCCGCATCGTCTCGAGGAAGTCCTCCTCGGTTTCGCCGGGGAAACCCACGATGATGTCCGTTGAGATCGCGGCGTGCGGCATGCGCTCACGCACCCGGTCGAGGATGCCCAGGAACTTTTCGCTGCGGTACGAGCGGCGCATCGCCTTGAGGATGCGGTCGGATCCTGACTGCAACGGCATGTGCAGCTGCGGCATGACATTGGGCGTCTCTGCCATGGCGTCGATGACGTCGTCGGTGAAGGCCGCCGGGTGTGGGCTCGTGAACCGGACGCGCTCGAGCCCGTCGATGGCTCCGGCCGCGCGCAGAAGTTTGCTGAACGCCTGCCGGTCGCCGAACTCGACACCGTAGGAGTTCACGTTTTGGCCGAGCAAGGTGACCTCGATGGCCCCGTCGTCGATGAGAGTCTGGATTTCGGCGAGGATCTCCCCCGGCCGACGGTCCTTCTCCTTGCCGCGCAGGGCGGGCACGATGCAAAACGTGCAGGTGTTATTGCACCCGACGGAGATTGACACCCAGCCGCTGTAACTTGATTCGCGCTTCGTCGGGAGGGTGGATGGGAAGGTCTCGAGCGACTCGAGAATCTCGATCTGGGCTGCGTCGTTGTGGCGCGCCCGCTCGAGCAGGCTGGGCAGCGCACCCATGTTGTGGGTGCCGAACACGACGTCGACCCAGGGCGCCTTCTCGAGAATGACGTTTTTGTCTTTCTGGGCGAGACAGCCGCCGACAGCGATCTGCATGCCCTCGTGGCGTCGCTTGACACTCGCGAGGTAACCAAGGTTGCCGTACAGCTTATTGTCTGCGTTCTCACGAACAGCGCAGGTGTTGATGACAACGACGTCGGCTTCGGTTCCGCTGGCCGCCGGGACGTATCCGGCCGCGTCGAGTGAACCACTCAGCCGCTCGGAGTCGTGGACGTTCATCTGGCACCCGAAAGTGCGTACTTCATAGGTGCGCGTACGCCCGGACGCGTCAACCGCTGCGGTCGATGGCGTGATGACGGTTGGCGTTTCAAGCAGGGTACTCATGATCGTCCCAGTCTACGTTTGCTTCCGCGCCAGCGCTGGTCATCCGGGGCAGCGTGAACGCCACCCCGGACGCCGACCCGGTTCAGCGGAAGCGCACCGTCGAGGACGGCGACGAGGAGCGACCGATGAGCACTGGCGCGATCGCTTCGCGGACGATGTGCCCTGGGTATCCCCGCCGTGCCAGGAACCCGGTGAGCCTGCGTTCGAGCGTTTGTTTGTCGAGCCCCGACATTTGAGACGCCCGTTTGCGCGCGAGTTCGGTCGCTACGCCGAGCTCGTCTTCCTGTTCGATGTCGTCAAGTACTTCGTTGATGATGTCGCGGTCGATCGACCGCCCGGACATCGCGCGGGCCACGACGGCCTTGCTCTGGCCCTTGCGCTCAGACAAGGAGTGTTTGAGCTGCTCGGCCAGGGCGCGGTCGTCGACGTAGCCGAGCCCGCGCATGCGGTCGAGGATTGAGTTTGCCTGAGCGGCAGTGAGCCCCTCCTGGACCCCGAACGCCAAAACCTCGGCCTCGCTGAGAGACTTTCGAGCGAGTTTGCGTACCAGGAGCGTCTCAACGGCTTCAGGGTCAGCGATCGGTTCGTCCGGCTCGTCATTCTCATCGGGGCGGGAAACCGCCCGAAGGTGGCCGGCTGAAGTTCCCGCAGCGGGCCGCTGACGAGGCTTGCCAGCTGGCTCATCGGCTGCCTCCGATCCGAACCAGGCGTCGGGGTTCGCCCGCACCTCCGCGGTGCCGGGCTGGTGCCCGGCGCCGCGGAGGTAGGTAACCGGCGCAATCTTCTCACCGGAGTTGCCGTCGGCGCTCTTGTCGTCGCCTGGGTCGCGGAAGGAAACCACGAAGCTGCCTGGCCTAAGCGCCGCGCTTGGCGGCGAGTTGGTCAGCTGTCGACTTTGCCTTGCTTGCCGGTGCAACCGGAACCTCAGCCTCAACCTTGGCAACGCCCACTCCGAGCTTTGCCTTGATCTTCGACTCGATCTCGTTGGCGATGTCGGGGTTGGACAGCAGGAAGTTACGAGAGTTTTCCTTGCCCTGCCCCAGCTGCTCACCGTCGTAGGTGTACCAGGACCCCGACTTCTTGACGATCAGGTGTTCGACACCGAAGTCGATCAGGCTGCCCTCTCGGGAGATACCTGTGCCGTACAGAATGTCGAACTCTGCCTGCTTGAACGGCGGAGCCATCTTGTTCTTCACAACCTTCACGCGGGTGCGGTTTCCGACCGCGTCGGTTCCGTCCTTGAGCGTCTCAATGCGTCGGATGTCGAGACGAACAGAAGCGTAAAACTTGAGGGCTTTACCACCAGCGGTGGTCTCGGGGCTTCCGAAGAAGACACCGATCTTCTCACGCAGCTGGTTGATGAAGATCATCGTGGTGTTGGTCTGGCTGAGACCACCGGTGAGCTTACGCAGAGCCTGGGACATCAGTCGGGCCTGGAGGCCGACGTGGGAGTCACCCATCTCACCCTCGATCTCGGCGCGCGGCACGAGGGCCGCGACGGAGTCGATGACGATCAGGTCGATCGAGCCGGAACGGACGAGCATGTCGGCGATTTCAAGCGCCTGCTCACCGGTGTCTGGCTGGGATACAAGCAGCGCGTCAATGTCGACGCCGAGCTTTTTCGCGTATTCGGGGTCGAGCGCGTGCTCAGCGTCGATGAACGCTGCGATACCGCCAGCCTTCTGCGCATTCGCAATTGCGTGCAGGGTGAGAGTGGTCTTACCTGAGGACTCAGGTCCGTAGATCTCAACGATTCGTCCGCGAGGGAGTCCGCCGACGCCGAGCGCGACGTCGAGTGCGATCGAGCCGGTGGGGATGACGGCGACTGGAGCCCGCTCATCGCTACCGAGGCGCATGACTGAACCCTTACCAAATTGACGGTCGATCTGGGCGAGTGCAGTTTCGAGGGACTTCTCGCGGTCTGCTGGTGTTGGCATGTCTGCCTCTTTCTGTGTGCGATAGCGATGCGCCTATAGGCTGTCGGGCCGGGACTCGGCTTCAACAAGGCTGGGAGCGTGTTTCGTGAACAGTGTCGACTGTATGAGGCACCTCTGACATTGGGTCAGAGGGAGGAAAACAGTGGACTCGCTGCTACCGATGAGCTCTTGTGATGGAGCCTATCGCAAACCGAACGAGTGTTCGAGAGATATTCGACGGCGTGTCGAATGAAGATCCGGTGGTCAGCTCTGCGGCGGACGCACGCCGACGCCGTGCCAACGCTCCTCGGGCACATCGGCTTCCCTGCACAACGCGAGCCACACGGCGCGGGGCTGGACACCGGCGGCCAGTGCCTCATCCGCGGTTCGGCTGCCGAGTTCCCTGAGGACGAGATCGTGGGCGATAACACGCCCGTACGCACCACCGAACTCGGTGGTGAGGGCGAGTTTGAACTCACTGAGCTTCACGATGATTTCTCACTGTCGATGTCGGTTCGCAATCGCGAGAGGACGTTGAATGCCCCGGCCCGCTTTCGCGAGCCGGGGCATCCGGGAGATTCGAAGACCGAGGTCAGCGGACGACCAGATCCGCGTCGAGTTCGGCAACGAACTCGTCTGGGACCGTGTCTGGGATCGGGGCGATGCCCTCGATGACGGCGAGCCGATCGCCGACCTCGCGCATGATGACCGAGATCGGGGTGTCCAGCGCTTCGGCAACCGAGGCGAGGATCTCGCTTGAGGCTTCTTTCTGACCGCGTTCTACCTCGCTGAGGTAGCCGAGCGCAACGCTTGCTTTGCTTGCAACCTGACGAAGAGTCCGCCCCTTTTGCAGCCGAAAGTCGCGAAGCACGTCACCGATTTCCTGGCGTACAAGAATCATGGGACCCCTCCTTATCTGCTGGTCAGTCTCACCGCTGGTAAGCCTGTGGTTAGGCAACTTTACTACACCCATCCGTGGGAAGACCTTACTGTTGCGAACTGACTTTTTCTTGTGAATACCTAGGTTGTAACCGGCTCGTAACAGCCGGTATTCCCGCTGATATGCAGAGGTTTTCCCTGGACAGTTCAGTTGTCTGCGCGACCGCGTTCGAGGCGAGCGCTCGCTTCGGCGATCAGCGCGACAGCAGCGCGAACAGTTTCGGTTCGGATGTGCAGCCGATCGCCTGACAGCTGCAGTTCTACGGCGCGGCCTTCCGTCTCCGTGGAGAGTCCAAGGAAGACGGTCCCAGGGGGGCGACCACCTTGCGGGTCTGGCCCTGCCACGCCGGTTGTCGAGATTCCGATGTCCGCGGTGCGGCCGTTCACCCGAAGAGCGGCTCGCACCCCGGCCGCCATCTGCCGGGCAACCTCTGGGTCGACCGGCCCGCGGGAGGCCAGGAGGCCTTCGTCGACTCCAAGCTGGCTGCGCTTGAGCTCGGTCGCATATGCAACGACTCCCCCGACGACGACCGCAGACGCTCCGGCCGGTCTGATGAGTTCCGCAACCAGGAGCCCGCCTGTCAGGGATTCGGCGACGGCGACGGTCAGTCCCCGTGCGGAAAGCTCTGCGATCAGAGTCTCGGTGGCGTCAGAATCCGAGGCCGAAGAACCTCCGTCTTCGACGGACGTCATCGAGAGCGCCGGGCTTTCATTTCGGTGACGACATAATCGATGCCGCTCGCGACGGTCAGCAGAACGGCGATGGTCATGGTCACACCGTTGACCCAGAACACCCAGTCCCCAAGGAGAACGTCGAACGGAAGCAACGCGAGCGAGATCGCGATCGACTGGGCAACCGTCTTGAGCTTGCCCATCCACGCCGCTGCGACAACATGGTCGGTGGCGACGATCATCCGGTGAACCGTGATGCCGATTTCACGGACGAGGACGACGATGGTGATCCACCACGGCAGCTCGCCGAGGATCGACAGTGCGACGAGCGCTCCCCCGGTCAGTACCTTGTCCGCGATCGGATCGAGCAGCTTGCCGAGGTCGGTGATCAGGCCGTGCTTGCGCGCAATGGCACCGTCGACCCAGTCAGTCGCAATGGCCACGATGAAGAGGATCGCGGCGGCCCAGCGAAGGGCGCCGTCCTGTCCGTCGTCCGCCAGGAGCATCCAGATGAAAACCGGGGCAAGCAGAATGCGGACGACGGTGATCGCGTTTGGAAGGTTCCAATTCGATGAGCGGTTCTGCCCGGTTGATCCGCTCGATGGGGTGCCCGAATGGGCCATGAACTATTCCTTACCTGTCAGTTGCCAGGCGTCTTCGTCCGAGTCGCCGTCAACCACATCGTACCCATCGAACTGGGCCTCGACCGGGTCACCGGCGTATGGCTCACTGCTTGGCGCGGGCGGTTCGTCTTCGCCGCGGAGCTTGGCGAGGAGGCCAGGCAACTGCTCGGCGGTGACGAGAACATCTCGAGCCTTCGAGCCCTCGGAGGGCCCGACGATCTCGCGAGACTCCATCAGGTCCATGAGGCGGCCGGCCTTGGCGAAGCCAACGCGGAGTTTGCGCTGGAGCATCGATGTCGACCCGAACTGAGTGCCGACGACGAGCTCAGCGGCAGCAAGCAACAGGTCGAGGTCGTCGCCGATGTCGGCGTCGACTTCCTTCTTCTCGACCACAGCGGCGACGTCCTTGCGGTACTCCGGCCGAGCCTGCTGGGTGACGTGTTTGACGACCTTTTCGATCTCCTCCTCGGAGACCCACGCGCCCTGGACACGGATGGCTTTGTTCGTTCCCATTGGGAGGAACAGACCGTCGCCCTGGCCGATGAGCTTGTCTGCCCCCGGCTGGTCGAGGATGACTCGGGAGTCGGTCACGCTGGTCACAGCGAACGCGAGACGTGACGGCACGTTTGCCTTGATCAGGCCGGTGACAACATCGACGGACGGGCGCTGCGTGGCGAGCACGAGGTGGATTCCGGATGCGCGAGCGAGCTGGGTGATGCGCACGATCGAGTCTTCGACGTCGCGCGGGGCCACCATCATCAGGTCGGCGAGCTCATCGACGACGACGAGGAGGTACGGGTATGGCTTGAGCACCCGTTCGCTTCCGACGGGAAGCACGATCTCCTCGTTCACGACGGCCTTGTTGAAGTCGTCGATGTGCCTGTAACCGAAGCTGGCGAGGTCGTCGTACCTCATGTCCATTTCCTTCACCACCCACTGCAGCGCTTCAGCCGCTTTCTTGGGGTTGGTGATGATGGGCGTGATCAGGTGTGGAACGCCGGCGTATGAGGTGAGCTCAACGCGTTTCGGGTCGATGAGGACCATGCGCACGTCGCTGGGCTTGGCGCGCATGAGCAGGCTGGTGATCATCGAGTTGACGAAGCTTGACTTACCCGAACCCGTCGACCCGGCGACGAGAAGGTGGGGCATCTTGGCGAGGTTGGCCACGACGAAGCCACCGCCGACGTCCTTGCCGACGCCGATTGTCATCGGGTGCACGCTCTTGGTTGCGTTGGCTGAGCGGAGAACGTCACCGAGGGTGACGATCTCACGGTCGGTGTTCGGGATCTCGACTCCGATGGCGCTCTTGCCGGGGATCGGCGCCAGGATGCGCACTTCGTTGGAGGCGACGGCGTACGCGATGTTGTTGGTGAGCGCGGTGATCCGCTCGACCTTGACGCCAGGGCCGACCTCAATCTCGTACTGGGTCACTGTCGGCCCGCGGGAGAACCCGGTGACCTTGGCGTCGACCTTGAACTGCTCGAGCACGCTCGTGACAGCTGCGACGATCTCATCGTTGGCCGCTGAGCGGGTTTTGGCCGGGTCCCCTGCACCAAGCGTCGACGCGGCAGGGAGCCGGTATGGCGCCGTCGGCTGCGTCGGGCGGGCCATCCGCTGCGGGTCGTCGGTCTCATCGAGGAGGCCGAGACCTTCCATGCCAGGGAGCGCCTCGGTTGAGTTGGACGGGCCGTCATCGTGCAGGCCGGAGGTTGAGCTGGTCGCGGGAGTGACACCGGCGAGCGCCGCTTCAGCACGAGAGAGGTTGCCGATGACCTCGGTCATCGCGTCGTCTGCGTCGAGCGGGTTACCGAACATGTCGACGTTCTCGACGACAGGAGGCGGGCTTTCAATCGCCGAGTCGAACTCGCCCCTGCCCCGCTTGGGCTTGATCCCGAGAAGCTCGGTGACATCTGCCGAGTCAGAGTCGAAGGCTGGATCCTCTTCGCGCTGGCTCTTGTTGCGTCGCCACCACGGCAGCGAGTCGTCGTCTGTGCCGTCGACACCGTCGATGCCGTCGAGTTCGACCTGCTTCGTCTTCTCGACCTTGGCGAGGTCACGTTCTTCGGGAGTGGCGAGTTCTGTCCCGAACGTCCACGCGTACAACTGGCGGAATCGTTCACCGATCTTGTTCGGCGGCGTCTTGGTGATGATGAAAAGGCTCAGGAGTGCGAGCAGGCCGAGCACGATGCCCGAGCCAATCGACGTGACCACGGCCACCAGAGGCGCACCGATGATCCAGCCGACGAGACCGCCGGCTCGCGCGAGCGCTGGCATTCCCTCACTGGGGTTTGGCTGGCCTCCGAAGGTGTGGCACAGGCCGGATACGGCGACGAGCGCGATGATCAGGCCGATTCCGATGCGCCCGTTGTCGTTCACGCTCGAGGGGTGACGGAAGAGCCAGACGGCCAGCAGCACCATGATGACGGGAAGGGCGAATGCGAGCCGCCCGAAGATGCCGCCAAAGGTAAATGCTGTGAGGTTCTGGGCGACAGCGTCGTTGACGCCGAACCACTCGACGACCATGCCGATGATGGCCAGAAGGAAGATAAGGAACGGTACGCCGTCTCTGCGCTGGTCTTTCTCGAAGCGCTCGGGGCCGAACGCACGCGCGGCGCCCCCGACGAGGTGGGCGAGCCCCATCCACATCTTGACGAACGCGTTCTCCTGGGTTGCGGCGGGGTAGGCCACAGTCTTTGCCGTCGCCGTTGACGACTGTTTCGCTTGCGAGGATTTCGCCGGGGTCTTGCGTGTGCTGGGAGTTCCGGAGCGCGCCGACGTACTCCGGCCGCCGCTGGAGGATTTATTCGTCGTAGCCATGGGCTCAACGGTATCTGCCCACACCGACGTTGCCCGGTATTGACGCGGGAGTGCCCGGTTTCACCCCGGTATGCCGTCAGCTGAGGATGCGCACCATCACCATCGAGTTTTCGTTTCGACGAACCACAACGAATCCCTCGGCGACGTACAGCTTCGCCGCGAAATTGGCGCGGTCGACAGAGAGACTGATCCGGGTGTGCCCGTTCCGCCGCGCCTGGACGAGCACCGCGCGCAGCAGTTCTCTCCCGATCCCCTGCGCACGCCAGACACCGGCTACGCCGAGGGTCAGTTCAGGCACGCCCGGCGCCACGAACCCGAAACCCGGGCTGTGCTCGGGGAACAACCGATACCAACAGGCACCGATCGGAGTTCCGGCAGCGTCAACGGCGACCATCCCGGCGTCACCCGGTCTCTTCCATCCCTCGATGTACCGTGCCACCACCGGGTCAGCCAGGGCATCCACCCGGGCGATCGAGCGCGACGGCGCCCAGTTGAGCGCCTCGACGAGCATGTCGCCGAGGAATCGCGCGTCTGTGCGCGCCGCCTTGCGAAGCCGGGGAGTGGCCATAAACGGATGTTATGGCATCCGTGTTTCAAATAAATGACGGTTCCTCACCGCCGCTCAGCATTCAATACCGGATGGCGTCAATCACCTTGACCCGGACAGCGATGAGCGCGGGGATCAGCCCGGCCAGTGCGCCAACCAGGGTTGCCGCGACCAGGCCAAACACGGCGGCGGATACCGGGAACGGCGGAACGTCGCTGATGCCGCCGAAGCTCACCAGGTCAGACACCATCGGACTCTGGACGAGCAGAACGGCACAGATGACGCCGACGATACCCGCGACGAAGGTCGCGACGACGCTCTCCATCATCACCGCGAAGAACACCCGGCCGCTTGTCGCGCCGAAACTTCGGCGGATACCGATCTCGCGGATGCGCTGCCGAACCGTGACGAGGGCAATGTTGAGCAGGCTGAGTGCGCCGAGGAGCAGGATGATTCCGCCGATCACCAGAGTGATGACTCGGAGGATCGACGTGGGGTCGTCCATTTGTGCGCCCCAGTCGGTGCGGTCGACACTGACGGAGCCTGACGAGCCCAAGGCACTGGACAATTCGGCCTGGATGCGGCCCTGAAGGTCGCGGGCGAGGTCAGGTGGCACCCACATCTCGTACTGCGGGGACGACTGGGCAGCGCGGGCGGGGTCGACGAGCTGCTCGAAGTGGCTGGTGAGCATGTACATCGACGGGTAGGTGTCCCAGGCGCTCGTTCCGTACACACCGACGATGATCGCCTTCGCCCCGCCGAGACTGTCGATGGCCACTGACGGGTGCGAGTCGAGGGCGGGTGAGCCGAGGAGCTCCCAGAAGGCGGTGTTCACGACGATCACTGGAGCCAACCTTGAGCTGTCTCCCACCTGGAACCAGCTGCCGTCGTCCATGCGGGTCCTGTGCATTTCGGCATACGGCTGGTCGACCACCTGAAGGTTGACGTCCTGGACGCTTCCCGGGAATTGGACGCGACCCTGGTCCCAGAGAACACGGGTGGCATAGGCGATGTCGTAACGGTCGAGCACGTCGAACCATGCCTGTGTCGCCTGTGATCGCCCGGTCGCCGTCGTGTCTGGCGACTGCATGGACATCGTCAGCGTCGCGGCACGCCCGCCGGCACTGTCGGCCTGCTCGATGGTGGCCTGCTGGGCGATCGCCGACATGGCTACCGCGCCGCTGAGCGCGCACACCGCGACGGCGACTCCGACCAGCGACAGCAGCACTCTGCCCTTGTGAATGCGCACCTCCTGCCAGGCCTCCGCGCAGGCACCGACGATGCCCGCGAGGAACCCGCCCATCAGGACACCGCCACAATGTCGTCGGCGAGGGTCAGCACGCCGCGGTCGAGCCGGAAATGCCGATCACTGCGTGCGGCGATCGCCGGGTCGTGGGTGATCGTGACGAGCGCGGCATTCTCCTCACGGACGATGTCGTCGAGAAGGGTCATGACGCTCTGCCCGGTTTCGACGTCGAGCGCTCCCGTTGGTTCGTCGGCGAGGATGAGTTTGGGCTGCCGGACGAGGGCGCGCGCGATCGCAACGCGCTGCTGTTCTCCGCCGGAGAGGCTGCCGGGCAGGGCGGTGAGCCGGTGCCCGAGCCCGACCCGGTCCAGCATGTCTGCGGCAATCCGCTCGCGGCCCCAGAACCTCGGTCCCCTCGCGTAGAGCAGCGGCATGGTGACGTTCTCGAGGGCTGTTCGGCCGTCAAGCAGGTTGAACTGCTGGAAGATGAACCCGACGTTGCCACCGCGCACGCGGTCACGGCGACCGGATTTCATGTCGGGAACCGATTCACCTTCGAAACAGAGCTCGCCTGTCGTCGGGAGGTCAAGCATCCCGAGCAGGTTGAGAAGCGTGGATTTGCCTGAGCCGGAACGTCCGACAACACTGACCCGCTCCCCCGGCTCTACTCCGAGGTTCACACCATCGAGGATGGTGAGGGGGTCGGAGTCAGGGATCAGGACGGTCCGCGTGACATCCGACAGTTCGATGAGGCTCAACCGACGACGCTCTCATCGCAGAACACTGTGCCGTCTGGCTGTTCGATACAGTTGCCCTGCGCTGGGTCGGTGGCGTCGACGACCGGCACAAATTCGAGCACGGAGTCGCCTTCGGCGATACCGTCGGTGATTTGCACCACTGTGCCGTCGTTGAGCCCGAGCGTCACAGCGCGTTCCTCGCTCGTGCCGTCTTTTCCGACGACCCAGACGGTGCCCGATACAGCGTTGCCTTTCACCGCTGTCACGGGAAGGGTCATGGCGTTCTCGACGCTGCCGCCGGCGAGTGTGAGTTTCGCGGTGAGTCCGGCGAACACTCGGACGTCGGCCGGGACGGCGCAGCGCACGGTTGCGCCCGAGGCGCTTGGGTTTGGTGTGCCTGATGGATCCGTTGCTGGTGGTTCGGCGCCGGCGAGCGGGCTCGAGATGGTCAGGCCGGTGCAGGTGAACGCGCCAGGGCCTCCAACCACCTCGACCTGGCCTTCGGTGGGTTGTTGCACGAGTTTGAACTGATCCTCCGGGCGGATCGGGCCGGTCACGCTGAACGTCGGCGGGGCGACGGTAGCGATCACATCGCCGACCGCGACGATCTGGCCGACGAGCATGGGAACGCTTGACACCACACCGGTGACCGGGGCCGTCACAGTGGCCGTCTTGTACTTCACCTTCGGTTGCGTCATGGTGACGTTGCCATCGGCATCCGTGTTCGCGATCGGTTCCTGCGGAATCTCCTGCCGGATGGTGGCGAGGGAATCGCCGGCGTTCACGGCCTGTCCAACGGAGACAGGGACGACGCTAATCTCACCGGCCAGCGTTGCCCTGGCTGGCGACGCCGGGTCGGCGGCGACCGAACCGTCCACCACAACAGTGGTGGTAATCGCTCCGAGCGCGACCTCAGTGACCGGCTCGGTGATCGAGCCGGTCGGGACCGCGGGGTCGGCTTCAGCGGAAACGTCCGGGAAGAACGCCACCTTGACGAGCGCGATGGCTATCGCGGCGAATACTGCGATCCGCAGAATCGGAAAAATCCACTTGCGCCACACACCCATGAAGGCTCCCCCATCGTCTGAATGAGGTTGAGTCTAGGGAGCGGCGCGAAATTACCGCATCATCCTGGAGGATGACGTTACGAGAGCCGCTCCTTGAGGATCGACAGAGACTCCCCTGTCGCGCGACGGACGTCCTTTTGCGGGTCACGGAGCAGACGCTGGAGCGCCTCTTCGCTCGCCGCTGTGCCGATTTCAGCGAGAGCGCGACCGGCTGCGGCCCGCACGCGGGGGTTCTCATCCGTTGTCAGTTTGGCGAATTGGGTTTCGTCGCCGATGCGGCGCTCCGCGCACACCCGCAGGCACATTTCGCGGACGCGCCAGGCCTGGTTGGTGGTTCCGGCAAGCACGGCTGGCTCGGCCGATGGGCTCCAGATGTGCAGAAGGGTGCGTGCACCCCAGAGCTCGGGCCAGTACAGTGCCGGAGCGCCGTCGAGCACGCCCTGGGCGTGCCGACCACCGACGTACAGCAGCACGTCGTCGCCTTCGTTGCGGCCCTCGAGCAGTCCGATGGCTTTGGTGACGAGTCCGGCTTCGCCGAAGCGGGTCACCGCCAGGTCGATGCGAGTGCCGAGTGGTTCGTCGATAGGTATTTCTGTGTTCGTCATATCCTGCTCAACGCTAGTCCACCTTCGGGGGCGGAACGTGAATTGCCCGGCTCCAGCCGGTCCTGAACTCTCAGAATCGGTCGAAGCCGGGCAATGTGAATCGAAGCGGTTACGCTTCGATGACGAGCGGAACGATCATCGGGCGACGACGATATGACGTGTTCACCCAACGGCCGACGGTGCGGCGCACGATCTGTGAGAGAGCGTGTGAGTCGCGCACGCCGTTGCGTGCGGCGTCCGCGAGTGCCTGTTCGATCTTCGGCTTGACGCTGTCGAATACCCGGTCGTCCTCGGCGAATCCCTTGGCGTGGATCTCCGGTCCGACGATGACCTTGCCGGTCTGGGCCTCAACAACCACGATGATCGAGATGAAGCCCTCTTCACCGAGAATTCGGCGGTCCTTGAGGTCGGCATCGGTGATCTCGCCGACGCTTGAGCCGTCAACGTAGACGAAGCCGATGTCCAACTGGCCAACAACCTCGACGTGACCGTCGCGCATGTCCATCACTGTGCCGTCTTCGGCCAGGAAGGTGTTCTCCTCCGGCACGCCGGTGTCGATGGCCAGCTTGGCGTTGGCGACCAGGTGGCGGTACTCGCCGTGAACCGGCAACACGTTGCGCGGCTGGATGATGTTGTAGCAGTAGAGCAGCTCGCCGGCCGCAGCGTGTCCGGAGACGTGCACCTTGGCGTTGCCCTTGTGCACGACGTTCGCGCCGAGCTTGGTCAGCCCGTCGATCACGCGGTAAATGGCGTTCTCGTTGCCGGGGATCTGGCTCGACGCCAGGATGACGGTGTCGCCCTCGCCGACCTCGATGGCGTGGTCCATGTTGGCCATGCGGCTGAGCACAGCCATCGGTTCACCCTGCGACCCTGTGGACATGTAAACGATCTTGTCGTCTGGGATGTCTTTGGCCTTCTTGTACTCGACCAGAACGCCGTCCGGCACCTTGAGGTAGCCGAGGTCGGCGGCGATGGTCATGTTGCGCACCATCGAGCGGCCGAGGAAAGCGACACGGCGTCCGTTCGCGTGGGCGGCGTCAAGTACCTGCTGCACTCGGTGCACGTGGCTGGAGAAGCTCGCCACGATGACGCGACGCGGTGCTCGAGCAATGACCTGGTCGAGAACCGGGCCGATCGAGGCCTCGAGCGGCGTGAATCCTGGAACGTCGGCGTTGGTGGAGTCGACCAGGAACAGGTCAACGCCTTCCTTGCCGAGGCGCGCGAACTCGCGCAGGTCGGTGAGGCGACCGTCGAGCGGCAGCTGGTCCATCTTGAAGTCGCCGGTGGCGAGGACGGTTCCTGCCTCGGTCTTGATCGCGACGGCCAGGGCATCGGGGATCGAGTGGTTGACGGCAACGAACTCAAGGTCGAATGGACCGAGCTGCTCCTTCTGACCCTCTTTGACGGTGAGGCTGTACGGCTTGATGCGGTGTTCCTTGAGCTTCGCCTCGACGAGGGCGAGCGTCAGGCCTGAACCGATCAGCGGAATGTCGTTGCGAAGGCGAAGCAGGTACGGAACTGCACCGATGTGGTCCTCGTGACCGTGCGTGAGCATGACGCCAACGACGTCATCGAGGCGGTCCTTGATCGGGCCGAAGTCGGGCAGGATCAGGTCAACGCCCGGCTGGTGCTCTTCAGGGAAGAGAACGCCGCAGTCGACGATGAGGATCTTGCCGTTGATCTCGAAATAGGTCATGTTGCGACCGATTTCGCCGAGTCCGCCGATGGGGATGATTCGGAGAGTTCCCTTGTCGAGGGCAGGGGGATCGTAAACGTTTGTGGGCATATGCCCTCCTTGGGATATCTGCGTCAGCGCGTGGTGCCGTGCACCTGTGGCAGTGCGCCACCCGCTGCCGCGTTGCGGTCTGGTCGGAAGTTGGAGAAGTCCACTCCCGGAATGTTGGTGACGAGGTCGATTTCGTCCTCGATCTGTGCTGCTTCCCACTCCTCAGGCCCAACGAGGGGCAGGCGGACGCGTGGGCTGCCGATACGGCCGAGGCCGTGAAGAATGTACTTGGCCGCGACCGTGCCTGGTACGTGCGTCATGACGGCCCGCACCAGCGGCTCGAGCTGCTTGTGTGCAGCTGTCGCCGTCGTGAGGTCGCCCGCGTTGACCGCATCCACCATCTGGCGGTACGGCGTCGCGGCGATGTTTGCTGTGACGCCGATGAGTCCTGCGGCTCCGATCGACAGGTGCGGCAGCGCGTTGGCGTCGTCACCGGAGAAGTAAAGCAGGTCGGTCTGGTTGAGAACCCGGCTGACCTCGGAGAAGTCTCCCTTGGCGTCCTTCACCGCGAGGATGTTCGGGTGCTTCGCGGCCCGAAGGATCGTCTCGTATTTGATCGGAACACCGGTGCGACCCGGGATGTCGTACAGGATGACCGGAAGGTCAGTGGCATCCGCAATCATTCGAAAATGGGTGAGGATTCCCGCTTGGGTCGGCTTGTTGTAGTACGGGGTGACGATCATGACGCCGTCTGCCCCGGCCTTCTCGCTCTTGCGATACAGGTCAATCGCGTGGGCGGTCTCGTTGGAACCACCGCCGGTGATGATCCTGGCTCGACCGTTCGAGACGCTCTTGCCCACTTCAACCAGGCGCAGTTTCTCGGGGTCGGTGAGGGTCGAGGTCTCCCCCGTCGTTCCGGTGACGACGATGCCGTCTGCTCCGGCAGTGATGACGTCGTCGATGTGCTTCTCGACGCCTGGCCAGTCGACCTCACCGTCAGCGGTGAATGGGGTGACGAGCGCTACGAGGACCTGACCGAAGGGATTCACGACGTTAGACACGAGTTCAAGGCTACCGGTTGTCGGCACGCACGCGCCCCACCGGTCGAACGCGGAGTGGCGTTTTCCCGACGAGACCTTTGTGATGAGCGGATGCCACGGGGCAGCAGGTCAGCGGCAAGCGGATGCTACGTGGTGCGTTCGTAGCGCACGAAACGGTAGGCGGTGCCGGTTCGCGATGTGCGCCAACCCTCGACCGGATCGCGATCGACGGCGCGCCAGTGCTCCGGGATCTCCGGCGCGAACGTGTCTCCGGCAATCTCGGCGCGGATCTCGGTGACCTCGAGTCGGTCTGCCCTGTCCATTACAGCCGCGAAGATCTCGGCACCACCGATGATCCAGGTCCAGCCGGTGTCTGGGTCCTTCCGAGCCAGGGTGAGTGCCTCGTCGAGCGAATGGGCGACATGCACCCCGACCGCAGTCCAGCCGACCTGGCGGGTGACGACGACGTTGCGCCGATCCGCGAGCGGCCGGAACCGCTCAGGAAGTGAGTCCCAGGTTTTCCGCCCCATCACGACGGCGCTGCCTGAGGTTATGGCTTTGAAGTGTGCGAGGTCTTCAGGAATGTGCCACGGCATGACACCGTCGCGCCCGATGATCCCGCCATCCGCTTCGGCCCAGATGAGCCCGATGCGGGCGGTCATACGGCGACGGCTCCCCGGATAGCCGGGTGATGGGAGTAGTTCTCGACGACGAGGTCGTCGAACTCGTAGTCGAAGATGCTGTCTCGCCCAGAAGCGATGCGCAGCTGCGGCAGTGGGAACGGGTCACGACTGAGCTGCTCGGTGACCTGCTCGATATGGTTGTCGTAAATGTGGCAGTCGCCACCGGTCCAGACGAAATCGCCAACCTCGAGCCCGGTCTGCGCGGCAACCAGGTGCGTGAGCAGGGCGTAGCTGGCGATGTTGAATGGAACACCGAGGAACAGGTCGGCACTGCGCTGGTACAGCTGGCAGGACAGTTTGCCGTCGGCCACATAGAACTGGAACAGGGCGTGGCACGGCGCGAGTGCCATAGTCGGAATGTCGGCGGGGTTCCACGCCGACACGATCAGTCGACGCGAGTCCGGGTTCGACTTGATCGCTTCGATCACCTCGGTGATCTGGTCAATGGTCTCACCGCCCGGTGTCGGCCAGGAGCGCCACTGCACGCCGTAAACCGGACCGAGCTCGCCCTCAGCGTCAGCCCACTCGTCCCAGATCGTGACGCCGTGATCGCGCAGCCAGCTGACATTGCTGTCACCGCGGAGAAACCAGAGCAGTTCGTAGGCGATTGACTTGAAGTGCACGCGCTTCGTCGTGATGAGCGGAAAGCCCTTCGACAGGTCGTACCGCAGCTGGCGACCGAACACACTTCGGGTTCCCGTTCCTGTGCGATCCCCCTTTTTTGTGCCGTTCTCGAGAGTGTCTCGAAGGAGGTCCTCGTACGGGGTGGGGATAGTCGCAGCCATGCCCTCAACGGTAATGCACTCGTGACGCGAACGTCCGATTGACTGAATGCCATCTCCTCCTCGCACGAACACCGCGTGGGGCGCAAGCAGGGGTGACCCGAAAGGGGCAAACGGATAGGCTCAAACAGCGGCGATCCGGCCGCACACGATCTTTGGAGGACGCCATGGCCGCGACCAGCGAAGCAACAACGGTATGGAACGGAACACTGTTTGAGGGCTCGGGAACCGTGTCGCTCGACTCCTCGAAGGCCGCGAGCCTCCCCGTCAACTGGAAGGCACGCGCCGAGGGCTCAGACAGCGTCACCACTCCGGAAGAACTCCTCGGTGCTGCGCACGCTGCCTGTTTCTCCATGCAGTTCTCCAACATGCTCACCGAGGCTGGCTCGCCGCCTGAGCGCATCCAGACGACTGCGGCTGTCACGTTCCAGCCGGGCACTGGCATCACCGGCAGCCACCTGCTTGTTAGCGCTACGGTGCCGGGCATCAGCGAAGACGACTTCGAGCGCATCGCCAACGAAGCGAAGGCAACCTGCCCGGTTTCCCAGGCGCTGGCCGGCGTGCAACTGACCATCGAAGCAAGCCTCGCCTGATCGCTTTCGGATGCGCATTGTCATTGCCGGCGCCTCCGGCCTGATCGGACAGGCGCTTGTCGCCGAGCTAAGCACCCGCGGCCACCGCGTCGTACGGCTCGTGCGACGTCCGGCGCGGACTCCGGACGAACTGACCTGGGACCCGACATCCCGGCACCTCGATCCGCGGGCGCTGAGCGGGGCGGATGCCGTCATCAATCTCTCGGGGGCGTCGATCGGTCGACTGCCCTGGTCGCGTCGGTATCGCCGCTCAATCCTGTCCTCACGGATCGATGCGACCAGCACACTGGTGTCAGCCATTCGCGGAGCCGAGGTGCCACCCCGAATTTTCCTGAGTGCGTCAGCCGCCGGCTACTACGGCTCTCGGCCGGGCGAGGTGCTCACCGAGGACAGCGCCCGCGGAACCGGATTCCTCAGTGACGTGACAGCGCAGTGGGAAGCCGACGCCATGCGGGTGAGCGACATCACCCGGGTCGTGACGCTGCGCAGCGGGATCGTGCTCGACCGCGACGGTGTACTCAAACCGCTTCTGCTGCTGACGCGGCTCGGCGTTTCTGGTCCGCTCAGTAGCGGAACGCAATACTGGCCGTGGGTGAGCCTCGACGATGAGGTCGCCGCGATTGCGCACCTGCTCGACTCAGCGATCGAGGGACCCGTCAACATCACTGGTCCGACGCCCGCGTCGGCAACGACCCTGATGCGACACCTGGCGAAACGCCTTAAGCGACCGTTCTGGTTGCCCGCCCCGGCATTCGCCCTGCGCATCCTTCTTGCGGACGCTGCAAAGGACCTTTTGTTGGTCGACCAGCAGCCGCGACCGAAACGGTTGCTCGCCGACGGTTTCAGATTTCAGCAGGAGACCGCTGAGGCTGCCGTGGATACGGCGCTTGCGCGAACACGCTGACGCCGAAGGTTCACGCCCAGCGTCAACCCGTCAGATCAGTACAGGATGGCCAATACAGGTCAGCTCAGTACAGGTCGGCTCAGTACAGGTCGGCAATGTCCCACTGAAGCTGGTCTTCGAATGGCTCTGCGAGGTCACCGGTGTCGCGGTTGTCCTCGGCAACCTCACGCGTGGTGAGGAAGATCGCAACTCCGGGGCTGACCAGCACGCTGACAGCGACATTTCCGACAACGGTGAGGTCAACGAACCGACCGCCGGAGACAACGGCGCTTTCCGCCGCAGTCTTGAGAGCCCGCATGTCTGTGCCCTGGGCGAGCACGTGAGAGTGCCCATCAATCGTGAGTGTTGTGCGGTGCATTAGCGCCCCTTCCGTTTGTGGGCATCTGCAATTCGTCCACGCTACAGGGCAAATCCCGCAAAAAGGTGCCAAGCCTCACATCTGAGCTGAGGCGTGCCCCTGGTTGGGGTCGAACAACCGATGGGAGTTCGCTCAGCCTCAGCGGCCGTGAAGGTGGATTGCCTCACGGATGGCCGAGCGCGCGCGCTTGCGATCGCCGGCGCCGTCGTATGCGAGGCCAAGGCGGTACCACGCCTTCCAGTCCGTCGGAGCGGCCTCAACCTCGGCCTTATACCGCGGGAAGATCTCGTCGGCAGCATCGCGTTCGACCCTGCCACTCGGGCGTGTGGGCAGTTCATCGTCTGGCAACTCGTTGCTCGACTCGAGCAGCCGTCCGAGCTTCTCGGCTCGGACACCGAAGAGAATCTCGCGCGTGAGCGCCCACACGCCGACCACAGGCAGAAGCAGAAGCGCTATCCCGATGGCGATGGCGACCGGCTCTCCCGTCGCGAGAAAGAGCACAGCTCGCTGGCCGACCAGGACGAGGTACAGCACCAGCAGCGCGGCCATCAGCGCGACGCTGATCCGTGTGGTCATGAGCGGTGGATCCCTAGGTCCATGATGTTTTCGAGGCCGACGGTCAGCCCGGTTGCCGATCGTGCGGCGTCGAGCGCGAGCAGGATTCCCTGTTCGTACGAGCTGGGATCCAGCGTGTTGTGCGTGATCGTGAGCGTCTCCCCCGCTCCGCCGAAGATGACCTCCTGGCGGGCGACGATCCCGTCAAGGCGCAGACTGTGAATCGGGATGCTTGACACCTGCTGGCCCCGGGCACGCTGGTCAACGTGGGGAGCGACGACCGGCCCGAGTCCGGCTCGCGCCTCGCCGATGAGTTCGGCCGTGCGCACGGCCGTCCCGCTTGGCGAGTCCACCTTCGACGCACGGTGGCCCTCGATGATCTCGATCGAATCGAAGAAACGGCTCGCAATGGTGGCCAGTGTCGTTCCGAGAACCGAGCCAAGCGAGAAGTTCGGCACAATCACGACGCCGATGTCCCCGTCAGCGAGCCTGGTGCGCAGGGTTGCGATGCGGTCAGCTGACCAGCCGGACGTGCCAACAAGGACGCGGATGCCCTGGTCGAGAGCGTGAGCAACCACCTGTGCGCTGACAGCCGGCGACGTGACATCGACGACGAGGTCGGCTCCGTTCATGGCATCGAGCGAATCCTGGGAGGTCAGTTCAGCGCTCACCTCGAAGTCGTCCGACTCCTCGATAAGGCGGCAGAACAGCTGCCCCATTTTTCCGCTCGCGCCGACGACAGCCACTCTCGTTACCATGCTGCCAATCTACCGTCCTGCCGCTGGGAGCAGGCACGGCGCGATGCGCTCGACCGGCCGAATGGCTCCGTAAACTGAAACAGTGCTTACGTTTGACAGCGTCCCCGTGACAGATCCTGTCGCCACCGAACTTCTCACCGAGTACTTCACCGCTCGGGAAATGGGATTCGTTGGTGGCGACTATGTGGTGAACTTCCCCGTTCCCGAACGGTTCGTTCCTCCAGTCGGCGACTTTGTGGTTGCCCGAGAGAACGGAATTGCTGTCGGATGTGGCGGCATCCGTTCACTGTCACCGTCACGTTTTGAGGTGAAGCATCTCTATCTGCGACCGGAGACACGCGGACGTGGTTGGGGCAAACAACTCCTCGCAGCACTCGAGTCGAGGGCAGCGGCTTTCGGCGCGACCGAGGTCGTGCTCGACACGAACGCGACGCTCGAGGCGGCCGGGGGCCTGTACCGGGTTTCCGGATACTCCTCGATTGAGCCGTACAACGACAACCCGAACGCGACCAACTGGTACTGGAAGGCTCTCGCCTCCTAGCTCCCGCTTGCGTAACTGTCCGCGGCGCTCGATGCACCGACCGGGAGGGTGAGGAACTCACGCGTCCCGGCCGTGCACCGGTCTGGCGTTTGCCGGGGGTTCTCCGACCTCCGGGACGGTATGGCTGCCGCACGCGGTCTTGGTTACGCTGGCTCGCTCGATGCGCGACACGGTGAACCATCGCATTGCGTTGCGCAGTCGGCACCACCCGACGAGATACCACTGGCCGTTCGTGGAGGCAAAAAGCACTGGTTCGACGTCGCGGGCGGTCGTGGTCCCGTCTCTCGAGGTGTAGCGAATGCGGACTACCCGCTGCTCAGCCATCGCCTCCTCCAGCGCTGACCTGGTGGTGCGCGTCACGGGGGGAACCGCATTCACCCAGACCCGGCCGGCCAGCTCGTCGGCTCGTGCTCGCGTGCTGGGATCGAGGACGTCCATAATTTTCTGGACCCCGGCTGCGGCCAGATCGGCGTATGGGGCATCGGGTGCAGCAGACACGGCCGCCAGAAGCGCAACGGCCTGCGCCGGGGACAAGCTGACGGGCGGAAGGGACGCGCCAACAGCCAATCCGTAGCCACCGCCAGGGCCCGGGCGCGACCACACGGGAGCGCCGCTGTTCTCGAGCGCTGCGAGGTCTCTCTTGACCGTGCGCACGGACACGCCGAACTCCCTCGACAGCCGCTCCGCTGAGCACCCCCGCGATCCGTTGCGACGCAGCATCTCGGACAGGGCATGAAGTCGCTCTGCTCTCTTCACCGGTCAAACCGTATCAAATTCATGACACAAATAGTGACATACACCTGCCCGGAGCGCCCTTCAGGGTAGTGACATGACAACTATTACGCGCAGTTCACCCATCATTCTCATCGCTGGCCACTGGCTCGGAGCCTGGGCGTGGGATGACGTCCTGAAACACCTGACCGCCGACCAGCCGGGTGCAATCGCCATGACCTTGCCCGGTCTTGATGGGGACGATCCTGGGCGTGCGACGAGAACTCTCGACGATCAAGCCGCAGCGGTCCTGGACGTCTTCGCTCGGCTCGGCGTCTCGGAGGACCAGCCAGCGACGATCGTCGCGCACAGCGGAGCGAACGCCCCCGTCAGCCTTGTCCTCGACCGGCACCCCGAGCTTATTCGCCGGGTGGTGTGGGTCGACTCCGGCCCAGTGGCGACGGGAAGCGTCTTCGCCCCTGACCTCCCGGAGGAGGTGGAGGAGCTTCCGCTGCCGCCTCTCGACGTCCTCGCACAGCAGGCGAGCCTCGAAGGCCTGAGCGCAGGGGTCCTCGAGCGTTTTCAGGCCCGGGCGGTGCCTCAGCCCGCCCCCGTCCTTCATCAGCCGGTCGAGCTCACCAACGATGCTCGCCGAAAGGTACGCACCACGCTGGTGTGCTGCTCCATGCCGAGCGCGCAGGTGCTGGAGCTGGCTCGCGCAGGCCATGCCATGTTCGCCGAAGTCGCACAGATCGAGCATCTCGACGTTCTTGATCTCCCGACGGGGCACTGGCCGATGTGGAGCCGTCCACGCGACCTCGCTCAGGCGATCCTGTCAGCGGCTTCTCGCGTCGACTGACCATCTCAGACAGTCCGAGGGGCCAAGCCGGATCCGACTGGCCCTTCGACTCCCAGCTAGACCGGAAGCGGCTCGGGAAGTCCGGTGCGCAGTTCGACGGGCAGGTGGCCCAGGTCGTTGTGGGTCAGCAATGTCCACGGCCGGCCGGGCTTGCGCTGAATGATCGTGAGTCCGCAGTGCGCCTGGTCGAGCGTCATCCAGCGCCAGTCCGGAGCGCCGAGAACCTCGCGCACAAACCAGGCGATGACAAAGTTGTGCGTGATCAGCACGTCATGACGATCACCCTTGCGGGGCGCCAGGAACTCGGCGACGGCATCAGCCATCTGCGCTGTTCCCGCCTCGATCTCCGCTTCCGTAACGGCGCCGAAGAACGGCTCGTACGCTGACGGCATCTCGGGAAGTTTGCCGGTCGGCACACAGTCGAAGAGCAGCGCGCTCGGCTCCGGGTCCATCGCCGGGAGCCGCTCGTGAATGATCCGCGCGGTTTCCGCGGCGCGCTGGAGCGGCGAGTGGAAGGTGCCAGTGATCGGGAGTCCCCCAATGCGCTCGGCGAGGAGCTCAGCCTGCCTGCGGCCGCGCGCAGACAGCGGGCCGTCAGGCATTCCGTGCTGGGCGTCCTGCTGCTCGCCGTGGCGGACGAGATAGATGTACTGGCTCATGAGTGCTCCTTTGCGTTCTCACCGAAGCCTGCGAACACGTCATCATCGACGGCTCCGACGGCAGAGAGGGACAGTGGTTGGTTCAGAAGGTCGCGCGCAAGATCGCGCACGTCCTCAGCGGTGACGAGATACAAGCGACGCAGGTTCTCATCGAGATCGATGAATTCACCGAGCGTGATTTCGGCGCGCCCCAGTCGGGACATCCGAGTGTCTGATTCTTCAAGGGCGAGTGCGCTCGCTCCCGAGAGCTGGCCGTGGGCTCGACGCAATTCCTCATCTGTGACGCCGTCGGCGGCGAGACGCCTCAACTCGTCGAGCATGAGGTCAGCAACCTGGCGGGCCTTCGCGGCGGAGCACGCGCCGTACATCCCGAAGATCCCGGCATCGGAGTACGACGCGGCAAACGAGTACACGGTGTACGCGAGACCCCGTTTTTCACGGATCTCCTGAAACAATCGCGACGACATGCCGCCGCCGAGGATCGAGCTGAGCACGCTCATCGTCAATCGACGATCGTCGGATGCTGTCAGTCCGGGCATGCCGACCAGCAGGTGTACCTGTTCGATGGGGCGCGGAACAACGATGAGAGCGGATCGGCGCGTGATCGTCGACGCAGCGAGCACTCGCCGTTCAACCGGGCGCGCCGGAGTGTCGAGGTCCCAGCCGGCGTCGACCAGGGCTGCGGTCACGCGTGCGACCAGGTCGTCGTGGTCGACCGCGCCAGCGGCGGTGATGACGAGGTCCTGCGGCCGATAGTTGGCGCGGTAGTGCTCGAGCACGGCGTCACGGCTCACCTCGCGGATGGCCCCGGGGGTTCCCCCGATCGGGCGACCAAGTTCGTGGTCACCGAGAACCGCGGCGAACAAATTCTCACTGGCAACGTCTGCGGGGTCGTCTTCGGCCATCGCAAGTTCCTCGAGGATGACACCGCGTTCGTTTTCGAACTCGACGGGGTCGAGAAGCGACGAGGTGAGCATGTCGGTGAGGGTGTCGACGGCCATGCCGACGTCAGTGTCGCGCACCTTGGCGTAATAGCAGGTGTGCTCCTTGGCGGTGAGCGCGTTGTGCTCCCCGCCAACGGAATCGAAGGCGATGGCGATGTCCAATGCGGTGCGCTTTTCAGTGCCTTTGAAGAGCAGGTGTTCCAGAAAGTGAGTGGAGCCGAATCCCGATTCGCGCCCTGATGCATCGCCTGTTCCCGTCGTCGCTGGACGTTCGTCCCTGGACCCGACGGCCACCCAGTAACCCAGCGTTGCGCTGCGTGCTCCGGGAACCTGCTCGGAGAGGATGCGCACACCGCTCGGCAAAACGCTGCGTCGAACACGAGCGTCACCGGATGCGGCGAAGGACAGCTCGGCAACATCGAGCGGAAGTTCAATGGAACCGTTCATCATCCCCAACACTACGGCAGGTGCCACCGTTCGGAACGCGCCACAGCTGGGGGTTGTTTTCCGCTAGACGCGGGTGGCGCGCTCGAGTTCGACGACCTGGCTGCGAGTCAGCCTAATGGCGGAGGCCTGCACGAGAGCGTCGATCTGCTCGGGTCGAGACGCGCTCGCAACCGGTGCAGTAACACCCGATCGGCTCAGCAACCACGCCAGTGCAACAGCGGCAACCGGAGCGTCTTGCTCGTGCGCCACGAGGTCGAGTGCGCGCAGGACACGCAGCCCGTTGCGATTGAGGTGTCGAGACACCCTGGCACTGCGCGCTGAGTCGTCGAGGTCGGCTCGGCTGCGGTACTTGCCGGTGAGGAAGCCGTTCTCGAGGCCAAAGTAGGGCATCACACCGAGTGCCTGCCCGCGGGAGACGAGTTCGAGGTCGCCCTCGAACGCCCGGCGGTGCATCAGGCTGTAGTGCGTCTCGAGTGCTTCGAATCGCGGGTAGCCTGCTGCGCTGAGGATGCGTGCCTCGACGAGGCGCTCCGCGGAGAAGTTGGACGCGCCTAGGTAACGAACCTTGCCGGTTTCAATCAACCACTGCGCTGTGCCGAGGCTGTCTTCGAGCGGAACCGAACGGTCGTCGAGGTGAAAGTAGAGCAAGTCGATGTGGTCGGTCTGCAGCCGCTCAAGGCTCGCCTCAACGGCGCGCACCATGCTGACGGGACCGAGGCCCGGGTTGTCGGGGTGCGTGCCGATCTTGGTGGCGATGACGATGTCGTCGCGGTTACCACGACGAGCCATCCAGTTACCGATGATGTGCTCGCTTCGACCGGCCGAGTAACTGTCGGCCGTGTCGATGAAGTTGCCGCCAAATTCGTAGTAGCGGTTGAGGATCGCAGCGCTGGCATCGGACTGGGCCGTCCAGCCGAACACACTTGTTCCGAGCGCGAGTGGGAACACGTCGAGGTCGGACTGGCCGACGGTGCGGCGAATCGACGCGCCGATGCCACCGGTCGAGCCGAGGACCTGGATCGGGGCTGACGGGTGCTCATTCGACGCTGGAACCGACGGTTCGGGAGCGAACGGAACCGGGCGTTCGCCGGCGTCAGAACCCGCGCTGGATTCGGCTGGCGATTCTGCCGTGAACAGGCGAGGTGTCAACCGTGTCATCTCGCCACCCCATTTCCATGTTTCCCGGGAGTTTTCGGGGCTCCCGTGCCCTCTTCCCTGCCTCCGAGAATAGGTCAGTCCACCGACATCACCGGACCATTCGCTGGCCATTCGAGGGATAACTTGGTAACGATTTCACAACGGTCAGTTTTCGTCGTTTTTTGCTCTCAATCGAAGGATTGATCTGGCGTGCCGAAGCGCCGGTTCGTCGACCATTCGACCCCGAAATCGGAACACTCCCTGCTCCGTTTCCGCGGCGGTGAGGAGCGCCTCAGCGCCCTCGATTTGGGCCTCGTCGGGCAGGAATGCGTCCCGGATGGTCGGAACCTGCGTTGGATGTATGCATGCAGTCGCGCTGAACCCGCTCGCGACCGCATCCGCCACCTCGGCATGTAACCCGTCGAGGTCCGCTATGTCCAGGTAAACCGAGTCGATCGCAGTCTTCCCTGCGGCACCAGCCGCGAGGAGAACGTGCGACCGAGCGTGTCGGGCAACCTGCCGGTAAGAACCGTCCGCGTGCCTGCTCGAGGTGCCCCCGAGTGACGCAAGCAGGTCCTCAGCGCCCCACATCAGCGCCCTCACCGAATCCACTCGCGCGATCTCCGGTGCGGCCAGAACCCCTGCGGCGGTCTCGCACAGCGCGATCACCCCGTAGCGGTCCCCGAGGGCAGCCACGTCAGCAGCACTTTCCGTCTTCGGCAGCATCACCCAGCGGTAGTCGGTCCGGGCGAGCGCGACGAGGTCTTCGGCGAAGTCGGGCGTCCCAGCCGGATTGACGCGAACCACCGTGCGGGTGGGGTCGAGCGGATGCGACGTGATTGCGTCGCGTGCCGCCCGCTTGTCTGCGGGACGTACGGCGTCCTCGAGATCGAGGATGACAGCATCCGCTCGCCGAATTGCCTTGTCGAAGCGATCAGGGCGATCGGCCGGGCAGAACAGGAGCGCGGGGCCGAGGTCGAAGCCGGTCACGGTGCGGCGTCCAGGCAGTGCACCAGGACAGACCGCACAGCTGTCGCAACGATCACGCCGTCCTGGTTGCGGCCTGTGTGCTCGAGCGTCACGATGCCCTGGCCCGGGCGTGACGCCGACAGTCGCTTGTTCACGACCACGGTCTCGGAGTACAGCGTGTCGCCGTGGTACAGCGGGTGCGGGAAGATCACCGAATCGAACCCGAGATTCGCCACGATGGTGCCCTGGGTGAGCTGCGCCACCGAGCTGCCAACCATCGTCGAGAGTGTGAACATCGAGTTGACGAGGCGTTGACCGAACTCCTGCTTCTCGGACCAGGCCTGATCGAGGTGGAGCGACTGGGTGTTCATGGTCAACGTTGTGAAGAAGACGTTGTCCGCCTCGGTCACCGTGCGACCAGGTCGATGCAGGTACCTGGCAGTCGTGTCGAACTCCTCAAAGTAGAGCCCACGCTGTTCGATCGGGGTGCGTTCGGTTTCTTCGGGCATGCCGTTCCCCTACGCCTCGAAGCCGAGTTCGCGGGCGATAATCATCAGTTGCACCTCGCTCGTCCCCTCACCGATCTCGAGGATTTTTGAGTCCCGGTAGTGCCTGGCCACCGTGTTCTCGTTGAGGAAGCCGTAGCCGCCCCAGATCTGCGCTGCGTCGCGGGCGTTGTCCATGGCGGCCTCGCTGCCGATCAGCTTGGCGATCGACGCCTCCTTCTTGAACGGCTTGCCTGCGTGCAGTTTCGATGCTGCCGCGTAGTAGGCCATCCGTGCACTCATCGCTCGCGCTTCCATGCGGGCGATCTTGAAGGCGATGTACTGGTTGGATCCGATGTTGCGGCCGAACACGTTGCGGGTCTTCGCGTAGGCGACGGCCTCGTCGACGCACCCCTGGGCCGCACCGGTGCAGAGCGCAGCGAAGGCCACTCGACCTTCGTCGAGAATCTTGAGGAAGTTGGCGTAGCCGCGGCCGCGCTCACCGAGGAGGTTCGCCTCGGGCACCCGGACGTTCTTGAGGGTGAGCGGGTGGGTGTCTGAGGTGTGCCAGCCCACCTTGTCGTATGCGGGCTCAACGGTGAATCCCTCGGTCGGGGTCGGCACGAGAATGGTCGACAGCTCTTTCTTGATGCTGCCGTCTGGCCGGGTGTTCTCCCCGGTGACGGCAGTGATGGTGACGAGCCTGGTGATCGGTGTCCCGGAGTTCGTGATGAACTGCTTGGAACCGTTGATCACCCACTCTCCGTTCTCGACGCGGGCGTTCGTGAGCGTCGCACCGGCATCCGACCCGGCCTCGGCCTCGGTCAGCCCGAAGCCGGCGAGCGCCTCACCCCTGGCGAGCATCGGCAGAAACTCGTCGCGCTGCGCGTCCGTACCGAACCTGTACACCGGCATGGCGCCGAGTCCAACTCCGGCTTCGAGCGTGACCGCGATGGACTGGTCCACCCTGGCGAGTTGCTCGACGGCGAGGCACAGCGAGAGGTAGTCCCGGCCCGATCCGCCATACTCGACGGGAAACGGCAGCCCGAACAGGCCTCTCTCCCCCATCTGCGCGATGATCTCCATCGGCAACCGGCGCTGGGTGTCGTACTCGTACGCGGCGGGCGCGACGACGGTAGTGACGAAGTCGTGGACCTCGTCGACGATTCTCTGGTGCTCTTCGGTGAGTTCGATGTTCATGCGGCGTCTCCTTCGACGGTCGGACGAGTGGCGTGAGGGTCGGCATCGGCTGCCGACATAACAGGGGTGAGGGTTGCCACCACCTGGTCGAGTTTGACGAGGTCCCCGGGGGCGACGGAGATCGACACGGTTCCGGCGACAGTTGCAGTGAGCCTGTGCTCCATCTTCATGGCCTCGACGATCACGACGGTGTCGCCAGCGGCAACGACAGCCCCGTTGTCGACAGGAACCCGGATCACGGTTCCTGGCATCGGTGCACGCACCTCTGGACTGCTCGCCGCGTCCGGCCGTGCAATCGCTGCGAGTCGCGACGCCAGCCGCTCGGCACGGGGAATCAGCGACAGCTCCCAGCTGAAACCGTCCCGTCCGACCCACATCCCGGTGGGGGTGCGCGCGAGCGAAAGCATCCGTGTTTCGAAGTCCCACGTCAGAATGCTCGACAGCTCATCAACCTGACGCAGGGTCGCGGTGTGCGCTTCTCCCCCATTTACGCGAACGGATGCCGCGGTGCCAGCGGCGAGGATACTCACGGTCGCGGTCGCGCCCTCCCCGAGGGCAAAAATGTACTCGCTCGGCCGGGATTGGCCGAGTCGCCACCCGTCAAGCGTCGACCACGCCGACCCGGCGCGGAGGGCGGATCGTTCGGCGTGCACGGCGAGGGCGGCAGCGGCCAGGAGCTGCGCGTCTGGACGGGCAAAGTCGAGCGACGGCAGTTTCTGATCGATCAGGGAGGTGTCGAGGGCGCCCGACCGCACCTCGGGCTCGGCGAGGAGCAGCCGCAGATACTCAATGTTGGTGCGCACCCCGAAGATCGTGGTTTCGGCGAGTGCACGATCGAGCCGGCTGAGCGCCTCTGCCCGGTCGGCGCCCCTGGCGATCACCTTGGCGAGCATCGGATCGTATGAGGCCCCCACCTCGCTGCCGACGGCGAGCCCGCTGTCGACTCGGATCCCGTCGCGGACCGGCTCGCGGAGGGCGAGGACAGTGCCTGTGCTCGGGAGAAAGCCGCGCTCGGGGTTCTCGGCGTACACACGCGCCTCGATCGCGTGGCCGACGAGTGAGACGTCGTCCTGGCCGAGGCTGAGCCGCTCCCCAGCCGCGATGCGCACCTGCTCGGCCACCAGGTCGATGCCCGTCACTTCCTCCGTCACCGGGTGCTCAACCTGCAGCCTCGTGTTCATCTCCATGAAGAAGAACTCGCCCGGCGCCGAAGCGGAAACCAGAAACTCGACGGTTCCTGCCCCGACGTAGCCGACACTCCGGGCAACCCGGCAGGCGGCCTCGCCGATCCGCGCGCGGGTGTCGGCGTCGAGCAGCGGTGACGGTGCCTCCTCGATCACCTTCTGGTGTCGACGCTGCAGTGAACACTCGCGCTCGCCCAGGTGGATGACGGAGCCATGAGTGTCTGCAATGAGTTGCACCTCGATGTGCCGCGGCTCATTGATCAGCCGTTCCAGGAAGAGTGTGTCGTCGCCGAAGGCGGAGGCTGCGACGCGGCGGGCCGTCGCGAGTGCGTCTGGCAGCTCGGCAGCGGTGTGCACGGTCTCCATGCCCTTGCCGCCGCCACCGGCGCTGGGTTTGATCAGCAGCGGATAGCCGACCGATTCGGCAGACGCCACGAGGTCGTCGTCGCTGAGCCCTGGGCGTGAGTCGCCCGGAATCACCGGCACTCCGCTCGCGGCCACGTGGTTCTTGGAGCGGATCTTGTCGCCCATCACCTCGAGCGCGTCGACACCGGGTCCGATGAAAACGATGCCGGCTTCGGCGCAGGCGCTGGCGAAGTCGGCGTTCTCAGAGAGAAAACCGTAGCCGGGGTGGATTGCCTCCGCGCCGCTGTGCTTCGCTGCCGCGATCACCGCCGGAATCGACAGGTAACTCTCCCGGGCGGGCGCAGGGCCGATTCGCACCGCCGTGTCAGCATCCGTCACGTGTTTCGCGTGCGAATCGGCGTCACTGTAGACCGCAATCGAGCGGATGCCGAGGGTACGGAGGGTGCGGATCACGCGGCACGCAATCTCACCGCGGTTGGCGACGAGGACAGAGGAGAAGAGGGGCATCGGGGTCACATCCTGAAGAGGCCGAAGCCGGGTTCGGGCAGCGGGGTCCGTGCGCACACGTCGAGTGCGAGGCCGAGCACCCGACGAGTGTCTGCCGGGTCGATCACCCCGTCGTCCCAGAGCCGTGCCGTTGAATAGTACGGGCTGCCCTGGTCGTCGAACTGTGAGCGGATGGGCGCCTTGAACGCTTCCTCGTCGTCGGCAGACCACTCGGTGCCGGCGGCATCGTGCTGGTCGCGCTTCACCGTGGCGAGCACGCCGGCTGCCTGCGCACCGCCCATCACCGAGATCCGGCTGGCCGGCCACATCCACAAGAAGCGCGGCGAGTAGGCGCGACCGCACATCGAGTAGTTCCCAGCTCCGAACGAGCCGCCGATGATCACTGTGAGTTTCGGCACGCGCGTTGTGGCGACAGCCGTCACCATCTTGGCGCCGTGCTTCGCGATTCCGCCGGCCTCGTAATCCCGACCGACCATGAACCCCGAGATGTTCTGCAGGAAGATCAGCGGAATGCCGCGCTGGTCGCACAGCTCGATGAAGTGGGCACCCTTCTGCGCGCTTTCGGAGAACAGCACTCCGTTGTTCGCCACGATGCCGACCGAGTGGCCGTGCAAGCGCGCGAACCCGGTGACGAGTGTTGTGCCGAACTCCTTCTTGAACTCGGCGAACTCGCTTGCATCGACGAGCCGGGCGATCACTTCGCGCACGTCGTATGGGGCCTGCACGTCCGGCGGGACAACGCCGTACAACTCCTCAATCGGGTAGAGCGGCCCACGGCTGTCGATCACTGGCGGACTCGATACTGCGACGGATGCCACTGGCAGAGTCGAGACGATATCCCTCACGATCTCGAGAGCGTGGGAATCGTCCTCGGCCAGGTGATCGACGACACCCGACGTTTTCGCGTGCAGGTCTCCCCCACCGAGTTCCTCTGCTGTAACAATTTCGCCGATCGCGGCCTTCACCAGCGGAGGCCCACCCAGGAAGATCGTGCCCTGGTTTCGCACAATCACCGTTTCGTCGCTCATGGCCGGGACGTACGCTCCTCCGGCCGTGCACGAACCGAGGACGGCGGAGATCTGCGGGATTGCGGCAGCCGAAAGGCGAGCCTGGTTGTAGAAAATGCGGCCGAAGTGGTCTCGGTCGGGGAACACCTCGTCCTGCATGGGCAGGAACGCACCGCCGGAGTCAACCAGGTATACACACGGCAGCCGATTCTCCAGGGCGATCTCCTGCGCCCGGAGGTGTTTCTTCACGGTCATCGGGTAGTAGGTACCACCCTTCACAGTGGCGTCATTGGAGATGACGAGGACGTGGCGGCCGTGGACGAGGCCGATGCCGGCGATCACCCCGGCTCCCGGGCTCTGGTCGTCATACATTCCGGTCGCGGCGAGCGGCGCGATCTCAAGAAAGGGGCTGCCATCGTCTAGCAGCTCGTCGATGCGCTCTCGCGGGAGGAGCTTGCCTCTGGCGACGTGGCGTTCCCGCGACTTCTCCGGGCCGCCGAGGGCTGCAACGGAGAGCCTCTCCTTCAACTCGGCGACGAGCGCGCGCTGGGCCGCGTCGGACGTGGCGAAGGCGCCGTCCGCCCGGTTCACCCCGGAGATCAGTGTCTGCATTGACATTCCTCGGTTGCTTCGGCTCGATTTCTACTCGGTTACGAACCATTAACTGATCCGAGGTTAGTATGTATTAACCCGGTTGTCCAGCATCGCTTTCACGGAGGAAACGCCATGGTTCACGACGCGACCGTCACCTCGTCCGCGACAGCGCCGACCGGGCCCGATGAACGAATCGGGCGAACCGAAGCCAAGGCTCGACGGCGTGAGGCACTACTCGATGCGGCGTCTCGTCATTTCGCCGAGCGCGGGTTCAACGGGGTCTCAATCGAAGACCTCGGCACAGCGGTCGGGATGAGCGGCCCTGCCGTGTACCGGCACTTCGAGAGCAAACACGCGTTGCTCGCGGCCGTGCTTGTCGGAGTCAGCCAGAACCTGCTCGACGGCGGCACGCGTGTCGTTTCTCGGGCTCCAGACGGAGAGCTTGCCCTTCGGGCCCTGATCGAGTTCCACGTTCGGTTTGCGCTCGACAATGCCGATGTCATCCGGGTTCAGGATCGCGATCTCGACAGCCTGTCCGGAGACGAACGGCACACGGTGCGCACGTTGCAGCGGCGGTATGTCGAAGTGTGGGTCGGGGTACTTCAGTACCTGCACCCGCAGACCGATGTTACCGAACTTCGCATTCGCGCCCATGCCGCGTTCGGCCTGATCAACTCGACGCCGTATTCGGGCCAGGGTGGAGTGCAGCGGGAGGCGGTGCGCCGCATCCTTGAGGAGATGGCGTTCGCGGGCCTCCGCTGAAAACTGCTCACACCATCGTGAGCACCATCCCGGGATTGCTCAGGATGCTGCCAACGTCGACAAGGAACCGCGACCCCTGCTCGCCATCAACGAGCCTGTGGTCGAACGACAGGCTCAGCGTCATCACTTCACGCAGCGCGATTTCGCCCTGGTACTCCCACGGCAGCCTTCGCACGGCACCCATCGCGAGGATGGCCGCCTCGCCCGGGTTGAGAATCGGAGTGCCAGCGTCGACGCCGAATACGCCGACGTTGGTGATGGTGATCGTTCCGCCGGTCAGGCTCTGCGGGCTCGTGGTGCCGGCCCTTGCGTCCTCGATGAGCGCGTCGAGCGCGTTCCGCAGCTCGGCGAGGCTCAGTGTGTCCGCGTTCTTGACGTTCGGCACGATGAGTCCTCGCCCGGTCGCTGCGGCAATACCGAGATGCACAGCGCCGAGCTGGACGATCTCCTGCGCGTCCTCATCCCACCGGGAGTTCACTGCGGGCGTCCGCGCGGCAGCGAGAATCACGGCCTTGGCGACGAGGGTCAGGATCGACAGCCGCTTGCCCCGGAACTCCGGCGTGTTCGCGAGCGACCGCACCAGATCCATTCCGGCGGTCACATCGATCGTCAGGAATTCTGTGACGTGCGGCGCCGTGAACGCCGACCGCACCATTGCCTGCGCTGTGGCCTTCCGCACCCCGCGAATCGGCAAGCGGACGTCGGCCCGCCGTCCCGTTCCCGCGGGAGCAGGAGCATCCGTTTTCTCACCCTGATCACTCGTCTCTTTTGTCGAGAGCGAAACGGATGCCTGTGGCCCGTTTCCGACGGCGCGCTCGACGTCCTCCCTCGTGATGAGCCCGTTCTCGCCGCTGCCTGTCACGGTCGCCAGGTCGATACCCGCGTCGCGCGCCAGCTTCCGCACCGGCGGCGTCGACCGGGGCCGCTCAAGCGCCTCGACGGAACCGGACGTCTCGACAGGACCGGGCGTCTCACGAGAGCCGGGCGTCTCACGAGAGCCTGACGTCTCGGGGAAGTTGTGCGGATCATCGCGCGGCGCACCATCCGCCCAGGCGCGAGCCCGTCGCTTCGGTCGCGCTCCCCCGTCGACGCGAGGTCCGTATCCGACCAGAACCGACTCGCGCTCGCCGAGACCCTGCGCGTCTGCGCGGGGCGTAGAAGCGTCGGCATCGGAAGGCGTCTGATCGACGCCAGCCGTGGCATCCGTTTCGGAACTGTTCGACTCGATGTCGACGGTGTTCGGCGATCCATCCGTCGGCACGTCGGTCTCACTGCCCGGCACGTCGAACGCGACGATCGGCTCGCCGACGTTGACCGTGGCGCCCTCGTCGGCGAACAGCCGGGACACGGTGCCGGCGAAGGGCGAAGGCAGCTCGACGAGCGCCTTGGCCGTCTCTACCTCGGCGATAATCTGGTTGAGGCTGACGGTGTCGCCGACGGCCACGTGCCAGGCCACGATCTCGCTCTCGGTCAGCCCCTCGCCGAGGTCAGGCAGGGCAAAGTTCACGACGCTCATGCTGTTGCTTTCCATCCGGTGAGCGAGTTGCGGCGGCCGAGCACCCGATCGACGGCGTCGAGGATGCGGTCGAGGTCGGGCAGGAACGCCTCCTCGAGCGAGGCAGGTGGGTAGGGCGTGTCGAAGCCGGTCACGCGCGCCGGCGCTGCCTCGAGCCAGTCGAAGCAGCGCTCCGTGATGGCCGCGGCGATTTCGGCACCCATCCCGCCCGACTGTGCGGCCTCGTGGGTGATGACGAGCCTCCCGGTTTTGCGAACGGATGCCTCCACGGTCGCGAAGTCGACCGGCGAGAGTGATCGCAGATCAACGACTTCGACAGCCACCCCGTCATCTGCCGCGGCTGCCGCCACGTCCAGCGCCGTCCGGACCAGCGGTCCGTATGCAACAAGCGTCACGTCCGAGCCGGACTTCAGGACACGCGCCTGCCCGAGCGGGATCGCGTTCGCGTCGAGCTCGGTGTCGACCTCTCCCTTTTGCCAGTATCGGCGTTTGGGCTCGAAGAACAGCACGGGGTCGTCCGAAGCGATGGCCTGCTGGATCATGCTGTGCGCGTCCTGCGGGTTCGAGCACGACACCACCCGCAGGCCGGCCGTGTGCGCGAAGTATGCCTCTGGGGACTCAGAGTGATGCTCGACAGCGCCGATGCCTCCTCCGAACGGCACCCGAATGGTGATCGGCATTTTCACGGTGCCCTGGGTCCGGTAGTGGAGCTTCGCTACCTGGGCGACGATCTGGTCGAATCCCGGGTAGATGAACCCGTCGAACTGGATCTCGCAGACCGGGCGGTAGCCGCGGATGGCGAGCCCGACCGCCGTTCCGATGATGCCGGCCTCCGCGAGTGGGGTGTCGATCACCCTGCGCGGTCCGTACTCCTCCTGCAGTTTGTCGGTGATGCGGAACACGCCGCCGAGCTTGCCGATGTCTTCACCGAGAAGCACAACCTTCTCGTCGCGGGCGAGCGAGCGTCGAAGACCGTCATTGAGTGCGCCCGCGAGAGTCATCGTGGTCATGACCGGTCCCCCTGAGTGGAGGCATCCGGATCGCTGTCGAATGACGCGAGGTACGCCGCATACTGGCTCTTCTGGCGCTCGAGGCCGGAGTGCGGCTCGGCGAAGACATTCTCGAACACCGACAGCGGGTTCGGTTTGGCAATCGACAGGCACCCCGCCCGCATGTCGCGAGCGACAGCATCCGCTTTGGAATTGACTCTCGAACCGAGTTCATCGGGAAACACGCCGCGGCTCTCGAGGAGCGCGGCCAGGCGCGTGATCGGATCCTTGGCGCGCCACTCGTCAAGCTCGCTGGCCGAGCGGTAGCGAGTGGGGTCGTCGCTCGTCGTGTGTGGGCCCATGCGGTACGTGACGGCCTCGATGAAGGTCGGACCGCCGCCGGTGCGAGCGCGGTCGAGCGCGATGCGGGTTGCTGCCATCACGGCCAGCACGTCGTTGCCGTCGACGCGCATGCTCGGGATGCCGAAGCCGGGAGCTCGATCAGAGAGATGCCGCTTCGATTGGAGACCGACGGGTTCAGAGATGGCCCACTGGTTGTTCTGGCAGAAGAACACGACCGGCGCCTGGAAGCTGGCGGCGAAGACCATCGCTTCGTTCACATCGCCCTGGCTCGTCGCGCCGTCGCCGAAGTAGGCGATTGCCACTGAGTCCGAGCCGTCAAACTGGCAGCCGAGTGCGTAGCCGGTGGCGTGGAGTGTTTGCGCGCCGATGATGACGGCGGGGGTGGCCATGCCGACTTCGTAGGGATTCCAGCCGGACGCGGCTGTGCCTCGCCACACCCGCATGAGGTCGGTGAAGTTGACTCCGCGGCAGTAGGCGACGCCATTCTCGCGGTAGCTGGAGAAGACGAAGTCGTCGGAGCGGAGCGCGCGGGCCGAGCCGATCTGTGCGGCTTCCTGGCCGAGGAGCGGTGGCCAGAGGCCGAGCTCGCCCTGACGTTGCAGGGCTGTCGCTTCGGTGTCGATGCGGCGGACGACGACCATGTCTTCGTAGAGATCCGCGAGTTGTTCCGTGGTCACGTCGTCGACCCAGGAGTCGAAGCCGGGGCTGGACTGACGTTCGCCTGTTGGACTGATCAGCTGCACAACGTCCTCGAGCTTGAGAAGCGCGGTGATGTCTTCGTGCGCCTCGTGAGTTCGTGTGCCTTCATGGGTGGTGGACACAGTTACACGCAACTTTCTTTCGTGCACTGAACCGCTGGATCGCAGCGTTTCAGCATCTGGCGCCGTTGCCAGAAGTACTTGCGACCGTACGCCTCGCTTTCAAACGGCACAACTGTGCGGCGAAGAATTGCGCATAATGCTCGTCATCTGGGAGGCGGTGCTGCTAGTCTCTGGCACTATGCACAAGCTCGACGGCACGGACACCCGACTTCTCCTGGCCCTCACTGACGACCCGCGGTCATCGATCGTCGCTCTCGCCGAGAAGCTGGGCCTTTCGCGAAACACGGTTCAGGCCCGGTTGAGCGCGATTGACTCGACCGATGTACTTGCGTCGTTTGAGCGGCGCATCAACCCGGCGGCGATCGGGTACCCGTTGAGCGCGTTCATCTCGGTGCACCTGCAGCAGCACAAGCTGGCCGCGATCGTCGATGAGCTCAAAACCATCCCCGAGATTATCCAGGCGCACGGGCTCAGCGGGCAGAGCGATCTGCTTATCCGTGTAGTGGCCACAGATGCGGACGACCTGTTTCGGGTGTCGAGTCTGATCCTCGCGTGCGATGGCGTCGAGCGAGCGGAGACCTCGCTTGCTATGGGCGAACTGATTCCGTTCCGGGCCGCGCCCCTGCTCGAGCGCACGCAGCGCGGCTAAAACTCCCGCGCGTCAGCCCGGCTACCCACGTGCCGCGCGCCGCGGCGTGGTGCTCGGTCGTGCCGCGCGCCGCGGCGGTGCTCGGTGGTGTCGCGTCGTTGCGACATCCTGCCCGGTCGTGTGCGGTCTTTGCAGGTATGCCCGGTCACAACCGGCCGTTCGGGTTGTTCAGTCACGTTCGATCCTTGCCGACGTGCCGAGGTCACAATCGGTCGTTGTGGCCCAGCTCGGTCACGTTCGGTCGTTGTGGCCCAGCTCGGTCGAAGTCGGCTGCTCCCACTGCAATCGAGCGACCTTTCTCGACTGAGCAACCGCGCGAAGCAACCATGCCTGACCAAGCAACGAAGACCAACCAGCGTATACGGCTCGCCACGCGGACATAAGCGAACGCAGCGAGCCGACTCGACCACAACCGGTCGGCGGCGGCTTGCTCGGTCACAACCGGTCGTTGCCCGGCCTGCTCGGTCACATTCGGTCGTTCCCGCCCCGCTCGGTCGAAGCCGGCTGCTCCCACCGTGATCCAGCAACCCTTCGCGACCGAGCAACCGCGTGGAGCAACCATGTCTGACCAAGCAACGAAGACCAACCAGCGTATCTAGCTCGCCACGCGGACATACGCGAACGCAGCGAGCCGGCTCGACCACAACCGGTCGGCGGCGGCTTGCTCGGTCACAACCGGTCGTTGCCCGGCCTGCTCGGTCACATTCGGTCGTTCCCGCCCCGCTCGGTCGAAGCCGGCTGCTCCCACCGTGATTCGGCAACCCTTCGCGACCGAGCAACCGCGTGGAGCAACCATGTCTGACCAAGCAACGAAGACCAACCAGCGTATCCGGCTCGCCGCGCCGACATGAGCGAACGCAGCGAGGCTCGACCACAACCGGTCGGCAGCGGCTCGCTCGGTCGCAACCGGTCGTTGCCGGCCTGCTCGGTCACATTCGGTCCCTATGCGAGCGTGCGCACCGCAAACGGTTGATGATTGAGCGCACCATTCCGGGCCCTCAGCCGCATCTCCTGGCCAGGCTCGACAGACACGTGGGCACTATCAACCCCCAGAAGCGGCCTCGTCCGAAGGTACCGCGCACCCACCGCAACGACGTGCCGCCCGGGCTCGACCGGGATCACGCACGGTCCACCCCAGTGCGCCAGCACCTCGACACCGTCCACGAGCACATACGGCCGGGCGAACAGCCGCAGAAACCACCCGTTCAGCCAATGCGTTTCGGGGGTCACCGTGAGCGTCGCGATCATCCAGGCCAGCCTAGCCGCGACCGCTACAAGCAGCACAAAAAACGGATGCCCCGCCTCGAGAAGTCGAGGCGGGGCATCCGTTCACTGATGAGAAAGCTGTTTAGCCTTCAGCGGGAGCTTCGGCGTGAACGCGAGCCGTAGCGGCCACATCTTCACCCTCAGCTGCTGCGGTCTCTTCAGCGACGACCGGCTCAAGCGACAGCTTGCCGCGGTCGTCGATCTTCGTGATCTGGACGAGGATCTTCTGTCCGACACCGAGGACGTCTTCGACGTTCTCGACACGCTTGCCACCGGCGAGCTTGCGCACCTCAGAGATGTGCAGCAGGCCGTCCTTGCCAGGAAGCAGCGAGACGAAGGCGCCGAATGTGGCGATCTTCACGACGGTTCCGAGGAACTGCTCGCCAACCTCAGGGTTGGTCGGGTTGGCGATCGCGTTGACCTGGGCACGAGCTGCCTCGGCCGACGGTCCGTCGACAGCGCCGATGTACACGGTGCCGTCTTCTTCGATCGAGATGTCTGCGCCGGTCTCGTCCTGGATGGAGTTGATCGTCTTGCCCTTGGGGCCGATCAGCTCACCGATCTTGTCGACCGGGATGTTGACGCTGATCACGCGAGGCGCGGTCGGTGCCATTTCATCCGGGGCGTCGATTGCGGCGTTGAGGACGGAGAGGATCGTTGCACGAGCCTCCTTGGCCTGGGTCAGCGCGGCCTTGAGCACGGAGGCGGGGATGCCGTCGAGCTTGGTGTCGAGCTGGATGGCCGTGACGAACTCGGACGTACCTGCGACCTTGAAGTCCATGTCGCCGAGCGCGTCTTCTGCACCGAGGATGTCGGTGAGAGCCGCGTAACGGGTCTGGCCGTCAACCTCGTCTGAGACGAGGCCCATGGCGATGCCTGCGACCGGGGCGCGCAGCGGCACACCGGCGTTGAGCAGCGACAGGGTCGATGCACACACGGAACCCATCGACGTCGAACCGTTGGATCCGAGGGCCTCGGATACCTGGCGGATGGCGTACGGGAACTCCTCGCGGCTCGGCAGAACCGGAACGAGCGCGCGCTCAGCCAGGAAGCCGTGCCCGATCTCGCGACGCTTCGGCGAACCGACGCGGCCGGTCTCACCTGTGGAGTACGGCGGGAAGTTGTAGTGGTGCAGGTAACGCTTCTTCGTGATCGGGCTCAGTGAGTCGATCTGCTGCTCCATCTTGAGCATGTTCAGTGTGGTGACACCCAGGATCTGGGTCTCGCCGCGCTGGAAGATCGCCGAACCGTGAACGCGAGGGATGACCTGAACCTCGGCGTCGAGCGGACGAATGTCTGCAAGGCCACGGCCGTCCATACGGACACCCTCGGTGAGGATGCGCGTGCGAACGACGTCCTTGGTGACGGACTTGTACGCTGCGGACACCTGGTTGTTGGTGTCAGCGGGCAGTTCGCCTGCCTCGACCTTGGCGGCGATGGCAGCCTTGACGCGGTCCTTCAGTGCGTCGTCAGCGTCCTGGCGCTCGAGCTTGTCGGCGATCTGGTAGATCGAGACGAGCTCTTCGCGAGCCAATTCACTGACAGCGGCGAAGGTCTCGTCGTTGTACGGCAGGAAGACCGGGTAGTCACGAACTTCCTTGGCCGACTGGGCGGCGAGCTCGCTCTGAGCCTTGACCAGCTGGAGGAGGAACGGCTTCGCGGCGTCGAGGCCCTCTGCGACGACCTCTTCGTTCGGCTTGACTGCGCCGCCCTGGATGAGCGCCCACGCACCTTCGGTGGCTTCTGCTTCAACCATCATGATGGCGATGTCTTCGTTACCGTTCTCGTCTGTGACGAGGCGACCGGCGACCGTGAGGTCGAAGACAGCGTCAGCGAGCTGCGATGCCTTCGGGAATGCAACCCACTGGCCGTTGATCAGGGCGAGGCGGATGCCGGCGATCGGGCCCGAGAACGGAAGTCCCGAGATCTGGGTCGACATTGATGCCGCGTTGATCGCCAGTGCGTCGTAGAACTCGTCGGGAGCGATGCTCAGGACGGTGATGACGATCTGGACTTCGTTGCGCAGGCCGGTCACGAATGACGGGCGAAGCGGACGGTCGATCAGGCGGCAAACGAGGATGGCCTCGGTGGACGGACGGCCTTCGCGACGGAAGAACGAGCCGGGGATCTTGCCTGCAGCGTAGCTGCGCTCTTCAACGTCCACCGTGAGGGGGAAGAAGTCGAACTGGTCTTTGGGGTGCTTTCCGGCGCTGGTGGCCGAGAGAAGCATGGTTTCTTCATCGAGGTATGCAGCAATGGCACCCTGTGCCTGCTGCGCGAGGCGTCCTGCTTCGAAGCGGACTGTGCGCTTTCCGAACTTGCCGTTGTCGAGGACTGCCTCGGCGAACTTGATTTCTGGACCTTCCATAGGTCACTCCTTACGTTTAGCGCTGCCCCGTGTGGGCGCACGCTCTGCGAGGAGCAGGAACAGGCAGTAATTCTCAGACCGTATGATCTGGCTGATCTCCAGTAGAAAATCGCTCTCGACATTCCCTGTCGATACACCGAAGGGAGAAACGTCGGCATCCCGACGTGAGAGAAATCCACCACCGAGGACCAGCTTCCTGCCGGCCTGCTCCGTTGATGTGGACCCGGTATTGCTATCGGGCCGTGTTCAGCTTAGCAGAGGGGCGTTTTTCACAGCTGTGAAGTTGCTTTCCCCGCGTGTCCATCAGGCGAACGGATGCTGTCGCTTGCGTTCCGACGGCGGCGCAACTCCCCTTCCGCACCCGCCCGTGGCGGGAGTACGGTGACTCGCAACCCACCACGCTCCCGCGGGAAGGACGAACGATGGCGAGCACCGCAGAGTCCCCCAGCGTTCTGATCGTCGCGCTGGATCCGACACGCCCCCCTGCCCCACGGCCCCTCCCGGAGGAGGAGCAGGCCGCGCTGCAACCACGACACAGCCGTGTCCTCCGTGCCGCACTGGCAATGCGCGGCGGAGTCAGCCTCGCGGTATGGATCGGAGGCGCCGTCGCCGAGATCGACGTGTGGCGTCGAATCCGGATTCGCACGGCCGCTGACGGCACTTCGTGCGCCGTGCTGATTCCGCCGTCGCCCGACGCGGGGGCACACAACGAACACTGGGTCGACCGCGCTGTGCGCTACGCACGAGTGCTCCACTCGCGCGGCTTCGACGCTGTGGAGTTCGACGTGATGGCCGGCGCAAGCGCAGGCGGACTCAACTCGGTAATGTACGCCGTTGCCCAGCGTGCCGGCGCAAGCGTCGACGGCCTGCTGACCACCTGGCGCGACGTCGGCGGCGCCTGGAGCCTGATGCATCCGCCCGGCTTTCGACGGCTCGATTCGATCCTGCGAGGTGACGACTACTTCTGGCCACAGGTCCACACAGCACTGCGCAACTTCTACGACCCGTCCGAGACCGACATCCATCCAGCGCACCGCGCCACACGGGTCACGGTCGACCTGTCTGCGACCATCGTCGACAGTGAGGACTCGAGTGAGCGCGGCACCAAGGAGGGAAAGGGACACTTTCACTTTGTCGGTTCGGACGACAACACGGCAAACGAACGCGGCAGAAACATTCCGGCCGCCCATGATCCGTCAGCCGATGCCAGCCTCGCACGGCTGGCATACGCGGCCCGGACCACGTCCGCGTTCCCCGGTGCGTTCGAACCGGCCCTGATCTTCTCGAAGACCACAACGCCGGACGCGGTCGTCGAGCCGTCCAACTCGGAGAGCGTCGACATGAGTTTTGCGTTCCACGCGCACCGTGAAGACTGGTCGCACCCTTTCCGGGTGGTGGACGGCGCTGTACTCGACAACATCCCCATCGATCGTGCCTTCCGGGCCATCCGGGGTATGGCATCCACGGTGAACGCCTCTCGCGCACTTGTCTACCTCGACCCCAGCCCGCCCATCCAGCCGCTCGGATCGGTGCGACCGACGGCATACGGGGTTCGGGCAGGCAGCGCGACCCCATCCGGGCCGCGCCGCGTCCTCGAGCGAATGGCGGACAGACGCTCGCAGCTGTTGTCTGGAGTGGCCGCTGGCAGGGGCAAGCGTGGCATCCGGGAATCAGGCGAGGACGAAGAGGACGAGGTCGAGAGGTTCCGGCTTCAACTCGCGCAGTCGCACGGCAGGAGCGACTCGCTGGCCGTGCTGTCGAACGCGGCGATCTCCCGCTATCACCTGCCCAAGGCCAGGCGGGCCTACGTGCGATTCCGCGCCACGACCGATCTCCAGCTGCTGACGCTGACCCTGGCGAATCCGTCACTCTGGCAGCTGGGCACAAACCTGCCAACCCGCCAGAACTGGATGGCCTGGTCGTCGGAAGAACGCAGTGGGCTCGCCCACTGCTTCCTCGCCGAGTACGAGGACGCCTCACGCGCAGACGAGACCGGCGTTTTCGCCCAGGCCATCACACTCGGCCCCCAGGCAGTGATCGACGCGACACTCTGCGCTCTCAACTGGGTGCGCTCCCTGGAAGAGCTCCCGATGGACGGCAACCTCGACGACAACCTCGACGCCGTGTTCGGCGGCAGCCACGAGCCACGTGAACCACCGCTGCCTGTCGCCTCGATCACCCTCCTCCGGACGCGGCTGTACCTCCTGCTCGCTCACGCCACCGACCTCAGGGATGTTGCCCTTCGCCGGGTTCTCGATGAGACGGAAGCCCAGAGAAAACTGCCAGACTCCCCTCGGCGAGCGCCGGCATCCGGGGACCAGGCTGGCGCCAGAGCCACGGCGCTGGCGACCTCGGTTGTGACCTCGTGGGTCTACGCGTCGTCCGCTGTGCTCGCTGAGCTTGAGGACGACTGGCAGCAGCTCGACGCCTGTCTGATCACGCTGCGTTCGGCTTCACCCGGCCCGTCGAATCCGTACCCGGGCTGGAAAGAGTCACCCTACGCGGGCATACCTACTCGCCGGCCAGATTTTGATGCTCAAGACCTGGCTCCATTCCTGGCCGCCACCGGCATTCCTGAACCCATCTCGACTCTGACCTACTGGCGCATCACCGGAGATGAGGCGCCGGCGAGGGCCGAGCAGTACACAACACTCATCGACCGCAAGGTGCGAGCCGCGACGGTCGCTGCGCTGAGAATGCCAAGTGCTGACCTCGATGCTGAAGTCGTTGCCCGGCTCTTCAGCGACAGGCAACTCGGTTCGGACGAGAAACTCGCCGGGACATCACTGTTCAACTTCGCGGGATTCCTGTCGAAGCACTGGCGCTCGAACGACTGGTGGTGGGGCAGGCTTGACGCTGCCGCGGGAATGACCAGGCTGGTCGCGTCGTATCCTCCTCGGGAGGAAGGAGAGTCGCTCGATCTGTCTTCCACCATCGACGCCGTGCAGTCCGGGGTGCTCGCTGATGCCGACCGAAGCGATGCGGGACCGTTCGGCGGTATCCCGGCGGACGCGGCTGGGAGCGACACACGAGCGCGATTCGCGATGGGCGGCGACTCCATAGACAACCTTCACCCCGGCTATCTCGTCGCTGTGCTCTCGCGTACGGTGCGCGTTGCCTCACGGGCATTCTCCGGCTCGACCGGAACCGCCATGCGGTTCCTCATCGCCGCGCTTCGCCCCGTGCTGGTCTTCGCGCCGATCGCGCTGAATCCCCTTCGCCAGGCGCTGGTCGCAGCCATCCTCGGCGTGACCATAGCGATCGCAGCGGCCGCTGCCTATCTTCCAGCCAGGCCACCCGATGTGTTCTCGTTCCTGCCCGGGTATGCCCTTCTTCTCGTCATCGGACTGAGTCTGATCGCAGCCATCATCGGCGTGCTGCGCACGTGGACCAGACTGGTCGGGCTCGTCCGTGCGTCGTCGGCAACGAGACATTCCCGGATACTAGCGCTCGTGCTCAATCTCCGGCGTGAGTCCACCTGGCAGGGCGCCGTGTACGCGGTTTTCGCTCTTGTCACCCTGGTCGTCGCTTCGGCAGAACTCTGGACCGATGGCCTGTCGGTCTCCTATTGGATTCTGGTGATCTCCGCGTCGGTTCTGGCCGCTCGGGCCCGGCTGCGTGCGCGATCGCCGAGCGAGGAGGAACACCGTGTTCTCCTGTTCGGGGCCGGGATCCTGGCGTACTCAGGCTGGCTGGTAGTTGTCGCGCTGCTCCCCGACTGGGTACAAACGCTCCGCTGGGACAGCGGCACCCTGCTTCCGATCACCGTCACCGCTGCCGGCTTCCTCGTCTCGGCGCTTCTGACACTCAGCTGGCTTCCCATCCTGGGAACGCTGACGCGGACCTGGCTCCTCAATTGGGTGACCGTCTCGCTCGTCGCTGGCGCAGCATCCGGGGTGATCGTTTTCATCGCCACCCACGTGAGAGGTACCGGCTTCGGTGTTCTCAACGCCGGGACGGCAGTGGTCCTGGTGATTGTGGCCTGGGGGTCGATTGTCTGGTGGTTGCCGGAGATTCCGGAGGGTGCGAGCCCGCGATGGAAGGCCTACGAGGTCCCTGACACACTGCGGCGAACCTACCGCGTCGGCTCCGCACCGACAACGAGCGTCACTCCCGACCGCGAAGCCGGGCCCACCACAGACCACCGACGATCAGGAGAACCAGCGCAACCGCCGCGATCAGCACGAACTTGATGGCTGCGGCGAGGAAGGCCAGGGCGACATTCACGATCCAGCTGGCCACGACGATCGCGAGAAGAACGACGACGATGCCGATCACAAGGTTCTTTGTGCTGGTTTTCATGGCTCCAGTTGACCACACCAAGAGCCAGGGAAACGACACAGCTGACCCTGCTGCACAGCACCGCTCGGCTGCGGAGTGTGCCGGCGGCCCTCAGGAGCCACGAACACATTCGATGTGGATGCACGGTCGCGCATTCAGCTCGGTTGGAAGCCACCGATCGGACTCAGTGAGGCGTCAAAACCGAACGGGTCTCGCACCTGGCTCGAGCGGTCCGACGCGGCGACGAGGGGCACCAGTTCACCGGCGGCCCGGTCGATCCGGTCGGGCAGTGTCTTCACCTGGTCAGCACCGCTGCCCCAGTCTTCGGATGCCGCGAACACGCTCGTTGGAACCACAACGGCGTGCAGGTACGTGAACATCGGGCGGAGGGCGTAGTCCAGGGCAAGAGAGTGGCGGGCGGTTCCAGCTGTCGCGCCGATCAGCACGGGCATGTCGGTCAGCGAGCGGTTGTCGAGCACGTCGAAGAACGATTTGAAGAGACCGCTGTAGCTCGTCGTGAAGATCGGGGTGACGGCGATGAGTCCGTCAGCGCCGGTTACCGCGTCGATGACGGCCTCAAGCTTGGGACTGGCGAACCCGGTCAACATGTTGTTCATGATGTCCGAGGCCACGTCGCGAAGCTCCACGGTCGTGACCTCTACCTCGACACCCTGTTCGGTCAGCCGTGCGACGGTGGCGTCGACCAGACGGTCAGCGAGCATCCGGGTGGACGACGGCTGGCTGAGTCCCGCGGAGACGACGGCAAGTTTGCGTGCTGTCATGAGTTGACCTTCGTTTTGAGAGGCGTCTGTGCTTCAGCTGTCTCAGCGACAGCCCGAAGCGAGGCGTGGGTTGGGGCGTCAGGCACATCGGCCGGGCGGTTTCGAGCGAACTCGCGGCGGAGCACGGGCACAACCTCTTCGCCGAGCAGGTCGAGCTGCTCGAGCACCGTCTTGAGTGGCAGACCGGCGTGGTCCATCAGGAAGAGCTGGCGCTGGTAGTCACCGACGTAGTCGCGGAACCCGAGCGTCTTGTCGATCACTTCCTGAGGGCTGCCGACAGTGAGCGGAGTCTGAGAGGTGAAGTCCTCGAGGCTCGGCCCGTGGCCATAAACGGGAGCGTTGTCGAAGTACGGACGGAATTCACGAACGGCGTCCTGTGAGTTCTTGCGCATGAACACCTGTCCGCCGAGGCCGACGATCGCCTGGTCGGCACGACCGTGGCCGTAGTGTTCGAAGCGCTGGCGGTAGAAGCCAACCATCTTCTGGGTGTGCGACGCCGGCCAGAAGATGTGGTTCGAGAAGAACCCGTCGCCGTAGAACGCGGCCTGTTCGGCGATCTCGGGAGAACGAATCGATCCGTGCCAGATGAACGGAGCGACGCCGTCGAGTGGGCGCGGTGTCGAGGTGAAGCCCTGAAGCGGAGTGCGGAACTGACCTTCCCAGTCGACGACATCCTCACGCCAGAGCCTGCGCAGCAAAGCGTACTTCTCAAGTGCGAGGGGAATGCCCTGGCGGATGTCCTCGCCGAACCACGGGTAGACAGGGCCTGTGTTGCCGCGCCCGAGCGTGAGGTCCATCCGACCGCCCGAGAGGTGCTGCAGCATCGCGTATTCCTCGGCGATGCGCACGGGGTCGTTGGTGGTGATCAGCGTTGTCGCCGTCGAGAGGATGATCTTATCTGTCTTGGCGGCCAGGTAGCTGTTGATCGCGACGGGGCTGGATGGGAAGAACGGCGGGTTGTGGTGCTCCCCCATGGCGAAGACGTCGAGCCCGACGGTCTCGGCGTGCTGCGCGATGGTCAGAATGTCCTGCAGGCGCGAGGCGTCGGTAGGGGTCGTGCCCGTTGTTGGGTCGGTGGTGATGTCACCGACACTGAAAATTCCGAACTGCATGACTGCCTTCCAGCGAGAGATAACCTATTCGTTTGAATAGATATCGAGTGTAACTGACGGCCTTCGGGATCTATTCCCCGCTACACGCATTCCCCGGATGAAGCGCTCGCCCTAGTCTGGGAGCGTGACAGCAGCGACCGGCAGCATTCCCAAGCCACGCGTCCCTTTTTGGGACAACGCGCGTTTCGCCTGCATAGTTCTGGTCGTGATGGGTCACGGCATCCAGCGAATTACTTACGACTCGGATGCTGCGCTGACCGTTTACCTGTTGATCTATACGTTCCATATGCCCGCATTTGCGATCGTCAGTGGCTACTTCACCAAGAGCGGTCCGCTGAGCTCCCGTCAGATGAAACGGGTGATCACTGACATCCTGTTGCCGTACCTGATCATGGAAACGATCTGGACGCTCGTGCAGTTCCTTGTCGAGGGCAAACGCGAGCTCAATCCCACTCAACCGTCGTGGACGCTGTGGTTCCTCCTGGCTCTCGGAATCTTCAGGCTGGTTCTCCCCTACCTTGCGCTGCTCCGCTGGCCGCTCGCCTGGTCACTGGTCATCTCAGTCGGGGTGGGCTACCTCGACAACGTGGACAGCACATTCTCGCTCGCTCGAACCCTCGGAATCCTCCCGTTCTTCGTTCTTGGCTGGCAGCTGCATCGGTGGAAGCTGGTCGATCGATGGCGTGTCGTCGATCGTCAGACCTGGGCGATCCGCGGCGCCGCTCTCGCCCTGTTCGCAATCTGGATCGCCGTGCTTGTAACGTTCATCGACCTGTGGCGACGGATCGACCTGCGGTACTGGTTCTTCTACGACGACTCATATGCCGGGCTCGGCGAGGACCAGTGGTTCGCTGGCGGCGTGCGGCTCGCCCTGATCGTACTCGCCGTTCTGCTCAGCGCGGCGTTCTTCGTGCTGCTGCCTCGGCGTGAAACCTGGATGACGACGTTCGGCAGGTACACGATGTACGTCTATCTGCTGCACAGTTTTGTTCTGTACCCGTTGCGTGAAAGCGGAGTACTTCGCCATGAGACGCTGCCGGATGTCTGGCTCGTTGGGATGCTCGTCTTTGCCGTTGTCATTTCGGTGGTGCTGGCGAGCGCTCCGGTTCGGCGTGTGTTCCGACCGCTGATCGAGCCCAAGCCGAAGTGGATCTTCGCGGATCATCGTGATGCAGCCCCCGGGCCATCCAGGCGGGACCCGACCGGAGCCGAACGGGATCGCGATCCGCAGCGGCATCGCCCGGCGGCGCCGCGGCACGACACCGAGTAACGCTCGAAGAACCGGCGACGGTTAGCGGGTCGATCCAGCCATCGACCGTGCTCGTGGCGGGCGAGCGGCCTGCGCCGCTCGGGCCGCCTTGGCCTCCCTCAGCTGCCGCGCCTTGCGGGCGGTGAGCAGAAGACCGATGAGAACACCGAGGATTGCACCGGCGCTGTTGGCCACCAGATCGCGGGGGTCGGAGACCCGACCGGGGATGAAGAGCTGCGCCGTTTCAATGACGACGGTGATGCCACAGCCGAGTGCCATGGCGAGCCACCACAGCCGTCGCCCGAACAGCAGCACGAGAAACAGGCCAATCGGGAAGAACATGGCGACGTTTGCCGAGAACTCGAGAGTGTTGTAGTTGATCCATGCTGTGGCCTCGTAACGATCGAGAACGCGGAGCATCTTGAAGATGAAACCGCTATTGCTCTCGTCGAGCGGCTGCGGGCCGAGTGTCACCCAACCGACAAAGGCCAGGTACACAGTCGTGAGCAGGCCGAGGATGGGGTGACGATGCAGCATCCGTTCAGTCTGACCTAGTTCCCTCCGCGTGGCATCCCAAAACATACCCCCAAACTGTGGAGTGCCTGCCGGTCGCCACGGAAAACCCTATGGTTTCTCTGAGAGCCGCAATTCGGCCTGCTGCCTGCCGAGCACCGAGTGGCTGCGACCGTAAACGAAGTAGATGACGAGGCCAACCAGCAGCCATATGCCGAATCGCACCCAGGTGAGTGTTGTCAGGTTGAGCATGAGCCAGAGGCACAGGGCGGCGGACAGAATCGGCAGGAACGGGGACAGCGGCACGCGGAACGCGCGAGGCAGGTCGGGGCGCTTCTTCCGCAGCACGACGACCGCGATGCTCACGAGCACAAACGCGCTGAGCGTGCCGATGTTGATCATCTCTTCGAGGATGCCGACGTCAGTGAGGCCTGCGAGCAGTGCGACGAGGACGCCGGAGATGATCTGGATGCGAACCGGAGTGCGCCGCTTGTCGCTCGTGACACTGAGCCACCGTGGCAGCAGCCCGTCGCGGCTCATCGCGAAGAGAACCCTGGCCAGGCCGAGCAGGAGCACCATGATGACCGTGGTGAGGCCGGCCAGAATACCGACGGAGATCACCTGGGCGGCCCAGTCGGCTCCGACGGCCACGAACGCCGTCGCAAGCGAAGGGTCTTCGGCTTCGGCCAGAACGGTGTACGGCACCATTCCGGTCAGCACAAGGCTGACACCGATGTAGAGAACGGTGACGATGGCGAGCCCTCCGAAGATGCCTCGCGGCAGGTTCTTCTGCGGGTCGCGCACCTCCTCGGCGCTTGTGGCCACAACGTCAAAGCCGATGAAGGCGAAGAACACGAGGCTGGCACCGGCGAGGAGACCGAAGACACCGTACTGGGCCGGAGCCGCTCCGGTCAGGAACGAGAAGAGCGACTGGGTCCACGCGTCACTCGAGCCGCCTTCGGTCGGCACCGACTCGGGGATGAAGGGCGAGTAGTTCGCCGGCTGGATGAAGAATGCGCCGACAACGATGACGAAGAGCACGATCGCGACCTTGATGATCGTGAAGACGGCGCCGACGCGGGCCGAGAGTTGAGTGCCAAGAACGAGCAGTGTCGTGAAGATGGCGACGATGATGAATGGTCCCCAGCTGACCTGCAGTCCACCGAGGTTGAGGGTGTCCGGGACGTTCCAGTTCCAGAGGTCGAAGACCAGTGAGAGGTAGATGCCCCAGTACTTGGCGATGACGGCCGCAGCGGTGAGCATCTCGAGGATGAGGTCCCAGCCGATGATCCAGGCGAGGAGTTCTCCGAGCGTTGCGTATGTGAAGGTGTACGCCGAACCGGCGACGGGGACAGCGGATGCGAATTCGGCGTAACACATGATCGCGAGCGCACAGGTGATGGCGGCGAGCACGAACGACACGCTGACCGATGGGCCGGCGTACTGACCGGCAGCGCGAGCGCCGACCGAGAAGATGCCGGCTCCGACAGCGACTGCGACTCCCATGACCATGAGGTCCCAGGTGCCGAGTGTGCGTTTGAGGCTGCGGTGTTCGAGGTGCGAATCCGCGATGGATTCCTCGATGCTCTTTGTGCGCCAGATGCTCATGGTGGCTTCCCCGATCTGTGCCCCGAACGGGGCACCTACTGAGAATGCCAGACATCGCGTCTGGCGTCGAGGTGAGAGGATCGGGTGCATGACGGATTCCCTGAGTGACCAGACCGATTCCGAGAATTTCACGGCGCCGTGGTGGACCCGGGCGGTGGTCTACCAGGTCTATCCGCGGAGTTTCGCGGATTCCGATGGGGACGGTGTCGGTGACCTGAATGGCATCCGTTCACAATTGGATTACCTTGCCGACCTTGGAGTCGATGTGGTGTGGCTGTCGCCGGTGTACCCGTCGCCGCAGCATGACAATGGTTATGACATTCGGGACTATGAGGACATCGATCCGGTGTTCGGCTCGTTGTCTGACTTCGATGAGTTGGTTGCCCAGGCGCACCAGCGTGGCATCCGTGTGGTGATGGATCTTGTGGTGAACCACACCAGCGACGAGCACGACTGGTTTCGCGAGTCGCGGTCATCGATCGATAACCCCAAGCGGGACTGGTACTGGTGGCGAAAGCCCCGGGAAGACGGGAGCGCGCCGAACGGGTGGACCAGTGCGTTTTCGGGGCCAGCATGGACGCTCGACGAGACAACCGGTGAGTACTACCTGCACCTGTTCGCGAAGCAACAGCCGGATCTCAATTGGGAGAACGCTGAGGTGCGTCAGGCCGTTTACGCGATGATGCGCCGCTGGCTTGACCGGGGTGTCGACGGGTTTCGAATGGACGTCATCAACCTCATTGCGAAGCGCACTGAACTCATCGATGGGCCTCAGCGCGGATCAGGTGATGGCTTCGAGATGGGTCCGCAGATTCACGCATTTCTCAAAGAGATGCACCAGGAGGTGTTTGCCGGTCGGGACGGCACCTACCTCACCGTTGGCGAGATGCCAGGCGTCAGCATCGACGACGCGGCGCTCTTCACCGATCCGACGCAGCACGAGGTCGACATGGTGTTTCAGTTCGAGCACGTGTCGCTCGACCAGGGAGAGCACAAGTTCGATCCCATCCCCCTCGACCTGGTCGCCCTGAAGACGAGTCTTGCTCGGTGGCAGGAGGGTCTTGCTGAGACCGGGTGGAACAGTTTGTACCTGAACAATCACGACCAGCCACGACTGGTGTCGAGGTTCGGTAACGATCGCGAGTACCGATATGAGTCTGCGACCCTGTGGGCGCTGGTGCTTCACCTGCACCGAGGGACGCCGTACATCTACCAGGGCGAAGAGATCGGTATGACGAACGTACGGTTCGAGTCGATCGAGCACTATCGGGACATCGAATCGCTTAACCACTACCGCGAAGCGGTCGACGAGTTTGATCAGGCGCCATCCAGCGTCCTGGAGGCCGTGCATGCGATGGGCCGCGACAATGCGCGCACGCCGATGCAGTGGGACAGCAGCGAGCAGGCCGGATTCACGACGGGCACACCCTGGATCGGGGTGAATCCAAACTACGTGGAGATCAACGCTGAAGCGGATCGGGCGAGTGGCACGAGCGTGTTCGCTTTCTATCAGCGACTCATCAAACTGCGCCACGAGAACGAGACGGTTGCGCTCGGTGGCTTCGAGTTGCTGGAACCGTCACACCCGACGCTGTACGCCTTCTTTCGGACGTCGCCGTCGGAGCGCCTGCTCGTTGTGGCGAACGTCTCCGATGAACCGTTCCTCGGTGAACTCCCCCTGGACGTTGGCTCGGCCGAGCTGCTTCTCGGCAACTACCCCGTAAATGGAGATGCCGCGCTGCGCCCATGGGAAGCACGGCTCTACCGGCTCTGATTTCACTGCGCGTGCCGCGAAGCACCAACAAGGGAGTCAGTCCGCTCGCATCTCCACCGCGCGATGTCCCGCTCGCGTGCGCCGAGGCATCCGTTCTGCGAAAAATCTGCGCAACGGGCCGGGCGGCCTGAGAAGCGGACATAAAAAATGGGCCGTTCACCCGAAGGTGAACGGCCCATTTTCAAGAAGATCGCGTTGTCATCGTCCTGAACAGGTCAGGGACCGACGCGGTTCTCGACTGAAATTAGCGACGCAGTCCGAGACGCTCGATGAGCGAGCGGTAACGGTTGATGTCGACATCAGCGAGGTAACCGAGCAGGCGGCGACGCTGACCAACCAGCAGAAGCAGGCCACGACGTGAGTGGTGGTCGTGCTTGTGCTCTTTGAGGTGTTCGGTGAGATCCTTGATCCGCTGGGTCATCACTGCGACCTGGACCTCGGGGGATCCCGTGTCACCTGGGTGGGTTGCGTACTCTTCGATGATCGCCTTCTTGGCTTCGCCTTCAAGTGCCATAGGTTGATCCCCTTTTCTCTCGTTGCGCGGTGCCCGTCACAGAATGTGTGAGCTCTCTTTATCCGCGGCCGTTTGACGGCAACCTCAAGAGTTTAGCAGGTTTCCAGAATCGGTTCGGCGCTAGTGTGAACGCATTCGGCACGAGTGGCTGGTGTGGTCGGTGTGCCTTTTCCGAACGGATGCCATGAGCCAGAATCTCAGGGACCTCTTGCGTTCCTTGCCCTCGTTTCCCGACGAGCTTCCAACGTTGTCGGTGGAATCGGCACCAGAGGATCCGACAGACTTGTTCATCGATTGGCTGGCCGCGGCCGTGGACGCAGCGGTGCTCGCGCCTCATGCAATGACGCTGTCGACGAGCGAGCCGAATGGGAAAGTGACGGCGCGCACCCTCGTACTCAAGGACATCGACGAGCACGGGTGGGTGTTCGCTTCGCGTGATGACGGAGCGAAGGCACGGGATTTGGGCGCGAACCCGTTCGCGGCGCTCACCTTCTTCTGGCCACAGCTCGGCAGGCAGGTTCGAGTGACCGGTGCAGTGCGAAAGCGGTCGCGGGCGGACAGCGAAGCCGACTTTCTGGGAAGACCCGCTGCTTCGCGGGCGTCGGCGCTGGTCGGACATCAAAGTGAACCTCTCGAATCGCTTGACGCCTACCGGGACGCCTACGCGGATGCGGCAGCTCGCGTGAGCGAGAACCCGTCACTTGTGGCGCGAACGTGGAGCACCTGGTCGATTGCTCCCGATGAGGTCGAATTTTGGCAGGCGTCCAGAGATCGGGGGCATGTGCGGTTGAGGTATCGCCAGCATGCACGCAAATGGGAACACGGGCTGCTCTGGCCGTAGCCTCGGCACGGCACTCGTTAGAGCAACATCCCTCGTGAGCGTCCCTCTCGAGCAGCGCCACGTCGGAGGTTTATCAGAACGGCGCGGATTCGGTGCCGTCACTCTGACCGCTCGTCGTCTCTGGCGGCCAAATCGGCAGAACGACCTCCGGCGCCGTGACGTACTTTCGCTTCAAGGGCGAGGTCCACTCGAGGAACCCGCCACCGGTTTGCTTCACCGTCCAGGCCGTTTGGTGCTTGAGCTTGTGATGGGGAGGACACAGACTCGCAAGATTGACGTAGTCGGACTTTCCGGCGAACTGCCAGTCCACTGTGTGGTCGATGTCGCACTCAGCGGCTGAACGGTTGCATCCGTAGCCACGGCAGGTTCCGTCCCTGAGTTCCAGCGCCAGCCGCAGATCCTTGGGCACCTTGTACTTGTCTCGACCGAGAGACAACGGCACGCCCGTTTCCGGGTGAACGAGAAGTCGCATGAACGACTTCGCTTCTCCGGCGAGCTGACGAGCCGTTTCCGGATCGATGGGTCCATACCCTTCAAGTTCTGCCGGCTCGTCACTCTTGCCCAGGAGGGTCATTACGGGCACCGTGACGATGACGGTCGGTCGAAATCCTCGAAGGGCACCGCCCCGCCTGTGCTTACGTTCGCGTCGTGGCATCGACTGCGCTGCATCCTCAACCTCCGTTGTCGGTGTCGTCGAGCCATCGATGTTCGCGCCTGCGGGGTCAGCGTCGGCGCATGCGGGGCCAGCGTCGGCGCTTGCCGCATCTGACCCAACGCGTCCGGCGCCGCATCCGACTCCATCGTCGGGCGCTGGACACCCACACTCGAGCCGAGGCGCCGCGCCGAGCGGCAGCTTCTGCTGGACGCTCTCGAGGAGATGATCCACCGCGACATCCAGACTGAGCTGCGTTAGCGTCCGAGGTTCGTCATCACGTTGCAGCGCCATTGCTTCGGCTCGAACGGAGTTGTAGAAGGCGACCGCCGTTGCGGCCGGCTGATAGAGGTTGATCCAGGCCATGCCATCGAGGTCGGCCTGAAACTCCATCCGTCGCCGCTCGAACGCTGTGCGTTTGCGATTGGTGATGGACTCTGGATGTGTACGTTCCCTGAGCTTTCGTGCCCGCGCGGTGAACTTCGCCGCAGTGAGCGACTTCGCGGCGGGAAGCACCTTCTCCTCAAAGTCGGCCCGAGCGTCACTCGGCAGGGTTAGCACCTGGTCAACCATTGCCTGTGCGTGCCGGTAGGAGATCTGCCCCTCGGCGAGCGCCTCAAGCGTTGCCGGCAGCTGGTGCGCCAGCGTCTCACTGTCAGAAATGAGCGACGACGCCGTGCTTTCAGGAATGCGGAGAGCGCTGGAAAGCTCCCAAGTGAAAGACCGTCGCGCTAGGTCCTGCACTTCTGCGTCAGTGTGTGGTGGACCGAGAACGACCACCGACCGCGCGGTCACCTCGCTCCATGCCCGAGCCTGGTCGATGAGAAGCGCTCGTGTCGCGTGGGCCCTGGAGATCAGCTCGTCCACGGTGACGATGCCATCCACGAGGGCCGACAGCGCGTCGGCGTTCAGTGCGTTCTGCGTAGGAGGACTCTCCAGAGGGTCATCGTCGCCGAAATCCGAGGGCATGTCGATCAACAGCTCGTCGTCACTGGGGTACCCATCGAGCGACCACTCGTCAGGCAACACGTCGTTCGTTCTCAAATCGTCGGGAAACGGCTCGTCGTCCGGAATCTCGAGCGGCAAGACTTCGTCGGTCGGGCCATCGTCCGGCGGCAGTTCCCGCGGCTGCAACCAGTACGGAGGAATCTCATCGAGGAATTGTTCGTCTGATGGGCGCCCATCTGGTGGCGGCGGGTCTATAAACTCTGCGTCATCGTTCATGACTTAAGTAGACACCAAGCCACTGACATTGCTTCGAATCAAGTGCGGCTGCTATTTACCGCTTATCGAAGATTCGTTCGATAGCTCCTCGAGCGTCTGACTATCCTGCGAGGGGCCGACGCCGAACTCTCCGCATCACCATGACGTCAACCGGCGCCGTCAGCCCCGCAGCGAGCAGCAACGCCAGCCACTGGCCAGTCGTGACACTCACCCACACACCGAGACCAAGGACCACGACCGAAAACACAATGGCGACGACCCACAACCAACGCTGTGCGCCATCGGCGCTTTCTGGAGTGCTCATGCTGTCACTGTACTCAGGTGTCATTGCTCGCCTCTAGATGCCCGACCAGACTCATCGTTTGAGAACGCGCTTTCGCCAAAGTTGCTTGCGAGCCAATCGCCGACGGAGTCGTAGGGAAATTCGTGATGCCGATAGTGACCGGGGATGGGGTGAATTGCCTGCATCCGGTCGAGTCGGAAAAGGCGCCAGTCGTCGCGGTCGACGTCGTAGGCGATGACATACCAAAGCCGCTGACGCAGGATGTGGCGATAGGGCTCGACAATGCGGTGGGTCTCACGCCCGTTCTGGTCGGTGTAGTCGAACGCGATGCGTGAGCCAGAGGCCACGGCTTCAGCGAGGGTGCCGATGCGTGTCCAGTCGAGCGGGGCCGGTTTCTCCTGAAGGATCTGAGTCGAGAGCGCGGTGGCGACAGCACGCTGACGCAGTCCGGGCGGAAGCACCTGCTCGAGCTTGAGCCGAGCCGCGTTGACCGACGGGTCATCCGGCGACCACGCCCCCAGCACCAGCAGGCCAGTAACGATGGTGGAGATCTCGTCGGGGCTGAACAGGAGGGGCGGAATCTTCATGCTGGGCTGCAGTTGGTACCCGGCCCCAGGGCCTGGCCGCGACTGTACGTCGTATCCAAGGTCGCGCAGTCGCCGAGCGTCACGTCGCACCGTTCGCTCGCTCACCTGCAGGCGACCGGCCAGCTCGCGCAGGTTCCACTCTCGACCGCTCTGGAGCAGGGACAGCATTGCGAGCGATCGAGCCGATGGCGAGTCCATGTGTCCATCATTGGTCACGATGCGGCCAGTATCTGGCCGCATCCCTCACTAGCGTGTTGGGCACCCCATGAAAAGGAGCTCCCGATGCAAATCGCCCTCACGACCCCTCGCGGAAACGTCGGCAGCCACCTGGTCCGCATGCTGATCCGAGCCGGCGTGAGGCCGCTGCTGCTCGTCCGCCACCCTGACGGCGTGCCCGAACCCCTCATGCGACACGTCGACATCGCGCAAGCAGATTCGTTCGATCCGCATGAGGTCAGCGCGGCCACTCGCAACGTTCAGGCCATCTACTGAGTCGACCCACCGGCTCAGTCCCCCAATCCCCTCTCGGACTACGCCCGAGCGAACGAGGCGATCACCGCCGCGGTGCGCAGCAACGGCATCGAGCGTGTCGTATTTCAGAGCAGCGTCGGCGCAGAGAAGCGCCACGGCGCCGGGGAGATCGACGGACTGGCTGCGACCGAGGTCGCCCTCGACGGGCTCGGCGTAGATGTGACCCACCTGCGGTGCGGATATTTCTTCACCAACCTCCTGATGGACATCGACTCCATCAAGGCCGGAAAGCTCCAGACCGTGCTGCCACTCGACCTGCCGATGAGCTGGGTGGCCCCGCGAGACATCGCCGAGGTGGCCGCGCTGAACCTTCTGAACCGAGGCTGGACGGGCCGCCGCGTCCAAGCTGTGCACGGACCGGAAGATTTGTCCTGGTCGTCCGTCGCCGCAACGCTGACGCACGAGCTCGGTCGGGAGGTGCAGGTGGAACGAATCCCCGACGACCAGATGTACCGGCAGTACCTTTCAGCCGGCATGCCGCCGACCCTGGCCGACGCGGTGCTTGGCATGTCAACCGGACTGCGCGACGACTTCGCTCCCGAGCAGGCGCGCTCGGTCGTGACCACGACGCCAACGAGCCTGCGCGCATGGGTGCGGGACGAGCTCATCCCGATGCTCTAGCCACCCCGACAGCCTCTGCCCCGACACCGCACGCAGCGACCGGCCGCTGTCTCCCACTGGCCCACAACCGCCGGTCAGTACAGCGGAATGTGGTCTTCCCGTACATTCCCACCGATGGCATGCTGACAACATGGACCCCCGTCTGCACTTCCTCACCATCGCCACAGCCGATCTCGACGCGGCCCGCAGCTTCTACAGCGAGGCCCTCGGCTGGGAACCGCTCGTCGACGTACCGAACGAGATCATCTTCTTCCAGGTCGGGCCTGGCCTCGCGCTTGGCCTGTACGACGCTCGCGCGTTCAATGACGATCTCCACCGCCCAGGAACGGCGCAGCCGTCAGGCCTCACCCTGTCGCACAACGTTGACAGCCCCGCTCTCGTCGACGAAACGATCGAGTCCCTCCTGAGCGCTGGCGCGACACCCCTCACCACACCGCAGTTCGCTGCATTCGGTGGCTACCACGGCCACGTCACAGACCCGAACGGCGTCATCTGGGAGATCGCGCACAACCCGGCCTGGAGTATCGACGAGACAGGCGCCGTTCTTCTCGGCGAGTGAGGGAAATTACTTCAAACGGATGCCATCACTCGCGTTCACCTGGACCACTCCCCTCAAGCCGACTAGCGCGACCCAGACGAACGACCGGCGCCCCGAGCGAACGACCTATGCCGACCGCTCGAACACCAGCAGGCTCGACGTCGCCGTCGCGAGAACGCGACCGTCGACATCCGTCAGCGCAGCCGACGCGAAAGCGGCGCGCCGTCCGAACGAGATGAGGTTCGCCTCAGCGCGCACCAGACCCGTGTCGACACTCATCGGCCGGTGATACGAGGTCTTGAGCTCAAGCATCGTGTACCCCTGCGTTGGCGAAAGCCGGGTGTGCACAGCGGTGCCGCAGGCTGAGTCGAGCAGCGCAGCAGCGAACCCGCCGTGCACAGAGCCGATCGGATTGAGAACGTGCGGGCCAGGTGTGCCCTCAAACACAGCACTCCCCCTGCCCACCTCAACGAGAGCGAACCCGAGTGTTTCGCAGATCGACGGCATCTGCCCCGCAGCAAGCATGGCCTGCAACTGCTCAAGTCCGTTCAGACCGGCGGACTCGGGTGCGTCGAGAATATTCATCCCCTCAGCTTAGGCAACAGCGCTGCGACCTCATCGAGCACCGACTCGTCCCCGGCATAGATGCCGTTCGCCCGCGGCCAGTGGGTGAGCACCTCGGTGAACCCAAGCTCGGCGGCCCGGCCGACGGTGTCTTCGAAGCGTGCGACACTGTCAAGCGCGAAAGAGCCGCCCGAGTCGATCATCAGGTATCTCTCCACAGACAATGGGTCGGTGCCGACCGACCACGCGGCATCCTCAAATCGGGAACCGAGCGACGCCACCGATTTCCACCAGTTGTCACCCACCTCACCGTCGACGCCAGTGGTCACCCAGCCTGCGCCGTACTCCGCAGCGACGCGCATGCCCTTCGGCCCGTTCGCGGCGACCACGAACGGCACCCTCGGTTGCTGTGCCGGCTCGCCGACCATGCGAGCACCCACCGCCGTGTACCAGTCCCCAGAGAAGCTGACACCGCCGCTTCCCGGCAGCTCAAACCGCAGCAAGGCGTCAAGATCAGAAACGAATTCCGCGAACCTGTCGTGCCGCTCACGCGGAGTCAGCTCGGCGTCGCCAAGCACGAACGCGTCGAAACCGGTGCCACCAGCACCGATGCCGAGCACGAACCGGCCGCCGGAGATCTCGTCGACCGTTGCAATATCCTTCGCAAACGGCACGGGATGCCGGAAGTTCGGCGAGGCGACAATCGTGCCAAGTCGAATGTGATTTGTGACAACGGATGCCGCGGTGAGCGTTGGTATTGTCGCCTGCCACGGCTCATCGGCGAGGCTTCGCCAGGAGAGGTGGTCATAGGTCCACGCCGAGTCGAACCCCAACTCTTCAGCGCCCTGCCACTTTCGCTTCGCCTCTGGCCACTGGTCCTGGGGAAGGATGATGATTCCACAACGCATGACCGCAGTCTAGGGAACGCCAGCCGCTGCTCGTTGCGCCTCTGGGTGGCGCCGGAACTCGAAAACGCCTGTCAAGGGTGACCCGGATGTCGGCGGCCAGTGCCACACTTTCGCCATGAGCACGCACACCGACTTGGGCACCGCCAGCGCACGCTGCTTCATCGTGCCTCCGTATCTTCTCGACCACATAGCCAATCTCAACAACCCGCGACTCGAACACGCGTCGAATGCCGCCAAGCGGGCCCTCACCTCCGGGCCCCCGTTCCGCTCGGTACGAAGGGGAGAGCCCGCTCCCCCGCAGCGAACTATGCGTTCGGGCGGCGAGGCTGCACAGCGGCAGGGCGAGCCTGGCCAACCGACCCGCTTCATTTCGGATGCCGGAAATACGGAGGAGCTGCCGGGCCGCCTGGTGCGGTCAGAGGGTGAACCGGCGACGGGTGATGAGACCGTCACAGAGGCGTACGACGGGCTTGGCGACACATACGCGCTCTTCTGGGAGGCCTTCACTCGGGACTCCATCGACGGCAACGGCATTCCGCTTGCCGCCACGGTCCACTTCGGTGAGGCGTACGACAACGCGTTCTGGGACGGCACCCAGATGGTGTTCGGTGACGGTGATGGCCAGATCTTCGTGGGCTTCACCAACTCGTTGAGCGTCATCGGCCACGAACTTGCCCACGGGGTCACCCAGTACACCGCAAACCTGGTCTACTCCGGCCAGCCAGGTGCACTGAACGAATCAGTCTCCGATGTGTTCGGTGCGCTCGTCGAGCAGCATTCCCGAGGCCAGAGCGCGAACGAGGCCAGCTGGCTCATCGGCGAGGGCATCTTCTCCGACGAGGTCGAGGGCCAGGCGCTCCGGTCGATGAAGGCACCGGGAACCGCATACGACGATGACGTCCTCGGCAAAGACCCTCAGCCCGCAGACATGAGCGGGTACATCGAAACCGACGACGACAATGGCGGGGTTCACCTCAATTCAGGCATCCCCAACCGCGCGTTCTACCTTGCCGCCACCGCCATCGGCGGCAACGCCTGGGAGGCGCCCGGGCAGATCTGGTACGAGACACTCACCACCGAGATCAAGGCGAACACAGACTTCCGCCAGTTCGCCGAGGCGACGATCACCGTGGCGTCACGCCTCTTCGGCAACGAGTCCCGCGAAACCGAAGCCGTGCGTTCCGGCTGGCAAACTGTAGGAGTCATCGCGCAACCGGAGTAGCATTCCCGGCATGAAGGTGACCGTGACCCGAAGCGGCGGCTTTGCCGGGCTGTCGACGCGCTGGGAAGTCCGCGTCGACGAACAACCCGACGAGGACTCGTGGCTTCTGCTGCTGCGCGACCTGCCCTGGGACGCACAGCGGCAGGTGCCACCGCAGCCCGACCGCTACATCTACCGCATTCGGTGCGAGCCGGTTCCGGCTGCGCGGCCGGAGCCGAGGGAGGCGGTCATCCCCGAGCAGTCGCTCACCGGCGGCTGGCGTGAGCTTGTCGATCGTGTCCGCCACCTCGACACGACGCCCGAGCGCCCCACACCGTCGAGCCGCACCAGGAAGCGCGGTTCGACGGGCTTCTGATCAGGCCGACTGGTCGGCGAGAGGAGCAAACTCCTCGAGCGCCTTGCCTCGCTTGTCGGCGAGCGTGAGCGCTGCACCGGCCGCGACCAGGAAGAACGCGGCAAACACGCTGAACAAGAGCACGCTTCCACCGATGCCTGTGAGGATCGGCACGAGCAGCGGCGCGATAATCGACGCGATGCGGCCGATGCCTGCTGCCCACCCCGACCCGGTCGCACGCAGTTCGGTCGGATACAGCTCCGGCGTCACTGCGTACAGGGCACCCCACGCTCCAAGGTTGAAGAATGAGAGCAGCATGCCAGCTCCGATCACCTGCCACTCGAGTTCAGCCATGCCGAACGCAACCGCAGACAACGCCGAGCCGGTGAGGAAAACGGCCAGGGTTTTGTTCCGCCCCCACTTCTCAACGAGGTAGGCCGCCACGAGGTAGCCCGGCAATTGCGCAAGCGTGATGATGAGCGTGTACTCGAAGGACTTCACAAGCGAGAAACCGGATGCCACGAGGAGCGACGGGAGCCACACGAACGCTCCGTAGTAGGAGAAGTTGACGCAGAACCAGACCACCCAGAGGGCGAGAGTCTGCGTGCGGTGCGAAGCCGCCCAGAGCGCGGCGACCTGCTGTCGTGCGGTCAGGCGAGGGTGTGCGGCCGGAACGGCCGAGGACACGTTCCCCGTGCGGGAATCGGCCGCCTCATCAACCTGAGCGGTTTCGCTGACGGGAGCGACAGCATCCGCTCGCCCCGCAGACTCCTCAAACAACCGCACCGTCGCTTCGGCCTCGGCGGTGCGCCCACGTGCCTCGAGGAAGCGAACGGACTCGGGCATGGCGAATCGCACGATCACCGCGTAGATCGCCGGCACGGCACCGATGGCCAGGGCCCAGCGCCACCCGTTGTCGCTCAGGGGCACGATGAAGTACCCGATCAGGGCAGCGACGGTCCAGCCGACCGCCCAGAACGCCTCGAGCAGCACGATGACGCGTCCGCGGATGCGTGGCGGCGCGAACTCCGACATGTACGTCGACGCGACCGGAAGCTCGGCGCCCAGGCCGAGCCCGACGATGAAGCGCAACACGATGAGCACGCCGAGCGACCACGACAGGGCGGCCGCTCCGGTTGCGATGCCGAACACCAGCAGCGTGATCGCGAAGACCTGGCGGCGGCCGAGCCGGTCGGCCAGCAGTCCGCCGAGGCTGGCGCCCACGGCCATGCCGACGAACCCAGCCGACGCGATCCAGCTCAGCTCGGTGCTTCCGAGCTGCCAGGTGACGGCGAGCTGCGCCAGGACGAACGAGATGAGTCCGACGTCCATGGCGTCCAGCGCCCAACCGACGCCGGAACCGACGAGGAGTTTCCTGTGCTTCTTCGTGAATGGCAGGGCGTCAAGTCTCGCCAGCCGCGAGCTCTGAGGTAACGTCATCTGCCTATTCTGGCGGGTTCAGCACGCTCGAGTGATCAGGTTGCGATCAGGACGGAAGCAACTGCTCGGCAAGCAACCGCAACGTCTGCACTCGGCCGGGCGTCTCGGACAAGCTCTCGGCCTCGTACGCTGACGCCCCTGGCGACACCATGACCTCGTCGACGTCGAAACGCTTCGCGAGTTCACGCACGCGCTCAGCCGCTGCCACAGGTTCGTCGATGATCCATGAGCCGAGCGAACCGGCGATGAACTCGTCCTGCAGCGGTGTCATTGTGGTGTTCGCGGCTTCCTCGACGGTGGCAAGCCTGCCGAGCTTTTCGTTGCTGCGCAGTCGCGCCATGTGCTGCAGGTTCGGGAGAGCAAGCGAATACGCTTCGGATGCCGTCGGTGCGGCCACGACGTTTGCTGTCACGAAGGTGCGTGGTGCTGAAAGGAACTCAGACGGCCGGAACTGCCCACGGTAGATCTCGAGGGCACGTTCGGCGCCGTGTCCTGCGAAGTGGTGTGCGAACACGTAAGGAAGTCCGAGCGAAGCGGCGAGCGCCGCCGAGTAGTCGCTCGACCCGAGCAGCCACACGTCGGGGGTGCTCGTTGCCGCAGGCGTCGCGCGCAGTTCGTACTCGGTTCCGCTGGTCAGCCTGACCGTCGCACCCTCGTCGCCGAGCAGCGCGACAATGTCGCTGACGTAATTCGGAAACTGGTTGACATCGCTCGTCGCACCCGACCGGTTGAGCACGGCCGTGACGACCGGGTCGCTCCCAGGGGCCCGGCCAATGCCGAGGTCGATACGGCCGGGAGCGCTCGCCTCGAGCAGCGCGAACTGCTCGGCCACAACGAGCGGGGCGTGGTTCGGGAGCATGACGCCACCGGAACCGACACGGATGTTGTCGGTGTGTGCTGCGAGGATCCCGATGATGACAGCGGGGTTCGTCGACGCCACTGACGGCATGTTGTGGTGTTCGGCCACCCAGTAACGGGTGTAGCCGAGGGCATCAGCCGCCTTGGCCAGGTCAACCGATGCGGCAAGCGCATTGGCGGAGGACTGCCGTGAGCGCACGGGCACGAGATCAAGTACAGAGAGTTTCACAAACACAACCTTTCGAGAGGTCCAAGGCGTCGGACGCCTCTCGCATTCCCGAACTAGGCGAGAAGTTGCTGCCAGCCCGTTCCTGCGGCGTGCTCGAAGACGAGGTTGGTTTCCGTGTGTGCGACGGCGGGGTGACCTGTGAGGTACTGCACCACAAACTCCCGCAGGTCAGCCGTACTTCGTGCCGCGACGTGCATCAGGTAGTCGTCCCTGCCGCCCATGTGGAACATCGAGAGCACGCCAGGCCAGGTCGGCGCTTCCTTTCGGAACTTCTGGATGTCGGCACGGTTGTGCTGGGCGAGCTGCACGGCGATGAGGGCCTGCAGCGGTGCGCCGAGAACGGCCAAATCGATGTCTGCGTGATAGCCGGTGATGTGTCCTGACTGGTGCAGGCGGCGCAGCCGCAGAGACACCGTCGATTCGGCCAGGCCGAGATCCGCCGCGAGCTGAGACCCGGAGGCCCGGGCGTTGCTGGAGAGCGCACGCAGGAGTGCACGATCCGTGCTGTCGAGTTGTGGTTTCTTCGATTCCATGGCGTGTTCCCCGTCGGCGCGTGCATGATCTTCGGTTTTTGTGCGCTTTGTTCATACTACTTCCCGGAACCGTGTACCCGCGCCGCACCAACGGGTCCAGCGGTTCCACCTGCAACCGAACGCTGGCCACCGGGACAACACGGGCAATAGGCTCACCCCATGGTCATCCTCATCACGATCGCCGCCACACTCTCAGCCGCGGTCCACGTGCTCATCTTCTATTGGGAATCCCTCGCGTGGACGCGTCCCGCCGTGTGGAAGCGTTTCGGCCTGGCGAGTGCTGAGGAGGCCCAGACGACGAGAGTGCTCGCCTATAACCAGGGCTTCTACAACCTGTTCCTCGGCATCGGTGCCCTGATCGGGTCGATCATGTACGGCATCGGCTGGACAGACGCCGGTTTCGCGCTGGGGATTTTCGCCGTTGGATGCATGCTTGCCGCCGCTATCGTGCTTGCGACAAGCGGCAAGGGCCGACTGCGCGCAGCCTTCGTGCAGGGGTTCTTTCCCCTTCTCACGGTCGTTCTCTACCTCGCCAGCTGGAGCATCGAGCATTAAACCGATTTCGCCCCGTCCGGAACACCCAAACGGGGCGAAATTGACAGGGAGTTTAAGCGCGTTCAGCGACGATCGAGTAGACATCGTATGCACCGAGGCGCTCTCGACCGCCGAGTCCGTCGAGCTCGAGGACGAGCCCGATGCCTGCGACCGAATAGCCTGAGCGCTCGACCAGCCGAGCTGCGGCCGACGAGCTTCCACCCGTTGCGAGCACGTCGTCAACGATGAGCACCCGGCTGCCCTGGGCCAGCTGGCCCGGCCGGATTTCAAGCGTGGCGGTTCCGTATTCGAGGGCGTAGTCCTCGGCGAGCACCTCGCCGGGCAGTTTGCCTGCCTTACGCACGGCAACAAGCGGAACATGCTCGGCGTATGCAATGGCCGCCGCCAGGAGGAACCCTCGAGCCTCGACGCCGACGACCGCATCAAACCGGCCATGAAATCGTGCTGCCAGGTCATCGATAACCGCTGTGAAGGCATCCGCGTCCGCGAAGACAGGCGTCAGGTCACGAAACACGATCCCCGACTTCGGAAAGTCGGGGATCGTGTCACTCAGCTCAAGAACGAGCTCTGAGACGTTCAATTTTCTACTTCACGCCCAGGAGGTCGATGACGAAGATGAGGGTCTGGCCGCTGAGCGGGTGTCCGCTGCCCGCTGGCCCGTATGCAAGCGCGGGCGGGCAGGTGATCTTGCGACGTCCGCCGACCTTCATGCCGGGGATACCCTCTTGCCAGCCACGGATGAGGTTGGAGAGCGGGAAGTTGATCGGCTCGCCGCGGCTCCATGACGAGTCGAACTCGTCACCGGTGTCGTAGCTGACGCCGAGGTAGTGCACGTTGACGGTGGAGGATGCCTGTGCTTCGTCTCCCTCACCGACGGTGATGTCGACGACCTCGAGTTCCGACGGTGCTGGACCCTCTGGGGCGTCGATTTCGGGCTTGGTGTTCTGCGATTGGGTCATGTGACAATACAACCGCCTTCATGAGCGCGCGTCAAAAGTGAGCGTCCGGTGCGGTATCCTTCCTCCGCCACGTAACGACTGCTCGATCGCCCAGGAAACGGGAGCCTGTCCCACCGAAAAACTCTTGCATTCCGGGCGGAGCGGGTGCATCCTGATAACGAGTAACTCATCGCCCAGTCGACTTGCCGGCATTGCCGCAGCACCGGGCGATGAGTTCTTAACGTGGGGCCGAGAATAGTTCGGCGACGGCTGCAGCGAAGAACGTCAGGGACCGAGCAGCACCTGGCGATCGTTCGCAACAGCCGCGAGCAGCTCCTGCTCAGTCTCGCGGTGAACGAGGTCATTGCGTCCGGTGATGATGCGTTGGCGGGTGAACGCGAGACGCGTGGCATCCTGTGCAAATTGTTTCATAACGCCGGCCTTATTGCCCGGAAGGGTGCGCGCCCAAGAAATCGCCTGGCGACGCCCGGACCACGATGCAAGCATCTGCACCTCGGCCGGGACGAACCACCCGGCGGCGGCGTATTCGCTCAGCCGAGCATGGGTCAGCCGGATCTCGTGCCTGCGGACGAGAATCGTCATGACGATGAGGGCGACGAAGATCGGCACCTGGATCAGGCCGTAGTACAGCGCGTACGACTCGAGCGAAGAGATGAAGAAGAGCGATCCGTTCCACAGTGCGTGCAGCAGGATGGCTCCGATCAGCCCAAGGCTGAACCAGCCGATCAGTCCCCTGCCGTTCCGGAGGGCGGCAACGCCGATCGCGAGACCAATGAGTGCCGTGAACGTGACGTGGGCGAACGGCGCGAGGATGGCGCGCATGAAGAAGGTCGCGGAGAGTTCGCCAATTCCACCTTCGACGAGGGCGATGGCGAAGTACTGGATGTTCTCGGTGAAGGCGAAGCCAGCCGCGACGATCGCCGCGTAGACGAGACCGTCAACCGGCCCTGTGAAGTGTTTTCGCGTCGCGAAGAAGAGAATGAGCACGCCGATACCCTTCGCGGTCTCCTCGACGATCGGCGCCTGAAGAGCTGCCTGGAGGAACGTCGCAGTGCTCTCCCCCGTCGTTGCGATTGCGGCGATTTCGATGGTGAGTCCCACGAGAAGCGCGATGGCGATGGAGGCGGCGGCGCCCCAGAGGAAACCAAAAAGCAGGGCGAGCCGGGGTTCAGGCTCCCACCTGTCGATCCACCGAACCGCTGCGAGCACGACGCCGAGCGGGAGAAGCGCGATGAGAAAGCCGACGAGCGTTGCTGCTGGTCCAAGGAAAAGCACAAAGTAACCGAGCACACACAGCAGCACGAGCGACAGAAGAGCGACGCCGATGATGCCGAGGATGGCCCCGGTGGGCGTCCGTGACACGGGCTGAGTCCAGACCGGCTGCACCCAGGCGTGCGGGGCGACCGGCTGAGTGTAGACGGGCTGACCGAAGCCTGCCGGGTTCGAGTACGCGGCGCCCGTATAGACCTGGAGCGGCTGATGGACGCCGTGCCCGCCTGAAGCGCTGTTGTGCGGAGTGGACGGATAACCACCAGGAAACTCGTTCGCCATTGGAATAGCGTACTGGTTCCTGCATCAGCACTGCGCCCGCTCTGGCTGCACCGTCGGCTAGCCTGAAGGAGTGAGATTTGCACACCTGATCGATGACGCCCACCCGACCGCTCCCGGCATCTCCCCCGCTCGTCTTGCGGTGGTTTTTGGCGAAGGGGCCGTCTTCCTCGATGAAATCCTCGACGACGCGCCTGCCGACCTGCAGGAGCTGCTCGAACGGGGTGACGACGAGCTGGCCCGTGTGACGGCGCTGTCGCAGGCAGCGGTTGCGCAGGGCGTCGAACCAACGCCGCTGTCACAGCTCACTCATGCGTCTGCGGTGCTTCGCCCGCCGCAGATCATTGCCATCGGACTCAACTATTCAGCGCACTCCTCCGAGTTGAACGTCAAAGCCGACGCCGCTCCCACCGTGTTCTCGCTCTGGCCAAACTCGCTCGCCGGTCACGGTGGCACAACCGCCTGGCCCCGGTCGCTCAGCGAATCAATTGACTACGAAGCCGAATTGGGCGTCATCATCGGCAAGCCCGCGAAGGACGTCTCCGAAGCGGATGCCCTCGATTACGTTTTCGGGTACACGGTCGTCAACGACATCACAGCGCGTGACATCCAGTTCTCGGAGACGCAGTGGAGCAGGTGCAAGTCTTTCGACGGCTTCACCCCCACAGGCCCCACAGTTGTGACTCGGGATGAAATCGCTGATCCGCAGGCGCTGCACGTCACAACCATGCTCGACGGGCACCTGATGCAGGACTCGACGACCGGTTTGATGGTGCGCAGCGTGGCCAAGCTCATCGCGCACCTGTCTCGCTCGGCGACACTGCTGCCTGGCACCCTGATCTCAACGGGAAGCCCAGGCGGAGCGGGTTACTCGCGTGAGCCGCAGGTCTTCCTGCGGGACTGGTCGACGGTGACGGTTGCGGTTGAGGGCGTCGGTTCGCTCACCACTCACTGCCGGATGAGCTAACGGGGCCTTTCCCTGGACCTATCCGGTCATCGGTGTGGTGACCATGTCGACGGAGCCGAAGGGGAACGGGTAGACGAACGTGCCGGTGCCATCCCACTCGGTGATCGGCAGCATCGCGAACCACACCTGGCTGATAACGACGCATGCCACGACGGTGGCCATGACGAGGAGGGCTGCGCGATCGAGGATTCGGCGCGCTGAGTGCTCGTCTTCGGCCGTGCGGAGCACGCGACCGAGCGCGAAGAGCACGATTCCGGCCACCGCGAGGTAGACAACGACGCTGGGGCGGAGAGTGAGCTGCACGCACAACGGCGCCGCATCCACAGCGGCCCCGCTCGCGTCGAGGAACCCACCGTCAGAGTTGACGCCGCCAGGGCAGAAGCCGGAACTCGCCGACGCGAGCACCGAGTACCCGAGGAGGGCGCCGACCGCGACGATCAATAACCGACGGACCCGCGCCACAATCGCCGCTCCCGGGAGCGAACCGGCCTCGCGGTTCTGGTCCGAACGGCTGGGTGCCACGACGAGCGGCCTGGCCGCCTGACGATCACTCATCGTGCCAGTATGTTGGCTGCCGGACGCTCAGTCCAGGTTCGATCCCTCAACCGACGTCGTCACTTCGTCGCCGACCGCGTGCGGTCGTTCTGCTCCATCGATGATGGGAATCGCTGTCGTCGCTGCCTCAAGTCCGGAGAGCCGGGCTGGGGAAAGCTGGCGAGTGACTTCCTCGCGCGTCATCAGTTCGGACTCAACGACGAGGTCGGCAATGTTCCTCCGCGTCAGGAGGGCTGTCTTCGCCAGAGCGGCTGCCGCCGAGTACCCGATGAACGGCGTCAGGGCTGTGATCACACCAACCGAGGAGCCCACCATGGTCTCGAGTCGTTCCAGGTTGGCCGTGATGCCGTCGATGCAGTTGACGCGCAGGGTGTGGCACGCCTGAGTCATCCAGGTGATGCTCTGCAGCAGCGAATGGGCGATCACCGGTTCGAAGGCGTTGAGCTGGAGCTGCCCGGCCTCCGCTGCCATCGTCACAGTCATGTCTGCACCCACAACCGAGAAGGCGACCTGGTTGACGACCTCGGGGATCACCGGGTTTACCTTGCCTGGCATGATGCTTGACCCAGCCTGCACCGGCGGGAGGTTGATCTCGCCGAAGCCCGCTTGCGGTCCGCTCGACAACAGCCGGAGGTCGTTGCAGATTTTGGAGAGCTTGATGGCTGACCGCTTGAGGGTTCCGCTGAACGACATGAAACCACCCGCGTCGCTCGTCGCCTCGATGAGGTCAGGTGCTGTCTCGAGGGTTAGACCTGTGATGCGGTTGAGGTGTTTGACGACGGCAGATGCGTATCGCGGATCGGCCGTGATGCCGGTGCCGATGGCCGTAGCGCCAAGGTTGATCTCGGCAAGCAGCCAGCGCGCTTCGTTGAGCCGGGCATGATCCTCGCCGAGCGTCGTCGCAAATCCGTGGAACTCCTGGCCGAGCGTCATCGGTACGGCATCCTGCAGCTGGGTGCGTCCGACCTTGAGGACATGGCGGAATTCAGCAGACTTTCGTGTAAACGATTCCTTGAGGTATTCGAGTTCGTCGAGCAGCGTCTGCAACGAGAACGACAGGGCGATCTTGATAGCTGTCGGGTAAACGTCGTTCGTCGACTGGCTGCGGTTGGTGTGGTCGATGGGTGACAGGTAGGAATAGTCGCCCTTGGGCCTTCCGGCCAGCTCGAGCGCAATGTTGGTGATGACCTCGTTGGCGTTCATGTTGGTCGAGGTACCAGCGCCGCCCTGGATGACCCCGACGACGAACTGATCGTGGAAGTCTCCGTCGATGACGCGCTGGCACGCCTGGTCGATGAAAGCGCCCTTTTCGCGGCTCAACGCTCCGAGCTCCATGTTCGTGCGCGCGGCCGCCTGTTTGACGCTGGCCAGGGCGCTCACCAGGTCGGGGTAAACCGAGATCGGGCGTTTTGAGATGGGGAAGTTTTCGAGGGCGCGAGCCGTGTGGATTCCCCAATATGCTTCGGCCGGGATCTCTAGAGATCCGAGCGAATCCGTTTCGGTCCGAGTCTGTCCGGATGAATTCACTCTGAACCTCACTGCGCTTTCTTCGTCGATGATAATTCCGCTCGTGGCGGGCATGGTGTTTCTCACTGTGGCTCCGTTGCCTGTTGTGTCGTGTGCTTGTGGCAGGACACTTCCGACTGTACCCCTTTCATCAGGGCACCAACCGGCCCGGACTCGGTCAGGGCTTGCGCGAGAAAGCTTCGATGCGCTCTTCGGGCGAGAGCGCCTCCATTTCGGCGATGAACTCGGCTGAGAAGGTGTCGGCCGTTGCAAAATCGCCGATGGGCACGACCGAGTGTGTGATTTGTTCGTCATACACATGAACGAGGTTGAACGACTGGCCGCCATTCATTCCGTTCGTCGCCCGTGGTGAATTCGACAGGTTCATCGTGTAACAGCTGGCCGCTGCAACGGACACGGGTACATCGGCGAAGGTGGAGTTCAGGGCGTAATGGAGATGCCCCGCGAGGATGGCCCGAACGTCGCGCCCAGCGAGCACCTCGGCAAACGGGCGCTGCTCGCGCAGCTCGAGAAGATCAAACAGCGGCTGAGGAGCCGGGACCGGCGGGTGGTGCATGCCGATCACTGTGCCGTACCGTGACGGGGAGTCGAGGACACTGTCCAGCCAGTCGAGCTGAGCATCGGACAGCTCGCCGTGGTGAAAGCCGGGCACGCTGGTGTCGAGGCCGATGAAGCGCAGCCCGCCGAGGTCCCAGACCGTGTCGATTGGCCCGTCAGTTGGCTCCTGGTCGAGCAGTGCCGAGCGCATCGGCGCCCGTTCGTCGTGGTTACCCATGAGCCAGATGATCTGGGCGCCGAGGCGCTCAGCAACCGGCTCGACGCGCTCGCGAAGGCGAGCGTAAGCATCCGTCTCTCCAAGATCTGTGAGGTCACCGGTGAAGACGAGAGCCGAGGGGCGGATGCCCATGAGCTCGACCTGTTCGAGCGCGCGTTCGAGGTTCGACTCTGCCGGGAGGTCGCCGTGGAGAGGGGCTCCACCGGCGAGGAAATGGGTGTCGCTGAGGTGAACGAGCACCTGGCGTGCTGGGGGATATTGACCGAGCTGAACCATGCGCCCAGCCTAGTTCCGGGTACAGACAGAGCGCTGGCTCATGACCGTGCATGTCGCGCGTCACAACACAGAGCGGGCCACCGGTGTGCACCGGCGGCCCGCTTTGGTCAGGATGTCAAGGTTAGGCGAAAAGCATTTCGATAGGTCCGCGTGCGAAGTAGACGAGGAAGCCGAGCGCAACAACCCACAGCAGCGGGCTGATTTCGCGAGCCTTGCCGCTGAACGCTCGGAGAATAACCCAGGCGATGAAGCCTGCGCCGATGCCGTTTGCGATCGAGAAGGTGAACGGCATGACAGCGATGGTGATGAAGACAGGGAAGCTGACCGAGAAGTCGGTCCAGACGATGTCCTTGATCTGGGCCATCATCATTGCGCCGACGAGGACGAGGGCAGCGGATGCCACTTCGCTCGGCACGATGCTCGTCAGCGGGGTCAGGAACATGGCCAGGAGGAAGAGCACACCGGTGACGATGTTGGCGAGCCCAGTTCGAGCGCCCTCGCCGATTCCGGCGCCGGACTCGACGAAGACCGTGTTGGATGAGGCAGACGCAGCGCCACCGGCGACAGCCCCGACACCCTCGACGATGAGCGCCGACTTGATCCGTGGGAAGTTCCCCTTCTCATCGGCGACGTCGGCTTCCTTGCTCAGCCCGGTCATCGTTCCCATGGCGTCGAAGAAGTTCGTGAAGACCAGAGTGAAGACGAGCATGAGTGCCGCGAGGACACCGATGCGCTCGAACGCACCGAAGTTGAACGCACCGAGAAGGCCCAGGTCGGGAACGCTGAAGATCTGTGTCGGAAGCGCGGGAACCGAGAGGCTCCAGCCGCCGGGGTTCTCGCCTCCGTTGGAAGCGCCGACCTTCCAGATGAGTTCGGCGATCACGGCGAGCACAGTGCCAGAGAGGATGGCGATAAGCAGCGCACCCTTAACTCTGCGGGCGACAAGAACACCGCCGAGCAGCACGGTGATCACGAAGATCACGGTCGGCAGCGTGGCGACTGAGCCGTCGAGCCCGAGCCCGATCGGAGGCGACGGCTGTTTCGTCGTCGTGACGAAACCTGCGTTCACGAGTCCGATGAAGGCGATGAAAAGGCCGATACCGACGGTGATGCCGATTTTCAGCTGGATCGGAACCGCTTCGAAGATGAGTCGTCGCAGGCCTGTCGCGGCGAGGAGCACGATGAACAGACCGTTGATGACAACGAGCCCCATCGCCTCGGCCCAGGTGACCTGGCCGACGACGCTGAATGCGAGGAACGAGTTGATTCCGAGGCCTGCCGCGAAAGCGAATGGCAGTCGTGCCACCAGCCCGAACAGGATCGTCATCACTCCGGCGGTCAGCGCAGTGACAGCGGACAGTTGGGCGAAGCCAAGCGACTCACCGTCGACGTCCACGCCGCCAGACAGGATGATCGGGTTGAGGACGACGATGTACGCCATCGCCACGAACGTGACGAGTCCTCCTCGGAGCTCACCGCCGAACGTGGATCCTCGCTTCGTGATTTCGAAGAATCCGTCGATGCGATCTTTGATGGTTGGCGCAGATGTGGATGCCACTCAGGGGCCTTTCCGAAAAAGGAGATGGGATTGTTCCGGCCAGCGAGACGGGAACACGCACCGTGTGTGACGGCGGCTCCACGCGCTGCGCGCAGACTTCCAGTTTATTGCCAGCTCGATGCTCCTTCGCGCACCCGGTCGGTTTGCCGGTACGGTAACGGAGGACCACGCCCCCTGAACGAGAAGAGACCGAATGGCGCTGCCCTGGAAACTGCATGGCGACGGAAAGAACGTTGGAGCCCTTGAGGTCGTTGGACCTGCCGAACGACTGACATGGCCTCGCATGATCGGACTCGGGGCGCAACACGTCGTCGCCATGTTCGGAGCGACGTTCCTCGTCCCCATCCTCACGGGCTTCCCGCCCTCAACAACGCTGCTGTTCTCGGGACTCGGGACGCTGCTATTCCTGCTGATCACGAAGAACCGGCTCCCCAGCTACCTGGGCTCGTCGTTCGCCTTCATCGCTCCCATTACCGTCGCGACAACCGCTGAAGGAATGGGTAGCGCCCTGTTCGGCATCGTCATCGTCGGAATCCTCCTCGCCCTCGTCGGGCTGCTCGTTCAGCTCACCGGAATCGGCTGGATCAACGCGCTCATGCCTCCCGTTGTAGCGGGCGCCATCGTTGCGTTGATCGGCTTCAACCTGGGCCCTGCGGCGTGGAACAACTTCCAGCAGGCACCGCTCACTGCGACCATCACCCTGTCGGCCGTGGTTCTGGCTTCTGTGCTGTTCAAGGGCATCCTCGGACGGATGTCGATCCTCGTCGGTGTTGTCGTCGGTTACATCGCCGCGGTCCTGCTCGGTGAGGTGAACTTCGACAGCGTCGGAAAGGCGGCGTGGATCGGCCTGCCGGAGTTCAACAGTCCGGCTAACCCGTTCACCAACCCTGAGTTGTGGGCAATTCTGCCCGCGTTCCTGCCCGTTGTGCTTGTGCTCATCGCCGAGAACGTCGGCCACATCCGTGGCGTCGCGCAGATGGTTGATGACCAGTCGATCAACAAGCTCACGGGGCGCGGGCTCTTCGCCGATGGCTTCGCCACCATCATCGCCGGTATGGGCGGCGGGTCGGCAACCACGACATATGGCGAGAACATCGGCGTCATGGCGGCCACCCGTGTCTACTCGACTGCGGCGTACTGGGTCGCGGGGATCGTCGCCATCCTGCTCGGCCTGTCGCCGAAGGTTGGCGCGGTCATCAACACGATTCCCGCCGGCGTACTCGGCGGGGTGACCACGGCGTTGTACGGACTCATCGGCATCATCGGTGTGAAGATCTGGCTGGACAACAAGGTCGATTTCTCGAAGCCGAAGAACCAGTTCACTGCTGCGACCGCACTCATCATCGGCATTGCCAACTACACCTGGCAGTTCGGCGACGTGATCTTCAACGGCATCGCGCTCGGCACCATAGCGGCGATCGTGATCTACCACGTCATGAATACGCTTGGGCGGCTGCGCGGCACCGACTGACCCAGGGATCCCCGGCACAACAAAGGCCGCACTGCTTTGCAGTGCGGCCTTTGTGCGTTGATGAAAAGCCCTCCCTGAGAGCTGTCCCGATCAGCCGTGAAGGGCGGGGACGATCAGGTAGATTCCGAACAGGACGGCCGCTCCGCACAGTGTGAAGCAGGCATACGCGGCGAACTGCGCGATCTTCTTCTGCAGCGGAGACAGTGGGTTCTTCCGTGCTGCCTTCGCGGCCTTCTTCGCGGCTGACTTGATTTCTGCCGGCGTCAGGACGGTGATGGCGTCTGTGAACTCGGCCGGGCTGACCACCGGCACCCGACCGGCACGCACGAGCATCTTCAGGCCGAGGGAGTAGAAGCCAACGACCGCGACCGTGCCGGCGAGGGCCGCCGCGAGAACAATGACGAATGCCATCCAGTCGATCACTTTGCAACCTTCTTCGACTCGGGCTCTGGAGCGATGACGACGGCCTCGCCTGAGGCTGCCACGTCACTGACGACGTTGTGGTGTCCGACCTGGTCCCGCCGCGATCGCAGGAAGATGAAGAGAATGGTTCCGACGCCGACAACGGCGTCGAAGATGACGCCCCAGGTGCCGAGGTGCGCGATGACCGCGGCGATCGCTCCGACGATTCCCGCGGCAGGCAATGTCAGGAGCCAGCCGATGCCGATCCGTCCCGCGGTTTTCCAGCGCACTGTCGAGCCCCGGCGTCCGAGCCCCGATCCGATCACGGACCCTGAGGCGACCTGCGTCGTCGACAAGGCGAAGCCTAGGTGGCTTGACGCCAGGATGGTTGCAGCAGTGCTAGTTTCGGCCGCGAAACCCTGCGCGGGCTTGACGTCGGTGAGACCCGTGCCGAGGGTCTTGATGATGCGCCAGCCACCAACGTAGGTGCCGAGCGCGATAGCGAACGCGCAGACGACAACAACCCAGGTCTGCACACCTTCCGACGGCGACTGCAGGTTCACGGAGATGAGGGCGAGGGTGATGACACCCATCGTCTTCTGCGCATCGTTGGTTCCGTGCGCGAGAGCGACGAGCGAGGAAGAGAAGACCTGTCCGTAGCGGAAGCCCGAACGTCCGTCAGGCTTTCCGTCGTAGCGACGCGTGACACCGTAGGCCAGCTTGGTTGCGATGAACGCGATCAGCCCGGCTGTGAGCGGGGCGAGGATCGCCGGAAGGAGAACCTTGGAGGTGAGCACCCCGAAGTCGATGGCGCCGATCCCCGCACCAACGAGGGCCGCTCCGATGAGTCCACCGAACAGAGCGTGCGATGAGCTCGACGGCAGCCCAAGCAGCCAGGTCAGCATGTTCCACACGATGGCACCGATCAAACCGGCAAAGATCAGCTCGGGCGTGATCATCACACCGCCCTCACCCTCCTTGATGATTCCACCGGAGATGGTCTTGGCGACTTCAGTCGACAGGAATGCGCCAATGAGGTTCAGGATCGCCGCGAGCGTGACCGCCGTCTTGGGCTTGAGCGCACCGGTCGCGATCGGCGTTGCCATCGCATTCGCCGTGTCGTGGAATCCGTTGGTGAAGTCGAAGAAAAGGGCTAGTGCTATGACAAGCACGATGATGAGGGAGATGTCCAACGGCATAATTCTCTGAGTAGGGACTCCCCCGGACGCACGTGTTCCCGGATAAGAATTTGCCGGGAGTTTGTGTAAGCGAGGTTGCCAGTTGAAGGGCCGTAAACGATGATTACACCCCTCGGTGCGGGCGTCAACTTGACACCCGCATTTAGGCGAATGCTCAGCGATCGCGGCGCGGCCTCAACGCCCTCCTCCGCCGCCCCCGCCTCCGCCGCCTCCAGAGAACCCACCGCCGCCGGACCCGCCCGAACTGCTGGACGTTGCACTGGCAGACCACGGCGTCGATGACCCCGATGATGTGGAGAAAGCGCCGACCCCCGCCGAGAATGCGACCGGATTGAAGCCGGACCGGCTTGAGTACCAGTCCGGGTCGCTCGCAGACTGCTGGTAGTACCTGGCCAGCTCCGTGGCCCACTGTTCGTCGACGCCCCACAGCACAGCAAACGGCAACAGTTTCTCGTAGAACTTCACCATGGTCACGCTGTCGCCTGGATCGACCGGGTTCTCGACGTTCACTCTCTGGGCGCCGGTCGGACTCTGCAGCATCGCGATCCGGTCCGCTTCGGCGAGCGCGAGATAGTCTCGCAGCCCGAGAAGATACTCACGCACCTCTGCACCGCTCGGGGTCAAAGCGTTTCTGGACGTCACGACCACGAAGGTACAAATGGACGCGATCATCACGACGACCAGGGCGATCGTCACCCAGGCATTGATGCCGTACAACACAGCGGCGGCGATCAGAAGCCCGATCATGGCTACAGCCACCGCGGCGGCCACGGCAACCAACGGTCCTCGACCGCTCACAATCTTTTTCACGCGGAATCCCGCTTTCACCGACGCCTGTGGCGCGGCAGCGACAAGCGCCTGCACTTCCTTGGCCAGGGCGGTGTCCGTCGCGCTCAGGTCCTTGATCGCGCCCGGCTGCCGCCTCGCACCGAAGAGCGCCTCAAGCACCTCCAGGTCCGCGGCGGAGGCACCGGCATCCGAGAGGTACTGCAGCCGGTACTCACGCTTGGAGCTGAGGAACGACGTCGACTCACCGTCGTCGACGATGCGCAGGTTGTGCCTCACGGCGAGGCTGATCAGGAGCGCAGGCATCGCCTGTGTTGTTCGGCCGATCAGGTCGGCAGCCACAAAGATGTCGAGTCCCCGAGGCACCGTGTACTGCGGCACGATGATTCCGCGACCGGGAGCGTCCGCTGTGCTCCGCCTGCGCAGCAGAAGCGCCGCTGCGAGAGTTCCGACGCTGAGCACGGCAATGCCGGCTGGCACCACGGTGAATATCGGCCAGGTCGACGGAATCTCCGGCGTGACAAAGGTGCCTTTCTCGAAGGCAATCGCCATCGAGTAATTCTCCCTCGGGCCGAGTTCTGAGTTCGGGGAGCTGAGAACCGTCGCACCGTCCTCCCGCGACGTCGCAACGTCGCACTGGTCGTCCGAGCCCTGCTGCCCCACGTAACATGCTGACTCCCCCGTAAGCGCGTCAGCCAGGTCGGCGGGCACAACCACCCGCATCTGCGCCTCATCGAACGGCTGGTCCCAGCCCGTGCCTGGCGCATCCCAGTGGAACTCATCGACGTTGGTGTCGGCGAACGCACGAACAGCGTCCTTCTGCGTGTACTCGATCACGTACGTCTGCGTGCCACGGACGTAATCGTCGGTGCCGAGCGCAAGCAGAATGAAGCCGTCTTCGGTGTCGCCGTCGTCGTACGCGACCGGGTTACCGTTCCCGTCCGTCACAGACACGATCTCGGTTCGCAGGTTCACACCCTGGTAGCCCTCTGGGATCGCCCTGACGATGCCCTTGTTCTGGTCGAACTCCGGAAACTCGGCAACGAACGTCTCGACGACTCGCAGCGTGGAATTGCCGTCGGCGTCCCTTCCCAGGGTGTATTCGCCCTCGAAGGAGCTGAATGTGAAGTCCGAAACATCCGAACGGATGCCTGTGCGCAGCTCCCCAGCGATGGCCGGCGCCGCCTGCATCCCACCAAACATCAGCGCTACGCCGAGAACGGCGACAAATGCAGCTGCTCGAGCCAACAGGGGGCGGACAAACTCTCGGGAAACGGTTTCCGGCTGCTGCGTCATGACACCAGCCTAGGAGACCTACATTTCTTCGTGTGTGTTCGGGTCGCCGCCGAACAGGCGCCCGTTCTCGCGACCGAGCGCTGTGATCGCCGACAGTTCCTCGGCAGACAGTTCGCCGCCGGGCAGCGAGAAGTTCGCCAGTTGGCGTTCCGGGTTGCCTGACTTCGGCAGCGGAACGATTCCCCGTTGCAGGTGCCAGCGCAACACGACCTGGGTTGGTGTGACCCCGTGTGCCTTGGCGATGTCGCCGATCACCTGCTCCTGATACGGAGCGGCCCTCTTGCCGAGCGGACTCCACGCCTCGGTCACGATGCCCTGCTCACGGTGGTACTCGACGAGCGCCTCCTGCGGGAAGTACGGGTGCACCTCGACCTGATTCACGGCCGGAAGCACTCCGGTCTCGGCGCCGAGCCGCTCGAGGAACGCCTGGGTGAAGTTCGACACACCAATCGAGCGAACCCTGTGGTCTTTCTGCAGCTGCACCATGGCCTTCCAGCTCTCCGGGAACTTGCCAACCGACGGGTTCGGCCAGTGGATGAGATAGAGATCGATGGTGTCCACTCCGAGCGCGGCAGCGGAGGCGTCGAATGAGCGAAGCGTCTCGTCATAGCCGTGGTCCCGGCCGGGAAGCTTCGTGGTCACAACGATCTCGGAGCGCGGAACCTCACTCTGGGCGATGGCGCGACCGACAGCATCCTCATTGCCGTAATTCACGGCGGTATCGATCAACCGGTAGCCGATCTCGAGAGCCGAGAGAACGGCGTCCGTCCCCTCCTGGTCCCGCAGCGGGTACGTTCCGAACCCGATCGCCGGGAGCTGGGTGCCATCGTTGAGCGTGTGCGTTCCGAGGGAGGTCATGCTTCGACCCTAGTCCCGGTAGCGTGAAGTCATGCCTGAATTTTCCGTACCGATTGCCCAGAAGCGCCCGACCGAGCGGACCCACCACGGCGACACCGTCGTCGACAATTACGAGTGGTTGCGCTCCAAGGACAACCCGGAGGTGATCGAGCACCTCGAAGCGGAAAACGCGTACACCGAGGCGAGCAACGCGGCGCTCGCACCGCTGCGCCAGACGATCTTTGAGGAGATCAAGGGCAGGACACTCGAGACGGACCTCAGCGTGCCGGTGCGCGAGGGCAACTGGTGGTACTACTCACGCAGCGTCGAGGGCAGCGAGTATGCGCTGCACTGCCGCGCCCCGATCTCCGACGCGAACGACTGGGCTCCGCCGGCGCTTGAACCGGGTGTCGATGTGGTCGGCGAGCAGATTCTCCTCGACGGCAACGTCGAAGCCGACGGCCACGACTTCTTCTCGCTCGGCTCGTTCGACGTGTCGCTCGACGGCGAACTGCTGGCCTGGGCGGTCGACACCGACGGTGATGAACGATTCACCCTCCGTGTGCGCAACCTGGTGACGGGCGAAGACCTGCCTGACGAGATCCCGAACACCGCACACGGAGCGACGTTCTCACCGGACGGCAGGTACATCTTTTACACGACCGTCGATGAGTCGTGGCGGCCGGACACCCTGTGGCGGCACGAGGTCGGAACACCGGCTCGGGCCGATGTTGTTGTGCTCACAGAACCCGACGAACGATTCTGGGTCGGCGTCGGTGTCACCCGAAGCGCGAAGTACATAGTGGTTGTCGTCTCATCGAGTGTCACGAGCGAGTGGCTGGTTCTCGACGGCCACGACGCGACCGCCGAGCCGCGACTGGTCTGGCCCCGCCGCGACAACGTCGAGTATTCGGTCGAGCACGCGGTGATCGGCGGTGAGGACTGGTTCCTCGTGCTGCACAACGATCAGGCGCCGAACTTCGAGCTTGTTGCTCTTCGACCGGATGCTCCTGGCACAGGCCCGCAGGACGCTCTCGTCGTTCGCGCACACAGTGGCGACGTTCGACTGGAGGATGTTGAGGCCTTCGCCGACCACCTCGTTCTGAGTTACCGCAGGGCCGGGCTCAGCCAGCTGGGAATCGCGAACCTTCAGGGGGTGGACTCCCCCGGCGCGTTCGACGTCACCGAGGTGGAGTTCGGCGAACCGCTGTACACGGTGGGTTCGAGCAGCAATCCGGAGTGGACGCAGCCAACGGTCCGCCTCGCATACGGCTCGCTCGTCACACCGGCGACGGTGTTCGACCTCGACGTTGCGACGCGCACGCTGACCCAGCTCAAGCAGCAACCCGTCCTCGGTGGGTATAAACCGGAGGAGTACGAGCAAAAGCGGGAGTGGGCTGTCGCCGACGACGGCACCCGCGTGCCCATCTCACTGGTCTGGAAAAAAGGCGCCGCTCGGCCGGGACCGCTCGAGCTGTACGGTTACGGCTCGTACGAGGCCAGCATGGATCCGGCATTCTCGGTCGCCCGGTTGAGCCTTCTCGACCGAGGAGTCACCTTCGCCATCGCGCACGTTCGCGGCGGTGGTGAGCTCGGCCGGTCGTGGTACGAAAACGGCAAGACGCTCACCAAGAAGAACACGTTCACCGACTTTGTGGCGTGCGCCCGTCACCTGGTCGCCGAGGGTTACACGACACCCGAGCGGATGGTCGCAGAGGGCGGAAGCGCTGGAGGCCTGCTCATGGGCGCCGTAGCCAACCTCGCGCCCGAGCTCTTCGCGGGGATCCTCGCCGCTGTTCCGTTTGTCGACCCGCTCACCAGCATCCTCGATCCGAACCTGCCCCTCACCGTCATCGAGTGGGACGAGTGGGGAAACCCATTGGAGAACGCCGAGGTCTACGCATACATGAAGTCGTACTCACCGTATGAGAACGTGCGAAAGGACGTGGACTACCCGTCGATCCTCGCGGTGACGAGCCTCAACGACACCCGGGTGCTCTACGTTGAGCCATCGAAGTGGGTTGCGCGGCTCCGTGAGGTCGGCGCCCCTGCGCAACTCAAGATCGAGATGAGCGCCGGGCACGGCGGAGTCAGCGGCAGGTACAACGCCTGGCACGAGCGCGCCTACGAACTCGCCTGGCTGCTGAAGGTGCTCGGGCTGGCCGACTAGGAGTTCAACAACAAATCCCCAGCCATCATGAGAATGGCTGGGGATTCGTGTCGTGTTCTAACCGAAGAGGATCGAGGCCTCGTCGTATCGCTCCTGCGTCACAGTCTTGAGACCACCGAGCGCGTCGGCGAATGGCACGTTGACGATGTCGGTTCCACGAAGGGCAACCATGGTGCCCCACTCCTTGTTCATCACGGAGTCGATGGCCGCCATACCGAGCCGGGTCGCGAGCACCCTGTCGAACGCGCTTGGGACTCCTCCGCGCTGCAGGTGCCCGAGCACGGTTGCCCGCGACTCGATGCCCGTGCGCTCCTCGATGATCGGGGCGAGCACATCGGCGATACCGCCAAGCCGAGGACGGTTGAACGCGTCGAGTCCCTTCTCGGAGTGTGCGCTTTCCATTGTGTCGAGGGTGAACCCCTCTGACACGACGATGACAGGCGCACGACCGCGGTCGCCGACGCTCTTCGCCCACTCACAGATCTGGTCGATCGACTGCGGCTGTTCAGGAATGAGGATGGCGTGCGCGCCCGCTGCCATACCCGAGTGCAGGGCGATCCAGCCGACGTGGCGGCCCATCACCTCGACAACCATGCAGCGGCGGTGCGATTCTCCTGTGGTGCGGAGACGGTCGATGGCCTCGGTGGCGATCTCAACCGCCGTGTCGAAGCCGAACGAGTAGTCGGTGGCGTCGAGGTCGTTGTCGATGGTCTTGGGCACACCGACGATGTTGAGTCCGGCGTCGGTCAGCCGCTTTGCTGCGGCGAGCGTGCCCTCTCCACCGATCGCGATGAGCGCGTCGACGCCGAGCCGGTCGAGCGTCGCCTGCACATTCTCCGGGCCGCCGTGCGGCCCGTCGAACGGGTTGGTGCGGCTGGTACCGAGGATGGTTCCCCCCTGCTTGCCGAGACCACGAACACTGTGCCGGTCGAGCGGCATGGTCAGTCCCTCGACCACACCCCTCCAGCCGTCGCGAATTCCGACGAACTCCTGGTTGTGGATCTTGGTGCCCTTGAGCACGGCTCCTCGAATGACAGCGTTGAGTCCGGGGCAGTCGCCGCCGCTGGTGAGCACACCAATTCTCATAGGGATACGTTCCTCATACAGTGTGGGAATGAAACAGTGGGGAATGAAAAGAGCAGCGTCGTTGCTGCATCGAGAATAGCGTGAAGCGTGGGCGACCCTCTAACCAGCGGGGGTCCAGCCCGCTAAGCCTGCAGAAATCCCACAACAGGAAGAGTAAAATCGATGAGCACAGAACCAAGCTACGTCCCCGAAAACGGCACAATCACAATGTTCTCGACGGAATGGTGCGGCTACTGCTCGCGGCTCAAGGGCCAGCTCGACAAGGCCGGAATCGGCTACACCGAGGTCAACATTGAAGAGGTCGCAGGCACGGCCGAGCTGGTCGCCAGCCTCAACGGCGGCAACCAGACAGTTCCGACGGTGATCTACCCCGATGGTACGAGCGCAACCAACCCGTCGCTGATGGCCGTCAAGGCCGCACTCGGCGTGTAGTTCCCCCTGGCCCCGGTTTCTTCGATCCCGAGATTTACAAGAACGGATGCTGTCGCGCACGTCGTGCGTGACAGCATCCGTTTTTCTTATCCATCGGAAAAGTGCAAGGGGTAGCCCGTTTTATCGGGCCGGACGTAGCCTCGACCCATGACCGATGCGCAGAACACCCCAGAAACCGGCCCGAACACCGAGGGCACCGAGAACACCGCGACGTCGAACGATCCGCTGACCGATTTTTCAGTGCCACAGGACGCCGACATCGTCGCAGACGATGCAGCTGGCGACCCTGAGTCGCACGAATCGGGTTCGGGTTCGACCGAAAACAATGCCGCGGGCAACGATGCTGCGGAAGACAACACTCCCGGCAGCGGCACGACGTCGGACAACACGGCAAGCGACAATCCGAGCGGACAGTCCGACCGGGTCGCCGAGAACCCGGCCGTTGACGCGGCAACGCCAGCCGAAGCGGAAGAACTCGCACCCGACCCGGGCTAAGCCCTGCTGTCAAGCGGCCCAGGACCGCCGTCGGCGTCAGCGCCGGTGGCGGTCTTCTGGTTCGACGGGAACCCTGATCATAACTCCAGCTGCGACGAACGGGATGGCCGCGATCAGCTGGGCCGCGAACCAGCCGTCTCCCGCGAGCGGGAGCGGCAAAACGGGGTTCCACAGCACGATGATCGGTATCAGCGCAACCAGCCACCAGTACTGTTTTGCCTGAATTGCGAACCATCCGATGATCACAGCGAGGATCGTCACGACGAAGTGCACCGCGATGAACCACGAGTTGTCCATAAACCCGACGCCGGCCATCAGGACGATGGCTGCGAGGATGCCAGGCGCGAGTGCCGGCCTGCTGAAGGTCGGTTCGGCCTGTCGTTTGGCCACGACTATGCCACCAGGGCGTCGCGGAGCAGTGCGATCAGAGCGTTGAGCTGCACCGAGTCGCTCGTGGTGATCTCCTGGTCGCTTCCGTCGAGCGCTCGGGCCGCGAGGCCCTGCTTGCTGTCGATGAGTTCGGCGATCTTCGCGTCGATGGTGTGTGCAGCGATGATCCGCCACGCAGTGACGGGTTCGTCCTGGCCGATGCGGTGCACCCGGTCGATGGCTTGCGTCTGCTCGGCAGCGGTCCAGCTCAGTTCAGCAAGTACAACGTTGGACGCGGCCTGCAGGTTGAGGCCGACACCCGCAGCGGTGAGCGAACACACGGCGACGGCGACATCCGGGTCATTGTTGAACGCGTCGATCGCGGCCTGGCGTGCCGGTGTTGACTGGTCACCACGGATCGAGACCGTGCGGATGCCACGGCCAGCGAACACCTGTTCGGCGGTGTCCATGACGTCGATGTGTTTGGCGAAGAAGACGACCTTGCCAACCGAGTGAGCCAGTTGCGCCGTGTAGTCGGCGGCGAGCACCGACTTGGCCTGACCGATCTTGCGCACCATGGTGAAGACGTTCTCGGCTCCACCTGAGGCCTTGGACTCGTCGAGCTCACCCTGCGCAACGAGGCGCATGATGTCGGTGTCCGGTTCGCCCTTGAACGACGCACGTTCTCCGCGAGCCTCGAGAATGCGACGGTACTTCGCGAGCAGACGCTGACCGAGCTCACGTTCGGCGTCGCGGATCGAACGACCGAGGTCGTCGTCGAGCTCGACCGGGAGGTCGGCGATCATCTTCGACGGCAGGTCCTTGGCGACGTCGATCTTGCGGCGGCGCACAATTCCCATGTCGATGACGGCGCTGCGTGCTTCGGGGTAAAAGTCGCGGTCGGCCGGCGTCAGGCCGGTTTCCTCGAGCTTCGCCATCAGCTCTGGTGCCGGTTTGTCGCCCTGCACCCAACCGAGGAACTGCCAGATGGCGTTGAAGTCTTCGACGTCGTTGATCAGAGGCGTTCCGGTCAGGGCCAACAGGAGCGGGTCGCCGCCTGGCGTGAGCTTACGGATGCGTGAAGCGAGGCTCAGCACGTGCTGTGACCGCTGCGAGTGCAGGTTCTTGATGAAGTGTGCTTCGTCGACGACCATGCCCTTAAAGCCGAGGGTGCCAAGCCAGGCCAGGTGGCGGTCGAGCACCTCGTAGTTGACGATGACAACGTCGGCGAAAGCGTCGAGGTCGCGGCCATCACCGTGAATGACCGTTGCGCGGCGGTTCGGTGCCCAGCGCTCGACCTCGCGAGCCCAGTTCATCTTGACGACGTTGGGGACGACGGCGAGAAGCGGCCAGGCGTCTGCGACGCTCGCGGCCAGGATCGACTGGGCGGTCTTGCCTAGCCCGGGCTCGTCTGCGAGCAGGAAGGTGCGGTGGCCCTCACGGACAGACTCGACGAATCGCGCCTGGTGGCGCATGATCTCGCGACCTTTGGGCGAGAGTCTGTCGATCCGTGGCGCTTCTGGAAGTTCCATGCTGGCTGCGCGGCCGCCAGAACCCTGCTCGAACGCCTTGTACAGCGGGTTCATCAGTTCCCAGTTAGAGAGCCGGCCGCGGACGGGCGGCTTCGCTTCTGGCTGGTCAAGAACCGGCGCCAGGAAAGGGTTCGCAAGCAGGCGGGACTTGACCGACTGCGGAATGACCTGTTTCTCGGCAAGCTCAGCAGGCACGACGGGCTCGAGCACAGGTTTTGAGGACGTGGTGATGATGAGTTCGTCTGGGCTCAATTCGGCACCGGACTCCAGCAGCCAGTCGCGACGCAACTTTTGTGCAACCGGTGTGGTGGCGGCATCCGCTTCAAGAAGGGTGATGAGAGATGTGTCGCGCGCCGCGGTCTTCGCCAGGATGGTTGCGACGCCGTCGAGTCGCTTGAGCAGCTCGGCGCGGGTGCTGTCACTCAGCGTGGTGTCTGCCTTGACCTTGGCGCGCTCTTCGCGAACCAGGAAGGCGATTACCTGAAACTTGGTGCGGTTGGTCGGACCAACCTTGCCCTTCTGGGCCTTCGCTTCGACCTCGCGCACCTTACGGGCGAGGATCGGAATGATTGGTGCGTCCTCGTCGTGGCGCGACGAGCCGCGTGACGATGAGCCGCGTGACGAACCGCGGGTTGACGTTGCACGGGTGGCCTGTCGGCCAGAACTACGGCGTGTACCGGTGTACGGCATGCTCCTCCTGAGCAGTCGAATGGCCAGGCGGATGCCGGTGGCCGAGACAGCGGGCGCCGTTTACGAGACCGATCAACGCGTTGGATTTCTTGCGGATCGATACAGCCCAGACGGCGGGCGCACGCTCATTCTACGCTATTGGAGCTCAGCGTGGTGTGAATGAGCGCAGGCGGAGGCTGTTGAGCACCACGAAGACGCTGGAGAACGCCATGGCCGCCCCAGCGACCATGGGGTTGAGCAATCCGAGTGCTGCGAGCGGGAGAGCGGCGACGTTGTACGCGAATGCCCAGAACAGGTTGCCGCGGATGGTGCCGAGGGTTCGCCCTGACAGTTCGACAGCGTCTGCCACTCCGCCCAGCTCGGACCGGACCAGGGTGATGTCGGCCGCCGAAATGGCCGCATCCGTTCCTGACCCCATGGCAATGCCGAGGTCAGCCGTGGCGAGCGCCGCTGCATCGTTCACACCGTCGCCGACCATCGCCACGCGAGAACCGGCAGCTTGAAGCCGACGAATCTCTTCCACTTTCTGCTCAGGCAGGACGCCGGCCACCACGCGCTCGATGCCGACCTCGGCCGCGACGGCGTTCGCTGCGCGTGCATTGTCGCCGGTGAGGAGGACGGGGGTCAGGCCCAACCGGCGGAGCCGATCGATCGCGGCACTCGCACCGGGTTTCACGGAATCGGCAATCGCGAACACCCCACGAACCCGTCCCTCCCAACCCACAACGACCGCGGTCGCTCCGGCGGACTCGGCCGCGTTCACGGCGTCGGCGAGGGTCTGGTCGATGGCGCAGCCATGCTCGGCCGCGAAGCGCGGTCGACCGACGACGACACGCAGGCCGTCCACGGTCCCGGTGACGCCGAGCCCTGACGTCGAGACGAACTCGGTCACCGGCGACAGCGGGGAGTCGTCAGCACCGGCGACAGCGCCAGCGACAGCGCCAGCGACAATGGCGCGGGCGATCGGATGCTCCGACGCGGCTTCGAGGGACGCCGCGATGTGCAGCGCGGCCTGATCGGTCGTGGTGACCGTGCCGAGCGTCATCGTGCCCGTTGTGACGGTGCCCGTCTTGTCCAGCACAACGACGTCGATGCCGTGCGCGTGTTCGAGCGCCTCGGGGCCCGTGATGAGGATGCCGAACTGTGCGCCCCTGCTCGTTCCGACGAGGAGGGCGACGGGTGTGGCCAGGCCGAGCGCGCACGGGCACGCAATGATCAGCACGGCGACCGCCGCTGTGAACCCAGAGGAGAGCGGGTTGCCTGTGAGCACCCACGCGACGAGCACGATCACAGCCAGGACGATGACGAGGGGGACGAATACCGCGGAGATTTGATCGGCCAGGCGCTGGGCACGCCCTTTGCCGAGCTGCGCCGACTCGACCAGCCGGGCCATCTGGGCCAGCTTGGTGTCGGTGCCGACCCGGGTGGCGCGCACGACGAGGCGCCCGCCGCCCGCGATTGTTGCACCGGTGACGCTGTCGCCTTCGCGGACGTCGACCGGCACGGATTCACCGGTCAGCATGCTGACGTCAACCGATGCGGAGCCGGATTCGACGATGCCGTCCGTGGCGATCGTTCCTCCCGGGCGAACCAGGAACCGGTCCCCCACCGCGAGCTCGTCGATCGGAATGGTGACCTGCACCGCATCAGCGCCCTTCCCTTCGCGGAGCACCGTGACGTCTTTCGCGCCGAGCTCGAGCAGCGCGCGGAGCGCCCGCCCCGCTGACCGCTTGGAACGCTGCTCGATGTACCGACCGAGCAGAAGGAATACGGTCACTCCGGCGGCGACCTCGAGGTAAATGGCACCGGTTGGGTCAGCGTTGGGAGTGAACAGGCTGAACTCGTGTGTGAGGCCTGGCATCCCGGCCATGCCAAAGAACAGCGCCCACAGTGACCACAGGAAGGCGGCACCGGTTCCCATAGTGATGAGTGTGTCCATGGTGAGCGAACCGTGGCGGAGGTTCAGCCAGGTTGCGCGGTGGAACGGGTACCCGCCCCACACAACAACGGGAGCAGCGAGAGTCAGTGAGAGCCACTGCCAGTTGGCAAACTGCCAGGCCGGAACCATGGCGAGCACAACGACGGGGATGGCCAGAAGCGTGCTGACAATCAGGCGGAATACCAGTGGGGTGGAACCGGCGGAGTCATCATGGTCGTGCATCGTCGACTCGGGAACCGGGATTCGGCGCTCCGGGACTACCGCGGCCGAATACCCGGCCGATTCGACAGCGGCGATGAGCTGGTCGGGGCTGACGGCATCCGGATAGCTCACCCGTGCCCGCTCGGTGGCGAGATTCACTTCGGCCGTCACACCGTCCAGGCGCTGGAGCCTTTTCTCAACACGAGCAACACAACTGGCGCAGGTCATTCCCGCGATGTCGAGTGTCGCTGTGTTCTCTGATGCGTCTGCCACCCGATCGATGATACCCCCAGGGGGTATCATTTGGCAAGCGATCAGGTGCCAGGTGCGGTCTCAGCGAGCCATTGATCAAGATGTGACGGCCTGTCCGTGATGATGCCGTCTACACCGAGGGCGCGGGCCTCAGCCCAGGTCTCGACAGAGTTGAGCGTGTAGACCATGACACCAAGACCTGCGGTGTGCATATCGTCCACGAGTTCGGGCCGATCCCGCAGCAGTCGGGACTCGGTGACGACACCGATCACACCGAACGATCGAGCAAACCCAATGACATCCTCCGGCAGCGTTCGGAGGATCGCCACCCGGGGTATCCCCGGCGCAAGAGCCGCCGCGCTTGAGAGTGATCCCAGGTTGAAGCTCATAAAGATCACCCGGTCAGCGACGCCAGCCTTCTCGATCAGTTCGGTGACGATGGCGAGATCTTCCGGCGTCCAATACCCCTTGAGCTCAAGAAGTGCCTTTTTCTCGCTCGGTGCGAAAATCGCGAGGAACTCTTCCAGTGTGGGGATGCGCTCCCCCGTGAACTCGGAGGAGTACCACGAACCGGCATCGAGGGTCTTGAGCTCAGCCAGCGTCCGAGCGGCCAGGGGTCCGACGCCGTTCGTCGTACGCTTCAGTGTTCGGTCGTGGAACAGGACGGGCACACCATCGCTCGACCGGGCGATGTCTGTTTCGACGAATTCGAGCGGTGACTCGATCGCACGCTGGAGCGCGGGCAGCGTATTTTCCGGAGCGCCCGAGCGGTCCCCTCGGTGTCCGGCCACAAACGAAGCGTCGCCTGGTTGTCGCAGGTCGCCGAACACGTCAGTTGCGTACACAGGAGTGGTGCCCGGGTTGAGAACAAGAAGCAGAATGATGGCGACGGCCGCACAGAAGCTGGCTCCAAGCGAATACGCACCCTTGTGCGTGTGTGCAGTCGTCATTGACCACCTGTTTCCTGTTCGGGCAGAAGTACGGTGGCTACACTCTAGGGGCTGTTGTTACCGTTTCGTTATATCGTCGGCACCCGATCCGCGCCCCACTCCGGGGGGATCCGAACGTTCGCTTCCTCCTGACGCCGCTCGCAGCATCCGTCTCGACGTCTCTTCCAGATAGTCCACAAACCCCGGGTTTCCCTCGATCCGGTAGTTGACTCCCGGCTCGATCCAGGCGAGCGACGCGATCAGGGCCTCGAAGGACTCACCGCCGATTGGCCAGCGAGTGTGGGTCTCGTCGACAGCTTCGGCTCCTGCGGCCCATGGGCCGAACCACGCGCGCATGGCCGTGAGCGGCTGATCCAGAATGACGTCGGCGTGCTGGCGCACAGCAGCCAGTTGCGAGACAGCGACCGTAATGAATTCGGCGGCGTCCTCGGCGGGGAGCTCTCGCGGCGAAAACCGGACCCGAGTGTTGAAGTAGCGGCTGATCCGATCGATGCGAAATGTGCGCCAGTCGGCTCGGGTGACATCCCAGGCCACAAGGAACCAGTGCCGGGAAGAGGAGACGATTGAGTGCGGTTCCACCAGACGCTCTGAGGCCGTTCCATCGCGAGATTCATAGTGGAATCGGATGCGATCCCGATCGCGGCAGACGAGTGCGAGGTGTCCGAGAAGCTCAGCGGACACTTGCGGGGAGTCCCGGCGCATTGGCTGGACGTGGGCAGAGAGGGCATTGACCTGCCTGCGGAGTTCAGAAGGAAGCAAGTGCTCCAACTTGGCGAGGGCGGTGAGTGCCGTGACTTCTCCCCCGGCGATGCCCTCCGTCGCGTATGCACGAAGCCCGATGGCCATCGCAACCGCTTCCTCGTCGTCGAGCAACAGCGGGGGCAGCTCAGATCCGGCCTCCAGTTGATAGCCACCGATGGAGCCTCGCGTCGCCGTCACCCGGTACCCAAGGGAGCGAAGGCGGTCGACGTCACGCCGAAGTGTCCGGGCGGTGACATCGAGCCGCGAGGCCAGCTCGCGGCTCGGCCAGTGCCGATGGGTCTGAAGCAACGCGAGGAGCTCAAGAGTGCGCGACGTGGTTTCTGACATGAACTCATTTTTACGCGTTATGAGGACAGAAAGTGACCTCATTCGTTTTTACCCTCGAACCATGACGAACAACCACATGATTAGCGCGCGGGGACTCAGTAAAGAGTTCACGGTGAAACGAAAGGTCACCCACGCTGTGACCGACTTGAACATCGACGTCGAACGCGGAGAACTCGTGGCGTTTCTCGGGCCGAATGGCGCGGGAAAATCAACGAGCCTACGGATGCTCACAACACTTCTGCCACCAACAAGCGGACAGGCGACTGTCGCCGGCTATGACATTGCCACCGGGAGTGCGGCTGTGCGGTCGCGTATTGGATATATCGGCCAGGGGAACAGTGCGGGTCACAACCACCGCGTTCGCGATGAACTCCTCAGTCAGGGCGCGTTTTATGGGATGAGCCGCACTGCCACGGCACAACGCGCGGACGAACTCATCGAGTCGCTTGGCCTCGGCGGCCTGGAGAAGAGGCCAGTGCTCGGCCTTTCCGGTGGGCAGAAGCGACGCCTGGACATCGCACTCGGACTTGTACACTCCCCCGAACTGCTCTTTCTTGACGAGCCATCGACGGGACTCGACCCGCAGAGCCGAGCGAACCTGTGGCAGCACATTCTCACCCTCCGGCGCCAGCACGGGACGACGATATTCGTCACTACCCACTACCTCGAGGAGGCCGACCAGTTCGCTGAGCGAGTGATGGTGATGGACTCGGGACGGATGATCGCCGACGACACCGCCCCGGCGCTCAAGACCCGCCTGGCGGGCGACGTGATCAGCATCGGACTTGGCTCGATGTCTGAGGCATCGCGAGCAGCCGAGCTGGTTGCAACCGCACTTCCCTCCTGCCGCGTGAACCGGTCAGCGCACGACGAGACGGTGTTGGAGATCACTCTTGAACGCGGGAACACCGAGCTCCCACGGCTGCTCCGACACCTTGATGCTGCTGGCGTGCCGGTGCGTACCGCGGCCCTTCGGCAGCCGACCCTCGACGATGTCTTTTTGGCACTGACCGGTCGGAGCCTGCGGGACGACAGCGCAGCCGAACCGAATTCGTCCTCAGCTGAAATCGAAAACACAGGAGTTCGATCATGACCGCCCTCACCGCTCCGACCGTCAGTTCCGATCGCGATTCGCATCTGCTTCGCGACACCTGGAATGTGTTCCGCCGTGAACTGCAGCCGTTGCTGCATGATCCTTTTTCGCTGATCTTCAGCCTGCTGCAGCCAATCGTCTTTCTCGGGTTGTTCGGGCCGTTGCTGATAGGTTCCTCCGGCCAGTCAACGCCAGAGGTCCTGGCCTGGTTCGTCCCTGGCATCCTCGTCATGATTGCGCTCTTCGGCACGAGCGCGACCGGCTCGAACCTCCTGTACGAGATGCAGACCGGGTCGCATGAACGCACACTGGTCGCACCGATCGCTCGGTCGTCCCTCCTGGTCGGGCGAGCCCTCAAGGAAATGGTGCCCATCATCGTCCAGGCCGCGGTCATCGCTCTTGTGACCATCCCGTTCGGCTTCCGGCCGAACCTGGCTGGCATGGCGGCCTCGCTCGTGCTGCTGGCTATCTTCGGTATGGGGCTTGGCGCACTCAGCTACGCTCTGGCGCTCGCCAGTCGCAAGAAGGACTGGATGTTCTGGGCGGTCCAGCAGGCGCTGATCTTCCCGCTCATGATCCTGTCTGGGATGCTGCTACCCATCGAAGACGGACCGGAATGGATGCGCGTCGCCGCGTCGATCAATCCGATCAGCCACGTGGTCGGAGCGACACGGGCACTGTTCGCCGGGGACTTCGGCGCCCCGGTCGTGCTTGGCGGATTTGTTGCTGCGAGTGCGCTCGCAGCTGTGGGCCTGTGGGTGGGTATCACCGCGATGCGAAAGAGTTCCTGATCGCGGACCACCCACACGCACTCGGACCGGGCGGATCGCTTCCCGCAGGAATCGACCCGCCCGGCCCGATGTCTCCTCGATGTGCGAGGAACTACCTGTTTAGATGAGGCTCTTGGTGTGCCAGACGGTCTTCGTCTCGGTCAGCGCCGTGATGCGGTCGAGGCTCGGCGCTGCAAGATCGGCACCGCCCCCTGGGCGAAGCACACGCTTGAGCGTTTCGGCCGCCGCGATTTCCAGGTCGATCCAGTCGAGGTCACCCGCACCGGTCAGGTCGAGCGCGTTGACGTCTGCGTGCGACGCCAGCCACGGCGTGATCTCAGCGGGTGAACCGGTGAGAATGTTCACCACTCCGCCTGGTACGTCGCTTGTGGCGAGCACTTCGGAGAGGCTGATCGCCGAAAGCGGGAGAGCCTCGGACGCAATCACGACGACCGTGTTGCCGGCAACAAGGGCTGGGGCAACCACGCTGACCAGTCCAAGTAGGGACGACTTCTGCGGAGCGACGATCGCCACAACTCCGGTCGGCTCGGGAACCGAGAGGTTGAAGTATGGACCGGAAACCGGGTTGGCGTTTCCGGCAACCTGCACGTACTTGTCGGCCCAGCCGGCGTACCAGACCCAGCGGTCGATGGCCTCGTCCACCTGCGCGGTTGCCGCCTCGATGGAGATACCTTCGGACTGCTCGATCTCGCTGATGAACTGCACGCGGCGTCCCTCGAGCAGTTCGGCGATGCGGTAAAGCACCTGACCGCGGTTGTACGGCGTCGCACCGGACCAGCCCGAAACCGCGCTGCGTGCAGCGACGACGGCGTCTCGAGCATCCTTGCGGGATGCCTTCGCGGCGTTCGCGAGGAACTCACCGGATCGAGTGGTCACCTCATACGTGCGACCGGACTCGGACCGAGGGAACTTGCCTCCGATGTAGAGCTTGTAGGTCTTGGGAACGGCAAGGCGGCTCATTTGGTCCCCTTCTTCTTCGTCGTGGCCGCTTCGGTTGCGGCTGGTGCGGCAACTTCGGTTGCAGCGAGTTCTGCCGGAGCAGCGGATGTGGTGAGGTCAGCGGCGGGAGCGGACGGGACCTGGCGAACCGAGCCGGCCGGCTTCAGGTACGCACCAAGTCCGTGTCGACCGCCCTCGCGGCCGTAACCGGACTCCTTGTACCCGCCAAACGGGCTTGCCGGGTCGAACTTGTTGAAGGTGTTCGCCCAGATAACTCCGGCGCGGAGTTTGTCGGCAACGGCGAGGATGCGGCTGCCCTTGTCACTCCAAATGCCTGCGGACAGTCCGTACGGCGTGTTGTTCGCCTTGGCGATGGCTTCGGCCGGGGTGCGGAAGGTCAGAACGCTCAGCACGGGTCCGAAGATTTCCTCGCGAGCGATCCGGTGGCTCGTCGACACGTTGGTGAAGATGGTGGGAGCGAACCAGAATCCCTCGGAGGGCAGAACGCAGTCAGGGCTCCATCGTTCAGCGCCCTCAGCCTCGCCGATGTCGCTGAGCGTGCGGATCCGCTCAAGCTGCGCAGCCGAGTTGACGGCACCGATGTCGGTGTTCTTGTCGAGAGGGTCGCCGAGCCGCAGCGTCGACAGCCGCTGCTTGAGCCGGTCAACAACCTCATCGTGGATGTTCTCCTGCACCAGCAGACGCGATCCGGCACAGCAGACGTGGCCCTGGTTGAAGAAGATTCCGTTGACGATTCCTTCGATGGCCTGGTCGATCGGCGCGTCATCGAAAACGATGTTCGCGGCCTTTCCACCGAGTTCGAGGGTGACACGCTTGTCGGTCCCCGCGATTGCCCTGGCGATCCCACGGCCGACGTTGGTCGACCCGGTGAATGCGATCTTGTTGACGTCACCGTGGTTGACCAGTGCTGAACCGGTCGCGCCTGCACCGGTGAGAATGTTCACCACACCGGCGGGCAGGTCGGCCTGCTGCAGGATCTCGGCGAACAGCAGGGCAGTGAGCGACGTTGTCTCCGCCGGCTTGAGCACGACAGTGTTTCCGGCGGCGAGAGCCGGGGCGATCTTCCACGCGAGCATGAGCAGCGGGAAGTTCCACGGGATGATCTGACCGGCCACGCCGAGCGAAGCGGGGTTGGGTCCGACACCGGCGTGATCGAGCTTGTCGGCCCAGCCGGCGTAGTAGAAGAACCATGCGGCAACGAGCGGCACGTCGACGTCGCGGCTCTCCTTGATCGGCTTGCCGTTGTCGAGGCTTTCGGCAACGGCGAGTTCACGAGCGCGTTCCTGAACGAGCCTGGCGATACGGAAGAGGTACTTGCCGCGGTCCGAGCCGGACATGCGGGACCAGACGTTGTCATATGCGGCGCGCGCCGCTGCGACGGCGCGATCCACGTCCGCTTCGTTCGCCGAAGAGATCATGGCGATCTTCTTCTCGGTCGCTGGCGAAATGGTGGCGAACGGTGTGCCGTTGCCGTCGACGAATTCGCCGTTGATGAACAGGCCGTATTCGTTCTTCAGCGAGAGGATCGCCGTCGACTCGGGAGCCGGGGCATAGTCCAGAAAACTCATTGTCATCCTTAATCGATCGTGACGTAGTCGGCGCCGGAGTAGTGCCCCGTTGTCATTTTTTGTCGCTGCAGCAGCACATCGTTGAGAAGGCTTGACGCACCGAATCTGAACAGGTGCGGTTGCAGCCAGTCCTCACCGACCGTTTCCGCGACGGTGACGAGGTACTTGATGGCGTCTTTTGAGGTACGGATGCCTCCTGCCGGCTTCACACCGATTTTCTCGCCTGTGAGCCGGTGCCAGTCTCGAACAACCTCGAGCATCAGAAGCGTTACTGGGAGTGTTGCGGCTGGTGACACCTTGCCGGTGGAGGTCTTGATGAAGTCGCCTCCGGCCAGGATGGACAGCCACGACGCACGGCGAACGTTGTCGTAGGTGTTGAGCTCGCCGGTCTCGAGGATCACCTTGAGGTGCGCGTATGTGCCGTCTGCCCGGCGGCAGGCTTCCTTGACGGCGACGATCTCGTCGAAGACCTGGCCGTAGCGCCCGGCCAGGAAGGCACCGCGGTCGATGACCATGTCGATTTCGTCTGCGCCTGACTGGACGGCATCTGCCGTGTCGCTCAGCTTGACGGCAAGCGAAGCACGACCGGAAGGGAATGCTGTGGCGACAGCGGCGACGTTGATGCCTGAGTCCGTTCCCCTGGAGTGGTGCGAGCCGAGCGCCTGGACGGCGTACGGGACCATGTCGCCGTAGACACAGACGGCGGCGACGCGGGGAGTCGATGGGTCGGAAGCGTCTGGGGTGATCGCCTTGGCGACGAGCGAGCGCACCTTGCCTGGGGTGTCAGCACCCTCGAGCGTTGTGAGGTCGATGAGCTCGATGATGGTGTCGAGCGCCCATTTTTTTGACGTGGTCTTGATCGATCGAGTGCCGAGCCCTGCTGCGCGCTGCTCGAGGCCGACGGCGTCGACACCGGGAATTCCTTCGAGGTAGCGACGGAGATTCGCATCGGTCACCGGCCCGTCGAACATCTCGAGGGCGGTTGCTCGGGGAACAACAGCCTTGGTGGTTTCGGTCATACGTGGATCCTCCTGCGTGGATGTGTTCAGGTCGGTAGAAAGTGGATGGACTCGGGCGCTCAGGCGTCCGAGTCGAGAAGCGCGAGTGCGGTTGCCTCATCGGTGACGAGCACCGTGCAGAGCCCGCTCGTGACGACGGCACGTGCGACCGCGATCTTTCCGGCCCCAGCGATGACCGCGATACTCGTGCTGGCTCGGCGCAGCGTGTCGAGGCTGAGGCCGACGGTGCGCTCGTCGAGTGAGGGATCAACGATCATGCCTGCCGCATCGATGTATCGACCGACGACATCACCAACCGCACCGCGTCGCACCAGTTCGTCGACATCGTTCGGCGTGAGGTAGCCGCTCTCAACGAGTGCGGAGTCGTGGCCTGCCACTCCGGCGCTGTAGAGATACGCCGAAGCCTCAGCCGCCATACTGAGCACCCCGCCAACTGTGCGGTCGGCCTCAATGGAGCGCTTGGTTTCGAGTCGTTCGAGGATGGCCGGGCTCGGCAGCAGTGTCGCCTGTCCCGATGCCTTGCGCGCGATCTCGAACGCGGTTGCGGCCGCTGTGCCTGCGCGCTGGTTGACGCTCACTCCCCCGTTGATCTGCACGACGTTGACTCCGGTCGCCCAGCCGTCGCTGAGGTGTTCGGCGACATCGTGGAGTGTGCGGCCCCAGCTCACGCCGAGGGTGCGCGGAACGGGGCGGAGGCTGGCCAGGTAGTCAGCGGCTGCCTGTGCGGCCCGAGCACGAAGGTCATCCGCGCCGTTTGTGCCCGCGGCGGGGACAACGATGGCGTCGCGAATGGCGAAGCGTTCGCGGAGGGTTCGCTCGAGTGTCAGCTTCCTGGCGCGCGGGTGCACGATTTCGATGCGAATGAAGCCTTTCTCCTTCGCTGAGGCGAGGAGCCTCCCGACCTTCCAGCGAGTGAGTTTGAGAATGGCGCCGACCTCATCCTGGGTCTTGTTCTCGTCGTAATAGAGTTCGGCGGCGCGAATGGAGAGCAATTCGTCGTTGTCGATGGTTTCCAACGCTTCCCCCGGATGTGTTCGGTGGCGCCGCGTGCGCACATCTCAACCCTAGGTCGGGTGCCTGCTCATAACAACACTCGTGGCCCTTTCTGCTCATATGAGCAGACGAGCGAAAATTCGCCGTCGAATGTGGGTGCCTCAGGCGCCGTCCTCGATCATGCGATCTCGGGACACAACTGCTCCGGCGAAGACACCGACGAATGCGACACCGATCAAAACGATCAGCGGAACCGTCCACCCTCCTGTCGCGTCGTGGGTGAGCCCGACAACGAGCGGGCCCATCGCTCCGATCACGTAGCCGACACTCTGCGCGAAGCTCGAGAGTGCGATGGCGCCGACGTGGCTGCGTGAACGCAGGTTGATCAGTACGAGAGCGAGGGGAAACAGGAGCGTCCCGAGTCCGCTCAGCACCACCCAGAGCACCGGCGCTGAGGTGGGAGCAAGAAGGAGTCCCGCATAACCGGCAACGAGGCATCCGATCGCCACATAGATCAGAAGCGCGACATTCCTCATCCGCACGGCGAGGATCGGAATCAAGAGCCCCGCGGGGATTCCCATGAAGGCGTAAATCGACAGCAGGACACCCGCGGTGGTGTCGCTCACCCCGACCGTGTCCCGGACGAGGCTCGGCAGCCAGGCGAACATCGCGTATGCGTTGAGGGAGGAGAGCCCGAACACGACGGCGAGCGAGATCGCCAGTGGAGATCGCCACAGAGTGCCAACCACGTCGGAGTTGGCCGCTTCCAGCGTGGGAGCCGCGGGGGAACGGCGGTCCCGGGCGAGGAGCGCCAGCCAGGGAATCAGGGCGATCACGCTGAGGCCCGCCCACATGGCCAGTGAGATGCGCCAGCTCGCCGCGTCGGCAACCGGCACAGCCACGAGCGGAGGTATGAGCGTTGAAACCGAAAGCATCGTCACGTAGATCGTGGTGAGCAAGGCGATGCGGTCGGGGAAATACTTCTTGACGACCGGGGGCAGGAGCACGTTTCCGAGGCCGAGCCCCGCGAAGGTGATAGCGCTGCCCAGAACGAGCACGAGCACGTCGGCTGCGAGCCCTCGAAGCAGGTGCCCGGCAAAAATCGCAAGCAGAGCAGCGATCAGCACCACTTCGAGCCTGGAGCGACGAACGAGAGCGGGTGTGAGGATGCCGAAGAGCGCGAAGCAGACCGGCGGCATCGAGCCGAGCAGACCGACGATGACGGGGCTCAGCGCCAGGTCAGTCGAGATCCGGCCGACGATAGGAGACAGGGCTCCGACAGCGGTTCGGAGGTTCGCGGCAACGAGGATGATTCCGACGAAAGCGAGCACCCGGCCCGCAAGAACCGGGCGGCGTGCATTCGTTGTCACTGTGCAAGTGTATGGCGGGAATGTGAAAGGAAGGCGGCTCGACCGACCGCTGAAACGGCGCGTAGTGTGTATTTATGTTCGCCTCCCGAAAGCGCCAGCCCGCGTCGTCGCCTGCGCGCGGAACCCAGATCGCCGACGCGCTGAACATCGTCGGGAACGGCCTGGACACCCTCACAGCGGTTCAGTGGGCGAGCCCGAGCCTGTGCGAGGGCTGGAGTGTGAAGGACACCATCGCCCACCTGGTCTGGCGGATCGGCACTCCGTCTGTTCGTCTCGCGACCGACATTGTTCGGGCCTCCATCGCCGGCCGTCATGCCAACCCGATGGAGTCGTTCGACGACATCGCCCGCGGAATCGCCGATTCGGGTGGGACAGATGAGCTGCGTCGCGAGCTCCGCGCGATTGCGGTCGAGAAGGCCGAAGGGCACGGTCGATCGAACTCAGGCGAACTGGTCGAGGCCGTTGTGCACGGTTATGACGCGCTGCATCCGCTCGGCATCGTGCTGCCGTTCTCCTCCGAGACGACACACCAGGTTGCGATGACAAGCGCACTGACGGCGTCACGCGAAGTGCGCTCCCTGCTGCGTCACCGCACGCTGGTCGCCGCGGACGCCGGCTGGCGGATCGGGCACGGATCGGAGATCATGGCCGATGCGGCGAGTGTCATCCTGTTTCTCAACGGCCGGAAGGCCATGCAGCCGCCGAGCCGTGTGCGGCTTCTTGCTCCCGCTCCGACCCCTGGGCTCGCCTGAACAGCTGAGCAGAGCCGATCAACTGAGCAGAGCCGATCAACTGAGCAGAGCCGATCAGTTGAGGAGTTGGCGTACCCGCTCGACGTCGTCCGCCATCTGCACGATAAGCGGTTCGATCCCCGTGAATGCCACCATTCCGCGAATCCGCTCGACGAATTGCACCTCAACCACCTGGTCGTAGAGGTCGATTTCCCGGTCGAGCACAAACGCCTCGACCTGCTTCTGTGGCACTCCGTCGAATGTGGGGTTGTTGCCGACCGAGATCGCGGCTGGAAGGCGCTCGGAGCCCACCCGAAGCCAGCCGGCGTACACACCGTCCGCAGGGATGAGCCCGTCAGAGTCGGGTGACAGGTTCGCCGTCGGGTAGCCGAGTTCGCGCCCTCGCTTCGCGCCGTGCACGACGACACCGCGCACGGATGGATCGTGGCCGAGCAGCTGTGATGCTTCGGAAACGCGCCCTTCTGCGAGGAGTTCCCGAATCCAGGTCGACGAGACCCGCCTGCCGTCCTGAGGCGTGACATCCGGAATGATCTCGACGTCGAAACCGTGTTCTACACCCAGAGAGCGCAAGAGCTCGACGTTACCTGCGCCTCGGTGACCGAAGCGGAAGTCAGTACCGACGAGCACAAGCCGCGCGTTGAGCGCGCCCGACAGCATCGTCGTGACGAAGTCCTCGGGTGGAAGCTGCGAGAGCTCGCGGTCGAAGGGAATCAGCAGTGCCGCGTCGATTCCGGTCTCGGCGAGCAGGTCGAGTTTCTGCTCGTTTCCGACGAGCGCCGGCGGACATTTTTCTGGCGCGAGAAGGGCAAGCGGGTTCCGGTCGAACGTCACGACGACGGACTTCAAGCCGCGTTCTTTCGCAGCGTCCCGGAGTCGCGTGATCACAGCGCGATGCCCTGCGTGGACACCATCGAACTTGCCGATGGTGACAGCGGTGCCCCCGAAGCCCTCAGGAACGTCTCCGACCCGTCTGAACGTGATCACGCTGTCGTGCCTGTGAGGTCGCGGGTCGGGCGGTGCCGTGCAAGCCACCACATCCCGAGGGGCGGGAGAACAAGCGGAATGAAGAGGTATCCGGCGCCGAAGTATGACCACACGGTTGCCTCGGGGAACAGCTGTGGCTCGAGAATGCTGAGCGTGCCGATGGTAAGCACACCCAGAAGCTCGAACGAGATGGTGGCCCAGGCGATGCGGTACCAGCCGGATCCGCTTCGAACCAGTGCGAGAGTCGCGACGATATAGACGACGGCTGCGAGCGCTGACAGCGAGTACGCCAACGGCGCCTCGTCGAACCGCTCGGCGATTTGAACAAACGATCGGCCGGTCGCGCCGAGTGCGAGGATGCCGTAGACAACAACAAGCACCCTGCCGATGCCAGAGATACTCCGTCGAGGTGCGGCGGTCGCCGGTGAAGCGGTCGACGGTGCCGTTTCCTCGAGGCGTTCGCGATGTGATGTCATGACGAATTCCAGTGTATTCGCGTTTGTCGGGGCCCTTCGCCTGTTACAGGGGCAGGGTCGTCCAGATCTGTTGCATCCGGTACACCATCACCGCGATGGCCAGACCGACAACACCAAGGATGACTGTGCTCCATTTGCTGCGATCGACGAGCGCCCAGAACGCTGCGGCCACCGGAAGCAGGATCGCCGAGACGAGGTAGGTGTAAAACTCGAGAACACTGCCGACAGCTGTGTTGCCTGTGAACGGGGCGACGATCGCGATCACGAGCTGAACGACAAGGAGCACCTCCACGAGGGCGAGGGACCCGAGAGTGAGGTCACTCGGCTTTTTGCCGAGGAAACCGAGGGTCACGCAGAGAAGTCCGGCAACAACGGCGACAGCCACCTGGAGCCAGGTGAACCACTCGATCATGCGTCAGCCGCATCGGCCGGGAAGTTGACGGCGCTCTTGGCGACGTCTCCGCTGATCTTCACCAGACCGATGAGACGGCCGTTCGGAGCGATACCTGCGGCCAGTTCAGCCGCGCCGAGCGGACCGGAAAGGTCGAGTTCGACCGCGGCGACCTTCTTGCCGTGTCCGAGGTCGATGGCCTGCTGTTCGGTGAGGGAGATTCGGGGAAAGAGAACCGATGCGGCGTCTGCCGGTCCGATGAGGCTCTCCCCCACATTGAGGTTCTCGAGGGTCGGAGCGGAATCGACGGTGAACGGACCGATCCGTGTCCGTCGGAGACGGGTCAGGTGCCCGCCGACGCCGAGCGCGGATCCGAGGTCGCGGGCGAGCGCCCGGATGTAGGTTCCCGATGAGCACTCCACGCGCACATCGAGGTCGACGAAACCGTCCAGCTCGCGGCGTTCGATCACGTCGAAGCGCGAAACCGTGACCGGGCGCGATTTCAGTTCGACGGTCTCCCCAGCACGAACGAGCGCGTACGCGCGTTTCCCGTCGACCTTGATCGCACTGACGCTGGAGGGAACCTGTGAAATGTTGCCGGTGAGGTTCGCAATGGCTGAGGCGATTGCGCCGTCGGAAACTCGCGAGATGGCATCCGCTGATGCGTGTTCAACCGCCTCACCTTCGGCGTCGTCAGTTGTCGTAGTGAGGCCGAGTCGGATGGTGGCCAGGTATTCCTTGTCTTGGCCGACCAGGTAGGTGAGCAGGCGAGTGGACGAGTTGACGCCGAGGATTAACAATCCGGTCGCCATCGGATCGAGGGTGCCCGCGTGGCCCACCCTGCGGGTGCCGGCGAGCTTCCGAGTGCGCGCGACGACGTCGTGGCTTGTGATGGACTGAGGCTTGTCGACGAGGAGGATGCCGGAGTGCACAGATGATCCTTTCGTGCCGAACTGGCGACGAACCATTCTCCCACATGCCGCGCCGTAGGCTGGGGGCATGCGTGTTGCGGTCATCGGAGCTGGAGCCCTCGGTTCGACTTTCGCGGCACTTCTCGACCGGGCTGGGCACGAGGTGACCCTTGTCGCCCGGGGCGAGCAGCTGAAGGCTGTGCGTGAACACGGCATTCGGCTCGGCGGTGGCTTCGGCGACTGGCGAACGACGCGACTGGTCGCTGTGCCGCGTCTTGAGGCTGGCAGCCGGGTCGATCTGGTGCTGTTCGCTGTGAAGGCGCAGGACACCGCTGCGGCCCTGGACGAGCACGGAGACACGATCGGCGGAGCGCCGGTCCTTGTCATCCAGAACGGGCTCGAGGGTGTGGACACGGTCTCCTCGGCGTTGCCGGACTCCTCGTGTATCGGAGCGTTGTCGATCGTCGCCGCGTCATACCTCGAGCCGGGCTCTGTCACAGTGACCACACCGGCGACGACATACATTGGAAGGGGCACAGGGTCGCCAGACGCCGAAGTGCGAAAGCTCGAGGCGGAACTCGGTGAGGCGCTGAAGCTGTCAGCGATCGGCAACTTCGTCGGCGCCCAGTGGACGAAGCTTCTCGTCAATCAGCTCAACGCGCTGCCTGCGATAACAGGGGAAAGTGTTCAGGCGGTGATTGCCGACCGGCCTCTGCGAAGAATCATGGCGAGGAGCATGCGCGAGACCGTCCGTACGGGAATTGCCGCAGGCATCCGTTTTGGATCGCTGCAGGGTCTCGGCAACCTGCGACTTCGGTTCTTTGCCCTGCTGCCAGTCACGCTTGGGCAGGCGCTTCCTCTGCTCTTCGCCCTGCGCATGGGATCGGTACCCAACCCGGGGTCGACGCTGCAGTCGCTCAAGCGGGGCCAGCGTACGGAGATCGATTTTCTCAACGGTGCTGTTGTGCGCCAGGCTCGGTCGCTCGGACGGACGGCGCCTGTGAACGAAACGCTGACTGAGCTGGTGCACAAAGTGGAGGAGTCGGGGGTGTTTCTCACCCCGGGGGATGTTGGCCACGCGGTGGAAACCGCTCGGCACTGACCGTCAGCAGCTGTCGAGGAACACCCGCAGAGGGTGCGCTTCGTCCTCGTTGGTGATCACAGCGGATGCTCGAGTGCGAGGACCCGATTCGCGCTGGTAGAGCTCCTGGCCACCGACGTATCTGGCGTTCGATGGCGCGAACGGGTCGGCGTCGACACCGAGCGACGAGCTCAATCGTGAGTATGCCTCCGCGGCGGTGACGTCGAGCCACAGGGAGTAGTGCCAGAGTCCGCGAAGCTCCGGGCGATGCAGGAAGACACCGTCGACGATGAGGGTGGCGTCCTTGGGCCCTGTGACCCAACGCAGCTCTTCGCCGGTGTCGCGTTTTTCGTCGAAGCCGACGAGCTGGAAGCCTGTGCTCCCCGCCATTCGGAACGGCTCAATGAGTGCCCGACGAAACAGTGAATAGTCGAACGAGTCTGAGTAGTATCCCTCTGGCGAGTTTCTCCCGCGCGCGTAGCGCTCCTCGCGTGGTCGGTGGAAGTCGTCGATCGACGCCCGGAACACGGCTCGGTCGTCTTCGGCGAACACCTCGGCGAGGCCGTCCGCGAAGGCTGCTGTCCCAGATCCGCTGATACCGTCGACAGCGACGATCGTTCGGCCGACGCCGTAGTTGTGGGTGATTTCGCTTCTCACTTCACGCAACAATTCCACCCGTGGAGTAGTGACAAGTCTCATGTGTGAAGACTACCCGCGCCAGAGCGCATACGCTGGGAAACGTATGTCTCACAGCCCTGACCTTTCCACGCGGATCATCAACTGGTTCGCGGAGAACCGCCGCGACCTGCCCTGGCGTGAACCCGGCTTTCCGGCATGGGGCACGCTCGTTTCTGAGTTCATGCTGCAGCAGACACCGGTCGCTCGGGTGATCCCGCGGCTGGCTGAGTGGCTCGAGCGCTGGCCGACTCCCGCAGCGCTCGCGAGTGTTCCGTCCGGTGAGGCCGTGCGGGCCTGGGCAAACCTGGGTTATCCGAGGCGTGCGCTCTGGTTGCATGCCGCGGCGGTGCAGATCACCGAACGCCACGGTGGTGTCGTTCCGCACGATGTCGATGACCTCCTCGCCCTCACAGGGGTCGGCGACTACACAGCACGGGCGGTTGCTGCTTTCGCCTATGGCCACAGGCATCCGGTCGTCGATACAAACACTCGGCGGGTGATCGCGCGTGCCGTGAACGGCAACGCAGAGCCTGCTCCCCCGTCGAATGCCCGCGACCTGGCAGCGATGGAGAGCCTCCTCCCGACCGGCTCAGACGACGCACACACGTTCAACGCCGGAATGATGGAGCTCGGCGCGATCGTTTGCACGGCTAGGTCACCGCGGTGCGATGCCTGCCCGATCGCCGACCTGTGCGCGTGGCGGCTCTCCGGTTATCCCGAGTACCTGGGCAAGCGCAAAGCGGTGCAAAAAAAGTACGAGGGCAGCGATCGGCACGTTCGTGGGCTGATCATGGCCGAGTTGCGTGCGGCGCACGTTCCGGTGACCACTGTCGAGATTGAAACCCTATGGTCGGATGCCACGCAGCGCGACCGCGCTTTGGCAGGCCTGGTATCCGATGGCTTGGCCGTCTACGAAGAAACGGGCTATGTACTGCCCTGAGGCGGCACACAGCCCGTTTCTTGCAGAACTGAGATCTACTCGTCGTCGTTGATAACCCGTGGTTTGACGTACGGGTCAGCATCGCCGGCGTATGTCGCGTTGGACTTGAGCGCTTCGATGGACTCGTCGCGTTCGCGTGCCTGAGCGAGGAGCTCGTCGAGGTGCTTGGCGTTCTCCGGAAGCGCGTCGTGAATGAACTCGAGGCTCGGTGTGAGCCGGGCTGTGATGTTCTTTCCGACTTCGCTTCGCAGCATTCCCTTTGCGGCCTCAAGCGCGGCTGCAGAGTCTGCCCGTTCCTCGTCCGAACCGTAGACCGTGTAGAACACGCTGGCGTGCTGCAGGTCTCCGGTGACGCGGACATCGGTGATCGTGACAAAGCCCAACCGGGGGTCACGCATTCCACGCTCGATGCGTTTGGCGATGACTTCCTGGATGCGGTCGGCCAGTTTACGTGCTCTTGGGTTTTCGCCCATGATCTTCTCCTTCAGCCAGGGACTCGGTCGAGCCGATGGCAAATTCAGAACAGGGAGCCGGAAGCGGCAGCCTCATTGTGAGACTGCCGCAACCGACGAGAGCCTAAACGCGCGGCTTCTCTTTCATCTCTGTGGTCTCGATCTCGTCCCCGATCTGGATGTCGTTGAACTTGCCGAGGCCGATACCAGCCTCGAAGTCCGTCCGAACCTCGGTGACGTCGTCCTTGAAACGACGCAGCGACTCGATGGCCAGGTTGTCGCCGAGCACGACACCGTCGCGGATAACGCGAGCCTTCGCGTTCCTCGTGATGGTTCCCGAGCGCACGATAACACCGGCGATGTTGCCGAACTTGGAGGAGCGGAACACCTCGCGGATCTCGGCCACACCGGACTGGACTTCTTCGTACTCGGGCTTGAGCATGCCGGTGAGGCTTGCTTCCACATCGTCGATCGCGTTGTAGATGACCGAGTAGAACCGAATGTCGACACCCTCGCGAGCGGCACGTTCCCGAGCCTTCGGGTCGGGGCGCACGTTGAAGCCGATGATGATCGCGTTGTCGATGGTCGCCAGGTTGACGTCCGACTCGGTGATCGCACCGACACCACGGTGAATGATGCGCAGCTGGACGCTGTCGTCGATCTCAATCTTGAGCAGCGATTCTTCGAGTGCCTCAACGGCGCCGGAGACGTCACCCTTGATGATGAGGTTGAGCGATTCGACTTTGCCCTCTTCGAGTGCACGGGTGAAGTCCTCAAGGCTGATGCGCTTGCGGGACTTGGCCAGCTGGGCGTTGCGCTCAGCAGCTTCACGCTTCTCGGCGATCTGGCGGGCCGTGCGGTCATCGTCTGTGACCAGGAACGTGTCACCGGCGCGAGGCACCGATGAAAGTCCCTGAACCTGGACTGGGCGTGACGGCGTAGCGAACTCGACGGCGTCGCCGTTCTCGTCTGCCATTGCACGGACACGTCCGTATGCGGTACCGGCGACGATGGGGTCTCCGACCTTGAGCGTTCCCGACTGGATGAGCACTGTCGCAACAGCACCGCGACCCTTGTCGAGCTTCGCCTCGATGGCGACACCGCGTGCGTCCTTGTTCGGGTTGGCGCGCATGTCGAGGCCGGCGTCAGCGGTCAACAGCACAGCGTCAAGGAGTTCCTTGATGTTGATGTTGTTGCGTGCCGACACGTCGACGAACATGACGTCTCCACCGTATTCTTCGGCGACGAGTCCGTATTCGGTGAGCTGCTGGCGCACCTTCTGCGGGTTGGCGTCTTCCTTGTCGATCTTGTTCACCGCAACGACGATCGGCACGTTTGCTGCCTGAGCGTGGTTGAGTGCCTCAATCGTCTGGGGCATGATGCCGTCGTCCGCCGCGACCACGAGGATCGCGATGTCGGTGACCTGCGCACCACGGGCACGCATGGCGGTGAACGCCTCGTGACCCGGTGTGTCGATGAAGGTGATGGCGCGTTCGACGCCTTCGTGCTCTGCGACGACCTGGTATGCACCGATGTGCTGGGTGATGCCACCGGCTTCGCCTGCGACGACGTTCGCGTTGCGGATCGCGTCGAGGAGTCGGGTCTTACCGTGGTCGACGTGTCCCATGACCGTGACGACGGGCGGGCGGATTTCAAGTTCCTCGTCCGTTTCGTCTGCGAGTTCCTGATCGAGGTCGATCGAGAAGCCTTCGAGAAGCTCACGATCCTCTTCCTCAGGAGAAACGATGAGGATGCGGTAGCCGAGCTCTTCACCGAGGATGCCGAACGTGGCCTCATCGAGCGACTCGGTTGCTGTCGCCATTTCACCGAGGTGGAACAGAACAGTGACCAGGTTTCCCGGGCTGGCGTCGATCTTGTCGGCGAAGTCCGAGATGGATGCTCCACGACGAAGACGCACGATTGTGGTGCCGTCACCGCGGGGAACACTCACGCCACCAAGCGACGGGGCTTCCCTGAGTTCGAATTCCTGCCTCTTGGCCCGCTTCGACTTACGGGACTTGCTCTTGCCGCCACCGCGACCGAATGCACCTGCCGTTCCACCGCCTGGTCCGCGACCACGACCGCCGCCGCCTGCTGGACGGTTCGGGCCGAAGTTCGAGCCGGGAGTTCCAGGAGCGCCACCGGGGCGCTGGAAGCCGCCACCGGCCGGAGCACCCGGACGCTGGAAGCCGCCACCTGCGGGGCGAGCCCCACCTGGGCGCTGGAATCCGCCAGGACGCTGTCCGGCACCAGCCGGACGCGGAGCGCCTGGACGAGGTGAACCCGGACGGGGTGCCTGTGGGCGAGGAATGTTGCTGGGGGTCGGGCGCTGGCCCATTCCCTGTGCGCTCGCGAACGGGTTGTTACCCGGGCGAGGCGTTGCAGGTCGCTGACCCATTCCCTGAGCGCTTGCGAATGGGTTGTTACCCGGTCGCGGTGCACCTGGACGCGGGCCGCCTGGTGATGCTGGCTTCTCGGCTGAAGCGGGAGTTGCTGCCGCTTCAGCTGCCGGAGCCTGAGTTGCAGGTGCTTCTGCTGCGGGGGCCGGTGTTGCAGCGGGAGCTGCTGGACCGGGTGCCGGAGCAGCAGCTGTCGGCTTCTCAGCTGCCGCAGGAGCGGGAGCAGGAGCCGGAGCTTCGACCTTCGGCGCGGGGGCCGGAGCCGGTGCTGGTGCCGGAGTCGGGCGTGACCCGGGTTTTGCAGCGCTCTTGGCAGCGGGTGCCTTTGCCGTGTCAGTGGAGGGCTTGGCGCCATCCGCTTCGAGGGCAGCACGAAGCTTGCGCGCTACGGGGGGTTCAATTGTTGATGAGGGCGATTTTACAAATTCGCCCAGTTCCTTCAGTTTCGCAAGGGCTACCTTGCTGTCGACACCGAGCTCGGAAGCGATCTCGTGTACGCGTGGTTTTCCAGCCACTATTCTCCTGTCTGGGTCCACCCAGACAGGGCGGACCTTTATTTGCGGACGGGTCTCATTTCGAGCCGCTCATTAGTTGTCCATTAGCCGTTCAGCCTGTTCTCTCGTACTGAATTTTCAAGTGCTGCCGTGTCGAGGGGTCTCGGCTCACGAAGTGCGCGCCCGAAGGCCCGCCGCTTCACTGCGAGTTGGTAACACTGGATTTGCGGATGCAGCCACGCGCCTCGGCCTGGCAGTGACGTGGTGGTGTCCACCACGAGCTGTGTGTTCCTGGCCACGATCCTCACGAGGGAGGACCTATCGGCACGCACGCGGCATCCGACGCACGTTCTAACGGGTTCCATCCTAGCACTCCCCAATTCGAAGGTCTTCGGGAGCGACCGGTCAGTCTTCGAGGATCGAATCCGGCTGAATGTCGATCTTCGCTCCGGTGAGCTTTGCGGCCAGTCGGGCGTTCTGCCCTTCCTTGCCGATCGCGAGCGACAACTGGTAGTCGGGCACGAGGGCGCGAACAGCCTTCGTAGCCTCGTCGATCATGAATGTGCTTGTGACCTTTGCAGGCGAGAGCGCATTCGCGACGAACGTTGCAAGGTTCGGTGAGTAGTCAACGATGTCGATCTTCTCCGAGCCGAGCTCTTCGGTGACGGCGCGCACACGACGTCCGAGTTCACCGATGCACGCACCCTTGGCGTTGACGCTCGGGTCTGTCGCGCGAACGGCGATCTTGGTACGGTGTCCTGCCTCGCGGGCGAGGGACACGATCTCGACGACACCGGATGCGATTTCGGGCACCTCGAGTGCGAAAAGTTTGCGTACAAGCGAGGGGTGGGTGCGCGAGACGGTGATCTGCGGGCCCTTCATGCCGCGAGCGACACTGGTTACGTACACACGAACACGGGCGCCGTGCTTGTACTCTTCGCCCGGAACCTGCTCCTCGGGAGGCATGATCGCCTCGATGGTTCCGAGGTCGACGTGGATCATGCGCGGGTTTGGGCCCTGCTGCACAACACCGGCGACGATGTCACCCTCGCGGCCCTTGAACTCGCCGAGGATGGCGTCGTCTGCGAGGTCGCGCAGTCGCTGGTTGATGACCTGCTTTGCAGCAAAGGCGGCGATACGACCGAAGTCTTCCGGAGTCGACTCTGCCTCACCGATGACATTGCCCTCGTCGTCAGTTTCCGGAACCAGGACGGCAACGTGACCCGTCTTGCGGTTCAGCTCGACGCGAACTTCTGGTTCGGCCTCGCCCGGAACGGTCTGGCTCTTCAGGTAAGCGGTGCGGATGGCTTGTTCAATGATGCCGATGAGCTCGTCGAGGGGGATTTCCTTCTCCCGCTCCATCATCTTCAGCACGTTGAGATCGATGTCCACCGGGGTACTCCTCTATTCAGCTGCCACCGCCACTTCTGCACTGGCGGATCGATCTACTAACTTACCCGACCTCACAGACATCCGTCACCACCGGGAGCCCACAGTTCCGAAAGCTGGCGTCATCACAGACGCCTCACACATGAGAACCCCGGTCAGAGTTCCCTCTGACCGGGGTTTCAATCCGAATGTGTTGTTATCCCCTGAGCCGGGAGGCGGCATCCGCTATGGCGACCGGGGTTCGTTCGTTGCTCCGTCGGTCCCAGAGCTCAACGACGCCATCGGCGACGCCGCGCCCGACGATGACGATCTTCGGGATGCCGATGAGTTCGGCGTCACCGAACTTCACTCCGGGTGACACCTTGGGGCGGTCGTCGAAGAGCACGTCAAAACCGGCAGCCTCAAGGTCGGCGACGACGGTCTCAGCCGCATCGAAGACGGCGGGGTCTTTACCGGTCGCGACGACGTGAACGTCGAACGGGGCGACCGTCTCCGGCCAGATCAGGCCGTTGTCGTCGTTGTTGAGTTCGGCGATGATCGCGAGGATTCGGGTGACACCGATGCCGTACGAGCCCATGGTGACCGTGACGAGCTTGCCGTTTTCGTCGAGAACCTTGAGTCCGAGCGATTCGGCATACTTACGTCCGAGCTGGAAGACGTGACCGATCTCCATACCGCGAGCCAGTTCAACAGGCCCCGAGCCGTCAGGTGCGGGGTCTCCTGCGCGAACGTCAGCAACCTCGGCCACGCCGTCTCCGACGAAGTCGCGACCGGCGACGAGACCGAAGACGTGCTTGCCATCCACGTTGGCGCCGGTGATCCAACTGGTTCCCGCGACGACGCGAGGATCAAGAAGATAACGGATGCCTGTGGCCGATTTCTCGCCAAGCACAGGTCCATTTTCACTCCACGGCCCGATGTATCCCTTGACGAGTCCTGGGTGCTTAGCGAAATCAGCTTCTGTCGCCGCTTCAATTTCAGCCGGAGCAAAGGCAACCTCTGCGCGTTTGAGGTCAACGTCACGGTCGCCAGGAAGACCGACGATCACCAGTTCGCGGGTGCCGTCGAGGTGTTTGAGCGCCAGAACGACGTTCTTCAGCGTGTCCGCCGCCGTCCACGCTTCCCCGTTCGAACGCGGGTGCTCAGCGTTGGCAACGTCGACGAGCGTCTGGATCGTCGGGGTGTTCGGGGTGTCGAACACTTCGGCGGCGGCGAGACCCTCGATGTCAAGTGTGGGTGGAACGAGAGTGGTCCACGCCTCAACGTTCGCTTCGTAACCACCGGCTGAGCGCACGAAGGTGTCTTCACCGACAGGGGTCGGGTGAAGGAACTCTTCGCTTCGCGAGCCACCCATCGCGCCGGCGTCTGCCTTCACGATCGCGTACTCCAGGCCGAGGCGCGTGAAGATGCGTTCGTAGGCGTCGCGCTGGCTCATGTAGCTGGCGTCGAGACCGGCGTCCGTGTAGTCGAACGAGTACGCGTCCTTCATAGTGAATTCACGGCCGCGCAGGAGCCCGGCACGGGGCCGAGCCTCGTCGCGGTACTTGTCCTGGATCTGATAGATCGACAGGGGAAGATCCTTGTACGACGAGTACAGGTCCTTGACGAGCAGGGTGAACACTTCCTCGTGGGTGGGCGCAAGAAGCATGTCGCTGCCCTTACGGTCCTTCAGACGGAAGAGCCCGTCGCCGTACTCGTCCCAGCGTCCGGTGACCTCGTAGGGCTCACGCGGGAGGAGAGCAGGGAAGTGAACTTCGTGTGCACCGGCGCGGGTCATTTCCTCGCGGATGATCTGTTCGATCTTGCCCTTGACCTTGAGGCCGAGCGGGAGCCACGCAAAGACGCCTGGCGCCTGGCGTCGGATGTATCCGGCCCGGACGAGAAGGCGGTGACTGATCACCTCGGCATCTGACGGGTCTTCGCGGAGAGTTTTGAGGAAATAGTTAGTTAGCCGAGTTACCACCCGTCCATGCTAGTCCTCGGCCGGGAGCCGCCAGGAACCGGTGTTAGCTGACGCTGACCGTGGGTGAGCCGATGCTGGTCTCGCTTGCCGGCATTTCGGCCGCAATACGGTTGGCTTCTTCGATCAGTGTTGCGACGATTTCCGACTCTGGGACCGTTTTGATGACCTGTCCCTTGACGAAGATCTGGCCCTTGCCGTTTCCTGAGGCGACTCCGAGGTCTGCTTCGCGCGCCTCGCCTGGTCCGTTGACGACACAACCCATCACGGCGACGCGGAGCGGGACCGTCATGCCCTCGAGCCCGTCGGTGACATCGTTGGCCAGTTTGTAGACGTCAACCTGGGCGCGGCCGCAGCTCGGGCAGGAGACGATTTCCAGCTTGCGCTCACGGAGGTTGAGCGATTGCAGGATCTGGAGTCCGACCTTGATTTCCTCGGCGGGAGGCGCACTCAGCGAGACACGGATCGTGTCGCCGATGCCCTCGGAGAGGAGGATGCCGAACGCCGTTGCACTCTTGATCGTTCCCTGGAACGCAGGGCCAGCCTCGGTGACTCCGAGGTGCAGCGGCCAGTCGCCGCGTTCAGCGAGCAGACGGTACGCCTTCACCATGACCACCGGGTCATTGTGCTTGACCGAGATCTTGAAGTCGTGGAAGTCGTGCTCTTCGAAAAGGCTGGCTTCCCAGACGGCACTCTCAACGAGGGCTTCGGGGGTCGCCTTGCCGTATTTCTGCAGAAGGCGGGGGTCGAGCGATCCAGCGTTGACACCGATGCGCAGTGAGACGTCTGCAGCTTTGGCTCGGCGAGCGATCTCACCGATCTGGTCGTCGAACTTGCGGATGTTGCCCGGGTTCACGCGCACGGCAGCGCAGCCGGCGTCGATGGCTGCGTAAACGTAGTTCGGCTGGAAGTGAATGTCGGCGATGACCGGGATCTGGCTCTTCTTCGCGATGATCGGAAGCGCTTCCGCATCGTCGCGGCTGGGCACTGCAACGCGCACGATGTCGCAACCGGATGCTGTCAGCTCGGCGATCTGCTGAAGGGTCGCGTTGATATTGGTGGTTGGCGTTGTCGTCATGGACTGAACGCTGACCTGGGCGTCACCACCGACGAGGACTTTGCCTACCTTGATCTGACGGGACTTGCGTCGCGGAGCGAGGATCTCGGGGACCTTGGGCATTCCCAAATTAACTGCTGGCACCGTGCCATCCTACGCCGGGCCTGCTGAACGGCAGCCGATTGGCGATCGTCCGAAAGATGGATTCCACGTTAATCCCGAATTGCAACGGTCAACGGCGGTTCGGTTGCTGCGATGACCTCATCGACTGTCACCCCGGGTGCCGTCTCCACGAGGACGAGCCCGTGGTCGGTCACGTCGATGACCGCGAGGTCGGTGATGATCCGGTCGACAACACCCCGTCCTGTGAGTGGGAGTGAGCAATCGTTCACGATCTTTGCGCTGCCGTCTCGCGCAACGTGCTCCATGAGGACGATAACTCGACCTGCCCCGTGCACCAGGTCCATTGCACCACCCGGACCCTTGACGACCTTGCCAGGGATCATCCAGTTGGCGAGATCTCCACGAGCGGACACTTGCATGGCACCGAGGATGGCGGCGTCGATTTTGCCGCCGCGGATCATGGCGAAGCTCAGCGCCGAGTCGAAGAAAGCGGTTCCCGGAAGCGTTGTCACCGTTTCCTTGCCCGCGTTGATCAGGTCTGGGTCGACGGCGTCTTCCGTTGGGTACGGGCCGACACCGAGGATTCCGTTCTCAGACTGGAGCGTCACGGTGATCGATTCGGGCACGTAGTTCGGCACGAGGGTAGGAAGGCCAATGCCAAGGTTCACGTAAGCGCCGTCCTCGAGTTCAAGAGCGGCGCGCGCGGCCATCTGGTTGCGTGTGAGGGCCATGGCTTAGGCACCTTCCGACTGGCGAACGGTGCGTCGTTCGATGCGTTTTTCGATGTTCGTTCCGACTTCAAGCACCCGGTGAACGAATACGCCGGGCAGGTGGACCGCGTCGGGGTCGATCTCACCTGGCTCGACGAGTTCCTCGACCTGCGCAATGCAGATTTCGCCGGCCATCGCGGCAAGGGGCGAGAAGTTTCTTGCGGACTTGTCAAAGACAAGATTGCCGTGCCTGTCGCCCTTTTTCGCGTGAACAAGCGAGAAATCGGTGGTGATTGCTTCCTCGAGGACGAAGGGCTTGTCGTGACCACGCACCGAGAAGGTCTGCACGGTTTTCGGTTGCGAGGCGATGGCCACTCCCCCGCTGCCGTCGTATCGGCGGGGTAGTCCGCCTTCCGCAACCTGGGTGCCGACTCCGGTCTGGGTGAAGAATGCGGCGATGCCCGATCCTCCTGCGCGGAGCTTTTCGGCAAGGGTGCCTTGCGGCGTAAGTTCGACCTCGAGTTCCCCTGACAGGAACTGACGCTCAAATTCCTTGTTCTCGCCGACGTAGGACGAGGTCATTTTGCGAATGCGTCGATGAGCCAGAAGGATGCCGAGCCCCCAGTCGTCGACTCCGCAGTTGTTGCTGACGATTGAGAGGTCGTCGCTCCCGAGCTCGAGCAGAGCTTCAATGAGAATCATCGGGTTACCGCAGAGTCCGAAGCCGCCAACGGCCAGCGATGATCCGCTTCGAATGTCTGCCACCGCCTCCGCCGCGGTCGACACTGTCTTGTCCATCGTCATCGTGCACCTCCGTCGCTGCCCGCGCCGCTTCACTGCGGCTGATGTGGCTGGTGGCCCGTGAAGGACGATCAGCCAGTTGTACCAACCTATCGGGTTCACCGAGCCATCGATCGTGGTCGGCGGCCCGGCGTTGCGGCGCAGTCGTCATGACTCGATCCGCGCATGCATGAGTGCCGCCGAACCGCTCTGAGAGCAAAATCGTGGCAAGCTGGAAGAGCATCATCACCGCGCGTGCAGTGCCGCGGCCAGCGACAAAGGAGTCGGTAGTACATGAGCCAGAACGACGTAGTAATTCTTGCGGGAGCACGGACACCACAGGGCCGCCTTCTGGGTCAGCTTGCGGGGTTCAGTGCTGTTGAGCTCGGCACGATCGCCCTGAAGGCCGCAATTGAGCGCTCGGGGATCAATGTCGCCGATGTGGACTCGGTGATCTTCGGCCAGGTGCTCCAGGCGGGCGCAGGCCAGAATCCCGCACGGCAAACGTCTCGGGCGGCGGGTATCGGCTGGGATGTTCCCGCTGTGACCGTCAACAAGGTGTGCCTGTCTGGGATTCAAGCGGTGATCGACGCGGCTCGTCTTATTCGTTGTGGCGAGGCATCCGTTGTCGTTGCTGGAGGTCAGGAGTCGATGACAAATGCGCCTCACGTGCTGCCGTCTTCGCGGGGAGGCTACAAGTATGGCGAAGTCACGCTGATCGACACGGCCGCGTTTGACGGTCTGACCGATGCATTCGACGGTGACTCGATGGGCGTTTCGACCGAGCGCCATAACGGTCCGCTGAAAATCGATCGGGAACAGCAGGACAGGGTCGCTCTTGATTCACATACCCGGGCCGCTCAAGCACAGACCAGTGGAATCTTCGACGAGGAAATCACGCCTGTCGAGGTGCCGTCACGGCGGGGTGCACCCACGATCCTCCGCACCGACGAGGGTGTTCGGGGGGAATCGACACTCGAATCACTTGGCGCGTTGCGCCCAGCGTTCGACAAGGACGGCACGATCACCGCTGGCAATTCATCTCCGCTCAGTGATGGTGCGTGTGCGCTTGTGCTTGCCAGTCGTTCGTATGCCGAAGAGCATGAGCTGAGCTGGCTTGCTGTGGTCGGTGCGTCTGGTTCGGTTGCGGGGCCCGATAACTCGCTGCATTCGCAGCCGTCTCGAGCGATAGCGGATGCTGTCGCGAAAGCCGGTTGGAAGGCATCAGATCTCGATGTGATTGAGATCAACGAAGCGTTTGCTGCGGTGAGTGTGCAGTCGATGCGTGATCTCGAGCTCGATGCCGAGAAGGTCAACATTCACGGAGGAGCGATTGCGCTTGGGCATCCCATCGGGGCGTCCGGAGCTCGGCTCATTTTGCATGCGGCGCTGGAGCTGTCGCGTCGAGGTTCCGGCAAGGCAGCAGCGGCACTGTGCGGTGGCGGCGGTCAGGGCGACGCGCTGCTGCTTTCGCTCTAGCGTTTACGGACGCTGTCGGACTGGCCGATCTCAGAGCGGTTGTGCCAGGGTGTCGAACAACGGGCCGGCGAGCCATTCCTCGACCTCGCGCTGTGACTGTAGCCGAACCACAATCAGGTGCGGCTGCCTGGCCTCGAGGGTTGGTACGAGATGACGGTACTTGTGCCGAGTCTGAAATCCCCAGCGCACGATGTGTTCAGAGTTCGTGAAGAACGTGTTTAGAGGCGGCTCGACGTTGCCGTTCCACAGCTCCTCGCGCGCATATCGTCGCCGGATGGTGCGCCGAAGCAATCGTGGAAGTGTGACGCGCGCGAATGGCAGATCCAGCCAAACGAGCAGGTCGGCTCTTTCGAACAGCAAAGGGCGTGCTGAGCCGTATTGCCACTCGGTCGTCCAGGTGTCGGTTGCGATAAATGAGCGGACGTCAGCGAGGAAGTCTGGTCGAGGTGTCCAATTCGGTCCATGAAAAAGCGCGTCGAGCTCGACGTGGGTGCTGTTGAGCAGTTCGGCGATTCGCTTTGCGAGAGTGGTCTTGCCGGTTCCCGATACGCCAGCGACCAGAATTCTTCGAGGCGGTCGAGGCAGAGGATCACGGGAGTTGAGCACCCACCGAGTTTAGGTATTGCACCGTACGCGTGCGCGTTCTTACCTCTCGGTGGCGCCATTCCCCTGCCGGCGTTCATCCGGAGGCGCCACACTGATGGAATAAGGACACGATGTGACGGTTGGCGCATTGGCACGATGTGACGGTTGGCGCATCGGCACGACGTGGTTGGCGCATTGGCACGACGTGACGGTTGGCGCATTGGCACGATGTGACGGTTGGCGCATTGGCACGATGTGACGGTTTGAACAAGGGAAAGATGTGGCATAGCGCTCCCTAGAACGGTGGCGTGTTCGGGTCCACGGGGCCTGCCGGGTCAACACCGTCCTGATTGCTGTCGCTGTCGCCGTCGCCGCGGCCGTTGCTGTGCGTGTCGTTCTTCTTTTTCAGTCGTTCGACGAATTGTTTGTAGATGTCTTGGCGGCGGGCTTCGTCTTCGGCGGCTTGGGACAGCGGTTTGCCTGTCGTGCTCGATGCGCCGGTCGCGCTCGATGCACCGGTCGTGCTCGATGCACCGGTCGTGCCCGTCTTTCTCGATGCGTCGGTCGCGCCGGTCGCGCTCGCGTCACCCGTCGGGTCCGGGGTGGTGTCCGGGTCAAAGCCCGTTGGGCGTGCCTTCGCGGGTGGGACGGGCCCTCGGACCGGATTTTCTGGGTGGGTGAGGTAGCTGCGGCCTTGGGGTGAGGTCCATTCCAGAACCCCGTCACCGAGTTGTTGGACGTGCCAGTCGGTTTCGTGTTTCATTTTGTGGTGCTTCGGGCAGAGGCTGGCGAGGTTGTCGAAGTCGGTGCCACCGCCGGTGCTGAACGGGTCGGTGTGATCGATATCGCAGGTCACGGCTTTGCGGGTGCAGCCGGGGAATCGGCAGTAACCGTCGCGGTAGCGGAGGAACCGTTTCATCGCGTTCGACGGTTTGTACTTTGTTTGCCCTAACGACAGTGCGACCCCGTTTTCGGGATGGGTCAGGATTCGGCTGAACTCCGGCGCCTGGGAGGCCAGGTCGCGGGCGGTTGCCGGGTCGATCGGCCCGTACCCGTCCAGGTTGCCGGGTTCATCACTTCTGCCGAGCAGGGTTAGTACCGGGACGGTGATCATCACGGTTGGCACGATCTTCCTGAAGGCTTCGACCGGGTCCGCGCCGGGACCGGTGCACCGGATCCGGTACACACCCGGCACCACGACAGACCCGGTGCGTCGCATCTTCGCCGTCGTCGTGATTCCCGTGATTCCCTTGGTCGCCGTGTCGATCGGCGCATTCACATCCGTGCCAACGCCACTACCGGTCCAGGTGTCGAGGTCTGTGTTGGTGTCGTGTGGGGGTTCGGTGGTGTAGCGGTAGGTGCCCAGTCCGGTGCCGAAGATTCGGGTGCCGGTCGGGTCGGCGGTGCCGGTCGGGTCGGGTGTGGAGAACTCGCCGGTGAAGGATTCGAACATCGCCCCGACGACCACATCAGCATCCAGTTGGGACAGGGTGCGCGGGTCGACCGGTGACTGTAACCGCATGGACTGTGCTCGGATGGTGGAGAACAACGCTTCGGCGAGGGGTGCGGTGGTGAACAGGCTGATCCATGCCATCCCGTCCGCCGCCGGCAGAATTTCCACCCGGCGGTCGCGCACCGATTTGATGCACCGGTCGACGGCGGAGTCCGGGTGTAACCGTTCCCGCAGCATCCGGGTCTTCTGCCGAAATCTCGCCACGGTCATCGTTTTCGCGAACGGTAACGCTGTTTCTTCCAGTTCGGCGGCGGCGGCGTCGGACAGGGTCGAGCTTTGATCGACAAGTTGCTGGGCGTGCCGGTAACTGATCTCCCCTTCCCGGAGAGCTTGCAGGGTGAGTGGTAGTCGGTGCATCAACGCGGCGCTGTCTTCGATCAGACCGGTCGCGGTGCGCTCCGACACCCGCAACGTGCAGGCCAGTTCGGAGACGAAGGACCGCAACGCCAAATCCTGACGCTGCGAGGCGGTGCGGGGGTGCTCGGTCGGGGTGATGCCTTCCTCGTCCGTGAGGGCGAGGGTCCTCGCCCGGTCAATGAACTCGACCTTCCACGCCGCCTGTTTTGCCTCGAGCTTCTCGACCTCAGCGACCGCGTCGATCAGGGTGCTGCAGACATCCGCGACCCGGGCGTACTCCGTCGGCGGCGCCGGAGGCGACGGGGGTGGTTCGACAGCCCAATCCTCACCGACGTCGTCAGGGTTCGGATCCGGCGGCACATCGGCCTCCCAACCCGGACCAGGCTCACAGTCGGGAGTGTCGGGATCGAAAGGGTCGGGCCCGCAATCGTCGAGCTCGCACCCGTCCGACTCGGAATCCTCGAAAGGCACACACTCCCAACGCGGATCTCCCATGCCTGGCGCCGGTGGAAGATCGATCGCTTCAGGGAACGGATCAACCTGAGCATCATCGTCTGCGCGGAGTGCGGGGTCGGGAACGAAATCACCACCGAAATCAGGATCAAAATTAACCCGGGGAAACAGCTCGATACCGCGATCAGGATCAGGATAAGCAACGCCAACAGCATAAGCACGAGCAGCAGCGTCAGCCGCGTCAGCAGCATCGGCAGCGGCAGCGGCGTCGGCAGCAGTAGCGGCAGCGGCATCAGAGGCGACAGTGGCATTGGCTACTGCAGCCGCGGCGTCAGCAGCGGCAACGGCAACGGCGACGGAAGCGGCGGCTGCGGTAACCGCGTCGTCGTCGGCTGATGCAGGTGCGGGTGAAGATGCATCGTCAGGGGCAGGTGCGGGCGAAGTCGCATCGACAGTTGGAGGTGCCGGCGCAGATGGATGTTCGTGTAGTGGCTTCGCAGACGCATCTCCACCGCCATCAATCGCAGCGCCCGGGCGGACGATGTCAGCCTCAGGTGGATCGTGGTTCTCGTCGCCGGAGGGCCCGACTTCCCTGTCGTTTTCCATACCTCAATTCAACACCCCACCACCGACACTCATTCTAATCTGACGAGAAGATGTGGAAAGAAAAACCGAATCTGTGTCCGATGAGTGAACAGGGCTTCAGCGAATGTCGATCTCCACAGGACCCGCTTCCATAGGACCGCCACACTGCGCACTCCCACCGACGCGCTTCCAATCGAGCGTCAGCGAGGTCTCGCCCGCCACCATTCCATCGACGCGATAGGCCGTTACGACTACATCGTCTGGAACACCAAACGGCATCTCAACCGACCAGGAGTTGTCATTCACCTTCGTCGCGAAATAGAGCACCTCCACACGCGTCGGCATCGGTGACGGCTCCACCTGCTGCTCCGTGCGTGGGTCTACCTGCTGCTCCGCGGGCGACTTCGCCTGCTGCTCCGCGAGTTGCTCCGCGAGCTGATCAGGCTCAATCACTTCGAGAGGGGCTTCTTCGACCGGCGTCAGATCCAGTCTCGGTGCAGAACAGGTGCCATCGTCATCACACAACCGCACCTCGACAACATCGTCAGCGTTCCCACCCAGCTCGATTTTCACCGAACTGATGTAGCCGACCGCCGGACACGCAAAACCAAAACCGCCGAAGCCCCCACCGCCACCACAGCCGGTCAGGGCAAGACAGAGCACAGCAGCCGAGATCAGCCGTCTCGCCCGTGCCTGTCCACTCATGATTCGACCGTGCCACAGCAGCGCCCATGGCCGCACCACCCGCCACTGATCTGTTGCCGATTGGTTATCTGAGGCCACAAGCCAGGGCAGCGTCCTGAGCCGACCGCTTGCGCATTACCCAAACCCAACCGCTCAGCTCGGGTCCATCGCAGCGCCCTGACCCAACAGCTCAGCCTGGATCCAGAGCCAGCGCCCTAACCCAACCGCTCAGCCTGGGTCCAGAGCGAGTGCCCTAACCCAACCGCTCAGCCAGGAAGCGGTACGCCAACGCCGACATGTGCGCCGCCTGAGCGTTCGTCGCCGCTCCCCCGTGCCCACCCTCAATGTTCTCGAAGTAGGTCACATCCTTGCCCGCGTCGATCATCCGCGCCGCGAGCTTGCGAGCATGACCGGGATGTACCCGATCGTCACGCGTCGATGTGGTGAACAGCACAGGCGGATACTCCCGCTTCGGATCGAACAGGTGATACGGCGAAAAGGTTCGCAAAAACTCCCAGTCGGCCGGATCGTCCGGATCGCCATACTCCGCAATCCACGACGCACCAGCAAGCAGATACGAATACCGCTTCATATCGAGCAACGGCACCTGAATGATCACAGCACCAAACAGCTCCGGATACTGCGCGAGCATGTTTCCGGTGAGCAGACCGCCGTTCGATCCACCCTGAATTCCCAAATGCGAAGCGGATGTCACGCCACGCGTAACGAGATCGCGAGCGACTGCAGCGAAATCCTCAAATGCCCGATGCCGATTCTCCCTGAGCGCCGCCTGGTGCCAGATCGGCCCATACTCTCCACCACCGCGGATATTGGCAACAACATAGACACCACCCTGCTTCAGCCACGCCAAACCGAGCGAACCCGAATAACCGGGCGTAAGCGAGACCTCAAACCCGCCATAGCCATACAGGAGTGTGCGCGCTGTGCCGTCGAACGGCAGGTCCTCCCTGCGCACAACGAAGTACGGAACACGAGTGCCGTCATCCGACCGGGCAAAGTACTGCTCGATGGTGAGACCAGCCGCATCAAAAAACGCCGGCTGGCTCTTGAGCTCCTCGGGTTGCCCGGCCGCCGCGCCGACCGCTGCTCCGACCACCGCTAGGGACAGGGTGGTCGGCGTGAGATAGTCGGTCGCGATCAGCCAGACCAGGTCACTCTCGTCGGTGTCGACCGCAGCGACCTGAACCGTACCAAATTCGGGAGCGCCAGCGAATTCGTTTCGCTGCCACGTGGCATCCGCTCGCTCTAAGACGTGGATACGACTCTTCACGTCCTCAAGAACTGTGATCACCAGGTGGTTGCGCGTCCACGTCGCACCGGCAAGGGAGGTCGTCGGCGTCGGCTCGAACACCACCTCGACCCTCCGGTCACCGGCAACAAAGGCATCAAAATTGGCCGAGAGGAGCGATCCGGCCGCATATGTTGCGCCGTTCAGTTCCCAGTCGTTCCGCAGCTCGATGAGGAGCCATTCGCGAGAGAACCCGATTTCAGCGGATGCCGGCACATCGATTTTCGTCAGCGTCCCGTCGACGTCGACCCACGTGTCAGACGTGTAGAAGGTGGTCGCCCGATGGACGAAGTCACGGAGATACCCCGGTGTGTGACTGCGGAACGCACCGACCGAAACGTCAGTCGTCTTCCCCTCGAAAACCACCTCGGCAGAGTCGATCGGTGTGCCCCTCCTCCACCGCTTCGCGATACGAGGGTAACCGGAGGAGGTCGCTGACCCCTCACCCTGAGCAGAGCACAGGTAGACGGTGTCGTCATCGATCCAGCCGAGGCTCCCCTTCGACTCGGGCCGGAAGAACCCGCCGTCCTCCGGTTCGACAAAGCTCAAGGTCTCCAGGTCAAACTCACGTGTCACATCGGCATCTGACCCACCGTGTGAGAGGTCAATGAGTGCTTTGCGGTATCCCGGTCGCAACACAGAGGCACCGTGCCACACCCAGTTTTCTCCCTCGGCAGCGTTGAGCGCATCGAGATCGAGCACCGTCTGCCACTCGGGGTCGACCGCGCGGTATTGCTCAAGCGTCGTCCGCCGCCACAGTCCACGCTCGTGCTCGGCGTCTCGCCAGAAGTTGTAGTAGAACTCGCCGATCTTCTGCACCATGGGAATCTTCGCGTCAGAGTCGAGGACCGAAAGCACCGCCGCCTCGGTTTGAGCGAACTCAGGCGTTGCCGCAAGGGTGGCTTCGGTGACCGCATTTCGAGCGCGTACCCAGTCGAGAGCGGCTCCCCCGTCCACATTCTCGAGCCAGGAATACGGATCGGGGGCTTCAGTCACGGATCCCAGCCTAAACGGACCTGGACCACCGTCGATGGAGGGCTGTTGCTCTCCCACGTGACGGGTCTACCCTCGGAGCGTGGCAGCGAATCCGGACGCCTATCGCGAACCGCTCGACCGTGCACTGATGCACACACGTGAGTGGCTCGACTCTATGCCGACGCGCCAGGTCCGGCCACGCCAGAGTGCCGACGAGGTTGCCGAGCACTTCTCGGTTCCGCTGCCAGACGGGCCGACCGATCCGGCCGACGTGGTTGACGAACTGGCAACATTTGCCGAACCAGGCCTCATGGCCATGCCATCCGGCCGCTTCTTCGGTTGGGTGATCGGCGGCACCCTGCCAGCGGCACTGGCATCGGACTGGCTCGTCAGCGCCTGGGACCAAAACAGCGCCCTGCGCTACGCCTCACCGTCAACCGCTGCCATCGAACAGGCAGCAGGCGACTGGCTGCTCGACCTGCTCGGTCTCCCAACCGGCTGCGACGTCGGCTTCACCACAGGCGCGACCATGGCGAACTTCGTCGGCCTCGCCGCCGGCCGCACGGCGGTCCTCGATGCGGCCGGGTGGAACCTAGACGCCGACGGGCTCTCCGGATCCCCGCGCATCACAGTTCTCGTCGGTGAGGAGCGTCACGCGTCCCTCGACCTCGCTCTTCGTTATCTGGGACTCGGAACCCCGACAGCGGTGGCTGCGGACAGTCAGGGCCGTCTCTCCGAATCGGCGCTGACGGATGCCCTCGGTCAGGTTGACGGTCCGACAATCGTCTGCCTGCAGGCAGGCAACCTGCACTCGGGTGCATTCGACCCGCTGCGGGAAACTATTCGGCGAGCGCACGAACACGGCGCCTGGGTGCACGTCGACGGCGCATTCGGGCTGTGGGCCGCCGCGAGCCCCAGGTACAGGGATCGGCTCGACGGCATCGAGACAGCCGATTCCTGGGCAACCGACGCCCATAAGACGCTCAACGTGCCATACGACTGTGGAATCGCCATCATTGCCCGCCCCGAGGTGTCCAGACCAACCTTCGGAGTACACACCGACTACCTCATCCACGACAGCACAGGACCTGGCGATCCGTGGGAGAAGGTGCCTGAGTTGTCGCGTCGGGCTCGCGGCGTTCCGGTCTGGGCCGCCCTGCGGTCCCTTGGCCGTTCAGGCACCATCGACCTGGTCGAACGGCTCGTCGACACCGCACAACAACTCGCAACCGGCCTCGCGCCCATACCGGGTGTTGAGGTTGTGAACGATGTCGTCTTCACCCAGGTCTGTCTTGCCTTCGGTTCGGACGAGCTCACCCGCAAGGTGACTCAGCAACTCATCTCGGACGGCACCGTCTGGATGTCCGGTTCACACTGGCAGGGCCGTGACATCCTGCGCATCTCGGTGAGCAACTGGTCGACGGACGCAGCCGACATCCGCACCTCGATCGAGGCCGTCCGGCACGCACTCGAGGTCGCGATGTCCTAGAGTTCCCTCATGCCAACGCCCGATTTTGTCCTTGCCCTCCGCGAAAAGATCGGAACAGCCCCACTGTGGTTGTCCGGAGTGACAGCGGTCGTTGTCAAAGGCAACCACATTCTCCTCGTCCGCCGCACCGACACCGGCGAGTGGACACCGGTGACGGGCATCATCGACCCAGGTGAGCAACCGGCAACAGCTGCATTGCGTGAGGTCGAAGAAGAAGCGGATGTCATTGCCACCGTCGAGCGCCTCGTCCGGGTGAGCGTCACGAACCCTGTGATCTACCCGAACGGTGACGAGAGCCAGTACCTCGACCTCGTCTTCCGGCTGCGTTATGAGTCAGGCATCCCCTCACCAGCCGACGGTGAGAACACCCACGCCGAATGGTTCGCGATCGAGAACCTGCCCGCCATGTCGGACGACATGCGCGAACGGGTCCGAGCCGCCCTCGACAACAAGCCCGAGGCTGAATTTTTGGTTTGAGCGGGTCACTAACCCTCGCCTTTTGACCCGCACAGGTCGATAATCTCAGGCAACACAACCAACCGGGTGGGCACGGGCTGCCCGAATCTGAATGAGGTTTCCCATGTGCAGGAACATTCACCAGCTCCACAACTTTGAACCGGAAGCGACAGAAGACGAGGTGCACGCCGCTGCCCTGCAGTTTGTGCGGAAGGTGAGCGGGTCGACCAAGCCGTCCAAGGCGAACGCCGAGGTCTTCGATCGCGCCGTTCTCGAGATCGCCCACGCTACAAGGCACCTCCTCGAAGACCTCGTGACGACAGCACCCCCGAAAGACCGTGACATCGAGGCGGCAAAGGCCAGGGAGCGGTCGGCCAAACGATTCGCAACGGCCTGACCTCGCCGCTTTCTGCGTTCAGCACGTCCCGGTTCAGTGCATCCCAGTTCAGTGCGCCCCGGTTCAGTGCATCCCGGTTCAGTGCTGCCCGGTTCAGTGCATCCCGGTTCAGTGCTGCCCGGTTCAGTGCTGCCGCGGATCCGGATTGTTCGTTCGGATCACCTCGAGCCGCGCACGGTACTCGGTCTCGTCGATGTCACCGTGAGCGAACCGCTGCGCGAGGGTGGCTTCAGCGCTTCGGCCTGCGGACTGCGCCATCACCCACGGCGGTGATGACCGCCGCCAGCGGCGCCCGAGAACGACGAACAGCAGCACGAAGACCGTGATCCAGAACAGCGGAATCAGAACGAACAACCAGCCGAAGCCAGGACCCCCGCCCCAGCCAGGGTGCAACTGGAGCGCGGTGCTTGCGGTCGAGGTGAGTGTGGAAAGCATAAGTGCGTCTCTTTCGTTTGGCGGTTCCGGCTGAACCGGGTACACCAACTCTCCCGGAGCGCATCGTCGGGCGAATCTGCCAGCACGACGAATCCGCCGTACTTCCCGCGGACGACAACGCCGCCCCCGTTAGGCCGTAAAGCCCGGTGTCACCAGCCCGCTCTCGTACGCAAGCACAACCAATTGCACCCGATCACGCGCGCCCAGCTTGGTGAGGATCCGGGACACGTGCGTCTTTGCGGTCAACGGACTAAGAAACAGCCGCGCCCCGATCTCATCGTTACTGAGCCCGGCCGCAACAAGAACCATCACCTCGCGTTCCCGATCGGTGAGTTCGACGAGCCCGGCGACCGGTTGCGGCGCCACCAGCCCGTTGGAGATGCGCTCAAGCAGCCGCCGCGTCACACTCGGAGACAGCAACGCGTCGCCAGCAGCAGCCACCCGCACCGACCGAATCAGCTCAACCGGCTCGGTGTCCTTCACCAGGAAACCGCTCGCCCCAGCGGCGATCGCCTGCGCCACGTACTCGTCCAGCTCGAACGTCGTCACCACAACGATGTGGGTCTCCGCAAGTTCGGGTGCCGCGGTGATCTGCTCGGTCGCCCAGAGCCCGTCCCCTCCTGGCATTCGAATGTCCATCAACACGACATCGGGACGTTCCTCGCGAACTGAGGCGACAGCATCCGCCCCCGTCGCAGCCTCACCGACAACCCCGATGTCAGCTTCAGCCTCGAGGAGTGCCCGGAATCCCGCTCGAATCAGCTGCTGGTCATCGGCAAGGACGACCCGGATCGTCACGGCTGTTCCCTCGGCACAACGACGGTGACCGCAAAACCGCCTGTCGGAGAGTCGCCGAGCTCAAATGTGCCGCCGAGCAGCGTCGCGCGCTCAGCCATTCCGAGCAGACCGCTGCCGTTCACCTGTGCGTGAGCGGTGGATTGCATGCCCGTCCCGTTGTCTGTCACACGCAAACGGATGCTGTCGCTCACGTCCTCGAGGACAACTGCCGCTTTCGAGGCATTCGCGTGACGCAAAACGTTCGTCAGGCTCTCCTGGACGATCCGATAGAGCGCGAGCTGCACCCGCGCCGAGGGAAGCTCGGACACCGAACTGTCGAACGCAACGTCGATGCCCTGTGCACGGAACGAATCGAGAAGTTTCGGCAGCGCAGACAGGTCAGGCTCGGGTACGCGGCTCGCCGCGTCGGTGTCCAACCGGAGAAACGCCAGAACGCCCCGCACCTCATCCAACGCGGTCTTGCTCGAGGTTTTGATATTCGCGAGCGACTCGCGGGTTTTCTCCGGCTGGGTGTCCATCAGGTGGAGGCCCATTCCGGCCTGCACGTAGATCTGCGAGAGCGAGTGAGCGAGCACGTCGTGCAATTCGCGAGCGATGCGCATGCGCTCGGCCTGCTCAACCGTTGCCCGGTGCTGCAGTGAACGCTGCCTGGCCTCCTGCAGGTGTTGGCGGCGAGAACGAGCACCTTCGGCGAGCGCCAGCAGGAAAGCGAGCCCGGCAGTGACGAACGCGATCCGCACCGGATGCCAGTCCATACCGAGCATCGACCCCGCAAAGACGGCGACGAGCCATCCGCTCACAACAGAGGCATATACCCAGATCCGCGCTCCACGGAAGATGCCTGAGAGGATCGCGAAACCGAGCGCGATGGTCGGTGGGCCGAAATACGGCACCAGGAGCAGATCGGCCAGGGCGACAACTGTGACGCACGCGACAACGGGCCCGGGGAACCGGCGTGCGCCGATGAGAAGGAGCGGAGTCGCGACAGCGAGAGCCGCCGCGACGAGGATTTCGACTGGGTTGTACGGGCCCGTGCGAAACAGGATGAACAGTGTCGGTGGAACCTGAACGAGGAACGACAGGATCACCGGGAACCACAGGCGGACGCCCGGAGGCAGTCCGCGAAACCCGGCGGCCGGCCCATAACCGTGATCAGGTCCGGACTCCCTATCCGTTCCACGACCGCTGCTGACTCGACCGCCAGCCGTACTGTCGCTGCCCGCGTGGACAGGGTCCGTTCGCGTGATGTCCATCGTTCGAGCGTAATGCCGAACGGGAGGGGAGGTCATCGTCCGAGCGGTCGCTCCCGACTACTCCGCACGGAGTATGGTCTGCATCGACGCGAGGTCCGCCGCGTGCTCGGGTCAGCCGAACAGGTTCACGGGCTTGACTATGTCGGCGAAGATCAGCAACGCACTCATGCCACCGAGAAGAATCACGACAACGAAGGTGAGGGGCATGAGTTTCGCGGCATCGACCGGCCCCGGATCCTTGCGAGCGAACAGCTTCGCGAATCCGCGGCGGATCGCTTCCCACAGCGCGGCAGCGACGTGACCACCGTCGAGGGGCAGAAGTGGCACGAGGTTGAAGACGAACAGGGCAATGTTCAGTGAAGCGAGCAGCCCGATCATGGTCTGCACCTTGGCCGACACCGGAACCTCGTCGAGGCTGACCAGTTCACCGGCGATGCGGCCAACTCCGACAACACTGATCGGACCGTTGGGGTCCCGCTCCCCCGGACCGAACGCGGCGTTGGCGATTCCGACGAGGCGGTCAGGCAGGTTGAGGATCATCTGCGCAACCTGGGCGACATTCTCACCAACGGCCGGAAGAACCGCGGTCACCGGCTGTGGCACGAGTTCGGATTGGGAGCCGATTCCTACAAAACCGACTTCCTCGGTGACCGGCGTGCCCGAGGCATCCGTCACTGGGTTGTTTGTCTCATCGAGTACGTAACGTTCGGTGAGGAGCGGAGTGAGCGTCACCGACAGGGACTCTCCCCCACGCACGAGGACGACGTCGAGGTCCTTGCCAGGCGAGGCGCGGATGATCTCGGTGGCTTCGGTCCAGCTCTCGACCTTCTGCCCTGACACCGAGATGAGTTCATCGCCAGGTTTCAGGCCGGCTGCCGCACCAGGCGACAGGGGGTCGTCGGCCGCGCAGCGTGTTTTCTCAGTGCCAGCGGGCAAAACGCACTCATTGACTGTCGCGATGGTCGTCGACAGTTGCGGTGCTCCGAACCCGACCAGAACGATGGCGAACAACACGATGGCGAGGAGGAGGTTCATGGTCGGCCCGCCGAGCATGATGATGATGCGCTTCCACACTGGCAGGCGATAGAACGTGCGATCCTCTTCGCCGTCCCCGACCGTTTCGGCGCTCGCGCTGCGCGCGTCCTGCACGAGGGTCTGGAAGAAACCGGTCGACGCTGTACGAGACTTGCCGTCCCGGGCTGGCGGATACATTCCGATCATCGAGATGTAGCCGCCGAGCGGAATGGCTTTGACGCCGTATTCGGTGTCGCCCTTCTTTTTCGACCAGATCGTCTTGCCGAACCCGATCATGTATTGCGTGACCTTGACGCCAAACAGCTTGGCCGGAACAAGGTGGCCGATTTCGTGCAGGCCGATCGACACGGCGACGCCAACCAGAATGATCAGGATGCCGAGGATATAGAGAAGGACAGATTCCACGCCAGAACATTACAGCCCCGCACTGTGCGCCCGCTGTCGGCGGCCTGTGAGAAGAGGCCGGATCGTCGCCGAGGGCTCCCGCAGGGGGCTGTGAGAACATGGGCTGTGCGTCCTTCTTCCCCTTCCCCCACCCGCCTGATCGATCTGGCCGAGCACTTCAACCTGGCGCTGCACAGCGAAACACCGAACGTGCTCCTCACCGGAATCACCATGAACTCGAGGGACGTCGAGCCGGGTGACCTCTACCTGGGGCTGCCCGGAGCACGCTTCCACGGCGCGACGTTCTCGAAAGACGCTGTCGCGCGCGGCGCTGTCGCCATATTGACGGATGCCAGTGGTGCTGTGGACGCGACGGCCGCCGGTGTTCCGGTTCTCCTGACCCCGAACTCACCCCGGGATATCGCCGGACACCTCGCCGCGTGGATTTATGGCACTGTCACGGGCGGCCCGCTTACCCTCGGCGTGACTGGTACAAACGGAAAAACGTCGACTGTGCATTTCCTCGACGCGCTCCTCACACAGCTCGGCAGGAAGACCGGCCTGAGCTCGACCGCACAGCGGCGCATCGGAGCCGAGGTCGTCGTGAGTTCGCTCACCACCCCCGAGGCCCCCGAGTTGCACGGCCTGCTCGCGCGAATGCACGAGGCCGGCGTGGACGCCGCTCTTCTCGAGGTCAGCGCTCACGCGCTCACGAGGCACCGCGTCGACGGTGTTATGTTCCACGTCGCTGCCTTCACGAACCTCAGCCACGACCACCTCGACGATTACGCCGACATGGACGAGTACTTCGAGGCGAAGCTTCAACTCTTCACACCTGAACACTCGCGGAAGGCGGTCGTCAGCCTCGACACGCCCGCAGGTTTCGCTGTCGTGGACCGAGCCGGAGTCGATGTCGTGACGATCTCGTCAACGCCAGGCGTGGCATCCGACTGGGTGGTCACCGTCGCAGACGAACAGCCAGACTCCACGGCGTTCACCCTGAGTTCAGCTCACGGCACCGTGTCGACGCGGGTGCCGGTCATCGGCAGGCACATGGCAGCGAACGGCGGACTGGCCATCGCCATGCTGGTCGAGGCCGGAATCGACTTCGGCGAGATCCGCGCTGTGCTCGACCGTGACGGCGCCATCACCGCCTCCCTTCCCGGACGTGCTGTGCACGTTCCCGTGACAGACGGCCCGAACGTCTACGTCGACTCAGGTCACAGCCCTGACGCGTTCGCGAAGACTCTCGAGTCGGTGCGCTCGCTCACCCGCGGACGGGTCATCATGATTGCCGGGGCAAACGGCGACCGTGATGCGCTCAAGCGACCCGAGATGGGGAGGGAAGCGGCGCTCGGCAGCGATGTGCTCATCATCACCGACCACCAGCCGCGCTCGGAGGACCCGGCGCTCATCCGCGAGGCGGTGCTCGCCGGTGCACGGAAGGCGAAGCCCGAGGGAGACATCCGCGAGATCGCGGCGCCGGAGGCGGCCATTCGCGCTGCGGTTGCTGAGGCGACTCCGACAGACACCATCCTCTGGGCAGGCCTCGCTGAGAAGGAATACCGCGAAGTGGCCGGTGTCAAGATTCCGTTCTCTGTGCTCGGTGAGACCCGGGCGGCCCTCGCGGAGGCCGGCTGGGTATCCGCCTGACGACGTCGCTCGCGCGTTATCGCCCGGTGGGCTCAGCCGAGGTCGGCGATGACTCGATCTGCTCGCTCCCGTGCCCAGGTCTCAGCGGCGTCGAGCGATTCGAGGGTGAGTTCGTCCTCGGGACGGTGAGCGTCGACAACTCGCGAGATGATGTCGACGATGTCCAGGAATCCGATGGCGCCGGCGTGGAATGCCGCAACGGCCTGCTCGTTGGAGGCGTTGAAGACGGCCGGGTAGGTTCCACCCGCGCGACCGACGGTTTTCGCCAGTTCGACAGCGGGGAACGCCGCAGAGTCCAGCGGTTCGAAGTTCCAGGTGGATGCCGTCGTCCAGTCGAGCGGACGGCCAACGCCCGACACACGATTCGGCCAGTCGAGCCCCAGCGAGATCGGCAGCCGCATGTCGGGCGGTGACGCCTGAGCGATGGTCGAACCGTCGATGAACTCGACCATGGAGTGCACGATCGACTGCGGGTGAACGACGACAGCGATGCGCTCGTACGGCACATCGAAGAGCAGGTGCGCCTCGATCACCTCGAGGCCCTTGTTGACCAGGGTGGAGGAGTTTGTGGTGACAACGAGCCCCATGTCCCAGGTCGGGTGGGCAAGCGCCTCGGCCGGCGTCACCTTTCCGAGCGACGCCCGCGTACGACCGCGGAATGGCCCGCCTGACGCGGTCAGCACAAGGCGGCGTACTTCGGCGTCTGTTCCCGAGCGGAGGGCCTGTGCAATGGCGGAGTGCTCTGAGTCGACCGGAACGATCTGGCCGGGTTTCGCCAGCCGTTTCACCAGGTCGCCACCGACGATGAGTGATTCCTTGTTGGCGAGCGCGAGCGTGCGTCCGGTCTCGAGCGCCGCGAGGGTGGGACCGAGCCCGACCGAACCGGTGATTCCGTTGAGAACCACGTCGCAGTCCACGGAACGCACGAGTTGCTCGGCGTCACGAGCACCGAACGCAACGTCGTCGACCGAGAACTCCTCAGCCTGGGCGTGCACCTCGTCGCGATTGCTGTTCGCTGTGAGACCAACCACCTCGAACCTGGTTGGGTTGGCCCGGATGACGTCGAGAGCCTGGGTACCGATCGATCCGGTCGAACCGAGAATAAGAACGCGTCGCATGGTCACAGCCTAGCCAGCGGTACCACCCGGCGCCGCTGGCGTGACCGCTACCTCGTTGTGGCGAGGATGTCGACGACGAAGACGAGGGTGTCAGTTCCTTCGATTCCGGCGCTGGGTTGGCCGGCTTCGCCGTAACCCTCCGCGGGTGGAAGAACGGCGAGCACCTGGGAACCGACTGTTGCACCTTCGAGAGCTGCGGCGAAGCCGGGAACCACTCCGGTGGTGGCGAAGCTGGCTGGACCGTTGCCCCAGCTCTGATCGAAGACTTCACCTGTACGCCAGTTCACGCCCTGGTAGTGGACTGTGACTGTGTCGCCCTGCTGCACAACCTCACCGTCACCGAGCTTCAGCGGGGCGATCTGCAGTTCGGCGGAGGGGTCACCCTCAGGAATTTCAACAGTCGGCTGGCCGTCCTTCGCGAGAGTGACGGTCGGCATACCATCAACTGGGGCCTGGTCAGCGCCGGTGGCCTTGTCGGGAGTGATGCTCAGGACATCGGCGACCAGCAGAAGCGAGTCGGTCGCCGCGACGCTGCCGTCCGAGGCGCCGACGTCACCAAAACCATCGTCAGGGCTGATCACCGAGGCGACGCGGGATCCGGCCGGAACACACTCGATGGTGCGAACAATTCCTGGGAGGATGCCTGTCTCGTCGCTGACGACGATCTGCTGGGTGCCCAGGTTGTCGTAGCGTGTCTGGGCGAGGGTGTCCCCGCTTGTCGCGTTGTAGAGCGTCAACTCGACAGCCACCCGATCGCCGATCGCCGTCTCGGCACCGTCTCCGGCGATGAGAACCTCGCGCTCGGTCTTCTTCACGCTCAGCGGACCCTCGAAGTCGACCGTCGGAACCGCGCCGAATTCGCCTGAAACGTCGATCGACTTGACGGCGTTTCCCGACTTTGTGTCCTGGCAGCTCTCTGACGCCTGTGTCGCCTTCGGCGATGCTTCGCCGCCGGCGCAACCGGTGAGGACGAGGGCAGATGCCGCTGCTGCGGCAAGAAGAACGGGAATTCGCACGGGAAACGTCGCTTTCTGAACGGAGGGTGATTCGTTCAGTCTGCCGTAATCGATTCGGAATTAGCTGCGAACCCACCCCAAGCGCGATCGTGCACGCCGAACTGCCGCCATTGTCCTTCGAGGAGCCGCATACGTTTGGAAGAATACGACAACGGGTACGCTCCTTGCTTGTGTCAGACGAACAGGCCGTATCCCCAGACTCGGAACCCGCAGCACCTGGGATGGTCTACCTGCTCGGGCGCGCCGTGTTGATGCCGATCGTGCGGCTCATCTACCGACCCAAAATCATCGGCAGGAAGAACGTTCCTCAATCAGGTCGAGTGATCTTGGCGAGCAACCACCTTTCCTTCATCGACAGCATCGCCATTCCTGTCGTCGCTCCGCGTCGTGTGCAGTTCCTCGCCAAGTCGTCGTACTTCGACGGAACCGGCTTCAAGGGCTGGGCGTCACGCACCTTCTTCACATCGATCGGCGCTGTGGGCGTGCGGCGAGGGGCGGGGCAGGCAGCGCAGGAAGCGCTCGATGCCGGGAAGCGGATCCTGGAGACCGAGAGCGCATTCGCCATCTACCCTGAGGGCACACGCTCGCTCGACGGTCGACTCTACAAGGGCAGGACTGGCGTTGCCTGGCTCGCACTCTCAACCGGTGCTCCGGTTGTTCCTGTCGGCCTGATCGGCACTGACAAGCTCATGCCCGTTGGCAGCAAGGTCCCCCGACTGCGTAAGGTCACGGTAATTTTCGGCGAACCGATCGATGTCACGGTGCACGGTCCGGCGACGAGCGGGAAGGCTCGGCGCCAGGCCACCGATGACATCATGGCAGCGATCCATACGTTGACCGGGCAGGAACTGGCTCACGCCTACAACGAGTCTCCTCCGGCTGACACGATCGAGAAGTTCAAGCGCGCCGTTCTTCGCCGCGAGCGACTCTAAGCTGCCAAACCGGTATCGTCAGGCGACGATGATCTCGGGTTCGTGCAGCACGGGAAAGTTCACGCTGCGCGCGATAAAGCACAGTTCGTTTGCCTTCCTGTGTGCGCGCATCGCGGCATCCGTCATCGAAGAATCCGCGACGGTGACGCGCGGTCGAAGGAGAACCTGGGTGAACGCTCCCCCACCTTTTCCGTCTTCGACCATCGTGCCGGTCGCTGAATCGGAGTAGTCAGTGACCACGACGCCCTCCGTGACCGCGACATAGAGGTAGGACAGCAGGTGACACTGGGCGAGGGCGGCGAGGAGGAGCTCCTCCGGGTTCCAGCGCGAGAGGTCACCTCGGAACGGTTTGTCTGCTGAGCCCTCGATCGGATGTTTGCCAGCGGCTGACACGGTGAGTTCACGACTGTACTCCCGGTATCCGCTCGTGCCCGAGCCCAAATTGCCCTGCCAGACTATGCCGATGTGATAGCTGTGTTCACTCCCCATGGCTTCAGTCTGTCATCATCCCGGCTAACCTTGACCGGTGACCAGTACAGCGAATCCTGCCGAAACTTTCTCAACGACGAGCGCGGTGGAACTGGCCGTTGTCGAACGAAGCGGGTTCATTGAGTCTCGTCATTCGGGATCGGCGATTGTGATCGACCAGCACGCGGATGTTTTACGTTCGCTCGGGGACCCCGCAGCGCCTGTATTCCTCAGGTCGACCATGAAACCGTTCCAGGCTATTGCCGTGATGAACGCCGGAGTTGGCCTGCGCGGCGCAGCGGCGGTTCTCGCGACGGCGAGTCACTCAGGAACCCAGCGTCACGTTTCTGTCGTGCGCAGCATCCTGGCCCAGGCCGGACTCACCGAGACCGCGCTGCAGTGCCCGGCGGACTGGCCGGCAGATGGCGCCGCACGCGATGAGCTGCTGAAGGATAACGGCGACAAGTCGCCGATCTACATGAACTGCTCGGGCAAGCACGCCGCGATGCTGCTGGCCTGCGTCACAAACAACTGGCCGATCGAGAGCTACCTGGATCCGGAACACCCGCTTCAGCAGGCCGTTTTAGACGTCGTCGAACGGTTCACCGGTGAACGCCCCGTCGCCTCAGGAATCGACGGCTGCGGTGCGCCGGTTCACGCGCTCTCCCTCTCCGGACTGGCGCGAGGCATCAGCCGCATACGCACGTCGAGCCCCTCCTCCCCCTTCGCTATCTACCGCAACGCGGGCATCCTTTGCCAGGCGGTCCTCGAGGATGGGTGGGCTCTCGACGGCCCCGGCCGCGCAAACACCATCGTGATCGACAAACTCGGCGTCTTCGCGAAGCTCGGCGCAGAAGGAGTCATGGTTATGGCTGCGCCGGACGGAACGACTGTCGCGCTGAAGATGCTCGACGGGAGCCTCCGCGCCGCCACGCTCGTTGGCCTCTCACTCCTTGCCGACGCCGGGGCGCTCAGCCGCGACGCCGTCGACGAGGTCCTGCCCGAACTTCACCTCGACGTTCTGGGCGGCTCCTCCGTCGTTGGACAGATTCGGCTCTCACCGACCCTCTGACACCCGCGTCCTCGATAGGCTGTGGTCACGGCCGGACCTGGCCGATACCGACAGCGACGTCGGACTCAACACTGAGTGCGACGTCCTGCGATGCCGAACCCCACCTGGGTCGGCAGCCAAGGAGCACAATGAGAGTCGCCGTTCCCCGAGAGCTCAAGAACAACGAGTTCCGTGTCGCCATCACACCAGCCGGAGTTCACGAACTCGTCCTTTCGGGCCATGAGGTCTATATCGAGACCGGCGCCGGCGTAGGGTCGTCCATTTCCGATGCGGCGTTCGAAGCTGCCGGCGCAACGATCCTGCCGGACGCAGCAACCACCTGGGAGCGGGCCGACCTGCTGCTCAAGGTGAAGGAGCCGATCGCGAGCGAGTACGTCTACTTCAGGAAGGGTCTCGTCCTCTTCACCTATCTGCACCTCGCGGCCGAGGCCGAACTGACCCGCGCGCTCGTCTCCTCGGGGATCACAGCAATCGCCTACGAAACGGTGCAGCTGCCCAACCGGTCCCTTCCGCTGCTCGCACCGATGAGCGAAGTGGCCGGCAGGCTCTCAACCATCGTCGGCGCGAACACAATGCTCAAGCCGAATGGCGGGCCTGGACTCCTCGTTCCCGGCGTTCCCGGAACCTCGCCTGCCCGCGTCATTGTGCTCGGCGGTGGAGTCGCCGGCACGAACGCCGCGGCTGTCGCTGTTGGACTCGGCGCAGACGTCACCATCCTCGACACGAACATCGCCAGGCTTCGCGAGCTGGATGCGCACTACGCAGGACGGGTGAAAACCATCGCGAGCAACGCCTTCGAAATCGAACACGCGCTCGTAACCGCTGACCTCGTCATCGGGTCTGTCCTGATTCCGGGCGCGCAGACTCCGAAACTCGTCAGCAATGCGCTCGTGGCGAAGATGAAGCCGGGGAGCGTCCTCGTGGACATCTCCGTTGACCAGGGCGGATGCTTCGAGGACTCGCACCCCACAACCCACGCTGACCCCACCTTCACAGTGCACGGCTCCGTCTTCTACTGCGTCGGGAACATGCCGGGAGCTGTGCCGCACACCTCGACGTACGCGCTCACCAACGCGACCCTGCCGTACACCCGTGCTCTCGCCAACCTGGGCTGGTCGAACGCCCTCGCTGCGGACAACGCGCTCGCCCAGGGCCTCAACGTGCACGAGGGTACCGTGTACAACGCCCAGGTCGCCGCTGCCCACGGGCTGGAATCGCGCGGGCTCGACAGCCTGCTCGACGCCTGACGACCGCCGGGTCAGTCGAGACGAACGCGCATGGGCCGCCCTCCGGGCGGCAGATGCCAGGCGTGCCCGGGAACCGCCAACAGCGGAGGCAGTTCGCGGCGTTTGGTGAGCGCGCGGTATTCGGACACCGAGCACCCCTCGAGAACGAGATCCGCACTCTGCCGCAAAGCCGAGAACAGCGCCCACTGGGCCTGCCAGTCCTCGCTGTCTCCGATCAACACCACAGGGCCTGGCAGATCGAGCGCCAGGTCGGCGACGGAGAGCCGGGCGGCACCGTCGAGGGAGGCCACCCGGAGCTTTCCCCGTTCCATTGCCTCGGGATTGCCGGCGAGAAGAAGTTCGGTTCGACGTTGCGGGAATGGGCACACCACGAGAGTGATGGCGTGCGCGTGAAAGTCATAGTGTGGCGCTGTCGTGTTCCGACCATGACGACTTCGGCGCGGAACCCGACCCAACGAATCGCCGTCTGAATCGACACTGTTCCCCGGGAGGGCGATCTGCACGGTTGCACCCCGCCAGGTGGCGTTGCCCGGCCCCCTGTTCGCCACCCACGTTGCGCTCTCCCCTCCCGTCATCAGATGTTCCTGCCTGTTCGCCACACGAAGGACCAGGAGCGCTCCAGCGAAACCAGACAGCGCACCGAGGGATCCGGTGAGCCGCTGGGCGGTGAGCATCGACCAGAGCGACAGGCGAGGACCGTCCCTCAGAATTTCAACGACAGCATCCCGCAGCTTCGTCCCATACTCGTCGTCCATCCGCGCGAAGATCGAGTCGAGGTCGTCGATGAGCAGCAGAGTTCTCTGACCGGGGTCGAGCCCGGTTCGAAGTCGAGCGGCAAGACCGGTCACAACATCCCAGGTCTCTTCATCGTCGGTGCCGACGCGCACGAACGTCCACGGCGCGTGCCCCGATCGGGCCGTCGTGACCTCGGCGGTCACCACATCGAGGAGTGTCGTCTTCCCTGACCGCGCCGTCCCGACCACCAGAACACTTCCGTCCACCTCGGGGCGCCAGACGGCGGTGTCCTGACGTTGCATCCCTGGTAGGTCTGCAAGTCCCAGACGGATGCCATCGGCTGGCTCCAGATCCTCCAGTGCGATCCGCGAAGGAAGGGGATCGAGCCACGGCCTCCGGACCGGAACGGTCACTGGAGTGGAATGCGTGATCTGGTCGATCTCGGGCTGCGTCACCGTCGCGACCTGTACCCGACTCACGACGCCACCCGAGGCGAGAATGAGGCGTCCGGGCTGGTCGGGCTGGAGCTGAGCAGCCGCGTCGGTGCCAACGACCGCAACACTGTCGCTTCGATCATGCACGCGCAACGACAGTCGCAGCCCGCAGTTCGCCAGCAATGAGTCCTTCATCACTCCGACCGGTCGTTGTGTGCAGAGGATGAGGTGCATTCCGAGAGAGCGTCCCCTCGCGGCGATGTCGACAAACAGCGCAGAAAGTTCGCTGAACCCGTCGAGCATGGCAGCGAATTCGTCCACAACGATGACGAGTCGCGGAAAAGCGCCACGGGCCTCAGCGATGTCTCGGCAGCCGAGTTCGCTGAGCATCCGTTCCCTGTAACGGACCTCAGCGCTCAGGCTGGCAAGTGCACGGGTCGCGGCGACCTCGTCCAGGTCGGTGAGCACGCCGACAACGTGCGGCAGCGACTGCAGAGGAGCGAAAGCACTTCCTCCCTTGAAGTCGACGAGCAGGAAGTTGACCTCGTCCGTCGAATGCTGAAGCGCCACACTGGCCACCCAGGTTGCGAGCAATTCACTCTTCCCGCTGCCCGTCGTTCCTCCGACGATGGCGTGTGGACCATCGCGAACGATGTCGACAGTGGCCGGCCCTGATGCGCCGAGCCCGATCACAGCGAGCAACGATGTCCCGGCCCCCGCGCCCCGGATCTGTTTGGTCGTTGCTGATTCGTGGGCCTCGCGAAAACTCACTGTGCCTGGCAGGTCCGCTGGGGCGTGCATCACACCGCGACGCTGGGCAAGCTCGGCCAGTGACCGCGCGTACTGGCCGCACTCGGCTGAGGTCACCAACTCGACATCAATCGATTGCGTTCGAGGCGTGCCTGTTCTGGAGCCCGATGGAACGTCTGGGGCGAGCCGGTGCAGGAGCGCGGTGCCGATGCTGGAAATCTCAAGAACCACGCCGCATGAGGTGGGGACGCTGTCGATGGCGTCGGCAACCACGAGGAGAATTGCCGTGTCACCCGCGTGTGGTCCACGGTCGGACTCGGAGGCGTTCCGTTCATCGAGCAGACTCGAGGTGAGATCACGGACCTGGATCGTCACTTCGGCGGATTCGGTCTGCGTGTGCGGGAGTACCGATGCCCAATCCCAGCCGTCACCGTCAACACGGACGGCAGCGGTATCAGGTGGCATCGCGTTGCACAGCTGGAGCAGGATTCCCCTGGCACAGGCGCGGGCGAGGGTCGGCGGACCGACGACACCGAGCCCGCGCGTCGCGTCGACGGGAACGGGCACACCCGTAACGTGCCTGGCTTTCTGACGGAGCGCCAGGGTGTCATCCGAATCGACCGCCCCCTCCAGTCGAAGTTCGCTCGGCAGCGTTCCGGTTCCGAGCACCACGCGCGAGCGCAGCGCCCCCGAAGCGCGCCAGCGGCTGAAGCGAGCGTTTCCGGCCGGGTCTGTGGCGTCCAGGAGAACGCGGGCGCTCGGCTGGGCAGCCTTTCTTTCCGCACGCTCGGTGTCCAACCGGGACTCGATGAGATCCGCTATGTGGTTCATTTTCCTGGCGTGGGCCGTGAGGTCTTTCTTCAGCCGCCTACCGGTGGACCATCGTGAGTCGAGAACACTGGCGATGGCGATGACAGGACCGAGCGCCGCGAAAATGAGCGCAAACGGAGAGCGGGTGACCAGCCAAATGAGAACGGAGACGATCACGGGGGCCAGGGCTGCCATCAGCGGGAACGGGGACGGCGGAGCTCGAACCGGGCGCTGCGGAAGAACGATGTGGTCGTCTGCCGGCGCTGGAACGCTCATGGGTCCAGAACAGCACGCGGTACAGCCGACCTGTCAGCTCGCGACGAAACTGCGAGATCCGGAGCCGCCGAACCGTGCTGTGAAGGAGGTGCTAGGAGTTCGCAATCAGCAGTTCATCGAGAACGATGGCGCTGATGTTGTCGCGCCCGCCGTTCTCAAGGGCTGCATCGACGAGCGACCGAACCGCGTCCTCCGGTGTCGGAGCCTGAAGGAGGAAGTGGCGAAGACCGAAGTCCGTGAGCTCTTTGGTCAGTCCGTCTGAGCAGACGAGCCAGCGCGCCTTGTCCTGGGCCGGAACATCCGTGTAGTCAGGAAGCGGCTCGTCTGAGAAGCCGACGGCGCGGGTGATGACATTCCCGTGGGGGTGTGATTCCGCTTCGTCAGGGGTGATCGCGCCGATGGAAATAAGTTCCTGCACCACCGAATGATCGAGTGTCACCTGGACCAGCTCATCACCGAAGAGCCGATACACCCGGGAATCTCCGATGTTGAAGACCGTCCATGACGGAACGTCGTTGTTTTCACCGGACAGCCCGAAGACGATTCCCGTCACGGTTGTGCCGGTGCCGAGGTCGGATTTACCGACCTGCTCGAGCATGTCGCTGACGGCGGCACGAAGTGCGTTCTCGACGGCCTCCCGATCGACGGTCTCGCCTGACGCCACACGTTCGGCCAGACGCGCGATGACCGCGGCGCTGGCAACCTCGCCTGCCTCGTGGCCGCCCATGCCGTCTGCAACGGCGAAGATGGGGTAGTCAACGATGAGTGCGTCCTGGTTGACCTGACGTTTTCGACCTGTGTCGGTCACGCTCGCCCATGACAGCGTCAGGGACTGTCCGGTCGGTACGTCGACGACATACGAATCGGTACGTACGTCGATCTCAGTCACGCAGTCGTCCTCTCACGGTGCCAGAGCGCGTCGCCCCTCTCGTCGATAATACCGGCGGAATGCGTGACTATGTTGCTTCAGCCCCCGTTCACTGCTCAATTGCTGCTTCAGGGAGCGCTTCAGGTGGAACATCGAACGCCCAATCGGGAAGGTGCCCCGTGCGCAGCATGGTGTTGAGCAGGTCGGCGAGGCCGTAGTCAGGGTCGATCGCCTGTGCCTGCTGTATCCACATGCCGGCGATTGAGCCGGCGCCGAGCGCCCAATGCAGCCACCCGATCATTGTGAGCAGCGGCGGATTTGTGGATTGCGACAACCGGGCAGCTGCGTGTTTCAGCACGGCGAGTGCCCGCCGGATGCGCTCCGGCTCAGGCCGGGGCATGTCCCATCCGCCGAGCGCGCCAGCTCCCGGCATTGCGCTGATATCTTCTCCCGCTGTGAACATCCGCTGGGTGAGCGCGCACTCATCACCCGCCGACGTACCCCACCCCCACGTGATGAGGAAGATATCCCTCACGGCGGGGCTCTGCACCAAATACGCGAGGAGCGCGGCGTCCTTCTCCGCCTCGACACCGGTAGCCGGGGCGGTCACCAAATCGTCGGCAAAAGCAACGATGTCGCCGTCGAAGCCGTACTCCCAGTAAAGGACAGGGGCGAGCTCAGCACTCTCGCGAAGAAGTTCCAGTTCGCGAAAGCGCCTCGACACTTCTTCGCGGCTTCCCTCGTCGGCGACCTCGAGGGTCGCCTGGTCATTCACGAGTGTGCGCGCCGGCGGTTCGGGCGCGCCTGATCGGTTCTGACGGGCGGCAGCTTGCGTGATGAGGTCGAGCGGGAGCCCGCCTCTGGGACAGTCGCCGAGGTAACTCCCCCAGCCGTCTGACGCAACACAGAGCGCGTCCCTCACCAGGAAGCCGTGGTATCGAGCCCTGGTGGTCAGGTTCGTCACCAGCGCTCGACGCGGGAGTCCTGAATACCGCTCGAAGGTGTCATCCGTGTAGATGACAGGCACCATCGCGTCGACACCGGGGATCTTGCAGACCATGCCAAGCATGGTGGTCGCGAACGATTTACGAACCGATGCCGGTGCGTCCTCAGGCGGAAGGTCGATGCGCAGCGCACCGCACGTGCGGTTGCCGCGGAAAGCAACGAGCACGATGCTTTCGTGGGGTTGGAACCCGGCCAGTGTCGGCACGAGGGCGAGAAAGTCGGAAGCATCGTGAGCTTGAATGATCGTGGTCATGACGGCAGTCTTGTCCGCAGGAAACGCTGCGGCTGCTCGGACCGGCGTTCTGTGGACAACCAGAAATCAGCTGAGACTGTGGAAACTGCCGGTCAGGCCTCGTCGACAGCTGTGGCCTGTGCGAACTGCGAGTTGTACAGCGAGTAGTACGCTCCACCGGAAGCGAGCAGTTCTGTGTGCGTTCCCTGCTCGACAATCGCGCCAGATTCCATCACGAGGATCAGGTCGGCGTCACGGATCGTCGACAGGCGGTGAGCGATGACAAAGCTCGTCCGGTCCTGCCGCAGTGTCGACATCGCCTTTTGAACGAGCAGTTCGGTGCGCGTGTCAACTGAACTGGTCGCCTCATCCAGGATGAGCACGCTCGGCTTCGCCAGGAACGCACGCGCGATGGTCAGCAACTGCTTCTCACCTGCAGACACGTTCGACGCCTCGTCATCCAGAACCGTGTCGTACCCGTTTGGAAGGGAATGCACGAAACGGTCGACGTATGTGGCTTTCGCGGCGTCGAGTATTTCTGCTTCAGTGGCATCCGGCCGGCCGTAGGCAATGTTGTCGCGGATTGTGCCGCCGAAGAGCCAGGTGTCCTGGAGCACCATGCCGGTTCGCGCACGCAGGTCTCGGCGCGTCATGTCTCGAATGTTCACACCGTCAAGGGTGATGCGCCCGGAGTCCAGTTCGTAGAAACGCATGATGAGGTTCACGAGAGTGGTCTTGCCCGCACCCGTCGGGCCGACGATCGCAATGGTCTGCCCCGGCTCGGCAACGAGATGAAGGTTCGAGATAAGCGGCTTGTCGGCTGAGTAGCTGAACGACACATCCTCGAAAACCAGCCGACCTCGACCGGCTGGAGGGGTCACCGGCTGGGCCGGGTCCGTCGACTGTTCCTCGGCGTCGAACAGTTCAAAGACACGTTCAGCGGATGCAACGCCAGACTGCAGCAGGTTGGCCATCGACCCGAGCTGTGTCAGCGGTTGAGTGAACTGCCGGGAGTACTGGATGAACGCCTGCACGCTGCCGAGGCTGATCGCCCCTGTCGCCACCTGAAGTCCGCCGACGACCGCGATTCCGACGTAGACGAGGTTTCCGACGAACATCATCGACGGCATGATGATGCCCGAGATGAACTGGGCGCCGAAACTGGTCTCGTAGAGTTCCTCATTCTTGGCCCGGAACTTCGAGCCGACCTCTCGAGAGCGCCCGAACACCTTCACGATCGCGTGGCCCGAGTACATCTCTTCGATCTGCGCGTTGAGTTGCCCCGTGTGCGCCCACTGATCGACGAACTTTTTTTGCGAGCGCTTGGCGATGACAGCTGTGATGAAAACGGTTGCGGGGATCGTGATCAGGGCGATGCAGGCGAGCAAGGGCGAGATCGAGAACATGGCGAGAAGCACGCCGATCACGGTCAGCAGCGAAACGAGCACCTGGCTGAGGGTCTGCTGCAGTGTTTGGGAGATGTTGTCGATGTCGTTCGTCACCCGGCTGAGAAGTTCGCCGCGCTGCATCTTGTCGAAGTATTTCAGCGGCAGCCGGTTGATCTTCGACTCGACGTCTTCACGAAGCCGATACATCGTGCGTTGCACAACAGTGTTGAGCACGAGCGCCTGAATCCATCCGAAGAGGAAGGCACCGACGTAGATAGCCAGGACGAGCAACAGGACACGGGAGAGCGCGGCGAAGTCGATGCCGCTTCCCGGGTCGAGGTTCATGCCGCTGAGCATGTCCGCCCGCTCGGTGTCGCCGGAGAGCCGGAGCCCGTCGACAACCTGCTCCTGGGTGACACCTGCAGGCAGGCTTTTGGACACCACTCCTTCGAAAAGGATGTTCGTGGCGTCGCCAAGAATCTTGGGCCCGATCACCGAGAGGGTGACACTGACCACGGCAAGCAGGGTCACAAGGACGAGTTTCGCCCGCTCCGGCCGGAGACGACCGAGCAGTCGTTTGGCGCTCGGGCCGAAGTTCATGCTCTTTTCTGCGGGCATCCCTGCGCCGCCGAACGGTCCGCCACCGCGTGGTGGACGCGCAGGAACGCGGGTCTCTGCCGAATCGTCGACGTCGGTGTCGCTCATGCCGCCTCCTCAACCGTCAGTTGCGATTCGACGATCTCGCGGTAGGTGTCGCTCGAATCGAGCAGTTCGGTGTGGGTGCCGCTCCCGACGATGACGCCGTCCTCGAGCACGAGGATCTGGTCGGCGTCGCGGATGGTTGTCACCCTCTGGGCGACGATGACCTGCGTTGCTCCGGCCACGTCGCGGTCAAGCGCAGCACGAAGGCGCGCGTCTGTGGCCAGGTCGAGCGCCGAGAACGAGTCGTCAAACACGTACACCTCGGGACGTTTGACGAGCGCCCGGGCGATGGCTAGCCGTTGCCGCTGCCCCCCAGACACATTCGTGCCGCCCTGCGTGATCGGCGCTTCCAGTTTCTCGGGCAATGCCTCAACGAAATCACGCGCCTGCGCTGTGTCGAGAGCCGCCCAGAGTTCGTCGTCAGTGGCATCCGGTTTTCCATACCGAAGATTGGATGCGACGGTGCCGGTGAACAGGTACGGCCGCTGCGGGACGATACCGATTTTGGACCAGAGCAGGTCCTGGTCGGTGTCATCGACGGGAACACCGTCGACGAGCACCCGCCCGCCTGTCGCGTCGAAGAGACGCGGGAGCAGGTTGACGAGAGTGGTCTTGCCCGATCCTGTCGATCCGATGATGGCGGTCTTCGTTCCCGGCTCGACCGTGAAGGTGAGGTCATGAAGCACCGGCTGTTCGGCGCCGGGGTACGAGAACTCGACCTGCTGGAAGTCGATGCGCCCGGCCGCATCCAGGGTGGTCACCGGGTTCGCTGGCTGACGCACTGTTGAATCCGTTCCGAGCACCTCCCCGATCCGATCCGCACTGACAGCAGCACGTGGAATCATCACGGCCATGAACGTCGCCATCATCACGGCCATCAGGATCTGCATCAGGTATTGCAGGAACGCCATCACAGTGCCCACCTGCATCGAGCCGTCTTCGATGCGGAACGCACCGAACCACAGCACGGCGATGCTCGACACGTTGAGGATGAGCATCACGATCGGGAACATGAGCGCCATCAGGCGACCGACGCGAAGCCCAACATCCGTCAATTCGTCATTTGCTCTTTCGAACCGCGCCGTTTCCTCGTTCTCGCGCACGAACGCCCGAACCACCCGGATGCCGGTGAGCTGCTCACGCATGACCTGGTTGACGCGGTCGATCCGACGCTGCATGGACTGGAACAACGGCACCATCCGCACGATGATGAGGCCGACGCAAATCAACAGCACCGGAATGGCGACGGCCATCAGCCACGACAGCTCGAGGTCAAGCCTGAGGGCCATCACCACACCACCGATCGCCAGAATCGGCGCGGACACCATCAGCGTGCAGGTCATCAGCACGAGCATCTGCACCTGCTGCACGTCGTTGGTGCTGCGCGTGATGAGCGACGGCGCGCCGAACTTCGACACCTCACGCTCGGAGAAATCGGCGACCTGCGTGAACACCGACTCGCGAATGTCACGACCGAGCCGCATCGCCGCTTTCGCACCGAAGTACACGGCTGCAATGGCGCAGGCAACCTGAAGCAGGGTGATGCCAAGCATCATCGCCCCCACGCGCAGGATGTACTCGGTGTCCCCCTGCGCAATACCGTTGTCGATGATGTCGGCGTTGAGGGTCGGCAGGTAGAGCGATGCGATCGACTGCGCCAGTTGAAAAATGACGACACCGACGAGAAGTGGCCAGTGCGGCCTCAGGTAACGTCCGACCAGTTTTGCGAGCATGAGAATCCTTGTCCGGGACGCCGGCACGGCATCAGCGCCGACGTCACGCAGGCGAGCCTAGTCGAGCGCGACTGCTCTCAGCAGGCCGTCACGCGTTCTGATCTTCGCGGGGAGCGAACAGGTCGCCGATCGTGAACAGTTCTTCGAGAGACGGATGCCACGACGCGGCTGCGGTCGCGTTCTGGACTATCTGCTCTGGACGGGTGGCACCGGCGATGACACTTGTAAGGTTCGGTTGGGCGAGCAGCCAGGCGAACGTCGCTTCCAGCATGGTGATGCCGCGGTTCTCACAGAACTTTTCGTACTTCTCGATCGCGTCCCACGGTGCGCTGTCGAGGAGGTAGCTGCGCTGGCGCACGATGCGGCTGTCTGACGGTCCGCCGTTCCTGCTGAACTTGCCGGTGAAGAGCCCGTTGTAGAGCGGAAAGTACGGCAGGAAGCCTATGTTGTATTTGCTCAGCACCGGGAACAGTTCGCGTTCCGCGTCGCGAACGATGAGGCTGAACTCGTTCTGCGATGAGATGAACTTCGGGTGGGAGGTCAGCTCGGCCGTGAGTTCTGCCTCGACCACTTGCCAGGCGGCGAGGTTTGAGTGGCCGATGTATCGGACCTTGCCCTCGGTGATGAGGTCGTCGAGAGCCGCGAGGGTCTCCTCGATCGGGGTGAGTGGGTCTGGCGTGTGCAGCTGGTACAGGTCGATCCAGTCCGTCTGCAGGCGGCGAAGTGACGCTTCCACGGCGAGCCTCACGTAGCGCCTTGACCCCTTTGCTCCCCAGCCCGGCAAGCCGACGTCGGCGCCTGAATGGCCAAATTTGGTGGCGAGAACGACGTTGTCGCGGTGCCCGAGGAGCGCGTTGCCCATCAGGGTTTCGCTGAGCCCCGGCTCCTTGCCGTACATGTCGGCCGTGTCGAACAGGGTGACGCCGGCATCGATCGCCGCGGAGACGACAGCGTTCGTGCCCTCCTGCGTTTCACTTGCTGTGCCGAGCCGTCCGAAGTTGTTACACCCGAGTCCGATCGTTGACACCCTGAGGCCACTGTTTCCGAGGTTGCGGTATTCGATGTCTGCCATGGAATCAGGCTACCGGCCGGTATTCCTCCACAGCGAGTGCGTGCAGAGATTGCGTCCACCGGGCAGAGAAATGCTGTCGAACCTGCACTGCGTGACCATACGGTCGTCGTCATGACACCACGACGCCAGGCAGTTGATCCTCTCCCCTCCCTGTTCGACCGACCGGTCGGTCTGATTCGTTCCTCGTGCCCGCTCGGCCGGATCGAGCTGACAAGCGACGGAACCTCGGTCACGACCCTCGCACTCGAACGCCGAGCCGAGCTCCCCCACGATGGCTTCCGCGAATCATCGCTCGACGTGCTGGTGACAGCGCTGGAACAGATCGCGGAGTACTTCGATGGCACCCGACGAAGCTTCGACGTTCCACTTTCGCCCGTCGGCACGCCATTCCAATTGGCCGTGTGGACCGGCCTCGCCGGAATCGGCTTCGGCGAAGCGAAAACATACGGCCAGCTCGGTCACGAAATCGGTGCCGGCCCGGCAGGACGCGCCATCGGAAGCGCCGTTCGCGCCAACAAGCTGCCCCTGCTTGTCCCCTGCCACCGGGTGCTGGCCGCCGGCGGACGAATCACCGGCTACACCCAGGGCAGCGGTGTTCCAACCAAACAGTGGCTGCTTGAGCACGAGGGAATCGACTACAGGGCACCCGCTCGACCGAGCACACTTCAGATCGCGTGAGCCGCGCTCCGGCCGCGTCGGTGCTCGCCGCTAATGTGGTGCTCGTGCCCCTCTCCACCTCGCTCATCACAGGCCCTGATGGCCGAAACCGCTGTGCCTGGTCTGGCACCGACAGCGAGTACATGCGTTACCACGATGAGGAATGGGGCACCCCTCTCATCGGTGACCACCCGGTATTCGAGAAAATCAGCCTCGAGGGGTTTCAGGCGGGCCTGAGCTGGATCACGATTCTTCGACGACGCCCGGCCTTTCGCCAGGCCTTCGCGGATTTCGACATCGAGGCGGTCGCTGCTTTCACCGACGCTGACGTGGAAGAGCTGGTCGGAAACGCGGCCATCATCCGGCACCGAGGCAAGATCAGCGCGGTCATTTCCAACGCGCGCGCCACCCTTGCCCTCGACGACAGCCTCTCAGACCTTGTCTGGAGCTTCCAGCCGAAACCGCTTCACCGTCGACCGAAGACCCTGGCGGAGATCCCCGCGATCACTGCCGAGTCAGCGGCGCTGAGCGTGGCACTGAAAAAGCGGGGATTCCGGTTCGTCGGACCGACCACGATGTATGCACTCATGCAATCAGCCGGCCTCGTCGACGACCACGTGGAGGGGTGTTGGCGAGCCGGTTGACGGCATCCGTTTGACTGTTGATCAGACGAGAAGCGCCAACTCCTGCTTTCCGGATGCCGGGTAAAGGCGTTCGAGCCGGAACCCCGCCTTCGGCGCCCAGGCGCAGAGTTCATCTGCGGTGGCGAACGGGACGCGAGCCTCGAGTAAAGCACGGGTGAACTCGCCCTTGGCCTTCTTGTTGAAGTGGTTGAGGGCGCGACGTGAACCGTCAGGTCCGTCGGTCAGAACCCGCAAGTAGAACGAGTACGGCGTCGCCGGAGCTGGCCCAAGGGCGACGTAGGCCTCAGAACGCATGTCGAGGAGCAAGCCATCGTGCGCGGCGAGGGCTTCTCTGATCGGCGACGCCCAGTGGCGCTTCATCGGCCGTCCGGGGACGCGGGAATCGTGCGACAGTCGGTATGCGGGAATGGGATCCAACGCGCCAATCGGGCCGAACAAGGCGGCATGCACGAGAACGTGTCGTGCCGCGAACTCTCGAGCCTCGGCGTCCAGGGTGCTCGCATCAAGCGCGTCGAAGAGCACTCCGGTGTACCTGTCGATCGCAGGCATCGTCGGGGACTGCCAGAGTTCTCTGTTGACGCTGACTTCAGCGTGTTGTTTCGGCCCGAGCTTGAGCGCGGCGATGGTCGCGTCGGGATCGGCCGCAAGCTCAACAACGTCGTTCGTGAGTTGACGACGCGCCTCGGTGAGTTCTGGGAACCGCAGGTCCGCCAGCGACAGCGAACGCCCCGTGCCACCCGCTCGCTTCGTCTCAGACGGAGGGAGCAGGATAAGCACGGGGCGTTGCGGGGAGCCTTGCGGCGGTGTTACTTGACCAGGCTGGCGTTGCCAGCCACGATCGTCACTGTGTTGTTCTCAACGGAGAGGAACCCGTCGGCAGCCATAGCGGTGACTTTGTCGCCGTTCTCGGCCGTGACGCGAACTTCACCCTCAGCGAGGATGGCAAGCATCGGTTCGTGGCCGGGAAGAATACCGATCTCTCCCTCGACAGTCCGAGCGATGACCATAGAAGCGGTCCCTGACCATACTTCCGAGTCTGCCCCGACAACACTGACCTTGAGCGAAGCCATGACTAGCCGTTCTCCTTCTGGATACGAGCCCAGGCCTCTTCGACGTCGTTGATTCCACCGACGTTGAAGAACGCCTGCTCAGCAACGTGGTCGAACTCACCATCGGCGATAGCCGAGAAGGATTCGATGGTCTCCTTGAGCGGAACCGTGGAACCCTCAACACCGGTGAACTTCTTCGCCATGTAGGTGTTCTGCGAGAGGAACTGCTGGATGCGACGAGCACGGGCAACCGTGATCTTGTCTTCTTCGCTCAGCTCGTCAACACCGAGGATCGCGATGATTTCCTGGAGTTCCTTGTTCTTCTGCAGGATCGCCTTGACGCGAACGGCGGTGTTGTAGTGGTCATCACCGATGTAGCGCGGGTCGAGGATACGGCTGGTCGAGGTCAGCGGGTCGATCGCGGGGTACAGACCCTTTGATGCGATCTCACGAGACAGCTCTGTGGTGGCGTCGAGGTGCGCGAACGTCGTTGCCGGGGCCGGGTCGGTGTAGTCGTCAGCCGGCACGTAGATTGCCTGCAGAGACGTGATCGAGTGGCCACGGGTCGAGGTGATGCGCTCCTGGAGGATACCCATCTCGTCGGCGAGGTTCGGCTGGTAACCCACTGCGGACGGCATACGTCCGAGAAGGGTGGAGACCTCGGAACCGGCCTGCGTGAAGCGGAAGATGTTGTCGATGAACAACAGCACATCCTGCTTCTGCACGTCGCGGAAGTACTCAGCCATGGTGAGTGCCGAAAGCGCGACGCGGAGTCGCGTTCCTGGCGGCTCGTCCATCTGGCCGAAGACAAGCGCGGTCTTGTCGAAGACGCCTGCTTCTTCCATTTCGGCGATGAGGTCGTTACCTTCACGGGTACGCTCACCGACACCGGCGAACACCGACACACCACCGTGGTCCTGCGCAACGCGCTGGATCATTTCCTGGATGAGGACTGTCTTACCGACACCAGCACCACCGAACAGACCGATCTTTCCACCCTGCACGTACGGGGTGAGGAGGTCGATCGACTTGATGCCGGTTTCGAAGAGTTCCGTCTTCGACTCAAGCTGGTCGAATGCCGGTGGCTTGCGGTGGATCGGCCAGCGCTCGGTGATCTCGATCTTTTCGCCTGGTTCGGCGTTGAGAACGTCACCGATGACGTTGAAGACCTTGCCCTTGGTGATGTCGCCGACCGGAACCGTGATCGGCTCTCCGGTGTCGGTCACTTCCTGGCCTCGGACGAGTCCGTCCGTCGGGTTCAGCGCGATGGCGCGGATCAGGTCGTCGCCGAGGTGCTGTGCAACCTCGAGCGTCAGGGTCTGGGTCACGCCGGCCATGTTGACCGTGGTCTTCAGCGCGTTGTAGATACCGGGGATCGCATCGTGCGGGAACTCGATGTCAACAACCGGACCCGTCACGCGGGCGACACGACCGATGGAACCGGCCTTCACCTCGCCTGTGTCCTGAGCGGTGGCAATGTCTGTCATGCTCTTCTTCTCTCTTGGTTACTTGGCGGACGACAGTGCGTCTGCGCCGCCGACAATCTCGGAAATCTGCTGGGTGATCTCGGCCTGACGAGCGTTATTACGCAGACGGGTGTAGTCCGTGATCAGCTTGTCTGCGTTGTCACTTGCCGAGCTCATCGCCTTCTGCGTCGCCGCGTGCTTCGCAGCAGCGGACTGAAGCAGAGCGTTGAAGATGCGGCTCTCGATGTAGACAGGCAACAGCGCGTCAAGAACATCGCCCGCATCCGGCTCGAACTCGTAGAGCGGCAGAATGGCGTTGTCTTCGATCTCGTCGACGCCCTCAACCACCTCAAGTGGCAGCAAACGCACGACCTCGGGAACCTGACTCATCATGCTGACCAGACGGTTGTAAACGATGTGGATTTCGTCCACTCCGCCCTCAGACGCGTCAAGCACGAATTTCTCGAGCAGCGCCGCGCTGATTTCCTGCGCGGTGGCAAAGGTGGGGTTTTCGCTTTCGCCGACCCACTGGCCCTCTGAGGCACGCTTGCGGAACGTGAAGTATCCGACTGCCTTGCGCCCGATGAGGTAGAAGACAACGTCCTTGCCCTGGCTGCGCAGCAGCTCGGCCAGCTCGTTGGCTTCACGCAGCACCTGCGAGTTGAACGCACCGGCGAGGCCGCGGTCGGATGCAAAGATCACGACAGCGGCTCGCTCGATGGTTTCAGGCTCGGTGGTGAGCACGTGGTCGACGTTTGAGTACGTCGCCACGGCGCTCACCGCACGTGTTATCGCTCGAGAGTATGGCCCTGAGGCTGCGACGCGCGCCTGCGCTTTTGCAATGCGCGAGGCGGCGATGAGCTCCATCGCCTTTGTGATCTTCTTAGTCGTCTGCGCAGAGCGAATCTTCTGCGTATAGACCCGAAGTTGAGCACCCATTGTTTAGCGACGTCCCTTGACGATCTTTTCCTGGTTGACGTCTTCAGCCGGCAGTTCGGTGAACTGCTCAGAACCCGGTCCGTTGAGGGGCTTGCCCTCGCCGGTCTGGAATTCCTTCTTGAAGGCATCGACGGCAGCATCGAGCTCGTCGACGATGTCGTCGGTGAGCACGTTGGTGTCGCGCAGCTTCGTCAACACCTGGGTGTTGCGACCGAGGTAGTCGTGGAGTTCGCTCTCGAACCGCAGGATGTCCTCAACCGGTACTTCGTCGAGCTTGCCCTTGGTGCCGGCCCAGATGGAAACCACCTGGTTCTCGACGGGGAACGGCGAGTACTGCGGCTGGCGAAGCAGCTCGGTGAGCCGGGCTCCACGAGCGAGCTGACGACGGCTAGCCGGGTCAAGGTCGGATGCGAACATCGCGAATGCTTCGAGTGACCGGTACTGAGCCAGTTCAAGCTTCAGCGTTCCTGAGACCTTCTTGATGCTCTTGACCTGAGCGTCACCACCAACACGCGACACCGAGATTCCTACGTCAACAGCTGGACGCTGGTTGGCGTTGAACAGGTCGGACTGAAGGAAGATCTGGCCGTCGGTGATCGAGATCACGTTGGTGGGGATGTATGCCGAGACGTCGTTGGCCTTGGTCTCGATGAGCGGAAGACCGGTCATTGAGCCAGCACCCAGTTCATCGGAGAGTTTGGCGCAACGCTCGAGCAGGCGGGAGTGCAGGTAGAACACGTCACCGGGGTATGCCTCGCGTCCTGGCGGACGGCGGAGAAGCAGCGATACGGCGCGGTAGGCCTCAGCCTGCTTCGACAGGTCATCGAAGACGATGAGGACGTGCTTGCCGCCGTACATCCAGTGCTGGCCGATGGCCGATCCGGTGTAGGGAGCGAGGTACTTGAAACCTGCGGGGTCAGACGCGGGAGCAGCAACGATCGTCGTGTACTCCATAGCGCCGGCTTCTTCGAGCGATGCCTTGATGGCAGCGATCGTTGAGCCCTTCTGGCCGATGGCGACGTAGATGCAACGAACCTGCTTGTTGACGTCGCCGGATTCCCAGTTCGCCTTCTGGTTGATGATCGTGTCGATGGCGATCGCCGACTTTCCAGTCTGGCGGTCACCAATGATCAACTGACGCTGGCCGCGGCCGATCGGAATCATGGCGTCGATTGCCTTGATACCGGTCTGCATCGGCTCGTGCACGCTCTTGCGCTGCATGACGCCAGGCGCCTGAAGCTCGAGAGCGCGGCGCGTTTCAGCCTTGATCTCACCGAGACCGTCGATCGGAGCACCGAGCGGGTCGACGACACGGCCGAGGAACGCGTCTCCGACCGGAGTCGACAGCACCTCTCCGGTGCGAGTGACCTCCATGCCTTCGACGATTCCGTTGAACTCGCCGAGCACAACGACACCGATTTCGTTCTCGTCGAGGTTCTGTGCGAGTCCGAGCGTGCCATCCGAGAAGCGGATGAGCTCATTTGCCATGACGCCTGGCAGGCCCTCGACGTGGGCGATTCCGTCGCCTGCGTCGACGACACGACCGACCTCGGTGCTCGAAAGCTGGCCGGGATCATAGGACTTGACGAAGTCCTTGAGCGCGTCGCGGATCTCATCCGGGCTGATCGATAGTTCTGCCATTCTCTTCCCTTTACGGTTAACGGGCGACTGAACCGCCCGAATAATTTCTCGCTAGCTCGCTAGCTGAAGTCTCAGATCGTTGATCCTGCTTGCAACACTGCCGTCGATGACGTCATCCGCGATCTGTACGCGGAACCCGCCGATGACGTCGGCGTCGATCACCTGGTTGATGCGTACGCCGCGATCGTACTTCTCCGACAGTGCGCGCTCAAGACGAGCGACCTGCGGAGCGTTCAGCTGGTGGGCCGTGTATACGGTGGCGACGGCGAAACCGGACTGGTCCGCGACGACTGAGCGTGCGTAGTCGAGGGACTCCCGGATGCTCCGGTCACCTGGGGTTCGCACAAAGTGCTCGACGATCGCAATCGTCTGGGCAGATGCCTTACCGCGGAGCAGACGCTGAACCAGTTCAACCTTGCTGGCCGAGGCGCCGGTACGGCTCCCGAGCGCAAACTCGAGAGACGCGTCGGACTGAACAGTCAGCCCGAACTGGAACAGTTCGCTCGCGAGGTCGGCGTCAGCCGAGGAGGCTGCTGCGCGCAGTGCCAGCTGCTCGATTCCAGCGATCAGGTCGTCTTGCGACGACCAACGGGCCGACACAGCAGCGAGGATGAGGTTCAAAGCTGAATCAGTCAGCTTTGAGCCAAACACTTTCCGAGCGACCTGTGCCTTCTCGTCCACGCTCCGACCAGAGTCGGTGAGGATCGAACGCAGCTGCATGGAACCGGCGAGCGACGCCGCAGCGCCGAACAGGCCCTCCGCGGTGGCGAAATCGACCCCAGGCATTTCAGCGAGAACGTTCCTCGCCGAAACCACGGCCCCGCGCGTAGCGCTACCCATCAGCGAACGCCTTTACCGGCAGCTTCGCTTGACTCCAGGTCTGCGAGGAAACGATCAACAAGCTCTGTCGCCCGCTGGTCATCGGAGAGGTTCGCCTTCACGACACCCGATGCGAGGTCGATAGCGAGTGACCCTACTTCGGAGCGCAGGGAAACCAGAGCAGCCTGACGCTCGGCTTCGATCTGCAGGTGAGCGTTCGCCGTGATCCGTGCGGACTCGGCAGACGCCTGTTCCTTGAACTCGGCGAGAATCTGGGCACCCTCAGCGCGTGCCTGTTCGCGAATGCGAGCCGCCTCAGCGCGCCCTTCGGCAAGCTGTGCTTCGTACTGCTCGAGAGCAGCGTCGGCCTGCGCCTGAACGCTTTGGGCCTTAGCGATTCCGCCCTCGATCGCTTCGGTTCGCTCGTTGATGATCTTGCTGAACGCCGGAATGATGAGCTTCCAGAACAGGAGCATGATCAGCGCGAACGGGATCAGCGACCAAACGATGTCATAGACGGCAGGAATGAACAGGCCAATACCTGAGGGCACTTCACCCCCGGCAGCCAATGTGATTTCGGGCATTGACACGCCGGCCCTAGCCCAGGAAGAAGAGCGCTACGCCGATGAAGGCAAGCAGCTCGGTGAAAGCGATACCGAGGAACATGGTCACCTGGAGACGACCGGCGAGCTCAGGCTGGCGAGCCATTGCTTCAACCGTCTTACCAGCAACGATACCGATACCGATACCGGGGCCAATCGCGGCGAGGCCGTAGCCGACCGTGTTCAGGTTGCCGGTGACCTCGGCGAGAATGATGGGGTCCACAGTGGTTTTCCTTTCATTGGGCGGCGCGGCGGGTAGCCGAGCCGTCGTGTCTAGTGTTCGTCTGCGACCGACTGCTGAATGTAGACGGCCGTGAGCAAGGTGAAGATGTATGCCTGAAGGACAGCCACAGCGAGTTCGATACCCGTCATGGCGATTCCACCGACCAGCGTCGCAACTCCGAAGAGGCTAAGCAGACCGAGATCCTGACCCGTGATGAAGAAGAAGTGCGTCGCAGAGAAGCAGAGCACGAGGAGGAGGTGTCCAACCATCATGTTCAGCAGGAGTCGCAGTGAGAGCGAGATCGGGCGAACGATGAAGATGTTGAGCAGCTCAACCGGGGTGAGGATGATGTAGATCGGCCACGGCACACCAGGCAGGAAGAGCTGGTTCTTGAAGTACTTCCATCCGCCGTGCTGCTTGATGCCCGCATAAACGAAAGCGATGTAAGCGGCTAGGGCAAACGTTGCCGGAACGATGAAGATCGAGGACCCGGCGATGTTCAGTCCCGGGATGATACCTGTGAGGTTCATGGCCAGGATTCCGAAGAACATTCCGGCGAGGAGCGGCAGGAACCGCTTCCCATCCTTGGCGCCAAGCACCTGGTCACCGATCTGGTCCTTGACGAAGCCGATCGCCATCTCCGCGACCGACTGGCCGCGACCGGGAACGCGGGTACCGCGACGCAGTGCGAGCCAGAACAGCAGCAGCATGACAAGCACCGCAAGCATGCGGACAAGCACAATCCGGTTCATTTCGAAGGGGGTGCCTTCGAAGAAGATTGCCGGTGGGAAGAATTCGGCTAGGGTCGGGGCGTGGAAGCCTCCGTCGTCTTCGGCCGCCGTCAATACGGAAACATTCGTGACGAGATTCACGGCGTTAACTAGCAGCGCTATCTCCTATTTCGGGGCGTGGAGCCAAGGCTCTCGCTTCGACGAGTAATGGCATGATCTCTCCGCGCACACCAAAAGAATTGCGTCTGCGGGGTTCTCTACAAACTGTAGCAAACCATCCCGGCTGCCACGAATCGAGCGGGGTTTTAGGACGCATTCTCAGTGCCGTCTCCTGCAACGCTCGGAGCGGTGTACGGCACCCGTCCCTTCATCACGATGATGGTGTCAACCACGAGCGTTGCAACGGCGGATGCGATGACACTCGTGAAGAGGATGAGCAGGTTGATCCAGGGCTGGTCACGCAGCACGATCGCGAGAACAAGGAAGAGCACGAACTTGAGCAGCCAGCCGCCGAGGACGACGCCGAAGAAGATCGTCACGTACATGTCAGAAGCGGCATATCGGTTAGCGAAGAGAATGCTGGCCGCGGTGATGCTGAGGAAGGCTGCCCCAACAACGGCACCGATCAGGGCGCTGGTCAACCCGACTGAGCCGTCGATGTTCCAGCCGATGATGGCTCCGACGACTCCGATGAGTACGGCGATCACGCCTCCCCAGATGAGGGCGGTGCGGAAAATCTTGTTCGCGGTCATTTGTCGTCTTTCTGAGTGGGTGCCTGGGACGCTGTTGCGCTCCCCGGAGTTGTGAGGCGGGGCTCGATGGAAGCCTCGTCCAGCGGGTCAGCTTCAGCGAGCACTTCGGCCTCGGTCGAACCCTCCGGCGCTATCTGGGCGGTGATTTCGGCGGCCTTACGTCGGCCAAGCGGCGCGAGGGTGAACACGGTGCAGACGGTCACGCCGACAATGAGGAAACCGAGAGCGAACCAGTACGGCTGGAAGACGAAGAACATCAGGCAGGACAGAGCGATGACGGCGGTCCATGCGTAGAACAGGAGCACGGCGTGGAGATGGGAGTGCCCCATGTCCAGTAGCCGGTGGTGCAGGTGCAGCCGGTCAGCGCTGAACGGGGATTTTCCTGCGCGCAGGCGCCGAACTACCGCGAGTGCGAAGTCGAGGAGCGGAACGATGAGAATTGCGAACGGCAGGATGATCGGGATGAACGCGCCGAGGAGTTGGCTCCTGCCGACGACGCCCGCATCGGCGGGATTCGCGCTCAAGGCCGAGGGGTCAATTTGTCCTGTGATCGCGACGGCGGACGTGGCCATCAACAGGCCAACGAGGAGTGCACCGGCGTCGCCCATGAACATTTTTGCCGGATGCCAGTTGAGCGGAAGGAAACCGGCGCAAGCTCCGACCAGAACAGCGGAGATGAGGAGCGAGAGGTTGAAGTAGCTGGACTGGCCCATTTCCCGAACCAGGAGGTACCCGTAGACCAGGAACACGCCGTTCGCGATGAGTCCCACTCCGGCGACGAGGCCGTCAAGCCCATCGATGAAGTTCACGGCGTTCATGACGAGCACGATGGCGAAAACGGTCAGGGCTGCGCTCATCCAGGAGGAGCCCACCGTGAGGCCGCCGATCGGCAGGGAGTAAATCTGCACACCCAACCAGGCGATGAGGCCGGCGGCCAGGAACTGGCCGGCCAGTTTAATCATCCAGTCGAGATCCCAGATGTCGTCAGCGACACCAATAAGGACGATGAGCAGGGATGCACCGAGGATAGCCAGGATCGGCCCTGGGGTGGCAAAGGTGTCTTTGAAGAAAGGGTTTTGCGATGCAATGGCGAAGGTGGCAACCACACCGACGAACATCGCGACTCCCCCGAGCCGCGGGGTCGGGCGGGTGTGCACGTCGCGATCCCGAATTGACGGGTACAACTTGAAACGCAACGCCACCTTGTACACGACGATCGACATGAGGAAGGTGATCAACGCTGTCACGGCAGCGATGATCGCGTAGAGCATCATGGGATGCTCACTCCGTCCGCCGGTGGCTCCTCCTCCAGGAGGTCGCCAACAACGTCACGAATCTGCTCCCGAGAGATCGCACCCTCGCGCAGAATCGTCAGTGTGCCGCCTGGCCCGGCGAGGCGTGTCGCGTCGACGATCGTCGAGGAGACCGACGTCGATTCTCCGCCATCGATGTACACATTCACGGAGTCGCCGAGCATGGCCTCGGCGTCGGCGGCCGTTGTCGCCGCTGGCTGCCCGGTGAGGTTCGCGCTCGAAACCGCGAGCGGACCGGTTTCGGAGAGAAGTTCGAGAGCGATGCGGTTGTTCGGCATCCGCACGGCAACGGTTCCGTCGGTGTCTCCGAGGTCCCAGGCGAGTGACGGCTGGGAGGGCAGGACGATAGTCAGCCCACCCGGCCAGAATTCGTCGACGAGCTTTCGGACGGCGTCCGGGATCACAGCGGCAAGAGCCTCGAGGGTGCCAACCGATGGCACGAGCACCGGCGGCGGTGATTGCCTCGTCCGCCCCTTCGCGTCGAGGAGGCGCTGGACGGCCTGAGGCGAGAAAGCGTCGGCCGCAATACCGTACACAGTGTCCGTGGGAATGACGACGAGCTCACCGCGGCGCAGCGCCGTTCGAGCCAGCCGCATACCTGTGAGGAGGTCGGATTCCACGGAGGAGTCAAAGAGACGGGACATTTCGCCGATTCTATCCGAGCCTGCGTGAGAGGATGCCGCGAGTGAACCCGTTGGCGCCCGATCGATATGACGGAAAACCACGCGCGCGTGCGCTCTCCTCGGGCTATCGGTGACCGGCCTTCCTCCGAAAGAGCCACGCGCCCCACGTCGCAGCGATCACGAGAATGAGGACACACCAGCCGACGGCGATGACCGCGTTGTTTCCCATGGACGTTCCCATGAGGAGGCTGCGGATGGCCTCGATCGTCGGCGTCACCGGCTGGTATTGAGCGATCGGCTGCAACCACGAAGGCAAGGTGCTCACCTCAACGAATGCACTCGACAGATAAGGCAGGAACAACAAGATGAATCCATAGCCACTTGCCGCCTCAGGAGAGCTGGACGCCAGTCCGATCGCCGCGAAGAGGTAGGTGATGGCGAGGATGTAGAGCGCAACAACAGAGATCGCTGCGAGCCAGTCCCCCGGTCCTCCCGTGGGCCGAAAGCCGACCGCGAGAGCGACGACTACGACAACTCCTGTGGCAACCAGGTTGCGCAGAAGACTCGCGACCACGTGCCCTGTCAGCACCGCGGTCGCCGGAATCGGGAGGCTACGGAAGCGATCGATGATTCCCGTCGTCATGTCTCCCGCCACGTCGACGGCTGTCGATGACGCGCCAAATCCCGCGCACAGAAGAATGATTCCTGGCACAACGTAGTTGACGTAGTTTCCCGATGGATCGATCGAGCCGCCGAAGACGAACGTGAAGAGGAACATCACGAGCACTGGCAGCATGATGGCCATCAGCAGGGCGTCGACATTCCGAACGGACCGGCGAAGGCTGCGTTCGATGAAGGTGAGTTCACTGACACCGACGGCAACCCGGCGCCGCGGAGAAAGTGCGGTCATGATTGCACCTCCTTCTGCTGCAATGCCGGACCGGTGAGTGAGAGGAACACGTCCTCGAGGCTTGGAGAGCGCAGAGACACTGTGGCGTCCGGCTGCGCCACTTCGGCCAGCTGAGTGATTGCCCGATGCAGCCCGTCGACGCTGCCGTCTGTGGCGACCGCGCCAAGCAGCTCGTCATCGGCGGAGCGAATTTCGACGACGTCCTCTCCAACCTGCGACTTGAGCTCGGCTGGGGTCCCGTCTGCGACGATCCGGCCGCCCGCAAGCACGGCGACTCGGTCCGCGAGTTGCTCCGCCTCCTCGAGGTACTGGGTTGTGAGAAATATCGTTGTTCCGGCGGAGCGCAGGTCGCGAATCTGAGCCCAGAGAGACCGTCGACTTCGTGTGTCCAGCCCGGTCGTCGGCTCGTCCAGGAACAGAACCTCCGGTCTCCGAATGAGGCTGAGCGCGAGGTCGAGCCGTCGTCTCATTCCGCCGGAGTACGTTTTCACCTGTCTCCTGGCGGCGTCGGCCAGGTCAAACTGCTCCAACAGTGCGCGGGCCCGCAAACGCGACTCGCGCCGGGACAGCCCCCAGAGCCTTGAGACCATGATCAGGTTTTCAGATCCGGTCAACACCTCGTCGACGGCGACCGACTGTCCCGTGAGGCTGAGCACGCCCTTCGCAGAGTCGCGAGCGGTTCTGACGTCGTAGCCCCCAACGCTCGCGGTGCCGGAGTCCGGAGCGACAAGCGTCGCAAGGATGTTCACCACCGTCGTCTTTCCGGCACCGTTAGGACCGAGCAGAGCAAACACCGAGCCCGCAGGGACCGAGAGGTCTATGTCATCGAGCACCCGCTGTGTTCCAAACGATTTGCGCACTCCGCGCAACTCGACCGCGATCATGTTTCTCCCATCAAACTGTTTATACCGCACACTTGAGGTTTAACATATACACAGTTCTAGAATGGCAGTCAAGCCTGAAATGAGAACGAGTCCCGAATGCAGACCGACAACGCCGAGCCCGAACTTGAGCTCCCCCGAGCAATCGCTCTCGCCTGGGGAGTCGCGACCAACCCGCAACGCGGCCCCAAACGGGAGCTGAGCATCGAGGGAATCGTCGAGACCGCCATCGACATCGCAGATGCCGGTGGGCTGGCCGCCGTTTCCATGTCCAGCGTTGCCTCTCGGCTCGGGTTCACCACCATGTCGCTCTACCGCTATGTGTCAGCGAAGGACGACCTCATCCTCCTGATGCTTGAGCACGGCATGGGCGTTCCGCCCGCTGTCGCGAACGAGCCCGAGGGGTGGCGCAAGCGCCTATCCACCTGGCACGCCAGTTCCCTCGCGTGTTATGCCGCGCACCCCTGGATGCTCGACATCCCGATCAACGGCATCCCGATGACCCCGAACAATCTCGCCTGGATGGACAGCGCCCTCGACGCGCTGGCCGACACATCACTGCAGGAGTCACAACGGCTCGCCGCAGCTCTCGCCGTCACCGGTCACGCCAGGTGGCAGGCAATGATCGAGCGGGGCTATCGAGATGCCAGCACACGCGCGGGCATGAACGGGACCGAATTTGATCGCCTGGAAGAGCGGGTCCTTGGCTCCCTCGCAACGCCCGAGCGGTTTCCTGCGGTACACCGGGTGGTCCAGGCAGGAGCGATCGGGCCGGACAGTTCCCTGAACCCGTTTGAGTTCGGCCTCAATGCGATCCTCGACGGGATCCAGGCGGCCATGGCCGCCCGGATCGTACCCGAGCACGAGTCCACCCGCGCGGAGCCAGCGCCTGCCCCGGAAGCCTTCCCGAAGGACAAGGCGGTTCGGGAAGCGTCACGACTGCGCCGTGACGCCGAAGTGCGACTGCGCGAAGCGCTGCGGCACGAGCGGGACGCGATCGCACAGGCGCGGGAAGCCGCCGAACGGATTGCGAAGTCGCGCTAGGCCCGAAGGGCCGTCGTCGTCCGGTCCCTTTGGGTGAGATCGCGGAACGTCGCGGCCGCCTTCCAGCCATCGTTGGTGAGGATGTCCCGGATCGCTTCACCCTGCAACTCGCCATGCTCGATGATGAGTGTGCCTCCCGGCCGAAGCAGTCGCGCGGCAGTTTCCGACAGCTGCCGAACAACGTCGAGGCCGTCCTCTCCCCCGTACAAAGCGGCATGGGGGTCATAGAGCCGCACCTCAGGGTCGCGCGGGATGGCTGCATCCGGAACGTACGGCGGGTTGGAGATGACAACGGATGCCTGACCGTCCAGTTCCGCAAGCGCGTGGGCCATGTCGTCAAAGATGAGTATCGCGTTCGAAGCACCAACCCGCGTGAAGTTCTGACGAGCCCAGATGAACGCGTCCACCGAGTTTTCGACGGCGAAGACGCGCGCGTGCGGGACCTCCGTTGCCATCGCCAGGGCGATAGCGCCAGACCCTGTGCCGAGGTCGATTCCAATCGGCTCGGGATCGGGAAGGGCACCGAGCGCGTCGATGGCGAACTGGGCGACCTGTTCGGTTTCGGGCCTTGGCACGAACACTCCCGGGCCGACGGCCAGCTCCAGGCTGCGGAACGGCGCGACACCGAGGATGTGCTGCAAGGGTTCGCGGGTTGCCCTGCGCTCGGCGATGGCGCTGATGTCGGCGAGCTGCTTCCCCGGAACCTGACGCCCCATCACGACGGCCGCCTGCAGTTCTCCCCTTCCCAGGCCGAGGACGTGGCCGATCAGCAGTTCGGCGTCGACATCGGGCTGTGGAACACCCGCCCTGTCGAGGGTGGCAATGATGAGGTCTCTGACCTCTCCGACGGACGTCGTTCGAATGGAAGTCATGCTCTCTCTTTGGAAGATCCCTGCGGCCGGGCCGCCGCAGGTCGAGCTTACCCGCTCACTTGTACACCGTCGCGGGAATGTGGCCAGTCGTAACCCGGTTGCACCCGGCAATAAGCTGGTACCCGAACGCGCACTGTCGCGCACCAATTACCCAAGGAGCATATTCGTGGCCGGAAAGATTTACGCCAATATCACCGAGGCGTTTGGCAACACCCCGCTTGTGCAGTTGAACCGCGTGACGGACAACGCCGGAGCGACAGTGCTCGCGAAGCTCGAATATTACAACCCGGGTTCGAGCGTGAAGGACCGCCTCGGCGTCGCCATCGTCGATGCCGCGGAAGCGTCAGGGGCGCTCAAGCCGGGTGGCACCATCGTCGAGGGAACAAGCGGAAACACCGGAATCGCCCTCGCTCTCGTCGGAGCTGCTCGCGGGTACCAGGTCATCCTCGCCATGCCTGCCTCGATGAGCAACGAGCGCCGCGTGCTGCTGCGCGCGTTCGGCGCCGAATTGGTTCTCACCGAGCCTGCTCTCGGCATGAAGGGTGCTGTCGCCAAGGCCGAGGAAATCGTTGCATCGACCGAGGGTGCCATCCTGGCCAAGCAGTTCGCCAACGAGGCCAACGTCGAGATCCACAAGAAGACCACAGCGGAAGAGATCTGGCGCGACACCGACGGTGACATCGACATCTTCGTCGCAGGAGTCGGCACCGGAGGAACCATCACCGGCGTCGGACAGGTGCTCAAGCAGCGCAAGCCAGACATCCAGGTCGTCGCTGTCGAACCGATCGACTCACCCATTCTCAACGGCGGCGCTCCCGGCCCGCACAAGATCCAGGGCATCGGGGCGAACTTCGTTCCGGACATCCTCGACACCACGATCTACGACGAGGTCATCGATGTGAGCTTCGAGGACTCCGTTCGGGTCTCCAAGCGTCTCGCCGCTGAAGAGGGCATCCTGGCCGGAATCTCGTCCGGCGCGATCATCTGGGCGGCAACCGAACTCGCGAAGCGCCCGGAGAACGCCGGAAAGCGCATCGTCGCTATCGTCTGCGACACCGGAGAGCGTTACATCTCGACACCGCTCTGGTCAGACCTGCTCGACTGAACGGAATGACAATCCTCACCCGCATCCGGGAAGACATCACCGCCGCACGCGTTCACGATCCAGCTGCCCGTGGCAGCGTCGAGATTTTCCTGACCTATTCAGGGCTGCACGCCGTGTGGGCGTACCGGTTGTCCTCCCGGATGTGGGCTCGGGGCGCCAAGATGCCCGCGCGCATCGTGTCCCAGCTGGCCCGGTTCTTCACGGGCATTGAGATCCACCCGGGCGCGGTCATCGGTCGCCGGTTCTTCATCGACCACGGAATGGGCGTCGTCATCGGCGAAACCGCCGAGATCGGCGACGACGTCATGCTGTACCACGGTGTCACACTCGGTGGAAAGAGCCGCGGACGTGAAAAACGACACCCGACGCTTGAGGACGGCGTGCAGGTCGGTGCTGGCGCGAAGATCATCGGGCCGGTCACGGTCGGCACCGGCAGCATCGTCGGAGCGAACGCGGTCGTCACGAAGGACGCTCCCCCGCTGTCACTGCTCGTCGGCGTCCCGGCCAAGGCGCGGCCGCGCGAGCCAGGCAAAACCTACGGCCTCACCGAGCCGGACCCGGAATACCACATCTAGCTCGCTTGCAGCGCGTGGTCCCGTCGCGCAGACGCACCGAATGAGCGCTCAAAACGTGAATTCGCGTTGCGGGAAGCGACGCAACAAACGGATGCCATGGCATCCGTTCGTGAAAAAAGGCCGGCCATGTCGAAATGGCCGGCCTTCGTACTCAGGCGATGGTTAGCTCTGATCACCGATGTCTGCGAGGCGCGCCTCTTCGTCGGCCTGAATGGCCGACTCGATCAGCGGGTCGAGAGCACCGTTGATGACGGCGTCGAGGTTGTATGCCTTGTATCCGGTGCGGTGGTCCGCGATCCGGTTCTCGGGGAAGTTGTAAGTGCGGATGCGCTCCGACCGGTCCATCGTGCGGATCTGCGTCTTGCGCTTGGCGCTGTCGAGCTCAGCCTGCTCCTCCTGCTTTTTCGCGAGGATGCGGGCGCGAAGGACACGCATTCCGGCCTCACGGTTCTGCAGCTGGCTCTTCTCGTTCTGCATGGCAACAACGATGCCGGTCGGAAGGTGCGTGATGCGCACGGCAGAGTCTGTCGTGTTGACCGACTGGCCGCCTGGACCACTCGACCGGTAGACGTCGATCTTGAGGTCGTTCTGGCTGATCTCGACCTCTTCAGGAGCATCGACCTCGGGGAAGACGAGGACACCGGTTGTCGAGGTGTGGATGCGTCCCTGTGACTCTGTCGCCGGAACGCGCTGCACGCGGTGAACTCCACCCTCGTACTTGAGATGAGCCCAGACGCCCTGCGACGGGTCGGTCGCATTCGACTTGATCGCGACCTGAACGTCCTTGTAACCGCCGAGGTCGCTCTCGGTTCGCTCAAGGAGCTCGGTCTTCCAGCCCTTGGATTCGGCGTAGTGCAGGTACATCCGGAGAAGGTCTGCGGCGAACAGTGCACTTTCGGCACCGCCCTCTCCGCCCTTGATCTCCATGATGACATCGCGACCGTCGTCGGGGTCGCGCGGGATGAGCAGGCGGCGGAGCTTCTCCTGCGCTGTGGCGAGTCCTTCTTCGAGCCCGGGGACCTCGGCGGCGAACGCGTCGTCCTCCTTGGCGAGCTCACGAGCGGCCGACAGGTCGTCCTGTGCCTCGAGCCACGCGTTGTGGGCCGCGATAATCTTGGACAACTCGGCGTAACGCCGGTTGATCTTCTTCGAGCGAGCCGGATCGGCGTGAACCGCTGGGTCAGCGAGTTGGTCCTGCAGATCCTTGTGCTCGTCGATCAGGGTCTGTACTGATTCAAACATGACTTGTTCCGTCCCTTGCGTTTTCTCCTGCCGGCTTGTTTCACGAGAAAACCCGCCTGCCTCAGGCAGCGACCCCAGAGGAGCCGCGCCTGAGAGCAAACGGGTTCGGAAACTCAGCTAGCGGTGGTCGCGGTCGTGCCCGGATCCGGACACCGGCTGCGGCATTGTCTTCTGCATCTGAACGAGGAATTCGACGTTCGAGGAGGTTTCCTTGAGCTTGCCGAGGACAACCTCGAGTGCCTGCTGCTGGTCGAGTCCGGCGAGGGCGCGACGCAGCTTCCAGGTGACCTTGACTTCGTCTGCACCGAGCAGCATTTCCTCACGGCGGGTGGACGACGCGTTGACATCGACGGCCGGGAAGATGCGCTTGTCAGCCAGCTGGCGTGACAGGCGAAGCTCGGAGTTACCCGTTCCCTTGAACTCTTCGAAGATGACCTCGTCCATCTTGGACCCGGTCTCGACGAGCGCGGTGGCGAGGATGGTGAGCGAGCCACCGTTCTCGATGTTGCGCGCTGCACCGAAGAAACGCTTGGGCGGGTACAGCGCCGAAGCGTCGACTCCGCCGGAGAGGATCCGGCCCGAGGTCGGTGCAGCGAGGTTGTACGCACGTCCGAGGCGGGTGATCGAGTCGAGGAGAACGACGACATCGTGACCGAGCTCAACGAGGCGTTTGGCGCGCTCGATGGCGAGTTCGGCGACCGTTGTGTGGTCTTCAGCTGGGCGGTCGAAGGTGGAGGCGATGACCTCACCCTTCACCGTGCGCTGCATGTCGGTGACCTCTTCAGGACGCTCGTCGACGAGAACAACCATGAGGTGAACCTCGGGGTTGTTGATCGAGATGGCGTTGGCGATTTGCTGAAGCACGATCGTCTTACCGGCCTTGGGCGGCGCGACGATGAGTCCACGCTGTCCCTTGCCGATCGGGGCGATCAGGTCGATGATGCGCTGCGTCAGCTTGCCCTGCTCGGTCTCGAGGCGCAGGCGCTCCTGCGGATAGAGCGGAGTGAGCTTGCCGAATTCGACACGGTTCGCTGCCTCGTCGACGCTCTGGCCGTTGACCGAATCCACCTTGACGATGGCGTTGTACTTCTGGCGAGCGTTGCTGTCGTTTTCACGCGGCTGGCGGATGGCTCCGACTACAGCGTCACCCTTGCGCAGGTTGTATTTCTTGACCTGGCCGAGCGAGACGTAAACGTCGTTCGAGCCGGGCAGGTAGCCGGTGGTGCGAACGAATGCGTAGTTGTCGAGAACGTCGAGGATACCGGCGACGGGCAGCAGCACGTCGTCGTCAGCGATTTCCGGCTCGAAGTCAGCTGAGTCGTTTCCGCCGCGGCGCTTGCGGTCCCGGTAACGGTTGCGGCCGTTGCGGCTACCCTCGTCATCACGGTCCGTCTGGCGGTTGCGGTCGTTGTCGTTCCGGTTGTCGCGGTCAGCGTTGCGGTTGTCGCGCTCAGCGCTGCGGTTGTCGCGCTCAGCGTTGCGGTCGTTTCCGTTGCGGTCGCCCTGCGCCTTGTCGGCGTTGCGGTCGTTGCCGTTGCGGTCGTTGTTGCGCTCGTCATCGCGAGCAGCGTTGTCGCCGCCACGGTTACGGTTACGGTTGCGGCTCCGGCCCGAACGCTCACCCTGCGACGACTCCTGCGCGGAGTCGGATGCGTCGTTCTCAGACTCGGTCGACGTTTCATCAGCGGATGCTCCGGCAACGTCAGCCTCGACTGTTGCGTTCTCGGAACGGTCGGTTTTGTTGCCGCGTCCGCGTCTGTTGTTCTTGCGTCCTGAGCGCTGAGAGCCACCCTCGCGTCCCTCGGCCTGCTCGGCAGGGGCATCCGCGGTGGGTGCAGCCTCTGGTGCCGATGCAGCCTCGGTAGCGATCGGTGTTTCGACGGCGGCGTCGGTGGATTCGGCGGCCGGCGAAGCGACATCCGTTACCGGGGTCTCTGGAATGAGTGGGGCGCCGTCAGAGTTGACGTGGCCAGCAGCCTGAACACGCTCGCCTGCCTTAGCGGACTGCGTGGTCGCACGTCGCGGTGCGCGCTTCTTGGCGACCGGGGCGACGGGCTCGTCGACCGCAGGCACGTCAGCAGCAGGCGTCGTAGCCTGCAGCGGAGCGTCCTGGACGACAGCGGCGTCCGGTGCAGGAACGTCTGCGACGGTTTCGGCTGGAGCTCCAGCGGAGTCCTCGGGGGCTGCAGCGGCCTGAGCCTCGGCGATTTTCTCCACGAGTTCCCCCTTGCGAAGTTTGGATGCGCCCTGGACGCCCCACTGGCTGGCAAGCAGCTGAAGGTCAGAGACCTTGAGGGACGACAGGTTTGCGCCTGATTCCGTATTCAAACGGATGTTGACGTTAGTCACTAAAAGTGGGTTCCTTCCCCCTGATCCACGGAACGTGTCAGGAGAGCTCATCTTCAGCTGTGGCGAGAGTCAGATCGACTGGCGCCCTGCCCGTTCTTCGAATCGAAGGGGACAGACACACTGCTGGTGGCGATGGCGTTGGGTTTGCAGAAATCACCCGCAGGCCAGATTTGCCTTATCGGCTTGCCTATCGGGATCTTTCTCACTCTAGCACTTGGCGTGTAGACCATGTCACTGGTGCAGCGTGTCGCCCGGTGTCCCCAGTTCGGGGAGGCTTAGCAACCGGAGTTGCTTAACCGGTGCTAAGCAACGTAGGTTGCTTACATGGAGCCAAACGCGCTGGCCGCTTCAGCGGCGAACACGGACGACCCGCGGGTCGGCTTGCGTGCGATCGTGTCCCTCCGCGCCCTGGCAGATGCCCTTGAACTCACGCAGGTCGAAGCGGCGCTGCGCGCGGGCATGAGCTGGCTGGAGATTGCCGATGCCCTTGGTGTCACCCGTCAGGCGGTCCATAAAAAATACGCCAAACGTGTGGATCCGACGATCCCGATTCCCAGGAGGACACAGTGACGTCGTTCACGACCGCAGCAGCGACCATGCAGATCCTGTCGCTGGCTGCTATGGAAGAAGCATCACGCACCGGGTCGCGAGACGCTGACCTTGAGCACCTGTTTTTGGCTCTCGCACTCAGCGACCAGGCCGCAGGGACGGCGCTTCGCGCCGCGGGAGTCACCCTGGCCCGCGCCCGCGAGGCCGTGCAGGCAATGCACTCGGAGCAGCTGAACAGTATTGGCATCTCACTGAGCGCGCCGCAGCCCGGTCGAATTGTTTTTCACGAAACCCGCGGATATGAATGGACGCCGCGCGCACTCGACGTGTTCAAGCGCGCCGGCGATCAGGGTTCTGGCGATGCCGCCGCCGTGTTGCGGGAGTTGCTCGTCGAGCCAGGCGGATTGATCGAGGACCTACTGGAGAGGCTCGACACGTCTGCCGCGGACATCACCTCGGCGTTGACGACCGTGACCACCAGCAGCACGGTCACAACACCTGCGCGGAGCACCGCCGCGTCAGGATCGATCAACGGCAGCACCGAGACGTTCGTTCCTGCCGAGGTCGACGTCGTGTGGGCACTGCTCAGCGATCCAACACGAATGCCGGAATGGAACCCAAGCGTCGGATCCGTCGAGTTTGCCGAGAACGGCGACGGCCAAGGCGCCACAACCTGGCTCGCTGTTGTTCCTGCCGTTCACCCCGACGGTAAGCCGGCCCGGGTGAAGGAGAAGTTCCGTCGGCGGCAAATGGAGTTGACCGAATCGGTTCCGCTCGAGCGGATCGCATGGCGGACCAGTTATCCGGCTATCAAGCGCGGGAACACGAATGTCCTCGCCATTGACCTCGCGCCGGCGCCGGGCGGAACGCGGCTTCAACTGACGGTGTCCTGGACGCGGCGCGGAGGCTGGCGGCGTCTGTTCAGCTGGGTCCTGCGGCCACTGCAACGGTTTCTGATGTGGCTTGGCCTGTTCCAGATCGGCGCTGGGATCAGCCGCGCCTTCCGCTAAACCTGCGGAAGGCGCAGCTGAGCACAGGTCACAGCTGAGCACAGGTCAGGAGAGCGTCGCTCCCTTGACGTCAACGGCCAGGTAGAGCGCATCCCACTCGGTGTCCGATTCACGGGCGACCAGTTCGGCCGCTTCGAGCCGCTCCCCCGGACCGTCAGCTAGAACGAGAATCGAGGGGCCAGCCCCTGAGACCACAGCGGCGAAACCGTGAGCGCGAAGCGCGAGAACCAGTCGGTGGGTCTCCGGCATCGCCGATGCGCGATAGTCCTGGTGCAGCTTGTCCTCGGTGCCAGCGAACAGCAGCTCGGGGCTCTGGGTCAGCGCCGCGATGAGCAGCGCCGACCTTGAGAGATTGAACACAGCGTCCGAATGCGGAACGTGTTCGGGCTGCAGGCTGCGCGCCAGCTTCGTCGACAGTGTGTGCTGCGGAACGAACACGAGCGGCGCGACACCGCGGTGCACGAGAAGCTTCTTGTGCTGCGGGCCGGTCGGCTCAACCCACGCGATGGTGAGCCCTCCGAACAGTGCGGGTGCGACGTTGTCCGGGTGCCCCTCGAGTTCGGTGGCGATCCGCAGAAGCGTTGAGCTGTCGACATCGACAACGCCGTCGAGCAGTCCCTTCGCAGCGACGATACCCGCGACAACGGCAGCCCCGGACGAACCGAGACCGCGGCCGTGCGGGATGACATTTCGTGCGACAACGTCCACACCGGGCACTGCCTGCCCAAGAGCGTGAAACGCGTACGCCATTGACGAGACGACGAGGTTGGTTTCGTCTGTTGCGACCTCGCCGTCGCCGACACCGATCACCTCGACAGTCGCGCCTGGTTCATCCCGAACGGTGACAGTGACCTCGTCATAGACGCTCAGCGCCAGACCGAGCGTGTCAAAACCGGGGCCGAGGTTGGCACTCGTCGCGGGTACCCGAACGGTGACCGATCGGCCGACCAGGCTCACGCCGAGGCCTTGGCCAGTCCGAGAACGCCCGCGACCTCGGTGACGTCGACAGGAACGATCGTCGGGGCGATCTCGCCGCCGTCGGCGTTGCGAAGCGCCCACTGCGGGTCCTTGAGTCCGTGTCCGGTGACGGTCAGAACGACGGTGGAGTCCGCCGGAACCTGCCCAGCCTCTGCACGCTCGAGCAGACCGGCAACACTGATCGCCGACGCCGGTTCGACGAAGATGCCGACCTCCTGCGAGAGGATGCGCTGCGCTTCGAGAATCTTGGCGTCCTCAATCGCGCCAAAGTACCCGTCGGTTGCCTCGCGAGCGGCGAGGGCAAGTTCCCAGGACGCCGGGTTTCCAATGCGAATGGCGCTCGCGACCGTCTCGGGGTGCTTCACGATCTCACCGGTGACCAGCGGAGCACTGCCAGCTGCCTGGAAGCCGAACATGCGGGGAAGCTTGGTGGAAATGCCACGCTCGAGCTCCTCGGTGTACCCGCGGGTGTACGCGGTGTAGTTACCGGCGTTTCCCACAGGGATGAAGTGGAAGTCAGGAGCGTCCTCGAGCACCTCGACGATTTCGAAGGCCGCGGTCTTCTGACCCTCGATCCGGTCATTGTTGACCGAGTTGACGAGGTGCACCGGGTAGTTGGCTGCGAGCTCGCGTGCCATGTCGAGGCAGTCGTCGAAGTTGCCCTGCACCTGGATGAGCTGCGCGTTGTGCGCGATCGCCTGCGCGAGCTTGCCCATGGCGATCTTGCCCTCGGGTACGAGCACGGCAGCGGTGATACCCGCGTGAGTGGCGTACGCGGCAGCCGACGCCGACGTGTTTCCGGTCGACGCACAAATGACAGCCTTGGCGCCGGCCTCGACGGCCTTGGAGACGGCCATGGTCATTCCGCGGTCCTTGAACGACCCTGTCGGGTTCATCCCCTCGTACTTCACCCAAACCTTGGCTCCGGTGCGCGCGGACAGCGCAGAAGCGAAAATGAGCGGCGTTCCACCCTCACCCAGGCTGATGATGGGGGTCTTGTCCGTTACATCAAGGCGGTCTGCATACTCGTGCAAAACTCCGCGCCACTGCTTCGCCATTTTCTAGGCTCCTTCAACTCGTAGAACACTGACAACTGAATCGACCACGCCAGACGCCTTAAGCGTCTCGACAGTGGACTTAAGTGCTTTTTCCCTCGACGCGTGTGTTCCGATGACGAGGAACGCGGTCGGGCTTGCCTCGGTCGGATCGATCGTCTGCTCGACGGTCTCCACGGAGACCCCGCCGTTGGCAAGAATCGAGGCGACCTCGGCGAGCACTCCCTGGCGATCGCTGACGCGAAGGGTGATCTGGTATTTGGTGACGATCTCGCCGATCGGCAGCAGCGGCAGGTCAGCGTGTGTCGACTCGCCGAGCCCCGGGCCACCTGCGACATGTCGCCGCGCCGCGGAGACGAGGTCGCCGAGCACAGCTGAGGCGGTCTGCACTCCCCCGGCTCCTGCGCCGTAGAACATGAGCGGTCCCGCAGCTTCCGCTTCGACGAAGACCGCGTTGTTTCCCCCGTGCACTGCGGCAAGCGGATGCTCACGGCTGACGAGGGCGGGATACACACGCGCAGAGACACCCGCTGTTCCGTCCTCGGCGGTGATTCGCTCGGTGATGGCGAGCAGCTTGATCACGTATCCGGCCTTACGCGCGGCATCGATCTGCTCGGCTGTGATGGTGTCGATGCCCTCTCGGTAGACACCATCGGGGTCGATGCTGCTGTGGAAGGCGAGGCTCGCGAGGATCGTCGCCTTCTGCGCTGCGTCATATCCGCCGACGTCAAGTGTCGGGTCGGCTTCGAGGAAGCCGAGTTCGAACGCCGTCTTCTGGGCGTCCTCCATGCTGTCGCCGAAGCGGTCCATCCGGTCGAGGATGAAGTTGGTCGATCCGTTGACGATCGCGAGGATCCGGTGGATGTTGTCACCGGCGAGACTGTCGCGGAGCGGTCGGATGATCGGGATCGCGGCCGCAACGGCTGCCTCGTAGTAGATTTCCGCGCCGACCTGCTCGGCCTGCGCAAACAGCTCTGGGCCGTGGGCGGCGAGCAGCGCCTTGTTGCCTGTGATGACGTCGGCACCCGAGTTCAGCGCGGAGAGGATGTGCGTGCGCGCGGGTTCGATACCGCCCATCAGTTCGATGACGATGTCCGCTCCGACGATGAGAGACTCAGCATCGGTGGTGAGCAGTTCGCGAGGCAGGTCGACATCGCGCTCTGCGTCGACGTTGCGCACGGCGATACCGGCGAGTTCGAGTTTGGCGCCGACACGCGCCGCCAGCTCATCACCATTGGCCAGCAGGAGCCTCGCAACCTGCGATCCTACGGAGCCAGCGCCAAGAAGCGCCACCCGAACCGTGCGGTAGTCGATCATCGTGCATCCAATCCGGCGTCTCGCGCCAGTAGGTCAGCCTCGGTCTCCCCGCGAACGATCACGCGGGCGACACCGTCTCGAACGGCGACGACCGGCGGGCGTCCCAGGTAGTTGTAGTTGCTCGCGAGCGACCAGCAGTATGCGCCGGTCGCCGGAACTCCGACGAGGTCGCCTGGTGCGACATCGCCGGGGAGGTAGTCGTCTGAAACGACTATGTCGCCTGACTCACAGTGTTTTCCGGCCAGGCGGATCAACACCGGTTCCGCTTCGCTGGTCCTGCTGGCGATCCGCACTGAGTAGTCGGCACCGTAGAGCGCCGGACGAGCATTGTCGCTCATTCCACCGTCGACGCTCACGTAGAGCCTCGACGCGATTCCCGTCTCCGTGTTCAGCTCGACTTCTTTGGTCGTTCCAACCTCGTAGAGCGTCAGGCCGGTCGGGCCGATGATGGCGCGCCCCGGCTCGAATGCGACGTTCGGAACGGGAGTGTCGAGGCGCGCACACTCGGTCGCGACGATGCGTGCGATCGCGGCCGCGAGGTTGTCGATCGACTCGGGGTCGTCTGCCGTCGTGTAGGCGATACCGAATCCGCCACCGAGGTTGAGTTCGGGGACTGGCCCGCGCTCGAGCAGTTCGCGGTGAACGGTGAGCAGGCGCGCTGCTGATTCGGCAAACCCGTCTGAACCGAAAATCTGCGAGCCGATGTGACAGTGCAGCCCCAGGAAATCCAGGGAGTCATAGGAACGGATGTTGGCGACAGCATCCGCGGCGCGCTCAAGCGGCAGGCCAAATTTCTGGTCCTCGTGCGCCGTTGCCAGGAAGTCATGCGTGTGCGCGTGCACTCCGCTGTTGACGCGCAGGCGAACGGCCTGCCTGCGGCCGTGGCGGTGAGCCGCCTCCGCGACCCGCGGAATCTCCTGGAGGCTGTCAATGACGATTGCGCCAATGCCAGCCGCAACCGAGCGGTCGATTTCGGCGAGCGACTTGTTATTGCCGTGGTGGCCGAGCCGTGATGCGTCGACTCCTGCGGCGAGGGCGACAGCCAGTTCGCCCGGTGAGCAGACGTCGATGTTGAGGCCAGCCTCGGTGACCCAGCGGGCGACCTCGGTGCACAGGAAGGCCTTGCCGGCGTAGTAGACCTTCGCACTCGAACCGATCGCCGCGAACTCGCGGGTGAAAGCAGAATGGACGTGCGCGGCCCGCTCGCGTGCATCCGCTTCATCCAGCACGTAAACGGGAGTTCCGAACGTCTCGGCGATCTCGGTTGCCGTCACGCCTCCAACGGTCAGCACGCCGCTGTCGTTGCGCGTGACGTTGCTGCTCCAGACGGCGGGAGCCAACTCATTTGCGTCGTTGGGGACGGCCAGCCACGCGGGGGCAAGTGGGTGAGAAGCCACAGCAGAAACCAATCGTGCGGAAGGTGGGATACCGCTGAACGGGCGCGGTGGGAGTTTTGCAAATCTTATCGAGAACTCGCGGGTCCCCATGAATCGGAGGTTTTCAGAGAATTCTGGCATGCGCCGTATGCGGCGGCTGGCATCCGGTGCCTGATGTTACGACTCAGCCGACCTCGGGGCAGGTGCCGCGATTCCTCAGCGATTCGCCGTTGAGGGTGAAGTCGCTTGCCGCCAGGCTGAGCGTTGCTGCCTCTGGTGTGACATCGATGCCCGAGATCGTGACGCCGAGTGGAAGCCGATCGGCAACGCAGATCGGCACGGGCTCAGCGCCGAGGATTCGTTCGATCACGCCGGACACATCGAGCGAGCCCACGTCGCTCGTGACGTTAGCTGCGACCGGTGCGGCGAGCACGTCTGTGCCGGCTGGCGTCAGTGTTGCGTTGACGGAATAGCCAATCGTGAACCCGAGCACCGAGGCGGAGTCCGCGTAACTGACGATGTCATCGCCGAGTGCAACCTCGGGATCGTTGCCTGGGAGCGTGAGAAGTTCGTTGATCGACCCCGGGCCGAGGCTAACGGTTGCGTCGATGTTGCCGACCGGCTGCTTGAGGTCGAGTGGCACCTGGGTCGCGATCAGCTCAAACACCGCTGGGCTTCCGTCCACCATGGCGTCGTCACTCGACAACGTCACCTGTTCGAGCTTGCCTGTGAAGATCTGGAACAGGACCCAGTCACCCGCGATATCGACGTCGACATCGGCGTCAACGGTTGCAGGCAGGCTGGCCTCAACGGCGACAGCTATCGCATCTGTCGCAATGCCTTTTGTGACGTTCTCGGCGAGGAATAACCCTCCGATCACGAGCGCGGCGCCAACCAACAGGATAACGACGGCGATGATCCATCCCCGGACTCTTTTACGCTTACGAGGAGGTTCGGAACTGTCACCGATCGCGGCCTGTCGGCTCAGCGTCTCCCAACCGTCGGTCTCCGAGAGCAAAGGTCACATCCTGTCTGGCGCTGTCACTCCAACGAGGTCAAGGCCATTACGAATGACCTGGCCCGTTGCGTCGTTGAGCCACAATCTTGAGCGGTGGACGTCGCCAACCGGTTCCTCGCCGAGTGGAATGACCCGGCAATTGTCGTACCAACGGTGGTACAGGCCTGCGACTTCTTCAATGTAGCGCGCAATGCGGTGTGGTTCGCGAAGTTCTGCGGCCTGAGCCACGATCCGGGGGAATTCCTGCAGCGCTCCGAGGAGGGCTGACTCGGTTTCGTGCTCGAGAAGCTCCGGGGCGAACGCGCTCCTGTCGACACCGGCGGCTTCGGCGTTACGGGCAACCGAACGGGTGCGGGCGTGGGCGTACTGGACATAGAAGACCGGGTTGTCGTTGCTGCGCTTCCGAAGCTGTTCCGGGTCGAGGGCGAGCGGCGAGTCGGCCGGGTAGCGCGCGAGCGAGTAGCGAAGCGCGTCTGTACCGATCCATGCCTGCAGGTCGTCCAGCTCGATGATGTTGCCAGCGCGCTTGGAGAGCTTCGCCCCGTTGACGCTGACGAGCTGTCCGATCAGGACCTCGATGTCGGTGTCCGGGTTGTCACCTGCAGCGCCGGCGAGCGCACGAAGCCGGTGCACGTAGCCGTGGTGGTCGGCTCCGAGCAAATAAATCTTGTGCTCGAATCCGCGATCTGACTTCGAGAGGTAGTAGGCGGCATCCGCTGCAAAATAGGTGTAGATGCTGTTACCGCGACGAATCACGCGGTCTTTGTCGTCTCCGAAATCTGTGGTGCGAACCCAGACGGCGTCGTCCTCGTCGAAAACATGACCCTGTGCGCGGAGGCGGTCGACGGCACCGTCAATCGCACTCAGCCCGGTCTCGGAGTTCTTCGCGTGCAGCTCACGTTCGGAGAACCAGACGTCAAAGTGCACGTTGAAGCTCGCGAGTGACTTCTCGATCTCGACGAGCTGCAGCTGGTAGGCCCGCTCCCGCGCGAGGGCGAGTGCCTCTTCGTCCGGCAGGTCGAGAAGGTTCGGCTCGAGTTCAAGAACCTGGCGGCCCAGTTCGGCGATGTAAGCGCCAGGGTAACCACCCTCGGGGGTGGGCTCGCCCTTGATTGCGGCGAGGACCGAGGCACCAAAGGTGTCCATCTGGCTGCCGGCGTCGTTGATGTAGTACTCGCTCGCGACGGTCGCACCTGATGCCTTGAGCACGCGGGCGATCGAGTCGCCGAGCGCAGCCCAGCGGGTGTGGCCGATGTGCAGCGGACCCGTCGGGTTCGCAGAGACGAACTCCAGGTTGATGGCCCGGCCTGCCTGCGATTCGTTGCGCCCATATTCGGCGCCAGCGTCGACGATGACCTTCGCGAGCGCACCAGCAGCCGCAGCGTCGAGGCGCACGTTGATGAAACCGGGACCAGCAACCTCAGCTGTGGCGACACCGGGAACCTCGGCGAGCGAAGCGGCCAGCTCCGTTGCGAACTCGCGCGGGTTGGTTCCGAGCTTTTTGGCCAGTTTCATGGCGATGTTCGACGCCCAGTCACCGTGGTCGCGGTTCTTCGGGCGCTCGAGGACGACGTCCTCCCGACGGAGTTCCGCGCTTGACCCCTCACGGCGACGCTCGGCAAGCGGGAGGAGAAGGTCGAACAGGGCAGCGGAGAGGTCGTCAGGAGTCACGGATTCGATTCTATCGGCAGGTACTCGCCCGCCGATCCGCTTCGGCGCGCCCGCAGGAGCATGAGCTTCGGAGCATGCCGGGCTTGGTATCTTTCTTCTATCCCCCAGAGAGAGACGTCCATGGCCTCCTTGCTTTCCTTCCCACGCTCGTCGCGTTCCCTCGCACTGATTGTCGCGGCATCCGTCGGCACAGTGCTTCTCGCGGGATGCTCGCCTGACCCGGCACCATCGGCGTCGGCAAGTTCCACTCCCAAGCCGAGCTCAAGCTCGACAAGCGAGCCGACGACGTCACCCTCTGCCGAACCAACCACCGGCCCCACAAGCCAGCCGGTCGGGACGACGTGCGACGAGCTCATCACCGCCGATGACATGTACAACTTCAACCCGAACTTCAGCCTCGTTGAGGACGGTGCTCCGAAAGCGGACTCCAAAGCCGGCACGATCGCCGACATGGGCGGACTGACCTGCCAGTGGGTGAACAACACAAGCAAGGAAACGATCGACGTCGCCGTCGCGAAGCTCACCGATGAGGAACTCACCGCACTCAAGAACTCCGCGATCACCGAGAGCACCCCTGTTCCGACATACGGCGCCCCGCCAATCGAGGGTTACTTCACCGTGATCGGGTCTGAGGGTGAAGCGCAGATCTTCACGGGTTCCTACTGGATCACCGCGCGCAGCGTCGCATTCTTCGAGCCGGGCGACGTCGAGCAGCTTGCAACGGCCGCAATGGGTCACCTGCCCGCTTAGGCCAGGAACACCGGGGCCGCGTGATCGTCTCGCGGCAGCACATCGGCTACCGCTCCCACTTCGACCCGGGTCAATGTCAGCCCGGCGAAGTGATTGGTGAGAAACGCTACATCGCTGGCGTCACGGCCTGTCGCGATTCGCACGAGTGACTGACGAGGCGCGAGTCGTGTCGCATCGACGACCTGCCACGCGCCATCCACCCACGCTTCGGCGAGCGCATGGAAGTCCATCGGCTTCAGTCCAGGTGCATAAGCGGATGCCATTCGGGCCGGCACATCACACGCCCGGAGCAGCGCTATCACCAGGTGCGCATAGTCGCGGCACACTCCCCGTTTCGATTCGAGGGTGGTCACGGCGCTGTCTCCCGGCCCACTTGCACCGGGAACATACGAGAGCGTCGTGAAGACATACGAGGTAACGGCGTCCACAAGCCCCTGGCCTGACAGGGACCCGAACAGCTGGCGGGCGGTCGACCGCAGCTGGTCACTTTCCGCGAAGCGGCTCGGCCTCAGGTAGTGCAGCAGATCGAGGGTGTCCGCCGGGTCTACCGGGCGAATACCGGCCACGACGGCGTGATAGTGCAGTTCAAAGGCGCCTGCGGTGCCGGTGAACCTGTGCAGCCTCGCCCCGTGCCTGTCGAACAACTCGACCGCGGTGTACTGTCGGCCGTTCGACGTGAGGCTCATCGTTTCGGAGAGGATCGGCGTCCCCGCCGCGACAGCGACGGCAAGAATCACGTCGCAGGTGCCTGACACGTCAAACTCGAGGTGGGCAGACACTGTGCGTTGCATGGCCCCCATCCTTTCACGCTGCCCCTCCGCACTTTTGACGGGGCGCTGCGTGCACAAGCCGCACCGAAAAAGGGGCAATCGGCGGCCCCAACTTCTGATAGTTTTGATCTATACGCCTTCGTAGCTCAGGGGATAGAGCGTCGGTTTCCGGTACCGTAGGTCGGGGGTTCGAATCCCTCCGAGGGCACATTGGAAAAGACCCGGTCAGCTTGAACTTTCAAGCCGGCCGGGTCTTTTCTTTCCTCACTGCGGAGCCGAAGGATTCGACAGCCAGGGTGCCTCAGCGCTCGACGGAGGCGAAGCCCGTCGACGACGTGTCGTGGACGATCTGGTAGTCGACGTGAGCTCCGCGGTCTGCTGACAGCCGCCAGACCCGCTGCCATGGCTTCTGAGTCGGCCCGTAGCTCAGGATGATCTGGTCGTACGGCTTGCCGGAGACGCGTTGTCCGATGACGTAGCTCGGTGCCCCTGGGCTGGTGGTGGACAGTGTCGCGACGTACTCGGCGTCGGTCAGGGCGGGCGGCGTGATGTGCTGCTGAGTGAGCTGGTCAGTCGAAATGTTTCCGAGGAGCAGTGTCTCTTCGGTCATGTGAGGGTAAGTGCGTGACATGGGTATTCCTATCGTTGGGTAGTGCCGTTACGTTGGCCGCCTGGTTCGGGGCGCAGCGGATCACCTGGGAGCATTACTGCGCCATGGCTGGGGTCAGAAGGGGTTTCTTGGCGCGCGACAAACGTCGAGGGTGCTGCAGCTCGACAGCTCGACCTCAGCAGGGCCTTGGCTGAGCGCTCTTGTGTTCGGACCTGCGACTCGCAGTCCGCCATAGCCCGGTAAGAGTTCGGGGCGACGACTGAATCGACGTTTTCAGCACGTTGCTCAAGCCATTACCGAGTACCTGCGCGACGCTCGAGATCGCAGCGAGGCCAGCGCGTCAGCTCCCGAGTCCGTCAGCCGTCGCTGTCAGTCTCGCGTCCCTCGGCGCAGCATTCGCTGCGTGTGCACAGGGACTATCGTAGCGCTTCTTTTGAATCATTCAAAACAAGCCCTCTACTTCGGACGAAATCGCGGCCCGTTGCCCGCAGGGCCGACGCCAACCGGACCATTAGAACGACTACGTCGGTGACGTGCGTGGCACGTTGGGGGCATGCAATCACTGCGCCACGCGAAGGAATAGAGTGCCCGTATGAAGTACGGCCTTCACCTTCCCAACTTCGGCGCCTTCGGAAACGCACGAATCCTGGCCGGTCTTGCTCGCGACGCCGAGGATGCCGGATGGGACGGTTTCTTCCTCTGGGATCATCTGCTGTTCTGCGACTGGGATCTCAACGATCACGTCGACCCGTGGGTCGCGCTGACCGCCATCGCCGCGGCCACCGAGCGAATCGCGCTTGGTCCTCTTGTCACTCCTCTCCCCCGGCGCCAACCGTGGGAACTGGCGCGACAGTCTGTTTCACTACAGAACTTTTCCAATGGCAGGCTGATCCTCGGAGTGGGACTCGGCGAACCGACCGAGTGGGACTTCCGATACTTCGGAACCGAAACCGACCCGGTGATCCGAGGTGAGCGACTCGACGAGGGGCTCTCGGTCCTGACCGGCCTGTGGAGCGGTCGAGAGTTCAGGTTCACCGGCAAACACTATTCCCTTGAGCCGATGACGTTTCTGCCTGCGCCTGTCGGGCCGATCCCGATTTGGGTGGGCGGCTCGTGGCCGCATCGACGGCCCTTTCGCCGGGCCGCGAGATTCGACGGCGTTGTGCCGATGCTGCAAGCGGGAGTGAGCGCGGCGTCACTTCAACCCGTTGTGGCGTATGTCGACGAGCACCGTGCGGATCCCGCTGCTCCTTTCGATGTCGTCGTGAGTGGAACCACGGAGCACGGTGGGCCAGGCGTCCCAGAGGGAGTCGACGGCCTTGCGACCTGGTGGCTCGAAGACATCAGTCCACTCCGATTCGGTTGGGACTGGCCCGAGCTCAGCAACGACTGGGACTTCAGCGCCCTGAGGAATCGGATCCTCGCCGGCCCGCCGCGCTGACTCCGCTCCGTGACGACCGCCTTCCGATCAGCTCCCCGATAGGATCAGCGAGGCCGACAGCGCCTGACTATAGCCCCGCCAGCAGCCCATCGCCCCGACGAGAGGAAACAACCCCATGCGCGAGCTCGAAATCACCGCGCCCGTTTCGCTGACCGGACCTGATGGGCGCCTCAACCCGGCCGCCGTCGGCTGGAGCCGCACACCGATGCACAACACCGACGGGATCGGGAAAATCGGTCGCGGCTGGGGCAGGAACAAACGGTGGGAGTACTGGGCGGTCACAACACCGACGCACATCGTCTCCGTCACGGTGTCGAGCCTCGACTACGCGTCAGTGCACGACCTGTGGGTGTTCGACCGGGCGACCGAGGAGGTCGTGCACACCGGAGTGATCCGTCCGCTCAGCAGAAGCGTCCGACTGCCCGGCACCCTCGGTGACGGCCCCGCACAGGTGCGAACGGGCCCGCTTCGCGTCGACATCACGAACGAACCCGGCGGCACACGGCTGCGCGCAACAACAGCACGGGTGCGAATCGACATCGTCGCGGCTCGCGACAACGATCATGAATCACTCGCCGTCGTCGTGCCGTGGTCGAAGACCCGGTTCCAGTACACGGTCAAGGATGTCGCTCGCCCGGCGTCCGGCACTCTCCGCGTCGACGGCACCGACATCGATGTTCCGACTGGCAGCTCATGGGCGACCCTCGACCACGGCCGTGGCCGCTGGCCGTACTCGATGCACTGGAACTGGGCGGCCGGCTCGGGTGTCTCGGACGGCCGGGTGATTGGAGTCCAGCTCGGCAGCAAGTGGACAGACGGCACAGGCTCAACCGAAAACGCGCTCCTCGTCGACGGCCACCTCAGCAAGATCAGCGAGGAACTCACCTGGGACTACGACACCAGCAACTGGCTGGCCCCCTGGCACATTTACGGGACGACCGCCGACCTCACCTTCACCCCGTTTTACGACAAAACGTCGGCGACCGATCTCAAAGTGTTCTCGTCGTTCGGGCATCAGTGCTTCGGCGAGTTCTCCGGCTGGATAATTGACGAATCCGGCGAGCGCGTCGCGTTCACCGGCATCACCGGCTGGGCCGAGGATGTGCGCAACCGCTGGTAGCCGATGAACCAATCGAGCACGATGAGCCCATGACGCTTTCCGGCATCGACCTCGCTCATGGCTACTACACCGACGTCATCGCGCCGCTCCTCGCCGAGCGCTGGCCCGGTTTGCCGCACGCCGCCGCTCGGCTCGGCAGAGGTTCAGACGTCCTGGGCCTCGACGACGAGATGTCACGGGATCACGATTGGGGACTCCGCCTGACTCTTTTGGTGAGAACGGATGCCGTCAGTGCGGTTCGCGAGCACCTCACCGCGCGACTGCCGACCGAGTACGCGGGGCACCCGACCCGCTTCGCCACCACGTGGCATCCGCTGGTCACGCATCAGGTCGAGGTCGACTCCCCCGGGAACTTCGCGTTTTCCCGACTGGGAGTGGACGCGACCCGACCGCTGACCGACGTCGAATGGTTGTCGCTGACCGGGCAGGCGCTGCTCGAGGTCACCGCTGGGCCCGTTTTCACCGACACCAGTGGGGAGCTCACGGCAATCCGTGATCGGCTGCGCTGGTACCCGGACGATCTCTGGCGCTACGTGCTCGCGGCGGACTGGGCCCGGATCGGGCAGGAGTTCCCGTTCATCGGGCGCACCGGTTCGCGTGGAGACGACATCGGTTCATGCATTCTCACGGCGCGAATTGCACAGGCTGCGATGCGCCTCGGCTTCCTGCTCGAGCGGCAGTGGCCGCCGTACTCGAAGTGGCTTGGCACGCTGTTCTCCCGGTTGCCGCGAGCGGGCGAAGCGATGCCGGCACTTCACCGTGCCTCGTCCGCCGACACGTGGCAGGAACGGGAGGCTGCGCTTGCCGAGGCGCTGACACTCCTTCACGACCTGCAGCGCCCTCTGGGACTACCCGGTGTCGACGAGGTGTTTTCTTCGTTCTACGATCGCCCATTCCTCGGGCTTGGCGGCGTGCCTGAGGCGTTGCGCGACTCGATCACCGACCCCGCTGTGCGGGCTCTTCCCGTGGGGATCGGTTCGATCGAGCAGCTGTCAGACAACGTGAACGTGCTCACGTCGCCGGCGATGCGGCTCGCCACGATGCGATCGCTGGTGCCGAACGCCGACTGAGCCGGGGTTATGCCGTTGGAGCGGTCACGAAGTCGATGAGTTCCTCGACCCTGCCGAGGAACGCCGGCTCAAGGTCCGAGTAGGTGCGCACACGACCGAGAATGGCTTGCCACGCCCGCGCGATGTCGGCCTGAGTCTCGTTCGGCAGGCCGAGGGCGGCGCAGATGCCCTTCTTCCATTCAATCGACCGCGGAATGTTCGGCCATTCCTTCAGTCCAACCCGCGCCGGCTTCACCGACTGCCAGACGTCGATGTATGGGTGACCAACAACGAGAACGTTGCCTCCGTGTTTGCCGCGCATGACGGCATCCGCTATTCGACTTTCCTTCGACCCGGGAACGAGGTGGTCAACGAGAACACCGACCTTGCGTGTCGGCGTCGGCGCGAAGTCCGTGATGATCGCGGCGAGGTCGTCGATGCCGCCGAGGTATTCGACGACGACTCCCTCAACGCGGAGGTCGTCGCCCCAGACCTTCTCGACCAGCTCGGCGTCGTGTCGACCCTCGACATAGATACGGGATGGCAGCGCAACACGGGCGCGGGAGTCGGCAACAGCGAACGATCCTGAGGCCGTGCGGGTCGGACCGGTCGCCTTCTTCTTCGGTGCAACCAGAATCACCGGCGTGCCCTCGAGCAGAAAGCCAGGGCCGAGCGGGAACACCCGCCGTTTGCCGTGACGGTCTTCGAGTTGAACGGTTTTACCCTCGATACCGGTGACAGCGCCGCACCAGCCACTCATCATCTCCTCGACAACGAGGTCGTGAACCGCCTCATACTCTGCGGGCGGCGGGGTCTTGCTCTTGCGCCAATTCGTGGCAAGCACATCGCTTCCGTACGGGTCGTAACTCACGTCGATCACGCTAGTCGGGACTTCGGACAGCGAGCGGATGCCACGCCTGGCGTCGGTCAGTCGGCCTGCGAAATGCCGCGTCCGGTCGGGGTCACAGCACCCAACTGAGGCGTTCGAGCTCGAGTGTCGGCGCTGTGGCGGAGGAGTTTGGCATGCTGGAAAGGTGACTGACAGAGATTTCGGCGCGGGCGAGACGATCGGCGTTGTTGCGCGTCAACTTGGCGTGAGCGTACGAACGCTGCACCATTGGGACGATCAGAAAGTTGCCTCCCCCTCCGCTCGCACCAGCGGCGGGTACCGCGCGTACTCCGCCGAAGACGTCGCCCGATTGCGACGGGTGCTCATGCTGCGGGATCTCGATGTCCCACTTGACCGCATCCGATTTTTGTTGAGCGCGAGCGCGGCGGAGCGTCGTCAGGAGTTGGCGGATCGCCGTGTCGCCCTGGACGAGAAGATCCGCCGCCTGCAGGCGGCAGCGAAAGCAGTTGACCAGATGCTGACTGCCGACGAAACAGGGATATTGCTCTCGGAAACCGAGCAAAAACGCGTCCTCGGCGACGGGTGGAATCCGCTCTGGAGCGCCGCTGCGCGGGAGCGATGGGGTGACTCCGCGCAGTGGGCCGAGTACGCAGAGCGATCCGCGCACCGAACAGCCGACGACTGGCTCGACATCACCGAGTCCATGCACGGTGTGCACGATGACCTTGCGTCGGCCAAACGAGCGGGAACAGTGCCTGGGAGTGATTGCGCGAACTCGCTTGCCGAGCGCCACCGCGACGTCATGAGTTCGTACTTCTACTGCACCCACTCAATGCACGTCCTGATCGCGCGGAGGTACGTGAGCGACCAGGGTTTCTCGGACTTCAACGACGGCATGGAGCCGGGGCTCGCCGAATGGCTCATGCAGGTCATCGACGCTAACGCCCGCGCGCACGGGATCGAGCCCGAGACGGCGGAGTGGGAGTAGGGCGTGGTCTCATCGTTGCGACTCCAGTGCGATGTCGATGATGCGCGAACTCGACACGTGTAGCGCCTCCGCGGCGCTCGTACCTGTCGTGTTCAGATACGCGTCGACGATCCTGTTGCCTGCCGCGTATCCGGCTCCGGTGGGAAGGCCGACGGCGTCGGCACCGAAGCGTCGGGCCGCGTCGTCACCGTGTACCCAGGAGACGAAATTCTGCATACCGAGCACGTCCAGACCACTGACAACTTTGTTGAAAACGCCGTCGTTCCCGAGGTGCGGCACACCGATCGGTGTATAGCCGGACGCCCCGTACATTTGTCGAGCAAACGCGTCGGCGAGCCCCTCCGACACAACCTGCTCCCCGACGCGCACGGTCGAGGGGTCCCACACGACGCCGCCAGGCGCGTACCGCAGATTGTGGTTAAGCTCGTGCACGGCCGCCGCCTCCAACCGGTTGATGTTCTCAGCGGTCGGCCAGACAGTAAGCGAGAGAAAGCCGGTCGCGCTGCCGTTGCCACTGAACCCGCGGCCTGGACCCATGAAGTAATCGTCATCCGGGTTCCCCAGCATGAGAAGCACGGTGATATCCGGTACTTCAATGTCTGGCGTCGCGCGAAGTTGCACGTCAATCGCGTCGACAAGCGCACGCTCCACCCGTTCCCAGGCACCAGCGGCTCCGAGTCGGTCAAGCGCATTCCGCACCTCGTCGGCCCTTGCCTCGAGGGGAAATCCGGAACTCATCTCGTGCATTGCCATGAGGTCGACTTCGCCGGGGAAATACCGGTACATGCCGCGCACGGGTTCGAGGACTCCGCGCAGCTTTTCTGGTCGCAGGCTAGTCGGAGAATCCAGCACGGCAGCCATGCCCTCGGCAGTGTTCAAAACTGTGATCGTCATGAGGCTCACGGTAGAGCCTGACGCAGCGTCAGGGTCAAGATTCGATGATGACGATGCAGGACGGGCGCCCTCGAAGCCAGGCGCCTCGCTTGGTTAGCTCGTGTACTCAGAGTTCCGCGAAGGGATCACCTCGTCGAGCCTTCGCATCGTTCTGACCTTCGAGGCCGCAACTGGCGCGCTCGATGTCGCCATGATGCAGGCGCCGATGACGGCGGCTGGCCACGGGCCGATCAGCGTGGTCAGTAAACCTCCTCCGAGTGCACCGATTGAGAGCGCACCCCAGGAAACCAGGCGGTAACCGGCGTTCACCCGGCCACGGAGTTCGGGGAGAACGGCGAGCTGACGCAGGCTAACGGCCTGCGAGTTGGCGATTCCGATACCGATACCCGAGATCACGAACGCCGCGGAGAGCACGATGACCCCCGTCCAGCTGGGCACCCCGACGAAAAGCACACCAAACAATGGAGCGGAGTTTCCAACGAGCAGCGCCGCCACGAGTGAACGTCCGTACCCATATCGTGCCGTGAGCGACTGGCTGCCGATGCTGCCCAGGAACGTGCCAACCCCGATTGCCATGAAAACGGCACCAAGCACGATCGGACCGTAGCCGTAGCTCTGCAGAAGCAGAACCGACAGGGCAATCATGAAAACCTCGTTGCCGAAGTTCCAGATGCTTGCCTCAGACACGAGCGCTCTCAGTACCCGGTGTCGCACCAGAACGAGAATCCCGGCCTTCGCTTCCGAAAAAGCAGACTCGTGGCCCGACCGCCGCTGTTCGGCAACCCGCACCCGCGCGATGAGCAGCCCGGAGCCGAGGTAACCGATCGCGTTGAGAACGAGAGCAAATGGCGCTGTGAGCAACTGGACGAGAATACCGCCGGCTCCTGTGCCCATCACCCCGATCACCGACTGGGTAGCCGTGATCTTCGCGTTCGCGTCGATTAGAGCCTTCTCATCAACGACCAGCGGAAGAAAGGAAAAGTCCGCGAGCGTGTACAGGACGGTCAGCGACCCGATCAGGGCGGCCGCGAGAACGAGAACCGGAATGGAAAGCCCTCCGGTCACCGCGAGAATGCACACACCGAGAAGCAACACCCCTCGCCCCAGGTCCGCCGCGATCATGAGCGGCCGTCGTGGCAAGCGATCGACGAGGACACCCAGCCACAGGGTGAGCACAAGGTAGGGAACAAGCAGCGCGGCCCTCACGAACGACAACTCCGCGGCGGATGCGCCGAGTGTCACGAGGGCGAGCACCGGGATCGCCAGCTCGCCGATCTCGGCGCCCAGTGAGGAAAAGGCGCCTGCACCCCAAACACGCCGAAAGGCGGGCACACGCCACGCGCTCGTAACCTTCGTCATAGGTAGAAAGGTTATTTCCCTACCATCGTTTACGCAATGGTAGTTATTGTTGGTCTATGTCAACGTCTTCCCCCGTCACCCCGGCTCCAGGCGAGCTCGAGTTCGTGCGGGCGTTTGTGAACACGCTGGACATCGAGGCGGGCACCGACCAGTTGCAGGATCTCGCGTCCTGGAGAACCTGGGCGGACAAGCACAACATCGACGGTCACGCGTCGAGGGAAGAACTCCAGTTCGCGCGCCGCCTTCGCGAGTCGCTCCGGGACGGCATGCTGGCCAATCACGACAGATTGCCGCTGCCCGGCGCAACTGTCGACGCACTGAACGAGGCGGCAGATCGTGCTAATGCCGGGGTGCGGTTCGCCCCGGACGGCGCCCGGGTGCTCACGTCCGGCACGGGCATGAACGCCGTTCTTGGCCGGTTGGTATCCGTGCTCTCCGCGGCGATGAACGATGGAACGTGGACGCGCCTCAAGGCGTGTGCCGCAGACGACTGCCGGTGGGCTTTCTACGATTCGTCCAGGTCCAGGACCGGCCAGTGGTGCTCGATGAGCATCTGCGGCAACCGCGCGAAGCAAGCACGGTGGCGGCAGCAGTCCGGCGGATCGGCCGGGTGAGGCACTGGCGCTGATGGCACAGGCTCGCTTCGCACACGAGCAGAGCCTCACCATGAGGTCTTTCCCGTTTCACAAACGGCGAGGAGAACGAGCGCAGCAATGACAGCGCAGAGCGCCGCGGCAAATTTCGGGCCGGTGGTCAGCCAAAGCTGAATTGCAGCACGGCAACCAGCGGCTGCACTGGCTGGTCACGATGTAACCGGGTGGTGCGAAACGGCAAGCGCTGATGGGCGTGAGTCACCAAGCATTTCTAAGGTGAGCTCTGGTGTAAATCCCGCGAGTGAATGGAAGTCGTGAACGAGGTGCATTTGGTCGTGATAACCGGAATCGATGGCGATCTTGAGCCATGATCGATCCGGGCACTCGACCCGAGCGTCGAGGGCTCCCTGGAAGCGAGCCACCCGCGCGAATCTTTTGGGCGGGACCCCTATTTCGCGGAGGAATCCCCTTTCAAGCTGACGCACGCTGAGGTGCATTCGTGATGCCAGGTCAGCCACACCGATTCGGCCTTCCTCCAGAGACAACAGAGACGCAGCAGTCGTACTCGTTGTATCGCTGTGTTGTGACTCGAGATAGGAAAGGAGGAACGTCTCGGCGGCGCGCACCCGATCGGTGAAATCTGGATTCTCCGCGAGAATGTGCCAGAGCGAGACGACCGGCTTCCCGAGGACGTCAGCAGCATCATGGTGACGTTCGGCGACGGCGCTTGGCAACAACCGAAACAGGGACCAGGCGGCAACCGGCTGGAGAAAAATCGCGAAAGAATTTACCGTCCCCTCGAATAACAAACTGGTTCCACCGTGCGTGTGCGGCCCGACCAACTCGAGCGGACGAACCTGCTCGTAGCCTCCACTCGGTGAACGCACGTTCAGCCGGTCGGCAAATTCAAAATGAATGACCGTTTCCAGGAACGCAGGCATGGGTTGCGCGTCGAACAGGCCGGTCGCGGTGCGCTGCGCGAAAGCGCGCACGAAAGGCCGAAGGACGGGAGTCGCCTGGGCCGACTGCACCGTACGCACCGGCACGAGTTCCGTGAGATCCACAACGTGTCGCCTTTCTACTAGGCGGTTCAGGTTGGGCAGTCGAGATGATGTGTCTGCACGAATTGTGATTGATGAGTCCGGGAAACGCAATGCTCACGGGCTCACAACAGTCAGAGCGCTACCGGGCCCCGCACAACTAGCGATCCGGATTTCATGAAGGGACTGTGCAATGTCGAACGACACACCGCAATTGGGCCGCGATCAGGATGCGATTGGCGACGAACTGAGCATCCGCGAGCGAAGGACATTTCCCGACGTCTCCGGGGACGAATCGCTCTACCGCCGACTCAACGACACTATCTCGGTCATGACAGCGAGCGGCCGTGACGCCGACGAAACTTATCACGCCACTTTGCACAGCAATCAGGGCGACGATGAGTTTGCCAATCTCGTGTTCAAGACTTTGGATGCTCTCGACGAAACCGCATATGTCGAGCGCTGGGCACTCGTTCAACTTGCGATCGACCTTGAGAACCCTCTCGCTGGCGACTACCTTGCCGAGCTTGTGCGACGACCGATCCCGGCAGAACAGGCGGAGGACCCTGGCCACGGCATCAGCACAGTCACTGAGGAGGTCATCCTCCGAACAACAGCTATCGAGGGACTCGCTCGATTGCTGCGGCACGATGTCGACACCACTGAACTCTTACTCGAAACCATCGCCTCAGCAGATTTCGTCGCCATGCGCCGGGCCGCATGGTTCGCCCTGGCTGAGAGCGGGCGCGATGACGTCATTGAACGAGCGCGGGCGATACTCACCGATCGCGACGAGATTTGGATTGCGAACCTCCGACGAACCCCGGTCAGAGAGGCCGAACAACACGATCCGCGGCTCATCGATCCGCCTCGTGGAGGCCTCCCCGCCCCGTTTGACGAATAACCAGGACAAGGAGAGAACCATGGCAATTTGCGACGTGACAGTTCCGGACAAGGCAGCGTCAGGTGACGCTTTCTACGGCGCTTCCATCTGCAGTCAGGTGTATGTCGATTACTTCTGGCCGACATACCGATTCGAGGGCAATAAGAGCTTCTGGACCGGCGGGTTCGGGTGGGAAGACTGCTGCAACACCGACCTTCCTCTCGCCCGCGCGTTCAACGCATGCTACGCACTGACCTATTCAGCCACAGATTACCTGAACGATGACTATGCCGGAGCATGCTTGAACTGGGCGCGGCGGTACGTGCGCGAACACATCGACAACCTCCGTGCCAAGTGCGCTAACGGAACCTACGTGGCCTACAACTCCGGCGGCACCGTTGAGCTCTACTCACCGTTCTTCTATTCAAAGCACGTTCCCGGTCGAGCCGAAACCCTGCTTCACGAAGCGCGTCACGATGCGCTGTCTCACAATGCAAAATTCCCTAAGGGCTCGACCTTCGGCGAAGGCAAGGATGGCGCGGATTCCAACTGGGCGTACAACGGAGCGTGGATGTATGGCGCCCTGTATTTGTGGTGGTACTACGCGGAAGGCGCCCGCACAACAAGCGCGCTGCGGGAGCTCGCCCGGCAGCGTGCAAACGTCGTGATCGATGGCGCATTCGCAGAGCACCCCGGGTATTCCATCTGATACCGCCACACCTCGGACCCGCGACCGCACGCGGCTGAGCCCTCCGCGCCGATCGACCCGCACAGGGCTGACCTGAAATGCCACTCTTAGGGCAAACGTGAACACCAAGTCCTCACCATCACCGGGCGGGAGTCATCTCTGTATGCTGTGCGGCATGGCAGCGCTGCAGATCTATCTCACGTTCCCCGGCACGACGCGCGAAGCGCTGGGCTTCTACGCCGATGTTTTTGGCGGAGAACTTTCTTTGCACACTTACCAGGACTTCGGCCGCACCGATGGCGGGCCGAACTCCATCGCTCACGGAACGCTCGACGGCCCGGTCCCGCTTGCCGGTTCCGATGCGGCACCCGGTGAGAAAACTGTCCGGCTTGAGGGCATCAGGCTCTCGTTGCTCGGAACCGCCGAGCCGAACATTCTCCACGAGTGGTTCGACGGCCTGGCGGTCGGAGGCCAGGTTCTCGACCCGCTCGCGCCAAAGCCGTGGGGCGCATCGGACGGCCAGGTTCTCGATCGCTACGGGCTGCACTGGCTCATCGGATACGAACCCGCCTCCTGAGCGGCGCCGCCGAGGATGTAGCGAAAAAGAGAGGATGTCGACGTATGGAAATCCGCATCCGCGGAGTGCGGATCTCTTACACCGAACACGGGCAGGGCCTGCCGCTCATTGCGCTTCACGGCGCCGGTGTTGACCATCGTGATATCGAAGCCGGACTCGAGCCGATGCTCCCGGCCGGATACCGGCGCATCTACCCCGATCTCCCCGGCATGGGGAGAACGACCGCCGACGGCCTCGGCAGCAACAACGACGTCGTCACGCTACTGAGCGACTTTCTCGACGAGGTCAGCGACGAGCCTGTGTTACTCGTCGGCCATTCATACGGTGCATACCTCGCCCGCGCACTCGCCGCTCGGCGCCCAGACAAAGTGCGCGGCCTCGCCCTACTCTGCCCCTTCGCCGACGGGCTTCGGAGCGTGCCGGAGCAACACGCTGTGCGCTCAGACGAGAACACGTACGACGAACTTGAACCGGAGTCTCGCGCCGGCTTCGACGAATACTTTGTTGTGCGGACTTCGGCGACCGCCCGTCGTTATCGAGACTCAGTGGAACCCGGAACTCGCCTGGTCGATGAGGCTGCGCTTCAACGCATCTTCGCCGGATGGACGCTCGATTTCGGTGATACTCGGTATTCCCGCCCGGCACTGATCGTCGCGGGACGGCAGGATTCGACTGTGGGGTTTCTGAGCGCAACCGACCTGCTCGAGCAGTACCCGAACGGCACCCTGGCCGTGCTCGACGGAGCCGGTCACGCGCTCGTTCATGAGCAACCCGAGCTTGTGGCCGCGCTGCTCGACGACTGGCTGAATCGCACAGCTTAGAGGACGCGTGGCTACCGTGTCGCTCTCTGGACTCCCTCAGCGTCGCGACAATAGACTCGCACCGTACTGTGAACCTCAACAGAAGGTGGGCCGATGCGGGCACGCTCGATCTGGGGCGCCGTGGCACTCGCTGTCGCCGTCACCCTGGGAATCCCTGCCGCGGCATTCGCCGCAGAACCCGTCACTCTGGAGAGTTCAAGGGTTCTCGACGACTCAGGAGTCCTGGATGCCAGCGGCGTCGCGTCGATCGAGGACGCGGTCGATGAACTCCGATCGGAAACCGGCGCTGACCTCTGGGTCGTCTACGTCGACACCTTCGAGAATCCCAGCGACGCGGCTGAATGGGCGAACACCACCGCGCAAACCAACGGACTCGGTCCGAACCAGTACCTCCTCGCCGTTGCGACAGAGGGACGAACCTACTACCTCTCGGGCGACTCGAGCGGGCCGGTCACCGACGAACAGCTCGGCGAGATCGAGCAGCAACTGGTCCTTCCGCAGCTGCAGAGCGACAACTGGGCCGGCGCCGGGATAGCGGCGGCACAGGGACTGACCAACGCCATTTCGGGAGAGGATGTCGCAAGCTCTCCGGGCGACGGCGGAGGGGTATCGAGTGGCACCGTCTGGATTGTCCTTCTCGTTATTGTCGCGATCGCCATAATCCTCGTTATCGCCCTGATGCGGCGTCGCAAAAAGGCTGCAGCTGTCGACCCGCGCGCTGGCGAACCTGCCGAGCTCGCTGCCGTCTCGACCGAGGACCTCGGGCGTCAGGCCGGAAGCGCACTGATCGAGACCGACGACGCCGTTCGCACGAGCGAGCAGGAACTCGGCTTCGCGATCGCCCAGTACGGCGAAGAGTCGGCAACCACGTTTCGCGGGGCCATCACGACAGCCAAAGCCACCCTCTCTCAGGCCTTCACCATCCAGCAGCGGCTGGACGACGCCGAGCCAGACACCGAGCAGCAGGTGCGCGCCTGGAATGCCGAGATCATCCAGCTCTGCACCGACGCGAACGCCACGCTCGATCAAGAAGCAGCGGCATTCGACGAGCTGCGACAGATTGAAAAGAATGCACCGGATGCCGTCGTGCGGCTTCGCACCGAACTCGGGCGCGTTTCCGGCCGAACGGCCCCAGCCGAGGCGACACTTTCCCGCTTATCCGGCACCTACAGTGCTGCCGCTCTCGGTGCCGTCGCCGACAACGTCGCCGAAGCCGAGGAACGACTCCGGTTCGCCTCGACCGGCCTCGACGCTGCCGAGCAGGACCTCGCCGCAGGTGACCTGTCGTCCGCGGCAGTCGACATCCGTGCCGCTGAAGATTCGATCGAGCAGGCCGGGATTCTCCTCGACGCCATCGACCACGCAGCCGCAGATCTGCAGACAGCTGAGCAATCCATCCGCGCGCTGAGCACCGAGTTGCAGAATGACCTGCAGCTTGCCCAGTCGCAGCCGGACCCCGAGGGATCGCTCGCCAATGTGATCGGTGCGACGGAGGGAATCCTGGCCGAGATCGAGGCTGACCGCGCACAGGGCACGTACTCCCCGGCCGAGATGGTGCAGCGGCTCCAGGCCGCGAACGCGACTATCGACAGCGTGCTTCAGCATGTCCGCGATGCAGAGGCGCAGAAGCGGCACGCCGAGACTCTGCTGGGGCAGTCGCTGTCGAGCGCCCAGGCACAGGTCGCCGCCGCCGAGGAGTACCTCACCGCCCGGCGCGGTGCCGTCGGTGCCGAAGCCCGCACCAGGCTGGCCGAAGCGGGACGCAACCTGGTCCTCGCCACCCAGCTGCAGGCATCCGACTCGGTATCGGCTCTTGCCTATGCACAGCGAGCCAATGACCTGGCCCGGCAGTCCATGCAGTACGCCCAGAATGACGTGAGCGGGTTCTCGAACTCGTACGGGCTGGACGGAATGATGGGTGGCGGGCGCGGGTCAAGCGACGGGTCGATGGGCGCGATCCTCGGCGGCATCCTCATCGGGCAGGTGCTCGGCGGCGGGGGCGGTGGCATGTTCGGCGGAGGCGGACGCTCAAGCGGCGGCTTCGGCGGAATGGGCGGCTTCGGCGGAGGTCGCTCGAGCGGACGCAGCGCGGGAAGTTTCGGCGGGAGCGGCTCACGCTCCAGGCGAGGTGGCGGCCGGTTTTAGGGCTGCCGTATTACATCAACCGATCGGAAGGAAGAACAATGACCAAGCAGTCAATCTTCGGGCGCATTGCCCAGCTGGCGAAGGCGAACATCAACGCGCTCATCGACCAGGCGGAAGACCCGCAGCTCATGCTCGACCAGATGGTGCGCGACTACACCAACAGCATCGCCGACGCTGAGAGCGCCATTGCCGAGACGATCGGAAACCTGCGCCTGCTCGAGGAAGACCACGCCGAAGACGTTCGGGCCGCAAGCGACTGGGGCAACAAGGCGCTCGCCGCGAGCCGCAAGGCAGACGAGTACCGCACGGCGGGCAACGCAGGCGACGCAGACAAGTTCGACAACCTCGCCAAGGTTGCCCTGCAGCGCCAGATCACCTCGGAGAACGAGGCGAAGATGGCCGAGCCGCAGATCGCGTCGCAGACCCAGGTTGTTGACCAGCTCAAGAACGGTCTCAATGGCATGAAGGGCAAGCTCGAGCAGCTCAAGTCGAAGCGCAGCGAGCTCATCGCCCGCTCGAAGACCGCCGAGGCGCAGAAGAAGGTCGCCGATGCTGTGAAGAGCATCGACATTATGGACCCCACAAGCGAGGTCAGCCGGTTCGAAGACAAGATTCGCCGCGAGGAGGCCAAGGTTCGCGGCCAGCAGGAGCTCGCCGCGTCGAGCCTCGACGCCCAGTTCGAGTCGCTCGAGGACATCGGCGAACTGACCGAGGTCGAGGCGCGCCTCGCCGCGCTGAAGTCGGGCGGTTCCCCCGCCGTCTCGTCGACACCGAGCGCGCCAGCTGTGACGCAGGGCGCTCCGTACACGCCGGGTGAGTAGCCGAGCGTTGTAGCCAGCCGCTTTACAGGACATCGCACGTTTATCAGGCAGTTTCTTGAAACTTTGACCTGATAAACGTGCGATGTCCTGTTTTACGTTCGGGGCGGCATTCGTTCTCACGACGGAATAAGGAAAACACGCCCAGACAAGGACGCGGGAGCACATCTCGTCCTTATCTCGGCCCGTTTTCCTTACACCCGGCCGAGCGGATGCTGCGGGGCGCGCACGCAGGTCAGGAGCGCTGCAGCACTGCCCGGGTCTCGGCGGCGAGCGCGTCGAGCAGCACGCGTAGCTGGCCGGTCGGCGCCAGCAGCGCCTCCGGGTGCCACTGCACACCGGTGATCGGAAGCGACTCGTGCTCGATCGCCTCGATGTGCCCATCGTGAGCCCAGCCGACGGCGGTGAGGCCTGAGCCGAGCTTGTCGACAACCTGGTGGTGAGCGCTCTGCACGAGCACGTGTTCGCGCCCGAACCGCTCGGCCAGGCGCGAACCCCGCTCGAGCGAAACCGGGTGCTCGATGAGTGCGTACTCGACCGGAAGGTCGATCACCCGGTGTCCTGGCGCTTCAACGTGTTGCAGCAGTGTGCCTCCGAGGGCAACGTTGATGACCTGGTGGCCGCGGCAAATGCCGAGCACCGGAACATGCCGTTCGGCCGCGCGGCGCACGAGTTCGATCTGCGCGGCGTCGGCAACCTCAAAGTGGTAACCCTCGCCCTCGTAACCGCGTTCGCCGTCGTAGAACTGCGGGTCGATGTCTTCGCCGCCCATCACAACAATGGCGTCGGCCGCATCGGCTGCGTCGAGCAGACCATCCACGCCGAGGTCGGCGGCGGACAGCTGGGTGACGTCCCACCCTGTCGCTCGGGCTTCGTTTGCAGCGCGGTCAATCATGGTGCGGACGTACGCGTCGTACTCGGGGGCGTTCTCGCGGCGAGTGGTGACCTCGACAACAACGAGGCGCGCAGCGGCATCAACCATCGCGGGCCTCCTTTTCATCGTGTCTTCCATTGTGCCCTGCCCAGCTGGAAAACAGCGCCGCGGCCCGAAACAGCGCGCAACACACGGAAGCACTCCCCCAAACCCGGTCGGCTGCCGGATACTAAGGGGATGGCGACGTTTATGGTTGTGCCCGCGTGGCAGGGTTCCGGTTCCTCCCGAGCGATGCGGTTGATCGACGGGGCTGACGCGATCCGCGGTGACCTGCCGGCGTCGGCGACCGTCTCGGTCGATGTGCCGGTTGAGGCCGGCGAGTCGCTCGAAACCGGTGTGAACCGGTTGTCGTCGCTCACCGTCATCCGTGAACGCCAGCTGGCTGCACTTCGAGCGGCGACCGCCCCTGTCATCACGATCGGCGGGGGCTGCTCCGTCGAGCTCGCCGCCGTCGAACATGCCACTGCGAACGGGAACGTCTGCCTGCTCTGGATTGACGCCCACCCCGACCTCAATGCTCCAGACGGATCACCGTCAGGATCGTTCGACGGCATGGTGCTTCGGTCCCTGCTCGGTGAGGGCATCCCCCAGCTCGCATCGACAGCTCCACTGCCCCCGGCGAATGTCGTGATCCTCGGGGCCCGCGCGATCGACGATGCCGAGCAGCCCGTTCTCGACGATCGATCAATACGGATGCTGTCTGTCGACGAATGGACACCGGCGAACGTCATCGAGGCGGTGCGGGACTCAGGCGCAGCCAAGGTGTACATCCACATCGACCTCGACGTGCTCGACCCCGCCGACATCGCCGGGACCTCGTGGGCAGAACCGTTCGGCCTCCCGGCGGCCCACCTCGTCGATCTCATCGGAGCCGTTCGCGCCGAATTCGAGCTTGCCGGCGCCGGGATCTGCGGCTTCGCCCCGTCGAGTGTCGAGCGAGCCGTCGACGACCTCGGCACGATCCTGCGAATCCTCGGGGCGCTCGCGCGTTGACATTCCGCAGCACCACTCGCGACCGCTAGCCTCGGGTCATGACTGTGCAGTATGACCTCATCGTGCTCGGAGCTGGACCCGTCGGAGAGAATGTCGCCGATGCAGCGACCGCGGCCGGGCTGACCTGTGTGGTGGTCGAAAGTGAACTCGTCGGAGGCGACTGCTCGTTCTGGGCCTGCGTTCCGTCGAAGGCCCTGCTGCGTCCGCCGTCGGCGCGCGACGCCGCACGAAGGGTGGACGGCGCGAAACAAGCCGTGTCGGGGCCACTCGACGTCGCGGCCGTCTTGGCCCGTCGCGACTCGTTCGTGAGTGACTGGGACGACTCGGGTTCGCTCCCATGGCTTGAGAGCGTCGGCATCGACCTCGTGCGCGGCCACGGCCGCATCACCGGCGAGCGCAGGGTCGAGGTGACAACGGCGGACGGCGAAACCGTTGTGCTCGAAGCAAACCACGCGGTCGCCGTCTGCACGGGGTCGGCCGCGCGGGTTCCAAACATACCCGGGCTCGCCGACGCGCAGGCATGGACGAGCCGCGACGCCACGAGCGTGCAGAACGTGCCGGCGTCGCTGGCCATTCTCGGCGGAGGCGTTGTTGCCGCGGAGATGGCCACGGCGTTTGTTGCCCTCGGCTCGGCCGTGACGGTGATCGCGCGAAGCGGACTGCTGGCCGGACTCGAGGACTTCGCCGGTGAAGCGGTCGGCAAACGGCTGCGCTCCGACGGAGCGACAATCCTGGGCGACTCACCGGTCAGCGTGAACCGAACGGGCTCGGGTAAGGTGTCGATCGAGCTCGATTCAGGCGACACGGTGACCGCAGCGGAGCTTCTCGTGGCGACGGGTCGCACTCCGCGCACAACTGACATTGGGCTCGAGTCGATCGGACTGACTCCCGGCGACTGGCTCTCGGTCGATGACTCCCTCCGCGTCGACGGCGTCGACTGGCTCTACGCCGTCGGAGACGTCAACTCCCGCGTCCTGCTCACCCACCAGGGCAAGTACCAGGGCCGTGCGGCTGGCCGGGCGATCGCCGCCCGCGTGAGCGCCCCGAAAACGCAAGCCGAACCGTGGGGCGACCTGGCGGCATCCGCTGATCATGAACGTGTGCCGTTCGTCATCTTCAGTGAGCCGCAGGTGGCGAGTGTTGGACTGACGGCCGAGGCCGCCGCTGGGGCCGGTTACCGCACCCGGGTGGTGGATTACGACCTCGGAGCTGTGTCTGGAGCAGGGCTGCACGCCGACGGCTATGAGGGCTTCGCTCGCATGGTCGTCGACGAGGATCGAGGAGTGGTGATCGGTGTCACGTTTGTCGGAGCGGATGTCGCTGAACTGCTGCACGCGGCGACCATTGCCGTTGTCGGTGAGGTTCCGCTCACCCGGCTGTGGCACGCGGTGCCGGCCTTCCCGACCATGAGTGAGATCTGGCTTCGGCTGCTCGAGACCTACCGGGCCGGGGAGTAAGGGCCGTGCTGATCGATTCGATGCTCAGCCGCGCCGGCTACCTCTACGCGACGGCCGTCGGTTTCACCTGGGGTGCGATCTGGTCGACCGGGAGGATCCGGAGAAGGAACGGACTGTTTGTGTTCACGGGAATGCCGCACTGGACCTTCGGTCGAGGTGGATCCTGCGTCGGCGGGTGCTACCTGACCAACCGGAACGTGTCGAGTGACGTGCTCGAGCACGAGGCCGTGCACAAGCGGCAGTGGCAGCGGTACGGGATGCTGTTTCCGATTCTCTATTTCTTCGCCGGTCGTGATCCGCTCAGAAACCGGTTCGAGATTGAGGCCGGCCTCGAGAAGGGTGGCTATATTCGGCCGTCCGGCGGGAGCGGGCGCTCCCGAATCGCTGCGTCTGGGAATGATTGAGACCTCCGGAGTGTATTCATAAGCATGCAATTAGGCGTGTACAGCTTCGGCGATATCTCAACTGACCCCGCGACCGGACGGCTCGGCTCGCCCGGGCAACAGCTGAAAGAAACGCTCGAGCGCATCCGCCTGGCCGATGAGCTGGGGCTCGACTGGTTCGGCATCGGCGAGCACCACCGGCCCGAGTACTCGATCAGCTCACCGGCGACGGTGCTTGCGGCCGCCGCATCGGTCACCCAGAACATTCGCCTGTCGAGCGCCGTCACCGTTTTGTCGACCGAGGATCCGGTGCGGGTGTTCCAGCAGTTCTCGACGATCGACCTGCTGAGCGGCGGGCGGGTCGAAATCGCCGCAGGGCGCGGCTCGTTCATCGAGTCGTTCCCGCTGTTCGGCGCGAACCTCGCCGACTATGACGCGCTCTATGAGGAGAAGCTGCAGCTGCTGCTCGAGCTCAACTCGGCCGAGCGGGTGACCTGGGAAGGTCGGTTCCGGCCGGCGTTGAACGATGCGCTCATCCTCCCACGACCGCACGGCGAGAAGCTCGACATCTGGATCGCCACCGGCGGCAACCCGGAGTCATCCATGCGAGCCGGTTACCTGGGTTTGCCAATCAACTACGCCATCATCGGTGGATACCCTGAGCAGTTTGCTCCGCTCGCCAAGCTGTATCGCGAGGCGGGAGCGGCGGCCGGCCACGTGGCATCCGACCTCAGAGTTGCCGTCTCAGGACCAGGGTTTCTCGCGAAAACGAGCCAGGAGGCGAAGGACACCTTTTACCCGTACTGGCGCACATCGATGACGGCAATCGCGTCGGAGCGCGGGTTCACTGCGCCGAGTCGGCTGGGTTTCGACTCGCAGACCGCCAGACGCGGGGCAATTTTCGCCGGCAGCCCGAACGAGGTCGCCGACAAGATGATCGCGCTGCACGGCCACCTTGCCTACGATCGGCACGCGTTGCAGATGGACTGGGCTGGCCTGCCGCACGCCCGGGTGATGACGTCGATCGAGCTGCTGGCCACCGAGGTGCTCCCGCAGGTGCGGGCAGAACTCAGCTGATCCCGCCGGAGAGCAGCCGCCCGAGCCACGTCGTTCGAGCTGTGCGGGACTGGCGCGAGACCGGGGCCAACGGCTCGACGCCGTCGAAGCCGTGGTAGCCGCCCTCCCAAACGTGCAGTTCGGTTGGAACTCCTGCAGCCCAGAGCCGAGACGCGAACGACACGATGTCGTCGCGGAACACTTCGGCGCTGCCCGAGTCGAGGAAGGTCGGAGGGAGCGCGTCGAGCCGCTCGTGCTGCCCGGCTGGCCCGATGCCCGTGTGCTGCTCTGCCTTGCCCTGCGCGGCGCGCCACGCCGTTGCGTTGCTGATCCTGCTCCACAGCGGGTCGGACTCGAACTGCAGCATTGACGTGGTGTCACTTGCCGGGTGGAGCATTGGGCAGATCAGGAGCTGGCCGGCCAGGCGTCCCCCTGTCCTGTCCCTGTCGAGCAGCGTGACGGCGGCGGCGAGTCCGCCTCCCGCACTCTGGCCCGCGATCACCACTGGCCCGCTTCCGGCCGAGAGGGCGGCGTCGACCGCTGTGAGGCATTGCTCGACGGCGTCGGCGAATCGGGTGCTCGGGGCGAGACCGTACTCGACAGTCCAGACCTCGACCGAAAGCGCAGCGGCTGGCTCGAGCACGACGTCGAGTCCGTCGGCGCGGCAGCCGGCGATCAGCCCGCCCCCGTGCAGGAACACGATCGTGCCGGAGCGTTCCTTCGCCACAGAACCCCGCGGCCACAGTCGGGTGACCTCGACGCCGCCCTCGAGGCTGAGGTCCTCCCACTCCATGCCGAAGGTGTTCGCGAGCGTCGCCAGCTCGGGCGCGCGCCTCTCGGCGAGCTGCCGATAAGGCTCGATCTCGGCTGGCCCGAGGTCGGTGAGAAGTTCGGCCTTCAACCGTTCAAAGCTGTCGCGAAGGTCTGCTGATACGGCCAACCGTGTTACGTCCGTTCCTTGTTCGCTTCGCATGTCAGTCGAGCTCATCTGGGTTGCGTCCGGTGCGCTCACCGGATTCGAGGGTGGCAATGCTGGCCAGATCGGCGTCATCCAGTTCGAAACCGAAGACGTCGATGTTCGCCGCGATGCGCTCGGGGGTCACCGACTTCGGCAGAACCACGTTGCCGAGCTGCACGTGCCAGCGCAGCACGACCTGCGCAGCACTGACGCCGTGCTTGTCAGCGATCGCGTCGAGGGTGGGATTCCCGAGGACGCGCCCGCGGGCGAGCGGTGACCATGCTTCAGTACGGATGCCATGGGCTGAGTGAAACTCCTGCGTCGCCTTCTGAGGCAGCCAGGGATGCAACTCGATCTGGTTGACCACGGGAACGGTTTCTGTCTCGTTGACGAGACGCTCGAGGTGGTGTGGGTGAAAGTTGCTCACACCGATCGAGCGCACCCGACCTTCCGACTGCAAGCGCTCGAGGGCACGCCAGGTGTCGACGTACAGGTCCTGCGCCGGGGCGGGCCAGTGGATGAGGTAAAGGTCGAGGTAGTCGAGTCCGAGCAGGTCCATGCTGGTGTCGAACGCCCGGAGTGTGCTGTCGAAGCCCTGGTCGGAGTTCCACACCTTGGTGGTCACGAAGACCTCTTCGCGCGGAAGGTTCGAACGGCGGATTCCCTCCCCCACCCCGGCCTCGTTGGCGTAGAGCGTCGCCGTGTCGATGTGACGATAGCCGGCCTCGAGAGCCGTGCTGACGGCATCCGCTGTTCTCTCACGAGGAATTTTGTATACACCGAATCCGACCTGTGGAATGGTGTGGCCGTCGGAGAGGCCGAGCGCAGGGGCAGTGCGGAAATCCATTGCTCCATTATGGACGGGATCGAGGGGTTCGAGGTGGCGTGTTGCCTCACTCATGCAGCGGAGCGGCGCTTTCCCTGACCTCAATCGTTCGACCGGAGGCGCTGGGCTCAGCCAGACTCCGACGCGGGATAGACGAAGACGTCCACCGAGTTGCCGCGGTAGTGAAACCGGATGATGCTCCCGTCCGGGAGTCCCTCGAGGTAGTCGTTCCCCAGAACGGGCCACGCGCCGATGTCGGCAAAAAGATCAACGCCCGGCGGCACGCAGTTGGCCCCGTCGACCATTCGTGTCGAACGTTCGACGACCATGAGGCAGTGCTGCCCCTGTTTTTCCACGGAAAACCAAGGTTCGAACCCCCGATACTGTTCGTAGCCGCGGACGCTGGAGCGGTCGACGTCCGCTCCGAGGAACCCGAGCAACGAGAGCACGACGGTGTCTGGTGAATCCGTGATCAGACGCAGTGTGGCATCCGGATGTGGCGCAACCAGCCAGGCCACGGAGTTCACCAGAACGAGAAAAATCGCGAGCGTGCCAGCCAGGAAAAAACTCCGACGAGCTCGAGTCGCGGTGAGACGTTGCCACGGCGACCTCGACGTTCCGCCTGGCGGCACCGCGGGCCCGGTGCCCGCTGCCGGTCGATCAGCACCCGATGGGGACGGGGACCCACTCATTGGTCGCCCTCCGGCATCAGATGTACGTACGCATTCACAGTGTCACCACGAAGCATGAACCGGACGATGCCGTCGCCGACCCGCCCGTCGAATCCTTCGAACCCGTCACCCGATGATGAGACATCCATGATGAGGTCTGCTGCCGGCGGAGCGCAGCGCGACTCCGAGAGGGTGTTCTCCGCCCGGAGCACCGCCAGGAGGCACCGCGAGCCGAAGGCGTTGACCCCGGACCAAATGTCGAGACCGAGATACGAGCCGTACGCACGAAGCGTCGAGGGGTCGATTTCGAACTGGGCAGCTTGCTCGACCACAAGCCTGCGGACCACGCTATTGGCCTCGGTGTCGGTCGAGCGGAGGATAACGTCGGGACGCGGTACGAGAATGAGCAGGAGAACCGCAGCGATCCCGCTCGCTGCGACGATTGCGCCAACCGACCAGGCCAGACGACTCCTCCGCGTCGCCGTGGCGCGGGCGAGGAGCGAACGCAACCAGCCATTCTTTTTCGGGGGCGCTGTCGACGCTGACGCCAACGACGACGACTCTTCGGTTGGCTGCGGCATCAGCTGAACGCCCGCTGGCTCGTTGCGTGCAGCCCTCAAGCTCGGAGCGACGTTCGCACCGGCGGCCCGATCACCCGCAGAGGCAACCGCCCGACGCCTGGCGTCAGCACGGTGTGCCGCCTCGAGCTCGCGTAACCTCGCGAGAGCCGCAGGATCGGAACCGATGTCTGGGTCCCGACCATACGCACGACGGCGTAGTTCATCGAACTCGCGGTCGGCCCCAGAATGGTGCATGGAGCCTTCCATAGCCCGAAAGTACACCCGCCGGCCTGGCGAGTCTAGGCGGGACCGCCGGGCGAAATTCCGGCAAATCTGCGGCCACTCCCTCCGGGCGGTCGCGCAAGTTACGCCGTGCCGCAGATGGACGATTGTGTGTGTTTTCCCTGCCCTTCCCAGAAAGTCCTCCACAGGCGCGAATTTGACATAGTTTCGAACAAAGCTTCTAATTCCGATGCTTGCTTGGTAAAATTTGAGCATGGCCCACGTATCGGAGCAGATCCGGCGAATCGCACAGGACATGTGTGATCGGATCGCTTCGCTTGAGTCCCATTCGTCGTCGCTCGGGTCGAACGCCACCGGCCCGGGCGCTGTGCCTCCGTTGTCGCTTCTCGTCGACAGGGCCACCGACGCTGACCTTGAACATCTGCTGCGTGAGGCATCACGATTGCGCTCCGAAGCAGACGCTGTTGTCGCCGCGACCGCCGGCGTTGTGGCGAAACGGTCCGTCCGCGACCTGGGCTACTCCGGCCTCGCGAAACGAAACGGCGACCACAACGCCGTCGATATGGTGCAACGGTTGACCGGCTCAACCCGGGTAGAAGCCGCCCGGCAGGTGAAGCTGGGCGAAGCAATGGGCGAGGCTGACGCCGCCACCCACCCGACCGGTAACAGCACTGACCTACTTCACGAGCCCGAAACCGGCAGCTCTATTGAGCCGTCACGGCCGACACCGGAGGCGCCGTGGCACGAACCGCTGACGCGGGCGGTGCGTAACAGGCTGTTGAAGCCGGAGGCCGTCACCATCATCATGCGCGGGCTCGGAGAACCGAACGAGCGCGTGAGCGTCGAAGACCTCCGCCTCTCCGCTGAACAAATTTTGGACGATGCGGCCGGGGTGAACGCCGACGAACTCGGCCGGCGAGCACGGCTCATCCGCGACCAGATCGACCCCGTCGGGGTGCGTTTGCGGTGGGACCAGCACTTCGAGAACCGCAAATGGCGGTTCAGCCGCTCCGCTGAAGGCGTCCGCACCGCCTGGGTGGAGTTCGATGACGAATCCGCCGCGTTCATCGACCAACTCGTTGGCGTCGGAATGAGACCCCGCCGCGGCGGCCCGCGCATGGTCGACCCCGCTGAAGCCGAACGGGCCAAGCAACTCCTCGATGACCCCCGCAGTAACGACCAACTCGTCTTCGACCTGATCATGGCCACCCTGAAAGCTGGCGTCGAAGCCGACCCGACGGTCGCGTTCGGTTCCCGCCAGCCAGGCGTCCGCATCGTGATCACCGAAGAACAGTTTCACAGGCGCGACGCCGACGGCCGCCTCACCGGAACCGGGTTCAATGAAGACACAGGCGAAGCGATCCCAGGCAACATCATCGAACGCAATATCTGCACCTCCGGTACGCGGCTGGTCACCGTCGACGAACACAACAACCCGCTCGACGTCGGCCGCGAAGAACGCTGCTTCACCACAAAACAACGCGTCGGTCTCGCCATCCGAGACGGCGGCTGCGTCTTCGAAGACTGCACGAAACCACCGTCATACACCGAAGCACATCACATCAATGAATGGGCTGCCGACAACGGCCTCACTGACATCGCCGACGGAGTGCTCCTCTGCCACGAGGACCACCTGCTCGTTCATAACAACGGATGGAAGATCATCCGCGAGGGCAGCAACTATTTCGCAATCCCACCCGCGAGCGTTGACCCCGAACAAAAACCCCGACCGATCCGCAGCAAGTCCACCCTCAAGCAACCTCCGCCGAAGGCGCTGCAAGCCCGCGCCGCTGAGAACCGGCAAACGCCGCCCGACCCTGCGGGAGCAGCAGGACCGCCCGTCGACCCAACGACGGTGCCGGAGAAGCCACCATCAGGTGAAGCAATGGAAGCGGAAGAACTGATCACGCGCACGCCACCTCCGCTGCCGCCGAGGCAGGCACCGGGCTCACCACCAGGGCCGTCAGCCCCGTCAGGATCATCGCGACCTGCCAACCGTGGCCGATCACCGGAATCTGAGCCGCATGGACGTCGTCGCGAATCGAACTATCGGGTCTTGGACAGCTGGTACGTCCCGCCCGAGAAGCCCAGCCCGTAACCGCATCAGCGCGTCGAACCGGCGCCCGACGATGCGTTGGACCGCTGCCCAACGGTGCGTTGAACAAGAACCCGACGAAGAGTGCTTCTACCGGGAAACGCCGAGGCGGTATGCGGGCGGAGTCTGAATCACGTCAGCAGCCACACCCAGAGACGTCGTGAGGTAGTCGTGGGCCTCAGCAACACCGCGGTAGTGACCACCGAGCCAGATGTGGGCTTCTTCGGGGTCCGCGCACAGCATCTCTGCAGCCCACGCGCGAATCGCACGGGAGAATGCCTCACCCTGAGCGCAGCTCGCACCGGAACCCGGAGCGCCCGAACGACGGGAACGCGGAAGCCAGGTGACAGTCATGCGCGGAGGAACGTCGAGTAAGCCGATCTCGTCTTCCGACTCAACCTCGACAAACACCCGGCCCGTCGCACAGAGGGGAAGCGTCGACAGAACCGCCTCGAGCTCAGGTAGAGCGGATTCGTCCCCGCCAATCAGAAATTGAACTCGGTGCTTGTGGTTCGCTTCATTCACTTTGTGACCCGAGTGGTCTGAGCGGGGCTGTATCGTCATGTCCCTCTCAGTATAGGCAAGCCTTACCTCAACCACTAGGCGAGGACCCGATCGCCCAGCCCGCTCCCAGAAGGGACACCTCGTCGACCTATTCGGCTGGCACCGGATCGACGAGATACCGGCTGGTGACGGCGATGCGATTGAACGCATTGATCGAGACGATCACCCAGGAGAGCGCGGCAAACTCCGTCTCGGAGAAAACCTCGCGCGCCGCGGCATAGACCTCGTCGGAAACATGCCCATCCGAAACCAGTGTCATCGCCTCACAGAGCGCGAGCGCCGCACGCTCGCGCTCCGAGTACAACCCGGCCTCCCGCCAGGCAGACAGCACCGTCATTCGCTCCGGCGTCTCACCGAGCGACAGGGCCTTCTTCGTGTGAACCCGCAAACAATAGGCGCAGGCATTGATCTGCGACGCTCGCATCTGCACAAGCTCAGACAGCAGCGGCTCGATGCCGTTATCCCTGGCGATCTGGCCGACCTCTGTGGATAGCGCCGCAAGCTTCTCGTAGGCCGACGGAAAAGTCTTGGAGAGGTGAACTCGCGCGGCTGTGCTCATCTGTCCATCATGATGCAGGAACCTCGGGCTGTCACACCGACGCACCCGCCGAGGTCAGCGATTCGCGACAGCCGGGCTGCGGTGCTGCCAGTGAATCCGGCGCTCAAGCTGCGCTGCGACCGACAACAGCGTCGATTCGCCTCCCGGCCGACCAATCAGCTGCACCCCCATGGGTAGCCCTTCTGCGGTTTCGAAAACCGGCAGAGTGATCGCCGGCAACCCAGCCACGTTGACGAACGACGTGAAGGGTGAGTAGTCCACCTGCTGCCAGAAATTTTGCTCCGGATCCTCAAGATTGTACGAGCCAACCGGCCGCGGAGTCTGCCCGAGCGAGGGCGAGACCACAACATCGAACCGTGAGAACTGCGAGATGACGTTGCGCTCGAACCCGCTAAGAATTCCGAGCGTCTCCGTGACCTCCCACGCCCCGAGTGCGCGCCCCGCGCGAACCAGCTCAGCCGTCACCGGCTCAAGCAACTGCAGGTTGTCGTCAGAAACGGGTATCCCAGCCGCTGAGATCTGCCAGAGCTTTCTAAATGCGTCCGGGTAGACACCGTCATGCACGAGCACAACGTCCTCGAGACCGTGGCCGATGGATGCCAGTTGCCCAAGGGCAATGTCGAGGGCAGCGGATGCTTCTGGCGCGATGACAATATCCCTCGCGCCATCAAATGGACTGTTTCGCAGCACACCGATGTTGAATCGCCCCTCCCCCCGCACAGCGGCTCCGAGCAGGTCACCGTCATTCTCATCAGGAGCACGAAGGGCGAAGTGGTGATCGATTCGCCCGTTTCGCCGCGCAATCATGGCATCAAGGAGCAAGGCGGCATCCGTCACGCTTCGTGCAATCGGGCCCTTCACGGCCAGCCCGCCAACCGAATCGACGCCGGAACCCGATGGAACAAGTCCACGAGATGGCTTGATTCCGACGAGACCACACGCAGCTGCGGGGATCCGAATGGAGCCTCCGCCGTCGCTGCCTGGCGCAAACGGGAGCAGTCTGGCGGCGACCGCAGCGGCGGCTCCCCCGCTCGACCCTCCGGCCCCGAGGGCCGGGTCCCATGGGTTCCGAGCCGGTGGAGCGACGAGCGACTCCGTGTAGCCATACATCCCGAACTCGGGAGTGTTCGTTTTGCCGAGGCTGACAACGCCGGCGCCGTCGAGAACATCGACGATTTCGTCCGAACGCGCGGCAACGGTCCCGATGAAGGCCCGCGACCCGTAACCGGTCTGCACTCCTCGACGAGAGGTGAGGTCCTTCTCGGCGATCGGCAGTCCCCACAGCGGACTCGTGCGAGAGACCAGCGACTCCAGATTCCCTGCTCGTCTCCTCGCAGCGTCCCCCGTCACCGTCACAAAAGCGCCGAGTTCAGGGTTCAGCCGCTCGATGCGCGCCAGGTAATGCTCGGTCAGGTCGGAGGGCGAGAACTCGCCGCGCTGAAGCGCCAGCCACTGATCGAGCGCGCTCAGCTCATGCATTTCAGTCACGCAACGAGCTTAAGCCGCCAATTCGAAAACTTTTGCTTGACAAATTCGTCTCGAGGATGTTGGTTAGTTACTGCACCAACTAACCAAATAACCGGAGGCGCTGTGATCGACGAAAGCAAACCGATATTCGTGCAGATCGCGGAGCAGATAGAAGACGACATCATCTCGGGTTCCCTGAGCGAAGAGAGCCAGGTGCCGTCGACGAACGAGTTCGCCGCGTTCTACCGCATCAATCCCGCCACCGCCGGGAAGGGCGTCAACCGCCTCGTCGACGACGGGATCCTTTACAAAAAGAGAGGCATCGGCATGTTCGTAGCCCAGGGGGCGCAGGCCCGACTCGTTCAGGTCCGCAAGGACCGCTTCCGCGATGAATTTGTTCGGCCACTCATCGCCGAGGCGGCAAAGCTCGGCATCAACCCTGACCAGCTCAGCGAAATGATTTCAACGGAAGGCGTCCCAGCATGACTCACGCAACAGACCCACGATCCGGCGCTGTCATCAGCGTTCGGAACCTCACCAAACGATTCGGCAAAGTCACCGCGGTGAACAACGTCGATTTTGACGTGATCCCCAACACCATCACCGGTCTCCTCGGCAGGAACGGCGCTGGCAAAACAACCATCATGCAAGTGCTCACAGGGCAGGAGTTCGCCACCTCCGGCGACGTCCGGGTGTTCGGGGAGGCTCCTGCGGAGAACGCACGGGTGTTGAGCCGCATCTCATTCATTAAGGAGAGCCAACGCTACCCTGACGACTTCCAGCCAAAACACGTCTTCGAAAGCGCACCATGGTTCTTTGAAAACTGGGATGCCGATTTCGCGGCGGAACTTGTCAAAGAATTCCGGCTTCCGCTTGATCGCCGAATCAAAAAACTGTCACGCGGGCAGTTGTCAGCGGTCGGCGTCATCGTCGGGCTGGCGTCCCGCGCACCACTCACGTTCTTCGACGAGCCATACCTGGGACTGGACGCGGTCGCTCGGCAACTCTTCTATGATCGGCTTCTCGAGGACTACGCGGAACACCCCCGCACGGTCGTGCTCTCCACCCACCTGATCGACGAGGTCTCTCAACTCCTGGAGCACGTTCTCGTCATCGATCAGGGCTCAATCATCGTCGATGAACCGGCGGAAGCTCTCCGCGGCTCAGCGACCACAGTTGTCGGAATGCGCGGAGCCGTTGAATCCTTCGTCGAGGGTCGCGAGATCCTCTCCCGCGAGGGCATCGGCGGCCTGGCATCCGTCACCGTCGGCAAACTCAGCGCCGCGGACAGGCGAGAGGCGGCTGCGGCAGGCCTCGAGCTCTCCCCCGTATCTCTTCAGCAACTCATCGTTCGGCGCACCAACGTCACCGAGAAGGAATTCGAGATCCAGTCATGACAACAGCATCCTCAACCCGACAGGCGCAACAGGGCAAACGGTCGACAGCGCCACAGCCAGGGCAGATTCAGGCAGGCAACCCGCATCCCATGAACCGGATCTGGAAAGCCGCTCGACTGAATCTCATCAACAAGTGGACCGTGTACTGGATCCCGCTCATGATCCTGGGGTTCATCTGGGTGATCAACATGATCATCTGGTGGATCATCAGCGCGAGTGTCACGGGCTCAGACCGTCAGGACGCACTCGACGGAACCCAGTGGAGCGGGGCATCGTTCTACATTTTCGTGTACATGCTCGTCATTGGCGTGCAGGCCATGAACATGACGTTCGGATACGCGCTCGGCCTCAGTCTCACCCGGCGCGAGTTCTACCTCGGCTCGACACTGGCGTTCCTGCTGCTGTCGGTGTCATACGGTGTGATCCTTACGGTGCTCTCCTACGTCGAGGAGTGGACAAACGGCTGGGGCTTCGGCGGCCACATGTTCACCTCGATCTACTTCGGCTCAGGTGAGGTCTGGCAGCGGCTCTTCATCTTCACCGTCGCCATGATGTTCTTCGCATTCGTTGGAACGGTCAGCGGCACTGTCTACATGCGGTGGCGCACCAACGGGCTCCTCGTCGCATCCGCGATCAGCATTCTGCTCATCGTCGGCGCTGTAGCGCTGATCACCCTGACGCAAAGCTGGCACCTTGTCGGCGAATGGTTCGTCGCGGTCGGACCGCACGGAGTGGTCACCTGGATGCTCGTTCCGACGGCCCTCTCGGCCTTGGCAGGATATTTCATCCTGAGCCGGGCCACCCCGCGCGGGTAGCCAAGCCGGAGCACGACCCGCACACCCACGAACGCCGGTGGTCACCCCACCGGCGTTCGTGGTTTGTCATCCCTCGAGTTCGGCAGCCATCGCTGTCAGTAGCGCGCCGAACGCAGCGGGCGAGTCCCTGAGAACCTTCTGCCCAGCCAGCGGCCCGGCCCAGTGAGCCGTGAGCGCGACATTCAGCAGTTCGTGCTCGATTCGCGCCCCGTTCTCAGACGCCAGCACCCGGTACTCAGCGCGGTACCACCAACCGCCCTGCACGACAATGAAGCGCCCGGCAGCATCGACCGCGATGCCGGTACCCTCTGATTCCGCCCGGAGGTGACGTTCCAGCGCCGCGAACACGTCGACCGGTGCCGCATGAATTTCGCCAGCGTATGCCCGGAGCGGTGTGCTGCGGGGAGGTCGCTCGATCGAAGCTGATTCAGTCAAGGCGACAGCTACTTCAGCGACTTCTGCAACAGCACTGTCCCAAGCCAACGCTCGAATTTGAAACCCACCCTGCCCATCCGCCCGATCTCGACGAATCCGAACGACTCATGCAGGGCGATCGATCCCTCAGCACCCTTGTCGCTGATGACCGCGAGGATCTCCTTGAGCCCTGCCTCCTTCGACCGCTCGATCAGTTCGCCAAGCAGGACCCGCCCAAGCCCCTTGCCCGTTGATGCCGGACCGAGGTAGATCGAGTTCTCGACCGTGTACCTGTACGCGCGCTTGTCCTTCCACGGCGACACCAGTGCGTAACCCAGGATGACCCCGTTGGGAGACTCGGCCACGATGAAGGGCAGGCCGAGCTTCGTCAGGTGCGCGAACTTCGCCTTCCACTTCGCGAGCGACATCTTGTCCTCGTCGAAGGTCACGACACTGTTGGCCACGTAGTAGTTGTAGATCTCCCGAACGTGCGGCAGATCCTCCAGCCGGGCCTCGCGGATCGAGTAGCTGAATGGCGCCTCAGGCTCAGGCTTCTTCCGCAAATGTGGTGGCAACCGACGGCGGGGCTGGTATTCCTCTTCAAGCACGAATCAAGAGTAAGTGACGGATGTGGCGATCATGTTTCGCGCGGCACATCGGGCCGAGCGTGAAACGATGCATCTCACCAGAGCGTCGTCGACTCCAGTCGCCAGTTGATCGGTTCAGCACCCTGTTCGATCAGAAGCTCGTTCGTCCGGGAAAACGGCCGCGACCCGAAGAATCCCCGTGATGCCGAAAGCGGACTCGGGTGGGCACTTTCGATCCTCGGAGTACTTCCGAGCACAGGGGCAAGCATCTGGGCGTCTCGGCCCCACAGGATGGAAACGAGCGGCTTGTTGCGCGCGGCGATCGCTGTGATCGCACAATCCGTGACGGTCTCCCACCCCTTCCGGCGGTGCGACCCTGCCGAGCCGGGCGAGACGGTGAGCACTCGATTGAGCAGCAGGACCCCACGCTCGGTCCAGGGGCTGAGGTCCCCTGTTTCGGCCGGGGCGATCCCCAGGTCGTCGTGCAGTTCCCGGTAGATGTTGACGAGGCTGCGCGGCAGCGGGCGCACGTGCGGGTCAGCCGCGAAGGACAGACCAATCGGGTGACCTGGCGTCGGGTACGGATCCTGCCCGACGATGAGCACACGCACGTCATCGAGCGGAGCGCGGAAGGCGCGAAGCACGTTTTCAGGGCCGGGGAGAAAACTCCCTCCAGCCTTCACCTCGGCGTCGAGGAACTCGGCAAGCGCGAATAGCTCAGGCTGCACCGGCGTCAGGGCGTCGGCCCAACCGGGGTCGATCCGGCCAGCCGCTGCGAGTCCGGCGAGGTCGAACGTCATCCTGCGGCGAGCGAGGAGACGCGGACACCACCGTCGGTGGAGAGGACCTGCCAGACGCTCCCAGCGCCGACGACACGAAGCGCGCCTTCACCGACGACGAAGGCTGTGTTTTCGTCGATGGCGACGCCGCCGTCGACCAGACCGGCTTCGGTCGCCGCGATGAGGCGTGACAGGGTGCCCCACTGCACGGCGTGCACGTCGACCGAGATGTCGAGGAGTCCTATGCCGTTTTCCACGGTGACCTCATCAAGGTTTTCGGACCCGGCTTCGGGGCTGACCTCGACACCACCGATACGCCACCCGCCGACGAGGGCTCGTTCAGCGGCGATCGCGGACCCGGCCGAGAAGCCGAGGTACGGAACTCCAGACGCGACGAGGCGGCGAATCTCGCCGAAGATGGGCGCGAGGCTCGCCAGGTAGGCCGGAGTCAGGCCGCCGCCGATGAGAATTCCGTGGACGTCGGCGAGCGCCGCTGTTGTGGCGACGTCTCCGTGGGTCAGCCCGGTGATCACCGGTTCGAATTCGCCCGCTCCTGAAGCCGCCTCGATGAGTTTGGCCGCGTGGTCGGCCGCATCACCGTCGCGAACGACGATCACCGCGATGCGCGGCTCTCCTTCGAATGACTCAGCCGCGGCTCGCGCCTCAGCTTCTGCCACAAACAGGTCATAGACCGCCGGGCTCAGGGATTCGGACCAACCGCCGCCAACCAGGTGCACACTCATACGTCGAGCCTACGGGGCGACGACGGTAACGGGAGGCAGCGCCGACCACGGGAAGGTGATCCACCTGTCGGTTCTGCGCCACACATAGTCCGGCTCGAGCACCGTCCGCGGCTTCGAGTACAGGGTGACCGTGCGAACCGTCGCACCGTGGCCCTCCAGCAGGTCCACTACCATGGCGAGCGTCCGGCCGGAGTCGGAAACGTCGTCGACAAGAAGCACGTTCTCCCCGAGCAGCGCAAAAGCGTCGAGGAGCGGTGGAAGCAGGACAGGCTCAGGCAGTCGCTCATCCACACCGGTGTAGAACTCAACGTTGATGCTTCCGCAGTTCTTCGTGCCGAGTGCGTAGGAGATCGACCCGGCCAGCAGCAGCCCACCCCTGGCGATGGCCACGACGATATCGGCGTCAAATCCGGAGGCCAGCACTGTGCCGGCCAGCTCACGCGAGGCTGTTCCGAACTCGTCCCAGCCGAGCACTTCGCGGTCGGGTACGGGCACGGGGGCGTCGATCGATGCCGCAGTTGTCATGAATTTCACGCTACCGCCCCACAGGCGCGCCCAAAACGCCGTTGATACGGTTAACAGGTGAGCAAACACGAGAAGGACTACGAACTCCGCATTTTCCGCGCGGCCGCCCCCACGGATGCGGACTATCCGCAGACAGCGGGCTGGGTGCAGGTCGAGAACCAGGGCTTCCACTTTCCGCGCATGACAGACGAGGCCGTCTCGAGGGCGGCGATCCGCCTGGAGCGGGACGACCAGGCTCTTACAGGCGCGTACCCCGTCGTTCGTCGCGCGTCCTCGCTCCCTGCCGAGTACCCCGTCGCCACATTCGCCTCGTTCGAGAAGACCGTGAACGTCGGCTCGGGTCGCCTGGTGCCTGCCCACCTGATCTCGTCTGTCACCGTTCGTCCGACACACCGCCGCAAGGGCCTCCTCCGCCGGATGATGACGGACAGCCTCACTCGAGCGCACGAGGCGGGTCTCGCGCTGGCCGCACTGACAGCATCCGAAGCCACGATCTACCGGCGGTTCGGGTTCGGCCCGAGCACGTGGGCGAACAACATCACCGTGGCCACCGATGCGCGCTTCCGCCTGCTCACCACACCGACGGGTTCCGCCGAGTGGGTGGACGCCAGGGACCTCGAACAGCTTGCGCCGGCCATCTTCGCGAAGTTCCACGCGAGCCAGACGGGCTCCGTCGACAGGCATGTCGGAATCTGGGGGCGCATTTCGGGCCAGCCGGACGCCCCGACAGACGACGACCGCGCGATCCGCGCCGCGTTGCACTACGACACAACCGGTGAGATCGACGGCTACGTCTCCTACAGGTTCACCGGCCACGGCACCGACGCCCGGTCGATCGAGGTTCTTGACCTCGTGGCGATCGACGACAACGCGTACCTCGGTCTCTGGCAGTACCTCGCATCGATCGAACTCTGCGACTCGGTGTCCTGGCGCGCCGGCCGACTGGACAACCCGCTCTCCTGGGCTCTCGCTGACCCGCGGCTGATCTCGGTCACTGCTGCAGAGGACTGGGTCTGGCTGCGCATTCTCGACCCGATCGCCGCGCTCGAAGCACGCCCGTATGTCAGCGACGGTGAGATTGTGCTGCGTGTGATCGACGAGCTCGGTTTCGCGGCCGGAACGTTCCGGATTTCAGTGACGGATGCCACGGCGCACGTCGAGCGGGAAGACGGCGCGACCCCTGACGTCGAGATGGACGCGTGGGTGCTGAGTTCGCTCTATCTCGGTGGCGCCGATCCTGTTGTGCTCCGGGCCGCAGGGCAGCTGGTTGAGCACACGGACGGCGCCGCAGTCCGGCTCCGCACCCTGCTGGCGTCAAACGGGCCGGTTTACGGAATCACGCACTTTTAAGGATTGACGCCAGGTACTGCGCATCCCGTTCGTAGGCGACAGCTTCGGCACGGAGCTCTGGTTTGAACAGCTCATCGGCCTTCTCGATTGACATTTCGGCGAGGTCCCAGAGCCGTGTGGCCGCGACGCGCAGAACGTCGCGCCACGTGGCATCCGTTTCATAACTTGTCAGGATCAGTTCGATGCGTCGAATCGCGTCGTCCGCACCGGGGGCGCCCTCAGGCGGATGCTGGGTGAGCGGGCAGGTGCGCGTCGCGAAGTAGGCGATGTCCCAAAGCCTGGGGCCGGGCGAGCACATGTCGAAGTCGATCGCCCCAACGATCGAACCGTCAGGTGCGAACGCGAGGTTGTGTGGCGCAAAGTCGTTGTGGCAGATCACCTCGGACGGCACCTTCGTCGGTGACTGCCAGACCGCCCCATCGAGCCCGAACCCGATCGACGCGTCGTGCAACTGCCGCAGCTTTCGGGCGCCGTCAACGAGCACATCGTCATGCCACACCCAGCCTGGCAGCGGGTAGAGCGGCACATCGCCCTCGATGAAACTGAGAATCTCGGCCGTCTCGTCTGCGCGAATCGGCTGAGGCGCCCAGTCGATCCCGTTGCGTTCGAGGTAGCGGAGGTACCGGTGCACGGTTGGCGTCCACGGGCCGGCGACGCGCTGAACCGTGTCGCCGATCCGCGTGACGGCGTTCATGTTGCCACCGGGAAGCACGTTTGCACTGTTCGCCATGTCGGAACGCTAGCAGGGCAATCGCCGGTCAGGCGCGCTTCATTTTCAGATCACCCTTGATCACCTTGTGCGGCGCGGCCTGCGCGACGGGCTTCACGGTGATCAAGTCGATGTTCACTCGAGCGGGCAGTTCAACGGCGTGCACGATGGCCTCGGCGATGTCCGCGGCCACCAGCGGGTCGGGAACGTTGTCGTACACCGCATCGGCGCGGGCCTGATCGCCGCCGAAACGCACGAGCGAGAACTCCTCGGTGTGCACCATTCCCGGTGCAACCTCGATCACCCGAATTGGTTCGCCGGCCAGTTCCAGGCGAAGAACCGAGAACAGGGCGCGCTCGGCGAACTTGGCCGCGTTGTATCCCCCGCCGCCCTCGTATGCGACGTGGCCGGCGATGGACGTGACACCGACGATCGACGCGGCGTCAGGAGCCGAGACCGTGTTCCGCAACACCGGGAGCAGCGCCGAGATCACGCGCTTGGTTCCGAGCACGTTGACGTCGAACATTTTCGCCCAGTCGTCGGCGGAGCTGGCTTCGACGCTGTCCATCCCGAACGCACCACCCGCATTGCAGACCAGGACATCAGCTCCGCCGGATGCCGCCACCTCGTCTCGCAGGCGATCCACATCCGCCTGCACGGTCACGTCGGCGACGACAACATGGGCTCCGGTCTCAGCGGCGAGCGCCTCCAGCCGGTCAGCACGCCGGGCAACTCCGACGACGTCCCAGCCGCGACTCGCAAACAGGCGAACCGTTGCCTCCCCGATTCCTGAACTTGCCCCTGTCACCACTGCGCGTCGTCTCGTCATGACACTCAGAGTACCGACGGAATTCACCGCGCCCTGTTCGCACCTGATTACGGCATGTTTCGTCGGCATTGTGTCGGCTCCACGGTGTGCCTAGGCTCGATTTCACGGCACACGCGCCTCCTTCTTCCCTACCCGAAATGAGCTCTTCATGGCCGATTCAGCTTCCTGGCAGTTTGAAACCAAGCAGATCCACTCCGGAGCAGCTCCGGACCCAACCACGAAGGCACGCGCGACGCCGATCTACCAGACGACGAGCTACGTGTTCGACAGCGCAGACCACGCGAAAAACCTCTTCGCGCTCGCCGAGTTCGGCAACATCTACACCCGCATCCAGAACCCAACACAGGCGGTCGTCGAGGAGCGCGTTGCTGCGCTCGAAGGGGGCACTGGCGCCCTCCTCCTCGCCTCGGGCCAGGCCGCATCGACGGCCTCAATCCTCAACATCGCCCAGGCAGGCGACCACATCGTCTCGTCATCGTCGATCTACGGCGGCACGTACAACCTGTTCAAGTACACGCTCGCCAAGCTGGGCATCGAGACGACCTTCGTTGAGGACCAGGACGACGCAGACGAATGGCACCGTGCGATCCGCCCGAACACCAAGGCGTTCTTTGCCGAGACCATCGGCAACCCGCGCATCAACATTCTCGACATCGGGCTGGTGTCGAGCATCGCGCACGAGGCAGGAATCCCCCTCATCGTCGACAACACGATTGCGACGCCCTACCTCATCAGGCCGTTCGAGCACGGCGCGGACATCATCGTTCACTCGGCGACGAAGTTCCTCGGCGGGCACGGCACGGTGATCGGTGGTGTGATCGTCGACGGTGGCACATTCGAATGGTCCAAGAACGTTGAGAAGTTCCCCGGCCTCACCGAGCCAGACCCGTCCTACCACGGCGCCAGCTACACCACGGCTGTCGGTGACGGACTGGCCTACATCATCAAGGCGCGTGTGCAGCTGCTGCGGGACCTGGGAGCAGCCATCGCTCCGGCGAGCGCGTGGCAGCTCATCCAGGGCATCGAAACCCTGTCGCTCCGCATCGAACGTCACGTGCAGAACGCGCAGGAAATCGCCGAGTGGCTCGACGGCCACGCCGACATCGCGAGCGTCAACTACTCGGGGCTGCCGTCGAGCCCCTGGTATGCAGCCGCGAACAAGTACGCGCCGATGGGTGTCGGTGCTGTGCTCAGCTTCGAGCTCAAGGGCGGCGTCGACGCCGGCCGTGAACTCGTCAATACGCTGAGCCTGTTCTCACACCTGGCCAACATCGGCGACGTGCGTTCCCTCGTCATCCACCCGGCGTCGACCACGCACTCGCAGCTCACCCCTGAGCAGCAGCTGACCACGGGAGTCACTCCCGGTCTGGTGCGCCTCTCGGTCGGGCTCGAGAACGTGGCCGACCTCAAGGCTGACCTCGAGCAGGCGCTCGCGGCAGCCCGGAAGGTCGTCGAAGCAGCGCGAGCCTAAACCGCAGCGCTCAGCAAATCGCCCGGACCGTCAACGGTCCGGGCGTTTTGCTGTGCCGTCGGCGCGCTCCCAGCAGCGCGGGTTACCCTCGCCAAATGACGAGGCTGGCCGATGCGTGGCGATCACACCTGTTAAGCACCCTGTCCGGGCACAGCGACGGCCGCCCCGCGTGGGTCGACCGCCTCGAGGACGGCGACGATGCCGGCTACTTCGGTCCGGGATCCGCATCCTGGACGGTACACGGTGAACTGCCCACGATGGTGGCTGGCATCCGATCACTGTTGATGCAGGCCCTTCACCCGGGAGCTCTTGCCGGCGTGCACGACTGGTCCCGGTATCGCGAAGACCCCCTTGGCCGGCTGACCGGCACCATCCAGTGGCTGATGACCGTCACCTTCGGCGACACGGCCACGGCGGTTCGTGAGTCGACCAGGGTCGGTCGTTTCCACGAGCGGGTGTCGGGCACGTACATCGACGCCGCTGGGGAAACGCGCGACTACTCTGCCGGGAACCCGGAGTTGCTTGCCTGGGTGCACGATGTCTTCACCGACTCGTTTCTGGCCTGCCAGTTGCTCTGGGGTTCGGACATTCCGGGTGGAGCAGACGCCTACGTTCGTGAGTGGGCACAGGCAGGCGAACTCATCGGAGTTCAGGCGCCTCCGCGATCTGCCGCTGAGCTGCGGGAGCAACTGCACGCGTTCTATCGGGCGAGCACCCTGAAGAGCGACGATCGGGTGCGCGAGATCGTCAGCTTCATCCGGAACCCTCCGCTGTCGCCAGCCGTGATGCCCGCGTACCGGATCATGTTCGCCGGCGCTGTCGCGTCGATCCCTCGCGAGTACCGTGAACTGCTTGGACTGCGTCGACCCCTGTTCCCGGCGGTCGCCGCAACACGACTTGTTCTCGGCGCTGTTCGACGCATTCTCGGCAGATCCTCGACTTCTGAGGAAGCTGCGCTGCGCAGGATCGCGCGAATCCGGGCATCCGTCTGACCAGAATTCTGCTGCGTCGTAACACTCGGGGCGGTTTTGACAGGGGTAGGCACAATGGAAACATGGACTGGCAGACACCCGAAGACACAGTCCCGTCACGGTTTGTCACGGAGGCCGACACCCGGCACGTGCTCGGCAAGCCCCCGGCCACAGGTGCCTGGCGGGATGGTGACCCTCGCGGGTCCCGACTGTTCGCCGATCTCGGTCCCCTCGATTTCGAGCGGGGCGGGCACCTGCCGCACCTGCGGATCGCGTACGAGACCCACGGAGTCCTCTCCCCCGCTCGCGACAACGCCATCCTGATCACCCACGCCCTGACCGGCGACAGCCACGTGGTCGGCGGCCCAGGTCCTGGCCACCCCACCGCAGGGTGGTGGCAGGAGATCGTCGGCCCTGGGCTCGCCCTGAACACCGACGAGTTCTTCATCGTGGTCCCGAACATGCTCGGCGGCTGCCAGGGCTCGACCGGCCCGGCTTCATTCGCTCCGGACGGTTCCGAGTGGGGTGCACGTTTCCCGTTCACGACAGTTCGTGACCAGGTTCGAGCCCAGGTTTCCCTGGCCGACGAGCTCGGCATCGACAGCTGGGCCGCGGTCGTTGGCGGATCGATGGGTGGAATGCACGCTCTCGAGTGGGCTGTCGGGTACCCCGACCGGGTCGACCGGCTCGGCGTTCTGGCCGCGCCGCCGCTCACGACTGCCGACCAGATCGCGCTCAACTCGGTGCAAATCGAGGCGATCCGAATGGACCCGTTGTTCGCGGGCGGTAACTACTACGACGCCAGGGACGGCGACGGCCCACACCGTGGCCTCGCCCTGGCCAGACGGATGGCTCTTCTCAACTACCGCAGTCCGACCGAACTCAATGAACGCTTCGAGCGCAGCTGGCAGTCACCGATCAGCCCACTCGGTAGCGGTGGCCGATTCGCCGTTGAGTCGTACATCGATTTCCACGGCAACAAGTTCACCAGGCGGTTCGACGCCAACAGCTACATCACCCTCGTCGAAGCCATGAACTCGCACGACATCGGACGGGACCGCGGTGGGGTGGAAGCCGCGCTCGCCCGAGTCACGGCCACAGCACTGGTCCTCGGCATCGACTCCGACCGGCTGTTTCCGGTTGAGGGCCAGGAACGCATTGCCGCCGGCGTTTCGACAGGCATCGACGGCACGGTGCCAGCCATTCTCGAATCCGACTTCGGGCATGACGGGTTCCTGATCGAACACGTCGCCGTGAGCGCCCACCTTCGCCGACTCCTGGACGCTCCGGCAGGCTGACCGGCCTGCTCCCCGCAAAACGCCCGGCCGCGTCGACGTGCTCCTGCCCGGCGCTGGCAATATACTGCCGAACATGGCCCGCACCCCCGATGGAGCGCACTCGCGCGTTCCCCGTCGACTCCCCGCGGCGCCGGGCATCTCGTGAGCCCTAAACGGCTGAGCCCCGAGGAACGGGATCGCTTCAGCTGGCAACTGGCGCGGTTGCTCTACCGGACCACCCGCCTGTTCGGCCTCGCTGGCGTGGTCATCGCAGTGCTCTGCCTGTCCCTGCCTGGAGCCCTCGACCTGCCGAGCTATGTCGCGTGCCTCGGCCTGCTCTTCGCCCTGGCCGCCGCGCTCATCCTCGCCACCTATCGGCCGCATCCGCTTTGGATGATCCTCAGCTATTCGCTCGGCCTCTGCACGATCTGCGCCATCTACATTCCGACCGACGGGCAACTGAACGTCGCGACGGGGAGCGCGATCTCGGCCGTCGGCGCGTGGGGAATCGGGTCTCTCGCGACGATCCTCGTCTCCGCCTGGGGGCAACTCATCATGCTGGTCCTCGGTTTCACCGGAACGGTGACAACGATCGTTCTGCTGAGCACCGGCGTGAACCCGCGGATCCTGCCGTTGCTCGTCTTCGTCAGTGTTGGCTGGGGTGTCTCAACGATGTTCGGTGTCTGGCTTCGCTCCAGCTTCCCGCGCGTCATGGGACGCGTCGCCAGCATCGGCCGCGCACACAATGTCGAGCGGAGGGCGACCGAGACGGAAACACAGCGGCATCGTGACGCCCGCCTTCTTCACGACACGGTGCTCGCCACACTGACCCTGCTGGCACACTCAGGTGTCGGTGTCGCCCCTGAGGCGCTCCGGTCGCAGGCCGAATCTGACGGGGCACTGCTCACCCGGCTTCGGCTCGGCGAATCGCCCTCCCCCAAGGCCAGCGGCGGGTACACTCTGACCAACACAGCCGAACTCGCGCTCGGCGGCACCCTCGAGGCCCTCAAAAAGCGATTCAGCTCGATGGGACTCGACATCAACTGGCACGGTTCAGGCCAACTCGGTCTCCCCGGCACCAAACTCGAGGCCTTCGTCCTGGCGCTGAGCGAGTGCCTCGAGAACGTGCGAAGGCACTCAGGCCAGAACGTTGCCCACGTCACCCTCAGTGACGACGGTGCGATCGTACGTGGTGTGGTGACGGATGCCGGTACCGGCTTTGATCCAGCAGCCATCGCTGGCGGGCGGCTTGGCTTCGCCGACTCCGTCGTGGCTCGCGTGCGGGACGCAGGCGGTAGCGTCCGCGTGTTCAGCGCGCCCGCCGCAGGCACAACAGTCGTCCTGGAGATCCCCAAATGAACCGAAGCTCGCAACGGCCGAGCCGGACAGAATCGGCCAGGTCCTCCCTGGGAACCAGCCAACTCGGGACAGGGCTCGCCGTCGCCGGTGCCCTGGTCGTGTTCAGTTCCCTGTGGCGATTCTCACTGCACGTCCTGGAGTATCCGTACCTGCCGCTGAATATCCTCGCCTGGGTGCTCCTGCTTGCGGCCTCAACCGTCACGATCCTGGTCGTGCGGTCGAACGGGTTCATCCTCGGCGACCTGGCCTTCGCCGTGCTGGTCGTTATGCTCGTCTTCGTTGTTGCCGTCGACCTGGTCGCTGTGTGGGGCCTCAGCCCGCTCGGCATCCACCCAACCGCCGCCATCGGCGTCGGCGGCGTTCTGCTCGGCATCGTCAGCATCCGACCGATCCGCGACGTCATCGTCGTCACAACGGCCCTCGCCCTGACGCTGATCGTCAGCTCCATCCTCAACACGAGTCCCGACCCGCTCGTTGTCGGCTCGGACATTCTGCTCTGCGCCCTCGCGGTTATGCCGCCGCTCATCGGCACGGCGATCGTCGGCTCCTACCGGCGGATGGTAATGATGGCTCTTGACCGGGTGCTGATCCAATCGACGGTCGACGCACCCGCCTACGGTGTGAGCATGCTCGAGTCTGCAGAACTCGCGGCGATCGACCTCGAGATCGAGCGGCTCTTCGACGACATCTCGAGCGGACGAGAACCACTCCCCCTCGGGAGTGCGCGTGCTGATCGCGCCGGAGCGCTTGCCACCGAGTTGCGCCGTCACCTCATCGCCGGTCGCAGCCACACCTGGCTGCACCACGCGATCAGCGAGTCCGACTTCCTGTCCGTTTCGGTTGAACTGCGTGACCCGGATTCGCTCGCTGGCCTCCTCAGCCAACGCCAGCGTGACGGACTGCTCTCGGCACTCTGGCTGCTGATGTATGGAGAGCAGCGCACGAAGAGAGAAGCAATCGTGACCCTCGGTCCGGCCGTACAGGAGACATCCGCTCATCGAAATGGTCTCCGCTTCCCGATCCAGATCGAGGCGAAAGGAATGCGCCGTGTTGACGTCGAACCAGCGACGTGGCAGCACCTGAGCCGCGCGGGACGGTATGTTGATAGCACAACGCCAAGCGCGCTGATGGTGGTCATCGAGTGCACGGCGGACAATCCGATCGACCATTGATGGCATCGGCGTGAGAAGGGGGAACCTATGAGCAGTCCGGAGTCACCGATTCGACTGGCGATCGTCGACGACCACAAGATGCTCCTCGGGGCACTCACCGAGTGGATCCGTGGAGCGGCCGACGACATCACCATGGTCGCCGCAGTCGCCACCTGGCCCGAACTTCTCACCCACAGCGAGTTCCCTGTCGACGTCGTTCTGCTCGACCTCGACCTCAAAGACAACATCCCCGTTTCCCTCAAGCTGTCGACGCTGAAGACCACCGGCGTGAAGACCGTGCTCATGAGCACTTACTCTGACCCGGCCGTCGTGCGCGAGGCTCTCGCCTCCGGCGCACTCGGCTACCTGGTCAAGACCGAGGACCCCTCGATGATCGTCGAGGCCATCCGTTCGGCCATGATCGGTGAGTCGTTCATCTCGCACGAACTGGACATCGCCCTCAACGCCAACAAGAGCGGATCGCCGAAGCTCAGCGCCCAGGAACGCCGCGTCATGGCACTGTACGCCGCGGGCGAACCGGTGAAGAGCGTCGCGTACGAGCTCGGAATCTCCGAGGAGACGGCGAAGAGCTACCTCAAGCGCATCCGCGAAAAGTACCGCGCGTCAGGCTTCGATGTGGGAACCAAGGTTGCGCTCCGCAAGCGCGCGATCCTCGACGGCATCATCCTCGACTGAGTCGACCTCGGCGGTCGTCGACCGCCCCTGCTTGCGCTCCAGGTGGAAGCTGGCCACGGCGATGCCGATTCCTGCGACAGTGAGCAGGACACCCACCCAGATCGGCGCCAGATAACCCGCGCCCGACGCGATGACAACGCCGCCAAGTGCAGCGCCGAACGCGTTGCCGATGTTAAGCGCCGAGTGGTTGAGCGCCGCGGCGATCGACTGGCTGTCCCCGGCCACATCCATCAGCCTGGTTTGAATGGTCGGCCCGATGCCCTGTGCGGCGAACCCGACCGCGAAGACGAAGACGAAGAGCAGCGGCAGCGAGTGAGCGCTGAGCGCGAGGCCAATCAGCAGCGCAAGCATGAGCGCGAAGAACAACAGAAGTGTTCTCGTCACACTCCGATCGGCGAGGTGCCCCGCGACGAAGTTGCCTACGGTCATTCCGACGCCGATGGTGACGAGGACCCACGGCACCAGTTGTTCCGGCGCTCCGCTCACCTCCGTGACGATCGGCGCGATGTAGCTGTACATGGCGAAGAAACCACCGAAACCGATCGATCCGATGGCCAACGCGAACCAGACCTGGCTCGAGGAGAACACGCGCAGTTCACGGCGCAGGGTCTGGCCCGGTTCGCCCCGCTGGTCGGGGACCGCGAAGAAGATCGCCACTGTGGAGAGCGCGAACAGGGCTGCGACGATGAGGTAGGCAGCCCGCCAGCCGAGACCCTGGCCCACCCAGGTTGCGAAAGGCACACCGATCACGTTCGCGACGGTCAGTCCCGACATGACGAGAGCGACACCGCGGGCGCGTTTACTCGGCCCGAGGAGCCTGGCGCCCACCAGTGCGGCAATCCCGAAGTATGCGCCGTGCGGAATTGCGGCGACAAAGCGGGACAGCAGGACAAGCTCGAAGCTCGGCAACACGGCTGTCGCCAGAGTGGCGAGAGTGAACGCTGCGCCGAGCCAGGTCAGGACCTTGCGCCGTGAGAAACGTGCGACCATGCCGGCGATCGTCGGCGCGCCGACCACAACGCCGAGCGCATATGCCGTGATCAGCCACCCGGCCTGGGCGTTCGCTGCTTCAGGTGAGCGAGCGAAAAGCTCAGGGAGCAGATCACTCGCAATGTTGGGCAGCAGCCCCATGGCGACGAATTCGGTTGTACCGATGCCGAACGCGCCGATGGCGAGGGCGAGCATGGCAAGACGAACGCGGGTCGGCGACAGCTGCGTCGACCCGTCGGGGGAAGTGGGCATTCAGGAAGTGTACGTGAGGCAGGCGCCGTTATTGAATCGATCTAAGGGCTTCATTCAGCCGGTCAACTTTGCCGGTGATCTCACCGGTGTGCCCCGGGCGGATGTCTGCCTTCAGCACAAGGGAAACGCGCGGACCGAACGCGCCGACGGCATCCGTCGCTCGACGAATCACGTCGAAGACCTCGTCCCACTCCCCTTCGATCGTGGTGAACATCGAGTCCGTCGAGTTGGGCAGGCCCGATTCACGCACGATTTTCACGGCGGCGGCGACCGCATCGTGTACGGAAGCGTCGGGGTTCGACCCGCCTGACGGTGCGACGCTGAAAGCAACAAGCATGACTACTCCTCGGTGTGTTGTTCGGTTCCCGGCGCCATCGTAACCCCGCTCGGTGACGAAGAGTCCGAGCCGAGCGCCGCTGGCCGCCGGTGAGCCGTGAGCACCGCGTGCAGCGCCCAGCCCAGCAACACCACGTAGCCGAGGTTTCGCGCGGTGAGGACGGCGACCAGGACCGGGTCAGCCGCGAGCAGCCGGAAGTAGAGGTACGGGTAAACGAGATGGGTCAGGGCGGCCAGCCCCAGGGCAATGGCTGCTGGGACGGTGTAGCCGCGCCCACGCCAGACGATACCGAGCACGATGGGCGCGATCAGCCAGGTCAGAAACTGCGGCGAGCCAACCTTATGGAACAGCTGCAGCGTGACGACAAGCGCAAGAAGAAGGGGAGGCAGGACCCGCACGACTGGCGCGCCAAGCCGCACGGCCCGCGCTCCGATCAACGCCGTCGCGGTGACAGCGAGCGCGAGCAGCGGCGTCATGATCGCGGCCACCGTGTCGACGTTCGGACCGGCGACCTGGAAGGTCAGGATGTCGGTGCTGTAGTAGATGGAGCTCGACTCGACACCGGCAGCGGCGAGCCAGAGGTACGGCGTCGCCACCGGGGCTTCGATCTGCAGGCCTCGACCGGTCTGCTCGGTGACAAAACTCAGCAGGTGCGCTCCCCCACCCGCTCCCATCGCGACCGCGGCGAGAACCACGCTCGTGACAACCCCCGCTACACACACCGTCCACCGCCGCGTCGACGCCAGCAGCAGACCGCCGATCAGCGCGGCCGGCCACACCTTGATCCAGGTTGCGAGAGCGAGCAGCGTTCCCCCGATTCGCGGATGCTGCGCCACAAGCAGCAGGGCAACAATCGCGAGCGGCACCGTGATCGCGTCTATTCTCGCAACGGCGATCGGGCCAAGGGCTGCGGTGAAGGCGATCCACCACCACGCGGAAGCTCGGCGACGCGGCGAGGTTCCTCTGCCGAGCAGCACAGCGAGGGCCATCGCTGAAAGCAGGGCGACGAGCACAAGCCAGGTGACGCCGTAGTTGTCTGGACCGGCAACCATCGCGGCGAACAGGGGAAGCAGCGCGGCGATCGGGTACACCCACGGTTCGCTGAGCCCCGGAACCCCGTCGTCTCCGAGCGCCTGCAGGACCCACGGCCGGTAAACCAGTGTGACGTCACCGAGCGGCAAGCCGAGCGCCAACTCACCGATCCCGGTGCCTGGCATGCCAAGGCAGATCCAGCCGAGCAGAAAGTGCACGGCAACAAACGCACCCCACACCCCGATCGACCTGTTCACCGCACTCATCCTAGGGGCGTTGCCTGCGCTTCGCTGCGCGCGACTGGACCGTGCCAGCTCGCGTGCCACGTGGCATCCGTTCGCGAATTCGCCAGGACCGTCGCCCTAGTAACCGGAGAAGTAGTCGATGTGCACCCGGCGCACTCCGAGTCGACGGAGCACAGGCTTAATAGCGTCGACCAGCGCGGGCGGGCCGGACAGCCAGGCCGAACGCGAGGCCACGTCCGGCACGATCTCGACCAGTCGATCGCGGTCAAGCCGCCCCGGCCCGGAGTAGACAACGCCTGGCGGCAACATCGGGGGCGGCTCCGGCGCGATCACCCGAACGTTCACGCCGGCGAGGTTGACGCCGTCGAGGAGCGCAAGCTCGGCGGTGTTGGCGACAGCGAAAACCAGGACGATATCCCGGCGCTGTGAGTCGATCGCCGCGAGCTGGCTGAGAAACGGAGTGATGCCGATCCCAGCGGCGATCAGCAGCAGCGGTCGCGACGTGCTCGACGGCAACACGAACTCACCCCAGACTCCCGTAGCCACAACCCGCGCACCGGGCTCGAGTGCGCCGAGTGCCGTTTTGAAGCTGCTGTCACTGTCCCGGTACGCCACGGTCACCAGGTTCGACGCTGGCGCCGATGCGATGCTGAACATCCTGCGCTGCCCGCGGGCGTCCTGGCGCTGGTGCGGCACCTGCAGCTCGAGGTACTGCCCGGCCTCAAACCGCAGGGGCGCAGCCGGCCGGAAGCTCACCTCAACGATCGACGGTGTGACGCGTCGACGTGACAACAACTCCAAACGGATGCCACGCCGCTGGCTCACAGCGAACGCCAGCAGGTTTCCGACGATAAGGGCGAGCTCCGGTGTCGAGTAGATCGGCCCGAACGAGTACGGCACAGCGAACAGCACACCGACGATCGTGGCCTCGGTGAACTGCTGCCAGCGCCGCGGTGGAAGGGTGAGCGGTTCGCTCAGCATAAAGCCGGCCAGGAACAGCACGGGATACGACGTGAACGGCGTGGCCAGGGCGGCGCCGATCGACATGCCTGCACCGAGCAGTGTGACCACGAGAACCGCGACACTGACCACTACGAAGACACCGGCCACCGCCAGGCGGCGCGTGCGATACAGCACGAGGACGGCGGCGATCAGCACGAACGGCAGCAGGTACTGGCTGCCCACCCACCACCAGGTCACTCCGAGGCCGCTCACCCCGACCACGACAGCGCCGAACGCCGCCGGGTTGAAAATGTGCTTGCCGCGCACGGCCACAACGTACTTCGACACCGTGGCGACGAGCGCCGCAATCGCCGTCGCACCCAGTTCGGCTGGCTCGAGGCTCGGCCGGAAGAGGAAAAACAGCAGCAGCCCGGTGATCAGCGCCGACTCACCATTCGGAACCACCCGGAACAGCCGCGCAACGCCGAGGTTCGACAGGTAGCTCACACCGACGGCTCCCACCAGGCCGGCCAGCAACTCGAGTGGCGAGAAGAACAACAGCCCAATCGCGCTGAGCACCATGCTCACCGCGGCGAGCAGGGTGAGCAGCAGGAGCACAAGCCTGTACATGGTGATGCGGCCGAGCGCCGTATCGAGCGCGCGCTTCATCGGAACAGCTCGGCAGCGAAGCCGGCTGAGTACTCGACCGAGCCATCGGTGAACATGCGTAGCCCTTGAATCGGCAGCGCGGCGCTGAGCTCCGATGGAGTCGTGAAAAACAGCGCTGTCGCTGCGCCGTCTGCCGTTGCCGCGTCAGCTGCGGTTGCCCAGGTCGCGGAAACCGAACGCGTTGGCTGCCCGGTGCGGCCGTCGATCACGTGGTGCAACCCGTTCGACCACACCCGCCGGTTTGTCGCCGACGCGCACAGTGCTCCGCCACCGAGCGTCAGCACACCGATGGCGAGCGCCGGATCGAACGGGTGCTCAAGTGCCACCCGGATCGGCTCACCGCTGTGCACCAGGTCGCCAGAGGCATCGACCGTGAACGCGGTGTGCCCTGCGGAGTGGAGGAGTTCTGCGACCCGGTCGACGAGGTAGCCCTTGCCAGCGGCGCCGATGTCGATGGACACGGGTCGAGTGGTGGTGAGGCGCGTGCCGACCAGCAGCGCAACCTCGTCCCACACCGGTGCGGGGCTCGGAATGCCGCGCTGTGTGAACGAATAGTTCGCGTCGTAACCGAGCGCATCCAGTCGCCCGCCGACGAACGGCGAGACAGCGCCATCTGTGACGTCGTGAAGCCGGCGGTAAAGCGCAAAAATCGCCGGAGCATCCGCCCCCAAATCGAAAGTCCCGGAGGAACGCGCGACATCTGCGACGAGCGAGTCGGGTCGAAACCGGGACCAGGTTCTGTCGAAATCGTCGATGAGATCCGCGATTCCGACACGAAGTGTGGATGAAAGCGGATCTGCGGTGTCGATCTGCCAGCGGGTTCCGATCGCGTCGAACATGAGAGTCGTCGCGTTCGGTGAGGCGTCGACGTTAGTCGGCATCGGCCTTGATCTGGTCGATCGCGTCGTTGAATCCGCCGCTGGTGAGCGAGGAGCCGGCGACCTTGGACACGTTGAGCGAGTCGATGGGCTGCCCGACCACCTCTGCGGAGATGTTCTCGATGAACTCACCCTGGAACTTCTTCGCGTTTGGCGTACTGCCGCTTCCTGTGACGTCCACGGCGGTCACGACATTGTCGGCGAGTGTGAGCGTCACGGTGACCGACTCGGCTCCGCCTGGCGACTGGTAATCACCGGTGGCCGTGTATTCGCCGTCGGTGTACTCGGCACCGGACTCGGGTGCCGGCGCAGCGTCCTGGGTGTCGGCGTCGCCCGACGGCGCGGTCGAACTCGAACAGCCGGCGAGCCCGCCGATCACGGCCAGCCCGGCAAGAGCGACTGCGGCGTTCTGTCGTGAACGAATGTGCATGGCGGTTCTCCCGTCGGAAGCGATTGGTTGAAGCTGAAACCAAACCTAGCGTGCTCGGTTTGTCGGTGAGCTATCGCCTGGCTGGGATGTTGCTGTGAGCTAAAACCGGCTCAGTCCACACGCACCTCAAGCACCCGACGCACGGCATCCGGCAGGGCTTCGGCAATGTCGAGCGCGACGATCGGTCCGCCGCGGGACGCGAGCGTCGCGGCGGTCGCGTGCAGGATCTGAGCGGATGCGGCGAGCCTCGCGAGCACACCGGACTCGAAAACGTCGTCGGCGTGCGTCGCCACGAGCGCGCCCAGCACTCCCCCGAGCACATCGCCAGCCCCGGCGGTTGCTGTCCACGGCGGCGCTCCGGTCACGGCGAACCGTGCACCGAGCGGTTCGGCGATGAACGTCGTGCTTCCCTTGAGCAGAACGGTGACCCTGAGCAGGTCCGCTGCCCTGCTGGCCCACACCGACGGGGTCGTCGCTATGGTCTCGGCGGACACCCTCTCCCCGGCAGCGGCGAGCATGCGCGACAGCTCCCGATAGTGCGGCGTCACGATCACACCGGCGCGGGGCGCGGCTGCCACCATCTCGAGCGCACCACCGTCGGCAACAACCGGTTCGTCCGACGCCAGCGCGTCGGCGAAGAGTGTGCCGAGCAGCCCGAGGTCGCTCGAGTCGGTGCCTGACCCGATCAGCCACGCCTGCACACGCCCCGGCAGGGTGACGACCTCGGGCCGCCTGGCCAGAACGAGGTCTGTGGCATCGCCGAGGTACCGGATCATCCCGAGCCCCGTTCGCGCGGCTCCCTCAACGCCGAGCACCCCGGCACCGGGGTATTCGGCCGAGCCTGTAACAATGCCAAGCACGCCACGACTGTATTTGTCATCTCTTTCGGTGGGCACGGCGACGTACGCTGCTGCATCCCGCTCGCCCCACGGCATCCATTCGCTTGCCATATCTTCACGATAAAGGCAGGTGGGATAAATTGAACAGCTGTAGCGTGCCGAACCGCTCGCCGCTCTGAAGGAGATCGATGCCTGCCCTGTTCGAACCGCTCACCCTGGGAAACCTCACACTGCGCAACCGGATCTGGATCGCACCAATGTGCCAGTACTCGGTCGAGAAGCGCGACGGAGTGCCGACCGACTGGCACCTCGTACATCTGGGCCAGTTCGCGATCGGCGGCGCCGGACTCATTCTGGCCGAGGCGACAGCGGTCAGCCCCGATGGGCGGATCACCGACCGCGACACTGGCATTTGGACGGATGAACAAGCGGATGCCTGGGCTCCGGTCGTTCGCTTCGTTCAGTCCCAGGGCGCAGCGGCCGGTATCCAACTCGGACACGCCGGACGCAAGGCATCCACATTCGCCCCGTGGGGCAGCGACGGACGGCGCGGAACCGTTCCTCCTGTCGAGGGAGGGTGGCAGACCGTCGCACCGACGAACCAGCCGTTTGACGGGTTCGCCGCCCCGCGCGCTCTCGACGATGCAGGCATTGACGGTGTTGTGGCCGACTTTGCCGCTGCCGCTCGCCGCGCGGTCTCCGCCGGCTTCGACGTGATCGAGGTCCACGCGGCGCACGGGTACCTGCTGCACCAGTTCCTCAGCCCGCTCGTCAATACCCGCACCGACAGCTACGGCGGTTCGCTCGAGAACCGTGCCCGCCTGCTGTTGCGTGTCGTTCGCGCCGTGCGGGATAACGCGGCCGACGCCGTGATCTTCGTCCGGTTCTCGGCTACCGACTGGGCGCCCGGCGGCTGGGACGAGGCACAGACCGCGACCGTCGCGCGCTGGGCAGTCGACGCCGGAGCGGACTTCTTTGACATCTCGAGCGGAGGCGCGATCGCTGGGGTGCACATCCCGCTCGAACCCGGATATCAGGTGCCGTTCGCCGCATCGGTGAAGAACGCCGCAGGGGTTCGCGTCGGCGCGGTCGGACTGGTCACCGATCCGGCGCACGCCGAGGAGATTGTGGCATCAGGGCAGGCCGACGCCGTCCTGATCGGCCGCGAGGCCCTACGCGACCCGCACTTTGCGTTGCGCGCCGCCGCCGAGCTTGGTGCAGAGATCGACTACCTGCCCGGGCAGTACGAGCGTGCTCCGTACCCGTCGCCGACGGGAGTCAGCCTCTAACGCCGCTGCGTGGCATCCTGAACCTCACCGACAAGCTCTTCGATGATGTCCTCGAGGAAGAGCACTCCGGTGGTGTCGCCCTCACGGTTGAACGCGCGGGCCAGGTGGGCGCCGGACCGCCGCATGATGGCGAGGGCGTCTTCCAGGTCGGTGTCTTCGAAGATCGAGACGAGCTGCCGGATCCGTTTCGCCGGAACGGGCTGATCGGAGTCACCGTCGTCTTCACCTGAATCCAGGCGGAGCACGTCCTTGAGATGCAGGTAGCCGGATGGCAGTCCCTGCTCATCAACAACGACATATCGCGAGAACCCGTGTTTGGCCACGGCGCGTTCGACGTCGGTCGGCGTGGTGTTCGGCGGCAGTGTGAGCAGGCTCTCGAGCGGGAGCGCAACGTCGATCACCTTTTTGTTGGTGAACTCGAACGCGGCGAGGAGAGCGCCTGTCGAGTCGAGCAACAGGCCCTCACGGGTGGACTGGTCGACGATGTTCGCGACCTCGTCGAGTGTGAATGTGGAGGTTGCTTCGTCCTTCGGCTCGACCCGGAACAGCCTGAGCACACCGTTGGCCGCTGCGTTGAGCACCCAGATCACCGGCTTGAACACGCGGCCGACGAAAACGAGCGGAGGCGCGAGCAGCAGCACGGCCCGGTCAGGCACCGAGAACGAAATGTTCTTCGGTACCATCTCGCCGAAAACAACGTGCAGGTACGACACGAGCAGCAGGGTGACGATGAAGCCGACGGTTCCGACGGCTTCCTCCGGCAGGCCGGTCAGCCCCAGCGGGATCTCGAGCAGGTGGTGGATGGCCGGTTCTGACACGTTCAGGATGAGCAGTGAGCAGACGGTGATGCCGAGCTGGCTTGTCGCCAGCATGAGCGTGGCGTGTTCCATCGCCCAGAGTGCGGTGATGGCGCTGCGTTTACCCTGTTCGGCGAGCGGTTCGATCTGCGACCGCTTGGCCGAGATGACGGCGAACTCGGCGCCGACGAAGAAGGCGTTGCCGATGAGCAGGACGACAAGCCAGGCGATTCCGGCCCAGTCACTCATTTTCGGCTTCTTCCTTCACGGGGTTGGGGGTGTAACGGATGCGATCGATACGGCGGCCGTCGAGGCGTTCGACGCGCAGGGTTCCCGAGTCGATCGAGACGGTGTCGCCGATCACCGGCAGCTTGCCCAGTTCGCTCATCACGAAACCGGCCACTGTCTCGTACGGGCCGTCTTCGGGAACAGTGATGGCAGTGCGCTCGAGCAGTTCGTCTGGGCGGAGGTCACCTGGGAAGGCGATGGAGTCGAGGGTGCGGACGACACCGGCGCGAGTGCGGTCGTGTTCGTCGGCAACTTCACCGACGAGTTCCTCAACGAGGTCCTCGAGGGTCGCGATGCCTGCGGTTCCGCCGTACTCATCAACGACGACGGCCATCTGGAATCCGCGACCGCGGAGTTCACCAAGCAGGGCGTCGAGTCGCATGGTTTCAGGCACCCGGACGATGTCCGACTGCAGCGCTGAGACCGGAACGTCGGCACGCTTGACACGGGGAACGGCGATGGCCTGCTTGACGTGGACGAGACCGACGACGTCGTCCGCGTCTTCGTCGATCACCGGGAAGCGGGAGTATCCGGTGGTGCGGGCGAGTTCGACGACGAGCTGCGCCGAGTCTCCCCTGTGAACAGCTTCGACCCGAGGGCGCGGTGTCATCACGTCTGCCGCCGTGTGGCTGGCGAAGAGCAGTGTGCGGTTGAGCAGAGTGGCCGTGTCGGTCTCGAGGGTTCCTGCCCCGGCGCTGCGGCGCACGAGGCTCGAGAGTTCCTCGGCGGTGCGTGCGCCTGACAGTTCCTCCTTCGGCTCGATGCCGATCGCGCGGAGAATGCCGTTCGCGCTTCCGTTGAGCATCACGACCGCCGGTTTGAAGACCGTTGTGAACAGTGTCTGGAACGGGACGACGAGCTTCGCCGTGTGAACGGGAAGCGCGAGCGCGAAGTTCTTCGGAACGAGTTCACCGATGATCATCGACAGCAGGGTGGCGATGATGATTGCCGCCGTTGTGGCGATCGGCACGACGGTGATCTCGGGAAAACCAATCGCGAGCATCGGCTGCGTGAGCAGGCTGGTGATCGCCGGCTCCATCGTGTATCCGGTGAGCAGTGTGGTCAGCGTGATGCCGAGCTGGGCGCTCGACAGGTGCGTCGACGTGATTCGCAGGGCGGCGATCGTCATGCCAAGCCGGGACTCACCCTTCGCCTGGCGTGCCTCGAGTTCGGAGCGGTCGAGGTTCACGAGAGCGAACTCGCTTGCGACGAAGAGTCCGGTGCCGACGGTCAGCAGAAGGCCGACGCTGAGCATGATCCACTCAAACACTGGTCACCTCCCGTCGGGGGGAAACAACTTGGTGAGCGGCGGGCGAATCAGCAGGAGGGGGGTCGTCCATTGTGTCAGCAAGTATACGCAGCGTTCACCTGAGTGTCCGCCGTATCGCCCGCACGCATCACCAGGAAACGGGGAGCGCTTTGCCCTCGTCGTAACCCGCGGCGGACTGGAGGCCGACGCGTGCACGGTCGCGGAATTCAGCGAGGTCGGATGCTCCGGCATAGGTGAACGAGGAACGCACGCCTGATGTGATCATGTCGAGCAGGTCTTCAACGCTCGGGCGGCCCGGATCGAGGTAGATCTTCGACGACGAGATGCCCTCGGCGAACAACGTCTTGCGAGCCAGTTCGTATGGGTCGAGTCGGCCGAACCGCTCCTGCACGGCCTTGGTTGAGGCCATTCCCCAGCTTTCCTTGAAGAGCCGCCCCGTGGCATCCGACTTCAAAGTTCCTGGCGCTTCGATCGTGCCTGCGAACCAGGATCCGATCATGACGCTCGACGCACCAGCGGCGAGGGCGAGGGCGACGTCGCGCGGGTAACGCACGCCGCCGTCGGCCCAGACGTGAACGCCGAGGTCGCGCGCGGCCTCCGAGGTCTCAAGTACGGCCGAAAACTGTGGTCGTCCGACCGCGGTCATCATGCGAGTGGTGCACATGGCGCCGGGTCCGACGCCGACCTTGAGAATGTCTGCACCGGCCGAGACCAGGTCGGCCACACCGGTTGGTGTGACGATGTTGCCCGCGACGAGCGGGATCTTCAGGCCGAGGCTCTTCACTGTTGCAAGGGCGGTGAGCATCCCCTCCTGGTGACCATGGGCGGTGTCGAGGACCAGCACGTCGACGCCGGCCGCCGCGAGCGCGCGTGCCTTCGCGGCGACGTCACCGTTGATGCCGATGGCCGCCGCGACGCTGAGTCGGCCAGCAGCGTCGACCGCCGGGCGGTACAGCGTTGCCCGAAGCCCGCTCGTACGCGACAGCGTTCCGACCAGGACGCCGTGCCGAAGAACCGGCGCGAAATCCAGGTCAGCTGCGACGAGCAGGTCGAACGCGCTTCTGGCTGTCGTGACGTCTTCGGCGTCGATCGAGGTGAGCTGGCCGTGCAGCAGATCGCCCAGCCTTGCGTCGGGCGGGGTGCTGCCGAGAACTGTGGCCGGGAGACAGCCGAGGTACTCCCCCGACCCCGACCGCACAACTATCCCGTGCCCGGTCAGCGCTGGAGTGAGGGTGAGCGCGTCGGCGACCGTTGCATCAGCGGCGAGTTCAAGCGGGGTGTCGTACTCGACCGGCTGGTCCTTGACCCAGCGAATCGCCGCATCGAGTTCCTGCAACGGCATGTCCTGCGGCAACACGCCGAGCCCGCCCCGCCTGGCAAGCGTCGCCGCAAGCCTCGGCCCTGTCACCGAGTTCATATTCGCTGACACCAGAGGGATCTGCGCTGGAGTGCCGTCTTTCGGAGCGAGCGACACGTCGAGCCTCGACGTCACCTCCGATCGTGAGGGGACGAGGAAGACGTCCGAGTAAGTGAGATCAAACGCTGGTTCCGAACCATAGAACTCCATGTGCACCACGCTACTCATACCGCTCTCGGGCCGCAGCCTTCCTCTAAAGGGATTAGGCTTGATAACTGGATCTGGCAGCGCTTCCCACGGATGTCGCTGCTGTGCTCAATTCAATGGAGAGAGTGGTGGTCTGGCGGTGTCAAGCCAGTTGACCGGTGTGGGAACTGACGACGGTTCGTCGGGAGAATTTGGAGCGAACGAGTGGCTTGTCGACGAGATGTACGAACAGTACGTCGCCGACAAGAACTCTGTGGATCAGTCCTGGTGGCCGATCCTCGAGAACTACTCGCCCGTGAAGGGTGACGCGGCGACGCGAACGGCTCCTCCGGCGCACCCGCTAACCGCGCCGATTCCGGTGATCGGTTCGCAGCCGGCCGCGAAGACGACGTCGGTGCAGCCCAAGGCAGCACCGATCCCCGCAGACGCCCCGCGGACCGAGCCGGCGAAGCCGAAGGCTCCCGCTGTGACGGATGCTGTCGCTGAAGAACCGCAGGACACGGTCCAGCCGCTGCGTGGCATGGCCAAGTCGCTCGCGACAAACATGGACGTCAGCCTCACCGTTCCGACCGCGACGAGCGTTCGGACGATCCCGGCGAAGCTGATGATCGACAACCGCATCGTCATCAACAACCACCTCAAGCGCGCCCGCGGCGGCAAGGTGAGCTTCACCCACCTCATCGGCTGGGCACTCATCCAGGCGCTCAAGGACTTCCCCAGCCAAAACGTCTTCTACGACGTCGTCGACGGCAAGCCGAGCGTTGTGGCCCCCGCGCACGTTGGGCTCGGTATCGCCATCGACATCCCCAAGCCCGACGGCAGCCGCGCGCTGCTCGTTCCAGCCATCAAGAAGGCAGACACCCTGACCTTCAGCGAGTACCTCGCGGCGTACGAAGACCTCGTCTCCCGCGCCCGCAAGAACAAGCTCACCGCCGATGACTTCAAGGGTGCGTCAGTTTCGCTGACCAACCCGGGTGGAATCGGCACCGAGCACTCGGTGCCCCGCCTCATGAAGGGCCAGGGCTGCATCATCGGCGCGGGTGCCCTCGACTACCCGGCCGAGTTCCAGGGAGCGAGCGAGCACACCCTCGTCGAGCTCGCCATCGGCAAGACGATCACGCTGACCTCCACCTACGACCACCGTGTCATCCAGGGTGCAGGATCCGGCGAGTTCCTCAAGAAGGTCCACGAGCTGCTCACCGGCCAGAAGTCGTTCTACCAGGACATCTTCGCGGCCCTGCGCATCCCGTACGACCCCGTGCACTGGGCGCCGGACATCTCCGTCGACCTGAGCGACACCGTCAACAAGACGGCGCGTGTGCAGGAGCTCATCAACTCGTTCCGTGTTCGCGGTCACCTGATGGCAGACGTCGACCCGCTCGAGTACGTGCAACGATCACACCCCGACCTCGACATCCTCAACCACGGCCTGACCTTCTGGGACCTCGACCGCGAGTTCGTCACCGGAGGATTCGGTGAGAAGCGCCAGTCCAAGCTCCGCGACATCCTCGGTCTGCTTCGTGACTCGTACTGCCGCACCATCGGCCTCGAGTACATGCACATCCAGGACCCTGCCCAGCGCAAGTGGATCCAGGAAAAGGTTGAACGCCCGTACGCCAAGCCAACCCACGATGAGCAGATGCGCATCCTCGGCAAGCTCAACGAGGCAGAAGCGTTTGAGACCTTCCTGCAGACCAAGTACGTCGGCCAGAAGCGCTTCAGCCTCGAGGGCGGCGAGTCAACCATCGCTCTCCTCGACGCGATGCTCCAGGGCGCGGCAGAAGCCGGCCTCGATGGAGCCGCGATCGGAATGGCACACCGCGGCCGTCTGAACGTGCTCACCAACATCGCAGGCAAGACGTACGGCCAGGTGTTCCAGGAGTTCGAGGGCACCTCGAAGAAGGCGTCCGGCTCAGGTGACGTCAAGTACCACCTTGGAACCGAGGGCACCTTCCGTGCGGCTGACGGCACCGAGCTGCCTGTCTACCTCGCGGCGAACCCTTCGCACCTCGAAGCCGTCGACGGCGTCCTCGAGGGCATCGTCCGCGCCAAGCAGGACCGCCAGCCCATCGGCTCGTTCTCGACACTGCCGATCCTCGTCCACGGTGACGCGGCCATGGCCGGTCAGGGCATTGTGCTTGAAACCATGCAGCTCTCCCAGCTGCGCGGTTACCGCACCGGTGGAACCATCCACGTCGTAGTCAACAACCAGGTCGGTTTCACAACACCTCCGGGTGAGGGCCGTTCGTCGGTCTACTCGACCGACGTCGCCAAGACCATCCAGGCCCCGATCTGGCACGTCAACGGGGACGACCCCGAAAGCGTCGTCCGGGTTGCACAGCTGGCTCTTGACTACCGCCAGGAGTTCAACAAGGACGTCGTCATCGACCTCATCTGTTACCGCCGTCGCGGTCACAACGAGGGCGACGACCCGTCGATGACGCAGCCGCTGATGTACAACCTCATCGAGCAGAAGCGCAGCGTGCGCAAGCTGTACACCGAGGCACTTGTCGGCCGCGGCGACATCACCGAAGACGAGTACGAGGCATCGCACCGCGACTTCCAGGACCGCCTCGAGCGCGCGTTCATGGAGACGCACGCCGCCCAGACAGCTTCGACACCGATCATCGTCGATGACATCGACCAGGACGGTTACTCAGGTGAGCCAGAGACGACCGGTGTTCCCGAGGCCGTCGTTCAGCTCATCGGTGACGCGTTCAACAACAAACCGGCCGGCTTCACCGTGCACCCGAAGCTGCAGCAGTTGCTGCAGAAGCGCCTGGACATGAGCCGCAACGGCAACATCGACTGGGCGTTCGGCGAGCTCCTCGCGCTGGGTTCGCTCCTCGTCGAGGGCACGCCGGTGCGCATGAGCGGGCAGGACACTCGCCGGGGCACTTTCGTGCAGCGGCACGCTGTGCTCCACGACCGTGTCAACGGTCAGGAATGGCTGCCGCTCGCGAACCTCGCAGACAACCAGGCCCGGTTCTGGATCTACGATTCCCTGCTCTCGGAGTACGCGGTCCTCGGTTTCGAGTACGGCTACTCGGTCGAGCGTCCTGACGCTCTCGTGCTCTGGGAAGCACAGTTCGGCGACTTCGCCAACGGTGGTCAGACCATCATCGACGAGTTCATTTCGAGCGCCGAGCAGAAGTGGGGACAGCGCTCAAGCGTTGTCATGCTGCTGCCGCACGGTTACGAAGGCCAGGGCCCCGACCACTCGTCAGCGAGGATCGAGCGGTACCTCCAGCTGTGTGCAGAGAACAACATGACAGTTGCTCGCCCGTCGACCCCGGCGTCGTACTTCCACCTGCTTCGCCGCCAGGCGTACGCACGGCCTCGTCGTCCGCTCGTCGTCTTCACACCGAAAGCCATGCTCCGCCTCCGCGGCGCATCGTCGAGTGTTGAGGAATTCACGAGCGGCAAGTTCGAGCCAGTGATCGACGACGCGCGGATCACCGACAAGGCAGCCGTGAAGCGAGTGCTTCTGCACTCGGGCAAGATTCACTGGGACCTCGTCTCCGAACTGGCCAAGCAGCCGAACGACGCCATCGCCCTCGTACGCGTTGAGCAGTTCTACCCGCTCCCCCGGGTCGAACTCGACGGAACCATCGCCCAGTACCCGAACGCCGAACTGGTGTGGGTGCAGGACGAGCCTGAAAACCAGGGCGCGTGGCCGTTCATCGCTCTCGAGGCAGCGAAGCACGTGAAGGACCGGTCCATCCGTGTCGTTTCACGCGCGGCATCAGCGTCGCCGGCGACCGGCTCGGCGAAGCGCCATGCTGCCGAGCAGGCTGACCTGCTCTCGCGGGCGCTCACCCTGTAACCAGGTCCCACCAGCACAACGGACGTCGGCTTCTGCCGGCGTCCGTTTTGCGTTGTCGGACGACTGCGCCTGGCGACGTCGGCTTCTGCCAGACTGGGACACAATCAAGGGGGGCCATGTCGTCGACGCAACTTCGATCATCACAATCGTTCGCCACGTCCCGAACCGCGTCGGTGCTCGCGATCTCGGCCGCAACGGCGCTTCTTGTCTCTACTGTTGTATCGGCGACTCCCTGGCCGTCCGCATTGCTGATCCGCTCAGCGTTCGAAGCCGGAGCTCGCGCCACAGTCAAGGAAATGCTGCCGTACGTTCCCTCGTCGGGAATCTCCGAGGAACTCGACGTGGAGATTCCTCTTCCCAGCGGCTCAAGCACTCTCGATGTCTTCACGCCATCGAACGCGACGGGCCCGCTGCCGACAGTCGTCTGGGTGCACGGAGGCGCCTGGATCTCGGGCAGCAAGACCAACGTCGCGCCGTACCTCCGCATCCTCGCCTCACGCGGATACACGACCGTCGGTGTGAGCTACCCGATCGCGCCGGAGACCACCTACCCGACGGCGGTACACGACCTCAACGACACGCTGGCGTACATCACCGAGAACGCCGACGATCTGGGCGTCGATCCGACACGGATCATCCTCGCCGGAGACTCGGCCGGCGCCCAATTGGCCAGTTCCCTCGCGACGGTGACGACCAACCCGGCATACGCGCACCTTCTTGGTGTCACCCCGTCGCTGTCTTCTGAGCAGCTGATCGGCACCATCCTGCACTGCGGCGTTTATGACCTCGACGCCATGGCCGACCTCAACGGCCTCACCGCGTGGGGGTTCAAGGTCGCACTCTGGGCATACACCGGCACCAAAGACTGGTCAGACACCTACGCGGGCACAACAATGTCGACCATGGATTTTGTGACAGACGGCTTCCCGCCGACGTTCATCAGCGGAGGAAACGGCGACAGCCTGACCTGGATCCAGTCCGTTCCCATGAGCACCGCGCTCAAGAGCCAGGGTGTCGCCGTGACAGAGCTGTTCTGGCCTGCCTCCCACGAGCCGGCGCTTCCCCACGAATACCAGTTCCACCTCGACTTCGAGGAGGCGCGCAGCGCACTCGACGACACAGTGACGTTCCTCGACCGCCTGACCCGCTGACTTCTCGCCGAATTCCACCTCCGACCGGGAGTTGTGACGGGCACCCCTCTACTCTGGGGACATGGAATACGCCCTTCTGGGACTCTTCGGCGTCCTCGCCATCGTTGTGGTCGCCAGGTTCGCCCCGAAACTTGGAGTCGCCAGTCCGCTCATCCTCGTCGTCGTCGGTATCGGCACGAGCTTTGTGCCAGGCGTTCCCGAGATCGTCGTCCCGCCTGAGCTGATCCTCTCGGTGGTGCTTCCCCCGATCCTGTACGCGGCGGCCGTCAACGTGCCGCTCGTCGATTTCCGCCGCAACCTCAAGGCCATCACCGGCCTCTCCGTGCTGCTCGTCATCGTCTCGGCGCTCGTCACCGGCTTCGCGCTTCACCTGATCCTCCCCGACCTCAATCTCCCAGCGGCCATCGCCCTCGGAGCTGTCATCAGTCCACCGGATGCTGTCGCTGCGACATCGATAGGAAAGCGCCTTGGTCTTCCCCCACGGCTGGTCACTGTCCTCGAGGGCGAGGGCCTCGTGAACGACGCCACAGCTCTCGTGCTGCTGCGCTCAGCAATCGCCGCGTCGGCCGGAGCCGTGTCGCTCGGGGAGATCGCCGGTGAGTTCCTCTATGCGGTCGCGGGCGCCATCGTCATCGGCATTGCCGTCGGGTTCGCCACGGTCTGGGTGCGTTCCAAACTCGATGACCCCGTCCTCAACACCACAATCTCCTTTGTTGTGCCGTTCCTGGCGTTCCTCCCCGCTGAAGAGTTGAACGCGTCGGGTGTGCTGGCCGTGGTCGTCGCCGGACTCATCACCGGTCACAACAGCGCGAGGTATTTCAGCGCACACGACCGCATCGCCGAACGGCTCAACTGGAGAACCGCGCAGTTCGTTCTCGAGAACGGGGTGTTCCTGCTCATGGGCATCGAACTGCGCACCCTCATCGACGAGGTTGAAGCTGACGACCTCAGCGTGCCGGCCGCGATCGGACTCGGCATCCTTGCCAGCGTCATGCTCGTTCTCATCCGCACACTCTTTGTGATTCCGCTCGTTGCCCTGCTGCGGCACGACCAGCGGCGCGCGAAAGCCCAGGGCCGCTACCTCGACTCAGCGCTGCGCCGCCTCGACGACCCGAAAATCGAGACGCCGGTCTCACCCGAACGAACCGTCCGGGTACGTCGATTCCTCACGCGGAAGCGCGCCGACGTCACTTTCCTCACCGAGGAAGGCCTCGGCTGGAGGGGCGGAGCCGTTCTCGCCTGGTCGGGAATGCGCGGCGTCGTCACGCTCGCCGCGGCGCAGTCGCTGCCAACCGACATCCCCTACCGTCCGCAACTCATCCTCATCGCATTCACGGTGGCCGTCGTCACCCTCCTTGGTAACGGCGGCACCCTGCCGCTCCTCATCCGGAAGCTGCGCATCACCGGCTCCGACCCCGCCGCCGACAGGGCGGAACTCGCCGAGCTGATCAGAGAGGTCAGCGCTGTCGGGCTCGCGACCCTCGATAACCCCGAGCTTCGTGTCGAGAACGGCGGCGAGTTCGAGCACGATGTGATCGAACGCGCACGAGCAGACAGTGTCATGCGCACCGAATCTGTCGCTGAGCTGCGCACCGGAGCGCCAGGGCCATACCAGCAGCACCGCACACTGCGCATGCGGGTGCTCGAGGCCGAACGCGCGGCGCTTCTCGACGCCAGAGCCACCGGTTCATACAGTTCACGGGTGATGGAACGGGCGCAGACGATCCTCGACCTTGAGGAGTCCCGACTGTCGCAGCTCAGTGGCCCGATCGACAGGCACTGAAACCGGCACCCCGGTTCTCTTTGCGCCGATCCCGCTCGCTAGGTTCGGGTCGGGCCGGTCTTGCTGGTCGTTGCGTACCGCTCGGAAAGCGTGGCGAAAGCTGCGGCGAGCTCGGGTGGATTGACAACCTCCATCGGCACTTCGAACCTCCCGAACGAGGCGGCCAGGGCTCCCCAGGACCAGGAGCCTGCGTCGAGGCTGCAGGTGTGCTCGTCGATAGCCGTGACCGTGCCGTCGCCAGCGAAAGGGAGGACGTCACGGGCGGGCGCGGAGAGAATCACGGTGCCGCGGCAGGGCCAGTCGTTGACGTCAGCACCCTGAAATCGCGCTGAGACGAACTCGTTCACGTCGCCGCCAGGCACCGTGCGCTGGGTGAAGCGAGGTCCGTTGGGTATGCGCGGATGGATCCGCTCGACGCTATAAAGCCGCCAGTCGTCGCGCTCAAGGTCCCACCCGACGAGGTACCACCTGCCGTGAGAAGTGACCAGGTGATGCGGCTCAACGCGGCGGGGCGGGAGCGGCTCGCCGGTGTCGGCCGCCTCGCGAGTTGCGTAATCGAAGCGAAGGATCTCTCGATCGCGGATGGCGTTCGCGAGGATGACGAGCACGTCGAGTGAGATCTCCAAGGGTGCCGCGTCACCGGGGCGGCCGATCGCCGTGACCTCGAGCGCATCGAGTCGGTGTCGGAGCCGCGAGGGCATCACCTGACGGATGGTGCCGAGGGCGCGGATTGCGGCTTCCTCGATTCCCGCGCCGATGGCGGGGGCCGCTTGCAGGGCGATGGCAACGGCGACGGTCTGGTCGTCGTCGAAGAGGAGCGGTGGCAACTCGCTGCCGGCGTCGAGGCGGTATCCGCCGTCCGGACCCATGGTGGCCCGGATGCTGTAACCCATCTCTCGCAGGCGGTCGATATCTCGTCGGACCGTGCGATCGCTGACGTCCAGCCGGGATGCCAGGAGCGATCCTGGCCAGTCCCGCCGGGTTTGCAGGAGCGACAACACCCGAAGCAGTCGTGAAGTCGTCGTCATGTTCTTGACTTTACGGCCGGTCTAGGACAGAACGCGTCCTACTCGCCTGCGATGGTGAAGACATCGACCCGATCGGGCCGAAGTTCACAAGGAGCACAGATGACCATTCAGGCGACCACCCACCTCAACTTCCGCGGCGATGCACGCCAGGCGCTGGAGTTCTACCAGTCAGTCTTCGGCGGGCACACCGTCTTAAACACGTACGCAGACTTCGGCATGCCGGCCGAGCTGCCCGGGTCCGACAAGGTCGTGTTCGGGCTCGTCGCCGCGGAGAACGGCTTCCGGGTGATGGGCTACGACATCCCGGGCGAGACTGAAGGCCCGATCGCCGGCGGCGGCTCGACTCGCCGCGAGAACAACACCACGGTCACCGACCAGGCACTGTTCATCTCGATCGGTTCCGACACCCTTGATGAGCTCCGGGGCTACTGGGACGCGCTGGCGAGAAATGCCGTCATCGTCGAGCCGCTGGCCGCGTCGGCGTGGAGCGCCGGGTTCGGCATGCTGACCGATCGTTTCGGAGTCACCTGGACTGTCAGCGTCACCGCTCCCTAAGTGCTCCTTGGTCGCGGCGCGGGTCTCATCCGACTCGCGCCACGACCCCGGCCGTTCACATGATCACCATCCCGAAGGAATAGCTGTGCACCGCGGTCCCTGTCCAAGACAGCGTCGTTTCTCGATCAGCTCTCGCGGTCGGCGGGAACACGGTCGTCGCTTACGACAGGTGCCGACCGGTCGGCCGAGTGGATGCCACGTGACAGCTTGCTCGGCCACCAGATGGCCCGGCCGATGTCGTAGCTCAACGCCGGAACGAGGAGCGAGCGTACCAGGAACGTGTCGAGGAGCACACCGAATGCCACGATGAACGCGATCTGGAGCAGGAACAGGATCGGAATAACGCTGAGCGCAGCGAAGGTCGCCGCCAGCACGAGTCCTGCCGAGGTGATCACGCCACCTGTGACGGCCAGGCCACGCAGGATGCCCTGCTTGGTGCCGTGCTTGCCCGACTCCTCTCGCACCCTCGTCATAAGGAAGATGTTGTAATCCACGCCGAGGGCAACGAGGAAGACGAAGCCGAACAGCGGAACAGAGGGGTCAGCCCCCGGAAAGTCGAAGATGCCGTTGAACACCCACGCCGAAACCCCGAGCGCCGCGCCAAACGACAGCACGACGCTGGCGATGAGCAACAGCGGAGCGACGATCGAGCGCAACAGGAGCATGAGAATGAGCGTGATCGCGCCGAGGATCAGCGGGATCAGGAGGTTCCTGTCGGCGATGGCCGTGGTGTTCGAGTCCAGGGCGATGGCCGTTGTGCCACCGACGAGCACCGGTGCGTCCTCGGTCGAAATGTCGGCAAGCTCAGCGCGCAGGTCTACCACGACGTTTTCGGCTTCGATCGAGTCGCCAGCGTCGAGGAGTGTCGCCGAGAGCAGCACGTTTCCGTCGATGACCGTGAGCTCGGGAACAGGGGTTCCCGGAGGCCCGAGCGGCTGGACGCCGTTCTCGGTGACCGGGAGTGATCCGGACGGGGAATCCGCGGAGAGCACGGTCAGCGAGTCGACACCGTCGGTGGCAAGCACCACGTCGGAGACGGCGTCGAGCTCGTCCTCCGGCGCGATGATGACCGTCGGCGAACCGGAGCCGGCCGGGAAGTGGTCGGCGAGCACAGCCTGGCCGTCGCGGGCCTGTGATTCGCCGAGCACAAACTCGCTCTGCGCGATGCCGTCTGCCTTGAGCTGGAACATGCCGAGGCACATCACACCGAGCAGCAACACGCTTGAGATCCAGATGGCACGCGGACGGCGCGCGATGAATCGCGCGAGCGCCGGCCAGAGACCCTTTTTGTTCTCGGCGACGGGGTTATCGTCGACCGGCTTGGCCTTCGGTTTGATCGGCCAGAATGCAACCTTGCCCGCCCAGTACAGCAGCGCGGGCAGAAGCGTGAGCGACGACAGCAGGGCGAACACGATACCGATCGACGCAACAGGCCCGAGCGACTTGTTTGAGTTGAGGTCGGAGAAGAGCAGAAGCAGCAGGGCCGCGATGACGGTTCCGCCCGACGCCAGGATCGGCTCCCACGATCCCTTGAGCGCGGCCCAGGTCGCTGTCCACTTGGTGGGCTGGGTTGCAAGCGACTCCCGGAACCTGGCGATGTAGAGCAGAGAGTAGTCGGTCGCCGCTCCGATGACGAGGATGAACAGGATGCCCTGGGTCTGCCCGCTGAGCAGCAGAATTTCGGCACGAGCGAGCTGCACGACCACGAGGATCGCCGCGCACAGCGCCGAGAGGCTGGAGAACAGCACGAGAACGGGAAGTAGTGGCGACCGGTACACGACGACGAGGATGACAAACACGGCGCCGAGCGCCACGAGCAGCAGAAGACCGTCGATTCCAGCGAACGCATTGGTGAGGTCCGCTGCGAGCCCGCCGGGCCCGGTGATTGCCGCGGTGAGCCCGTCGACGGCGTTGTCGTCGAGGACTGTGCGGAGCTCCCCCACCGTGTCTGCCGTCTTGACGTCGGTGTCGAGCACCATCACGACCTGGGCCGCTTCGCCGTCCTCGGACGGGATGGCTGGCGAACTTTCTTCGGGCAGCACCCCGTCGAGGGTGCCGAACTCGGTGACGATGTCGTCGATCGAGGCCAGGTCGCTCTCGGTGAGCCCGCCGTCGCGTTCGAAGACTACGATCGCCGGAATCACATCATCGTCGCGGAACTCGGCCTGGAGTTCCTGGACCTTCGTTGCCTCTGCGCTTGCGGGCAGCTGCTGCGACTGGTCGTTCGTACTGACCGCGCTGATCTGGCCGAAGCTTGCTCCGCCAGCCCCGAAGAGCCCAAACCAGACGAGGATAAGGGCAGCGGGGATAAGAATGCGCAGCCACACGGGCACACGCGACTTCCGGACGGGAGCAGGGGTCTGAATCACACACCCAACGCTACGGGGCGAGGCAAACCGAGTGCGTCGTCCGAAAGTTGGAACCTAGTGTGTTGCCTGCACCGCACGGAGCCGCTCAAGAACGTGCTCGCGCAGGTCCGCGGGCGCGGTCTCCTTGCATGCCCGCTGAACAGCATCCGTCAACGTCTTCGCGAGAAGCGCTTCTTCCTGGCACGACGTGCAGTGCTCGAGGTGCTCTCGAATATCTGCGGCATTCGTCGAGCACACCTCGTTTCGGAGGTACTCCTCGAGATCGCGCTTCGCCTGGTCACATCCGCAATCGGTCATTTTCGTGCTCCTGCCGGGCGGGTGTCGATACCGCGCTCGGTTGCATAGTCGGCCAACAGGTCCCGCAGCATCCGCCTGCCTCGATGCAGTCGGCTCATAACGGTTCCGATGGGGGTTTTCATGATGTCGGCGATCTCCTGGTAGGCAAAGCCTTCGACGTCAGCCAGGTACACCGCCAGTCGGAAGTCCTCAGGAATGGCCTGGAGGGCATCCTTCACAGCACTGTCCGGCATGTGATCGATTGCCTCGGCTTCGGCCGACCGTGATGACGACGCCGTTGTCGACTCCGCACCACCCATCTGCCAGTCTTCGAGGTCATCGATCGTGCCCTGGTATGGCTCGCGCTGCTTCTTGCGATAGATGTTGATGTACGTATTCGTGAGAATGCGGTACAGCCACGCCTTGAGATTTGTTCCCTGCGTGAACTGCCCGAAGGCCGCGTAGGCCTTCACGAACGTCTCCTGGACGAGGTCCTGCGCATCCGACGGGTTTTTCGTCATGCGCATGGCAGCGCCGTACAACTGGTCGATGAACGGCAGGGCCTGTTCTTCGAACAGCGCACGCGGGTCCGGTTCAGGGGTTGGGGTATCGTCCACGGTGGTCATCAGAGGCAAGTCTACGGCCGCCGGTTCGAGACGACGCTCGAGATCGCGAAGAACGTCGCCGGTGACCGGCACGTCTGTTGCTCGCTCGAGTACGTAACTTGTCATTATCGAAATGCCTCCAGGACTGAAATGGCCGATACATTAGAGAAACAATGCTTGAGTCTCAATATTCCGCACCGGAGTTCGACATCTACGGCGACCGCCACCAGCCCGCCGGAAACGAGCCGTGGCCTGCCCCTCTCGCGGCAGGCCCGATTTCGGCTGTCGTCTCACTTCCAGGCTCAAAATCGCTGACCAACCGCGAGCTTGTGCTTGCCGCCCTGGCCGATTCGCCCTCTGTCCTGCGTGCGCCGCTGCACTCGAAGGACAGCCAGAACATGGTCGACGCTCTGCGGGCGCTTGGAACAACGATCACAGATACGGATGCCACTGGCGAGTTTGGTCCTGACGTGCTGGTCACGCCGGGAGAACTGACCGGTTCAACCACTGTTGACTGCGGCCTCGCCGGTACTGTGATGCGTTTCGTCCCTCCCGTCGCCGCACTCGCTCTCGGGCCAACAACTTTCGATGCAGACGACTCCGCTCGCGGCCGTCCGATGACAACGCTCATCTCCTCACTCCGCGACCTCGGCGTCGACATCAACGACGACGGCCGCGGATCGCTGCCGTTCACCGTGCACGGCACGGGCAGGGTGGCCGGAGGGACGCTGACCATCGACGCGTCCAGCTCAAGCCAGTTCGTCTCGGCACTCCTTCTGGCTGCGGCACGGTTCGAGACCGGCCTCACCCTCACTCACGAGGGCGAACGCCTGCCGAGCCTGCCGCACATCGACATGACGATCGCCGCCCTCGCCGCCCGCGGGGTGACCGTCACTTCGCCAGCACCAGGCACCTGGCGGGTCGAGCCAGGCCCCATCGCCGGTCTTGATGTCGACATCGAACCCGATTTGTCCAACGCCGCACCATTCCTCGTCGCAGCCGTTGTGACCGGCGGAAGCGTGACGATCCCGCGCTGGCCAGCCGAGACCACCCAGGTCGGCGCCGAATTGCTCGAGCTGCTCCCGAAGTTTGGCGCCGAGGTGGTTGTCGACGGCGACCGGGTCACCGTGTCAGGAACCGGCCGCATCTCCGGCGTCGACCTCGACCTCACCACGGCAGGCGAACTGGCACCACCCCTCGTTGCGCTGGCGGCCCTCGCCGACTCGCCATCCACCATCACGGGCATCGGGCACATCCGCCACCACGAGACCGACCGCCTCGCCGCACTCGCCACCGAGATCAACAAGCTCGGCGGTGAAGTGACCGAACTCGAGGACGGCCTGTCCATCGTTCCGAAGCCGCTCACCGGCGGCCTGTGGTCGAGCTACCACGACCACCGCATGGCGACGGCTGGCGCCATCATTGGACTCGTCGTTAAGGGCGTCTCGATCGAGAACATCGCCACAACGGCGAAAACCCTCCCCCAGTTTCCCGAACTCTGGACAACAATGCTGGCCGGAGCCGTGTCCCGATGAGCTGGTGGGACACCGGCGAAGACGACGATGAGCCGCAGTTCGACGAGTCGTCGATTCGCGTTCGACCGAACCGCAAGGGCAACCGCCCGCGAACCAAGACTCGCCCCGAGCACAACGACGCCCAGACCGCGCGCGTTCTCGCCGTCGACCGCGGCCGCTACACGGTGCTGCTCGATGAGGGCACGAGAAAAGAACGCCGGATCACGGCATCCCGTGCGTCTGAGCTGCGCAAGCACGCCGTCGTCAACGGCGACCGTGTCGACGTTGTCGGTGATCTGTCCGGCGACGCAGGCACCCTGTCCCGCATCGTCCGCATTGTCGAGCGCACCACGCTGCTCCGCCGAAGCGCCGATGATTCCGACGAGGTCGAGCGCGTCATCGTGGCAAACGCCGACCAGATGCTCGTTGTTGTGGCCGCAGCTGATCCGGAACCACGCGAGCGACTGGTCGACCGGTACCTGATCGCGGCGCTTGACGCGGGCATCCGTCCGATCCTGTGCATCACCAAAACAGACCTCGCTGACCCGTCCGACTTCCTGCGCAACTTCGCCGGGCTCGACCTGCTTGTCTTCACCAGTGCGACAGATCGGATGCCACTGGCCGAGATCACCGAGGCGCTCATCGGTCACGACACGGTATTCGTCGGCCACTCCGGGGTCGGTAAATCCACACTGGTCAACGCCCTCGTCCCAACCGCACAGCGGGCGACAGGTCACGTCAACGTTGTCACAGGTCGCGGTCGCCACACCTCATCATCGACGGTGTCGTACCGGATCGAGAATGACAACGGAACAGGCTGGGTGATCGACACTCCTGGTGTGCGCTCGTTCGGGCTCGGCCACATCGACCCGGCGAACGTGCTCAAGGCATTCACTGACCTGGCCGAGGCGGCGGAACGTTGCCCGCGCGGCTGCACACACCTGCCTGACGCGCCGGACTGCGCCATCGTCGAGGCCGTCGAGGCAGGCGAACTCGGAGAGACCGGTGCAGCTCGCCTTGACTCGCTGCAACGCTTGCTGGCCACCTTCGCGACCCGCGCGGCCGTTCGGGATGCCTAGGCTGGAACCATGACGAATTCAACTTCACCCGAACCCACACAGTCCGATGCTTCGGTTCGCCTCTCGGCTGGCGACGCAGCACCAGCGTTCACCCTCACCGACTCGGAGGGCGCGTCGGTCTCACTGGCCGACTTCGCCGGCTCGAAGGTCATCCTCTACTTCTACCCGGCGGCCATGACCCCCGGCTGCACCACCCAGGCCTGCGACTTTCGGGACAGCCTCGGTTCGTTGCAGGGCGCCGGCTACACGGTGCTCGGCATCTCGAAGGACAAGCCTGAGACGCTGAAGACGTTCGCCGAACGTGATGCGCTGACCTTCCCGCTGCTCAGCGACCAGGACCTCGACGTGCACCAGGCGTATGGCGCGTACGGCGAAAAGAACTCCTACGGCCGGATTCTCACCGGGGTGCTCCGCTCAACCTTCGTGATCGACGAGAGCGGTTCGATTGAGCTGGCGCTCTACAACGTGAAAGCGACCGGACACGTTGCGTCGCTGCGGAAGAAGCTGAAGATCGCGTAAGGCGTCCGCGCCAACGCCGCCCAGAGCATCCGTTCGCGAATTCGACAACTACTCGACGTCCGGGCGCCGCAGAATGATCATCACGCTTCTCGTGAACAGCAGGATCAGCGCGATCACCGATGGAACGAGGATCGCCCAGCCCCACGCCGGCTGAGCCGTTACCCCCTGGAACGCTCCGACCGCGATCGCCAGTTGCACGAGCTGCCACACCACAGCTGCGCCACGGCTCCACGGGGAGCGTCTGGCCAGAGCGACCGCGACAGCCGAAACGAACACGGCGGCGATCACAACGAGCACCGTCAGGGCGATTGCGCTCGCGACCGATGCGGCAGGCTGCGTGAGGATGTCGAAGACCAGCACGAGGACGAGAGCGACCAGTGCGAGAGCCTCCAGGAACAAAATCCCGGTGAGGAGCCGAATTGCGAGAGATCCTCGGCTATCGGGTGGAAAATCGGAAATTGTAGACCCCTCGTGTGTCAGAAATGTGTCTGGAACGTTATTCACAGGTTTATCGCGCTTAAATCTATTGCTTTGATTCGACCGTTATGCGAACATAATGAAGGCCCGATTTGCGGTTCACAAAGAGGTGAGCAGATCCCATCGTGTGATCGCCCTCTCAGATTACGGGCCCGTTTCCATTTTCGACCATATCGGTCGCTTACCCGCAATTCTAAGGAGCATCCCCATGGACTGGCGCGACAAAGCCGCTTGCCTCACCGCAGACCCGGAACTATTTTTCCCGGTCGGAAACACGGGGCCAGCCGTCGACCAGATCGACAAAGCGAAGGCCGTCTGCGGTCGCTGCACGGTGACCGAGATCTGCCTGCAGTACGCGCTGGAGACCGGCCAGGACTCGGGTGTGTGGGGCGGTCTTTCCGAAGACGAGCGACGCGCGCTCAAGCGTCGCGCCGCTCGCGCACGTCGCGCTTCCTAAGCTCACGAAAAGATCGTTGCCCCTCTCCTTTCGGAGAACGGGCAACGATCTTTTTTATGCCTGTCGAGCGGATGCTACGTGCGTGAGATCCAGCGGAGGGGCACCTCAATGGTGACCTCGGTTCCGGATCCGACCACTGTGTGCCAGTCGATCGTGCCGCTCAGTTCACCCTGAATGAGTGTTCGGACGATCTGGGTGCCGAGACCTGCGCCCACCTTGCCTTCCTGCAGTCCAACGCCGTTGTCGCGGACCAGGACAGTGAGTTCGTCGCCCGACCGGTCGGCGACGATCTCGACCTCGCCATCGCGCCCGGCGAGCCCGTGCTCAACGGCGTTGGTGACGAGTTCGGTGAGGGCAAGGGCCAGCGGAGTGGCGTATGCACTGGGCAGCACACCGAACTCACCGGTCTTGTGCGGGTGAACTGTTGTGTTGTGGCTCGACGCGACCTCGGCGATGAGCATGAGGACGCGTTCGAAGACCTCGTCGAAGTTGACGTCCTGGGTCAGGCCCTCCGACAGGGTGTCGTGCACAACGGCGATCGCGGCCACACGCCGCATCGCCTGGGACAGCGCCTCACGGGCCTCGTCGTTGTGCGCCCGCCGCGCCTGGATCCGCAGCAGCGAAGCGACGGTCTGCAGGTTGTTCTTCACACGGTGGTGGATCTCCCGGATGGTCGCATCCTTGGTGATGAGTTCGCGCTCCTGGTGGCGAAGCTCGGACACGTCGCGGCAGAGCACGATCGCACCGGCACGTTCACCGCGGTGACGCAGCGGGATGGCGCGGAGCGACACCGTGACACCGCGGGCCTCAATGTCCGTGCGCCACGGGGCGCGACCGGTGACGACGAGGGGAAGTGACTCGTCGATGACCTGTTTGCTCGGAAGGATCTGGGTTGTCACTTCGGCGAGGGACTCTCCCTCGAGCTCGTCTGCGAACCCCATCCGGTTGAACGCGGAGAGGGCATTCGGGCTCGCGAACGTGGTGACCCCGTCGACGTCGAGCCGAATGAGTCCGTCAGACGCACGCGGCGCTCCTCGCCGTGGGCCGGTTGGCGCTGAAACGTCGGGGAAGTCGCCGGTTGCGACCATCTCAAACAGGTCGTCAGCGCACTCGTTGAAGGTCAGTTCCTGGCGGCTGGGGGTGCGAGCTTCGCCGAGGTTGGTGTGCCTGGTGAGCACCGCGATCGGCATCGGCGCGTTCTCGGGTGACGCCGATCCGAGTCGACGCATGACAGGAACCGCACGAACGCGGGTGGGGGTTTCTTCGTACCAGTCCGGCGCCGTTGAGTCCGCGATCCGGGCGTTCTCGAATGCGTCACTGACCTGCGCACGCCACTGGGCTTTGATCGGCTGGCCAACGAAGTCACGGTAGAACAGGGTGGCCGCGCTCGACGGGCGGTAGTGCGACACCGAAATGAAGCCACCATCCTTGGCCGGAACCCAGAGCACGATGTCAGCGAACGCGAGATCGGCGAGGAGTTGCGCGTCACCGACGAGCATGTGCAGCCAGTCGACATCGGCTTCGGTGGAGCGCCCCTGGGCGAGAACGAGGTCACTGAGCGTTGACATTTGTCCAGTCTATGCGGGCCACACGCGCGCATTTGTCGCCGGAACCGTCCTGTATAAGGAGCGCCTACACGGCGGTCGCTCGGGCGAGAGCGTGAGCACGCCTGCGGGACCGGCGGGTTACCGGTTGCTCAGGGGGCGGCAGGATGTGATCGGTCGCGAACCGACGCACAGCGGCAAGTGCGGCCGATTTCGGGCTGGCGTCGCGCAGTGCTTTGCCCGCGAGCAAAGCGGCATCCGTCGCCTTCTCATCGTGCGGGAGAAGAACTGGTTGACCGATGCCGCCGAACCGTTGCAGCGTCGCTTTCACCTGCCCGGACGGGTTCAGCCCGATGGCACCTGGGCGGACCTTGTTGATAATCGTTGTGATCGGAACACCCGCCGCCCGGTCGAGGAGCTCGGCGTGCGCCCGCAGGTATCGGGCGAGGCCAATCGGGTCGGCGGAACCAACGGCCAGAATCTCGTCCGCTGCGTCTAGGCACGCGAGTGTTGCTGCGTTGCGCCGGGGAGCGAACAGGTCACTGGAGATTTCTTCGTCGTTCTCGAAACTGAACCCGGTGTCGATCACGACGTAGTCGGCCCAGTCCCGGCAGGCGTCGAGCGTGCGCCGCACCCGCTCAGCGCTGAGCTCGGGCCAACGATATGACCGGGTGATGCCTGTGAGAACGTGGAGGGCTCCGCCGCGGACGGGATAGGACTGGCTGACACGTTCCAGCTCCGCCCTGCTGAGCCCGTTCTGCCCGGCGAGCCGGCAGGCGGCGGCGAACCCGGGCGACTCGTCGAGCATGCCGAGCGCTGGTGCGATCGATGCACCGTAGGTGTCGGCGTCGAGGAGGGCGACAACACGACCGGATGCCGCCAGTTCGGTGGCGAGAGTGATGGCCACGGTGGTTCGGCCTGGCGCGCCGGCCGGCCCCCAGACCGCAAGGATCCGGCCAGGACCGCTCGACACCGGCGTCGGTGCAACCACTGCTCCTCCACGCACCAGGGCGTCGATTTCGTCGAGCGGAGCATCGGCGGGAAGGACCTCGTGCAGGTGCAGCGCCTGACCATTGTGCGCGGCGGCCTCGGTGGCTGCGAGGGCGACAACCCGGATGCCGTGGTCGTCACACCAGGACAGCAAACGAGCGGTGAGCCGTTCGGGCTCTGCCGAGACGAGCAGTACGGCCGCATCGCTCTCGGCCAGCACCGCAATCGGGTCGGCGTGTTCACCGATGCGCGCTGCCACAGTGTGCCCGCGCTCGACCAGGTCGGCGATGACTCGGTCCTCTGTGTTGCCGTCGATGGCGAAGGCAAGCGCGACCACCGGTCTCACCTGCCCGTCGCCGGGACGACGGAGATGGCGTCTTTTCCGGCCAGGGCGGCGAGCACAGAGGCCACCTTGCCCTTCGGGACGAGGATCTCGACGTCCTGGCCGCCAGCGTCCACAAGTCCCTGTTGTTCAACCACCCGTACAACCGATGCTCCAGGAACCAGGACGACGGGAGGGGCGAAGGTGCCATCGTCCTGAACCTGCGCTGACCACACGTCGATGAGCGAACCGGCGTCAATCGATTCGGGGAGGGTGGACGTCGAACCGACGACGATCGCGCTGACGTTGACCGTGGCATCCGTCGCGACAGCCGACTGAGGAAGCAGTTCACCCTTGAGCACTGTGCGGAGGACAACCAGGCCGTCCTCTGGGATGGCGCCGTCGGCGACGTAGTGCGTATCCGCCTCGCCGAGCCGCACGTGCGTGAGGGTGAGGTCACCGTCACGGACGACGTCTCCGACGCTCAACGTCGTTCGGGCCAGGTAGACGGGCGTCGAGCGATCGGCGGACTGGACGACCAGCCAGACGCCGACGATCGACACGAGAATCAGTGCGATCCCGACGACAAATCGTGGGTCGAGCCGAATGCGCGAGCGTACTGGCGTGAGGGTCGCTGCGGGGTCCATTCATCCTCCGAACGAACGGTCGGACACGCGGGGTTGCGTGGGTTTCCATCGTGCCAATTTTTGGGCAGTCGTGAAAAAGTTATCCACAGCTACGTTCGCCACAGGACATCGCGCCCATAATCGACGTATGGACACGGTCTCTTCCGACTCCGTCGGCCGCTTCCTCACCGTCGCGGACGCTGCGGACATCCTCAACATCTCAGCGGCAGAGGTGATCGAGCTGATCCGCACAACGGAGCTGCCCGCTATCAGCGTCGGAGCTCCAGGCCGGTGGCGGATTGAACGTGTGCAGCTTGAGGCGTACATCGCTGAAAAGTACGAGGAAGCTCGCCGGATGAGCCTGTGGGAAGAGTCCGACATCGCGAGCCTGCCGGAGATCGCGCGCGGCACGATCTTTCGGCCGAAGCAGGACTAGCGCTACAGGCGGAGGTAGGCGAGCTGGCTGAACGGGATCAGGCGCTGGTGCGCGACGTTCCGTTCACGCCGCGGCTGCCCCGGCTCGTGGACAGCGAGGTCGAAGTGGTCACGCCCGACCCGGTCGATCGTGCCGGAGTGCACAGCGGATACGGCGTTTGCGCAATGCACCTGCACAAAGGCCCGCCGGCGACAGAGGTCGCGCAGGGCGAAAGCGATCCCGATCCGATCGGTGAGCCGCGGATCACTGTCCGGAACCTCGGGCACGTCAAGGCTCCGAGCGAGCACCGACTTCGGGACCAGGATGGCCGCAATCGCGTTCATCGAAACGAGGACAGCGCCCGAGTCCGCTCCGGCGGTTTGGGCGTCAGCGGAGAACCAGTCCCTGCCGAAGGTCTGGGGCAGAAGAGCCAGTGTCTCCCCCGTCACAAGTTCCACGGTGACCGGTTGTCGCTCACGACCGCCTCCGCGACTGAAGGTGGAGATTCGCTCGCGCAGAGCGAGCCGCCCCAATCTGTGCCGATATTCTTCCGCGCGTAGATCGGTCTCGTCGGAGTGCAGCTCGTGCTCGAGCTGGCTTTCAAGATCGTCGAAGAGGCTGTCCCACCGCATGCTGGAAGGGTACACAGTTCTACACAGCAAAACGTGAGTTATCCACAGATTTGTGATGCGGGGTTTACACCTCGCAACACCGCTGAGAGAGTAACGTTCCACAACTTCATTTTCCGATCCCCGGTTTGCTCCGGGGATCTGCTGACGCAGGTCTCGCGTGGACCCGAAACACTCGTCCTGTTGCGCTGGCGTCTTGCCCCGTGGCCGCCATCACCGGCTGTGAGCCGGTTCTCGAGCCTGCTCGATGAAGAGCACAGACAGTCATCTTTCAACGGAGCCACGCATGAGTATTCCGTTCTCCGGCGAGCCAGCCGCGACCCCTCGGAAGCCGGCGGATGCACACCGACCGGCTTCACAACGCCGGCCGAATTCGCCGCCAGGGAGCGCAGGAACGAACGCTTCACTCCCAACCGACGGTCCGGGGACGAACCACTTCGATTCTGAGGGCTACTTCGGCCACCAGGCCACCCCAACCGAACAGCTCCCGCCGCCTGAGCCACTTCTCGAGAACCTGACCCGCTGCGTGATGGAGGTGCTCCGCGGCGCCCGAGACATCGACCAGCTCGGCAGGTGGATCAGCGAAGACGTCTACAAACATCTGCTGAAACGCCAGTTGATCTCGGCGCGGGCACGGCAGGTGAAGGGTGTTCCTGCGACTCGCCCTGTGCTCGTGATCGGCCGGATCACCACAAGTTCTCCACGCGACGGCGTCGTCGAGGCCGTGGTGATGGTCTACGAAAAACCTCGCGCCAGGGCCGTCGCCATTCGACTGGAGGGCGTCGACAGGCGCTGGCGCGCGACCTCGATCGGCGTGCTCTAACGAAACGGCCCCGGCTCCCTCGAAAGGGAGCCGGGGCCGTGTGCTCGTCAGCTGCTACTTCTTTTTACCTTGCGCGCGGCGGTCGGCACGGTTTCCGCCGGCCGGCGGGACCGTTGCACCCTTCTGACCGAACGCTCCACGTTCGGCGGGAGCATCCGAGGCGTCGTCGACGACCGGGGCCAAGCGGGCGGCGTTCGCCTGCTTGGCGCGAGCTGTCGCTGCCTTCTCGATCTGGCCCTTTTGGTTGCGCACCTCAACGTCACCGGACTCGGTGGCTGCCGAGTAGCTGAGTTTCTCCTCCTCGCCATCGGGCCGGGTGAGTCCCTTGGCCTCGACAGAGGTGACTTCCTCGCTCGCGCCCTTCTTCACTTCAACCTCGAGGTTGAACAGATATCCGACGCTCTCCTCGCGGATCTGCCCCATCATCTGCTGGAACATGCTGAAGCCCTCGCGCTGGTATTCGACCAGCGGGTCACGCTGCGCCATGGCGCGCAGGCCGATGCCGTCCTTGAGGTAGTCCATCTCGTAGAGGTGGTCGCGCCAGCGGCGGTCGATGACCTGGAGCACCACACGACGTTCGAGTTCGCGCATCGCAGGCGCGCCGAGCTGTTCCTCACGGCGGCTGTACGCGAGCTTGGCGTCTGACAGGATTTCGCGGCGCATGAAGTCGCGGTTGATCTTGCCCTTCTGCCCGGCTTCAGCAACCACCTCGTCGATGGTCAGGCTGATCGGGTACAGCGTCTTGAGGTCGACCCAAAGCGCGTCGAAGTCCCAATCATCACCGTTGCCCTCGCCGACGTGAACGTCGAGCACCTCATCAATGACCTCTTCGAGGAACTTCTGCGTGCGCTCGTGCAGGTCGTCACCCTCAAGGATGTGGCGGCGGTCTGCGTAGATTGCCTCGCGCTGGCGGTTAAGGACATCGTCGTATTTGAGGACGTTCTTGCGAATCTCGGCGTTACGCGATTCGACCTGCGACTGGGCGCTGCGGATGGCACGGCTGACCACTTTGGACTCGATGGCCATGTCGTCCGGCACTCCGCCGCGGCCCATGAGCGCTTCGGCGGCAGCCGAGTTGAACAGGCGCATGAGGTCGTCGGTCAGTGACAGGTAGAACCGGCTCTCTCCGGGGTCACCCTGTCGACCTGAGCGGCCGCGGAGCTGGTTGTCGATACGGCGAGACTCGTGGCGCTCGGTACCGAGGACGTACAGCCCGCCGGCGTCGATGACCTTGTCCGCCTCTTCCTGGACCTTGTCCTTCACAGCGGTGAAGACGTCGTCCCATGCCGTTTCGTACTCGTCGGGCGTCTCGCTCGGGCTGAGGCCCTTGGCGTTCATCTCCTGCACGGCGAGGAACTCAGCGTTACCACCGAGCATGATGTCGGTACCACGTCCGGCCATGTTGGTGGCAACGGTCACCGAACCGAGTCGGCCTGCCTGCGCGACGATCGCTGCCTCGCGAGCGTGGTTCTTCGCGTTGAGAACCTCGTGGCGGATGCCCTTCTTGGCGAGCAGGCGGGAGAGGTACTCGCTCTTCTCGACGCTTGTCGTTCCGACGAGGACTGGCTGGCCCTTCTCGTGACGCTCGGCGATGTCTTCAACGACCTGCGCGAACTTCGTCTCCTCGTTCTTGTAGACGAGGTCAGACTGGTCGATGCGACGCATCGGCCTGTTCGGCGGGATCGGAACCACACCGAGCTTGTACGTGGAGACGAATTCCGCAGCCTCGGTCTCGGCAGTACCGGTCATGCCGGAGAGCTTCGAGTACAGGCGGAAGTAGTTCTGCAGGGTCACCGTGGCGAGGGTCTGGTTCTCGGCCTTGACCTGAACCCCTTCCTTCGCCTCGATGGCCTGGTGGATACCCTCGTTGTAGCGGCGGCCCATGAGGATACGACCGGTGTGCTCGTCGACGATCATGACCTCGCCGTTCATCACGACGTAGTCCTTGTCCTTCTTGAACAACGCGTTCGCCTTGAGCGAGTTGTTGAGGAACGAGATCAGTGGCGTGTTGGCTGACTCGTACAGGTTGTCGATGCCGAGGTAGTCCTCGACCTTTTCGATGCCCGGCTCAAGCACGCCGACCGTGCGCTTCTTCTCGTCGACCTCGAAGTCCTCACCCTCGATGAGGATCTTGGAGAGGCGCGCGAATTCGTTGAACCAACGGTTCGCTTCCCCTGAGGAGGGTCCGGAGATGATGAGCGGGGTACGCGCCTCATCGATGAGGATGGAGTCGACCTCGTCGACGATGGCGAAATAGTGACCGCGCTGAACGAGGTCCTTGGACTGCCAGGCCATGTTGTCGCGCAGGTAGTCGAAACCGAACTCGTTATTCGTTCCGTAGGTGATGTCTGCGTTGTACTGTTCGCGTCGCTGCTCAGGCGTCTGCCCTGCAACGATCACGCCGGTGGTCATGCCGAGAGCGCGGAAGACGCGCCCCATCAGCTCTGACTGGTACGTCGCCAGGTAGTCGTTCACCGTGACGATGTGCACACCCTTGCCTGCAATGGCGTTCAGATAGGCGGGGAGGGTCGCGACGAGGGTCTTGCCCTCACCGGTCTTCATCTCGGCGATGTTGCCGAGGTGGAGGGCCGCGCCGCCCATGATCTGCACGTCGAAGTGACGAAGACCAATGGTGCGCTTCGACGCTTCACGAACGGCCGCGAAGGCCTCTGGGAGAAGTTCGTCGAGGGTCTCGCCCTTCTCAAATCGAGCCCGGAGTTCGCCCGTCTCGGCGCGCAATTCCTCATCGGTGAGTTCGGCGAAGTTGGGTTCGAGCGAGTTGACGGCTTTCGTCAGGTTCTCGAGCTTCTTGAGGATCCGGCCTTCGCCGACGCGAAGAACCCTCTCTAGTACTGAGGCCACGAATTGCACTCCACTTTTGTCTCTAGGGCACGCGAGTTTCGCGCCACCGCGCCGTGTGCGCGGGTGATGATCAACAGTCAGTCGATAACGCTATCCATGTTAGCGTCCAGTCCGGTGGGAGCACCCTGATAACAACAGGCAATCACCCCCAAAAGTGTTCACGCGGGTGCCGGGAATTCCGGCACCCGCGTGAACAACGGTCGAGTGATCCCTGCGGATCTACGCTCGCTTCTTCGATTCCGTTGTGTCCTCGTCGAGCCCGATGACTCCGTAGTCCCAGCCCTTTCGGCGGTACACAACGCTTGGCCTGTCGTTCTTGGCATCAACAAAGAGGAAGAACGGGTGGCCGACGAGTTCCATGCGGTCGACAGCTTCATCGACGGTCATGAACTCGGCCGGGAATACCTTCTCCCGGATAACAACCGGGCAGTATTCCTCTTCGGTGTTCTCCTCATTCTCATCGACCGCCGTCAGCACACCGGTGGCTACGCGTTCGATGGTCTCAGGGTCAGCGGGTTGCAGGTCGATTCCGCTGAATCCTTCAGCACTCGCTGTCGAGAGTGATGTTCGCCGTTTCCCCCTCAATACTTTCTTTCGATCTTTCGCTCGACGCACTTGCTCGAGCAGTTTTGCAATTGCCAGATCAAAGGCAACGTACTTGTCTGAACCCGCCGCTTCGGCTCGAACGAGTGGGCCTGGACCGACGAGCATCAGCTCGACCCGGTCGTCTCCGGCCTTACCGCTCTTGTCGTGGTGACGGCTGACCTTGACCTCGAATGCGAGGGCTCGGTCTGACAGGTGGGCTACTTTCGCTGATTTCTCCTCGACGTAATCGCGGAAGCGATCAGTGAGTCCCAGGCCTTGTCCGACAATGTTAATTTCCACGTCAACCTCCCAGATCAGGCGTCCCGCCGCATAATCATGGGCGGTCCTTTCGCGCCTTTAGCCCCACGGTAGTCCGCGGGGGGAGATAAGTCACTCAGCAAACTGTGTGGTTACGGCCGGGGTAGAATGCGCCGTGGCGTCGCGGCGAGCACCACCCCACCGAGGACTCGTGCACCCGATTGCTCGAGCGCTCGACGCGCTTCGAGCAGCGTTGCGCCGGTGGTCACGACGTCGTCGACGATGAGGTAGCAGCGCCCCGTCGCGCGGTTGCGTGCGCGGAGCGATCCGGTCAGATTGCGCTGTCTGCCGGCGATTCCCAACCCGATCTGGTCGTCCGGCTGTCGGACGAGGGCGAGCGGATGCTCCGCGGCGAGGCGCGCATTAGCCACGAGCCTGTCGACGGGCCGGTATCCCCTTCTCCGGTAGGCGGACCGGCTCGATGGAATCGTGGCGAGCGTCACATCGGCCACGGTGCCTGCCCGAGCGGGCAGCTCAGTGAGGGCCCGGTCGAACGCCGAGCGGAGAAGGCCGCCGAGCGCTGCGGCAACGTCTGTCCGCTGCTCATTTTTGAGTGCGAGGAGAGCACGACGAACAACACCGTCGTAGTCTGTCGCCGCCCACACCGGAAACCCGTCGTCGAGCTCACGAACTGCGGGAGGTTTCGGAACGCTGGCCAGACAGGCGTCGCAGAGCGCGGCATCCGCTTGCCCACAACCCACGCAGGCAACCGGGAGAAGCACCCCGATCGCCTCGCGAAGGGCTCGGCCGACGACCTGCGCGACCGGGGTGCTGTCGGAGACCTCCATCCGCTTAGCTTTGCGCGCGCAGCGATCGCGGAACCGGGAGTTGCACGATCGGGGGAAAGCCCGCCGTGCAGCCCGGCCTGTGGACAGTTAGCTCGGGCTCCCAAGCTGGGTGGCCAGGAACGCCACCCCGCTCGCGGTTGTCTGCCAGAGCGACGTGCGCAGTACCCGCACGTCACCCGCAGACGACAGCGCACGAAGTTGCTTGGTCGTGTTTCCCCCAACGATCTGCACGGCGTCGTCGAGGGTGGCCAGCCGCGTCGATTCTCCGCCGATCACCTGGGTGACGACCTCGCCCCGACCGTCGGACGAGCTCGTCAGGGACGCGACGGTGATCTCGTCGATCCAGGTGGCGGAGAGGCCAGCGCCGTCACCGACCGCGAGCACGAGCGGATCGCCGAGGCTGACCGGGGTGTTGTCTGCGGCGCGAGCGATGCCGGCAACGAGGAGCCGGGGTTCGCCAGCCGTGCGGACCAGGGCGAGGAGCCTTGTGCCATCCCGCGACACCTGGATGGACTGGATGCTCGACGCGTCTGGCCAGCTCGACATCACCGGTGACTGCGAACCGTCTGCGCGGATGGCCAGGAGCGAACCTGGCTCGCCCTCCGGGACACTCCAGATGAAACCGAATCGATCGAGTGACGGGGCGATGAGACCCGCCCTGCCGTCGACGCGAAGGCCTGAGGTTTGCGACTGCCGCACGGCGTACACGCCGTCCGGCGTTCTGACCGCCGCGAGCGAGTGACTCGGGTTGACGACCGCCGCCGTTGCGCTGAGTGCCTCGATCTGCGGGCTGATGCCGGGGAGCCGCTCGACGGCGCCGCCGCTGAGGAAACCGAAACCGTCCTCGGTCATGGCGAGCGGCCGCGGGTCCACCCGTGGTCCTGGGATCGCGAGCACCGGGATGTCCTGAACGTTGCCGCTCACCGCGATGCTGACCGAGTTGATGGTCGACACACCGCTGAGACTCGCGGAGAGCTGCGCCTGCATGCGCTGCAGCGTCAGATCGTCTGCTTCGAACGCCTCACTGTTGAGGTCAACCTGCGCCACGTCACTGACGATGGGCACGGCGTTGCGGGTCAGCTGGGTGCCCTCGGGGAACGCCGATGTCACAGCGCCGACAAGCCACTCGCTTGGCCCGTCGAGCAGGGCGTTGACGATCTGTGTTCCCGTCGACGCGCGCGATGGGAACCAGCGCAGGTCGGGGACGAGGTGCGTCCATGACGGGTCAAAGAAGCTCAGTGCGTACGGATTGAAGACCTCGCTGAACTTCTGCTCGTCGAGCACGACTCCGTCCGGTGCTGAGTTGATCCGCCACTGGCCGTCCACCTGCACGAGCGCGAACACCCGGGTGGTCGGTTGCAGGTCGCTGAACTCGACGTACTCCCCCGACCCGTCGACAGATGCGACAGGCACAAGGCTGACCTGCATGGTGAGAGCGTCCACCGAGGTGAATGCTCGCTGGTTGGCCTCGTCGATGAGCGCGCTCGCGTCAGGGTTCCAGGTCGATTGGATCGACGGCGAGAGGTACTCACGTGCTGTCGCGTAGTCGTCGCGCGGGCTCGAGGCCGCGTCGATGAAACCGCGCAGGATCTGCTCCTGCGTCGCGTCCTTCTCGGGTCCCTGGGCGAGGAACTCGATCTCCGGGTCCTCGTCGGTCGGAACGACCTGCCCGATCTGCGGTGCACCCGATTGCGGGATGCCTGCACAACCGGTGACGAGGACGGCCAGCGCGAGCGCCAGCCCAGTCGCGAGGGTGCTTCTCAGCCGCCTGCGGGTCATGAGCGTTCCTCTCTCACTTGCGTCGGAGCATCCGCTCGATCGATCGCGGGGGAAGGACCGTCCGCGTCCTCGGGGGGAAGCGGGAGCGGCGACACAGAGAACTCGCCGCCAAGCACGCGCGGCAGGGTGAGCCGGAAGCACGTGCCACCGCCGACCCGTGTCCACAGGTCGAGAGTTCCTCCGTGCAGTTGCGCGTCTTCGAGCGCGATGGCGAGGCCGAGGCCGGTGCCGCCGATGGTGCGTTTGCGCGACGGATCGGCCCGCCAGAACCTGTCGAAGACCCGCTCGGAGTCGGCCTCGGTCATTCCGTGCCCGTAGTCACGGACGGTGAGAGCGACGGCCTGCTCGTTGCTGTCGACCACCACGACGATCGGGCGTCCTTCGCCGTGCTCGATGGCGTTGCCGAGGAGGTTCCGAACCACGCGGCGGATGCGCCGCGGGTCGGCCTCGACAGGCGAGTAGCCGCCCGGCGCGACAAGTCGGATCTCTGACCCCTTCTGCTCGGCGAGCGACGCAACACCATCGATGGAGTCCTCGGCCAAGTGAATGAGGCTGGTCGGCTCGATTTCAAGCTGCACAGACCCGGCGTCGTACCGTGAAATTTCGAGCAGGTCGGCGAGCAGCACCTCGAAGCGCTGGGTTTGGGTGTGCAGCAGCTCGGTCGTGCGGGCCATGGCAGGCGGATAGGTGTCGCGCTGGTCGTAGAGCACGTCGCCCGCGAGCCGGATCGTGGTGAGCGGGGTGCGGAGCTCGTGCGAGACATCGGACACAAAGCGCTGCTGGACCTGGGACAGGTCGGCAAGTTCCTTGATCTGCTTCTGCATGCTGTCGGCCATGCCGTTGAACGACTGAGCGAGCGTCGCGAGTTCATCCTCGCCCTTTTCAGGAATTCGAACCTCAAGATCTCCGGATGCCAGTCGCTGGCTGGTCTCGGCCGCCACACGAATCGGGTTGGCAACGAGGCGCACAACCACCCAGGCGACGGACGCCAGGAGGATCAGGAGGGTGAGCCCGCCGATGAAGAGGGTGCGTTGAACGAAGAGCAGCGTCTCCTCGGTGTCGACCAGGTTGTAGCCGATGTAGATTTCGTACCTGCTGCCCTCAGGCAGGGTGATTTCGGTTCCGACCACGATGCCGGGGTTGGTTCCACCGTTCGACGCCGGAAGTGAGACCGACTGCCACCACTGTTCGTCAGGGTTCTTCTGCACACTCGCGCGGAGGGCGTCGCTGATCACCCCGCTGAGCTGGGGGCTCTCGAAGTCCTGTGGAGCGACGGCGCTCGGCGATTGGCCCGGTGTGCGGTAGCCGGCGATGAGGGTGGAGCTTGAGGCGCGGGCGATCTCGGTGCGCGCGGCGCTCATCAGCTCCTGGATGCCGGCCCGGTCCTGGTCGCTCGAGGAGTCGAGGATGTTCTGGGCAGACGATGTCGCACGGAACGAGTCCTGCTGCACCTGGTCGACGCGGGAGGAGAAGAGGTCGTTGCCGATCGACAACGACATGTAAATGCTCGAAATGAGCACGGCGGCGAGCGACAACCCGAGGGTGACGATGACGGTGCGGAACTGCAGCGACCGTCGCCACGAGCGGACCACCCGGGTTGGCCAGGTCCTCCAGTTCGCGAGTCGCGCTCCGGCGACCCCTGCGTTGGCGCCGTACCCCGCTGGGCTCGCCGTCGATTCCCGGCTGAACACCATGCCAGCTATTGCGCGGCGGCGCCGGTGCCGGCGCGGTAGCCGACACCTCGAACCGTCATTACGATGCGCGGGTTATCAGGGTCGAACTCGACCTTGGCGCGGAGGCGCTGCACGTGCACGTTGACCAGGCGGGTGTCTGCCTTGTAGTGGTAGCCCCACACCTGCTCGAGCAGCATTTCGCGGGTGAATACCTGTTGCGGCTTCGACGCCAGGGTGAGCAGCAGGTCGAACTCGAGGGGGGTCAGGTTGATGGCTGTGTCGCCACGGCGCACCTCGTGCCCGGCGACGTCGAGGACGAGGTCGCCGATCTGCAGCGTGTCCAGGGCCTGCTGCGGTGCTGGGCGCAGCCGGGTGCGGATGCGAGCGACGAGCTCCTTGGGGTTGAACGGCTTGACCATGTAGTCATCCGCCCCTGATTCGAGCCCCTTGACCACATCGGCCGTGTCGGTTTTGGCCGTGAGCATGATAATCGGCACGCCCGATTCCGCACGAATGCGGGTGCATACCTCAATGCCGTCGATGCCAGGAAGCATGAGGTCGAGAAGAACGAGGTCGGGCTTGACCTCGTGGAAGGCGTCAACTGCGCCACTTCCGTCGGCGCAGAAGTGTGGCTCGAAGCCTTCGGTTCGCAACACGATGCCGATCATCTCGGCCAGTGCTGTGTCGTCGTCGACCACCAGGATCCGTGCGTTCATACGCCTCGTTCTCGTTTCTTCGACCGGCTTTGGGCATCCGGGCGCTCGGTACTCTGGAACAGATTACTGGCTCCAGCCGGGGACCTTCTGATGAACAGCATTTTTCCACGGTCCGGGCGCAGGATCGGAGGTGTGCGGGAGCTGGATATGCCACGATGAACGAAGGCAAGTTTTCGCTACGAGGGGGCCACTGAGTGACTCACGACCAGAACTGGCAGGCACCGGGATCGGCTGAAGAGCCGCCCCGCTATGGCGAGCGCGTTCCGCAATCGCCGCCAGCACCGCAGCAGGCACCGCAGAGCCAGCAACCGCCTGCCGGTCAGCCGCAGCAGTACCCGCAGGTGAACCCCCCTTCTGGCGCGAACCCGTACGGCCAGAACCCCTACCCCTCACAGCCCTCAGGGCAGGGTCAGTACGGCCAGAATCCGTGGGGCCAGCAACCGTACGGCGCTCCGCAGTTCTCCCAGCCCGGCTGGACCCCTCCCCCCAAACCGGGGCTCATCCCACTTCGACCGCTTGGATTCGGCACCCTTCTTGGGGCTCCTTTCCTCGCTCTCAAGCGCAACCCCAAGGCGACATTCGGCAGTGCATTACTTGTGCAGGCCATCAGCGTCGTGATCAGCCTTCTGGTGATTGGCGCCATCACGTTCTTCTTTGTGTCCCGGATCAGCTCCGCCTCGGCCGAGGATCAGGACGCGATCGCCGCTGGCGGTGTCGCCGCAATCCTGCTCGGCGCGCTCATTCCGTTCCTCATCACCCTAATCGGCACGGTCTTCCTGCAGGGGGTCATCGTCAATGAGGTCGCTCGGTCGACCCTCGGCGAGAAACTCACACTCAAGGCCGTGTGGAAGGCCACCTGGCCGAGGTTCGGACACCTGCTGCTCTGGGTTCTCGTGGCGACTGTCGCGTTCACCATTGTGCTCGCGGTCCTGGTCGGGATCGTCTGGATGCTCGTTGTGCTCGGCGGCGGGTTTATCGCGGCCGGTATCATCCTGGCCATCCTCGCCGGCATCGCCCTGATCGTCGTCGGGGTCTGGCTGAGCATCAAACTGTCGATCGTCCCGAGTGTGATCGTTCTCGAGCGCGCGTCGATGGGAGCCGCGATCCGCCGGTCATGGCGGCTCACCGACGGCTACTTCTGGCGCACCCTCGGCGTTCAGTACCTCATCGCCTTCATCGTCGGAACTGTGTCGCAGGTTGTTCTCACCCCGGTGAGCGTGCTCTATGTGATGGCGTTGTCAGCCGTCGACCCGACGGGAACAAGTGCCGAAAGCTGGGTTGGCCCTCTCGTGCTTTACGCGATCATGATTGTTCTGTCCCTGCTCGTCGGGTCGATCACTTCCGTGGTTTCATCGGCGGCCATCGCCCTGATCTATGTCGACCTGCGGATGCGTAAGGAGGGGCTCGACCTCGAGCTGATCCGGTTCGTTGAGGCGCGGCAGACCGGAAACGCAACGGTTGAGGACCCCTATCTTCTTCAGGCGAGCGGCCGTCCGACGCCGATGGGGCAGGCCGGGCCTGCCGGGTCTGGTTCGCCGTGGGCCTAGCTGGCGCGTGGGGTGTGCCTGGCGGAGCACCGCTCGACGTGCCCGTCGACCCGACGGCGCCCGAGGCGCGGGACTGGTTGGTCGACGAGTTGTCGAAGCCCGAGTATGCCGCGGCGCAGCCGAGCCTGTTCGATCGGTTGAGCCAGGCGTTTTTTGAGTGGCTGGAGCGTCTGTTCCAGCCGGGAGCGTCAGTGCCGACCGACTGGGTTCCCGTCGCCATCGTGATCGCCATTGTGCTGGCGCTGATCGTCGCGCTTCTCGTCTGGGGTATGCCGCGCCTCAACCGCCGCAGCCGGGTGGCACAGGGCCTGTTCGGTGAGGATGACACCCGCACGGCCGACGAACTGCGCCGGTCTGCCGAGGGATTCGCCGCCGCCGGCGACTGGACGAACGCGACCCTCGACCGGTTCCGCGCGCTCGCTCGGGACCTCACCGAGCGCACCATCGTGTTCGTCTCCCCCGGCACGACGGCCCATGACTTTGCCGGTCGCGCCGCTGAGGCGTTCCCGGATTCCAGCGACCGCCTCGCCTCGGCCGCCCGCACTTTCGACGATGTGCGCTACCTCGGCACCGACGGAACCGCCGAGCAGTACCGGTTGCTCCGGGCGCTGGATGTCGAACTCTCCGCCCGCACACCGGCGCGGCTGGAGTCGATCGAAACGGAACCGGCCTCATGACCGGAAGGCTCCCAACCACGCGACCAGTGGCATCCGCTTCGCAAGAGAACCACGGTGACCAGGTCACCACGCCGCGGGCTCGCACCGTCGCCCGCCGCTCCGTTTTCTGGATCGGAGTTGCGGTCGTGGCGATTCTCGTTGTCGCGGCCACGATGCTGCTCACGCGGGGTGGAGCGTCGAGCGGTATCGAGTTGGACCCGGCGAACCCGGCACCGACCGGGGCGAAGGCCACGGCCGAGGTGCTGCGCGACCAGGGGGTCGACGTGATCCTGCCTGGCAGCTACGGCGAGGCGATGCGTGAGGCGAAACGGCAGGGCACAACTCTGGCCGTCTTCGACCCGAGCGGATACCTCACTGACGAAAGGCTCTTCGACCTCGTCAGCACAGCGGATTCAACCGTGATTCTCGCACCGACCTTCGCGCAGCTGCGGGTGGTCGCCCCTGACGTGTTTGCGGCGGGTGTCAGCGACGAGCCTGGCGCACTGGACGCGGACTGCGACCTGCCCGCTGCCGAGCGGGCACAAACGATCAGTCCAGGCGCCACCTTCCGGGTGAATTCCGAAACGGATGCCATTACATGCTTCCCCGCGGACACCGACGGTTTCGCTGTGGTGCAGTTGCCGGAGCAGAACGGCACGCTCACCCTGGTCGGCCCGTCGGAACTGGTCAGCAACGAGTCAGTGATTCTGCACGGCAATGCGGCGTTTGCGCTCGGGCTGCTCGGCGAAACCGGCCGTCTCGTCTGGTACCTTCCCTCGATCGCCGACGTTGAGGCATCCGGCCCGCCAGACGTTGCCCAGCTGACCCCGAACTGGCTTGTTCCGACGACGTCGCTGCTCGCGCTGACCGCGCTCGTCGCCATGTTCTGGCGTGGGCGCAGGTTCGGGCCGCTCGTCGCCGAGAACCTCCCAGTCACCGTGCCTGCCGGCGAAACGCTCGAGGGTCGCGCCAGGCTCTACCAGCGAATCTCCGCGCGCACCCGCGCGATCGACGCGCTCCGCATTGGAGCGGTTGGCAGACTCGGCCGCGTGCTCGGGCTGTCCCGTCACGCCACGGTTTATGAGGTAGCGGATGCCTGCGCCTCGGCACTCGGACGGCCTCGCGACGAGATTCGCGGCGTCCTGGTCGATATCCTTCCGCAGTCCGAACGCGACGTCGTGTCGATCTCGGACGCGCTTGCCAACCTTGAACGGGATACAGCGGCGGCCGTCGATCCACGACCGCCGAGCCGCCCGTCGTAACGTGGAGCCGACAGCCCCGCCGCCCCATTTCTCCCCCACCGACACTGACAACCGGAAGCAGAACTCGATGACATCACCGCAGCAGCCGTACGAGGGACACCAGCAGACACCGCACCAGGCGGTGCCGCCGAACCCGTATGCGCTTGTCGGCGAGCAGCAGGAGCAGACCCGCCGGTCGCGTTCCGCCCAGCAGGAGCAGGCTGCGCAGCACGAGCAGCCGCGAGTCGAGCAGCATGCCGCACCGGCGCAGTACGCCCAGCATGCGGAGCAGCAGGCTCAAGATCCGCAGGCTCAGCAGGCTCCGCCTCAGCAGCAGCAGCCTCAGCAGCACGGCGAGTCCGCCCGCGTGCAGGAGCTTCGGGGAAAGCTCGCTCAGGTGCGACGCGAGGTCGCCAAGAGCGTCGTTGGCCAGGAACCTGCCGTCACCGGACTGATCATCGCCCTGCTCGCCAAGGGGCACGTGCTGCTCGAGGGCGTCCCCGGTGTCGCCAAAACCCTGCTCGTCCGCACGCTCAGCTCGGCGCTCGACCTCGACACCAAGCGCGTGCAGTTCACCCCTGACCTCATGCCTGGCGATGTCACGGGTTCGCTCATTTACGACGCGAAGACCGGCGAGTTTGAGTTCCGCCGCGGCCCGGTGTTCACCAACATCCTGCTGGCCGACGAGATCAACCGCACACCACCGAAGACCCAGTCGTCACTGCTCGAGTCGATGGAGGAACGGCAGGTCAGTGTCGACGGTGTCACCCAGCCGCTCCCGACGCCGTTCATGGTGGCAGCGACCATGAACCCGATCGAATACGAGGGCACATACACGCTGCCGGAGGCCCAGCTCGACCGGTTCCTGCTCAAGCTCGTGCTCGACGTGCCCGAGCGAGAGCTCGAGGTCGAAGTGCTTCGTCGGCACGCGGCAGGCTTCAACCCGCGCGACCTCGCGGCGGCCGGGGTCACCGCTGTGCTCGGCGCCGATGACCTCGCCGACGCCCAGCGCGCTGCGGCAACCACAGGGGTCTCGACGGACGTGCTCAGCTACATCGTCGACCTGGCCCGCGCGACGAGGCAGAGCCCGAGCGTGCGGATGGGTGTCAGCCCCCGCGGAACGACAGCGCTTCTGGCCGCCGCCAAGGCATGGGCGTGGCTCAGTGGCTACTCCTCGGTCACCCCTGATCACGTCCAGGCCATGGTCCTGCCCGTTTGGCGGCACCGGCTCCAGCTTCGTCCAGAGGCCGAACTCGAGGGCATCGCCTCTGATGCGATCCTCCGCTCCATCCTCAGCTCCGTGCAGGTGCCGATCTAAATGACCGTCTCGGGGAGATTTGTCGCGCTCGTCGCCTTCGGCGTCGTCCCGGTGATCGTGCTTGGCTCATTCACCGGTGAGCCGGGCATTGTGCTGGGCCTGTGGCTGTTGTCCTGCGTGCTGATCGGCGTCCTCGATCTCTCGCTCGCGGCATCCCCCCGCCAGATCAGCACAGCGCGATCACTCCCATCACGCACACGGCTCGGCGAGACGGTGACGAGCGAGCTGTATCTCACGAACCGAGGAAAACGGACGCTTCGAGCAACGGTTCGGGATGCCTGGCAGCCGTCAGCTGGACCGTCAACGAACCGCAGCAGGGTCACCATTCCCCCGCGTGAGCGCCGGGTGGTTGCGTTGCAGTTGACGCCGTTCCGCCGCGGCGAACGGCGGGTCGAACACGTCACCGTGCGCTCAGCAGGACCGCTCGGATTGATGTCGCGCCAGGCGACGATGACATCGCCGGGACAACTGCGGGTGCTTCCGCCGTTCAACGCCCGCAAACACCTGCCCTCCAGGCTCGCCAGGCTGCGGGAACTCGACGGTGCAACCAGCGTGATGGTTCGCGGGCAGGGCACCGAGTTCGACTCGCTGCGTGAGTACGTCCGAGGCGATGACGTGCGGTCGATCGACTGGCGCGCGACCGCCCGTCGTCGAGACGTTGTTGTGCGCACCTGGCGTCCCGAGCGCGACCGCCGTGTGGTGATCGTCCTCGACACAGGACGCACATCGGCCGCACGCGTGTCAGACGAGCCGCGCATCGACACGGCGTTCGAGGCGTCGCTTCTCCTGTCAGCGCTGGCCACCCGCGCCGGCGACCGGGTCGACTTTGTCGCGTACGATCGCCGGGTCCGTGGTCGGGTGCAGGGTGCCACAGGGGCAGACCTGCTGTCGAAGCTCGTCGACTCCATGGCGGGCATCGATCCCGAGCTGATCGAGATGGACTGGGCTGCTGTCCCAGGGCAGGTCCGCAACATCACCACGCAGCACTCCCTCGTTGTGCTGCTCACCTCGATCGACGCGCCTGGTGCCTCGACCGGGCTGCTGTCGGTGCTGCCGCAGTTGACGTCCCGCCACACGGTAGTCGTGGCATCCGTCACCGATCCTTTCGCCCTCGAGGCCAGCCGCACGCGCGGCAACCGGGACGAGATTTACCTGGCCGCAGCCGCCGAGCGGGCGCTTCTCGACGTCTCACGGGTCTCGGCGGCGGTGCGCCAGCTCGGTGCTGAGGTCGTGACCGGGTCGCCGGAGGACCTGCCGCCCGCCCTCGCCGACACCTACATCGCGCTCAAGGCCGCCGGCCGGCTGTAGTCGGGCGCTCGTCCCCTCGCGCCGCCTTCCGTCGGCCCTCGCCACCGTCTGCCGCACGCCGCTCCCACGCCCGCCGCCACCTCGCCGCACCATTTACCAAAAAGTGTCGGCTGGTCCGCGTTCGGCACACATCACAGAGCCATTTTCGGCAAATGGATCGCGGCGACCGATGAAGCCGAGCGCTGAACCACGAAGGGCCCGACCTCCGCGCAATGCGGAAGCCGGGCCCTCAGTCAGCAGTGCTTAGACGGCGACGCTCGTTGCAGCGAGTGCAGCGCCGAGCTTCGAACCGAGCTCGATGTCGACGTTCGACCAGTACGCGATGGCGCGCGCACGGATCTCAGCGTTCTTCACTGCACCGACGTGACCGATGATCTGCGCGAGCAGGCGGGCCTTGGCCGCGTCGTCCATGACGTCGCGGTAGAGGGTTCCGGCCTGACCGAAGTCGTCGTCCTCGGGGTGCAGGGTGGCGGAGGTGCGCAGGAGCTCACCGTCGTTCTGCCATCCGGTCGATTCGGCAGCGCGTGCCGGGTCAGCGTGCGGGCCACCGAACGAGTTCGGGGCGTACCCGGGACGGTCGGCCGGCGGGAAGTCGATGCGCGCTGCGCCGTCCTTCGAGTAGCTGTTGACCTGGGTCTTCGCGGCGTTGACCGGCAGCTGCGCGTGGTTGACGCCGACGCGGTAACGCTGGGCGTCCGCGTAGGAGAAGATGCGAGCCTGCAGCATCCGATCGGGGCTTGCTGCGATTCCGGGAACGAAGTTCGCCGGGGAGAATGTCGCCTGCTCGATCTGAGCGAAGTAGTTCTCGGCGTTCTTGTTGAGCGTCATGGTGCCGACCTTGATCAGCGGGAAGTCGGCGTGCGGCCAGACCTTGGTGACGTCGAACGGGTTGAACCGGTAGGTCTTCGCGTCTTCGTACGGCATGACCTGAACGGACATCGTCCAGCTCGGGTGGTTGCCCTCAGCGATGTTCGTGTACAGGTCGTGCTGGTGGTAGTCAGCGTCCTGACCGGCGATTTCGGCAGCCTGGTCGGCGCTCAGCACAGCGATGCCCTGGTTGGTCTTGAAGTGGTACTTGACCCAGAAGCGCTCGCCGGCGGCGTTGATCCACTGGTAGGTGTGCGATCCGAAGCCGTCCATGTGGCGCCATGACGCCGGGAGGCCGCGGTCGCCCATCAGCCAGGTGACCTGGTGTGCGCTCTCGGGAGACTGGCTCCAGAAATCCCACTGCATGTCGTTGTTGCGCAGGTTCGAGCCCGGGAGGCGCTTCTGCGAGTGGATGAAGTCGGGGAACTTGATGCCGTCGCGGAGGAAGAACACCGGGGTGTTGTTTCCGACGAGGTCGTAGTTGCCTTCTGACGTGTAGAACTTGAGTGCGAAACCGCGCGGGTCGCGCCAGGTGTCGGGTGAACCCTGCTCACCGGCGACCGTCGAGAAGCGGGCGAGCATCTCGGTAGCCGTGCCCTGCTGGAAGAGGGCGGCACGGGTGTACTGCGACACGTCCTCGGTGGTCTCGAAAACACCGAACGCTCCACCACCCTTTGCGTGCACAACACGCTCCGGCACACGCTCACGGTTGAAGTGGGCGAGCTTTTCGGTCAGGTAGCTGTCGATCAGCGGGATCGCGCCGTCTGCGCCGACGGTGAGCGACTGGGAGTCAGCTGCAACCGGGGTGCCGGTGTTTGTGGTGGTGTACGAAGTATCGGACATGTATCTCCTTGGTGTTTCTGGGCGGGGCAGGGGGCAGCTGTCAGCCAGGGGTGCTGGCCGAAAGCGAAAGAGGGTGGGGTTAGCTGAGTGGCGCTGCGGCGCAATTGGGGCAGAGGCCCCAGTAGGTCACTTCGGCAGTTGTGAGGGTGAATCCGGATGTTGTGACTGGCGTCAAGCACGGAGCGTGGCCGACCGCACAATCCACGTCACCGATCGCACCGCACTTCGAGCAGACGATGTGATGGTGGTTGTCGCCGACGCGCAGTTCGTATCGCGCCGGGGAACCGGCCGGTTCGATCCGACGCACGAGACCGGCATCCGTCAACGCTCCCAGCACTCCGTAAATCGCCTGAACCGAGGTGTCGGGGAGTTCGTGCAAGACGATGTCGAAAACCGCCTGTGCATCAGCGTGTGGGTGCTTCTCGAGCGCGCGAATCGTCTCGACGCGCTGGTCCGTCGCACGGAGACCCGCCGAGCGCAGCAATTCGCGCTCAGGGCTGACTTCCGTGGGTGACATGTTCCCAGTCTAGTATCTATTTTGATTCATTCAAAACTACAGTGAAAAGTATCTCGGCAACGTCGCGAGCGACCTCAAAGGGCTGCGAGAAGGCGGATCCGACGCGAGTGGACGAGCACGCGTGAGAGGCGAGCGGATGCCACACCTAACGCATGCGGAAACGGTCAGTTCGCGTAGATGCGCCGGGCGCCAGCTTCAAAGGCAGCCAGGTCCCCGGTCTCCCCCGCTCGGTACGCACGTCGACCGACGACGAGCATATAAAAGAGGAACGCCCCGAGAGCCGCAGCGCCGAGTCCGATCTTCACGGGCCACGGCCACGGCTGCGGAGTGACGAACCCCTCGAGAATGCCCGAAACGAGCAGAACAAAAACGAGGCCGATCGCCACGGTGAACAACGCGCGGGCGTCTTCGGCGAGGGCCTGGCCGCGCGTGCGTTTGCCAGGGGCAACCCACGCCCAGAAGATTCGCAACCCGCCAGCCGCCGCAACAAAGATGGCCGTGAGCTCAAGCAGGCCGTGCGGCGCAATGTAGAGGAAGAACGTGTCACCCTCACCGAAGCTAAACAGCACTGCGGCGTTGAGCCCGAGGTTCTGCGCGTTCTGGAGGATCACGTACGGCACCCAAATGCCGGTGATGCCGAAGGCAATGCACTGCGCCGCTATCCAGGCGTTGTTGGTCCACACCTGGCCGGCGAACGACGCCGCGGGGTTGTCGGAGTAGTAGTTGGCGAAGTCCTCTTCAGCGACCCGGCGCAGTTCCTCGGTGCTGCCGAGGTTCGCGAGCACCTGCGGGTCGTTGAGCACCCACGCAGCCCAGAGTGCTGCAACGCCGACCGTGACGAGGGCGACGGCGAGGGTGAGCCAGCGCAACCGGTACAGCGCGGCGGGCAGTTGAAGCACAAAGAACCGCGGTAGCTGGCTGAGCACGTTGGCGCTGGCCGAGGTGAACCGCAGCCGCGACTTCGACAGCGTGACGCTCAGCCGGTCCCCGTGCCTGGTCGATCCGGCGGTGGTCTTGATCGCCGAGAGCTGAGTCGCTCCCGCCTGATAACGATCGATCAACTCGTCCGCTTCCGCGCCCGACAATGACCGCTTCGAGGCTAAAGCGTCGAGGCGGTCCCAGTCATTTCGGTGCGCGGCACTGTAGGCGTCGAGATCCATCTGATTAGATACTATTCATGACTGACTCCCCCGGCGTGCAGATGTCGGATCTGTCTGACTCCTCCCAGCTGATCACCGGTGAGGCGGTCGCGCTCGACGTCCAGTCAGCGAGCTTCATTCTGCGCGCGGCAGGCGCCATCATCGACTTTCTGGTTTCGGTGCTCGTCGCCGCCGGATTGCTCTGGCTCCTCGTCGTCCTGGCAACACAGGGCGTCGTCGACCAGTCAGCAACAACCGCGTTCTCCACGGCAATCATCGTGTTCAGCACCGTGGTTCTCCCGACGGCGGTCGAGACCATCGGCCGCGGCCGCTCCCTCGGAAAGCTCGCCATCGGCGCACGCATTGTCCGCGACGACGGAGGTGCAACCGGGTTCCGCCACGCCTTCATTCGCGCCCTCGTCGGCTTCTTCGAGATTTACATGACGCTCGGCGGTGTTGCCGCACTCACCGGCCTGCTCTCCACCCGCGCGAAGCGCCTTGGCGACCTGCTGGCCGGCACCTATGCCCAGCAGGAACGAGTTCCCCGCGCCGAGCCATCCGTCTACGGTGTTCCGCCTGTGCTGCAGTCGTGGGCAACGATTGCAGACGTGGGGCGGATGCCTGATCGTCTGACCCGCAGGATCGCCCAGTTCCTGGGTCAGGCAGCGAAACTCACGCCGGAAACGCGCTCGCGGTTGGCACGCGATCTGGCCGCTGAGGCATCCGTTTTCGTCTCTCCTGTCCCGAACGTCGACCCGGAGCTGTTTCTCTACGCGGTGTCTGCTGTTCGCCGGGATCGCGAGTACGCGGCGCACATGCTCGAGCAGCAGCGCCTGTCGACGCTGGCGCCTGTGCTCACCGGGCGCCCGCACGGGTTCCCTGAGCGGTAGCACCCGCGCCCCTCCCTCATTTCGTCGGTCCGTTAGGGCGCCAACACCCCCGAACCGCGCACTTCGAGACCGACGAACGATGCACACCCCCGCCCGCACAACTTCATCGGTCCGTTGCGACGCGAAACAACGTCGAACCGCACACCTCCGGACCGACGAACGACGCCCACCCCCGCCCGCACAACTTCATCGGTCCGTTGCGACGCAAAACGGCATTGAACGCGCACTTCCGGACCGACGAACGGCTGCACGCCACCGCCCACCTGCCACGACCGCCCAGCGCGCCCCCGCACACGCGAAAACGGCGCCGCCCAGCCGAAGCCGGGCGACGCCGTCGAAGGCGAACTCTTAGTAGCGGTAGTGGTCGACCTTGTACGGTCCATCCACGGTGACGCCGATGTAAGCGGCCTGCTCTTCTGAGAGTGTGGTGAGCTCAACGCCGAGTGCGTCGAGGTGCAGGCGCGCGACCTTCTCGTCGAGGTGCTTCGGCAGCACATACACGCCGACTGGGTAGTTCTCCTGGTGTGCGTACAGTTCGATCTGCGCGAGGACCTGGTTGGTGAACGAGTTGCTCATGACGAACGACGGGTGGCCGGTGGCGTTGCCGAGGTTCATCAGGCGTCCCTCGCTCAGCACGAGGATTGACCGGCCGTTCGGCAGGCGCCACTCGTGCACCTGCGGCTTGATCTCGACTCGCTCGGCGCCCTCGATCTTTTCGAGTCCGGCCATGTCGATCTCGTTGTCGAAGTGTCCGACGTTGGCGACGATCGCGAGGTGCTTCATGTTCAGCATGTGCTCGGTCGTGATGACGTTGAGGTTGCCAGTGCCCGAGACGAAAATGTCGACCTGGTCGACGACGCTCTCGATCTTGGCGACCTGGTAGCCGTCCATCGCGGCCTGCAATGCGCAGATCGGGTCAACCTCAGAAACGATCACACGGGCGCCCTGGCCGCGAAGTGCCTCGGCTGCGCCCTTGCCGACGTCGCCGTATCCGACAACGAACGCGACCTTACCGCCGATGAGCACGTCGGTGGCGCGGTTGAGTCCGTCTGGCAGTGAGTGGCGGATGCCGTACTTGTTGTCGAACTTGCTTTTTGTCACCGAGTCGTTGACGTTGATCGCCGGGAACAGCAGATCGTCGTTCCGGAACAGCTCATACAGGCGGTGAACACCCGTGGTGGTCTCCTCGGTGACACCCTGGATCTCGGCGGCGATCTTCGTCCAGCGGTCGGTCGATGTCGCGAGCGAGCGGCGCAGCAGCTCGAGGACAACCCGGCCCTCGTGGCTCTCGTCTTCAGCAGCTTCGGGCACAGCACCGGCGAGCTCGTACTTGCGGCCGTTGTGCACCAGCAACGTGGCGTCTCCACCGTCGTCGAGGATCATGTTCGGGCCGGTCCAGTCGGCGCCGGCAGCGGCAGCCTCCGCTGACCAGTCGAAGATCTGCTCGGCGCACTCCCAGTACTCCTCGAGCGTCTCGCCCTTCCACGCGAAAATCGGGGCGCCTGCTGGGGCGTCGACGGTTCCGGTCGGGCCGACGGCGATCGCCGCTGCGGCCTCGTCCTGGGTAGAGAAGATGTTGCAGCTTGCCCAACGCACCTGGGCGCCGAGCACTACGAGGGTTTCAATGAGAACGGCCGTCTGCACTGTCATGTGCAGCGAACCGGCGATGCGGGCACCGGCGAGCGGCTTCGACTCGCCGAACTCGGCGCGAAGGGCCATGAGTCCCGGCATCTCGTTCTCGGCCAGACGGATCTGGTGGCGGCCTGCCTCGGCAAGCGAAAGGTCACGGACCTTGAAAGGAAGTGCAGTAGCGGATGCGGCGGGTGGGGAAAGCGTCATAACTTCATTCTCGCAGACCCCGGGTGGGCAATCCCGGTGAGTGTGCAGCTTTCTACGTGTTGAGCACCTGGTGTCGAATGACCTGCCAGCCCTGTGGCACGCTCAACCGCTCGGCGTGAATCGCGCAGAGGTCATAGGTGTGCGGCTCCTTCGCCAGGCTCAGCGGCCCGAGGACGGCCATGGAGTCTGCGTAGTCGTAGGTGAGCGTCGAGACCGCTTCGCGCGAGCATCCGACTTTTGTGCATGGCCTGTCCAACATTCCTCTCACGATACAACTGACAGGGTGCCTCGGAGAACACCTCGCCGTCGCTCCCGGCGAATAGGATGGCTGCATGGCACGACGCGGGACGAGAAGCAGCACTTTTGCGCGGCGAGCGGTTCGGCACGACCGGCACGGCAGGGCACAGCGCAGCCCTGCGACGGGCCCGCACCTGCCGCCGCTGAAGAACCGTATCGACAGTTTCGACATGACGGTCGCGGCCGCCGCAGACTTCCTCCGCGCAACCTGGCCCGACGAACTCGTCAACGTTCGGTTTGAGGTCGGCAACATGCCGGTGGGCGAGCAAAACGGCGAGGGTGTTGCGCGGTGGTGGACGAGTGCGGCCGAGCGACGTGTTGTGTTGTATCGGCTACCGATCCAGCGCATGAGCAAGCTCCATCGCGACGATGAGCTGCACCAGCGGATGATGATCGAGAGCTGCGTCTTTCGCGCGACAGCTGAGCTCATCGGCAAAGACCCGTGGGACCTCGGTCCCGACCGGTTTCGCTTCTAACCACCCGCACACTGTCGGCTGGGCGCTGCCCGCCGTCCTAGCGCGGGTAGACGGTTACCGGAGTCGCCGACGGATTCGCGGGCTGCACCGCGAACGCGCTGATGCCCGTCGCTGACTGCACGCTCAACTGCGCAATCGCGCCTTCGGCGCCGGAAATCTGGTAGGACGCTCCTCCGGCCACCGGAAGAGCAACCGAGGTTCCGGCCGGGATCTTCGCCGTGATGGTCTCCCCCGCCGACGGCTCCAGCTCGACGGTGAGAGCGCGTCGTTCCGGGTTCGCGAGGTGCAGCACCGGGGTTTCCCCCGCCGGAACGGCAACCATGACCGCCTCGGGCAGCGCCGTTGACGCCTGGAACCAGGCGAGGTCACTGGACTCACCAACCGCCACCGAGGTCCGTGCACCTGCGACCACCGGCTGTGTCGACGACACCTCGACGGTGTAGCTGCCGACGGGCAGGTCCCTCAAACTGATTTCGGTGGCGATACCCGCCTCGAGTGCGAACTCAAGCGGCTGGGGTGATTCGCCGCCCTGCTCGCTCGTGAAGGAAACCGTGACGTCGGCCGGTTCGGTTCCCGGCGCGATCATCCGGAGCGCTGGGTTGTTGTCGTCGTAGTCCTCGTCGGAAACCACCGGTGCGTTCGGTGCGATGACGATGCCGGACAGGAACTGCTCGTTGGCGGCGGGCGCCGTCGGGGCGACGTACTCAACGCCGTGCGGTGTGAGACCCCGAACGACACTGTGCTGGATCACGGCAGCAACCTGGCCGCCGCGGCTCGTGACGTGCACCACCGGCGTGATGAGGTTCGGCGCGAATGCGGCAAGCGACAACAACTTCTGCTCGCCAGCCTTGACGATAATGCCCTGCGAACCGGGAGCGTCGACAGCGCCGCCCTCACCGAAGATGGCAATGTCGACGATGGCGTCCGACCGCGTCGGGTTGGTCAGCGCAAGCACGCTCGTTCGCCCGACATCGGTGGATCCACCGACGAGCCAGCTTTCAGCGCTTGGCTCGGCGCAGGCGCTTGCCGCGAAGCCGCTGAGGTCGCCGAGGGCCGCTGACTGAGACTGCGCGGCTGCGAGCAGAGGTGCGGTCGTGGCATCCGTTGCACTCGGTTCACTGACAACGATCGGCGAGCCGAAGGCGTCCCCCGCCAGGTTGTTCGGAGCGACGAGCGGGGTCTGAGTCGGCTCGGACTCCGATCCGACGGTGAGCTCTGCCGCACCGAACGACGAAGCGTTGGATGAACCGTCGCCCGCAAGCTGTACAAGCGGCCCGGCGCACACGCGTGCCTGGTCGGCCGCCGTCGGTGTGACCACGGCGCTTGGCACCGCCGCTGTGACGCGCGGCAACTCAAAAGTGCCGACAGCGAACACCGAAGCTCCGGCAATGCCGACGCCGACGATTCCGGCGATCAGCCTGCCGCTCGTTTTGGCTACCCGTCGTTTATCGGCCATTGCTGTACTCGCTTTCGGTCGCGGCAGTGCGGCTCGCGATCGGGTTGCTTCCTGTTGTCACGTCTGAGGCGGATGCCACTTGGCCGGCCTCAGTTTCGACGGCTGGCTCGTTGTCAGCGGCGGTGTCGCTGCCGGGCTGGCGATCGGTATCGCTGTCGCTCCCGGGCTGGGCGTCGGCCTCGGTTTCGCTACGCGGTTCGTCGACAGCGTCGGCACTCCACTCGGGGGATTCGACATTCGGCGAAACCGCGTCGGGAGTCGCCGCGACGGCTTCTTTCCGGTCCTCGACCTCGGCGTCGTGTGCGATTTCTGCGGCGAGGCTGGCCTCGGCTTCGGCGTCCGCCTTGAGCTCGGCTCGTTCGGCTCGGGTGAGCCTGCGTGGGCGTTCCCGGACGTCCCTGCGACCGACCGTGCGCGGCGATTCCTCGGCCGCGCGGCGCGATGCCGCAGTGGGAACCGAGAGCAACAACGCGAATCCGAACACGATTGCCCAGCCGATCAGGACGGGTGTCGAGAACGGCGAGGAGGGACCGACGGCCGCCGTGGCATCCGTTTCACCTTCGAATCGCCAGAGAGTGCCGCGATCCGTGGGTCCGATGTGTGCGAGGACCGGGCTGCTGTCGAGCGCTGCTGAGGCGCGGCTCGACGTTGTGGTTGCCTCTGGACTCCTTTGCGCATCAGGTTCGACGAAGGCCGGCGAGAGCAGCACGTACTGGACGCCGAGCTCACTCAGCGTCGGGGCGGGGTCGTATCCGCCCTGCGAGACCAGGTTTCCGGCCAGGGCGGTGACCTGCTCGTCGTTGCTCGTGAGGTTCTCGCCTGTGGTGAGGATGGTCGACTGGTTGTCGAGGGTGTCTCCGACGCCGCGCACGATGCGAGCGGACACGCCGCCATCGGGCTGCGGGGTGACGATGAGAGTGGCAAGAGCCGGGTTCGTCGACGCCGCCGCCGAGACATAGGCGGGAAGTGTGCGACCGTCGCTCGCGACGATGGAGCCTTGCCCGAGCGGGAGAGTCGCGGCCATCGGCACCGCAACCACGACCGCGAGGATCGTGATCACGAGTGCGGGTACCGCTGCGCCGCGGCGGATGCTGTCGCAGCCGACGACGGCTGCTCCGGCGAGGCCGAGCCAGTACAGGCTGAGACCGGCGCCGGCCCAGACGCTGGTCACCGTTGATCCGGTGAGCGAGATCATCAGGGCGGTGGCGCCGACGGCCGTTGCCAGTCCGAGCAGTCCGACGAAGAGCAGAACGGCGGCACGGGCGCTGCCAGGGAGGAAGAGAGCGAGCAGGGCCATCACGGCGATGGGGGCGAGCAGCACTGGGACCAGCAGCTGCGCGGGCAGCCCGGTGAGGCCGAGCGCTGTGGTGATCGAGTCCCAGGCCGGGTTGCCGCCCGGCAGGCCGAGAGCGAGTTGCCACCCGGTAGTCGGCGCCGAGCTGACGACAGCGCCAGGGTCGGCAAGAAGCAGCAGCCAGTGGCCGCGGACGATGCCCTGCTGCCAGATCAGCGGCGCGAACAGCGCTGCCGTTGGGATGACCAGCCAGACGATGCGGGCAATCTGTCGGCCACTGACGAAGAGCGCAAGCACCCAGATCACGAGGAAGGCCGGGCCGAGCGACGGCGCGGCGGCGATCGTCAGCGCGAGCAGCATCGACGCCACGGCAGAGGCCGCCCATGAGCGAGCGGCAACGGAGCCGGCGTAGAACAGCCACGGAAGGAGCAGGTGCACGATGATGGCGGCGGGGCGACCGTCGATCAGCGCGGTGAGGAACGGCGGGGCGACGGTCCACAGCACGGCGGCGACAATGCGGTACCCGCTCGATTCGGTGAGCCGGGTCGCCGCGAACCAGCCACCGAGGGTGGCCAGCGGCAGGGCCAGCAGCGTGAGCAGGACGAGGGAGTACGATGGGTCCCAGAACGTGACAGCCCCGAGAAGCGCCATCACAACCGAGAACGGGTCTGCCGCACCGGTGAAGCCGATGCTGATGTCGCGCCACCCGAAACCGATGTTCTGCCACAGGTCCGCCACGGACGCCGAGAGTGGAAGCATCCCTCCACCTTCGACAGCGGATGCCGCGAGCAAATTAAAGAAGAGACCAACGCTCACGAGCGCGGAGGCGATGACGACCCAGCCACCGCCGCCGGTGAAAAACCTGAGGTCGCTTCGCTCGACCGTATAGACCGGAGCACCGGCTTCTCGGCGGAGCAGCCGTCGTCGGCGGACCTCCGCAAGCGGGATTCGGAGCGGCGAAATCGCCGACCAGCCCAGCTGCTTTGACGCCTGCAGGTTTTTACGGGCGTGCGCGACGCGGATCGGGCTGAACGCCACGTGGAACGCCGCGGCGAACTCGCCACCGACAAGACCGGGGTTCTTCGTGGCGACGCGCCACACGGTGCGCACAATCGCGAGCGGAACGAGGCTCAACCAGTGCAGCCAGACCAGCGCGGCAGGCGCGTATACGAGCCGACGGTAGAGCTGTGCTCCGCGGGTTTGCCGAGCGCGCTTGCGGTAGGCGCTCGCTTTGCGTGAGCGGGACGGGCCAGCGATGCCGTCGCCCCCTGTGAAGACCAAAGCCGTGGGGACGACAACGACGCGGTGCCCGGCGAGGCGCACGCGAACGGAGAAATCGAGCGAGTCGTCGGTCGAGCCGAAGGCCGTGTCGAGACCGGAGGCCTGCTCCCAGACTGCGTGGCGCACGAGCATGCCGGCCGGCGCGGCACCGAGAACGTCGGAGACGGCGTCGTGCTGGCCCTGGTCGAGTTCCTCACCGACGAGGGAAACCGTGGCGCCGAGCGGGGTAAGTGCCTGACCGAGGGAAACGATGGTTGCGCCGTCGCGGGCATCCATCACCTTCGGCCCTGCCGCAGCAACCGATGGCGCGACCTCGAGTGCACCGACGAGCCGCTCAAGGGCATCCGGCGCTGGAGTGCTGTCCTGCGCGAGCAGCCAGAGGAATTCATCGGGCCCGCCGGACTGCGGGATGACCCGAACACCCTCGGCTAGCGCCGCAGCAAAGTTGAGCCGGTCCCCCGCCTCGACTATCCGGTTCACACCGGCCGCTTCAAGCGCCTGGGTGACAGCCGCTGGTGACGCGCAGGCCACAGCGATGATCGAATCGGGCTGCCGCGTCTGGGCGGCGAGGGCGTCAAGGGTGTCCTGCAGGTGGTGTGAGCCATTAGGGCCGGTGCCATCGTGCACGACAAGGATCGCGGTTACTCGGGGAAACATCGCGTCCAGACTATGTTGACCTTGCGATCACGCCGCTGACGCTGTCGGCGTGGCACGGATTCGTCCGCCTCGAAGCAGGAGATCCGACGAGTGTCAATGGCCCTCGCGGAAACGAGGCCCCCTCAGAAGGAAGGTTAGACGGCGCGCTTTTTGAGCTTGCGACGCTCGCGCTCGGAAAGGCCACCCCAGATGCCGAACCGCTCATCGTTCTCAAGTGCGTACTCGAGGCACTGCGAGCGAACCTCGCAGCTCGTGCAGATGCGCTTGGCATCGCGGGTCGAGCCGCCCTTTTCGGGGAAGAAGGCTTCGGGGTCCGTCTGAGCACAGAGAGAATCAGACTGCCACGCAAGCGGGTTATCGTCTTCGACCGGCTTCCGGACACCTGGTACTCCGAGTTGTACCGGATCGACGAACCAGTCCTCGGGAACACCAGAGCGATATTCAGGCGCCATATCTCTCTCCCCACTTGTTACCCGTGCGCCACGCGGCGCTACACATAATTACACCTGTGTAATTCGGGTACGTCAAGTCGCAGATAGTAAACCCTCAACCCCCAATGGAGGGTTCATCGTGCGTTTACCGGCGTGTCGCGCCTCGGGTCAAGCCTTCGACCGTGCGTCCCACGCACTCTGCACCATGTCGGTGAGCGTGTGGCGCATGGTCCAGTCGAGATCCCGTGCCGCAAGCTCTCCTGATGCCACGATCCGTGCCGGGTCCCCAGCACGGCGCGGAGCGACCTCCGGGTCGAATTCGATTCCGGTGACCTCGCGCATGGCGGTCATGATCTCGCCGACCGAGACACCGTCACCGGAGCCCAGGTTGTAGACGGGCTCGATCGGCTCGCCGGCGTCGAGCCGTCGGGCTGCGGCTACGTGAGAGAGGGCCAGGTCAGCAACGTGGATGTAGTCGCGCACGCAGGTGCCGTCTGCAGTCGGGTAGTCGTTGCCGTTGATCCGGGGCGTTCGGCCGTCGAGCAGCGCCTCGAACACGAGCGGGAAGAGGTTGTGCGGGCTGGTGTCGTAGACGTCCGGGTAGCCGGAGCCGACGACGTTGAAGTAGCGCAGCGAGGTGTGAGCGAGACCCTGGGCGACACCCTGGTCGTGCAGCAGCCACTCGCCAATGAGCTTGGACTCCCCGTAGGGCGACTCAGGGCTTTTGGCCGTGGCCTCGGTGACGAGGTCAGTGTCGGGCGTGCCATAGACGGCGGCGCTCGAGGAGAAGACGACCCGACTCACGCCAACCTCTTCCATGGCGGCGAGCAGCGACAGGGTGCCGGTGACGTTCTGGGCGTAGGTGTGCAGCGGACGCTGCACGGAGACACCGGCGTACTTGAATCCGGCGACGTGCACCACGCCCGTGACGTTGAAGCGGCGGAAAGTGTCGACGAGGTGACCGCCATCGAGGATGCTCCCCCGAACGAACGGGACGCCAGCGGGAACAAACGATTCGTGGCCACTCGAGAGGTCGTCGTAGATGACGACTTCCATCCCCTGCTCGGTGAATGCGCGAACAACGTGCGCTCCGATGTATCCAGCTCCGCCAGTGACCAGCCAGGTCATAGTTCCTCCTCGATGCGGGATGCTTCCGCATCCTCGACGAGCCTATGGCACTGGCGAAACCGGAGCGAGTTCGCGACGTCGCGGAGTCCGTCCCGCACGCCCGCATGGCTTTGCTCCAGACGGCTGTTTCCGCGGCAGCTCGGCCGGTGATTCCCCTGCTCGGTCGCGAACGGCTGGTGGTGTCGCCGCTCGGTCGCAAACGGCTGGTCACCCCCTGCTCGGTCGCGAACGGCTGGCCGATTCCGAAAACTACGACCCTCTTCGACCGAGCAAAGGTGCTTCAGCCATTTGAGTCCGAGCGAGCACCGCGGGCAGCACCCCGAGTGAGCAAGCAACGGCCCGGGTCACAATCGACCCGGGCCGGCACAGACGAGGAGCTAGACGAGGAAACGGTACTTTTCCATGGGACCCGCACTGCGGGTGGATACGCGACGGTAGCCGTCGCGACGGAGGGCGATCACGCTGGCGGCGGTCATGAAGAGAACGGCGGCCAGGACGAGAAGCAGTAAAACGATCATGGCAGTAAATCTAGGTATTGCCGTTTTCTGCCACCAGTGGCAGAATTGCCAACGTTCGATACTTTTCTGCCAGAGCGGAGCATCCGTATGTTGAAGAAAATTGCCCTAGTCGCATTGCCCGATATGGCGCCATTCGAATTCGGTGTGATCTGCGAGGTGTTCGGCATCGACCGCGCAGACACCGGTGGGCCGGAATTCGACTTTCGTGTTGTCACCGCAGACCCCGGACCGGTTCGCACCAAACTCGGTTTCGACATCGTGGTGAACGACGACCTGTCGAGCGCAGCCGACGCTGACCTCATCGCCATCCCCGCGTACTCGGTATCCGGCGGCAAACCCGACCCGCGCATCTCGCAGCTCCTCCGAGACGCGGTCGACCGCGGCGCCTGGGTGCTCTCCGTCTGCAGTGGCGCATTCGCCCTCGCCGAGGCCGGCATTCTCGACGGACGCCGCAGCACCACCCACTGGATGTACACCGACCAGCTCGCTCGCGAATATCCGCTCACCGACGTCGATCCCGACGTGCTCTTCGTCGAGGACCGCGGCGTCATCACCGGCGCCGGCACCGCAGCCGGTATCGACGCGTGCCTGCACCTCGTCCGCAAGGAGCTCGGCGCAGCGGCGGCCAACGTCATCGCGCGCCGGATGGTTGTTCCGCCGCAGCGCGACGGCGGTCAGGCGCAGTTCATCCAGGCGCCGGTGCCCGAGCGGCAGAGCGATTCGTTCGCCGGTGTCACCGAGTGGATGCTCGCGAACCTCGCCGACGACCTCACGGTCGACGTGCTTGCAGCGAAGGCGCTGATGTCTGAGCGCACCTTTGCGCGCCGGTTCCGCGCCGAGATGGGAGCGACCCCGGCGGCCTGGCTCAACCGACAACGGCTCATCCGCGCCCAGCACCTGCTCGAGCGCACCGACTACGGGCTCGAGCAGATCGCCTCGGAGAGCGGATTCGGTTCGTCGGCCGTGATGCGGCACCACTTCCTCAAGGTGCTGCACACGACGCCGAACGCCTACCGCCGCACGTTCAGTTGCACAGACAGCGACGAGGAGATGCTCGCCGAGCTACAGGGTGGTGGTCGCCAGGAAGAGTTCACCAGCGCCTGACACGGTGAGCGGGCCTTCGTCCGGGGTGACGTAGACGATGTCGCCGCGGTTCAGATCACGGCGAGCGGATGTTCCGGCGAGCGTCACAGTCCCCTCGGTGGTGATCGCAATAGCGGGCCCTGGCAACTCGAGTAGCGTCGGCTCGCTGCCCAGCCCGGCGACGTGGATCAGCTCGAAATCGGGCACGTCCGGCGCATAGAGCGCGGCACCGGCACCAGCTGGCCGCGGCGTCAGGTACGGAACGGGAAGCGGCGTGAAGTCGAGCACGCTGAGCAGCTCGGGCACATCGATATGTTTGGGTGTGAGTCCGCCGCGCAGCACGTTGTCGCTCGCGGCCATGAGCTCGACGCCGAAGCCGCGCAGATAGGCGTGGATGTTGCCCGCGGGCAGGTACAGCACCTCGCCGCGCGTGAGGGTCACACTGTTGACGAGCAGCGACACCACGATGCCAGGGTCGCCCGGATAGAACTCGGCGAGCAGCCGCACCGTTTTCACCGCGGGGTTCTCAGGGGCGGATGCCGCGGCGTGGGTCACAGCGGACACCAGCGCGGTCACGTCGTCGGTGAGCAGGTGTTCAACCACCGAGCGCAGCACGTCGGCGTCAGGGCCGTCAAGCCGGGACCGGAACTGGCGCAACTCATCGACGGCATCGGCAGCCAGGTTCGGCACGGTGAGCAGCGCGTCGACGTCGGCCGCGGCAGCGGCCACCGGGCGGAAACCGCAGAGCGCGTCGAAGGTGTCGCTCAGCGCGAAGATGAGTTCGGGCTTGTGGAACGCGTCCTTGTAGTTGCGGTTCGGGGCGTCGAGCGGAATACCGGCAGCGTTCTCCCTGTCGAACCCGGCGAGCGCCTGCTCGGGTGACGGGTGCGCCTGAAGCGACAGCGGAGCGTCGGCCGCGAGCAGCTTGAGCAGAAACGGCAGCCGTGGTTCGGTGAGCCCTGCCGCTGCCGGATCCCGTTCGACCCACGCGGCCAGCGTGTCGGCCCCGCCGGTCAGCTCGGGCTCCAGCACGCGGGCGGGCGATCCCGGGTGCGCGCCAAGCCAGAGTTCCGCCTCAGGTCCACCAGACGCCTCGGTGCCGAGAAGCTCGGAGATGGCCGTTTTCGACCCCCAGGCGTAGTCGCGCGGAGTATTGGCAAGCGGAATCAACATCGAGCGGGTCCTTTCCCGAACGGCAGGAGCAGCGAATGCGAAACGCACGCGGCGAACGTTCATCGACACCCTACAAGGAGCGAGAGGGAGCATCCGTTTCGGTTTGATCCAAACGGCAAGCAATTGCGTGGCCCTGCGCGGCATCCGTAGGCTTCAAAGCACTGCGGGCCGGGAAGCCCGCCGCCGACCACAACGCAACGGAGCACGAATGTCGTTTGAACCCCTCGCCAGTGATTTCTATGGATTCGAGACGCTGCTGACCGCGCAGGAGCAAGACGCCCTGATGCGCGTGCGCAGCTACATGGAGACCTCGGTTCGCCCTGTCATCAACGACTTCTGGGAGCGGGCCGAGTTTCCGCACGAACTGATCGCCTCATTCCTCGAAACGGATGTCGCGCGTTACGCATTCGAGGAAGTCGCACCTTTCGAGAACTCGGCGGTGTTCCGCGGACTCGTCGCCATGGAAATGGCACGGGTGGACGCGTCGATGGCCACGTTCATCGGAGTGCAGGAGGGCCTCGCGATGGGCTCGATCAGTGTCTGTGGATCCGTCGAGCAGCGGAACGAGTGGCTGCCGAAAATGGCGAGCGGTGAGGTGATCGGCGCGTTCGGTCTGACCGAGCCGTTGTCCGGAAGCGACAGCGCGCGCGGGCTCCGCACGACGGCCACACGCGACGGTGACAGCTGGGTGCTCAATGGGGCGAAACGCTGGATCGGCAACGCCACCTTCAGCGACATCACCATCATCTGGGCCAAGGACACCGAGGACGGACAGGTCAAGGGCTTTATCGTCCGCACCGACTCCCCCGGCTACTCGGCCACGAAGATCGAACGGAAGATCGCGCTGCGCCCGGTGCAGAACGCCGACATCATTCTCGAGAATGTCGTCGTGCCCGAGAGCATGAGGCTCGCCAACGCGAACTCGTTCCGCGACACCGCCAAGGTGCTGCGGTTGACCCGCGCGGCCGTTGCCTGGTCGAGCGTCGGCGTCTCCGTTGGAGCATACGAAGCCGCCGTCGCCTATGCCAAGGAGCGTGAGCAGTTCGGCAAGCCGATCGCTGAGCACCAGCTGATCCAGGATCTGCTCGCGAAGTGCCTCGGCAACATCACGGCGTCGATGGCCATGTGTGTGCGGTTGTCGCAGATGTCCGATGAGGGCACCCAGCGCGACGAGCATTCCGCTCTGGCTAAGGGCTTCTGCACGGCGAAGATGCGCGAGACCGTCGGTTGGGCCCGCGAGGCCATGGGCGGAAACGGCATCGTCCTCGACTACGAGGTCGCCCGGTTCTTCGCCGACGCCGAGGCGCTGTACTCGTACGAGGGCACACGTGAGATGAACTCCCTCATCGTGGGCCGCGCGATCACCGGCAAGGCGGCGTTCGTCTAGCCAAGCGGATGCCGTCGCCCGCTCAGCAGGCAATCGTGCGTTCATCAGGACGCTTTGTGAGATTCTGTCCTGAAAATCGTGCGATCTCCTGTCAAGCGGGCGGCCTTTTTTAGCTGCGTTGTCCTTCAAAGCGGCTCGGCACCCTCACACACGCAACTGGGAGGCTCGGGGGCCCGCCGAGGCCGTTCACGATGACGGTGACGGCTGGTCGCTTGCCTGCTCGGAGCGCCGTGATGATCTCCTCGGGCACCGCGATGCCCGTGTTGTTGCCCTTCATCGACATCGTCGTTGAAAGTTTCATGCACCGAGCATGTCACCGCTCGAGCGTGAGCGCATCCCGTCGAAATCGCAATTCCCTCTGCGTTCCTCGCAGTGGAGAACCAGCGAATGGCAGATCCTCCAGAGCGAGAGACGCCGCCGCGGCCACCGCAATACGGTTAGCGGATGCTGCGGCTTTGGGCGGCAGGCCGAGGGAATCAGCAAATTCGGCCCAGTGGCGCGCCGTGAGGTTTTTGGTCTTTCCGGCGACCGAGAGCGCGAGGGTGTCGTCGCCGTACAGCAGCGTGCACGGCACGTCATACACGGGCGCGACGACGAAGCCGCCGTGAGAATTGCCGAGAATCGAGAGGTTCTTCGCATGCAGGTCGCCGTTTCCGGTCAACCACGCAAACACAAACTGCAGATAGATGTTCCTCCTTGCCAGAACAGGCGCCTCGCAGTACTGCGCAAGCGCAGTGGCAACCTCCTCCGCCGTGACGAGGTATTTGGATGCCGGCGGAAGCCCCATGACCTGGGTGCCGTCTTCCAGCGGGAGCCGAAGCAGAGTGCCGCTCTGATCGACGGCTCGATCGAAACGTTCGACCAGAAGCCCGGCCCCGCCGTGTCGGTCGTGGATCACGGTGCTGGTCGCCACAGGAATTCTGAGCCTTTGCGCACTCGCGAGGTGAGCCGCCTCGTTGGCGACGAGGTGCGGATATTCTGCCGGGTCCAGTTTGAGCAGGTACCTCTTCCCCCGAAGAGCCAGAGGCGTTGTCAGCACGGATGCACTCGCCTTGTCCTGGACGCCTGGCACGCCGTGCAAGTCCACCGCGTCCGAGAGGTCAACGAAATCCAGCTCGTCCGGCAGTGAGGTGTCAGCCAACGCGTCCGGCTCAGTCGGTGTCTCGCCCGCTGGAACGATCTGAACATCACCGGGAACGTCAGCGCCGACGATAAGAAGCAATGTCAGTTCGTCGTTGACACTCGTCTTGGCGGCATTCTTCAGAACGGTGAGCCGATGGCCTTCGGGCAGCAGGCCAGAGAAGAACGGGGGCAGCGCACCGTTTTTTGTCTCAATTGTTCGCGCCGAGGGAGGGAGCGAGATTGCGATGGGGCGATGCTCCCCCTTCAGGTAGGAATCGGTGTAGGCGAACGCCACCCCGCCGTCGTCCGTGCGCGACAGGCGTGCAGCCAACGTTCCGTTCTTGTAGACGTCGGCATCGCGAATCTGTCTGAATTCCCGCGGCTGTCTGGTCATCGGGTAAGGGTCAATCGAAGCCCGAGGACGTCGGCTGTCTTAGCAACGGCTCGAAGCGATGGATTGCCGGCTCCTGTTTCGATGGCCCGAATGGTGCGCTCGGACGTTCCGGCCAGGTCGGACAACTCCTCTTGGGTCAGCCCCGCTTCCTTGCGGGCGTCCCGAATGCTGGCCGCGACAGCAGCGATGCTATCCATATTTCTCCTCAGCGGTAATATCCTGCCGATTGTGGCGCCGTGAACGCTCTGCCGCCTAACATAGCCCTCTTTCGGCAACATCTTGCCGATAGACCGGTTTTCGGACGCGCAGAATAGGGTCGCACCGGAAACCGGCAGCATATTGCCGATGGCTCACCGGACCGGCCCGACTCTCGCGCCCAGCCCGGTCGCTTACCACCGCCAGCGGACCACTGTAAAGGCGGGGCTCCTCGCTCGTGCTCCCGGGTACAGTTGCCGACCGGGCACACTTTCGCCTTCACGCACCACGGGAGGGAGCTCACAATGTCACGCATCCACCTGCGCCAGGGCCGCCACTTCGTGGTCACCTGGGGAATCTCTGACACCTTCGGCGGGATGACCGGCGCGTTCCTGCACCGCTCCCGGGCATTCGTACGGCTCGGCGGGGTTTCCGTCGACGTGCTGACGTTTGACGCCCGTCCCGACTACCCCGAGGTCGAGCGCCGACTGCGCTCCACCGGCAGGATGATCGACGGGATGCGGCTGCTCAACCTGTGGGACTGGCTGCGTGATCACCCGACGCCCGAAAAATTTGCGCGAGCGGAGGCATCCGTCTTCTCACAGATTGTCGGCTCGCTCGCCCCGCTCGACCCAAACGGGTCGTACCACGCCGGAATGCGCGACGGCGTTCGCATGAGCCTCACGCGGTACGCGGACGACGGCGTCACCGAACTGCAGGTCGACCACTATCGGGCGGACGGCACCCTCGCTGTGATCGACCGGCGTGACATTCGACAGCGCGGCACGATCGGCGGGCGCAGCATTGTGCTCTGCGATCGGACCGGCCAGCCGGTGAAGGCGTGGGACGGCGCCTGGGCGCTGTATCGCTGGTGGCTCGACCGGGTGCGCGACAAGAAACCGGCGACGATGATCGTTGACAGCAAGACCAGCGCGCGGTTCATGGTCGGCTATCGACGCAAGAAGGTGCTGATCCTGCACGTGGTTCACGCCTCGCACCTGCAGGGTTCGAACGGCACGACCGTGCGCGCCTCACGCGCCGCTGTCTTCGCCGAGCCCGAATCGTTCGACGCACTGGTGTTTCTCACCGAGCGCCAACGGTCGGAGGCACGGCGAATGCTCGGCGACCGCGCGAACACAGCGGTGATCCCCAACGGGCGAGCGGTCCCCCGGGCGTCGGCTCGGCCGCCCGCTCGCGACGTTCACGCCGGCATCATGCTGTCTGCGCTCGAGAAACGCAAACGGGTCGACCACTCCGTGCGCGCCATCGCTGCGGCGCGGACGGCCGGCTCCCCCGTCACCCTCGACATTTTCGGCGACGGCCCTGAGCGATCACGGGTCGCGGCTGCCATCACCAAAGCGGGCCACGGAGTCACGCTGCGCGGATACGATCCGGATGCCAGTTCTCACCTTGCCGAGAGCTCCTTCCTTCTCCTCAGCTCACGAAGCGAGGGTTTCCCGCTCGTGCTGGTCGAGGCGATGGCTGCAGGCTGCCTTCCCATCGCATACGACATCCCCTATGGGCCTGCCGACATCATCCGGGACGGGAAAAACGGCTTCCTCGTGCCGCCTGGCGACGTCAAAGCACTCGCAGCAGCGATCGAGCGCCTGGCAAACCTGCCGGCCGCTCGAGTCGATGCAATGCGGCGCAACGCCGTCCGCACCGCCGCGGCCTACTCCGACGAGGCGGTCACGAAGCGATGGGCTCTGGAACTCGATCGTGCCGCGAAGCGACGCGGCTTCCCGCCCGCCGCGCCAGTCGATGCGCTGGTGTTTCGACTGCGACGTGGAATAGCCAGGCGATGGCGAAACTGGCGGGGATCGAAATCGCCGCAACCAGCCACCACCGGCCGTCGCCGATAACAAACGCGACGCTGGCCAACACCGGCACGTGCACGAGATAGAGGCTAAACGAGACGCGGCCAAGCCAGAGCGGCAAGCGAGCTGACAGCATCCGTTTCGCTAATGGTGACCCGATCGCCACGACGATCAGTCCTGCCGCACCGGCTCCGGCGAGACCCCAGAGTGCGGCGCTGAGGTCGGATCCGGCCGGCGCGATCGGCCGAGCCAGCCAACTGGCGATGAGAAGACCAACGGATGCCACGGCAAGCGTTCCCCAGAGCAGCCCACTGCCGCGTCGGTTGCGTCGATCCGTCCAGGCACGGAGTTCGGGGAGGCTGACGGCGATCAGGGTGCCGAGGAAGAATGTCGGAAGGTACACGAGCGCGTCGACGTCGATCACGCGGCCGAGCACCATGAGTGCGATCGAGACCACGGCGGCGAGCGCCCGGCGACGGCGCACAGCGAGCCCGACGACGACGAACACCGGCAGGAGGACGGAGAAGATCACCTCCCAGCGCAGCGACCAGAGCACGTTCACGATCGTGTAGGTCTGCGGGAGGAGGGAGGACTCGTCGATCACCTGGCTGAGCGAGACGCTCGACGCGACGCGGTCGGCCAGCCAGCTGTCCGGTGTGATAGCGCCGGGTAGCCGAGGCACGAAAACGATGAGGGCGACCGCGAAGAGCACGGCGCCGACCACAGGCAGGTACAGGCGGATAAGTCGGCTGGGGTAATACCGAAGCCAGTCGAAGCTCGACGAGAGTGCCGGGATCGACACGACGAGGCCGCTGAGCACGAAGAAAACGAGAACGGCTTCGCTGCCGGCGGTGAGCGGGCGAAGCGGGGACTGGGTGATCCACTCCCACAGGCCGGCGGTCTCTTCGAGCCGCGGTCGTGCCATCAGTGTCAGGTGGTAGAGCAGTACCACCACCGCTGCGACGCCGCGCACACCGTCGAGGGCGTGCATGCGTTCGGTTTCCCCTGTTGCCTTCCCCATTTCCTCCACGCTATGCGGAGTTGGCTGGGAGTTCGCGGGGTTGCCAATCGGCTCGCTAGGTGCAGCGGCGGGTCAGTCCTGCTTCCTGCCAGGGCGGGTGGCATTTCGGCGCCGAACCAGCAGAAGCACGAGTCCGGCCAACACGAGTGCTGCCGCGATCCCGCCGATTACGAGAATGCCCGTGTTGTCGACGCCCGACTGCGAGAGGGTGCTGCGGGTCCGGCCCTGTTCGGTGGCAGCGGGGTCTGTAGATGGCGACCCGCCGGTCACTCCGGGTGCAGCGGTCGTTCCAGGCGTCGGCACAGGTGGCACCGCGGGCGTTGTCGGTTCGACGGGCGGGTCTGTTGGCACGGGTGGCGCGACCGCGAGGCTCGAGACGCGCACGTAGTCGAACGTGCTGGTGAATCCTGCGCCGGCCATCGAGACCAGCCCGATGCGCGGTGCGACGCCGAGCGGGGTTGTCCAGGTTCCGGACTCGTCCCAGGTTTCGCCGTCGAGGCTTGTGTATCCGGTGTACAGGTTCTCGGTGTCGCTGTGCTGGCGAACGATGCGCAGGTAGGTGTCCTCGCCGACCGGACCGCCGACGCCGTTGCCGTACGCCGGGTATCCGGCGGGCACCGGATCCTGTCGTTTCGCGAACTCGGTCTGGCGGGTCTCCCAGATCGAGGAGACGGCGTGCTTAATGAAGTTGCCGTCATCGGTGTACAGCACGATGCCGCCCTGCACGAAGTTCTGGCAGCAACCTTCTGCAGGAACCGAAACTGAGAGTCGCGTCTCCACGACGTAGTCGCCTTCCGGTGCCTGCTCGGTGAGGAGCCCGGCCGCGCCGGGGTCCGGACTGAGGTCAGCGCCCTGGGTGTCGAATCGGAACTGGCCGTCCTCAATCCCGTACGTCGACGCATCCGGTTCTCGGATCCACGTCCACTGCGGCGAGAGCGCATCCCCGTCGAACTCGTCTGAGAGCGCTGCGATCGGGTCGCCTGGCTGCGGCTGGGTCACGGGCGGGGATGCCGGGGCTGCCGTTTCCCCCGGCTGTGTCACCGGCGCTGGCTGAGGCGTATCCGATGGGCCTCGTCCACCGCGCACCGTTGGCCAACCGTCAACCCAGTCGATCCGATCCATCAGCACCGGCCGTTTCGTGTAGGTCTCCCCCTCGACCATATATGGGTCGTTCCGGTCGACGGCGTGGTAGACGATCCACTGTGTGCCGGCCAGGTCGGTCACCATCGAGTTGTGTCCGGTTCCGATCCAGCGGTTGCCGTTCTGGTGCAGCACGGGCGTTCCGCCGACCCGGCCGGCGAGAAGCGAGGTCCCTGTGCGATCGACGAACGGGCCAGTGGGACTGGTCGAACGACCGGCGAACACCCCGTATCCGGTGAGTGGCCCGGCGCAGCAGTTTGTTGCCGAGCCGAGGAGGTAGAAGTAGCCGTCGTGCTCGACGACGTTGGTTCCCTCGTAGCGGTTCGAGATCGACACCTCGATCTGGCTGGCCGGGTCGGTGCTGAGGCCGTCGGCGCTCAGCTCGCGCACCGAGAGTCCGCCGAAGTAGCTGCCGAAGTAGAGGTAGTTCTGGCCGTCGGCTGTGATCACCTCGGGGTCGAAGACCCAGCGGCGCGCGTTGGGATCGGTGCTCCCTGGCGGGGCCATCGGTTCAACGACGGGTGCGCCGGCGTCGGTCCATGGCCCGGCCGGAGTGTCGGCCGTTGCGACGCCGATGGCGGAACCGCCGCCTGGGGCGGTTGTCTCAGTTGCCGTGTAGTAGAGGTGGTATTGACCGTTCAGGTAGACGACGTCGGGGGCCCACATGTCACCGGCCCCGATCCACGCTGGCTTTTGCGGCAGCGCTTCGGCCACGAATGCCCAGGTGACCAGGTCGGTCGAGCGGTAGGTGGGGATGCTGTAAAAACGCAACGACCCGTCGGGGTTGGTTTCATCGGCGTCAAGCGCGTCCCGGGTGCAGAACAGGTACCAGGCCTCATCGGCGGGGTCAGCCGACCGAATGACGTCGGGGTCGGCGCATTGCTCGGCCGTGCGCCCGTCCGGCAGTGTGAGGGTGAGCGGATTGGTGTAGCTGCCCGTGGCAACCGCTGCGGCGAGCGCCGCTTCCGGACGCACGGTCGGGGCTGCGGCGCCGGCCGCGCTGGCCGGGATCAAGCCGAACATCAGTGCGGCAGCAGCGAATCCGGCGGCCAGGGGCAGTTTTCTCATTGTTCCTCCACGTTGAGGGGCGAGTCGGGCGGTATTACGGGAGTTTCACGACGGGTGTGCTGTCGTCCCAGCTGAGCGGTAGAACGTTCATGCCGCGATACGCGATCGCGGGGTCCCAGGAGTGAAAGACGATTCGGTCGGATCCGTCCGGCCCCGAAATGATGTCCTGGCCACCTGGGCCGATGTAGGCCTCGTCGGTCAGCGCGCTGGTCAGGAGCGGCCCGTCGGCCTTGGTGTACGGACCGGTGAGTGCTGGGGCAGTGGCGTAGCCGGTGGCGTAGGAATAACCGCCGTAGTCGTTCGCCGAGTAGAACAGGACGTAGCTGTCGTCGTGGGTGACAATCACGGGCGCTTCGATGAGCGAGCCCTCCCACTCTTCGGTTTGCGAGAGCAACCGCACGGGCTCCCCCGCGAGGGACACACCGTCCGGCCCGAGCGGCGACAACTGCAACCAGGTGTCGAGTGCGCAGCAGTTGCCGTCGTTTTTCCAGACGAGGTAGCGAGAACCGTCGGCGTCGGTGAAGCTCGCCGCATCGATGGCGCCGCCCTCGTCGAGTGGGCAGATCAGCGGCGTGTCACTTGTCGCCACGAACGGGCCAATGGGGGCGTCAGCCGTGGCAGCACCAATGCACTGTTTGCTCGACGCGGCGTCCTGGGCGGTGAAGTACAGGGCGAACCGGCCGTCGGCGAGTTCGGCGACGTCTGGCGCCCAGGTGCGACCCTCCTCCGCCCAGGCGGGGAGTTCGGGGAATGCGTCCTCGTCGGCAATTTCCCAGGTCTCGAGGTCGTCGGACGTTGCGAACTGCACGTTCGCGGTGAGGCTGTTTGTCGCGTATGCGTAGTAGGTGTCGCCGATCTTCAGCACGTCGGGGTCGGGGAAATGCTGGGCGATGACGAAGGCGGCGGGTGACGCCGCTTCCGAGGTTTCGCCGTCACTGGTGTCGCCGGTTGAGCATCCGCTGAGCACGAGCGTTCCAGTGAGAACCACGGCGACGGCAGCCAATAGGTGCCGACCGGCGTTGCCACGCGGCTCCGCGAAGCGAGTCGAGCTCGCGCCGCGGAGCCATTCGAGCGGCAATATCACCCCTTCACACCAGACGATGCGACACTTTCGACGATCTGCCGCTGCGCGATGGCGAACAGGATCAGTACTGGGACTGACGCAATCACGGCGCCGGCCATGACTATCGAGAAGTGGGTCGAGTATGCGCCCTGCAGTTGGGACAACCCGGGCTGCAGGGTGAGGTTCTCGGGGCTGAGCAGCACGTAGATCGGCCAGAGGAAGTCATTCCAGTTGGCCAGGAAGCTCAGCACGGCGAGAGTGGACAACGCCGGCTTCGACAGCGGAACGATGATCTGCAGGAAGATTCGCAGGTCACCTGCACCGTCGATGCGAGCCGCTTCCTCAATTTCCATGGGCAGTCCAACGAAGAACTGGCGCAGGAAGAAGACCCCGAAGGCACTCGCAGCACCGGGAATCGAGATGGCCCAGATGGTGTCGAGCCAGCCGAGGTTCTGCACGATGAGGTAGTTGGGGATGAGGAAGATGACCGGCGGCACAAGCAGCGTCGAGATGATGAGCCCGAAGACAAGTTTTTTGCCCCAGAACTCCAGGCGAGCCAGAGCGTATGCCGCCGAGGCAGCTGTCACCAGAATGATGATCGTCTGGAGCGTGGCCGCCAGGAAGCTGTTGAGCAACCATCGGAAAATCGGCTGTTGCCCGGACGACAGGGTGGCGTACGCCTCGGTCGAGAACGGATTCGGGAAGATGCCGTACGGGTTCGTGATGACGTCGCCATCCGTCTTGAACGAGGTGATGAACACCCAGACGAGAGGGAGGATGATGATGAGCGACACCACGACGAGCACGACGTAGAGCAGCACGCCGCTGACCGTGCGTGGGCGAAGGCGACGTTGTTTGGGGACGCGACCGGAGGCATCCATTCGCTTATTGTTACCACCGGCGGACGAATTGCCGTCCTGCGGGCGGGTGGGAGTCGAAGTAGTCATCGTGGCCCTTACTCCGCGCGCTCGCGCTGTAGACGGAAGTTGATCACACTGATGATCGCCAGGAACGCGAACAGGATGTAGCTCATCGCTGAGGCGGCACCCATGTTGCTTTGGCCGAGACCCTGGTCGGAGATGTACATGATCGCCGTTCGGGTTGCGTTGCCAGGCCCGCCCTTGGTGAGCAGGAAGGACTGGCCAAACATGTTCGCCGAGGCGAGGATCGTTGTCGTCGTGACGAACAGCATCACCGGTCGGAGCCCAGGCAGTGTCACGCTGAAGAACTTGCGGATCGCACCGGCACCGTCGAGCGATGCGGCCTCATAGAGATCCGCGCTGATGCCCTTCAGGCCGGCGAGGAGGATTACGGCGTTGAAGCCGAGCGTCCACCAAACGGTCACGCCGACGAGTGAGACCCAGGCCCACGGTACGTCGACGGTCCACGGGATGTCTGTCGGCAGACCGATCAGCCCGAGCAGGTTGTTGAGCATTCCGGACTGGGTGTCGAGGATGTACCGCCAGATCACGCCGATGACGGCGACGCCGAGCACGTATGGCGCGAAGAAGATAGCGCGGAATGCCGTGCCGCCCTTGATCTTGTTGTTCAGCAGGACGGCGAGCAGCAGCGGAATGACGAGCATCACCGGCACGCTCAGGAGGGTGAAGATGCCAGTGGCGCCCATGCTCTGCCAGAAGTCGCCGTAGGTGATCGAGCCCGGGGTGAAGAGGTCGATGTAGTTCTGCAGCCCGATGAAGGTCTGTTCGACCTTGAACGGGCTCCAGTCGGTGACGCTGATGATCAGGCCGAAGACGGCAGGCGTGATCACGAACACCGCGAAGAGGGCGAGGAATGGCGCGAGGAACAGGTAGGCCGTGCCAGTGCGGCGCGGCACCCCCGTCGCCCCGACGCGTGAACGTCGGGACGACGGCGGTACCGCTACCGCTGGCGCGGCCGGGTTAGGCCCGGCCGCGATGCTGGAATTAGTCACCGTACTTGGTCTTGTTCTGCTTGAGGACTTCGTCCGCTTTCTTGGCGGCGTCGTCCAGGGCCTGTTTCGGGTCCTTCTTGCCGGTGACCGCTTCGTTCAGCGCTGTCGTGATGAACGCGTTCGCGGCGGTGATTCCGGGAGCGCTCGTCTCGAAGTGCGCGTACTCGAGTTGTTCGAGGAACGGCTCGAGCCTGGGATACGTCTGAACAAGTGACGGGTCGTTGCGTATCTCGTTTGCGGCGGGGAGCTCACCGGTTTCGGCCCATCCGGCTGAGTTGGCGTTCATCCACTTGACGAAGGTTGCTGATGCCGCCGTCTTGTTCTCGTCCTGGCCCTTGTTGTTCAGGAACATCCAGTGTGTCGAGCTGGACCAGACGGCCTTCTCGGTGCCGATCTGAGGAACGGGTACTGCGGTCCAGTCGATGGAGCTGAAGCCCTCGTTGGTGGTCTGCCAGATTCCGTTCCAGTTGAAGGCTGTCTTTCCTGCGAGCAGTCCCTTGATGTTGCCATCCTGGGCGACGTTCGCCGGGCTGTAGCCGTTCTTGATCAGGTCGGTCATGTGCGTGAGCGCCTGGACGCCAGCATCCGAGTTGAACGTCGCCTTGGAAACGTCCTCGTTGTAGAGGTCGCCACCGAACTGCCAGAGTAGGGACTCGAACTCGAATGTTCCGGTGAAGACGTATCCGTCGACCCATTCACCCTGGATGCCCGCGGTCTTGAGCGCGTCGAGCGCCTTCATGTAGCTGTCCTTGTCCGTGGGAACGACTGCGGGGTCAAGACCGGCCGCCTTCAGGACGTCGTTGTTGATGTACAGGCCGAGTGGTGTGACGCTCCACGGAATTCCGTACTGGTTGTCGGCATAACTTCCTGCCTCCATGAGCCCTTCGGGGAAGTCATCGGCGCTGTAACCGAGGGCGTCGACGATGTCGTCCGCTTCAAGGAGCAGGCCCTGGGCCGCGTAGGTTGCAATGTCGTCGCCGTGTGCGACTGCGACGTCTGGGCCCTTGCCCGCCTTGACCGCGAGAGGAAGCTTCTTCGAGATGTCGCCCCACTCCTGGGGAACGTTCTTGACGACGATGTTGTCGTGTTCGCTGTTGAACTTCTCGATGAGCTTCGGGACCAGGACGGGAGCGGCGCCGCCGGTCCAACCGTTCCAGAAACTGATCTCGACCTTCGGACCGTCATAGTCCTCGCCGGTGACGGTCGCGCCTCCTCCGGTGCTACCGGACGACCCACAAGCTGTGAGGGCCAAACCGACGCCGAGCGCCAGTGTCGCCGCAAGAGTCTTGCGGGCGAATCCCTTCTTCATAACTACTCCTCTTTGAGTTTTTCGCCCAAGGGGCGGTGCGCAGGGTTACACCCGTCGGAAACGAAGGGTGTGTTGAGTGAATTTACAGCGCTGGAAGTGCGCAGTCAAGGACCCGAAATCCGGCCGGAGCGGTAATCTGGTTTCCGCCGATGTCTCAGACTCGCAATTTGCAGACGGACGCAACACGGGCGTGGCTCATTGCCGCACCGAATATCCAGGAGGAACCATGGCGGGAGTTCGCCTGCAGGATGTGGCTGAACACGCTGGCGTGTCGATGAAGACCGTCTCCAACGTGGTTCATTCCCACCCGAATGTTTCGGCAGCCATGAGGGAACGGGTGCAGCGCGCCATCGATGAGCTCGGCTATCGGCCGAACGCGATCGGACGCCGCCTCGCCACCGGCCGCACCGGCCTGATCGCTCTGGCCTTCGCCGACGTGCGCCTGCCCTACTTCTCCGAACTGGCCAACGTCATCTCGAAGGCCGCTGCCGCAACAGGACCCGGTTATCGGCTGCTGCTCGAAGAAACCGAAGGCACAATCGAGGGCGAACGCGCTGTGCTCTCGGCGAGCGAGGCCGGACTCGTCGACGGCATGCTGCTGCAGCCATCCCGGATGTCATCGCGCGAGATCGCCGAGCGCCACGGTGATCTGCCAATGGTTCTTCTCGGCGAAGGACCCGCTCCGCTTAGCGTGGATCGTGTGATGGTCGACAACGTCGCGGCGGCTACGGCCGCCACGGAACACCTAGCTGCACTCGGGCGCGAGCGCGTCGCTTTCGTTGGCCACGAACGGTCGGGAATGTCCTCGACGTCCCGCCAACGCATCATGGGTTACCAGGAGGGACTCGAGCGGCACGGGCTTCCGGTTGACCACGACCTTCTCATCTCGACGGGAGCCATCACGTCACAGGACGCGGCCATCGCCGTCGGGGCAGCACTCGACCGCGGCGTTCGATTCGACGGGCTGGTTTGCCGTGACGACCTGGCCGCGATCGGCGCACTCCGCGCGCTGCACGAACGCGACATCAGCATTCCGGACGACGTCGCCGTCATCGGCTGGGACAACATCGCGTTTGCCGCCACCACTTTTCCGAGCCTGTCGTCGGTCGCGCCTAACACGCAGGCCCTGGCGCGCGTGGCGCTCGACATGCTCGCCGAGCGCATCGCCGGTTTCGACGGCATTGGGCGGCACCGGGTGGTCGACTTCGATCTGGTCCTGCGAGAGAGCGCACCCGCACTGGCGTCGACGGACGCACCCGGCGGGGAGTTGGCTTCCGTGCACGCCGGGTCGGCACACGCGATATCCGCCTAGGTCCGTCCGTGGACCGAGGACGTTCCATGTCTCGCAGGTTTACAGCGCCGTAAATTGACGGCATGATGTGTGCATGAGCAGCAGTCACGCCCGCCTCGACGACGAGGTACTCCGAGCCAGCCGCCAAGACGGCACCTACCCTCGACCGCAGCTTCTGCGACCGAACTGGGCCGACCTCAGCGGAACCTGGTCGTTCGCGTTCGATGACGCAAACGAGGGCCTTGCCAAGCACTGGTTCGACGCGCCGGCGTTCGACCGGGAGATTGTGGTTCCCTTCCCATTCGAATCGGAAGCGTCCGGTATCCACGACCCGTCGTTCCACCCGGTCGTCTGGTACTCCCGCGAGCTCACCGCCGACGAGCTTGCGGCAACCGGATTCTCAGCTGGCGACCGACGCCTGCACCTGCACTTCGGTGCGGTCGACTACCGCGCCCAGGTCTGGCTCAACGGTGTGCACCTTGGAGCGCACGAGGGCGGACACACCCCGTTCTCCTTCGATGTGACCGACGCTCTCGATTCCTCGAGTGCCACCCAACTTCTCGTGGTGCGCGCTGAGGACGACCCGCTCGATGTTTCGCAACCGCGGGGCAAGCAGGACTGGCGCCTCGAGCCGCACTCCATCTGGTACCACCGCACGTCGGGAATCTGGCAGCCTGTGTGGTTGGAATCGACCGCCGACACCTTCGTGACCCTCCTTCACACCACCCCGAACGTCCCGGAAGGCACAGTCACGCTCCGGGTCGATCTCAACCGCCGACCGACCACCGACGTGCGCCTGAAGATGGCTGTCTCGTGTGAGGGCGACGAGTTGGCAACAGTGAGCGTCGCCGCGCGGGATATCGGCACCACCGTCGTCGTGCACCTGCCCCTGCAGTCCAACGGCCAGGCCTACGAGGAGTTGCTCTGGTCGCCTGAACACCCGCGGCTCCTCGACGTCAGCGTGACCGTGCTCGAAGATGCCGCATCGGCACAGGTTGCTGACGAGGTCTATTCCTATTTCGGGATGCGTTCCGCGACAGTTGCTGGCGGGCACTTCCTGCTGAACGATCGCCCCTATTACGTCCGCAGCGTGCTGAACCAGGGCTATTGGCCCGAGTCGCATCTCGCCGCGCCAAGCGCCGCAGCGTTGAAGCGCGAGGCAGAGCTCATCAAGGAGCTTGGCTTCAACGCCACCCGTGTGCACCAGAAGTTCGAGGACCCCCGCTTCCTGTTCTGGGCCGACGTCCTCGGTCTCCTCGTCTGGGCAGAGACCCCCGGCACCTTCGAGTTCAGTCCGCGCGCGATCACGCGCATGAGCGCCGAATGGACCGCCGTCATCGAACGTGACCTGTCGCATCCGTCCATCGTTACGTGGGTGCCCCTCAACGAGAGCTGGGGAGTGCAGCACATCGCGCACGACTCGCGCATGCGGGCGTACGCCCAGTCGCTCGTGTCGCTCACCCGTGCGCTCGACCCCTCACGCCCCGTGGTCTCGAACGACGGCTGGGAGCACGTCGACTCCGACATCCTGAGCATCCACGACTACGAGTGGTCAGGCGAGGTCCTCGGCGACCGATATCGCGACAAGGATGCCTGCGAGGCGCTGCTTGGAGGAATCGGCCCTGCGGGGCGACGGATGCTCCTGGCTGGCCAGGAGATCGGCGAACGACCCGTCATGGTGACCGAGTTCGGCGGCATTTCCTATGCATCGAAGCAGGTTCCAGACGACGCGTGGGGATACTCAACGGCTACGAGCTCGGACGACTTCGTCGACCGCCTCGACGCTGTGCTCGGTGCCCTCGCCGAGAGTTCGGCACTCGCCGGCTTCTGCTACACCCAACTGGTCGACACTCTGCAGGAGACAAACGGTCTGTTGGCGGACGACCGAACGCCCAAGGCCGACATGGCCACCTTGCGTCGGGTGATCACTCGATCCGGCCCGGCGGCGTAGTGGCCGGAGGCTCGCCGCCTCAAGCGGGGTGGGCCCGGAGTTGCAGGCGATAACCTGTAATCCATGACGACATCCCCGGTGCTGCCGCCCGTTGCGCTCTCGACCGAGCGTCTCTGGGTGGTAGGAATCGGCGCGCTCGCGATGTTCGTCGCATTCGCGGGTGACGGCATCCGTAATTTGATCACCATCTGGGGCTTCGCGGCGCTGGCGATTTTCGTTGCGCTGGCGTGCGTGGTGGGAATCATTCGGGTCAAGCCGGCGATCGACAGGTCACGGCTACCGAAGGCGTTGATCGGTTTTCTGGGCTTCGCGGTGCTCTCAACGGCGTGGTCTGCGTACACCGGGGCCTCGCTGTTCACGCTCCTTGGCACCACCCTGACGACAATCGTTGGGATTTATCTTGCGCTCGTGCTCACCTGGTCAGAGGTCGTGCGGGTTCTTGCCATCGCGCTCAAATGGGTGCTCGGTTTGTCGATCCTGTTCGAGCTCTGGGTCGCATTCATTGTCCGCTCCCCTGTGCTGCCGCTCTTTGTTGACTTCGGCGACGAGAAGCCGCCGCTGCTCGCGATGTGGTCGCGCAATCTACTTCTCGAGGGCGGGCGCATCCAGGGGATCTTGGGCAATTCGAACCTGCTGGCCGTCATCGCACTGTTCGGCATCGTCATCTTTGGCCTGCAGCTCACGGCCGGCAGTGTGCGCCGCAGCTGGGGAATTGCATGGCTCGCTCTCGCGGTTGTGATTTTTGGGCTGACGCGCTCGAGCACAATGATTATCGCCGCGGTGGCCGCAGCCATAGTGCTGGGGGCTGCGGTTCTCATTCGAAGAAGCACGACGGCGAGGGGCCGCACCGCCGTATATTTCGGGCTCGGAGCACTTGCTGGCGTCGGCGTCTTGTTTGTCACGGTCTTCAACAACATCTTCCTCGCGCTTTTCGGCAAGAGCCCCGACCTGACCGGCCGTCTCGGCATCTGGGAGGAGGTCATCACCCTCGCGCAGCAACGCCCCTGGTTTGGTTGGGGCTACTCAAGCCCGTGGATTCCGTGGGTCGAACCGTTCGATGACCTCATCGTCCGTCGTGGAGTGCTGCAGTTGCACGCTCACAATGCCTGGCTCGATGTCTGGTTCCAGCTCGGCGTGATCGGAGTGGTCCTGTTCGCTGCGGTCGTCGTGTCTATGTTGTGGCGCAGCTGGTTCGCCGCGGTCGACCGCCCTCGTTTCGACCTCCGTGACGACCGTCCGTACACAGTGCTGTCATTGTTGCCGATCCTCCTGGCGGTGGTGCTCGTCGTGCAGTCCGTCGCCGAGAGCCGCATCCTGATTGAATCGGGCTGGGTACTCGTTGTCGCCCTCGCGCTCAAGACGAAGCAGTACCCGGTGATGGATGCCGTGAAGCAGCCCACCCTCTCCCCCGAGCTCGCTGTCGAAACCGGCCGATGACCTCTCCGCGCCCGTTCCCGCATCACCCTGCCATCGCCACGCTGATTCGAGGGCTGGCCAGCGCTCACGCCGCAGCAGCCCTGAGCCTGACCATCTTCGGAGTGGCCTTTGCCACACCGTTGATTCGGTCGATGCTCGGCTGGAACGGGTTAGTCGGCGTCGTAGCAGCTCTGGTTCCGATCGCCATCCTGGTCGTGATCGCCAGGTGGGACACAATCGAGTGGCACGGGCTTTTGCCGGTCTCGATCTTCGCGTTCGTGGGGTGGTGCCTGCTTTCGACGTTCTGGACGGACCACCAGTGGGTCACCCTCGCCAGCTCGCTGTACCAGATCGCCTTTGCATTTCTGGGTCTGACGGTCGCGCTCACGAGGGACATGATCCAAATTGTGCGGTCCGTGGGTTCCGTGCTTCGTGCGCTCCTGACCGCGTCGATCGCGATCGAAGTACTCTCCGGGCTCGTCCTCGACATGCCTTTCGCGTTCATGGGCGTACAGGGAAACATCGCCATGGGCGGGCCGATTCAGGGCGTGTTCGGCACGCGCAACATGCTCGGATTCATGGCGCTGATTGCACTCGTGACGTTCGTGGTCGAGTGGCGAACGCGCGCGGTGACCAGGGGCACACTGATCTACTCCCTCGCGATCGCCGTCGCCTGCCTCGGCCTAAGCCAGTCCCCGGTCACAGCCCTCGTCGCTATGGCTCTCGGTCTGGCGGCCCTCGCCCTGTACGGACTCCGCCAGGCGCCGAAGGAAACCCGGCGCACCCTCCAGTGGGCGCTAGCCGGGTTGACCCTCATCGGGCTCTACATCACTTACCTGTCACGGTCGCGCGTGCTCGCCCTGCTAAACGCGGGAAGCGAATTTGAGTACCGTTACTTGCTCTGGTCCCAGGCTTGGAAGCTTGTCCCCGTTCATGACCTCGAGGGTTGGGGCTGGACAGGGTTCTGGCAGGACGTGGCGCCCTACAGCTACATCAATAATGCGCTTGTCCGCGAGCATGACACGAGCCTCAACGCTTTCCTCGACGTCTACCTTCAGGTCGGCCTTGTCGGCCTCTGTGCTTTTCTCGCTCTGATCGTTTTGGCATTTGTGCGCTCGTGGCTGCTGGCCTCAAACCGCCGAACTGTCACCTACACCTGGCCGGCACTGGTTATGGTCGCGCTGATCGCCACCAGCACCGCTGAAAGCTTCATCCTTGTCGAAGCTGGCTGGTTGCTCCTTGTTGTCTGTTCCGTGAAGGCGTCTCAGAACATGAGCTGGCGGTCCCGGTTGCGGAACAGTACGGTTTCCCCCGTACCGACCGAGTGACGCTTGCCTGCTCAGCACGGACTCTGCGGAGGCGGTCGTTCGAGTGAGCGAAACCACCGTTGGTAGACTTTCCAGCGTGAAGATCCGCGAGCTCGCCGTCCAGGGCGCATTTGAAGTAACCCCCCAGCAGTTCCCCGACGACAGGGGGGTCTTCATGGAGTGGTACCGATTCGACAAGCTTGAGGCCGTCGTCGGCCATCCGCTGAGGCTTGCGCAAGCGAATACATCCGTCTCGCGCAAAGGGAGCCTTCGGGGCATTCATTATGCCGACATTCCGCCGGGCCAGGCAAAGTATGTCACTGCCATGCGTGGAGCAGTTCTTGACTTCGTAGTCGACATCCGCGAAGGTTCAGCCACTTTCGGGCAATGGGACTCCGTGCTACTCGACGACGGTGATAGGCGGGCTGTCTATATCTCGGAGGGCCTCGGACATTGTTTTCTGGCGCTCACGGACGATGCGACAGTGTCCTACCTTGTTAGCGAAACGTTCAGTCCCGGCCGCGAACACGGGATCACTCCACTCGACCCAGATATCGATCTGCGCTTCCCGCTAGAAGCAGATGAGCTGCTGCTGTCCGAGAAAGACCGGGGCGCGCCAACCCTAGGCTCGTTGACAGGAAAGAACGTCCTCCCCCAATGGAGCGACTCGCTCAAACTCTCCGCAGTATTGCAAACAGGCACGAAAGGCATGAGGAATTAGTATGCGTGGAATCATTCTCGCCGGAGGATCGGGCACTCGCCTTTGGCCCATCACTAAGGGCATCTCGAAGCAACTGATGCCGATCTATGACAAGCCCATGATTTATTACCCCTTGTCCACCCTCATGATGGCGGGTATCACGGAGGTACTCATAATCACGACTCCGGAGTACAACGCGCAATTCAAGGCGCTCCTTGGCGATGGTTCCCAACTCGGCATGCGGCTCGAATACGCAGTCCAGCCCTCGCCCGACGGCCTCGCGCAGGCATTCATCATTGGGGAAGAATTCATCGGAGATGATTCTGTCGCCCTCGTTCTCGGGGATAACATATTCCACGGAGCCGGACTGGGAACTGCACTGAAGAAGAATTCATCCGTCAACGGGGCACTCATCTTTGCGTACCACGTGGCTGATCCCACAGCGTATGGAGTGGTCGAATTTGACGACTCGATGCGAGCGGTTTCCATCGAAGAAAAGCCGCTGCAGCCGCGCAGCAACTACGCCGTCCCAGGCCTTTATTTTTATGACAACAAGGTAGTCGAAATAGCAAAGTCTATTGAGCCGAGCGCCCGAGGGGAACTTGAGATTTCGTCGATCAACGAGGAGTATCTAAATCAAGGCACCCTCAAAGTTGAGATACTAGCTCGCGGCACCGCATGGCTGGATACCGGCACCTTCGAATCGATGATGCAGGCCAGCGACTATGTTCGTGTAATCGAAGAACGCCAAGGATTCAAAGTCGGTTGCATCGAAGAGATTGCTTGGCGCAATGGTCTTATTTCGTCCGCGGAGCTCGGCGAACTGGCAGAGCCGCTCGTGAAGAGTGGATACGGTCGCTACCTGCAGACCCTGCTGAAGTAAATAATGTACCGAGCACAACTTCGGTGCTCCCGCTACGCGAGACGTTGGACGTCCGCAACGTGGGCGCTACGCGGAAACGCCCGCGCCTTGGGTTGAAGTGCCCAGATCGCACCTGCTCCTCATGTGAGCGACGCCAAACTGTGCTCACTGTCAAGGGCTGCGCTACCCCAGCACCGGGACATGAAATTCAAAGACGGTCAGATGTTCGCCATTTCGAATCTTTGCATCGCAAGGGCGCCGCCGGTGAGGCAACGACAATGGTGATGATGACCCTCCGGATATCGCCAGAGAGCGCGCAGCCTCCGCGCGCAACCGCGGCGAGACGTCCACTCGGGTGCGCGCGTAGCGGCCCGCTGGAGACCGCTACGACCGGCTCTTTGACCTCCCGCGCCTTATGGTCAGACGATCTCTGATCCAATCAGGGGCTCACATGTTTCAGGGACCCGCAAGGCTTCCGGTCTCTCGTGACAGGGCATGGGGCCTGCGCCACCACCCGATCGCAAGTGAACTCGAATGCGGCTTGCGACTCTTCCAAGGCATGTCTCACTCCGCTTGTGGCTGAGAGCTAAGATCGCGTTCGAGCCCACAGTCGAGCCGGCTCTGAGCTGCGCGTTCCTGTGCGTGGGGGCTTACGGGTTCAGGCGGGATCCAGGGCCTGTACTCCTCTGTCAGATTCGTCACTTCGCCCAATGCGATCGTTCCTTCGTCTGAGAAACACCGCTACTGCCCAGCCAGCAACGCCCATGACCGCGAGCACGAACGCGGCCACCTCTATATGCCAACCGGGCGGTCGGAAAGTTATCGTCACAGTGTCCCCGACGCGACCTCCGGGGACGTCCACGCCGAGGAGGAATCCATCGACAGGGCTGCGAGTCAAGTCGGCATTCTCTGCGAAATAGCCAGGCCAGGCCAACCTGCTAAAAGCCACTGTGCCACCGTTCGAAGGGACTGCGACCACTCGCAAGTTGATCTCGGTGTCACTTATTCCAATCGTTTCGACTTCGGTACCTTCGCTCGTCCAAACGACTCCCCCCGCGGGAGGAATTGGTTCTATGCGCGTCCACTCAGCCGTCAGCCCCTCGTCCGAAACAACCCTCCATCCTGGCGGCGGCGATTCCCAAGCGGACGCGGGTACCGATGTTTTTAGGATTTGGAGACTGTTTATGGATAGTTGGTCGACGAGAAGGAGCCCCGTAGCCCGTCGCTCGAAGAGCGAGTCAAGCAATTCCGGGCAAGTCCCTCCTAGGTACTGCAAGCAGAGCGCGGAGTTGTAGGCTGCAAAACCGATCAACTGATAGCGGTTCTGTACTCTAGCTGGACTGAGATACCACGAGTTTGCCATGGACGTTTCTCGCCAAGCGGCTGGGTTACCTCCATACTGCGTTGGGTCGCCGACCACGAGCACATCGCCTGGGAGGTCTTGCAGGACGCTCTTCGCGATACTCGTATCCGCCGGCACATTGTTTTTGGAAAGCGGACTCGCTGGAGTGTCGTGGTGCTGAATCAAAGTCGTCATAAGTGCAATGGTTGCGACAACGCCGGCGACCCGGCCCCATTGCGTCCCGTCTTGACGCCACCTGTTGGTACGTAAAACGAACCAAACCAGAAATACTCCGACCGATGCGCAAGCAAAGGCTGCAAGGAGCGCAAGTAAATGGCTCGGTAGCTGCGCCCATGCCAAATACGCTCCAATCGCGATGATTGCCAGCGCGGCAATCAGCCTTTGTTTACTCATTCTCGGAGCCGGCCATCGACTGAGGAGAATCACGCTCAGCAAGATAGCTGCGAGCGCTACATAAGGCATGAAACGCACTGGATACCGGAGAGGTCCGATCACCGTGGGAAGCAGGACATAAGCTGTCGCGAGAACGAGCACGATCGCCACATCACGAATCAACGCTCTACCCGCGACCGCCCTTTTCCAATCGACAAAACACAAGACAGGAAGGAACCAGGCAATGTAGAGCATGGGGCTGGTAGCCGTTGGGCCCGTCCACCACCATGAAGCAACCTGTGGGAACGCGGTTGCGAGCGTTGAGCTGAGCAGCCCAGCGATATCCGTGGCCATCATTCCGTCGTTGCCAACTACGGACACGGCACGATTCGTCACCGAGCCCGTTAGCACGCCAGGTAGAAACACTGTCACCGCAACGAGAACGAGGGCTAGTCCGACGCCGACGACTTTCCACGCGGATGGCCAAGCGCGACGAAGGAGGGCATCAATCCCGACCGCAAGCAACACGAACCCGATCGCAAATGTGCCTTGAAGATAGCCCACGGTGACAATCAAGTAGCCGCTCAGGAAAGCCCACAAGGGCAGGTCCGCGCCAAGAACTAAACGTCTCAACATGAGCCAGAAGTACGGAATCAAAGCCCACACAATGAGGCCGGTAACCCAAGACGGGCTATCGAAGTAGACGGTGAAGCCGTTTAACGTCACGGCGACGCCACCAACGAAAGCAAGCTCGGGCCGGGCGCCATACGACCGCGCCAGCAGGAAGACCCCAACCGACGCCAACACAAGGAAACTTATCTTTATCGCTGTCATGGTGGCCACTGCGTTACCACCGAGATAGGTCATCACGCCCAGCAGCATCATCAGTGGGTTCCAGGTGCCCCATTGACCCTCAGCGAGGAAATTCCCGCTCGACCACACTGAGGGGTCTAGGACAGGAATCTTCCCGGAGGTCAGACTTTGTCCCAGATGGAACCAGACGCCGAAGGCCCCATTCTCGGTATCATCCTGAAAATAGAATCGACGGTTCCACATCAATGGGAGCAAGGCAAGTACGGCAGTCAATCCCGCAGTCGCCAACAACCATGAACCGGCGTGGAGCGCAGGGCGTGCGGTGTCGTCCCCTTGGGTACTCTGCCCAACCATCGTGTCGTCCCTTCGGAGCGGTCCCGTCTGTTTCAAAGCGGCCGAAACGGGCGGCGAAGCGGTGCGGAGCCCGCCCGTCACCCTAAGCGTCCGCCAGCGACTGCGGGAAATCACGACGCGGGTTGAACCCGACTGCTTGGGCGAGCTTGCCGAACATGGTCACTCTGTGCCGCCACGCCACTTTCCCTCGCTTCATCCCAATTACAACGCGCGCCGCGAAGATCAAGAATGAGAACACATTCTGGTGGTGGAGCCTGTACGAGCCTTCATTTCTGACGCCGTAGGCGAACTTCCAAGCATTTCGGTCGTCGATCATCCCAAAATTCACGCCCCTGTTATCGCCCATGTCATGAACGACGACGCTGCTCAATACCTGAACACCAGGGCAAATCGCAGTCAACCGCAGGGTGTACTCGTGATCATCAAACCAAATAAAGTACTCCGCATAGGGCAGGCCGTTCTTCTCAATCGCCCAGCGGGGTATAAGAACCGATACGAACGAGCAGCTCTTCACCATGACGCTGTTCTGCCCACGCGAGATTAGGCGTGCCCAGTCCCAAGTCGTTTCCGGGTTATTCATCTCGCAGATTGAGCCATCGACAAAGTTGACCAGGGAACATGCGAACGGAACGTCCGGACCAAGTTCGCCGACTGCTGCGTCATAACCCCGTTCGAGTTCACTCAACGAGTCAGCCGCTGGGTAGCAATCATCATCCATGATCCACACGAAGTCGTGCCCCAGGTCGTACGCTCGTCTCATCCCTGTAGAGAATCCGCCCGCGCCCCCGGTGTTAGAACCGAGCGTCACTATCTCGAGCCGATCGGACGATGGCAAGCCTTGTAGGTACTGACCAGTTCCATCTGTTGAGGCATTGTCAACGATGATCAGTGCATCTACCGGGCGCGCCTGCGCTTCTATAGATTCGATGACCGTCTTGAGCTTCTCGAGCCGGTTGAATGTGACAATTACGGCGGCTATTGTTGCCATTTGGTGTAAAGCTCCTTGGTCCATTCATGGGCGGGGCGAAGGCTAGCGAACTCATTGGCGAGTTGCCTCTCCTGTTGCCAGTTCTTTTCGCGCAGCGGCTCGGATTCGACCAAGGCGCGGACGATTCGCTCGGATTCGTCGATGAATCGCTGCGGCGAGCGGGGAACCAGAAGGTCAGGTGCGACCAAAGTTGACTGGGAACCTACATCGGCAGACAACACGGGCACTCCGGCTTCGATAGCCTCAATGGTTGTCAGAGTGACGCCCTCGTTCTGAGAACTCACCACCAAAAGATCACTTTTCGCGAGTGTTTCGGCCACTGGGATCTTCTCAGTTGCGAATTCAACTACGTCATTCAACTTGAACTTCGTTACTTGGTGCCTGACAAAATCTTCCAATTCCCCGCTTCCGTGCAGAATGAATTTCACGGGCAGTCCGCTGTCGACCAGCCGCCTGGCTAAGCGAACGAACAGGTAGGGCCGTTTCTGATGTGCCAAACGTCCGACAAACGCCACGGTGAATAAAGCTCGGTCGCGCCGTGATTTGACGGCAGATGCCTGCGGGGTTTCGAGAGTGGTTAGGCCGAATAGTGGAGCGAGCGCTACCTTCTCCGGAGCCACGCCCTGAACTCCGATCAGCCACTCTTTGAGCTGCGGAGAGATCACGTGATGAATGTCGATGTAATCGTCGTAGCGCGCGCCGTGATACGGATAGCCACCGCCGTTGTACTCGAGGATGTGGAGAGTCTCAACGATCGGGACCTGCGGGAGATGCGCTCGTAGCCAAGGTAGGCGGTCGTACAACCACATGCTGTGGTGGACAAACACCCCAGACAAGTCATAGTTGGCAAGTATTGCCTCGAGCAACGGCTCCGAATGCTCTGGCTGACCAACCGGGTGAGTCAACGTGATGACGATGGCACCGTCGAGTTCCGCCTTGGTAATCCACGAATGGGATGAAGGTACGTCCGTAATCACGATTGGGACGAATCCCTCGCTGCGCGCGAGACGAATAGTTTCCACGGCCCAGCGCTCCGCCCCTCCCAAGTCGAGCCAATGCAAACCGAACAAGATCGCTTTCGGTCCCTCGATGAGGGACGGTTCGGCAGGAATCGCGGCCACTCGCTCGCGCGGTATTCGACGCGTGTTGAGCTCGGCCTCACGACGGTGGAGTAACCTCTGCCTCACAAAGTCATATTGCGCAGGGAAACGTCGTTCAGCTTCAGCCCGCAGTCGCCAGTACGGACTCAAACGCGACAGCGTCGCATGAGCGGTTACAGTTTCAGGATCGCGGTCGACAATGATATGCCGCTCCCCTGTCTCGACGTCAGGAACCCACTTGCCTTGGACGGGTGAATAGTGCTGATGAACGTTGCCTCTTGCTAGGCTTCTAAAGGCGAAAGAGCCCACAAATTGAGCGTTGGTTCCATGTTCCCCACGACGCGTAGAGAAATCCGTGTAGTGGGTGTGATCGCCTGCATTAGCGATATATATGAAAGCCGTCAGCTCGGCTCCTGGGTTGTCCAGTGCGTGAAACACGATGGCGCTCGAGACCAAGCGGTCCTGCCGGGCGCTCAGAGCCTCGCGAACATGCCGCCTGCGATCGATGTCCATCACTTGGAATAGCTCAGAGACGTTCGCGCCGCTCTCTTGCATGAAACATGAACCTTTCGATGGGAGTTCCCGGTGCCACGCCCAGCGAGCAGGCACCCGCCAACCGATCCAGTATAGGCGACCGACCTTGAGGCTCTCGCTGGAGCCTGACGGGGAACGCCGACACGCCTATATCCGGGTCATCGGCGCGTCGTTCACGGCCCGCTCGGGCACGTGAGCCAGCGACATACGCCGCATGGCCCGCCGACTCGGTTCTTCCAGATAGCGCCAAAGTACATATCCGCAAGCCACGACAACTACCGGAATGAGAAGGAAGCCCAGCTTGGACCCGATCGTTCCGGGAGCGAGCAACCCGACTTTCTGTTGTAGCCACCAAAAAATCTCTATTAGGGGCATGTGGACGAGATACACGCTGTACGAAATCATGCCGCCAAGAACCATGACTCGATTCGCTAGCAGCCGCGATAGGCCCCCTTGGCTTAGTGCGAGGCCACCGATCAACACCAACAGCACCGGTATCAGCAAGGCTCCAGCTTGAGGGCGACCGATTAGCTCGATCGCAACAGCCAGTGCAAAAAATATAACGACCGCCGCCCAGGTGACGCCTTGGGCAAGCTTCTCTGTCCTCTTAGAGTCGCTGACTTTGGCCAACGCGTAATAGAGGACTGCGCCAGCCATAAATTCGCCAAGAATCCGCACAACCCACATAAACGGTGCGTATAGCCCCAGCGTGGCCGAGAAGAGAACCACAGGAAGGAGAGCTCCGAAGGCCAAACCCATCAGCGCCCGCCGCGAAAGAGCATGACCCATGCGATATATGAGCAGAGCGATAACGGGAAAAAGAAGGTACGCGAACGCTTCGGCCGAGACTGACCAGGCCGCTCCATTCCACGTAAGGCGTTCAAAATCCGGCTCCGTCCATTGCACGATCAGGAGAGCTTGGCGAAAGAAACTGAGAACGCTGTATTCCCGAGGTGCTACCGGGTCAGGTGAGGCAGTTGCTACGAAAATGCCATGCCAAATGGCTGTGAAAAGCAGCATTGCCATATATGCAGGCCATATTCGCGCGAGGCGCGCCCACCAGAAGACGGCAACCGATCTGCGCGTGAACGTCACGCCCATACGGTCTCCGTAGTTCATCGCAAGAATGTAGCCGCTTAGCATGAAGAACAAATCCACACCAAGCTCTCCATGCGACACGACCGGGCCTATGACCGCGTACAACCCAGGCGCTTCGGAAGCGATATTCCCCCGGATGTGGAACAACACCACCCATAGTGCTGCGACTATCCGGATCCCAGTCAACGATCGCACATGGCGTACCGCACCGGGGGCTATTTGGGCATCAGCCATTTGTTTCTTCCTCAACTGCCGCTTGGTTGGATCCTGCCGCGCGCGGCGCGCTACCGGGCTGGGGAGCGGCAGCTGTGGCGCGGCTTCGGAGCCGGTGTTCCAGTACGAGGCGCTCGAGACCGCCCGACCCGGCCGGGTCCGACAGAGCGTTTCGCCGATGCCGTCGTTGCACCTTGGCGGCTAGCCACAGCACGGTCCACGTAAGAACAAGAACCACGAGCAACACAGCGGCGATTATCTGGACCTTCCCGCCCGGATTTACGAACGCAACGGTCACTCTCTGGCCCTCGCTAGAAGCAGGCACGTCGACCGACATGAGAAACCCGTCCATTGGCTCAGAAGAAACGGTTCCACCGCTGACCTCGTACCCCGGCCACGAGATACGACTGAGGGCAAGAGAACCTCCGCCCGCTGGTACAGAATCGGCGACGAAGGTGACGGAATCCTCAGAGGAGACAACGTTGGACACCGACATGCCTTCGGACGTCCAGACCACCCCACCCGCGCCCGCAATCTGTGTTTTTCTGCTAATCAAACGGGTCTGATCAGAATCCTCCACGATTTCCCAGCCGGCAGGTACAGTCTCCCATTCATTGGCTGTAAACACTCGCTTGACCAGTTGAATACTGCTGACGCCCAAATTGTCAACGAGGAGGTTGCCGGTATCCGGCTGGATCTCAAACAATTTTCTATACAGGTCTGCGCACGTTGACCCTTGATAGACCATGCACAAAGAGTCCTGGTACCCAGGGTAGAAGACGGATGTGTATGCGTTTTGGACGCGAGCATCCGATACGTACCAAAGATTACCGATCGAAGTCTCTCCCCAATCATCCGGGTGAACTATCCCGTCCACAATTCCCCCTACCACGAGCACATCCCCAGCCGCGCCGGCCAGAGGGGACCGCAGATCGCTAACCGAATGGGGCACTTTGTAGTCGGTCAGGGGGCCATTGGGGTGCACGACATGCTGGGGCACGACGACAAGGCAAGCTCCGGCCAGCATCAACACCGGCACGGCGGTCGCGGATAGCCCAGTGAGCCGACCTGAACGGAGATGACCGGACGGAGACCCGGTCGCCTGACTTGTGGGCGCTGATGTCAAGCGGTAAATCAGCGCGAACACAAGCAGAGCGACGCCGGTGAACAGGAGGATCGCGGGCCCATACTTTGGGGACTGGACGAACGTCAGCCAGGCGCTAGAAACGGTGAAGGCCACCGCTGCCACGAACCGTCGGCGAGGGACCGGGCGCAGGAATGCGCGAGACAGTCCCACGGCGAGAATCACCAAGAGGGGAAGCGCAAAGTACGGCATCATCCTGATCGGTATCCGCAGAGGGCCAAAGTCGCTGGGAAGCAACACTCCCACCAGTGCAACCGTTAGGACTACGATGACGCTGACACGCGCTCGAAGCAAGGGCGCGAGTTTCGACCACTCAATGAAGAAGAACAGCGGGAAGAACCAGGCCGTGTAAAGCAACGGAGCATCAGGAAAGTTGACACCCCATAGCCCGACCTGAGGCACTCCAACTGCGGTACTTGACGCGAAAATACCGGACAAATCCGCCGTCAACAATCCTGTGTTCACCACGCTCTGCACGCGACCCGAGACTCCCGCAGTCAAGAGCGCAGGTAGGTGCACGATCACCGCAAAGAGACCGGCCCCTATCGAGACCACGAACCCGCGTACCATCGTTGGACCGTGCCGGAGCAAAATCGCCTCAACCAAAGTCGCGGCGAGGGCGACCGCCAGGAAGAGCGTCGCATGAAAATATCCGATGCCTATCAGCAGCATGCAAACGAATATTGAGAGAACTAGTCCTTTCCCCCTGAATATTGCTCGTCGCGCAAGTCCCCACGCGAACCCGAAAAAGCTCCACGCAAGCAATCCGTTGACCCATGACGGAGCATCCAAATAATATGTAACGCCTACGAAAGGGAGGGCGGCCGCGACTGCTGCGGCGAATGGTCGGGTCGCAGCAAAGGTTCGGGACAGGACGTACATGCCAAGCCCGCCCAAAACTAAGCAGACCACTTTTACGCCAGTGCTGAACCACATGGCGTTCGGCACTAGGTGTGACGCGAGGCCGATGAGCCACAGCGGCGGACTGTAAAGACCCCACGCCCCTTCAGCGAGGTAATTCCCGGACTGCCAAACTAGAGGGTTGATGGGCGACCAGTTCCCCTCCAAGATACGGGTCCCGATTTCGTACCACTGCCCATACGCGCCTATCTGCGTGTCGTCGACGAAGAAGTAGGAGCGGTTGACTAGCAGGGTCCCTGCCGCGCCTGCCAGAATCGCCAAAACGACGAGCAGGGGCCAAAGGAAACGGGAGCGCATAGGTCACCATTATCCCTCATCACTGAAGGGACGACCTCACCGCACCCGCTCGCTCGCTCCCGTCGCTCTCTAGTAGGGCCGCCCATTCGCGATGTCTGCCAACCCCTGCGGACCCGCGGTGAGGATGCTTGGCGCCGAACCGCCGTTCAACGATAGAAGTTGTTCCCAGCTAGTGACCGCTCGCTTCGTTCCACCGATTACGTGGTAAACGGTCGCACTCTCCGCCGCTTTCACGAAGACCGAGGACAGAGGGCCACTATCCGCGAGAGTCAGCTGGGCGCAGGTGAGGTCGGCAACCATCGTCGATCTCAATCCAGTGACGCCCGGTGCGCTGAGGGGATACAGGCGACCGCCTGCAGCGAAATAGGCGGTCCCTCCGCAGATGAGTTGCCTACTCAGACTTTCGCCGGCCTGAACATATCCACTCATGGAAGCAGCGTCCGTTTGTGACCAATTCTCTATGCCGAGTTCGGCCGTGGTCACGAAGGATCCCACCGGGACCCTCTTGTCGAACCCATCGATGAGGAAGACTGTGGGATTGTCGGCCGTACGCACCAGACTCGCAGGAGACAGAATCGAAGGCCCGCTTGGCATTGAAGCAACATTCGCAGCGGAAATGGCGATCACCTGCGGGGTTGCGCCGCCATTGATAGCGATCGCCGCAGTCCACGATTCGATTTTCGAAGCCTTGCCACCTCGAAGAACGTACACGTTCGGGGATCCTGCTGGCTGGATGAAAACTGCCGGGCCGTCTGCTCTCGCGCCTTGTGGCACCCGTGAACAGAAGTCGGAGCTGACATCGGCGACCGGTATTCCGGCGGTCGCGGCTGACGGCGCGGCCCGCAGCGTGCCTTGCGACATCATGAATACTGCATTGTCACATCTCACCGCGAGCGAAAGGTCTTGCGTTCCGCGCTGGTATCCCGCAAATATTGCGTCTGGTACCACCGCATAGCGGGACTTACCTATCTCAGCTGGGATGGCAAATGAGGGAACCGGGATCAAGCGATCTAGTCCGTCGACGATGAACACTCGTGCGTCGCCGGCCGATTTCACAAGGGATAACGGCTCGAGCAACGTCTTTCCAAGCGCTAGCTTGCTAGCAGCCGACGCGGAAATGCTGGTCAAGTACGGCACCGCGCCACCATTGAGAGTCAACACCGCATCCCAACTATGAATGGGATGCCTGACATTACCTGAGAGCCAGTAGACCGTGGGCGAACCGGCAACCAGGAAGTACGCTGACACGTCAGCTCCTGTCCCAATGCGACCGAGCTGCTCAGATGTGAGGTCGATAGCTGCCCCACAGGACGAGCCGTACGCTACCAAGAGCTCGCACGACGAAAAGCGATGCTTTTGGCCGTTTTCGACACCATACACGTCGCCGTTCAAGGGGTTACGAATAGTTGTACTCGCCGGCTTCGATGCGGTCGCGTATCCGTTGAGGTATGCGCTACTCACGACACGATAAGGCCCGAGAGCCGAGAGAGTGTTGAAGACCTCCATTGAGGGCACTCGATACTTTGTCGTCCCCGACACGAGGTAGAGGTCTGGATTGGAATCTGTCCGGAGGAAGTAGCCGCCATTTTGGGCACTTCCGAACCAGTCGGTGAACATTCTCCAAAAATTACGATTGCCGTACGCTGAGCAACCGTCGCCGGTGCCGTAGAGGTTGTTTAGGGCCGCGTCGTTCGGCCGGTAGGGCGTGTAGTTGTAGAGACCCGCCGTCGCTTGGTTCTCGATATATAGAGGTGCGCTGCCGCAGGCAGCGGTGGGATGCCACTGGACGTTGTTGACTCGCCCTGCTCGGTGATTGAAGTACGTCGGATAGTACTGGTACCTCTTGAACTGTAAAGCAGCGTTATACACCTGGTTGAAGTAGCCGTAGTACCGTGCATCACATTGCGCCGTGTCCGGACAAGCGAAACCCGTGGCAGAGCGGTAGCTTCCGGCGCCAGGGCTGGTCGCACTCACTAGGCTTTGCTCTTTTTCGAGAAGCACAATAAGCACCTGCGGGTTGATCCCGCACGCGATTGACACCCAATAGATGATCGCTGCCGCCGACAAGTTGTTCTGACCACTAAGCGGGCTGCACCCGGCAGCTTGAGAAGGCTGGGAGGTCGTAGCTTGGCTGTAGTCCTTGAGACAGGTGTACCCAGCCTTGCAGTTCGGCACCTTGCTGTTCAAGAACGTCTGAATTTGCCCGACGGACATTGTCCCCGAATCATAAAACGTCGCGTCGCTTATGATGTTGCCGGGATTGAAATCGCTTGCCACGGCGGCGGACGCCGGCTCTGGAGGCTGGAATGCCGTAATCAGTCCGCAGGCGACAACGAGAACCATGATGAGTTTGGACCACGCATTAGGGTGCGAACCCCTGCTGCGAGTCTGAGCTGCGGTACCTACCATTGTTGCGTCCTCGATGTTTAGCACGGTCGGAGATCGACTCAAAGTCAGCCTATCTGCGGACGGCCGCGGGGCCCTCGACCCTGATCCTATTTGATTGTGGGGCGCAACTCCGGCACGGTATACAGACTCCCCCCAAGCACCACAGGGTAATGTTGCGCAGGTACTTGCCCTGCCACGAGAAAGCTTGACTGCAATGATGACCGTTTCCGCGCCCTCCGACCGGGAACTCCCGCACCCGCCTGCTGGCATGCAGGGCGAAGCTGGTCCGCTACTGCGTCTCTTTCGTAATCAGAAGATTGCGTTTCTGTTCGTCGGCGCGACGAACACCGTCATCGGTTTCGCCTTCTTCGTAGGGTTTGAGTTCACCATAGGACGGCTCTGGGGCTATCTCGCTACGCTCGCTTTCGCGCATGTCTTCAGCGTCCTGTGCGCATTCTTCCTTTATCGACGTTTCGTTTTCCGCGTGCGCGGGCACGTCTGGCGAGACTTGGCGCGCTTTGAAGTGGTCTACCTGATTTCGCTCGCGATTAACTTCGCCCTCCTTCCGTTGCTCGTCGAGGTCGGGAAGATCCCACCAATTCCCTCCCAAGCGCTCATCGTCTTTGTAACGACGATGGTGAGCTTTTTCGGACATCGATCGTTCTCATTTCGTCGTTCAGCTGCGAAATCCACCGAATCCACAACCGATAGTGAGGCCACCGGGGTTCAAATGCATCAAAAACACTCAAACTTGCCAGAGCGAAGTCGTCCACTAGTGTCAGTCGTCGTTCCGGCATATAACAACGCCGAGTATCTAGAAGAAACGATCGAGTCGGTTCTCGCCCAGACGTACGAAAATCTCGAGATAGTCATTGCTGATCACTCCTCGACAGACCGAACTCTAGAGATCATGAACCGCTACGCCGGTCTCAGCAACGTCAAGCTGTTGTCGACCGAGGCTGGAGGCGGAGCGCTACGCAACTGGAACCGCGTCAGCCAAGCAGCCACAGGTGAGTACATCAAGCTGGTTTGTGGGGACGATCTTCTGTACCCGTGGATAATCGAGGAACAAGTATCTCAGTTCCTCGCGAACCCGAGCGTGGTCCTCGTTGCCTCATCGCGTGACATCGTCGACGCACACAATAAGCCGTTGGTTCGCAATCGCGGCATCGCGGGCATGACCGGCCTCCACCGTGGAGCCGCAGCAGCTCGAAAGACGGTTCGCGAGGGCACTAACATCTTCGGCGAGCCGGGTTGCGTCCTTATGCGCCGCGCATCGCTCGAAGCAGTTGGCTGGTGGGACTCACGGTTCCCCTATTTGATCGACGAGGCGACCTACATTCGGGTTCTGCTCACCGGTGATTTTGTGGGCATCAAGCGTTCGTCGGCAGGTTTCAGAGTGTCGGACAGCCAGTGGAGCGTCAGACTCGCAAAGCAGCAAGTAGAACAGGCAACGGGATTCCACCGTTGGCTTGCCACTTCACGACCTGACGTCGTTTCGAGCCTGGACCTGCGAGTGGGCAATGCGCGAGCCCGCCTTACTTCGGCGCAGCGACGCTTAGCATACGTCTACCTATCGCGGCGGATGTCACGAACGAACGACAGGATTGCCGTGATGCGGCCCGAGCGAAGCTCGGCTTCGAAACAGAAAGATGGTTCCAGGTCGTGACATCGACGAACGCCCGCGGATACGACCACAGCATCTCTGTGGTGGTGCCCGTATACCAAGGCGAGAAGACACTTCCCTCGCTCATGCGCGAGATAGCTCCGTTTCATGTCCCGTCGATCACGCCAGGGGGCAGCAGTTATGCCGTCACAGAGGTGCTTCTCGTGTTCGATCACGGGCCTGACCGCTCGGCGGACGTGATTCGTGAACTCGAAGCGGAGTACCCATTCGTGAGGGGAGTATGGCTTAGCCGCAACTTCGGGCAGCATGCGGCAACGCTGGCCGGAATGGCCTCGTCGGGAGGCGACTGGATTGTCACCCTCGACGAGGACGGCCAGCATGACCCATCTGATATCGGCGGGCTGCTCGACACTGCGATGGACCAAAGTGCTTCGGTGGTATATGCCCGGCCGACTAATGAGGCACCTCATGGGACTCTCCGAAATGCCTCGTCAAAGGGTGCGAAATGGCTTCTGGCAAAAGTTTTCGGAGGAGAGAACGCCTCCGAGTATCAGAGCTTTCGCCTCGTTCTTGGCTCCATCGGACGTAGTGTCGCGGCATATTCTGGTTCGGGGGTATATCTCGACGTAGCCATGGGATGGGTTGCCAATAGGACCGCTACATCGCCAGTGCTGCTCCGCCAGGAGGGGGATCGCCGCTCGGGTTACTCGACCCGCCGGCTGTTGTCTCATTTTGTTCGCATGGTGCTCTCGACTGGAACGCGCGGCCTGAGAGTCGTGAGCGCTCTAGGTGTCATCTTCGCGGTGCTTGGCGTTTTGATGACCGTTTTCATTTTCGTTCAACGCATCATCGGTGGAGTTTCAGCAGAAGGTTGGGCGTCAACGATTGTCGTTATTCTGCTGAGTTCGGGCGCAACGCTATTCTCCCTTGGAGTGATCGCTGAGTACATCGGAGTCAACGTCAACATGGCGATGGGCAAGCCCCCATATGTTGTCGTCACGGATCCGGCCAACGGGCCACTTGGACGAAAGCCGACTCAAAACTCGTGACTCTTCGCGTCTGGACAATCGGCGCTCGCGGATTGCTCGGAGCTGCGTGTGTTCGCTCAGTCCTCCGTCGGGCGCCATACTGGGTAGCGCATGAAAGCCGCCCGCTCCCCTGGTCTGATGCGAGCCGTTTTGCCGATGCCGTCGATGAGGCGGGACGCGAATTCATTGACGCGTTGAATGAGGGCGACGAATGGGCGGTTTTGTGGGCCGGTGGAGCTGCGGTAACCTCGACCCCCCAAGCACTACTCGACCATGAGATCGATCAACTGACTATCGCTTTAGATGCCATCGGCCGCGCTGCCCGAATCAGAAATGTGGAAAGCCAAGGGACGTTCTTTTACGCGTCCTCCGCGGGCGGCGTCTACGGGGGCTCAGTTGACCCGCCATTTGACGAGCGCACGCTCCCGGCGCCCATTTCCCCATATGGCCAATTCAAAGTGGTTGCGGAGAAAACGGTTCGACAGTTCTCCGATCGCTACGAGGTGTCTAGTGCAATCGGTCGGATATCGAACCTGTATGGGCCGGGGCAGCGCATGGACAAAATGCAAGGAATTATTTCGCATCTTGCCCTGGCACAGTACTCCCCTAGGCCAGCCTCGATCTTCGTCCCGCTTGAAACTGTGCGCGACTATTTCTATGTCGACGATTGCGCCGATCTGGTGTGCCGCTTTGTAGGGCGCGTGCGCGATGAGACGCGAACGGCGGGCACGGTCAGCGTCACGAAGAATTTGGTCTCCGGCCAGGGCGTGACCATAGGAGAACTTCTTGGTCTTATGCGCGATGTGTCAAAGGGGCACCCCCATGTGATGCTCGGCTCCTCATCGACAGCCGCTCTGCAAGCCGTCGATCTCCGCATCCAGTCCAATGTCTGGCCTGAATTGGACCGCGTGGAGAAGACTCCGCTTGCCGCCGGTATCTTCGCAACCATGCAGAATATCCTTAGCAGCATTCAGCGCGGCCAATGACTGTGCGGCGTGCCCGGCTCGCCCATGTGGCAGTCCCTCTCTGCGAAATTTGACATCTCGCGAGCGTCACCTCACCCCATCCGATTGAGAGAAGCCTTTTGAAAACCGTCGCCGTTGTGGTCGCGTACAACCGCCGAGAACTTCTGCTTGAGGTTCTCAAGGCCTTACGTGCCCAAACGCTTGCCCCTGATGCCGTGGTCATTATCGACAACGGATCGACAGACGGGTCGGCCGCCGCAGCCATGGCGGCTTTCCCCGACGTCGACCTACTGACGCTCGCGCGGAATACCGGCGGAGCTGGCGGCTTCGCAATTGGCGGTGCCAGAGCACTCATTCGCCACGATGCGGACCTCGTCTGGTTCATGGACGACGATACTGTTCCGACCCCCGGAGCTCTAGCGGCCCTTGTGTCCGCATACCGGCGGCACCCGGCAGAGCCGTCGGTGCTAGCGTCGAAGGTCGTTTGGTCAGACGGCACTGATCATCCGATGAATACGCCCCGCCGGAAACCAAACGTCTCGCGTTCCGAAGCTGCGCAGGCGGCATTGGTCAACGCAATGCCAGTTCGATCGGCTTCCTTTGTGTCTTGCTTAGTTAAAGGATCGGCGATTCGGACACTCGGACTGCCGGTGGCGGAATACTTTATCTGGAACGACGACTTCGAGTTTACGGCGCGCCTTCTAAAGGATGGGCTCGGCCTGTATGTGCCGGAAAGCGTGGTCGTGCACAAGACCGCGAAGTTGACCTCGGCCCGCTCGGACCCGGGATCCCGGTTCTACTACGAAGTAAGAAACAAATTGTGGCTGTTCCGATGGTCGTCCGCACTAAGAAAGAATGAAACGGCGACATATGCTTCGCTCGCCATACTGCGGTGGATGTTTTTGCTCCTGCGCTCGGACGATCGCAAAACCCTGCTCTCCGCCCTGCGGAGAGGCTGGTTGGACGGAATGCGCACCCGCCCCAGGAAGAACGCCGATGTGCTGGCGAACTTTGGCGAGGCTACTATTCACCTCGCCCTCGTCGAAGACGCCGTCCTACCGGATCGCTAATCATGGCTGACCTGCCACCGTTTTCTCTCCTGATCCCCGTGTACTATGGCGACAGTCCCGAGTTCTTGCGACACGCGATGTACAGCACGGTGCAGCACCAGACCGTCCGCCCGAGCGAGGTGATCCTGGTACAGGATGGTCCGGTCCGCGAGGCGATGGCCAAGACTATTCAAGCGCTGATAGACGAGTGCCCGGTGCCGATGCTTCATGTGGACCTTCCCGTGAATAGCGGCTTATCCACGGCGCTCGATCGTGGGCTGGAGATGTGCAGATTCGACATCGTGGCGCGCATGGACGCTGACGACCTGTCCGCGCCCAACCGGTTCGAGAAACAGCTCGCTCGCATAGCGGATGGATACGAACTCGTCGGCAGTGGTATGTACGAATTCGAAGCGGACGACGACGGTCAAATCCGCGATGGCATCCAGCGGATCCCACCCGGGACGCCCGACGAGATAGCGACCTATGCACGTTTCCACGACCCTTTCAACCACCCCACCGTGGTTTACAGTCGCAAAGCCGTCGCCCGGGCGGGGGGCTATCAGCAACTCGGTCTAATGGAAGATTATTGGCTCTTCGCCCGGATGATCGCCTCGGGTGCACGAGTTTGTAACATTCGCGAGCCACTTGTCAGGTACCGGATTAGTTCAGGCGCGTATACGCGACGAGGCGGGCTTCGGTTGCTGAGGAGTGAAGTCCAACTCCAGACCGCCTTCCTGAGGGTGGGCTTCACCACGCCTCCGCAGTTCGTGAGGAATATTTTGGTGCGAGGGCTGTACCGGCTCACCCCAGAGTTGATTCGTCGAGTCTCGTATCGCAGGCTCATACTGGCGAGACGCGGAGATCCGACGCAGAAAATACGATTCGGCGACGAGGCCTCCGGCGACCCCTCACTGAGCCCTAATGAAACACCGAAGAACTAACCAATGTGAACGGTCAGCTATACTGAACCCTTTGCAACCTGGCTTTAAGGAACATTTTCTGTGAACGTAGATCTGCTGGTTGTCGGCTCTGGATTCTTTGGTCTGACCATCGCGGAGCGTGTCGCGAAGGAACTCGGGCGAAAGGTCGTCGTAATAGACCGTCGGTCGCACATCGGTGGTAATGCCTACAGCGAGGCGGAACCCGAAACTGGCATCGAGATCCATAAGTACGGTGCCCACCTTTTTCACACCTCAAATGAGGTGGTCTGGGACTACGTTCGGCGATTTACGAGTTTCACGAGCTACGAACACCGCGTCTTCAGCAATTACCGTGGAGAAGTTTTTCCGCTGCCGATTAACCTAGGCACAATCAACCAGTTCTTCCGCTCCGCATTGTCACCTGATGAAGCGCGGACTCAAATAAGTGAACAGGCGTCGGAGTTCTCGACGTCATCCGCTGCCAATCTTGAAGAAAAAGCCATTTCGCTTATTGGGCGTCCGCTTTACGAGGCATTCATCCGCGACTACACCGCGAAGCAATGGCAAACCCCGCCTGACCAACTGCCAGCCGAGGTCATAAGTCGACTACCAGTCAGATACAACTACGACAATCGGTACTTCAACGACACATATGAGGGTCTACCCACCGACGGCTACACAGCTTGGCTTGAGCGAATGGCAGACCATCCGAATATCGAGATCAGGCTGGACACGGACTTTTTTGATTCCACCCAGCCGTTCAACAAGAATGAGACCGTTGGGAATGTGCCGGTCGTTTACACAGGCGCAATCGATCGCTACTTCGACTATTCACAAGGTGAGCTCGCATGGCGAACGCTCGATTTCGAACAGGAAATCCTGCCAGTTGGGGATTTCCAAGGCACTTCCGTAATGAATTACGCAGATGAGTCAGTACCTTTCACCCGAATCCATGAGTTCCGCCACTTCCACCCAGAACGAAATTATCCGACGGACAAAACCGTTATCATGCGGGAGTTCTCGCGCTTCGCATCGCAGAACGACGAACCCTACTACCCGGTGAACACTGCCTCTGACAGGCAACGCCTCATAGAATACCGCGCTCTGCAGGACGACGAGAAGGACGTCTTCTTCGGTGGCCGACTAGGTACCTACAAATATCTAGACATGCACATGGCGATTGGATCCGCGCTGAGCATGTTCCAGAATAAACTTGAACCGTTCTTCGCTGTATAACAGGCCGCCACGGCCCGAGCATTCAGCCCTACGTATCTCATGTGGCCTCATGGCCGTTCCCCCGTACCGCTGCATCGCGGAACCTGTCACGACTTCAAAGGAATAGAGTTTGACTGAATCAGTCTCCGGTCCGGACCGCGATTTCGTTAGGCCTGGGCAGGGGCTCGGCTTGATGGATGTCCTTCGTCGGCGATATCTCCTGAGCCTGCTCATCCGCAAAGAGGTACAGATCAGGTATCGAGGGTCCATTCTCGGATGGCTCTGGTCTTATGTGAAGCCGGCAGCCCAGTTCCTTGTCTTCTTCCTTGCCCTTGGGGTCTTCTTACAACTGAACGGGTCGATCGAGAACTATCCGATCTACCTGTTCTCCGGCCTGATCGTGATCAACCTATTCAACGAGGCGTTCGGCAATTCCACCCGTTCGCTGGTCGACAACGGCGCCTTGATCAAGAAAATCTATCTCCCGAGAGAGCTATTTCCGGTCTCGTCAACCATCGTCGCGTTGGTCAATTTCCTGCCACAACTGGTGATTCTTATAGTCGTCTGTTTGGTTATCGGCTGGGACCCGACTATTCCGCAGTTGGGCGGGACCCTTCTGGGAATCGCCATCATAACCACATTGGCCATTGGGCTTGGAATGCTATTCGGTGCCGCGAACGTTTCGTTCCGTGACTCCCAGAATTTCGTCGATCTCATAATCATGGTCGCCACGTGGGCGTCGCCCGTTCTCTACCAGTGGACTCAGGTCGCCAAGATCGTGCCGGACTGGGTCTTCTTCATATACCAAGTCAATCCACTCACGGCGGCGGTGAACCTACTTCACGCAGGCTTCTGGTACCCAACTACAGAGGGCAGAGGGCTTCTAGCGCCAAACTTGTGGCTCTTCGGACTCCTCGGTCTCGCGATTTCGCTCGCCGTGCTCACAATTGGCCAACTCGTATTTCGACGCCTGGAGGGTCGCTTTGCCCAAGACCTCTAACATCGGCGATGATTCTCGGCCGAGAATCATCGTAGAAAAAGTCCGCAAGACGTTCTTGCTTCGGCACACCCACTCGCTCAAAGAATCCGTCATAGCGGCAGTACGAAAAAAATCACTAACATCCTCGTTCAACGCCTTGAGTGACGTAAGTTTTGAGATCCGTCCGGGCGAATCGGTGGCTTTGTTGGGGTTCAACGGGTCGGGCAAATCGACTCTCCTCAAACTGATTTCCGGAGTCCTGCAGCCGGATAGTGGCGACGTTTTCACGCGCGGCAGGATCGCAGGCCTCATTGAAGTCGGAGCAGGCTTTCATCCGGATTTGTCCGGGCGCGAGAATATTTACCTGAACGCGGCCATCTTAGGGATGAACCGGGAAGAGATCGACGCTCGGTTCGACGCAATCGTTGCCTTCTCCGAGATCGAGCAGTTTATTGATACCGAGGTGAAGCACTACTCGTCCGGTATGTTCTTGAGACTTGCCTTCTCGGTGGCTATTCACACAGAAGTAGATATCCTGCTCGTTGACGAGATACTTTCGGTCGGCGACGAGCCTTTCCAGCAGAAGTGTTTGAAGCGTATCCGTGAATTGCATTCCGAGGGCAAAACCCTTGTCGTCGTGAGTCACGACTTGGATATGGTGTCCGACCTCTGCGAACGGGGCATCCTTATCAAGGAGGGCCGCGTCGCCTTCGACGGGGAGTCAGCTCTCGCCGTTGCCCAAATGCGAAGCTAGCTTCGCATGGATCGACCGGGAACAAGCGTGACGCTGCCCCGGCGCAGAGTAAAGGATGGAAAATGCGCTACCTCATCACAGGGGCTTCTGGGATGCTCGGGTCTGACCTTCGAGTCGCACTGAGAGGCCGTTCTGTCACTGCTCTAAGGCATGCTGACCTCGATGTCACTGATCTCGACGCAGTTCGCGCGGCAGTCGCGGGACACGACGTCGTCATCAACGCCGCCGCTTATACAAAAGTCGACGACGCGGAATCGAACGAAAGCGAAGCATTCGCGGTCAACGCCACCGGAGCGAAAAACCTCGCCATAGCTGCCAGCGAGGCAGAGGCAAAGCTGGCCCAGGTGTCCACCGACTATGTCTTCCGAGGCGACGCTAGCGCGCCATACGCAGAGGGCGCTCCACGCGAACCGCTGTCGGCATATGGACGCACCAAGGCTGCAGGCGAAAAGGCGGCCGTCGCCGAGCACCCCCACGGCACCTACATCGTGCGGACGGCTTGGCTCTACGGCGAACATGGGAGCAACTTTGCCGCCACAATGCTGCGATTGGCTGACAGCCATCCGACGGTCAGCGTGGTGACGGATCAAAAGGGCCAGCCGACGTGGACTAATGATTTGGCCGAACAAATCGTTGCCCTTGTCGATTCGGATGCGCCAGCTGGCATTTACCACGGCACCAACGCTGGGGAAGCATCGTGGTTCGACTTCACCAAAGCTATTTTCGAGGAGATTGGTCTGGACCCGCAGCGAGTTCAACCGACGAACTCAGCCGCGTTCGTGCGTCCGGCGCCGCGCCCTTCCTACTCTGTGCTCGCCCACGATGCCTGGGGGAACGCTGGCCTGTCGCCGATGCGGCACTGGCGCGAGGCGCTAAAGGACGCGGTCGCAACTGGTGCTATCGCGCGTCCAGGGACGACTGACTTGTAGAAAGGCCTATCATGGCGACAACTCTTCGGGTGATCGTTGACCAGATGGTGACCCCACTCCCCAATGGAATCTCTCGTTACGCGGAAGAGATGACACGGGCGCTTATCCAAACAGCTCCGAATGGATGCGCAGTTGAAGGGGTCGTTTCTGCGCTTCCTCCGGAGAAAGTTGCCGCAGTAGAAGCGTCACTCCCCGGACTTGAGCGGTTGCACCGAACGACTCTAGCTCGGCGCGAACTCGCCGCGGCTTGGCAACTCGGGATCGTTCCTTCGTTTGGATCCGGGATGATTCACTCACCAAGCCTGTTAGCACCGTTGCACCGCCACGAAAGGGAATTCGACGCTACTCAGATCGTGGTGACGATTCACGACACATTGGTATGGACGCACCCGAAATCGTTTACACCGACAAATGTCGCGTGGCACAAGGCCATGCTGAAGCGGGCCAGGAAGCATGCGGATGCCATCGTGGTGCCGACTCACGCCGTCGCCGAGCAATTGACTGAAATAGCCGATTTTGGCGACCGCGTTCGTGTCATTCCCGGGGCTGTCGCTTCCGGACTAGCAGTGCCGATCGACGCTGATTGGCGCGCCAACAGATTGAACCTTCCGAGCGAGTACATTCTTACCGTCGGATCTCTCGATCCGCGACGTGGCATCACTTCCCTCATCCATGGGCTCGGCGGAGTCGGAGCCCCCGATCTCCCAGTCCTTGTTCTGGGGCCCGACACATGGGGAGAACTGTCGCTCGCCGTTGTCGCCGATGAGGCAGGGCTGGCAGAGGACCACGTTCGTGCGCTCGGTTATTTGTCGGATGAAGACCTCGCTGTGGTTCTCGATCGCGCTTCTGTGTTCGTCTACCCGAGCTTGCAAGAAGGGTTCGGCTTGCCCCTGATCGAGGCGTTCTCATTTGGAACGCCAGTCGTGCATTCCGACGACCCCGCACTCATGGAGGTTGCAGGCGGTGCGGGGATCGCAGTCGAGCGAGGTAAGAAAGGGTACGGCGAGAGACTAGCCGATGCCGTGTCATCCGTCCTTTCCGACTCAGAACGCGCCGGGCGTATGAGTATCGTGGGTCAAGACCGAGCCCGCGCCTTCAGCTGGCGCGACTCCGCCGAACGTGTTTGGGCGCTGCATGCGGACCTCTAGCCTTCGGTTACACAAGCGCTGACCGGCGCTCACCCGACAGGAGCGCGTCTTTAGCCGGAGGTTTCGAGCTCATCTACTCCAGAAACTGATCGGAATCGCCGAGCCCAATGCGGTAGCTCCACCAGCATGTCAAACACCGCCGTGAGGATTCCCGAGGCGGTCGGCCGGGTGATGCGGAGGGACAAATCGTTCGCCGCGCTGCTCAAGCGCTGGTGTGACGAACCGTGCCGCGATCTCTCACCGACACCCTCGTCCTTTATATGGCCGAGAAGCTATATAGAGTTGGTCGAGCAATCCCTCTGGTCGGGCGAGAAACTCATTCCTGGAAGTAGCAATCGATTCCGCGCGTGGTGCTCGAAGGTCACGAACGGCTGCTCCTTGCGCATCCAAGGGGAAGTCGACGCGGCATGCCACACGTCGGCAAACCATACGCCGACAACGGTTAAGCTGGAATCATGCCTCAGCCCGTACGCAAAGTCGTTATTCCCGCCGCAGGTTTTGGTACCCGGTTCCTCCCGGCGACGAAGGCACTTCCAAAAGAGATGCTTCCCGTCGTCGACAAGCCGGCCATCCAGTACGTCGTCGAAGAGGCCGTGAGCGCCGGACTCAACGACGTCGTGATGATCATCGGGCGAAACAAGAACGCCCTGGAAAACCACTTTGACCGGGTGACCGAGCTTGAACTTGCCCTGGAAGAGAAAGGGGATAAGAAGCGGCTTCACCGGGTGGTTGAGTCGAGCGAACTTGCTGACATCCACTTCCTGCGCCAGGGCGACCCCAAGGGACTCGGCCACGCTGTGCTTCGCGCGCGCCGCCACGTGGGCAACGAACCGTTCGCCG
>NZ_RCWJ01000005.1 GCF_003668565.1 Mycetocola zhadangensis
CAGTCGAGCGCAATGACTCAGTTGTGGTCCGTTATCAGATTGTGAGCGATCACAGTTTGCCCGGGTTCGCTGGCGCAGCGAAAGGCCGGTGGACTCTGGCCCACCGACCTTTCGAGTGCTGCGTCGGCCGCTTTACTGCCGGGTCAACGGCTCGAGTGTCGGGTCGTTCGCATAGGCTTCAGCCGCGTTCTCCTTGGTCACAATCTGCGGTGGCAGGAGGTAGGCAGGAACGACGATGACACCGTTATCGTATGACTCGTCGTCATTCGTCTCGATCTCTTCGCCCTTCTGCGCTTGCTGGACCATGGTGATCGCCTGGGCAACCAGCGCACGGGTGTCCTTATTGATTGTCGAGTACTGCTCGCCAGCCATGATCGACTTGACCGATTCAACCTCTGAGTCCTGACCTGTCACAATCGGGATCGGCTTACCCGCGGCCTTCACGCTGGTGATGATTGCGCGGGCGAGGGTGTCGTTGGGAGAGAGCACCCCATCGAGTTCCGCTGTGCTGTAGTTGGCGGCCAGGAGGGTGTCCATCCTGTCCTGCGCATTCTTGGCCAGCCATCCGGCTGTCGACGTTTGTTTGATGTCGGTTTGCCCTGACACCACGTTGAGCGTCCCGTCATCGATCTTCGGCTGCAGCACCTTCATGGCACCACCAAAGAACACAGCTGAGTTGGCGTCGTCAGACGAACCGGAGAACAACTCGATGTTGTACGGGCCTTCCGGTTTCTTGGCAGCCATTCCGTCGAGAAGTGCCTGCCCCTGAAGTTCGCCGACTTTTTCGTTGTCGTACGCGACGTAGTAGTCAACATCTTCCGTGTTGAGGATCAACCGGTCATATGCGATCACGATGGCCCCAGCGTCGCGAGCCGCCTTCACCTGGCTCGACAGCTGGCCGCCGTCCTTCGCCCCGATGATGATGACCTTTGCGCCCTTGGTGACCATGGACGAGATCTGGTTCTGCTGGTCCGGCACGGTGTTTGTCGCTGCGGCGTACTGGACGTCGCCATCAAAGCCGGCCTCGGCGAGCCCGTCCTCGAACAGTTGGCCTGCCAACACCCAGTTCTCCGAGGTCTTGTCCGGAAGGGCGACACCGATGACGGCATCTTCCGCGAACCCAGACGCCTCTTCGGTCGAGCCTGATCCGGACGATCCCCTGGTGGAACACCCCGTCACCGCCAGGGCCGCTGTGACGGCTATCGCCGACGCGGCAAGTGCAAATTTTCGCATGGGTTTCACTTCCTTGTGCTTGGTGGATATGCCGGGTGCCGTGTGCACTCGGAACTATCCCGTTTTTCAGTTCGGGGTAGTGGACTGTGAGCGCGAGGTCTCTTCCGCGCTGCCTGTCGGTGCGACTGACGGGCGTTCGATCGGTACTGCGTTCTGGTCACCGGGAGAGGGGTTCTTGCGGTTGCGCCTCAGAAGTCCGCGAAGCGTCGGCCTGCCCTGCCGCTTGCTGTAGACATCGATGCCAACGGCGAGAAGCAAAACGAGGCCCTTGATGATCTGCACCCTGTCGACTCCGACGCCGAGCAGCTGCAGGCCGTTGTTCAGCACGGCGATCACGAGGCCTCCGACGATCGACCCGACGATGGTTCCAATTCCACCCGAAACCGCAGCGCCACCGATGAAGACAGCGGCAATCGCATCCAGTTCCCAACCGACACCGTCTCCAGGACCGGATGCCACGGACCTCGCGACCGCGATCATTCCGGCCAGTGAAGCGAGGACCGACATGTTCATCATGACGAAGAAGTTGATCCGCTTGGTCTTCACACCGGAAAGTTCGGCCGCGTGCCAGTTGCCGCCGACCGCGTAGATGTGCCTGCCGAAGGTGGTGTTGCGCGTGACGAACGAGTACACCAGTACGAGCACCCCGAGGATGATGCCTGAGACGGGGAAGCTTGTGCCGATGCGACCTCCGGCGAACAGCAGCGTGGCGTAGACGACGATGCCGAGAAGGATGACGATCTTGACGATGCTTACCCAGAGTGGAGCTTTTTCGGACCCCATCCGGGTCTGGGTGCGCCGAACGCGAATCTCCTGAATCACAATGACAACGGCGACGGCCAGCCCCAACAGCAGGGTCGGGTTGCTGTAACCGATGTCCGGGCCGAAATCCGGAAGGAAGCCTCCGCCGATGATGGTGAAGGCGTCGGGAACGGGAACCGTCGCCGAGTTGCCGATGAACTGGTTTCCGCCGCGGAAGATGAGCATTCCGGCGAGGGTCACGATGAAGGCGGGAACTCCGACGTATGCGACCCACCAGCCCTGCCAGGCACCGATCAGCGCCCCGATGACCAGCCCGAGAAGAATGGCGAGCGGCCAGGGCAAATTCCAGCTATTCATCGACGTCGCCACGATGATGCCGGTGAACGCTGCAACCGATCCGACGGACAGGTCGATGTGTCCGGCGATGATCACCATGACCATGCCGATGGCGAGGATCAGGACGTATGCGTTTTGGTTGACCAGGTTGATCAGGTTGGTGGGGTCGAGGGTCAAACCCCCGGTCGCGATCTGAAAAATGACGACGATGACGACGAGCGCACCGAGGATGCCGACCTGCCGGCCGCTCGACTGTCCGCCGCCAAACATTTTGCCGAGTTCCCGAAGGCCACCCGACCGCTTCTGCTGGGTTGTCGTGCTCATCGACTCACTGCCCTCTTTGACGTCATGTTCTTCATCAGGGTTTCCGGGTCCGCCTCTGCACTCGGCAGGTCGGCGGTGATGGTGCCTTCGAAGATCGTGTAGATCCGATCCGAAACACCAAGGAGCTCAGGCAGTTCAGATGAAATCATGATGATTCCTTTGCCCTGCGCCGCGAGATCACGAATGATGCCGTAGATCTCGGTTTTGGCACCGACGTCGATGCCTCTGGTCGGTTCGTCGAGGATGAGCAGGTCAGGATCGGTGAACATCCACTTGGCTAAAACCACTTTCTGCTGGTTGCCGCCTGACAGCTTGTTCACGCCTTCGTCCACGGTCGGCGTCTTGATCCGCAGGCTCGTGCGGAACCGCTCAGCAACCGTGTGTTCAGCGACCTTGTCGACGACGGAGCCCTTCGAGATTTTCGACAGTTTGGCCGAGACGATCGAGCGTTTGATGTCATCGAGCAGATTGAGCCCGAGCGATTTGCGGTCCTCGCTGACATAGGCGATCCCGTGATCGATGGCCTCGCTCACGTTTCGAAGCTGGATCTCCTTGCCGTCCTTGAACACGCGGCCGGAAAGGTAGGTTCCGTATGACCGGCCGAAGATACTCATCGCCAACTCGGTGCGTCCGGCTCCCATCAGCCCGGCGAAACCGACAACCTCACCGCGGCGAACCGTGAAACTCGAGTTCTTCACCACCAGACGCTCGGTCGTCAACGGATGCTGCACCGTCCAGTTGCGGACCTCGAAGAACACCTCGCCGACCGTCGATTCGTGCTCGGGGAAGCGGTTCTCCAGCACCCGGCCAACCATGCCCTGAATGATCCGGTCTTCGTTGACGCCGTTCGCCACCACGTCGATCGTCTCGATGGTCTTGCCGTCACGGATGATCGTGATCGAATCAGCAACCGCTTCGATTTCGTTGAGTTTGTGCGAAATCATGATCGAGCTGACGCCCTTGCCTTTGAGCCCGCGAATGAGGTCGAGCAGGTGCTGCGAATCGGCTTCGTTCAGCGCGGCAGTCGGCTCATCGAGAATGAGGAGCTTGACCGACTTGTTGAGCGCCTTGGCGATCTCAACGAGCTGCTGTTTGCCGACGCCGATGTTCTTGATCTGAGTGTCGGGGTCATCGGACAGGCCCACCCTGGCGAGCAGCCCGATCGCTTCGGTCTTGGCAACTTGCCAGTCGATGATCCCGCCGCGACCCGGCTCGTTGCCGAGGAAGATGTTCTCGGTGATCGACAGTTCGGGAATCAGCGCGAGTTCCTGATGGATGATCACGATGCCGGCGTGCTCACTCGAGCGAATGTCCTTGAACCTCATCTCCTGGCCCTGGTAGATGATGTCGCCCGAGTAAGTTCCGTACGGATACACACCGGACAGCACCTTCATGAGCGTCGACTTCCCCGCACCGTTTTCACCGCAGATGGCGTGGATTTCGCCGGCCTTCACCTCGATCGAGACTTCGGAGAGCGCCTTCACTCCCGGAAATTCCTTGGTGATCGACCTCATTTCGAGGATCGTTGGATTCGCCGTCACCGAACACTCCCTTGTGTTGCCGACATTCGCCGGTCGTTCGGGGCCAGCGGTTGTGCTCGGATACCCCGCGTTCTCGCGGAATCTGAGACGCCACCGTATGACTCGACTCTGAGTAAACGACATCTGGCGAGCGCCGTCAACGCTTCGACACAATTTCGTGACCTTTGCTCACGACACACAAATTGCGTTCGGCACCTGAAAAGGGACGCTTAACGCGACAAGCGGATGCTGCCGGTCAGCAGCATCCGCTTGTCGCGTTATCGATTTATTGCGGTTAGAACCCCTGGGCCAGGCGGTAGTACGCGTTGTTCCAGCGCGCTTCGCGAGCGAAACCATCGAGGGTGGTGTCGTTGTCGATGACGAGGAGCTCGGTGCCCGCGATCTCCGCAAAGTCGCGGAACACGTCGATGCCGACCGCGTTTGTCATCACCGTGTGGTGCGCGGCCCCAGCGGTGAGCCAGGCGGCAGCCGAGGTGGCGAACGACGGCTGCGGCTTCCAGACCGCACGGCCGACCGGAAGGTTGGGCAGTGCTTCAGCTGGCTCGATCACATCGACGACGTTCGCGACCAGACGGAAGCGGTCGCGCATGTCACTCATGGCCACGACGACGGCCGGGCCGGCGTCAGCGGTGAAGACCAGGCGAACCGGGTCTTCCTTGCCTCCGATGCCGAGCGGGTGGATCTCGAGCGTCGGCTTGGCCGATGTCAGGCCTGGGCTGACCTCGAGCATGTGCGCTCCAAGGATTTGCTCCTCACCGGGAATGAGGTGGTAGGTGTAGTCCTCCATGAGCGAAGCACCACCGGGCAGGCCGGCACCCATAACCGATGCGGCTCGAACCAGGATGGCGGTCTTCCAGTCACCCTCAGCTCCGAAGCCGTACCCATCGGCCATCAGCCGTTGGACGGCGAGCCCAGGCAGCTGCTTGAGTGCACCGAGGTCTTCGAACGAGGTGGTAAATGCGCCGAAGCCGCCCTCTTCGAGGAACGACCGCAGTCCGATTTCGATCGCGGCGCCGTCGCGCAGGGACGAGTGGCGGTCGCCACCATTGCGAAGTTCGGGCGCTACGTCGTACAGCTCTTCGTACTCAGCCACGAGCGAATCGATGTCGGTCTCGGAAGCTGCAGCGACAGCATCCGCCAGTTCATTCACTCCCCAGGTGTTGACCTGAACACCGAACCGCAGTTCAGCCTCAGTTTTGTCACCCTCGGTGACCGCGACGTACCGCATGTTGTCACCGAAGCGCGCGAGTTTGAGCTCGTGTGTAGCGGCCCAGCCGGCCGCCGCGCGCATCCAGGTGCCGACCTGCGCCGTGACGGCCGGGTTCGAGACGTGGCCGACGACGGTTTTGCGTGAGACGCCGAGGCGGGTCTGGATGTAACCGAACTCACGGTCGCCGTGGGCGGCCTGGTTGAGGTTCATGAAGTCCATGTCGATGCTCGACCAGGGCAGTTCAACGTTCGCCTGGGTGTGCAGGTGCAGCAGCGGCTTGCGCAGTGCGTCGAGGCCGGCAATCCACATTTTGGCCGGCGAGAACGTGTGCATCCAGGCGATGAGGCCAATGACACGGTCGTCGGCGTTGGCGTCGAGCGCCGCACGACGAATCGACTCGGAATCCTTGAGTACCGGCTTCCAGACGATCTTGACCGGAACATCGGATGCTGCGCCGAGCGCACGCGCGATTTCCTGCGACTGGTCGGCGACCTGCTTCAGCGTCTGGTCACCGTAGAGGTTCTGGCTTCCGGTGAGGAACCAGACTTCGTACGAGTCGAGCGATGTTGAGAGTTTAGGCATGAGGGTCTCCTTGAGAGTCGGCGAGGGCGCCCTGCGGCGCCTGTCCGTAGACGTTCTGGTAGCGGTCGAACAGGGAATCGATGGCGGGCTGCGGAATCGGAACAGGAGCGCCGAGTTGACGGGAAATGTGCACGGTGCGTGCAACATCCTCAACCATGACGGCGGCCTTGACGGCGTCTTTCGCGTCCTTTCCGATGGTGAACGGTCCATGGTTGGCCATCAGGACGGCTCGGCTGCGGTGACCGCGAAGTGTCTCGACGATGCCGCGACCGATCGAGTCGTCTCCGATGATGGCGAACGGTCCGACCGGGATCTCGTCCCCGAACTCGTCTGCCATGGCCGTGATCACACATGGGATGGGCTCGTTGCGGGCTGCCCACGCCACCGCGTAGGTGGAGTGGGTGTGCACCACGCCGCCAACCTCCGGCATATTCCGGTAGACGTATGCGTGCGCCGCTGTATCGCTCGACGGGGATCGATCGGAACCCGGGGTGCCGGGAATGACGTTCCCGTCAAGGTCGCACAGAATCATGTTCTCGGGAGCGAGGTCGTCGTAGCTCACGCCGGAGGGTTTGATCACGAAGAGATCCGCTCCTGGGACGCGGCCGGAGACGTTGCCCCCCGTCCAGACGACGAGGCCATAACGCACGAGTTCACCGTGCAGTCGAGCGACATCAGAGCGGACCCGCGCGATGGCGACTTCGGTTTCGGGAGCAAAGGTACTCACGCGAGGGCCTCTCTCTTCAACTGGCGCAACCGGTGCATCACGTCGTTGCCACCTCGACCGAAGTAGTCATGCAGTTCGCGGTATTCGGCGAACAGCCTGTCGTATGCCTCAGCGGCTTTCTCGTCAGGGGTGAACACATTTTTGTGAAGTTTGCCCATGACCTCCCCTGCCGCCCGAACGTCCGCGTATGCACCGGCGGCAACGGCCGCGTGGATGGCGGAGCCGAGTGCGGGCCCCTGGTCGCTTGCGATGGTGGAGATCGGCATTCGCAGAATGTTGGAGTAGGTCTGCATCAGGAACGGGTTCTTCTGCAGGCCACCGGCAACGATGAACTCGGTGACGGGAACGCCCGAGGCGTTGAACGTCTCGACGATGACACGGGTTCCGAAGGCTGTGGCCTCAAAGAGCGCCCGGTAGACCTCTTCGGTTCGGGTGGTGAGGGTTGTGCCGACGACAACACCTGACAGTTCGTGGTCGACGAGCACCGAGCGGTTACCGGAGTGCCAGTCGAGCGCGACGAGGCCGTGCCCGCCGACCGGCTGATCCTGGATCAGGCTCGTCAGGTACTGGTGAATGCTGAGGTCGGCCTCTTCGGCGGCCTCGTAATACCCCGAAGGCACCTGATTCTGAACGTACCAGGCGAAAATATCGCCAACCCCGGACTGTCCTGCTTCGTACCCATACAGCCCGGCGACGATTCCGCCGTCGACGACGCCGCACATTCCTGGCACCTCAACGAGTTGGTCGCTGTTCATCACGTGGCAGGTGGAGGTGCCCATGATGGCCACCATCTGGCCCGGCTGCACGGCGCGGGCGGCCGGAGCTGCCACGTGTGCGTCGACGTTGCCAACGGCGACGGCGATGCCCTCGCGAAGCCCTGTCCATTCGGCGGCCTGGGCTGAGAGTCGGCCTGCCGCGTCTCCGAGCTGGCCAATCCGGTGCTCAACCTTGGTCTCGACAAAGTCGGCGAAGTCGGGGTTGAGCAGAGCGAGGTAGTCCCGACTCGGGTACTGGCCGTCCTGGTAGATGCCCTTGTATCCGGCCGTGCACGCGTTGCGCACGTACTCTCCGGTGAGCTGCCACACGATCCAGTCGGCGGCTTCGACCCAGTGATCCATCTTCTGGTACAGCTCGGGGTCCTCTTCGAGCAGCTGCAGTCCCTTGGCGAATTCCCATTCGCTCGAGATCAGCCCACCGTAGCGGGGCAGCCAGCTTTCTCCCCGGGATGCCGCCAGCTCGGTGATGCGGTCCGCCTGCGCCTGTGCGGCGTGGTGCTTCCACAGCTTCACATAGGCGTGCGGACGGTCCGCGTATTCGGGCAGCTCATTGAGCGGCGTGCCGTCAGCGAGAGTGGGAACCATTGTGCAAGCGGTGAAGTCGGTGCCGATGCCAATCACGGCTGCGGGGTCGATGCCGGCGATCTTCACGGCCTCGGGCACGGCGGACTTGAGCACATCGACGTAGTCCTGCGGAACCTGAAGAGCCCAGTCCGGCGGCAGGCGCTTACCCGTTGCGGCCAGTGTGGTGTCCATGACCGCGTGCGGGTACTCGAGGACAGCGCTGCCGAGCTCGGCACCGTCGGAAACGCGCACCACAACAGCCCGACCGGAGAGGGTGCCGTAGTCAACTCCGATGACGTAGCTCTCCTGTGTTTCTGATTTCTCGGTCACAGTGCCGACTCCTTTGTTCTGCGTGTACCCCGGGAAGGGCTCGACTGTACTGTCATGGTTGTTCTCAATTCTCAGATTGTGGATAAGTGCGGAGGCGGTACGCTGCGAGGCCTAAAGCAGACACATTCCCCCCGCGAAGTTCAGTCGAAATGCGGGTGCCGGCCTGCAGCAGGATCCGGTCGCTCAGGTCGATCAGCTGCATGGCATCCGCCGCCTCGAGGAGAACGGCGATTCCGACGTCTGCCAGGCCCTCGATCAGGGTTCGCCGTTCAGTCACCTCGGTCGGCGACAGCCCGGAGAACGGTTCGGTGAGGATAGCGACGCGCGGCGGCTGCGCGGCCCAACCGGCGAGAACCTCGTTCATATCTGACGTTGAAGGCCGGGACGGCGCTCCGGGGATCACCTCGAGGAGCATTGACGGCGCCCGACGCGGAACGTATTCACGACGCCTGTCGATGATTCCCAGTCGTGCGAGCCGGGCGAGGGACGTTCCTGAAACACTCGTCGGAACTCCGCCGATGATGCCGACGTCATACGTGGGCGGATGCTCGGAAATGAAGAGCACTCGAGCGGCGATCGCGCGCTCAACCGTGGACAGGTCCACCGGGTTGCCGTCCACAAACATCGTTCCCGTCACCGCCCCACCGGTGGAGGCACCGAAGATCCCGAGGGCCAGGTCCTGCGCTCCCCCGAGCCCGATGATCTCTCCGGCCCGAACGGTCAGGGATGCGTTCTCAACCCTGACCCGTTCGCGATGAACGGGATCGCACACCGTCACGTTCTGCAGTTCGAGGACGATCGGCCCGAGCACGCGGACCGGCCGCTCGGCGGACGCGGCATTCCCGACGAGGGATTTTGCGAGCTGCGCTGCGCCGTCTGGTTCAGCCCAGTCGACCAGATCCCCATTTCGAACCACGGCGACGAGGTCGAACGCCCTCACCCCGAAGTGCAGGTCGGGTAGAGAATCGACGGCCACGAAAACCCTGGTCGTTCTCGCCGCGTGAGCGAGAACCTCGAGCCACCGACGGTGTTCATCCACAGTGAACCGTGACTGACGATCATCGATCAGAACGTGCTCGGGCGAACGCGCGAGCGCTCGAGCCAGTTCAACCGCGCGGCGCTCAACAGGGTCCAGGTCAATTGCCGCGCTGCTCGGAGCCAGGGACAACCCAACCCTCGCGAGCAGTTCGGCCGCCCGACGGTCGAGCGTTGCCTTCCGGAGAAAAAATCCGCCGGACGACTCCGTGCCGAGGAGGACATTGTCTCCGACGCTCTGGAACGGGAGGATCAGCGATTCGACGCCGACAGCAGGAGCACCTGCCCTCTCGGGCAGCCCGCCGAGCACGGCGATCAACCGTGCGCCGTCCGGCATGTCCCCGCCCAGTGGCATCCGCTTCTCTCTCCCAAGGACAAGGTCCCGGCCGCCAACGCTTCACGCGGGCGACCGGAACCCACCGCCTACTTGCCGCCTGAGCGACGCTTGTTGAAAACGTCGAAGGCGACCGCGAGCAACAGCACGAGGCCCTTGACGGCCTGCTGCCACTCGATGCCGAGGCCGAGGATCGACATTCCGTTGTTGAGGACACCGATGATCAGACCACCGATGATGGCGCCACCGATGGTTCCGACTCCACCCTGCACAGCTGCTCCACCGATGAACGCTGCGGAGATGGCCTCGAGCTCGAATCCGTCACCTGCCTTCGGACCGGCGAGGTTGAGGCGAGCCGTGAAGATGAGGCCGGCGAGGGCCGCGAGGACACCCATGTTCACGAACAGCAGGAAGTCGGTCTTGCGGGTCTTGATGCCTGAAAGCTCGGCAGCGTGACGGTTGCCACCGATCGCGTAGACGTGGCGACCGAAGACACTGCGGTTCATGATGATGCCGTAGATCAGGACCAGCACAGCCAGCACGATCAGCGTCACAGGGATGCCCTTGTACGAGGCAAGAGCGTATGCGAAGAAGCCGATGGCCAGCGTGATGAGGACGAGCTTGGCGACGAACCAGACGATCGGCTCGACGTCCTGGCCGTACTTCTGTCGGCCGGCACGGGTGCGGAACTGCCCAACGATGAGGGCGACGACAGCGGCGGCGGCCACGATCAGGGTGAGTGGGTCGAGGTCGAGGTCACCGAAGACGTTGTTGAGGAAGCCGTTTCCGAGGGCACGGTATTCGGTCGGGAATGAACCGATGTTGGCGTTTCCGAGAACGACGAGGGCGAGACCGCGGAAGATCAACATGCCGGCGAGGGTCACGATGAACGCCGGTATGCCGACGTAGGCGATCCAGAAGCCCTGCCACATTCCGACCAGCGCGCCAATCGCGAGCGACATGATGATGGAGAGCCACCATGGCAGACCCCAGGTCACGGCGAACACACCGGAACATGCACCGACGAATGCGGCGACAGATCCGACCGAGAGGTCGATGTGGCCCGCGATGATGATCATCACCATGCCGATCGCCAGAACGAGGATGTACCCGTTCTGGACGATGAGGTTGGAGATGTTCTGCGGGCGCAGGAGGATGCCGTCCGTCACGACAGCGAAGAACAGGATCACCGCGAGCAGCGCGAGGAAGATTCCGTTCTTGCCGAGGTCGGCGAGCAGGTGGCTGAGCCAGCTGGTGAATTTGTTTTCAGGGGGATTGATTCGTCCGCCGGCGGCGATTTCCTCGGCCGCCGGGGTCTGGGTGCTTGACATGTCGTGGTTCTCCTTGGTGGTGCCGGGCGCGCTAGCGCGGCTTTTCCATGGTCATGAGCTTGAGAAGGGATTCCGGGTTTGCTTCCTCGATCGGAAGTTGCCCAGTGATGCGCCCCTCGCTGAGGGCGTAGATGCGGTCGCAGATGCCGAGGAGTTCCGGCAGCTCGCTCGAGATGACGATGATGCCCTTGCCCTGGGCGGCCAAATCGTTGATGATCGCGTAGATCTCGTACTTGGCTCCGACGTCGATTCCGCGGGTCGGCTCATCGAGAATGAGCACGTCCGGGTCAGCGTAGATCCACTTGGACAGCACAACCTTCTGCTGGTTTCCGCCTGACAGTTTGCTCGTTTTGGCCAGCACGGTCGGAGCCTTGATGTTCATGCTCTTCCGGTAGTCGTTCGCTACCTTGTATTCCTCGTTGTCGTTGACGAGGCCATTCGACGACAGCTTGTCGAGGGATGCGAGGGCGATATTGCGCTTGATGTCCTCGAGCAGGTTGAGTCCGTAGTGCTTACGGTCCTCCGTGGCGTAGGCCAGTCCGGCGCCGATCGCTTCCGAAACGGTGCGGGTGCGGATCTCTTTCCCACGCATGAAGGCCTTGCCGGAGATCTTGCTTCCGTAGCTGTGACCGAAGAGACTCATCGCAAACTCGGTTCGTCCAGCACCCATCAGTCCAGCGATCCCGACAATCTCACCGGCGCGAACGTCGATGTTGACGTTGTCGACCATCACCCGAGTTGGATCCTGCGGGTGATGCGCTGTCCAGTCTTCGACCCGGAAGATCTCCTCGCCGATGTTCGGAGTGTGGTCCGGGTACCGGTGCTCGAGGTCACGGCCGACCATGTCCTTGATGATGCGCTCTTCGGTGACATCCGTCTTCTGGATGGTCTCGATCGTCTGGCCATCGCGAATCACCGTTACGGTGTCTGCAACCTTTTTGATCTCGTTGAGCTTGTGGCTGATGATGATCGACGTGATGCCCTGCTCCTTGAGGTGCAGGATCAGGTCGAGCAGGTGATCCGAGTCCTCATCGTTGAGGGCGGCGGTCGGCTCATCGAGAATGAGGAGCTTCACCCGCTTGGAGAGGGCCTTGGCGATCTCGACGAGCTGCTGCTTGCCGACACCGATGTCCAGGATTTTCGTCGTGGGGTTTTCCTTGAGGCCGACGCGCGCGAGCAGCTTCGCTGCCTCGTGATTGGTCTTGTTCCAGTCGATCAGGCCAAGAGCGCCGGTCTGCTCGTTGTTGAGAAAGATGTTCTCGGCGATCGAGAGGTACGGGCTGAGCGCCAGCTCCTGGTGGATGATGACGATGCCCTTGGCCTCGGAGTCGCGAATGTCCTTGAATTCAACGACCTCGTCCTCGAAGACGATGTCACCCGTGTACGTTCCGTGCGGGTATACCCCGGAGAGGACCTTCATCAGGGTGGATTTGCCCGCCCCATTTTCGCCGCAGATGGCGTGGACCGTGCCGCGCCCTACGTCGAGTGTGACATCCGACAACGCTTTCACGCCGGGGAATGTCTTGGTGATGCTGCGCATCTCAAGGATGTTTGTGGTCACTTTCGCACCTTTTCCATACCGATACCTGCTTCATTGCATTCGAGTGCCGGTGAGGGAGAGTCGCTCTCCCTCACCGGCCTCAGTCGAAAAGAGGGGTGTTAGCCGATCTCTTCCGCGGTCCAGTAACCGGAGTCAACCAGAACCTCGTTGACGTTGTCCTTGACAACGATCTGCGAGTCGAGGAGGTAGGACGGCACAACGAACTTGCCGTTGTCGTAGTCCTCGGTGTTGTTGACCTCAGGCTCTTCGTCGTTCAGGACAGCAACGGTCATCTCAACGGCAGCGGTTGCAAGCTTGCGCGTGTCCTTGAAGATGGTCGCGAACTGCTCGCCCGAGTTGATGGCCTTGACCGAGTCAAGCTCAGCGTCCTGGCCAGAGATGAACGGCCATTCTTCACCGGTGGTGTAGCCGGCGTCGGTCAGAGCCGAGATGATTCCACGTGAGATGCCGTCGTACGGCGAGAGGATTCCGTTGACCTTGGTGCCGTCGGAGTAGCTCGAGGTGAGGATGTTCTCCATACGCTTCTGCGCGGTTTCGCCGTCCCAGCGGAGGGTGGCGGCCTGCTCGAAGTCGGTCTGGCCGCTCTTGACGACGAGCGTGCCTGCGTCGATGAACGGCTTCAGGGTGTCCTGAGCGCCCTCCCAGAAGAACGTGGCGTTGTTGTCGTCGGGCGAGCCGGCGAACATTTCGATGTTGAACGGCCCAGCGGGTGCGCCATCGACGGCCTTGCCCTCGAGGTCTACGAGGCCGAGTCCGTTGAGGACCGAGTTGGCCTGCTGCACGCCGACCTTGTAGTTGTCGAACGAGGCGTAGTAGCTGACGTTCTCGGTGTCACGGATGAGGCGGTCGTATGCGATGACCGGGATCTCAGCGTCAGCAGCGTCCTGGAGGACCTGCGTCAGTGTGGTTCCGTCGATCGACGCGATGATCAGGGCCTCTGCGCCCTTGGTGATCATGTTCTCGATCTGTGAAACCTGGGTGGGGATGTCGTCTTCTGCATACTGCAGGTCAACCTTGAAGCCCTCAGCTTCGAGCTGTTCCTTAACGGCGTCGCCGTCCTGGATCCAGCGTTCGCTCGACTTGGTCGGCATAGCGACGCCGACGAGAGCGCCTCCGCCTTCACCTTCGCCTTCCGCGCCGCCCGATGAGCACGCTGCGAGCGAAACGACCATTGCGCCGGCCGCGAGTGTTGCGATCAGTACTTTCTTCACTGTGTTTACCTCTCTGTAATCGGTGCCATGGACGTCTTTGTCGCCTGGTGACCCAGACAGGATGGTGTTCCGCGCGAGCAGGCTGCGTCCATGAAGGCAAGCTCTCATCGATTGAAGATCGATGCGCGGGTGACCGTGAAAGTAGTAATGGTTCTCTGTGATCGACTCCGACTTTCATGAAGTCGATCTCAGCAATGTGACCGTTCACATTGCTGTCACATGTTACTCAGGTGACGGCCGCTTGTGTCAAGTCGAAAGGTCTCGATTTGATAACCGCTCACGAACGGACCGATTCCCCCGGTCAAAACGACGGCACCCCGGTCGACGAGCGAACAATCAGTTCCGGGTGGATCCGACCCGTGTAGCCGACAGGTGAGCCGTTGATCTCGCCAAGCAACTGAGCGACGCAGCGGCGACCAAGCTCGGGGAAGTCCTGGCGCACCGTCGTGAGAGGCGGCCAGAAGTGCGCCGCCTCGGGGATATCGTCGAACCCCACGATCGAGACGTCCCGGGGAACATCGTGGCCGGAATCACGGATCGCGTGGATAAGGCCGAGAGCCATTTGGTCATTGGAGGAGAAGATCGCGGTGAAGTCGCGCACACGCATGAGCTCCCGGCCGGCGTGGTAGCCGAACTCGGCTGACCAGTCTCCGAGGATGGGCGCTGTCGTACGCACGTCCTGAGCATTCATCTCGTCGAGGAAGCCACGCATGCGCGCCTCGGCCTCCATCCAGTCCTGTGGCCCAGCCAGATGGTAAATGTGCTTGTGCCCAAGCTCAATGAGATGCCGGGTGGCCAGCCGGGCACCAGCAACCTGGTCGACAGCGATCGCGTGGTCGTCCGCGACCTCGTTGGTGTTCATGGTGACGAACGGCACCCGCAAATCGATGTTCGACAGCGCCCGAAATACCCGCACCTGTGGCGCGATGATGACAAGGCCGTCAATCGCCTGCGCGGTGAGGTGGTCGAGCGCCGCGACGATTGAGGCCTCATCGGTCGCAGTGATGTTGGCCGTTGACACCATGTAGCCGGCATCCTGTGCTGCGGTTTCGATGCTCTGGATGATGCTCGACGGCCCGTACTGCGATCGCTGCGAGGCCAGCACCCCGAGCGTTCGGGATCGATGGGTCACGAGTGCGCGGGCGGCCCGGTTGGGCCGATACTGCAGCTCGGCCATGACGTCGAGGACGCGCTGCTTCGTCGAGTCACGGATGCTCGGGTGGTCATTGAGCACCCTGGAGACGGTTTGGTGACTGACCCCGGCAAGCCGCGCGACATCGCGGATGTTCGGCGCTCGGCCTCTGTCGTCGCTGTCTGCCACCGGAACACCTCTGGGTTAATGTGCACGGTCACATCCGCGCGATTAGCTCAATTATGCACGGGCTGAGCGCCGCAGTTCTTGGAAGTTCCGACAACCGCACTCCCAGGAGCCCGGCATGTGACAGTCGTGTGACAACAGAAGTGCAACCGTCACATGCCCTGTCACATGAGGCTCCGGTGGCGACGCCTGGGGCACGCGACCGGTGTCAGGCCTCGGCTCGGACACCGTCTCCGACCCGCGGAGCAACGCCGATCGCCACGCACCCAACAACGGCCGCCAGCACGAAACAGCCGGCGAATGGCCACGCTCCACCGAGCCAGGTGAGTGCGGCGAAGACGATACCGGTTGATGCGAGTGCGAGCGCCCCTCCGAGGGAGTCACCGATCGAGAGCGCTGAGCTGTTGAAACCCTGGTCTCGATCGCTCGAGTACGACAGCGTCATGACGCTCAGCCGCGGATACATCAGTCCCATCCCGGCCCCACCGAAGAGCCAGCCGACGATCACAACCAAGGGCGACAGCTCGGCAGCGGCCGTCGCAACGGCGGTCAGGATGGCAACGAGCACCAGGGCGGTCCCGATCCGCATGGCACGCACGTGGCTGAGCGCATCGTCGAGTTTGCCCTGCAGCCAGGACGCACTCGCCCAGGTGAGGGCGGCGCCTGTGAGGGCAAGACCGGACAGGGCGGCGGAGAAATCGTACCGGTCGTTCAGCAGGTACGGGATGTACACCTCGGCGCCGAAGAAGGCGGCGGCGACGAGGCCGCGGAGGAGGATAACGCTCGGCAGTCCGCGAGCCGCGCGAAGTGAGCCACGGGGAAGCAACGGCCGCACGGCCGCGAGTGCGACAATCACGGCCGTCACGGCGACAACGCCCACCATCGGCCCGTCGAGCTGGGCGGAAAGATTGAGACTCAGCACAGCCACCGCTGCGAGCACAGACCAGGCGATCATGCCGAGCGCCCAGGCCGGTCGCAACGCGGCGTCCGTCGTCGGCTGGCCCCGCAGCATCCGCAATGCGGGTACAACCATCAGCATGGCGATGAGGACAAGCGCGACAACGCCGAGAAACACCCAGTGCCAGCTCGTCAGTTCGGCAACAACACCGGCAGCGAACGGACCGACGAGGGAGGGCACGACCCAGGCAGCCGCGAAGCCGGCGAAGATCCGGGCGTGCAGCGCTGACGGGTAGATGCGTGCGACCACAACGTACAGTGCGACGTTCATGGCACCGGAGCCGAGGCCCTGCACGAGGCGTCCGAGCAGGAAGATCGTCATGTCTGTGGCCAAACCGGCGATCAAGAGCCCGGCGATGAAGATCGCCACCGAACTGACGAGCGGAGCGACGGGCCCGTTGCGGTCAGACCAGTTGCCAGCGACGACCATGCCGATGACGCCGGTCGCGAGCGGACCGGCGAACGCGAGCGCGTAGAGCGCCGCCCCGTCGAGGTCCGCGCTGACGAGCGGCATGATGGTGGTCACCGCGAGCGACTCGAAGGCGCCGAGGAACACCAGCGCACACGCACCGATCGTCACCCAGAGGTAGCGCGGTGAGAAGATCCCGGGCGGCTTATCGGGCCTCTCGCTGCCGGACCCTGCCCGAAGCTTCGCGTTCGATGTCACGGGAACGACCCTAGTCCGCTCCCGCCGGTCAGCGCTTCTTGAGCGCCTTCCCGATGGCACGCTCGACATCGGCGAGCAGGTCATCGACGCTCTCGAGACCGACAGAGAGCCGGATCACGTTGGCAGGAACGGCCAGTTCGGTGCCCGCGACGGATGCGTGGGTCATCTCGGCCGGGTAATTGACGAGCGACTCGATGCCGCCGAGCGATTCAGCGAGCTGGAAGACCCGCGTCTTCTCGGCGAACCGCTTCGCCACCTTTTCGCCGCCCGTGAAGGCGACAGACAGCATCCCACCGAATCGTGACATCTGGGACGCGGCAAGCGCGTGGCCGGGGTGCGACTCGAGCCCCGGGTAGTACACGGTCTCGACAGCGGGGTGCCCGGCGAAGTATTCGGCGATGGCCTGGGCGTTCTCACTGTGGCGGTGCATGCGCACGTCAAGTGTTTTGATGCCACGGCTGGTGAGGAACGCGTCCATCGGTGCTGACACGGCTCCGGCAGCGAACTGCATGAAGCGCACCTTCTCGTGGATCTCGTCGTCGTTCATCACCAGCGCGCCGCCGATGACGTCGGAGTGACCGCCGAGGTACTTGGTTGTCGAGTGAACGACAACGTCGGCGCCCAGGGTCAGCGGCTGCTGCAGCGCCGGTGACGCGAACGTGTTGTCGACGACGACCGTGAGTCCGGCGGCGTGCCCGACCTCGGCCAGCTCGGCGATGTCGGTGATCTTCATCAGCGGGTTCGACGGCGTCTCAACCCAGAGCACCTTCGTGTTCGCCGTGATGGCCGTCTGCACTGTGCGCAGGTTCGACATGTCGACGACCGTGTGTGTGACCCCCCACGCGCCGAAGATCTTGTTGATCAGGCGGTAGGTTCCGCCGTAGGCATCGTTGCCGAGGATGACGTGGTCACCCGGTGAAAGGATGCCGCGCAGCAGCGCGTCCTCCGCGGCGAGGCCTGAGGCGAAGGAGATGCCGTGTTTCCCGCCCTCGAGCGCTGCGAGCTGCTCCTCGAGGCCGTTGCGGGTGGGGTTGCCGCCTCGCCCGTACTCGTAGCCGCCGCGCAGCCCGCCGATGTGCGTCTGCACGAAGGTGGACGACTGGTAGATCGGCGGAATGACCGCGCCGGTTGTCGGGTCAAAATTCTGGCCAGCGTGGATGGCCCGTGTGGCGAAACCCTGCTTCTTTTTGGGAGTCTTCTTGTCGCTCATGGTCGCTCTTCTCTACTCGCTCAGGAAGGTCAGGAGGTCCTGACGTGTGAGAACTGCCTGCGGTTTTCCTCCGTCAACAACCAGCAGAGCGTCGGATGCCGTCAGTGCGGTTCGCGCCGATTCGATCGATTCACCGATACCGATAATCGGGAGCGGTGCCTGCGTGACCGTGGAAATGGCATCCGTCAGCGTTGCAGAACCGGTGAGGATGCTGTCGAGGAGTGACTTCTCCGAGACGGATCCGACCACCTCGCCGAGAACGACGGGCGGTTCGGCCGAGAGCACGGGCAGCTGGGAGATGCCGTTGGCTGAGAGGCGTGCTGCGACATCGGCGAGGGTGTCTGTGGGGCGCGCGTGCAGCAGCGACGCCGCCGTGGTCCCCTTCGCCTGGACGAGGTCGCCGACGGTGCGGTCGTCGGCGCCTGAACCGAGGAACCCGTGCGAACGCATCCACGGGTCGTTGAAGATCTTGGCCAGGTAGCCCCGGCCACCGTCGGGAAGCACAACAACGACAACGGCGTCTGCTGGGAGCGAGCGTGCCGCCTGCAACGCGGCAACGACGGCCATTCCGCTCGACCCTCCGACGAGGAGCCCCTCTTCAAGAGCGAGGCGACGGGTCATGGCGAACGACTCGGCGTCGGAAACAGCGATGACCTCGTCAACAACTCCCGGGTCGTATGCTCCTGGCCACATGTCTTCACCGACACCCTCTACGAGGTACGGGCGCCCTGTGCCGCCTGAGTAGACCGAGCCCTCAGGGTCCGCGCCGATGATTCGAACGCCGCCGTTCGACACTTCGCGAAGGAACCGGCCGGTGCCGGTGATGGTCCCTCCTGTGCCGACACCCATGACGACATGGGTGACACTGCCGTCCGTGTCGTTCCAAATCTCGGGTCCTGTGGACTCGTAGTGGCTGAGCGGGCCGTTCTGGTTGAAGTACTGGTTGGGCTTGAACGCACCGGGAATTTCAGCGGCGAGCCGGTCGGAGACGCTGTAATACGACTCGGGCGACTCAGGCGCAACAGAGGTGGGTGTCACGACGACCTCAGCCCCGTACGCGGTGAGCACGTTGCGCTTCTCCTCGCCGACCTTGTCTGGCACGACGAAGATGCACTTGTAGCCGCGCTGCTGGGCAACGAGGGCGAGGCCAACACCGGTGTTTCCGCTTGTGGGTTCGACGATGGTTCCGCCTGGCTTCAGATCTCCGGATGCCTCGGCAGCGTCGATGATGCGCGTCGCGATGCGGTCCTTGATGGAGCCGCCCGGATTGAAATACTCAACCTTCGCGAGCACGGTGGCTGCGATGCCATCCGTGACGCTGTGAAGCTTGATCAGCGGGGTATTTCCGACGAGGTCGACAATGGTTTCTGCGTACTTCACGTGTTCGTCCGTTCGGCGTGTGCGTTGCTGGCCTCGGTCCGGATCGGATCGGCCCCTTCGACGGATTCTGGCCGTCTCTTCGAGCCTAGCCGCTCCATTCCTTCCGTTACAGGCGTGATCGACGCGAGAACCGGCATCCGCTTCACATCATCTTGTGAGGATGTGCCCCATACACTAAAAGAACAGCCCGGGCGCATACGGATGCATGGAGGCTGCCCCCACGAGAATTTCCTACGAGAGGCCTCTGTTGACCCCCCGAGACGACTCCCCCGCAGAAACCGCAAGCAAGAGCGGCAACCCGGCGAAGCAGAAAACCATCAAAGAGCAGCGCGCAGAACAGCGCACAGCCAAGGTGGAGGCCTTCAAGAAGGAACAGGCTCGGAAGCGCCGCAACAAGCGCATCGGCATCGGCGCTGCCATCGTCGGTGGTGTCGCGGTTGTCGCACTTCTCGTCACGAGCATTGTGCTGACCATTCCGAAGAACGCGACCTACGAGGCCGGCGGTTCCGGGGCAAAGATCGAGGGCGTCGAGACCTTCCAGAACTCGAACACGCACGTCGAGACGGCGGTCGACTACCCGCAGACCCCGCCAGCTGGTGGCGACCACAACCCGGCCTGGCTGAACTGTGGCATCTACACAGAGGTGCAGCAGAGCGAAAACGCCGTGCACTCGCTCGAGCACGGTGCCATCTGGGTGACATACGACCCGTCCATCTCCGATGAAGAGCTCGAACTGCTCAAGGAGAAGCTGCCGTCCACCTACGTCATCCTTTCTCCGTTCGAAGAACTTCCAACTCCGATCGTTCTGTCCGGCTGGGACGTACAGCTTCAGGTTGAGGACGCCTCGGACGAGCGCATCACCGAGTTCTTCGAGGAGTACTGGAAGAGCGAGAACGTTCCCGAGCCCGGTGCCCTCTGCACCGGCGCGGTTGAGGGCCCGGGCAAGGCGTAATTGTGACGGCGACCGGTACGCCCGATTTTGAGACGGATGCTTCGGCATCCGCCTCGACGTCGGCTCCCGTTTCACGACGCCGGTCGCCTCTCGCACTCCTGCTGCTCGCGCTCGTCGCGGTCGTGGTGGTCGGAATTGTCGCGTTCTCCGTCGGTCGGTTATCGACGCTCGGTGATCCGACGCCTACGACGGACAGCGCGGAAGCCGGGTTCGCCAGGGACATGCAGACCCACCACAACCAGGGTGTCGAGCTCTCGATGATCATTCGCGACCTCACCGATGACGACGCAGTTCGGCTGCTGGCCTATGACATCGCAACCACCCAGGGTGCGCAGTCGGGCATGATGCAGGGCTGGCTCGCGGTGTGGGGTTTGCCCGCGCACGGCACTGACCCCGAGATGACCTGGATGATGCAGCCAACGCTCGAGGGTGATGGCCACAACCACGGTTCGGGCGAGAGCGCTCACGAACCCGGTGAGCCGATGCCCGGGCTTGCGACGAGTGAGCAGATCACCGAGTTGAAGAGCCTTCGCGGTGTGGCGGCGGAACGCATGTTCCTCGAGCTCATGATCGCCCACCACCAGGGTGCGATTGACATGGCGGAGGCGGTGCTCGACCGAAGCACGAACTCGACTGTGCGCACGTTCGCGAATGGCGTCGTGAAGAGCCAGGACTCCGAGATCGACCTCATGGAGTCGATGCTCGAGGAGCGGCCGGCGCCGTAACGCCCGTTGGTTCGTTCCTGCACGCGGCGCGTCGTTGCGGCCCACGCCCCGTTCCCACCGCGCGTGCGGTCGTTTCCGGCCACGGCCCGTCAGCGCCGCGCGCACCGTCGTTACGGTGCTCGCCCCGTTCCCACCGCGCGTGCCGACGTTGCGGCGCTCGCCCCGTTCCCACCGCGCGTGCCGACCACAGCCCGTTGGCGCCGCACGTGCCGTCGTTGCGGTCCAAGACCCGTTCCCACCGCGCGTGCCGACGTTGCCGGCCACAGCGCGTCGGTGCCGCGCGCACCGTCGTTACGGCGCTCGCCCCGTTCCCACCGCGCGTGCCGACGTTGCCGGCCACAGCCCGTCAGCGCCGCGCGCACTGCGGGGTTCAGGGCGGCACTGCTGCGTTGTCGATGCACTCGGCGTTCCGTCCCTCCGCCGTTCATCGGTCCCTTCGGCACCGTTTCCGCCCGCAAGGCGTCGCAACGGACCGATGAACGGCACCTCGCGCAGCCCAGCCTCGTTCGTCGGTCCCCTACTACCCGTTTTCGCCCCGCAAGGCGTTGCAACGGACCGATGAACGGCACGTCGGGCAGTCCGCACCGGTTCGTCGGTCCCTTGGTACCCATTTCGCTCCAGGAGGCGACGTAACGGACCGATGAATGGCGGGTCCGGCGGGACAACTCCCGTCATCGGTCCCTTGGGGAAGTTCACGACGCTGCCCCACACACAAGCCCCCGCGGCAGTACCGAACCGTTGTCCACAGGGTGGTTTGCGCCCACAGATCCGGCTCCAGCGCCGCTCCAGGCGCCGCCGAGTGGAACCGTGGGGGCATGAACAGGACTTACCCGCTCCCACCGGGACTCACTGACGCATTCACCATCGCCGATGCCCGCCGCTATGGCGTCGGGCGGAAGCGACTCAACGCGCCCGACCTGGAACATCCCTTTCGCGGAGTGTTCGCGCGAAAGCCGCTCGACGTCTCGACGAACGGCTTGAACGCAGCAGAGGCAATGCGCACGGAAGTGATTCGCCTGGCGCGTGCCTACTCGACGCGAATGGGCCCGGGTGAGTTCTTCAGCCACACCACGGCGGCAACACTGTGGGGTGTGCCGCTGCCGACACTTCGCGACATCGTCCTCGATGTCGCGGTGTTTCGACCGCGACGAGCACCCAAAGCAACTGGACTCCGTGGGCACTCGCTCGATCCACGCCTCTGCTACGTCACCGAGCGCAATGGTCTCAGGCTCACGACACCGGCCTCGACCTGGGCCAGCCTCGGCTCTCTCCTCGCTCCATATGACTTGGTTGCCGCGGGCGACGCGATTGTCTGCTCTCGCACGTCGGACGGAAGGTCTTTCTCCGAGCGCCCGCTCGCCACCCTCGCTCAGCTCCAGGCAGCCATCGACGCTGGCCGCCGCCCCGGCGTACAGGCGCTTCGTAACTCGGTCGGGCGCGTCCGCTCCGGCTCATGGTCCCGGCTCGAGTCGTGGGTACGACTCATCCTCGTTGATGCGGGGCTGCCCGAACCGGTGCTCAACTTCGACGCCTATGACGATGCAGGCAACTTCCTCGGATGCCTGGACCTGGCGTACCCCGATCTGAAAATCGCGATTGAGTACGAGGGCCAGCACCACTGGAGCACCCCGGCGCAGATCCAACACGACATCGATCGCCTTGACCGACTTGTGGAGAACGGATGGCGCATCGTCCGCCTGACCAAGGAACACGTATTTCGAGACCCGGCCGAAGTTGTTCGGCGTGTCGTCGTCGCACGCGCGCAGCGCTCAACCGCGCGCTAGCTGAAGAGGGCCAGCACGGCCCCGGCTCATCCGGGCAATGCGCAGCTGAGGTCGCTGCGCGATTCGGCATGCCGATCGATGCCCTGTTCTACCTCAACCCGGTACGCACGACGATCGTCGAGTACCCATTGCTTGAACTCGGTGAGGTGCTCAACGTCCTCAAGGCGCACCGCTAACCGACTGCGATCAGTCGACCAGCGGACGGCTTCCGAGCTGCTCCTCAAACATCCTCGCGTAGGTGCCGTCGAGCGCGAGGAGTTCAGAGTGTGTGCCCTTCTCGGCGACCCGTCCCGCTTCAATCACGAAGATGACATCCGCCTGAACGATTGTGGAGAGTCGGTGTGCGATCGCGATCGTCGTACGACCAGCGGATGCCGCCTCAAGCGCACGCTGGACGACGCGCTCCGAGATCGTATCGAGGGCACTCGTGGCCTCATCGAGCACGAGAACAGCGGGGTCCTTGAGCATCACGCGAGCAATCGCGATGCGCTGTTTCTCACCGCCGGAGAGGCGATAACCGCGCTCACCAACCACGGTGTGATAGCCGTCCTCGAACGACGCGATCGTGTCGTGGATGTTTGCGGCACGTGCCGCTGTCTCGAGTTCGAGGTCAGTGGCATCCGGTTTCGCATAGCGAAGATTCTCGGCGATCGTCGCGTGGAACAGATACGTCTCCTGGCTGACAATGCCGATGTTCGAGACGAGCGACTCGGCCTGCAGGTCGCGCACATCCGTGCCAGCGAACAGCACACGGCCGCCGGTCGCATCGTAGAACCGGGGAACCAGGTACGACACTGTGGTCTTGCCCGCGCCACTCGGCCCGACGAATGCAGCGAACTCACCGGGTTCAATAGTGAATGACACATTGTCGAGCGTCGGGCGCGATTCCGGAGTCGCATCTGGGTAGCGGAAGGTCACCCCGTCGAACTCGACACTGCCGAGACGTGGGTTGTCGCGGGCGACGGGGACGGCTGTTGGCCGATCGGAGATTGACGGTTTGAGATCCAGATACTCGAAGATGCGCGCGAAGAGGGCACCCGAGGTTTGCAGGTCGAGACCGACTCGCATCAGGGCCATCAGGGGGAAGAGTAACCGTGACTGCACCGTCGTGAATGCGACGATCGCGCCTGCGGTGATGTCGGTGGCTCCGCCGGTCACGAGGAATCCGGCGACCAGGTAGACGATGGCTGGGATCGACGAGAGGAAGATGTTGACCATGGCAAAGAACCACTGCCCGCTCATCGTCTGCTTGACCTGAAGATCAACCTGTTCTTCGTTTGCGCTGCTGTAACGCGAAATCTCGGCAGGCTGCTGGTTGAAGCTCTTCGACAACAGCACACCCGAGACGCTCAGCGTCTCCTGGGTGATCGCCGTCATGTCGGACAGCGACTCTTGTGTCTTGGTCGCGATTCGAGCGCGCACCTGACCGACGCGGCGTTGCGCGATCACGAGAATCGGCATCAGCACGAGAGCGACGATGGTGAGCTGCCAGTTGATGAGAACCATCGCAACGAACGCAGCGAGCACCGTGACGGTGTTGCCGAGCACGCTGGAAATGGTGTTGCTGAGCGCTCCGGCCACTCCCCCGACGTCGTTCTGGAGTCTGGACTGAATCACGCCCGTTTTGGTGCGGGTGAAAAAGCTCAACTCCATCGCTTGCAGCTTGCGGAACAGACTCACTCGGAGTTCGCCCATGACGGTGTTACCGACCGTCGCGGTCAGCCAGGTCTGCCACACTCCGAGCCCGGTGGCCAGAATGAAGATTCCAACCATAATGGCAACGATGCGAGTGAGCGCCGGCATGTTCGGCCCGCCCTCGGGCGGAAATAGTCCAACATCGAAGGCCCGCTCGACGAGCAGTGGTGGGATGACGCTGAGGGCTGCGCCGATCAGCACGAGAACCACCGTGAGTGCGATCTTCGCCTTGTGCGGCCTGAACAGCGCCATCACCCGAGATAACAGGTGCGGAATCTTTGGCGCCTCGGCATTCACCGCCCGTTGCGCTTCTTCATCGCCCCCGCCCCGGCGTCCGCCGCCTCCTCCGCCGCGACCGCCTCCGTGCATACTCATGAATTCACCCTAAGCCCGGCATCCGTCACTCGGATGCCGGGCTTCAAAGGTGAGAGAATGCGCGTCCGGCTTACCCCTTGGTCGCACCGGCGAGCAGGCCACGCACGAAGTACCGCTGCAGGCTGAAGAACACGATCAGCGGAACGATGAGCGAAACGAAGGCTGCGGCTGTGAGGCGTTGCCAGTCCTGCCCTCGAGTACCGGTCAGTTCGGCCAACCTCTGCGTCAGCGGCGCAACGTCCGCAGTGCCGCCCGAGAAGATCAGCGCGACAAGCAGGTCGTTCCACACCCATAAGAACTGGAAGATCGCCACCGATGCGATCGCAGGCAGAGCCAGGGGAAGCACGATCCGGAAGAAGATCTGGCCGGGGCTTGCGCCGTCCACGCGTGCTGCCTCAATAACCTCTCCCGGGATTTCCGAAATGAAGTTGTGCAGCAGGAAGATGATCAGCGGCAGACCGAACATCGTGTGAGCGATCCACACGGGCAGATAGTTCTGCTCAGGAATGATCGGAATCACGTCGTGCAGGGTGTTCTGCAACGGACGGAGGAACGTAGTGAACATCGACAGAACGGGAAGCAGCGCCATCTGGAGGGGGACGATCTGCAGACCGAAGATCACGATGAACAGCCAGTTCGCGCCCCTGAACTTCATCCACGCGAACGCGTACGCGGCCATGGCACCGAGCACCAACGGGAAGAGTGTGCCTGGGATCGCGATCGCCAGGGAGTTGACGAAGTATGAGCCCAGCTGGGGAGATGACTGCGAGGACGAGAACAGAACCTCGGAGTAGTTGTCCAGAGTGAAGCCGGGATTCTGGAAAATCGTCCACCAACCGGTGGTCTGAATCAGTTCCGCCGGACGGAAGGAAGAAATGAAAAGCCCGAACGTCGGGATCGTCCAGATCACCGCGATGATGAGAGCGGCGACGGTCGCTCCACGAGAGGTCAAGCGACGTTTCACTCGCTTGGCCTTGGTGCCGACCTCCGCCTCGCGGCCACGCGCCAGTTCGTCGCCGGCCTTGGGGTCAGTGGTGGTGGGAACAATCGGTGTGGTGCTCATCGGATTTCCCTCTGCTTCCGCATGACTCGGACGTTGTAGATGATGATCGGCAGAACGAGGATGAACAGCACCAGGGCGAGGGCGGAACCACGCCCAGGCTCAGCCGCCCGAAACGCTTGGGTATACATCTCGTTGGCGATAACACTCGTGTCGAAGTTGCCAGCCGTCATTGTGCGAACGATGTCGAAGACCTTGAGAGTCGCAATCGAAATGGTCGTAATCACGACCACAAGCGAACCGCGGATGCCAGGAAGGGTCACGTTTGTGAATCTCTCCCACGCGTTCGTACCGTCGATCTCCGCCGCCTCGAGTTGCTCGGTTGGTACCGCTTTGATCGCCGCTGAGAGCACGACCATTGCGAATCCGGTCTGAATCCAAATTAGGACGATGATCAGAAGGAAGGTGTTGATCGGTGACGTCTGCAACCACTGAACCGGCTCACCGCCGAACCAGACGACGATCTGGTTGAGGAGGCCGATCTGCTCGTCTCCGGCTTGCCGGTAGTCATAAACGAACTTCCAGATGATTCCAGCACCGACCATTGAGATCGCCATCGGCATGAATACGAGTGCTTTGTAGAACCTCTCACCTCTGGACTTATCGATGAAGACGGCGTATGCCAACCCGATCGTTGTCGAAATTATCGGCACCAGAAGGACCCAGATCACTGTGTTAAGCAGTGTGTTCAGAATCGCCGGTTGTGTGAACATCCACACGAAGTTGTCGGCACCGTTGAACTCGCCTCTGCTGTTTGTGAAAGCCAGAAGACTCGTGCGAATCGCGGGATAGATCAGGCCGAGGATCAGGAGGAATAGGGCTGGGGCAAGAAATACGAAGAGTTGCACCCAGTCCTTGCCTCGCTTGGGAGCCTTGTCGAGGAAGAAGAAGAGGAGGCCGATGATGGCGGCGAAGATGGCAAGTCCTCCCACCACCTGAAGGATTTTGCCGAGGAGGTCAGCGGTCGTCATTGAGCTACGCCTTTCGGAATGAGGTAGCTCAAGGGCGGAGTCGCGTAAGGCAACTCCGCCCTTGAGCAGTGCTATGAGCTAACCCTGCGGCCAGCTGGATTCGATGTTGTCCACCGTCTCTTGGGTGCTGTCACCAGAAACCCACGCGATGATGCCCTTCCAGAAGGAGTCGGAACCCACCGCAGCAGGCATGAGGTCAGATCCGTCGAAACGGAAAGTGGTCTCGGGGTCCGCGAGGATCTCGATTCCCTGCTTCAGGATGTCGCTTGATGCGTTCTCCGGGTCGACACCCGAGTTCGCGGAGATCGTTCCTCCGAGCTTGACCCGGATGTTTGCCCAGGTGTCGCTTGACATGTACGTACGAACCGCGTCGATCGCTTCGCCCTCGTTGAAAGCCACGGGGAACTCACCGGCGCCGGTGACAGCCTTCTCACCGTCGGCCTCTAGCGAAGGAAGCAGGAACGCGTACACGTCGCCCTCCGGACCAACCTCAGTGCCCTCCGGGAACAAGCCTTCGTAGAAGGTTGCCTGGTGGTGCAGGGAGCATTCTCCGTCGAGGATGGGGTGCCCAGCTGGCTGGAAGTCGGTGGAGACGATGCTGGATACGTCACCAAGTCCGCCGTTCACGTAGTCCGGGTTCTTGATGATGTCGCCGACAGCGTCGAATGCAGCAACAATCTGCGGGTCATTGAACGGAATCTCGTGTGTCACCCATTGGTCGTAGACCTCGGGGCCCGCCTGGCGGAGTACGTAGTCCTCAACCCAGTCAGTACCTGGCCAGCCCGTCGCGTCACCCGAAGCCAAGCCAACGCACCACGGCTTGTGGTCGCCATCAGCGGCGATCTTTTCGGTGAGGTCAGTCAACTCGTCGAGGGTCGCCGGAATCTCATATCCGTTCTCCTCGAATTCAGCGGGTGAGTACCAAACGAAGCCTTTGACACTGGCCATCAGCGGTGCCGCATAGAAGACGTCGTCGTGAGTGCCGTACGCCTTCCAGTCCTCGCTCCAGAACTCGTCGGTGTTCGCCTCGACCGACTCGGGTGCCGGCTTGAGCCAGCCACCGTCGGCGAGACGCGCGAGGAGACCTGGTTGCGCCACGATTCCGATATCGGGGGCGTTACCCGCCTCAGCGAGAACCGCGATCTGCGCTTCGAACTCTTTCGTCCCCTGGTAGGCGATGTCGATGCCAGTGCAGGTCTGGAAGTCTGCCCACGATTCGATGAGGCGGTCTGCCTCGACGTCGACGATGGTGCCACCGATGGTCACTTCGGGGTTGTCATCGAACGTGCCGTACGCCTCGTAGTCCGCACAGTCGGTGTTCTCTTTGTCACCAGCGGCGGTGTCACCGGTACAACCGGTGAGGGCCAGGCCGACAATGCTCGCCGCAGCCAGCGGCACGAGCACTCGGCGATGGTTTTTAAAGCTCATCTGTGTCTCCTCATTGAGTGTGTTTCGCAGGGCGAGATGATCGCCTCAGCAGTGCAGGTGCAAGCCGGCGCCCATAAGGAACCGGTTCCATGCACAAGGTACGGCACCCCACGAAGTTACACAAGCACGAGGAGATAACGAAAACTGGCGCGTGAACGCGCTCTCACGCGCCACATCAGGCGGCTGCGGTGCGCTCCGCGATGGTCGCCCTCCCCCGCCAATGTGTAACCGGTTCCATTCCGCCGCACGGTCCGCTACCCTGTGACCGAACTACCCCCACCATCGACGGTGGTCCCCGCCCGGGTGCAAGGAGGCTCCATGTCCAGCGCGATCGCCGACGTCGCAGCGCGCGCTGGTGTTTCGAAAGCGACCGCCTCCCGCGCCCTTTCTGGCAACGGCTACGTCGCCGAAGCCACTCGGGTGCGTGTCATCGCTGCCGCGCGGGAGATTGGCTACGTCGCGTCGCCGAACGCGGCGAGCCTTGTCACCGGGCAGACGAAGAACATCGGCGTGGTGATGCCATTCATCAACCGCTGGTTCTTCGGTGAAGTGCTCGAGGGCATTGAGCAGGCGCTCCTCGACCGCGGCTACGACATGACCTTGTACAACCTTCATCCCGGGTCGGCAGATCGACAGCGGGTATTCGAGTTCTTCCTGGCCAGGAAGCGCTTCGACGGCATCGTCGTGATTGGGATAGAACCCACTCGCGTCGAAGTGGAACAGCTCGTCCGGCTTGGCGTTCCACTGGTCGGCATCGGCGGCCCGGTGAACGGCATCCCGTCGTTCACCATGGATGACACAGGCGCCGCCCGGCGCGCCACCGAGCAACTCATTGGGCTCGGGCATCGCAAGATCATGCACATCGCTGGCGAGGACGCTGACGTCCTGAGCGACTCGGTGGCTGGCAGGCGCCGAGCCGGCTATCTTGACGCAATGCGGGCGGCAGGCCTCGAAGCCGAGAGCCGAACGGAACTCGCGATCATGAGCCTGCCCGGCGGTTACGACGCTGGAGCCCAGGCATTGAGCGATGCGACGAATCGACCGACGGCCGTATTCGCGGCCTGCGATGAAATCGCCATTGGAACCATGATCGCTGCGCGCCGGTTGGGCCTCCGCGTGCCCGGTGACCTCTCGATCGTCGGCGTCGACGGCCACGAGTACGCCGAGATGTTCTCACTCACGACTGTGGAGCAGCAACCGCGTCAGCAGGGGCACGATGCGGTCACAGCTCTGCTCAACCACATCGCAGGGGATCCCTCGCCGCCAGCCGTGGTGGACGTGTCGGCCCGGCTTGTCGTGCGAGCGAGCACGGCGGCTCTGACCGCGGTGGCTGCCGCCCCCCTGTCATAAACATCCGTCGAAACTCGCTGCCTTAACGGCGAAAGGCGCCGTTCCGTGAGGAACGACGCCTTTCGCGTAACAGACTGTCGAAAACGACAGCGCACGTCACATCAAGCAAGAGCCCACGAGGGGCACAAATTACTTGAGGGTAACGGTTGCGCCAGCCTCTTCGAGTGTTGCCTTTGCCTTCTCGGCGGTCTCCTTGTTTGCACCCTCGAGGACGTTTCCCGGAGCGCCATCGACGACGGCCTTGGCCTCGCCGAGACCCAGCGAGGTGAGCTCGCGAACGGCCTTGATGACCTGGATCTTCTTGTCGCCGACCGACTCGAGAACGACGTCGAAGGAGTCCTTCTCTTCGACCTCTTCTGCAGCGGCACCGGCAGCAGCCGGTCCTGCAACAGCAACGGGTGCAGCCGCGGTGACCTCGAAGGTCTCCTCGAATGCCTTGACGAACTCGCTGAGTTCGATGAGCGTGAGGCCCTTGAACTGCTCAAGCAGCTCTTCAGTTGACAGCTTTGCCATGATTTTCTCCCTTAGATTTCTTTGGTCTACTCACCGCTGTCCCAGGACGAACCTAGGAAGCGGACTCCTGCTTCTCACGCAGCGCGTCGACCGTGCGAACGGCCTTCGACAGCGGTGCGTTGAACAGATATGCGGCTCCGAACAGCGAGGCCTTGAAGGCGCCGGCAAGCTTGCCGAGCAGAACTTCGCGGGACTCGAGGTCGGCGAGCTTGCCTACCTCTGCGGCGGTCAGAGGGTTACCGTCAAAGTAACCGCCCTTGATCACCAGGAGAGGGTTTGCCTTGGAAAAGTCGCGCAGGCTCTTTGCAACGGTGACAGGGTCTCCGTGCACGAACGCGATTGCCGACGGACCAACGAGCTCTTCGTCAAACGACGAGATGCCCGCGTTGTTCGCAGCAATCTTGGTCAGCGTGTTCTTCACCACGGCGTAGGTTGCGTCCGCACTGATGTTCTTGCGCAGCGTCTTGAGCTGAGCAACAGTGAGGCCGCGGTACTCGGTCAGCAGAACGGCAGTCGAGCTCTGGAATTTCTCCGTGAGTTCGGCAACCGAGGCTTCCTTGTTCGCCATAGCCACTCCTTGATTAGTCTTCCTCGCACCGCGGAAGCGATGCGAGCCAAAGGGGCAGTTCAGTTTTCGGCAAAAAAAGAGCTCCGGCGCAAGCGCACGGAGCATTTTGAGAGAATCTCGAGAATGTTTCGTTCACCTGCGCGGGTCGTCTCAGCTGAGAACCTTAGATCGGATGCTTACTTACGCGAGCACGCCGAAAACCTGCGGTCTTTGGTTTTGTCCCAGCTTATGGCATCCGTTTCGCATCGCCAAATCGGCAGCTTAGGCCAGCGGGCTCAACGACAGCTCACGCAGCAGCGCGGCCGGATCGTCATAGATGGCGATCGCACCGGCCGAGAGGAGCTCGGCCGAGGAGAATCCGCCACTCAGCAGGCCCACCGTGCGAACTCCTGCTCTCGAGGCTGCGATGCAGTCCCAGACCGAGTCGCCGACGAAGATGGCGTCACTCGCCGACACCCCGGCCTTATCGAGGGCGACTTCGACGATGGACGGATCTGGCTTTGCCGTCTCGACATCGTCTGAGTTTGTGGTGGCGTGGATGGCCTCGTCAACATCGAGGATGCCGGTGAGAATGTCGAGTTCGTCCTCGGGCGCCGACGTGGCCAGGACGATGGTGCGGCCGCGGGAGTGCACTTCGCGAAGGAGGTCCTGTGCGCCGTCGAGGGGACGAAGCCGGTCAGCGAGTTGCTTGTAATACTGCGAGTGCAGCTCTTTGGCCCGGTCACCGAGCTCGGCTGCTCGGCTTCCGAGCAGCGAGTCGAGAAGTTTCGCCGAGTCCTGGCCGATCGCACGGTGGATGCGCCACGCCGGAACATCGTTGGCTCCAACGTCGGCGAAGGCGTGCGCCCAGGATTCGACGTGCAGGTAGTTGGAATCGACGAGCGTCCCGTCGATGTCAAACAGGACAGCGGTTGGCGATGAGTTCGATACGGCGTCAGTCATGTTTCTCCTCCGGTTGCCGTCACTGTAGCCCGAGCCGAAAGTTGCCGTCAGGGCATTGCGCTGGCGGCGCCCTTCCCGTATCCCACTCGTCCGTCGGCGTCGACCGTTCCTGCGACCAGCGGCAGGGTGACAGTGAAACGCGTGTTTCCGGAGACGGACTCGACAGCCACGGTTCCCGCGTGCGCTTCAACGACACCGGAGACAATGGCGAGGCCCAGACCGGTTCCGCCTGACGCGCGTTGTCGGGACTGGTCGCCTCGAACGAACCGTTCAAATACGGAGCTGAGAACGGACGGGTCGATGCCCGGACCGTTGTCGGTTACCGAGATGCGCGCCACGGCGCCATCTACTTCGAGCGCGGCGACGACACGCGTGCCGGTCGGTGTGTGCACCCGAGCGTTGCCGAGCAGGTTGGCCACGGTTTGAAACAACCGCTGCGAATCGCCGGTCACGACGACGTCGCGGCCGGGAAGCTCGATCTGCCAGTCGTGCTCGGGCGCTGCCGCTTTCGCATCGCTGACGGCCGCTGCGACAAGTGCGCCGAGCTCTACCGGGTCTCGAGCGAGATCGCGTCCCTCATCAAGGCGGGCAAGCAGCAGCAGGTCCTCGACGATCGCCGTCATCCGCACGGCCTCGGACTCAATCCGGCCGAGCGCATACGTGGCGTCCTCTGGGAGCTCCTCCCCTGACCGTCGAGTGAGTTCGGCGTATCCGCGGATGGACGCGAGCGGTGTGCGCAGCTCGTGGCTGGCATCCGACACGAAGGTCCGCACCTTGTTCTCCGACGCCTGGCGCGCGGTCAACGCTGCGGCGATGTGCCCGAGCATGCGGTTGATCGACGCCCCAACCCGCCCGACCTCGGTATTCGGGTCGGCGTCCTCGTCGGGAACGCGGACCGCAATGGCCACGTGACCGCGATCGAGCGGAAGCTCTGACACGTCAGACGCTGCCTGTGCCACCCGGTCGAGCGGCCGGAGGGCGAGCCGGACGATGACATACGACGCGGCACCGGCGAGGAGCAACACCCCGAGGGCGATCGCGCTAATCACCGCGATGAGCTGGCCGAGGGTGAACTCGAGGTCGGCGAGCGGCAGACCCACGATCATCGCCCCGTCCCCCGCCTCGACGGCAACAACCCGGTACGAACCGAGCTCTCCACCCAGGTCGATCGACTCGGGCTCGCCGCCGAGGCGAACCGAGAGGAGGGTCGCCACCTGTCCGGTGGTCAGCGGCCTCAACTCGCCGGTCTCATCGAGGTAACCGGCATAGCGCACAGCCCCACCGCTGATGATGGCGCCAAGTGTTCCGGCCGACTGGCCTGGCACACCGACGAACTCGGGAACGGGAGGCTGCTCCTGCCGCGGAAACGATCCACCGTTGCCCTGCGGCGACTCAGCAGCGCCGGATGATCGTGTTGTCGCCGCAGTCAATTGCGCGTCGACGCGCCCGAGCAGCACAGATCGAACGCTCACGACACTCGCGAAACCGATCACCACAGCGGCGAGCGCCAACAGAGTGACGACAGCCACCACGAGTCGCTTGCGCAACGTCCACCGTGACATCCGCTTCACTCCAAGATTTCTGGGGCCTTGAGAATGTACCCGGCACCACGCACCGTTGAAATCATGGGGGCGCGACCGGCGTCGATCTTCTTGCGGAGGTAGGAGATGTAAATCTCGACAACACTGGCCTTGCCGTCGAAGTCATAACTCCAGACCCTGTCGAGAATCTGCGCCTTCGACAGCACCCGCCGCGGGTTGCGCATGAGGTAGCGCAGCAGTTCGTACTCGGTGGCGGTCAGTTCGATCGCTGTTCCGCCTCGGCTCACCTCGTGACTGTCCTCGTTGAGAACGAGGTCACCGACGGTCAGGAACGGTCCATCGGATGCTCCGGTGAGCGTCGATCGCCTGATCAACGCACGCAGGCGGGCGACAACTTCCTCGAGGCTGAACGGCTTGGTGACGTAGTCGTCCCCGCCAGCTGTGAGGCCGGCGATTCGATCGTCGAGCGCGTCCTTGGCGGTAAGGAAGAGAACAGGCACATCGTCGCCGTCTGCTCGCAGGCGGTGCAGCACACTCATTCCATCGATGTCGGGAAGCATGATGTCGAGCACGATCGCGTCCGGCCGAAACTCGCGCGCGACCTCGAGCGCCTGTCGCCCGGTTTCGGCGGTTCGAATCTCCCAGCCCTCGTACTTGAGCGCCATCTTCAAAAGATCGGTGAGGCTGCGTTCGTCATCGACGACAAGCACCCGAATGGCGTTGCCATCCGCTCGCTTCAGAGGGACGGATGCCGCGGGGCGGGAAGAAGAAACGAATGCGCTCACAGTCCAAGTATCGGCTTCTGCCTATGAACAAGCTATGAGTCACCTTGGTAGCGCCTCTGCACCTTTAATACGGAAGGAACTGCCAGCCTCGGCATCGGCCGGGCACATTCGGCTCCCATACCTTTGCTACCGCTGCGGTCGCCCGGACCCCAGCGGTCGCCCGTCCGTGTGGGGACTGCGGCGTACCCCCAAAACGGCGCTGTTTGCTTCCCGCCCGTTCGATCCCCACCACTCTCGGCTCATGACACGCTCCGTCGACGAAGCTCCCCGCACGATTCCAGCGGGGCGCGACCTCACGCTCGACCTCGCCCGCGTCTTCTGTGTGTTGCTCGTTGTCTTCGTGCACATCCTCTTCACCGGCGTGGGCCGCGGCGAGAACGGGTCGCTCGTGATCGAGAGAACCGTCGAGTCCCAACCCTGGTTCAACGCAGCAACCTGGGTCGCCAACGTCATGCCGCTGTTTTTCGTGGTCGGCGGTTACGCGGCGAGAGCCGGCTGGCGGACGGCGGTTGCCAAGGGCATCAGCGCCGATGACTTCATTCGGGTCCGCCTGGCGCGGCTCGCGCGGCCAGCCGTCCCGGTCTTCATCTTCTTCACCCTCGCCCTCGGGGCAACCCGCATGCTCGGCATCGCTCCGGAGCTCGTCGACGCGATCGCCATCGGTGTCGGCTCACCCCTGTGGTTCCTCGCCGCATACATGATCGTTCAGGCGCTTGCCCCTGCCATGATGCGCTGGCACGAGCGACACGGAGGGTGGGTGCTTCTTTTCCTGTTGGGCGCCGCCCTCGCGGTCGACGCCTTCCGTTACGTGTTCGTCGGTGGGGTCCTGGGGATCGATCCGCTTCCGCCAACCGGCTACGGAATCGGCCAGGAGGTATTTGGCATCCCGAACGTTCTCTTCGTCTGGCTGTTCGCCATGCAGGTCGGCTTCTTTCTGTACGACGGGTGGTTCGCGCGGCTTCGCTGGTGGCAACTCGTTCTGCTCATCGGCGTCGGGTATGCCGCCCAGTGGGGGCTGGTGTCTCTCGGCGGGTACTCGGTGAGCATGCTCGGCAACCAGTGGCCGCCGACAGCGACGATGGCCGTTTTTGCCATGGTGCAGGCCGCCGCTCTCACGCTCCTGCACGCACCACTGACCGCGCTCATGCGGGTACGGGTTGTGCAGGGCGCCGTCTTTCTCATCGGGTCACGCCTGATGACCGTCTACCTGTGGCACCTGCCGATGATCATGGTGCTCATCGGCATCGAGTTGCTGCTCCCGCTCCCCCTCCCGGAACCGGGCAGCCCGGAGTGGTGGTGGACCCGCGTGCCGTTCCTAGTCGCCGTTCTCGGCGCCGTGCTTCTGCTGTCGCTGTGGCTGGTGCGGTTCGAGAGAGTTCCCCCGGTGATCACTCCCCGCTTCCCGGCGGGTTGGGCAACGCCGCTCGCCGTGATTGTGTTCGTGCTGCCCATCCTGGCGATCACCGCCTACGGTCTCGACTTCCCGCTCGCCGCCCTCGCCCTCGGCGGCTGCGCGACCTCGCTCTGGCTCACCGGCTCGGCGAGAACCGCGGTCTGACCACCTCCGCGGGTCGCGAGTTGCTGGGTTCGAGCGGTTCCGCGCGGCGGGACCCCGTAAACCCAGCACCTCGCGAAAGGTCAGTCGCGCCAGGAGTGCTGCGGGTCGAACCCGAGTACCCGTCGCGCCTTGTCGATCGACAACAGGGTGTCGTTCGTGCCCAGTTCCCGCGTCACCGGAACACCGGAAAAGGTCTCAGCGACCAGCTCGGCGTTCGGCCGGCTCATCACCGTGTCTGCGGCGGCGATGATGAACCGATCGAAACCGGTGAACTCAAGCTCGAGCGCGCGCTGAACGGCCTGCGCGCCGTCACGCCCGTCGATGTAGCCCCAGAGGTTCCACTTGCGCAGTGACGCATCCGCGTCGAAATCGGGGAACTCCGCGTAGTCTTCCGGGTTCATGACGTTCGAGAACCGCAGCGCGATGATCTTGAGGTCGGGATTCCAGCGCACGAGCTCGATCGCCATTTGCTCCTCGAGATGTTTGACAAGGGAGTACGTGCTCTCCGGGCGGGCCGCGTATTCCTCATCGACCGGGATGTATGGCGGCGGCGTCTCGAACGGCAGCCCGAGCACGGTTTCACTTGAGGCGTAGACGATGTTGCGGATGCCCGCCCGGATCGCCCCGTTCAACACGTTGTAGCTCGCGAGAATGTTGTTGGAGAAGGTCGCGACGTTGCTCGACAGGCCGGACGCCGGGATGGCGGCGAGGTGCACGACGGCGTCGAAACCGGAATGCCTGTCGTCAACGCCGAGCAGCGCATCGAGGGTTTGGCCGTAGTCGGTGAGGTCGACCCTCACGAACCCGGGCCCTCGCTCTCCGACAGCATCGAGGTTGATGACGTCGTTTCCGGCCGCACGCAATTCACGGACGACGGTGCGTCCCAGTTTTCCGGATCCTCCGGTGACAGCAATTCTCATGCACCCATTCTGTTGCAGCCGCCGTCTTTCACGAACGGGGTGCGGAAGAACGTGGTTGAGTGTAAGGATGCAACTCGTCCTGTACACCTCGTCCTTCTGTGAGCCTTGCGCGCAGGCGCGATCAGTGCTCGCGGAAGCCGGGCGCCTCGTGCCGCAAGCCCACGTGATCGAACGAGATGTCGCGTTTGAGAATGTTCAAGCCGCCGACGACGGCATCCGGATCACGCCGACCGTCATTGTGCTCGATGACTCAGGCACCGAGGTGTTCCGCGCGACCGGCGTGCCCACCCTCAACCAGGTTCTGGCGGCAGCAGCCAAGGCCCTTTAACTCCTCGCGCGTACGCGCAGATCGGCCCGCCAATGACGACGCTCCCGAACCCTCGCTTCGCCAACCCGCGCGATGCTCCGACCCTTCGCTGGGGAATCGTCGGGCCAGGCGCTATCGCGAACGATTTCACGCGTGTTGTACTCGCGCACACCACTCAAGAGGTGGTTGCCGTGTCCTCACGTTCTTCGGAACGTGCGGCGCTTTTCGCGGCGGCCCATGGCATCCGTTCGTCGTATGGAAGTCACGACGAGCTCTTTGCGGATCCGGGGATCGATGTTGTGTACATTGCGGTTCCGCACACCGAGCACGTCAGGCTCGCGCTCGACGCGATTGCGGCGGGCAAGCACGTGCTCGTTGAAAAACCGATGGCGACAACCGCAGCCGATGCGAAGCGCGTTGTGAATGCCGCGCGCGCGGCCGGGGTGTTCGCGATGGAAGCGCTGTGGGCGAAGTATTTGCCGAAGTTCGACGTCATTCGGCAGCTGCTCGACGACGGCGCGCTTGGCGACGTGCGATTGTTCTCCGCTGACTACGGGTTCAAGGCCGACTACAACCCGGGCTCACGATTTTTCAACCCGGAACTCGGCGGCGGCGCGCTGCTCGACCTCGGCGTCTACCTCATTGCGACCGCATCGTTCGCGCTCGGCGAGTTCTCATCGGTCACCGCGAGAGGGCAACTCTCCCCCACCGGCGTCGACGTGCAGGCGTCGCTCCTGCTCGAAACTGCGGCAGGCGCGCAGGCTGTGATGTCGACGACGCTGCTCGCCGATACCCCCGGCCAGGCGAACATCGTCGGGACACACGGGCGTATCGCCATTGACCGGGTGTTCGTCGGTCCCGGCGGCTTCACCTTCTCCCCTGCCGGCGGAAACCCTGTGCGTTTTGAGGACACGTCCGGGCTCATCTGGCGTGAAGGGCTCAGCTATCAGGCGTCCGCCGTTGCACGGTATATCTCGGAGGGACGAACCGAATCACCGCTGCACTCACTGGACGAAACGTTGTCGGTACTTAGGACTCTCGACGAGGCGCGCCGACAGGTTCGTGATGGCGGCAGCATCCGTTCGTTGGAGGCACAATAGAGGAGTGACTTCCACTCATCTCGACCGCCTTGTCGCTGACTCGTCGGATCGAGTGGCCTGGCTTCGGGCGCGCTCTCGCGGGATCACCGCGACCGACGTTGCGCGCCTGTCGAGCGCGAAGTCCATCGACGCCGTTGCCACCGAGAAACTCGGAGGAGGGCCCAGCTTCTCCGGGAACGCGTACACCGATCACGGGCGGGCCCGCGAACCGGAGATTGCACGGTGGGTGGCTGCGACGCACGGCATTTCGCCGTCGTCTGCGCTGTTCCACGCCGAAATCGAGAAGCGGCACCTGGCCACGCCGGACGGCCTGGCCGTGACGAACTCGGGTGCCCTCGTGCTCGCCGAGATCAAAACGACCACCAAACCGTGGCGGAGTGTGCCCCGCAACTACCTGCGCCAGATCTGGTGGCAACAGTACGTGCTTGGTGCTGAACGCACGCTCGTCGTGTGGGAGCAGCACACAAACTTCCAGCCTCTCGGCGAGGAGCCGATGTGCCGTTGGATCGACCGCGACGACAGGGAGATCAACCAGCTCGTCGGCCTGGCCAACAACCTCATCGACGAGCTGCACAGGCGAACCACCCGGGTGTCTCGCTACGTCGTGAACGACGACCCGTACGACATCCCGTAGGTCGCGCTCCTGATGCCGGATGCCGGGCTCAGGAGGATTGTTTGCTGGGCGGGAACTCGGTCGTAACACCGCTGACTCATTGTGGGCGTTAGCTAGAGCACATGGCGACGACGACAGGGGGCAGCGATGCGTGAGGGTGTGGGTATTGCGTGGCAGACTCGGGGCATGACTGGAACTTCTGACGTTTCCCGGGGCGAGGTACCAGCAGCTGTCGTTCTTCCGGAGACGATGCGCGCGGCAGTTATCGACGCCGTCGGGGACGCCGGTTCGCTCTACGAGGCGACGGTACCTGTGCCGAGCGCCTTCAACTCGGAGTTCATCGTTCAGGTCGTTGCGGCAGGCATCAATCCCATCGACGCGAAGACGCGGGCGGGGCGCGGCGTCTCGGCGGGGATCTCGAGCTTTCCTGCCGTGCTGGGTTTCGACTTCAGCGGCGTCGTCGTGAAGGCACCGTACGAGGCACATCCGTTCCGGCCGGGCACCGAGGTGTTCGGCATGACGATGGTGCCGCGCACCTCGGGCAGTTATGCCCAGTACGTCGCGGTCTCCACGCTCTCTGTCGCGAAGAAGCCCGCTGCGCTCTCCCATGTCGAAGCGTCTGCCGTTCCGCTCGCCGCGCTGACTGCGTGGGGCATGGTCGTCGAAGTGGCCAAGGCCCATCACGGCCAACGCATTCTCATTCACGCCGGCAGCGGTGGCGTTGGCCACTTCGCCGTGCAGTTCGCGCGCTACTTCGGCGCGCACGTCATCGCTACAGGGTCGACCCGCAATCAGAACTGGCTGCGGGAACTCGGGGCGAACGAGGTCATCGACTACTCAACCACTCGGTTCGAGGATGTGGTGAGCGACGTCGACGTGGTCATCGACCTCATCGGCAACGTTGTCGACGACACCGGCAGCAGGTCGCTCGGGGTACTGCACGAGGGTGGCCTCATCGTCAACGCACCAACGGGCAGCTGGCCGACCTTCCTCGAGGACGCTGCCGCAGCCGGGCTCCGTGCGACGACGTTCAAGGTTGCCCCGGACGGCGACACTCTGTCGACGATCGCGCGGCTGCTCGAATCTGGCGACGTTCACGTCTTCGTCGACGAGGTGTTCGACCTCGCGCACGCCGCAGACGCGCACCGCGCGCTCGAGTCAGGCCACACCCGCGGCAAGATCGTGCTAACAATTCCGACGCACTGACAGCTCACTCAGCGGGTTGCGGCTCACGCGCCGGAGAGCGCTTGGCCCAGTTCGCTGCGGAAGTACAGCACGCTGTGGCCGTACCGCGTCGACGTGACGAGACCGGCGTCAGCCAATGCGCGCAAGTGCTGGTTCACAGCCGAAGCGCTGATGCCAAATCGAATGCCGAGCTCGGTTGATGAGGCAGGCGAGCGCAGAGCGGTGAGCAGCTCCGTTCGGCGAGCACCGATCAGGTTTTCGAGCGCGGTCGAGCGCTGCCCTGTCTCCACTGCCCACATCGTTCCCTGCCCGCGGGCCGGGTACATGATGAGCGGCGCTTCTCCGGCACCGATCGGGGCAGACGCCCGCCGGGTGAACATCGTAGGGACGAGAGTCACACCGGAACCACCTGCATGCTCTATTCGACTGTCAGGGGCGGACAGAGCGACGGAAACGACTCCTCGTTCGTACGACACCGCTGAGGAAATGCCATTGAGCATGGCGGCCAGACCGTCGTGCGCGATGACCCGTCCCCTGTGCACGATGTCCGCCTCCAGAATCGCACGCATCCGGGGCCAGTGCGGCTTGAGGCAGGCCTCCCAGTACTCGCGCAGAGCGCTCGTCATCCGCCGAATCGCCTGTTTTGGCGGGCCGGCGAACACGTCAGGCAGTTCAGTGTGAATCGAGAGGAGCCCGCTCCGGAACGTCTGGGAACTGATGCCATCGAGTACCGCGAATTCATCGTCGATCCGGGTGAGCGGAGAGGCAGGTCGCGGGTTGAGGAAGTCCGGCGTCCAAAGCCTCTCGTTGACCAGCGCGCTCAAAGCCGCACCGTCGAGATCCCGCCGCAAACTCTCGGTCCGAGCCAGCCACGGCAATTGCAACGGGTACCGCTCAGGGTGGCTGACCGAGCGAAGTGAGAGCCCCAGTTCGCACAGTGGGGAGATTCCGAAACGAACACCACCCAGATCCGACTCGCTGAGCTGGTACCGCAACATGAAGCACAACGCTACATCACTAACGGATGCTGTCAGTTGCGTGGGACAACAGAGAACGTGACCTTCTCCCCACCCACCGGCCTTCCGTCCTCATCCGAAACAGGTTCTCGACCAACCATCGCGAACCGCCGGTTCGGTGCAAGCCGGTTTGACGCGATACGTCAGGATCCGGTACTCAGCCGGTTAGTGCTTGCCACCTTCGTCTCCACGCTCGGCCGCGGCGTCTTCCTCACGCTCACGGTGCTGTACTTCACGCTTATCGTCGGGCTGCCCGCCATCCAGGTGGCGCTGCTCCTCACTATCTCGAGCGCGATTGGAGTGGGCACGTCCTATCTCGGCGGGCATCTGGCCGACCAGTTCAGCGCGAGGCGACTCGTAACCTGGCTGGTCATCGTCGAAGCAGTGGCTCTCGCCTGCTACCCGCTCGCCACATCGTTCGGCGCAGCCCTCGCGGTCGCGTGCGTGGTCACCGCAACCGAAAGAGCCGCGAACTCGACCCGCGGTGCGATCATCGCCAGGGCCTTCACCGGCCAGCGCCGGGTGGGAGCACGGGCAGTGCTTCGCACGGTCACCAACATCGGCATTTCCCTGGGGAGCGCTGCCGGCGGGCTGGCCCTGCTGATCGCCACACCGACGGCGTATCGCACGGTGATGATCATCGCCGCGGTCGTCACAGGCGCTAGTGCCTTTCTGCTGTCCCGGCTGCCCGACTATGTCGACGCACCACAGCACGTGCCCGAATCCGGAGTTGCAGCGCCCGTCCGCGGCCGGTCACCGTTTCGAAACCCGAAATACCTGGCGCTCACGGTTCTGTCCGGCATCTTCGGCATGCAGTTCGGCGTCGCCGAGGTCGGCCTTCCGTTGTGGATTGTCAACGAAACCAGCGCACCGAGCGCCGTGTATTCGTTGCTCCTGATTCTCAACACGGTGCTCGTCATTCTGTTTCAGGTGCGACTCTCGCGCGGCACCCACGACGTCGCCCACGCCGGCAAGGTGTCCGTGCTGGCCGGACTGCTCATGGTGGTGGCATGCGGACTGTACGCGGGATCCGCGGACCTCGCGATCGGCATGGCCATCGTTCTCCTCCTCGCGGCGATGGCGGTGCACTCCTTTGCGGAAGTGCTCTCAAGCGCCAGCAACTGGGGGCTCAGTTTCGAGCTGGCCGACCAGTCCCGGGCCGGCGCCTATCAGGGCCTGTTCGCGATGGGATATTCACTTGGCTCGATGGCCGCACCCCTGGTGATTAGCGCAACCGTGCTCACTCACGGTGTCCTCGGTTGGGTGATCCTCGCCGCAATCTTCCTTGCCTCCTCGGTCGGGATCCACCTCCTGGCGAAGCATCACCTTAAGACCCTCCCAGCGCACTGACACCAGCTTCGCGCCGCGCTCGGACCCTTGGCCGAGGAGCAGGTGACACTTGTGGCGGGTGCCGCGCGTGAACATCCACAACAAGTGTCACTCGAACCTTTCGGCCCGATTTCAGGTGCCAGTTTTTGCGAGTGCGAGACGCCCCAACCCACAAGAAGTGTCACTTGAACGGCCACACGGTCGCGGAGAGCGCTACAGCCGCCGCTCCATCGTGAAGTCGCTGTGCAACTCGGGCCCGAGGGAGAACGTCTTCTCTCCGACCACCCGAAAGCCGCTCTTCTCGTAGAAACGCTGCGCGCGTGCGTTCAACTGATTCACGCCGAGCCAGATGCCGACAGCGCCGCGAGCTCGCGCCTCGTCGAGCGTCGCTGCCATCAGCGGAGCGGACACGCCACGCCCGTGCGATCCGGCGAGCACATACACCTTGCTGAGCTCGATGGTCGGCCGGATACCCAGCGCGGCCGCGACGTCCGCGTCTGCCGGTTCACCGGCGATGAGCATCGTGTATCCGCAGAGTCCACTCTCGTCCTCGGCCACAACGATCACGCGGCCGTCGTCGACCAGGTACTCGCCAAACTTCGCGGCCGAGAGGGTGCCCGCAATGTATTCAGCGATCGCCTCGGGTGCGCTTCCAGGCGGGCAGGCAAGCGGAAACGTGACAGCAGCAAGTTCGCTCAGCCCCGTGGCATCCGCTTCACGGGCACGTCTCACAGTCACAGTCACCCCGCCATTTTAGGGGCGACGGATGCTTCGGGGCACGAAAAAGGACCCCGCACGAGGCGAGGTCCTTTCCGTCAGTTCGAGGAAAACGAACTAGATGGAGTTGATGTCCATCGGGATGCCAGGACCGAAGGTGGTCGAGACGGTGCCCTTGAGGATGTAACGGCCCTTCGAGGAGGACGGCTTGAGGCGGTTGACCTCTTCGAGAGCTGTCGAGATGTTCTCGAAGAGCTGCTCAGAGGAGAACGATGCCTTGCCGACGACGAAGTGCACGTTGGAGTGCTTGTCGACGCGGAACTCGATCTTTCCACCCTTGATGTCGTTGACCGCACGGGCCACATCGGGGGTGACGGTTCCGGTCTTCGGGTTCGGCATGAGGCCGCGGGGTCCGAGGACCTTACCGAGACGACCGACCTTGCCCATGAGCTCTGGGGTCGAAACCGCAGAGTCGAAGTTGGTGTAACCGGCGGCTACCTTTTCGATGAGCTCGTCGCCACCGACCTCGTCAGCGCCAGCAGCGATTGCCGCTTCTGCTGCGGGGCCCGTTGCGAAGACGATGACGCGGGCGGTCTTACCGGTTCCGTGAGGAAGAATCACGGTACCGCGGACCATCTGGTCTGCCTTGCGGGGGTCAACACCGAGCTTGAGGGCAACCTCAACCGTGGAGTCGAACTTGGCCGAACCGGTCTCCTTGGCAAGGTTAACTGCCTCGGATGCGGAGTAGACCTTGTCTGTGCCGATTTTCTCGGCGGCGGCCCGGTAGGCCTTTGACTTCTGTGCCATGTGAATTTCTCCAATTCGAGAATGTGGTCATTTGCGCCTGGCCGGCGCTGCCACGAATGTTGTGTCGTGAGTCGGCGTCAACTGGCCGAACTCGGGTGGAATCCTCCGCGCACGGGCGGTTCGGATTCCGGGGTGTTACTACGCTTCGACGGTGATTCCCATGGAGCGAGCGGTTCCGGCGATGATCTTCGACGCAGCGTCAATGTCGTTTGCGTTGAGGTCGGCCATCTTCTGCTCGGCGATCGAGCGGACCTGCTCCTTGGTGAGCTTCGCAACCTTGACGGTGTGCGGGGTTCCTGAACCCTTCGCAACGCCGGCAGCCTTCTTGATGAGCTCTGCGGCGGGCGGGGTCTTCAGGATGAACGTGAACGAGCGGTCCTCGTAGACGGTGATCTCGACCGGGATGACGTTTCCACGCTGGGATTCGGTCTGGGCGTTGTATGCCTTGCAGAATTCCATGATGTTCACGCCGTGCTGACCCAGTGCCGGGCCGATTGGCGGGGCGGGGTTGGCGGCGCCAGCCTTGATCTGAAGCTTAATCAGACCAGTGACCTTCTTCTTCGGTGCCATGTTTCTTCCTTCTTATTGGGGTTCGAGCGTCCGTCCGTGTGACGGGTGCTCTCCCGCTGGCTCGGTTGAGCCGCGGTGGTTTGAGAAAACTTCTAAAGCTTGGTGACCTGGTCGAAGCTGAGCTCGACCGGGGTCTCACGCTCGAACAGCGAGACGAGAACGATGAGCTTTCCGCTCTCCGGCTTGATTTCGCTGATCGAACCGGGGAGGCCTGCGAACGAGCCTTCCTTGATCGTGATTGTCTCGCCGATCTCGAAGTCGACCTCGGCCGGAATCGAGCGAGCGGTCTGGCCGCCCTTGCTGCCCGTTGCCTTGGCCTGGGTGGCTTCCTTGACCTCGACGAGGCTCTTCAACATGTTGAAGGACTCTTCGAAGCGCAGCGGCGTCGGGTTGTGTGCGTTGCCGACGAATCCGGTGACGCCGGGGGTGTGGCGAACGACAGACCAGGAGTCTTCGTTGAGGTCCATGCGGACGAGCACGTATCCGGGGATCCGAACGCGAGTGACCATCTTGCGCTGGCCGTTCTTGATCTCGACGACGTCTTCCATCGGTACTTCAACCTGATAGATGAAGTCTGCGACGTCGAGCGATCCCTTGCGCTGCTCGATGTTCGCCTTCACCTTGCGCTCGAAGCCGGCGTAGGAGTGAATGACGTACCACTTGCCCGGCATGCTGCGCAGCTCGGCGCGGAACGCGTCGTACGGGTCAACGTCTGCGGCTTCGGGCTCTTCACCGTCGTACGGTGCAACCTCTGGCTCGAGTTCTGCTTCTTCTTCGCGCTCAACCTCGACCGAATCCTCGATCGCCAGGGCGGCGGCCTCAGCCTCTGCGGCCTCGTCGATCTCGAGTGCGTCGTCAACGACGGCGTCGGCTTCGGGGTCGACAGCCTCGGCCAGAGCGTCGAGCTCTTCTTCAATGTTGATGGGAGCGCTCGAGGGGTCCTCTATGTGAAGCGCCGTGTGCTCGGCGGCGTCGACGGAATTCTCCTCGGCGGCGAGCACGTTGCCCTCCTGGGCCTCGTCGGGCTCGCTTGACTGCTCAGCGGCTGTTGCCCAATCGACGTCGTCTAGATTTCTCTCCGACACTTAAATCTCTTTCCTTTGGCTCTCGTTTGGCCGGTGCACGGCCACGTTGCGCTTTCTTGAGGTTCGAATGAACGGATGCCGGTGGCTAAGCCGCTGGCGTACCGAATGTAAAGATCACAACCCAGCTGAAGACCTGGTCCAGGCCCCAAACCAGCGCCATCATGATCACGACGAACACGAGCACAACACCGGTGTAGCTGAGCAACTCTTTGCGGGTCGGAGTGACGACCTTCTTGAGCTCAGCAACCACCTGCTTCAAAAACAGAATGATCCCGGCGAAGGGTCCGCGCTTGGCAGCGCGCTCTTTCTTCGCTGCTGCGACGATTTCCTCGCTCGGTTCGTCGATAACTTTTCGGGCCACCTGGTTACACCTTTCATGAGCCGGGGTGTTAACACCGACGCGCAGGGCGGACAGGACTCGAACCTGCAACCTGCGGTTTTGGAGACCGCTGCTCTACCAATTGAGCCACCGCCCTATGACCGGAGACCCGGTCGGGAAGGCAAAATCTGTCACGCTATTTCGAACTGCACTCCCCAGCAACCGAAACTACGGCAAAACAGGAAAATTGGCGCAAAAAAGCTTGGCAGATTTCAACTACCTCCCCCAAGTGTACAGGCCGATTCCCTCAGCGCCAACCCGAGCACGCCGGCCCTCGCACCGGGGGGTGCGCGCCCATGCAGAAGTGCCCCTTGACGCCTTACTTGCTTTTTGCAAGCATGGCCCCTGACGGTGACCGTCACCGCCGGGTACGTCAAAGGAGACACTCGTGACCGACGTCTTTATCAACCTCCCCACGCGGGACCTTGAGCGCTGCAAAGCGTTCTACGCGGCTCTCGGCTGGGAGATCAATCCGCTGTTCACCGACGAAAACGCTGCCTGCGTCGTCGTCGACAAGAACATCTACTTCATGTTCCTGACTAACGATTTCTTCGCCACTTTCACCGACAAGAAGATCATCGATCCAACCACGGCGGCGCAGGCGTCGTGCGGCTTCAGCCGCGAGAGTCGTGACGAGGTCGACGCGATGATGGAGAAAGGCCTCGCCGCCGGAGGAAGCGAACCGCGGCCGTCCCAGGACTATGGCTTCATGTACTCACGTGACCTCGAGGACCCGGACGGCAACATCCTCGGCTTCCTTTACATGGACCCCGTTGCGGCCGAGAAGGGCCCTGAGGCGTATCTGGCAGAACAGGGAGCGCAGGCCTAAAGGCTGACCATGGCAGCTCGCAACTACGGTCAGTACAGCGGCATGACGACCGCCCTCGAGCTGGTCGGCGAACGGTGGGCCCTGCTCATCGTTCGCGACCTGCTCGTCGGGCCACGCCGCTACACCGACCTCAAGGCTGGGCTGCCGCGCATCCCCACCAACATCCTCAGCACCCGGTTGCGTGAGCTGCAGGAGAGCGGCGTTCTCGCTCGCGCACCGCTTCATCACTCGGTCGTGTATGTGCTCACCGATCTCGGCCGGCAGCTCGAGCCCATAGTTCTTGCGCTCGGGCGGTGGGGATTGCAGGTGACGAACGATCCGGCCGAGGGCGACGTGATCACGGCGGATTCACTCACAATGGACCTGTACTCCGCTTTTCGAACGGATGCCGCCAGCACGCTGGCAGCGACGACCTACCGTTTGCACGTTGGTGACGTCGACCTCGCTGTGTCGGTAGACGGTGCAACCGTGCACATCGCGCCGTGGTCATCTGCAACTGCCGAGCTGGAACTCGAGGTGACTCCGAGCATCCGTTCGCTGATTGCAGGCGAGGTTTCACCGGAGAGCGCGAGAGAGCAGGGAATCGTGCGAATTGCCGCAGGAAACCCGGAGCTTCTCGCCCGATTCGCCGCGACATTCAGCCTCGCGTCCGTCGCGGTACCCTTCTAGGGTGAGCACAACACCGAGACTCTCCACGAAGATTTCCGCCATCGCCGAATCAGCAACGCTGAAGGTCGATTCGAAGGCGAAGGCCCTGCAGGCCGAAGGCCGGCCCGTGATCAGTTATGCCGCAGGCGAGCCGGATTTCGGCACGCCGCAGCACATCGTCGAGGCCGCCATCGCCGCGGCCAGCGACAAGAAGAATCACAGGTACACCCCGGCAGCAGGGCTGCCCGACCTGCGCGAGGCCATCGCGGCGAAGACCCTGCGCGACTCAGGTCTTGCGGTTCGCGCGAGCTCGGTGCTCGTCACCAACGGCGGCAAGCAGTCGGTTTACGAGGCGTTCCAGGTACTGCTCAACCCGGGCGATGAGGTCATTGTTCCGACGCCGTTCTGGACCACATACCCCGAGGTCATCGCCCTCGCAGACGGTGTCGCCGTCGAGGTTTTCGCCGATGCGTCGCAGGGCTACCAGGTCACGCTCGAGCAGCTGGAGGCCGCACGCACCGAGCGCACCAAGGTGCTGCTGTTTGTGTCGCCGTCGAACCCGACAGGAGCCGTCTACTCCCCCGAACAGACAAAGGCCATCGGCGAGTGGGCACTCGAGCACGGCATCTGGGTGATCACCGATGAGATCTACCAGAACCTCACTTACGACGGCGTGAAGGCGCTGTCGATCGTCGAAGCGGTTCCAGCGCTTGCCGAGCAGACGCTTCTCGTGAACGGTGTGGCGAAGACCTACGCGATGACGGGCTGGCGCGTTGGATGGACCGTCGGCCCGGCCGATGCCATCAAGGCACTGTCGAACCTGCAGTCGCACCTCTCCGGCAACGTCAACAACATCGCTCAGCGTGCCGCGATCGCCGCGCTGACCGGCCCGCAGGACGATGTCGAGACCATGCGCCTGGCGTTCGACCGCCGCCGCAAGGTCATCGTCTCAGAACTCAACAAGATCGACGGGTTCTCGGTGCCGACCCCGCAGGGTGCGTTCTACGTTTATGCGGACGTCACAGCGCTTCTCGGCAAGGAGATCGGCGGGGTCACCCCGACGACATCGCTCGAGCTGGCCGACCTCATGCTCGATTCGGCCGAGGTTGCCGCTGTTCCCGGTGAGGCGTTCGGCCCGTCCGGGTACCTGCGCTTCAGCTATGCGCTCGGCGACGACGCGTTGCTCGAGGGTGCTCAGCGACTGCAGAAGCTGTTCGGCTAGATCGACGTGCGTGAACCTCGGCTAAAAGTCGAGGTTCACGTACACCGGCTCGGGCTGCAGCACGACGCCGAACTCAGCGGCGACGCGCATCTGCACGTACCTGGCCAGCGAGGCGATCTCGTCCGCTGTCGACCCACCGGTGTTGGTGAGCGCGAGCGTGTGCTTCGTCGAGATACCCGCCCGAGAGCCTGGGAGGCGGAAACCCCGGGTGATTCCGGCTCGTTCAATGAGCCAGGCCGCACTGAGCTTCACTCGCGCGCCATGTTCGAACGACGGTGGCGGCACATCGCCGGTCCACTCGCCGAGCGGGATGACGACGGCATCTTCGTGCTCGTCCCCCATCGGCCAGCGCGGAGCATCCGCTGGCAGCGATCGAGCAAACGACTCGGACACGATCGGGTTGGTGAAGAACGATCCGGCACTCGACGTGTCTGGGTCTGACGGGTCGACAACCATACCCTTCGACCGGCGCAGGTCGAGCACGGTGCGACGCACGTCGGCGATGGGTAGCCGGGCTCCCATCTCAACGCCGAGCGCTGAGGCGAGCTGGGCGTAACCGATCGGAGCGCTGAGCCCGGCGTCATCCGTGAGCTCGACGTCGATGGAGACCACAACGCCGTTCCGCTCCGGCGCGTGTCCGCCGTGGCGTTTGAGCACCGAGGTGCGGTATCCGAGCCCGAGTTCGGCGGCGGGCACCCGAACCAGGTCGCCGTGCTCACGGTCGAGCAGCTCGACAGCGACGAGACAGGCGGAGAGCTCCTGCCCGTACGCGCCGATGTTCTGGATGGGGCTCGCACCGCACGAGCCGGGAATTCCACTGAGCGCTTCGATGCCAGCAAGGCCGCGCTCGACCGCAAAGGCGACGAGGTCGTCCCAGCATTCGCCCGCCTGCACACGCAGCAGCACACGCCCGTTCTCGGATGCCAACACCTCGATGCCGCGCGAAGCTACCCGGATCAGGGTGCCGTCGTATCCCTCGTCAGCGACGAGCACATTGGAACCGCCGCCGAGAATCAACGGGTCTTCGCCGAAACCCCAGACCGAGGCAACAGCAGACACGAGTTCATCTCGAGTCGTCGCCGTGATCGTTTCGACCGCTGGACCGCCGACCCGAAGCGTCGTGAGTTCAGAGAGGTTCGTCATCGTCGGCCAAGTGCAACGCGCACCTGCGCCTTGCCGAGCACTGTCTTGCCGTCAAAGCTCACGGTCAGGTCAACCCGCGCGACACCCTCATCGAGCGCACCGATCTTCGCAACCACAGTGACGAGTGCACCGTCCTGCGGGTGGACGACAACGGGGCGGGTGAACTTCACCGCGTAGTCCACGACGCGGGCGGGGTCTCCGGCCCAGTCGACAACCGGCTGAACGGCGAAACCCATCGTGAGCATGCCGTGTGCAAGGACACCGGGCAGGCCGACGGATGCCGCGACATCGTCGCGATAGTGAATGGGATTGAAGTCACCGGATGCTCCGGCGTACCGAACGAGGGAATCCCGCGTTAGCGGGAACTCACGTTCCGCAATCACGTCGCCGACGGTCAGTTCGTCGAAAATGGGCGTGCTCATTCGTCACCTCGCACAACAAGGGTGGACGTCGCGGTCACGACGTGGGCTCCAGTGGCATCGACCATGGTGGACTCCGCCGTCACCATCGCGTGCGGACCGAGCGTCTTCACACTGGTCACCGTCAACGTCGCGGTCAGCTCATCCCCGGCCACGATGGGGCGAGTGTAGGTGAAGCGCTGGTCACCGTGCACAACGCGAGTGAAGTCGATACCTGCATCAGGTTCGCTCAGCAGTTGAGCGAGGGTCTGCTCTTGCACAACGACCGCGAAGGTCGGCGGCGCAACGACACCGGCGTGACCTGCCGCGAGCGCAGCATCCGTTTCGAAGTTGATCGGGTGAGAGGCGAAAACGGCTCGCGAGAACTCGCGCACCTTCTCGAGTCCGACGAGGTATGGCGGGGCCGGCGGGAACACGCGACCCTGAAGTTCGGGGTTTACTGGCACCCGTCCAGCCTACCGGGGCGTGCAGGGACCTCTGGCGGTGCGCCGTTACTTGCGCCCGCCACCGAGCAGGCCACCGAGTACATCACCGATGCCGCCAGACGATCTGCTGTCGCCGCCGAGCAGCCCGCCGAGGATCTCACCGATGCCACCGCTGCTGCCACTGTCTGACGAACCGCCGCCGAGGAGGCCGCCAAGTATTCCACCGAGGCCACCCTGCTCCTTCTCGGGTGTCGGTTTGGGCACGCGCGACTGCATCGGCTCGGTCGGCTGGGCCGTCTCGGTCGACTGCTTGCGCTCGGAGAACTGCTTGGCGAGGTAGCTCAGCACGATCGGGGCGAGAATCGGCAACAGTTTGCCCACGACCGATCCGCCCGTGAATGACGCCGGTTGGGTGGTTCCGCTCGACAGGGTTGCGACCACCTGGTCCTTGTGCTCACCGAAGATGTGGCTGACGATCTTCTCGCCGTCGGCCGGGTCCACCTCCTCAAGGTCGATACCGCCTTCGACGAGGGCGGGTGAATGCTGCGAGACGGCTTCCTCGAGGGAGGCCGCGCCGCCGGCATCCTGCGCGTTGGCCTCAAGGCCACTGACCAGAGCGGGAAGCGCCTGCTCAACCGCGGCGGAGGCGGTTGCCTCATCGACGCCCAGCCTGGCGGCGATGTCAGCGATCGGAAGTCGGCCGAGTAGATCGTCGAGTGATGGCATGGTGTCTCCCTGTCGAACGGCAATTTCGGAAAATCGTACAGACGAGTATCCACAGGCGGTAGGGCCTAGAAAACTGAAGCGTCCGCACGGTAAGTGAGAAGGTCGCACGGGAACGGTACTCTCGGATGCGAACGGTCATTGCCGATCGCATCCGCCACGACCCCGTCCCGAATCGCAAGGAGCCCATGAATACATCGCAACTCCCGTACGCTGCGCCGGAATTGGCGAGCTTTGAGGATTCGGCTGTTGGTTACCTCAAGCGCCGGTCGTTTTTGGTGGTCTTCACCCTGCCCGGCCTCGTCATCGCGGGTGCTGGCGCAACCTGGGTGCTGATTTCAGCGGCCCTGCGGGAGAACATCGAGTCGGGTCTGATCATGACAGGGATGGGGCTGGCGATGGCCGCCATCGGCTGGCTTGCGACATTACCCATGCGGTTCAGCCGTAAACCGCCTACACCGATCCGATGGACCGAAGAGATGGAGCGCTGGGCATGGGGCTGGCCGCTCGCGCTCGGCATAGTGACAGCGCTCGTCATTGCTGGTGGTGCAGCACTCGTTCTGTTTGCCCCGCTCGGTCGGGAACCGGGTCGGATCGCCCTGGTGGCGTCGATCGCAGCGTACCCCGCCTCAATGTGGGTCGGCTTGCTCTACATCAAACACCTCAGGCTCCGACGCAACGAGAACTATGCCCGGTGGCTGGCGAAGAGGGCCAGGTAGGGCTCAGCGCGAGCGCAGCGCCTTCACCGTCATCTGCACGGCGACCGCCGCCAGGAAGATCGCGAAAAGAATTGTCGAGAGTGTCGGCGAAATGACGCTGGCCAGCGCCGCACCGATGGCCGTGGTTGTGCAGGCCGAAACGCCGATCACCGCGGCGGCGGACAGATCGACGTTGTGGCGACGGAAGTTTCCGATCGTGCCGAACAGCGCCGTCGGGATGATGACAAGAAGTGAGGTGCCCTTCGCGACGAGGTCGCTCGCTCCGAACAGCAGGATGAGCAGCGGCACGATGACAACGCCACCGCCAACACCGAGCAGACCGGACAGGATGCCGGTGCCGAGGCCGAGCACAACGAGGCCGATTCCGCTGAGCACTGTGATCTCGACGAAGGCGTCTCTCGAGGGGATGACGAGAAAGAGCGTCGCGATGACGACGACCAGGAAGCCGATGAACAGCCACGACAACACCTTGCGTGGGATGCGGTTGAGCAAAAGTGAACCGATCTGCGCACCGACAACACTGCCGAGGATGAGCAGCAGGGCTGCTGCCCAGTCGACGTAGCCGCCGATCGCATAGCTGATCACTCCGACGGAGGCCATCGGCACAATCGCGGCCAGCGACGTGCCAGCGGCGATGCGCTGGTCGAGCCCGAGCAGGAGCACGAGCGCTGGAACGATGAGGATGCCGCCACCGACGCCGAACAGGCCGGAGAGGAACCCTGCGGCGAGGCCGATGACGACGAGCCAGACCCAGTGTCCTCGTGTGCGTTGCTGTGGCATCCGCTTCCCTTCGTCGCCCGTGCGGCGAAATCGAACCTATCAGCCGGCGTCCGCGTCGAGCGGCGAGCCGACGCCGTGTGAATGCCCTGCGAGCTGGGTCGGATCGCGCAAACTCACGCGCCGCGGGTGCCAGAATTGACGAAGGCGCGCTCAAACGCGGGTCGTGAGGGAAGAAGGATCCGATGAAGGTCATTGCCGATATCGAAGTATGTGTTGCCGCTGGAGTCTGTGCCGCGATCGCGCCTGACGTGTTCGACCAGGACGACGAGGTGGGCAAGGTCATCCTGCTCGACGCTAACCCCGGTGACGACCAGCTCGACGCCGTTCGCGACGCCGTTCTGAGCTGCCCGTCCGCAGCGTTGAGGCTCGTCGAGTAGTCGTGAGCGCTGCTCCCTCGAACATTGTCATCGTCGGGGCGTCGGCTGCCGGGCTGACGACGGCCGCCGCACTCCGCCGCAACGGCTATGACCGCGACCTCACCCTGGTTGACGCCGAGCGTCACGTTCCGTACGATCGGCCGCCGCTCTCGAAGCACCTGCTCACCGGCGAGTGGGGTGTCGACCGCGTCGCGTTGAAAACCGAGGCCGATCTTGCCAGCCTGGCCGTCGACATCCGTTCGGGGGTGTCTGCAACGAAGCTCGACGTCGAACGTTCGATTCTTTCGCTGACGGATGCCACGGACCTTCCGTTTGATCGCCTCGTCATTGCGACCGGTGTGACGCCGCGCGTGCTGCCGGAGTCGGCGCACCTCGCCGGTGTGCACACCCTGCGCACGATCGACGACACGCTTGCGCTCTCCGAAGAACTCGTGGCCGGTCGGCACCTCGTCGTTGTTGGCGGTGGATTCCTCGGGACCGAGGTTGCTGCGGCTGCGATCGGGCTCGGGTTGCGGGTGACCCTCGTGAATTCGCGGCCCACCCCGCTCGAACGGAGCCTCGGGCCCGCGATCGGTGCCGAGGTTGCCGCCCTGCACACGGGCCACGGCGTCGAGTTGCGCACGGGTCCCGAGAACGCTGTGCAGTCACTGCTGTCGTCCGCGGGCCGGGTCACCGGGGTGTTGTTTACTGACGGCTCGACCCTTAACGCCGACGTGGTGTTCGTGGCGATCGGCGCATCGCCCACTGTCGACTGGCTCAACGGAAGTGGGCTGTCGATCGGGGACGGTGTCGAGTGTGCGCCAGACCTGTCCGCGGCACCCGGGATCTACGCCGCCGGCGATGTTGCCCGGTGGGAGAACCCTGCGTTCGACGAGTCGATGCGGGTCGAGCACCGCACCAACGCGACCGAGCAGGCCATGCATGTTGGGGCCCGACTGGTGGACGGGGCGCCAGACGCGTTCGCCTCTGTGCCCTACTTTTGGACAGATCAATACGACCTCAAGTTGCAGGTGCACGGCTGGATTCCGGGTTACGACGAGGTGCGAATCCTTGAGGGGTCGCTCGTCGAGCGGCGGATGCTCGCGGTGTTTAGGCGCGGCGATCGGGTGGTCGGGGCGCTCGGTGTTGGTGCGGCGAAGGCGTTGCGCCAGTGGCGGCAGCTCATCGTCGATCGCACAGCGTGGGCGGACGTCGTCGGCGGCTGATCCGCCGGAGTGCTCGTACTCACGCTTACGCTCGTACTCACGCTCACGCTCACGCTCACGCTCACCCCATTCCCGGGAGCCGCGGCCGCGACAATCGACCGGGCCCAAATGGTCACTCGGGATTCGATTGGGCCGAAAGGGTCACTCGTTAAATATTGAGCCGCCCTTTGGGCCGACTCGATTGAGCGAACAACCCTTTGGGCCGACTCGATCGAGCGAACAACCCTTTGGGCTGACTCGATCGAGCGAACTGCCCTTTGGGCCGACTCGACTGAGCGAACTACCCTTCGGGTCCGACTCGAGGGAGGGGCGGTCGTTGCCGGGTGAGCTGTGCGCAGGCTCGGCCGGTTGGCTCGCATGGCCGCACTTCCAGTGTCCGCATCCCCGCCACTGCCCCATAGGCCGCCGAGTTGCCGAACTTTGTCCCTCGCGCGCTCACGGGACGACGATTTGCGTCGTCTCAGCCGGCTCCTCCTTCCCGACCCACCCCACGGCGGGGTGAGTTGCCACACCTCGTCGCTCGCTCGCGGTGCGGCCACGAATTGCGTCGTCTCAACTGACCACGCCCCACGGGCAGATGCTCGCTCTCGCAACGGGTGAGTCGAACGCGCGTTGCTCGGGCGCGAATGGTTGTTGGGCGCGTTAATAGCGGTTGCTCGGTCGCAACCGGTCGCATAATCTGCGATTGAGCCACCACTTTCGACCGAGTAAGACCCGAACCACCGATTGTGACCGAGCACGAGGCGGGACGGCACGAGGGACACCCGAACCACCAGTTGGTGACCGCGTAGGGCTGCACAAGGGTCGAGGGACCACCCGATTCACCGGTGGGTGACCGAGTAAGGCGGCACGAGGGTCGAGGACGAGGCACCAGGCACGAGGCACCAGGCACGAAGCACGGCGCGCGCAAATCGCGGTCAGGGGCGGCCGTACGACTCCGCCAGGCGCCTGAAACCCTCATCGAGCGAAACGGCAGGCGCCCACTGGAGGTCGGCCCGCGTGCGACGCTGGTCGAACCAGTGCGCCGTCGACAACTGCTCGGCCAGGAACCGCGTCATCGGCGGCTCGTCAACACCCGGCTTGATGCGCCACGCACGTTCAATGAGCGAACCGGCGCCACGCGCAAGCCTGGCCGGGACGCTCCACCCTGGTGCCCGTACTCCCGCCGCGCCACAGATACCAGCGAGCAACTCCGCCACCGGCCGCGGCTCACCATTCGTCAACACATACGCGTTGCCGTGAACGACATCAACCCGTTCGAGCGCGGCCGCGATACCCGACGCCGCGTTGTCGATGTAGATGGTGTCGATGAGCGCCGCGCCCGAATCGAGCAGCGGCAACCGACCGGCACGTGCCCTTTCGACAACCCGCGCGACGAGCTGAGTATCACCGGGCCCCCAAACGAGGTGCGGCCGCACGGCGACGACCCGCAGCGAGGGTGAGTCAGCAGCGAGCGCGAGCAGCTCGGCCTCAGCCTTGGTCCGCGCATAGTCGCCTCGAGCGTGCTCCGGGTCGGCAGGCAACGCGTCATCACCCACAATCGACGCGCCCGCGTGGGCCACAGACGGCGACGACACGAACACAAACTTCTCGACCCCGGCAGCAGACGCCGCCGCGAGCAGATTGCGGGTTCCACCCACGTTGACGCGGTCAAAATCAGCCGGGTCCCCGGCGAGTGAGACCTTCGCAGCGAGGTGGACGATCGCGTCGACGTCCTGTGTGACGCGCGCGACAGCATCCGTTTCGGTGACAGAACCAAGCACATCGGTGACCCCGTCGACGCCAGAGGCACGTCTCTGGAACGTCGTCACCTCATGGCCAGCCGCGACGATCTCGGCCGCAACGGCACGCCCGAGCAGTCCGCTCGCACCGGTGACCAGGACTCTCACGGCGTCCGCATCCGCCCGCCGGCAAGAATGCCGCTTGCCCAGTCGGACAGCGCCGAACGGTTGATTTTCGAATTGTGACGGATGTCTGTCGGCAGCTTCGGAACCACCAGGGCTGCGGCGAGGGGAACGTCGACCACACCGCGCATTGCGGCGACCAGCTCTGGCGTGGCGAGCGACACACGTCGGGCGGGAGGCACGGTCTCGACAACGGCGACGACCTGGCGGTTGCCGTTGGGGCCAACGCCGACGACGCCAGCGCGGGCGATCTCGTGCAGGCGTTCGAGGGCCTGCTCGGGGCCGACCGGGGTGAGCACGCCGTTCGCCGTGGCGATGACGTGCGGCATGCGCCCTTCAACCCAGAGGCGCCCGGCTGAATCGAGGTGTCCAACGTCGCCGGTGCGGTGCCAGCGTTCGCCTGGCACTCCCCCGCGGCGGCTGGCGCGGTGAGTCAGCCAGAGCCGGTCGTAGTGGTCTTCGACGTGCGGAGCGGAGACGACGATCTCGCCGGTGACGTTCGCGTCCTCGGTGAGTTCTTCGGTGGCACGACCGGTCTCGTCGAGCGGCGCAATGCGCACCCGAGTGACGCCGGTGGGCGTGCCGACGCAGACTCCGCCTGCACCGGCTTCGGCGGCAGCCTCGCGGATGCCATCGAGGGTGATGTCTGTCATCAGCAGCCCCTCGGTCATGCCGTATGGGGTGTGCGCCGACGCGTTCGGCATGAGCGCGGCGATTGCGGCGAGCAGCGGTTCGGACACCGGAGCGCCGGCGGAAAGGAACCGTTCGACCCCGGCAAGGGCGGCGCGGTCGTCGTCGGTCAATGCGCTCGAGGTGGCAACAACGTTCGCGACGGCAGCGGGTGAGAGGAACACCACCGTGGCGTCGACCGCGGCGACGGCGGCCGCAACAGCGGTTGCCGTGAGCGTCTTCGGTGAGGTCACGTCCATGTCGGGGGTGACCGACCGCGCGCCGAGGGCTGGCCCGAGCAGGGCAAACGGCGCGAATCCGGCCACGAGCCCGGTGCCCACTCCGACGCCATACTGCGCGGCGAGCGCGTCACGTACAGCCGAGAGCTGGGCGTGGGTGTAAACGACACCCTTCGCGGGCCCTGTCGAACCGGAGGTAAAGAGCACGGCGGCAGTGTCTGTCGACGCCGGAGGCGCGGGCAGGATCTCGTCCGATCCGAGCGAGATCAGGTCGGAGAGCGAGTACGAAACGTCGAGGGCGCGGCGAACGGCTTTCGGGTACGTGGCCGTCGAGATCTTCTGCCCTGGCCAGCCGAGCGCGCGCGCGGCGGAGAGACCCGGCGCAGCGCCGATGACGTGGTCGGGGTAGGCGCCGCGCACTGCACGGGTCAGCCCCTTGAGGCCGAGGCCGGCGTCGGCAACGACGACGATCGCACCGATCCGAAGGCAGGCGTAGAGCACCGCAACGAGGTCGGCACTCGGCGGGATCAGCAGAGACACCCGGTCGCCCCTGGCCACACCAACGGCACTCAGCCCTGCGGCAATCTGCCGAACCCGACGTGACAGCAGCTTCCAGCTGACCACCCGCGGCGTGTCACCGGTGGGCGGCACCATGTCGACAACGACTGTCTCGTCGCTGTCGCGCATCTCGTCGAGGTAGTGCCAGAGCGGCGGCCGCTCGGTGTCATCGGCTGGCGCAACTTCGGAATCGAACGATGAGCGGATGCCATCTGCCAGCCAGGTGAGCACGGCACCTGCATAGTCCACATCTTCGGCGACCAGGTGACCGGCACCTTCGAACCGGTGCACGTCGGCGTGCGGCAGGCGGTCGATGAGGTCGTCGAGGTACTTGTCGCTGAAGATCGGGTCGCGCGGTCCCCAGAGCATGAGCGCCGGAACGGTGAGCTTCGCAACACCCGATGAGATGCGGTCGAGCTCGGCGAAGCTCTCGTGACTGTCGTCGACGGGGATGTCGGCGACGAAGCCGCCGATTCCGCCACGGCGGGCCGCGTCGCGATACGGCGCCCGGTAGCCGTCCTTGACCGACGTCGACAGTGGCGGGTGCGCGAGCGCGAGCGTGGTTTCGAGGAAGGCCGGTGTTGCGACTGTGGCGTTGCCGAGCAGCGCAGGCTGAAGCGCGAGGCGCAGCGGTGCGGGGATCGGGTCGGACTCCGGCTGGTGTACCGCCGTGTTGAGCATCATCACGCCGGCGAGCAGCTCGGGGTGATCAACGGCCCAGCCGAGCGAAACGACGCCGCCCCAGTCGTGGCCGAGCGTGAAGACGGGTCCGTCCAGTTTCAGGGCGTCGGTCAGCGCACCGAGGTCGCGTACACGCTGCGGAAGCGGGCGCCGAACACCGGTTCGCTCGGAGAATCCCATCTCCAACTGGTCGACAGCGATGACGCGCCATGCCTCGTCACCGTTAGCGGCAGCATCCGTCGCCTTCGATACCAGGTCACGCCACAGGTATGACCAGGTCGGGTTGCCGTGAACGCAGAGAATCGTGCCGACCGGCGTCACACCGAGTTCGGCGAGGCGATCGGCGTTGTCGAGCAGATGCCAGTCATTCGACCCGGACGCATCGCCAGCAGTCACAATCCGCGAGAACGCGGAGTCAAGTCCGTCAAGGTCCGTCGGGGGAAGGATCGCGGGCGAGCGAAGCTCAGCGGCGCGCGGCAGCCGAGGACTCACCAGGCGAGTTCCATCATCGCGGTGTTGAGGCCGGAGCCGACTCCCATGAGAAGGACCCGGTCACCACCCTTGAGTGTGTCGGCCTGCGCGGCGAGCGTGATGGGAATGGAGGCTGGACCGACGTTGCCGAGCGTGGGGTATGTGAGCGGAACACGTGAGCGGTCGATGCCGATCGCCTTGACGATGGCGTTGGTGTGCACGTCGGAAACCTGGTGCATGACGTACCGATCCATCGCCGACCAGCTCCAGTCGGTGCGGGCGTCTTTCCACGCACTCGTCACCAGCTGCATCCCGCCCTTGAGCAGCGCCTTGGCGTCGGTGAACATGCCGTCAACACTGCCGACACACAGTTCGTTGAACTGGGTGGCCGCACGGGTGACCCCACCGAGGATGCGGTGCCCGTTGGGGTTCGCGTCGGTCCGGCCAAGCACCGCGGCGGCAGCGCCCGAACCGAGGGTGAGGCTCGCGAACTCGCTCATGAAGTCGGTGCGGCTGATGTCTGGGCGGTGAAGCCGCTCGATGGTGTTGTGCTGGATCTCGTCGGCGTCTTCGCCGTCGATGATGACCGCGTACTCGATCTGCCCAGCGTCGATGAGCTGTGATGCGAGCGTCATTCCGTTGACGAAGCCGAGGCACGCGTTGGCGATGTCGAAGTTGATGGCAGACGACGGCAGCCCGAGGCCGTCGTGCATTTTGACCGCGACCGACGGTTCGAGGTGTTTGCGGGTGACAGAGGTGTTGATCAGCAGACCGACCTTGTCTGGAGTGATTCCAGCGGATGCCATGGCGCGCTTCCCTGCATCGATGGCCGCACTGTAGAAGGTCTGTCCCTCTTCCCAGTTGCGGCGTTCGTGCACACCGGCGACGCGCTGCAAGAGCCGCGACGGAAGCTTCAGTCGTTTGAGCACAGGCGCCAGACGGGCATCGATCTCGTCTGAGGTGGTGACTCGGGATGCGAGTGTCGACGTGACAGACAGCAACGAGACGTTGCGATGTGTGGTCGTGGCATTGCCGGTCAAGAAAGACTCCCTTTCGACTTCGGGCGGAGCCGAGTACCCATCGATTTTACGGTGCTGTTGGCTGAACGTTTACCGGGGTTGCGCTCACCGCAGATGCGTGTAGTGCGGTGACATTCATGACCGAGCGGCTCGGAAACTGAAAAACCCCAAGGTGGCGAGACCTTGGGGTTCAAATGGGAAGAGGCCTTGAGGGGCCTATCCCCGTAGCAGGAGCGGGATTCGAACCCGCGACCTCACGATTATGAGTCGTGCGCTCTCACCAACTGAGCTACCCTGCCGCGAAACTTCGCCCGGCTCGCCGAGAAAGTAACGAGCCCCGAGTCGGGTTTGAACCGACGACCTCTTCCTTACCAAGGAAGTGCTCTACCACTGAGCTACCGGAGCGTGGCCATACGAAATGGCACCAGTAGAGACTAGCATCCCGCGGGGGATGCTTCGAACCATACCGGCGGTCTGCTTCCCCAACGTAGCATGGTGGCCGGGAAGGACTCATGACCGAGATCAAGCACGCTGCACCAATCGACCAGATTCTGTCTGGCCGATACCGACTGCTGTCCATCGTCGGTTCCGGCGGAATGGCCTCGGTGTATCGGGCACGCGACGAGTCTCTGAATCGTGACGTCGCGGTCAAACTGTTCTCAGTGGCATCCGCTTCACCGTCAGACTTCCGCCGCCAACAGGGTGAAATTTCCCTGCTCGCGAGCCTCACCCACCCCGGGCTTGTGATGCTGCTTGATGCGGGCACAGACGAGACCGACCCGCTGAACCCGCGGTCGTACCTGGTGATGGAGCTGGTTCGAGGGGCTGACCTGCGTGTGGGGCTGACCGCCGGAGCGTTGAGCGAGGACGACACCAGGCACATCGGCGCCGACCTGGCCGATGCGCTGCACTACATCCACGAGCGCGGCGTTGTGCATCGCGACGTGAAGCCGGCGAACATCCTGATGGCGCACGCGGCGGGCAAGGACACCCGGCCGCACCCCAAACTCACCGACTTCGGCATCGCCCGTCTGGTCGACGGCGCACGGCTGACCGCGACGCACTTCACCGTCGGATCCGCCGGCTACCTCAGCCCCGAGCAGGCCCGCGGCGATGTTGTTGGGCCGCCGAGCGATGTCTACTCCCTTGGGCTTGTGCTGCTGGAGTGCGTCACCGGGCAGCGCGTGTTCTCGGCGCCCGGGCAGGAGGCGGCGCTCGCTCCGCTCACCCGTGACCCTCAGATTCCTGACGACCTCGACCCGATTCTCGCCGAAACGCTCGCCGCCATGACGGCGAGGATGCCCGCGAACCGGCCAAGCGCGCACGAGGTTGCCCTCGCGTTGCGCGGCATTTCTCGAATCGGAAACTACTCGGCGAGCGCCGATCCCGAGAACGACGCGACGGCCGCGATGGCCGTCGACACAGAGGGGGGCTCAACCGTCGCTCTTGCAGTGGGCTCAGCCGACCGTTCGGCTACGAAACTTCTGCCGGTGGCATCGGAGTTGAGCACCGCGTCGACGGCCCTGCTCGCACCTCGCGCTCACACGTCTCCTTTCACAACGGATGCTGTGAGCCCGTCACAGCGCGCGCGTCGCGGTCGCGGTCGCTTGCGGGTGACGGCAAGCATCGTCACGGCCGCGCTCGCGGTGATTGTCGCGATTGTGATTGCCATCGTGATCGGCATCAGCGGATCGACCGAATCGACACCCGTCGAGTACCCCGACGTGCCCGGCACCGTCGGCGAGCACCTCACCGAACTTCAGGACAGCGTGACGCCATGACCGTTCACACCTTGCTCAACGGTCGGCGCGGTCGCCTCGTCACACTGGCGTTCGGCGCGATACTGGCCGGCGGCGCTTTGACCGGTTGCCAGGCCAGCCCGCCCGATCTTAACGCTGAGACCGCGAAGCAGTTCCAGTCCACGGTGCTCTCCGTGACCCAGGCGGTCGCGGACGGCGACCTCCAGGATGCCCGCGACACCCTGGTCGCCTTCGACGCCGCACTCGAGAAGGCCGCGGCGGACGGCTCCGTCTCCTTCGCTCGGCACCAGCGCATCGACGCGGCACTCGCGCTCGTTCTGGCTGACGTCGACGCGGCACTCGCCGCCCAGGCTCCGGCGCCCGAGCCGGAGGTCGTGCCCGCGCCAGTGCCCGAGCCTGAGCCGACCCCAGAGGTCACGCCCGAGGTCACCCCCGACCCTGTCGTGCCAACCGCTCCGGTCACCGACGATCCCGGCGTTGAAAACGGCAACAACGGGAACGACAATAAGGACAAGAAGCCAAAGCCCGACAAGGGACCAAAGAACAACAAGTCCGACGATTAGCCGGGCCGGACCGAGACGGTCACCCGGCATCGCGCCTTCTCCGGGTCAGCCGACCGGTAAGCCCTCCGCCGGTGAGGCGGAAAAAATGAACGCAGTGCGGACCGGACCGCTCGCGGTGTGCCGAGAGGGTGCGACACCCGGGGTCGAACCTCGACACACTCGCCAAGTTCGGGCGACGGGTTGGAAACGGAGAAGGATCACCCGTCGTGTGGTTTCATGTCGGAAAATTACTTGACCGCACCCGCAGTCAGGCCGGAGACGATGTACTTCTGCAGGTAGAGGAACAACGCCATGACCGGGAGAGCTGCGAGCACGGCACCGGCGGCGAAGACTCCCCAGTTGGTGGTGAATTCGTCCGACACGAACTGGTACAGGCCAACCGCGAGCGTCTGCCGCTCCGGCGTGACGAGCACAACGCTCGAGATGACGAAGTCGCTGGTGGTGGCGATGAAACTCAGCAACCCGACGACAGCGAGAATCGGCGCGACCAGACGCAGGATGATCGTGAAGAAAATCCGGGCGTGCCCAGCACCGTCGAGTTTTGCTGCTTCATCCAGATCGGAGGGAACGGTGTTGAAGAACCCATACATCAGGTAGGTGTTCACGCCGAGTGCGCCGCCGAGATACACCATGATGAGCGCGATTTGATTGTCCAGACCCAGGATGGGGAAGATGTCGCCCAGAGTCGTCAGCAGCAGGAAGATAGCAACGACGGCGAGTAACTGCGGGAAAATCTGCACGATCACCAGCGACAGCAGCCCGAAACGGCGGCCGACAAATCGCATCCGACTGAAGCAGTATGCCGCGAGTGCACCGAGGAAGACGGTGCCCGCCGCTGTGGTGAGCCCGATGACCAGGGTGTTGATGAACCACGCGGCGTACGGCCGTTGCGGGTTGTTGAAAAGTGTGACGTAGTTATCGAACCCGAGCGACGAGAACAGGCCGTTCGATTGCAGAAGCGTGCCATTGGGGTTGAGCGATGCACTCAGAACGTAGAACAGCGGGAACATCGAAAACACGATCATGACGATGCCAACCAGGTGCCGCCAGCCGGTTGCTCCGAACCAGCGGGAAAACTTGAACGGGCGTTTCGCCGGGACCGCCGCTGCAGTGGTTGTGGTTGTGCGCTGAGAGGCGGGAGTCGAGGTGCTCATTAGTTCAGATCCTCCAGGGCCTTGGTCTGTCGGAAGCTCACGATGGAGATAATCGCGACGATGAGGAAGATGATGATCGAGAAGGCGCTGGCCAGCCCGTAGTCACGGTCGGCGCCTGAGAACGCCACCTTGTAGACCATCGAGATCAAGATGTCGGATGCCCCCACGTTGATGCCGGCGGATGCATCCCGCGGCCCACCGTTGGTCAACATATAGATCAGGTTGAAGTTGTTGAAGTTGAATGCAAACGATGCGATGAGCAACGGGGCGATCGATACGAGGAGCAACGGAAACTTGATCCGTCGGAAAATCTGCCAGGGATTCGCACCGTCCATCTTTGCCGCTTCTTGCAGTTCGTCGGGTATCGACTGAAGAGCGCCGGTGCACACAAGGAACATGTACGGGAAGCCGAGCCACAGGTTGACGAACAGAATGCTGAACTTGGCCAGCCACTCGTTGGTCAGCCACGGTATCTCGGCCCCACTGAGCAGGGCAACGTTCACAAATCCGAAGTCCTTGTTGAGCATGCCGGCCCAAACCAGTGCCCCGAGGAAACTGGGGAACGCGTACGGCAGAATCATCAAAACGCGGTAGAACTTGCGTCCGCGCATTCGGACGTCATTGAAGACGATGGCGAGAAATAGCCCGAGGATGAACGTCGTCGCCACGCTGAGCAGCGCGAAAGCGAAGGTCCACGCTGTGACGCTGAGCAGCGGCCCACGAATGCTCGCGTCTGTGAACGCCGTGACGTAGTTTTCCACGCCGACAACGACGCTCCAGCCGGGGAGAATCTCTTCGCCATCCTCGGACGTGAAGGCGCCGTTACCCGTGTCGGCGTAGACGACCCCTGTTTCGGTGTTCGTCATGGTGTCTGCTGCTTCATCGAAGCTCAGGGTGGAGAGGTACAGGTACGCGCTCGATCCGTCCGGAGTGCGCAGTGCGCCGTCGTTGGGGTCGTCCGAGACCTGCACGGTCATGGCTGCGATGGCGTCCTGGTTGGCGACGATGTCGGTGAAGTTGACGGTGTTGTATCCGGGGATGCTGACCGCCTTGCCTCCGGACATCTCGGCGTTCGACACCTCGGTCAGCGGTGTCTCAGTGTTCCCGATCGTTACGTCGCCATCCGGGTCGGTGACGAGGAAGTTGAACTGCCCGGCCTGCTCCACGATCGCGAGGTCGAAGGTCGGAGAATCCGGCACGCGGTACTGGGCTGACTGAATCAGCGACGTGACGGCATCCTCCTTGGTGCTGTTATGTCCGGTGCCGTAGTTCGTGAACGAGATGTATGCGGTGTACCCGATCACGAAGACCTGGAAGAGCAGCAGGAAGACCAGGCCAGGAGCGAGGTACTTCAGCGGGAGAAGGCCCCGCTTGAAGTAAATGATGTTGATCGCCGCGGTGATGACCAGTACGACCGTGAAGATCACCCAGTCCTGCTTGAGGAACAGGATGAAGAGAGCGTATACAGCGATCGCGTCAACGACGGCGAGCATGCCGATCTTGATCAACAGGGCGATGACACCGCCGGATGCGTGTTCGGCGATACGGCCGGCACGCTTTTGCCTCTTGGACTCGACCACCTTAGGGATACTCTCGTTGGAATTCTGCGTGCTCGTCTGCATTGTCGCCTCGGTTGGTTTTCGCGTATTTCAGACGGATGCCGGATGGCCAGCGATCGCTGGCCATCCGGCATCCATTCCGTGTTATTCGGCGATCGCAGCCTGGATGTCCGCGGTCATTTTGGCCCACAGCGCTGCCGGGTCTCCGCCGTCGATGATGGCGGCTTCGGTGACACCCCAGAACTGCCAGACCTTACCCATTTGAGGGATCGACGGCTGCGGGGCACCTGTTGCTCCCACTTCACCGAATGCGGCGACGATCGGGTCTGACGCGGCCTTCTCGAACGAGGCGGTCAGCGCCGGTGGGCGCTGGCCCTTCTCGAACAGGGCGGTCTGAACGTCTTCGGTACCGATGAAGTTCGTGAGGAACTCGTTGGCCGCGAGAGTGTTCTTGCTCTTTGCCGAAACGAAGAAGCCCTGCACGCCGACGAACGGCTGTGCGACCTCGCCACCAGCGGACGGGATCGGGTCGACAGCCACGTCGATGCCGGCTTCCTGCGCCGGTCCCACGTTCCATGGCCCGGTGATGAGGTACGGGCTAGCACCGGCGTTGAACTTTTCCTTGGCGATGTCTCCAGTGATAGAGGTGCTCAGCAGGCCCGCTGCGCCCTGCTCGGCGAGCCAGGCGGCGAACTCGTCACCCTGGCCGATCTGCAGGTCCTCCGGGTTGTAGCTGCCGTCTTCGTTGGTGCCGAAAACAGGAGCACCAAACGAGGACTGGAACGGGTACATGTGGTACGGGTCGCCCTCTGCGGTGACCTGCACGAGGAACGGGAACTCTGTGCCTGCTGCCCTGCCGTCGGCGACCATGTCGTTGTAGTCGGTTGGTGCCTCGGCGGCGAGCGCCGTGTTGCGAAGCAGCGCGATGTTCTCGATGGCGTACGGCAGTCCGTAGTTCTTGCCCTCGTAGCTCATTGCCTGAATGGCGACGTCTTCAAACTCCGATGCCTTGTCGCCAAGTTCGATCGGCTGCACGACGCCGTTGGTGACAAAGCCGCCAAGCCAGTCGTGTGCTCCGATAGTGATGTCCGGGCCCTTGCCAGAGGGAACCTGGGCGGTGAACTCCTCCTGGATCTTGCCGAAGTCCTTCTGGACGAGCTTGACCTTGACACCGGATTCCTTGGTGAACTCCGCTGCAGCGTCCTTCAGGACGGGAGCACGGTCAGCGTCTACCCAGACGGTCAGTGTTGTGTCGGATTCGCTTTCGGAATTGTTTCCGCCTGTGGAACAACCCGCGAGTGCGAGCGCTGCAACGGTCGCCAGTGCGCCCGCCTTCAGAATCGAAGTATTTTTCACCCTCATTGGTGTGTGCCTTTCGTGACTACGTGTGTGAGCGAGGCCTCGATGCCCCTCATAGCTGTCGGCGGTACGGTGTACCCCCGGAAGCGCCATGATCGCGAGAAACCTCTTTCTCGGTGCCGACAAGTGCTGCAAGCGTACCCAGATATACCGGGCGGGTATACAAAGCACAATTCGCGAGCGTTCTCTAGCTCGGATCGGCGGCGCTAGCAAGTACTCACGCTAGGCGAAGCGTTGGCCTAAGGTAGCGGAATGACTACCCCCACTAGCCCCGAGTGGTGGCGCTCAGCCGTCATCTACCAGATTTACCCGCGCTCCTTCGCCGACGCGAACGGTGATGGCCTCGGCGACCTGCCCGGAATCACGTCGCGTTTGGAGTCACTCTCGGAGCTCGGAGTTGACGCGATTTGGCTGTCCCCGTTCATGACGAGTCCGCAAAAGGACGCCGGCTACGACGTTGCCGACTACTGCGACGTCGACCCGATCTTCGGAACGCTCGACGACTTTGACACGATGACAGCGCAGGCACACGCGAACAATATCCGCGTCATCGTTGACCTCGTTCCCAATCACTCCTCCGACGCCCATTCCTGGTTCCAGGCTGCCCTTGCCGCAGGACCTGGCTCAGCCGAACGCGCGCACTACATGTTCCGCGACGGAAATGGGGAGAACGGCGAACTCCCGCCAAACAACTGGCAGAGTGTGTTCGGCGGACCGGCATGGACCCGTACCACCAACCCCGATGGCACCGCTGGCCAGTGGTACCTGCACCTCTTCGACTCCAGCCAGCCCGACTTCGACTGGACCAACGATGAGGTCCGCGCGATGTTCCGTGACGTTCTGCGGTTCTGGCTCGACCGAGGAGTCGACGGCTTCCGGGTCGACGTCGCCCATGGCATGATCAAGGCCGACGGCCTGCCCGACTACACCCCGCCGGCCGAAGGCGGCAGCATGGGTGGCACAACCCCGCTCGGCCTTGAACCTGGCATCGACGACTTCGAGGACATCGACGGTGGCGCTCCGTACTGGGGACAGGAGGGTGTTCACGACATCTACCGCGACTGGCACAGGCTCCTCGAAGAGTACGAGGGCGACCGCGTGCTCTGCGCTGAAGCCTGGGTCGATCCTCTGTCGAAGATGGCGAAGTGGGTGCGCCCTGACGAAATGCAACAGGCGTTCAACTTTCCGTACCTCGAGACGCCGTGGCAAGCATCCGCCCTGCGTGCCGTCATCGACGAGTCACTCGAAGCGTTCAGCGCCGTCGGCGCGCCGAGCACCTGGGTGCTTTCGAACCACGACGTCGTTCGTCACGCCTCGCGGCTCGCGCTGACCGCCGAGAACCCGCAGGGTCACGGCATCGGCCCCAAGAGCCCCGGCCAGCCGATCCGCGAGGTTGGCCTGCAGCGGGCCCGGGCCGCGTCGGCGCTCATGCTCGCTCTCCCAGGAGGCGCTTACATCTACCAGGGCGAGGAGCTCGGGCTGCCCGAGGTTATCGACCTGCCGGACGACGCCCGCCAGGATCCGACCTGGTTCCGCACGAACGGCGAACGATACGGCCGTGACGGATGCCGCGTGCCGATTCCTTGGGAGGCCAACGCCCCCGCCTACGGATTCAACACCACAGGTGCCGCGTGGTTGCCGCAGCCAGACGACTGGGCTCCGTACGCCCGTGACGCCCAGGTTGGCGTGGACGGTTCGACGCTCGAGCTCTATAGTTCCGCTCTGCGGAAGCGCCGCGAGCATGGCCTCGGCCTCGGCTCCATCGAGTGGATCGATGGCCTCGGCGATGACGTCATCGCGTTCACGAACGGCGCCGTCAGCGTGATCGCGAACGCCGGGTCCACCGACGTCCAGCTGCCCGACTCTCTTGCCGGGGCTGAACTTATCCTCTCCAGCGGAGCGTTCGACGGATCAACGCTCGGCGCTGACACCACCGTCTGGCTGCGCACGGCGTAAGTGCCACGGCAAAAAGGGGACGGGCTGCGAAGGCAGCCCGTCCCCTTTTTTAATCCCGCAGATCGGGAAGCGGTCGCCTCTTCGGCGCCTCACTCAGCTGTCGCGGCTTTTCCGCACGGCCCTGGCGATGAAGTGGAGCACAACGCCGGCGGCCAGAAGCAGCAGGCCGAACAGCCACACCTGCGCGTCCTGCTGGGTGAGCAGCAGCACACAGGAGAGCACACCGAGAACGGGAACAAATGTCCACACCGTGAAGTGCTTGTGCTCGACCTTGTCCTTGCGCAGAACGAGGACAGCGACGTTCGTGGAGATGAACACAAACAGGAGCAGCAGCACAACGGTTTCAGCAAGAGTCGACACGTCGCCGATGAGAGTCAGCGCCATCGCGACGAGGGTGGTCGCAACGATTGCGGCCCACGGGGTCTTACGCTTCGGGAGCACCTTGCCAAGCACGCTCGGTAGTAAGCCGTGCTCCGCCATGCCGTAGGTCAGGCGGCTCGACATGATCATGGTGAGCAGCGCACCATTGGCCACAGCGACGAGAGCGATGAGGCTGAAGATCCACTCGGGAACTCCGACGCCGGATGCCGCGACAACGGCGAGCAATGGCCCGGACGATTCAGAGAGCTCGTCAGCGGGAAGCGCGATGGAACTGGCGAGCCCAACGAGGATGTAGACGACACCCGCTGTTGCAAGTGAACCGAACAGCGCCATCGGGTACACCTTGCTGGGGTTTTTGATCTCTTCAGCAACGTTGGCGCTCGTTTCGAAGCCCACAAAAGAGTAGTAGGCGATGATGGCGGCGCTCAGGGTCGCGGCGGCTGGAACGGAGCCGGCGGGGAACTGGCCGATGCGCGACACGTCGCCACCACCATTGCCCAACATGATCGCAACGACAACGATGACGATGACCAGACCGCTCAGTTCGATGACGGTCATCACAAAGTTGCTTTTCATCGACTCGCTGATGCCGCGGGCGTTGAGACACGCAACAAGGGCCAGGAAGACAATGGCGGCCGGAATCGGCGGCACATCGAGGAAGGTTGCGAGGTAGTCCCCCGCGAACGCGAGCGACAGGCCCGCCGCGCTCACGACGCCAGCGGCCAGCATGCTGAATCCGACGAGGAACGAGATGATCGGCTTTTTGAACGCCCGTTCAGCGAACACGGCGGCTCCACCGGCCCTGGGGTATTTCGTCACGAGTTCGGCATACGACCCGGCGGTGAGCAGCGCGAGCAGAAGGGCGAGGATGAGCGGTGCCCACAGTGCGCCGCCGACCTCAGCGGACAGGGCACCCATGAGGGCGTAGATCCCGGCACCGAGAACGTCGCCGAGGATAAAAAGGAAGAGGAGAGGACCGGTAATGCCCTTTTTCAGCTTGGACGTGGGTGCCGATTCCGATTGGCCCGCCGGTGTCATTGTGGTCATGAGCGTCTTTCTCTCTGTCGACGTTTCTGGGTACACGCCGAATAACGCATGGGCGCCTGCGGGAACAACAGTAAGAGCGGATGTGCGCGGTCCCAAGTTCCAGGCCGGGGCTTGCGCAAGCGTGAAAACCGTGCAAATACGCTCGCCGGAGCGCGAAAAGCGACTCACAGCATCCGTCTGGGTAAACTGTCGGGGTGTCCAGACTTCTCGTAACCGGCGGCGCCGGCTTCATCGGCTCGAACTTCGTCCACTATGTTCTTCAGAACACCGATCACACGGTGACCGTGCTCGACAAGCTCACCTATGCGGGCAATCTCGCCTCGCTCGACGGCCTGCCCGAGGATCGCTTCACTTTTGTAAAGGGCGACATTCAGGATGCAGCTCTCGTCGACTCGCTCGTTGCCGACTCCGATGCGGTCGTGCACTACGCGGCTGAGAGCCACAACGACAACTCGCTGAACGACCCTCGTCCGTTCCTCGACACGAACATCATCGGCACGTACACGCTGCTCGAGGCGGCGCGGAAGCATGACAAGCGGTTCCACCACATCTCCACAGACGAGGTCTACGGCGACCTTGAGCTCGACGACCCGAACCGGTTCACCGAGAGCACGCCGTACAACCCGTCGAGCCCGTACTCGTCGACGAAGGCCGGCAGCGACCTGCTCGTTCGCGCCTGGGTGCGTTCGTTCGGTGTGAAGGCAACCATCTCGAACTGCTCGAACAACTACGGTTCGTACCAGCACGTTGAGAAGTTCATCCCGCGCCAGATCACCAACGTGCTCCGTGGCGAGCGGCCCAAGCTGTACGGCTCGGGCGAGAACGTGCGCGACTGGATCCACGCCAACGACCACTCCTCCGCTGTGCTCACGATTCTCGACAAGGGCGAGATCGGCGAGACGTACCTCATCGGCGCCGACGGCGAGAAGAACAACAAAGAGGTCGTCGAGCTCATCCTCACGCAGCTCGGCCAGCCGGCTGACGCGTACGACCACGTCATCGACCGCCCTGGACACGACCTGCGCTACGCAATCGACTCGACACGCCTGCGCACAGAGCTCGGCTGGGCTCCGCAGTTCTCCGACTTCGAGGCCGGCCTGAAGGACACCATCGACTGGTACCGCGACAACGAAGCATGGTGGGGCCCTCAGAAGGACGCCACCGAGGCTCGCTACAAGGAGCAGGGCCAGTAACCCTCCGACACAACAAATGAAGCCGGGCTCATGGGCCCGGCTTCATTCGTTAAGCGAAAAAGATTAACCGAGAACGGATGCCTCGGCTCCAGCCTCAATCAGCAACTCATGCAGCGGCTCAAAGAGGTCAGCCGCCGTCGCGAGGGTGAAATCGCGGCTTGCCCGTGCACCGTTCAGTCCGCCGACGCGCGCGCCCGCCTCCTCGGCAATGAGCACACCCGCCGCGTGGTCCCACGGGTTGAGGCCGCGCTCGTAGTAGGCGTCCAGTCGACCGCAGGCAACCGAGCAGAGGTCGAGTTCTGCCGAACCCATGCGTCGGATGTCGCGAACCGAACCGATCAGCTGCTGGACGATTCCTGCCTGCCAAATGCGACGCTCCGCAGAGTAGGCGAAGCCAGTGCCGACCAACGCAAGTGACAGAACGACATCCGTGTTCGCCTGAATTTTCGTACCATTCAGGGTCGCTCCCATGCCGCGGGCCGCACTGAAGGTCTCGCCCGCCGCTGGGTTTGTCACCGTTGCGGCGAGGGCGGTCCAGGTGTGCGGGTTCGGGTCGCCTTCGATCACGGCGATGCTGACTGCGTAGTTGGGGATGTCGTAGAGGTAGTTGACGGTGCCATCGATCGGGTCGACGACCCAGGTGATGCCCGTCGTGCTGCCAGTCGCGTCCGACTCTTCGCCGTAGAAGCCGTCGCCCGGTCTAGCGTCGGCGATGAGCGAGCGAATGAGGTTCTCCGACTCGCGGTCGGCGTGGGTGACGACGTCTTCCGCCGACGACTTCGATGCGGCGATGCTCACGCCCTCGCGGCGGCGGCGAACGATCAGTTCACCCGCCTGAAGTGCAATCTCGGTGGCCAGTTTCTGCAGCTCAGCGCTCATCGAAAAGTCCTCTCGGGTCCCCTCCAACGCTAGACCAGAAAGTGTGGAGACAATTGTTGAGGGATCGCCGATGTGGAATTGATTCTCGGCAGATTCGAAACTATATTCGAAGTATGCCCGATCTCTCGAACTTCACGAAACCACTGGAGTGGGAGGTGACCCACAGCGCGTCGCAGGTGCCGATTGCCGTCATCCGCAAGCTGAAACTCGGGCCAGGTCAGGTGCTCTACTTCCGCGCGGTTACCTGGAACGCCGATGTGCGGAAGCGCGAACTGATCGGTTACTGGGGCTCGCTCGCTGAAGCGACACAGAACGTGTATGGGCTGTACGAACGCAAACTACCGCCACAAAAACTCGCGTCGAGCGGGAGTACCTGGCGTGAGCCTCTTCCCCTCACGAAGCCGAAGGCGCCGCCCGCGGGTTGAGGATCGGCGGGTGCACTACCCGCCCTGAGGCGTCGAACATGCGTCTGAGTTCCCGGCCGTCCCGCTTGGGTATTCCGGGCTCGCCTTGTGCCTGCCCCACAACCCGTCGGCCGTGATCCGCGCGCGGACGCGGGTGAGCATGGACTCAAGCTGGTCCTGCTCCTCTGGGGTGAGCGGATCGAAGATGGACTCACGAACGAAGGTCACGTGACCCGGCGCCGCCGCACGAATCTCATCCCAGCCGACGTCGGTGAGAACAATGTCCTGACCACGGCCGTCGACATCCGAAATGGCGCGCTCGACTGTACCCTTGCTCTCCATGCGCTTGACGAGGTGAGACAGTCGACTGCGGTCCCAGCCGAGGTCTGCGGCCAGGTCGCCTGAGCGTTTTCGCGCACCCTCACACTCCGAGAGCGCCGCAAGTACCGAATACTCGACGTTCGACAACGCGGAATCCCGTTGGAGTTGACGATCCATAGCGGCCGGGAACTCCCAGATGAATTCGCGGAGGGTCAGCCACACTGCTTTCTCCCTGTCGTCCAGCCACCGGGGCTGGGAGTTCTCTGCGCTCATTAGATATTCACCTCCATTTAGTTGACATGACAATCAATACACTGCACACTGATCTAGTCAGACTAATTGACACATCAACTATTCGAAAGGTCGCCAATGACTAAGATCGCTATTGTCACCGGAAGCACCCGCCCCGGACGCATCAACCTCGGAGTTGCTGAGTGGGTTCTCGCACAGGCGCAGCTGCGTTCAGACGCCGAGTTCGAACTGGTAGACATCGCGGCTTACAACCTGCCGATCCTCGACGAGGGCTACCCCGCCGCGTACCAGAACTACACGAACGACCACACCAAGGTTTGGTCCGAAAAGATCGCTGAGTTCGACGGCTTCGTCTTCATCACCGGTGAGTACAACCACTCGGTCACCCCGGCACTCGCCAACGCGCTCTCGTACCTCAACGCAGAGTTCGCCAACAAGGCTGCCGGCATCGTTGGGTACGGATCCGCTTCGGGCGTCCGCGCCGTCGAGCACCTCCGTGGAATCCTCTCCGAGCTCCAGATCGCTCACGTCCAGAAGACCGGCATGTTCAGCCTCTTCACCGACTTCGAGAACTTCAGCACCTTCGCTCCGACCGAGCTCTCGGCCGCGACCGTTGCGCCGATGCTCGACCAGACCGTCGTCTGGGCCAAGGCCATGGAGACCGTTCGCGACGCAGCACTCGTCGCCGCGTAAGCTTCTCCCCTGCGTTCAGGGTGTCTCGCCATCGGCGAGGCACCCTGTTCTCGTTAACGGGCTGTCGCCTGACTGCGCGCCTCCGGTAGCATCCCCGGTTATGGATGCGATCCTAAGCCAGTGGTCCGAGTTCAACGTCGCCATGGCGGGCGCAACGGCAGCGTTGGCCGGGTTGGTGATCGTTGCATCCAGCGTGAATATCGCTGAAATCATCAAGTCGAACACGCTTACTGCCCGGCTGGGCGCCGGAATCGCATCGCTCGTACTTGCACTCGTTGCCTCGGCCCTGGGTCTGGTTCCGGAGATCTCGCCGATGTGGTTCGGGATCGTTCTGCTGTGCGCCGTGCTGGGTTCCGCTGTGTTCCAGGTCCACGCGGCCCGACTGGTCTTCGCGGATGCCGATCCGGCCGCTCGGGTGCGCATACCCAAGGCCGCGCTCGGCTTTCTTCCGATCGTCGCATACGCAGCAAGCGCAGTCGCGGTAATGCTCCAGCACCCGTCCGGACTTCACTTCAGTGCGGCGGGATGCCTGCTGGCGATCGTGGCAGCGATCATTGTTTCGTGGGTCGCTCTCGTCGAGGTCCTGCGCTAACCGACGAGGACCCGGACGACTGTGTGCCTGGTGTAGCTTCGGAGCTTGCGCGCGCGGGAAATCCTATGGGCACAACACCTCGCCCGCCCGCACCGGCTCGTCGTTCGTCATTAGATTGAGCTCATGGACATTACGTGGCTGCTCGTCGTCGGATTTCTCGTGGTCGTTTTCGCCAGCATCAGCGCCATAGGCGCCTTGCGGCGAATTGCGGATGCCACGGAGAAGACAGCCGCGGACGTCGCGGAACTCCTCACCGCGGCACGAAAAAGCGATCTCCAGCCGTAACGGGGAATGACTAGCTCGCACGCCGCAACGGGAAAACCCCCGGAATCCGCATGATTCCGAGGGTTTGTACGTGGCGAGTGAGGGATTCGAACCCGTTTGCCAGCCCCAAGCTGAACAGCCAACCTGACATAGAGCTGGACTTACGGCTCTCGGGCGTTGTCAAGCTGTTTGGAGTCGTTTGTTGGTGTGCTTGTCGTTTTCGGGAACGTTGTTGATGCCGACCAGGGCTGCCGGGGAGGGTGTGGAAGGGCGCTGACGGAATCGTTCGGGGTGCGCTTGGTAGTAGGCCTGCTGTGCCTGGTCGCGGTGGTTCCAGAGCTCTAACCAGGTGCCGTCATGCACCTCGGAGGGGAAGAATTATGCGATCCCGGAGTGCTTGTGGTGGTCGTTATACCAAGGCACGTATCCCTCAACGTAAGCGCGTGCGCCGTCGAGGTCAGTGAACACGGTCGGGTAGTTCGACCGGTATTTCATGGTCCGAAACTCGGACTCGGACTCGGACTCGGAGAACGGATTGTCGTTCGAAACCCGGGGCCGGTTATAGGTCTGCTCGATGTTGTTCTCGATCAGGAACTCTTTCAGCAGGTTGGAGCGCATCGCGGGACCGGAGTCGGCGTGGACAACGTCCGGTGTCCCGTGACGGTCGCATGCGCATTGGAACATGTCGACGGCGAGATGGTCGCTTTCGCGTTCCTCGACCCGCCAGCCGACGAGTTTGCGGGAGAAGATATCGATGATCGAATATGCCTTGAACGTTATCCCGCGCCAGGGCGAGCGCAGGTCGGTGATGTCCCAACTCCAAACCTGACCTGGGCCGGTCGCTTCCAGCGCCGGAGCCTGGCGGGGTGTCCGACTGCGTTGCTTCGTTGGTGCGATCGATGCGCCACCACGAGGGCCGCGAACCGAGCATCTTATTCCTGTGGAGTTCAGTTTCGGGTATCTCGTTGACTGGCTAGGGCTTGTCAAGTCTTTTGTGTAAGTGAGTTGGTCGGGGTTAGAGATATTTGTTGATTCGGTCGGGGTAGGCCAGGGCGAGTTGGCCGAGTGCTTGTTTCCAGTTGGTGACGATCTGGCCTTCGACGAGGTGGCCCTCAGCGTTCCTCGGGAGCCTGTGTGGTGTCCCTTTCTGTTTCAGTCGGTCGCGGGCTCGTTTGTCTTCGATGTTGCAGATCGCGAGCCAGAGCAGCTTCACTGCGGCGTCGTCGGAAGGGAAATGGCCTCGGTTCTTGGTGACCTTGCGCAGTTGGTAGTTCAGCGACTCGATGCTGTTGGTGGTGTAGATCACCTTCCGCAGCTCGGGCGGGAAGGCAAGGAACGGGATGAATCTCTCCCACGCGTCCTCGAACGTTTTCACCGCCGTCGGATATCTCTTGCCCAGCTCCGAGGCAGAAAACAAGGCCAGCTCGTCCAGTGCCGCGTCAGCGGTCGGGGCTTGATAGATCGGCTTCAACGCCGCAGATAACGGTTTGCGATCTTTGTAGTTCACGAACCGGTTCGCGGCGCGAATCAGGTGAACAACGCAGGTCTGGATCGTGGTTTCCGGCCAGGTTTCCGCGATCGCTTCGGAGAACCCTTTCAACCCATCGCAGCAGACGATGAGCACGTCACGGACACCACGGTTGGCGAGATTCGCGCAGACCCCGCCCCAGACCTTCGCTCCCTCGGTCTGCTGGATCCAGATCCCGAGGACGTGCTTGATCCCGTCGATGTCGACACCGACAGCGATATGGGCGGCCTTGTTGATCACGTGGGCTCCGTCGCGGACCTTGACCACGATCGCGTCGAGGAAGACCACGGGATAGAACACGTCCAAGGGTCGGTTCTGCCAAGCGATGACCTCGTCGAGGACCTCGTCGGTGATCTTCGAAATCGTCTCCGGGGACAGTTCCGTGCCGATCGTCCTCGCCAGATGGTACTGAATATCGCGGATCGTCATTCCGCCGGCATAGAGCGAGATGATCATGTCGTCCAGCCCGCCTAACCGCCTCGAGCCCTTCGGCACCAGCTTCGGTGTGAACGATCCGTCACGGTCCCGGGGAATCGCGAGGAGGATGTCACCGGTCTCGGACGCGACGGTCTTCGCCGACGTTCCGTTGCGTGAGTTCTCATAGAACCGGGCCTCCGGATCGCCCTTGTCATAGTGAAGATGCTCGCTCAGTTCCGCCTGGAGGCCACGTTCGAGAGCTGCCTTGATCAGTCCCGGGACGAGACCGCCGTCACCGGTGAGTTGCACTTCACCGGCGTCGATCTTCGCGAACAGGGCATCCAACGCACCCGTCGCACGGAGTTCCTCAATCGCGTCAGCCGCGGACTGCGGCGACACATCCCTGTCGTCTGTCATAGACATCAGTGTCGGTTCCTCTCAGAGTTGACCGCCACCCCTTCCACAAACAATCTGACACCCTCACTGGCTACAATCTTCGACGCATCAGGAGAAAATCAGGGAAGTCAGAAGGCCCAATCCCTCCTTCTGAGAAAAACGCCAAAACAAAATTTGTCGCCTCTTGCTCGATCTGCGTCCGGGTCAGGCTTCCCTCAGCTCCGGGCCCATGCTCGCCGCCTCCGGGCGCGACCGTGAAGCCATAAGTCCCATCCTCAGGACCATTCAGCCACGTGAAGTCGACGGCCTGTCGCCCAAATGGATCGGTTCGCGTATCGACGCGGAAGCGCTCTCCTCGGACCTCAATAAAAACGCTCACTCCATCACGATACGACATCCTCGCAGCGGTCGACCCTAGTCCCCCAAAAGGTGGATATTGCACTACGTCCACATGTGCTCAAATCGATAAACGGCGCAGAACTAACGGCGCAGAACTATTGAAGGGACACCTATGATCAACCTAAGAGCCACTTCTAAAGCAGAAACTCGACCCGAACTCCGCTACCGCGATCGACGAAGTGGTCGCGTCATCGGCGCCGTACTCGCTTCACTACTACTCGCATCCCCTCTTGCCACGGCACCTGCTACGGCGGCACCGGCAATCTCCCCTCCGACCGACGGACAGCAGGGTGAGGCGGAGGTCTTCGATGGGCCAGGGCATGGGACCCTTGACCAGGAACTGGCACCACAGCCTGTCAAGTCGCCGGCACCTGAGGACCTCGGGCGACAGCCGTCCGGCTCAGCATCCATCGCGGCCACCTGCGTGTTCCAGCAGCGAGTGGATTATGTGCACTTCTCAACTAGTTCCTTACCCGACAAAGCTGTTCAGTCTCACGGCAATTGGTACAACGAAAACTGCCCGCAGTACACAAAAGGTGACACCACAACGCAGATCGACCGGAAGAACTTTATCGGTCTCTTTCAGGCCGTCGGAAGCCCCGGTCGAGCGGTTCTCGCGCCGAATCCGAATGGACTGACAAGTGGCGGCGCGGGGCGAGTGACAGCGCACTACGACTGCAACGGAACAGCAACCGCCGCATTCCGTTCGTGGACCGGCGTCGACATCGTTGGCTATGACAACACGGATACTCCTGCATTTTCCCCGGCAATCGACCTTGCTTGCGGCTGATCCAAGCCATAGGGCCGTCGACTCACTTCGACGGCCATACATCATTTGACCACGACCGGCCCCTATAAGCAGCGAACGGAACATCGAGAACAATGCACAAACGCGTCAATCGACTGGGGAAGCTTGGGCACGTACGCATTGCGATGGTGCTTCTCCTATCTAGCGCATTTCTCGCTGGATGTTCGACGTCACCATCGGCGCCAAGTGACCCTATAGAAACGGCCAGAAAATTTGTTGAGCGATATGACGCGTGGGCACAGCAGGGGTATTCCAGCCCCATTCCGGACTTTCTACGCAACGCCTCGACCAGTTCGACCTTAGATGCGCTAGAGCGAGATCAGTCCTGGTATGAACGAGGGGAGGTTCGTCAAGAGGGTTCAGCGCGAATATCAAAGGCCGAGCTCCTCCGCTTGGAGCAGGACCAAGCGGTTGTGCGCATAATCCTCGACGTGAGCGACATCGTCGTCACGGCGGGGGGAAGCCCCACAGCAATGGACGGCAAGAAGGTTCACTCGACAGTCATCACGCTCATCGAAGAGCAAAACCAGTGGCTCGTCTCAGCGTCGGCCCCCGAGGAATAAGCCTCATCCACTTCTGAGCAAGGCAGGGTTCTAACAAATGTCATAAGGCAAAGGTCCGCTCGTGAGAGGAAGTACCGAGCCCCGAGCCAGCGATCGTTGAACACCATCACGGCAGACTCGGCGCCATCCACGACGTCACCGCAGATCATCTTTGTTCAGCCATGAAATGGGCGGCGTCGATTCCGTCGTCGTTCTCGGCGTGAGCTGCGAGCCAGTCCGCGGCGGCGAGCGCGAGAACTGACAGTGTCGTAACGGATAGTGACGGTGCCTGTTCGTTTGTCCCGAATAAGTCCGATGACCGTCCGGCAGACGTAACACCGTCGGGCGTCGGCCGCGCAGCGCATTTCGATGGTTCCGTTCAGGCGTAAACGAGACGCGCTGAAACGATCGTGGGGCTTTCGTAGGGGACGGCCGTCGAGCAACGACTGAAACCCTCGGAATCCGCGTGATTCCGAGGGTTGTGTGCGTGGCAAGTGAGGTTTCTGTCGTCAAAGCATTGTTAGTACATCTGTCGCGCATCGTTCGCGACTGATTGTTCCTCCATGTCTCGGGACATGAATCCGATCTGACTGGCGGTCGGTGTTCCAGGACATCGTTCATCATTGATCCCGTCGTGCGGCCTGGTCTCACTCCCGTGATCACAGCCAAGGGGCAGGCATCAGCCGAACGACGTAGCCTCTCCCGCTTCGGCGAAGAAGCCGTGCGAACCGCCGAAAGGTGAGTTCCGCAGCGGACCGCGTTATCCCAATACGATCGGGCAGAATCAACGAACCCACGTCGTCGCGCTCGGCAAGAAGGCCTACAACACCAACATGGCCGCCGGAACGTTTCGGGGCTATACCTACCCGGACAGCACCTGCAGGCCAAACAGAAACAGCCCAGGCCTGAGATCGACCAGTCGGTTAAATGAACGATGTCGCGGGACATATATGAACTATGTCCCGCGACATCACAACGTGGCGAGTGAGGGATTCGAACCCCCGAATGCTGAGCAGTCTGATTTACAGTCAGATCCCTTTGGCCGCTTGGGTAACTCGCCAGAACGCATCCGACCGACTTGTACAGACAACCGGAGGCGCTGTAAAAGAATACTCTGTGCCTACCCGCTTCGAGAAATCGGCTCCCTCGCGACGTGAGGCTAGGGGCGCACGCGGCCCATGGCATCCGGAACCGGAGGCAACTGGAGAAGCGCGCCCGGAGTCCGACAGGTCCAGCCCGCGATGAGCATCGCTTCATCGAGAACCCGCTTCCACGCGTCGAGCCCGTTCGGGATTCCAGCGGTCGCCAGCGCGTGCACCGTCGCGGCGAGGGTGGCATCGCCGGCCCCCATGGTGTCGACAATCGGGCCGGGCAGGTCAGCAATCGGCGCGACAACCCGCCCGACCGCAGAGACGATCTCGGCCCCGTCGCGACCAGCCGTCGCGAGCACGTGAGCGGCACCGGCGAATCGCAGCCGTTTCACCAGGTCGGGCAGCGCGACGCCGTACAGCAGTTCAGCGTCTTCGTCGCCGACCTTGGTGACGAGGCTGGTCGCGGCGATCCGTTCGAAGTTGAGCACAAAAGCCGCCGGGTCATGCAGCATGCCAGCACGCGGGTTGGGGTCGATCACCAGTCGGCGACTCGGGTTCAGCACAGACTCTTCGAGCTCGGCACTCTGCTCATCGTCATCAAACGGGAAGCAGCTGACCACGACGAGCGGAGCATCCGCTATCGCCAGTCGCTCCTCGTCACCGAACACGATTCGACGCTTCTGCGCCGCCTCATTGAAGCTGTAGCGCGGCTCGCCGTCTGTGCGGTCGCTCACCGCCCGCGAGCTGCCGAGCGGACCCGGCGTCGCGATGAGTTCGACACCATGTAGATCAAGAAATGAACGGATGCTTGCACCATCGGCGTCGTTTCCAACCATGGCGATCAGTGTGGTCGGAACGCCCAACCGGGCCAGGCCGACGGCCACGTTGAGCGCGGCGCCGCCGACGAAATCCCGACTGGTCGAACCGTCTCGCATCTCGTCAATGAGCGCGTCACCGATAACCACTGTTCTGGCGTCGTTTCTGTCCATTGCTCGTTTGCTCCGTTCCTCTTCGAGGGTCGCACACCACGCCAGCGACTCGCCAGTGCGCCGCCGCCGCAGTTGCGCCACCACCGCACGGTCGACATGGGTGGGCAGCTCGCTTACGCACGGACATGCCTACGCCGCTCGGCCGCACCGCCCGTTTGCCGAAAATGGCTTTGCAACACCGTCAGGGAGCCGCGCACGGAGCGACTTTTGGTAAATCGACGGGGCCGGAGCGGACGCGACGAGCGAACGACTACCCCTCGGCGGCGCGCTCCGCGTACAGGGTGCCGGCACGGGCCACCGTCGCCACATAGTCCTCGTTCGGGTTGAACCCGAGCACCGCTTCTCTCCACCCGGACTCACTCACCAGGTCCCCCGACACCCGGCAGAGGTAGTTCGCCGTTGCGAACGCCGCATCGTCGAGGTTGTGCGGGTCCTGCACCCCGTCACCGTTGCCGTCGATGCGCCAGTTGTTCCACGTCTGCGGGATCAGCTGCATCGGCCCGATCGCACGATCGTGCTCAGCATCGCCGTCGATGGCGCCGGCATCCGAATCGGGAATGGCGATGTTGCCGTCGCCGTCGAGCGCGACACCGAAGATCGGCGGCGACACTGTGCCGTCGTCGCCAACCGCCGAGCCACCGTGGCGGCCGTGGTCACTTTCGGCGAACCCGACGCCGGCGATCGTGTTCCAGCTGAGCCCGCAGGTCGGCATCTGCTCAGCCTTGAACAGCGCGGCACCGGCATACGCACGCAGCGCCCGTTCCGGGATCCGCGTCGCCTTCGCCGTTGCGGTGACCCAGCCATCATCGACGAGCCCAGGGTTACCCGGGAGCGTTGGCACAGTCGCGGCAAGCGGCGCTTCAGCGGGGGCCGCAAAGGTCGGGGCCGGCCCCTCCGGCGATGCGGACGGTTGAGCGGCAGGCGTGATGGCACACGAGCTGAGCAGCAGAGCGGATGCCACGGCACCGGTCGAGAGTGCAAGGCGAGCAGACAGCATCCGCTTATCTAATCATCCCTCGCAGACAGGATGCCTGATGGTGGCCGCTGACCGCCCGGCCAGCGGCGGAAACCCGTACCATGGGGGCCATGGCAGATTCATCGTTTGACGTGGTTAGCAAGGTCGACAAGATGGAGGCGGACAACGCACTCCACCAGGCGCACAAGGAGATCGAGCAGCGCTACGACTTCAAGGGCACCGGGGCGTCGATCGCGCAGTCCGGCGACAAGATCCTCATGAAGGCGAACAGCGAGGAGCGCGTCAAGGCGATTCTCGACGTGTTCCAGACGAAGCTGATCAAGCGCGGCATTTCGCTCAAGAGCCTCGACTCAGGTGAGCCGTTCGCGAGCGGCAAGGAGTACCGCATCGAAGCCGAGCTCAAAGACGGCATCACGCAGGAGAACGCGAAGAAGATCAACAAGATCATTCGCGACGAGGGACCCAAGGGTGTCAAGAGCCAGATCCAGGGCGACGAATTGCGCGTGCAGTCGAAGAGCCGCGACGACCTGCAGGAGACCATTGCCCTGCTCAAGGGCAAGGACCTCGACATCGACCTGCAGTTCATCAACTTCCGCTAACGGCAGTCGCAGACCATGAGCGTGCTGGTTCTCGGCGCAGGACCTGTCGGGTCGACTGTGGCTCGCGCGTTCCTGGATCGGGGTGAGCAGGTGACCGTCGCGACCCGGTCGGGCACAGCCCCGGAGGGCGTAACCTCGGTGCGCCTCGATGCTGCCGATGTCGACGCGCTCACTCGCGCCGCGTCGGGTCATTCCACCGTCGCGGTGTGCACGAATCCGCCGTACAACACCTGGCGCCGGGACTGGCCGCCGATCATCGAATCGGTGATCGGCGCGGCTCGGTCTACGGGCGCGAACATCGTGATGATTGGCAACCTGTACTCGTACGGCATGGCAACCATGCCGATGCGGGAGAGCTCTCCTGAGGAGCCCGCGGAGTCCAAGGGCGAGGTTCGTCGCGATCTCTGGGCCGCACTTCGGGCTGCGACCGAGCGAGGTGACGTGCAAGCCGTCGAAGTGCGCGCGAGCGACTACTTCGGCCCAGGCGCCGCGGGTGAAGCGCACCTCGGGACACGGTTCTTCGACCCGATTCTTGCGAACAAACGGTCGTGGGCGATTGGCAACCCGGCACTGCCCCACAGCTGGGCGTACCTTCCTGATCTGGCTCGCACTGTTGTGGCCGCGAGTGAGTATCGAGGGGATTGGGGACGCGTCTGGCATGTGCCGGCGGCGTCTAACCTCAGTCGCACCGAGATTTGCCGCATAGTCAACGCGCGCTACGGTGTCCGCGGGTCGATCTCCGGCATCCCGTCGTTGGTACTCAAGGGCGTCGGCACGTTCAACCCGATTTTGCGCGAGGTCTCAAAGTCGAGCTACCAGTTTCTGGCGCCATTCCTCTCGGATGCCACCGAAACCGAGAGCATGCTCGATGTTGGTGCGACCGCCTGGGAGCGCGCACTTGACGACACTGTGGCGTACTACCGGTCGGGTCGACCTGCCTAGATCGCCTTGGTCATTTCGTTGACAGTCGATTCGGGCGCACGGGCCGCGCGTCGCTCGGCCCGGTTCACCAGAGTTGCCGCAGTTGTCGCCGCGACGATGCCAGCGATCACACCGAACATCACATAGCCCAAGGGCCAGCCCGAGTCGCTGACTACAAATCCGAACACGATGCACTCGGTCAAGACGGCCATGCCCGCACCGACGCCGGCCCAGGACACACGGACGATGGCTGCCCGCTGCAGACGACGATCGACCAGCGCTACCGCCGTCATGCCGCCGATCAGGGCCGCAACCGCAACGACGACTCCGATGAGGCCCCACGTGAGAATCGAACGGAATGCCTCAGCAAGTGAGATCTGCGCCTGCCAGCCAATGGCGCTGGTGAGCACGACAAACTGAAACAGCCCGGCGCTGATCGCGAACCCGAGAAAGGGCGCTTGCAAAGCCACGCGGCGGTATCGGCGGAACACACCCGAAGCCTATCGCCGGAACACGAGGACCGAGGCCGCACGCGAAACGCTGACTCTGAGGGGTTGCGGTTCGCCGCACACCAGCAAAGTCAGCATCTCGCGAGCGGTTACACCGGCAGCTCGTCGAGTTCCTCGTCGTCTCTCCCGTTCGACGCTCCACGCTCGAGCGTTTCGCCGCGGAAGAAGGCCGGACGCCGGATCGCCTGAATGATCATGAGGACGATGCCAGACACGATGACCGCCATGCCGAGGATGAACACAAGCCCGACCCCGCCAATGTTTGAGCCCGAGCCGTACTCCGGGTCCATGCTCTCGGTGATCGTCGTGTAGAACAGCACAGCCAGGATGATCCCACCAACGAGCGGGAACAGCAGTTGGAAGAAGAAGTTGCGCACCGAAACGAACAACTGCTTTCGGAAGTACCAGACGGCGGCGAATGCCGTGAGGCCGTAGTAGAAACAGATCATCATGCCGAGCGCCGTGATGGTGTCCCAGAGCACATCCTCGGAGACGAACCGCATGATCGCGTAAAACGCCGACGCCACAACACTGGAGACGATGGTGGCGAATCCGGGTGTCAGGAAACGTGGGCTGATCCGAGAGAATCTCTCAGGCAGCGCCCCGTAGTGCCCCATCGCAAGCAGCGTTCGTGCCGGCGAGACGAAGGTTGACTGCAACGACGCCGCCGAACTGGACAGCACCGCAATGGACACGAGGATGGCAAGTGGGCCAAGCACCGGGCCGGCGAGCGCAAAGAACACGTTGCCCTGAATGTCTTCGTTTCCGAGCCCGAACTCACCGGTTCCGATGCCGGCGAAACTGATCGACGCTGTCGCGATGAGCAGGTACAGCACCACGATGATGAGCACTGTGAGAGTCGCCGCCCTACCAGGAGTCGACCGTGATCCCTTGGTTTCCTCGTTCATGGTCAGTGTGACGTCCCAACCCCAGAAGATGAAGATGGAGAGCGAGAGTCCAGCGGCGAACGCACTGAAAGACTGAACGGCGAACGGGTTGAACCACTCGAGGCTGACCGGCACCGGGTCGAACGCTGATCCGTTCGCGACCTGGTAGAACGCGACGATGCCAAACAGGAGCAACACAATCAGTTGGAAGCCGACGAGAACGTATTGCACCTTTTGTGTGGTCTGCATGTCGCGGTAGGAGATCGCCGTCGCCGCAGCCATGAACGCCAAACACGTCACGACATTGATGACGGGGTTGAGGGCGAGGTTCGCAATGTCGGGGTTGCCGAAGATCTGCGCGAGCATCAGGTAGAAGAAGTCCACAGCAATTCCTGCGAGGTTTGACAGCACAAGGATGGTTGCCGCGATGAGCCCCCACCCGGTCATCCAGCCGATCCACGGCCCAAAGGCCCGCGTCGCCCAGGTGAACGACGTGCCGCTGTCAGGCATCGCCCGGTTGAGTTCGCGGTAGCCGAACGCGACGAGCAGCATTGGAATGAAGCCGACCAGAATGATGGCTGGCACCTGAAGGCCCACTTCTGACACGGTCGGGCCGAGCGCCGCCGTCATGGTGTACGCGGGCGCGATGCAGGAAATCCCGATAACAATGGCACCGAGCAGCCCGACGGAGCCGGCGCTGAGGCCCTTCTTGGAGAGACCGCGCTCGGTCTGGTGAACGGCCATGGCCCTAGTCCTCAACCGTCAGGATCGAGTCGCGCGGAACGACGACCATCGGCACCGGCAGCTCACGAAGCATCTTCGCCGCTGTGGTTCCCAGGAACAGCTGCCTAGGCTGTGCGAGTCGACTCGACCCGACAAACACCACCTCACCCGGGTCCCATTCGAGCGCAGCGACCGCATCCTCCACCCGACTTCCGGATGCCGTCAGTACAGTCACGTCGATATCGTCCGGCAGGTGCTCCGCCACATACGCGACGGTCTTCGCTGCGTGCTCTTCGGCCTGGGCCCGCACCCGCGGGGGTGTGTCGACACCGTCAGCGTCGAGGGCGACGAGCGAGACCAGCCGAAGAGGAACCCGTGATGCTCGCGCAGCCAGGATTCCGGCGTCGACGAGCTCCTTCGCGCCTGACCGGGTGCCGACCGCGACGGTGATTCGCGAGATGCCCTCGAGTCCCACTTCGGCGACGGACCCTTGCGGCGCGAGAGCAACAGGGACAACTGCCGAGTGCAGCAGGGAGTTCGCCACACTTCCGATGGTGAATCGGCCGAGCAGGCCGCCCCGCGCCGCACCAACGATGATCATTCGACCCTCGAGGTCGCGACTGGTGTCGAGGAGCCCCTGCGCGAACGACTCCGCGTAGACAATATGCCCCTTCGCGTCCATGTCGTTCGGCACAAGAGTGAGTGCACGGTGCAACCACTCTTCGGCCGCCTCGTGCAGATACTTCTCGTAGCCGGCGTCCACCGGAACAAGGGTTGCCCTCGCTTCGCTCCTCAGAACGATGACGATGTCGAGGCCCCTCTGCATGGAGCGAGCGAGCCTCACGGCGAGGTTGAGTGCATCCTCGCCGGAGGGGGTGTCGGTGTAGCCCACGATGTATCGCATGTCGAGTCGCTCCTTTGCGGTCGGTACAGCGGGAGTTGCGGGATCTTACGTTCGGTTCAGAAGGATGGCGTCGGCGGTTTGTCGGCCCATTCGGATGGCACCGTCGACGTGCTGGTAGCCCTCGGCGGCCAGGTCGCTGCACGACCAGTGGATCGGCCCGACCGGCGAGCGCAGGTCGGCGCCGTACCGATGCAGCCCACCCATGTCGAAGCTCGCGGCATACGCACCGCGCGTCCACTCCTCACTGCCCCAGTCGCTCTCGTAGTAGACGACAGGGCTCAGCGCTTCCTCGCCGTAGTAGTGCGACAGGGAAGTGAGGATGATCCGTTTGCGTTCCTCGGCGGGCAGCGTGAACAGCTGATCGGCCTTCCGGTCAGACACGAAACCGACCAGTGTGCCGCGCGGGTCGTCGTAGTTCGAGTTGTCATAGGCCTCGTGCACGATCTCGTATGGGCTGAACGAGGTACCGGAGAGCCCGGCGTTCCGCCAAAACGGAGTCTCGTAGACGGCATGCACCTTGATCACGAAACCGAGCGACAGGTGCTGGTGCATCTGCTGCTGGCGCCGCGGCAGTGGCGGCTGGAAGTCGATCCTTGAGTAGAGGTTCGGCGGCACTGCGACGATCGCCTGCCGCGCCGACACCGTCATGCCGTCGGCGACCGCTCGCACACTGTCAGCGGTGTACTCGAGGCGGCGCACCGGCTGCGACAGGAACACGTCGTCGCCGAGCTTCTCGGCGAGCAGCAGCGGCACCCGCTGCAGGCCGCCAATCACCCGCTTGTCAAGAATGAAGTCGGCGTCGACCAGATTCGAAAAACTGCCAGCGGATGCCGCCATCAAGATCGCCTGCAGCGCACTGAACGCGTGGGCCGGTTTGGTGAGCATGGCGTCGGCGACGAAGAGCGCGATGTTGTCACGAGCTTCAACGTCATCGGTTTGGCTCTCAAGCCACTCGATCCAGGTGACCGAGTCGAGCTCCTCCGCGCGGGGGTGCGCCCACGGCTCGCGCGGACCGATGTCGGCGACGAGCTCGTCGAGCACAGTGATGAGCCGTTCCATCTCGCGCTGGGTGGATGCCTCGACCGGGAAGATCTCACCGGTGAACCTGGTCAGCGTTCCCGACGCATTGATGTAAACGCTGTCACCCTCGCGGTAGCGCGAGTAGGTCTCGAGTCCGAGCTCGGCGAGCGTCTCGATCAGCGCGTCCTGGTCTGGAGACACCCACTGGCCACCGATCTCGAGGGTCGCCCCGTCAATGTCGTTCGTCCACAGCCGGCCGCCCACCCGATCCCGTGCCTCAAGCACCGCCACGCTGAGTCCCGCCTCGCGCAGCCTGGTGGCCGCTGTCAGCCCCGATGCTCCTGCGCCAATGATGACGACGTCGCGCTGCAGTTCGGTCATGCCCTGTTCTCCTCGGCGTGCCACGCTCATACCTCGATCGCGCTCATCACGTGCTTGATCCGGGTGTAATCCTCGAGTCCGTACGACGAGAGGTCCTTGCCGTAGCCCGACATCTTGAATCCGCCGTGCGGCATCTCTGCGGCAAGCAGGATGTGGGTGTTGATCCAGACCGCGCCGAAGTCGAGCTCACGCGCCATTCGCATCGCCGTGCCGTGATTCCTCGTCCATACACTCGACGCGAGTCCGTAGTCCACATCGTTGGCCATGTCGACGGCCTGCTCTTCGGTGGCGAACGTCTGCACAGTGAGCACAGGCCCGAAGGTTTCCTCCTGCACGCAGGCATCGATCTGCGATACACCGGTGATCACGGTCGGCGCGTAATAGAAGCCCTTCTCCCCCACCCGATGACCACCGGTGACGACCTTCGCGTGGGAGGGCAGGTCGTCGATCACGCTCGACACCTTCGCGAAGTGTGAGGCGTTATTGAGCGGCCCATAGTAAGCGTCGGGGTCCTCAGCATTCCCGGTCTTCGTGGCTTCCGCCGCCTTGACCAGCTCGGTCACGAACTCGTCTGCGACCGATTCGTGCACGAGCACACGCGTGACAGCCGTGCAGTCCTGGCCGGCGTTGAAGTACCCGGCACCTGCGATGCCCTCTGCGGCTCCCGCGATGTCCGCGTCGGCGAAGACGACGGCGGGCGCTTTGCCACCGAGTTCGAGGTGCGCCCTGTGCAACCTCTTCGCAGCGGATGCAGCGACCGCCATTCCGGCGCGCACAGAGCCTGTGATCGACACGAGCCCCGGAACAGGATGCTCGGTCATCAGTTGACCTGTGCTTCCGTCGCCGAGCACAACGTTGAGCACGCCGTCTGGGAGGATGCCCTGCGTCAGCCGCGCGAGAACCAGGGTGGACTCCGGCGTGGTGTCGCTCGGCTTCAGCACGACGGTGTTGCCAGCAGCGAGCGCTGGAGCGATCTTCCAGATGGCCATCATGATCGGGTAGTTCCACGGCGTCACCTGGGCGACGACGCCGATCGGTTCACGGCGCACAAATGAGGTGTGGTTCTCGAGGTATTCCCCGGCGCTCTTGCCCTCGAGCACCCGCGCTGCTCCGGCGAAGAAGCGCAGGTGGTCTGCACCGGCGATCACCTCTTCCACCCGGATCGCCTCGCGGGGCTGCCCGGTGTTCCGGTGTTGCGCTTCAACGAGTTCGTCCGCGTTAGCCTCCATGGCATCCGCAATTTTCAGGAGCATCGCCTGTCGCTGGCTCGGGGTTGTGCGCTTCCAGGTGGCAAATGCCGCGTGCGCACCGGCGAACGCGTTGTCGATATCCGCGTCGTTCGAGATCGGCGAGGTCGCAACGACGTCGCCGGTCGCCGGGTTCACGATGTCGAGTGTTTTCGACCCGGCAGCGTCCACAAATTTGCCGTGAATGTAGTTCTGGAGCAACGTCATTGTTCTTCCTTCCGTACTGCGAGCGGGTGCCCTACGCCACAGGCGTCATGGTGTACTTCGTGGAGAGGTACTCGTGGATTCCCTCGAAACCTCCCTCTCGGCCGATGCCGGACTGCTTCACACCGCCGAACGGTGCTGACGCGTTCGAGATCACACCGACGTTGAGGCCCATCATTCCGGTCTCGAGCTTGTCGATCATTCGCTGACCCCGCGCCAGGTCGGTGGTGAAGACGTAACTGACGAGTCCGTACTCGGTGTCGTTTGCCAGCCGAATGGCATCCGCTTCGGTGCTGAATGGGACGATGGCCAGCACCGGGCCGAAGATTTCTTCGCGGAGGATGTTCGAGCCCGGCTTCACGTCCGTGATCACCGTTGGTTCGAAGAAGCTGCCGTCGCCGTCGATCGACGAACCGCCGGTGAGGAGCGTCGCGCCCTTGCTCACGGCGTCGTCGACGAGGTCGGTGGCCTTGGTCACGGCGCGGTCGTCGATGAGCGGGCCAATGGTGACGCCGTCCTCGGTGCCGCGGCCCACGGTAAAGCCCTTCACCCGTTCGGTGACCCGGCGCGCGAATTCTTCGGCGACGGATTCGTGGACGATGAAGCGGTTCGCCGCAGTGCAGGCCTGGCCGACGTTGCGGAACTTCGCGGCGATGGCGCCGTCAACGGCTGCGTCGAGGTCAGCGTCACCGAACACAACGAACGGGGCGTTTCCGCCGAGCTCCATCGAGGTGCGGAGCACGTTCTTCGCCGACTGGGAGATGAGCTTCTGGCCGACCGGTGTGGATCCGGTGAAGCTGAGCTTGCGCAAGCGAGGGTCATCGAGCAGCGGCTCGGTGACGGCGCCGGACGAGCTCGTCGTGAGCACGTTGACCACACCGGCTGGAAGACCAGCCTCTTCGAGCAGCTTCGCGAAGTACAGGGTGGTCAGAGGTGTGAGCGACGCCGGCTTGACGATGACCGTGCAGCCTGCGGCGAGTGCCGGCGCGATCTTGCGCGTGGCCATGGCGAGCGGGAAGTTCCACGGGGTGATGAGGTAGCACGGCCCGACCGGGTGCTGCGAGACGATGGTGCGGCCGGTGCCCTCGGGGTTCACGCCGTACCGCCCGGTGATGCGGACGGCTTCTTCGCTGAACCAGCGGAGGAATTCGCCGCCGTAGGTCACCTCACCCTGCGCCTCGGCGAGCGGCTTGCCCATTTCGAGTGTCATCAGCAGTGCGAACTCGTCACGCCGTTCCTGCATGAGGTCGAATGCCTTGCGGAGAATGTTCGACCGGGTGCGTGGAGCGGTTGCCGCCCACTCGTCCTGCACGGAGACGGCGGCGTCGAGTGCTGCCCTTGCATCGGTGGCGGATGCGTCGGCGATCGAGGCGAGGACGGCTCCGGTTGACGGATCCATCACGTCGATCGTTCCCTCCGTCGATCGCCACTCCCCGCCGATGAACAGTCCGGTCGGGATCTTGGCGAGCAGGGCGGATTCGGAAATCATGCGTTCTCCAATGCGGAAAGGACGACGTCGATGCCTTCGTTGAGCAGCGCGTCGGGGATGGACAGTGGGGGCAGGAAACGGATGACGTTACCGTAGGTTCCGCAGGTCAGGACGATCACACCTTCGGCAGCGGCCGCCTTCGCGATCGCCGCCGTCAGCGCGGCATCCGGTTCGTTCGTTCGTGGGTCAACGAATTCGATCGCCATCATGGCGCCACGCCCGCGGATGTCACCGATGCGCGCGTCGGTTTTCTGCGCCGCGGTGAACCGGGCGGCGATCGTCTCACCGATAGTGCGAGCGGCCGATGCCAGGTCGTCCTCGAGGTACGTCTCGATGGCGGCGAGCGCGGCGACGCAGGCGATGGGGTTACCGCCGTACGTGCCACCGAGGCCGCCGGTGTGGGTGGCGTCCATGATCTCGGCGCGACCGGTGATGGCAGACAGCGGAAGCCCGCCCGCGATGCCTTTTGCCGTCGCGATGATGTCGGGTACGATGCCCTCGTTTTCACTCGCGAACAGGTCACCGGTTCGCGCAAATCCGGTTTGCACCTCGTCGGCGATGAACACGACGTCGTTTTCGCGAGCCCACTCCGCGAGCGCCGGGAGGAAGCCGGGTGCCGGAACGATGAAACCGCCCTCACCCTGAATCGGTTCGACGACGATCGCCGCCAGGTTGGCAGCGCCGACCTGCTTCTCGATCACCGAAACCGCGCGCTTCGCTGCCTCTGGCCCCGACAGCCCATCGCGGAAGGGATACGACATTGGGGCGCGATAGATCTCAGGAGCGAATGGGCCGAAGCCGCTCTTGTACGGCATCGACTTCGCGGTGAGCGCCATGGTGAGATTCGTGCGGCCGTGGTAGGCGTGGTCGAACGCGACGACGGCCTGTTTACCCGTGTAACTCCGCGCCACCTTGATGGCGTTCTCGACGGCTTCGGCACCGGAGTTGAAGAGGGCGCTGCGCTTCTCGTGATCACCCGGCGTGAGTTCGTTGAGTTTCTCTGCCACCTCGACGTAGGAGTCGTACGGCGTGACCATAAAACAGGTGTGCGTGAACTGCGCGACCTGCGCCTGCACAGCGTCCACAACGCGGGGTGCACTGTTGCCGACGCCGGTCACGGCGATGCCCGAGCCCAGGTCGATGAACGAGTTGCCGTCGACGTCGACAATTACTCCCCCGCCGGCCGCCGCAGCGAACACCGGCATGGTCGTTCCGACCGCGCTCGTCACAGCGCTTCGCTTGCGGGCCATCAGCTCCACTGAGCGCGGGCCTGGGATGGCCGTGACGATCCTCCGCTCCTGCGCGAGCGTAGGGCCTCCGGTGGTCGGGGTGGTCAGTGTCATGGTTTCGAGTGCTCCCTGTCAGTGGTTGCCAGCGTATGAGGTGACCGGGCCGCCGTGAACTGACAAAACGGCCAGAGGCATCCGCTATTCTGCCACTCTGGCATTTCCGCGTACGCTTGCCCCATGCAACCAACGGTGAACGGACTGCTCCACAATGCCGGCCTCGGACTGCGCCTGCTCACCGGCGCGAACTCGGAACGACTCACCGCGCCCATCTCCTGGATTCACAGCTCGGACCTCGCCGACCCAACGCCGTTTCTCGACGCCGGGCAGCTCGTGCTGACCACTGGCACCCAGTTCGCCCAGGCAACCGCGACGCGGGAGAGCTTCGAAAGCTACGTCGAACGTCTGGCCGGCGCTGGCCTCCTCGGCATCGGTTTCGGCACAGAGGTGATCCAGGCCGGAACCCCGGATGGCCTGATCGCGGCGTGCGAACGTTTCAGCATGCCGCTGTTCGAGGTGCCGTACCGCGTGCCGTTCATCGCCGTCATCCGTTCGGTCGCCGACCTCATCGCCGAGGCGGCACACGCCAGAGACGCGTGGGCTTTGAATGCGCAGCGCGCCATTTCGTTTGCAGCACTTCGACCGGATGCCATCGGTTCGGTCCTGCAGGAACTCTCACGTCAGCTCGGTCGCTGGGTGCGTCTCTACGATTCGCGCGGGCACCAGTCGGCGACGTTTGATGAGGCATCGGCGCTTGGGCGGTCCGAGCTGCTCGAGCGGGTGGACGCTGAAGCCCAGCGTTTGATCGCGCGAGGGCAACGATCGAGCTCGACCATCAGCGACCCGGCCGGGCAGGTGTCGCTGCAGACACTGGGCCGACGCGGAGCCCTCAGGGGTGTTCTCGCCACAGCTGGTGCCGGGCCGCTCGACGCCGCTGACCAGACCGTCGTGACGAGCGTTGTTGCGCTGGCCGGTCTGGCGCTCGAACAGAACCGTGAGCTCGGTCGGGCACGCGGCCGACTGCGCAGCGGACTGTTCCAGAGCCTGCTCGAGGGAAACGTTGCCCCGGTACGGCGGATTGTCGAGCAGATGGGCGGCGCGCTCCCCGTCGAGCCTGTACGGTTCGTGGTGCTGCGCCCATCGAGTGGGTCGCGCGACGCCCTGTTCACCGACCTCGAAGCACGAGACGCCGAGTTCACCGGAGAGCTGTTTTTTGCTGCGAGCGACGGGCGGGTTGTGATCTCCGCGTCGTCGGACGCTGCGCCCGCGCTTGCTGCCCAGCTGAGCCGACTGCACGGGCTGGCCGCTGGGCTCTCTGAGCCGATGCCGTGGGTTGAGACGGCGACCGGTGTCTCGCAGGCGGTGCGTGCTCTCGAAAAAGCGGGCGAAGCATCCGTTCTCGGATTTTCCGACATCGTCGATGGGAGCCTGTCCGGGTTGCTGCGCGAGACCGCGGCGAGCGAGGTGGCTCGTGCGCTGCTGCGGCCGGTGCGAGAGCACGACGCGGGCACGACGCTGATCGAGAGTGCGCGGGTGTGGCTCGAGCACAACGGCGCATGGGACCCGGCCGCGAAGCAGCTCGGCATTCACCGGCACACGCTGAAGAGCCGGGTGGCGCTCGTGGAGAAGCTCACCGGACGCCCGTTGGCAGGTTTTGACGCGCGCACCAACCTCTGGCTCGCGCTGGAGCTCGAGTAACGGGCGTCAGCGCAGGTAGGATCGCGCCCAGCGCGTGATTTGTGCGTAGGCGTACGCCCGTACCGACGGCGCAGACAGCAGCACGTCGTGGATGGCGCCGGGGATCCTGGCGACCGTGACCGTCGGAGCGAGCCGCAGCGACTGCTCGGCGATCTCATCAACAACGAGCACCGTGTCACTCGACCGCATCTCGTCTGACCAGGTCATCGAGAGCGTCGACTTCGCTGAGACCATGCTGAGCACTGGAACGTCGATGGAGAGCCCTGCTGCGACGCGCTGGTGCCCGCCGAACACCGCGGCGAGCCAGGCCGGATGAGCCGGGAAACCGCGGGCCGGACGCCAGTCGGTGTTGTACTCCCATTCGCCGTCCATCGCCCTCGACACGGAGCGGGAGTAGAAACCCAGGTCGACGTTCGGGAGAGGTGCCCGAGGGTCGAGCCGCGCTCCGATCGAGGCGAGCGGGGCGAGGGCACGGCGGCCGACGGCGCCGGCCTGGAACTCGAGCCACGGGCTATTCAGTACAACGGCGTGCGCCCGTTCAGGGTGCCGGTCGACCCACAGCGACACGGTCAGCCCGCCGGTGGAGTGGCCCAGAATCAAGAGACGACGGGACGGCTGCATCCCGTGCCCATGCCCCATCGCGGTCAGAGCCGCTTCGATGTCCTCGTCATAGTCGGCCAGGTTGGTGACATAGCCGGGGGTGTGGTGGTCCCGGAGAGAGCGGCCATACTTTCGCAGGTCGAGTGCGAAGAACCTGGCACCCTGCGAGTGCCAGTATTCGGCGAGCTCGGTCTGAAAGAAGTAGTCAGACCAGCCGTGCACGTAGAGGACATCCCAGCCACGGGCGACCGCTTCGTCGTCGAAGATTGACGCGAGGCGACGGAACGCTGATTCGCGACGGCGAACCAGCGTCGCCACTATTGGGCCCTGGAAGTCGTCGGTCAGCTCGAGGGTGAGCTGCTCGAACGGTTCACCGAGGACGTCTGGCTGCCAGTTGTCGCCCTCCGGCTCTCTCTGCGCGCTTGCTGCCACCGCTGACTACGGCTGGGGCGGGTACGGCGGCTGCGCCTGGGGAGCGGCCGGGTACTGCGGAGCCTGCTGCTGCGGTTGCGGTTGCGGCTGGTGCTGCTGCTGCTGCTGCTGCTGCTGAGCGTGTGGCTGCGGAGCGTGCTGCTGGGGCACCTGGCCCTGCGGCGCAGCGTAACCCTGTGGAGCCTGAGTCTGCTGCGGGGCAGCGTAACCCTGTGGAGCCTGAGTCTGCTGCTGGGCAGGGTAACCCTGCGGTGCGCCGAACTGCGGTGCCGCGGCTCGCGGTCGCGGCGGCACGTTGCGGGCGATGAGCACACCGAGCACGAAGATCGCGGTCAGGGTGAGAGCCGTCAGGATCGATCCAATGAACGCCGAGCTGAAGATCACCTGTCCGAGAAGTGAGCCGCCGTCAATCACGGCCCAGATCAGGTTGATGAGGACGAGCCCGACGAGGCCGATCGCGCCGCCGACGACAAGCTTCTTGAGCAGTTCGACCGTGTTGCGTGCCTTCTCGATCGGCACGATGTACAGGGCACTCACCACGACGAGGCCAGCGAAGACCGCAGCGGCCACAACCGAAACGATGAAGTAGATGACCTGGTTGCCGAGCATCCCGTAGATCGCATTGCTGACCAGACTCAGGACGCCGGTGAGGAACTCGAAGCCGACAACCAGGACCGCACCGAAGATCAGCTGGCGCAGAATACTCTTGTCGATCGGACGTGACTGCTGCACCGGTGGCCCGAATCCGCCCTGGGGTGCGGCACCCTGGGGCTGCCCTCCCGCTGGCGGTACCTGCTGGGCGTACGGGTTCTGGGGAGGCTGCTGCATCGACATGCCACCACCCTATCGGGCGTCAACAACGCCGAACCATGGGCAGGACTGCCCGACTACGCCCCGAGTGCCTCGCCGCGCGAAATAGCGACCATGTCCTCGCGCGGGACCACCTTGATGCGCGCCCGACCGTGCGGTTCACCGAGCTTGACCTCGTGCTGGTCGAGGTTGTGCCACCCGTCGAGGTCGGTGTACTTCACGCCACGCTCCTCGAGCAGGTCAATCACACCCTGTTCGCTCGGGTCTGCAGGCGCCCACCAGTTGCTCTCGCCGTTGATGACGTGCTTGATGGTCTCCATGGCATCGGACTTCGTGTGGCCGATCAGACCGACGGGTCCGCGCTTGATCCATCCGGTCGCGTAGACGCCAGGCACGACGTCATTGCTGCCCTTTTTGAGCACCATACCCTCGCGGTTCGGAATCACTCCGTGACGTTTATCGAATGGGATGCCATCAAGCGGCGACCCGAAATAGCCAACGGCCCGGTAGATGGCCTGAATGGGGACCTCGCGAATCTCGCCTGTCCCGACGACCCCGCCCTCGGCATCCGGTGTCGTCCGTTCATAACGGAATGCGGCGACACGGCCCTCGTCGTCGGAAACGACCTCGAGGGGCTTGGCGTAGAAGTGCAGGTGCAGGCGACGGGAGGCTGTTCCGACGTCACGCTGGCGCCACTTCTGCAGCACCTTGTCGATCACCATGACCTGCTTGTTGCTTGTGATGGCGGCCTTTGAGGCCTCGTCGTAGTCGAAGTCCTCGTCGTAGACGATCATGTCGACGTCGCGAAGCTCACCAAGTTCGCGCAGTTCAAGCGGTGTGAACTTTACCTGCGCCGGGCCGCGACGCCCGAAGACGTGCACGTCGGTCACAGGTGAGGCCTTGAGCCCTTCGTAGACGTTGTCGGGAATCTCGGTCGACAGTAGGTCTTCTGGGTGTTTCGCCAGAATGCGCGACACGTCAAGCGCGACGTTGCCGTTGCCGATCACCGCGACCGACTGAGCTTCGAGCGGCCAGGTGCGCGGAACGTCGGGGTGACCATCGAACCAGCTCACGAAGTCGGCGGCTCCATAGGACCCATCGAGGTCGATGCCGGGGATGTCGAGGTCGGCGTCGCGAACGGCACCCGTCGCGAAAATCACCGCGTGATAGTGCTTCTTGAGGTCGTCGAGCGTGATGTCCGTGCCGAAGTTGACGTTGCCGAACACCCGGATGTCACCGCGATCGAGTACCTCACGCAGAGCGGTGATGATGCCCTTGATGCGCGGGTGATCTGGAGCGACGCCGTAACGCACCAGCCCGTACGGCGCCGGAAGGCGGTCGAACAGGTCGATCGACACGTCGAAGTTGCGTTCCGCCTTGAGCAGGATGTCCGCTGCGTAGATACCTGCCGGGCCGGCGCCGACGATCGCGAGTCTCAACTTGGTCATGCGGGAATTCGTTCCTTACTTGCTTCGGTCAACGATGGTGTCCGCAAAGCGGGTGAGAGCCTGTTTCACCGGGCCGTCTGGCAGCGGTGCGAGAGCCTCGACGGCTTCGCGGGCCCATTCGTGCGCTTCGGCGAGGGTGCGCGTGGTGACGTCGTGGACGCGGAGTTCAGCGATTGCCGCATCAAAGTCAGCGGATGCTGCGTCGCCGTCTGTTCCCGCGGCATCCGTTTCGATGCGGGACACAAGCGCTGCCGCTGCCGCATCGGTTGCAGCGAGTGCGCGAAGGCGAATCAGCGGCAGGGTTGCGACGCCGGCACGGAGGTCGGTTCCCGGAACCTTGCCTGTCTCCTCGGGTTGCGGGGAGAGGTCGATCACGTCATCGATCAGCTGAAACGCGACACCGATCTTCTCGCCGTACTCGACGACCGGCGCCTCGAACTCGTGCGGAGCACCGGAGAAGATGAGACCGGCCTGGGCGGCGAGGGCGATCAGCGACCCGGTTTTGTCTGCGAGCACCTGGATGTACTGCTCTTCGGGATCTTCGTCGTCGCGCGGGCCGACGGTTTCGTGCAGCTGGCCGAGGACGAGTCGTTCGAAGGTGTCGGCCTGCAGTTGGGTGGCGCGTTCACCGAGGCCGGCCATGAGCTGGCTGGCGCGGGCGAAGAGCAGGTCACCGGTGAGGATCGCCACGGAGTTGCCGAAGACGGCGTGTGCACTCGGGACGCCGCGCCTGCGGTCGGCGTCGTCCATCACGTCGTCGTGGTAGAGCGACGCAAGGTGGGTGATCTCGATGGCCTGGGCTGCCTGGATGACATCTGGGGTGTTGCCGTCGCCGAGCTGAGCGGTGAGCAACAGAAGCATCGGACGAACACGTTTGCCACCGGCTTCGAGCAGGTACCGCGAGGTGGAGTCCGCGACGGAGTCGGTGAAGCTCAGTTCGACCTCGAGTGCGCTTTCGATGAGTTCGAGTCCGTCGTCGACCGCTGCGAGCACTTTTTTGCTCTTTGCTGACGCGAAGATGCGGTCGGTCTGACCCAGATGACTGGAAAGGCTCGTCGCACGCCGGATAGCACTCGAATTCACGCTCTCTAGCCTACCTGTGCCCGACGACACCGCCCCTTCTCCTCAACACCGCCGTCAGCTGGCGATGGATGGACTGCGGAAATTCGTGCTAGAACCAATATTGTGAAGAGCTCTCGCGCAGTCCGGCAAGCCCATCAAGACCAGTTTGAGGATGGAGTGTGCCTGGGATCGCTCGAGTTCCAGCAGGCGCTCGACACACCATCGCTCCGGACCGGGATGTCGGTCGACACCTTTGCCCGGCTCGCCAAGGGCATCGCGCTGGTCGCGCCACTCGGCGGATTTTTCGCGCCGATCGGTGGCTCAGGGGCTGACGTCTTCTCGGGCACCGGCATGATGAGTCCGGATCTCGCGCGATCGGTCACGGTGATCTGCTTCTGGGTCGCAGCGGTCGGTCAGGTGTGGGCGCTCGTCGACTGGTGGCGACTTGGCCGGCCGAAGGATGGCTACGGAATCGCTGCCGCGTTCCTCGCGATGACTGCAGTAGCTGGGGCGATATGGTTTCACAGTTCGCGTGCTGACCCTGCGACACTGCCGATGCTCGCCGTGCCGATCATCCTCACGGGCTTGCTGGGTGCTGTCTCTTTGGTCGCACGCCTGATCGGTTCACAAAAGTTCACCGTGCGCCAGGCCAGGCTTACGGTGCTCGGCGAACGCATGCGCTCGCTCCCCGGTCACGAGCAGCAAGCGCTTCACGCCGAGCGGCGGGAGATCCTGGACGCATTGGACAAGCGGGACCTTGTTCACGCTGGCCTTGCCGAGCGCGCCGCAGCAGCACCGCTCGGCGACTGGTGGCTCCTCGACGCGGCCAACGGCAAGCAGTAGTTTCCGGCGGATGATGCCGCGCGGCCTGCCCGAAGTCGGCGCTATTTCTCCTCGACGCCCCAGGGGGAACCGTATCCGCGCGGCGAATCGGCGGCGAGGAGATCGAGGAACGGGCGAGCGTCGAATGCCTCAGGTCCGAGCACTCCTGTGCCGCTCCAGACACCGGTCGCCAACAGCTCGAGGGCCACGACGGGGTTGATGGCTGTCTGCCAGACGACGGCCTGGGATCCGTACTCCGCCATCGTCTGCTCGTTGTCGACCACGTGATACAGGTAGGTGGAGCGAGGTTTGCCGTTCTTGCCTGTGCCGCGCACCCAGACGCCGGCGCAGGTCTTGCCTCGCATCCGATCGCCGAGTGTTGCCGGGTCGGGAAGGCTCGCGGCGACCACGTCGCGCGGTGATACCTGCATCCCTTTCACCGTGACGGGATCCGTTCTGTCGAGGCCGATCTTGTGCAGCACCTGAAGCACCTGGATGAATTCGTCGCCGAGCCCGTACTTGAATGTGACCCGCTTCGCCTTCGTCCAGCGCGGCATGAGGAGCACTTCCTCGTGTTCGACGTTCACGCACTCGACCGGACCTATGCCTTCGGGAAAATCAAACACTTCGGGTTCGCTGAACGGCGGTGTCGTAAACCAGCCGCGGTCCTTTTCGAAGATCACCGGTGGGTTCAGGCATTCCTCGATCGTGGTCCAGATCGAGAACGACGGAGCAAAGTCGTAGCCGTCGACGACGAGGTTCGCACCGTCGCGGACACCGAGTTCGTCGATCTCACTGAACAGTTCGTCCTCGGCGTATCGCGCGAAGACGTCGGACAGGCCGGGCTCAACGCCGATGCCGACCAACGCGAGCCGACCGGCATCCGTCCATTTATCCGCCTGCGCGAATTGCTCATCACCGAGCTTCACTCCCGGCAGTTCGTGGGGCTTTTCGGGATGCGGGTGCGAGAGGCTCATTGCCATGTCGAGGTAGACGGCACCGCCGGCGAATGCGCCGTCGAAGATCGGCATTACGAAGCGCGGGTCGACGGCGTTGAGAATGTGGGTGATGTTGTGCTCACGGATGAGGGCGGCGACCTCGGCGGCACTCGACGCGTCAACCTGTGCCGCGGTGAGCCGCGCGTCAGCCAGTTCAGCGGCGAGCGCTTCTGGCCGCGCGGGGTCGTAATCGGCGATCACCAGCGCCTCGAAGAAGTCGCGGCGAACGAGGATGCGAGCGGCGGCCGAGCCGACCCCTCCCGTGCCGATGATCAGGATGCGCATGCGATTGCCTTTCGAAAGAGGAGCGGGACAGGCGAACGGGTCATGCCAGGCCGCCGTCGACCGAACGGCCATACACCTCGGGGCTGTCCGGCACGAGTACCTCGGTGTCGCGGTTGAGGCTTTCACCGCGGAAGAAGGGCTTCGATCGCGGGAACGCCCACCAGACCAGCATCAGGACCACGCCGATGGCGAGCGCTCCAACACCGATCACAAACGTGCCGCCGATGCCCCAAATGATCGTGTAACCGTAGTCGACGTCGTACATGTCGATGCAGGACTGGATGAAGGCGTAGCCGAGCATGAGCGCACCGAGGAGCGGAAACAGGCCCTTGAAGAAGAAGTTTCGAGCCGAGGTGAACAACTCACGGCGGAAGTACCAGACGCAGGCGAAGCCGGTGATGCCGTAGTAGAACGCGATCGCGAGACCGAGGGAGAGGATCGAGTCGGCCAGGATGTTCTCGGAGATGAACGTCATGCCCACGTAGTAGACGATGGCGACAATGCCCATCACCAGGGTGGAGAACGACGGTGTCTGGTATTTCGGGTGCACCGTGGCGAACCGTTTCGGCAACGCCCGATACGCGGCCATGGACAGCGTGCCCCTTGCTGTCGGGAGGATGGTGGTCTGGGTCGATGACACGGCCGAAACGAGAACGGCAACCACGAGGATCCATGCCCAGGGACCGAGAATGAGGTCCTTGAGCGCCAGGAACACGTCATTCGCGTTGTCTTCGTTCGCGAGCCCGGTGCCGCCAGTGCCGAGACCGGCGTACGACATCGCGGCGACCGTGACGGTGACGTATGTGACGAGGAGGATGACCGTGGTGACGAGCGCCGCCCTCCCGGGAATGCGTTTCGGGTCCTTGGTCTCTTCGTTGAGAGCCAGGCAGGTGTCCCAGCCCCAGTAGATGAACAAGGCGAGCAGGACAGCCTCGATGAATCCGGAGTAATCGGTAAAACCCAACGGATTGAACCAGTCCAGGCTGACGGGTGTCGGATTCGGTGCGTCGCCGGTGCCGACCTTGATGAACGCGACGATCGCGAACAGTGCAAGGGCGAAGTACTGCACGGCGAGGAGCACGTTCTGCACCCGCGCTCCCAGCTCGATTCCGCGGTAGCTCACCCAGGTCATGAGAGCGATGAACACGACACCCGTTCCTGTGACGAGCGGCACGTTCGAGGCCAGGGACCCGTCACCGACCAGCAGCCAGAGGTATTGCCCGCCGACCTGGGCCAGGTTTGCCAAAACGACCATTCCGGCGACGGCCACTCCCCATCCGGCCATCCACCCGACGTACGCCCGGAACGCCTTGGTTCCCCAGGTGAACGCCGTGCCGCAGTCGGGGACGGCCCTGTTCAGTTCCCGATATGCGAACGCGATGAAAAGCATGGGGATGAAGGCGACGATGAAAGCGATGGGCGCCTGCGCGCCTACTGCGAGCACCACAAATCCGAGGGTCGCAACGAGCGAGTACACGGGCGCCGTTGATGCGAGCCCGATCACGACGGACCCCCACAGGCCGAGAGTGCCTGCCGCGAGCCCCTTTCCCTCGCTGCCAGGGGCTGTCGGGCGCGAGGGACCCGTCGACTGCGTTGTCATGAGCGAAAGCTACTGCCGCGCAGTTTCCGAGTCAATGCCCGAGAGCGGGGGCGGGTGCAGGGGAAAGGTGAGAGAACGGATGCCACGTGGCAGGTAGCGCCAGTGCCTCCCGGGCCGAGCGCAAGAGGCTTAACCTGAGGTCATGGCAGACACCCGTGCAGAGATCCGTGAGTTTTTGAGTTCTCGCCGTGCCCGCATTGCGCCGGAAGATACCGGCCTCACTGCGTTCGGCGGCAACCGTCGTGTCCCCGGCCTCCGCCGTGAGGAGGTTGCTCTGCTGACGGGGGTTTCCGTCGACTACTACGTGCGACTCGAACGCGGCAACCTCGCCGGAGCCTCCGAAAGTGTTCTCGATGCGCTCGCGCGCACCCTTCGGCTTGACGACGCCGAACGCGAGTACCTCTTTGATCTGGCGCGCGCTTCAGCACCCACCCTGCACAAGAAGAAGCGGGCATCGACGACAGTGCGTCCCGCTGTGCAGCAGGTTCTCGACGCTCTCGCGGATGCCCCTGCCTGGGTTCGCAACGGTCGTCACGACATCCTCGCGGCGAACCGGATGGGGCGAGCACTCTATGCACCGGTTTTCGATGACCCCCGCCGACCGGTCAACACCACGCGGTTCACCTATCTCAATCCGGCCGCTCGTGAATTCTGGCGGGACTACGACCGCATCGCCAACGACGCCGCGGCCATGTTGCGTCTCGAAGCCGGCCGCAACCCGCACGACCCCGATCTGATCAACCTGGTCGGTGAGCTCTCAACCCAGAGCGAACTGTTCCGTGAACGATGGGCGTCACGCGACGTCATGCACCATCGCAGTGGAGTGAAGCGACTGCACCACCCGGTTGTCGGTGACCTCGACCTCAACTTCGAATCGATGGAACTTCCAAGTGAACCGGGGCTCGTGATGAATGTGTACACGGCACCGGCCGGTTCTCCCACCGCCGACGCCCTGCGGGTTCTCGCCTCATGGGTCGCTTCGCAGGAAAGCTCGGTCGCGGAACAGGAACCACGACCGAGCTGACTTGGCCCGGGACGAGCCCGGGCGTGGAACAAACGCCCTAGCTTGGCGGGTATTCCTCGCTGGTGAGTTTGTCACCCCAGGTCGTTTCTGGCTCGTCGCTTTCCGGTGCTGGAGCCTCCCACATCGCCAGGTGACACATGAAGTTGTCCGCGGTTGCACCGTGCCAGTGCCACTCGCCAGCCGGCGTGTAAACGGTGTCTCCCGGGTGAAGCTCAATCAGTTCCTCGCCGCGAGACTGCACGTACCCGAGGCCTTCCGTCACGTGAAGCGTCTGCCCGACGGCGTGTCTGTGCCACGCTGTGTGCGCACCCGGCGTGAACCGGACGAGGTTCAGGCGTAACCGGGACGGCTCCTCGCCGCGGTAGTAGGCGTTGAAGTAGACGTCCCCGGTGAACCACTCGGCTGGGCCCTTCACGGTTGGCGCTGTTGGCTGCTTCTTAGTACTCATAAGTCACTCCTCGATGAAAATGTCGTGTGCATTGTGGGGCGCAGACATAGCTCTGAGGCCAGCCCGTGTAGGCGATGGCGCCTGTCCCTGCGCGGCAGTTTGGTCTTCTGTCATATCTTGTGCTCCTCTTTTGTTCCGGCTCTGAGAACGGGCCCTCAGAATGCGATCATGACCTTCAACGCTTCGCGGGCATCCATCGCCGCGTACGCGGCTGGTACGTCATCGATCGTCACTGTGCGGTCGAAGACTCTTCCCGGGGCGATTTCGCCGTTCAGAACCTGCCGAATTGCTTGTTCCAGGTAGGCGCGGACGGGCGCTGGGCCTCCGGTGAGTGTCGCGTTTTTACCGAACAGCGAACCGAACCCGACCGGGGCTTTCTCATACTGCGGAACGCCGACGCGCGAGATCACTCCGCCGGGACGAACGATGCCGAACGCCTGTTCGTAGGCTGGCATCAGGCCGACAGCTTCCAAAACTATGTGCGTTCCCTCTCCGCCGGTAAGCTCCATCACCTTGGCGATACCCTCCTCGCCCCGCTCGGCGACGACGTCTGTTGCGCCGAAATCGACGCCCAGATCGGTGCGAGCCCGGTGTCGGCCCATGAGGATGATGCGCTCGGCGCCGAGCCGCTTCGACGCGAGCACCGCAGAAAGCCCAACAGCGCCGTCACCGATCACGGTGACGGTCTTGCCAGTTTCGACTCGGCCCATGTGGGCTGCGTGATATCCGGTCAGGTACACATCCGACAGGGCGAGCAGGGAAGGCAACAACTCGCTGGCCTCGTCTACACCCGGGACGACGACGAGGCTGCCGTCCGCCTGCGGGATCCGAGCCATCTCAGCCTGCAAACCACCGAACTCGGTGTTGCCATACCAGCCTCCGTGAACGCACGACGTCTGGAATCCTTCGAGGCAGAACGCACAGGTGTTGTCCGAGAATGCGAACGGCGCAACAACGAAGTCGCCCTTCTTCACCGATGAGACGGCCGCCCCGGTCTCCTCCACGACACCGATGAGCTCGTGTCCCATCGGGTTGCCACCCTCGGAATACGGCATCGAATGATACGGGTGGAGGTCGCTGCCGCAGACGCACGCGCGCACAACCCGCACGATGGCATCCGTCGGTTCTTTGAGAATCGGATCGGCAACGGTCTTCACGCGGACGTCGCCCGCGCCATACATGTACGTGGCTTTCATGAAATCCTTCGAGTCGATGAGCAACCGCAATGGCGGCGTTCAACCATCACATCGTCTTAATGCTGCGCGTGGGAGTGCCCATCGAGACAGGTACCACCAGTGCCTCCCGGCACGCCCGATTGCGGCGTAACGTCCGTGATCCGTCCGTCACCTCGGCCATCATCGGGCCCGAACCATGAAGCAACTCCAGTCGCAGCTCCCGCAGCCGACACAGTTCTCAGCGACGAGCTGCTCGATTGCATCGATGAGATCGTCGCGTCTGGAACAACGATCAACCCCGATGACAACAGCTACGGCGCAACCGAACCCCGAACCCCGAACGCACGACAACGCGAGGTCCCGGCATCCCGAAGGTCTAGACGGATGCCACGTGGCACGCCACTATTGGACCGTTCAGGTGTCGACACGGGCGAGACACCGGAAGCGGAGTGATCATGTTTCTGAGAGGTATTGCCACCGTCAGTTTCTTCGCTGACGATATTGACGCGGCGCGCGCCTGGTACACCGAGCTGCTCGGAATCGCGCCCTATTTCGTTCGCCCCGAAACCGGCCCTGCCGCATATATCGAGTACAGGCTCGGCGACTTTGAACACGAACTCGGCATCATCGACCGGCGATACTCGCCGCATCCAACGGCGACCGAACCTGGTGGCGCTGTCGTGTTTTGGCACGTGAACGATGTGGAGCAGGCGCTGGAGCGACTGCTCACTCTTGGAGCGGCAGAACACGAACCGATAACCAAGCGGGAAGCGGGCTTTGTGACGGCATCCGTTGTCGACCCTTTCGGCAACATCCTGGGCATCATGTTCAATCCGCACTACCTCGAGATCCTCGAGTTCCGTACCGGCGGGATGCTGGGCGAGTAATGGCGGTCGAGCAGGAAACGCTGCGTTTTGACGGCCCGGACGAGTTCCGCGCCTGGGTCGAGGAGAACCAGGACACATCGCCCGGCATTTGGCTGGTTCTCGCGAAAAAGGGATCAGGCCAGACGACGGTGACCTACGCCGAGGCGCTTGACGTCGCCCTCGCGTATGGCTGGATAGACGGTCAGGCGCGCCGGGTCGACGATGAAACCTATGTGCAGCGCTTCACACCGCGGCGGCCGCGGAGTCCCTGGTCGATGCGCAACGTGCGAACAGTCGAGGCCATGATCGCCGAGGGGAGGATGACACCGCGCGGCCTGGCCGAGGTCGAGCGTGCCCGCGCCGATGGCCGCTGGGAGCGGGCATACGAGGGGCCCAAAACGGCCGAACCACACCCCGACTTCCTCGCTGAGCTGGAAAAGAACCCCGAGGCGGCCGCATTCTTCGCGACGCTCAACAGCCAGAACCGCTTCGCCATCTATTACCGGATCCAGGAGGCCAAACGACCGGAGACACGTGCTCGACGGATCGAGACCTTCGTCGAGAAACTCGCTCAGGGAGAGAAGTTTTATTGAGCGCCGGAGTTCAAGCGGCCGGTCGGGGCGTCGAGGCGACCGACCGGCTGCGGCGTGCGGGATCGGTGTTTGCCGCGGACGAGGCGCGGCTCCTCCTCGAAGCGGCAGGCGATGCGTCCGAATTCGAAACGCTGGTGCTCCGTCGCATCGCGGGCGAGCCGCTCGAGTACATCCTCGGCTGGGCCGAGTTCTGCGACCTGAGAATCAGGGTGCAACCCGGGGTGTTCGTGCCCCGGAAACGCACCGAATTTCTTGTGGAACGTGCAGCCGCCCTCGCGTCGCAGCGCAGGCATCCGCTCGTTATCGACGTGTGTTGCGGGTCGGGAGCCATCGGAGCAGCACTGCTGACGCGGGTTGAGGGAATCGAGGTGCACGCAACGGACATCGACCCTGCCGCTGTCGCCTGCGCTCGGGAAAACCTCGGCGAGCGCGCCGTCGTGGCGGTCGGCGACCTCTTCGCTGGACTCCCAACCGACCTCCTTGGCCGCGTCGATGTCATCGTGGCGAACGCGCCGTACGTTCCGAGCGCCGAGATCGACCTCATGCCTCGAGAAGCCCGATTGCACGAGAGCCGCTTGAGTCTCGACGGTGGTGGGGACGGGCTCGCACTTCACCGTCGGATCAGCGCCGACGCGGTGGAGTGGCTGGCGCCCGGTGGCCAACTGCTCATCGAGACGAGCGAGCGTCAGGCCGAACGCACGGCACTCAGCGTGGAAAACGCTGGCCTCGACGCGCGGGTGGAGCACTCCGAGGAGTTCGACGCGACGCTCGTCATCGGCACGCGATGACCGAACACATCGCGCCGGCCCCGAGCGGGGAGGCCAGCAGCACGAGGACGCTGAGGTTCGCGACGACGGTGCCCCCGAATACTCGCATGAATGTCTGTTTGCGGATCTTGTGGCGAAACACCTGCTGCGCAACGATCGCACCGGGCCACCCGCCGAGAAGCCCGAGGCTGAGCAGGGTGTTCTCGGGTGTGCGCCGGCGACCGGACACAGCGGCGGACTTGTCGACAGCGTAGGAGACGAAGCACAGGATGCTCACCGCGAGGTAACCCAGGACGGCCCAGTACGGAACGGTCCACCAGCTCGCCCGCACGAGGAGAGCCGCGAAGAATGCGAGTGCCACCGCGAGGGCGCCCAGAACGGCGACGGCTCGCGAAGCGCGCGACCGCGCCAATGGGCGAGGCCGGGTCGATGGGCGAGGCCGCGTCGATGGGCGAGGCCGCGGTGACCGTGGGGCGCGGTTCGCTGTGCTGTTCGTGTGCACCAAGTCGACCCGCGCAGCCCGCCGCTTGCCATCAGCAGTGAGTTCGACGACGTAATTGACCAGATCCCCGCGTTGCGGTCGAGCGGCCGAGCGTGGAACCGCCGAGATGTGAAGGAAGACGTCCGCACCACCATCGAGGGGCGTGAGGAAGCCGAAGCCCCGCTCGTCGTCCCATCGAGTGAGCTCGCCGGTGAGCGTCGCAAGCGGTGAAGTCATTCCACCGATGCTAGCGGCCGTGGTGCAGTTGCCGGTTTACCGAAAAGTGCTCTGTGACACGTGGATTCGTTGCTGCTGGCGACCATTTTTAGTACATGGTCGGCGGGCGTCGATCGCACGCGAGAGGGAGCGGGGCGGCGCCCTACGCGCGGGGCTTCGTCCCGCGGTGCAACGCCACGATTCCCCCGGTGAGGTTGCGGAACTGCACCTCGGTCCAGCCGGCTCCACGCAGCCACGACGCCAGCTCGCGCTGCCCCGGCCACGCCTTGATCGAGTCGTTGAGGTAGTCGTACGCGTCGGGGTTCGAGCTCGAGAACTTCACCATCACTGGCGTCACACGCTCGAGGTAGAAGTCGTAGAGGTTCTTCATGGCCGCGTTCGGGGGCGTCGAGAACTCGCAAATCACGATGCGCCCACCCGGCTTGGTCACGCGGAACATCTCGGCGATCGCCTTCTTCGGCTCCACCACATTGCGCAGCCCGAACGAAATCGTCGTCGCGTCGAATTCGTTGTCGCCAAACGGGAGGTCAGTGGCATCCGCTTCGACAAACTGCATATTGCGCACGCGGTCGTACTTCTTGCGACCAACCTCGATCATCCCCGGCGAGAAGTCGGCGGCGACAACGGTCGCGCCGGACTTGGCCAGTGAGGCGCTCGAGGTGCCGGTGCCGGCGGCGAGGTCGAGAATACGGTCGCCAGGGCGCGGGTCGACAGCGCGGGTGGTGGCCACCCGCCAGAGCAGGTCATTGCCGACACTCATCACCGTGTTTGTGCGGTCGTAATGCGTCGAGACCTGGTCGAACATGGCGGATACCTGCGATGGCTGCTTGGAGAGATCTGCCTTGTTCATTCCCCCAGTGTACGGCGACTGCTGAGCAAGCCACGGGGGTGGCAGCGCAGCACAATTTATGGCAGGCGACCGATACTCTGACAGGAATATAAGCGGATGCAGTTTCGCAGCAACACCAGCGAGGAGAAGCTCGATGCTCGAAATGCGTCCGAACTGCGAATGCTGCGATCGCGACCTGTCACCCGAGGACACCTCGGTCTCGATCTGCTCGTTCGAGTGCACGTGGTGCGCGGACTGCGTCGCCACCTTCCGAGGCGGCCGCTGTCCGAACTGCGGCGGCGACCTGACACCGCGCCCGACCAGGTCAGCCGAGAAATGCGCAAGCAACCCGGTCTCAACGGTGCGTGTGCACAACCCGGACTGCCTCAGCGCGCGCTGAGCACCCACTCCCAGCCGGGAGTAAGCGCCGAGGCGTAGGCTGATCGAGTGATTTCACCCGGAACAATCGCACAGGACTCCCGCGTGCGGCATCTCACAGTGTCGACGATTCAGGTTGACGACATCCGCTCGCTCCTCCCCCTCGCGAACCCGCACCACCCCCTGCTGTGGCTGCGCCAGGGCGACGGCATCACAGGTCTCGGTGAAACGCTCCGACTTGAATTCTCCGGCCCAACCCGAATGGCAGACGCCGCACGGTTGTGGCGCGAGGTAGCCGCAGCCGCTGACATTTCCGACGAGGTACGGATGCCAGGAAGCGGCCTGGTTGCGTTCGGCACCTTCGCGTTCGCAGACTCCTCAGCGAAATCGAGCGTGCTCGTGATTCCCCGCATGATTCTCGGTCGCAGGGATGGGGTCAGCTGGATCACACGAATCACCGAGTCGGATTCGGGAACCGAGCCGATGGCATCCGCTCCCTCCGCAACGCCGTTCGGCGATGAGTATCGCATTTCACTCACCCCAGGTGCGGAGTCCGTCGACGGTTTTCAGGCGCACGTTGCCGAAGCTGTGGAGCGCATCGTCGCCGGGAACGTAGACAAGGTCGTGCTCTCCCGTGACCTCACCGGGCACCTCCCAGCCGGCGCCGACCTTCGGCGGGTTCTCGCCGACCTCGCGCTCGGGTACCCGAACTGCTGGACATACTCGGTTGACGGGCTGATCGGGTCGAGCCCCGAGACCCTGGTGACCGTGTCGAACGGGTCCGTCACCGCGCGCGTGCTCGCCGGAACGAGCTCGCGCGGTCGCGACGCCGAGAGCGACCACCGGGCGGCCGTCGACCTTCAGTCGAGCACGAAGGACCAGGATGAGCACCAGTTCGCCGTGCAGAGTGTGCTCGACTCCCTTCGCCCGCACACCGCGCACGTGATCACGAGCGAGATGCCGTTCACCCTCAAGCTGCCGAACCTCTGGCACCTGGCGACGGACGTCGAGGGCACGCTCACCGACGACGCCTCGTCGCTCGACCTCATCGATGCGCTGCACCCGACCGCCGCCGTTGCCGGCGCTCCGACAGCGAAGGCCGTCGCCCTCATCGACGAGCTCGAGCCGTTCGACCGCGGCCGGTACGCCGGGCCGGTCGGCTGGGTCGGCGCAGACGGTGACGGCGAATGGGCCATTGCGCTGCGCAGCGCCCAGGTCGAGCACAACGGTGACGTCACCGCGTATGCCGGCTGTGGCATCGTGGCCGAGTCGGTGCCAGAGAAGGAACTCGCCGAAACCCGGATGAAGTTCCGCCCGATCCTCGACGCGTTCGCCTGACCCGCTAACCCAGGCTTGAGGCCTCGAGCCGCGCCTTCTGCTCCTCAACGTCGAAATCGGCGGCCGGCCACTGCGGGTCGATCGTGGTGAGCGCGTGAAGCAGCAGGTGCTGAACGGCCACCCGTGCGTACCATTTGTGGTTCGCAGGCACCACGAACCACGGCGCTGCCTCGGTCGATGTCCGGTCGAACACCCGCTGGTACGCGGCCTGGTAGTCGGGCCACATCTGCCGCTCGTCGATGTCGCCCGGGTTGAACTTCCAGTGCTTGTCCGGCCGTTCCAGCCGCTCGGCCAACCGACGCTTCTGCTCTTCCGGACTGATCTGCAGCATCACCTTCACCACCCGGATGTCGCGCTGCACGAGCCGCGACTCGAAGTCGAGAATGGCGTCGAAGCGTCGCTCGATCTCATTCTCATCCGCGAGCTTGCGCACAGAGCCGATCAGCACGTCCTCGTAGTGCGACCTGTCGAACACCCCGATGTAGCCGGGATCGGGAACGCGCTGCTCGATCCGCCAGAGAAAGTCGTGGCTGAGCTCCTCAGCGGTCGGTGCCTTGAACGCGGTAAGCGCAACGCCCTGAGGGTCGACAGCTCCGACGACGTGGCGCACGATTCCGCCTTTGCCTGCCGTGTCCATCGCCTGCAGAACAAGCAGCACGGCGTCTGGGGCCCCGCCCTTCGATGCCGCGAACAGTCGCTCCTGTTTCTCGTCGAGCAGCTCAGCGACGGCGGTCAACTCGGTTTTTCCCTCGGCCTTTCCACCCGCAAAACCCGGCGTCGAGTCCGGATCGACGTCGGCAAGAACAAACCCGGGCGCCACCCGGAGGACCGTCGTCGGGTTCTCAAGCCACGCCGATTCCGGTCGGCTCTCCCCCGAGTTCTTTTTCGCGCTCATGCCGCCAGTGTGACCCGCTTACCTCGCACGCTCAAGTGATTGCGCGATTCGGGCCGCTGTGTCACCGCGGCAGTGGAACCTCGATAAGAACAGCGGATGCCGTCGGCGCTGTCAACGCCTGATCAAGCGACGAGCGCGTGGTCGCCTTCACGTAGTCCCAGCCGTACGCCGTCGCGAGGGCCTCAAGGTTCACGGACTGTGGGGTGTAGAGCACCCGGTCGACGTCGTGGCGGTCGGTGGACTGGGCCACCTCGAGTCCGTCGAAGATCGTTCCGCCCCCGTCATTTCCGACGATGACCTGGATCCGTGGCATCCGTTCGCCCGAAGCGGTGAGGAACGCACCCGCATCGTGCAGGAGCGTGAGGTCGCCGAGCAGCACCCGGGTGATGCCGGCACCGTCGTTCTGGCTGGCCGACGCGATGCCGAGCGCTGTGGAGATCGTTCCGTCGATCCCGGCCAGACCACGGTTGGAGTGCACGGCGATCTTCTTGCCAGGCACTGCCGCGTCGACGTCACGAATCAGGCGAGACGCTCCGAGCACCAGCCGATCGTGCGGCCAGGTCGCTCCCCACACGGCGAGTGCAAGCGACCGCCGGTCAACGGGGGCGCGGACCGCCTCGAACTCGCCCTTCACATAGGCGAGCCGGGTGGCCGGGTCGTGGGAGTGTGCGGCCTCAAGGTCTGGTGCTTTGTCCGTCGACCGGGCGTCGACAAGCTCCCGAGACGCCGTGATCCACGAGCCAAGCCAGGCACGGTCGATTCCGCCGTCGACGACGTTCGCTGTGCCGACGATGTGGGCGGCGCGGCGGCCGGGGTTGTAGACCTCGTCACCGGTGGGGGCGACGATGATTACCTCGACGCCGTCGGTCGCAAGCAGCGTTGGCACCTGCCTCGACAGCGTCGGGTGCCCGAACACCACGGCACGCTCAATGCGACCACCGAACTGCGGCTCACCGAGGAGTTCGCGGTACGCCACGACGAGGTTGCGACCGTACCGAGCGCCGCTCGACACCTCGGCAATCAGCGGCCAGCCTCCCGCGTGAGCAAGCGCCTCGGCGGTCGGACCCGAGCCGTGCCCGGCGATCACCACTGTGCGCTTGCCACGCTCGAGCAGGATGCCCGGGCGGGTCATACGGGAATTCTGCGGCTCAGCGATATCGGGAGCGTGGCTCTCGGGCGCAGCGGGAGCCGGAGCCTTCGGAGCGGGCGTCCGGTCCGAAAGCGGCCGCGACAGCGGCTCGCGCAGCGGCAGGTTGATGTGCACGGGCCCCGCGCTCGCCCGCCCGGTGCCGAGCGCCGCCGCGACAGCGCTCCTGCCGAGTTCGAGCGCGTCGGCGTGCTCACCTGCCGCACCGGTCGGCGCATCGACGTCGCGAGCAAACCGCACTGCCTCACCGAAGATGCCGACCTGATGTGTGGTCTGATTCGAACGGATGCCACGCAACTCAAGCGGGCGGTCTGCCGTGATCAAGAGCAGCGGCACGTCGGAGGAGTGCGCCTCGAGCACTGCGGGGTGAAGGTTGGCTACAGCTGTGCCGCTCGTCACAATGACGATCGCAGGGGCGCCCGTCTCGACAGCGAGGCCGAGCGCAAAGAAGCCGGCCACCCGCTCGTCGATACGAACGTGCAGCCGCACCTCGCCTGAACGCTCAAGCGCCGCTGCGGCGAGGGCGAGCGCCTGCGACCGTGAGCCAGGGCACACGACGATATCTGTGACACCCTGCCGAATGCATTCCTCGAGAAGTGCGAGCGCGTAATCGGTTGCCGGACTGGCGTCAGGCATCCGCCCTGCCCGTGTCATCAGGCTTCGGTTTCGGGTCAGGGTTCTTGTCCGGCGTCGGCTTCGATCCGCCAGGCTCGTGCGGGTCGACACCGTCAGAGTCGAGCGATGCGAGCTCTTCCTCGAGCCGGCGAATGCGCTCGTCCTGTTCCTTGTCGCGGCCGAGCGTTCCGATGAACGCCGGGTCGTCGTCGGGAGCGAGGCGAGGACGGGCCACCTGGCCTGCGCGGGCTCGCCCGACCGTGAACCACAGAATCAGTCCGAGAACCGGCAGCAGCAGGATGATGACGAGCCACACGGGCTTCGACAGCCCGCGTACCCTGTCGTGCGCCATCATGGCGCAATCGATCACCGCATAAATCGTCGCGACAACGACAACGACCGCGAGAATGAGGAGCCAACGCATACCCCTCATCGTAGCCTCAGGTTCTGGGAAATCCCCCGGCTCGAGAGAACCCGTGAGGCCCACTCACAGCGCTCTCCCCGGACACCGCCGCATACACTGGAAATCGTGAAACGCATTCCCCCCGTCGTGACCTATACGGTGCTCCGTCTCCTGACGTTCGCCGCTCCGCTGGCCCTTCTCCTGCTGCTCAACTTCGAGCCGTGGGTGGCGACGGTGCTGGCCGCGATCATCGGCCTGAGCGTCTCATACATCTTCCTGCGGCACCCGCGCGAGCGCGTCGCGGCTGAGCTCTACGAACGGCGTCACGGCAACCGCACCCCCGACACGCAGGACGAAGACGCCGAAGATGCGGTGGCGACCGACGGCTCGGCTGTTTCTTCCCCCGCTACACCGCAGGAAAACACGAAAACGGATGCCACAGCATCCGTTTCCGAGATCCCCTCGCCAACCGAGAAGTAGTTACTTCCAGAACGCCACAAACAGGGCGATGCCGTAGAGCAACTGGGTGAGACCGGTGAGCTTGAGCGCCAGGATGTACTCCTTCGGCGTGCGTGCGGTTGCGACAATGATCGCAGCCGGAAGCGCGGCCAGGAGCGCAAACAGTGCGAACCAGGCAATCGGGTAGAGCACTGCGATCCAGACGGCGATGCCGAACGGCGCAAGCAGGCAGACGATGTAGAGCACTCGGCTCGGAACCGTTCCGAGGAACGTGGTGAGCGTGCGCTTGCCAGCCGCCCGATCCTGCGTGATGTCACGGATGTTGTTGACGATCAGCGTCGCCACCGAGATGAGGCCGACGCCGACCGCGCCGAGCCACGCCTCCTGGGTCAGCGCGAGAATCTGCACGAAGGTGGTGCCGAGCGTGGCAACGAGCCCGAAGAAGATAAAAACGAACAGCTCGCCGAGCGCGAGGTAGCCGTATGGACGTTTGCCGCCGGTGTAGAACCAGGCAGCCACGATGGCGAGGGCACCGACCGCGAGCAGCCACCACTGCTGCGTGAGGATGGTGAGCACGAGGCCGGCGACCGCCGCGGTGCCGAAGAAGACCAGGGCGGCGGTGAGAACGGCCTTCGGTGTGGCTTTGCCGCTGCCGACGAGACGGAACGGTCCGACCCGGTCGCGGTCCGTTCCGCGGATGCCGTCGGAGTAGTCGTTCGCGTAGTTCACGGCGATCTGCAGGCTCACGGCCACAACCAGGCAGAGCAGCGCGCGAACCCAGTGGTACTGGCCAGGGTCACTGGCTGCGATGGCCGCGCCCGTTCCGACGAGAACAGGTGAGATCGACATCGGCAGCGTCGGGATCCGTGCGCCTGCCACCCAGTCGCTGAACCGCGCCGGGCGCACGTCGGCGTAGACGCGAGCCGCCGGGTTGCCGCTCTTGCCCTTGCCCTTGCCCTTGTGCTTCGAAGCGGCCGGCGCCTGAGGCGGTGTGAGTCTCTGCTGCTTAGCTGCCACCTGGCAACCTCCCTCTGTTCCGGGAAGGAGTTTACAGGGGGCGACGACGTCGAATCGCTGTTCGCTCAGGGCAAACGGAAACGTGCTTTTCGTTGTGCGAAAACCGGTGTTAACATGTTTTCCAGAAATTGAGTCACCTCGACTCAACTTCGAAAACATTTCACGACACTAGTAAAGGAGAGATCCTATGGCACTGAACTTCGACCCGTTCCGCGACCTCGACCGTATGACCGACTCCCTGCTTCGTCAGGGTCCGCGGCTCATGCCCGTCGACCTCTTCCGTGACGGCGACCACTATGTCCTGTCGGCCGACCTGCCCGGTGTCGACCCGGGGTCAGTCGACATCGACGTTGACGGCCAGCTGCTGACCATTCGTGCCGAGCGCACCCTGACCGCTGGGGACGGCATGAAGTGGCTGTCCCGCGAACGAATGACCGGTTCGTTCCTGCGCCAGATCAGCCTTGGCCAGGGAATCGACACCGAGCGCATCGAGGCCAGCTACACCAACGGTGTGCTGACGGTCACCATCCCGGTGTCCGAGCGCGCCAAGCCGCGCAAGATCGAGGTGTCGCTGGCGAACGAGCCGCAAGACACCCTTCAGGTGTCCGAAACGCAGGGCGCCGTCGCGAGCTGAGTTGCTCGAAAGGAAGGGCCGGGACTTCTGTCCCGGCCCTTTTTCCTTAACGGATGGCTATTGTCCGTGAACGGATGCCTGGGGCTGAGCTGGCTGCGCACCCTCGACACCCAGCGCGACGGCGACGCGAGCGGCGATGGCGCGCCGATCCGGTTTGCCCGACGGCAGCACAGGCATCGCATCAAAAAGCATCACGTGTGCGGGACGTGCGGGTTTTCCGAGAACCGAGCCGACGGCATCCGCTATTTCTGTCAATTCGGGATGCGGACCGACGGTAACGACAACGGGCACCTCTCCCCACCGATCGTCTCTGACCGGAACGACGACGGACTCGGCCAGGCCGGGCAGGCCACGCACGATCCGCTCGACGCGATCGAGAGAAACATTGACGCCGCCCGAGATGATGACGTTGTCTGAGCGACCGGTGACGCGGAGAACGCCGTTCTCGAACTCACCGATGTCGCCTGTGCGATACCACCGCAGGCCATCGTCGACCACGAAGGTGCGCTCTGTCAGGGCATCGTCGCCGAGGTAGCCGTCGGCGAGCATCGGCCCCGCGAGTTCGACCACGCCGTCCACAATGCGAACGCGAACACCGGGGAGCGGAGAGCCGTTGTAGACGCAACCGCCTGACGTTTCGCTCGACCCGTAGGTGCGGTAGATGGGCAGGCCCAGTTGCTCGACCCGGCTGAGCAGGGACAGCGGCATGGCCTGACCGCCGACGAGGATGCCGTCAAACCGGCGCAGGGCCATCAGCCCGGCACGTGATTCAAGCAGTCGCGCCACCTGAAGCGGAACGAGCGAGGTGTAGTGGCTCTCACCGGTGAGCCGTTTGGACGCGTCGGCGAACGCGAGCGGGTCGAAGTGGCCATCCGGCAGCGCGACCGGTGTCGTTCCAGCGGCGATCGAACGGACGAGGACCTGGATTCCGGCGATGTAGTGCGATGGCAGGGCGAGGAGCCACTGGCCCTGGCCGTTGAGGACCGTCGCTGAGGCGGCGGCGCTCGCGAGGAGCGCGTCGCAACTGAGCGCGACACGTTTGGGAACACCGGTGGATCCGGAGGTCTCGACCACGACGCCGACGGGCTGTGGAACCTCCTCGCCTGTTGCGCCGAGGTCACCCCCACCAGCGACAGGGGTGACGGCTGGTCCTGATCGATCGAGTGCCCGTCGCAGGTCGACCATGAGTTCGAGCGGGTCGACCGCTGACACCCGGGTGAGTGGCCTCGTCATGGTTTCAGTGTATGCGCGTGCCGTCGCGCCGGGTCGGTGTGCCTGGCCGCACCACCCCGTTGACAGCCGCAACCCTCGGCGTACTGTGAAACGCATGGGACCCACAACGGAAGTGATCATCGTCGGCGGAGGGTTCGCCGGCGTCGCCTGCGCGAGAGAACTCAGCCGACGAGGAATCCGGACGCTGATCTTCGACAAGAACAGCTATCACCAGTTCCAACCCCTGCTGTACCAGGTGGCGGCGTCGCAGATCGGCGTCTCAGAGGTGACGCGCCCCCTCCGGGCGATCTTCCACCGCACGAACAAGGTCAAAGTTTTCACGGCCGAAGTTGCGTCAATCGACACAGCGAACCACAGTGTCACGACGACGGACGGGCACAGCTACCGCGCCAGGGTGCTCGTCCTGGCGAATGGCGCCGAGCCGAACTTCTTCGACACGCCTGGAGCGCGAGAGCACACGTACCCGCTGTATTCAGTTCGCGATGCAACCCGACTGGGAACGGCACTTGTCGCCGCGCTCAACACCGCCAACAACGAGCCCGAAATGGAACACGGTGTTCGGGTCGTAGTCGTCGGCGGAGGGCCAACCGGTGTTGAGATTGCCGGGGCGATCGCCGAGAACTTCCGGTACATCGTGCCCGGCTACTTCTCACCGGAGGTCGCGGAGAAGTGCTCGGTGCACCTTGTCGACATGTTGCCCAACCTGCTCACCCCGTTCGACGACAAATCGAAGGCATACGCGGTCAAACGGCTGACCCGAATGGGAGTGAAGCTCAAGCTGGGTTCGGGGGTCACCGAGGTCACCCCGGGGAGCCTCACCTTTGCGGACGGTGCACATCTCCCCGCGGACATTGTGGTGTGGGCCGGCGGGCTGAAAGCAGGCAAACTCGTCGGCGACTCCGGACTGTCACTCGGGCGCGGTGGCCGCGTCGACGTAACCGCCGACCTGAAGGCGCCAGGCGCTGGGGGTGTCTACGTTCTCGGCGACACTGCCAATATGACCGATGCACGCGGGAACACACTGCCTCAGCTCGGCTCGAGCGCCCAACAGGCTGGCAAGTGGGCGGCGAGAAACATTGCCGCCGAACTCACCGGTAATCCGACGAAGCCGTTCAAATACGTCGATAAGGGCTACATGGCCATGATCGGGAGAGGTGCGGCCGTCGCCGAGCTTGGACCGAAGCGGCGCCTCGTGCACGGGCCCATCGCGTTCGCCGCGTGGCTCGCCGTTCACCTCGTTCTCCTGTCCGGCTGGCGTCAACGTGCGTCTGCGCTGTTCTCCTGGGCGGAGGATTTCCTCAGCCACAGCCGTTCACACGTTGTGCTCGGCCGCGCTGATTGAGAAGAGCTTTGCAGTCAGCGCGCCCGCCACGGTATTGCCGTGAGCTCCGTGGCATCCGCTCAAAAACCGGATCGAGGAGTTACTGTTCGTTTCGTCGCGCAGAGATCGCTCTCTGCAACGGCTTGTAGTGCTCAACGACCGCCCGGCGATAACCCTCAACGTCGCCTCGCAGTGCGGAAGCGAGCATGTCTCCATGCGCCTCTGCCGTGCGCTGGATGTCGGCGGGCACCGTTATGCCCAGTTGCGGAATGACCGCGGTGTGGATGTCCCAGAAGGCGCCAACCAGCTGAGCGGCGAGGCGATTGCCGGTCACAGCGAAAAGTTTTGTGTGGAAAGCGCGGTCGGCTTCCAGGAACATTTCACCGCGCGACGCCTTGTCGACCATGTCATCGACCAGGGCGGACAGTTCGTCCGAGTCATCGTCAATCGCGCCGTCGACGATGTTGTCTGCCATCGCAAGGTCAAGCGCGAGCCGCACATCGACGACCTCTCGAAGCGCGGCTAGCGAACCGTCAGGCGAGAGCACGCCACGAAACACGAGGGCCTCGACCATGGGGTCGAGCGACATTGCTCCAACGTAGGTGCCGTGTCCGTGCCTCACGTCAACGATGTCGAGGGTTGAGAGCGTGCGGATTGCTTCGCGAACCGATGAACGCGATACATCCAGCGTCTCGCAGAGCTCGGTCTCGGTTGGGAGCAGATCGCCTGGTTTGAGTTCGCGAGTGAGAATGAGTTTCTTGATCTCATCCGCCACTGTGGTTCGCCGCATACGCGATGCACGCCTGTCTGACTCAGTCACGAAGCCCCCTCCCTTCGACCGCTCAAATGTTACGAGTCGGTTTCTCTCATTGCGTTCCCGCTCAACTTGTGTTTATAGTACATCGGACGTCTGATGTCCTGCAAGGCCTTCACCTAACTGGAGAATTCATGAATCGAACACTCACCCGCCGCCGTGTGGCTCGCCTCACGGGCGCGGTTGCTGGCACCGTCGCCACCGCTATGGTGCTCGTCGGTTGCGGCGCAACCCCCAACAACACAGAGAAGGACACCGCTGCTGCGGAGGTCGACCCCAATGGCGTCATCGAGGCGGGAATTTCCTACGCCCTGAGCGGAAGCTTCGACCCGATGATCGCTTCGGGAGCCGTCACGGTCTCTGCCAACTGGCACGTCTTTGAGGGACTGGTCGACCTCGACCCGGTCACCAAGAAGCCTTACGCCGCACTCGCAGCTGAGATGCCGACGAAGGTCGACGACACCACATTCGAAGTTGATCTTCGTGAAGGAGCGACGTTCCAGAACGGCGACCCCGTCACCGCGGAAGACGTCGTCTACAGCTACGAACGCGTCCTCAACCCGGAGAGCGGATCGCTCTTCACCACCTACATCGACTTCATTGACACGGTCACGGCCGTCGATGAAGACACGGTGCAGATCACCACCGACTTCCCCTTCTCGCTGACCAACGATCGTCTTGGCATCGTGAAGATCGTCCCGAAGGCCCTGGTCGAGGCAGACCCTGAGGCGTTCGGAACGAACCCCGTCGGTTCGGGCCCGTACTCGCTGACCTCCGCTGTCCCCGAGGACAAGCTGGTCTTCGAGCGAGCTGACACATACAACGGTCCACGCCCGGCCCTCGCGGCAGGCATGAACTGGAACCTCCTGTCTGATGCAGCCGCACGCGTTACGGCCATGTCCTCCGGCACGATCCAGGCCATGGAAGACGTCCCGTACATCGACGTCGACACACTCGCATCGGCATCGGACGTTGAAAGCGTCCAGTCGTTCGGCCTGCTCTTCATGATGTTCAACACGAAGGCGGCTCCGTTCGACGACCCCCGCGTGCGTCAGGCGTTCTTCTACGCGCTCGACATGGACAAGATCATCGAGACCGGCATGCTCGGAAACGCTACGGCTGCCACCTCGTTCCTTCCTGAGGACTACGAGAACTACAACGAGGCATCCACCGTCTACGAATACGACGTAGACAAGGCGAAGGACCTCCTCAAGGACGCTGGCGTCTCCGATCTCTCGATCACGCTGCTGACAACCGACACCGGCTGGGTGAAGGAAGTTGCGCCGCTGATCAAGGAGTCTCTTGACGCCATCGGTGTCGACGTGACACTGGACATCGGCCAGTCGGCCGCCGCGTACGCCAAGGTCGACTCAGGTGACTACACAGTCATGGTTGCACCAGGTGACCCGTCTGTCTTCGGTAGCGACCCGGACCTGCTCATGAACTGGTGGTACGGCGAGAACGTGTGGACCAAGACCCGCACCAACTGGGCAGACAGCCCTGAGTACGCCGAGCTGAAGGGCCTGCTCGACTCCGCTGTGCAGACCGAAGGCGAAGAGCAGCAGAAGACCTGGAACGAAGCCTTCGACCTGATCTCCGAGCAGGCCGTGCTGTACCCGCTGTTCCACCGCAAGCTCCCCACCGCGTGGAGCAGCGAAGAACTGGTCGGCTTCAAGCCGGTGCCAACCACGGGACTGTCGTTCCTTGACGTTGGTGTAGCCGCGGGCTAATCCACCCCAACCACAAGTGCGGGAGGGGCGCCATAAAGGCCCCCTCCCGCATTTACGTTCAGAAAGGAGCGGCTCGTGTCTAACACTCTCCGCCTCATCGGTCGCCGGTTACTCCAGCTGCCGCTCATGATCCTGGGAATTACATTCCTTGTCTTCTTCGTAATGTCCTTTTCCCCGGTAGACCCCGCACGCACCGCTCTCGGTGAGACAGCGTCGCCGGAAGCGCTCGAGGCGTACCGCGAAGCACAGGGCCTCAACGAACCGTTGTTCGTCCGGTACCTCGACTTCCTGGCCGGCCTGCTCCGCGGCGACCTGGGAACCTACTCCGCTCGCAGCCTTCCGGTTGTTGAAGAAGTCGCTCGCGCTTTCCCCGTCACTCTCTCCCTGACTTTCCTCGGTTTGCTGATCGCCGTTGTTGTCGCCCTGATCCTCGGCGTCGTCGCCGCGGTCTACCGTGACCGCTGGCCAGACAAAGCGATCCGCATTCTGGGTGTCGCGTCACTCTCGACCCCATCGTTCTGGCTCGCCATCCTCCTCATCCAGCTCTTCACACTGCAGTTGGGGATCCTTCCCGCCTCTGGCCGACTCCCCGACTTCGCGTCGGACCCCGCCGGGTGGCTCGCCCGTATGGCCCTTCCTGCCATCGCTCTCGCTGTGCCGGTCATCGGTCAGCTGTCTCGAGTCGTTCGCACCTCCATGGTCGAGGAACTTGACCGTGACTATGTCCGGACGGCGCTCGGCGCCGGCGTTCCGCGCAGCGTTGTGGTCTCCCGGAACGTGCTTCGCAACGCGTTGATCACCCCGGTCACCGTGCTCGGCCTCCGTGTCGGCTACCTCATTGGTGGCGCTGTCGTGATCGAGGTCATCTTTGCCATCCCCGGCATGGGAACCCTGATCCTCAACGGCGTGACCAACAACGAACCAAACCTCGTGCAGGGGGTGACCCTCGCGGTCGCCCTGGCGTTCGTCGTGATCAACATCATCGTTGATCTCCTCTACGTGCTCATCAATCCCCGAATCAGGGCGGTCTGAAATTATGCGACGCAATCTGACCCAACGACTCTCTGCACCGGGCCTTCGGCTCGGGGCTTTGTCCCTCGGATCGAAAGTCTGTCTGGCGATCATCACGGTGATCACGCTGGCCGCGGTTTTCGCACCGTTGGTCGCACCATACGATCCGCTCGCTACCGGCGCGCCGGTGCAGCCGCCTAGTGTCGACCACTGGTTCGGCACCGATCGTCAGGGCCGCGACATCTTCTCGCGGCTGGTGTACGGCGGGCGCTACTCGCTCGCGATCGGTCTCGGCGCGACACTGAGCGCCCTCGCGGTCGCCTCTGTGCTCGGAGCAGTCGCCGCAACGGCGCCCAAGTGGATCGCCGAGACGCTCATGCGGGTCATGGACGTCGTCATGTCCTTCCCCGGCATCGCGCTGGCCGCAGTGTTCGTAGCGGTCTTCGGCAAGTCCCTGCCCGTACTGATTCTGACCATCGCCTTCCTTTATGTTCCCCAGCTGACTCGCATCGTGCGCGCGAACATTCTCGACCAGTACGGCGATGACTATGTCGCAGCTGTGCGAGTCATGGGATCGTCCACACCGCGGATCATCGTCAAGCACGTGGCCCGAAACACCATGGCACCCGTGCTGGTGTTCGCCACGGTCCTCGTCGCAGACGCCATCGTCTTCGAAGCGTCACTGTCGTTCCTGCAGGCCGGCGTCCCGGACCCTGAACCCTCGTGGGGCAACGTGATCGCCGCTGGGCGGAACCTGCTGATGAGCGGCGCCTGGTGGGCAACGTTCTTCCCCGGCCTGCTCATCATGATTTCGGTGCTCTGCCTGAACATCCTGTCTGAGGGCATGACCGACGCCATGCTCACCCCGAAGTCTCGCAAGGTCACGGCCGACGCCGCAGCCACCGAGGAGTCCACCAGCGCTCTCGAGGCACAGCAGGCTGCAACCGGTAACGACTCATCAGCTGCCGCTCTCAGTGATGGCAGCGCTTTTGACCAGGTCGAAGTGCCCGTTGTCACGGTTTCGATGCCCGTTCTCGAAGCGACAACAGCGGTTGTACCGCTGGAAGAGCGGCTCGCAGCTCTGCGCACCGTGGAACTCGCTCGTACCGATCGACTTCAGTACACCCTCGACGCGGAACCGTTGCTCCAGGTGAAAGACCTGTCAATTTCGTTCCCCCGTCACGGCGATGTCAATGTCGTGGACAACGTCAACTTCACGGTGCGCCCGGGCGAGACGATGGCCATCGTCGGCGAGTCAGGATGCGGTAAGTCGATCACGTCGCTCGCGATCATGGGCTTGTTGGACCCCCGCGCCAAGATCAGCGGCGAGATCCTCTTCGACGGGAAGAACCTGCTGGAGATGCCGCAGAAGGAGCGCAACGCGCTGCGCGGCAACGACATTGCAATGATCTACCAGGACGCGTTGAGCTCTCTGAACCCTGCGATGCTCATCCGTTCGCAGATGAAGCAGCTCACCTCGCGAGGCGGAACCCGCACAGCGGAAGACCTGTTGCACCTGGTGGGACTCGAGCCGAAACGCATCCTCTCGTCATACCCGCACGAGCTGTCAGGCGGCCAGCGCCAGCGCGTACTCATCGCGATGGCACTGACCAGGGACCCGCGTCTTGTTATCGCGGACGAGCCAACGACAGCCCTCGATGTGACAGTTCAGGCTCAGGTCATCGACCTGTTGAACTCGTTGCGTGAGGAACTCGGTTTCGCCATGGTGTTCGTGTCCCACGACCTCGCCCTGGTGGCTGAACTCGCGCACCGCGTCACGGTGATGTACGCCGGCCAGGTTGTCGAACAGGGTACGACTCGTGAGCTGCTCACCCAGCCTCTGCACGAGTACACCCGTGGTCTGCTCGGCGCGGTGCTTTCGATCGAATCCGGTTCAGACCGGCTCCACCAGGTGCCGGGCACCGTTCCCTCGCCTCGGGACTTCCCTGCTGGTGACCGCTTCGCACCCCGGTCGTCGAACCCTGCCAGGGGCCGCGGGGTCACCCCGGTACGCCGTCGCCTCGAAGGCACAGACCACTACTACGCCGCCCACCCGGACGACGCACCGATCACCTCAGTCGGAGGTACACGATGAACGAAACAATCGTCGAGCTTCAGGATGTCCATGTGCGCTTCAAAACGCGGTCATCAGGGCTCTTCAAGAAGAGCTATGTTGACGCATTGGCTGGAGTCTCACTGACCGTCAAGCGCGGACAAACGCTTGGCATCGTTGGTGAGTCGGGATCCGGCAAGTCCACCGCCGCCAAGGTGCTCGTGGGGCTTGAGCAACCGACATCAGGTCAGGTGATCTTCGATGGAAAGCCGGTGCGGACCTTCAACACTCGCATTCGCCGTGAGCTCGGCAGCATCCTCTCTGTCGTCTTCCAGGACCCCGCGACCGCGCTGAACGCACGAATGACCGTGCGGGACGCGCTGATGGATCCCATGCAGGTGCACCGGGTTGGTGAGCCATCTCAGCGCGAACGTCGGGTGAAGCAGCTCATCGGGCTGGTCGGACTCCCCACTTCCGCCCTGGATGCGCTTCCTGCGCAGCTTTCTGGCGGCCAGCGTCAGCGCGTCGCAATCGCTCGCGCGCTTGCACTCGACCCGCAGATCATCGTCGCCGACGAGCCGACTTCAGCCCTCGACGTCTCGGTGAGAGCTCAGATCCTGAACCTGCTCACCGACCTCAAGAACGAGCTGGGCCTCGGGATGGTGTTCATCTCGCACGACATTCAGACCGTGCGCTACCTCTCGGACGAAATCGCCGTGATGAACAAGGGGCGCGTCGTCGAATTCGGTAACGCGGCACGCGTCTTCGACGACCCGGCTGATCCGTACACCCGCAGCCTCCTGGGCGCTGCACCCTCCCTGCTGCACCCGTAACCTCTTCCGCTTCACACAATTTTCGCTAGGAAACACACATGACAATCTCTGCCTCCACCGCCACCGTCCGTTTTGCGGGAGTCGTTCCTCCAGTGGCAACGCCGCTGAACCAGGACGGCACCGTCGACCACGCGTCCCTGGCGCGCCTCGTCGAGTACCTGATCGGCGCGGGCTGCTCCGGCCTGTTCGCTCTCGGTTCGACCGGCGAGACCGCGTACTTCACGGACGCACAGCGCGTCGAGATCGCACGCACCATCGTCGAAACCACCGCGGGCCGCGTGCCCATCATCGGCGGCGCCATCGAACTGACTTCTGTACGCGTCATCGAAATCGCCCGCCAACTCGTTGAGGTTGGAATCGATGCGATTGTGGCGACCGCGCCGCTGTACACGCTGAACTCCCCCACCGAGATCGCCACGCACTTCCGCGCGATCGCTGCTGCCATCGACGCGCCCCTCTGGGCGTACGACGTTCCGGTCCGTGTGCACTCCAAGCTCGGCGTTGACCTGCTCATGCAGCTTGCGTCAGAGGGTGTGCTGCACGGCGTGAAGGACTCCTCCGGTGACGATGTCGGATTCCGCCGCCTCCTCGCCGCCAACGCAGCTGCCGGGCACCCGCTGCAGCTGCTCACCGGTCACGAGATGGTCGTCGACGCCATGCTTCTCGCCGGTGCAGACGGAGTTGTCCCTGGGTTCGCCAACGTTGAGGCTGAAGGATACGTGCGCCTGTACGAGGCCGCCGCCAAGGGAGACTGGGACACCGCTCGCACCGAGCAGGAGCGCATCAACCAGCTGTTCGAGGTTGTCTTCCAGCCGTCCGGTCTTTCCGGCGACGCAACAGGGGTTGGCGCTTTCAAGGCAGCAATGGCTGCGCGCGGTCTGATCGACAACGCCACTGTGGCAACTGGCGTCGAGTCCCTCGACGAGGCTGCGGTCACCAGCATCCGTGCGATCCTCGATTCGCACGGCCTCCTGTCGGCGCGATAGCCGTCGCGGCCTCTCCGGCGTTGTCGGCGAGGCAAGATTTGCCGTTGGCCCGGGCCGACGTTGATGTGATTCTCGAGCTTCCCGCCCGCGCGGTACATCCGCAGGCGGGACCGCACGGGACTACGCCTCAACGTCGGCCCTGGCCGCTTTGAAAAGGACAACCATGAGTACACTTTCCTCAGACATTTCCGACCGGCTCGCCGGGGGACTCATCGTCTCCTGCCAGGCATACCCAGGCGAGCCCATGCGCGACCCGCGCACGATGGCGCAGATCGCCCGCGCCGCTGTGATCGGCGGAGCCGTCGCCGTGCGCCTGCAAGGAATTGAGGACATTCGTGCCGCCGCCGGTCTCGATGTTCCGATCGTGGGACTGTGGAAGGACGGTGATGCCGACGTCTTCATCACGCCGACTCTCGACCATGCCCGCGCAGTCGCGGATGCTGGTGCGGATGTCGTCGCGATCGACGGAACCCGCCGGCCACGTCCCGATGGTTTGACTCTTGCGGCGACCGTTGCCGGCCTGCGCGATACGCATCCGCGCGCACTGATCATGGCCGACTGCGGGTCACTCGATGACGCTATCGCCAGTGAAGAGGCAGGCGTTGACTTCCTCGGAACAACGCTCTCGGGTTACTCGGGTGAACGAGAGAAGACGGTCGGCCCCGACATCGAACTCATTCAGCAGATAGCCAAACGCTGCACCCTGCCCGTCATTGCGGAGGGACGCATCCATTCACCGGCACATGCCGCCTCAGCCAGGCAGGCAGGAGCTCACGCGGTGTGCGTCGGTACGGCGATCACCCACCCATCAACCATCACGGGCTGGTTCGTTTCGGCTCTCGCGGATGTGTCAGGAGAGCTGGCCTGATGGAAGTCATCATCACCCGGGAAGACCAGATTGGCGAGCTCGTTGCCGAGGAGATAGCCGCGCTGATCGCGCGCAAGCCCAACGCGGTACTTGGCCTCGCGACCGGCTCGAGCCCGTTGCGGATCTACGACGCAGTGGCGGCCCGTGTCGCCAGCGGAGAGTTCTCACTCGCGCACGCCAGCGCGTTCACCCTCGATGAGTACGTGGGGCTGCCAGACGGCCACCCGTGCGGCTATCGAACGGTGATCGAGGAAGACTTCGTCTCGCGGGTGGATCTGCCCACTGAAGCCGTGCAGGGCCCCGACGGTGGCTCCTCTGACCTTGACGGGGCTTGCGCGTCATACGAGGAGGCGATTCGCAAGGCGGGCGGTGTCGATCTGCAGATTCTCGGGATCGGAACCGATGGTCACATCGCCTTCAACGAGCCAGGTTCGTCGTTCGCATCGCGGACCCGGCCAAAGACCCTGACCGCTCAGACGCGGCGGGACAACGCGCGTTTCTTCGACGGGAACATCGACGCGGTTCCCGTGCACTGTTTGACCCAGGGCCTTGGCACGATCATGGAAGCTCGTCACGTCGTTCTTGTGGCGACGGGCGAGGGCAAGGCCGAAGCCGTGAAACATCTCGTTGAAGGTGCCGTCTCTGCCTTCTGGCCAGGCACCATCCTCCAGCACCACCCTCACGTGACAGTTTTCGTCGACGATGCCGCAGCCTCGAAGCTGCAGCTGGCCGACTACTACCGTCACACGTATGCCCACCGGCACCTGGTGACCCGATGACGATCGCAGTGCAGGCGGGATCCGTCGGGCGCGAGGGGATCCTCATCAGCTCGTACGCGGCGTCACCCGCGCACAGCAGCTGGGATCCGGAACTCGAGGGTGAACTGCTCCCGGCGCTGTGCTCCCTGCCCGGTGTCGTCGGGCTTGAGGTGCCCTGGCTCGGTCGGGTGCACCCGCACGACGATGCCTGGTTCCTGCGAAATGTCCCCGCTGGCGCTCGGCTGGCTCTTACCCCTCTGCCTTACGTCATGCGGCGGTGTGCCGCAGATCCTCAGTATGGGATCGCCTCTCGGAACGCGGCTGGGCGGGCGTCCGCCCTTGAAGATATGCAACGCCTCGCCGCCGACGTCCGGATGCTCACCGAGCAGTCGGGAGCGGAGGTAGCCCTCGTCGCCCTGCACACTGCCCCATCCGCGGCAGCCGACGGAGCAGCTCTGCAGGATTCGCTGCACGAGATCGCGGGCTACGACTGGTCTGGCGCACAACTCGTCATCGAGCACTGCGACACCATCATGCCGGATCGTCCCTTTGAGAAGGGTTTTCTGCCTCTCGCGGACGAGATCGAAGCGATCAGCGCGACGAACACACCGATCGGTATGTGGTTGAACTGGGGACGCTCAATCATCGAACTGCGTGACGCGGATGCGGTGACCGCGCAGATCTCCGCTGTGGCCGACTCGGGCTACCTGACGGGTCTCACCTTCTCGGGCGCCGCTGCGAGCGACGGCCCATACGGCGCAGCCTGGCTGGATGCACACCTGCCAGTGCTCAGCGCTGACCCGGAGTCCGGCTCCCTTCTCGATGACGCTCACGTCGGAACGGCGATTTCCGCGGCGGGTGCCGTTCCGTGGCTGGGAATGAAGGTCAGTCGGCGACCCTCGGACCGTTCGGCGGCAGACGTGACCCGCACGGTGGCCAGCAACCTCGGGGTGCTCGAGCGGATGCGAGCGGCCGGCTCACGCGCCTGAACCTTCGCATCACCGCGCCACTGAGTGCCCTGATTTGAGACGAGCCTCCGGGCGCCGTGGGATTGTTGGAATTCCGCGCACCCGGAGGTTCAGTTCAGCGTGTCGCAGCCTGGCCAGGATGCCCACTCGCGGTGAACACTACTCGGTCGGCGCTGCCCCGGTCCCGCCTGTGCCCGCGTTCCCGCCCGGTTTCCCTCTACGCGGTCGTATCAGATCGCCGAGAATCAGCACGAGTGCCGCGGCCTTCCACCACATCGAACCGAAGTCCTCACCGGCCGCGAAGCTCAGTGCGACGTTCGCTCCGAGCAGGACAACCGCCGTGCCGTTGATGGCCAGGTAGACAGCGGATCGACGCTGCCGATGTCCTTCCCACTTCGTGAGCGGGCTCGCCCAAGCGGGATATTCCGTCGGACGCTGCACCTCATCGCGAACGACCTCTTTCAGCGATCCCCACAGCGTGTCCGGTTTCACGAGCTTCGCGCCCTCTGCGTCAGTGATGGACACACGCTCTGTGGCCACGTCCGCGAGCAACGAAGGCAGGCCAACCGCTCGAACCAGCCGATCAAACGACCTATCGTCGCTCGATTCGGCGCGAAGAACAACCCGGAGCTCCTGAGCCTGCGCCCCGTCCAACCGGAAATTTGTCGTCCACGGTTCGGTTTCCACCTCCGGCTCAAAGAACTGCAGATAGTCGCGAACGTGCCGCCCCTCGCCGTCCATCTCCCAGCGCTGAGAAGGATCGACCAGCCGAATCTTCTCGTCCCACCAGTGGACGACGAGCGGCTCGTCCTTCGAGTGGAACCCCGCACCCCTGCGCTCACCGGACCGGGCCAAGAAGAGGCCTCCCCTTGCCGCCCATGCCCCGCTCTCAAACACGGCTTCCGGAGACATCGATGCTTGCCCGATGATTCCGCGCCCGGCTCGGCAGATGTGGAGGCTCTCCCCCGCCCGAGCAGCCGAGACGCTCAGACCGTCGGAGTTGCCTGGCTGGTACCAGGTCAGCGTGTCAAGCGAGAAAGCGCCGCTCAGCGCTGCGCGCTCCTCCACTGTCAACGGATCTGCACCGGGTTTCTCATCCCTGGCCGCTGACCCGCCGAACAGCCCACCGTTTGCATCCACGACGGCACCGAGCTCGGCACTGAGTTCAGCCATCAGATCGACCGGCCGCACCGGTTCCCACCCGTGTTGCCCCGGCCCGAACGAAACCCAGCGCAGCGGCGACAGGTCCTCGTCCGTAAGCAGCCGCGCCATTATCGCCTGACGGCCGTTTCGCGGGGAATCCTCAAGCAGCAGGCCGGGCAGCCCTCGCCGGATCAGCGCCGCCTCCAGGCGAGACCGGAAGCTCTCGCCTGACCCGACGAGAAGAACGGGCAGCAGGTCAGTCGGCTCCACCGTCGTCGGCTTTCTTTCTGTCGACATCGGCCCATACTGTCAGCAGTGCCGCGCCAGCGGCGAACAAACTCGCCCCCAGTTACGGCGTCACGTCGCCCGTGCTCGCGCTAGTACTGCCAGGGGTACGGACCCCAGTCAGGATCACGCTTCTCCAGGAAAGAATCACGCCCTTCGACCGCCTCGTCAGTGCCATAGGCGAGGCGGGTCGCCTCTCCCGCGAAAACCTGCTGACCGACCATGCCGTCATCGACGGCGTTAAATGCAAATTTGAGCATACGGATGGCTGTGGGCGACTTGGTCAGGATGGTACGAGCCCAGTCCAAGGCCGTCGACTCCAACTCCTCGTGTGGGACCACAGCGTTCACAGCACCCATTTGGTGGGCGCGATCGGCGGAATACTCTTCGGCCAGGAAGAAGATTTCCCGAGCGAACTTCTGCCCGATCTGGCGGGCGAAGTAAGCACTTCCGTAACCGGCGTCGAAAGAGCCGACATCGGCATCCGTCTGCTTGAATTTGCCATGCTCACGGCTCGCGATCGTGAGGTCGCAAACGACATGGAGTGAGTGCCCACCGCCGGCAGCCCAGCCGGGAACAACGGCGATGACAACCTTGGGCATGAACCGAATCAGCCGTTGCACCTCGAGGATGTGCAACCGCCCACCGCGCGCAGGATCAACTCCGCCTGCCGAGTCAGTGTCGGAGTACTTGTAGCCGTCCCGACCACGAATGCGCTGGTCTCCGCCGGAGCAGAACGCCCACCCGCCGTCTTTCGGGCTCGGACCGTTGCCCGTGAGCAGAACAACCCCGATACGCGAGTTGGTTCGAGCGTCTTCGAGCACCCGATACAGCTCGTCGACGGTGTGCGGACGGAAGGCGTTGCGAACCTCGGGCCGGTTAAAGGCGACCCGAGCGACCCTGCCCGCAGTGTCGTGGTGGTAGGTCACATCTGTGAGGGAATCGAACCCGGGCACGTCGGCCCACTGGGTCTCGTCGAAGATTTCTGACACGGTCATGACTCCAGCCTAACGACGGCGAGAACCGGTGCCAGACTGGAGGTATGCGTCCAGAGCTGAACGACCTCCTCGACACGGCGCGCGTCGTCGCGCTTCCCCTCGCCACGCGGTTTCGCGGTATCGAAGAACGTGAGGCGCTCCTTTTCGAAGGCCCAAACGGCTGGAGCGAGTTCTCACCGTTTGTCGAGTACGGCGACGCGGAGAGCGCTACCTGGCTTCGCGCGGCTATCGAATTTGCGTTCGGTGACCTGCCAACTCCCCTGCGCTCGAGCATCCCGGTGAACGCCACGGTGCCGTCGGTGCACGTCGACCGCGTCGCCGGCATCCTCAAGCGATTCGACGGGTGCCGCACCGCGAAAGTGAAGGTCGCCGAGCGCGGCCAGGGGCTCGCCGAGGACGTCGCCCGTGTTCGCGCTGTCAGGGAGCTTCTCGGCCCCGAAGCCCGCATTCGCATCGACGCGAACGGTGGCTGGAACATCGATGAGGCCGAGCGCGCTATCCACGCTCTCGCGGAATATGACCTCGAGTACGTCGAGCAGCCGTGCGCCTCTGTCGGCGAGCTGGTCGAGATCCGGCGCCGCACCAAGTACATGGGTGTGCCGATTGCCGCAGATGAGAGTGTGCGCAAGGCAGCCGATCCGATTCTCGTTGCGCGGGCCGGTGCCGCAGATATCCTCGTGCTGAAAGCGCAGCCGCTTGGTGGCATCCGTCGTTCCCTTGACATCATCGAAGAGGCCGGCCTGCCGGTCGTGGTCTCGAGTGCGCTGGACACCTCGGTTGGCCTGTCGATGGGAGCGTGGCTCGCCTCGGTCATTCCTGAACTGGAATACGACTGCGGGCTGGGAACGGCGTCCCTGCTGTCCGCAGATGTAACGGATGCTCCGATGCAAGCTTCAGGGGGATCGATCGACGTGCGTCGGGTCACCCCTACCCCGCGCATGCTCGACGGCTACGCGGCATCCGCATCGCGACGCCAGTGGTGGCTTGAGCGCGTTTCGCGCTGCTACGAGGTGCTCGCCGAGGCCGATGCGTCGCCGGCCACGATGTGACTCTCGCCGAGCTGTCGCTGGCCGAACGTAGTTGCGGATTGGCTACTGTCGACCCGAGCGGTCGCTGTTACCGGCGACCCAGGCGTCAGACCCAGCCGCGATGCTCCGCAGTGCCCTGACGTGATCGTCGAATGCCTCTCGACCCGCGGCAGTGAGTCGCAGCCAGGTGATGCGCCGGGAATCAGCGCGGGCCTCTGACGCCACCTTCACGGTCTCGAGAAGACCGGCCGCTGCCAGCACTTTGAGGTGCTTCGACAGGGCAGCATCGCTGATGCCGATGGTGTCACGCACGACCGCGAAGTCGAGCTCATCCACTCCGCGCAGCATCCCGCAGATCCGCAGCCGCACTGGCTCATGCACGACGGGGTGAAAGACCCCGTCAGGCGACATCACGAAGGCGTTCCCGCAGTGAGGCCGTGATGCGGTTCACGAGTCCGGCCACGACGACGAATCCTGCCAGCGCTGAGGCGAGGACCCACCAGCTGAGTCCTGACGCCGCGAGACCGAGTGAGACGCTGAAAAAGAATAGCGAGGTCACGATGGCCGCGACGAACAACGCACCCTCGACGAATCCAAAGCGGGAGAGCTTGACGCCCGTGACGCGCCGATATTCACCTAGCAGGAGCACACTCGCCACGATGGCCGCGACTAGGACCAAGCTTCGACCGCCCTCCCCGGGAAGAATCGGCGTCGCAATGTACGCTGCGGCGATCAGTGCGAACGCCGGTGCCAACCAACGCGCCCTGTCGAGACGCTGGGCGAGGTGGTTGCGGTCGGATTCGAGCTCGTTCAAGAGTTCCGATGCGTGCGCGCGTTCGGCGCCCACCGAGTGAAAGTCGTTTTCCATAGAGGCAACTCTATGATTAACTTCCCTCAGAGGCAAGTCAGTTTGAAACGCCGGTTTCTACAGGCCCGAGTAGGCGTGCAGGCCCTTGAAGAAGAGGTTCACGACGGAGAAGTTGAACATCACGGCCGCGAAACCGATGATCGACAACCACGCCGAGCGGGAGCCGCGCCAGCCGCGGGTTGCGCGCGCGTGAATGTAGCCGGCGTAGATCACCCAGATGATGAAGGTCCACACCTCTTTGGTGTCCCAACCCCAGTAGCGGCCCCACGCGCGCTCCGCCCAGATCGCACCGGCGATCAGCGTGAAGGTCCAGAGGATGAACGCGACAATGTTCGCACGGTACGCCAGGTTCTCGAGGCGCGCAGCGGACGGCAGCGTTGCGACAAACTTCAGTTTGAGCTTCGAGAGGTCGGCTCCGATCGACTCTCGGCGGTGCTGGACCAGTTGGAGCACAGAGAGCGCGAAACCGAGAGCGAAGAGGGCGGTTCCGATGGACGCGACGAACACGTGGATGACCAGCCACGCCGACTGCAGGGCCGGCGGAAGCGGCACGATCTCGACATAGAAGTTGACGGCTGCGATCCCGAGGAACACCAGCACGAGGCCCACAATGAAAGTGCCGAGGAAACGCAGGTCGACGCGAGTGAGCACGACCAGGAAGGTGGCGATGATGAGCATGGCACCCGTCATGGCGAACTCATACATGTTGGCCCACGGCACACGCTCGGCGGCGACACCACGGGTGATGGTCGCTGTCAGGTGGAGCAGGAAGCCCAGGACGGTGAGCGCAACGGCCACTCGAAGCACAGCTGATCGCTTTGGTTGCACCTGGGGCGCGTCAGGGTCTGCCCGGGTGAGGGTCGTGACGCCGGCACGTCCCGCGGCCGCTGTCGTGTTTGCCGCAGCGCCAGCCGTCGCGCTCGCGGATGCCGTCAGTTCACTTGCGGCGCTCACCTCGGCGGAGCGCTTGGCCAGGTCGATCGCGAACGCGATGAACGCGATCGCGTAGATCGCCATGGCGGACCAGAGGGCGAGGACGGACAGTTCGTTGAGATCCACGGTTTAACAGTACCTCTCGGGGTTCACGCTGAAGGCGTGCTGGTCAGGGTGCGACGGCGGACAAGAGTGGCGATCGCGCGCCACCCGATCAGCAGAATGCCGAGCGCGATGGTCGCGACGATCACGAAGGCCAGGGCCGTTCCCTGGCCGGACAGGGTGCGGAAAAGCATGCCACCGCCTACAGTGACGATCCACAATCCGACGCCGGGCCAGAGCGGACCGAACGGCCTGCGCCAGGCAACCGTGAGAATCCAGCCGAGCGCCAGCGCCGCAAGGAACGGCCACCAGCTGGAGAGCAGCCCGGCCAGCGTTGGGTCCGCGTTGTGAGTTCCGCGGCCGATGACCACAAAGACCAGCGTCGCGACCACATCGATCGCAACCGCGGTTGCGACGGTTCGAACGCTGGCGGTCATCGTTCGAGGCCAAGCGCCGTGCCGTGGCGGTACGCGATAGCGTCGACGGCCTCCACCAGCCCCGGGTCCTCACCACGCGCCAGGCCGGCGTACTGTACGCGCACGGTTCCGTCGGGATTGTCCGTCGCCTTGATCCAGACCCGGCGTCGTGGCACGAACAGGGAGGTGAGCAGCCCGCCGAGGATCAGCATGGCGAAGAGGAACACCCAGCCCTGCGTCGGGTCACGGTGCACGTCGAACGACGCAAATCGGGGAACCGCCTGATCGAAGCTTGCGGTACTGACTGTTGCAGGTCCGTCGCCAGCCGTGGCATCCGTTGGAAGTGGTTCTGCATTCGGGTTTGCGTTTTCGAAGGTGATGCTGCCGTACCCGCCGGGGAGTTGCTGGCTCTGCCCAGGCATCAGCTCGATCGAATCGACGCCGGTGTCGCCACCGGTGAGCTGGGTCATGTCGTCTGTGTTGAGCTCGTAGACCGACTTCGGTGCTCCATCGTCGATGCCGAGATCGCCCTTGTACACGTTGAGGGTGAGCACAGGGAAAACCAGGTCGGGGTAGGTGGAGGTGTACGCACCGTTGTCGAGGAGCTGGGCCGTCGGGTAGAAGAAGCCGATCATGCCGAGCTGCTCTTCCAACCCGTCGGGGATCTTCACGACGCCGAGCGATGTGAGGTTCGCGTCCTGCGGGAGGAACGGCACAGAGTCGGTGAAGACCACGGTTCCGTCGGAGTCCCGCACGGTGATCGTTGGTGCGTATCCGTTTCCGAGGAGGTACACGTCTGTGCCCTCGTATCGAAGGGGATCGTTCACCTTGACGGTGCGTTCAGCGAGCTCGCCACCAGGCGTTTGGGTTGTGACGTATGCCGTGAAGTCGATCGGCTGGCCGTAAGCATCGAGGTTCGTCTGCTCGTACTTCACGTCGAATCGGTCGAGCGACAGCGAGTACGGCGCGAGGTCGTCCGGGTTGTAGAAACGCCCGGGATTGAAGGAGTTGTAGTCGAGCAGGGTGTTGACGAAAGTCTGCCCTTCGACAACGACACGTTGCCCGGCGTAGCCGAGGCCACCGCCGACCGCGACGGTGACGAGCATTCCAACCAGTGCGGAGTGGAAAACGAGGTTTCCAGTTTCGCGCAGGTACCCGCGTTCGGCCGAAATCGAGATGTCGCCGTTTTTGCCCTGGTAGAGCTCGGTGCGGTAGCGGGACTTCTTGAGGAGCGATTGTGCTGCATCGATGGCGGCTCCGGCATCACCGCCCTCGAGCGTCTGCTCGGTGTGCGCCGGGAGCCGTTCGAGCCGGGCTGGTGTGCGCGGCGGACGAGCGCGCATGGCATCGAAGTGGTGCTTGGTGCGCGGAATCACGCAGCCGATCAGCGAGATGAAGAGCAGAAGGTAGATGCTCGAGAACCAGACGGAGCCGTAAACGTCGAACATCTGGATGTTGTCGAGGACCGGCGCGAGCTTGGGGTTGTCGCTGAAGTACTGGATGACACCGTTGGGATCGGAGCTGCGCTGCGGCACGAGTGATCCGGGCACCGCGGCAATAGCAAGCAGAAGCAGCAAGAGCAGCGCGGTGCGCATGCTGGTCAGCTGGCGCCAGATGAACCGGAGGGTTCCGGCGAAGCCGAGCTTGGGCTGCTGAATGTTCGAGTTCTCAGCGTCGGGGCGCTGCCGGTCGCTTTCGGGGGCTCCTGCGTCGACGTAGTCAGATGGCCGGGACAAATCCGCTGATCACCACCCCGAGCTTTGACATGAGAACTCCCCATATCCCGGTGACCATGAGCGCGCCGATGATTACGAGCAGGATGCCGCCTCCGATATTGATTGCGCGAATATGCCGTTTCAAGAATGCGACGGATCCAGTGACCCAGTTGAGGCCGGCGGCCACGAGCAGGAAGGGAATTCCGAGCCCGAGACAGTAGAACAGGGCCAGGATGGCACCGCGACCGGTCGAACCGGTTTCAAAGCTCAGCGCGTTGATAGCGATGAGCGTTGGGCCGAGGCACGGGGTCCACCCGACGGCGAAAACGATGCCGAGGATCGGCGCTCCCGCAAGGCCAGTTGCCGGTCGGAAGTTTGACTTCACCGTGCGCTGCAGGAAGGAGAGCTGGCCGATGAAGACCAGGCCCATGACGATGACCACGACCCCGAGCACCCTCGTGATGATGTCTTCCCACCGCACAACAAAAGCGCCGACGGTGCCGGCGAACGCTCCGATGAGCACGAACACGAGCGAGAAACCGAGTACGAACAACACAGCACCGAGCATCACCCTTGACCGTGCCGGAGCGGTTTTTCCCCTGGCACCGTTCGACATTCCACTGACATAGCCGAGGTACCCGGGAACAAGAGGGAGCACACACGGAGACGCGAATGACACAAGACCGGCAAGCAACGCGATGGGCACGGCCGCAAGCAGTTGGCCGTTGAAGATGATTTCGCCGGGGTTCACGAGAGGTTACTCAGCGATCGTGTCGCGGATGAGAGTGCCGAGAATCGACGCTTCTTTCACCTGGCCGAGGATGCGCGCAGCAACGCGGCCTTCCTTGTCGAGCACGAGCGTGGTTGGAACAGCCTTCGGCGGCACGCTTCCGGTAAACGCGAGCTTCACAGCTCCGTCCTGCACGTCCATGATCGACGGGTATGTGATGCCGTAGGTGTCGTTGAACGACTGCGCGGTGTCTGCCTGGTCGTAGACGTTGACGCCGATGAACTGCGCGTTCTGGCCCTCATATTCGACACTCAGCTCCTGAAGCAGCGGTGCTTCCGCACGACACGGTGCGCACGCGGCGTACCAGAAGTTGACGACGAGAACGTCGCCAGCGAAGTCCTCGGACGAGACCTCTTCGCCGGTGTCGGCGATGCCAGCAAAGCTGATCGATTCGCCCCGCTCGCTCTCGGCAATCTCGGTGACGCTGCCGTCGCCCGCGATGTATCCCTTGTTGCTGCCCTCTTTGTATTGCTCAGCCAACGGATCGCTGGAACACCCGGTCAACAGTAAAGCCGTGGCGATCATGGCCGCGACCGCAGGCATCCGTCGTCTCATACCGCACCCACGTCCGTCGCATCCGATGCCAGAGCAGCTGCCGGGTCTGTGTAGCCCACCTCAACAAACACACCGTCGCGACGCTCAAGCGTCGTGATGCTCGAGAGCGCACAGCGGCGGTGGCGAGGGTCGTGCGGAAGCGCGGTTCCGGTCAGGGAGGAGTGCACCATCCAGATCGGCAACTGGTGACTCACGAGCACAACATCACCACTCTCGGTCGTTTCCCACGCGTCGCGGACAGCGTCGAGCATGCGGGCGACGATCGACACGTATGGCTCGCCCCAACTGGGCCTCTGCGGGTTGCGAAGCGCCGGCCAGTTCAGCGGGTTGCGCAGCGCAACACGCATAATCTTTCCCTCAAAGTGATTGGTGGGCTCGATGATGCGCTCGTCAGTTGCGATGTCGAGGCTGAACCGCTCGGACACCGGGGCCGCTGATTCCTGCGCACGCTGAAGAGGGGATGCCACGAGGCGCGTGATCTCTCGATCTCGCGCTGCGAGGTCATCAGCTGCTGCGGCTGCCATGCGGGCGCCCAGTTCGGAGAGTCGGAAACCAGGGAGTCGACCATAGAGGACTCGTGAAGGATTGTGCACTTCGCCATGACGGACGAGGTGTATCTGGCTGGCTACCACACGTCCCAGTCTACGTTCGGTAGAACTCCGAAAACGCCGAGAGCCGGGGAGCCGCTTCGTTCCCGATGTTCAGCTGTTTCCGAACGGGCGGGATGGGAGCACCCGGGGTCAGGAGATGCGCAGCGGGACGCGGGTAAGCTTGTCCCTCGTGACCACACGCGTATTGATCAAGAATTTGGCTGACCTTCCCGAGGGTCCCGTCTCCGTCTCCGGATGGGTCGAGACTGTCCGTGACCAGAAGAAGGTGCAGTTCATCGTCGTGCGCGACGAGTCCGGCGCTGCGCAGCTGGTCAATCCAGCCACCAGGGAGCTGAACCCGGAAGATGAGGCATCGGCCTCAAAGCTCGCCATTACCGAGTCAATCTCGGCCTTGGCGCACGGTTCGTTCATTACCGTGACCGGCACCCTGAAGCACGACGAGCGCGTCAAGCTCGGTGGACTAGAGATCAAGCTCGAGTCGCTCGAGGTCGTCGGCGAGGCACTGCCCGAGACGCCCATCGCCGCGGATTCCAGCCTGGACAAGCGCATGGACTGGCGCTTCCTCGACCTGCGCAACCCCAAGCAGAACCTGATCTTCCGCATCCAGACCACGTTCGAGCACGCGCTGCGCACCTACTGGATCGACAACGACTTCATCGAGATTCACACCCCGAAGCTGATGGCCTCGGCAAGTGAGTCGCGCGCCGAACTCTTCGAGGTCGATTACTTCGACACGAAGGCGTACCTGGCGCAGAGCCCGCAGTTCTTCAAGCAGATGGCCCAGCCGGCCGGCTTTGGCAAGGTCTTCGAAGTCGGACCCGCTTTCCGCGCCGACCCGTCGTTCACGTCCCGTCACGCCACCGAGTTCACCTCGATCGACTCAGAGGTCAGCTGGATCGATTCGCACGAAGACGTCATGAAGCTGCACGAAGACCTGATCGTCGCCGGCTTCAGCGCGGTCAAGGAGAAGCACGGGGAGGAGATTAAGGCCCTGTTCGATCTCGACGTCGTTGTGCCTTCGACTCCGTTCCCCCGTATTCCTCTCGCCGAAGCCAAGCAGATCGTCGCCGACCGCGGCTACGAGGTTCCGCGTGCCGATGACGACATGGACCCTGAGGGTGAGCGCCAGATCGCTGCATACGTAGCCGAGAAGTTCGGGCACGAGTTCGTGTTCCTGACGGACTACGCATCCAGCATCCGCCCGTTCTACCACATGCGCCACGAGGGCGATGGGTCGATCACCAAGAGCTACGACCTCATCTTCAACGGTGTGGAGATCTCGACAGGAGCCCAACGCGAACACCGCGTTGACGTTCTCATTGAGCAGGCGAAGGAAAAAGGCCTCGATCCTGAGGAACTCGAGTTCTACCTCGACTTCTTCCGCTACGGTGTGCCGCCGCACGGTGGATTCGGAATGGGGCTCGCTCGCGTCCTGATGCTCATGCTGCACGAGACATCGATCCGCGAGGTCACCTACCTCTTCCGCGGCCCAACCCGCCTGCTGCCGTAGGGTTTCGACACTTTCGATATCACCAGAGTCACTGGTTCCCGCAGGGCCGCTTTGCGGATTCCTGATTGAACTAGTGACTTTGGTGTATCTCCGGCAATAGGATTCGGCCAGACGGCCGCGCTGCCGAGCTCGACCGCATCGGGAAAGGGAACCGCTGTGGACTTCATTCGGAACATCTGGGACCTGTTGTGGGTCTTCTTCTGGGGTTTCGCGTTCATCGCGTACCTCGTCGCCCTTTTCTCGATCATCGCAGACATCTTCCGCGACCGGCACCTCAATGGCTGGTTGAAGGCGATCTGGCTCATCTTCCTGGTGTTTTTGCCGTTTCTCACAGCCCTCGTCTACTTGATAGCGCGGGGTCGAGGAATGGCTGAGCGATCTTTGGAGCGAGCGCAGAGCGCACAAGTCGCAACTGACGCTTATATCCGTGAAGCGGCAGGTAAGACGTCGCCGAGCGATGAGATTGCGACAGCGAAGTCACTTTTGGACTCAGGCGCGATCTCGCAGCCCGAGTACGAGACTTTGAAGGCCAAGGCACTGGCGCGAGCATAGCCCGCAATCAGGGGCGGCTGCGGGGTCTGAGAACTCGGGGTCTGAGAACTCGGGGTCTGAGAACTCTCAGACCTCGAAGTCGACGGCGACCCGATCTGAGCGAACTTCGCCGATAAACTTTCCGACCCTCTGGTGTTCGGGGTGCGCCGCATAGCGTTCAAGCGCGGCGGCATCCTCGAAGTCAGCGATCAGGACCAGGTCCCAGTTAACCTCGGAGTACAGCGCGTTGGTTCCCACCTCAAGGGAGAGAATCTCCGGGATGAGAGCGGGCAGCTCCGCCATTTCCCTTGAGATGCGGGCGGCATGTTCAGCTTTGACGGCTTCATCCGTTGCGGAAAGCTTCCAGCAGACAATGTGACGAATCATGAGAGCTCCAAAAGTGCTGATGTCAGGCGAGTCGGGTCGATGCGCCAGTAGTTGTGGACACGTCCGTTGATCAGGAGAACGGGAATCTCTTCGGCATATCGCTCGTGCAGCTCGGCGTCGTCGAGGATCGACACCTCGTCAAGGGTGACTTCGGGCGCATCGGCACTCGTGCTGATATCAGCCATCACACGGGCAACCACGGCTCGGGCGTCATCGCAGAGATGACAGCCCGGTTTGGAAATGAGGGTGAGGGATGCCGTTGCCACAGTTCCAGCCTAATCGGCTAGCCGAAGTGAGCGACGAGAGAGTCGCTGACGTTGTGCCAGTGTCCAAGCATCATTCGACGTTCGTCGCGGTCCGCGAGCTCTTCCTGGCGGAACTCGATCGTCGCCCCCGCACCGGCGGGCGCGTTGGCTACAGTCACCTGAAGCGTGGTCTCGTGCGGCCAGTCTTCCGGCTGCCACGTCATTCGAACCTGCTTGCCGTTTGTGAATGAGCGGATCGTTCCCCTCACTCCATCATTCGTCCGGTAACGGACGCCCTTCTTCGAAGGCAGAGACTCAATTTCGCCGAGCCACATCGGAAGTCCGTCACCGAGAAGGAACTTCCACACCGCGTCGGGAGAGGCGGCTACCGTCTTGCGTACGCCCACGTCCCAGCCTGCGTCGTTCTTCTGGGCGGGGGTGCTGCGCGATTCACTCATGAGGTCAAGAGTACGCGTCCGGCGATGTCCCAATCTCTCCTGGGCGCTCGGTCTCTACTGGAAGTAGGGTTTGCGGCGGAGCCATGCGGCGATGGTGACCTTGGGTTTCCTGTTGACCATCTCGACGGTGAACGCACCGGTTTGGATCGCGCGGTGGTGGTACCAACAGAACAGTGCCCCGTTGTCGATATGTGTGGGGCCGCCCTCGCTGTACTCGATGACGTGATGCGCTTCACAACCGGTGGCCGGGATCTGGCAGTCGGGCATGGAGCAAGTCGGGCCGTCCCTGGCGATCATGCCCATGCGCTGGGTGCGGTTGAAACCTCGCTGGGTGTTACCGAGGGCAACGATCGCGCCATCGGGGTCCAAAAATATCGGGACGATATCGGCGTCGGAGAGGATTTGTTTGATGGTGGAATACGCCACCGGGGTGTTGATGCCGACAATCTGTCCGGTGCCCTTCTGCCGTTCCAGAACATCAGCGGTCACGGACACCACAACGGTGGGCGATGCTCCGGTCACGGTAGGGACGTCGTCGGAGCGGGCGAGAGCGTCGATCATCGCCGCGAACACGTCCGCTCGCTTCTGCCCGGCCGTGCGACGGTCCCGCGACTGGACCTCTTCGCCCTCATCCACGGCACCCTCAACGGCGGGACCTGCCGGGTCGGCGCCGTCGACTGCGGGACTTGCATGGCCGGTGTCCGTGTCGGTGGGCAGGTAACGGTCGTCGGTTCGGGGGCTGAGGATCGCGTCGAGTAGGGCGTGTAGTTTGCCTCCGACGTCGACGGTGACCTGGCCGCCGAACTTCACGAGTCCGTCGGGGGTGGTGGTGCGGGAGATCCAGAAGTCGCGTTTTTGGAATGCTTTCTCGGTGCGGGGTTCGATGCCGTCTTCGTCGAGCCGTTCTCGCCACTGCCGTGCTTGTATCGCGATCAGGTCCGCTGAGAGTGGGAGTCCGTCACGCCATCCTGCGCCGGTGGCCTGTTCCACGAGCGCGGTTTCCGCGATCGCGAGGTGCTCCACCTCGGCTCGGGGTGCGGCGAGAGAGAGTTCACGGGTGATGTTCTCCGCAGCGTCCACTCCGATCAAACCCTCATGCAACGCTTTGCTGACGGCCGGGAACAGGGGCGGCAGCGGCAGTCCGGCGTCGCTGACGCGTTGGGTGGTGCGTTGCCCGACCCGGATCAACCGGCCCGCTGTCGCTGACGACAGCCCGGTGATCACCTCGATCAACTGCGACGGACGCTGATAGGTGTGCTTCGCGGCAAGGCCCTCCCCACCCCGGACCGGGTCGGACCGCACCGCCACTTCCGCGCTCATCGCCGCGAGCGCGGCTTCACTGCCGCGCAGCACATGAGCAACCTGACTCATCTGCGTCAACAACTGGTCCCCGCTCAACCGGTCCAGATGATCCAAATCCAGAACAGTGAGCACATCACCGACGTGCTGCAACAGGCTGGTGAGCGCAGCCTCTCCCTCCGACCCTAAGGCCGGGAGAAGATCACTCACCGCGAGAGTCATAACACCCGGTCACCACCGAACACCGAACCCGCAGCACAACCCGGAAAGCAGCGGCACGGCGGGGCGCCCGCGAAGGTGCGGAACCCTGGGTGTCGAACTGCTTCGTTCATGACTTCAGTACACCACCCACCTCCGACATTGACGTCGGCGTCGGCGTCGGCATCGGCATCGGTATCGACCCCGACAGTTGTGAGCAGACGAGGGAGCGGCCGCCAGTCGCGGACCAGAAAATCCTGCCCAGAGCCCTCATGGAAAGAGTGAAACACCCATCACCGACATCAATACTGAGGAGTCCTCGGTTGCCCCAGAAGCCGCCAAGGAAGCCGGGCATCGGGTAGCCTCGAAGCAAAACAGCCCTACCCGAGGAACCGATGCGAGCGATTCACAAGAACCTGGTCATGGTCTTGACCGTGTCGTTCCTTGTGCTCGCTGTTGCTCAGGCCGAGCCATCAGCGATGCTCGTGGCGGTAGTCGCCGTGCTGGCAGCATCCGCTCTTCTTGGAGCTCGCTACCTCGCCGTCACCATCATTGCGCTACAGCTCATGGTGGGTTCGCGCTCGCGTGAGCACCGGGAATCGCTCACCCGCATTCCCGCGCCGAGCCATCCAAACACAGCTGGACGTCCACAGCCCCGAGCACCCGGCCTGGCAGAGGCGGTCGCGTAGCCCTGCGGTAACGGAGGGGTTCGCGACCATTCGCGACCTTTCCCTCTGACCGTAAGGACTCCCCTGTGGACATCTATTCGTTCGCGCCCGTCGCGATCGTGCTCGACTTCGCCTACTCCCTCGTCTCCGGCATCGCCGACCTGCTACTCCCGCTCACCGGTTCACTCAGCACCGCTGTAGCAATCGTCGCCATCACTCTGCTCGTGCGCACTGCACTGATGCCGGTCGGTCGCTCCCAGGTTCGAGCCGAGTTCACCCGCCGTCGCCTCGCACCACAGCTCGCAGAGCTGCAACGGCGCTACAAAAAGAAACCAGAACTGTTGCAGCAGAAAACCATGGAGCTGTACACAGCCGAGAAGGCATCGCCGCTGGCCGGCTGCTTTCCCACTCTGCTGCAGGCTCCGGTGATCTCAACGGTGTACGGCCTGTTCATCCTTCAGGTCATCAACGGACACCCCAACTCGCTGCTCACCGAACAGGTATTTGGGGTGCAACTCGGTACACCGCTCGTGGCGTTTCTCACCGCCGGCACCGCGTGGCCGGGCGTGCTCGTCTACGCCACCTTCCTCGGCATCATCGCGACCGTGGCATGGCTCTCGCGTCGTGCTGCATTGCGCAACGCACCTCCCCCGGCTGAGGGCCTGCCAGCCAATATGCAGAACTTGACAGGAATTTTGAGCTGGATGCCATTTATCACCGTCATATTTGCGGCTATCGTTCCGCTCGCCGCAACCCTGTACCTCGCGGTGACGACAAGCTGGACACTCGTCGAGCGCGCTGTCCTTCGGCGCCGTTACGAGAAAACGACGACGGGATAACCCGGGAACGGGCCCCCGGGAACGCCAAAAAGCGCCAGTCCCGAGGGCCCGGCGCTTAACTGGTGCGTTTCGCTACTTCTTGTTGCGACGCTGGTGACGAGTCTTGCGAAGCAACTTGCGGTGCTTCTTCTTCGCCATACGCTTGCGGCGCTTCTTGATTACAGAACCCACTAATACCTCACAGAGATCGGCTGTGGCCGCGAATGCCACGGCCGGCAGAAAAAAATGCCTCGGGAAAGTCTACCCGATACTGAGGCTCCACGTTCCCACGCGGGATCAGGCGGTATCGGCCACGTGCGAATGAATCACCTGAGCAACAGCGGACTCCGGAACTCGAAACGATCGACCGAACCGAATTGCAGGCAACTCGCCGGCATGCACCATGCGGTACACGGTCATCTTCGACACCCGCATCATCTCGGCGACTTCGGCGACCGTCAGAAAACGGACGTCTCCCAAACCACTTGTCATGGTGTCTCCTGAGGCGGAACTGAGCGAATGAGTAGGAGTACTGGCTGAACTCCGACTGTAGTGCTCCGGCCCAGCGCTGTCGAGGGTCGTTACTTGCCCAACTTCTTGCTGACGGCTTGCACAGCGGATGTCACGCGGTGCGTTGTATCTGCAACTGCGTGACCGATAGCATCCGCCATCTGCCTCGCCTGATCGTTAAGCGCAGGATCAAGGCCGAGAGCCCCCGAAACGTCGAAGTCGACGCTCAGGAACGGAATGAGCCAGTCTTCAATGGTTTCGAGCGGCGAGCTTTCGAGACGGTAGTAGCGGTGCTGGCCTTCCTCACGAACGGCAACAAGGCCGGCCTCGCGAAGCACCTTCAGGTGCTTGGACACGGTGGGCTGGCTGAGGCCCAATGCCGTGACAATTTCGGAGACGCTTGTTCCCCCGTGGGAGCGTGTCGAGTCGCTCTCGTATCGGTCAAGGAGAATCTGCAGAATGTCGCGCCGGGTGGCGTCTGCAATCACGTCAAAAATGTCAGCCATGGCCCAAGGTTAGTGACTCTCAGCACGGAGTACCATGACAACGGTCCCAACTACCTCAGATCGGGGGAACCGTGGCAGGCAGCGCCACAGAGCCACGTCCGCATATCCTCGTCGCCACAGGCTTCGCACGCGTGCGCGAAGCCATGGAGGACTTCACCGGACGCTCGCCGTCGCGATTCGCGATTCTCATCTTCACGGCGCTCATCCTTCTCTTCACCCTGCTGTTCTCGCTGCCGATGGCATCCGCCGATGGCACGATGACCCCGCTGGCCGACGCCTTCTTCACGGCGGTCTCGGTCATTTGTGTCACAGGACTCGCGACAGTCGACATGGCAACGCACTGGTCGGTCGGTGGCCACGTCCTCATCTACATCGGTGTGCAGATCGGTGCCGTCGGCGTCCTGACCCTCGCCTCGATCCTCGGCATGGTGATCTCCCGCAAGCTCGGCCTCCGCGCGAAGCTCATGGCTGCGAGTGACACCAACCCCATGCGCGGCCACCGCGGCCCTGTCGCCGAGGGGCAGGCAGTGAGGCTCGGCGAGATCGGCAACCTTCTGGTCACGGTGGCGCTGAGCCTGATCGTCATCGAAGCGGCCATCGCGATTCTGTTGTTTCCTCGCATGCTGATTGATGGCATCCCACCAGGTGACGCCGTCTGGAACAGCCTCTATTACTCAGCCATGGCGTTCACGAACACCGGATTCACGCCCAACGCCGAGGGCATTGGGCAGTTCGCGAACGACTACTGGTTCCTCTCGATCCTCATGATCGGCGTCTTCCTGGGTGCGCTCGGCTTCCCAGTGATCTACGCCCTCAGGCGCCACCTCTGGCACGTGCGTTACTGGTCGCTTCACGTGAAGCTGACCATCCTCACCACCCTCATTCTGCTTTTCCTCGGTGCTCTCGCGATCTCGCTCCTTGAATTCGATAACCCGAAGACCTTCGGAACGTTGAACTTCAGTGACACCGTCTTCCAGTCCCTCTTCTTCTCGATGATGACGAGGTCTGGTGGGTTCTCGACGATCGCCATCGGGGAAATGAACGGCTCGAGCCTGCTCGTCGCCGACATGCTCATGTTTATCGGTGGCGGCTCGGCGTCGACGGGTGGTGGCATCAAGGTCACAACGCTCGCCGTGATTTTCCTGGCCGCAGCTGCAGAGGCGAAGGGCAGCCCCGACATGGAGGCGTTCGGTCGCCGGGTGCCGCCCGATGTTCTGCGGGTCGCCCTGAGCGTTGTGCTCTGGGGGGCGACGATCGTGGCGGTTTCGACGATCGTCCTGCTGCAGATGACCAAAGCGCCGCTCGACCATGTGCTCTTTGACGTGATCTCCGCGTTCGGCACCGTCGGGTTGTCCACTGGACTTACCGCTGAGCTCGACAATCCGGCCAAGTATGTGCTCGCCATGACCATGTTCCTCGGCCGTGTTGGTACAGTGACTCTCGCCGCGGCAGTCGCCGCGGCGACCAGCTCCAAGCTGTATCGACGTCCAGAAGAGAGGCCAATCGTTGGTTGACCGCATCAAGCACGATGCCCCCGTGCTCATCATCGGTCTCGGCCGCTTCGGCGCCGCATGCGCGGGAGAGCTCGATCGGCTCGACCGCGAGGTCCTCGCCATCGACGAGGGTGCCGAGCTCGTTCAGAAGTGGTCGGAGCGAATCACCCACACAGTTCAGGCCGACGCCCGCAACATCGAGGCGCTCAAGCAGATCGGTGCGCAGGACTTCTCCATCGCCGTCGTCGCTGTCGGTTCGTCGATCGAGGCCAGCGTGCTCATCACCGCAAACCTCGTCGACCTCAAGATCCCGCAGATCTGGGCGAAGGCCGTGTCCCAGTCACACGGCAAAATTCTCGCCAGGGTCGGCGCGAACCACGTCATCTACCCCGAGGCTGAGGCCGGGGAACGCGTCGCTCACCTGGTCAGTGGACGGATGCTCGACTTCATCCAGTTCGACGACGACTTCGCTCTGGTCAAGATGTACCCGCCGAAGCCGATTCGTGGCAAGAATCTCACCGAGAGCGGGGTGCGTTCGCGGCACAACATCACTGTCGTGGGCGTCAAGAGCCCGGGCAAGCCATTCACCTATGCCACGGCCGAAACCGTTGTCTCCGACCATGACCTGATCATCGTGTCGGGCACATCGGCCGATATCGAGAAGTTCGCTTCGCTCGGGAGCTAGCTATTCCAGGCCGCTTCGAGCGGTGCGGCGTGCTTCCGCTCTGAGGTCAGTCCCCCTGCGTTTGAGGAAGTCCTTCAACTGGCCGGGGTTCACGCGGCCGATCTCCCGAAGGGCGGTGCCGACCGCGGTCTGCACGAATCGTTCCGGATCCGCCGCAAGGAGCTCACACAGGGCGAGCGGATCGTCGATATCGCCGGCGCGGATGATCGCGTAGGCCGCGACGATGGCCGCCCGACGGTGCCAGCGGTTGTCGGACCTCGCGAGGTCGAACAGGACGTCACGGGGTCGATTCCGAAGATAAAACCCCACCACCCGCGGCGCCGACCGGTCAATGTAGTCCCAGGTGTCGATGCGATCGAGTCGTCGCATCCATAGTTCGTAGAGCGCAGCTCGTTCCTCGTCCGTGATTTTCGGCAGGCGGGCTCGAAAATCGAGCACACTCACCGCGACCATGCGCAACTCATAGATGTCGCTGTCGAGGAGGCGATCCACCTCGGCGAGTTCCATCCGGGTGTGCGCTTTGGCAACGGCGAACACCGTCGCCATTCGCACGCCCAGCACCTCGGTGATGTCGTCGGTCATACGCTTCAGGGTCTTCGCCCGCTCGGTCTCGCTGGCGGCGTTCACTAAGGTGGCCTTCACTGAGACCGCCGTGAGCTCGGTCATGATCTCGCCGCCCGTTTCATGGGGACAAGGCACCGAATGCGCGCGGAAAGGTCACGCACCCATCGAGTCAGCCCCTCGAGGGGAACACCCACGACGCGAGATGCTGAGTAGACGGGGTCGTGGCGCCACACACACTCCGCACAGTCAGCAACTCGCGGAAAAAGACATCCCACGGGCGAGCAACTCGTGAAGCACCCGCCCCACACGACGCGAGTTGCTGAGAAAACGGGGTCGTGGCGCCACACACCCCGCAGAGCCAGCACCTCGCGGAAAGCACCCACCGCACACAACGCGATTGCTCAGGTTGTTGTGGTTAGCCGGGCCACACACCCCGCAAAGTCAGCGGCTCGCGGAAGGAACCACCCCGGGCGACACGAGATGCTGAGGTTGTTGGGTTCGCCGCGTCATGCACCCCATGGAGTCAGCAACTCGCGGGACGGGGTGGAGGGGTGGAGGGGTGGAGGGGTGGAGGGGTGGAGGAGGGGTGGAGGGGGGCCCAGCCGAGGAGCGGCACCCGAGCCACGCACCGCCTTCGGCACCGCGCCCAGCTCAGGAACCGGCCGCGAGTTCCTTCGCTCGCTCGAGCGCAGCATCCGTTGCCTCATCAAACGTCCGGGAGAGTTCAGCCCTCTGCAACACCGCGACAGCCCGCTCGGTCGTACCCTTGGGACTCGTGACCTGGATGCGCAGCTCCTCAGGGGTTTTGTCGGACTGCGCAAGCAACTCAGTGGCACCACGGAAGGTGCCGTTCACGAGCACGGCCGCCTGCTCCGGGGTGAAACCCTTCGCAATGGCCGTCTTGGTGAACTCTTCGATCAGCAGGAAGACGTAGGCCGGACCCGAACCGGAGATCGTGCTGAGCGCGTCAATCTGGCCCTCGGGTACCTCGACAACGGTGCCGACGGTCTCGAAGATCGCGCGGCCGATGGCGAGGTCATCCTCTGTAGAGCGGGTGCCTGCCGAGAGGCCGGTCACTCCCCGACCGACGACGGACGGCGTGTTCGGCATCGACCGCAGCACGGCAACGGACTCGGGCAGCAACGCCTCGAACGTGGCAACGGTGACACCGGCCGCCACGCTGATCACGATGGTGCCGGGTTCGAGCGCGTCCCCGATCTCGCGCAGCAGGTCTGGCACGAGGGCGGGCTTCACAGCGACGAGCACCACCCGAGCGCCGGCGACCGCAATGCGGTTGGCGTCGGGTTGCTCCTCGAGGGCGAGGGACGTGACGCCGGGCAGCTTCGCAAGCTCGCGCGCCTTGGCAGCGGTGCGATTTGTCACACGGATGCTGTCGGTCACCGTCACACCCGGCTGGAGCAGCCCGGTCAGAATGGCAGATCCCATTGAACCGGTGCCAAGAATGGCAATGGTCGGGAGTGCGGTTTCGGGCTCTGTGCTGTTCTCGCTCACCCTTGTAAGTGTACGTCCGGGGTGTTCGGCAGCCGCGGCTCTGGCACAGGGAGCGTCGACGCGCGAACAACCAGGCGCGGCTGCTCGGCGACGCGGCTTGGATTCGGCACACCGTCGAGCACATCGAGCAGCACCATGGCGGTCTCGGCGCCGTAGGCCAGAAGGTCATGCATGAGAGCTGAAAGCGGAGGTGACGCGAGCTGGCAGTGCACCGAGTCGTCCCAGGCCAGGATGGCGACGTCGTCGGGAACCGTGAGGCCGGCTGCATGCACCACCTCGAGCCCGGCGAGCGCCATTAGGTCGTTGTCGAAGATCAGAGCGGTCGGCCGGTCGGATCGGGCGAGCAACTCGGCCGTCGCTTCAGCCCCGCCGATCGAGGTGTAGTCGCTGGTGACCGAGACCGTTTCAATGCCCAGTCGCACTCCAGCCGCGTCGAACGCGTCGTCACGCACGAGAGTGTGCATGAACTCTTTGGGCCCGGTCACCCTGCCGATGATGCGGTGTCCAGCCGATGCGAGAAACTCGACGGCCTCCCGCATCGAACTCGCATTGTCGGTCGACATGGTCGCGAAACCGGGCGCGAGCAACGGCTGCGCCATCACGACGGCAGGCATTCCGATCTCACGAAGCAGCTCAAGCCGTTCGTCGCCGCCCGAGGCCAGGTCGGCCACGATGACGCCGACCACCTGACCCGTTTCGTGCCAGCGTCGCAGGGTGGCGACCTCTTCGTCCGGGTCGGCGACGACCTTCAGCAGGAGCGTCCTGCCGCGATCGGCGAGCACGTCCTCCGCTCCGCGGAGAAACTGCATCCAGAACGGCTCAAGCGGAACGCGACTTCGAGGCTGGTGCAAGCACAGCCCAACAACGCTCGGTGCCCCCGTGTTACCCGGTGACAAGGTCATTGACCGAACATAACACCGGGAAACCCTCCACGGCTGCCCCATCGGTGACCCCAGTAAGAGTGAGAACGACGCTCGATCCGGCCGCGAGAGTGACCAACCCTTTATCAACGGATGCCTGCGGGTACAGTCGATCGGCCTGCAAGACCAGGTCCTTAACGAGGGACTTCGCCACGAGTGTCACCGCCAGGCCACCCTCGCTCGGGTCAACTGTGATGTCGAGGGCCGCCTCGATCGGTTCAAGGGCCAGCTCCGGGTCTTCCGCGAAGTACCAGAACGCGGGGTTCTCGGTTGCTGTGCGTGCCTCGACAAACTGGCGAGTGGCATCCGTCACCGAAAGAACATCGTCATCGAATGGAACCGAAACGATGTCGCGCGGTTCGACCTCAATGTCGATGTTCTGGGTGGCCAGCTTGGTGCCATCGAACTTCTGCCGTGACACGGCAACCGTCGTGGTCCAGCGCTCGGCTGAATCGTTGTGCGCGATGAGCGTCGGAACACCGTCACGCGGCTGGATGGTGAGGAGCCGGTCGGCGTATGCGTGCTTGAGCGCGTGCCAGAGCGGCTTGCGGTGACCGAAGTAGTCGACGGCTGCCCAGGAGATGACGGGCCAGTCGTCGTTCAGCTGCCAGATGATCGATCCGGTGTTGAGTGGCCAGAGCGAGCGGAAGTGCTCGATGCCGAACCGCAGGGCGCGGGCCTGGTTGAGCTGGGTGGCCCAGTGCCACTCGTCGATCGACCGAGGCTGCGGCAGGTGTGCGCCCAGCCCACGCTCGAGCTTGAGGTTGCCCTGGTCGGCCTTCTGGTGCACCAGCATCTGCTCGCCGTACGGCTCGAGCGGCTCGTCGTGGACCGCGCCGGTGAGGGTCGACCAGGCCGGTGGGCCCTGGAACCCGAACTCGCTGGCGAACCGGGGTGCGTAGTCGGCGTACACCGTGTAGTCCTTGGAGTTCCAGACGTCCCAGATGTGCACGGTGCCATTGCGGGGGTCGTTCGGGTGTGCGTACTTCGTGAACGAGAACGGGCTGCCCGGTGAATACGGAGTGCCAGGCGCGAGCTCGGCCACGAGCGACGGCAGCAGGTCGAGGTAGTAGCCCTCACCCCAGGTTCTGTCACCGAGTTGGCGACGCCAGTCCCACTCAAGGTAGCCCCAGATGTTTTCGTTGCAGCCGTTGAAGAGCGCGAGGCTCGGGTGGGTGCTGTGTCTCGTGATGTTCTGTCGAGCTTCGGCCTCAACCTCGCTTTTCAGCGGGTCTTCTTCGGCGTACGCGGCGCAGGCGAAGAGGAAGTCCTGCCAGACCAGAACGCCGAGTTCGTCGCAGGCATCGTAGAAGTCGTCGGACTCGTACATGCCGCCGCCCCACACCCGAAGCAGGTTCATGTTCGCGTCGACGGCGTCGGCAATGCGGGTGCGGTAGCGCTCACGGGTGATCCGGGTGACGAACGCGTCGTCGGGGATCCAGTTGGCGCCGCGGATGCCGATCAGTTGGCCGTTGACGAGAATCGAGAACGGCGAGCCGTGCCGGTCGGGAGCGGTGTCAATTTCAATCGTGCGGAAGCCGATGCGGCTCGACCACTCGGCGCCACCGACGGTGACCGTCACGTCGTACAGCGGCTGGTCGCCGTATCCACGCGGCCACCAGCGGTCGATGGATCCGGCGTCGACGCGCACCGTAACATCCGCTTGACCGCTCTTGATGACGGTGGATTCGGTGACGCCATCGATCGAGACGGAGAGTGTCTCGTCGGAGCTTGTTGTGGTTGCCCACTCGAGGTCGACGTGTGCGTGAAGGATGCCGGTGTCGCCGTCGATGTCGGTGAGCGGGCGGACCGTGGCGATGCGGACGCCTGACCACGACTCGATGCCGATCGACTTGACGATGCCTGAGCTTGAGATGTCGATGCCCCAGTCCCAGCCGAAGTTCGAGGCCACTTTGCGGATTGCGTTGAACGGGTGGTGCATCACGGTCGGGCGTGCGCCGAGAAGTGCTTCCTGCTCGCGGGCAAACTCAATCGGCGAACGGAAGTCGATGACGAGTTCGTTCTCGCCCGCGACCAGGAGGGTGGCAACGTCAAAACGGTAGCCCCGGTGCTGGTTCTGGGTGCGGCCGACCTCCGTGCCGTTGAGGGTGATCGTTGCAGCCGTGTCCAGTCCGTCCGCGACGAGGTCGTGGCGCTCGGCGCCGTCCGGCGTCCAGTCGAAGGTGGTGCGGTACTGCCAGTCGCAGTAACCGATCCAGGCCTGGATTTTCTCGTTGGCACCGTCGAAGGGGTCGTCGATGAGACCGGCGGCAAGGAGGTCGAGCTGCACTTCGCCTGGCACCGTTGCCGGCACGTCGAGGTCGGCGACGGGCGTGTCGATCGGGCCTGCGGTGGCGCGGAGGGTCCAGGTGAGACCGGTGGCGGAATTGAGGGAATAGGAGGTCACGGTGCGGTTCTCTTCTCTGAGGGCAGATTCGGGCGGGTCAACGGCGCTGAGCCTGCTCAGGCAGGCTGGCGCACCTCGGCCTCTTCCCACGATCCGGTGAAGTGATTGAAGCAGATGGAGTTATCAGGTGTCGACCGGTCGGGCGCTCCGAGCCAGCCGGCGCTGTGTTCGGGCACCTCGTTCACGCTTACGGCGCGTCGACGGTGTTCTCGTGCAACGGGGCGATCGTCGCGGCGAGGTGCCCGAGATCGTCCGGAGAGGCCTGGCCCAGATCGGCGCCCCAGTGCAGGATGGACGAAAGCGCTGTCGGTGTCGTGTCGAGGAGGAGGCTCACCCCGACGCTTAAAGGTAAATCTGGGTCGGAGCAATCGAATTCGTCATGGTCTCTTTCCTCGGCGACGTTGTCGTGGTAGAAGTATCTTAGGCGGGTTAAGTAAGTCGGACGCAATGGTGCCCCGCTCTTCCGCACGATCGATAGCACAAAGGATGATGAAGTCCATGCCGATATTCGACAACCCTTCGCTGCAGCTCTACACACTGAGGGACGCCATCGCGGCGGACTTCGCCGGCACCATGGATCGGGTGGCCGCGATCGGCTATCGCCGAGTCGAGCCGTACAACTTCGTGGCCTCGGTGGACGAGCTCGAGGCGGCGTTCGCGTCGACGGGGCTCGTGGCGCCTTCGGCACACGTCGGCCTCCTGTCGCTCGACGACCAGCGCCCCGCATTCAAGGCCGCTGCCCGCCTCGGCATCGGCATCGTGATCGACCCGCACGTCGACCGCGCCCGCTGGACCACAGCCGACGACATCGCCCAGACTGCTGCCCAGCTCAACAGCGCCGCGAAAATCGGCGCCGAGTTCGGCATCACTGTCGGCTACCACAATCACCACTTCGAGCTCGAGAACCGCATCGACGACCGGTTCGCGCTCGACCTGCTCATCGATGCACTCGACCCCGCCGTCGTTCTCGAGATCGACACCTACTGGGCACAGGTGGGTGGAGCGGATCCGGTCGAACTGCTGAAACGCCTCGGCGAGCGCGTCGTCGCCATCCACATCAAGGACGGCGACGGGACCCTGGACACGAAAAAGCAGGTCGCCGTGGGCGCCGGTTCACTCCCCATCGAGGCGATTGTCGCCGCAGCCCCGAGTTCGGCGATCGGGGTTGTCGAACTCGATGACACCTCAGGCGATGTCTTCGAGGCCATCACCGACAGCTTCACCTACCTCACCGGAAAGGCGTCGGCATGAGCGGCACGGGCCCTGTTGGCATCGGAATCATCGGTGCTGGCGTCATCAGCGAGACCTACCTGGAGAACCTCACGTCGTTCCCCGACGTGAAGGTACACGTGATCGGTGACCTCTTCGAAGAGTCCGCCGCGAGGCGCGCCGCCCAGTTCGGCATCGCGTCGAGCGGAGGTGTCGACGCCGTTCTGAACCACCCCGACGTCGAAATCGTCGTCAACCTGACCATCCCTGCCGCGCACGTTCCGATCGCATTTCAGGCGATCGAGGCAGGCAAACACGTCATCGGCGAGAAGCCGTTCTCACTCGACCGGGCCAGCGGCCAGGACCTTGTGAAACGAGCAGCGGATGCCGGTCTGCGCGTTGGCTGCGCACCTGACACCTTCCTCGGTGCCGGTTTGCAGGCGGCCCTCCGTGCCATTCACCGTGGCGATATCGGCACTCCACTGACCGGCCTCACACTGATGCAGTCCCCTGGGCCTGAGTCGTGGCATCCGAACCCCGCTTTTCTGTTCCAGGAGGGCGCCGGTCCGCTGTTCGACATCGGACCGTACTACCTGACAGCGCTCGTTCAGGCGTTTGGCTCGGTGTCACGCGTCGCGGCATCGGGGTCGACGGCACACCCCAAGCGCGTCATCGGCTCAGGCCCGAAGGCCGGCGAGGAGTTCGACGTCACGGTGCCGTCCCATGTTGGCGCGCTGCTGCAGTTCACCGAGGGAGCGTCCTCGCAGAGTGTGTGGAGTTTCGACTCGGCGGTGCCGCGGCACGGCTTCGTTGAGATCGCCGGAACGGAGGGCACTCTCGTTCTGCCAGACCCGAACAACTTCGACGGTGACCTTGTCATTCACCGTCGGGGCGCGGAAACCTCCGAGGTGCTCGAGTCGACCGTTGCCAGCTCCACCCGCGGAACCGGTGTGCTCGATCTGGCCCGCGCGATCCGTGAGGACCGCCCGCACCGAGCCTCCGGCGAACTGGCGTTCCACGTCGTCGACACGATGGTGTCGATCAGCGAGTCGATCAGCACAGGCGAATTTGTGTCGGTGACCAGCACGGCGCCGTCCGTGACGCCGCTGCCAGACGACTGGGATCCGCACGCCGCAACCCTGTGATGCCCGCGTGGGGGCTGTGGATCTCTGCAGCCCTCACCGCGCCGGCGGCTGGCTCGGCGCTGGAACGACTCCGGTCAGAAATTCGGCAATCACCGGCGCGATGACCTCGGGCGCGACGTCGTGCCCCTGTCCGCCGATGGAGTGGTGGGTGCCCGCGCTCAACGCATCGGCGAGGTTCCGCGCCGCGGTCGACATAAACGGCACGGCCCCGCCGTCGACAACGAGCGTCTGTTGGGTCACCCGACCGAGCAGGTCGATCGGCAGTGTGCCATCGCCCATGAACGCGTTATCGTACGCGAGTGTTGGCGCGAGGGCCTCTGACGCTGACCACCCGGGCGAGCTCCGCATGCCGGCCACAGCCTGGGCTGGGACCCCGACGCGAGTGAGAAAGAGTTCGACAGCGTCCCCGCGCTTGCCCTCATCGAGCAGCCGCGACAGCTTCGCCGTGTAGGCCAGGGCATCCTCACGCCCATCCGGCCCGAGGTACGGCGGCTCGAAGATCACCAGAGCGCTGATCCGCTCCCCCAGTTCGGCCGCAGCCGCGAGTGCGAGCGCCGCGCCAGACGAGACAGCGTAGAGCGCAGCCGAACCGCCGACAGCGTCGATAACGGCGGCGAGGTCCTCAACTTCCCGCTCGGCAGACCACGGAAGGGTGTTCCCGCTCGCGCCCCGACCACGTCGGTCGTACAGGGTGACGGTGAACCCGGACGAGAGCTCATTCGCAAGCGGCCGCATCGGCCCGGCGTCGCGCCAGCACAGCGCCCCGTCAACGAAAATCAGTGCCGGCCCAGCGCCGTGAGTCTCGCAGGCGATTTTTGTCCCGTCGGGTGATTCAACTGTTCTCATGTCTGTCCTCCGCAGCGGCCGTCTCGCAGGAAAATACGACTCGAGTTCGCTCCCGTCAAGAGTAGAGTGGACAACCTCCCCAAAACGAGGCAAAACCACTAACTTCATGCACTTTATAAAGCGAAGTAAGTTATCGTGTCCTCATGACTGAGAAAACGCGGCGTCGAGCGAACTCGAAGGGCAGAACGCTCGACCTTATCCGGTCATCTGGCCCCATCAGCCGCGTCGAACTCGCTGAACTCACGGGCCTCACGCAGGCCACCATCTCAACGGTAGTCCGTGAACTTCTCGCCGACGGCGTCATCAGCGAAACCGGCAGGGGTGAATCCACGGGCGGCAAGCCCCGAATGCGCCTCGAGATCAACCCGGCCTCCCGCCTCGGCATCGGCGTGCACATCGGCCAGGACTACATCACCTATGTCGTCGCCGACCTCGCAGGAACCGTCGTCGGTCGCAAGCGCGTCGATGGGCCCGGCGAAGCGTCACCGGTCTCCGTCGTCGCACGGATGTCAGAGGACATCGAGTCACTCATCGTCGGGATCAACCTCGACCGCACCTCGATCGTCGGCATGGGCATCGCCATTCCCGGCCCTGTCGACCGCGTGGCAGGCACGGTCCGCGGCGTTCCAGCCCTCCTGGGGTGGACCGACTTTCCCCTCCGCAAGGCACTCGCGACAACGACGGGCCTGCAGGTCGAGTTCGACAACGACGCGACAGCCGCAGCCATCGGTGAATACTGGCTCGGCGCGACAGTCGGTTATGGCAGCTACGCCTCCGTGTATATGGGATCAGGCATCGGCTCCGGCATCGTGATCGACGGCACGATTTACCACGGCCTCTCCGCCAACGTCGGCGAAATCGGGCACGTCACTGTCGACGCTCGCGGGCCCGCCTGCCCGTGCGGAAGTTTTGGCTGCCTCGAACTCTTCGCCGGCCCCCGAGCGATCATGGCGAAGGCGACGGATGCTGTCGCTCGCGGCGACCTGGACATCCCGTTGACAGGAAAAACGTCTGTCGACTTCGCGACACTCGGCGCGGCAGCGACCCGCGGTGACGTGATAGCGGTCGCCCTGATCCAGGAGTCTGCGGACTATCTGGCCAGTGCGCTGGTGTCCATGGTCAACCTCTTCGACCTGCCGCTTATCGTTCTTGCGGGGAATGCATTCTCAACGGCGGGGTCGATCTACGTCAGGACCATTTCACGGGTGCTCGGCGAGCGCGCCATGGTGCGCGATATCCACCCCATCGAGGTGCGCATGTCTGTCAACGGCAATGACGCCGCGGCGCTCGGCGCAGCGACGCTCGTCCTGCAGGACCGCCTCTCCCCTCGCTCCCTGCGATCCGTCGCCTTTTCCTGAGTTCCACTCCCAACCCTGAAAGTTCCCATGACGACTCCTTCCCCCACGCGCCTCTCCATTGACGGCGGCCAGTCCGGAATCCGGCTTCGACTCACCGACGCCAGCGGCATTCTGGCCGAGGTCGAGCGACCCGGCGTTCTCACCGACCGCCCGGTGGTGGACCAGCTCGCTGACCTCACCGTGCAGCTCTCTGGCGAGACAATGCGAAGCATCGACGAGCTCGCCGTCGGCACGTCTGGCCTCACGCCCGCCGGCGCGAACCCTGAGGGCCTGCTCGCCGCAACGGCACAGGTCGGTGTGCGCCGGGTAGCCCTCGCTCACGACTCCATCACCGGTTATCTGGCCGCGAACGGCGTTGAACCCGGCGTCATGCTCGCGGTAGGCACCGGTGTGGTGGTTCTTGCCCTGTCCGAAACCAGCGTTGCCAAGGTGGACGGCTGGGGATCACTGCTCGGCGACGCCGGCAGCGGATACTGGATCGGTCGCGCCGGACTCGACGCCGCCCTCCGCGCCTTCGACGGCAGGTCAGGCGCAACCACCCTCGAGGCCACAGCTGCCGCCCGGTTCGGGCCGCTCGACGAGCTGTACATGAGAGTGCAGAGCGACCCCAAGCGCGTCTCGATCATCGCGTCGTTCTGCAGGGACGTTGTCGACGCGGCCACGGCCGGCGACGAGATCGCGCGAGGAATCGTCGCGGCCGCAGCGGCCGAATTGGCCCACTCGGCCGCGAGTGCGCTGGTCCGCGCCGGCTGGCAGCCCGGGCAACCCGTCCGGGTGGGCGCCGTCGGTGCCCTGGCGACGCACGCTGTGATCATGCGGGAACACCTGGCGATCGAGCTCGCTCGACAGGCCCCCGGGTCGGTCCTGGCCTCGCCGCTTGGAGCCCCCCTCGACGGCGTTCAGTCCCTGCTCGACCTCGTCCCATTGCACCCGCTTCGCCCATTTGTCTACACCGCGCAGGCAAAGGATTTCACTGGCTAAACTGCCCGCAGGATCGAAGGAGATCGACTGTGAGCGCAACCGGTGGAAACAAGGCAATCATCGCGGCGTTCCTCGCGAACATGGGAATCGCTCTCACCAAGTTCATCGCGTTCGTCTTCTCGGGGTCGTCGTCGATGCTCGCCGAGAGTGTGCACTCACTCGCCGACTCGGGCAACCAGTTGCTTCTGCTTCTCGGCGGCCGCAAGGCAAAGCGCCTGGCCGATAAGGAACACCCGTTCGGCTACGGCCGCGAACGATACGTGTACGCGTTTGTCGTCTCCATCATCCTGTTCTCGGTCGGCGGCGTGTTCTCCATCTACGAGGGCATCCACAAGTTGCAGGACCCCCACCCGATCGACCTGCCCTGGCTGCCGCTCACGGTGCTGGGAATTGCCATGGTGCTCGAGTCGTTCTCCCTGCGAACGGCGATCCGGGAGTCGAGCCACGTCCGTGGGAAGCAAACCTGGGTGCAGTTCGTCCGCAGATCGAAAGCACCTGAACTGCCCGTCGTTCTTCTCGAAGACGTCGCCGCGCTCCTCGGACTCGCGTTTGCCTTCGTCGGGGTCTCTCTCGCGGTGGTCACAGGCGACGGGAGCTGGGATGCCATTGGCACCCTGTTCATCGGAACACTGCTCATTGCGGTGGCCGTTGTGCTTGGCATCGAGACCAAGAGCCTGCTCGTCGGCGAAGGGGCCACCGAGACGGAGGCGGCCGCCATCACCGCGGCGATCGAGACCGGCGATGAGGTCGAGAAACTCATCCACATGAAGACGCTGTACCTCGGTCCGGACGAACTGCTCGTCGCCGCGAAGCTCGGCTTCCGCACGGATCTTCCGCTCCAGGTGGTGTCGAGCCACATCGACACGATCGAACAGCGCATCCGGGCCGCCGTTCCGACGGCACGTGTCATCTATCTCGAACCCGATGTGTATCGGCAGCCGGCCGAGCAGTTCCCCCCGGCCGCAGCGGACGCACCCGGGTCCGACTAGTCCTCCCGAGTCCACATTCCGGCGGCGAGACTCGCCGCCCCCGCGCGCTCTGGTAACCACGGTCGGCCTGCGGTACCGTGTGGACAACGGAGGCATTCAATGAAGAATCGAATCCTGGTCGGCGTCAAGGACCCCGACGTCAGCAGGTCAGCGGTGCTGTGGGCAGCCGAGCGGGCCGCGTCTCGCGACCTCGGTCTCTCGCTCGTGCACATCGTCGACGAGGGCATCCGCCGAGCCGGGAGCCAGGACCTTCTGCAGGCAACCGGCTCTGCCGTCGAGCGAGTGCTGACGGCGAGCGCCGAGCTCGCGCGGTCCGTGGCATCCGGTGTCGATATCTCCACCGATTCAGTCGAGGGCAACCCGCTGACCGAACTCGTCGCCCGCTCGGCCGAGGTCGACATGGTTGTTGTCGGAAGTGACGCGAGCGCAAATGGTGCCTCCCGCCACGGCACACGCGGTTTCCGGATCGCCGCCGCCAGTACAACTCCGGTCGCCGTGATTCCCGGACTCGATCCGCGCGGTCGCAAGGGCATCGTTGTCGGCGTGGATGGCTCAGAGGGCTCACGCCATGCATTCGCGTTTGCGGCGGACGAGGCGGAAAGACTCGGCGAGGAACTCGTCGCCGTGTACGCGTGGCCGAACCCCGTCGTGTACGGCTACGACCTCGCTTTCCCCGTCGACTATGTCGAAGACCTCACTGAAACCGGGCACGAGGCCATCACCCGCGCGATCGAGTGGGTCAGTGCCGACCACCCGAGCCTCAACGTGCGGCGCGTGGTCAGCCAGGGTGACCCGGTCACGATCCTGAACGGCGAGGCCGCGAACGCGTCACTCGTCGTCGTCGGCAGCCATGGACGCGGCGCCGTCGCCCGATTCCTGCTCGGTTCGGTCAGCCACGGCGTACTGGCACGCCTCGGCGCTCCGACGGTGATCGCCCGCTAGGACTCAGCGCCGCGGAAGAAGTCGGTGAGCAGGCGAGCGCAGGCATCCGCCTGAACCCCCGCATACACCTCGACGCGATGGTTGAGCCTGCGGTCGCGGAGCACGTCGTAGACACTTCCGGCGGCTCCGGCCTTCTCATCCCACGCACCAAAGACCACACGCGGAATCCGCGCGGAGAGAATAGCTCCAGCGCACATGACGCATGGCTCGAGGGTCACGATGAGCGTCGCGTCGGTCAGGTGCCAGTTTCCGGATGCAACGGCCGCCTGGCGAATCGCCTCGACTTCGGCGTGAGCAGTAGGGTCCTGTCGGGCTTCGCGCGCGTTGCGCCCGATTCCGAGCACGTCGCCGTTCGCGTTCACGACGAGCGCTCCGACCGGCACGTCCGCAGTCTCAAGCGCCAGCCGAGCTTCGGTGAGCGCGGTGTTCATCCACTCGATGTGCTTTGGCAGTTCGGGAAGTGGCACGGATTCCTCGGGGTGATCGACGCCGGATCGGCAACGGTATCGGCGGGAGTGGGGGAACGGTAGATTAGAGCCTATGCGAGTGCACGTAGCGGACCACCCCCTCATCACCCACAAACTCACGGTGCTGCGTGACAAGACGACGCCGTCGCCGGTCTTTCGTGCACTGACCGAGGAGCTCGTCACGCTCCTCGCCTACGAGGCAACGCGCAATGTGCGCACGGAGCCCGTGCAGATCGAGACCCCTGTGACCACCACAACGGGTCTCGCGATCAGCACACCGCGTCCACTCGTCGTTCCCATCCTTCGTGCGGGCCTCGGCATGCTCGAGGGAATGGTCAAGCTCCTTCCGACCGCGGAGGTCGGGTTCCTTGGCATGCTGCGCAACGAGGAGACCCTCGAGCCGGCGACGTACGCCGAGCGCCTCCCGGACGACCTGTCCGACCGGCAGTGTTTCGTACTCGACCCGATGCTGGCCACAGGTGGCTCGCTCGGCGCGGCCATCGAGTTCCTCTTTGCCCGCGGCGCCATCGATGTGACAGCGATCTGTCTGCTCGCAGCCCCCGAGGGAATCGCAGCCCTCGAAAAGGCAACCGAGGGTCGCGACGTCACGATCGTCCTCGGCGCTCTCGACGAACGACTCGACGAGAACGGCTACATCGTGCCTGGTCTCGGCGACGCAGGCGACCGCCTCTACGGCCTCGTCTAAGCCTTTCGCGCTGTAGAACATCCTTCGGCGCGCGTCGCCGCGCTCGAAACTGCGCCGAAGATCCTTCGGATGGAGCCAACGCGCTCCACATAATCTGCACTTTTCTGCAGTAAATCGTCACACAGTGCAAAGATTTGACACGTGCTGACACAGTGGGGTTAACTCATGCCCATGACTGATAACGCGCAACTCCTGGGCTCCTCCGAGCGTCATGGAACTGCCGGCTTGATGATGGCCAGCAGCGCAGTCATGTGTTGTCGAATGTGTCGCTGACCGCGAACCCCTCGCCCCACTCGCGCTGACCCCTCCGGTTGCCGAGTGACCGAATGCCACACCCCGCATTCGCACAGGCCGTAGCACCGGCCGCCACAAACACGACTCCCCGTCGAAGATCCTTCCGGCGTACCCGGATTCGACGAACCCCATCATCCAAGGACTTCTCTCATGTCACTCGTACACGCAACCTCCTTCGCCCCGTCGACAGCTTCCCCGGCGACCGCAGCAGCTCCCGCCGCTCGGAACCGCAACCTCCGTGCCGTTCCCGAAGGAACCGAAGCTCGCGGATTCGTACTCTACGTCGGCATCGACGATGCCAAGGCCGCTGCGGCCGGCACCAGCCTCGGCGCCATCGTGAACGCGCTCAAGGCGCTCACGGCCGAGCTCGCGCCGGAGTCAGAAACCTACGCCGCCGTTGCGCTCGCACCGGAGGGAGCCGGCGGTCGCGACGTCGATGTCGTGCGGCTCGCGCTGCAGGACCCGTCAGCACTCGCGAAAAACCGTGACGTCGAGGCGGACGAAGAACTCGACCGCGCCCACTCCGGCGTCGTCATCGACATCTCGCGCAAGCGCCTGGTCCTCGACAACGACTCGGTCGGCCTCACCTACAAGGAATTCGAACTGCTGCAGTACCTTGTGCTTCGCGAGGGCCGCACCATCGACCGAGCCGAACTCATCTCCTCGCTCTGGAAGGCCGGCGACGACGAGGTACCCAACGAGCGCACCATCGATGTGCACGTTCGCCGCCTGCGTGCCAAACTCGGCCGGTACGAAGACATCGTGCGCACCGTGCGCGGCGTCGGCTACCGTTTCGACCGCCACGCTGACGTATCCATCCGTCACGCAGCAGCGCAGTCCCCCGACTTCATCTAGCAACGTCATTCCCGAAAAAAAGGGGAGACGGATGGCTGGGCATGGTGACGACCCTGTAACGGATCGCATCCGGGAGTTCGCCGCTCTTCCGAGTGGCGAAATCACACTGCGCGACGCAAGGACAGGGTCCAAGCGGACGGTGCAACTCGAGTCATTCGAACTCGCGCGAGTCACGGTGACGAGGAGTGATGCGGACGCGACGCCGTGGCATCCGGTGGCCTGGAAACAGGCGATCTCATACTGCAACGCGGCATCGGTCGCAGAGAACCTTTCTGCGGCGTACTCGGTTCTCGACGACGGCACCGTCGAGTGGGATGTCAGCGCAGACGGGTTCCGGCTGCCCACCGAAGCGGAGTGGGAGTGGGCCTGCCGGGCAGGAACGACGGCATCAACCTACGGACCGCTCGGCGAGATCGCATGGACGGCGGCCGACGAAGTTGCCGACCCACAACCGGTGGGGCGAAAGGCGCCAAACGCGTTCGGCCTCTTCGACATGATCGGCAACGTGTGGGAATGGTGCTGGGACTATGCGGATCCGGCTCGGTACGGCGATTACCGCAGCCTGCGCGGTGGCGGCTGGGCCGATCAGGCGTGGAGCTGCCGAGCCTCTGTTCGCCGAGGCAATGCGCCAGACGCCGTGCTCGAGGACGTCGGGTTTCGGATGGCCCGCGGAGCCGTCGGGGAGGCCGGAGCGGGTGAGGCGCAGGGCTGGTCAGCGGAAGCGGACGCCAGGCGCGCGAACATTGCCGGCCCGTTACCTGTCGGCTGGACCCCGCTCGGCAGACCTCACAGATTCGACAGCCGCTCGGCCAGGTAGGGCGCCGTGCGGCTGCCCTCGTGGGCGGCGACAGTGGCTGGCGTGCCAGAAACGAGCACACGGCCTCCCGCGGTTCCTCCCGAGGGGCCCATGTCGATGATCCAGTCGGCCGATGCCGCAACACCCATGTCGTGTTCAACGAGCACCACAGTGTTTCCGCCGTCGACGAGCTTGTTCAGCTGTGTCAGCAGCAGTTCGACATCGGCGGGGTGCAGCCCGGTGGTCGGCTCGTCGAGCAGGTAGAGCGTGTGGCCTCGACGGGCACGCTGCAGTTCCGTGGCGAGTTTGATGCGCTGCGCCTCGCCGCCGGAGAGTTCCGTGGCCGGCTGGCCGAGCCGCAGGTAGCCGAGCCCGACGTCGCGCAGGGTGTCGAGGCCGCGGGCCGCGGACGGGATGTCCGTCAGAAACTCCGCAGCCTCGTCGACGGTCATCGCCAACACATCGGCAATGTTCCTGCCGCGATACTCGATCTCGAGCGTTTCGGCGTTGTATCGCTTGCCACCGCAGTCAGGGCAGGCGGCGTAACTCCCGGGGAGGAACAGGAGCTCGACGGCCACGAAGCCTTCACCGAGACAGGTTTCGCAGCGCCCACCAGCCACGTTGAACGAAAAGCGACCGGCGTCGTAGCCGCGACCCGTGGCATCCGCTGTCGAAGCGAACGTGGAACGCACCGCGTCGAAGAGGCCCGTGTATGTGGCGAGGTTTGACCGCGGGGTGCGACCAATCGGCCGCTGGTCAACCCGAACGATGCGATCGACTGACTCGAGCCCCGAAACACCAGCGATGGTGGTTGGCGGCGCGGCAGCATCGTCGGCCTCGACGTCCGGCTGCGCCGGTTCGGTGTGCGCCCGACCGGCGCGAAGCCCCTCACGCACGGCATCGCCGAGCACGCCGCTGACGAGCGTCGACTTACCGGAACCGGACACACCGGTTACAACCGTGAGCACACCGAGAGGAACATCGACATCCAGGTCAACGAGGTTGTACCTGGACACCCCACGCAGCCCAAGCCAACGGGTGGCCGTCCGCCGGTCGCGCGGCTTGGTCGGGGTTTCGGCTTTCGGGTGGAGGAACCGCCGTGTCACAGATTTCTTGACGGACGCCAGCCCGTCGACGGCTCCACTGTAGAGCACGCGGCCGCCCTGGGCTCCCGCGCTCGGCCCAACGTCGACGAGCCAGTCGGCACGACGGACGATGTCCATGTTGTGTTCGACCACGAAGACGCTGTTGCCCGACGCCTTGAGCTGCTCGAGCACAACCATCAGCGGTTCGGCATCGGCGGGGTGCAGCCCGGCGGACGGCTCGTCGAGCACATAGATCACACCGAACAGGCCCGAGCGCAGCTGCGTCGCGATGCGCAAACGCTGCATCTCACCGGGCGACAGGGTCGGCGTTTTGCGGTCGAGGCTGAGGTACCCCAGCCCGAGCCCGAGGAGCACCTCGATCCGACCGAGCAGGTCGCTCGAGATCGTCACGGCGACCTCGGTCATTTCACCAGATGAAGCGGATGCCACGGCGGCCGTTGCGGTGCTGAGCTTGGCAGTCGGTCGAAGCACCTCGGCGAGCTCAGAGAGCGGCAACGCGTTCAGCCCGGCGACGGTGTGCCCGGCGAAGGTGACGGCGAGCGCCGCTTGAGTGAGACCACTTCCGCCGCACAGGTCGCACGGACCGGACTCGACGAACCGCGCGGCACGCGCCCGGGAGGTCTCACTCTTGGAGTCGGCGAGCGCGTGCAGGATGTGGCTCTTCGCGCTCCAAAACCTGCCCTTGTATGGCTTGGCCACCCGATCGCGCTGGGGTGTGACCTCGACGACGGGCTGCTCTTCTGTGAACAGGATCCAGTCACGGTCGGCGCGCGGCAGATCACGCCACGGCACGTCGATGTCGTAGCCGAGACCGGCAACGACATCACGCAGGTTCTTGCCCTGCCAGGCGCCAGGCCACGCGGTGATCGCGCCATCGCGGATGCTCAATGACGGGTCATGCACCGCCGACGCTTCGGTCACGGTGTGGGCGATGCCGAGCCCGTGGCAGCGCGGGCAGGCTCCGACGGCCGTGTTCGGTGAGAACGAGTCCGACTCGAGTCGCGGTGCTCCGGCCGGGTACGAACCGGCTCGCGAGAAGAGCATGCGCATCGAGTTCGACAGGGTGGTAAGCGTGCCGACCGTCGATCGGGTGCTCGGGGCTCCTCGCCGCTGCTGCAGCGCGACCGCTGGTGGCAACCCGGTGATGGAGTCGACGTGCGGGTTGTGGCCCTGCGCGATGAGCCGGCGCGCGTACGGCGCGACCGACTCGAGGAACCGGCGCTGCGCCTCGGCGAAGATCGTGCCGAAAGCCAGCGACGACTTTCCGGACCCGGACACCCCGGTGAATGCGACGATGCACCCGCGGGGAACATCGACGTTCACGTCGACGAGGTTGTTCTCCCTGGCACCCCGAACACGAACGAAACCGTCGTCGGATACATCGGGAAGTGGGAGGGCTGGATGCATCAGAGAAGTCGACATCATGACCATGCTAGGCGTGGAACCCGAGTGCGCTCAGAGGGTCGCGGCCCGCGAAAGACCGCCCTAGAATGACGCTCGCTGTCCTCGTGCCGCGCCACAGGCATCCGTCTGAAAAAGAGAAGCATGACTATCGACGACATCGTGACATTCGTGACCGGACTCGGCGGAGTTGTTGCTCAGACCCCGAGCGAGGGCGATGGTTCACCTGAACTTGCCTGGGGTGACACGTTCTTTTACTACTCGCCGGACGGGACGATTCCCGCGGCGCAGCCCGTTGCCACGATCGTCACGAAGACCTATCCCGGTGAGGAACAGTCAAGGCTCGACCGCCCAGGGGCGTTTCGGGTGAACATTGCGGCTGGGCGCGAACTCTTCACGGAGTACGTGGGTGTCGCGCCACGCGAACTGACCGCCGGAACGGGCGAAGCGCCGGATGACACGGTGGTCCCCCACCCGACATACGGGTCGCTCGGCTGGCTCGCTGTCGTCAATCCGGGTCCGAACTCCGAGAAAGATGTTCACCGACTGTTGCGGCACGCCTGGCTGGCGGCCTGCGGTCGCTTCGAACGCCGTCAGGAGTCGTCGGACGGTTCCAGCTAGCAAGACGGCCGGCACCTGGCCGGCCGCCTCGCGTCTGTTCGAGACGCTCCAGCAGCGAGCGTCCCGAACCCGTCAGGGGGTGCCGGGTGCGGACGCAGACTCGTCCGCGCTCTGGTGCTCGACGGGGGTGTTCATTTCAGTTCCCTTGCGCTCCAAAACCACGACCGAGGCGCGGTAGAGCACGAGACCCAGAGCGGAGACCCCGGCCAGGATGAGGAGCACCGATCCGTAGACCGACGCCTGACCGCTCCCGACGATGCCGTCGATCAGTTGGGGTTTCAGCTGCACCAAAGTCGCTGTGTATGCGATACCCACAGGCACAGCGATGTTGATGGTGAGGTTGTAGAAACCAATGGCGATGCCGGAGTTCTGGACAGGCACCCGCAGAATGGCGGTGGACAGGAGCGGTCCGTACATCAGCGCAAAGCCCATTCCGAACAGGACCATTGAGATCACGAAGATCCCAATCCACTTCTCGACGACAAGCGCGGGCACCAGCAGCGACAGGATGATCACGATCAGTGCGAGGGTGATGGCCTGCTTGGACGTCAGGAACCGGGCGATTTTGCCGGTCGCCGAGCCAACGATCACGGCGGCGATATAACCGGGGACCAGCAGCAGGGACACCTCGCCCAGGTTGTAGCCATAGAGGTCAGAAACCAGGAAGGGGAACACGAAGGTGTAACCCAACTGGACCGAGTAGATCACGAACACGACGAGGAGCATCAGCGAGTATTGAGCGTTGCGGAAGAATGCACCGGTGATTACGGCGTTGTCGTGGGCACGAATGTGCCAGATGAAGAGGGCAAGGCCCGCCGCGATCGGCAGGAGGTACCAGGGATTGAAGGCCTGCATGAACAGGATGACCCCGGTGGCGAAGACGGCGATGAGGAACAGGCCGAACACATCCACATGTCCGGCGCCCGTCGTCTCTTCGGGGACCGTGCGCAACACAACAGGGATGGCCAGCAACGACAGCAGGGCAACCAGGAAGAAGGCGGCCCAGCCGATGTAGGTGGCAATGAAGCCACTGCCAACGGCACCGATCAGCAGCGATAGCTGGAATGCCGCGGTGCTGAAGCCCAGGTACTTCTTCTGTTCGTCACCCTTGAAGTGCTTGGTGACGTAGATCACGTAGAGGGTTTCGGCGGCTGCAAGACCCGCACTCTGGATGAGTCTCCCGACCAGGATCAGCCAGAAGCTGCCCTGGAAGATGAAGCCAACGAGCGAGCCGACCGTCATCACGACGATCGCGAAGATGATCAGCTTTCGAATAGGGATCGTGTCAGCGAGCGCTGCGTAAACCACGGCGCCGATACCGATCAGGACGCCCGCCAACGTGGCCTGCAGGCTGACAGTGTTGACCGGGAGGCTGAGACTCTCGGCCAGTGCTGGCGACATGAACTTGAAGCCGTTGTCGAGCACCAGGGAGAAGACGAAGAGGGACAGGAGGATGGGGATGGCCCGGCTTGGTTTGACGACCTGGGCCAGGTTTGCTGTTCGAGTTGCGGCGCTCATCAGGCGAGTTCCAGCGCGATCTCGATCATCCCGGTGAAGGCTTTCTGTCGTTCTTCCGGTGTGGTTTTCGCGTTTGTGACTATGTGATCGCTGACCGTGAAGAGGGCGAGCGCGTCGACGCCCGCCGCCGCCGCGTTGGCGAACAGCCCTGCCGACTCCATTTCAACGGCGAGGATTCCCATCCGCGCCCACTTCCCCATGGCGTCCGGATCCGCACCATAAAAGACGTCAGAGGAAAGCACGTTGCCGACATGGGTGCGTTGACCGCGCTCGTCCGCGACCCGCTTGGCCTGCTCGAGCAACCGGTACGACGACAGCGGTGCCCAGTTCCCGGGCAGGTTGAACTGCTGCAGGTAGTTAGAGTCGGTGGACGCGCCCTGGGCGATGACCACATCGTAAAGTTCCATGTTTTCCTGCATGGCACCGCAGGTCCCAACACGGATCAGGTTCTTGACTCCGAAGTGGTGGATCAGCTCGTAGCTATAGAGCGAGATAGATGGGATGCCCATTCCGGTTCCCATGACGGACACGGGGCGTCCGCGATAGGTGCCCGTAAAACCGAGCATGTTTCGGACCTCGTTGAAGCAGCGAACATCGTCGAGGTAGGTCTCGGCGATGAACTTGGCGCGCAGCGGGTCACCGGGAAGAAGGATCGTCTCCGCAATCTCTACCCCTTTGGGGTCGATGTGCGGGGTCGGCGTGGACGTTGATCCGACTTCGGTCGGGGTGGAACTCATGTGGACTCCCTTGTCTGGTCGGTAGTATGAGGTTATACCTCTCGAATCAGATGTCAAATGTGCTAGCGTCGGGGCGACAAGGAGGTCCTGTGACGACCCTTTTGGAACCCCAAGTGTTCTTACAGAAGCAACTCCCTCTGGCTGCCGGCCAGCCGATCCGGGTCGCGGTCTACGCGCGGATCGCCGAGGGGATCCGCTCTGGCGTGTTCCCGCTTGGCGCAATGTTGCCCAGAGAGACAGAGTTGTCCACCATGCTTGGCGTCAGTCGCACGCCCGTCCGCGAGGCGCTCATGCTCCTCGAGGAAGACGGCCTGCTCGTCACCCGTCGCGGCGTCGGCCGATTTGTCACGAACTCCATCCCGCGCGGCGGCCTCGAGCAGTTGCGCCCATTTGAAGTCACCCTGGCGGCCCCGAACGTGACGATGACGGTGGAGCCGGTGCGCTTCGCACTGGAAGGGATTACCGACTTCCTGTCCAGCAGGCTCGCGCTTGACCCGGCCGCCAACGCCTGGATTCGGGAGAGTGTTTTGCTTCACGACGGCCTTCCCGTTGCCACCGTGCAGGAGCATCTGCCGGCTGGACGCTACCTCAGTGATGTGAGCGAAAGCATCGCGTTTGACCTGGAAGCAATGGCCACCGAGCCACGGACCCTCCTGGCGTCCATGCAGGCCAAGGGCCACATTTTCACGAATGGCGTGTGCCAGATCGTCGCGGCGGACGCCGGTCCGACTCGCGCACAGTTGCTGGACATGGAGCCAACAGGACCGGTCCTCGTCCTGACCCAGACAGCGGAGTACGGCGGAGTGCCGCTTTACGCAGCGAAGTGCATCGTCGCGCCTGGCCTGGGCCCGTTGTCGGTCATGCAACACAACCCGAATTAGTCGAGCCGCACCTGCGAACACCACGAAGGGTGGCGTCTGGTAAGCCGTATTGTCGGAATGTGGGGCGGCAGGCGGGCCTATCGCAGGCGGAATCGCCCGCTGGAGACCGCGTCCAGGACGGCCAGGAGCGTGTCGTCCGGACGGTGTCGACTCGTATCGATCACGTGCTGCTCCAGATCGCCGAGATCACTGAACTGGTCCCACAGTGACAGGATCGGAGTCTCGTCGACGAGCGCATCGGTGGCGGTGCGTTGTTGGGCACGCTCGAGCGCAATGCCGCGGGTCGGTCGAAGCACAATGTAGTCGCAGCGTGGATGCCCATGGTTCGCGCGCGCCCGGTCGAAATGAGGGAGCATCCACGGTCCGACGATTCCGTCCACAATGACGGCGAACCCACCCTCCGCATACGTGCATGCGGCACCGGCGATGACATCGAGGACAGTGTGATTCTGCGTGTCTGACTCGGGCAGAAATGGGGGCAGGCCGCCCGAAACTATGTAGTGCCAAAAGTCATCGGTGTGAAGGTGAACCGCCCGGTCGAAGGTCGCCGCGAGCTTGCGCGCGATTGTCGACTTGCCTGCACCTGGTGGGCCGGTCAGAACGATGAGCTGGCCATCCATGCGAGAAAACTAGCAGGACGGCCAAAAGAGGAGCAAGGGATCCAGCGGTGGCCGCGATTGCGTGCATGGCCGCGATACGGCGACCTACGCTACGCGTTCAACGTATCGTCCTTCGCTGTCTGGTCACTGCCCCACAGACCGTTCAGGGTCGCGATGGAATCCTCGAGGCTGATGCCGTGTCGAAGAGCGGCGTCGTGAAGGGAGCGAGCAGCAATGAGGAAGTCCGGTGGGAGGCTCTGCGGCGATGCAATCACGGTCGTGCCACCACGTGCACGCGTTTGGACGAACGACTCCGCTTCCAATTGCTTATAAGCGCGGGCGGCCGTTCCAGGTGCAACGCCAAGGTCTCGTGCGAGCTGCCGCACTGTGGGCAGCCGCTCGCCGGGCGCGAGACGGCCGGTTAGGATCATGCCGCGTAGCTGTTGGTAGATCTGCTCCGAGGGCGGCGCTGCGCCGCTGAGGTCAATTGCGACCATCAGCGATCTGCTGTTCCCGCAGCGACTGGCACCTGGCCAGGTATCGAGCTGATCAATGCCCCCTTCCGCTGGAAGAGCGGCAGCAACGCCAGGCAGAGCCCGAAACCCTGAAGGATCAGGCCAGCGGCGAGGAACGGCGTTCGGAGTGCGGCGAACGACGTCCCCAGCTCCACCCGAACTCCGTCGGCCGCGGGAAATGAGGCGACCATACCCGCGGAGCCAGCGACGAAGAGCAACACGGCTCCGAGAACGAACGCGGTGGCGCCAGCAGCAACCGCAACTATCGTGCGTATTTCGGCACACCGGCTGGCGATGTCGAGAGCCCGCTGTTTTGGATCGGCTGAAACCGCAGGGCGCACGGTCTGGCTTATCGCGAGATGGCCGATCACGAGGAGAAGAACCGAAGCTACCAAGACCGGCACCCCGAAGGCCCAACCGAAGAAACTTGTTCCAGCCTGATGGCTTCCAACATCGAGCACCAGCATGGTGTGGCGGCCCAGTTCGTCTGTGCTCGAGGTCAGGCCGCAGACGACAGCTGTCGCGAGAAGCAGCGCAGTCAATGTGTACCAACCGGCGAACCACCAACGGGAACCGAATGACCACAGCGTGCGAGGTGCGACGTCAACCTCGCGCACACCCAAAGCCTTCGGTGCTTGCACGCTCAGGATCGCGAGTGCGACCACCGCGAGGGACCCTGCCACCAGCGGAATAGCGTATATCCACGTTGCGCCCGGGTGTTCTCTCGGAAGCCACCGCGATAGCCAGAAGAGCGTGATGCCGGCGACAGCGATGAGGGAGCTCACCCGGGCGGCGAACGGTCCAGTCCGGGCTGCTTCCGTGGATTTACGCATCAGGTGCAATGCCGGCCCGAGGAAAACCAGGCTGATGATGAGCACGGAAATTTCTTGCACCCACGCGATATTGAACGGCACTATTACTCCCTGAGGACGGGTAATGTATCAACCGAACGATACACAGTTTCGCATCGCAACGGAAGTGGTGCCGCAAAAGCGAGTCGCCTCAGGCGTCGAATCGCGCACCTTCGGCCCGTGGTCCGCGAAGTGCGAACAGGAGCAAAATCCACGAACCCAGCGGGTTAAAAACGAGCAGCGCCCACCAGCCCGCCAAGTTCGAGTCGTGCAACCGCCGCACAGCGACGGCAAACCCGGGGATGACCGTAAGAACCAGCCAGCACCCGGCAAAGGCAAGCGACAGCGCCGCCACGGGTGACGTGGGCGCGTCGGTCGGATGCCAGTTGAACAACTCGAGATTCGCGAAGAACCAGGATCCAAACGGTCCGATCCGCAAGGTGGGCTCCGGCGTGCCGCCCGAAATGATTACGGGAACGAGCAGCTGAGTTGTGGACAGAACGATGATGTTGGCAAGCATCCACCACCAGTACTCGCTGCGACTTGCCCTACCCCGGAGGCGAAACGCTCCGCTCACGAACGCCGCCATCGCCTGAAGAACTGTGGCCCGTCGGATTGGAGCAACGCCAGTGTCGATTGCGGGAATGGAGGTCACGACGCGATCCTAACGGCAGGCGCCGCCGCAGAGGGCCGATCCTGGAGAAGCCTCGCGTCGTCAATTCGAGGATGACTTTGGATGCCATCCTCGCTGCGCGCGAGCGTTTATTTGGGCTATCAAACGTGCCGAGAACAGCTTCCAGAAAAATAACGTTTAGATAACTAGACGCCGTTACCTTTCCGTTATATATTCGAAGAGCGGAAGTTGTTTTGCTGTGGCAGCTACCGCGGAATGTGATTGCAGGACACTCTTGGTGCAAGGGGAAGGCCGGTCGTAAGCCTCTACGACCGGCCTTCAATCCGTTAACCGGCGGTTCGCTCGACACCCCCTAGGCTTGACCTGCAAGGAGGCTCGAATGACAGACCGGGAACTCGCCGTATCGGCGTGGGAATCGTTGTTCCGAGCGCAGGTCGGTGTGCTGCGTATACTCGGCGCTGAGTTTCCCACCAAAGAGATGTCGCTCAACGAGTACGACGTGCTCTTCAACCTGTCGCTGCAGCCCGACCGCCGCGCCCGGCTCCGCGACATCAACCAGCTTGTTCTGCTGAGCCAGCCCAGCGTGAGTCGCCTCATCGACCGGCTTGTGGCGCGCGGCCTGGTCTCGAAACACCCGGACCCCGCGGATAAGCGCGGCACGATCGTTGCAATAACGGATGCCGGCTTCGCCAGTTACCGGGACGCCGCACGACACCACATGGCTACCATCACTGAACTTATGGGCTCAGCACTCTCAGACGACGAGCTCACGCAGCTCAAGCGCCTGACGTCGAAGCTGCGCTCCCCCGACGGCGAATAGCGCGCGCGGTCGCTGCGTCGAAGGACATCGCGCCCGGCGAAGGATGCGCGCGCAGCTTCCGTCCTTTTCCCGGTGCGATCTCCGTACGCTCGGCGCCGGAAACGGCAATGTCCGATTTCCGCTAGCTCCGTGGCATCCGCTGTGAAAAGCTCAAGTCATGGACTTCACTGAGCGCTACACCGCCATCCAGGCGAAGGACTCCCGATTCGACGGGCAGTTCATCACGGCGGTGCGCACGACGGGCATCTACTGCCGCCCGTCGTGCCCGGCCCGGACGCCGAAGCCACAGAACGTCACCTTCTTTCCCACGAGCGCCGCGGCCCATGAGGCCGGATACCGGGCATGCAAACGCTGCCTGCCCGAAGCCGTACCGGGAACTCCGGCGTGGAACCTGCGCAACGACCTCGCCGGCCGGGCCATGCGGCTCATCGGCGACGGCGTGATCGAGCGCGAAGGGGTACCGGGACTCGCCGGTCGGCTGGGGTACTCGAGCCGTCACCTCACCCGGGTGCTCACCGAGGAGCTCGGTGCAGGCCCGCTCGCGCTATCCCGGGCCCTGCGTGCACAAACCGCCCGCACACTGCTGACCTCAACCGACCTGGCGGTGTCCGACGTCGCGTTCGCCGCCGGGTTCGCCAGTATCCGACAGTTCAACGACACGATCACCGAGGTGTTCCAGCTCACTCCGCTGCAGATCCGCAGTCGGCAGAAACATGCCTCCCCTCCTGTGCCTGGCACCCTCGATCTTTCCCTGCCGTTCCGTGCACCACTCGACGCGGCCGGCCTGTTCGGCTGGTTCGTTCCTCGGGCCGTCGCTGGCGTTGAGCTCGCAACGGCGATCAGTTATCGGCGCACCGTGTCGCTTCCAGGCGGCCCTGGCAGCTTCGAAGTGCGACCCGAGGGAACCGCACTGCGACTGCGGGCCACGCTGAGTTCGCTCGGCGACCTGCCCGTGCTCGTGGCGCGGGTGCGGCGCCTGTTCGACCTCGACGCTGACCCCGTCGCCATCGATGCGGCACTCGGATCGGACGCAAACCTGAGAGCAAACGTCGAGGCGACGCGTGGCATCCGTCTCCCAGGTGCGATAGATCCCGAGGAGATGCTGTTTCGGGCGATCATCGGGCAGCAGATCTCGGTCGCCGCCGCGCGGACGCAGTTGAATCGGCTCACAGCCGCGGCGGGAACACCCGTCGACGGCCCGGACGGGCTCAGCCACCTCTTTCCCACCGCCGCGCAGATTGTTACCCACGGCCGCGACGCCATGGTCGGGCCGCGCGCGAAAATCGACACCCTTCTCACCGTTGCCGAAGCGCTCGCGACCGGCGAGTTCTCGATCGGCTTCGGCGACGACGCCGTCGAGCAGCACAGGGCGCTCACCGCGTTTCGCGGCATCGGCGACTGGACCGCCGGCTATCTCAGCATGCGCGTGCTCGGCAACCCCGACGTGTTTCTCCCGGGCGACGTCGCGGTGCGCACCGGCGCGCGAGAGCTCGGGCTGCCAGCCGAAGTGCGAGCGCTCACCCGCGAGGCCGAACGCTTCGCCCCGTGGCGGTCGTACCTCTGCATGCACCTCTGGCGCAGCGCAGCAACAGCCACACCCGTCCGGCGCCGGTCAGCACCGGCCAGTTCCGCCACCCCGACTTCCGAGGAGATCGTATGACCAGCAGCACCCTGCTCCAGACACTTGCGGCGACTGGAGCCAGCACCGCCGCGGTGAGCCAGACGGTCGACACCCCCGATGGCCCGTTCAGCATCATCGCCCGAGAGGATGGCGCCGTTCTCGCCTCCGGCTGGACCGACGACCTCGACGTTCTGGCCACTCGCATCTCGACAGCACTTCGGCCTGCGACAGTTTCGGCTGGCTCCATTTCAGCAACGGATGCCGTCACCGCCTACTACGACGGCGACCTTGCCGCGGTGGAGAACGTGGCCGTCGTGCAGAGTGGTAGGGACTTCCGCCTGCGAGGCTGGAGCGCGCTTCGAAAAATTGCGCCGGGGCATCCGCTCACCTATCGACAGTTCGCCGAAGCCATCGGCAACCCGGCAGCCGTGCGCGCCGCGGCAAGCGTCTGCGCTACGAATGCCCCGGCATTGTTCGTGCCGTGCCATCGTGTGCTGCGCACCGACGGGACGATGGGCGGGTTCGCGTGGGGCACCGACGTGAAGCGTTCGCTGTTGAGCCGTGAGGCGCGGCTGGCGCTCGTCTGAACACGAACGCCAGCCGCACTACTTCTCGATCGGTTCGCGTTCCTGGCGCAGCTTCTTCGCTGCGAGCACGGCCTTCGCCTCGTTCTCGATGGCCGCGTCGATGCGGGCGGTACCGCGCAACGGCAGCTGAACGGCGTATTCGGCCTTGATGCCGGCCTGCAGCTCACGCACCCGCTCGACCTCGGAATCAACCTCGGCACCGTACATCAGCGCCATGTTGCTGAGGTACAGCCACAGCAGGAACACGATGATCCCACCGAGTGTTCCGTAGGTCTTGTTGTAGCTGCCAAAGTTCGAGACGTAAAAGAAGAAACCGAACGTTGCAAGGCCCCAGACGATCAGGGCAGTCAGCGCACCGATGCTCAGCCAGCGGAACCTGTGCTGCTTCACGTTTGGCGTTGCGTAGTAGAGCAGGGCCAGGATCAGCACGGCGAGCATCGCGACCACCGGCCACTTGGCGATGTTCCAGACCAGAACCGCCGTCTCGCCGAGGCCGATGAAGTCGCCAATCACTTCGGCGATGTCTCCGCTGATCACGATCATGAGCGCCATGGCGGTGAGCGTTGTCAGCGCGATGATGGTCACGATCAAGATGACCGGCTGGAACTTCAGGTACGGCCGCCCTTCCTGCACCCCGTAGATCCGGTTCATGCCTCGCGAGAACGCGCCGACGTACCCGGATGCCGACCAGATGGCACCGACGAGACCGATCACAAAACCGATGCCGGCGGCCGGAGTCGCAGTGAGATCTTCAATCGGGCCCCGCAGGGTCTGGACGGTGTCACCCGGCGCAAGCGAGGCGAAAATATCGAGCAAACCTTCGGTCACGTTGTCGCTCTGGTTGATCAGCGACAGGAGCGACACGATAGCCAACATGGCCGGGAACAATGCGAGCACCGCGAAGTAAGTGAGCGACGCTGCGATGTCGGAAACCTGATCCTTACCAAACTCCTGGAAGGCGCGGGAGTAGACGGCAAGCAATCCCTTGAAGGTCAGCTTGGCGCGACGCGGTGCCTCGTCGTCGCCTGGTGCATCCTCGGCGAGTTCAGTGTCCGAGGGAGCAGACGCGATTGCGGTGTCCTTATCCTCGCGTGCGGCCTGGCTGCGCTCATCCTCAGATGGAGTCGCCATGGTCACCCCTCGTGATGGCCAGGGTTGCACCAACCACGATGCTCACGAGCGCGATGCCGACAACGACGAGCATGCCCGTCGACACCTTCTCGCGAATGGCCGAGAGAGTCGAAGCCAGATCCTCTCGGATCTCCTCGAGGTTAAGAATCTGCACCTGCTCGCCCATTTCAGGGCCACGGTCCTTGCGGTCCGTCGGAAGTGTCATCCGCACATCGTTATCGTCAACCATGCCATCACGATATCGGCACCCATAAAGAACGAGGTAGGGGTTGCGAATGCCCCGCTCGAAAGGCAACCCCCAGAAATCATCGGTGCATCTACCTATTCTTGGAGCGTGCCCCGAATCTCCGTCATCATCCCCGTTTACAACGACGCCGAGTTGCTTCGCGCTTGCCTGTCGGCACTCGACGCCCAGACCCGGATGGCAGACGAGATCATCGTTGTCGATAACGCATCGACGGATGCTTCGGCGCAGGTCGCGAGGAACGCTGGCGCCCGCGTCGTTGTCGAGCCGGTTCGCGGCATTCTTGCCGCTACCGCCGCCGGTTTCGACGCAGCCACCGGCGACATCCTGGCCCGGCTCGACGCTGACTCTGTTGCGTCGCCGACCTGGCTGGAAGACATCGAGAGGATCCTCGAGAGCAGACAGGACGCATCAGCTGTCACCGGAACCGCCTCGTTCTACGGGGGCTCGGCGCTCGCCCGCTGGTACGGACGGTGGTGCGATCTCGGCGCGTACTTCACGCTGATCGCTGCCCTGCTCGGCCACCCACCGCTGTTCGGCTCGAACTTCGCGCTGCGCGCAGGCGCGTGGCAGCGCATTCGTAGTGACGTGCACCGCGAACGCAACGACATCCACGATGATCTTGCCCTGAGCTACCAGTTTCGGGCCGATATGAACGTGGTGTTTGACAAGAACCTGGCGATGTCGATCTCGGCCAGACCGTTCGGCTCGTGGGCGAGCTTCAGCCGCCGGGTCATCTGGGGTCTCCGCACGGTGTTCCTCAACTCACGTGAGGAGTCACCGTGGCGGAGGCACGCCGCGCGCCGCGCCGCCGTTTCGGGTGGGGGCAGCCCGATGTCGGTCGAGGCCTAGCTTGCGGATTTCGGGTAGCTGCTGATCTTCAGCGCCGCCGCGAGATGGGCGGCGTTGGCTGCGGCCGCGCTCATGGCAGACGCCGTGACCTGCGGTGTCTCATCGAGATCCTGATAGTCGGTGGTGTGCATAGCTTCGCCGTTCCAGTACGTGACTCCCTGCGCCGGAATCGTATAGCCGTAGTCGTTGAGGGCCTGAAACAGGTCTGCGCTGATTTTGTGCGCTCCGTCTTCATTGCCGACCACGGCAACGACGGCGACCTTGTCGTACAGAATGGGCCGCCCCGTGGCATCCGTCTCGCTTAGTTCAGCGTCGAGACGCTCGACCACTCGGGAAGCGACGCTCGACATGTGCCCGGCCCAGGTCGGAGTGCTCACGAGCAGGATGTCGGCGGCGAGGATGCGTTCGCGGAGAGCAGGCCAGGCGTCACCGTTGCCCATGTCCGTTTGAACTCCTGGCTTCACATCGTGGTCGACGACCCGAATCTTGTCTGTCGTCATGCCGTGCTTCGCCAGTTCGGCGAGGAACTGGTCGGCAATCAGGTCACTGCTCGACCGCTCGGGCGACGGTGTGAGTGTGCAGACGAGGGCAACGGCGTGCAGCGAAGAGGAGTCCATGTGCCCAGTGAACCGACGGGATTTGATCGGCGTCAACCCCTTCGGGTGTGTTTGACGCGGGGCGCACTGCGCAACAGACTTGCCGTTCGACAGTCAGTTTTTTCGACGAGGGAGAGAGAATGTCACACATCGGCGATAACAACCCGGATGCCCCGGACGCCGCGCTTCTCGGGCCGGGAACAACGGCAACCGGCGCTGGGACGGCGCTCGGGTCTGTTCACGAGAGCGCGGAGGGTGAGGACCACATTCCGCCGCTCGACCGGTCATCACACGACGAGACGGCAGCATCTCCTTCCGCCGACTAAGTGCGTACCCGAGCCAGGGCAGGCCGGACTATCGTCCCGGACGACCAGCTTGTCAAGGCCCTTGAGCCGCTTTGAGGCCGGTGCATACGCTGAAAGTGTTCGACCACGAAACAGTGGTTCGCCAACACAAGGAAGCGAGGAGCCTATGGGACTCGGAGATAAAATCGGCAACAGCGCTGAAGAAGCGATGGGCAAGGCCAAAGAAGGTTTTGGCGAAGCCACCGACAACGAAAAGCTTCAGGCTGACGGCCACAAAGACCAAACAAAAGCAAACCTCAAGCAGGCTGGCGAACACGTGAAGGACGCTTTCACGGACAAGAAGTAGCCTGAGAAACGATGGCCCGGTTTTCGTCTTCGGACGGGACCGGGCCATTTTTTGGTTTCTGCAGACGATGCGCGGTCAGCCCTTGGGTGCTTCCCCGCGTTGCAGGCGCCGCCTGTCGCGCCGGGTCACGACCACAAGTGGGCCCTTGCGCAGAAATCGTGCCCGAGCGAACAGGTAGCAGCCGTACGCGATGAACCCGCTGGCCACCATGAAGAGCAGTGCGCCTCCGAACGGGAGCATGGCGACGATGCGGAGGGCGCCGTCGACTCCGCGCGCGGCGGCCGGGTCAGTGAAGGCCGCCGCGAAGAGGAACAGCGCTCCCGAAATGAGAAGGGCGAGGCCCTTGGACGTGTGCCCGACGAGCCCGAGCGTCACGACGACGTGTGAGCGTGCACCGCTCAGCGGCTCGAGCTCTTCGCGGAAGTTTCGCGACAACCCGCGGAAAACCAGGGTGCCGCCGACGATTCCGACGAGGAGCCCCACGGCGGCGAGGAGGAAGACACCGCCCGGCGTGTTGAGAAGGTCAGCACTGAACGCCTGCGATGTTTCTGTCCCGCTCGCGCGTCCGCCGAGGGCATAGAACGCCGTGACGACACCGATTCCCGCATAACCGACGGCCTTGGCGACGTTGGTGAAACGGCGCAGGAGCACGAGCTTTCGATGCACGGATAGAACCTGAGCCGCTTCCGTGCCCTGCAACACGGCCAGGCCGAGGAGCGCGGCGGCAGCTGCCCAGAGCAGGATGGCGCCGCCTGGACTCACAGCGACAGCGGTCAGTGCGCCCGACTGGTCGGCCTTGCCCTGGGTGCCCCAGGCGACGCCGATTGCGATACCACCGATGAGGATGTGAATGACGCCGTTGGCGATGAGGCCTGCGCGAGCGGCGATCCGGACTTTCGGATCGTCATTGGCCCGGCGCGCCGCGTTCTTGATCTGGATCCGCGCCTGTTGTCGCCGCTGCGCCAATCGCTCGGCCACGCCGGTCGCACCCTCGACGTCTGCCGTCTCGCTCACGTCGGCAACGTCGCCGGTTGGCCTGGCCGGCGCGTCGGGATCGCAAAAGTCACATGACCATCATCCCGGTTTGTCTGAGGTCAGCTGTACGTTTTGGCAATGACCCACTGCCCGTCGTCCTGGATGGCGTCGACAACGAGAGACTCGCCGTCTTCGTCGGTGACCTGGAAGCGCCAGCCGATACGCACAACCGGAGCATGGGTGAGAAGGGGGTGAATGAAATCCGATTCGCCGTAGATCCCGGTCGGAGTGTCGGAAACTCGCCACCGTCGGTCCTGCCAGAACATCCGCAGAGGCCGTTCACCGTCGGTCCACACTGTCACTGTCCGGTCTTTCACGCTGTTCATCCTGACCTCCCGAGTCGTAGCTATGTTCGAATGTTAAGGAGCATAGACACCTTTTCTGCGACACGCCAACGCCGCCTTCGAAAAGGCGAGAATTCGAAGCATCCGCTCGCTGACATTGCCTTCTGGTTGCCTCCACCAGAGACTGAAGTGACGACGCGCCCCGGAAGGCGAACTTATGCGAATCCTCCTCATACGCCACGGCCAGACGCCAGCCAACGTGCTCGGTCTTCTTGACACGGCACACCCCGGACCCGGCCTGACCAAACTTGGCCACCAGCAAGCCAGCGCCGTGCCGGACGCCCTTGCCGACGAGAATATCGAAGGGGTGTTCGCTTCTACCCTGCGGCGAACGCAGCTCACAGCCGAGCCACTCGCCCGCGCCCGCAGGCTCGGTGCCCTGGTCACCGACGGCCTTCACGAGATCAGCGCGGGAGCCCTCGAGGGACTCAGCGACGAGAAGTCGCAGATGACGTACGTCGACACGGTCTTCTCGTGGGCGGCGGGTGACCTCTCGCGAACCATGCCGGGCGGATCGGACGGCCATGAGTTCTTTGGACGATTCGACGGCGCCATCGATGCGATCGCCCGGGAGCACTCGGGCACGGTGGCCATCGTCAGTCACGGGGCGGCGATTCGAACCTGGACCGGAGCGCGCGCCGTCAACGTGGACGTGGATTATGCAGCGACGCACCCGCTCTCGAACACCGGAGTGGTTGACGTGACAGGGAGTCCGTCAGACGGGTGGCGGGTAAGCCAGTGGGATGGGAACCCGATCGGCGGGCGCGCACTGCTCGACGTTTCAGCGAACGACCCGACAGGAGATGCGCTGCGCTGACCGCATATCTGCGTTGGTCAGGGCAGGAACGACCTGCCAGAGGTGTCGATCTGACCGCCTGCGATAAGCCACTGGAGACCGTCGGCGATGGCTGCCGCGGAGGTGTAGCGCGGCGCGTAGCCCAAATCGGAGGCCGCGGCCGCGATACTCATCGACGGGCTGCGTGAGATGTGCTCCCGGGATGCCTCTGCGTGCTCGGGCTCAATTCCTGCAAGGAATTCTTCGAACGGAACGTAGACGAGTTGTGCGTCCTGACCGAACCACGAGGCGGCAGTCTCAGCGATTCCTCGCAGCGTCATCGCTCGCTCGGAAACGACGTGGTAGCTCTTGCCAGCGGCGGTGGCCTGGTGCTCGATCGCCTTCTCGAACGCCTGGGCGACATCATCCGCGTGAACATGGTGCACAGTTTCGAGGCCGAGGTTAGGAAGGGTCAGCGGCTTCCCGGCGGCGAGCGCCTCCCAAACGCGGAGGTCGAAGTTGCCGACCGCGTTGACCATCGGCCAACCCGGGCCGGTGATGTGTCCGGGATGCAACACCGTCGCGGGTAACCCACCGCTTTGCGATTCTGCGATCAGGAACGCCTCAACTGCCGCCTTGCCAATGCCGTAATCGCCGATGGGGTGACGGTCGTCAGTTTCCGACGTGGGTACAGCCTTTGCGGGGCCATGCACCCAGATCGTTCCGGCGCTCAGGAGGAACTCGACCCGGCCGCGCAAAGCCCCCGCCAGTTGACGGGCCGAGTCCTCGGTGAAGCACATCATGTCGACGACGATGTCAGCGTTGAGCTCAGCGATGGCTGCGGCGAACGTGCCGTCCGCGTCCCCTGCCTCCCGATCGAGTTCGACGCGCGTGACCTGTTGCCATGCGTCGTCCGCCCGATACGGCGAGCGCTGGCCGCGGCTGACGGCGATGACGACGTGTCCGGCGCGAACAAGCCGGGGCACGAGGTATCCCCCGACGTGTCCGGTCGCTCCGATGACGACGATCCGTGACATGTGTGGCCCTTCTCCCGAGACGTTTTGGGCGAGTTTACGCCAGACGAATCACGTGGACCGGTCACTCCGGCGAGGGAAACTCAGGATGATAAGCGGCGAGCGCAGCACGAAACGTCCGGTTCCCGCCCCAATAGAACAGGCCGAAGTAGAGCACAGCGCCAGCCGCTCCCAGCACCGCTGCCAGCGCCACTAATGAGGTGAAGACAACTGCGGTCGCTGCAATGAAAAGACCCAGGAGCGACGAGTTGATGAGAATGATGAAAGCCATCGTGCTGCCGAGAACCTGACTGATCCCCCGCTTCGGCGTGAAGAAATAGTAGGTCTGCTGAATACCAGCGAAATCGTCGTGCGGCGAGGACATCAGAACCCGATCAAGTCCCGGATCAAGCTCAACATACGCTCCGCGCAGGCGATTCATGGCGACCACATACATGAGGTCCTCCATGCCGATGTTCATGACTCGCAACTGAGTGAGAACGCCCACCAAGACGATGAACGCTAAAACGCCAACCGCGAAAGCAACGAAAGCTTCCGAGAAGTCCGTCGCTTGTCCGACCAGCGCCAGACTGACAAGCCCCGCGGAAACAAGAGTCAGGAAGATGCCGATTCGTGCAAGCACTTCATTTTGAGCGGTGCTGCGAGCCGCGAGCAGTCCCCAGTGCTCGGTCGCGAGCAACTGGGCGCGCACACTCGCCGGTGCGGGTGACTCAAACTGCCGACCAGCTGCATCCTCGGCCATGCCGACATTCTCCGCCTGTTCCTTGGTTTCCGGAAGGAGCGGCGTGATCGGCTTCGCTCAGGAGCTGCGCAACTCCCCACGCACGATCGAGTCCCCGGAGTGAGCGGGGTTGCCGTCGTCCGGCTCCCGGGAGATGTCGACGACCGAATAACGCGACAGGTCCAAATTGCCCGGGACCGAGAACGTCCCTGTGTCACCCTCGACCAGCCCGAGGCTGATCAACCCGGACGTTGCCGGGTCAATCAGCCACACCTCGGTCAGCCCATCGCCTGCCACAGAAAGGTCGATGACCATGCTGCGGGCACCCGAATTGTCCTCTTCCACTCGTGCAGAGCCTGAGGCGTCCCAGTTGGGGAATGGCTCCAGTTCCGCTTCCGCCACCAGCCGCTGATCATCGGGACGTGTGAGAAGTGTCGTTCCGACAATCCCAGCGATGAGGCCGACGACAGCAGCAGCAGCAGCAGCAGCGAGAAGCACAGCACCGCGTTGCCGTTTACCCGGACGTCGCCAACCTCGCGGCCGAGCACGGACAACGTGCGACTCAGCGGTCGGCTTGGCAACCGGTCGGGCTTTTTCTTGCGGAGTCCCGCTGAGGTCAGATGCCAGTTCGAGCTCGGTGTGTACTCCCTTCCAGACTGATTCGGGAGGATCAACCAGGTCGACATCGCCGAGAGATTTGCCGGCCGAGATCAGCCGGTCGAGCGCGGTGAGTTCAGCGGCGCATCGAGGGCAGGTTCGCAGGTGCTCACGTTGTGCGGCGTTTGGTGCTCCGGTACCGAAAGAGTACGAAATCAGCTCGTCGTCATCGAGATGCGTCATCGTCCACCTCCAGTCGTGTTCGCAATTTACCAAGACTCCGTCGGATGTGGCTTTTGACTGTTCCGAGGGGGATGCCCGTCGTGTCCGCGATTTCAGAGTGTGTGAGGTCGCCATAGAACGCGAGAGTCATGACCCTTCTGGGCACGGGATCCAGATGTTCCAGTTCGTTCGCAATCATCATCCGATCGGCCACATCGACGATGTCGGACTCTGCGTCGTCTGCGGTCGCTTGAATCCAGCTCTCCTCAATGCGACGTGCCCGAGCGCGTGCCCTGAGGGCATCGGCGATTCGATTGCGCGTGATCCCGACCAGCCATGCGCCAAGCGCACCCTTCTCGGGGTCGAAGTTGTCACGCCCGCGCCATGCCGAGATGAAAACCTGTTGGGTCACGTCCTCCGCATCGGCGGTAACACCAAGCGCGTGTCGAGCGAGGGAGTAAACAACACGAGACCAACGTGCGTACGCATCCGCGAGCGCACGCTCATCTCCGGCACTGAATCGCTCTGCGATCTCGGCGTCGTCGTGATCCGTCACGTCAATGTGCGACCTTTCGATCCGGAACCGCGAAGGAGGCGCCTGTGTCAGCTGGCAGCTGAGGGAATCGCCCAACTCAGTCTCGACCATTTGCCTCCAACGGACCAGCCCCGGTTTAGTGCCGTGCTGGCGAGCTCCTTCGTCCCACGACGGAGAGCGAGTTGATAAGCGGGATGCGCCGCCGGAGCCCATGACAGAGGCACCCGGACGGGATCCGACGGACGCAACCACGCTTTCATAAGAACTTCGCTTCCCAAGCGGTGTTTGGATGCACCAGCGCTCACATTCGTCCGAACGGGCACCGAGTGAGTCTCGGCCTGAATCGGCCGAGCCACCAGTTGTTGGTGAAAACCGGGGATGGTGTTCGATTCACAACTGTCGTATGCTCCATGGCGGGAGGCACCCATTCGGGGCATGCAAATGCCATGACAAAGGAGTGCCGAACAATGAAGAAAAAGAACACCATCACCATGATCACGGCCGCCGTCGCGGCACTGGTCCTCGTGGGTCCCGTCGCACCGGCCAGCGCCCACGGCCCCGCTCCAAGCGGAACCATCGTCGATGTCGCCGTGGCAGCATCCGGCGGTGGAACACCGGACAGCAACCCTTACGACTACGACCTTCTCGTTCAGGCCCTGGTCGCGACCGGGTTGGCGCCGGTACTCAGCGACACGTCGCGTCGTTTCACCGTGTTCGCTCCGAACGATCGAGCGTTCCTGCGGCTTGTGACTGAGGTGACCGGCTCCGCTCCGGCGAGCGAAGCTGCAGCGCTCACCACCATCACCACGACGCTGACGCTCGACCAGATCAGCGGACTTCTGCTGTACCACGTAGTTCCGGATCGTTCACTCGGTGCGATTGAAGTGCTGGTCTCGAAGTCGCTCACGATGGCGAACGGTGGGGTGGTCAAGCCCCGTCTGACCACGTTGCGCGACGAGAACACGGCTCTTCGCGACCCGCGACTGGTCCTGTCCGGACTGAACATCCGCGCGAGCAACGGCGTCCTGCACACGATTGATCGAGTGCTGGTTCCCGCGGCGCTCTAACGCAGAACGGGTGCTGGCGCGCTCGAAAGAGCTCGCCAGCACCCGTCCGGGCGTCGTGTTATCTGGCCAGTGAAGCGTCGTGCTCCTGGTGAGCTCGCTTCAGCAGTTCCATGAGGTCTTCTTCTTCGTGAGCCGACTGGCGGTACTTGGCAGGCAGCCCACGGATCGCTTCTTCTTCGGCGACCAGCTTGGCGAAGACGCGGTTGCGCTCCTCCTGATCCGTCGTGTACTCAAGGTCGACGTACGCGGTGGCGTGGCGTCGGGCTCCCGAGATCGCCGCGTGCGCTTTGCCCTTCGGACTGATCAGCGATGCGACGACGGTGATCACGAGCACGCCGAGAATGACCGAGAGTGAGAGGCCAGTGCTGATCTCGACAACCGGCACAGGCTCGCCTCCGTTGATGAACGGCACGTTGTTCTCGTGCAGCGCGTGCAGGATGAGCTTGACACCGATGAAAGCGAGAATGGCCGCGAGGCCGTACGACAGGTAGACGAGGCGGTCGAGCAGCCCGTCGATGAGGAAGAAGAGCTGGCGCAGGCCAAGCAGCGAGAACGCCGTCGCCGTGAAGACGATGAAGACGTCCTGGGTGAGTCCGAAGATCGCCGGGATCGAGTCAAGCGCGAACAGAATGTCGGTTCCACCGATGGCGACCATGACGAGGAGCATCGGGGTGAGAACACGCTTGCCGTTCTCCATGGTGAACAGTTTGTCGCCGTCGTAGTGCTCGGAGGTGGGAAGTACCTTCTTCGCAATCCGGATGATGAAGTTATTGGCTCCATCTTCTTCGTCGCCCTCCGGCTTGAGCATGTTGCCGGCCGTGATCAGGAGGATGAGACCGAAGAAGTAGAATATCCACGCGAACGAGTTGATGAGCGCAGCGCCCGCGAAAATGAATCCAGTCCGTGCGATGAGAGCGAAGACGATTCCAAACAGCAGCACCTTCTGCTGATCTTCACGCGGAACCCGGAAGCTCGCCATGATGATCAGGAAGACGAAGAGGTTGTCAACGGACAGCGCCTTCTCCGTGATGTACCCGGCAAAGTATTCGGATCCTGGCACTGAGCCACCGAACACGAAAATGCCAAGGCCGAAGAGAATAGCGATGCCGACATAGATCGACGACCAGATCGCCGCTTCCTTCAGCGTCGGAATGTGCGCCTTCCGAACGTGGAAGATGAAGTCAAACGCCAGTAGCGCCAGGATAAAGACTATTGTCAGTGTCCAGATCAGCGGGGATACCTGCACGTTTTCTACTTTCGTTCGGAGTCAGCTCTGTTCGCACAACGCGCGATGGAGTCAAGTTTACGCGAGCGCGAGTGAACTGTTCCTGAGCGGATGCCACGGGGCAGCCTCCCTCGACCCCGTTACGTTCTGCAGACGCGAACGTCAGGCAGAGGTTCGCACGCCATCGGCCGAAAAGAGCTGATCCAAAAAGATTCGTCCGGCCCCTCGAAGCCCGCCGGTTGCCGCGAACTGCGCGACGTCGATGCTGAGCTGGTCGGTCGCCATCGGGAGGCACTCCGCATAAAGAGTTGCGCGCACACCGGCGACGAACACCGACGAGTCGGCGAGCACTCCTCCGAGCACCAGACGTTCGGGATTGAAGAAGTTGACAATGGTGGCGAGGACTCCACCCGTCATCACCCCGGCGTTGCGGAGAAGTCCTGTAGCCAAAGGGTGCGAGTCCTGCGCAAGCGCAATCATCTCCTCAACCGACTGCACGTTCGTGCCGGCCACCTGCATTTCGCGCACCAGGGCGTTGCCGGATGCCAAAGCGTCAAGGCAGCCGGTCCGACCGCAGGAGCACGGAACCGCCGCCGCTCCGGGAACGACGACGTGGCTGATATCACCTGCCCACCCGTTGCTGCCTGTGTACAAGGCACCCCCACAGACAATTCCGCATCCGATTCCCGACCCAACTTTCACGAGCACCTGGTTGCCGATCGGCTCGCGGCCGTCGAGCAGTTCGCCAGCCGCCATGAGGTTGGCATCGTTGTTGACAAGAATCGGCAGGTCGATCTCGCGTCTCATCAACTCAGGAACCGAGACGCCGTTCCAGCCGGGCATCCGGGATGGTGAGATGACCCGCGACGTTGCTGAGGAGACCGGCCCTGGAACCCCGACCGAGATGCCGCGCAAGCGGGTGTGGCCCGCCAGTTTCGCTTCGTCGACCATGTCAAGCAGGATTTTCAGCGCCCGGGAGAGGACCGCTCGCGGATCGGCCGCAATGTCCAGAGGCGCATGCCGTTCGGTGATGAGCTCCCCTGCGAAGTCAACGAGACCAAACGATGCACGATCGACGCCCAGGTCTATGCACCCAACGAGGCCCGCGTCGCCACGGATCATCAGGTGTCGTGGACGACGTCCACCGCGTGACTCCCCCGGTCCGGTTTCCACGACGTGGCCCTGCTCGATGAGCGCGTCGACGCGGGCCGCGACCGTCGTCGGCGAGAGCCCGGTAATGTTGGCGAGCGCCGCCCGAGAATTGGCCCGCCCGGATCGCAGTGCGGCGAGAACCTCGACGTGCTGGGGCGAATGAAGCGGCACGGTGCCCGATACATCATTCACGGTCATCGACCTCTTTCGATCGTCGTCGCTCGCCGGAGTTAGTCCAGTATTGCAGGAAGTTAGTCGAGTTATACGTGTAAGAATCTGTTGTTGGTCGATCCCCTCCGGAACCAACCGAAATCGCAACGCGACGAACAGCGTGTGAGAAATGTGAAGGCGGCTTGATGACCCAGCGAACCAGCACCAGGCGAGTCCTGACCGAGGTCTGCCTCGACGACCTCGACGGCGCACTCGCCGCGGACCGGGCTGGCGCTGACCGAATCGAGCTGTGTGCGAACCTCGGCGAAGGAGGAACGACGCCGAGCATCGGCCTCATCACGTCGGTACTTCGGTCGGTCGAACGTGTCGGCGTGCAGGTCATCGTCCGCCCCCGTGGCGGCGACTTCGTCTACAGTGACGACGAGATCGCCGTGATGTGTGCGGATCTTTCAGCGATAACGGATGCCACGGCGCACGCACGCACGCCCGTCGGCGTTGTTCTCGGAGCGTTGACCGCGGCAGGCGAGGTGGACGTCCAGGCGATGCAGCGCCTCATTTCCGCAGCGGCTCCGCTCGCCGTCACCTTCCACAAGGCAATCGACGCAACAACCGACGTTCTCGCCGCGTTCGACACCCTCGGCGGCCTCGGAGTGGAACGTGTACTGACCTCGGGCGGACCCGGATCAGCGCTCGACAATCTCGACACCCTCACTGAGCTGGTGCGCCGGTCGGACGCAGGCCGTGGCCCCGGAGTGCTCGTCGGCGGGTCGGTGCGGCCGGCAAATGTACGCTCCATCGTCGACGCAACAGGCGCACACGAAGTGCACGCACGACTGCAACACCCATCACCGCGCGGCGACGGAACCCTGGGAACCAGTTCGAGCAGCGTCGCCGAATTCCTTGCCGCGCTGGACACCCCGGCCCGTCCAGCCGAAACGGCAGCTGAAACGACAGACGAGCCCGCGGCTGTTGTCCCCACCACCGAGGTGGTCCTTGCCCTCGACATCGGAGGTACAAACCTCAAAGCCGCCATTGTCGACACGACAGGGCGCAGCATCGCCTTCCGTTCGATCAGCGCCGGGCAGACAGGCGCCGAGTCGCTCGAACGGATCGTTGCCCTGCTGTATGGGTTACAGACGTCAGCCGAACTCGCCGGGCACTCGGTCGTCGGCGCTGGCGTCGTCACGCCCGGCATGGTTGACGCGGCGAACGGCGTCGTCCGGTACGCCTCAAGCCTCGACTGGACGAACGTTCCCCTTCGTGCCCTTCTGGCCGACGCCCTCGGGGTCCCCGTCGAAATTGAACACGACGTGCGATCAAGTGGGCTCGCCGAGAGCCTGTTCGGCGCATCGGCCGGCGTGGAGAACTCGGTTCTCGTCGCGATCGGCACCGGCGTGGCCGCGTCGATTCGCAGTGGCGGCCACGCCGTCGTTGGCGCGATCACCACAGCGGGCGAACTCGGCCATATCCCCGTCATCCCCGACGGAGAGGTGTGCTCGTGTGGGCAGCGCGGGTGCCTCGAGGTCTACCTGTCCGGCGCAGGGTTCGCCAGGCGTTACGCCGCGCTCGGTGGTAAAGACGGGCTGGATGCCGCAGAGATTGCGGCGCGCCTCGGCTCGGATCCGATTGCCGACCGTGTCTGGACAGAGGGAGTGCACGCATTCGCTCTCGGCCTGTCCTCGCTTACGCTGCTCGTCGACCCATCGATGATCGTCCTCGGCGGCGGAGTCTCGCGGGCGGGCGACGCCCTGCTCGACCCACTGCGGATTGCGTTAGGTGACCTCTTGGCCTGGCGCGACGCTCCTGAGATCCGCCTGTCCGAACTGGGCACATCCGGAGGGCGCATCGGCGCCGCCGTCCTGGCGTTCCGCGCCGCTGGACTTTCCGCTGTCCCCGACACGTGGTCGGTCGCTCATCTTCTCGCCTAGTCGGGAATTCCCGTCAGGAGCCTGACCCCAGCTGCCTGAGCAGCGCGGCGAGCTGGGCGCACTGCTGGTTGGTCAGCAACGACAGCTCCTCGGCCTCGAGTCGAACCAGCGCGATCATGGCGGCGTCCACCCGGGTGGTGCCGTCGGGTGTCAGGCGGGCCAGGTTGCTCCTGCCGTCCTTCGGATTTGCCTTTCGCACGATGAGGCCGCGTTCGGCGAGGTTCTCCAGACGATTGGTCATGGCGGCCGTGCCGATCATGGTCGCGCGCGACAACTCCATCGGACTCATCTCGTGCGGCGGTTCGGCACGGCGGAGTGCGGCAAGAACGTCGAACTCCCAGCTGCTGAGCTCTGCCATCCTGAACGCGTCCGCGCGCAGGTCGTTGAGGCGAAGCGCCACCCGTCGCAGCCGTGACATTACGTCGAGCGGAGTGAAGTCAACGCCGGGGATGCGGTCAGCCCACGCATCGACCAGAAGGTCAACTTCGTCGTCGTCGTTCATGACCGACCGACGTGTTCGGCGTTCCACTGGGCGGGGTTCCGGCGAAGGGGCATGCGCTAAGTTTGCAGACTCCGATGTGATGCACGCAACCCGACGCCGATTTCCTCGGGCGGGGCGCTGGCGCGCGAGCGCGTCAGGCCAACGCGCCGTGCACAACCGCCTCAAAAACGGGTCGTGGATCCGTGAACACCTGACGCGCGATGCGGTGAAGAAGCAGTCCCTCGAAACACGAAGCCATCGCTTCAGCCGCGGCCTCCGGGTCGCTTGCACCCATCTCGGCCAGTGAGGAAACGACGGCTGCACCCAAGGTCGCTCGCCCACGTGACAGCGCTTCGCGAAGTTCGGGGTTGTGGCTGGCTTCCATGAACAACACGAGCCTCGCCGTTGTCAGGTCGCGGTTGTCCACCGAGGTCACCTCGAGCAGGGTGCACATGGCATCAACGAACTCGGCTGGCGAGCGCGGCGTAAACGCGACGGACACCGCCGGCACCTCTCGCTCGACAATCCAGTCGGTGACGCCGGTCAAAAGAGCGGCGCGCGTGCGGAAGTAGTTGGACGCGGAACCCTTGGGAACGAGCGCCCGCTCGTCAACTCTGGCGTGCGTGAGAGCACGGAGGCCGCCCGTTGCCAGCAGGTCAACCGCGGCGTCCAGGATTCGCTCTCGAGTCGACGTCATAGGTCCACTATAAACGCAGTGGACAGATCACTACGGTCGTAGTACGCTCGCCTCATGGGCACATTGAGGCCCGACAACGAACCCGGATCCCAGTCCAGTGCTGGCTCTCCGCACGCCGCCGGGCTATTTCCACACCTTGACGGAGTCACGCACAGCTTTCTCGACGTCGCGGGACTTCGAATGCATGTCGCTGAGGCCGGAGCCGGGACGCCACTCCTCCTCCTTCACGGTTTTCCCCAGCACTGGTGGGGATGGCGGCGGGTGATTCCCGCGCTGGCCGAGAACTTCCACGTCGTCTGTCCAGACCTGCGAGGGGCCGGCTGGACGGACGCACCTCGCGACGGGTACACCAGCGACCAGCTCGTCGCCGACGTACTCGGCCTGCTGGATGCGCTGCACATCGAGAGGACTTCGATCCTCGGGTACGACTGGGGCGGGCACATCGGCTTTCGCATCTGCCTCAACCACCCCGAACGCGTGAGCCGATTCATGTGTCTTGGCACGCCACATCCGTACCCCGAATTCCACGCTCGAGTGCTGCTGTCGATGTGGCGACTGTGGCCGATGTTCGCAACGGCAACACCGCGACTGGGGCCACGGCTTCTGGGCTCTGGACACCAGCGGCTGCCACGTTCGATGATGACGAGCGACACCACAGACCCATCGGTCTGGTCGGCGGACGATCTCGAGCTGTTCCTCGGGCGCATGCGTGAGCCGCAGCGAGCGTTCGCTGGCTCTGCGCTGTACCGAAACTTTCTGATGAAGGAATCCAAGCGAGCGGCGTCAGGCGCCTACCGCGCCACACGGCTTCGCACGCCGACGCTGTCGCTCTACGGCACGGTGCTCTACGGAAATAACGATCCCAAGCGGGAACATCCCGAGATTCTCGGCGGGTACGAGAACTACGCCGAGGATTTCACGCTCGAGCACGTGCCGAATGCGGGCTACTACATTGCCGAGGAACAGCCTCAGGTGGTCATTGATCGCGCACGCGAGTTCTTCGCGGCCGGTTCTCCAAGCTGACGCCAGATCTTATAAACGGATGCCATTGCGCCCGCTTGCGGCGCAGCATCCGTTCGCAAAAAAATCAGAGGTGCGAGAGTCCGGCGCTGATTGACGCCGCCGCGCGGAGAAGAGCTGGGCGATACTCGTCAGAAATGCGTTCGAGGCTCGCCGTCGAGGTCGAGGTGGACACGTTGATTGCGGCGAGAACTGCACCGGTCGGGCCGCGCAGCGGTGCGGCGATCGAGCGCAGGCCCGGTTCGAGTTCCTGGTCGACGAGGGCCCAGCCCTGCTCGCGAACCTGGTCGAGCGTGCCGCGAAGTGCTGCCGAGTCGACGACGGTCTTTTCGGTGAGCGCGGGTCGCTCGATCGACGCCAGGTAGTCGTCAAGCTCGTCCGGGCTGAGACCGGCGAGGAGCACGCGCCCCATCGAGGTGGCGTGTGCAGGAAAGCGGGTGCCGACGGTGATCGACACGGCCATAATGCGTCGCGCTGCGGCCCGAGCGATGTAGACGATCTCGCCGTGATCGAGCACCGACGCCGAGGCGGACTCGTTGAGCTGCCGCGACAGGCTCTCCAGCTGGGGGGTGATGATTTCGGGCAGGCCGAGGCCTGACAGATAGGAGAATCCGAGCTCGAGCACGCGCGGGGTCAGGGCGAACATGCGGCCGTCGGCTCGCACGTAACCGAGCTCGCTGAGGGTGAGCAGGAAACGGCGCGCCGTTGCTCGCGTCAACCCGGTGACCTCGGCGATCTCGCTGAGGGTCATGCTGGGTCGCTCATGCCCGAACGCGCGGATGACGCTCAGGCCGCGCGCCAGCGATTGCACGTACTGGCCGCTCGGTTCCTGATCTTCGGTCATGCACCCAACGCTATCGTTCGAGCACGACCGCGAGCCCCTGGCCGACTCCGATGCAGATCGCCGCCACACCGACTCCTCCGCCGCGACGCTTGAGCTCGTGTGCGAGGTGGCCGATGATGCGGCCACCCGATGCGCCAAGCGGGTGCCCGATGGCGACAGCTCCGCCGTGGATGTTGACCTTGGCAGGGTCGAGTTCAGGCCACAGCCGCAGGCAGGCGAGGCTCTGCGACGCGAAGGCCTCGTTGAGTTCGACCACGTCGACGTCGGCCCAGGTCTTCCCAGCACGGGCGAGGGCCCGGTTGGCCGCCTCAACCGGGGCGATGCCGAACGTGTCCGGGTCGTTGCCGCTCACGCCGCGGCCGATGATGCGAGCGAGCGGCTCAGCGTCAAGCGGCGCGTTCTCTCCGCCGAGAATAAGCATCGATGCTCCGTCGCTGAGCGGAGAAGAGTTGCCGGCAGTGACCGACCCGTTGTCGCGGAAGGCGGGCTTGAGCGGCGCGAGGGATTCGAGCGAGGTGCCGTCGCGGATACCCTCATCGCGCGCCATCTCGGCGCCGGGAATCTGCACAATCTCGCCGTCGTAGAAACCATTCGCCCAGGCCGCTGCGGCGTTGTGGTGGCTGAGCGCCGCGAAAGCGTCCTGCTCTTCACGGCTGATCGAGAACCGTTCGGCCAGCATTTCGGCGGTCTCCCCGAGCGGAACCGTCCACCTGTCCGGCATCTGCGGGTTCACCATGCGCCAGCCCAGCGTCGACGAGTGCAGCGTTTCGTGCCCCGCCGGATACGGCCTCGACGGCTTGAGCATCACCCAGGGAGCGCGACTCATTGATTCGACGCCACCGGCGATCACGAGGTCGGCGTCACCGGTTTCGATTGCGCGGCTGGCCTGGATCACGCTTTCGACGCTGGATCCGCAGAGTCGATTCACCGTGGCGCCCGGAATGGATGTCGGCAACCCGGCAAGCAGGACGGCCATGCGGGCAACGTTCCGGTTGTCTTCACCTGCCTGATTCGCGTCACCGAGGAGAACCTCGTCGATGCGTGTTGGGTCGAGGTCTTGGTGGCGGGCGACAAGAGCGCCAAGGGTGGAACCCGCGAGGTCATCGGGGCGGATGTCGGCAAGCCCCTTTCCATAACGGCCGAACGGCGTTCGGACGGCGTCGTAGATAAAGCTGCCGGTCATGCGTGGCTCCTGTCGGAAGGTGAGAACGTGGTGGCGTCGACCAGGTCGAGCCCGGTGAGCTCTCGCAGCTCCTCGATGGTGTTGTCGCCAAAAAGCTCGGTCACGCTCAGGCCGGAGGGTGACACGTCGAAGATGGCGTGGTCCGTGTAGATCCGGGTGACACAGCGCACGCCCGTCAGCGGATAGCTGCACTCCCGCACAAGCTTCGGCTCCCCCGATCGAGCGAAAAGGTCCGTCATGACGAAGACCTGTTTTGCTCCGATGGCGAGGTCCATCGCACCGCCAACCGCCGGGATCGAGTCGGCTGCGCCGGTAGACCAATTGGCAAGGTCACCGCGCTCAGACACCTGGAACGCGCCAAGAACGCAGACATCGAGGTGGCCGCCGCGCATCATGGCGAAGGAGTCCGCATGGTGGAAATACGCGGATCCCGCCTGCTCGGTCACCGGTTGCTTGCCTGCGTTGATGAGGTCAGGGTCAACTCGTCCGGGTTCAGGCTCCGGTCCCATCCCGAGCATGCCGTTCTCGGTGTGCAGAATCACTTCGAGCCCATCCGGAAGGAAGTTTGCAACTCGGGTAGGCGCGCCGATTCCGAGATTCATCACGGCACCCTCGGGGATGTCGCGAGCCACCCGCGCGGCCAGGGCATCACGGCTGATTCGTGTGGTCATGATGCTGCTCCTTCGGTCGACACAGCTCCGACAAACTCACCCTCGCGAAGCCAGGCACGTTCACCGACCGCAACGACATGGTTGACATAGATTCCGGGAGTGACGACCGACTCCGGATCGATGGCGCCCAGCTCGACTATCTCGTCGACCTGCACCACGGTTGTGGCTGCTGCCGCCGCCATGATCGGCCCGAAGTTACGGGCGGTTTTCCGATACACCAGGTTGCCCCATCGGTCGGCACGCAGCGCGCTGACGAGAGCGACGTCTGCTGGGAGCGCATACTCGAGCACGTACTGCCTGCCGTTGATCTCCCGCGTCTCTTTGCCTTCGGCGAGCGCCGTTCCGACCCCCGTCGGCGTGAAGAACGCTCCGATCCCCGCTCCCGCCGCACGAATGCGCTCGGCGAGATTGCCCTGCGGAACCAGTTCGAGCTCGATTTCACCGGCCCGATAGAGCCCATCAAAGACCTGTGAGTCGACCTGCCTCGGGAACGAGCAAATCATTTTGCGTACCCGGCGGGCGGCGAGGAGGGCCGCCAGTCCCGTGTCGCCATTACCGGCGTTGTTGTTGATGACGGTCAGGTCCTTTGCGCCATGCGCCAGCAGAGCGTCAATCAACTCAACGGGCTGGCCGGCGCGACCGAAGCCGCCGATCATCACGACGGCCCCGTCGGAAATACCGGAAACCGCCTCGTCGAGACCGCTCACTATCTTCGAAATCATGACAATCCGTTCGCAAAGCGAACTTCTGTTCGCACAGCGATACTAGCCTCGACTGGTCGACAAATCCAGAGGCCCCGGGAAACGGACCGGTCGTAGACTGGGCGCATGAAATCTATCGCCGCGGGGAAGCGCCGCGCGGCGTGCGTGACGGTTGGTGAGTAATGAGCGCCGCGCAGACCGAGGCGGACGCCGGCCAGAAACTGGCCGCGCCGTTTCTTGACCTTCTGCCCATCACGGGAGTGGCGATCTCCGTCCTCGATCGCGACCACAAGGCATCCGTTATTCATGCCAGCGACGACACCGCAGCGCAGCTCGAGGAGACGCAATTCACTCTTGGCGACGGACCGCTCTTCGAGTGCTTCGCGACGGCCGGACCGGTGCTTGTGCCATCCGTCAGCGACGACTCGCGATGGCCGCTGTTTCTCTCCCACGCCGATCAGCTGGCGGTCGGCGCTCTCTTTTTCTTTCCGCTCACCCTTGGCGCCGCGTGCATAGGCACCGTGTTGTGTTATCGGGACTCCCCTGGGCACCTGGAGCGGGAGACAGTCGATGTGGGCAGCGGCCTGGCCAGGGCCATCGCCGGCCCCGCTCTTCGACACGCAATTCTGCTCGCCGACGGTGAAGCAGACGCCAAAAACACTCCCACTGAGATGCGGCGTGAGGTGCATCAGGCTACGGGCATGATGCTGGTTCAGCTCGATGTCAGCGCAACCGATGCACTTGCCCGGATGCGAGCGTACGCTTTTGCGCATGGGGTCAGCCTCCGTGAGGTTGCCCGGAGCGTTGTGAGCGGTCACCTCGACTTCTCGACAGAGGGATTGATCACATGAGCAATGGAGACATCGTGGACACGAAATCTCGAGAAGAAAAGATCAATGCGGCATTTGTTTCGATGACTGACGCGTTGATGAGCGAATACGACATCGTCGACCTTCTGTCCACGTTGCTGAATGCCTGCATCGACGTTCTGGACATGGATGCGGGAGGGATCCTGTTGGTAGACGCAACGGGAGAACTCGAATTGGTGGCATCGACGAGCGAGGAAGCGGAGATTGTCGAGACGATCATCGTGGCCGCCGGCGAGGGACCCTGCATCGAGTGTTACGACAAGGCGGAACACGTGAGTGTCCCCGACATCGAGCGCGTTGCCGAGAAATGGCCGAAATTCTACGCCTCTGCCAAACAGCAGGGATTCCTCTCGACATACGCCGTTCCAATGCGGCTTCGGGATGAAGTAATGGGTGTCATGAACATCCTGAGCGCACAGCCCGTCGAAATCTCCGAGGGAGACGGGAAGATCGCGCAGGCGCTCGCGGACCTCGCCGTGCTGGGCGTTCTGCACGAGCGCAACTTCCGTACGCCTGTTGCGGTGACCGAACAACTGCATTTGGCGCTCGACACCCGAATACTGATCGAGCAGGCCAAGGGGGTACTTGCCCAACGTGAGCACCTGACGATGACCGAAGCATTCGACGCGCTCCGGCATTATGCGCGTGTAAACGGGCTGACTCTTCGCCACGTCGCCGAGGCAACGGTGCACCGCACCCTGGCCACGGAGGATCTCATTTCCGACCGCAGCGCTGCGGCACCGGTGCCGCGGTCGATCTCCTAGCTTTTCTGCGGCTGGTCCGGATCCGCCGGCTCGGGATTGCCCTTGTCGAAGAGGGCACCAGACTGCGCGCTGTTGCCGTCCGAACCGGCGGGGCGAGCGCACCGGCACCACCTCCCGGAAGGCTCCAAAGCCCTCACAGTCACCCGGGACTAGGACGAACCCGGGTTGCCGTCCTGCGCGGTCAGGGTCGCGACGACCATGTCACCGATCAGACGGCGGTGTGAGTCCTGAAGCGCTGGATTGAGCAGGTCCCGGTCAAAAATGGCAGCGAACGTGTGGCGATTTGCGACGTGGAAGCACGCAAAGGCGCTGATGATCATATGCACGTCGAGTGCGTCGATGTCACTCCGGAAAACACCTTCGCGCACTCCCCTCTCGATCACTCCCTCGAGGACCGTGATGGCCGTCACGTTCTCACGCAGGATGGTTGGTGACTGCCGAAGGTGCTCAGCACGGTGAATGTTCTCGATGCTGACCAGCTGGATGAATTCCTGATGCGTCGTGTGGTGATCGTATGTCGCTTCGGCCAGCTTTCGCAGCGCTTCACACGGCGACAGTTCCTCGATGCGCACTCCCCGCTCGACATCGCGGATCTGCGCATACACGCGCTCGAGAACGCTGAGGTAGAGACGTTCCTTCGAGGTGAAGTAGTAGTAGATCATCCGTTTGGTTGTTCGAGTTCGCGCGGCGATCTCGTCAACGCGGGCTCCCGCATAACCGTTCGCAGCGAACTCGGCCGTCGCAACATCCAGGATGTCTTCCATCGTTCGAACGGCGCGGGCGGTCGAACCGCTGTCCTGGACCTCGCGCAACTCCCCAACCATGGTCGCTCCCTTCACTCTTGTGAGGCCCGGACGGAGGACTCTTCCGATAGAACGAGGGAGCGAAAATGCTCCTCCATCCTTTCCCGATCAGGTTCTTCGCCGGTGATGATCTGAAGGCTAGCGTAGGCCTGACCGACGGCCATGCGTCCGCCATCAAGCACTGGATGGCCTGCATTCCTCGCCAGGCGAATGAGCTCAGTTTCCAAAGGCCTGTAGACCACGTCCGACACCCATGCGTCCGCGCGAAGCAGCTCGACATCGAACGCGAGCCCCGGGTGGTGCTTCATTCCCATCGGGGTTGCGTGAACCACTCCGCTGGCGTTGGCGATCATTTCCGTCAGCTCGTCGCGCCCGACGATCGCGATGGTCGACCCTGAAAAGTGCTGGCCCATGCGCCGAGCGAGATCCGCCGCTCGAGCCGGGTCCACATCGAACAGGTCGAGCCGACCAACACCAGACGACAGGAGTGCGTAGGCGGTTGCGGCCCCGGCACCACCACAACCAATCTGAACGACGCGGTCGAATGACACTCCGGATAGACCGGCGATCAATCCATCCCGAAAACCCATCCAGTCGGTGTTGTACCCGACCAGGCCCTCGTCCTCGAACACCACAAGGTTGACCGCCCCCAGGTGTTCCGCACGCGGGTCCAACCTGTCGACCACATCGAGTACCACCTGTTTGCACGGGTGGGTGATATTCATTGCGGAGAAGCCCGTACGGCGAGCGTCGGCCAGGAGTTCTCCAACGTCCTCTGCCTGTTTGCCGAGGTCGATGAGATCGATAATCCGATATTCATAGTCGAGACCGAGCGCCGCCGCCTCGACCTCGTGCAGCAGCGGAGTGAAGGATTGTGTGATGCCGGCACCGATCAGTCCGACAAGATAGCGACGTTCGGGTCCGGCGCTCTCAAAGCGAGTCATTCGACATCCGGAATCTCAAAATCGACAGTGGCGAGCGAGACCTTCACTGGAGCGGAAATCCTCAGCACTTCGGCATGTGCCGGGTGCCGGTTGTAGAGCGCGAGTCCGTCGAGGTCATCGAAGTCGGCGACGATGGCGAGCTCGTGCGCGTGTTCACCACCGAGCACATCAACTCCGACGCTCATGCGTTTGAGACTGGGGATCTGCGCGGGCAGCGCACGCAGAAGCGACATCCAGTGTTCACGCTGGTCGACGGTGAACTCGGGCACGAATCGAAAAACGGCGACATGTCGAATCACGCCGGCACCTCCCGCGTCGCGCGTCTCTGCTGGTACTGAGCGGCGAGCCGCACCGGCGCGTTGAGCGCCCCGTAGCCCTCATAGCCATCGCGGCGTTCAACAACTTCGAGGAAGACAGTGCCGATCGGATGCGTGTAGAAGTGAAGAAACTCCCCTGTCTCGTCACGGTCATACATGACATTCAATTTCTTCAACTCGTTGAGCAGTTCTGGATGAACGTCATACCTTGCCTCAATGTCGTCGTAGTAGTTGGCGGGAATGTCGAGGGGATGGAAGCCACGCTCTCGCGCCTCTCGCGCCAGCGCCAGGACGTCAGATGACGCGAAAGCGATGTGCTGGGGAAGAATCGCGTCTTCGTTCGCACCGGAAGGGACGAGGTTGAGCGCGATTCGAACAACACCGTCCGCCGCCCGGAGCACCTGGCTCCGTACGAGGCCCACCGGGGCGGCCACCTCCATCGAGGGTTGAGAGCGCAAGTCCAGCACGGAGTGGAAGAAGAGCACACCAGCGTCGAAGTGCTGCCAGGGCTGGGCGAGGTTGATGTGGTCAACCCTCTCGATGAGCCCGGTGCCTCTGTTGCTTGGTTCCCCGAACTCTCGCACCCACCTCGGCGCTGTCTCTCCTTCCCTCCCGAAGAAGACCTCGGACCCATCTGGCGCCCGAACGCCCACCAGAGGTTCATCGCCCGGGCCTTCCGGTCGGTGTATCTCCGTTGCGAACAAGTCAATGGCCCGCTGGAACGCCGTGGCCGGATTGCGAACAGACAGCCCGATTCCTGCGACCGTTGGGGGCGGTTGGTTCGGCTCGGGTCGACCGAGCACCACTCGCGCTGCCCCCTGCGACCAGAGCTCGACGCTCTTGGAGCGGTGGCGTCCGTGCGAGGAGAAGCCGAGTTGCTCGAGCAACAGTCGCATGTCATCGATCGCGCCTGTCCGCAGCTCCACATAATTGATGTCTGCGGGCGGCTCGACGGCGGGCAGTGGGCGGGCTGACATCTGCTCCGTGCGCCCTCCGGACGACCCGCCCAACCAGGTCAGCGTTTCATCCTCGAGCAAACGGAGCGAGCGCCGTGCGTCTATGGCCGTCGCGCGTGGATCCGACTGCCGGAACGTGTCGTTGAAGATTTCGAGCGAGACCGGTCCGTCATAGCCCGTCCTCACCAGATGGCCCATGAATGCGGCGAGATCGAACCCACCCTCCCCCGGAAAGAGGCGGTGATGACGACTCCACGACAACACATCCATCGACAGAATCGGAGCGTCAGCTAATTGAACGAAAAAGATCTTCGCTGCCGGGATGGTCTCGATGGCCTGCGGGTCGTGGCCTTTTGACAGGATATGGAAACTGTCCAGGCACACTCCGATGCGCGGGTGATCCGCCAGACGCACGATTCGAGCGGCCTGTTCATAGTCGTCGACAAATTTTCCCCACGCGAGGGCCTCGTAGGCCACGCGAACGCCGAAGCGCTCAGCAAGCACCCCGAGCTCGCGCAGCTGCGCAGCCGCGAGCTGCTCGTCCCCACTTCGTGCGGTGGCCACGTTGCTGCACAACAGCATGGTCTCGATGCCGAGGCGATTCATCAGTGAGAATTTCGCTGCCGCGCGTCGCAGATTCTGCTCGAGAAGGTCGGGGCCTACCCCTTCAAAGTCCCGGAACGGCTGGTACAGGTCGAGCGACAGCCCAAGCTCCTGTGCGCGGGCCCGAATTTCCTCTGGCGATTTCGGCGACGCAATCAGATCGGGTTCAAAGATCTCCACCCCATCGAACCCTGCCTCTTTCGCCGCGACGAGCTTCTGGTCGAGCGTGCCCATCAGGCACACCGTGGCGATCGATGTTCGCATGTTCCCTCCAGCAGCACCGACGCTGGTGCCCGAGCGATTCTCAAAAGTTGTTGCAGAAGAACGAACTAACCAGTACGTTCTTCCCAAGCAGGTGGTCAACGACGATCTAACCCGCTCAAAGGAGATGTTCGATGATGAGTTTCGCCGAGTGGAACAAGCCAGTGGGCCCGACAAGCGACTCGGCGTCGGTGCTCGAACGCATCGTCGCAATTCTCGGCGCCGTGAAGGAATCGGATGTGCCGCTGTCGATCACAGCCCTGGCAGCCCGAACCGGAATGCCCAAGTCTTCTGTGTCCCGCCTCGTCGGCGAACTGGTCGAGCAGCGTTATCTTCAACGCACAGACGATGGCATTGGGCTGGGATTCCGACTGTTCGAACTGGGCGTCCGCGCGAGCCTCCCGCGCCGACTTCTCACGGCGGCTGGGCCCGTGATTCGAGAGCTCGTCGAGCTCACAGGAGAGCGGGTCGGGCTTTGGGTGCATCAGGGCACCCACATGATCTCCATCGCAACGGTGGCTGGTCGACTACCGATGCTGCCAGCCAGGGCCGGTATGCGCTCTCCAGCACTGACAACCGCCAGCGGGAAGGCCTACCTTGCGTTCTGCTCTGACCCAGGCGTTGTGAACCAGGCAACTGCACCTCTTGTTCATGCCGCAGCGGACCAGTTTCGGGACGAACTGACTCAAGTGCGAGCGACGGTGGTGGCAACGGACCGTGGGGTCGCCTATCCGGGAATCCTCGCTGTCGCGACGCCAGTGATGTCTTCTGACCGCGTCGTGCTCGGCGCCATCTCCATCGCGGGCCCGAGCGGGGCGATGGACCCTGAACACGTGGGACCACTGGTTCGCGCTGCAGGCATCGCCCTAACCCGCCGGCTCACCGCCGCATAGACGGAAATGCGAAACGCAGACTGGACAACATCCGTAAGCGTTCTCGACCGCGTCACGGCGATCTTCGAGGCATTCGACGAGCACGGCGAAGGTCTTGGCGTTTCGGAACTTGCCCGGCGGGCGAACCTTCCGAAGTCAACGGTGTCCAGGATCGCGGCCGACCTGGTTGGCCAGCGCTTTCTCGATCGAGACGACGGAAAGCTCTACCTGGGTATCCGTTTGTTCGAGCTCGGTCTCACGGTGAGTAAACCGCGAAAGCTCCGGGAAGCCGCCCTCCCATTGATGAACGAACTCCGAATGGCAACAGGCCGAAGCGTCCAGCTCGCCGTTCTTGAGCAGACGGACGTGGTCCTCGTTGCGGTCATCCGCGGGAAACGAGCCCTCACAACGTTAGGACCGGTCGGCTCGCGCCGCCCTGCTCATTCCACGGCAGCAGGGAAGGCGCTTCTCGCGTTCTCCGCTCGGGAGGTTGTCGAAGATGTAGTTCACGGAGGACTCGAGCGGCTCACGGCCAATACCATCTGCGAGCCGGCGAAGCTGGCCGGAGAGCTGACCACCATCCGAAAAACCCGAATAGCGATCGAGCGGGAAGAGTGCGCCAGCGACCTCGTCAGTGTGGCAAGCCCGGTTTTGGGCTACGGCACCACTCCTGTCGCCGCTATCGCCGTTGCCGGGTGCGCGGACGAAATGAATATTGACCACCTGGCTCCCACCGTTCGAGCGGCAGCTGTTGCTCTGAGCCATCGGATCGGCAACGGCTGAATCGGCCGACGACGAGAACGGGGTGGCTGCGGTATCGCAGCCACCCCGTTCGATTGACCGACAGACTATTCGGCCATTTCGCGGATTGCTTTGTAGGCCTCGAGAGTTTCCCCCGAGAAGTACCCTTCGAAGTATTTCTCGGCGTCGCTGATGAAGGCGTCCATGTCGATGTCTTCGGTTTCGACGACTGTGAAGTTGTTGTTTGCCCGGTATTCGTCAAGAATTTCTTCGGTTGCCTCGTCGACGCATTCGCGGTTCTCTGGACGGATCTCGTGGATGGTTTCTTCGAGCAAGGTGGCCTGCTCGTCGCTCATCTTCTCGTAGGTCTTATCGCTGACGAGAATCCAGTGGATGCCCACGTTGTGGTTGTTGAGAACAGCAACGTTGAGCACCTCGTCGTAACTTGACGAGCGGGTTGCGACGATCGGGTTTTCCTGACCGACGGCGATACCCTGCTGCAGAGCCGTGTACAGCTCTTCAACCGCGACAGAAACAGGGTTCGTGACGCCCAACGCTTCAGCGTTCGCGAGGAAGGCTGGCGAGTTGGGGAAGCGAATCGGCACGCCCTCGAGGTCCTCGGGGCTGCGAACCTCGACATCCTTCGTCGTGAATGTGCGGTTGCCGAAGAACCAACCATCAACAATGCTGACGCCTGTCGCTTCCTGGAACGACGAGAACAAATCCTCAGAGCCGTCGTCCGTCCACTTGAAGGCATGGTCCACGTCGTCGAACGCGTATGCAGCATCGACGACACCGATCGGCTCAAATGTGGAACTGAGTGCTGATGCACCTTGCAGGTCGATGTCGATGTCTCCGGCCTGAACCAGGGGGAACCGATCCGCGTCGGGGCCCAGTTGGCTCGCTGGGTACAACTCGACGGTGATTCCGACATCTGCGTCTTCGAGCCGCTCTTTGAGCAGCTCGACGCCGCAGTAGTAGTTCGGCGTCTGCTCGTTCTGACTGGTCGCGACGGTGATGGTGACGGGGTCGTTCGCCGATTCGCTTGAGTCGGCGGTGCTTTCGGGGCTGCCTCCACCGGAACAACCGGTGACAGCGAGCGTCGTGACTGCGAGCACGGACGCGGCCATCAGGCCCCGACGCGTCGATCGGGCTGCTGTGCCCATGTGACTCTCCTCTTTTCAGCGCACTTCTTCGTGCATTGGATGTTATTCAGTCGGTGGCCGGCGCAGCGACATCGAGTCGACGAGCGCCTCGCGTGGTGCGGAAACATCGTCAACCACACTGTCAATGAAGCGGCCCTGTGGCAATGCTGACTCTCGTCTCGCCTGACGCTTTCGTAAAGTGACGTCCCGGCGAGTGGAACAGCCGCGGCAAACCCTGATTTGGCGCCGCACCTCGCGCCGTTGAATGGAACGTTCCTCGGGCGCCTGTGTCGATTCGCCTACGCTGGGCGCGACCGACTTTGAGCCAGGACACGGGAGCGTTCATGACCCCAAATACACCCTCGGTGATTCGCATCGGCGTGATCGGGGCCGGGTTTATGGGCCGTCAGCACGTTGAGTTCATTCGTATGGTGGGTGGGGCCGAGTTGTCAGCCATCGCCGACCCGGTCATCCGTGGCGAGGCGTTCGGGTGCCCTACGTATCCGGATGCCCGTGACATGCTCGATGCCGAAGATCTCGACGCCGTCGTCATCGCTAACCCGAACGCCCTTCATGTGGACACTGCCATCGACTGCCTCTCGGCCGGGGTCGCTGTGCTTCTGGAAAAGCCGGTGGCTGCTACCTATGCCGAATCATTGCGGCTCGTCGACGCGGTTAGCCAGTTCGACGGGCGACTCCTCGTCGGACACCATCGGCGGCATCATCCGGCGGTCACGCGAGCCAAAGAGGCTGTGCAGAATGGCGAGATCGGGCAGCTCGTCGGCGTTAGCGGGATGTGGTCTGCACGAAAGGAGGACAGATACTTCACGGATATCCCCTGGCACACGCAACGAGGCGCGGGAGTCATGCTCATCAACCTGGTGCACGACCTCGATCTGCTGCGCCACCTGTGCGGCGAAGTCGCCGAGGTTCAGGCAATCGTGAGCTCGCAGACTCGTGGCATGGAGGTCGAGGACACGGTGGCGGTCAACCTTCGGTTTGAGAGCGGAGTCGTCGGAAGTTTTCTCGCCTCGGATGCGGGGGTGTCCCCCTGGGGGTGGGACCAGTCCACCGAAGACAACGTTGAGTTTCCATACCTGCCAGACGGCGTTGCTTATTCACTGGTTGGCACCGGCGGCGCTCTCTCGGTGCCGAATCTCGCGAAGTACTCGTACTCTTCCTCCGTGGACGCCGACTGGCATTCTCCGTTGTCGCGCACATACCTGCCCGTGGCGCCGCAGGTGTCGTTCCACGCACAACTCGCGCATTTTCTGGACGTCGTTCGAGGAGCTTCGCCCCTTGTTTCGGTGGAGGATGCGTCACGGACCCTCGCTTTAGTCGAAGCCGCGGCGCTTGCTGCCGCCCGCCGCGGCACTGTCAACGTCGCGCAATTCCGTGCAGAGGCAATGGCTCAGGCACGGCTGTGATTTCATGACGACGAGGTTGTGGTGACGACGACGGTTCGCGAGACCGAAGCGGTCGTGGTCGGCGGCGGGCTCGCTGGCATTACCGCCGCCCACCGCCTCGCTGCACGAGGTGTCCGCGTGGTGCTGCTGGAGAAGCGCGACAAGCTTGGGGGCAGTTCGGCGATGAGCGGTGGCTGGTTTGCCCTGTCAGACACGCCCATCCAGCATCGTGCGAACGTGGAGGACTCAGCCGGATCGTTCCTCAGAGATATGGTCGAGACAGGCGGCGGGTATGCAGATGTTGCCCTGCTTCAGCGCCTGGTAGAACGCCAGAGCGATGTCATCGCGACCATCGACAGGGCGTCCGCGTGGACGGACGAACTCAAAGTAAGCTGGGGGATGTCGGTTCCCCGCGCACATTTGATCCGGATCCGGGACCTGCTCGGTTTTCTGGAACGAGAAGCTGCTTCCGCCGGCGCTTCGATCCTCACGGCGCACCCGGCCGAGAGCATGATGTGGGACGGAGCGCGCGTGACCGGGGTCCGCTCGCAAGCCGGCGACATCGCCGCCAGTCTCGGTGTCGTTCTCACCAGCGGAGGATTTTCGCGCTCCCGCGATCTGCTCGACCTCTTCGTTCCGCACCAGGCGGCAGCCATGCCTTACGGCGGAGCTGGCAACACGGGCGACGGACTACGAATGGCCATGGTGCTTGGCGCAGGTCTGGCAGATGTTGGACACGTCGCGGGAACCTATGGCCAGCATGCAGACACCCGAGATGACGAACATGAGTTGCTCACAGCCAACTACCTCGGAGCGATACTCATCAACGCGAACGGTGACCGCTTCAGTGATGAGTCGGCGTCGTACAAAATCCTGGGTTCAGCAGTGCTCGACCAACCGCAGGGGATGGCCCATCAGGTTTTCGATTCGGTCGTTCGCGGCCGATCGAAGCCGGGTGTTCCCTTGTCAGATATGGAACGGATCGACGAGTTGGGGCATCTCGTTCAGGCGCCGAGTCTGGGCGCGCTCGAGGCGAAACTCGGGATCCCCAGGGGCCGGCTCGAACGCACGGTCGATGTGTACAACAGTGTCGTTGCGGGGATCCGGGCCGACCAGTTCCACCGGAACGGATTGGTTGCCGGAGTGGGTGATCTTGTCCCGGTTCGGGTGCCGCCGTTCTACGCGTATTCTGCCGTGCCCGCGATGACGTCAACGTACGGCGGACTCAAAGTGGCAGCAGACACGTCGGTGCAGCGAATGGATGGCACACGCATCGACCGGTTGTTCGCAGCCGGAGAGGTCACCGGCGGGTTTCACGGAGCGTCATACATGACGGGAACCGCGCTGACCAAAGCCCTCGCGTTCGGCATCGAGGCGGCCGACACAATTGCAGCCCTGAAGAGGCCGTAGCCCGCGGAGCGCGGCTCCGGTCGACGAGGGCGACCCGCTGTCAGTGCTGTCATCGGGTCGCCGTGCGTCTCTAGGCCGTTGCCACAGTCGTCAACCGGTCGGCGGCTCGAATGGCGAGCTCATACCCGAACACACCGGCACCGGCGATCACCGCGCGCGCAGCGGTAGAGGTGAGGGAGTGCCGATGGGCCTCGTCGCGGGCGTGGATGTTCGTGATGTGGATTTCGACGATCGGTGTATTGAGTATGAGCAATGCATCCAGCACGGGTACGGAGCCGAAGCTGAATCCGGCGGGATTGATCACCACTGCCGCCTTCTCGCGATACGCATCGTGGAGCCATTCGACCATCTGGTGCTCCGCATTTGTTTGCTGGAAGAAGAGATCGAACCCCAGCTCCCCCGACACTCGGGTGCAATCGGCTCGGACATCCGCCAGGGACGCACTTCCGTACAACTCAGGCTGTCTCTGACCAAGCATGTTCAGGTTGGGTCCGTTCAGAACGAAAAGCTTCCTCGTCATCGGTGGTTCCTTTCCGCGGGTGCAGGAGCCCACGCTCTGTCGTAGCGGCGGCCTCTAGCGCGCCATGAAGGTGAGAAATGGCATCCGCTCATCACAACAAACCGAGCCAGGTCGGGACGATCGTGACGATCCAAGGGAACACTGTCAACAGCAGGAGCACGACTCCCAGCGGAATGAGGAAGGGGAGGATGCCCCGGAAGAGCTCTCCCATGGGTCTGCGCGTGATCGAGCCAACGACGAAGAGAACAGCTCCCACCGGCGGTGTCAGCGAGCCGATCATGAGGTTCAGGATCATGATGACGCCGAGGTGAACGGGATCGATGCCGTACTCAGCGGCGATCGGCATCAGGATCGGCACGAGCACCAGGATGACCGGGGGCGCCTCGAGGAAGATGCCGAGGAGGATGAGGAGCACGTTCAGGATCAGGAGGAACACTATGGGGTTCTCGGTCAACGATGTGAGCCACTCGCCCAGGTTTCGAGACACTTGTTCTCGCGCCAGCACCTGACCCATGAGGTTCGATGCCCCGAGGATCAGGAGGATTCCGCCGGAGATGACGACGGTTTCTTTGGCGGCTCGCCAGAACACGCGCAACGTGAGGGTGCGATAGAAGAGCCCGAGCACGAGCATGTACGCGGCAGCGATGCCCGCACTCTCGGTCGGCGTGAACATGCCGCTGAAGATGCCGCCCAGAATGATTACGGGAAGGAATGCCGGACCGAGCACCCGCACGACCGACTTACGCAGCTCTGCTCCGTCGAATGGTCGACTCACCGCGACTTTGGGGTGCATCCGCACCCAGATGAAGACGTAGAGAGCGAGCCCGAGGGCCATGAGTCCGGCGGGCAAAATCGAGCCGGCGAACAATGCACCCGTTGAGATGGACGCGGTCGCTGCGAAGAGAACCGCTGGGATGCTTGGCGGCATGACGGTGCTCAGCAGCGAGCCGGATGCTGTCAGCCCAGCCGAGAATCCGTAGGGGTAGCCCGCTTTGAGCATCTGGGGTATCTGCACCTTGCTCGTCGACGCTGCGTCTGCGAGGGCTGAACCGCTGATCCAGGAGAACCCGACAGCTGTGCCCAGGTTGACGTACGCGAGGTTGCCGGGCAGCCGCGGGAGCAGGGCTTTCGCGAAGTCGTACAGCCGGGTTGCGATGCCGAGGTGGTTCGCGACCGTACCGACGAAGATGAACAGCGGGACCGCAAGCAACGGGAAGCTGTTGATGCCGTTGACGATGGCGGAGATCCCGTAACCGGGCGAGAGGCCCTGGCTATAAAAATACAGAAGGCTTGGGGCGATCATCGCGAATGCGACGGGCACCCGAAGCAGGAGCAAAATGACAAGCAGGAGAATGTACAGCCAGAGGTCCATCGTCAGCCGTCCATCTCTGAGATGTCGAGCTTGCGCTCGGGGCGGTTGGCGTAGGGGATTTTCCACGCAGACTGAATCGCTGCCGAGAGAAAGCCGATGAGCGCAAAGACGTAGAGCAGGCCCAGCGGCACGTGTATCGCTGCGCTCGCCCGAGCCCACTCGCTGTCGATCTTCACGTAGGCCTCGTACGCGAGCGCCAGACACGTGACCACCATGATCAGAGCGGAGATAATCCGCAGCGCTACAAACAGCTTGCGGCCGGCGAGAACCCCGTCGAACACTTCGATGACGATGTGGCCGTTACGACCCACGAGGTATCCAGTGGTGATGAACGTCAGAGCGACCATCGACATGAGCGCGAGCTCACCAGCGCCGACCCAACCGACGGCAGGGAAGTAGCGGCTGAGCACCTGGTACATCACGCCAATGAAGATGAGTGTGAACAGGACGACTCCGATGGCGATTTCGACCGCCGACAGTGCGCGGATGAATTTCGACTCCGGCGCTCCCTGTTCAGACGGCGGTGTGCCGAGCGGCTCAGCGGGTTGGTTCTCTGACCCGTCTGGCGTGTTCTCGGTCACAGTTTCACCTCCAGCGGGAGGAGCGTCGAGCTCGATCGCTCAGCGCCCCCCTCGTTGCTCGCCGGGAAATCACGGTGCATCGTCAACCTCTCTGTTGGTTCGGGCCTTGGCGTGCGCACCCGTTCGATCACTCTCTGAGCGTGGCCCTCCGACCGGCACCGCCGAAAACTTGTCTCGCCGAATGGGACACATCGCCCGACGGTGCGCGGCGACCTGTGGCTGATGACCACTGCCTATTTCTCCGGCGCCTGGTTGTCGTCTGTCGTGTCAGCGAACACCTCGCGCATGATTGCGAGTGCGGCGTTCGCCGCGGGGAGCCCGGCATAGAGCGCCGTGTGGAAAATCACCTCGGCGATCTCGTCACGGTGCAGCCCGTTGCGAAGCGCTGCTCGCACATGCATTCTGATCTCGGCGTGATGGCCGCTCGTGACGAGTGAGGCGAGAGTCGCGATGCTGCGCTCCCGGCGCGAGAGTTGCGGGCGTGCCCACACCTCACCCCAGGCGTATCGAGTGATGAAGTCCTGAAACGGAGCGGTTTCCGGTGTAATACCTGCGAGAGCAGCATCGACGTGGTCATCGCCGAGCACGGCGCGACGCACGGCCATGCCCGTCTCGGATGGAGATGCTGCTGTCGGTACGTCGATGGCGTCGAGGAGCAGCGAGGCCGCGACTTGGGGCTTCTCCAACGGCGCAAGATGGGCGGCATCGGTGATTTCGGCGAACCGGGCCCGGGGCAAGGCGTCGGCCAGCGCCTTCATTGAGGCGGTCGTCGCGACGCCGTCATGTTCTCCGCTCACAATGAGCCCGGGAGTCCGGATTTCGCCGAGTGACGCCGTCCGATCAAACCGGCCCAGGGCATCCGTACATAAAGCATACGATTCGTCATCGACGTCGAGGAGCGTTCCAAGCGCCTTGGCGCCGGGACCTGTGGGGTGATTCTCTAGGTAACCGGGCGCGTACCACCGCGCAGCAGCGCCGCCGACGAGTGATGCCGTTCCTGAGCTGCGAACCTGGCTTGCGCGTTCGGCCCAGCCCTGGGTATCACCGATACGCGCTCCGCTGCAGAAGGCTGCGAAGCTCTTGAGCCGTTCGGGATGCGCCGCGGCGAGCTCGATGGCGATGGTGCCGCCGAGGGAAAGTCCAGCGACGTGGAACCGGGCGACGTCGATCTCGTCGACAACATGGAGCGTCGCTTCGGCGAGTTCGCTGATGCTGAACGGCTCCTGCGTGGCCGGGCTGGCCCCATGGCCGGGAAGGTCGACGCGCAGGACGCGCAAAGCCGGGTAGCTCTGCACGAGCTCGGCGACCACCTCGTCCCAGACGGCCGTCGTTGTGCCGAGCGAGGGCAACAGCACGAGCAGCGGTCCGGTGGCGTCCCCTTCAGGAGCCTCGCTGATCGAGCCCAGGAGTCGGGGAACAGTCATCACAGCTCTTTCTGTGCGGGAGTGCGGAATCGGTGGATGGCGGATTCGACGATCCGATCGGATGCTGCGAGGGTTGCCTCGGGATCGCGCTGAAGGTCTGGGCTGAGCGAGCGGTTCTCCTGAATGGCGGGTCGTTCGAATCGGAGTGTGCCGAGCACCCCTGCGACGGCATCGGCGCTCTCGAGCGCGATTCGCAGAAGGTCCCGGAACGCGGCCCATTCCGCGTGCCATTCTCCGGTTGGCCGTGCGTCGTGCGAAACGGCAGCCGAGTGAACGGTTCCAATCAGGCCTGCCGCTCGTAATCCGTTCGCGGTGAGGAGCACAGCGTCGACCGGGTTGCGCTTGTGCGGCATCGCCGAAGACCCGCCGGTCGTCCCGAGCGACACCTCGGCGATCTCGGTCCGTGCAAGAAAGGCGATGTCCCGCCCGATGCGCCCGAGCGTCGCGGCGACAAGGGCTGCGGTCGAAGCGATGCGGAGCACGGCGCTGCGTTCGGCGTGCCAGGAGCGCTCCGGATCGTGGAGATCAAGCGCAGCGGCGAGCGCAGCGCGCAACCGATCCGTGGCCTGTGGCGAACCCACATCGCGGTCGAAGTCCTCGCCGGTGCCGACGGCGCCGCCGAGCTGAACCGCGAAGCGATCGGCGTCGATGGCGTCGATCGCCGCTGTCACTCCGTCCAACCAACCGGCGACTGTCGCACCAACCGTGCTTTGAGCGGCATGTTGGCCGAGGGTGCGCGCGATCGACAGGGTGTCCTTTTCTGCATTCGCCAGAGCCACAAGACTGTCCCCGGCCCCGAGCAGGTGCTCGCGCGCCTTGCTGAGCACGCGTCGCGCCACCAGCATGAGCGCTGTGTCGAGAATGTCCTGGCTCGTCGCACCAGCGTGAACGTGAACACCAGACCCAGGGATGGCGGCCTCCGCCTGGGACCGAAGTTGAGAAACGAGGGGGATGACGGGCACTCCGCCAGCCCGCGTTCCGGCAATCAGATCGTTACGATCAAGCGCATCGGCCCGCAACGAGGCGGCAACCGCATCGAGGTTTTCACCACGCACTTGGGCCCTCGCCAGCACGAGCGCCCGCTCTACATCCACGAGGGCAATAAGCACAGCGTCATCGGACGTCGCCGACGCAGACGACGCGAGTGGTTCGAGCAGCCCCCAGTCGGTCGCGCCGGCGTTCTGGCTCTCAGCCATAAATCTCCGCGTCGAAATCGAGGAAGACGGTTTCGCCCTCTCCCTGCAGTCGTATATCGAAACGGTAGCTGTTCTGCGCGTCCGGCGCAGCAATCAATGTGGGCCGGCGAAGCGGATCGACGGTGGCCAGGAATGGATCACCCTCGTTGCGTTCGACCTCGTCCCCAAAGTAGGCGCGAGTGAACAGGTGATGGGTCAGTCCCCGAGCGAAAACCGTCACGAGAATATACGGCGCCGCATCCGCGCGGGTCGACCCGGGCTTGATCGTTGAAAACTCGAACTCGCCTGCCCGATTGACCGCTGAACGCCCGAACCCGGTGACGGTATGCCCATTCCGGTCGAGACTGCCGCGTTCGGCGATCACGCGGCCGGCTGAGTCGGCGTGCCAGATTTCGATGATGGCATCCGGAATGGCGTCACCGGCCCCGTCATACACGGTTCCGTGCAAGCGAATCGATTCCGGATGCCACGGGGCAGCCACCTGCGGACCACCCGGAAACGGCAGCGCGTAACCAAAAAACGGACCGACCGTCTGAGACGGTGTCTGTCCAAGGGGTGCATCAGGCATGGTCTGAATCCTCCGGTTCCATCCAGGTGGATCGAGGGCCTGTGAGAACCACGTCCCAGCGGTAGCCGAGCGCCCATTCGGGCTCACTGACGTCGTGGTCGTATTGCGCGACCAGGCGCTGGCGCGCGGCCGGGTCGACGATGGACTGGTAGATCGGGTCGAGCCCGAAGAGCGGGTCACCGGGAAAGTACATCTGCGTGACGAGGCGCTGGGTAAAAGCCGAGCCGAAAAAGGAGAAGTGGATGTGCGCCGGTCGCCACGCGTTGCGGTGATTCTTCCAGGGGTACGCCCCGGGCTTGATCGTGGTGAGCCGGTACTCGCCGTTGTCACCGGTGATCAGGCGCCCCACGCCGGTGAAGTTCGGATCGAGCGGAGCCGGATGCTGGTCACGCTTGTGCACATACCGCCCTGACGCGTTCGCCTGCCAAATTTCGACAAGCTGATTCCGCACGGGCCGCCCCTCGCCGTCCAGCACGCGACCGGTCACAATAATGCGCTCGCCGAGCGGTTCACCCGAGTGCTGAATGGTGAGGTCGTTCTCCTCAGCAGCCACATCCGTATGGCCGAATGCGGGTGAAACGAGTTCGATTTCCTCGGGATCCGCCCGCACAAGTTCGTGGGTAGGGTGCCGCAGCATTGTGCTCCGATACGGCGCGAAATTCCGCGGCGGATGTGCCGAGAGCGGCCGGCCCGCTGCTTCCGCTCGAGCGGAATGCTCCGCGTGGATCGCGGCAATCTCCTCAGAGATCGTCTCCTGGTTCTCGGCTGTCGAATTCGGCATGACGTCCTTTCTCAGTTCCGGAGGCCGGCATGGTACTCAACAACACTGCCCCGCCTGTGCCAGCAACAAGTCCGGCGTCCCACTCAGCGGTACGGCCCGGTTCACGAACTTTCGCCCCGAGCTCGATGAGCGAGCTCGGACAGCCGCGTAGACGCCAATTTCGAGGGGCGGATGCCACGTGGTGACGCAACCAGATCCTTACTGTTTTCGCTCTTCTTGTCTGCAACTCCCGATCTCTGTGTATTGTTTGTCGATAGATCCACACCGATAATCGATAGGAGCACCATGGACCGCACGGCGATCCTCACCCTGAAAGCGCTCATCGTCGCTTTGATCGCGCTACTGCTCATCTGCCAGGTGTTCGTAATTCCCGACGTCGCGCAGCAAATGCGTGAGCGGTCGCCGCAGCTCGACTACCTCCAGTTGCCCGGGATTCTTATCTCGGTGGGGTTCCTGTTCTGTGTGCAGGTCGCGCTTCTCTGTGTCTGGCACCTGCTCTCCCTGGTGCGGGCATCCAGCATCTTCAGCGAGGATTCGTTCACCTTTGTCGACGTCATCCTCGGCGCTGTCGTCGTTGCGACCCTCCTCATCGTCGGCTCGTTCATCACTCTCGCCGTTGCTGGTGCAACCTCACCGACCGTGATCATCCTGTGCTGCCTCGGCATCGCCCTCGGTTCGGGGTTCGCGTTACTGATCGTTGTGATGCGAGGGCTGCTGCGCAAGGCCTCCCAGCTCGAACAAGACATGGCTGAGGTGGTCTGAATGCCCATCGTGATCAACCTCGACGTCGAGCTCGCGAAGAAGAAGATGTCCGTCACCGACTTCGCTGCCGCGATCGACATCACCCCGGCGAACGTCTCCGTGCTCAAGAACGGGCGGGCGAAAGCGGTGCGATTCTCCACCCTGGACGCGATCTGCCGCGTGCTCGAGTGCCAACCCGGCGATATCTTCATGTGGGTACCCGACGATGAGGACAGTACCAATGTCGATACGAAGGTTTCGCGCGCATGACCACGCTGCGGGTGGCACGCCCGTGGAGCAGCGACGCGATCAAGCGCCTCCTCGACAGCACCTCGTGCCCCGCCTGCGAGGTCGACGCGCTGGTCGATCGGCGCTGCCACAACTGTGGTGCCGAACTGAGCGACGCCGTGGCCACCGAACTTTGGACAGCTTCGAGAACCGCCGCGGATGCGCTCAAGGCGCGCCAGCAGATACTCGACAGCATTCCCCGTGTCTCGGCGGCCACCGCCCCGAGCCTGGCACCCCAACCACCAACTGACCGGCTGATGCCCGACGACGTTGCGCCTCACCCCGGCGCTGCCACAACGGTTGACCCCAGATCGAGCGCAACCGTGCAGTCCGTGCTGGCCGTCGCCGGTGCCGGGTTGTTCGCAGTCTCCGCGATCGTCTTCACGTTCTTCAACCCCGACCTCACCGACCGCGTAGCGCGAAGTGTGGTCGTTGGCTTGATCACGCTTCTTTTCCTCGGCGGAGCCTGGCTGCTGTCTCGCCGCAAACTGCAGTTCTCAGCGGAGGCCGTTGGCGGTCTCGGAATGGTTTTCGTCGCTCTCGACATCTACGCGTTCTCCGAACTCGCGCCGAGCGGCATCAGCGCGTGGGTCTTTGCCGCAGCCGGAACGCTGGTCAGCGGGACCGTCATGGTCATCGCGGCGACGCGCGCGCGAATTCGCAGCTGGCTTTGGATCTCGCTCGCCGCCATCACCGTCGTTCCCGCGATGGTGGGATACGCGGGTGGAACAACGCTGGCCGCCGCCCTCGGCCACCTCGGCGTGGCCTTCGTCGCACTCATCGTGTTGGGGCGGATACCCGGCCTGGCACGGCGATTCGAGAGCGATCTGCAGTCGGAGCGGATGACCATTGCGACCCTCCAAATCGTCGCAACCGCGGTGGCGCTTGCCCAGGTCTGGTTCATCGATTCCCGGGCAACCGCCGAGTACTGGGTGACGATCACCGCTGTGCTGGTCGCCGTGGCAGTGCTCGCCGCCCTGGCCTCACGACAGCTCGCCAGACGCTTCTGGAGCACCGTGGCCGGAGCAGCCGGGGTGGCGGCAGCCGTCAGCGCCCCTTTCGCCCTGGACCTCGGGGCGTACGGAACGAGCGAGTGGTACCAGGCGGTGCTACCCGCCGCGGGAGCTGCCGCACTGCTCATTCTCGATGCGGTTGTCTCGAGAGCGCGCACGATCGAGCGGCGTGCATTCTTACGGGGTGCGTTTGTCATTGCCGGCATGAGCGTGCTGTCACCGGTCCTTCTCGCTGTGCTGATCGGAGCCGAGACTGTACTCAGCGCCCTCAGCGGATTGGACCAAAGCACACGCGGCCTCGTGGCTCCGAGCGGGGTTCTCGCCGTCGTATTTGGGTTGAGCGCCATGTCAGCAGGGCTCGGAGCATTCTCGCTCATCACTGCGCGCCGAGAATCCGCCTCCTCGAAGGCGGCAGGCACAACCGGCTCAATCGCGATCTGGCTGGGTGCCCTAGCCGGCCTGACCTTCGCCTGCCTGCCCTCGTTCCCACTGTGGTTGCGCATCGCAATCGCGCTTGGCCTGGCCGTTGCGACGAGTGCTGCACTGGTTTCTGTTCCGCGAATCCGGGACGCCTCTCTGGCGATGCACCTCCCCCTCGTGATTGGCAGCCATTTCGCCGTACTGCTTGCCATCGTCTGCTCATTGAGCGACGACGGTGTCACTATTTGGGCCGGCATAGCGATCGTCGCAACCATTGCGGCCATCGCCCGAACCGTGACCAAACGCGCGCGTTTTCTCCACGTCGGCGCTGGCTACGCATACGCCCTCTTCATCTTCGGAACAGCGCTCGACCAGTTGGGCGTCGGCGTCATCCCGATGCTGTGCCTCGTGACGTCACTGGCCTCGATCGGCGCCATCGTGGCCACCTTCCTCCGATGGGTTGCGCCGTCGGCGTGGTACGCCATTCTCGTCGTGACTTCCGTGCCATTCCTGGTCGGCGTCCTGCAGGTGGTCTTCGAACGCAGCGGCTGGACGGCCCTGTCGACGGCCCTCATCTTTGCGCTCGCCCTGACCCTGCTTGTCGCACGTCGTTCTGGCCTTGGCATCGTGCTCCGCACCATCGCTGCTTGCCTGCTCGTGCCGTCACTCGCCGTCGTCGTTGTGTGCCTCGGCGCACAGGTCCTCCTCGGCAGCGCCTCTCCTGTGACGCTGCCTGTCATCGCGGCCCTTGTCGCTCTCGTCCTGCCAAGCACGGGTCTGATCAGCTCGCTTCTGGAGAAGCGCGGTATCAGTTCCCGGGACGCGACTGCCGCCCGCGGTGCAATCGAAGCCTCGACCCTGCTGACTGGCGCGATCGCGGTCGCGCTTGCGCTCGTCCGTGACGCCGCCGGTTTGCCGACGACCTTCATGGTGCTGATCATCATCGGCCTCGGCGCCGCGGCGACATCCCTCTGGGGCAAACGCCGCTATGGCTGGTGGGTCGCTGGCGCCTCCTTCACCGGCGCGCTCTGGTCGCTGTTGGCGCTCGCCGACATCACCGTGCTCGAGCCATATCTCCTCCCGCCGAGCCTGGCGGCCGCGACGATTGGCTTGATCCTCACCGCACGAGGCCACACCGCCATGCCGCTGTACGCGACAGGAATCGTGATGGCGGTCGCACCGACCCTTGTCGCTTTGACGGTATCCGGAACGCCCGTCACCGCACTTGCTCCGTGGCGCGGGTACGGGCTCGTTGCCGCCTCCTGGCTCCTGCTCGGGCTCGGCAACCTCCTCGGGCGCGGTGCCACTGCGCGCGCCGGGTTGTTGCGAACACTCCGAGTACCGACCCTGTTTGTCGCGATTGCCACCGGAGCGGCCGGCGCGATCCAGGGCATCCGATTCGGCCTCGATGCCGACCCAATCGTGACCGGGAGTGTGCCGCTGGTCGTCATTTGCTTCGGAATCGGCGTCGCGGGTGCCTTGCCGGCAGCCGCCGCAGCACGCGCCATCCGCTCGGCCGTGCTTGAGGCCTCGAGTTTGGACGGCAACCGCTGGCTCTATGCACCCGCTGCGGCCTACGTTGCGGTCGCCACGTGGGCTTCGATCGAGCGCGACTGGTTCACGATTTGGGCGATGTGGTCACTGATGATCGCCTACCTCACGTTTGTCGTTCTTATCGCATGGCGGCTTCGCACTCGCTGGACCAGCCTGCCTCCTGTGTGGTTTGTCTTCGCGATCGCGTTTGTCACATCGATTGTGGCGTGGAGCCCGCGAGATCTCCGGGTTGAGTGGTTCTCGTTGCCTTTGGGCCTCTTCCTGCTCGCAGCAGGTGCCGTTGTGCTGCGAGCAGGACACCTCAATCCGGAAAGCGACCGCTGGCGCGGCGGTACCGTCGAGAGTTGGCCCGCAGGGTGGAACGGGTCGTGGGCGCTCCTGGCGCCAGGCCTTGTGACGATGCTGCTGGCGTCGATCGTCGCGACATTCACCGACCCGCTGACCTGGCGAGCCATTCTCGTGATCGTGATTGCGCTCATTGCTATCCTCGTCGGCTCGAGCCTCAAACTCGCGGCGCCGTTCCTGATCGGTATCATCGTGCTTCCCATCGAGAACGTGTTCGTGTTCCTGGTGCAGATCGGTCGGGGAATCGAGTCGATGCCGTGGTGGATAACCCTCGCTGTAGTCGGCGCTGTGTTGCTCATCATCGCCGTCACCTATGAGCGCCGGGCCGGAGAAGAGAACAGCATCGCTGATCGACTGCGCGACCTGCGCTAAGTCAGAGCTTCGATGGGCCCGAAATAGGAGAACCGATGTCGGCTTCCAGCCCGGAAAACGGGGCACCTGGTGACTGAAGCCAGCGAGCCCCTTCAGACCAGCGAAGAGAACCCCTTCGAGGTGTCGAGCACACGACTGCGATGGTGGGGCGCTTTGCGCGTCGTCGGCACACTCGCGTTCGTAGGAGCGGTCCTTGTCGGAGCGGTCACCTTCGTTCAGCCCGATCGTGACGAGGCCTTCGGCTGGGTGACCGTTGTTATCGGCAACTGGGTACCCTCGCCGTTGACTGCCGAGGTCGTGTTGCTCGTAGCTGGCACAGGTGCCTTTCTGACCGCCATGCTCTTCGTTCCCTGCCCGCCGGAACGGCCGTGGCGCGAGCTTCGCATCTTTATCGCGGTTGTGCTGGCGGGAGCCGTTCCCTTGAGCCTCTTCGTCGTTGCGGATGGCTCGAACTACTCGGTGCTGCCAGAGCAGAGCGAAGGCGGGTGTCGGATCGTGGTGCGGGAATATTCATTTTTCCTCCTTGGGGAAGGAAGCGTCGGTATTGTCCAACCGGGGTCAGTGACCGTGGACTGGTTACGCGGCTATCTCGGTGACGACGGATACGCGCCATTTTCCCGCGACACTTACACCCTCGATTGGCACGGCAAAACCGCTGCACTCAGTGTTTTCGGGTCTCCCAACGGCGACGCAGCATGGTTTGCCGAACAACCGTCGATCACTTGTATCCGATAATCACGATGACATAGGCCGGTGCCGAGGCGGCGTCAACGGAGAGCTGGACCCTCTCCCGGTGCGGGCCTAGCGGCAGCGTGGTTCAGCGAGTTCGTGCGCTCACCGCCAACAAAAAAGTCCCGGAGAGACAGCCGTGATCGGCGTCTTTCCGGGACAAAACGTGCGCCCGAAGGGATTCGAACCCCCAACCTTCTGATCCGTAGTCAGATGCTCTATCCGTTGAGCTACGGGCGCATGGGCTTGGCCTCGAGAAACAATGTTCCCCCGCAGGCCGTATTAGAGACTACATGACCGGACGGCTCCACGCCAATCGAGGCGATTACCGAGTACCCGTGGACGCCGCTTCACGGTTGTAGTTGACGATTGTCAATGTTATAGTTGACGTTTATCAACGTCATAGTGAACGTTTATCAACGATCTAGAACGCAATTTCAGGAATCACATGCCTCGACTCTCACGGCCCACGAAGCCGAAAAAATCCAAACCAACGGTCTCCCCCGACGGCACCATGACGCAGCGCCAGGTTCTCGAATCCCTTTCGGGACTCCTCCTCGGCATGTTCGTGTCGATCCTTGCCGGAACCGTCGTCGCCACCTCGCTTCCGCTCATCATCTCCGAGCTTGAGGGCGACCAGTCGGCGTACACCTGGGTCGTGACATCTACGCTTCTCGCCACCACAGTGTCCACTCCGCTGTGGGGAAAGTTTGCTGACCTCTTCAACCGCAAGCTGCTCATCCAACTCTCCCTTGGACTCTTTGTTGTCGGCTCAGCCGCAGCGGGGTTCTCCCAGGACACCAACACGCTCATCCTGTTCCGCGTCTTCCAGGGCATCGGCGGTGGCGGCCTCGCTGCACTGAGCCAGATCATCATGGCTGACATCATCAGCCCGCGTGACCGCGGCAAGTACGCCGGACTCTTCGGCGGCGTGATGGCCGTCGGAACCGTCGGCGGCCCACTCCTCGGTGGACTCGTCACCGACGCATTCGGCTGGCGCTGGAACTTCTTCATCGCACTTCCGATCGCGATCATCGCCATCATCCTGCTGCAGTCGACGCTGCACCTGCCGAAGCAGCCCAAGCGCAAGGTTCACATCGACTACCTCGGCGCCATCCTCATCGCCGCTGGCGTCTCGCTCCTGCTGATCTGGGTGTCGCTCGCCGGCTCGCAGTACGAATGGGTATCCACCCAGAGCTTCGTCATGGTCGGCGGATCCATCCTCCTTCTGGCCGCAGCGATCTTCGTCGAGATCAAGTCGCCCGAGCCGATCATCCCCCTCGGCATGTTCAAGAACCGCACATTCACACTCGCCGTCATTGCGAGCATCGCGGTCGGTGTCTCGATGTTCGGCACCTCGGTCTTCCTTGCGCAGTACATGCAGCTCGCTCGCGGCGCCAGCCCGACCGAGTCCGGTCTCCTCACCATCCCGATGATGGCGGGCCTGCTGATCTCGTCGACGGTCTTCGGTGGCATGATCAGCCGCCGCGGAAAGTGGAAGGCCATCATGGTCACCGGTGCCCTCCTCACGGTCATCGGCTCCGTGCTGCTCGGCACCCTGCAGTACGACACCGCGTTCGTCCTGGTCGGCATTTACATGGCCGTCCTCGGCGCCGGCCTCGGCATGCTCATGCAGAACCTCGTACTCGTTGTTCAGAACTCCATCGAGGTGAAGAACCTCGGAGTCGCAACAAGCGCCGTGACCTTCTTCCGCAGCCTTGGCGGCACCATCGGCGTCTCAGTGCTCGGCTCAATCCTCGGTACCGTTGTCGCACAGAGCATCAAGGAAAACATCGCGGCGCTCGAACCCGCTGACCAGGCCCTCGCAGGCAAATACCTCGGCAGCGGCACCATCCCGCAGATCTCGCAGCTGCCCGATGTGCTCAAGACCGTCGTCGAGAGTGCATACGGATCCGGTGTCGGTTTCGTCTTCCTCTGCGCCGTGCCGCTGACCCTCGTCACCCTCGTCGCCGTCATCTTCATACCGAACGCTCAGCTCGGCACCCTCAACGCCGTTCAGCTCAAAAAGCAGCCAAAAACCGGCGCGATGGCCGTGGTGAATAGGGCGCGCGAGCGCGACGATGCCAATGACACGCTCATCGACGTCTCGACCGCGAGCGTTGCGCTGCCGGCTGTCGGCCTCGCACACCCGACCGGTTCCATCCCGGCAGTGTCGACGACCCAGACGGCGGACACGACCGACACCTCCAACAGCTCTGAGGCTGGGACACTGAGAAGGTGACTCACACTCCGGCAGAGCCAGCGCCTGACCTCGACAGGCACGCAGCGGCCATCGCGAACGTCGAGACCAGCATGGGTGCGATGTCCCGCAAGATCCATTTCATCCTGAAAGAAGCGGCCGCAGCCATCGACCCGTCGCTTCCGCCGGCAGGCTTCCGGCTCCTTCGGCTGATCGAACGGTGCGGATCCATCCAGGCGAGCGTCGCGGCGGACTCGCTCGCCGTCGACCGCAGCGTGATCAGCAGGCAGATCCGCCAGCTCGAAGAGCTCGGCCTGGTCGAAACCCGTACAGACCCGTCTGACGGCAGGGCCCGATTCCTCGTGCTGACCGAAGAAGGCACTCGCCGCATGCGATCCGTGAACCCGACCAGCCGAACGATCATGCACCCGTTGCTCAAGGACTGGGAAGTTGAGGAACTCGAGGCGTTCGCCGCGCAAATTGACCGCCTCAACGAGGCACTCGAGAGCGGCCTCGGCAGTTTCGTCACCCAGGAAAACAGCTAACCTTTCGCACCATTCAAAATCGGATGCTGTCCCGCTCGCTGGCGGGACAGCATCCGATTTTTTGATTCATACGTCCTATTTCACGCTGCCGCTGACGAGCCCGGCGACGAGCCAGCGCTGCAGGAACACGGCAGCCGCGAACACCGGAATCACGCCGATGAGGGACGCCGCCGCGATTTTGCCGAAGTCCTGGATGCGTTCGCCGAGCATCAGCGAGAGCACGACGGGTACTGTCTGAGACTCGGGGCCCTGGGTGAGGAAGGTGGCGAGAACGAACTCGTTGTAGTTGAGCACGGCCACGATCACTCCGACCGCGACGAGGCCAGGCGTCAGCAACGGCACCACAACGCTCACGAGCACTCGGAACGCGCCGGCTCCATCAAGCTGGGCGGCCTCATCGAGTTCGACGGGAAGCTTCTTGACGAATCCCTCGAGCAGCCACACCGCAACGGCAGTGTTGGCGAGCGCGTACACGATCGTCAGCCCGGTCAGCGTGTTGTTGAGCTCGAGCACGCGAAGCAGCGCGAAGAGCGGAACAACCGCGACGATCGGCGGCAGCAGCCACGGGCTGAGGATCGTGTTCGCGAGAGTTTTGCCCCCTGTGCGGTATCGGACCATTGCCCAGGCCGCGGGGAGCGCAATGACAAGCGTGAGGACGGCGCCGCCTAGCGAGGCGATGACCGAGTTGAGGATGCCACGCGGCAGCCGGGACGCGGCGGCATCCACCCAGTTGTTCCATTCCGGCGAACTCGGCCACAGAATGCCGGAGGAGATTTCGCCCTGTTTCATGAACGACACCGAGAGCAGGTACATTAGCGGCACCAGCGTCAGCACCAGGGCAGCGCCGACGGTGAGGTTCGCCAGTCGGCTCGACCGTTTAGTCATTGTGAAGCCTCCTGGTGAGCGCAACGATCGGCAGCGTGACGACGGTCACAACGATGGCGAGCAGCACGGTAATCGTTCCGGCGCGGCCAAGGTCGAACTGTTGCAGCGCGGCCTGATAGATGAGGTATGCCGGAACCGTTGTGGACTGCCCTGGTCCGCCGGCCGTCATGATGTAGACCAGGTCGAAAACCTTGAAGGCCAGGACGATGCGGATGAGAAAGGCCGCGGCGATCGTGCCTGCAACCGCTGGGAGGGTTATCTGGGTGAAGAGACGGAATCCGCCTGCGCCGTCGAGCGCCGCGGCCTCGGTCACCTCGGGATCTTGACCGAGAAGCGCAGCGAAAACCAGAAGCGCGATGAGGGGTGACCATTCCCAGACGTCAGCGATAGCTACGCCCACCAGGGCGAACGTCGGTGAGGCCAGAACGGAGACGGGGTCTCCGGAGTACCCGAAAAAGGTCAGAACCGTGTTGAACAGGCCGCCGGACGGGTTGAAGATCAGTTTCCAGAGGATGCCGACAACGACGGGCGGTGTGATCATCGGCAACAGCAGCAGGGTGCGGATCAGAGCGCCGGAGCGCGCACTGCGGAACAGTGCAACAGCGGTCGCGACCCCGAGCACGACACTGGCCGCCGAGACCAGGAGTGCGTAAATGGTGTTGCGAACGAGGGAAGCAACGACATCCTCGTCGCCGAGGGCCGCCTCGAAGTTCGCCGTACCCACCCACTCCTGGAACGGGCGACCGAGGCTCGACTCAGACAACGCCGTCAGCACGATGAAGATCAGTGGGTAAAGACCGAGTACGACGAGCGAGAGAATACTCGGAGCGATGAACAGCCGATGTGCTGTGGAGTCGCGGGTCCGCCGCTGCTGACGGGGCGCCGGACCACCAGTACCCGGGGGCGTCGGAAGACGACCCCGGGTACTGGTTCCCTCGCTGGTGCTAAGAGCCAAGGATTTCTTCCCATTCGTCCTGAACGCGGTCGAGGGCTTCCTGCGCCGTTCCGCCCTCGCCAGCGATGAGCTTGGCGAGCTCATCAGTCAGGATCTGCGCCAGTTCGGTCGCGTGCTCACCGGTTGGCCACGCAAGAGCGCCCTCGAGCGTCGCCCGGTTCACTCCCTGCAGCTCGGGGTACTCGGTTCCGTAGCTGTCACTCTCGAGCGACGAGATGCGGTTCGGATCGATGCCTGTCGGAGGCGTCGCCGTGAGCAGCGCCTCGTTGACCTCGGATGACGCCGCCCACTCGATGAAGGTCTTGGCGAGTTCGGTCTTCTCCGTGTTTGCGGCAACAACCCAGCTGAAACCGGCCACCAGCGACGCGCGGCTTTCGGTGTTGTCGCCACCCGTTGGCAAGAACGAGACGCCCCACTTGTCGATGACCTCGGATCCGCTCTCCGGGTCCTGCGACCGGACGCCGAGGTCGGTCCAGTTTTCGATGAAGCCGACCTTGCCGGCAAACCAGGCGCTGTTCCCAGCGCCGAAGTCGGTCTCCGCCGGCGTCGGCAGAGCGTAATCGTTGATGTCAACGAGCGACTGCGCCGCGGCGACGGCTTCAGCTGAGTTGATAACCGGCTGCCCGTTGTCGTCGAGGAACTCGCCGCCGAATCCGGCGAGTCGGTTGGCGAAGCTCGCACCGAGGATGAGCGGCGACTTCTGGCCGAAGATCGCGGCGCCGTAGACGCCGTCGCCTTTCTCGTTCTCGGTGATCGTCTTGGACTGCTCGAGGTATTCATCCCACGTGGCTGGCGGTGCGGTGAAGCCGTTCCGCTCAAGAATTTCCTTGTTGTAGAACAGAACGTGGGTGTCACCGTCGAAAGGAACGCCGTACCGTTTGCCGTCGACCTCGCTGTACGGTTCGTAAATCGACGGGATGAAGTCTTCAGTGTCGAGCGCTTCCTCGGAGTCGATCCACTCGGAGAGGTCCTGAATCGCACCGTCAGCTGCGAGGTCACCGAGCGAGACGTACCAGGGGGCAGCCACGTCGATGGTGTTCGCGCCTGATTGCTGGTCGAGTGCGAGCTTCGACCCGATCTCGTCGTAAGGCACGATCACCGGGTTGATCTTCGCGCCGGTCTCTTTTTCGAACTCCGTGGACAACCATTCCGATGCGCCCTCGTGCGACGAAATCAGCAGGACGGTGAGTTCTTCGCCACTGAAGTCGCCGTCGGCGTTGCTGTCACCGCCGCCGGACGCGGAGCAGCCAGCGAGAACGAAAATAGCGGATGCTGTGAGACCGGCTGCGGCGAAAAGTGCGGGTGGCCGGTGTGCCCGGCGGCGTGAAAATGACATGTCGAACTCCTGGGGAATGGGTGCAGGCGCTTCAGGGTGGGTGCTAGCCGAATGTACGGACGACGACGCCCGCCCGATAGTCGAGACGTAAGAATCCGACACGTTTCGTCATGTTTCTTCGCCGCAATCCGGAACATTTCCTTAGGTTTCGCTCGCCCTATCTCGCTCGCGGTCGCGCTGATAGCTTTCGAAGTCCGGCGAGCGGAATCCAGGCATCCGTTCGCGTCGCTTCCCACTCATCGGACGGTCACATGCCTTCACGCATCATTCTCAACGCCTTCGACATGAGCTGTGTCACCCATCAGGCGCCCGGCTTGTGGCGGCACCCGGACAATGACGCTGACCGGTATAACGAACTGGCCTACTGGACCGATCTCGCGCAGACTCTCGAGCGCGGAAAGTTTGACGCCATCTTCCTCGCCGATGTGGTCGGACTCTACGACGTGTACCGCCACTCAGCGGCACCGGCCCTCACGGACGCCGCGCAGGTCCCCGTCGGCGACCCGCTGTTCCAGATTCCCGCGATGGCAGCGGTGACGTCGAAGCTCGGTTTCGGCGTAACCGTCGCGCTGACATACGAACTGCCTTACGCGCTGGCCCGCAAGTTCTCCACCCTCGACCACTTCACTCACGGCCGGATCGGCTGGAACGTCGTCACGTCGTACCTCAACAGCGCCGCGAAAAACCTCGGACTGAGCCAGCAGATCGCCCATGACGAGCGTTACAACCTCGCCGACGAGTTCCTCGACGTCACCTACAAGCTTTGGGAGGGATCGTGGGAAGACGGTGCAGTCGAGCGCAACCGCGAGACCGGCACTTTCACCAACCCGGCCAGGGTGCACCCGATCAACCATCACGGGAAATACTTCGACGTCCCAGGCATCCACCTTTCCGAGCCTTCGCCGCAGCGCACGCCGGTCATCTTCCAGGCAGGCGCATCACCCAAAGGCAGGGACTTCGCCGCTAAGCACGGTGAGGCGGTCTTCATCAACGGGCTGACACCCGAGCTGACCCGCAAGGCGACCGACGACATCCGGGACCGGGCAGAACGATTGGGGCGACCTCGCGAATCGGTGAAGATTCTCACCCTCGCGACGGTCATCACCGCAGAGACCGACGAAGCAGCTCAAGCGAAATATCGCGAATACCAGGAGTACGTCAGCCTGGAGGGTGCTCTCACCCTCTTCGCCGGGTGGACGGGCATCGACCTCTCCGAGTACGACCCGGACGAACCCCTCAAGTACATCGAAACCGACGCGGGACGCTCAGCGCTGGCACTGTTCACCACTGCAGACCCTAATAAGGACTGGACCATCCGCGACATCGCGGAGCACGTTGGGATCGGCGGGATCGGAGCCGTTATCGTCGGATCGCCAACCACGGTCTCCGACGAGCTGGAGCGCTGGGTGGACGTTGCCGGCATCGACGGCTTCAACCTCGCATACGTGATCACGCCAGGGACGTTCGAGGATGTCGTCGACCTGGTGGTGCCCGAGCTGCAAAAGCGCGGCCGGGTCTGGGCCGACTACCCGGATGGCACCCTCCGGGAACGGCTCAACGGCTCCAATTCGCCGTTCGTCCCCGAGTACCACCCGGCGCACCAATACCGCGGCGCGTATGCGTCCTCCGAATCCGCCGAGGACAACACAGCACCGTCGCGCTTTTCCGACACGTTCCAGAACGCCTGAACAGGCGCCGAGACCGAAGGACTTCCCATGGCAGAAATCACCGCAGCGCACCAGGAGCGCATTCATTGGTCGGGCGCAGCGTCTCAGGCAGAACTCGACTCGTGGCAGACGATCGCCGAGGGAGTCGCGCGCGAGCTGGCCGTCGACGTTCTCGAACGTGACCGGGCGAATGAAGACCCGCACCGCGAGTTGCAGTTGCTTCGCGACTCCGGCCTGGTCAATCTTTTGGACCCTGTCGAGTTCGGTGGCGGCGGAGCGCACTGGGAGACGGCGTTCCTCGTCATTCGCACACTGGCGCGGGTCGACGCGTCGGTAGCGCAAGTCCTGGCCTACCACTTCATCAACAAGAGCAACATCAGCTTCCTCCTCCCCCGCGCCGAGCAGGCGGAGTGGTATCGCGCCACCATCGATGGGAAGTGGTTCTGGGGCGACAGCGTCAACCCGGTCGACCCCAACCTCGAGTTGACGGTCAACGCGGATGGCTGGCGACTCAACGGGGTGAAACACTTCTCGACAGGAGCGTCCGTCGGAGACCGAATCCTCATCTCGGCAGCTGTCACCGGTGGGACCCGCGATGGCCAGCTGGTGCTCTTCGTCGTGAACGCGGACGCGGCCGGCGTCGAGCCGCTTGGCGACTGGGACGCCCTCGGCCAGCGACTCTCGGCCAGCGGCTCGGTTCGGTACACCGACGTGCGCGTCACTGAATCAGATCTGCTCGGTGAACTCACCGACCAGCCCTTTGCGAATCTCATCACTCCGGGCATTCAGCTGGCGTTCGCGAATCTCTATCTCGGGATCGCGCAGGGCGCACTCGAGCAGGCGCGCGACCTCACTCGCGCCAGGAGGAACGCCTGGTTCCTCTCATCGGCTGACCTGTATCGGAATGATCCGTTTGTGCTCCGCGTGTTCGGGGAGTTCGTCGCTCGCGTCGATGCCGTCGAAGCACTGGCCGACCGGGCAGCGCGCCGGTTCGACTCGGTGGTGGCGCTCGGTGACAAGTTGACTTTCGAGTCTCGTGGCGCGATCGAGGTCGAGATCGCGAAGGTCAAGATCGTGTCGAGTGAGGTCGGAGTCGAAGTGACCAACCGGGTATTCGAAGCCACCGGGTCAAGCTCGGCGAAGTCGAGCGTCGGACTTGACCTGTTCTGGCGCAACATCCGCACCCACTCGCTACACGACCCCGTCGACTACAAAAAGCTCGAGGTCGGCGCTCATTTTCTCAACGGCGAATTCCAGCCGATCTCGCTTTACACCTAGGAGCCCGGTATGCCAATGACGACAGAGGTGCGAAGCACCTCCAGACTCGACTCGGTCCTCAAGCGACTGCGGCCGATCTTTGAGAACATCGCCGCCGGCGCCGTGCGGCGGGAACAGGACCACACGCTCCCACACGCGGAGGTCCGTCAACTGGTGGACGCGGGCTTCGCGGCCCTGCGCGTGCCGACGGAATACGGTGGAGCCGGACTCAGCATTCCTGAGCTCGCCGAGGTGCTGGTCGAACTTGCGGCAGCCGACTCCAACCTCCCCCAGATCTTTCGAGGCCACATCGCGTTCGTCGAGGACCGGCTCACCGCACCAGTCGGCCACGACCGTGACCGCTGGCTGCGGCGCTTTGCGGCGGGAGAAATCGTTGGCAACGCCTGGAGCGAAGTTGGTCAGGGTGCCCTCGGTGTCTCACAAACCACGCTCGACCACAACGCGAGCGGCTGGACAGTCAACGGACGCAAGTTCTACACGACCGGGAGCATCTACGCCGACTGGATTGACGTGACCGCCCGCCGATCGGACGGGATCGACGGAACCGCCCTGGTGCGAGCTTCCCAGCCGGGAGTCGTCGTCTCCGACGACTGGGATGGGTTCGGCCAGCAGCTCACCGGCACCGGAACCACAACGTTCACGCAGGCGACGGTCGACGGCGAGAACGTGTTCGCCTTCGCCGATCGATTCCGGTACCAGACGGCTCTCTACCAGCTCGTTCTTCTTGCCGTTCACGCCGGTATCGCACGGGCGGCCGAACGAGACACGGCACGCGACGTGCACAATCGGCAGCGTGTGTACAGCCATGGATCAGCATCCCTCGTTCGAGAGGACCCGCAGATTCAAGCCATAGTTGGTGAGATCTCATCAGTGGCCTTCGTCGCCCACGCGACAGTGCAGCGGGTCGCAGACGCGATCCAGCGCGCCTATGAAACCTCAGCCCAGCGGGGCTCAGCTGACGATGACGCCGCAAACATCGCGGCGGAAATCGCCTCAGCTCAGGGGCAGGTGGTGTTGTCGACCCTTGTGCCCGAGGCCACAACGCGGGTTTTTGACACCCTCGGAGCGTCCGCAGTCAGCCGCGCGAAGGGACTCGACAGGCATTGGCGAAACGCCAGGACCGTCGCCTCCCACAACCCGTGGATCTACAAGGCCAAGATCGTTGGGGACTGGACTATCAACCAAACGCCGCCACCCTTTATCTGGGAGATCGGCGTGCGCGCACCCCTCACCGACGCCTCAGTATCCACTCAAGGAGCACCACAGTGACCGACGACATCCGTTTCGACACCTCAGTTCCCGACATCCACGCCCCCTACCGCGCGGCGAACGACAGATATACCCACCTCGGCTACCGCCGTGTCGGTGACAGCGGATTGCTTCTGCCACCAATTTCGCTCGGGCTCTGGTACAACTTCGGCGACAACCGCCCCTTCGACGGGCAGCGCGAAATCCTGCGCCACGCCTTCGACCGCGGCGTCACCCATTTCGACCTGGCGAACAACTACGGACCGCCGAACGGCAGCGCCGAAGAAAACTTCGGCCGCATGCTCTCGCGAGACTTTGCGCCATACCGCAGTGAGCTCATCGTGTCGACTAAGGCCGGCTGGCCGCACTGGCCAGGCCCGTACGGCAACTTCGGGTCACGCAAGTACCTCCTGAACAGCCTCGACGAGTCGCTCGAACGCCTCCGCACCGATTACGTCGACATCTTCTACTCGCACCGGGTCGACCCGAACACACCACTCGAGGAAACGATCGGGGCCCTCGACACGGCTGTGCGCTCGGGCAAGGCACTGTACGCGGGCATCTCCTCCTACTCGGCAGAGCGCACCGAACGAGCGATCGCCATCGCGCGCGAGCTGGGCACCCCTCTCGTGATTCACCAGCCGTCGTACTCGCTCGTGAACCGCTGGGTCGAGGATGGCCTGCTCGACACTCTTCACGCCGGAGGCCTGGGCTCGATCGCCTTCACTCCCCTGGCCCAGGGCCTTTTGACCGGCAAGTTTCTCGACGATCCGAGCGCGTCGCACGCGACTCCCCGTGGTTCGTTCAACGAGAGCTTCCTGTCGGACGACAACCTCGCCCGCCTGCGCGGCCTGAACGACATCGCGGCATCGCGCGATCAGACCCTCGCCCAGTTGGCAATCGCCTGGGTGCTTCGACCCGGCGGCGCGACGAGCGCACTGATCGGCGTCTCGCGCATCGAGCAGCTCGACGAGAACCTGGCGGCCCTCGACAACACCTCGTTTACCGACGACGAGCTCACTCGCATCGACGAGTTCGCTGGGGACGCCGGTGTGAATATCTGGGCCCAGTCGAGCGACCTGTAGTTCCGTCGGTGGATTTCGAAAACGGATGCTGTCCCGCTCGCTGGCGGGACAGCATCCGTTTTTTGAATGGAAACTATCGAAGGCCGCGCAGCTCGAGCGCGGCAATCTGACGCTTGAGGGCGACCTGCCTGTATGACTCGTCAATGAGTTCGGCCACGAAGACCCAGTCGGTTTCGGGGTGTTCGAGGTCGAGTCCGAGCCAGCCGCCCGGACCGAAGTACGGTGGCACGAAGAAAAGGTTGTTTTCGAGCAGCGCTGGACGCTCGTCCGGGTCTGGCTTGAACACCATCGTGTGCGGGCGGTCCATCGACGAGCCCATCACCACGAACAGCTTCGCGCCCGCACGGAAAGTTGGCCGGCCCCACGCCATCTTCTCGGCGAACTCGGGATACTCGGCGCAAATGCCGCGCACCCGGTCGACGATCGGGTCGTCTGCCTCGAACAGCAGCGGGTGCTCCATGGCGAGATACTACTCGCCGACACGCTTCGTGTCAGGAGTCGGGCAGTAGAGCTGGGTGCGTTCACCGCTGCGGTCGACGATGTGATCGCTCATCAGCGAACCGCAGATCGGGCACGCCGATGAGGTCGCGGGAGGCAAGGGGTCCTCGTTGTACGGGCCGAGCGGCGGCGGACCGATATACGGCCGCAACGAGTTGTTGAGCCAGTTGGTGAAGCCGCCGGACTCGGCGATGGTCGGCCTCTTCTTTTTACTTCGTGCCATAACTATTAGTGTACGTTGTTGATCAGCCACCCCTCCGGAAGGAGCCCGATGACCCCGTCACCCGAGGCACGCGACCCCGATGTGCTCGCACTCGAGAACCAGGTCTGTTTTGCCCTCGCCGTCGCGAGCCGCAGTGTGCTGTCGCTCTACCGCCCGGTACTCGAGCCGCTTGGACTCACTCACCCGCAATACCTGGTGATGCTGGCGCTTTGGGAGCAGAGCCCTCGCTCGGTCAAGGACCTCGGACGCGCCCTTCAACTCGAACCGGCCACGCTGTCACCCCTGCTCAAGCGACTCGAGGCCGCCGGCCTGGTGCGGCGCGAACGGTCGACGGTTGACGAACGAGTTCTGGACATCACGTTGACGCCTGCCGGGCGGCAGCTCCGTGACCGGGCCGAGGCCATCCCGGCCACGATTATTTCTGAGCTGGGGATGTCGATCGAGGAGCTCGACACCCTGCGCGGCACGCTGCACCGGGTGATCGGCGCGGCGACCCGCGCCTGAGCCTCGATCGCGAGCCCGGCCCCGAGTACCCTTTCGGGGTATGGACGCAGAAACCCAGAAAAGGATCGACGGCCTCCCGGCCAGCACGGGCAAGTCACTGACCGAGTGGTTCACTGTTCTCGACGCCGCCCAGCTTCAGAAGCACGGTGAGATGATGGCGCTGCTCAAAGGTGAGCACGGCGTTTCGCACGGCTTCGCCAACTTCATCGCGTTGATGTATCGAAACCAGGGCGCACCGGAGGGCGATGACCTGATCGAAAAACAGTACGCGACGAAGCCATCGCTTCGACCGATCTACGACGCGATCGTTCACGCGGTTGGTGAGTTCGGCACCGACGTGCAGCTCGCTCCGAAATCGGCGACGGTCTCGCTTCGCCGGTCGAAACAGTTCGCGCTGATCAGCCCAACCACGAAGACGCGGGTTGACGTCGGCATCAACCTTCGGGGCACGCCAGGCGGCGAGCGCCTCAAAGCAACGGGGGGAATGTGCACACACTCCGTGGGAGTCGCGAGCGTCGATGAGGTCGACGACGAACTGCTGAGCTGGTTGAGGGAAGCGTACGACCTGGCCTGAGCGGTCGCGGGAGGGCTGAGGTAGACTGGCCGGTAGCGAAGGGGAGTAGTTCCCACCGCCGCTTTCACTCCAGAAACGGCGACGCGGTCTGTCGACACACTGGTCCCCGGACCCGGCAGCCCACCCGCATTGAGCGGGCGAGCGAGACCTTCGGCCACATCTCACGATGGCCGGAGTTTCTGCACCCCCGATTCGCCGGTCACCCGATACAGGAGCAGCTCAGTGACCGAACTCCGCGACGAACCAACCGCATCCGAAATCAAACGCTGGCGACAGTACCTCGCCGACGAACGGGCGGAAGCGTCTGTCTATGGCGAACTCGCCAGCAGACGTTCCGGTGAAGAGAGAGCCATCCTCCTCGGCCTGGTCGAGGCAGAGCGTCGCCACGAGGCGCACTGGATCGAACTGCTCGGCGACCATGCCAACGACCCCACCCGCACAGCGCTGCGCACGCGGCTACTCGGCTTCTTCGCGAAGCGCTTCGGCTCCGTCTTTGTCCTCGCGCTGATGCAGCGCACCGAATCCCGCTCACCCTATGAGGCCGACGTCGACGCTACTGACGCGATGGCTGCCGATGAGCGGCTGCACACCGAGATCGTGCGCGGGCTGGCGGCCCGCGGCCGCAACAACATGTCAGGCACCTTCCGCGCAGCGGTGTTCGGCGCGAACGACGGCCTCGTCTCGAACCTCGCGCTCGTGCTCGGTATGAGCGCGACAGGAGTGGGCACTGGCGTCGTCCTGGCCGCCGGTGTTGCTGGCCTGCTCGCCGGTGCACTCTCGATGGCTGCCGGTGAATTCGTTTCAGTGCGGTCACAGCGAGAGTTGCTCGACTCGACAACACCTGACCCGACGGCGCGGCAGGTTCTCCCCAACCTCGATGTGAACGCGAACGAGCTTCAGTACGTTTACCGCGTGCGCGGAATGGCGCCGCAGCAGGCCGCCGAGCACGCGCACGAGGTGCTCAACAACCTCGACTGCGTGCACGTTGGGCTCGACACGGGCAGCATGTCCGCGCAACGCGACGAGGGCGACTCGATCGGCTCCGCTCGGGGCGCCGCTCTCTCGAGTTTCCTCTTCTTCGCATCAGGCGCCATCGTTCCTGTGATTCCTTACCTGTTCGGCATGAGTGGGATCGCCGCGGTCGCCGTGGCATCCGTTCTCGTCGGAATCGCCCTGCTGCTGACGGGCACCGTCGTCGGCGTGCTGTCGGGGGCGTCACCACTCAAACGAGCGCTGCGACAACTCGCCATCGGTTACGGTGCCGCGGCGATCACCTACCTGCTCGGCCTGCTGTTCGGAACAACGGTGAGCTGAATCGGGGGCTAGGAGCGCCCGCGGCCCCGGTTGCGGCCCTTGCCGAGTTTCTTGGGCGCACGGCCCTGCCGCGGCGTGAACGGCTTCGCCTTGGGCTTCTGCTGCGGTTTGCGCTCCTTGGGTGGCGCCTTCTCGGGCTCTTCCTGCGGGGCGCGCGAACTGCGGGCGGTCCTCCCCCGCACGACGCCGACGAAGTCATCGATGTCTGGCGTGGTCTCGTCGGCGAGCCAGGCCAAGCCAATGCGGGTCTCGGCAACGTCGATGACCGGCCGCGCGATGACATCCTTACGGCCGTACAGGCGCGCGACCGATTGAGGCACGATGACGATTCCCACTCCGGCGGCAACGAGCTCGATGGCATCTTCCACAGAGCGCATCTCAGGCAACGGGCGCCGGGTTCCGTTCTGCACCTCTACCGCGACATCACGCCACTCCGGCAGCTCGTCAGGGTCCTGAAGCAGGTGCTCCCCAGCGAGATCGGCCACCGTAACGGACTCGGCGAGTGAGAGATCGTGGTCCTTCGGCAGCACAACGACCGGCACCTCGCTGTACAGCGGGATCAGGCTCAGGTCGGTGTCATCAACCGGCAGGCGAACAAAACTGACATCGGCCTTGCGGTCGTGCAGCACACCAACCGCGTCGGCCTCAGCCGTCGGCGCGAACGCCAGCGGCAGATCCTTGCGACGCTCCTGCCAGGCTTTGGACCACTTCGCCAGCGTCACCCCTGGAACAAACGCGATGGTGAACGACGGTCCTGGCGTCGGGTCGGCATCCATCGTTCCTCTTCGTTCTCCGCAGTTATTGGCATGCGGCGGTCTGTTCAGGGTATTACGGATGCTGCCTCCCGCGCGTCACAGCGCCACTTGCCGGTTAAGCTTGGGGACATGGCAACGAACAAGACCCCTCAAACGATGAAGCCGGAGACGGCAGCCAAGAAGCTGGGCGTCTACCTGCCGGCAACTCCCGAAGAATTCCGTACCAACCCGGTCACCCGTGAGCAGCTCAACGAACTGCTTGCATCGCCACCCGAGTGGCTCGTCGACCTGCGCAAGAACGGACCGCACCCGCGCACCGAGGTTGCCCGCAAGCTCGGTGTTTCCGTTTCGGGCCTCGCCCGCGCAGAGATGAACGACGCAGCCCTCACGACGGCCGAGATCACCGCCCTGCTCGAAGCGCCGCCGGCGTGGCTCGTCACCGAACGCGCCACCCAGGCAGAGGTGCGAGCAGAGAACACGCGCATCAACGAGCGCAACGCTGGCCAGCGTGTCCTCGACGAAGAGAAGGCTCGCAAGCAGAAGTAGCGGCAGCTCGACGAACGGCCCGGGATTTCATCCCGGGCCGTTCGTCGTTCCCGTGGCCGGCAACGCGTCTGTGTCGATAGCGGTCACGCCCCCCTCGCTCGCAACTTTCATTTGCTGCGCCGAATCCCGGTATTGCGTCGGTGACATGCCGGTCTGCCGAAGAAAGGCGCGCCTCATCCTGGCGATGTTTCCGAAACCGGTGGATGCCGCTAGTTCCGTCAGTTCCCTCGCTCCCACGCCTTCGTCCAAACGCATCGCCGCCCATCGAATGCGAATGCGGCGCAGTTCGTCGGCGACAGAGTTGTTCGCCGATGCGAAGATGCGTTGAAGATGGCGTGATGAGATTCCGGTCGCCGTGGCAACGTCAGCAGTCGTGAGGTCCGGGTTGCTGTAGTTGGCCGCGATGAATGTCAGGGCTCTCGCGATTGAGAGCTCGGGTTGCGCCGTCCGCTGCTGGCCTTCGGAGCTCGTTATCAGTCCAGCCAACAGGGACAGAGTCGCCTGCTGTGACGTGATTCCTTCCGGTGATGAGGGAACAGGAAAGTCGGATGCCAGCGCTCGAAGGAAGGAGGAGACCGCTTCAGTGAACGATGTGGCCGGAAATCGCCGCGGACCCAACTCTGATTCAGGCAGGCCTCGCGCTCGAAACATCCCCCTCCGCACGACGACGAGGATCATGGCGGCACTCTCTGGAATGTGGAGCTGGTGCGGTGTGACCCCGGAAGCAAACGCCGATGCGCCAGCGCCGAGCGGAATGGTACGGCCGTTCTGGGTCAGGGTGGCTGCTCCGTCGCGGACAAGGTAGAACGCGCCACCCACACGCACAGCCGCCACGTGGGCTGGCGTCCGGTCGATTTCCGCGCGGGAATGCTCCAGCCGAAAGACGGTCAGGTTTTCGAAGATGACGAAGCTGGCGCGGAGCCGAAAGTCAGGCGGGTTGGCCGTCGTGCGGGCGTACCAGGACAGCATGTCCATCCCCGCCAGACCGGACAGGTCCGCGCTTGCCGGTCGCCGCGGTGTGAAGATGCGGTCGGCCGCCCTGTCGCCTTCGGTGCTCGCGTCCATGCGGCCAGTATGTTGCGCAACCGGAAGAGGCACAAGACCCGCCATCGACGAGTGCATTTCGCGCCAACCGGGCGTACGCGGGTGTTCACCGCAATATGTTGAGCACGACTCCTTCATCTGGGAAGGGCGACGCTGGGGGGCTCCTCACATGGCACAACAGACGCAGAGTTCACGCGATATCGCACCGGTGAGGACGACTTCCTGGTTGCCGCTGATCGTCGTGGTGCTCACCCAGATTCAAGCATCATTCGCCGTCAACGCCCTGACCGTCTCAATGGCCGGCATCACGAGCGATCTCGATATGCCCGCGACAAGTATTGGAACCGCCATCACCACCGGCACATTTGCCATGGCTGCATTCATTCTTCTCGGAGCGAAGATCGGCGCACGCTACGGATCGAAGCGTGTGTTCCAGGTCGCGGTCGTCATTCACGCGTTGTCCATGACGGCAATCGCATTTAGCGTGAGCCCCGTCATGCTTTTCGTCGCCCAGGCCGCGTCCGGGGCGGTGATCGCTCTCATCGCCCCTGCCCTGGTTGTCTTTATCTCGACGAACTATGCCGGTGACCAGCAGGCGAAGGCAATCGGCTATCTGGCAGCCGCGATTCCGGCTGCCGGTGTTTTGGCACTGCTCATCGCCGGGAGTTTCGCCTCGACCATTGGCTGGCGATACTCGTTTGCCCTCATCGCGGCGCTTGGGCTGGTGAACCTCCTGCTGAGCTTCAAGTTCAAAGCGGTGCCACCGCACAGGGACCTTGTTATCGACGTCACCGGCGCGCTCATCGCCGCTGCCGCGATTATCTTGCTGAGCTTTGGCTTCTCAGGGCTGACGTCCTGGGGCGTATTTCTTGCTACGGAGAATGCCCCTTTCAACATTCTCGGCATCTCTCCGGCGCCGGTGCTGATTCTCTTGGGAATCATCATTGGGCAGGTCTTCTTCGTCTGGCTTCGAGCTCGCAAGACCGCCGGGAAGCCACAGATATTTGACCTCGACGTCCTCAAGTCGAGTTCCGAAAAGGCCACGACGTTTTGTATGGCGGCGATGCTTTTTATCGGCACCGCTGCCAACTTCTTGATTCCGCTCTACATTCAGGTTGTGCAGGGTCGCTCCAGCTTCGAAACATCGCTGTCGATAATTCCATACACGATTTCGATCTTCGTAGCCAACACCGTCGTAGCGTCCTTCTACAAGAAGTTCCCGCCACGGGTCATCGCACGTGCCGGGTTCATCGTTGTTGCACTTGCTCTTGTCATTGTTGCTTTCACCGTTCGCAATGACTGGGGTCAGTTCTTCGTCGTCCTCGGCCTCATCCTTCTCGGTCTCGGCCAGGGAGCAATTGTTGCTCTCGTGTTCAACACGCTGCTCTCGTCGGCGCCGAAACGGCTCGCGGGAGATGTCGGCGCATGGCGGGGGCTCGTGCACAACATCTCAGGCAGTGTCGGAATTGCGGTTATGACCGTGTTCGCCGTCGGCATGCTGAGTGCCTTTATCTCGGCCGGTCTCGCCGACCACCCGTCGCTCCCCCCGGAGTTGCAGTCGCAGTTCCCCCTCGACAGCGTGAACTTTGTCACCAATGAGAACTTGCATGACGTTCTGGCCAGCACTACTGACGCAACCGAGGCCCAGCTGGACGAAGCAGTAGCCGTCAACGCACTCGCTCGACTTCAGGCGCTCAAGGTGTCGCTTCTCGTACTTGCCGGTATCGCGCTGCTGGCCGTTGTGCCAGCGGGTCGAATGCCGCGACAGATGGGGATCGGGGACGGCGACGTCAGGACGGCCGACCCCCGGGTCGCGGCCGATTAGCCGGGTGGCGTATCGATGACCCCGATTGCGCTCACGCTTGTCGTCCTCCTGCTGGCGATCGTCATCTTCGTCTGGAATCGCGTCCCGGTCGGAGTGGTGGCGATCGGAGTTGCTCTCGCCCTCTACGTGACAGGGGTGAATTCTTTCGAGCAGACCATCGCGGGATTCGGGGATCCCGTCATCATCTTCATCGCTGCCCTCTTCGTGGTCGGCGAGGGTCTCGATGCGAGCGGATTGACCACCTGGGCCGGCCAGCAACTCACCCGACGTGCCGGTACCAACCGACGCACCATCGTCATGCTCGTTTCACTCCTCGTTGCTGTGCTCACCGCGCTCATCAGCGTCAACGGTGCCGTCGCGGCTTTGATCCCAATGGTCGTGGTGCTCGCGTTGCGCATCAAACAGCCGCCATCGCAGTTGCTGATTCCGCTCGCCTTCGCTGCCCACGCCGGCTCGTTGCTCCTCCTGTCCGGCACCCCGGTGAATTTACTGATCTCGGAGGTCGCTCAAGACGCCACCGGTCGGCCAATTGGCTACGCGGAATTCGCCCTCGCGGGCCTTCCGGCGTTACTCGGAACGCTCCTCGTTCTGGTATTCCTCGGGCCCAAGCTCCTGCCGAATCACGCCACACAGGCTGCAGGTCGCGACCTCAGTGCCCACGCGGAGACACTCGCCGCCCACTACGCCTTGAAACCAGGGGAACCGGCGCTCAATCGCGAAACGGGCCTCACAGAGGTCGTGATTCCCCCGCGGTCGGGCTTCATCGGTGAAACCGTATTTCCCGGCATGATCACCGAGAGCGGAACACTCATCGTCGTCGCTGTGCAGCGTTCTGGAGAGGACCTGGGCCGTACAGTGCTCGCACCGGGGGACATCCTGCTGTTGCGCGGCACGTGGGAGGCACTGAGCGCAAACACGGCGGACGCCAATGTCGTTGTTGTTGATGACCCCGACGCCATTCGCCGTCAGTCCGTCGCCTTGAGCGGGCGGTCATGGGCAGCCTTGAGCGTTCTCGCCGGGATGGTCCTCTTGCTGGCCACAGGATGGGTTCCCCCGTCGATCGCCGCGCTGGTCGCGGCGTGCGCGATGGTCCTACTCCGCGTCGTCACGGTTGCCCAGGCGCACCGATCCATCTCCTGGACCACACTGATTCTCGTCGCCGGGATGATTCCGCTTTCGACAGCCATTCAAAGCAGCGGCACGGCAGACCTCATCGCGAACGGTCTCGTCGACCTGCTCGGTGAGGCGAGCCCGTACCTGCTCCTCGCCGGAATCAGCGTCGTCACCGTAATCCTCGGACAACTCATCAGCAACATGGCCACCGCTCTGATCGTCGCACCCATTGCTGTGGCCATCGCCGTCGAAACCGGCATCTCCCCTGTGCCCCTCCTCATGGCCGTCACCGTATCGGCCGCTGCATCGTTCCTCACCCCGGTGGCCACGCCAGCGAACACGATGGTGATGGGCCCAGGCGGCTACCGCTTCGGCGACTACTGGAAGCTCGGCCTCCCCCTCATCGGAGTCTTCCTGCTCGTCGCCATCCTTGTCGTCCCTGTGATCTGGCCCTTCTGAACACCGCAGAAATGGAGAACCATATGCCCCACAACACACACCGTCTTATTCCAGCCGATTTCACACCTCTCCCTTCGCTCAACGCGGCAGCGCATATCAGCGTGGTCGCCGAGCCATCGGCACATGCCGAGGTCGTCGGCTATCTCGTTGCCCCAGACGCGAAAATACCTGAAGAGGTCAACCTCGATTGGGCGACATTTCGCACGAACGGATTCGAGGGCCGCGTAGGCCAGACGCTGGTGCTGCCGCGGGCTGGAGGGCCAGACCTCGTCGCGGTTGGCGTCGGCACGGACGACGAACGCACCCTTGACGTCCTTCGTGACACCGTCGCCGCTTTCGTTCGCGCAGCGAGCCGTTCCGCCCACCTTGCTTTGCGGCTCAACGTGAACTATCCGCTCGATCCGATCGCCATCGGACGCGCGGTGGCCGAGGCAGCTCTGCTTGCGCGTTACCGCTACACCGCGCTCAAAAGAGACCCCAGACACACGCCACTCGCGACCGTCGAAATCATCACTCCACACAACACCGACGCCATCTCATCGGGCATCTTGACCGGCGTGCATTTCGCTCGAGCCGCCTCCATCGCTCGCGATCTTGCCAACACGCCAGCTGGTCATCTCACCGCTACCGTGTTCGCACAGCTCGCCGAAGCGAAAAGCCGGGACTTCGGACTCGACGTTACGGTCGCCGATAAGCAAAAGCTCATTGAACTCGGTTGCGGCGGCATCCTGGGAGTCAACGCCGGCAGCGTCGAAGAGCCACGCATGATCATCCTCCACTACACACCGGCAGGGCGCCAGTCACCCGAAGCGCACGTCGCCCTGGTTGGTAAAGGCATCATGTTCGACTCTGGCGGCATATCGCTGAAGCCGTCAGACCCGATGCACCTCCTGATGAAGATGGACATGGGTGGCGCCGCGGCGATATTCGGCGCCATGGCCGTGCTGCGGGACCTCGATTGCGCTGTAGAAGTGACGGCATACCTGATGTGCACAGACAACATGCCCTCCGGCTCGGCGATGACGCTCGGTGACGTTCTGACAGCGAGGAACGGCACAACGATCGAAGTGAAGAATACGGATGCCGAGGGCCGGCTGGTCATGTGTGATGCGCTGGTACTCGCGACAGAGTTGCACCCGGATGCGATCGTCGACATCGCGACGCTCACTGGCGCTTCGTTGATGGCTCTCGGGCAGCTCACCGCTCCAGCGTTCGGAAACAGTCAGCCACTGGTGGATCGTGTTCTGGCTTCGGCCGCAGCGACCGGCGAACAGGCCTGGCAACTCCCTCTAGAGAGGAAGTACCGAAAACAACTCGACTCGGAGATCGCCGATATCGCCAACCTCGGCGGCAAATACGCTGGTGCAACAACAGCGGCGCTGTTCCTGTCGGAGTTTGTCGGTGATACCCCGTGGGCGCACCTGGACATCGCTGGAACGATGCAGTCGGACGCCGACGATTCGTGGCGATCGCAGGGAGCCACTGGTTACGGCGCCCGGCTCCTCGTCGACTTCCTCACGACCTACTCGCTGAGCTGACATGTCCGATTCCCGGCCGATCGCACGCAGCTCGACTGCGGGAGGACTGTTCGCGGGCGGACCGTTCCGCTTCGGCTTCATCGCCACACTCGGCGTGCTGTTGGCGTTGCTTTTGGGCGCGGCAATCGTGTCGCTCAGCACGGCTCTCACCCTCATCTTCGTGGCGTTCTTCATCTGCCTCGGGCTCTACCCCACCGTGCTCTGGCTTGAGCGGCGCCACTTCTCCCGAGGCGGAGCCGTCCTCGCGGTGGTCGCGGTTTTCCTCCTCGTCGTCGTACTGCTCACCTGGCTCGTTGTTCCCATCGTTGTCGGGCAGATCTCGCTGCTGTTCTCTTACCTGCCGCAGGGGTTCGATCGCATCGAGGACCAGCAGTGGTTTCTCAACGCCAACGATGCGTTCGGCGGCGCACTCGTTCCATTCGTGGCCTGGCTGAGTGAGGGAGTGAGCGATCCGGGGGTGTGGCTGGCCATTGGTGGCGGTGCCCTGAAGTTCGGTGCCGGTGTTCTCAACGGCACTTTCGGCGCCATCTTCGTCATCGCGCTCACCATCTACTTCGTTATTGGGCTCGAATCGATCAAATCTGCCCTGTATACGCTGGTGCCCCTGTCCCGGCGTCCCGGTGTCGCTGACATCTCCGAGACGATCATGCAATCGGTGGGTAAGTATCTCGGCGGGATGGTGGTGCTCGCGTCACTCAACGCGATCGTCACCTTTGTTCTCCTCACGGTCGCTGGCGTGCAATTCGCTCCGGTGCTGGCCGCGCTTGCATTCCCGATCACACTGATTCCGCTCGTCGGCAGTGTGATCAATCTGGGCATCGTGACCGTCGTCTCCCTCTTCACGTCTCCCACGGCAGCGCTCGTCGTCGGGGTCACCATGCTCGTCTACGTTCAGATCGAGGCGTACGTGTTGACCCCTCGCATCGTTGGGAAGGCAATCAGCATTCCCGGCTCGCTCGTGCTGATCGGCGCGATGATCGGGGGGACACTTTTGGGATTGCTAGGTGCGCTGATCGCGTGCCCCACGACAGCATCCGTTCTTCTGATCATCAAAAAGGTGGTCGTTCCCCGACAGCGTGCGCGATGACCGGCAGCGGAAACGCCTAATGAACAGCGTTACTGACCTCCTCGAAATCACCGGACTGGCGCTAGTGATCACGTTGAGCCCGGTTCCGGTGACCGGACAACTTCTGCTTGTTCTCAACAATCGCAAGCAGTGGACCTCGGCGGCGTTCGCGACCGGGTGGGCAATCGCACTCCTCATCGTGTGCGGCCTCGCAGCGACAGGTGCTGCGCTGCTACTGCCGCGGATCTTTGACGTCGACTGGCGTGAGCTCGCACCGATCACCCTGCTCGTGGGGATCGGGCTGGTCGTCGGCGGTGTCGTCCTGTGGCGTCGCCCGGCGAACGCCACTGATGCAGCGCCCTCACGGATCAGCCGCATCTTCACCGGGCTCGGCCCGGCCCAAGGCCTCTTCATCGGGTTTGGTTACGGCGCGCTGAGACCGAAGAACTTCCTCACGGCGATCGCCGCCGGACTGCTCATTGGCGCAAACAGCTCGTTATGGGGTGGCGTAGCGCTCGTGCTCTACTTTACGATTCTCGCTTCCGCGAGCCTGGCCGCACCCGTGCTCGTTTACGTTCTCGGCGGAAACCGAACGCGGGATGGCATGCACCGACTGCAGCAGTTCCTGACGCGGCACGGTAACCGCATCACCGGGGCGGCTCTTGCGGTGATCGGCCTTATTGTTGGAGGGTTCGGTCTGCTTCGACTGGTGGCATAGGCTCGTTCTCCGCGAGGGCACGGCGGCGGGCGCGCTGGCGCTGAACGGTGCGCACAACCCACCAGAGGACGAGTACTGCAACGCCGGCGACGACGAGGTACTTCAGAATGTCCGCATACTGGAGGACGACGCTCCAGTTCTCACCGAGAATGAACCCGGCGACAACGAAGATGCTGTTCCAACTGAGCGACCCGAGCGCGGTGAGCGCTCCGAAGATCACGAGGTTCATCTTCTCGATACCGGCCGGGATGGAAATCAGGCTGCGGAAGATGGGCAACATTCGCCCGAAGAAAACAGCCTTCTTGCCGTGCCTGCCGAACCAGTCGACGGTTCGGACGATGTCGTCGGGGTCGACGAAGGGAATTCGCGCGGCCAGCCACACGGTGCGGTCGTGACCCAGCCAGCGCCCGAGCCCATAAAGCAGGAAAGCTCCGAGGATGGATCCGAGGGTCGTCCACGCGATGGCCTCAACAATGCTGAAGGACCCCTGGCTCGCGGTGAAACCGGCAAGCGGAAGAATCACCTCACTGGGGATCGGCGGGAACACATTCTCCAGGAAGACGATGAGTCCGGCACCGACAGGGCCGAGCGTTTCCATGAGCGAAATGGCCCACTGAGCGACTCCGTCGGCGAAGCCAGCTGACGACGAGTCAGTTGCGGCGGCGAGAAGGTGCCCGGCGCGGTCGATCGAGTACATGTGAACTCTCCACAGTGGTTGGGACTGCGGCAACGACTGCGTCGACGATGCCTCAAGGTCCGCTCAGTCTTGCACACGAAGGTGAGAGCATTCCTGAGCAGGCCAAGCGGGACGCAAAAACCCCCACTCGATGAGTGAGGGTTTGTCTGCGGAGACGGCGGGATTTGAACCCGCGGTCCCCTTACGAGGACTCCACCTTAGCAGGGTGGTGCACTAGGCCGAACTATGCGACGTCTCCATGTGCGCACCAACTGGCGGGCGCACGAGCTTAATCATAACGGGTGATCTGCCGTGTTCCGAATCGCCGGCAAAAACGGCCCTGCGGATCTAACGGTTAGCCACCGAACAGGTCTGTTCGAGAGCCGTCTGGCCGGCAAGCCCCTCGATCACGTTGGAGGTCGGTGTCGGCGCTGGTGTCGCACTGGCGCCAGGGGCGGACGGCTCGGTCACCGGCGGTTCGGGTGCAGGGGCGTCGGCGACCGGCGGCTCAACCGGCGCGTTCGGGTCGGCTTCGACACCGTTGCGGTCGACAGTCGAGTCGGGGGCGAACGACCGGTCGGCCGCGATTGCGTCCGTGAGCTGCTTCGCCAGAGCCTTGTTCGGAATCACCTTGTTGGAGTTGTCCGGATCTGTGCCAACCGGATACTGCACGAGCGCAAGCTTGTCCAGGTCGATCGTCTGGAGCGTGCGAGCCATCGCAACCATCCGCGTCACGTTGGTGAGCGAGGTCGACAGTTTGACGTGCTTGGCCGCAACCTGAGCCAGCCCATACAGCTTGGTGATGTCGGTCAGGGTGTCATTGCTCTTGATGGTCCTGATCAGCGACGATATGTACTGCTGCTGGGATGCGATGCGTGACAGGTCGCTTCCGTCACCGACACCGTGGCGGGTTCGGAGAAAAGCAAGGGCAGTCGCGCCCGAGATGGTCGTCGTTCCTGCTGGCAGGTCGAGCCCCGAATATCTGTCACGCACACGTTCGGTGAGGCAAACAGGAACTCCCCCGACGGCGTTGGTCATCTGCACAACGGCGTCGAATGACATCAATGCCGCGTATTCGATATTGAGCCCGGTCAGTTCTGAGACCGTGGCGACGACGCACGAAAGCCCGCCGCGCTCGTAGGCCGCGTTGAGCGGCTGCGCCGAAACTGCGCGTTCCGTTTTCTCGGTTTCCGGATCAACACACTTGGGCTGAGCGATGACGAGGTCACGCGGAAAACTGACCACCACCGCTGACGTGTGATCCTCCGAAACGTGAAGGAGCATATTCACATCGTTGAGGGTGATGTCGCGTTTTCCATACGCGTTCTTGTCCTGGTTCTCGTCGTTGTCGGCTCCGACGACGAGCATGTTGAAACCGCCTTCGAACGCGTCGATGTTCGGCACCGCCGGGAGGGGTGTTGCTGGATCGTCGGGCGGGGCGATGTCAACGGCGTTGGAGGAGACGTTCGAGGCCAGGTCGTAGACGACCCACGCGGCAACCGATGCCCCGCTGACCAGAACAACAGCGAGCGCGATGGCGAGCGTCTTCATCAGTGTTGCCACGGCACCACGACGAGGCTGCTGGCCGTGCTTCATCAACGGCGCCCGACTGGTCTTCCTGGCGTTCACAGGTCAACTCTAAACTGCGTGCGCCCTCTTGCCGCCGCAATGAGAGCCGGTCAGGCTAGTCATTGCCCTTCGAGCAGGTGTAGTCGCCAGCCGTCTGACCCTGCACCGTCTTGGGAAGCTCGACGACCTCTGGTGTTGTCGGCGTTGCCGGGGCAGCCGGTGTCGAGGCGTCAGGAGCCGGAGCTTCCGTCACGGGCGCCTCTGGCGCTACAGGTGCTTCCGCAACGGGAGCGTTCGGATCAATAACAGATCCGGCACCGGTGTCACCGGTGAGAGTAATCGGCTGGTCGGCCACCAACGCGTCGACAAGTTGCTTGGCTGGCGTCTTGAGCGGCAGTACTCCGCTTTGGCCGCCACTCTGCCCAGCCGCGTTCGGATACTGCACGAACACGACCTGCTCGAGTGGAATGTTCTTGAGCGCCATCGCGATCGACACCATGGTGTTGATGTTCGACAGGCTGTTCGACAGCGTCATGTTGCTTGACGCAGCCTTGGCAATACCGAAGAGCTTGCCCGGGTCGGTCAGCGTTTCGCTGCTCTTCAGCTGGCGCACCAGGGAGGACAGGAACACCTGCTGGTTGCTGATTCGACCGAGGTCCGATCCGTCACCGACTCCGTGTCTGGTGCGGAGGAACTGCAGCGCAGCCATGCCCTGCAACGTGTGCGTTCCGGCGTCGAGATAGGTCTGCGTGTAGTCGTCCTCGATCGGTTCGGCGACACAGACATCGACGCCACCGACGGCGTTCGACAGCTCGATCACACCGTTGAACTGCACCTCAGCTGCGAACGGAATGCTCAGGCCGGTGAGCTTCTCAACGGTGAGCACCGTGCACGCGAGTCCGCCGTACGACAGCGTTGTGTTGATCTTCTGCGACGTCATCGCGCTGTACGTACCGCCGCCCTCTTTCGGGCAGGACGGAATCGGAACAAAGAGGTCGCGCGGAAAACTGATCACCGTTGCGGCGCTGTGGTCCTCCGAGATGTGCATGAGCATCGTCACATCGTTGAGGTTGCCTGTTTCCTTCTTCGCGTCGCCGAACACACCGTCCTGGCCAGCGCGACTGTCGCTTCCCACCAAAAGCAGGTTCACGCCGCCCTCGATGGCGTCGATGTTCGGAATCGAGACGCCGGGCGTCTCGTTCGCTAGAGTGACGGATGGCTGCACGTCTTTCGCGATATCCCAGAACGCATACGCCGAAACGGCGGTGCCACTCACGAGCAGGACGGCGAGCGCACCAGCGAGAAAGCGCGCGATCGTCTTGAACGGGTGCGACTTTTTGAGCCTGCCGTGCCGTGCGATCGTCGAGACCTGCTGAGATCGCCTGGAACGGCGGGAAGGCTCACTCACTCGACGTTCTCCTTGGGTCGGTTTGTGCTCTGGCGGAGGGCGTGGGATTCGAACCCACGAGACATTTCTGCCCACCAGTTTTCAAGACTGGCTCCATCGGCCGCTCGGACAGCCCTCCATGTCGCGCTGTAGATACAGCACGCAACGCTCGATTCTAGCGGATCAGGGCATGTACATAGTTCCAGCAGTTTCTGGACAGGCCCTGAGCGAGTGTCTAGAGCGAGGTGAGAATAGCGACGAGCCCGTCCTCGGTGATTGACCCAGTGACTTCGTTCGCCGCGTCTTTCACTTCATCGGGTGCCTGGCCCATGGCGACAGCACGCCCTTCCGCACCGGCCCACTCAAACATTTCGATGTCGTTGCGGCCGTCGCCGACCGCGACGATCCGCGAGCGGGGAACATCGAGCCACTCGCGCACGCGCTCGAGAGCCGTCGACTTGTTGACACCCAGCGGAGCGATGTCGAGCCACGCGGTCCAGCCGATGGCGTAGGCGACCTGGTGCAGGCCCATTCCTTCGACGATCTTGAGGAACTCGAGTTCGTCATGACCGGGAGACACCACAACCACGCGGGTGACCGGTTCGCTCAGCAGGCCCTCGAACTCGACCTCCTCGGCGTTCTCCAGGTTCCAGTCCGTCATGCCGGCCGTGTACCTGCGGTACCCACTCGGGTACTCGACCATGTACCGACCGTCGGCGAGGTGCGACCTGATCGTCCGGAGCACGTCGCTCGGGTCGAAGGTCTCAATGAGGTGCCGACGGTATCCGCCTGGCGCTTCAGCGTCGCGCTTCATGACGAGAGCACCGTTGGCGCACACGACATACTCCGGGTCGATTCCCAACTCCTCGACAACGGGCAGCGTGGTCTCCCAGCTGCGCCCTGTTGCGAGCATCAGCCGGTGCCCGCGTTCCGTCGCCTTCCGCGCAGCCGTGATAACAGCATCCGACATCGATCCATCCTCGTGAAGGAGGGTGCCGTCGACATCGAGAGCGACGAGAAGACCGGCTTCGCTCACAGCGGCCGAATCACGTCGATGCCGCCGAGGTACGGTCGCAGCGCCTCCGGCACAACGACGGAGCCGTCGGCCTGCTGGTGCGTTTCGAGCAGCGCGACGAGCCAGCGGGTCGTTGCGAGGGTGCCGTTGAGCGTGGCGACCGGGCTGGTCTTTCCGTTCTCACCGCGGTAGCGGGTGTTCAGCCGGCGGGCCTGGTAGGTCGTGCAGTTCGAGGTCGAGGTGAGTTCGCGGAATGCATCCTGGGTAGGCACCCACGCTTCGACGTCGTACTTGCGTGCGGCGCTCGAGCCGAGGTCGCCCGCTGCCGTGTCGATAACCCGGTAGCTCAGGCCGAGGGCCTGCAGCATGCCTTCCTGCCAGCCGAGCAGCCGGAGGTGTTCGGCCTCGGCCTCTTCCGGCGTGGTGTAGACAAACATCTCGAGCTTGTTGAACTGGTGCACACGAATGATGCCGCGGGTGTCGCGACCGTACGAACCGGCCTCGCGGCGGTAACACGTCGACCAGCCGGCGTACCGAATCGGCGCGTCGGCCACGTCGATGATTTCGTCGGCGTGGTACCCGGCGAGCGCCACCTCGCTCGTGCCCGTGAGGTACAGGTCGTCTGCGGGCAGGTAGTAGATCTCGTCGGCGTGCGCGCCAAGGAACCCGGTGCCTGCCATGATCTCGGGCTTCACGAGTGTTGGCGTGATGAGCGGGATGAACCCCTCGGTCAGCGCGCGGTCGAGGGCCATGTTCATCAGCGCCAGCTCGAGGCGGGCGCCGATGCCGCGCAGGTAGTAGAACCGGGCGCCTGACACCTTGGTGCCGCGCTGCATGTCGATGGCGCCGAGCAACTCGCCGAGCTCAAGGTGGTCCCTCGGCTCGAAGTCGAACGTGGGCTTCTCGCCGACCTCACGCAGGGTCACGAAGTCATCTTCGCCACCGGCCGGGACGCCGTCGATAATCGGGTTCTGAATCGCGCCGACGATCTCGGAAAAGCGAGTCTCGGCATCCGTCACCTGCTGCTGGGCCTGCTTGACCCGGTCGGACAGTCCCTTGACCTGGGCGACAAGCGTGGCCTTCTCGTCCTTGGGCGCCTGCGCGACCTTCTTGCCGAACGCGTTCTGCTCGGCCCGCAGTTCCTCGAAGGTGGTGATCGCCGTTCGGCGCTCACGGTCGGCGTCGAGCGCCTGGTCGACGAGGTCGACGGGAGATCGTCTCGCCTCCTGCGAACGCCTGAGAAGGTCGGGATTTTCGCGGAGGAGCACTGGATCAATCACGCCAGCAAGTCTAGCCGCGCGAGGTAGCGTTGAAGATATGACCAGCACACCGACCCGCCGAGCCGCTGTGGTCTACAACCCCACCAAGGGTCGCATCGACGAGTTGCGCCGCCTGATCGACGCCGGTGCGGCCGCTGCGGGCTGGGGCGAATCACTCTGGTTCGAGACGAGCGTCGAGGATCCGGGCCACGGCGTGACACGCGAGGCGATCGCCGCCGGCGTCGACATGGTCTTCGCGGCCGGGGGTGACGGCACGGTGCGCAGCGTCGCTGAGGGCCTGCGCGATTCACACGTGCCGCTCGCGCTGCTCCCCCGTGGCACCGGAAATCTCCTCGCCCGCAACCTTGGTCTGCCGATTTCGAACACAGCGGATGCCATCAACATCGCTTTCAACGGAACCACCCGTTTCATAGACCTCGGCATCGCGACCCTCAGCCGCGTCGACGGCAGCATCGAAGAGCACGGCTTCCTCGTGATGGCCGGCATGGGCATCGACGCAGACATCATGGCGAACACCAATGACGCGTTGAAGAAGTCGTTCGGCTGGCTGGCGTACGTCGATGCCGGGCTGCGGGCGCTGCCTGACGCGAAGCCGTTCCGTATCCGCTACCAGCTCGAGAACAAGCCGGTGCACAGCGCCCACGTTTCGACTGTGTTGTTTGGCAACTGCGGCACCCTCACCGGCGGGCTCGAGATGATGCCGGATGCCGTGATCGACGATGGGATGCTGGACGTTGCCGTTCTGCAGACGTCGAGTGCCCTCGGCTGGCTCGACATCTGGCGGCGGCTGCGGTTCGAGAACGGGCCGCTGCGCCGCTCGAGCATCGGCCGCCGCATCATTTCGGCGACCTCGGGTTCCGCGTCAACGATCACCTACCTGCGCAGCGCCGGCATCACGGTCTCGCTTGAGAAGCCACGGGCGGTTGAGCTCGACGGTGATGGGTTTGGCATCATCGCGGGGGTGCGGTTTGCGACCGACCCGGGTGCCCTCGCCGTGCGGGTTCGGTAGCCGCCCGACTGCGGACGCCACGCGGGTGCGGGAGCCGCCCGAGTTCGGTAGCCGCGCGGCTGCGGTAGCCACGCGGCGCGATAGCCAAGCCACGCTTAGTCGCAAGTAGTCGGCCACACCACGCAACACCCCAACAACCATTCCCGACCAAGAGAAAAAGCACGACCACAGCCACGACCGCTGGTAGAAGCCCGCCCTGTCGCAAATGGTCGGCCTCACCGGCACCACCACCCCACACCTCGCCCCGCCTAGTCACAAACGGTCGAGCCCACGGATTTCAACTCTTGTGCCTGGTCACAAACGGTCGAAGCCATGGGTTTCGACCCTTGCTCGGTCAACAACGGTCGCTCTTTTCCAGAAACTTGAGCCACTTGCGACCACGCAACACCCCAACAACCATTCCCGACCAAGCCGAGAAGCACGCCCACAGCCACGACCGCTGGCAGAAGCCCGCTCAGTCGCAAATGGTCGGCCTCACCGGCACCACCACCCCACACCTCGCCCCGCCTAGTCACAAACGGTCGAGCCCACGGGCTTCAACCCTTGTGCCTGGTCACAAACGGTCGAAGCCATGGGTTTCGACCCTTGCTCGGTCGACAACGGTCGCTCATTTCCACAAAGTCCAGCCGCTTGCGACCACGCAACACCCCAACAACCATTCCCGACCAAGCCGACGACCAAGGTGCCGTTTGCCGACTCGGACGCGCTCGGCGCAGCCGTACGAAACCCCCCACCCATGGCGAATCCGAGGCCACTCTCCACAACCTCAGGGAAACGCAGCCGCAGTGCTCGACAAACCGGCATGCTCGAGCCGTGAACTTCCGCAAACCCTTGCCGGCGCAACTGCCACCCGCGTTCTCCGTCGCTGACGCATACACCCGCGGTTTCACCCGCGGGCAGTTGCGTAACAGCGCACTCACCGCTCCCTTTCACGGCACCCGAGTCGCGGCGGCAACACCGCTCTCCCTCGAACTGGCCTGCCGCGCCGTCGCTACCCGAATGCCACCCGGCACAGCCTTCAGCCACCGCACCGCCGCGCGCTTACACGGGATGCCCCTCCCATTGTTCGCCGATACCCTTCTCGACGTCACCGTCCCGGCACCCCGACGGGCTCCTCGGCCCGCCGGTGTCCGCGGGCACAGCGCGCTCCTTCACCCGACCGACACCGTGGCAATCGCCAACGGCACCCTCACGGTCACCTCGGTCGAACGCACCTGTTGTGACCTCGCCGGCGTGCTTGCGCTGCCTGATCTCGTCGCCGCCGTCGACTCGCTGCTGTGGCACGAAGAGCCGCAGACCACGGTCACCAAACTTGCCGACGCCATCGAACGCTATCCGGCCCGCGCCGGCCGGCCCGCGCTGCGCCGCGCACTAGCGCTCAGCTCCGACCACTCCCGGTCGCGGCCCGAGTCACTCGTGCGTGTCGACCTCGCACTGAGCAGCCTGCCAACACCCGTCGCGAACTTCGAGGTGTACCTCCGCACCGCGCGCAGAACCGTGTACCTCGACCTCGCTTACCCCGAGTACAAACTCGAGCTGGAGTATCACGGCGACCAGCACCGCACCGATCGTCGGCAGTGGCGCAGCGACATCCGTCGCACCAACGACGTCGGAGACGAGGGCTGGCAGGCCCTGCAGTTCACCGGCGACGACCTACCCGACCTGCCCAACCTGAGACGCCGGGTCGAACGCCGCCTTCGAATGCTGGGCTGGACCGGTCAGTAACAATCGAGCGGATGCCACGTGGCAGCGCCCGCAGAGATCCTCCGGTTAGATCACACCCTGCGCGAGCATCGCGTCAGCGACCTTCACGAAGGCTGCGGTGTTCGCGCCTACGACGTAGTCACCCGGGCGGCCGTAACGATCGGCTGCTTCAAACGCTGCACTGTGCACCCCGCGCATGATGTTGTGCAGGCGGTCTTCGCTGTCGCTGAAGTTCCAGCGCTGGCGCGACGCGTTTTGGCTCATTTCAAGCGCGCTTGTCGCGACACCACCGGCGTTCGCAGCCTTGCCTGGTCCGAACAGCACACCGGCCTGCTGGAACGCGTGGACGGCATCGGGCAGGCACGGCATGTTCGCGCCTTCGGCAACGGCTTCGACGCCGTTGCTGATGAGCGCCTTCGCGTCGCGCAGCGACAGCTCGTTCTGGGTGGCGCTCGGCAGGGCGATCTGGCCAGGTACATCCCAAACGCTCCCGCCCGAGACGAAGCGAGCGCTGGTGCGACGCTCGGCGTACGACGAGATGCGCAGCCGCTCAACCTCCTTGATCTGCTTGAGCAGGTCAAGGTCGATGCCGGCCTCGTCGACGATGTAGCCGGACGAGTCAGATGCTGTCAGAGCCTTTCCGCCGAGCTGCTGAACCTTTTCGATCGCGTAGATGGCCACGTTGCCCGAACCGGAGACCACAGCGGTCTTGCCGTCGATCGACGCGTTGCGAGTGGCGAACATCTCCTCGGTGAAGAACACGGCGCCGTAACCGGTGGCCTCCGTGCGCACCTCGGCGCCACCCCAACCGGTGCCCTTGCCCGTGAACATGCCTGACTCGTGGCGGTTGGTGACCTTACGGTACTGGCCGAACAGGTAGCCGATCTCGCGGGCCCCAACGCCGATGTCGCCTGCGGGCACGTCAGTGTGCTCGCCCAGGTGGCGGTAAAGCTCGTTCATGAAGCTCTGGCAGAACCGCATGATCTCGGCGTCGCTCTTGCCGTGCGGGTCGAAGTCGCTTCCACCCTTGGCGCCGCCGATGCCCTGCGCCGTGAGCGCGTTCTTGAAGATCTGCTCGAACCCGAGGAACTTGATGATCGACAGGTTCACGGTCGGGTGGAACCGTAGCCCACCCTTGTACGGGCCGAGCGCCGAGTTGAACTGCACCCGGAAGCCACGGTTGACCTGAACCCGGTTCCTGTCATCGGTCCACGGCACCCGGAACATGACCTGTCGCTCAGGCTCAACGATGCGCTCGAGAATCCCCGACTCGAGAAACTCCGGGTGTTCATCGAGCGCAGGAGCGATCGACTCAAGCACCTCGTGCATCGCCTGGTGGAATTCAGGCTCCCCCGCGTTTCGGGCCACCGCGGTCTGGTACACGGAGGAAAGAGCGTCTGAACTGGGAGATTTTTGGAACACTGAAAAACTTTCTGATCGCACGAGAGAAGCGAGGGCGACGCTGCCCGGGACCGCGAAACCGCCGATTTCTGGATCAGGAGGCGGGATTCACGTGGAGACTGGCCGTTGTTCGGCCCTGATCAGTCTGAACGCCTCACCGGTTTCAGTCAATTTCGCGAGCGCCTCACAGCACGACGGTGCCATCGCGCGGCACCCAGAAACAACGCGCCAACCGTCAACGCGAGTCCAGCAAAAGCGGGCAGTGTGACCGGTGTCGCGTGCCAGCCCTGGTTGAGCGCGAGAATCACCCGATAGGTGACCGGATAGATCGATGTACTGCTTGAGCCGTCGCGCGCATCTTCGACCTCGACCTCGTATTTCGATACATCCGCCCCCGTGTACATGCTCGAGAACAGCGCGCCGAGCCGAACCGACTCGACGGTCGTCTCGATGTCCCCACCGAAGTATTCCCGCTCCTCAGCTGTGAAACTGATGGCACTCTCGGCAGCATCGATCCGCGCCTGAGCGTCGGCGACGACCATTCCGAGACCTCCCGCAAACAGAAGCAGCCCCGCACCGAACATCACGGCGAGGAAATTGGGGCGACGAGCGGATGCCACGGCGCCGCTACTCGTCGAACTCATCGACCGTCGAGGCATCGTCGTCGCGCCGCCGTGGTGACCACTTGGTTGCCAGGAAGAAAAAGATTCCCAAAACCGTGAGCGCCCCGGCGATGGCAAGAAGCGGAGCAAGGCCCCATGCCACCTGAACCCAGAGCCAGTCCTGGCGGGCATCGGCTTGCGTGCCTGTCATGTATTGACCGGTGTACACCTGGTCGACAGACCAGCGAAACAGGGTGACGCCGCCGACCGTGAGCACAACACCGAGGATGGCCAGGGTGATCAGGTACGGGTTGCGCCAGAGCGGCGCCTCCGATTCCTCATCGGCATCGTTCCGCTCGTCCGGTTCGTCGAGCGGGTCGGCCGTGAGACCGTCTGCCGGATTCGACTGGCCTCCCGCTGTGTCAACAACCGGCGACACCGAGGCGACAGGCATCGGCGCAATCCGGGGCCGCGACAGTCGTTCCGCTCGCAGTTCCTGCAGTTCGCGCTGCTCCCGAGGAAGCTCCCGGCTCGCGGGCTCGTACCCGCGCTGGAACTCAGGGCTGTATCGCGGATCGAACTCTCGTGCGTCGCCCATCCGATGCTCCTTCCCGCAAAGCGGTGCCTGTTCTCGGAGTCTAACCAGCGAGCGGTTAGGGCGAAACCGTGCCGCTCGTCGAGCCGGCCAGAAGTCCGCTCAGCCACTCCCGCGCCTCAGCAAAAACACCGTCGGCGTACTTCTCATCGAACTCAATCGGTGACTTGTCAGCGCGGGGGTACGACCCGAGGAACATCACGCCAGGGCTGAACCGGCGAACACCGAGCAGCGCATCGGCGACCCGCTCGTCGGTGATGTGACCGTCAGCGTCGATGATGAACCGGTACCTGCCGAGTGCGTCACCGATGGGCCGTGACTCAATGAGGCTCATGTTGACGCCGCGAGTGGAGAACTGCTGCAGCAACTCCAGCAGGGCGCCGGCCCTGTCAACCGGCAGCTCGGCGACCAGGCTGGTCTTGTCAGCCCCTGTCGGCGCCGGAATGTCGGTGGTGCGGCTCACGTGCAAAAACCGGGTGACGGCATTCGGGTTGTCGCCGATGGCTCTCGCCAGAACCTCCACGTCATAGGAGTCGACAATGCGCGGAGGTGCTATGGCGGCGTCCGCGAGTTCCGTTTCGAACAGAGCAGATGCCGCTGCCACGTTACTCGTCGCGGGAATGTGCCCGTGATCAGGAAGAGTGGCGTCCAGCCATGAGTGGCACTGGGCGTAAGCCACCGGGTGGGCGTTCACCACCTTCACATCCTCGAGTTTTGTCCCCGGACGGGCAACGAGCACGAAGTTCACCGGGACCAGGTACTCACCGACGATGCGCAGACCCGGCATGGTTGCGAGAGCGTCCTGGGCGACAGAGACACCACCCTCGATCGAGTTCTCGATGGCGATCACTGCACCATCGCTTCGACCGGCGATGACATCGCCGAGCGCCTCACCGACATTGTTCACCGACCGCCAGTTCTGGCCGACCGCTTCGGGCACCTGCGCCAGTGCGGCCTCGGTAAAGGTTCCGCGCGGCCCCAGGTAGCTGTATGTGCGGGTCGGGGCCTGAGCGCGGGAGTCTGCCATGGAAGCGAGCCTACCGGCCTGAGAATGGGCGCTGAGGAAGCGATCTCACCAGTCCCCAAACGGGGACTGTGCATAGGCTGCACGAATCGATAGAATTTCGACGCTGGCTACGCGCGCGTACCAGGGGGAAGCGACATTCGGGGTCGTTTGCGGGGAGTAGCGGGTGTATTCGTTTGGTCTGGTCGCGACTGCGGTCGCACGGAGCACGTCCGCTCTTCGGAGCGCTCCCCGGATCGTCGGCGGCGCTGGGGCGGCATTGGCCCTCGTCGCCACCGGAGTTGGGCTGCTTGCCAACCAACACGCTACGCACGTTCCTTCGATAACCGCTGCACAGGCATCCGTTTCTCGACCATCGCTCAGCGTGATCGGTTCGCTGTCCGGTGAGGCGTTTGCCGCGACGTTTCGGGGGAACCTCGACGGCGCCGTGAACGCGCTGTTGGCCATCACCCCCTCACAGGTCGGCGCGATCTGGCGCGATCTTCCCGGCAGCTTCCGGTCGACGCTCGTCGAGTCGGAGCCCGAGGTGATCGGCAACCTGGCCGGGGTGACCTACGCCGATCGCAGCGCGGCTAACGAATCACGCCTTCCCGAACTTCAGCGGCAGGCGCAAACCGACCTCGCGCAGGCCGTGCTCCGCAGCCGAACGGCCGGCGCCGACGCGCAGGCCGAGTTGCTTGCCGCCCTCGCCAAGGAACGGGTCGAAGCGGTGGATATTCTCACCGAGCGATACGAGTCCGGCCGCGGCCGAGACCGGGACGTGCCGCAGTACCTGATCGAGCTCGACACGACGGTTGTTGGGCCACCGCTCGCCGCCGTCGCGGTCGGCGACCTGGACGAGGCGAAGTTTGCGAGCTTCTTCGTGCCTGGCATGAACTCGAGCGTGCTCGAACTGCCCGACTACCTCCGCGGTGTCGAACGGATGCAGGAGGCCTCGGACGACAGCGCCGCGGTGTTGTGGCTCGGCTACCAGAGTCCGGGACCTGTCGACACCGTCTCCACCGATCACGCAGGCGCGGGGTCCGTTCGGTTCGCGAGCGCACTGGCCGGATACGACGCCGTGCGTGACACGGCCAGTTCGGCGGCCGAGGTGACGGTTATCGGCCACTCCTACGGCTCGACCACAGCGGCACTGGCCCTCGCGACCGATGACTACGACGTCAGCTCGTTCGTCATGATCGGATCAGCAGGAGTGCCATCCGAGCTCGCCATCACCGACCTGCACGTGAGGCAGGACCGGGTGTACGTGTCCCAGGCGAGCGATGACGCACTCGCTGACAGCGGCAGGTTCTGGTCCGGGCGCGCCGACCCGGCTGATCCGGCCTGGGGAGCACAGCGATTCGGCAGCGACGGACGGACCCTCGCCGATGGCACCATCCTCGCGGCCGTCAGGGCACACGGCGCAGTCGGGGCGTCACATGACACCGACCATGACAAGTATCTCGGGGCTGAAACCGAAAGCCTCTACGACATTCGAAAGATCATCACGGGGCAAAGCCGTGAGATCAACCCCGATCCCCGCACCATCAGTCGGGACGCAACGGTGCTCGCTGAGGGATAGGGCACAATCCCCTGACGAGTCAGCGGAACCGATGCCACAATGGGGGCATGAATGAGCGAGCAGGCACCCCAGCAGCTGAATCCGATCTCGTCGACGTCACGGCGCTCCTCGACGCGTACTTCGAGTTGAAGCCAGACGTGTCGATTGCCGAGCAGCGTGTTGTCTTCGGAACGAGCGGGCACAGGGGTTCGTCCGTGAACACCGCGTTCAACGAACACCACATCGCAGCGACCACCCAGGCCATCGTCGAATACCGCGCAGACCAGGGCATCACTGGCCCGCTGTTCATCGGCTCGGACACTCACGCGTTGAGCCACCCTGCCCAGACCACAGCACTGAAGGTGCTCGTCGGCAATGACGTTCGTGTGCTCGTCGACGAGTACGACGACTTCGTACCCACGCCGGCTCTCAGCCACGCCATCCTGAAGTACAACAACTCGGGAGCCGAAGAGCAGGCGGACGGAATCGTCGTTACTCCGAGCCACAATCCGCCATCCGACGGCGGATTCAAGTACAACCCGCCGCACGGCGGGCCAGCAGACAGCGACGCAACAAGCTGGATCGCGAACCGCGCCAATGAGATCATCGAGGCCGGACTCATCGACGTCAGAATGGCTGAGCCCAGCGCTGTCGAGACGTACGACTTCCGCGGCAACTACGTCGACGACCTCGGGTCGATCATCAACATGGACGCCATTCGCGACTCGGGTATCCGCATCGGTGCCGACCCGCTCGGCGGAGCGAGCGTGAGCTACTGGCAGGCCATTGCCGACAAGTACAACCTCAATCTCACGGTGGTGAACCCCGAGGTCGACCCGACGTGGCGATTCATGACGCTCGACTGGGATGGCAAGATCCGCATGGATCCTTCGAGTTCATCAGCCATGGCATCCGTTCTCGCTCACAAGGACGAGTACGACATCCTGACGGGAAACGACGCCGATGCAGACAGGCACGGCATCGTCACTCCCGACGGCGGACTGATGAACCCCAACCACTTCCTCGCTGTCGCGATCGACTACCTCTACCGCAACCGCTCGGGCTGGGACCAGAGCGCCGCCATCGGCAAGACGCTGGTGTCGAGCTCGATCATCGACAAGGTGGCTGACTCGCTTGGCCGAACCCTCTGGGAGGTTCCGGTCGGCTTCAAATGGTTCGTGCCAGGACTCATCGATGGATCCGTCGGGTTCGGTGGCGAGGAAAGCGCCGGAGCAAGCTTCCTTCGCCTTGATGGCACCGTGTGGACGACCGACAAGGACGGCATCCTGCTGTGCCTGCTCGCGGCCGAGATTCTGGCTGTCACCGGTAAAACACCGTCGGTTCTGTATCGCGAGCTGACTGAAAAGTACGGTGATCCTGTGTATGAGCGGGTGGATGCGGCCGCGACGAAGGCGCAGAAGGCTGCGCTCGGCAAACTCGACGGCGACGCGATCACGGCGACCGAGCTCGCCGGGGATCCCATTCTCGCGAAGCTGAGTTCCGCCCCTGGCAACGGTGCAGCTGTCGGCGGCGTGAAGGTCGTGACGGAGAACGCCTGGTTCGCGGCGCGACCGAGCGGCACAGAAGACGTCTACAAGATTTACGCCGAGTCGTTCAAGGGCGTCGATCACCTGAAGCAGGTCCAGGCCGAGGCGAAGCTCATCGTTGACGCGGCGCTCGGGGCCTAGCGCGCGTCGTCTTCGGATGGCGTGGGGACGTTAGAGGCCGAGGTTGTCCAGAGCGGCGTCCATTCGCTCGGCGATCCGGGCGTAGCCCTCATCGTTCGGGTGGATGCCGTCAGCGGCCATCCACTCGGGGTGGCCGCTCAGCCAGCGCGATGCTCCCGGAATGTAATCAGCGTCGACCGCATCCGCCGCGTCTCGAACCCAGTCGATGACGGTGCCTACCGACGCAGGCCGCTCGTCGGTGTACCAAAACGGTTCGACGACGACGAGGCGCGTATTCGGAAGCTCGTCCGCGAACGTGTTCAGGTCGTCCGAGATTGCCGCTTCGATGTCGTCACTTCGAGCCGGCATCGCGAAATTGTCGTTGAGCCCCATTGTGACAATCAGGACGTCCGGTTTCTCAGCGACGATGAGTTCAACAAGGTCGTCGTCGATGAACTGCCGGTTGTTCACGAAACCGAGCCCGTCGACGCTGGGGTTGAACTCAGCCCAGTTCCGCTCCTCGGCGATCACCGTCGACCAGCGGCGTGAAGGATCGCTCGCACCGGTTCCACGGGTGTACGAGTCTCCGTAGAAAGCCGCGACGGTCTGGCCGGGACTGCTGTTGAGCGGGCCCGCGTTTTCAGGTGCCGCCGCTGAGCAGCCAGTGACGGCACAGATTCCCATGGCAAGAGCTAGTGCGGGAAGCAGTCGAAGTTTCGCGGATGTCATGCGAGTTCTTCGTTCCCAAGGCGGTCGCGGATTGCGGCGCCTAGGCGGGGATGCTCCAGAACCAGGCGTTACCGCCCGGGTGCTCGACCGTGATGGTGTTGTCGAGGTCGCGGTAGTCAAAATCCTTGTTGTGGCCGACGAGCTGAATCACCGTTTTACCGCCCTCGGTGAACACCTTGGAGACGATCATGACGTGGTCGGGGGTCTCGTTCTTGTTCCAGTCGAACATGGCGACGTCGCCCACCTTGACCTGGTCACGCTGTTCGAGCGACAACCGGGTGACCTCGGGTCCCTTCGAGCTGGCGAACCAGTCGTCCATGGCTGGCACGTAGCCCCAGGTTGGCGTCCAGTCGGCGCCGGCACCCTCGTTGTGCCAGGCGTCCGACTGCGTCCAGCCGCGCTGAATGAGCGTCTGGCTGACGAAGTTGGCGCAGTCTCCACCGACCGGGTTCAGGTTTCCCCACTCGGCCTCGTTGTAGTTGCTCCAGTGCGCCATCGCATACGACAGCTGGGCATCGACACCGGTCTCGACCGCGTAGGTGAACGGCGACGGTGATCCGATCGGCGTTTCACCCTCGAGGACGACCACGTCGGCCGCCGCAGCTGTGTAGTTGACGGATGCGGGTGCAACGAAGGTCAGCGAGCTGTCGTCCTTCACGACCACGTCGGTGGCCGGGACACCTCCGACCGTCACAGCGGTTGCCTTCTTCAGGCCGGCCCCTGTGACCGAGACGGTCGTCCCGCCTGAGACCGAACCGCTTGCCGGTTCGAGCGCCGTGACGGTGCTGACGGCCGCCGGCTCGACCGAAACAGCAGGCTGTGGCCTGTCGCCTGTCGCGCCAGTGGAGGTCGCGGCCGTTGCGCAACCAGCGAGGACCGCGCTTACCGCGACGATTCCCGCAACGACAGCAACACGGCGCTTTTTCACGCGGGGGCTGACGGTCTGGCGCGAGGAAGGCACGGGGAAAATCCTTTGTTCGGGAGCAGTCTTTCCATGCTAATCGACGGCCTTGAGAGATCACCCAAAGACACTCCCTTGACAGGAACTCGGGTGTCGCGTACGTTGATCTTCAATTCGTGAGAGCGCTCTCACAGCTGTGAATGAGAGCGCTCTCAAGAACCCACTGCACCAACCACGCACACACAAAGGAGTGACCGTGAACCTCTCACGCCGCAACAGGCTCGCATCCGGCATCGCCGGAGCTGCAGCCTTTGCACTGCTCGCCACTGGATGCGCCTCAACAGGCGGCGGTTCGTCCGACGGTGACATCGAGCTGTCCATCACAACGTTCGGAACGTTTGGCTACGACGACCTCTACAAAGAGTACGAAAAGGCCAACCCCAACATCACCATTAAGGCGACCAACATCGATACGGGTGGAAACGCCCGCACCGATGCCTTCACCAAAATCTCCGCCGGGTCAGGCCTGAGCGACGTCGTCGCGATCGAAGAGGGCTGGCTCGGAGCAATCATGGAAGTCTCCGACCGGTTCGTTGACCTCAACGAATACGGCGCTGAAGACATCAAGGACAACTGGGTTCCCTGGAAGTACGAGCAGGGCACCGACCCCGACGGTCGCGTCATCGGTTACGGCACCGACATCGGTCCGCAGGGCCTCTGTTACAACGGCAAGCTGTTCGAAGCCGCTGGGCTGCCGAGCGACCGCGAGTCTGTCGCCGCTCTGTTCGGTGGAGACGACGCCACCTGGGAGACCTACTTCCAGCTCGGCGAGCAGTACAAGGCCGCAACGGGCAAGGCCTGGTACGACCACTCCGGCTTCGTCTGGAATTCAATGGTGAACCAGCTCGAGGAGGGCTACTACACCAAGGACGGTGAGCTGAACGTCGAGGGCAACACCGAGTTGCGCGCACGATTCGACCAGCTCGCAGCTGGAACCGCCGGTGGCCTCTCGGCCAACCAGAAAGCATGGGACTGGGGCAAGGGCAAGGCATTCGTCGACGGCTCGTTCGCGACCTTCGTCTGCCCCGGCTGGATGCTCGGAACCATCAAGGGATCACTCGAGTCCGGTGGCGGCGACGCATCGACCGGTTGGGACTTTGCGGACGTCTTCCCCGGCGGCGCATCCAACTGGGGTGGCGCGTTCCTCTCCGTCCCGACCACGTCAGAGCACCCGGAAGAGGCTGCAGCCCTTGCTGAGTGGCTGACCGCTCCCGAGCAGCAGGTGAAGCAGTCCGCCGCCGCTGGCAACTTCCCGAGCACCATCGAGGCGCAGGAGAAGCTCGCCGAGGAGGCAACCCCGAATGAGCTGTTCAACAACGCCCCGACCGGCGCAATCCTCGCGTCTCGCGCTGAGGGTGTCATCGCGCAGTTCAAGGGCCCCCACGACTCGCTCATTCAGGAGAACGTGTTCGGACCAGCGCTGAAGCTCCTCGACACCGGCAAGACGAAGAGCGCTGACGAGGCGTGGGATGAAGCGATCACGCTTCTCAACGACCTGGTCGTCAACAACTAGCAGAACCACCTCGAGGCCCTCGGGAGCAATCCCGGGGGCCTCCACCTGGACGCGAGATCATGACAAGCACACTGAACAGGCCGCCGGTCGAGAGTTCCTCCCCCGCTACCTCACACATACCCAAGAAGGCCCCCATTGCGTGGAAGCACCGGTTGAGTGCATTCGACGTGAAGGCCTCCCCCTACTTCTACGTCGCTCCCTTCTTCATCCTCTTTGCCATCGTTGGGCTGTTTCCGCTGGTCTACACGTTCGTCGTGTCGCTGTTCGACTGGCACCTGCTCAAGGGCCAGGGCGATTTCGTCGGGCTCGGTAATTTTGTCGCTGTCCTGAACGACCGTTTCTTCTGGAACTCGCTGTTCAACACGGTGAGCATCTTCTTCCTGTCGTCGATCCCACAGCTCGTTGCCGCCGTCGTCATCGCCGCCGTTCTCGACCAGAACCTCCGTGCGCGCACCTTCTGGCGGATGAGCATTCTCCTGCCGTACGTTGTCACCCCCGTTGCCGTCGCGATGATCTTCTCCAATGTCTTCGGCGAGGATTACGGCCTGATCAACAACCTTCTCGAGAGCTTCGGCATCACGCCGGTCATGTGGCAAAACGAAACCCTGCCGAGCCACATCGCGATTGCCACAATGGTTAACTGGCGCTGGACCGGGTACAACGCCCTGATCCTGTTGGCCGCCATGCAGTCGGTTCCAAGGGACATCCACGAATCGGCCGCCCTCGATGGCGCTGGTGCCTTCCGTCGATTCTTCAGCATCACGCTGCCATCCATCCGCCCGACCATGGTGTTCGTCATCATCACTGCCACGATCGGTGGGCTGCAGATCTTCACCGAGCCGCGCCTGTTCGACCCGGTAACCGCAGGTGGCTCGCAGCGGCAGTTCCAAACCACGGTGCTCTATCTGTGGGAAATGGCGTTCTTCCGCCAGAACTTCGGCAAAGCATCGGCTATCGCCTGGCTGCTGTTCCTCTTGATCGTGATCTTCGGGCTGATCAACTTCGTGCTGTCACGCAGTATTGCGACGGCCGAAGGCAGGGGCGCGAAGGCACGATCGCAACGCCGCTTGGCCAAGGTGCGCGCCCGCGAAGCTCGAGAGAGCCTGCGCGCCGGCACCGCGGCATCCGTTCACAGAAAAACGACTCTCGGTGCAGACCCGTCGAAATCGGCCGAACCGCCAGCAGAGAGGAGCGCCAAATGAGCGCGACCACCCTCACCCGCCCGACCGAAGCGGCTGAGACCAGCCACGTCCGGCGCAAGTCCAGGTTTCACGGCATCGACAAGCGCCCCGGCTGGCTGACTTATGCCCTGCTTGGCGTGTTCTTCCTCTGCTCGGCCTATCCGCTGTGGTGGTCGTTCGTGATGGGAACACGCGACAATGCGGCGTTCGGTTCGACCTGGCCTCCCCTTCTTCCCGGAGGCAACTTCTGGAAGAACGTCGGCGAGGTCTTCGACACCATTCCGTTCTGGCTCGCGCTCGGTAACAGCCTGCTGATCTCGAGCATCATCACGGTGTCGGTCATCACGTTCTCGACGCTGGCCGGGTACGCCTTCGCGAAGCTTCGATTCAAGGGCAGGGACGGACTGATGGTCTTCGTCATCGCGACGATGGCCATTCCGACCCAGCTCGGCATCATTCCTCTCTTTATGGTGATGCGGACGCTCGGCTGGACCGGCGAGATCGGCGCCGTCATCATCCCAACGCTTGTCACCGCGTTTGGTGTGTTCTTCATGCGGCAGTATCTCGTCGACGTCATCCCCGATGAACTGATTGAGGCAGCGCGGATGGACGGCGCAAACATGATCTCGACGTTCTGGCACGTGGGTGTTCCGGCTGCTCGTCCGGCCATGGCGATCCTCGGCCTGTTCACGTTCATGACGGCGTGGACAGACTTCCTCTGGCCGCTGCTCGTGCTCGACGCTGGCAACCCCACCCTGCAGACGGCGCTCAGCCAGTTGCAGTCCGCGCGATACGTTGACTACTCAATCGTGCTGGCCGGGGCGATTCTGGCTACACTTCCCCTGCTTCTTCTCTTTATCGTGGCGGGTAAGCAACTCATTTCAGGCATCATGCAAGGAGCAGTGAAGGGCTAATGACTATGACTTTTCCCCGAACGTTCATCTGGGGTTCGGCGACGGCTGCGGCCCAGGTCGAAGGAGCCGGCCACGAGGGCGGTAAAGAAGATTCGATTTGGGATGCTTTCGCTCGCGTTCCAGGGGCAATCGCCAACGGCGACAACCTCGAGGTCGCCGTCGACCACTACCACCGTTATGCCGAAGACGTCGCGATCATGAAAAGAATCGGTCTCGACTCTTATCGCTTCTCCACCAGCTGGGCCCGCGTCGTTCCCGGGGATCGTGAACCGAACCGAGAGGGACTCGACTTCTACTCGCGCCTCGTGGATGAGCTGCTCGGCGCCGGCATCCTGCCCTGGCTGACCCTCTACCACTGGGACCTGCCGCAGGCGCTCGAGGAGAAGGGCGGCTGGGCCAATCGCGACACCGCGCAGCGCTTCGCCGACTACGCCGAGACCGTGTACGGCACGCTCGGTGACCGGGTAAAGAACTGGACGACGTTCAACGAGCCGTTCTGCTCCTCTCTGCTTGGCTATGCCTCTGGCGTTCACGCGCCCGGTCGGCAGAACCCGAGGGACGCCGTCGCAGCCATCCACCACCAGCACCTGGCCCACGGACTCGCGGTGAATCGGCTGCGTGAGCTCGGCGCCGAGCAGATCGGCATCACACTCAACCTCTCGAACGCGATTCCCCTGGACGAAAATGACCCGGTCGACGTCGAGGCCGCCCGTCGGTTCGACGTGCTGCAGAACCGGGTGTTCCTGGAGCCGATCGTGACCGGGGCCTACGCGGAAGACACGCTGAGCGACCTCGAGCAGTTCGGACTCCGCGAGGTGATTCAGCCGGGCGATCTGGACATCATCGGCACGAAGATCGACTTCCTGGGCGTCAACCACTACCACGATGACCAGGTCTCAGGACACCCGGACGACTCGGGAACGGACGGCCACTCCGGAGCGACCGAACGTGACATTCAGAGCTGCTGGATTGGCTCGGAGTACATCACCTTTCCCACCCGCAACCTGCCGCGCACGGCCATGAACTGGGAAGTAAACCCGTCAGGACTGCACAAGCTGCTCGTCCGCCTCGGTCGCGAATACCCGAACATGCCGCCGCTGTTCGTCACCGAGAACGGGTCGGCCTACGAGGACGTCGTCTCGGAAGACGGTGCAGTCCACGACACTGAGCGCGAGAAGTACATCGTCGACCACGTTCAGGCCGTCTCCGACGCCATCGCCGACGGCGCAGACGTCCGCGGGTACTTCGTCTGGTCCCTGCTCGACAACTTCGAATGGTCGTGGGGCTACGACAAGCGCTTCGGCATCGTGCGGGTCGACTACGACACGCAGGAGCGCAGGGTCAAGGACTCCGGTTTGGCATACTCGCGAATTATCGCGTCCGCGAAATCAGGCGGATAGCCGCATAGAGTGGGGATCACTAAGGGGGTGACCGCAATGACAACGCAGGATTCCCTGTCAACGCGCGCCGGAGCATCCGCTGGGCAATCACCAACGCTCGAGATGGTTGCTGCGCGCGCGGGCGTCTCGCGCGCAACTGTGTCTCGTGTTGTCAACGCGTCACCCAAGGTGACCCCAGAGGTTGTCGAGCTCGTGCAGAGCGCGATCGCCGAACTCAACTACGTGCCGAATCGGGCGGCGAGGTCACTGGCCAGTCGAAAGACCCAGGTCATTGCCCTCGTCGTTCCCGAGTCAACAGCGAAGGTCTTCGATGACCCCTTCTTCGCCGCGGTGATTCAGGGTGTCGCGCTCTATCTCGCCGACACCGATTACACACTCAACCTGCTGATCGCATCGGAGACGAAGTCAGACAAGACACGTCGATACCTGCTTGGCGGAAACGTCGACGGAGCTCTCGTCGTGTCACATCACTCCGGCGATCACTCCTACACGCGGCTCGGCTCGACGCTGCCGATCGTTTTCGGCGGGCGGCCGATCAACCCGGAAACTGCCGAGGGCCACTACGTCGACGTCGACAACGTCGCCGGCGCGCGCGTGGCCACCGAGCGCCTCGTGAAACGGGGCTGCCGGTCGATCGCGACGATCGCCGGCCCGCAGGACATGCCACCTGGGATCGACAGGCTCGCCGGCTGGAAACAGGCACTGGACGCAGCAGGCCTCGACGACTCGCTCGTCGAGTTCGGTGACTACTCCCCCGCGGATGGCGCCGCGGCCATGCGCCGACTGCTGGCCCGAAACGTACCGATCGATGGCCTGTTCACCTACTCAGACCAGCTCGCCGCCGGCGCATACTCGGTCATCCGCGAGGCCGGGCTGTCGATTCCAGGCGACATCGCCGTTGTCGGTTACGACGACGATCGCCACGCCGGCACCGTCGATCCTCCGCTGACCACCGTCAACCAGGCACCGGCCGCGATGGGCGCGAAAATGGCTGAGATCGTCGTACGCCTGATTGACGGCGACGAGGTTGAGACCGCGACGACGATGCCGACGCGGCTCGTCATCCGCGAGTCAGCGTAGCCTCGGTCGCGCGCGAAAGTCGCTGTTCCCAGCCTCGAGGGAGACAATAGAGGGAATACCCGGGCGCTCCCAGCGCTTGACGAGAAGAACGTCGGCCAAACCGCGTGCACCGCGCATTCGCCGCCGCACTCGTTCCGTGCCCCGAACCAAGATCGTGAGTTGTGTATGTCCCACCCCGCAGGAACGACGGAGCTCACCACCTCCCTCACCGATGACGAGGTGCTCCTGATTCGCCGCGACTTCCCGGCACTCAACCAGCAGGTGAACGGCCACGAGCTCGTCTACCTTGACTCCGGTGCCACTTCACAAAAGCCGTTCTCCGTCCTCGACGCCGAGCGCTCGTTCTACGAACACGACAACTCGGCGGTGCACCGCGGAGCACACACCCTCGCGGCCAACGCCACCGAGCTCTTCGAAAACGCTCGTTCCACGGTGGCCAGGTTCGTCGGCGCCCGCGAGAACGAAATCATCTGGACGTCGAACGCGACGGAGGGCCTCAACCTCGTCGCTTACGGATTCTCGAACGCCAGCGTCGGTCGGGGTGGGGCGGATGCCACGCGATTCGTTCTGAAGGCGGGCGACGAAATCCTCACAACGGAGGGCGAGCACCACGCCAACCTCGTGCCGTGGCAGGAACTCGCCGCACGCACGGGGGCCACGCTCAGGTATATCCCAGTGAATGACGACGGCACTCTTCGGATGGACGAGGCGGAACGGTTGATCACCGACCGCACGAGAATCGTCACGTTCACCCACGTCTCCAATGTCACCGGCGTGATCAACCCGGTCGAGACGCTCGTTCACCTTGCCCACGCCGTCGGCGCGTTTGTCGTTCTCGACGCCTGCCAGTCGGCTCCGCATCGCGCGCTCGACCTCGCAGCGCTTGACGTTGACTTCGCCGTGTTCTCGGGCCACAAGATGCTCGCTCCAACGGGCATTGGCGTTCTGTACGGTCGAGCCGAGCTCCTCGACGCACTGCCGCCCTTCCTCACCGGAGGGTCAATGATCACTACAGTAACCATGGAATCGTCGGGGTATCTGCCCGCTCCGCAGCGGTTCGAAGCCGGCACCCAGAAGGTGTCACAGGCAATCGCGCTTGCGGCCGCCGTCGACTACCTCACCGCCATCGGCATGGATCGCATCGAGCGGTGGGAAGCCGAGCTCGGCGCGCGCCTGGCCGAGGGTTTTGCCAGCCTGCCGGGTGTTCGTGTGCTCGGCCCTGCCGCTGATGTGCACCGTGCTGGCCTGGCAAGCGTCGACGTGGAAGGCGTCCACGCTCACGACGTCGGCCAGTTCCTCGACGACCGCGGCATCGCGGTACGCGTTGGACATCACTGTGCACAGCCGTTGCACCGCCGCTTCGGTGTCACCGCGTCCACACGCGCGAGCGCCTACCTCTACAACACTACGTCTGACGTCGATGCTGCCGTCGAAGCGATGGGGTCCGTGCGGTCTTTCTTTGGAGTGAACTAATGGCGTCGGGCGACCTGGCAGGAATGTACCAGCAGGTCATTCTCGAACACTCCCGTGAGAAGCACGGGTTCGGACTTCAACCCGAAGCGGATGCCTCGAATCACCAGTTGAATCCCACCTGTGGTGACGAGCTGACAATGCAGCTTCACCTCGACGGCAATGTGGTGCGATCGCTGACCTGGGAAGGCGCGGGGTGCTCCATTTCAATGGCATCCGCATCACTGCTGCACGATCTTGCCCCCGGACTCACCGTCGACGAAATGCACGCACGGATCGATCTCTTCCGCGAGCTCATGCACTCGAAGGGTGCGGGCATCGAGGACGACGAGCCACTCGGCGACGCGGTCGTGCTCGAGGGTGTCTCGAAGTACATGGCTCGGGTGAAGTGCGCAATGCTCGCGTGGGTCGCGCTCGAAGCTGACCTCGCCCAGGTCGCCGCGTAGCGCGCCAGTTCGTGACGCGCACGGGCTGCTCCGACGCAATAGGCCTCCTCACGGAAGGAGCGCGGATGACGGACACGAGTCGCCTGGCGAAGGTTCGAGTAGAGTTCAGCGGCGTGCTGAAGCGCATCGATCAGCATCCCCTGAACGCTCCGGAGTTCCTCAAGGCTCGTTAGGTCGTCGCCGCGCACCGGGAGAGCGAGGTCGTCGCGGCAGAACTCGCAGGACGGAACCTGCCGTCCCTCGGTGCGCAGGGCCGCGCCTTCTGGTCCTTGGGGTCAGGCGAACTGCGGCGTGACCTCGGCGGCCAGGAAGTCGAGGTGATCGAGGTCTGACAGGTCGAGGATCTGCAGGTACACGGTCTCGACGCCGTCGTTGTGCAGCGCCCCGAGCCGATCGATGATCTCGGACGGCGTTCCGGCGAGGCCGTTCTCGCGCAGTTCACCTGGCGCACGCCCAATCGCATCAGCCCGACGCTGGTATTCCGCCTCGGACGAGCCGGCGACCGCAACGAACGCGGCCGAGTACGTGAGGTCGTTCGGGTCACGTTCGATCGCTTCGCACGCGCGGCGAACGCCCTCGAACGTCGGGGCGATTCGGTCGAATGGTACAAACGGCGCGTTGAACTCGGTGGCGAACCGTGCAGCCATGGCCGGGGTCCGCTTGGGCCCACCGCCACCGACGATGACAGGCACGCGGTCCTGCACCGGCTTGGGCAGAGCCGGGGAATCGGTGAGGGAGTAGTGCTTTCCATCGAACGAGTAGGTGTCGCCGACGGCTGTTCCGAACAGACCTGTCACGATCTCGAGCTGTTCCTCGAGCATGCCGAACCGCTTGGGCGGGAACGGTATGCCGTAAGCAGCATGCTCTTCCTCATACCAGCCGGTACCCAGGCCGAGTTCGACGCGACCGCCGGACATCTGGTCAACCTGTGCGACCTGGATGGCGAGGATTCCCGGCATCCGGTAGGTCACACTCGAGACGAGCGTGCCGAGGCGGATCCGCGATGTTTCCCGCGCGAGGCCTGCGAGGGTGGTCCACGCATCAGTCGGTCCTGGCATCCCGGAGAAGTGGTCACCCATCTTCAGGTAGTGGTCACTGCGGAAGTAGGCGTCAAAACCCAGTCGCTCCGCAGCCTGCGCAACAGCAAGCTGGTCGTCGTAGGTCGCACCCTGCTGCGGTTCGGTGAAAATGCGGAACTTCATTCGTTCTCTTTCGGGTTGTCGGAGGTTCGCCAGTCCACGTCGACGGCGGCAAGCCGCGCTCGCATGACGGCGATCGCTTCAGGGTTCTGGTCGATCATGATGAAGCGGCGGCCAAGCGCGCTCGCGACGGCGCCGGTCGTTCCGCTTCCGGCGAAGAAGTCGAGCACAACATCGCCCTCGCGGCTGGACGCCTGGATGATCCGTCGAAGGATGCCGGCCGGCTTCTGGGTCGGGTACCCGGTCTTTTCCTTGCCGGTCGGAGACACAATCGTGTGCCACCACACGTCTGTTGGCAGTTTGCCGCGCTCCACTTTCTCGGGTGTGACGAGGCCAGGCGCCATATATGGTTCGCGATCGACGGCATCCGAGTTGAAGTAGTAGGCCTTCGGGTTCTTGACGTAAACGAGGATCGTGTCGTGCTTGGTCGGCCACTTGCTCTTCGACTTGGCTCCGTAGTCGTACGCCCAGATCAACTCGTTAAGGAACGAGTCGCGGCCGAAGATCGCGTCGAGCAGCACCTTGGCGTAGTGCGCTTCCCGGTAGTCCAGGTGCAGGTACAGGGTGCCGTCGTCGGCCAGAAGCCGCCATGCTTCGAGGAGCCGAGGCTCCAGGAACGTCCAATAGTCGTCGAAGGTGTCGTCGTATCTGCGCAGTTCACCCCGAACACGCTCGTAGCTCTTGCCCTTGAAACCGGTGCTTCCACCTTCAGCGACCCGCACGCTCGAGGTGACGTGGCGCTGCTGTTCACGGCCGGTATTGAACGGCGGATCGATGTAGACGAGGGTGACGGATGCCTCGGCAAGCGTCGGCAGGATCTCCAGGTTGTCGCCCTCGAAAACGACGTTCGTTGTGTGCTGGTGTTCCTCAGCCACGACGATGCTTACAGCGCCATCAAAGACACTTTCCGGATCGGGCATATCCCCAGGGATCGGCGCTGGAGCGGGAATGTGCGACTGGCGGTCACGCTCGACCTGCACCTGGTGGCGCATCGGTGCGAAGATCTCGTCGCCCACCCCGGCGATGCCAGCGATGCCGCCGGTGAGCGTTCCGCTTGGGCGTTTGTGCTTCTTCTGTCGCGGGGCGTAGCCATCGGGCAGCTGCTCGTTCGGCAGCAGCTCGGCCGGATGCCCGGCATTCGGCGCGGCCTCCGGCTCATCGGGAATGCCGGTCACGGGACCCGATTCAGCCACGCATCGGTCGCGAACTTCGCCTCGACGGCGGCCTCAGCTGCCGCATATTCCTCGGGCGTTATGTCACCGGAAACGGCGTCGGTGAGGCCGACGAAGGTTTCCTTCATGCGCTCGATGATCTCGGCACGGCTGAGGCCGGTCTGGCTGCGCAACGGGTCGACGCGCTTGGCCGCGGATTTAGTGCCCTTGTCGCTGAGCTTTTCGCGTCCGATGCGCAGGACCTTCGCCATGAGCTCGCCGTCCATGTCGTAACTCATGGTCACGTGGTGGAGGACTGCACCGTTGCCGAGCCGCTTCTGGGCAGCCCCACCGATCTTTCCGGCGGGGCTGGTGATGTCGTTCAGCGGCTGATACGTGGCCTCGATACCGAGAGACCGCAGCGCTGTGAGGACCCAGTCGTCGAGGTAGGCGTAACTGTTGGCGAAGGTCATTCCCTTGACGAGTTCGGCCGGCACGTAGAGCGAGTATGTAATGATCTGGCCGCGGCCCATGAGCATGGCGCCGCCACCGGAGATCCGTCGGACGACGTCGAAACCGTTCGCCTCAGCCTGCTCGAGGTCGACCTCGTTTTTGAGCGACTGGAAGCTCCCGAGCACAACGGCGGACCCGTCCCACTCCCAGATCCGGAGCGTCGGGCCTCGGCGTCCAGCGCCGACCTCGGCGGTGAGCACCTCGTCCAGGGCCAGGTGCATGAGCGGCGAAACGGATTTGGCGTGGATGAGTTCCCAGGAGAAGTCGCGCCAGTCAGCCGCACCTGAGAGCGACCTGCGGATCGCGGTGGCGACCGCTTCCGGAGAAAATCCGAGCAGGGTCGCGCCATCGGGCAGCCCCCGGCTGATTGCGGAAGCCAGCGCCGTGGCATCCGCTTCTACAGGGAGTCCGTTCACGGCACGGTTGATGTCTTCCAAGGCAGTGTCTGGCTCGAGGAAAAAGTCGCCGGCGAGGCGGAAATTGGTGATCAGACCGTCATCGACATCGAGGTCGACGACAACAAGCTTGCCGCCTGGGACCTTGTACTCACCATGCATGTGTCCAGCCTAGTCTTGGCCGGTCGGCGCAAGGGGGAAGAACGGACTCCGGGGGAAGCGCACAATGGATGCATGACTACCCTGTTTCTGGCCCGCCACGGCGAGACTGTCTGGCACGCAGACCACCGATACGCCGGCGTCGCCGATGTGGAGCTTAACGACAACGGGTTGCGTGAGGCCGAAGCGCTTGCGGTCTGGGCGAGAGCCGCCAGACTCGACGCCATCTACTCGTCGACGCTGAGCCGGGCCATTCTCACCGCTGAGCCCAGCGCTCGGGCGACCGGCGAGACCGTGGAGACCGACCCGGATCTGATGGAAGTGGCCTTTGGAGTGGGCGAGGGTAAAACGCTCGACGAGCTGCGTCCTGAGTACGCGGCCGAGGTCGACGCCTTCGTAGCGAAGCCAGCAGAGGCGATCCTGCCTGGCGGTGAGCAGGGGCTTCACGGAATCACCCGCTACCTTCGAGCATTCGACCGGATCGAGGCGGCGTTTCCAACCGGCCGAGTGCTGGTCACCTGCCACGGAACCGCACTGCGGCTGACGCTCTGCGCGCTGCTGGGTATCGACCCGAACCGTTACCGCGACCTTCTGCCTGTTGTTCAGAACTGCGCGGTGACCGCGCTCGACTACACCAAGGGCAAGGCCCGACTGTACGCGTTTAACGTGCCTGCTGACGCCGCCGCCCACCGGTACTGAGAGCGGCCCCTACTCCTCGCGCGTCGTGCGCGTCGCGCGCGTATCGAGCCACTCGACCAGGTCGGCGATGATCTCGTCGCGGTTCGTCTCGTTGTAGATCTCGTGCCGTGCGCCCGGGTAAATTTTCAGCGTGACGTCGCTGAGCTTCGCCCGTTTCACGTACGCGTTGCGCAGCAGCGTGAGCCCGCGCGTGCCACCGAGCGGGTCGTCCGATCCGCCCTGAATCAGCATCGGGATGTCACGTGGCATTTTTTTCGGCGGAAGTCCGACAAGTACAAAAAACGCCTGCGCCGGCGTCCACACCGGGGTCACGGCAATGTCGAAGTTGAACTCGTCTGCGGAGAACGCCGCCCACACGGACTCGTCCCGACTGAGCCACTCGAGCCCGGTCGCAGTCGGTGATTTCCACCTGCGGTTGTAGTTGCCGGCCGCGACAACACCAGGAATGGCGAGCGACGAGCCGGAGAGAACGACAGCGTCGTAAATACCCGCCCGATTGATGATCTTCTGCGCCATCATCGACCCCCAGCTGTGCGCGAGCAGCACCAGGGGCAACTCTGAGTGCTCATCCCGAATCCGCTCGCCGACGAACTGTGCGGCGTCGATCGCGGCCCGGATATTGCGATCGCCGAGTTTGCCCATCCCGAGGTGGTGAATCCCGGTCTGACCGTGTCCGCGGTGATCGTGAGCGATGACCGTGTAGCCGGCCGCGTTGAGCTCCCTGGCGAGCGGCGCATAGCGGCGGGCGTGTTCACCCACCCCGTGGCTCAGGTGAATGACGGCCTTCGGATTCTGCGCCGACCAGACGTAGTAGTAAATGGTGACCCCGTCGGCGTCGACCACCGTCCTCGATTCAGGCGCCGTGGCATCCGTTCGCGTTTTATCCTCATCGGTCATTTCCATACTGTAACCGTCAACACGCCAGCAAGGTGTTAATTAGCACCGCTAACGAGATCTTTACCTTTGCTAACGACTTTGATACACTGGTGTCTCGTGGCAAAAACTATCGCTGAACAGGCATCAGACCTGCGCATGGCAACCTTCCGGCTGGCGCGTCGACTTCGCGCCGAGCGCGCAGAAAACGAGTTGAGTGACGGGCAACTGTCTGTGCTCTTCGGACTGCGCGCGACTGGCACACATACGCTCGGCGAGCTGGCCGAGCGTGAACACGTCTCAGCGCCGTCGATGAACCGCACGGTCAACTGCCTCGAGGAGTCGGGGTATCTCACGAGGATTCCCGACACCACGGATAAACGTAAGGCCAACATCCAACTGACGGATGCCGGCACCAACGTTGTCAAAGACACGGTGAGAAAACGAGACGCCTGGCTTCACAACCAGTTTCGCGCTCTCGACCACGCCGACAGAGAAATCCTGGCGCAAGCCGCAGACCTAATGAGGAGACTCGCCACCCAGTGAGTGCAATGTTCCGATCGCTTTCGAGCTACAACTACCGTCTCTGGTTCATCGGCGCCCTCGTGTCGAACATCGGCGCGTGGATGCAGTCGACCACCCAGAGCTGGGTGGTTCTCACCGTCCTGACCGACAACGACGCTGTCGCCGTTGGTATCACCATGGCCCTGCAGTTCGGTCCTCAGCTGCTTTTGGTTCCGATCACCGGGCTGATCGCTGACCGCTTCGATCGGCGCAAGATTCTCATGGTGACGCAGTCGGCGCTCATGCTGCTCGGCATCGCACTCGGCATACTGCTCATTCTTGGCCACGCCGAGCTGTGGCACCTCTACGTTTTCGCCCTGCTGCTCGGCATCGTAAACGCCGTCGATGGGCCGGCGCGCCAGACCTTCGTCTCAGACCTCGTCGACGAGCACAACATGTCAAACGCCGTCGCGCTCAACTCGGCGTCGTTCAATGCCGCTCGCATGATCGGCCCGGCCCTGGCTGGCCTGCTCATCGTGGTCATCGGCTCTGGCTGGGTGTTCATTGTGAACGGGGCGACGTTCCTGGCCGTGCTGTTCGCGCTCTACAAGCTGCGCGCAAACCAGCTCCGCAGCCGGCCGCGTGCGCCACGGCAGCGCGGACAACTCGTTCAGGGCTTCCGCTACGTGATGAGCCGCCCCGACCTCGGCGTCATCTTTGTGATCGTCTTCATCATGGGTGCGTTCGGCATGAACTTCCCGATCTTCGCGTCGACCATGGCCGTTGAGCTCGGCGGAGGCGCAGGCGACTATGGCTTGCTCTCGTCGATTCTGGCGATCGGTTCACTCACCGGCGCGCTCCTGGCCGCTCGACGCGACCGCGCCCGGATGCGCGTCATCATTGCGGCCGTCGGGTTGTTCTCGGTTGCCGCGTTTGTGGCATCCGTCATGCCAACGTTCTGGACATTCGCGTTCGCGCTCATCTTCATCGGGTTCGCGACTGTCACCATGCTGACCACCGCGAACGCGTTTGTACAGACGACAACGGATGCTGCGGTGCGCGGCCGCGTGATGGCCCTGTACATGGCGGTCCTGATGGGCGGAACCCCACTCGGGGCACCTATCGTCGGCGGTATCGCCAACGCGTGGGGGCCGCGATGGGCTCTCGCCGCGGCTGGCCTCGCCGCGCTGATCGCCTGCGCGTTCGCGCTGACCTGGGCTGTCGTCGCGCGGCAGCTGCGGCTGCGGCTGCACCCGGACTCACGCTGGCGCCTCGTCGTAACGCATGCGGGTCGACCGCTCCCCGTCTCCTCGATTGTGCCTGAAGACTTCTCGGAGGAGGTCGCGCTGACGTCCCCGATTTCCCTGCCTGACCTGGCCGCCGGGGCTCGCCGCGGCTCCAAGGCAACGGCGCTCTCAAACGAGCGCTCCGCCTGAGGGCGCGGGACGCCTTAGCTGATTCTCTCTGACCAGCTCTTGCCTTGCGCGAAAACTAACTAGTAGTCTCCCTACAAGAATCTGGTCGTCAGGTTCAAAGTACACGGACCGTCGCCGGCGTCGCACTGTGAAACCCGGCAATCTGGCGGTCCAGAATGCAAGGGGGCATTAATGTCAGACATCGACTCCGCACCATCCGGGCTCAGCCGTCGAACCATACTTCAGGGCGGAGCGGCGGTCGCTGCCACCGCCGGGCTCGTTATTTTCGGCGCATCACCCGTGATGGCCGCCAACACCACCTACTACGTGGCCGCCAATGGCAACGACGCCGCGAACGGAACCTCGCAGTCGACGCCGTGGCGCACGCTTGCGAAGGTCAGCTCCGTCACCTTTGGGGCGGGTGATCAAATCCTTTTCCGATCAGGCGACACCTTCCCCGGGGTGCTGGCGCCACGCGGGTCAGGATCGCCGTCGGCACACATCGTCTTCGGCCGGTACGGCTCGGGTCCGCGCCCCATCCTGCAGGGCGCCGGAGCAGTGCCAGCGACGATCCACATCACGACGAGCAGCAACCTGACCATCAGGGACCTCGAGATCACCAACACCGCAGCCACGCGGGCCTACCGCAGCGGCATTCTCATCGCCACACCGGCCGCTGGCCTGTCGAACATCAACCTGCGCTACCTCAACATCCACGATGTGACGGGGGCCCCATACACCGGCCAGGGCGACTTCCCGGCGGCCGCGTGCGGCGGCATCAGCGTCACCAGCGCGGGCGAGCGGGTCGTGACGAATCTGCTGGTGCAGGACGTGACGATCACGAACGTCGACGACCACGGCATCCGCACGACGGCAACGAGCCAGACCGCGCGGGGATCCAACTACACCTTCCGCTATGTCGACGTCGTCAATGCTGGCGGCAACGGACTCGTGATGGCGAACGTTTCCGGCGCCCTGATCGAGGGCTGCACAGTGCGAAACAGCGGAGGCCGCTCCACCGCCTGCGCGGGCATCTGGCCGGTCTACAGCGAGAACGTCGTCGTTCAGAACAACGGCGTCTGGAGCCAGACGACACTCGCCAACGACGGGTTCAGTTACAACTGCGACTGGCAGAACACGAACGCAATCTTCCAGTACAACTACTCCCAGGACAGCCCGAAGGGCTTCTTCCAGTCGTTCTTCCAGTCCACCGCGATCGTTCGTTACAACATCAGCCAGAACGACTGGTCCGGATTTGCCTTCTATGGCGCGTCTGGAATCCAGGTCTACAACAACACGGTCTACGGCCTCGGCGGCTCGACCGGGCCCGTGATGAACAGCTTCGCCAACCAGGGCAGAACGCCGTCGAACAACGTGCTGACCAACAACATCCTCTGGAATCGCGGGTCAGGTGGCTTCACCAACCTGGGCGTCTCGTACAACCGCAACCTCTTCCACGGCAATCGCCCCGCATCCGAGCCGACCGGAGGCAACAAGCTCGTGGCCGACCCCCGGCTCTTTTCGCCGGGGTCCGACTCCTCGTGGGTGGCTTCCGGCTACCGACTGCGCTCGGGCTCACCTGCCCTCGGCTCCGGGGTCACCATCCCGGGCAACGGCGGATTGGACTACTACACCGCGCCGGTGAGCAGCACTGCGTTGCCGAACATCGGGGCGTACAACGGCGTGGGGCTATAGAAGTCCAGCACCCGTAACCGCCACAGCACAGGGATCCCGGCTGCGCAGTCAAGATAACCATGCAAACGGGTTACCCCGTGGGGTGAGATCAGCCCGCCTCAGAGGTGCTCGACGTCAATGTCGGAGGTGGGTGATGTACTGAAGTCATGAACGAGGCAGTTCGACTTTCAGACCCCCGCATTATCAGCGGTGGGCTCGAGCAACGGCGTCGTTTCCCGCGGCACCTCTTCGTAGCCGGTGCGGGTGGTGACCGGTTGTCATGACTCTCGCGGTGAGCGACTTCACCCCGGTCTCTGGGCCGGATGGAGAAGTTGCGCTCACCGAGCTGCTGCAGCTTGAGGGTGAGGTCCTGACCGCGCTGGACCTGAATCATCTTGCCCGCTTGACCAGCGACCAGCTGTTGACACAACTGAGCCAGGTCGCCCACCTCGTTCGTGGTGGTGAAGCGGCTCTCGCGGCGATGAGCGCCGAAGTCGCTCTCCGGTCTGACCCGATCCGCGGCACCGAGGGACTGGCGGCGAAACACACCTATCAACGCCCGTCACAACTGATCGAGGTGATCACCGGGATCTCGTCAGCGGCAGCGTCGCGTCTGATTCGGGTTGGGCAACGCACAACCCAGAGAGTCAGCGACGCAGGACTCCCGCTCCCACCCCTGTTCCCGTTCGTCAGTGAAGCCCTCCACGAGGGCCTCATCGGGGTGGAAGCAGCTGAGAACATCACGCGGGAACTCGGCCTCGCCGCACCCCGGGCGGAGGTCGAGCACCTCGCGATCGCGGAAGCGTCCCTGGTCGGCCAGGCCGTCGGCGGTGGCCTGCGAGATGGCCTCCCTCTGTCCTCCGACCTTGTGGCGATCCAGGCCAGACAGTGGCGGGAACGCCTCGACGAAGACGGCGTCGAACCCAGAGCAAAACGCGCGTTCGAGAAACGCGACTTTTGGATCTCACGCAACACCACGCCGGACGGTCTTGTGAAGTTCGGCGGCAAGGTCACCGTTGATGTTGGCACCAAACTCCACGCCCTCTTTGACGCGATCCTCAGCCCCAGAACGGAATGCCGCTTCATCCCAGCCGAGGACCCGACCGTTGACGCAGACATCAATAGCGGCCTGGATGGTGTCGCTCGCCCGAGCCCTGATTCCACCAGCCTGTCCGCCCCCGGGCTCGACACTCCAGACGATGGTGCGAGCGACGGCGAGAAGGATCCGAGGATGGCGGACCGGCGGACGGCGGGTCAGAAACGTGCGGACGTGTTCGCCGCGATGATCGACTCCCTCGCCCGCGGCGGCGACGTTCCCACGGTCAGCGGCGCCTCTCCCACCGTCGTGGTGACCGTTACCGCCGACGTACTGGAGAGGGAGAAGGGCACCGGGCAGATTGTGGGTGTCAACACCCCGGTCGCGTTCTCCAGTATCAAACAAATCCTTTGCGATGCCACCGTCATCCCGGTGTTCATCGACCCCGACGGCACCGTCGTCGCCCTCGGAAACGAGCAACGTCGCTTCACCCGCACCCAACGTATGGGCATGATCGCTAGAGACGGCCCCACCTGTGCCATGGACGACTGTCAAATTCCGGCCACAGGGTGTGAGGCCCACCACGTTCAGGAGTACAGCCAAGGCGGGCCCACCCATATTGATAACGGCGCGTTGTTCTGTTGGTTCCACCATCGACTAATCGACACCGGTGTCTTCACCGTAGAGATGGTCAACGGAAAACCAAAGGTCACTATCGCGGAGTGGATTCGCCGGAAGCCCTACTTCCAGTAGCAACAGAAGGTCGAGCCAGCTCGGAACCCAGCACCATGGCTCACTGCCCCAATCCCACCCACGCGCCAACGCTGCTTTGACCCCTTAAACGCAAAAGGCCACCCGGCGAGGGTGGCCTTTTGCGTATGTTCGTTTCGCGTTAAATGCGAAGAGCCCACCCGGTGTGGGGTGGGCTCTTCTAAGTTAAGTCCGGCGGTGTCCTACTCTCCCACAGGGTCCCCCCTGCAGTACCATCGGCGCAAAGAGTCTTAGCTTCCGGGTTCGGAATGTGACCGGGCGTTTCCCTCTTGCTATGGCCGCCGAAA